>NZ_JAPVBG010000002.1:629010-700147 GCF_026967805.1 Blastococcus sp. VKM Ac-2987
CGTCGTCGGCCTTGCCGCGGGTCTGGTCCATGGCGTCGATGGCGTCGTCGGCCTTGCCGCGGGTCTGGTTCATGGCGCTGATGGCGTCGTCGGCCTTGCCGCGGGTCTGGTTCATGGCGTCGATGGCGTCGTCGGCCTTGCCGCGGGTCTGGTCCATGGCGCTGATGGCGTCGTCGGCCTTGGCACGGGTCTGGTTCACCGCGGCGATCGCGTCGTCGGCGTGCTGCCTGGTCACCCCGACCGCGGCGATCGCCTCGTCCGCGCCGGCGCGGGTGGCGTCGATGCGCGCGATCGCCCCGTCCGCGTGGTCCAGCAGCGTGTCCACCCGGTCGACGACGCCCGACACCCGGCCGAGCAGTGCCTCGAGCTGGCCGAGGGCGGCCGCGGCGCGCGAGACGAGGGCGACGGCGTCACCGACGCCGTCCCGCACGCCGCCTACCAGCGCGACGACGTCGGAGGGGCCGGGCACGGAAGGGAGGCGCACCGGGGGAACGCTACGCAGTGCGCCGGTGGGCCACCATTCCATTGACCCCCTCGTGTCACCGGCTGCCGCGCGTCGGCGTGGCCCACGCCCGTCCGCCCGTATCGTGGGCCGACGGCAAACGGACGAGCGGACGACGAGAAGGTGTCGACACCTTGGGGGATCAGCCGACGCGGGGCGGCGCGGGCGACCGCGACGTCCCCGGACGCACCCGCCACGGGCGCACCGCCCAGGGGAGCGCCGCCGAGCCGGTCACCGTCGAGCAGCTGATCGCCCGGCAGGGCAGCGCGGTCGGCAACCGGCGCGCCGCCCGCCGGGGCGCCGCGAACGGCCGCGCCGGTGGCGCCACGCGCGCGACGCCGGAGGCAGGCGAGCAGGCCGGGCGGTTCGGCCGTCGCGCCGCAGCGAAGCCGGACACGGGCCCCGCCCGGCCCGACGACGCCCCCGCCGTCCGTGCCGGGCTGCCCCCGGTACCGGGCGCGAGCCGGCCGCCCGGACCGCAGGCGGGCCTGCCGCCGGTCCCGTCGGCGCAACCGGGGCTGCCGCCCGTTCCCGGGGCCGAGCCGGGGCTGCCGCCCGTCCCGGGGGCAGAGCCGGGGCTGCCGCCCGTTCCCGGGGCCCGGTCCGGGCTGCCCCCGGTGCCCGGCCGGTCCCCGGCCGACTGGGCGCCCGACGAGCGCCCCTCCCGGCGCAGCGGCCCGATCCCGCCGCTGCCCGGGCTCGCTCCGCCGCGACCGTCGGGAGCCACCCGGCTCCGCCCCGCCCCCCGCCCGCCGCGCAGCCCCGGACGTCGCCGCGTCGGGCGCGCGGCGATCGCCCTCGCCGGCATCGTGGGCGTCGTCGTCCTGTACCACCTGGCGCTCTACTTCTACGTCGACCAGCGCATCGACCGGGTGGACGTGCTCGCCCTCGACGGTGCCGAGGTGCTCGCCCCCGAGCTCCAGGAGGCCGCCGAGACCTACCTCGTCGTCGGCACCGGCATCCCGGGGCAGACCGGGGCGGCGTCGGTCGCGACCCTGGTGGTCTCGGTGGCCGCCGAGGGCGACCGCGCGGTGCTGGTGAGCGTGCCGCCCACGGCCCTGGTGGACACCCCGACCTGCCGCACGCCGGACGGCGACCTGCGGGACCCGGCCACGGAGGCGTTCGCCAGTTCCCTGCTCGAGGGCGGGCCGGCCTGCATGGTCCGGGCCGTCCAGCAGCTGTCCGGTCTGCGGATCGACCACTACCTCGGCGTCGACCTCGCCGACCTGCCCGGGATGGTGGACTCGCTCGGTGGCGTGCCGGTGTGCGTCGTGCCGTCGGAGGCGACCGCGGCCGCCGCCACACCGCCCCCGCCCGGCCCCTCCGAGCTGTCCGGGCCGGCGGCGTCGGGCTTCCTGCAGCCGGGGGACAGCGGTGCCGACGTCACCGGGGCGGCCGTCGCCGAGCGGGCACAGCGGCTGCTCACCTCCACGCTGCGCGCGGCGATGTCCGCCGACACGCTGCTCGACCCGGTGACGCTGACCCGGTTCCTGACCCGGGCCTCGGACGCGCTCACGGTCGACGACCAGACGACGCTCGGCGACCTGCGGGTGCTCGCCGGCACGCTCGGCGACCTCTCGGGCGACGCGGTCCAGCGGGCCGGGTTGCCGGTCGCGCAGGTGGGCTACGTGCCGGCCGGCACCGAGGATGCCTTCGTGATCCTCGACGCGCCGGCCACCCGATCGCTGTTCGACGAGATCATCGACGGCGCTCAGCTGCCGGCCGAGGTCGTGGAGGGGCAGCGCACCGAGCAGGCGGCCGCGCCCGAGGCCGCTCCCCAGCCGGAGGTGCCCGCCGGGTCGGCGCCGCTGGTCGTCCCGCCGGCGGAGGTCGCCGTCGACGTGCTGAACGGGACCGGCACCGCCGGGCTGGCCGCGACGGTCGCCGACGAGCTCCGCGGCCAGGGCTACGGCGTCGGCGCGGTCGGCAACGAAGCGGGCACGGTCAACGAGAGCGTGGTCCGGTACGGCCCGTCGGCGTTCGAGCGGGCCCGCACCGTGGCCGCCGCGGTGCCCGGCTCGGTGCTCCAGGAGAGCGACTCGATCGGGAACTCGGTGCAGCTGGTGATCGGCCCGGGCTACGCCGGCGTCGTGCCGGTGGAGATCGGCGGCCCGGTGGCCGCGGAACCGGCTGCGGACACGCCGGTGGCCGCCCCCCAGCGGGAGGCGGCCACCGTCAGCTGCGCGTGAGCCGGCTCAGCCGAAGCGGCCGGAGATGTAGTCCTCGGTCGCCTTCTCGTCCGGGTTGCTGAAGATCTTCTCGGTCGGGTTGAACTCGATCAGCCGGCCGGGCTGGCCCACGCCGTTGAGGTTGAAGAAGCCGGTCTGCTCGCTCACGCGCGCGGCCTGCTGCATGTTGTGGGTGACGATGACGATCGTGAACTTCTCCTTGAGCTCGGTCATCAGGTCCTCGATGGCCAGCGTGGAGATCGGGTCCAGGGCCGAGCAGGGCTCGTCCATGAGCAGCACGTCGGGCTCGACCGCGATCGCGCGGGCGATGCAGAGCCGCTGCTGCTGCCCGCCGGAGAGGCTGGAACCGGGCCGGTCGAGGCGGTCCTTGACCTCTTCCCACAGGTTGGCCCCGCGCAGCGAGCGCTCGACGAGGTCGTCGGTGTCCGACTTGCTCATCCTCTTGGCGTTCAGCCGCATCCCAGCCGCGACGTTGTCGGAGATGGACATCGTCGGGAACGGGTTCGGCCGCTGGAAGACCATGCCGATGTGACGGCGGACGGTCACCGGGTCGGAATCCGGCCCGTAGAGGTCCTGGCCGTCCATGACGACCTTGCCCTCCACCCGTGCCCCGGGGATGACCTCGTGCATCCGGTTCAGCGCACGCAGGAACGTGGACTTACCGCAGCCGGAGGGTCCGATCAGAGCTGTGATGCTGCGCGGCTCGATCGAGACGTTCACGCCCTGGACGGCGAGGAACTTGCCGTAGTAGATGTCGAGGTCCGACACCTCGATGCGCTTGGCCACGAGTGGTCCCTTCCTGGGTGGATGAAGCTCAGCGACTGGTCTTGGGAGCGAAGACGCGGCTGATCACGCGGGCGACCACATTGAGGCCCATCACCAGCATGATGAGGATGAGTGCCGCTGTCCAGGCGCGGTCGATGGCGTTCTGCGGCGGCACACCTGGCTGGGTCAGCTGGTAGAAGGCGTACACCGGCAGGGTGGCCATGCGACCCTCGAAGGGGTTCAGGTTGGTGCCGTTCGTGATGCCGACCGTCACCAGCAGCGGTGCGGTCTCGCCGATCACTCGCGCGATGGCCAGCGTGACGCCGGTCCCGAGGCCCGCGATCGCCGTGGGGATGACGACCTTCAGGATGGTGCGCCACTTGGGCACCCCGAGTGCGTAGCTGGCCTCGCGCAGTTCGTTCGGTACGAGCTTGAGGACCTCCTCGGCGGAGCGGACCACCACCGGGATCATCAGGACCGACAGCGCCACGGCGCCCATGATGCCGAGCCGGATCCCCGGGCCGAAGAAGATGACGAAGAGGGCATAGGCGAAGAGGCCGGCGACGATCGAGGGGATGCCGGTCATGACGTCGACGAAGAAGGTGATCGACCGCTTGAGGCGGCCGCTGCCGTACTCGACGAGGTAGATGGCGGTCATCAGTCCGATCGGCACCGAGATGGCCGTGGTCAGCAGGGTGATGATGAGCGTGCCCATGATGGCGTGGTACGCACCGCCGCCCTCACCGATCACGCCCTGGAGGGACGCGCCGAAGAACTCGCCGTCGAACCGTTCGGCACCGCGACGGATGACCTCGTACGCCAGCGACACCAGCGGCACCATGGCGATGCCGAAGGCGGTCACGACCAGGCAGGTCACGAGCCGGTCCGTGGCCCGTCGGTGACCTTCGACGACCCGTGAGATCACGTAGACCGCGATGGTGCCCAGGACCACGGTGTAGATGACCAGCAGCACGATGTTCGAGCTGGTCAGGGCGCCCAGGAGGAACGCCAGCGCCAGGGCCGCGGCAAAGCAGGCCCACGGCGCCCACCGGGGGAGCTTGCCGTCGCCGCGCCGCTCGGGAGGCGCGTCGTGGGGTCCGGTACCGGTGTTGCGCTGCTGGATCGACGTGCTCATCAGTTGGCTCCGGAGAAGTCGGCCCGGCGGTTGACGATCCAGCGGGCGAGCATGTTGACCAGGAGCGTGATCACGAACAGCACCAGGCCGCTGGCGATCAGCGTGTTGACGTCCAGCCCGGTGGACTCCGGGAACTGCAGCGCGATGTTGGCCGCGATCGTCTGCGGGTTGGCGCTGGAAATCAGGGCGAAGGTGATCCCTGCGGCCGAGCCGGAGAGGATGATGGCGACCGCCATGGTCTCGCCCAGCGCCCGGCCCAGGCCCAGCATGGCGCCACCGATGACGCCGCTCTTGCCGTAGGGGATCACCGCCATTCTGATCATCTCCCAGCGGGTGGCGCCCAGGGCCAGCGCGGCCTCCGTGTGCAGCGTGGGGACCTGCGTGAAGACCTCACGAGAGATGGCGCTGACGATCGGCAGGATCATGACCGCGAGGACCAGCCCGATGGTGAGCATCGTCCGCCCGGTGGCTGAGACCGGGCCGGCGAACAACGGGATGAAGCCCAGGTTCTCCTCGAGCCAGCGGTAGAAGGGGACGAGCCGCGGGGCGAGCCAGGCGATGCCCCAGAAGCCGTAGACGATGCTCGGGATCGCAGCCAGGAGGTCGACGACGTAGCCGAGGACCTGCGCGAGCCGGCGGGGCGCGTAGTGGGTGATGAAGAGCGCGATGCCGACCGCGAGCGGGGTGGCCACCAGCAGGGCGATCGTGGCGGACAGCAGGGTGCCGAAGATCAGCGGCCAGACGTAGGAGACCAGCCCACCCTCTCCCGGGAGTTCCTCTGCCGACGCGGTCAGCGCCGGGAGGGACTCGGCGAGGAGGAAGACGGTCACCCCGGCGAGGATGAGGAGGATGAGGATCCCGGCGCCCTTGGCGCCGCCGGAGAAGATCCGGTCGCCGGGCCGCCGTACGGCCCTGGGTGCCGTCGGTTCCTGCGGGGGACTGGTGACTGTCACCGCTGCTCCGTCTGCTGCGCGTCGGTAGGTGCCCGTCGGGGATGCCCGCCTGTGGCGGGCGGAGTGACGGCCCGGAGCGTCTCAGACGCTCCGGGCCGTCACTGATGGTGCCGGATCAGCCGGCGGTGATCGCGTCGATCGCCGACTGGTTCTGCTCGCGGAGACCGTCCGAGATGGGCGCCGAGCCGGCGGCGTCGGCCGCGGCCTGCTGACCCTCCTCGCTGATCACGTAGCCCATGAAGTCCTTGACCAGGTCCGCGGTCTCCTGCTCGTCGTACTCGATGCAGCCGATGTGGTAGCTGACCAGCACGATCGGGTAGTTGCCGGATTCCGTCGTGTCACGGGCGAGCTCGATGGCGAAGTCATACTCGCCTCGACCCTCGACCGTCTGGGAGTTCTCGACGACGGCGGCGGCGGCCTCGGCGGACGGCGCGACGAACTCCTCGCCCACGCCGATGTTGGCGACACCGAGGTCGCCGGCCTGGCTCAGGTCGGCGTAGCCGATGGCGCCGTTGCCGGCGCCGACCGCGCTGACGACACCGGAGGTGCCCTGGGCGGCCTCGCCGCCGGGAACCGGCCAGACGCCGTCCGGCTCGTGCGGCCAGGCGTCGGCGGCCGCGGCGGCCAGGTACTCGGTGAAGTTGTCCGTGGTGCCGGAGTCGTCCGCACGGTTCACCGGCGTGATCGGCAGGTCGGGCAGCGTGGCGTCGGGGTTGTCGGCGGCGATCGCCGGGTCGTTCCAGTTGGTGATCTGCTGGTTGAAGATGCCGGCGACCGTCTCGGGCGACAGGTTCAGCTCGTCGACGCCCTCGAGGTTGTAGACGACCGCGATCGGCGCGATGTAGTTCACCATCTCGAAGACCCCGGACGGGCCGCAGCGCTCTTCCGCCTGCGCGAGCTCCTCCTCGTCCAGCGCCGCGTCGGAGCCGGCGAAGTCGGTACCGCCGGCGAGGAACTGCTCCCGGCCGCCGCCCGAGCCGACCGGGTCGTAGTTGACGGTGACGTCGGGCTGGACGCTGTTGTACCCGGCGGCCCAGCCCTGCATGGCCGCCTGCTGGGCGCTGGAGCCCGCGCCGACGAGCGTGCCGCTCAGCTCGCTGCCGCCGCCGCTGCCGGTGTCGCTGCCGCCGCCGGCGGTCTCGGACTCGTTCGAGGCACCGCAAGCGGCGAGCGCGAGGGTGCTGGCGAGCGCCACGGAGAGCGTGGTGGCGCGCGTCTTGGTGCTGAGCTTCAACTCAGGGCCTCTCAGGTTCGCCCGGACCCGTTCCGGGCAGCGTTGGACCGACGAGGAGGACGGTAGGGAGCCCAGGTGGCGGGCTCCCCGTGCCGAGGTGAACGGCCGGTGAACGGGCGCCGAGGATCTTGATGATCATGCGTGGCACCGGTCACGCTGCACGACTCCCGTGATCGGGGACACCACTGCGCCCCGGCATCCGTCGGGGAGGCCGGGGCGCAGTCGTCGATCGGTGCGTCAGCGCGCGGGCAGGGGCCGCGCGGGTGCACCCGGGATCAGATGGCGCCCTTCTCCCAGGGGCCGCGGATGGCGAAGCTGACACCCGGGGTCTGGATGTTGACGAACAGGACCTCGCCGTCCGGGCTGAAGCAGGCCCCGGCGAACTCGTTGTTCATGTCCGACTCCTCGCCCTCGATGCTGTTCCGCGCGAAGTCGAAGATCTCGCCGCGCTCGTTGAGCGCGCGGACGTACTGCTCGTCGCCGCCGTCCTCGCACAGGACCAGCCCGCCGCGCGGGCTGACGGTCAGGTTGTCCGGCGCGTCCAGCACCTCGGGCGAGGGGGACTCGAAGAGCAGGATCAGCTGGCCGCCGCAGCGGCCGCGCGGCCGGAACTCCCACACCTGGCCGCACTCGGCGTCACCGCCGCTGGTGGCGTTGAAGAAGATGCTGCCCCCGTCGTACCAGCAGCCCTCCAGCCGGGCGAAGGCGGCGCCACCCTTGGCGAAGCCCTGGTTGAAGACCGACGCCCGGGTGATGTCGGCCGGGTCCGGGTCGTCGATGGTGACCCACTCGACCTGCATCGGCTGCCCCACGCGGTCGCTCTGGCCCTCGTACGTCGCCAGCTGGGGAGAACCCTTGACGGCGAGCATCTGGAGGGTGCCGCCCTCGGCCAGGTAGCCCGGCTTGTTCGGGAGGAAGCGGTAGAAGCCGGAGGACGTGCCGCTGTCCTCGGTCTCGTAGACGGTCCCGTTCGCCGGGTCGACGGCCACCGCCTCGTGCGCGAACCGGCCCATCTCCCGGAACGGACCGCGGCTCCGCTTCCGGTCGGGGGCGTTGGCCGGCACCTCGAAGATGTAGCCGTGGTTCTCGGTGAATCCGTTCTGGGTCCCGTTGACCGTCTCCTCGCAGCTCAGCCAGGAGCCCCAGGGCGTCGGACCGCCGGCGCAGTTGACCGACGTGCCGTTGAGGCTGATGAAGCTGTCGACCAGCGTCAGCGAACGCGTGTCGAAGGTCAGGGTCGTCGTCCCACCGGCGGCCACCGGGTCGTAGGCGGTCTCCGGGTCCCCGATCAGGTCGCGGTCGTAGTCGCGGCCGGTGTAGTCCCCCGGCTCCTGTCCCGCGTCGATCGGCGAGTAGCCCTGCTCGTGGTTGCGGACCAGCTTGATGATGCCCCGGTGGCTCTGCGGCTCGGTGAAGGTCGCCATGCCGTCGTGCCGGCCGGGGGTGGGGTAGCCGTCGGAGCCGACGGCCGCCGGCAGGCCGAGGGCGGCGGCGTACTCGGCCGCGTGGCCGAACGACGCGTACTCGAAGCCGGCCGGCAGGTGGAGCAGGGTCAGCCCGGTGGTCCGGTCCTCGGTGGGCTGCAGCGGGCCGTAGCCGCCGTTGTCCGGGGCCTTGAGCTCCTGGCCGCGCCGGCCCGGGGCGGCCAGTGCGCCGTGCGCTCCCAGGAGCTGGGTGCCGCTGGCCAGCATGGTCCCGGCGGTCACCGCTGCGCCGCGCTGCAGGAACTTGCGTCGATCGAACGAGGTGGTCATGAACCGCTTCTCCTTGTGTGGTCCTAGGGGCTGGGGTGGCCCCAGGGCCTGTCGGACGTTAGGCACGGGAGGAGGCGCCGGGACGGCCCGAGGGCGAACCTCCGGACAACGGTCGGGGTCCCGCGTCCGCCCGGCGAGGGACCGGCCGGAGGAGCGCGGTCCGAGCCGCCTGCGGTGGTCGGCGGGTGTTCCTCCGGCGTTCACGTCGACGCCGTCGCGTGCCGCCTAACGTGCTCGGTCATGACCGACTCCCTGGTGACGGGTCCTGGAGCGCTGCCCGGCACCACGCCCGTCGTCCCGGCCCCCGCACCCGGGACCACGGCTCTCCTGACCCCGCCCTGGGCGACCGGTGGCGGCGGGCCCCGCGTCCTGGTGGCCTTCGCCAGCCGGCACGGATCGACCAGGGAGATCGCGGCCGAGCTGGCCCGGTGCCTGACCGCATCCGCAGCGGGCGGCGGCGGCCGGTTGTCCGCGACCCTCGCCCCCGTCGAGCTGCAGCCCGACCCGGCCGGCTTCGACGCGGTCGTGCTCGGCAGCGCCGTCTACGAGGGCCGCTGGCTGGAGCCGGCCCGGCGCTACGTCGACGCGGTCGCCCCGGAGCTGCGCCGCCGCCCGACGTGGCTGTTCTCCAGCGGCCTGGGGGGCGGCCGGTCGGGGTGCACCGGGGACGGCGACCGGGACGCGGGCCTGCTGGGGGACTGGATCGAGGCGCGCGGCCACCGGGTCTTCCCCGGCCGGCTCGAGCGACGGCTGCTGTCGGCCGCCGAGCGGAGCGCCTGGCCGGCCGCCGGCGCGGCCGGCGATCTCCGGGACCGGGAGGCGGTCCGCAGGTGGGCCGAGGAGATCGCCACCGCCGCCGTCGTCCGCCGGGCGGTCCCCGTCGCGGGGTGACCCCGGTCCGCTGATCGATCTGGGAGGAGCGCTGGTGTTCAACTCCATCGGATGGGGCGAGCTCGTCGTCCTCGGCCTGGCCGCCCTGTTCATCTTCGGCCCGGAGCGGCTGCCGGACCTGGCCAGGGACGCCGCCGGCGGCCTCGAGCGGGTGCGGGGTGCGGTGGCCGGGGTGCGCGGTCAGCTGCACGACACCCTCGGCGAGGACTTCGACCACCTCCGCGACGTCGACCTGCGCCGCTACCACCCGAAGGCCCTCATCCGGGAGCACCTCCTCGGGGAGGACGACGACCGCCCGGTGCGGCGGGGGAGCTGCCCGTCCCCGGGTCCCGGCTCGTCCTGACCGCTGCCCGGCAGCCGCCGGGCGGGCTCAGGAGACCGGCGGCTCGCGGTGCCAGGCGACGTCGACGGCGAACCGGGAGAAGCCTCGCTTCTCGTACAGCCGCACCGCCGCCTCGTTGTCCTCCTCGACGTAGAGCAGGACCTGGCCGAGCCCCCGGCCGCGCAGGTGCGCCAGCCCCAGGTCGGTGAGCGCCCGACCCAGCCGCAGCCCCTGGGCGTCCGGGTCGACGCCGAGCACGTACACCTCGCCGATCGCCTCGTCCGCCGCCGTGCCGCCGACGCTGCCGGGCGGGTGCACCTTCGTCCAGTGCGAGCCGAGCAGCGCGCCGCCCCCGTCGGGGTCCCCGCGCCAGGCCATGAGGAAGCCCGCGGGGTCGAACCAGGGCTCCGCCTCGCGCAGCTCGAGGTCCGCGCGGGTCATCCGGCCCTGCTCCGGGTGCCAGGCGAAGGCGCGGGCGTTGACCCGCAGCCACGCCTCCTCGTCCCGGCCGGGCCGGAAGGGCAGCACGCGCACGTCGGCGGGCAGCTCCGGCCGGGGGTCCGGGTCGACGCCGGCCAGGTCCCGGCGCATCTGCAGCAGCACCCGGGCGCGGTCGAAACCGTGCGGGGCGAGCAGCTCGGCCGAACCGGGCAGGTCGCCGTGCGCCCAGATGCTCAGCCCGCGGTCGCCGGAGAGCTCGAGCAGCCGGCGCAGCAGCGTCGTACCGTGCCCGCGCCGCCGCAGCCCGGGGTGGACCACCAGCTCGGCGGTGCCGTCGTCGAGCCGCGCGTAGCCGGCCGGCGCGCCGTCGGCGTCGCGGACGACGAGGTCGTGCCCGCCGGGGCCGCCGTGCTGGAGCCGGAGCTCGGCCTCCTCGGAGACCGGGCGGACGCCGTCGGCCGCCGTGGCGGCGCGCAGCAGTGCGAGGACGCCGTCGACGTCGGGAGGAGCGCTCACCCGGTCATCAGACCAGTTCGGCGTCGGTCTCCGCCCGGGCGGCCCTGGCGGTGGCGTCGGCCACCTGCTGGTCGAGCTTGTAGCCGACGTTGCGCACGGTGCCGATCAGCGCCTCGTGCTCGGTGCCCAGCTTGGCCCGGAGCCGCCGGACGTGGACGTCGACGGTGCGGGTGCCACCGAAGTAGTCGTAGCCCCAGATCTCCTGGAGCAGCTGCGCCCGCGAGAAGACCCGGCCCGGGTGCTGGGCGAGGTACTTCAGCAGCTCGAACTCCTTGTAGGTGAGGTCGAGCGGGCGGCCGCGCAGCTTCGCGGAGTAGCTGTGCTCGTCGATGACCAGCTCGCCGGCCTGCGTGACGCCGCCGTCACCGCCGTCGGCCGGGGTCGCGGCGGCCAGCCGGCGGGCGGTCGCCCACTTGAGCCGGGCGTCGACCTCCGCGGGGCCGGCCGTGTCGAGCAGCACGTCGTCGACGCCCCAGTCGGCGGAGAGGGCGACCAGGCCGCCCTCGGAGAGGATCGCGACCAGCGCCGCGGCCACGCCGGTGGAGGAGAGCAGCCCGCACAGGGTGCGCGCCCGGATGAGGTCGTGCCGGGCGTCGACCAGCACGACGTCGCCGGAGTCGCCGTCGAGGAGGCTGGAGAGCTCGGGGGCCACGACGCGGACCTGGTGGCCGAGCAGCCCCAGGGCGGGCAGCACCTCGGTCGTGGCCTGACGCGCGGAAGTCATGAGCACGAGTCGCATGTCGTCTCCTCAGGGGTCCAGGGCCGGCGGGTACCGGCCGGACCTACGACAACGCTGTCGAGGTGGGGAGCAGGATAGCGGACGTGCCCGTCGAGCAGCCGGAACCGCAGGGGACCCGCGCGGTGGAGCTGCGCACACCGGACGGCGTGGTCCTCTCCGGCATCGTCGTGCCACCCGCTCCGCCCGGGCCGCGCCCGCCGGCGGCCCGGCCGCTGACGTTCGTCGTCGCACACGGCTTCTCCAACTCCGTGCGGTACCCGCCCTTCCTGCGCCTCGCGGGCCGGCTGCGCCGGTTCGGCGAGGTCCGGGCGTTCGACTTCCGGGGGCACGGCCGGTCCGGTGGGCGCTCCGGCGCGGGCGGCGACCAGGAGATGGCCGACGTCGATGCCGCGGTGGGGTCGGCCCGGGCCGACGGCGCCGCTGCGGTGGTGACCCTGGGCCTGTCGATGGGTGGCGGTGCGGTGCTGCGCCAGGCGGTGCTGGGCCGGCACCGCCCGGACGCGGTGGTCAGCGTCAGCGCGGTGAGCCGCTGGTACGTGCGGGACACCCGGCCCATGCGGCGGGTGCACTGGCTGATCGAGACGACGGCGGGTCGGCGGGTCGCGGGGCGGTTCGGGGTGCGCCTGGGCGAGCCGTGGGTGACCGCGCCGCCGGCGCCGCTGGCGGTGGTCAGCGCGATCGCGCCCACCCCGCTGCTGCTGGTGCACGGCGACCGGGACGAGTTCTTCCCGCTCGAGCACTTCCGGTCGCTGGTCCGGGCGGCGGGCCCGGCGGCCACCGCCTGGGTCGTGCCGGGGTTCGGGCACGCGGAGAACGGCGCGACGGCTCCGCTCGTCGAGCGGATCGGGCGCTGGGCTTCTGACAACATCGGCCCGTGAGCTCCAGCGCCGTCCCGTCCCCGACGCCGGCCCTGCCGCACCACCTTCCGGCCGCCGGCCTCGCGGTGGTCGCCGCGGGCCTGCTCGCCGGGCTCCCCGCGGCGCTCGGCGACCTGGGTGCCCTGGCCGCGGTGCTCGTGCTGCAACTGGCGCTGGTCCTCTCCTGGGTGCTCGCCACCGGGATGCAGGGGTTCGCGGCCTCCCTGACCGTCGGCACGGCCGCGGCCGTCGCGGCGGACCTGGCCGTGGTGCTGCCCGAGGAGCCGGTGCTGGGTGGGCTGCTCGCCGTGCTCGGCGTGGGCTTCCTCGCCGCCGTGCTGCAGCAGATGCTGCGCTTCCCCCGGCACGACCTGGTCGACTCGCTGGCCGGGTCGGCGGTGCTGCTCACCGCGGTGGGCGCGCTCGCGGCGCTGCTGCTCCTCGCCCGGTCCGACGACGGCCGGCTGGTGACGACCGCGCTCGTGGCCGGGGCCGCGCTGCTCGTCGGCCACCTCACCGACCAGGTGCTGCCGCGGCCGCAGCTGGCCCCCGGCGTCCCCCGGGGGCTGACCGGCGCCGTGCTGGCGGTGCTGGCCGGCGCCGCGACCGCGTGGGCCGTGCGCGACCTGGCCGGGCTGGGACAGCTGCGGGCGCTGGCCCTCGGGGGAGCCGTCGCCGGGATCGTGGCGCTGGTCGCCGTGGCCGGCAGCTACCTCGCCGTCGAGACGACGGCCGAGGGTGAGGCGGAGGCGCTGTCGCCGTGGGCGCCGACGGTCGTGCAGGTCGTGCTGCCGTTCGCGGCGTGCGCCCCGGTGGCGCTCGGCCTGCTGACCGTGCTGTGAAGGCCCTCGCCGTCCTCGTCCTGCTGTTCCTCGGCCTCGGCGTCCTGCTCGACCGGATCGCGGTGGGCGTCGCCGAGGACCAGGTCGCCGTCCAGCTGGCGGCCCAGGGCGGCCTGGCCGGACGGCCGGAGGTGGACGTCCGGGGCTTCCCGTTCCTGACCCAGGCGGCCGGCGGGCGCTACGAGGAGGTGCACATCGCCCTGACCGCCGAGCAGCTGCGGCAGCCGGAGGGGACGCGCGCCGACGTCACGCTGCGCGGCGTGCACCTGCCGCTCGCGGCGGTCCTGTCCGGCGAGGTCGCCGAGCTGCCGGTCGAGCGCATCGACGGCACCGCGACGCTCTCCTACGACCTGCTCTCCCGCGAGCTCGGCGGGGACACGACGCTGGCGCGCGAGGGCGCGGGGCTGCGGATCACCCGGACGGTCGAGCTGCTCGGCCACACGATGCCGCTCACCGCCATCGGCACGGTCGCCGTGGACGGCGACGAGCTGGTCATCGACGTCGACCACGCCGCCGGTGCCGGGGTCGACGTCCCCCGCGTCCTGGTCGGCCGGGTCACCGACCTGCTCGACCTGCGCTACCCGGTGGAGCTGCCTTTCGGGCTGCGGCTGACCGGTGTCGTCCCGGCTGCCCGCGGGGTGGACGTGCGCGTCGCGGCCGACGACGCGGTGCTCCGGGCGGAATAGCCCGGCGCAGCGGGCCGGTTGCACCCCGGGTGGACGGAGACGGTGCGGACCCGGCGGCGGTGTTCGCGCGGCTGGGTGTGCGCCCGGCGGCGGCGGACCTGACCGTCGTCCAGTTCTCCACCGCGTTCTGCGGTCCCTGCCGGGCCACCAGGGCGCGGCTCGCGGGACTGCAGGCCACCCGCCCGGGGCTGGCCGTCGTGCAGGTCGACGCGGAGAGCCACCTGGCGGAGGTGCGGGAGCTCGGCGTGCAGCAGACGCCGACGCTGTTCTTCCTGGACCGCGCGGGCCGGGTCGTCGCCCGCACCAGCGGCGCGCCGCGGCCGGCGGAGCTGACCGCTCTGGTAGACGCCCGTGCGGGGGTGCGGGTGTGATCGGCTACTCTCGCGCCGTGGGCACCCTGCTGACCTCGCGCCGCACAGTCGACCTGTGCCGCGTCGGCAGCTGCCTCTGTCCGACCTCCTGAGGTCGGTCCCGACCGTCCAGACGCGCCCCGTCCGCCGTCCGGAGGTCTTCTCCGCACACGACCGCACCGTCCTGCCGCACCCGTGCGCGGCGGTGAGCTGCACCTGATGCCCGGCGGGCCCGCCGGCCCGCGCCGACCACCTGCACACCGATCCCCGGAGGAACCACATGAGTCGCACCGACGTGCTCGTCACCGTCGACTGGGTCCAGGAGCACCTGGGCCAGCCCGGCATCGTCCTCGTCGAGGTGGACGAGGACACCAGCGCCTACGACGGCGGCCACCTCGAGGGCGCCGTCAAGTTCGACTGGAAGAAGGACCTGCAGGACCCGCTGCGCCGCGACTACCTGGACAAGAGCGCCTTCGAGGCGCTGCTGTCCAGCCGGGGCATCGCCAACGACGACACCGTCGTCCTCTACGGCGGCAACAACAACTGGTTCGCCGCGTACGCCTACTGGTACTTCAAGATCTACGGCCACGGCGACGTCAAGCTGATGGACGGCGGCCGCAAGAAGTGGGAGCTGGACGGCCGCCCGCTGTCCAAGGACGCCGTCGAGCGCCCGGCCACCTCGTACCGGGCCGCCGAGCCGGACCTCTCGATCCGCGCGTTCCGCGACGAGGTCGTGGCCGCGATCGGCAGCAAGAACCTGGTCGACGTGCGTTCGCCCGACGAGTTCTCCGGCAAGATCCTCGCGCCCGCCCACCTGCCGCAGGAGCAGTCCCAGAAGGCCGGCCACGTGCCGACCGCGATCAACATCCCGTGGAGCAAGGCGGCCAACGAGGACGGCACCTTCAAGTCCGACGAGCAGCTCGCCGCGCTCTACGCCGAGCAGGGCTACGACGAGAGCAAGCCGACCATCGCCTACTGCCGCATCGGTGAGCGCTCGAGCCACACCTGGTTCGTCCTGCGCGAGCTGCTCGGCAAGACCGACGTCAAGAACTACGACGGCAGCTGGGTCGAGTACGGCTCGCTCGTCGGCGTCCCGATCGAGAAGTGAGCTGACATGTGCGGAGCCCCGAAGCAGGGTGGTGCCCTCGCGGGCATCGACCTGAGCACCCAGACGGTCATCCAGGGCTCGGTGTGGCACGACGGCGCACCGGTGGCCGGGGCCTACGTCCGGCTGCTGGACTCGACCGACGAGTTCACCGCCGAGGTCGTCACCAGCCCCGAGGGCGAGTTCCGGTTCTTCGCCGCGCCGGGCCAGTGGAAGGTGCGTGCCCTGGCCGCGGTCGGCAAGGGGGAGCGCGTGCTCCCCGCCGAGGTCGGCCTGAACGAGACGACCGTCGCGATCTCCTGAGACCGCCCCTCCCCGGAGGACCGGTCCGACGGCAGCGCCCGTTCCCCGCACGCGGGGGGCGGGCGCTGTCGCGTCCGGCGGATCAGTCGATGCCGGACGGCAGCCGGTTGGGACCGGCCTCGGCGGGGCGCGGCCGGTCCTCCGGGAAGGTGCGGACGGCGACGATGGCCACGTCGTCGGCGCCGGCCTCCGGCACCAGCCGGGCCAGGACGGTGTCCAGCAGCTCCTCCAGCGGTGTGGCCCCGAGGTCGCGCAGGGCGTCGAGGAGCCGCTCGATCCCCTCATCGAGGTCGATGTCGCGGCGCTCGACCAGGCCGTCGGTGACCAGCAGCAGCGTGTGCGCGTCGGGCAGGTCGACGGACTGGTCGCTGCGCGGCGCGTCCGGGTCGATGCCCAGCATCAGCTCGGGCTTGCTGGTGAGCAGGGTGCTCCTGCCGTCGGGTGCCAGCAGGATCGGTGGCAGGTGCCCGGCGTTGCTCCAGCGGAGCAGCCGGCGGCCGGCCACCGGCACGTCGGGATGGCGCTCGATCCGGGCCAGCACGGCGGTGGCCAGCGTGGCGACCGCCAGCCCGCGCGCGGCGTGCTCCACCCGGGTGAGCGTCGCGGCCGGGCCGTTCTCCTCCGCGTAGGCGAGGGCGCGCAGCAGCCCGCGGACCTGGCCCATCGCCGCGGCCGCGCTGCTGTCGTGGCCGACGACGTCGCCGATCACCAGCATGGTGGCGCCGTCGGGCTGCAGGAACGCGTCGTACCAGTCGCCGCCCACCTGCGCCTCGTGCGCCGCGGGGCTGTAGCGGACGGCGATCTGCAGGTGGTCGGGCTCCGGTGGCGGGGTGAGCAGCGACTGCTGCAGCCGGTCGGACAGCGCGCGGTCGGCGGCCACCCGGGCGGCGAGCTCCTCCAGCTGCGCCGCCTGGCGCCGGGCGGCCAGCCGGTCGGTGAGGTCGCGGAAGGAGACCACCACGCCGGTGTGCACGCCGTCGTCGACGGTGGGCACGACGACCATCTCGACCGGGATGGGCGTGCCGTCGCTGCGCCAGAGCGTCTCGTGGTCGGCGACCACCGTCCGGCCGGTGCGCAGCGCCCGCCACACCGGGCACTCCTCGCGCGGGTACTCCGAGCCGTCCGGGCGGCGCCCGTGGATCAGGGCGTGCTGGTCGCGGCCGAGCTGGTCCTCCGGCGGGTAGCCGGTCAGCCGGGACGCCGCGGGGTTGAGGAACTCCACCCGGCCGTCGATGTCGAGGCCGTAGATGCCGTCGGCGACGTTGGCCAGCACCCGCTCGGTGATGGCGAGGGCGCGGGACAGCTTGGCCTCGGTCTCCCGGAGGACCTCCAGGTCACGGGCCCGGGCGGTGGCGATCTGGCGGAGCGTGGAGGCCTCCACGCCCGCCGCGCGCGCCTCGGCGGTGACCCGCTCGGCCTGCAGCCGGGCGGTGATGTCCATGCCGGTGACCAGGAGGAACGTCTGCTGCTCGCCGTCGCGGACCAGCTGCATGGTGAGGTCGGCGGTGCGCCGCGTGCCGTCGGCGAGGAAGAAGCTGGTGACCGCGCGCACCGGCTCGCCCCCGGCCGCCACCTCCTGGCACCACCGGCGCACCGTGGCGCTCACCTCGGGGTCGACCGCCCACCAGCCGGCCTCCCAGAAGGGACGGCCCAGGTGCTCGCGCCGGTCGAAGCCGCAGCCCTCCACGGTCAGCCGATTCGCGGTGAGCAGCGTCCCGGCGGTGTCGCAGACCGCGGCGAACATGAACGACGAGTCGTGCAGCACCGCGTACCACGACGGGGTGCCGGGGAGCGCCTCGTCGTCCGGGGTCGGCACCGTGCCGCGGCCGGCCTCGGCCTTCTCGATGACTGCTCCTCCCGTCGCTTCCCCGCCGCCCGGGGTCCGTGCTCAGCCTGCCGTACGACCCCCCGGCGCCACCAGCGACCGCGCCTGTCTGGTCGGCCTCACCCCGCCGGGGTGGCGGATGCACGCGGCGGCGCCCGCTCGCGGCCGGTCAGAGGCCGAGCGTGCCGGCCAGCTCGCCCACCGCGCGGTCGAACCAGCGGTCGTGGTCCGCCACGGAGCCCGTGAAGTGGCCGAACAGCTCGAAGCTGATCACCCCGAACAGCGAGCTCCAGGTGAGCAGGGCCCGCACCCGCACGTCCTCGTCGATGGCCGGGTGCGACCCGCCCAGGACGGCGGCGGTCTCGTCGCTCACCAGCGCCGGATCCCGTTCGCCGGACCCCTCGGGCAGCACGCCGGCCCGCGCGGCGTCCCCGAGGATCCGGCCCAGGACGACGCCGACCCGGGCCGCGGCGGGCACGGTGTCCCGCGGCGCGGTGTAGCCGGGCACCGGGGACCCGTAGAGGAGCGCGTACTCGTGCGGGTGCGCGAGGGCCCACGCCCGGACCGCGCGGCACACCGCGAGCCAGCGGTCCCGGGGAGCCGCCGCCGGGTCGTCCGCTCCTTCCGCGGCGGCGCCGAGGGCGTCGTAGCCGTCGATGATCAGCCGGGTGAGCAGGTCGTCGCGGCTCGGGACGTAGCGGTAGACGGCTGAGGAGGCCATGCCCAGCTCGCGCGCCACGGCGCGCAGCGACAGCGCGGCCGCGCCGACCTCGGCCAGCTGGCGCCGGGCTGCGTCGGCGATCTCGCCGGTGATCTCGGCGCGGACGCGCGCGCGGGCGGTGGGCATCCCGCCACCCTGCCAGATGCGGAGCAGTGCACGCAATCGAGAGCGGTGCTCTTGACAGCATGACCGGGGACCGTGAGCATCGTCCTCGGACGAGAGCACCGCTCGCACATCGACCCGGGAGCACCCATGGCACTGCACGTGATCGTCGGCAAGGGGCCGGTCGGCCTGACCACCGCTCGCGAGCTGCGGGACCGCGGCCACGAGGTGCGGGTGCTCTCCCGCAGCGGCGGGAGGTCCGGGAACGGCATCGAGCACCGGCAGGTCGACGCCGCGGACGCCGACGCCCTCGCCGGCGCGGCCCGCGGCGCCGCCGCCGTCTACAACGCGGTGAACCCGGCCTACCACCGGTGGGCCACCGACTGGCCGCCGGTGGCGGCCGCCCTGCTCTCCGCCGCCGAGCGCGCCGGCGCCGTCCTCGTCACGATGTCGAACCTCTACGGGTACGGCCGCCCGTCGGGGCCGATGACGCCGGAGACGCCGCTCGCGGCGACCGACACCAAGGGCGTCGTGCGGGCGCGGATGTGGCGGGAGGCCCTCGCCGCGCACGAGGCCGGGCGGGTGCGCGTCACCGAGGCCCGGGCCGCCGACTTCGTGGGCCCGCAGGTGCCTGCCGACCACTCGCACCTCGTCCGGCAGCTGCCCGCGTTGCGGAAGGGCCGGCGCGCCTGGGTGGTCGGCGACCCGGACGCGAGGCGCAGCTGGGCCTACCTGCCCGACGTCGCCGCCACGCTGGCCGTCCTGGGCACCGACGAGCGGGCGCTCGGTCGCGCCTGGCACGTGCCCACCACCGCGCCGCGCTCGCAGCGGGAGGCCCTCGGGGACGTCGCCGCCGAGCTGGGCGCCCCGCCCGCCCGGGTGAGCGGCATCCCGTGGCCGGTGCTGCGGGCCGTGGGCGTCGCCGTCCCGGTGATGCGGGAGGTGGTGGCCATCCGGCACCAGTGGGACCAGGACTTCGTCTCCGAGGCGACGTCGACGACCGCGACCTTCGGCCTTCCGGCCACGCCCTGGGACGAGGTCGTCCGGGCGACGGTCGCGGGCGCCCCGGTGGTCGCCTGAGGTCGAGCCGGGGCGCCGTCACTACGGTGGTCGCCATGGTTTCTGCCTGGGTCCTGGTCACCCTGACGGCGCTGTCCGCCCTGGCCCTGGGGTACGGCGCGGTCCGCCTGTCCCGCCGTCCCGAGGGGGCCCGGCGATGAGCGGGGAGACCGAGCTGCCGGTGCCGGACACCGCCGACGTCCGCAGCGGCCCGGAGGTCTCCGAGGAGATCCTCTCGGTGCTGCCCCTGCTGGGGGAGTGGCACGGCGAGGGCATCCTGAGCGGTGCCGTGGCCGGGTCCGACCAGGATCTCCGGTTCGGCCAGTGGATCCGGTTCAGCCACGACGGCCGGGGCTTCCTCGCCTACGAGTCCCGCACCTGGCGGCTCACCGACGACGGGGCGATCGTCGGCCCCGACGTCCGGGAGTCCGGCTTCTGGCGGCCCCGCGGCGGTGACGACGTCGAGCTGCTGGTGGCCGGCCCCGAGGGGCTCGTGGAGATCTACGTCGGGACGGCGCGCACCACGACGAGCTGGGAGCTGACCAGCGACGTGGTGGCCCGCACGCCCGACGCCCCCGAGGTGACCCGGGCGGTGCGGCTCTACGGGATCGTCGAGGGCGCGCTGATGTACGCCATCGACCGGGCCGTCGGCGAGGAGCCGCTGCGCCCGACCATGTCGGCCCGGCTGGAGCGCCTCCGGTGAGCGCTCCGCGCGACACCCCGCGCGCGGTCGCCGACCGCTACGTCGACGCCGTGTGCGACCTCGACCCGATCGTGGCGACGTCGCTGGGCACCCGCCCGGGTGACGACCGGCTGCCCGACTACAGCCCGGCCGGGCTCGAGGCCGAGGCCGCCCTCGCCCGGACCACGCTCACCGAGCTGGACCGGGCGCTGGCGGCCGACCCCTCGCTCGACGACGACCCGGTGGAGCGGCGCTGCGCCCGGCTGCTCCGCGAGCGGCTGGGCGCCGAGCTCGCCGGCCTCGAGGCGGGGGAGGGCTTCCGCTCGCTGAACAACCTGTTCAGCCCGCTGCACTCCGTCCGACAGGTCTTCCTGCTGATGCCGGCGGCGACCGAGCAGGACTGGTCCGTCCTCGGCCGTCGGCTGGCCAGGGTGCCCGAGGCCTACCGCGGGTACCGCCGGACCCTCGCCGACGGCGCGCGGCGCGGGCTGCTGGTGGCGCCCCGTCAGGTGCGCACCGTCGTCGCCCAGCTCGACGAATGGCTCGCCGGGCCTTTCTTCACGACCTTCGTGGCCGCCGGTCCGGCTGCGCTGCAGGACGAGCTCGCCGCCGCCGCCCGCGCCGCCGACGGCGCCGTGGCGGAGGTGCGGGACTTCCTGCGGGACGAGTACGCGCCGCGGACGGAGGGGACGCCGGACGCCGTCGGCCGGGAGCGGTACGCCGTCGCCGCGCGCCGCTGGACCGGATCGGAGCTGGGCGCCGGGCAGGGGCTGGAGGAGGCCTACGCCTGGGGCTGGGCCGAGCACCGCCGGATCCTCGCCGAGCAGCGCGTCGAGGCCGAGCGGGTGCGCCCGGGCGCCACCCCGCTGGAGGCGATGCGCTGGCTGTCGCTGAACGGCCCGGCGGTCGAGGGCGCCGAGGCGATCCGCGAGCGGCTGCAGGCGATGATGGACGAGGCGATCGCCGCGCTGGACGGCACCCACTTCGACCTCGCCGGGCCGGTGAAGCGGGTCGAGGCGATGATCGCGCCGCCGGGGAGCGCCGCGGCGCCCTACTACACCCGGCCGGCGCAGGACTTCTCCCGGCCGGGCCGCACCTGGCTGCCCACCCTGGGGCGCACCCGCTTCCCGCTCTGGGACCTGGTCTCCATCTGGTACCACGAGGGCGTTCCGGGCCACCACCTGCAGCTGGCCCAGTGGGCGCTCGTCTCCGGGCAGCTGTCGACCTACCAGACCTCGCTGGGCTCGGTCGGCGCGAACGTCGAGGGCTGGGCGCTGTACGCGGAGCGGCTGATGGACGAGCTGGGCTACTTCGCCGACCCGGCGGAGCGCCTGGGCTTCCTCGACGCGCAGCAGCTGCGCTCGGTGCGGGTGGTCATCGACATCGGCATGCATTTGGGGCTGCCGGTGCCCGACGACGCCGACGGCGTGCTGGCCGGGCACCGCGGGCAGCCGTGGACGCCCGAGCTCGCCCGGGCCTTCCTGGGCGAGCACTCCGGCGCCGACGTGGCCTCGACAGCGAGCTGGTGCGCTACCTGGGCATGCCGGGGCAGGCGATCAGCTACAAGCTCGGCGAGCGCGCCTGGCGGGAGGGCCGGGCCGCGGCCGAGCAGGCCCGGGGCACCGGCTTCGACCTCAAGGCCTGGCACATGGCGGCCCTGTCCCAGGGGTCGCTGGGGCTCGACGACCTCGCGGCCGAGCTGGCGCAGCTCTGAGCGCCCGGGGCTGACCGCCGCGGCGGGGGATCAGTCGGGCGGAGCGCTGGTCGCCGGCGACCCGGAGGGCGCGGCCGTGCCGGTGGGGCCGGTCGTGCCGGTGGGCGCCGTCGTACCGGTGGGCGCGGTCGTGCCGGAGGGCCCCGGGGTCCCCGTCGCGGGCGACAGGTCGCCCGGCAGCGTGGTGTCGGTCTCGCAGCCGTCCAGGTCGTCGCGCAGCCGCCGCTCCAGCGGCTGGAGTTCCCGGATCGACTGGTCCAGCCCCGAGATGTCCAGGCCTGCCGCGGCGTCGCCCAGGTCGCCGATGACGTCGATCAGGTCGCTGGTCCCGTTCACGACGCGCAGGCACGCCTCGTTCACGGTGATCTCGGCGCTCGCCCCCGGGCCCTCGCCGTCCGGCGCGGACGTCTCCGCCGCTCCGGCGGCGGGGGACTCGGCGGTGGTGGCGGGGACCGGCGGCGGGTCCTCGCGGAGCAGCCCGAGGAGGATCGCACCCGCGAACAGGCCCACGACGAAGGCCGGGGCGATCAGCCACCAGCTCTTCGGCCGGCCTCCCGCCCGTCCGCCCGGCGCCTCGCGGCCGGCGGCCGGCTCGTCGTGGCCCGCGGTGGGCGCGTCGGCAGCCGCCGGGGCGGCGGAGGCGCCGGCCGTGGGTTCGGTGCGGTCCTCGGGCATGGGGGAGCGTCCTTCCGCCTGCGGTTCGTCCTGGATCGCCCTACCCTCCTCCCACCACCGGTAGTCGGTGCCGGTCGCATGCTGGGAGGCCGTGTTGGCTGCACGGTCGGCGGCGCGGTCTGCTCTGCGGGCGCCGCTCCGAGGGCTGTCCGCGGCCGGCCGGGGGGTGTCCGCCGCCGGCCGGGGGTTCCGCTCCGTCGTGGTGGCCGGCCGGTGGGTCGTCATGGGGCTCTGGCTGGCCGCCGCCGTCGCCGCCGTGCTCCTGCCGACGCCGTCGGGTGGCGGGGGCAGCAACAACTTCGGCAGCCTGCTGCCCGAGGGCAGCGAGGCAGCCGAGGTGCAGATGCGCTCGCTCACGGAGTTCCGCGTCCCGGTGCTGTCCCAGACCGCGGTCGTCGTCCACGATCCCGGGGGGCTCAGCGCCCTCACCCGGGCCGACATCGCCCTGTGGGCGCTGCAGCACACCCAGGCGACCCTCCGCAGCGAGGCCCCGACCGCCGACGGGAACATCGTGGCCGCGGTACCGCTGCCCACGAACACGCCGGAGACCGCGGTCACCTACCTGTACACGACCGGTGGTACGTCGCTGGCCGACGGCACCGCGCTGGCCCGCCAGTACGCGCAGCACTTCCGCAACCAGCCGGGCGTGGACACGTACGTCACCGGCATCACCCCCGCGCGGGTGCAGCAGGCCGAGCACCTCGAGGCGCGGCTGCACCTGTTCGAGGTGGCGACCCTGGTGCTCATCGCCGTCGTCGTCGGGCTCACCTTCCGGTCGGTCGTGGCACCCCTGGTGGTGCTGGTCGCCGCCGGGATCGGCTACGTGCTGGCGACGTACCTCCTGGCGAGGGCGGCCGCGGCCTTCGGCTTCGCGCTGCCCGACCAGCTCCAGCCGCTCACCGCCGCGCTGCTGATCGGTGTGGTCACCGACTACTGCGTCCTGTTCTTCTCCGGCATGCGCCGGCACCTGGACTCCGGGCTGCCGTCGCAGGAGGCCGCCCGGCGGACGGTGACCACCGACGGGCCGATCGTCGCGGTCGCGGGCATCACCGTCGCCGCCGGGACCGCCGCCCTGCTGGTCGCCGACTTCGAGCTGTTCCGTGCTTTCGGGCCCGCGCTGTCGCTCACCGTCGTGGTGGGGGTCGTCGTCTCGCTGACCCTGGTGCCCGCGGTGATCGCCGTCCTGGGGCCGTGGCTGTTCTTCCCGTCGGGCGTGGCGAAGGGCGGCGCACTGGACCGCCGGGCCGGGCGCGGTGCCCGGTGGATGGCGCGGACCACCTCCACCCGCCGCGGCGCCTGGATCGCCGTCGCCGTCGGCCTGGGCCTCCTCGTGCCGGCCGCGCTGCCCGTGTCGGACCTCCGGCTGGACCTGTCGTTCGTCTCCGGCCTGCCCGCCGGTGACCCGGTGCGGGAGGGCGCGGAGATCCTCGACGACGCCGGCGTCCGCGGTGTGGTGGCGCCCACCGAGGTGCTCGTGGACGCGCCCGGCATCGCCGGCCAGCGCGCCGCGCTGGGACGCTTCCAGGACCTGCTGGAGGCGCAGCCGGGCGTGGCCCAGGTGCTCGGCGCGGCCCAGAACCCGCTGCCCGAGGAGTTCGGGATCGTGTTCTCGGCCGACGGGGACCTCGCCCGATTCGTGGTGATCCTGGACAGCGATCCGCTGGCGGCCGACGCCATCGACGACCTGGCCCTGCTGCGGGACCGGCTGCCCGGCCTGCTGGACCAGGCCGGGGTGGAGGGGGCGACCGCGGGGGTGGCCGGCCAGACCGCGGTCGCCGCGGAGCTCGCGCTGATCACCCAGGAGAACCTCCGGAAGACCTTGCTGGCGGCGCTGGTCGTGGAGTTCGTCATCCTGGCGCTGTACCTGGGCTCGATGCTGGCGCCCCTGCTGCTGCTGGCGACCAGCGCGCTGGGGGTGGCCGCATCGCTGGGCATCACGGTCCTGGTGTTCCAGGGGCTCCTCGACGACCCCGGCCTGACCTTCTACGTGCCGTTCACCACCGCCGTGCTGCTGCTCGCGCTGGGCTCCGACTACAACGTGTTCGCCGTCGGCTCGATTTGGGACGAGGCGTCCCGCAGGCCGTTGCGCGAGGCGATCGCGGTGGCGATGCCGGCCACCGCGCGGGCCATCAGCGCGGCGGGGATCATCCTCGCGGCCACCTTCGCCATGGTGGCGATCATCCCGCTCGACAGCTTCCGCCAGGTGGCCTTCATCATGGCGCTGGGCCTGCTGATCGACACCTTCCTCATCCGGCCGGTGATCACCCCGGCCGTCCTGACGCTGCTCGGCCGCGCGGCGGGCTGGCCCAGCAAGCGGATCCGGACCTCCGGCGGCACGCTGGACGCGGCGCAGCAGGACGCCCTGCTGGAGCAGCGGGACGCCGGGATCGTGCCGGACCGGCAGCCCGCCGCTCCCGTCGGGACAGGCGCATGAGGGGAGCGGGTGGGTGAGGGCAGCAGGGCCGGCGCGGTGGCTGGGCCGCCGCGGTGTGCGGATCGCCGCCGGCGTGCTGCTGGGCACCGTCCTGCTGCTGTGGGTCGCCGACCTGGTGGCCCGCCGGGCGGCCGAGAAGCTCGTCGCGCAGGCGCTGCAGGAGCAGACCGGGACGCTCGAGGAGCCGGTCGTGACGGTCCGGGGGCCGCTGTTCCTCCCGCAGGTCCTCCGCGGTCGCTACGACGACGTGGAGCTGTCGATGGAGGGGGTGACCTCCGGCCCGCTGCGGATCGCGTCCGTCGACGCCCGCCTGGAGGACGTCTACCTGTCCTTCCACGACCTCCTGCGCGGCGACGCCGACCGGATGCTGATCACCGGCACGGAGGCGGAGGCGTTCCTGGGCTACGACGACCTGAGCCGGTACCTCGACCTGACCGGCCGCTCGCTCTCGCTCGACGCGGCCGATCCGGGGGAGCTGCGGGTGGTCGGCTCGGCCGATGTGCTCGGCCGCACGGTCGAGGCCTCCGCCGACGTCGACATCGGCGCGGACGACGGTGCCCTGGTGGTGGAGCCCCGGGGGCTGGGCGGGATCCCCGGGATCAGCGGGGTGAGCGAGCTGCTGCTCGGTGAGCGCTTCACCTTCCGGGTCCCGCTGGACCCGTTGCCCTTCGCCCAGCGGATCACCGGCATCGAGCCGACCGACACGGGGGTGCTCGTCGACGTGGCCGGGGAATGGGTGCTCATCGAGCCCTGAGCGGGGCCTTCCTCAGCCGCGGGCCGGCACGGGATTGACCGGGTCGTCGGCCCAGCCGACCCGGTCGGCCGGGCGGCTGCGCACGACCTCCAGGCCGGGGACGGCCAGCAGCTCGGCCACGCAGGCGGCGCTGCCGCCGACGTAGGTGGACATCAGGTCGATGTCGGTCGCCACCAGCCAGGATCGGTCGGCCGGCCACCACAGGTTGGCGCTCTGCTCCGACGGCTCCGGCGCCAGGTTGCGGGCGGCGTCGGCGACCCGGCCGCGCACGAGGACGACGTCGCGCCCCCCGGGCAGCGCCAGCGCGGGCAGGTCGCGCACACCGTCGGCGTCGAAGCCGAATCCCGACCACCGGCCGAAGAGGCACCCCCCGGGCGCGGTGGTGTGCCGGGCTAGCGCGCCGGCCAGGCGCTCGGCGACCGTGGTGGGCAGATGCCCCTCGGCGGGAGCACCGTCCCAGGTGGGCGGCTGGCTGTCCTCGTTCAGGTACTCCCAGCCACCGGTGACCGCGGGCCACTGCATCAGCGGGTGGGCGACGGTGCCGTTGAGGGCGGCGACGGCCGACCAGGGGATCTCGACGTCGTCGTCGCCGTCGTAGCGGTAGGCGGGGTGCAGCACCCGCGCGTACGCGGCGAAGACGGGGGGCACGAGCGACCCGACGGTGCCGGCGGGCTCGTCGGCGACGGCCCGGGCGACCCAGGAGCCCCGCGACACGTCGGTCTCGACGGGGAGTCCGCCGAGCTGCACGCGGACCTCCCGGAGAACGGACAACCCCCGGGCTGCTCCGCGGCGCCTCCCAGGGGGAGCAGCACGCGGGCCGACTGGACAAATGTCGGCGGCCCGGGGGTCGGGTGACTGTCCGGTTCTCGCTCGCCGCCGTGCGACGGACGGGCGATCATGCCGTCGTTCGGATTCCCATCCGAACGGGCGGCCCATCTGGACGGCGGCTAGCGGACAGCCACCTCACGAGTCCTGTAGCTCAGCAAGTTACGGACCACCTCCTCTCTCGTGTGCCACGACGGTACGACCGGGAGATCGGGGCCTGCAACAGATTTCGTCTGCTCTGGGCGAACGCGCTGGACGGGCGCGTGCCGCGGTCGGCGCCGGGCGTGTCGCCGGCGGTCAGCGGTCGGGGCCGAGCGTGCGCCCCGGCGGAGGGGTGCCCTCCCAGCCCGGCTGGTGCTCCGCCTCGTCGTCCACGGTCTCGTAGGCCGGCGGGGGCGCGTCGTCCTCGTCCCCGAGCCGGCGCTCGCCGAAGGTGTGTCCCGGGGGCGTGGCACCCTCCCAGCCCGGCTGGTGCTCGGCGCGGTCGTCGACGGTGTCCCAGGCGTCGGGGATCCCGTCCCGGTCGACGTCGCGGCTCTCGGCCGCGTACATCTGCTTGTAGCGGCGGTTCCGCAGGCGCAGGATGATCCCCGCGAGCACGGCGGCGAGCAGCGTCCCGAAGAGGATGCCGACCTTCGCGTGCTCGTAGCTCTCGCTCTCCGCGCCGTAGGCGAGCTCGGTGATGAGCAACGACACCGTGAAGCCCATGCCACCGAGCAGGGCCAGGCCCACCACGTCGGGCCAGCCCAGGTTCTCGTCGAGCTGCGCGCGGGTGAAGCGGGCGACCAGCCAGGTGGCGCCGGTGATGCCGATCGCCTTGCCGGCCACCAGGCCGACCATGATGCCGATGGCGATGCTGTCGCCGAGCGACTCGCCCAGACCGGAGAGCCCACCGACGGCCACGCCGGCGGAGAAGAAGGCGAACACCGGGACGGCGACCCCCGCCGACAGCGGCCGGATGCGGTGCTCGAAGTGCTCGGCGAGCCCCGGTCCGGCGTCGGGCCCACCGGCCGCGTCGCTGCGGATGACCGGCACGGTGAAGGCCAGCAGCACGCCGGCGACCGTGGCGTGCACGCCCGACTCGTGCATCAGGACCCAGGTGACCGCCGCCAGCGGCAGCAGCAGCCACCAGGAGCGGATCCGCTTCTGCACGAGGAAGCCGAAGATCGCCAGCGGCACCAGGGAGAGCAGCAGCGCCGGGACGACGAGCTCGGCGGTGTAGAAGATCGCGATGACGACGATGGCCAGCAGGTCGTCGACGACGGCGAGGGTGAGCAGGAAGGTGCGCAGCGCGCTGGGCAGGTGGGTGCTGATCACCGCGAGGACGGCGAGCGCGAAGGCGATGTCGGTGGCCGACGGGATCGCCCAGCCCCGCAGGGCGCCCTCGGGGCCGGCCAGGTTGAACGCGACGAAGAAGAGGGCGGGCACCGCCATCCCGCCGACCGCCGCGGCGATCGGCAGCGCCGCGCGGCGGGGCTCGCGGAGGTCGCCGGCGACGAACTCGCGCTTGAGCTCCAGGCCGGCGACGAAGAAGAAGATTGCCAGCAGGCCGTCGGCCGCCCACGTGCCCAGCGTGAGGTCCAGGTGCAGCGCGGCCGGCCCGACGCGGGTGTCGCGCAGCGCCTCGTAGGACCCCGCCCAGGGGGAGTTGGCCCAGACCAGCGCGATCGCCGCGCCGATCAGCAGCAGGGCGCCGCCGACGGTCTCCTTGCGGAGCACCGAGGCGACCCGCTGCGCTTCGGACCACGAGCCCCGGCCGAGGAGGCGGGTGGATGCGGGGGATGTCATGCGGCGGCTCCGTGGGGATGGGTCGGCGAAGAGAGTGCCGACCAGACTTCCCGGCTCACCTCCGCTCCACGCTACCCGGCCAGCAGTGCCCGGACCCGTCGGGACAGCCCGGCGTCTCCCCGGCGGACGCCGTCGAGGGTGTGCACGTGCGCCGCGCCGCGCACCCCCGACAGCAGCCAGACGGCGTCGGCGGCGTGCAGGTCCTCGACCGTCCCGGCAGTGGTGGCCGTGGGCCAGCCGTCGGCCTCGGCGGCGGCGAACAGCCGGGCCTGGGTGGTGCCGGCGAGGATGCCGGTGTCCGCCGGCGGCGTGTGCAGGGTGCCCCCGGCGGCCCACACCACGGTGGAGGTGGGTCCTTCCAGGAGCAGGCCCTCCAGGCTGGTGAAGACGACGTCGTCGGCGCCGAGGTCGTGGGCGTGGCGCTGGGCGGCCATGTTGACCGCGTAGGAGAGGGTCTTCGCCCCACCCAGCAGCCACGGTGCCCGGGCGCGGAAGTCCGCGGGCAGCCCGAGCCCGAGGCTCACCACCGACAGACCCGCGGCCCGCTGCCGGAGCGTCTCCGGCGGCACGGGGGCGAGCAGGGCGAGCGCGGTCGGCGGGGTGCCGTCGCCCAGGCCCCGGGTCAGGAAGAGGCGGCACACCCCCTCGGCCCCGGCGTCCCAGCCGGACAGCACCGCGGTCACCAGCTCGGTCCAGGCGGCGTCCCCGGGATCGCGCAGGCCGAGGAGGGCGGCGGAGCGGGACAGCCGGGCCAGGTGCGCGGCCAGGTGCGGGGTGCGCCCGCCGACGACGGCGACGGACTCGAAGACGCCGTCCCCGCGGCCGAGCCCCTGGTCGAAGGCGGCGACCACCGGTTCGCCGGCCGGGACCGCCACCGCCGCGCCGTCCCGCCAGACCGCCACCCTGCGCTGCTCCGTCACGCGCCCAGCCTGCCGCACCCCCGGCATAGGCTCATCCCATGGGCCCGGACGACGTCGCCGCGCCGCTCGCCGAGCAGCTGCGGGCCCGCGGCCTGCGGTTGACCCCGCAGCGCGCGCGGGTGCTGGCCGCGGTGGGGGCGCTGGCGCACGCCACGCCGGAGGCGATCGGGGCGCGGCTGCGCCAGGAGGCCGGCCCGGGCGGCAGCGCCCCGGACACCTCGACGGTCTACCGCACCCTCGAGCTGCTCGAGCGGCTCGGGCTGGTGTGGCACACCCACCTGGGGCGGGGCGCGCCGGTCTACCACGCCGCCGAGCGGCCGCACCTGCACGTGGTGTGCAACTCCTGCGGGGAGATCGCGTCGGCGGCGCCGGACCTGCTCGACGAGGCGGCGGAACGTCTGGCGGCCGACCTGGGTTTCACCGTCGACGTCGGTCACGTCGCCCTCTCGGGGACGTGCCGCGCCTGCCGAGAACGCGCCTGAACGGAGTCGTCATGACCACGCCCTCGCCCCTCCTGTCCCGACCGGGGGCGGTGCCCGTCGAGGTCGCGCCCGACGTCGCCCGCACCGTCGCCGCCCACTACGGCGACCCGCTGCGCGAGCAGCGGGTGCTGGCCGAGGGCGCCGGCCTGGTCGACCGCAGCGACCGCGACGTGCTCGTGGTGCCCGGCGCCGACCGGCTGACGTGGCTGCACAGCATCACCAGCCAGCACTTCGAGCAGCTGGGCGACAGCACGGGCAGCGAGGCCCTGGTCCTCAGCCCGAACGGGCACGTGGAGCACCACCTGGTGGTCACCGAGCTGGGTGGCACCACGTGGGCCGACGTCGAGCCGGGCACCGGCGCGGCGCTGCACGCCTACCTGGAGCGGATGCGGTTCATGCTCCGGGTGGAGCCGCAGCTGGTCACCGAGGCCTGGGCGCTGCTCGCCGTCGTCGGGCCGCAGGGCCCGGCGGTGCTCGTGGCAGCGGGGCTGCCCGTGCCCGGGGCCCCCTACGCGGTCGCCGCCGCCGACGGGGGCTGGGTGCGGCGGATGCCCGCCGTCGGGGACGGCTCCGCCCCGGTGTTCGACGTCCTGGTGCCGCGGGCCGACGTCGGGACGGTCGCCGACCGCCTGCTGGCCGCCGGGGCGCGGCTGAGCGGGCTGTCCGCCTACGAGGCGCTGCGCGTGGAGGCCCGGCGGCCGCGCTTCGGGATCGACAGCGACCACCGCACCATCCCCAACGAGCTGGAGTGGCTCACCACCGCGGTGCACCTGGAGAAGGGCTGCTACCGCGGGCAGGAGACCGTCGCCCGGGTGCACAACCTCGGGCGTCCGCCCCGCCGGCTGGTGCTGCTGCACCTCGACGGCGTCAGCGAGGACCTCGCGGGGCCCGGCGAGCCGGTGCAGGCCGGCACCCGCGTGGTCGGCCGGGTGGGCAGCGTCGTCCGCCACCACGAGCTCGGCGTGGTCGCCCTGGCGCTGGTGAAGCAGTCGGTGGCCCAGGACGCCGCGCTCACCGTCGGGGGTTCGACGGCGGCCATCGACCCCGGGGACGCCCCGCCGGCGCTCGACGACACCCAGGCCGCGGCGCGTGACCGCGTGCGGGCGGTCCGGTCTGGGACGATCGCGCCGTGACCCCGCCGCCCCGCGGCGGCCACCGATGACCACCGCCGATGCCCGCGTGCCGGGTGTTCCGCCCCTGGAGGCCGCCCCGTGAGCCCGAAGCCGTCCCCCGCCGGGGGTGCCGCCGTCGACGCGCTGCTGGACCCGTCGTTCCTGGAGGACGCCGTCCGGCGGCCCATGGCCGAGGTGCGGCGGCTGCGCCGCGAGGCGGAGCAGCAGGAGGTCAACCTCTCCTACACGCGCCGGCTGCTCCAGGGGCGCCTGGACATCGTCCGGCGCGAGCTGCAGCGGCGCGCCGAGGACGACGGGCGGTCGCTGGTCGACCTCCTGCCGGAGATCCTCGCGGAGAAGGGCCGGGGCCCCGCGCACGGCCTGGGGCGGCACCAGACGGTGCAGCCGGCCAGCCCGGAGGAGTACGAGTCCTGGGTCAACTCGCTGACCCCGGGCGCCGACCTGTCGGCGATCACCGAGCTCCCCGACGACAAGCTGGAGGCGGCGGCGCGGTCGCTCGCCGAGGCGGAGAAGGGGCTGTCGGAGCGCCGGCGGGGCGTGCAGCAGGTCATGGACGGGCTGGCCGCGGAGCTGGGCCGCCGGTACCGCGACGGGGAGGCCGACGTCGCCGCCCTGCTTGCCGACGAGGGCCGGCACTGAACGAGCAGGGCCCGGCCGGCCGCTGGCCGGACGCCCCGGTGCTCGTCGAGGTGTGGCGGTCGGGCTTCCTGGAGTCGGTGCACCGGGGAGCCCTCGCGGTGCTGGGCGCCGGCGGCGACGTGCGGTTCGCCGCCGGGGACGTCACGCGGCCGGTGCTGCCGCGCTCGGCGAACAAGCCGGTGCAGGCGACCGCGCTGCTCGCGGCGGGCTGGGCTCCGCGCTCCGGCGAGGAGCTGGCCGTCGGGGCCGGCTCGCACAGCGGCGAGGACGGGCACCGGGAGCTGGCCGCCGCGATGCTCGCGGCCGCCGGCCTCGGGCCCGACGACCTGGGGTGCCCCCCGGCCCTTCCCCAGCACGAGGCGACGAGGGCCGGCTGGCTGGTCGCCGGACGGGCGCCGGACCGCCTGGCGATGAACTGCTCCGGCAAGCACGCCGCGATGCTGTCGGCGTGCGTCGCGGCGGGCTGGCCGACCACGGGGTACCTCGAGCGGGACCACCCGCTCCAGCAGGCGATCGAGGCCCGGCTGGGCGAGGCGGCCGGGGAGCCGGTCGCGGCGGTCGTGGTCGACGGCTGCGGGGCTCCGCAGCACGCGCTGTCCCTCACCGGCCTGGCGCGCGGGGTGCTCTCGCTGGTGCAGGCGCCGGAGGGCTCCCGGGACCGGGCGGTGGCCGACGCCGTGCGGGCGCACCCGTGGTTCGTCGCGGGGACCGGCCGGGAGGACACCGAGCTGATGCGCGCGGTACCCGGGCTGCTGGTGAAGGGCGGTGCGGACGGCGTCCACGTGGCGGCGCTGCCCGGTGGGGGAGCGGTGGCGCTGAAGCTGGACGACGGCGGCGACCGAGGCCGGACGCCGGCGCTCACCGCGGGGCTGCGCCGGATCGGCGTGCCGGCGGAGGTGCTTGCTCCGTGGGCCCGGCCACCCGTGCCGGGTGGCGACGGGGTCGTCGGCGAGGTCCGGGAGTCGGCTGCCCTCGACGCCTGAGCTGCGGCTTCGCGTGTGAGGGGGTTCACGCCGCCGTGCTAACCGTTCCGCTTGCAAGAGCTAGCACCCCGGGCTAACGTCGAGAGCGTGCAGAAGCCCGGTGAATTCGTCCGCGAGCAGGTGACGACGGTCCGCTCGACGGTGGACCGGGTCGCCGGCAGCGTGGCCGACACGGTCGCCGATGCCCCCAGCGTCTCGGTGGTCAGCTCCTCGGTGGGCGATTTCATCCGCGAGCAGCGCAGCGCCGCGCGTGTCTCGCTGCGCGAGCTGGCCCGCACCGCCGGCGTCAGCAACCCCTACCTGTCCCAGGTGGAGCGCGGCCTCCGCAAGCCGTCGGCGGAGATCCTCGCGTCGATCGCCCGGGGCCTGAAGATCTCGGCCGAGACGCTCTACGAGCAGGCGGGGATCCTCGACCGGCGTACCGGGAACCCGGACACCGTGGCGGCGATCCGCAACGACGACGCGCTGTCCGAGCGGCACAAGGCCGTCCTGCTCGAGCTCTACGAGACCTACGTCCGTGAGCACCGTGCCGCCGCCGCCCCGGCCGCCAACTGAACGTCCCCCTCCCCTCCACTCCGAAGGAGTCGGCATGACCACCACCCAGACCCCGAAGCAGCACGGCGACGTCGCCGTCGCCCAGGGCCGCACCCTCGCCGAGCAGGCCCGCACCCCGCTGCTGGCCTTCGTCGGCGCCGGTGACCTGGCCGTCGAGCGGGCCCGCACCGCCGTCGCCTCGTTCCGCTCCAAGGCCGAGGCGCTGCCCGGCGAGGCGCAGGTCCAGGCCGACCTGGCCGTCAAGGAGGCCCGCACCCGGGCCACCGAGGCGGTCGGCACCGCCCGCACCACCGCCCAGCAGCTGGCCACCGCCGTCCGCCCCGAGGCGCTGCGCAGCACCGTCGTCGGGCTGGTCGAGACGGCCCGCACCCAGGCCCTCACCACCGTCGAGACGCTGGCCGAGCGCGGCGCCGTGGTCGTCGAGGACCTGCGCCGCCAGCCCGGTGTCCGCCGGGTCGTCCGCCGCGCCGAGCAGGCCGTCGACAGCGTCGAGGACACCCTCGAGGACGTGCTGGAGGACACCGCCGAGGCCGTCGTCGAGGCCTCCAACGAGGTGACCTCGGTCGCGCAGAAGACCGCGGCCAAGGCCACCAAGGTGGCTGCCAAGGCCGAGGACGCGCTCGAGGACGCCGCCGACGCGACCAAGGACGTCGCCGAGGACGCCGTCGCCGAGCCCAAGGCGAAGACCTCCGCCAAGAAGAGCAGCGCCGCCGCCCGCAAGTCGCCGGCCAAGGCGACCTCGGCGCGCGTGACCCGGGCCCGCACCGCCAAGCCGGCGGACCCGACCGCGGTGCCCGCGAAGAAGAGCTGACGTCACCCGCACGTCGGACCACCGACCAGGGCCCCGGAGCTGCGACCAGCGCTCCGGGGCCCTGTCGCGTCCGTGGCCGCCCACCCCGTCCGGGCGAGTCGGCGTGCGCGGCACCCGGGCCGCCCCCGGGCGCGGGTAGGCTCGGACCCATGGGCGTGTTCGACGGATGGCTGCTGCTCATCCTGTACTGGGCGTCCCTGGCGCTCACCGCCTGGGCGTTCGCCGACGCCCTGGTCCGGCCGGCCTCCGGTTACGTCGCGGCCGGCAAGCTCACCAAGCCCGGCTGGGCTGCGATCACCGGGCTCGCCCTGCTGATCATCTTCTGGCAGAAGACGCCGATGTCGCTGCTCGGCCTGCCCGCCGTCATCGCCGCGGTCGTCTACCTGGTCGACGTGCGCCCCGCGGTCCGGGGTCTCAGCAGCGGCAACAGCTGGTAGCCGGTCGCCCGTCCGCGGGCGGCGTTCAGGGCCGGTCGTCGGCCGGCATCAGGACCCACAGCAGCAGGTAGGCGACGAACTGCGGGCCGGGGAGCACGCAGGAGATCAGGAAGGCCACGCGAAGGCCGCCGCGCGAGAGCCCGTAGCGGCGGGCGATCCCGGCGCACACGCCGGCGACCATCTTGTGGCGGGTGTCCCGGCGCAGCCGGTACGAGGCAGGCATCGTCATGCCCGCAGCCTAGGGCCGGCCGGCGCTGCCGGTCAGCGGGTGAAGACGCCGTCGGGCGGCTCGGGCGAGGGCTGGGCCTCGGCGTCGGGGACCGGCCGGGCGTTGCCCGTGAAGCGGTCGAGGTCCCCGCCGTCGACCACGCGCGACGGCATCGGGTCGCGCGCGCAGGCGCGGCTGAGGTCGGCCAGCGGCAGCTCGGCGTCGGACGCGACCGCGACGAGGTTGCCGAATCGGCGGCCGCGCAGGGTGCCGGGCTCGGCCAGCAGGCAGACGTGCCGGAACGCGGTCCGCAGGGTGGCGACCTGCCCGCGGGCGAAGCGCAGCGGGGGACCGTCCGCGACGTTGGCGACGGCGACGCCCCCGGGGCGCAGCACCCGCGCGACCTCGGCGGCGAACTCCGCCGTGGTGAGGTGCGCCGGGGTGCGCGCGCCGGCGAAGACGTCGGTCACGACGACGTCGGCGCTCGCCGTGCGCATCGTGCCCAGCGCCTCCCGGGCGTCGGCGGCGCGGACCCGCACCCGGGCGTGCCGCGGGAGGGGCAGGAAGTCGCGCACCAGCCCGGTGAGCGGCTCGTCGATCTCGACCACGCGCTGCCGGGAGCCGGGCCGGGTCGTCGCGACGTACCGCGGCAGCGTCAGCGCTCCGCCGCCCAGGTGGACGACGTCGAGGGCGGCGCCGGGCTCCGCGGCGAGGTCCAGCACGTGGCCCATCCGCCGGACGTACTCGAACTCCAGGTGCGCCGGGTCGTCGAGGTCGACGTGCGACTGCGGGGTGCCGTCCACCAGGAGCATCCAGGCCCCGTCGCGGTCGGCGTCGGCCAGCAGCTCAGCGGTGCCGCCCGCGACGGGGGTCGGGCCGGGGGGCGTCCTCATCGACGGCACGACGTGCGGACGGTCGCCCGCTCGGAGTCGGCAGCAGCCCGGGAGGCGCGACCACGGGGGGCGGGTGCCACGTCCGGGAGCCGTCCGCGGGCGGTGCCGGTCCGGACGAGGGGCCGGTCGTGGAACGCGCGCATGCCCCCATCGTGCCCGGCCGGATCGACGGGGTGCCGGGTGCCCGGTGACGGGAGACACGGGATGATCCTTGCGCCCGCCCCGCGCGCGGTCGTAGCGTGCGCCACGTTCCGGGACGGGTTCCGCGACTGCGACCAGCTCTCGATCCCGCGCTCGGAGGAGTCGACGACGTGACGGAAGAGCCGGCCTCGCGCGGTCGCCGTCGCCCGGATGCGCGTCGCCGGCCGCTCGCCGCCGGGATGCGACGAAGGCGCCCCGGCAGCCCACCACCCACCCACCGGGCGCGGCGGTGCGACGCGGCGCGGTCCGGCGCCGCGGCGGCGGCCCCGACGAGAGCAGGCCCAGCATGACGACCGACCTGGTGTACACGCCCGCGACGGAGCTGGCCGAACGCATCCGGTCCGCGGAACTGTCGCCGGTGGAACTCGTGGACGCCGTGCTCGAACGCGTCGCGGCCGTGGAGCCGTCGCTGCACGCGTTCATCACGCTCGACGAAGAGCGGGCGCGGGAGAGCGCCCGCGAGGCGGAGAAGGCGGTGGCGGAGGGGCGAGACCTCGGGCCGCTGCACGGGATCCCGGTCTCGGTCAAGGACCTGTTCGCGACCGCGGGCCTCCGTACGACGTGGGGCTCGAAGTTCTTCGAGGACCACGTGCCGGACTTCGACGCCGTGGCGGTGCAGCGCCTGCGGACGGCCGGCGCGATCATCATCGGGAAGACCAACACCCCGCAGCTCGGGCACAAGGACATGTCCGACAACCTGGTGGCGGAGGCGGCGCGGAACCCTTGGGACCTCGGTCGCACGGCCGGCGGCTCGAGCGGTGGAGCCGCGGCTGCGGTCGCGGCCGGGATGGGGCCGATCGCGCTGGGCTCGGACGGCGCCGGGTCCATCCGCATCCCGGCCGCGCTGTGCGGGGTGTACGGCATCAAGCCGTCGGCGGGACGGGTGCCCTTCTGGCCGAACCGCGACTACTGGAGCGCGCGGTCGCACATCGGTCCGATGTCGCGCACCGTGCGGGACGCGGCCTTGATGCTCTCGGTCATGGCCGGCCCCGATCGCCGGGACCCGCTGTCGATCGACAGCACGCCGGAGGACTACCTGTCGGCCTGCGCCCGGGACCTCACCGGCTTGCGCGTCGCCTGGACCCCGAACTTCGGATTCGACTGGGTGGGTCTCGACCCGGAGGTCCGCGCCGCGACGGAGGCGGCCGCGCACCGGTTCAGCGAGCTGGGCTGTTCCGTCGACGAGGTCGACCCGGGCTGGGCGGATCCGTCCGAGTGGCACCGCACCCTGTTCCGGGCGGGCATCGTCGGCAGCTTCGGGGAGCGGGCCCGGGAGCACCCGGAGTGGGTAGACGACAGCCTGGCCGCCTTGATGGAGGCCGGCAGGGACATCACCATGACGCAGCTCGTCCAGGCGCAGGGCCAGCGGTCGGTCTTCTACGACCAGGCGCGGGCCTTCATGGACGGCTACGACATCCTGCTGAGCCCCACGATGACCGGTGGGGCGTGGCCCTACGACGGTCAGCCGGGGGACATCGGCGGGCACCCCGTGCAGGCCGTCCCGGGTGGTCGCTGGCCGCTGATGTTCCCCGCGAACGCGCTCGGCTGGCCAGCGGCCTCCGTTCCCTGTGGCTTCACGTCCGAGGGGCTGCCCATCGGGCTGCAGATCATCACCCCGTGGCACGCCGACGCCCTCTGCCTCACCGCGTCGGCGGCCTTCGAGGCCGTCCAGCCGTGGGCGCAGGCCGTGCCGGACCTCTGACGAGCCGTGCCGCGCGGACGGACGACGTCGTCCGGCCCGCTCCGACCCTGGACCTGCGAGACCGACGCAGCCGCACCCCGACCGAAAGTTGCCCGTCATGACCTGGAAGACCGAGACAGTCACCGGCCCGGACGGCCTGGTGTGCAGCGTGGACCGGCTCGCGTCGGAAGCCGGTGCGTCCGTGCTGCGGGCCGGTGGGAACGCGGTCGACGCCGCGATCGCGACCAGCGCGGCCCTGGCGGTGACGACCCCGCACATGTGCGGCCTGGGCGGTGACCTGTTCGCCCTCGTCGGCGGCCCGGGCACCGGCGCGGCGGAGCCCCTGGTGCTCAACGCCTCCGGGCGTGCCGGGAGCGGAGCCGATCCGGACCGGATGCGCGCCGAGGGCCACCGCGCCATGCCCTTGCGCGGCGATGTCCGGAGCGCTCCGGTGCCGGGCTGCGTGGACGGCTGGGTCACGCTGCACGGGCGGCTCGGACGGCTGCCCCTCGCCGACGTGCTGGCGCCGGCGATCGAGCTGGCGGAAGCTGGGTTCCCCACGTCGCCGCTCCTCGCCGCGGCCCTTCCCCGGCTCGCCGGGGTCACCGGCTGCGACGAGCTCGTCGGGTCGGGGGTCGCGGCGGGTGACGTGCTGCTGCGGCCCGGCCCCGCCCGGATGCTCCGCGCCGTGGCGGCCGAGGGACGCGAGGGCTTCTACGGCGGGGAGTTCGGGGAGCGGCTGCTGGAGGTGGGGGCGGGGGAGTACACCCCCGAGGACCTCTCCGGGTCGCTCGCCGACTGGGTGGGCGGACTGGCCCTCGACGTCTGGGGCCACCGGGTCTGGACCGTCCCGCCGAACTCCCAGGGCTACCTGGGGCTCGCCGGCGCGGGGATCGCTGAGCGGCTGGGGCTCGGCGCCGACCCCGACGACGCGACCTGGGCGCACGTGACCGTGGAGGCGGCGCGGCTGGCCGGGTTCGACCGGCCGCGGTGCCTCTTCGACGGCGCGGACGGCGCCCGGCTCATCGCCCCGGACCGGCTGGACGAGCGGGCTGCGATGTTCGACCCCCACCGTCCGGCGCGGGTGGGTGATCGCTACCGCGCCGGCGGCACGATCTACCTCTGCGCCTCCGATGGCGACGGCATGGGCGTCAGCCTGATCCAGTCCAACGCCGGCGGATTCGGCTGCCACGTGGCGGTGCCCGGGACGGGAGTGCTGCTGCACAACCGGGGGATCGGCTTCAGCCTGGAGGAAGGGCACCCGGCCGAGTACCGGCCGGGCCGGCGCCCGCCGCACACGTTGGCCCCGGCGCTCGTCACCCGCCCCGACGGGTCCCTGCGCGCGGTGCTCGGCACGATGGGCGGGGACTCGCAGCCGCAGGTGGTGCTGCAGATGCTCGCCCGCCTGCTCGTCGCCGGTCAGGACCCGGGTGCCGTGCTCAGCGCTCCGCGGTGGGTCCTGGGGGTCGAGGAGGGGACCGGGTTCAACGTGTGGGACGGTCCCGACACGCACCGCGTCCGCATCGAGGAGCACGCGCCGGGGCCCTGGCGCACGGGTCTCCAGGAGCGCGGGCACGAGGTCGAGACCGCGGGCCGGGACCTCGTGGGGTTCGGGCACGCCCACCTCATCGACTTCCCGCGCGACGGCTCGCCCCGGGGTGCCGCGGACCCGCGGTCGCTGGTCGGCGCGGCCGTGGCCGGCTGAGCGGCTGAAGCCGGCCTCCGCGACGGCGCCGGAGGCCGGGGCGGCGTGTTCAGCTGTACCCGGGTGACTGCTCGGAGGGGGTCGCGTCGTCGGCCGAGCACGCCGACCGCAGATCGGCGAGGAGCGCCTCGGCCACCCGGTCGTGGCCTGCGGTGACGGTCAGGTGGATCGACTCGGGTGGCCCCTGGAGGCCCATGGCCCACCCGCGGCGTCGCATGTCCTTGGCGATCGCCGGAAGGGAGTGCACGTCCGAGCCGAACGCCAGCAGACTGGCGTGGGGAGAGCCGAGGACGTGCAGGCCGGGGGTGCGTTCGATCCCGGCGAGGATCGCGTCCGAGGCGGTCAGCGCACGGCTGACCAGGCCGAGGTAACCCTCTCTCCCCAGGTGGGTGAGCGCGGCCCAGGCCGCGGCGATGGCTCCGCCCGGCCGGGTGCCCGCCACGTTGGGAGCCGCGTATCGGCCGCCGGACCAGTCGTCGAAGACGAAGGGCTGGTGGGCGAAGTAGGCCGGGTCCCGGTAGAGCACGAGGGATGCGCCCTTGGCCGCATAGCCGAACTTGTGCAGGTCGACGGACATGGACGACACCCCGGGAACCGCGAAGTCGAAGTCGGGGATGGTCCTGCCCAGGTCACGCGCGAACGGCAGCAGCATGCCCCCGACGCACGCGTCCACGTGGAGCGGGACCTCGCGGGCGAGGGCGTGCCCGGCCAGCTCGGCCACCGGGTCCACGACCCCGTGCGGATAGGAGGGGGCGGACGCGACCACGAGCGCCGTGTCGTCGGAGACGGCGGCCAGCATCTGCTCCGGGTCCGCGCCCAGTCCGGCCGGGTCCACGGGGACGCGCGTCGTCGTCATCCCGAGCAGGTGGGCCGCCTTGCTGAAGGCGGGATGGGCTGACGTCGGCAGGACGATCCGGGGCCTGCCCACCTCCGGATGCCGTTCGAGCAGCCGGTCCCGCGCCGTCTTGACCGCCAGGAGGATGCTCTCCGATCCCCCGGACGTGATGCTCCCGGCGGGGGACGGGCAGCCGAGGAGGTCGCCGACCATCTCGATCACCTCCCGCTCCATCCGAGCCAGGCTCGGGAAGGCCGAAGGGCTGAGGCCGTTGGTCGAGAAACCCGCCAGGTACGCCCGCTGGAGGAGCGATTCGAGCGCCTCGCCGCCGTGGTAGACGTAGGCGAAGGCGCGCCCGTCCCGCCAGTCGATGTCCTCGTCCTGCATCCGGTCGATGTGCCCGAGCACGTCGGACGCGGCGACGCCCGATGGGGGGAACGGCGTGGTCATGGTGGTGTCTCCGTCGTCGGCCGGGGCGGTCTCCGGCGGGGGATGGGCCTCGTGGGTGGGTGGGTGGGCAGGAGCCGTCGGCGCCCGTCCCCGTCGTCCGGCCGGGGAGCCAGCGACCGGCGAGCAGCGCACCGGTGGGCAGTGCCGATCGCGACCTGGTCCGAGCGGCCGGCCGGGCGTTGACGCGGCAGCTAGGTTTCGGCCACACCCACCCTGGAGGGGTTCTTGGACGTCGAGCTGTGCCACCTGCCCGCGGTCGAGCAGCGCGCGCTGCTCCGCTCCGGTCAGCTCTCCGCGCGCGAGCTGCTGCAGAACTCCCTCGAGCGCATTGAGCAGGTGAACCCCGTGCTCAACGCCGTCGTGACCCTGGATCCGGAGGGAGCGCTCCGTCAGGCCACCGCCGCTGACGAGGCATTCGTCCACCGCGAGGACCTGCCGCCACTGCACGGCCTCGTCATGGCGCACAAGGACCTGCTGGCCACGGGTGGCATGCGCACCACCTGGGGCTGCCGGCTGTTCGCCGACCACGTGCCGGCTGCGGACGCGCACGCGGCCGCACGCATGGCCCAGGCGGGGGCCGTCCGGGTCGGCAAGACCAACGTGCCCGAGTTCGGGCTCGGCTCGCACACCGTCAACCCGGTGTTCGGCAGCACGGGGAACCCCTACGCCCCGGACCGCAGTGCGGGTGGCTCGTCGGGTGGCGCCGCTGCCGCACTGGCGTCCGGGATGGTCAGCCTCGCGGACGGGGGCGACATGGGCGGCTCGCTGCGCAATCCCGCGTCCTTCTGCAACGTGGTCGGGCTGCGCCCCCCGGTCGGACGCGTGACCCAGGCTCCCGTGGAGCGGGGCGGCTGGCCCGACCTCGCCGTGCTGGGGCCCATGGGGCGCACGGTCGCGGACACCGCCCTGCTGCACGGAGTGCTCAGCGGCTTCGACCCAGCGGACCCGAACTCGGTCCCCGGGACCGGGGCGGAGTTCCTCGCCCTCGCGGAGGAGTCGCCCCGGGACCAGTGGCCCCACCTCCGGGTCGCCTGGACTTCCGATCTCGGCGGCCTGCCGGTCGACCCCGAGGTGACCGCGGTCCTGGAGGAGCGCGGGCGTTCCGCGCTGGAGCGTCTCGGCGCGACGGTCGACGACTGGGCAGCCGACTTCCGCGGCGCCGATGTCGCCTTCCACACCATCCGGGCCTGGAGCGTCGCCGGCCGTCTGGGACCGATGTACCGCGAGCACGCGGACCTCCTGGGTGCGAACCTGCGGGCCGACGTCGAGGAGGGCTTCCAGGTCACCGCCGACGACCTCTACCGCGCGATCCGCCTCCAGGCGGCGGTGCGGGCTCGGGTCCTCGCGGCTTTCGACCACGCGGACGTCCTGGCGATGCCCACCGTCCAGCTGCCGCCGTTCCCCATCGGCTGGGACTGGCCGCACGAGGTGGCGGGGGTGGCGCAGGGCCACTACCTGACGTGGATGCGGTCGTGCTGGTACATCACGCTCACGGGGCTCCCGGCGATCTCCGTGCCCTGCGGCTTCACCAGCGGCGGGCTCCCCGTCGGGCTCCAGCTGGTCGGGCAGCCGTACGGCGAGGTGGACCTGCTCCGTGTCGCGGCCTCGTTCGAGCTCGTCGATCCCGCGGGAGCCAGGCGCCCGCGGCTCTGAGGGAGCCCGGAGCGGGGAGGGGACCGACACACTATTGATTATGGTGGACGGATGATATAAAACCGACGCCGGTCGCTGGCTGCCGACCGCTTCCGGGCCCGGGGCTCGAGCGCCGCGCCTGGTCGACGACGCGCAGGCGGCGGCATGGAGCCGGGTGGCGTGCTCGTCGACATCTCCATCGACCAGGGTGGCTGCTTCGAGGACTCCCGTCCGACGACGCATGCCGCTCCGACCTCCCCGGTGCACCGCTCGCTTGGCTGCTGTGTCGCCAGCCTGCCGGGCTCGGACCCGTCCATGTCCACCCGCGCGCTGACCGTCGCGACGCCGCGCCACGACCTGCGCCGGCCGGCCAGGACGCCGGTCGGGCGGTGGAGGAGGGCGCGGAGCCGGCCACCGGGGCAGCGCCGTCGGAGGTGCCCTCGTCGCCGTAGCCATCGGGGAGGCGCACCCGCTGCCGGTTTCTCGGAAGTCCTGGACACTTGATATACCGGACGCCCGACCAATATAGTGACCCCGATCCCGCACTCCGGTTCTGGCGAGCGAAGGACGACCCATGAGCCTCAGCACGGTCCGACCGGCGACCGCCGCGAGCCCTGAACTGCTCGCGCGGAAGGCGATGTTCATCAGGCTGGAAACGGTCCGGCTGAGCCGGATCGCCGGCGCCGGTCACTACTCGGCCGTCTTCTCTGCAGCGGAGCTGCTCGCGGCGCTGTACTACTCCGAGCTGCGGGTGGACCCGGAGAACCCTCGCGATCCGCAGCGGGACCGGTTCGTGCTGAGCAAGGGACACGCGGCGATCGGCCTCTACCCCGTCCTGGCCGACCTGGGCTTCTTCGACCCTGCTCTGCTGGACGACTACACGCGGCTGGGCAGTGCGTTCGGTGACCACCCGGACATGAAGAAGATTCCCGGCATCGACTTCAGCTCCGGATCCCTCGGGCACGGGCTGTCGATCGGGTTCGGCATGGCCATGGCCGGCCGGATGTCGGGGGCGGACTACCGCACCTGGGTGGTGCTCGGCGACGGCGAGCTGGCCGAGGGGCAGATCTGGGAGGCAGCCATGTCGGCCGGGCACTACCGCCTCGGGCGCCTGCGGGCGGTCGTGGACGTCAACCAGCTGGGCATCGACGGCTTCACCAAGGACGTCATGACGGTGGAACCGATCGCGCAGCGGTTCGAGTCCTTCGGCTGGGCGACCCAACGCATCGACGGCCACGACCTACCGAGCATCCTGGCCGCCTTCGCCGGTCTGCCGGACGCCGACGACGGCCGACCGCAGTGCATCATCGCCGACACGGTCAAGGGCCGGGGGGTCCGACGGATGGAGTTGAGCCCCGACTGGCACGTCGGGAACCTGGTCGGCGCCGACTACGACGACGTCGTCGCGGAGCTGTCGGCCGGTCTCTCGGGCGGCGGGGACCTCCGATGAGCGAGTGGCAGGACCAGTCGGAGATCTTCAACGGCACGTCGGACACCGCGCTCAAGGACTCCAGGTCGGCCGACGGCAACGACCGCCGCGGGACCACCGCCTTCGTGTTCGGCGAGGAGCTCGCCGACATCGCCGACCGGGACCCGCGCGTCGCGGTGCTCACCGCCGACCTGGCCCGGTCGAACCGGGCCGTGGACTTCCAGCAGCGCCACCCCGACCGGTTCCTCAACGTGGGGATCGCCGAGAAGAACATGATCACCGCGGCTGCCGGGATGGCCTCCTGCGGGTACGTCCCCTTCGCCGCGACCTTCGCCTCGTTCGCCGCGCTGCTGGGCTGCGAGCAGATCCGGACCGACTGCGCGTACCCGCGGATGCCGGTCCGTGTCGTCGGCCACCACTCGGGCATGTCGATGGGCTTCTACGGCACCAGCCACCACAGCCTGGAAGACCTCGGCATCATGCGGACCATCGCCGATCTCACCGTCGTGTGCGCCACGGACGAGAACCACCTGCGCGCCGTGCTGCGGGCATCGATGGACCACCCCGGTGCGATGTACCTGCGGCTCGGCCGAGGACGTGACCCCGAGGTCTACCCCACCGTCCCGGAGATCACCTTCGGCCGCTCCATCCGGCTGCGGGAGGGGAGTGACCTCACGATCCTGGCGACCGGGTCGACCGTCCGCCCGGCACTCGATGCCGCCGCCCTGCTCGCCGAGGACGGCTACTCCACGCGCGTCGTCGACATGTTCACCGTCAGCCCGCTGGACAAAGACGAGGTCGTGTCCTCGGCCGCGGCCACCGGTGCCGTGCTCACCGTGGAGGAGCACAACATCACCAACGGCCTCGGGACGGCGGTCGCGGAGACCCTGTTCGAGGCCGGGGTGTCCGGAGCGCGCTTCAAGCGCCTCGGCGTCCCCGACGAGCACGTGCTGCTCGGTCCCCCCGCCGCGCTCTACGCGCACTACCAGCTCGATGCGACGGGCATTGCCACTCAAGCGAAAGAGTTGATGAGATGACGCAGGTTCTCGCCGCCCGGACGGCCGACGCCGCCCTTCGCACGCGGGCCAGTTCGGTGATCCCCGGCGGCATGTACGGGCACATGAACGTCGCGGGCATGCCCGACGCCTACCCGCAGTTCATGACCGCCGGCGAGGGGAGCCGGCTCTGGGACGCCGACGGGAACGAGTACATCGACTTCATGTGCGGCTGGGGCCCCGTCGTCCTCGGCCGCAAGCACCCCGGGGTGGAGGCCGCGGTTCGCGCGCAGCTGGACACCGGGGATCTCCTCGACGGCCCGTCGCCGGTGATGGTGGACCTCGCCGAGCTGCTGGTCGACCTGGTCCCGCACGCGGACTGGGCCATGCTGGCGAAGAACGGCACGGACGCCACGACGGCCTGCGTCACGATCGCGCGGGCGGCCACGGGCCGGCGGAAGATCCTCATCGCCGACGGCGCGTACCACGGCGCGATCCCGTGGTGCACCCCGAAGGCCGGGGGAGTGCTGGCCGAGGACCGCGCGCACCTGGGCTACTTCGAGTACAACGACGTCGCGTCGCTGGAGGCCGCCGTGGCCGAGGCCGGTGACGACCTGGCCGGCATCATCGTCGCGCCGGCGCGCCAGGAGCTCGCCCGTGACCAGGAGATGGGGACCGCCGAGTTCGCCCGGGCGATCCGGGCGATCTGCGACCGCACCGGAGCGGTCATGATCCTCGACGACGTGCGGTGCGGCTTCCGCCTGGACCTGGGTGGCAGCTGGGAGCCCTACGGCGTCCAGCCCGACCTGGCCGCCTGGTCCAAGGCCATCGCCAACGGGTACTCGCTCGCCGCGATCACCGGCCGGGAGAGCCTCCGCCAGGGCGCGACAGGGGTCTACGTGACCGGCTCGTTCTGGTACTCGGCGGTGTCCATGGCGGCCTCGATCGCCACGCTCACGGCGCTCCGGGACACCGACGCGCTGGCGCGGATGGCGGATGCGGGCCGGTACCTGCGTGACGGGCTGACCGTCCAGGCGGCTGCCCACGGCTTCGTCACCCGGCAGACCGGGCCGGTCCAGATGCCCCTCATGCGTTTCGCGGACGACACCGCGGAATCGACGCTGGCCCGGATCTGGACGAACGAAGCCGTCAAGCGCGGGGTGTACCTCCACCCAGTGCACAACTGGTTCGTCTGCGCCGCCCACACGCGGGAGGACATCGACCAGGCGCTGCAGCGGACCGACGACGCGTTCGCCGAGCTCAGCCGCCTCGTGGGGTAGCCGGCGCGGGCCCGGCCGGGTGGTCACGGCCACCCGTGGCCGGTGCGACCGAGCGAGCACCCGAGATCGAGGTGGGCGTCCCGATCCGCGGAGAACCCGACAGCCCCGGCACGAGGATGGCGAGCAGAGGATGATTCCTGACCCCGAACGACGTGCAGCCGCATACACCTTGATCGAGTACGGGCGGCGACTGAACCCGGACGGGCTGGCGGTGGGGCCGGCCGGGAACCTGAGCGTGCGCCTCGGCGACGTCGTCGCGATCACCCCGTCACAGATCCGCTACGAGGACATCGTTCCCGAGTCGATCTGCTTCGTCACCGTCGACGGCCGGCACGTCGGGGGAGAGGGCAAGCTCTCGGCGGAGACGCCCATGCACCTGTCCGTCTACCGGGAGACGGATGCGGCCGCCATCGTGCACACGCACTCGCCGCGCGCGGTGGCGGTCTCCACGGTGGTCGACGAGCTGCCGGCCGTGCACTACTGCGTCCTCCGCGCCGGCGGCGGTCCGACGATCCGCGTCGCGCCGTACGAGCGCTTCGGCTCCGACGCGCTGGCGCGCGTCGCGCTGGAAGGCCTGGCCGAGCGCACGGCGGTGCTCCTGCAGAACCACGGGGCCATCACCTACGGGGCCGACCTCGCCGAGGCCTACGAGCGTGCCCAGCTCGTGGAGTGGCTGGCGGACGTGTACCTCGCGGCACGCGGTCTCGGTGCGCCCCGCATCCTCACTCCCGACGAGCTCGGGGAGGTCGCGTCGGAATCCGCTCGCCGCCGGTACGGCGGAGCGAAGGCGGCGAGCCGATGATCGGCGAGGGCCACGACGGGCTGCCGGCGTACGACGACCTGCCCCGGGACGACGCCGGAGCGCCGGTCGGGTGGGGCGTGTTCGGCCCCGGGGACTCCGTCGGCCGGATGAACCTGCAGTCGGCCGGAGCGGTCGCGGCGGCCGCGCGCTCGGTGGTCCGGGGAGCGGTGTTCCCGCTGAACGCGCCGCACGACCTGTTCACGCCGCCGCTGTTCGGCCGCGGCCGGATCCGCCACACCCGGCTCCCCCTCGCCGGTGGGGCGGCCTTCGACGACGTGTACGACAACTACTACCCGCAGGCGTCGAGCCAGTGGGACGCGCTGTCGCACGAGGCCTACCAGCCCGACGTCTTCTACCAGGGCGTCTCGGCGGCGGAGATCGCCCGTGGCGAGCGCAACGGCATCGAGGCCTGGGCGCAGCGGGGTATCGCGGGGCGGGGAGTCCTCCTGGACGTCTCGCGGACGCTGGCCGCGGCCGGCCGGCCCCTCGACCCCGGGACGAGCACCGCGCTGACGGTGGCTGACCTGGAGCTGGCCCGGACCGAGGCGGGCATCGACTTCCGGCCGGGCGACGTCGTGCTGATCCGCACCGGCTTCGTGGAGTGGTACCAGCGCCAGGACCAGACCGCGCGGCTCGCGATGTCCCGCCCCGGGGGGCTGACGGCTGCGGGCATCGAGCACACCGAGGCGATGGCGCGGTACATCTGGGACAGCGGCGCGGCCGCCGTCGCCAGCGACGCCCCAGGCCTCGAGGAGTGGCCGCCGGACCCCCGTCCGGAGGCGGCGCCCTTCGGCTACCTCCACCGCATCCTCATCGGGCAGTTCGGGCTGGCGATCGGCGAGCTGTGGTGGCTCGCCGACCTCGCCGAGGACTGCGCCGTGGACGGGCGCTACGAGTTCCTGCTGTGCAGCGCGCCGGTCAACGTGACCGGCGGCATCGGTTCCCCGGCCAACGCCGTGGCGATCAAGTGAGGATGGGCGATGTCCGCTGAGGCAGGACGGCCGTCGAGGACGGACGGGGGCGGAGCGCCCGGCGCAGCCCCACGGGTCGCCTGCGTCGGGATCTACATCCTCGACGTCCTGGGACGCGCGATCGACGAGCTGCCCACGACCCAGCGGTCGCTGATCATCGACGAGATCCGGATGACCGTGGCCGGCACGGCCGGGGGGACGGCGGTCGACCTCGCCCGCCTGGGCGCCGACGTGTTCGCCGTGGGTGCCGTGGGCGAGGACAACGTGGGCGCGTTCGTGCGGACCCTGCTGCAGCAGGAGGGCGTGGACGTCAGCGGACTGGTCGTCAAGCCGGGGGTGCCGACCTCGGCCACGATGCTCCCCATCAGCAGCGCCGGGGTCCGTCCCGCCTGGCACGTTCGCGGCGCGAATGCCGAGCTGGGCAGCGGCGACCTGCCGTGGGACGCGCTCGCCCGCGTCGACGTCCTGCACTACGGCGGGGTGTCCGCGCTGCCGGGGCTCGACGGCGACCCCTCCTGCGAGCTGCTGGCCTTCGCCCGGTCGCACGGCGCGATCACGACCGCCGACTGCCTGGGGGTCAAGCGTTCTGACGCGCTGGCCGTCTTCGCCGCCTCGCTGCGGCACGTCGACGTCTTCATGCCCAACCGGGACGAGGTCGCCCTGCTGACCGGCCTCTCCTCACCCCAGGACGGTGCCCGGGCCATCCTCGACCTCGGGCCGCGAGCGGTCGTCGTGAAGATGGACGCCGACGGCTGTTTCGGGGTCACGGCCGACGGCGAGTTCTCCCTGCCGGCCATCCCCGTGGACGTCGTCGACTCCACCGGCTGCGGGGACGCCTTCTGCGCCGGTGTCATCCGCGGGCTGTCCCTCGGGTGGCCGCTGCGGGAGGCCGCGGAGCTCGGCAACGCCTCGGGCACCCTGACCGCCGGTGGGCTCGGCTCCGACGCGGGCCTGCGGGACCTCGCGTCGACCCTCGCCTTCCTGGACGAGCACCGCGGCCGCGCCGCCCGGTGAACCGCCGGGCGCGCGGTAGCGCCATGGCGGCGACCGGTCCCGGTCCCCGACAGATCCCTGCCCAGCCCACCGATGAGCGGAGCCACCATGCAGAGCGGTACCCCAGCCACCGAACGCCTGGCCGGACTGACCGAGGACGTCGAGGTCCACCGGGACGAGTGGGGGATCCCGCACCTGCGCGCGCGGACGTCGGACGACCTCTTCTTCGCCCAGGGATACGTCCACGCGCAGGACCGGCTGTTCCAGATGGATGCCGCTCGCCGACGGATGGAGGGGCGCTGGGCCGAATGGGTGGGGCCGGCCGGGCTTCCCGCCGACACCCTGGCCCGCCGGCTCGGCGTGCCGGCGGCGTGCCGGCGCGACCTCGACGTCCTGACCCACGAGACCCGCGCCATGCTCACCGCCTACGCAGCCGGCGTCAACGCGCGCCTGGCCGGTCTCGACCGGCTGCCCCACGAGTACGGCCTGCTGGAGGTCGAACCCGAACCCTGGGAGCCGTGGCACAGCATCGCCGCGATGCGCCAGCGGGGCTACCTGATGGGCTCGGTCTGGTTCAAGCTGTGGCGGGCCGCGGCGCTGCGCGCCATCGGCCCCGACCAGCTCGGTCTGCTGCGGTACGACGACGGGGGCACCGACCGGCTCTGCATGCCGCCCGGCGCCGACGCGGAGCGCTGGGTAGCGACGCTCGAGACCCTGGCACCGGCCATCGAGGCCCTGGCCGGCGTGGCGGCGGGGGACGCCACCGGGGGGGGGAGCAACAACTGGGCCGTGTCCGGCGGGCGCACGGCCACCGGCCGGCCGTTGCTGGCCGGCGATCCGCACCGCGCGTTCGAGATGCCGGGGATGTACACCCAGGCACACCTGGCGTGCGACCGGTTCGACGCCATCGGGCTGACCGTCCCCGGGGTGCCGGCCTTCCCCCATTTCGCCCACAACGGCAGGGTGGCCTGGTCGGTGACCCACGCCTTCGCCGACATCCACGACCTCTACGTCGAGCAGTTCTCGGCGGACGCCTCGCAGTACCGGTTCCAGGACGGCTGGCTCCCGACCAGCACTCGCTCCGAGCGCATCCTGGTCGCGGGCGGCGACCCGGTCGACGTGCCGGTCGTGGAGACCCATCACGGCCCCGTCGTGGCCGGGGATCCCGCGGCCGGTGCGGCCCTCACGCTGCGCTCGATGCAGTTCGCCGAGACCGACCGCTCCTTCGACTGCCTGCTGCCCATGCTGGATGCCGCCACCTGCACGGAACTGTTCGAGGCGTGCCGCGGCTGGGGCCTGATCGATCACAACCTCGTCGCGGCCGACACCTCGGGGGGCATCGGCCACCTGGTGCGCGCGGTCGTTCCCCGGCGGCCCCGGCTCAACGGCTGGCTGCCCGTTCCGGGATGGACCGGCGAGTACGAGTGGAACGGGATGATCCCGTGGGAGTCGATGCCCCGAACCACGGACCCGGCCCGTGGCTACATCGTGACGGCGAACAACCGGGTGGTGGCCGACTCCCCGGACGCGGACTACCTGATGACCGACTGCCACCCCTCCCACCGGGCCCGACGGGTGGAGGAGCGGTTGTCGCGCCTTCCGGTGGCCACGGCCGAGGACATGCGGGACATCCACGGGGACGTGCTCAGCCTCGCCGTCCCGGACTTCCAGCGGGCGCTGGCGGCGACCGACGTGCCCGACGGCCCGTGTGCCGAGCTGCGGGACCTGATCGTCGGCTGGAACGCGCGGATGGACGCGGGCTCGTCGGCCGCGGCTGCCTACACGTCCTTCCGCTGGGCCCTGGCCGGGGTGCTGGCCGAGCGGTCCGGGCTGCTCCGTGCGGCGACCGATCCGCTGGTCGTCGCCCTGCCGCCGGGCGTGGACGTCCGCAACCAGCTCTGGTGGACCCTGCCGGGGCTGCTGCGGGCGGAGGACACCTCGCTGCTGGGCGGGTGGACGTGGGCGCGGGCCGTCGTCGAGGCGCTGGACCGCGCGTCAGCCGTCGTGGACGGCCGGTCGTGGGGCAAGCAGCACCCGGCGGCGATGGTCCACCCGCTGAGCGCCGTGTTCCCCGGCGTCGCCGACCGGCTCGACCCGCCCGGGGCGCCGGTGGGCGGGGACAACGACACGGTGCTGGCCAACGGCTGCCTCTCGGCGACGGGGACCCGAGCAGCCTACGGAGCGGTCGCGCGGTACGTCTTCGACGTCGGGGCCTGGGACGACAGCTCCTGGGTGGTCCTGACCGGTGCGTCGGGGGACCCGGACGACGAGCACTACCTGGACCAGCACGGCGTGTGGGCCGCGGGTGAGCTGGTCCCCATGCGCTACGACTGGACGACGATCGCGGCCGTGGGACACCTGACGGTGCTGCGCCCGGCGGCGGCCGAGCAGGCGGCCGGCTAGCGCGGACGGCGGCCCAGGTCGCGCCGGCCGCACGCGAGCGGCGCCCCGGGCGGACCGACCCCGGCGAGGGGTTCGGTCCGACCGTGGCGCCGGGTGCTCAGCGGGTCGGTGGACGCAGGTGCGCCCAGGGCCGGGCGCTCTCCACCACGGCGCCCAGCCGGAGGACGTCGGCGTCGGACCACCACGGCCCGACGATCTGCAGGCCGGTGGGCAGGCCGTCCGCGCCGAAGCCCGACGGCACGGAGGCAGCGGGGTGCCCGGTCAGGTTGAACGGGTAGAGGTAGGCGTTCCAGCCGTTCATCAGCCTCGGCTCCCGACCGTCCGGGCTGTCCACCGCGGGCGGTGCCGTGGTCGGCAGGGTCGGCGTGACCAGGAAGTCCACCTGGTCGAACAGCCCTTGGACGCTGCGGTAGAGCCCGCTCCGGGCCAGGCCGGCCGTCCGGTAGTCGCGCACGCTGTAGGTGCTGCCCTTCTCGATGAAGTCGATCAGGGTGGGGTCCAGTCGGTCCCCGTACTCGTCCCGGAACGGGCCGTAGGCGACGAACTGGTGGGCGAAGTAGAGCACCCGGGCCGCTTCGGGGATCCAGTCGATGCCGCCGCCGATCTCGTCGACCTGCGCACCGAGGTCGGCGAGCGCGGTGAGGGTGGCGGTCGTCTGCTCCTGGACGTCGTCGGAGACCGTGGTGTTGGCCATCCGGGGGATGTAGCCGATGCGCACCCCGGAGAGGTCGTCGCCGGTCAGCTGCGGCATCCGTCGTGGCCGACCGCCGCCGAGCGTCCACGGGTCGATCGTCGTCGGCCCGGCCAGGCAATCCATGACCAGCGCCGCGTCGGCGACCGTGCGCGTGAGCGGGCCGGCCGCCGCGTAGTTGCTGAACACGTCGCTGGCCTGCTCGTAGGGGAGTGCGCCCGTCGTCGGCTTGAGGCCCACGACCCCGCACGCGCCGGCCGGGATCCGGATCGATCCAGCGCCATCGGTGCCCAGGCCGATGGGGCCGAACCCGGCCGCCACGGCGGCAGCCGCTCCGCCGCTGGACCCACCGGCCGCGCGGTCGAGGTCCCAGGGGTTGCGGGTCACCCCGAACACGGGGCTGTCGGTCACCCCCTTGTGGCCGAACTCGGGGGTCGTGGACTTCCCGACCATGATGGCGCCGGCCGAGTCCAGCCGCTGGACCAGCACGTCGTCGTGGTCCGGGACGTGGTCGGCGTAGACGACCGACCCGTAGGCCGTCCGGACCCCGGTGGTGGCGAAGAGGTCCTTGATGCTGACCGGCACGCCGTGGAGGGGGCCGAGCTCCGCGCCGGCGATGACGGCCTGCTCTGCCAGTCGTGCCGCGGCGCGGGCCGCCTCCGCCGTGACCGTGGCGAAGGCGTTGACGGCCGGGCCGGACGTGTCGATCGCCTCGAGCACGGCGTCGACGTACTCCACCGGGGACAGTTCCTTGTTGCGGATCAGGGCCGCTGCTCGCGTCGCGGGGAGGAAGAGCAGGTCGTCGTCGCTCATGCGCAGGTCCACGTCTCTCTCGGAGGGGCCACGGGTCGTGGCGGCCGACACCCCGCAGCAGCCGCGGGCCCGGTGCGGAGCCACGGCGGTGGGCGCGGGGGAACTGTCGCGGTCAGCCGCCCCATGTTACCGAGGAGTAAGTCGGACGTTCGCCATAAAACAAGTCGCCGACGATGCCTCGTGGCGGCGACATTAGCAGGGCGGAAAGCCGGCGAACAGGTCTTCTCTCCGTACGCAACAGACTCGTAACGCGCCAGGTTGCCCCGGGTTCGCGGACGTCCACCGAGCCGTCCCGGTGGCCGGCAGATTCTTCCCCAGACCTCTTTCTTATTTCGGCCGCTCGCTGCAGGATGACCCGCATCCCTACCGGCTGACGATGATCCTCGTCACTGCGGGTCGGGTGACGTCCCCTGGGAGAGAGGGCCACCGTGTCACTGCTCGACGTCCGTGACTTCACCGTCGACCTCGACGGGGAAGAGGCACCGGTCTCCCTCGTGCGCGAGCTGACCTTCTCCGTCGAGCGGGGAGAGTTCCTCTGCATCGTCGGGGAGTCCGGCAGCGGGAAGACCGTGGCGGCGCTCTCGGTGATGCGGCTGCTGGAATACACGGCGCCGACCTCGCAGACCGGGCAGGCGCTGCTCGACGGGGACGACCTGGTCGCCGCCGACCAGGAGCAGATGGCGGGGCTGCGCGGCCGGAAGATCGCGATGATCTTCCAGGAGGCGATGGAGGCCCTCAATCCGACGAAGGTCATCGGCGCGCAGCTGATCGAGGCGGTGCGCCAGCATCCCGGGGAGCTCGCGGCGTCGGCCGGCTCGAGCCGTCGCGACGTCGCCGAGGCCGCCCGCGCCAAGGCGGTGGACCTGCTCCGGCAGGTCGGCATCCCGGACCCGGCCGGCTGCATGGGCAAGTACCCCCACCAGCTCTCCGGTGGCATGCAGCAGCGGGTCATGATCGCCATGGCGCTGATGTGCGACCCCGAGTTGCTGATCGCGGACGAGCCGACCACCGCGCTCGACGTCACCATCCAGGCGGAGATCCTCACCCTGCTCGTCCGTCTGCAGCGCGAGCGCGGCATGGCCTGCATCCTCATCACGCACGACATGGGGGTGGCGGCCGAGATCGCCGACCGGGTGGCGGTGATGTACTCCGGTCGACTCGTCGAGATCGGCGCCGTCGGGGAGATCCTGACCATCCCCCGCCACCCCTACACGCGGGCGCTCCTGGAGTGCGTCCCGCGCGTCGGGCTCGTCGGGCAGAAGGAGCTGCAGACCATTCCCGGCTCGGTTCCCCACCCGGCCATGCAGTTGCCGGGGTGCCGGTTCGCGCCCCGCTGCCACAACTCCTCCGAGCGGTGCACGGCGATCGAGCCCCCGCTCGCCCCCGTCCCGGTGCAGCTGGGTACAGGTGCCGGTGCCGGTGGAATGGCGACGGCCCTCCGCACGAGCGACCGGCTCGCCGCGTGCTGGCACCCGGAGACCGAGCCGCTGCCCGGCGAGGTCGAGGTATCGAGGCAGATGTCCGACGACCTGGCCGGACCGCCCCGGCAGGCGGAGCCGTACCTCGTACTCGGCGGTGTGTCGAAGCGCTACGCGGCCAGCGCACGCAGCGAGTCGCTGGGCTCGACCCGCACCAGCGGTGGGGTGCTCGCCGTCGACTCCGCGACGGTGTCCATCGCCAAGGGCGAGTTCTTCGGTCTGGTGGGGGAGAGTGGATCGGGCAAGAGTACGCTCGGCCGGCTCATCGCCAAGCTGGAGGCGCCGACCGCCGGGTCCATCAGTGTCGGTGACGTCTCGGTGGAGCAGCTCAAGGGCCGCAAGCGGATCCGCGACTTCCGGCGTGACGTCCAGATCGTCTTCCAGGACACCACCGGTTCGCTGGATCCGCGCCAGACCGTCGGCCGCTCGGTGAGTGAGCCGCTCCGGTCCCTGACCGACGTCCGGGGAGAGGCCCTCGAGGCTCGCGCCCGGGAGTTGCTGCAGACCGTCGGCCTGCCGTTGGACTACTTCTCCAAGATGCCGTCCGAGCTGTCCGGCGGACAGCGCCAGCGCGTCGCCATCGCCCGTGCGATCGCCTGCAACCCGCAACTCGTGGTCGCCGACGAGCCGACGTCAGCCCTCGACGTGTCCGTGCAGGGTCAGATCGTCAACGTCCTGCGGCGCCTGCAGCGTGAGTTGGGCCTCACGTACGTGTTCATCACCCACAACCTCAGCCTGGTGTTGTCGGTGGCCGACCGGATCGGGGTCATGTACCTCGGCGCCCTGGTCGAGATCGCCGACGCCGAGACGCTGGTCCGCGCGCCCGCCCACCCGTACACCCAGGTGCTGCTGCGGGCCAATCCCGACCCGCACAACCCCCGCCGTCGGTCGGCCGACGGAGCCGAGACCCCGATGCTCGGCCTGGACTCCGAGACCGCCCTCGTCGACCGGACGGTGGGCTGCCGGTTCCGGGACCGGTGCCCCCGGCGCCAGGAGCGCTGTGACGTCGAGGTCCCCGAACTCACCGAGAAACGACCGGGCCAGTCCGCGGCCTGCCACTTCCCGCTCGTCTGATCCAGCACCACCGATGTCCGCAGCTACCCGAGGCAAGGGATGACATGAGAACTCGACGCTCGTTTCAAGCACAGCGTTCGTACCGGTTGCCACGGGTACGACTCGCTGCCGCAGGCACCCTGCTGGCCTTGGGGCTCGCGGCATGCGGATCGGGGGAGGGGAGCACCGGCAACGCCGAGGGCTCCTCGACGCCGGTCGACGGCGGCACCCTCATCGCTGCGCTCGCCGGCGACCCGCAGACGCTCGACGTGGCCCAGAACAGCGGCGCGCTGACCATCTACGTCGGGCAGAACGTCTTCGAGCAGCTCTTCCAGTTCGACGAGACCCTGAACCCCCGCCCGATGCTCGCCGAGGACTACACCATGTCCGAGGACGGGCTGACCTACACGATCCCGCTGCGCGAGGGGGTCACGTTCCACAACGGCGAGCCGATGACCGCGGCCGACGTCGTGGCGAGCCTCGAGCGGTGGCAGCTCGTGTCCGGCCCCGGCAAGCTCGTCGCGGCCGACCTCGAGTCCATCACCGCGACGGACGACTCGACGGTGGAGATCGTCCTCACGCAGCCCCGGTACTCGCTGATCAGCGACCTGGCGGCCTACGTCCAGGCAGCGATCATCGTCCCGGCCGAGATCGCCGAGGCCGCCGGCGACCAGCCGATGTCCGACGAGCAGATCATCGGGACCGGCCCTTACCAGCTGGCCGAGTACACCCACGGTCAGCGGATCCTGCTGGAGAAGTACCCCGAGTACGCAGCGCTCGAGGAGGACTGGGGCGGCTTCGCCGGCGCGAAGGAAGCCCACGTCGACAACATCGAGTTCCGCTTCGTCGCGGACCCGACCCAGCAGCTCAACGGACTGAGGACCGGGCAGTTCCACTGGGCCCAGTCGGTCAGCCCCGACCAGTACGAGGCCATCAAGGACGACCCGGCGCTCAACGTGCAGGTGACCGACACCGGCCTCATCAACACGGTGCTGCTCAACCACAACGCGGAGTCCCCGTTCAGCGACGTCCGCGCCCGGCAGGCGATGAACATGCTGATCGACAAGGAGGCCATGTCGACCGCGGCCTTCGGACCCGAGGTCCTGTGGACGCCGTTGAGCGGGGCGATGGTGTTCCCGATCAACGAGCCGATGTACTCCGAGGCTGGCAGTGACGTCTACGAGACGTACGACCCGGAGCAGGCGAAAGAGCTGTTCACCGAGGCAGGGGTGACCGCGGACACGCCGATCCGGATCGCGACGACGCAGACCTACGAGAAGTACTACCAGATGGCCGTCGTCATCCAGGCGCAGCTCGAGGAGATCGGTCTGACCGCTCAGGTGGAGGTCTTCGACTTCCCCACCATGATCGACAGGCTCACCTCGGAGCCGACCTCCTGGCACCTGAGCATGACCGGGTTCAGTGGGATCCCGGGAGCGCCCAGCCAGATCAACTACCTCACCCCGACCTGGCCGGGCGAGTACCGGTCGGAGACGATGGACGGGCTGCTCGCCGAGTACAACCGAGCGACGAACGCCGACGAGGCATACGAGGTCGTCGAGCAGATCCAGCAGACGATCTGGGACGAGATCCCGGTCATCTCGATCTCCCCGAGCAAGACCCTGCAGGTCTCCAGCTCGAAGGTGCAGGACCTGGCCACCTTCCGGCCGGCGGTCTTCTGGGGCACCTACCTGTCCCAGTAGGACCGCTCGACGGAGCTATGGAGAAGGAGCGGTAGATGGCTGGTCTGGTTCTCAGACGGATCCGGGATCTCGTGATCGTCCTGTTCCTCGTGGGAACGGCGATGTTCTTCATCATCCACCTCATCCCGGGCAATCCGGCGATCGCGTTGCTCGGTCCGTACGCCACCCAGGAGCAGATCGCGGACCTCACGGCGTCGATGGGACTGGACCAGCCTCTGCTCACCCAGTACGTGACCTGGCTCGGCAACCTCGTGCGGGGTGACATGGGGGAGTCCATCGCCTTCTCGGGCCCTGTGCTCCCGGTGATCTTCGATCACATCATGCCGACCATCCTGCTGGCGCTGGGCAGCACGGTGATCAGCGCGGCGATCGCCGTTCCGCTGGCGATCCACGCCGCGGCGAAGCCGCGGTCGCTCTGGGCCCGGCTGGTGACGCCGGTCACCGCTTTCGGCCTGGCCATGCCCTCGTTCTGGTTGGCGCTGGTCCTGGTCCTGGTCTTCGGCGTCATCTTCCGGATCCTGCCGACCAGCGGGTACGTCGACTTCGGCACCGACCCCGGGCAGGCGGTCAAGTACCTCGTGCTCCCGATCGTCGTGCTGGTCTCGCACCAGGCAGCGCTGTTCGTGGCCACCCTGCGCGAGAGCATGTCCGGGGAACTGCTGGGCCTCTACCTGCGCTCGGCGCGCGCCAAGGGCGTCAAGGAACGGGGAGTGCTCTACCGGCACGCGCTCCCCAACGCGCTGCTGCCCGCCATCACGGTGATCGGGAGCAGCTTCGGCAATGTCCTGGGAGGGGTGATCGTGATCGAGACCGTGTTCTCCATCCCCGGTTGGGGTCAGCTGCTCTACAACGGGATCACGTCACGGGACTACCAGTTGATCATCGGGGTCACCCTGATGATCGCGGTGGTCTACGTCCTGGTGAACCTCATCGCCGACCTGCTCTACCTGGTCGCCGATCCGCGGGTGCGCGTCCGATGAGCGTCGAAGCGGCCCTGGTCAAGAACGAGGAGCCCGGGCTGGTCGAGGGTCCGCCCCCGCCGAAGCGCGGTCGGCTCAGTGGTTGGCGGAGCGGGCTGTCGGGGCTGTGGCGGCGGGACGCGCCGGCCGTCATCTGGGGGGTCGTCCTCCTGCTGATGATCCTGGTCTCGGCCATCGGGCCGTTCTTCCTCCAGTCGCCCGCTGCCATCGAGCCGGCCAACCGGTTGGCGCCGCCGTCGGCGGGGCACCTGCTCGGCACCGACGAGTACGGACGCGACCTGCTCTCCCGGGTCGTCTCCGCGGGGCGGGTCTCGCTGGGCCTGGGCGCCCTGATCACCGTCGTGGCGGTGGTACTGGGCACCCTGGTCGGCGCCGTGGCCGGCTTCTACGAGCGGTCCGCCGGGGTCCTGATGCGTCTGATGGACGCCCTGCTGGCCTTCCCGGCGATCGTGCTCGCGATCGCGCTGGTCGTCTCCCTGAGGTCGGGCATCTGGAGCCAGATCATCGCCCTGGGTATCGTCTTCATCCCCTACGTGGCCCGGGTGGTGCGCAGCCGCGTGCTCACCCTGCGGGAACGCGGCTACGTCACCGCCGCACGGGCGGCGGGCGTCTCGGGACCCAGGATCCTGCTGGCCCACATCCTGCCCAACGCAGCTCCGGCGATCCTGGTGCAGGGGGTCTTCGTGTTCGCCTCGGCGCTGCTAGCCGACGCCGCGCTCAGCTTCCTCGGTCTCGGCGTCCAGCCCCCCACCCCGACCTGGGGAAACATGATCGGCGAGGCGCGCACCTTCATCACGCTGGCCCCGGGATTCATGATCTTCCCGGGCCTGGCCATCGTGATCAGCGTGCTGGCGCTGAACCTGGTGGGAGACGGAGCACGAGGCCTGATCGACCAGCGTGCCCGCGCGGTCCTGGAGCTCGAGCGGATCCGCAAGAAGCAGGCCAAGGAAGAACGCCGCCGCCGCGCCGCATCGGTGTCGAGCGTCGACTAGCGGTCGGCCGGCTTTCGCCGCTCGGACCGCCGCGCGGCACGACGAGAGGAGTGCACGTGAGCGATCCCGAGCTGTGGGCGACGTCGGCGACGGAGCTGGCCGGGATGATCCGGTCGAAGTCGGTCTCGCCGACCGAGGTCCTGGACTCGGTCCTGGGCCGGATGGACACCGTCGAGCCGACGATCCACGCGTTCATCACCATCACCGACGACCTCGCGCGGGCCGAGGCCGCCGCTGCGACCGAGCGGGCCGCGCGAGATGAGCTGCTCGGACCCATGGACGGCATCCCCTACTCGATCAAGGACCTGGAGAACACCGCGGGCATCCGGACGACGCTGGGGTCGACGTTCTTCACCGACAACGTCCCCGAGACCGACAGCGTCGTGGCCGGTCGGCTGCGCGCCAGCGGGGGCGTCCTGCTGGGCAAGACGAACACCCCGCACTTCGGCTACAAGGACATGGCGGACAACCTGGTCGCCGAGACGACCGTCAACCCGTGGGACCGCACGCGCACGGTCGGTGGATCCTCGGGCGGCGCAGCGGCCGCCGTCGCCGCCGGGATGGGCGCCCTGGCGCAGGGGTCGGACGGGGCCGGGTCGATCCGCATCCCGGCGGCGCTGTGCGGGGTCGTCGGCTTCAAGCCCTCCTTCGGGCGCATCCCCGTGCACCCCGGCCGTGAGTACTGGTCGCACCGCACGCACAACGGTCCCCTCACCCGCACCGTCGCCGACGCCGCGCTCATGACCGCGGTGATGGCCGGGAACGACGACCGGGACGCCATGTCGCTCACGTCCGACCTGGAAGAGTTCGTGCCGCCGCCGCGGTCAGCGCGTCCGCTCGCCGGCCGCAAGGTCCGGTGGAGCCCGGATCTGGGGTACGGGGTCGTCAGTGCGGAGGTGGCACGCATCGTCGCGGGCGCGGTGCAGTCGCTGGAGGAGCTCGGCTGCCAGGTCGAGGAGAAGGCCCCCGGCTGGGACGACCCCAGCACCTTCCACCGGATCATCTACACGAGCCAGATCGCCGCCGGGATCGGGCCGTACGCCGACCGCAACCCGGAGTGGGTCGAGGACACCCTGATGCAGCTGATCTCGGTCGGCAGGTCGTTCTCGGCGGTCGATCTCAAGACCGCGGAGATCCAGCGGGGCGCCCTCTACGACGTCGCCCGGACCCTCTTCGAGCAGATCGACTTCCTCGTCACGCCGGCCATGCCGCTCGAGGCGTGGTCCGCGGAACCGGGTCCCGGCCTGCGGGAGATCGACGGCACGCCGCTGCCGCCGGGCATGGGACGGTCCTACGCGGTCAACCCGTTCAACCTGACCGGCCAGCCGGCGATCAGCATCCCCTGCGGGTGGACCGCGGCCGGTCTCCCGGTCGGCGTGCAGATCGTCGGACGGCGGAACCGCGACATCGACCTGCTGCTGTTCGCGCACGTGCTCGAACAGCACCTGTCGCTCGTGGACCGCTGGCCGCCCCTGACCTGATCCTGCGGCCCTGGTCGGGTCGCCGTCGGTGCAGGATCCAACGGGACCGGTGGTCCCGAGCTCAAGTGGTTCGGTTCTCTGTCCCTCGTGCGAGTTCATCCTGCGGGCGCATCCGGGCCTGCGCGCCCCGCCCCCGTGGAGAAACGGCAGAATCGGTCGCAGATCACGGGCGCGCCCCCACTCCCCACCGAATCGGCGCGGAACCAGTCCGAGGGGGCACCCTTGCCAAAGATCGTCGACCACAACGAACGCCGGCAGGCCGTCATCGAGGCGACCTGGCGCGTCATCGCCCGGGAGGGCATCGCCAACGCGACCACCCGGGAGATCGCCCGGGAGGCCAACTGCTCCAGCGGGATCCTCGCGCACTACTTCAAGGACAAGGCCGACATCATGGCCTCCGCGATGCTGGCCGCGCACGCCGAGGTGCACGTGCGCGTGGACCCCAAGCTGACCGGTCTGGCGTCCCTGCGCCAGTACATGCTGGAGTGCCTGCCGCTCGACGAGCGGCGCCGCTTCCTGGCCGTCATCGAGGTCAGCTTCTGGGGGCAGGCGGTCGGCAACCCCCGGCTGATCGAGGTGTACACCAACGAGGTGGAGAGCTTCCGCCGGAAGCTGCGCATCCGTCTCACCGAGGCGCGCGACCAGGGGGAGCTGAAGCCCGACGTCGACGTCGACGCGGTCGTGCACGAACTGCACGTGCTGATGGACGGGCTGAGCATCCAGGCGGCGCTCCACCCGCGCACCGCACCGAAGAAGGAACAGGTCGCCATGCTGGACGCAGTCCTGGACCGGGTGCGCGTCCCGGGAGCCTGAGCTCGGCCAGGAACGGCGTCGGGTCCGTCAGGTCGGCGCGACCGCCGACCAGCGCACGGTCACCTCGCCGTGCCGCCAGCGGCGGCTGTAGCCCACCAGCGGCCAGCCCTGCTCGCCCAGCGCCTCCACCGCCGCGGTCCACCGCTGCCGGGGGCCGAACGCGCTCATCCCGGCCGCGGCGGCCCAGGCGGCGTCGAAGGCGCGCAGGAACGAGTGCACCGGCTGCCCCGGCACGTTGTGGTGGATCAGCGCCTTGGGCAGCCGCTCGGCGAGGTCCGACGGCGTGGCGATGTCGGACACCCGGGCGGCCAGCGTGAGGGTGAGCGGGCCGTCGGCGTCCAGCGCCACCCACGCCGAGCGGCGGCCCCACTCGTCGCAGGTGCCCTCGACGACCAGCCCGCCCGGGGCCAGCGCCCCGCGCATCGTGTCCCAGGCGTGGGCGGCGGACTCCTCGTCGTACTGGCGCAGCACGTTGAACGCGCGCACCAGCACCGGCTGCAGCCCGGCCAGCTCGAAGCCGCCCACCCGGAAGTCCACCCGCGGCGGATCCCGGTCGGCCGCCACCGCCGCCACCCGCTCCGGGTCGATCTCCAGGCCCACGACCTCCAGGCCGTCGACCTCGGGCCCGAGCCGCTCCACCAGCTCCAGGGTGGTGACGGCGGAGGACCCGTAGCCCAGGTCGACGACGAGCGGCCGCGCCGAGTCGCGCAGCCGCGGCACCTGGGTGGCCACCAGCCAGCGGTCGACCCGCCGCAGCCGGTTGGCGTTCGTCGTGCCGCGGGTGGGCAGGCCCAGCGCCCGTGCCCGGCCGGCGGCCAGCCGGGGGGCCCTGCGGGGCTGCTGAGGGGACAGCGAGGCCCGGCGCTTGTGCTCGTTGCCCGCCTCGCTCACCGGCCGGAAGCCTAGTCCCGGCTACCGTCGACCCGTGCAGGTGCGATCCGACGTCCCGCTGGCCGAGCTGACCACCCTCGCCGTCGGCGGCCCCGCCGAGCGGCTGGTCGAGGTGGAGACCGCCGCCGAGCTGGTGGCGGCGGTGCGCGACGCCGACGAGGCCGGCCGCCCGCTGCTGCTCGTCGGGGGAGGGTCCAACCTCATCGCGCCGGACGAGGGCTGGCCCGGTGACGTCGTCGCCGTCCGCACCCGGGGCATCGAGCGGAGCGGGGACCGGCTGACGGTGCAGGCGGGGGAGGACTGGGACGGCCTCGTCGCGCACACGGTCGCCGCCCGGCTGGCCGGCATGGAGGCGCTGTCCGGCATCCCCGGCTCCACCGGGGCGACGCCGGTGCAGAACGTCGGCGCCTACGGCCAGGAGGTCGCCCAGACGATCACCGCCGTCCGGGTGTACGACCGCGCCGAGAAGACCGAGCGGTCCCTCGCCCCCGCCGAGTGCGGCTTCGCCTACCGCGACAGCCGGCTCAAGCGCGAGCCCGGCCGCTTCGTCGTCCTCGACGTGACCTTCGCGCTCGACCCCGGCGAGCTGTCCCGGCCGGTCGGGTACGCGGAGCTCGCCCGCCGCCTCGGCGTCGAGATCGGGCAGCCGGCGCCGCTGGCCGAGGTCCGCGCCGCCGTCCTGGCGCTGCGCCGGGGCAAGGGGATGGTCTGGGACCCGGCCGATCCCGACAGCCGCAGCGCCGGGTCGTTCTTCACCAACCCGATCGTGCCCGCGGCGCGCGCCGTCGAGGGCTGCCCGAGCTGGCCCGCCGGGGACGGCGCGGTGAAGCTCAGCGCCGCCTGGCTGGTGCAGCACGCCGGCTTCGGCCGCGGCACCCGCGACGGGCGGGTCGGGACGTCGTCGCGGCACAGCCTGGCGCTCACCACCGAGGACGGCGCGACGGCTGCCGAGCTGCTCGCCTTCGCCGGGAAGGTCGTCGCCACGGTCGAGGAGAAGTTCGGCGTCACCCTCGACCGCGAGCCGACCGTCCCCGAGCTCAGCCGGCGGTGAGGTCCAGGTGCATCACGTGCAGCCCGACGTAGCCGTGCTCGGGGTGCGCGAAGGCCCCGGGCACCGTGCCGACGACGCGGAAGCCCAGTGACCGCCACAGCGCCACCGCGCCGGTGTTGGTCTCGACGACGGCGTTGAACTGCACCGCGCGGTAGCCGGCCGCGCGCGCCCAGCCGACGACGTGCTCGCCGAGGGCCCGCCCCACGCCCCGGCCCTGCGCCGCCGGATCGACCATGAAGCTCGCCGTCGCCACGTGCGAGCCGCGGCCCGGCCGGTTGGGCCCGGCCTTGGCGGCGCCCAGGACGCGGTCGCCGTCGACGGCCACCACCGTGCGCCCCGGCGGCGGCTCCATCCACAGCGCCCGCGCCTCGTCGGACGTCAGCCCCGCAGGGTAGGTGTAGGTCTCCCCGGCGTCGACGACCGCGCGGAAGATGGGGTGGATGGCCGGCCAGTCGCCGTCGGTCGCCTCCCGGATGCGCACGGGCCCGGTCATCCGTCCCGGGCCACCTTGTGCTGGGCCGCCTGGGCGCGCGGCCGCACGACCATCAGGTCCACGTTCACGTGGTGCGGCCGGGTCACCGCCCAGGCGATGCAGTCGGCGACGTCCTCGGCGACCAGCGGCTCGCGCACCCCGCGGTACACCGCGTCGGCGGCGTCGGCGGAGCCCAGCCGGTTCAGCGAGAACTCGTCGGTGCGCACCATCCCGGGTGCGATCTCGATCACCCGGACCGGCTCGCCCACGAGCTCCAGGCGCAGCGTCTCGACCAGCGTGTGCACCCCGTGCTTGGCGGCCGTGTACGACGCCCCGCCCTCGTAGGAGATCAGGCCGGCGGTCGAGCCCACGAAGAGCAGGTCGCCGGCGCCCGAGGCCCGCAGCGCGGGCAGCAGCGCCGTGGTCACCCGGACGGTGCCGAGCACGTTGACGTCGTAGGTGCGCGCCCAGGAGTCGAGGTCGGCGTCGGCCACCGGGTTGGCGTCGAACGCCCCGCCCGCGTTGTTGACCAGCACGTCCACCCGGTCCAGGGCGTCGGCGAACGCCGCCACCGACCCGGCGTCGGTGACGTCCAGGGGGAGGGCACGGGCGCCGATCGACTCGGCGAGGGCGGCCAGCCGGTCGGTGCGGCGGGCCCCGACGACCACGTCGAAGCCCTCGGCGGCGAGCCGGGCGGCCGTCGCCGCGCCGATGCCGCTGGAGGCGCCGGTGACGACGGCGGTGCGGCCCGTCCCGGGCAGCGAGCGGTACCCCGGAGGGGCAGGACGTGAGGGACCTGACATGTGCCCATCCTGGCGCTGTTGCAGGATGGGGGACCGACAGGGGTGCCGTTCCGGACCCTCGCGGGAGCAGAGCGGAGGTCCACGTGCCCGCTCGTCGCCCCTCCCGGTCCGGTCTGCCCGCCCGGGTGGCCACCCTCTCGGTGCACACCAGCCCGCTGGACCAGCCCGGCGCCGGTGACGCCGGCGGCATGAACGTCTACATCGTCGAGGTGTCCCGCCGGCTGGCCGCCCGCGGCATCGCCGTCGACGTCTTCACCCGCGCCACCTCCAGCGACCTGCCGCCCGTGGTGGAGATGAGCCCCGGCGTCACCGTGCGGCACGTGAGCGCCGGCCCCTTCGAGGGCCTCGGCAAGGAGGAGCTGCCCGCGCAGCTGTGCGCCTTCACCGCTGCGGTGCTGCGCGAGGAGGCCCAGCACGAGCCCGGTTACTACGACGTCGTGCACTCGCACTACTGGCTCTCCGGCCAGGTGGGCTGGCTGGCCCGGGACCGGTGGAGCGTGCCCCTGGTGCACACCGCGCACACCCTGGCCAAGGTGAAGAACGAGGCCCTGGCCGCCGGGGACCGCCCGGAGCCCCGGGCCCGGGTCATCGGCGAGGAACAGGTGGTGGCCGAGGCCGACCGGCTGATCGCCAACACCGACGAGGAGGCCCGCCAGCTGGTGCGCCTGTACGGGGCCGACCCCGCCCGCACGCTGGTCGTACCGCCCGGTGTGGACCTCGACCGGTTCACCCCCGGCAGCCGGACCGCGGCCCGCCGGGCGACCGGGATGGCGCAGGACGCCGTCGTCCTGCTCTTCGTCGGCCGGATCCAGCCCCTCAAGGCGCCCGACGTGCTGCTGGCCGGCGCCGCGCGGATGCTGGCCGCGGACCCTGGCCTGCGCGCCCGCCTGGAGGTGCACGTGGTCGGCGCGCCCAGCGGCTCGGGGCTGGAGGCGCCGCGGCAGCTCGAGCAGCTGGCCGGCTCGCTCGGCATCGGCGACCTGGTCCGGTTCCACCCGCCCCAGCCGCCGGACCGGCTGGCCGAGTTCTACCGCGCCGCCGACGTCACGGTGGTGCCCAGCCACAACGAGTCCTTCGGCCTCGTGGCGCTGGAGTCGCAGGCCTGCGGCACCCCGGTCGTCGCCGCCGCCGTCGGCGGGTTGCCGACGGCGGTCCGCGACGGCGTCTCCGGGGTCCTGGTCGACGGCCACGACCCGGTCGACTACGCGGCCGCGGTCCGGGCGGTGCTGGCCCGCCGGGAGCTGCTCGCCGCCGGTGCCCGCCGGCACGCCGCCCGCTTCTCCTGGGACCGCACGGCCGACGCCCTCGTCGACGCCTACGTCTCGGCCGCGGCGGAGATGGCGGCCGCGCAGGCCTGGCCGCTGCGGGACCGGCGCGCCGGCCCCCTGCGGGCGCTGCCCGGGCTCGGGGTGGCCCGGTGAGCCGGGCGATCGAGGAGCTGGACGTCCTCATCGAGCAGACCCTCCGGGACAGCGAGCTGGTGCACGAGCACCCCCGGGCCGGCACCTGGCTGGTGGACCTCCCCGGCACCAAGAAGCTGAAGACGGTCTGCGGCCTGATCGTGGGCGAGCACGCGCTGCGCGTGGAGGCCTTCGTCTGCCGCCAGCCCGACGAGAACCGCGAGCAGCTGTGGACCTACCTGCTGCAGCACAACGCGCGCATGTACGGGGTCGCCTACTCGATCGACTCGGTGGGCGACGTCTACCTGACCGGCCGGCTGCCGCACGCCGCCGTCACGCCCGAGGAGCTCGACCGGGTCCTCGGAGCGGTGCTCAGCTACGCCGACGACCACTTCAACACGATGCTGGAGATCGGGTTCGGCACCTCGATCCGCCGGGAGTGGGAGTGGCGGGTGAAGCGCGGGGAGTCCCTGCGCAACCTGGAGGCGTTCGCCGCCTTCGTCCAGTCCTCGCCCCGCGCGGGCGAGGGCTCCGCCGACGACGACCCGGCCCCCGGGGCGTGACCGCGACGGACAAGTCGCAGCCGGGCGCCGTCGCGCCCGGCGAGGAGCGGGGTCCCGGCTACGAGCGCCGGTGGTGGGTGCTCGCCACCATGACCGTCTGCCTGCTCGTCGTGATCATGGGCAACACGATCCTCAACGTCGCCCTCCCGACGCTGCAGCGGGAGCTCGACGCCAGCCAGGGCGAGCTCCAGTGGGTGGTCGACGCCTACATCCTCGTGTTCGCCGGGCTGCTGTTCTCCTGGGGCGTCGTCGGCGACCGGATCGGCCGCCGGCGGGTGCTGCTGATCGGGTTGGGCATCTTCGCCGTGGGCTCGGTGCTCGCCGCGTCGAGCGGCAGCGCCGGGGAGCTCATCGCATGGCGGGCGGTGATGGGCATCGGCGGCGCGGCGGTCCAGCCGACGACGCTGGCGGTCATCACCAACGTGTTCCCCGCCCGGGAGCGGGGCCGGGCGATCGGCGTCTGGGCGGGGACGGCGGGGATCGCGGTCGCCGGCGGCCCGCTGGCGGGCGGTGCGGTCCTCGAGCACTTCTGGTGGGGCGCGGTCTTCCTCATCGGGGTGCCGGTGGCGCTGCTCGGCATCGTCGCCGTGCTCGTCTTCGTCCCCGAGTCGAAGGACCCCCACCCCGGGCGGCTGGACGTCCCCGGCGTGCTGCTGTCGATCGTCGCCCTCGCCGGCCTCGTCTACGGGATCATCCATGGCGGCAGCGGAGCCGGGTGGACGACGCCCGGCGTCCTCGTGCCGCTGCTCGGCGGCCTGGTCCTGCTGGCCCTGTTCGTCTGGCTGCAGCGCCGTTCCGCGCACCCGGCGCTGGACGTCTCGCTGTTCCGCAACCCGGCGTTCTCCGCGGCCGCGGCCGCTCTCGGGCTGAACTTCTTCGCCCTCCTCGGCGCCACCTTCTACCTGGTCTTCTACCTCCAGGGCGTCCGCGGCTACTCGCCCCTGCAGAGCGGCGCGGCGCTGATCCCGGTCGCCCTGGGCATGGCCCTGATGGCCCCGCGCAGTTCCGGCCTGGCCGAGCGCTTCGGCGCCAAGGCCGTCTGCGCCACCGGCTTCCTGCTCATCACCCTGTCGTTCCTCGGCGTGCAGCTGCTGGACCTGACCTCACCGGTGTGGCTGCTGCTGACGGTGCTGTCGGTCCAGGGCCTCGGCATGGGGGCGGTCATGGCGCCCGCGACCGAGTCGATCATGTCCGTGGTGCCGCGCGACAAGGCCGGTGCCGGGGCGGCGGTCAACAACTCCGTCCGCCAGGTGGGTGGGGCGCTCGGCGTCGCCATCCTCGGCTCGCTGCTGGCCACCACCTACGCCGCGCAGCTCGGCGCCACGGCCGACAGCCTGCCCGCCGGCGCGCGCGACGACGCCCGGCAGTCGATCGTCGCCACGCTGGACGCGGTCCGCCGGGCGCAGGCCGAGGGCACACCGGAGGTCGCCGAGGCCGCCGCCGCGGTGGCCGGACCGGCCCGGGACGCCTTCGTGACGGCGATGCACCTGACGGCGATCGGCACGGCCGCGGCCACCCTGATCGCGGCGGCGGTGGTGCTGACCTGGCTGCCCGGCCGGCCGAGACGGGAGCCCCCGGCCGCGCAGTGACCCGGTGGCCGACGGCGGGCGCGCGGTCGCCCCCGCCCGACCGCCCTGCTGCCCGCTCCGGCGCCGTCGGGCAGGATGATCGCCGTGACGACCTCCCCGGGAACCCTGGTGCTGCTCCGCCACGGCGAGAGCGAGTGGAACAAGGCCAACCTCTTCACCGGCTGGGTGGACGTGCCGCTCACGGACCAGGGGCGCGAGGAGGCGGCGCGCGGCGGGCGGCTCATGGCCGAGCACGGGTTGCTGCCCGACGTGTCGCACACCTCGCTGCTGCGGCGGGCGATCATGACCGCCGAGCTGGCCCTGCACGAGGCCGACCGGCAGTGGATCCCGGTACACCGCTCCTGGCGGCTCAACGAGCGGCACTACGGCGCGCTCCAGGGCAAGGACAAGGCCGCCACCCTCGCCGAGTACGGCGAGGAGCAGTTCATGACGTGGCGCCGGTCCTACGACACCCCGCCGCCGCCCATCGAGGCGGGCAGCGAGTTCTCCCAGGACGGGGACGCCCGCTACTCGTTCCTGCCGCCCGAGGCCCGCCCGGCGACCGAGTGCCTGGCCGACGTCGTCGTCCGGATGCTGCCCTACTGGTACGACGCGATCGTCCCCGACCTGCGCCTGGGCCAGACGGTGCTGGTCGCGGCGCACGGCAACAGCCTGCGCGCGCTGGTGAAGCACCTGGACGGGATGAGCGAGGCCGACGTCGTGGGCCTGAACATCCCCACCGGGGTGCCGCTGCGCTACGACCTCGACGCCGACCTGCGCCCGACGAAGCCCGGTGGTGAGTACCTCGACCCCGAGGCGGCCGCAGCCGCCATCGAGGCCGTCAAGAACCAGGGCAAGAAGTAGCCCCGACGCACGCACGCGTCGTCGCGCCGAGGGGCCCCCGGAAGGGTCCGCGCAGGCGCGACGCAACGGCTCAGCTCAGCAGGGGCGCCTGGCCGCGGTGTCGTCCGGAGGACGACAGATCACGCGGTGTCGTCCGGAGGACGACAGATCACGCGGTGTCGTCCGGAGGACGACAGATCACGCGGTGTCGTCCGGAGGACGACAGATCACACCGGGTAGCGCTCGCCGGTGACCAGGTAGACCACCCGGCGGGCGACGCTGACCGCGTGGTCGGCGAAGCGCTCGTAGTAGCGGCCGAGCAGCGTGATGTCGATGGCCGTCTCGATCCCGTGCGGCCAGTCGTCGGACAGCAGCTGGCGGAACAGCCCGCGGTGGATCTGGTCCATGTCGTCGTCGTCGGTCTCGAGCTCGCGGGCGGCGTCGAGGTCGCGCTTGGCGATGACCGTGGCGGCCTTGGTGATGAGCAGCTCGGCGACCTGGCCGGCCTCCAGGAACGCCGGGCGGACGTCCTGCGGCACGGCGTGGTCGGGGAACCGCATCCGGGCGACCTTCGCGATGTGCTCGGCGAGGTCGCCCATGCGCTCGAGGTCGCTGACGATGCGCATGGCGGTGGTGATGACCCGCAGGTCACCCGCCACCGGCTGCTGGCGGGCGAGCAGCGTGAAGCAGCGCTGCTCGATGCTCTCCCGGGTGGCGTCGATCTCCTGGTCGCCGGCGATCACCAGGTCTGCCAGGGCGACGTCGGCGTCGAGCAGCGCGGTCGTCGCGGTCCCCATCGCCGAGCCCACCGAGTTGGCCATGGCCACCAGGCAGTCGTTGATGTCGTCGAGCTCCTCGCGGTAGCTGTCCCGCACGGTCGTCCTCTCGTCGTGATTCCCTGGCGACAGTAGGCGGACCGGGGGCCGGACCGGCCGCCGCGGGGTGAACTCCGGCCTTCCGAGCGGTGAACAGTGACCCGTCGGAGCGGTGAACCTCTCGCCGGTTGCTGTCCCCCGGCCGCCGCGGACCTACGATCTTGGCCGTGAGCCCACTGGTCGCCCTGGTGGTCGGCCTCCTCCTGGGTGGGGTGGTGGCCGCCGCAGTCATCATCCGCTCCCGCCCGGACAGAGGGCGCCGCGCCCTCGACGGTGCCGACGTGCCGCCGCCCGAGGCCGCGCTGGCGCGGCGCCTGGTGGACCTGATGGACCCGGCGGTCGTGGTCGTCGGCATCGACGACTCCGTCCTGCTGGCCAACCCCGCCGCCCGGGCGCTCGGCATCGTGCGCGGCACCCGGCTGCTGGTGCCGGACCTGCTCGCGCTGGCCCGCACGGTCCGCAGCGGCGGCGCCCGTCGCTCCGACGTCCGGCTGCCCGGCGACCTGGTCGGCTCCGGTCCGCGGCTCGTGGGGGTGCACGGCGTCCGGCTGGACGGCGACACCGCGGCGCCACCCGGCCCGGTGGCCCTGGTGCTCCAGGACGTGACGGAGGCACGGCGGGTGGAGGCGGTCCGCCGCGACTTCGTCGCCAACGTGGGTCACGAGCTGAAGACGCCGGTGGGCGCCCTCGCGCTGCTGGCCGAGGCGATCGAGGGCGCGGCCGACGACCCGGAGGCGGTGCAGCGGTTCGCCGCGCGGATGGCCCACGAGGCCGACCGGCTCGGCCGGCTGGTGCGCGAGCTGATCGACCTCTCCCGCCTGCAGGGCGGCGAGCCGCTGCCCGATCTGGTGCCGGTGGAGGTGGACCGCGTGCTCGGCGAGGCCGTGGACCGCACCCGGACGGCGGCCCGTGCCAAGCAGCTGGAGATCGTGCTCGGCGGCGAGCCCGACCTGGTCGTGCGCGGCGTGGAGAGCCAGCTGGTCACCGCGGTCACGAACCTGCTGGCCAACGCGGTGGCCTACAGCACCGGCAGCAGCCGGGTGGCCGTCGCGGCCCGCGCCAGGGGAGGCTTCGCCGAGATCGCCGTCACCGACAGCGGCATCGGCATCCCGCGCGCCGACCGGCAACGGGTGTTCGAGCGCTTCTACCGGGTGGACCAGTCCCGGGCCAGCAGCACCGGTGGCACCGGGCTGGGTCTGGCCATCGTCAAGCACGTCGCGAGCAACCACGGTGGTTCGGTGACGGTCTGGAGCGAGGAGGGGCTGGGCTCGACGTTCACCCTGCGCATCCCGCTCGCCGGCCCGTCCGACCACCCGACGGCGGAGCCGTCCACCGTTCCTGCCCCCCAGAATCTGGAGACCGAGCGTTCATGAGCCGTGTCCTGGTCGTCGAGGACGAGGAGTCCTTCTCCGACGCGCTGTCCTACATGCTGCGGCGGGAGGGCTACGAGACCGTCGTGGCCGCCACGGGGCCCGACGCACTCGCGGAGTACGACCGCGGTGGCGCGGACATCGTGCTGCTCGACCTGATGCTGCCCGGCCTGCCGGGCACCGAGGTGTGCCGGGCGCTGCGGGCCCGCGGCAACGTGCCGATCATCATGCTCACCGCCAAGGACGCCGAGATCGACAAGGTCGTCGGCCTGGAGCTGGGCGCCGACGACTACGTCACCAAGCCGTACTCGGCACGCGAGCTCGTCGCCCGCATCCGCGCGGTGCTGCGGCGCCGGGGGGAGGTGGCCGACGCCACCCCGGCGGAGGGCGTGCTGGCCGCCGGGCCGGTGCGGATGGACGTCGAGCGGCACGTCGTCGCCGTGGACGGCGAGGAGGTGGCGCTGCCGCTCAAGGAGTTCGACCTGCTCGAGTTCCTGCTGCGCAACGCCGGCCGGGTGCTCACGCGGGCGCAGCTGATCGACCGCGTGTGGGGCTCCGACTACGTCGGGGACACCAAGACCCTCGACGTCCACGTCAAGCGGCTGCGCGCCAAGCTCGAGCCCGACCCCGCGAACCCGAAGTACCTGCTGACGGTGCGGGGCCTGGGCTACAAGCTCGAGGCCTGACGACAGCCCC
>NZ_JAPVBG010000002.1:700247-766089 GCF_026967805.1 Blastococcus sp. VKM Ac-2987
GGGAGCATCGCAGCGAGGAACGAGCGAGGAGCGGACCGGGGCGTGGAGTCAGGCCCATGGACGAGGCCTGACGACAGCCCCGGGAGCATCGCAGCGAGGAACGAGCGAGGAGCGGACCGGGGCGTGGAGTCAGGCCCATGGACGAGGCCTGACGACAGGCCCTTCAGTCGTTCCTGAGGTCGTCGATCTTCTTCGACGCGTCGGCCTTGGAGAGGTCCTCGGGGATCTCCTCGTCGGTGCCCCGGGCGAGGGTCTCCAGGTAGCTCTTCTGCGCCCCGGTGGCCGGCTCGTCGCCGGTGACCCAGGTGTCGGGGTCCTTCTCGGTGGTCTGGTCGGCGGAGTTGGCTTCGCTCATGTGTTCGATGCTAGGCGTGGGCGGGCTGTCGTGCCTGTCGGGCGGCGTCCGCGGTGCGGGCTGCTCGGCTCGCGTCCCAGCGCCGCCCGGTCCGGTAGACGTGCACCTCCCCGCAGGCGGGGCAGGCGACGTGCAGCGCGATGTGCGTCGGGTGGTTGGTGACCGACCGGATCCGCCGGTCGGCGACCAGCTCGTCGGAGCGGGTGACGGGGCAGGTGATCCACAGCATGGGCCCAGCCTGGCGGCGGCGGCCGGCTCCGACGAGTGGCAGAAGTGACCGCGATCGCAGTGTTCCTGCCATGATGTCGGCATGGCTCTCCCCGGTCGTCCGCTCGTGGTCAGCGTCGTCGTCGCCGACGGCCTCGTCGGCAGCTTCGGTCTCGGCGTCTCCTGCGAGGTGTTCGGCTACGACCGCCGGCACATGGGCCTGCCGCTGTTCGACTTCGGCCTGGTGACGGAGGCGCCGGGCGTCCTGCGCACCGACACCGGCATCCCGATCACCGTCGAGCACGGGCTGGAGCGCCTGGCGCACTCCGACATCGTCTCCATCACCGCGTGGGAGCTGTTCGACCGCGTTCCCTCGCCCGCCCTGCTCGACGCGTTCCGGACGGCGCACGCCCGGGGCGCCACGATCATCAGCCACTGCACCGGCGCCTTCGTGCTCGCCGCGGCGGGGCTGCTCGACGGCAAGCGGGTCACCACGCACTGGAAGTACGCCGGCGAGCTGGCCACCCGGTTCCCGTCGGTGACCGTCGACCCGTCGGTCCTCTACGTCGACAACGGGCAGGTCATCACCGGTGCCGGGACGGCCGCCGGCGTGGACACCCTGCTGCACTTCGTGCGGCGCGAGTGGGGGGCCGGCGCGGCGAACGCGCTCGCCCGGGAGATGGTGGTCCCGCCGCACCGCGACGGCGGCCAGGCGCAGTTCATCGACGCGCCCGTGCCCGCCTGCCGGGACGACCTGCTGGGCGTCGTCCTGGACTGGGCCGCCGCCCACCTGGCCGAGGACATCAGCGTCGACGACCTGGCCCGCCGCGCCCTGATGAGCTCCCGGAGCTTCGCCCGCCGGTTCAAGGCGACCACGGGCACGACGCCGCATGCCTGGCTGCTGGGCCAGCGCCTGGCCGCGGCCGAGGAACTGCTGGAGAACAGCGACGCCTCCATCGAGGAGATCGCCCGGCTGGTCGGGTTCGGGGCCGCCGCCGGGCTGCGCGAGCAGTTCGGCCGCCGGCGCGGTGTCTCGCCGCGCGCCTACCGGCAGACCTTCCGGTCGGGCGCGGCCTCACCCCCCGGGACGCCGCCGGTGCAGCTCGACCGGCACCGGCCGCGGGCTGGCCGGGTGGGGGGCGACGAGACCCTGGTCGAGACGGGCCTCGGTCAGCCGGCGTAGCTCCGCGTACGCCGCGGCGCCGAGCAGCGCGGTGAGCTCGGCGGCGTAGGTGAGCACCAGCGGCTCGGGGGAGACGTGCGCCGTCGGCGATCCGGTGCACCACCAGTGCAGGTCGTGCCCGCCCGGCCCCCAGCCGCGGCGGTCGAACTCGCCGATGGTCGAGACGAGCACGCGGGTGCCGTCGGGGCGGTCGACGTGCTCCTGCTCCCGGCGCACCGGGAGCTGCCAGCAGACGTCGGGCTTGGTGGTCAGCGGGTGCAGCCCGGTGCGCACCGCCATGCGGTGCAGGGCGCAGCCGCTGCCGCCGGCGAACCCGGGCCGGTTCAGGAACACGCAGGCCCCGTCGACGACGCGGGTGCGCAGCGACCGCACCGGATCGGCGTCCTCGGTGCCGTCGGCGTCGTCGGCGTCGTCCTCCTCGGTCCAGGCGCCGCGTCCGGCGGGCGCCAGCTGCCAGTCCTCGTCGGTCAGGTCCGCGACCGCGGCGGTCACCCGGAGCAGGTCGTCCTCGTCGGTGAAGAAGGCGCCGTGGCTGCAGCACCCGTCGTCGGGCCGGCCGGCCACGACACCGGCGCAGCCGCGCCCGAAGACGCACGTCCAGGCCGACGTCAGCCAGGTCAGGTCGGCCCGGACGAGGTGCTCGGGATCCTCGGGATCGGGGAACTCCACCCACTCCCGGGAGAAGTCGAGGCCGACCTCCTCGGGGGGCTCGTTCCGCACCGGGCCAGCCTAGGTCGAGGTCGACCGGCAGAATCGCCCCATGCGGCTCGGTGTGCTGGACGTCGGTTCGAACACGGTGCACCTGCTGGTGGTGGACGCCCATCGCGGTGCGCACCCCACGCCGATGCACGACGAGCGGTCGGTGCTGCGGCTGGCCGAGCACGTGGGACCGGACGACATGCTGTCCAAGGCGGGGGAGAAGGCGCTGCTCAGCGCGGTGCAGAACGCCTGCCGCCGGGCGGAGAAGCTGGGCTGCGACGAGTTCATGGCGCTGGTGACCTCCGCGATCCGGGAGGCGGCCAACGGCCTGGAGGTGCTGGAGCGGGTCCAGGACCGCACCGGCGTGGAGATGCAGGTGCTCACCGGGGAGGACGAGGCGCGGCTGACCTTCCTCGCGGTCCGGCGCTGGTTCGGCTGGAGCGCCGGCCGGCTGCTGGTCCTCGACATCGGCGGCGGTTCCCTGGAGCTCGCCGCCGGCATCGACGAGGACCCGGAGGTCGCCCTCTCGCTGCCGCTCGGTGCCGGGCGGATGACCCGGCGCTTCCTGCCCGCGGCACGGGACGGGGGCCGCCCCGATCTCGCGGCCCTGGAGGAGCTCGCCGACTACGCCACCGATCTGCTGGCGCCCGCCGCGAAGAAGATCGCCGCGGTCGGCGCCCCCGACCTGGTGGCCGCCACGAGCAAGACCTTCCGCACGGTGGCCCGGCTCGCCGGTGCCGCGCCGTCCGCCGCCGGGCTGCGGGTGCCCCGCGAGCTGAGCGCCACCGGGCTGGGCCAGCTGGTGGGCTTCGTGTCGCGCATCGAGTCGGCGGCGCTGGCCGAGCTGCCGGGCGTCTCGGCCGACCGCGCGCACCAGGTTCCCGCTGGAGCTGTTGTCGCTGCCGCAACTCTGCGTGCGCTCGACGTACCGTGCGTGCGGATCTGTCCGTGGGCGCTGCGCGAGGGAGTCATCCTGCGGCGGCTGGACTCGATGGGAGGGGCGTGATGGCCGAACCGGACTGGAACCCGGACACGGGAGGGCGGTCGCTCGCCGAGATCCTGCGCGAGGCCGGCATCGAGTCCGCGGCCCGGACCGCCCGCAGGCGCCGCGTCGACGACGACGACACCGGTATCCGCCAGCGGCGTGCCGACGACGCGGCCGCCGCCGACCGCGCCGGCTACGGGCGGCGCAGCAGCGACCTGCAGGTCTCCGAGGCGGCGCCGGCGCGGGAGCGGCGGTCGCCCAGGCGCACCGCCCCGGACCCGGTGACCGCCGCCATCCCGGGGCTGCGGCCCGACCGCAAGCCCGGCGTCCCGCACCCGCCGCTGCGGCGGCCGGCCGAGGCCGCCGGGACCTCCGGAGCGACGGCGGCGACGGCGGCGGCAGCGACGGCGGCAGGGGCCCAGCGCTCGGCCGGCCGCGCGGCGTCGCGGACTGCGCCCGCCGGTGGCGGGGTCGCCTCCACGGGGCCGATCCCGGTGGTGCGCGCCGACGACGTCGACCTGGACACCACACCGCGGGAGAGCGCGCTGGCCTGGCTCCGGTTCGCCGGCGAGCTGGTCATCGCCCTGGCGGCCGGCGTGGGCATCTACTTCGCCGCCATGGTGCTGTGGGAGATCATCCCGCACCTGGCGGTCTTCCTGGCGCCGCTCGCCGTCACCGGCCTGGTGGCCGGGGTGAACCTGTGGCGCCGGCGCCAGGGCAGCGAGCCCGTGGGTGCCCGCATGCTCGCCGTCCTCGTCTTCGCCGGCACCCTGCTGACCATCGCCCCGGCGGCCACGCTCCTCGCCACCTCCTGACCGCCGGGGACGGCGGTCAGGCGTCGGCCGGCTCCCCCTCGCGGGAGGCGGCGAACTCCTCGACGATCGCGGCGCCGAAGGCGTCCAGGTCGTCGGGCTTGCGGCTGGTGACGAGGTTGCCGTCGACGACGACCTCCTCGTCCACCCAGTTCGCGCCGGCGTTGCGGAGGTCCGTCTGCAGCGAGGGCCACGAGGTCATGCGCCGGCCGCGGACCACGCCGGCCTCGATCAGCACCCAGGGCGCGTGGCAGATGGCGGCCACCGGCTTGCCGGCGTCGAAGAACGCCTTCACGAAGGTGACGGCGTCGGCGTCGGCGCGCACGAAGTCGCCGTTGATGACGCCTCCGGGCAGCACCAGGGCCGCGTAGTCGTCGGGGTCCGCCGAACCCAGGTCGGTGTCGACCGTGCGGCGCTCTCCCTTGTCGATGTGCTCGTAGGCGGTGATCGTGCCGGTGGCGAACGAGACCAGCTCCGGCTCGGCACCGGCCTCCTCGAGGGCCTGCCAGGGCCGGTCCAGCTCGACCTGCTCCACGCCGTCGGTGGCCAGCACGGCCACCCTCATCCCGTCCAGTTCTCCTGCCATGCGGGCGGCGCTACCCGGCCCCCGGACCGCGCACACCCCGGCGCACTACGGTTTCGGGCGTGTCCGTCCGTCCGCGTTCCCGCCGGCTGCCCGGCCGCCGCGTGCGCGGCGGGCTGGCTCAGGAGGACGCCGTCCGCGTCGCCGGCGACCTGGTCGCCGCCGGCCGGCTGGTCGCGCTGGGCCTCTCCCGCGCCGTGTCCGCCGGCGTCGCGGTCGAGCTCGCCACCCGGGTGCTCGGCGCGGGGCCGCCCACCGCCTGCGAGGTGACGCTGCCCGCGGACACGGGTGCGGCGGAGGAGCTCGTGGCCCGCGGCCTCGGCGTCGCGCTCGCCGGACCGCCCGGCGTCGTCGACCCCGTGGCGCGGGCGCTGCCCGGGGCCCGGGTGGTGGTCCCGGCCGGCGAGCCGTCGGCCGAGGACCGCTGCCGTGCCCTCGCCGGAGGACGGGTCCGCCTGGTCGCCGGCCGGGGAGCGGTGGCCGAGCTGGCCTTCGTCCGCTGCCTGAACGTCCTGATGGCCGGGGACGGCGAACCGGCCGTCGCCACCACCGATCCACGTCTGATCGCCATCACCGGTGAGCGCGCGGCCTGGAACGGCCGCGCGCCCGACAGCTGGGAGCACGTCATGCCCTGGGGAGAACCGACCGAGGACCAGCACCGCCTGCTGGCCGCCGGCCACACCGTCCGCGTGCTCGTGCCCGTCGCGGGAGCCCGGGCGTGACCGCCACCGGCCGCCGCGGGCTGGCCGTCATCGGGGGCGGGAAGATCGGCGAGGCGCTGCTGTCCGGCCTGGTCCGCCGCGGCGGGGCCGACGGGCTCCTCGTCGTGGAGCGCAGCGCCGAGCGCGGGGCGGAGCTGACCGAGCGCTACGGCGTCCCCGCGGTGGAGCTGGCCGACGCCGCCGCCCGGGCACGGGTGCTGCTGCTGGCGGTGAAGCCGCAGGACATCGACACGCTCCTCGCCCTGGTCGCCGGCCACGTCGACGACGGGCACCTGGTGGTCTCGGTCGCGGCCGGGGTGCCGACGCGGCGGATCGAGGCGGCGCTGCCGGCCGGGGTGCCGGTGGTGCGGGTCATGCCGAACACGCCGGCGCTGGTGGACGAGGGCATGAGCGTGCTCTCGGCCGGGGCGCACGCGGGGGAGGAGCACCTGGACGAGGCCGAGGCGCTGCTGGCCGCCGTCGGGAAGGTGCGGCGGGTGCCGGAGTCGCAGCAGGACGCCGTCACGGCGCTGTCCGGCAGCGGACCGGCGTACTTCTTCTACCTCGTCGAGGCGATGGTCGACGCGGGCATCCTGCTGGGTCTCCCGCGAGCGCTGGCGGCGGACCTCATCGTGCAGACCGCGCTGGGCGCCGCGGTGATGATGCGCGATTCGGGGGAGCACCCCGTCCAGCTGCGGGAAGCGGTCTCCAGCCCGGGCGGTACCACCATCGCCGCGATCCGCGAGCTGGAGAAGCACGGCGTCCGTGCGGCGCTGATGGCCGCCATCGAGGCGGCGCACGCCCGGTCGGTGGAGCTCGGCGTCGACAAGTCCTGACGTCGACAGCGCGGGACGCGGTGCCGGTGCCTTCCCGTGTCGACAGGTCGACGGGCACCCGGCGTGAGCGGGCGAACACGTTAGTGCACATCCGGGTCCGGTGGTGCCACGCAGCGTCACCGTTCTCTCACCGTGTCGCGAAACGCGCCGGAACGCGTGTGCACCGTGTTGCATAGGTGTAGTTCTGCCTAGTACGGACCGGTCCGCCTGTTCGTTTCACCCATCGCTTCAGTCACGTCAGTCCCCTTACTCTCAGTACCAGCGCGTGCGTGTTCAGTTGCCGGTGGGGAAGCCGGCGCCACGACACGAGCTAGGTTCCGGAGACGAAGACATGACCATGCCCCAGCGCCACGCTGCCGCCACCGTCGTCCGTCCGGGGATGCCCGTCCCCCGCCCGATGGGCCGCCCGATGGCCGCCACGCTCGCCCGCCCCGTTCCGGCCCAGCACCCCGCCGCCATGCCGATCGGCCGCACCGCCGTCCCGGCCCCCCGCGCCGCCGTCACCTTCCTGACCGTCGCCGAGGTCGCCTCGATGATGCGGGTCTCCAAGATGACCGTGTACCGCCTCGTCCACGCCGGCGAGCTCTCGGCCGTCCGCGTCGGCCGCTCGTTCCGCGTGCCGGAGCGCGCGGTCCAGGACTACCTGCGCGACGCCTACACCGACATCGCCTGAGAGAAGCGCCCCGCTCTGCTCGCAGCGTCGCGACGAGTGGGGGCCGGAGGCTCCCGCGAGGAGTGACGGGTCGGCTCCACCCGACAGGAGCCGGCACGTGGCCGCGGTGCCGCCCGGAGGGTGACGGTGTCATCGCCGTGGCATCGCCGCGGGGTGGCTCGGGTACCCTCGGTCGTCGAGCGACACCGGGCACGATCCGCTGTCGCGTTCGAGCTGATCATCTCTAGTCGACGTCGGGAGCACCACGTGGGTTCGGTCATCAAGAAGCGGCGCAAGCGGATGGCGAAGAAGAAGCACCGCAAGCTGCTCAAGAAGACGCGCGTTCAGCGTCGTAACAAGAAGTGAGCTGACGCTCGTGCCGCCCGCGGTCGTCCTCGTCACCGGCGTGAGCCGGTGGCTGGGGGGTGCGCTGGCGGCCGAGCTCGCAGCGGACCCGCGCATCCGCCGGGTCATCGGCGTGGACACCGTCCCGCCGTCGCCGGCCATGCTCCGCCGGCTGGGTCGCACGGAGTTCGTGCGGGCCGACATCCGCAACCCGCTGATCGGCAAGGTCATCGCGGCGGCGTCGGTCGACACCGTCGTGCACATGAACATCAGCTCCACGCCCGCCGGCTCCGGCGGGCGGGTGCCGATGAAGGAGCTCAACGTCATCGGCACGATGCAGCTCCTGGCCGCCTGCCAGCGCACGCCGTCGGTGCGCCGGTTCGTGCTGAAGTCCACCAGCGCCGTGTACGGCGCCTCCTCGCGCGACCCCGCGGTCTTCACCGAGGCCATGCAGGCCCGGCAGGTCCCCTCGGGGGGCTTCGCCAAGGACAGCGTGGACATCGAGGGCTACGTGCGCTCCTTCGCCCGTCGCCGTCCCGAGGTCGACGTCGCGGTGCTGCGCTTCACCAACTTCATCGGCCCGCGGATCGACTCGCTGCTGACCGGCTTCCTCCGCATGCCCGTCGTCCCGACGGCGCTGGGCTACGACGCCCGCGTGCAGCTGCTGCACGAGGACGACGCCCTGGCCGTGCTCACCCGGGCCAGCACCGGCGACTTCGTCGGCACCGTCAACGTGGGCGGTCAGGGCACCCTGCTGCTCTCGCAGGCCATCCGCAGGCTCGGCCGGATCCAGCTGCCGCTGCCCTCGCCGACGCTGGGCTCGGTCGGCCGGGTCTCCCGTCGCTTCGGCTTCGTGGACTACTCGCCCGAGCAGATGCGCTTCCTGAACTTCGGCCGGGTCGTGGACACCACCGTCCTGCGCACCGAGTTCGGCTACACACCCCGCTACTCCACGGAGGCCGCCCTGGCCGACTACGCCCGCACCGTCCCCCCCGTCCTCGACCCGGGCGCCGTCCGCACCGTCGCCGGTGGGCTGCGCTCGGTGCTCGGCCGGGTCGGGGACACGGCGAACGCCGTGGAGCAGCGGCTGCGACCGACTCCTCCGCCGCCCGGCCTGCGGGCGGTGCGCGATGCCTGAGGCCCGCGTGATCCCGCTGCGCCCCGACGACGACGAGCCCTTCGTCCCCGCGGCCCCGCAGCCGGGCTGGGAGGAGCAGCTCACCGGCGGGGTGGAGTTCCTGCAGCGCCGGCTGACCGGCGACTACCGGACCGACGAGTTCGGCTTCGACCCCGACCTGGCCGACCACGTCCTGCTGCCCGCGCTGCGGCCGCTGTTCCACAAGTGGTTCCGCGTGGAGACCGTCGGGCTGGAGAACGTGCCGGCCGACAGCGGCGCCCTCGTGGTGGCCAACCACTCCGGCACGCTGCCCATCGACGCGCTCATGACCACCGTCGCGCTGCACGACGAGCACCCGGCCGCCCGCCGGTTCCGCCTGCTCGGCGCGGACCTGGTGTTCGACATCCCGGTGGTCGGGGCCATGGCGCGCAAGCTCGGCGCCACGCTGGCCTGCAACGAGGACGCCGAGCGGCTGCTCACCGAGGGCGAGCTGGTGGGTGTCTTCCCCGAGGGGTTCAAAGGCATCGGGAAGCCGTTCCGCGAGCGCTACACGCTCCAGCGCTTCGGCCGCGGCGGCTTCGTGTCGGCGGCCCTGCGCACCGGGGCACCGATCATCCCGTGCGCGATCGTGGGCGCCGAGGAGATCTACCCGATGGTCGGCAACGCGAAGACCGCCGCCCGGCTGCTGGGGCTGCCGTACTTCCCGATCACGCCGACGTTCCCGCTGCTGGGCCCGCTGGGCCTCGTGCCGCTGCCGTCGAAGTGGCTCATCGCCTTCGGGGAGCCGATCGAGACCGCCTCCTACGGCCCGGCCGCGGCAGAGGACCCGATGCTGGTCTTCAACCTCACCGATCAGGTGCGGGAGACCATCCAGCACTCGCTCTACCAGCTGCTGCTGCGCCGGAAGAGCGTCTTCGGCGCCTGAAGCGCCTGCGTCTGGAAGGCGTGGAAGGCCTGGAGCGCCTGCAGCGCCGTGCGGGGCCGGACGGTCGGGGCCTCCGGCTCGGCGGCCCACCAGGGCAGCTTGTTGCGCCGGCGCAGCGCGAGCGCGCCGCCCACCAGGCCGCCCGAGACGGCGGCCGCGGCGACCGTGGGGACGCCGATCTTCGCCGCCTTCCGGCCGGTGCGGTAGTCGCGGATGGTCCACCCGCGGGCGCGGGCGACGGCGCGCAGCTCGGTGTCGGGGTTCACCGCCACCGCCGTCCCGGTCAGGGACAGCATCGGGAGGTCGTTGGCCGAGTCGCTGTAGGCGGTGCACCGGGACAGGTCCAGCCCCTCCCGTTCCGCCAGCGCCAGGACCGCCTCGGCCTTCGCCGGGCCGTGCATCAGCTCGCCGACCAGCCGGCCGGTGTAGCGGCCGTCGACGATCTCCGAGACGGTGCCCAGGGCGCCGGTCAGGCCCAGCCGCTGGGCGATGATCGATGCCAGCTCGATCGGCGTGGCCGTCACCAGCCACACCCGCTGCCCGGCGTCGAGGTGCTGCTGGGCGAGGCTCCGGGTACCCGACCAGATCCGGTCGGCCATCAGCTCGTCGTAGATCTCCTCGCCCGCCTGCTGGATCTCGGAGACCTCGCGACCGGCGACGAAGGCCAGCGCGTTCTCGCGGATGGTGAGCATGTCGTCGGCGCTCTCGTTGCCGGCGATGCGGAACTTGGCCTGCTGCCAGACGAACCGGGTGAGATCGCGGCTGGAGAAGTACTTCCGGGCCGCCAGGCCGCGGGCGAACCAGAACAGCGACGCGCCCATCATCATCGTGTTGTCGACGTCGAAGAACGCCGCCCCGGTGAGGTCGGGCTCGGCGGCCGAGGGGGCGGCGACCGCCGCGGCCGCCGCCGACGCCGCGCCGGCGACGTGCGCGCGGGTCTCCTCGGGGGACCGCTCCGTGGGCTGCGCGGCACGGCGTCCGCGTACCGGCAGTCGCGGCACGGCGACCTCCCTGACTCGGTGCGTCTCGATCCGCCGGGGACGAGCGGGCTGCTGCCCCGGCCCCGACCCTAGCCGGATCGGTGGGCGCGTCCAGACCGCGGTCAGCAGTCCCCGATCGCGGCCGGCGGCGGCAGGCAGACGCGGCCCGGCCCCGGCAGCGGGACGGCCACGACCGGGGGCGGCGGCGTCCCGGTCGCCCCGGCGCCGCCGGGCAGCCGCAGGGTGGGCAGCGGCGGCAGGAGGCCGCCGTCCTGCCGCGGGACCGGGACCTCCGTCGGGACGGAGCCCGGTCCGGGCACCCGTGCGGTTCCGGGAGGAGTGCTCGGCGGGGTGCCGACGGGTGCCGATGACGGCGCGGGGACAGCCGGGCTCGCCGGGTCGGCCGGCCCCGCCGACGGCGGGAGGCCCGGCCCGGCGTCCGTGACGACATCCGTGCCGGGCCGTGCAGGTGCCTCGGCCACCTCGGCCGGGGAGTCCGCCGGGCAGCGACCGGGGACCGGGCCCAGGGCGTCGTCCCCGGCCGTGGCGAGGCCGGTCGCGCACCCCAGGGCGGCCTGCAGGCCCTCGGCGCGGACGGTCAGCGCCCCAAGCAGGTCGGCCGACCGCCCGAAGGCGAGCTCGGCGCCCGCCGGGACCGCCGCCTCCAGGGCGGTCAGGCCGGCGGACTGCTCGGCGGTCCACCCGGCGAGCGCCTCCAGTGGCCCGGTGTCCTGCGTGCCGACCGCCCGCCGGGTGAGCCAGGCGGCCCCCTCGGTGGTGTGCCGGTCCATCGTGGCGAGCGTGCGCACGACCAGCGTCGCGTCCCCCTCGCCGGTGATCAGCCCGAGCTCCTCGAGCCGGGTGCCCGCCAGCTCCAGGAGGGTCTGGCCGCGGCTGTCGCCGGCCAGCGCGAGCTGGGTCTGCTCGGTGCCGCGTTTGAGGTCGTAGAGCGCGTCGCCCGGCTCCGCGCCGGCAGCTACGGCGACCAGCGCCGCCAGCCCCGTGGCCGCCACGGCCGTGCCGGCCAGCGCGGCGGTGATCCGCCCGCGCCAGCGCGACGGCGGCCGGTCGACGGCCTGCGCCGCGAGCAGCCGGTCGCGCAGCGTGCGCGGAGCCGGCTCGGGGGTGCGGACCGCGGCCATCGCGACCAGGCGGGCGCGTGCCCGTGCCCGGTACTGCGGGTCCGGGCCGGTGTCCAGGTGCGCCGAGAGCTGCTCGAGACGGGCGACGAGCGCGGCCTCGGGCCCGGGTGCGGCCGGCGGGCCGGTCAGCGTCGAGCCGTCGTCGTGCCGGAGCACCTGCCACCTCCCGTCGTCGTCCCGCTCGTGCCGGGAGCGCGCTGCGACGTGCCCAACGACGGGACGGCCCGGCCGGTTACGCGGGCCCGGCGCGCCCGGGTCACCGGAGGCCCTCGGGGAGCAGGCCCGCCAGCCGCCGGACCGCACGGTGCTGGAGCGCTTTGACGGCGCCGTCCTTCTTGCCCATGATCTCGGCGGTCTCGGACACGGACAGGCCGTGCAGGAAGCGCAGCACGATGCACTCCTGCTGCTCGCTGCTCAGCCGCCGGACGCAGGCGAGCAGTTGCTCGTTGGTGAGGTGCTGGAGCACCGCGTCCTCGGGGCCGTCGGTGGCCCGGTCGGCGTCGCGCATGTCCGCGGTCGCGACCTCCAGCCGGAACCGGCTGCTCTTCACCTGGTCCCGGATGATGTTGCGGGCGATCGTGACCAGCCAGGCGCCCACGTCGCGGCCCTGGAAGGACAGCGAGTCGATCCGCCGCAGCGCCCGCACGAAGGTCTCGCTCGTGACGTCCTCGGCCGTGGCCCGGTCGCCGACGCGGTGGTAGGCGTAGCGGTGCACCAGTGGCACGTAGTGGTCGTAGAGGCGGCCGAACGCCTCGGCGTCCCCGCCCTGGGCCCGGTGGACCAGCGCCCAGACGTCGACGTCCCCGGCCGCGGTGGCACCGGCTCGGGCCGCGAGCTCCGCGACCACCTCGGGAGGAAGCGCGGCGGTCCCCTCCGGCCGGCCCCCCGGCGCGTCGCCGACCGGCGCGCGGGTGGGCGGGGGCAGCGCCACGGAGCTCGCCCGGGAGAAGGGGGTCGGGAGCGGGCCGGGCCCGGGGCAGGCGGCCGCGCCGGCAGGGCGCCCGGCGTCCAGCGGGTGCGGCATGCGGGCGATCGACCTCCTCGTCGGCCCGCTGTGCCTGGACCGTCCTCGAACACCCGCGCACGCCAGAAGGGCGCGCGGCGGGCTGCGGCGCGGGGCCCATGGTGACAACATCGGCCCAGCTCGTCCACGGCAGCCTGCCCGCAAGCATCCACGAGCGCGCGGCGGCGCCCGGCTGCGCCGCACCGACGACAGGAGATGTCAGTGTCCGAGGCAGGCACCTCGCTGGCCGCGCTGGTCCGCGCGGCCGCGCAGCGCGACCCCGGGGCTCCGGCGGTGGTGGCCGGCGACCGGCGGCTCACCTGGGGCGAGCTCGACGTGGCGGTGGACCGGGCCGCGGCCGGGTACGCCGACCGCGGGCTGTCCCCCGGCGAGCGGGTCGCCGTCCAGCTGCCCAACGGGCTGGACTGGCTGCGGGCGGTGCTCGGCGCGCTCCGGGCGGGGCTGGTCGTCGTCCCGGTGAACACCGCCTACACCGATCCCGAGCTCGAGCACGTCCTCACCGACTCCGGCTCCTCGCTGCTCGTGGTCGCCGCCGACCGCGACCCGCTGGCCGGCGTGCCGGTCTGCCCCGGGCCGCCCGAGGGCGACGGGCCGGCGACGGGCGTCGCCGACGACCCCGAGGCGCTGGCCTTCCTCTGCTACACCAGCGGAACGACCGGCCGCCCGCGCGGTGCGATGCTCACCTCCGGCGCGCTGCGCGCCAACCAGGAGCAGTGCCTGGCCATGGCCTCGCCGCCGGTCCGGGCCGACGACCGGGTGCTGCTGGTGCTCCCGCTGTTCCACGTCTACGGCCTCAACGCGGGCTTCGGCCTGGTCGCCGCGACCGGGGCGTGCGCCGTGCTGCTGGAGACCTTCGACCCGCGCGGGTCCCTGGCGGTCATGGCCGAGGAGCAGGTCACGACCGTGCCGGGCGCCCCGCCGATGTACCAGGCGTGGCTCGCCGCGGCCGACGCCGGCAACCTCGAGGACCCCGCCCACCCCGACGCCGAGCTGCGGCGGGGCTTCGCCGCGGTCCGGATCGCCTCCGCCGGCGCCGCGCCGCTGCCCGAGGAGGTCTGGACGGCGATGCGCGACCGGGCCGCGGTCACCGTGTGGGAGGGGTACGGCCTGACCGAGGCGGCGCCCGTGGTGGCCAGCACCCTGGCCACCGGCCGGGCCAAGCCGGCCTGCATCGGTGGCCCCCTCCCGGGTCTGGAGCTGGCCCTGCGCGACACCGCCGCGAGCGGCGCGGACCCGACCGCCGCCGGCGGCGGCGACGAGGAGGCCGGGGGGACCGGCGGGACCCACGACGCCGACGACTCCGACGAGGGCCCCGGCGAGATCTGGGTGCGCGGCCCCAACCTCTTCTCCGGCTACTGGCCCGACGGCGTCGACGGTCCCGACGCCGACGGCTGGCTGGGCACCGGGGACCTCGCCTACCGCGACGCCGACGGCGACCTGCACCTGGTCGACCGACGCAGCGACCTGATCCTGGTCAGCGGCTTCAACGTCTACCCGGCCGAGGTGGAGCGGGTGCTCGACCAGCACCCGGCGGTCGTGGAGAGCGCGGTCATCGGCGTGCCCGACCCGCGCACGGGCGCGGCGGTCCGCGCCGTCGTCGTCCTGGCGCCGGGGGAGAGCCTCACGGTGGCGCAGCTCCAGGCGCACGCTTCGCAGTCCCTGGCCCGCTACAAGGTGCCCGGGTCGGTGCACTTCCTCCCGTCCCTGCCGCACTCCCTGACCGGCAAGGTCAGCCGGGCCCGGCTGCGGGAGCTCGGGCTCAGCGACGCCGACGAGGACGGGGCCGGTACCGACGCCGCGGTCAGCGCCGGCGCGGGGGAGCACACCGGTGGGTGAGCAGCCGCGGCTGCAGCTGCTGGTGCGTGACGGCTGCCACCTCTGCCTCACCGCCGCCGAGCAGCTGGCGCCGATCGCCGCCCGGGCCGGGCTCGAGCCGCGGCAGGTCGACGTCGACGGCGATCCGGAGCTGCAGGCCGAGTACGGCGACCGGGTGCCGGTGCTGCTGCTCGACGGGCGCGAGCACGCCTACTTCACGCTCGACGTCCCCCGCCTGCGGCGGGACCTCGGCCTGGACTGAGCAGCGGACCCCCCGTCCGGGTGGATCCACCGCGGCGGCTACGGTGGTCTCCGCCACACCTGGCGTCCGATCCGGCCAGGTCAGCGGGGCGGTGCCCGGCCGGCGACTTTGTTCCAGCGTTCACAAGCGGTTACCGTGGCGGACGCGAGCACGTGCTGCTCGCGTCCCGATGTCGTAGCCCCGCCCCCGGCGCCCGCCGGGCCCTCGGGTGCGACCGCTGTGGAGTGCCCCGTGATCCAGCCGCGGCCCCGGACCATCCCGGAGGCCACCGTCGCCCGCCTGGCCGTGTACCTACGGGTGCTGACCAGCTTCGCTGACGGCGGCCGGACCACCGTCTCCTCCGGCGAGCTCGCCTCCGCGGCCGGCGTCAACCCGGCGGGCCTGCGCAAGGACCTGTCCCACCTCGGGTCCTGCGGTGTGCGCGGGGTCGGTTACGAGGTGCGCGCGCTGCGCGAGCGGATCGCCCGGGTGCTGGGCGCCGAGCAGTCCCGCGCCTGCGTGCTGGTCGGCATCGGGAACCTCGGCACCGCGCTCGCGGACTACGCGGGCTTCGGCAGCCGGGGCTTCGAGATCGTCGGCCTCTTCGACGCCGCGCCCGACCGGGTCGGGCGGCGCATCGGGGGGCTGACCGTGCAGGACATCACCGACCTGGAGGCGACCGTGACGGCCACCCAGGCCTCCATCGGGGTCATCGCGACCCCGGCCGACGTCGCCCAGCAGGTCTGCGACCGGCTCTCCGCGGCCGGGGTGAGGAGCATCTTGAACTTCGCGCCCGTGACGCTGTCGGCCCCGGCCGGTGTGGACGTCCGCCAGGTCGACCTCTCCGTCGAGCTGCAGGTGCTCGCCTTCCTCGGCCAGCAGCGCACGACCGTGGGGGAGGTGTCGGCGTGAGCCTCCTCGCCGTGGGCGTGAGCCACCAGACCGCACCGGTCGCGCTGCTCGAGCAGTTCGCGATGGGTGGCGACGACCGGGTCAAGGCGCTGCACGAGCTGGTCGGCAGCGACCACGTCAGCGAGGCGCTGGTCCTCGCCACCTGCAACCGGGTCGAGGTCTTCGCCGAGGTCGAGCGGTTCCACGGCGGCGTCACCGACGTCAGCCGGGTGCTCGCCCGGCAGGCGGGGGCGACGGTGGAGGAGCTCTCCCCGTACGTCACCGTGCACTACGAGGACCAGGCGGTCGCCCACCTGTTCACGGTGGCCGCGGGGCTGGACTCCATGGTCGTGGGCGAGACCCAGGTGCTCGGCCAGCTGCGCGCGGCCTACGCGCTGGCCCGCGAGGAGGGGACCGTCGGTCGGGCGCTGCACCCGGTCGCGCAGCGCGCCCTCCGGGTGGGCAAGCGGGTGCACTCCGAGACCGGCATCGACCGGGCCGGCGCCTCGCTGGTGTCGGTCGCCCTGGACCGGGCCGAGGCCCGCATCGGGGACCTCGCCGGGCGTCCGGTGCTGGTGATCGGCGCCGGCTCGATGGGTGCGCTCGCCGCGACCACCCTGGCCCGCCGCGGCGCCGACGTCGTCGTCAGCAGCCGCACCGAGTCCTCCGCGCACCGGCTCGCCGAGACCGTCGGCGGGCGTCCCGCGCCGCTGGACCGGACGGCCGCCGAGCTGGCCGCCGCGGACGTGCTGCTCACCTGCACCGGCGCCACCGGGCTGGTCGTCACCACCGACGTCGTCGCCGCGGCGATGACCGGCCGCGGCGACCGGCCGCTCGTCGTCATCGACCTGGCGCTGCCGCGGGACGTCGACCCGGGCGTGGCCGCCCTCCCCGGGGTGCACGTCGTCGACCTCGCCCTGCTGCAGGGCGAGCGGCGCGACGGCGAGGACGGGCCCGGCCCGGTCGCCGCTCACGACATCACGACCGCGCGCGCCATGATCGAGGCCGAGGCCGCGCTGCTGCGCGCCGAGCGCCAGGCCGCCGAGGTCGGGCCGACGGTCTCCGCGCTGCGCACCCAGGCCGCCGAGGTCGTCGACGCCGAGCTGCTCCGGCTCGCGGGCCGGCTGCCCGACCTGGACGCGCGTGCCCGCGCCGAGATCGCCCGCACCGTGCGCCGCGTCGTCGACAAGCTGCTGCACGAGCCGACCGTGCGGGTGAAGGAGCTGGCCGCCACCCCGGGCGGCACGGACTACGCGGGCGCCCTGCGGGCGCTGTTCGGGCTGGGCATCGACGCCGACGTCACCCCTGGCGCCGGCCGGCTGGCCGAGGCCGTCACCGTCGACCCCGACCGTCCGGGAGGCCCGGCATGACCGCCACCGACGTGCAGCCGACGACCACCGAGGGCACCGCCGCGCCGCTCCGGCTGGGCACCCGGGCCAGCGTCCTGGCCCGCACCCAGTCGCAGGCGGTCGCCGACGCCCTCACCGCCGCCACCGGCGTGCCGGTCGAGCTGGTGCTGATCAGCACCGAGGGCGACCGCTCGCAGGCCACGATCGCCCAGATGGGCAGCACCGGCGTGTTCGTCGCGGCGATCCGCCGGGCCCTGCTCGCCGGCGAGGTCGACCTGGCGGTGCACAGCTACAAGGACCTGCCGACGGCGCCGGAGCCGGGCCTGAGCATCGCCGCCGTCCCGCCGCGGGAGGACCCGCGCGACGCCCTCGCGGCCCGCGACGGGCTCACCCTCGGGGAGCTCCCGCCCGGGTCGCGGATCGGCACCGGCGCACCCCGCCGGGTCGCCCAGCTGCGCGCCCTCGGGCTCGGCCTGGAGATCGTCCCGATCCGCGGCAACGTCGACACCCGGCTCGGCCGGGTGGCCGGCGCGGCCGGCGGCCGGGGGGACCTCGACGCCGTCGTGCTGGCCCGCGCCGGGCTGAGCCGGATCGGCCGGACGGAGCGGATCACCGAGACCCTCGACCCGCTGCAGGTGCTGCCGGCCCCGGCGCAGGGCGCCCTCGCCGTGGAGTGCCGCGCCAGCGACGCCCGCACGCGGGAGCTGCTGGGCCGGCTCGAGGACACCCCCACCCGCGCCTGCGTGGTGGCCGAGCGGGCCACGCTCGCCGCGCTCGAGGCCGGCTGCAGCGCGCCGGTCGCCGCCTACGCGGAGGTCGCCGAGGGGGAGGACGGACCGGAGCTGTACCTGCGTGCCTCGGTCACCGCCATCGACGGCAGCGACTCCGTTCGCGGCTCGCTCACCGCTCCGCTGGCCGACGCCGCCGCGCTCGGCCGCTCGCTCGCCGCCGAGCTGCTCGACCGCGGCGCCGCCGCGCTGATGGCGGCCCGGGAGTGACCGGGCCCGCGCGGTCCCCGGCGGCTCCCGCCGCCGCACCGCACCCCCAGACCCCACCAACGGCCCGGAACCGGGCCATGACAGACGCCCGGGACTCCCGGGCCAGGATCAGGAGCACGCGATGACGCGCTTGCGCAAGACCGCAGGCCAGTCCGGCCGGGTCGTGTTCGTCGGCGCCGGTCCGGGTGACCCGGGCATGCTCACCGCCCGCGCCACCGCGGCGCTGGCCGAGGCAGCGGTGGTCCTCGTCGACCCCGACGTGCCGCCCGCCGTCCAGGACGCCGTCCGCGAGACGAACCCGGGGGCCGACCTGACCCCGGTGTCCGGCGAGCCCGCCGACGTCGCCAAGGGCGCCGTCGCGGCGGCCAAGAACGGCTCGGTGGTCGTCCGGCTGGTGACCGGTGACCCCTACACCTCCGACGAGGTGGTCAAGGAGGTGCTCGCCGTCGGCCGCACCTCGATCCCCTTCGACGTCGTGCCCGGCGTCGCCACCGCCACCGCCGTGCCCGCCTTCGCCGGCGTGGCGCTGGGCAGCACCGCGGTGACCGCCGACCTGCGCAGCGGCGTCGACGTCAGCGCGCTGGCCGCCGCGGCCGCCGCGGCCGGCGGCACGCTGGTCCTGCAGGGGGCCGCCGACGAGCTCCCGGACGCCGCCGTGCGGCTGGTCGAGGGCGGCCTGTCCGGCAGCACCCCGGTCGTGGTGACGACCGGCGGCTCCGGGACCGGCCAGAAGAGCATCGTCGCCAAGCTCGCGGCCGTGGCGGAGAAGACCGCCGGCCTCGACCCGCTCAGCGGGCACGTGGTGGCCACCATCGGCACCGCCGTCGACAAGCGGGCCCGCATGTCCTGGTGGGAGAGCCGCCCGCTGTTCGGCTGGCGGGTGCTGGTGCCCCGCACCAAGGACCAGGCCGGCGAGATGAGCGACCGGCTGCGGGCCTACGGCGCGGTGCCGGTCGAGGTGCCGACGATCGCCGTCGAGCCGCCGCGGAGCCCCGCTCAGATGGACCGCGCCATCAAGGGCCTGGTCACCGGCCGCTACGGCTGGATCGTGTTCACCTCGGTGAACGCGGTGAAGGCCGTCCGCGAGAAGTTCGTGGAGCTCGGCCTCGACGCCCGCGCCTTCGCCGGGGTCAAGGTCGCCTGCGTCGGCGAGCAGACGGCCGAGGCCGTGCGCGCCTTCGGGATCCAGCCGGAGCTGGTGCCGACCGGCGAGCAGTCCAGCCAGGGCCTGCTGGCCGACTTCCCGCCCTACGACGACGTCTTCGACCCGATCGACCGCGTCCTCCTGCCGCGCGCCGACATCGCCACCGAGACGCTGGCGGCCGGGCTGGTCGAGCGGGGCTGGGAGATCGACGACGTCACCGCCTACCGCACGGTGCGCGCCGCGCCGCCGGCCGCGTCGGTGCGCGAGGCCATCAAGGGCGGCGGCTTCGACGCCGTCTGCTTCACCTCGTCGAGCACGGTGCGCAACCTGGTCGGCATCGCCGGCAAGCCGCACGCCAAGACCGTCGTCGCGGTGATCGGCCCGGCGACGGCGGCCAGCGCCCAGGAGTTCGGCCTGCGCGTGGACGTCCAGCCGGAGACCGCCGCGGTCGCCCCGCTGGTCGACGCGCTCGCCGAGTACGCCCTGTCGCTGCGCGAGGCGGAGGACGGCGAGGGCAGGTGACGGACGTCCACCGGGGTGGCGCGAACCCGGGCTTCGCGCGCGGGCGCCGGCTGCGGTCGACGCCCGCGCTGCGGCGGCTGACCGCGCAGACCCGGCTGGCCCCGGCCGACCTGGTGCTGCCGGTCTTCGTCAAGCAGGGCATCGACGCGCCGGTCCCGATCAGCTCGATGCCCGGCGTCGTCCAGCACACGCCCGACTCGCTGCGGAAGGCCGCGCAGGAGGCCGCCGAGGCCGGCATCGGCGGGCTGATGATCTTCGGCATCCCCGGGGAGAAGGACCCGGTCGGCTCCCAGGCCGACGCCGCCGACGGCGTGGTCAACGTGGCGCTGCAGCAGCTGCGCTCCGACCTCGGCGACGAGCTGGTGCTCATGGCCGACCTCTGCCTGTGCGAGTACACCGACCACGGGCACTGCGGCGTCGTCACGCCGGCCGGGGTGGTGGACAACGACCCCACGCTGGACCGGTACGCGGCGGTGGCGATCGCGCAGGCGCAGGCCGGGGCCCACCTGGTGGCGCCGAGCGGGATGATGGACGGCCAGGTGGCGGCGATCCGCGCCGGGCTGGACAGCGCCGCCTTCACCGAGGTGCCGATCCTCGCCTACGCGGCCAAGTACGCTTCCGGCTTCTACGGCCCGTTCCGCGAGGCCGCCGAGGGGGCGCCGCAGTTCGGCGACCGGGCGAGCTACCAGATGGACCCGCCGAACGCCGACGAGGCGCTGCGCGAGGTCCGGCAGGACCTCGCCGAGGGCGCCGACGCGGTGATGGTCAAGCCCGCGCTCCCCTACCTGGACATCGTGGCCCGGGTGGCCGAGGCGGTCGACGTGCCGGTGAGCGCCTACCAGGTCAGCGGCGAGTACGCGATGGTCGAGGCCGCCGCGGCCAACGGCTGGGTGGACCGCGAGCGGGCCATCCTCGAGACGCTGATCGCCATCCGCCGCGCGGGCGCCGGCCAGGTGCTCACCTACTGGGCGGTCGAGGCCGCGCGGCTCGTCGCGCGCTGACCGGTCCGGGGGGACAGCACGGTGGACCCGTACGTCGAGCCCGGGGGCTCCTGGCGGCCGTTCTGGGCGGTCGCCGGGGTCCTCGGGCTCGTCCTCGTCTGCGACCTCGTGCTGCCCGGCGCCGACCTGCCCCCGCTGCTGTGGGTGGTGGCGCTGGTCGGGGCGCCGGGCGCCGTCGCGCTGGGCTGCCTGGCGGCCCGGCGGGTCTGGACGGTGCGGGTGGACGCCGACGGGCTGGCCGTCGGGCGCGAGCAGGTGCCGCTGCGGGAGGTCGACGCCGCCGCGCTCCGCGACGCGGACCGGGGCGTGGACGCCGGCGCGCCGGTGCTGGGCGGCGGCGGGTCGCTGCCCCGCGGCCGCACCGGGCTGCCGCTCCGGCTCATCGACGGGCGCACCGTGCTGGTGCCCACCCGCGATCCGGCCGCGCTGCGGACCGCGCTCCTGGCAGGTGTGCGCGATACCTCCGACCGGACCCGGGGAACACAGGGGACACTGGGCACGTGACCTCGTTGGACAGCTCGCCCTACACCTACGAGGCCCCGGTCTCGGCCGGCCTCTTCGCCCGTGGGCAGGAGATCACCCCGGGCGGGGTGAACTCGCCCGTCCGCGCGTTCCGCGCCGTCGGCGGCACGCCGCGCTTCATGGTCGAGGGCTCCGGCCCGTGGATCACCGACGCCGACGGGCGGCGCTACGTCGACCTGGTCAGCTCCTGGGGCCCGATGATCCTCGGGCACGCGCACCCCGCCGTCGTCGAGGCGGTGGCCACCGCCGCCCGCCGGGGCCTGTCGTTCGGCGCCCCGACCGAGGGCGAGCTCGACCTCGCCGAGGAGATCCGCGCCCGGGTGGCGCCCGTGGAGCGGGTGCGGCTGGTCAACTCCGGCACCGAGGCGGTGCTCTCGGCGGTCCGGCTGGCGCGCGGGGTCACCGGGCGGCCGCTGCTGGTCAAGTTCGCCGGCAACTACCACGGCCACGTCGACGCGCTGCTCGCCTCGGCCGGCTCCGGGGTGGCGACGCTCGGGCTGCCGGACACCCCCGGCGTCACCACCGGGGCGGCCGCCGACACGATCGTGCTGCCCTACAACGACGTCGCCGCCGTCGAGGCCGTCTTCGCCGACCGCGGCGACCGGATCGCCGCCGTCATCAGCGAGGCGGCCGCCGGGAACATGGGCGTCGTGCCGCCGCTGGACGGCTTCAACGCCGAGCTGCGCCGGATCACCGCCGCGCACGGCGCCCTGCTGGTCCTCGACGAGGTCATGACCGGCTTCCGCGTCTCGCGCTCGGGCTGGTACGGCCTCGACCCCGTCGACGCCGACCTCTTCACCTTCGGCAAGGTCATGGGCGGCGGGCTGCCGGCCGCGGCCTTCGGCGGCCGGGCCGACCTCATGGACCACCTCGCGCCGAGCGGGCCGGTCTACCAGGCGGGCACGCTGTCGGGGAACCCGGTCGCCGTCGCCGCCGGGCTGGCCACCCTGCGGAACTGCACCGACGAGGTCTACGCGCACTGCGACGAGGTCTCCGCGGTGCTGCGGGGCGCCGCCAGCGCAGCCCTGTTCGCCGCCGGGGTGCCGCACCGGGTGCAGCAGGCCGGCAACATGTTCTCGATCTTCTTCGTGCCCGACGAGCGCCAGGTGCGCGACTACGACGACGCCCGCACCCAGGACGTCTCCCGGTACACCGCGTTCTTCCACGCGCTGCTCGCCCGCGGGGTATACCTGCCGCCCTCGGCGTTCGAGGCGTGGTTCGTCAACGCCCAGCTCGCCGGTGAGGCACTGGACCGGGTGCTCGAGGCGCTGCCCGCCGCCGCGCGGGCCGCGGCCGAGGTGGCGACCCACCGCACCGGCGCGGTGGACAGCGAGCGGTCCTCGTGAGCACGACGACCGTCGTCCACCTGCTCCGGCACGGCGAGGTGCACAACCCCGGCGGCGTGCTCTACGGCCGGCTGCCCGGCTACCGGCTGTCGGCCGCCGGCGAGGCCATGGCGGTCGCCGCCGCGGAGTGGTTCCGCGGTCACGACGTCACGCACCTGGTGTCCAGCCCCCTGGAGCGGGCCCGTCAGACCAGCCGCCCCCTGGCCGAGGCCACCGGGCTGGAGGTCGCCGTCGACGAGCGGATCATCGAGGCGGGCAACGCCTTCGAGGGCACGGTCGTCGGCCGCGGGGGCGGCGTCTTCCGGGCGCCCCGCAACTGGTGGAAGCTGCGCAACCCCATGCAGCCCTCCTGGGGCGAGCCGTACGTCGAGATCGCCGCGCGCATGATCGCCGCCGTCGAGGCCGCCCGCGACGCCGCCCGCGGGCACGAGGCCGTGCTGGTCAGCCACCAGCTGCCCATCTGGACCACCCGCCTGCACGTCGAGGGCCGCCGCTTCGCCCACGACCCCCGCCGCCGCGAGTGCTCGCTGGCCAGCGTCACCTCGATCGCCTACGAGGACGACCGGTTCGTGGGCGTCTCCTACGCCGAGCCGGCCGGCGCCACCGACCCCGACGCGGTGCCGGGCGCATGAGACGGGTGCTCACGGCCGTCCTGGCGGCGGCGCTCCTCACCGGGTGCTCCACCGGCACCGACGCGGTGGACGTCAACAACGGCGGCGAGTTCCGGTTCGTCGCCGGCACCCCGCGCGGTGAGGTGATCCCGCAGGACGAGCGGGCCTCGGCGCCGGAGTTCTCCGGCACGCTGCTCGGCGGGGGGGAGTTCTCCTCCGCCGAGCTCGCCGGCGACATCGCGGTGCTCAACTTCTGGGGCTCGTGGTGCGCGCCCTGCCGGGTCGAGACGCCGGAGTTCCAGGAGGTCTACGCCGACGTGCGGGACGAGGGCGTGCAGTTCCTCGGGCTGAACGTGAAGGAGACCGACGACCAGTTCGCGCTGGCCTTCGTCGAGCGCTTCGACATCGAGTTCCCCTCGATCCACGACCCGCGCGGCGAGGTGGCCCTGGCCTTCCGCGACTACCCGGCGACGGCGATCCCGTCGACCATCGTGCTGGACCGGGAGGGCCGCGTGGCCGCCGTCTTCACCGCCGAGGTGTCGCAGGAGGACCTGCGCAGCACCCTCGACCTGCTGCTGGCGGAAGAGGTCTGACCGTGGGGGAGACCTTCGCCGGCCTGGTGACCGACGGCCCGCTGCTCGTGGCGGCGGGCGTGGCCGCGCTCGTCGGGCTGATCAGCTTCGCCTCGCCCTGCGTGCTGCCGCTGGTGCCCGGCTACCTGTCCTACGTCACCGGGCTCGTCGGCAGCGGCACGCGCGCACCCGCGCCCGCACCGGCGGTCCCGGCCCCGGGCGGCGCGGGCAGCACCGCGACGGCGGTGCGTGCGCCGGCCGACGAGCGCGCCCCCCGCGGCCGGATGGTCCTCGGCGCGCTGCTCTTCGTGCTGGGCTTCAGCGCGGTCTTCATCGCCTTCGCGACGGCGTTCGGCGGCCTGGGCCGGCTGGCGCTCCAGTACGCGCGCACCGTCGACGTCGTCTTCGGGCTGATCACCGTGGTCGTGGGGCTCGCCTTCCTCGGCTGGCTGCCGCTGCTGCAACGCACCAAGAAGCTCTCCGTCCGCCCCGCGGCCGGTCTGGCCGGCGCCCCGCTGCTGGGCGTCGTGTTCGGGGTGGGCTGGACGCCCTGCCTGGGGCCCACGCTCGGCGCGGTCTACTCGCTGTCGGTCAGCGAGGCCTCGGCGGGGCGGGGCGCGGTGCTGGGCGTCGCGTACTGCCTGGGCCTGGGGGTGCCCTTCGTGCTGGTCGCGCTCGGCGCCCGCTGGGCGGTCGGGGCGACGACGTTCCTGCGCCGGCACGCGGCGCTGGTGACCCGGATCGGCGGCGTCGTCCTGGTCGTCATCGGGCTGCTCCTGCTCACCGGTGCCTGGACCGAGATGATGGGCTGGCTGCGGTCCTGGCTCGCGGCCAACGGACTGGCGGAGACCTCGCTGTGAGCGTCGAGGCACCTCCGCGGCCGGCGACGCCGATGCCTCCGGACGGCTCCTCCGCGGGGTCCCGGCTCGGCGGGCTGCTGCTGCGCTGGTGGCGGCGGCTGACCGCGATGCGGACGGCGATCATCCTGCTGTTCCTGCTCGCCCTGGCGGCGGTGCCCGGCTCGCTGCTGCCGCAGCGGTCGCTGTCGCAGAACAACGTGCGGCAGTACTTCGCCGACCACCCGACGCTGGCCCCGGTCCTCGACGACCTGTACCTGTTCGACGTCTTCAGCTCGCCGTGGTTCGCCGCGGTGTACCTGCTGCTGTTCATCTCGCTGATCGGCTGCGTGGTGCCCCGGGCCCTGGAGCACGCCCGCGCGCTGCGCACCCCGCCGCCCCCCGTGCCGCGGAACCTGCTGCGGCTGCCCGACTCCGGGGAGCTGCGCAGCCCGCTGGGCGACGCGGCCGCCCTCGACGTCGTCGAGGAGGAGCTGCGGGTGCGGCGCTACCGGGTCGTTCGCCGCGACGGGGCCCGCGGCCCCGAGCTCTCGGCGGAGAAGGGGCACCTCAAGGAGACCGGCAACCTGGTCTTCCACCTCTCCCTGCTCGCCCTGCTGCTCGGCCTGGCCGGCGGGAAGCTCTGGGGCTACGAGGGCAGCATCCTGGTCACCGAGGGCCAGGGCTTCTGCAACGCGTTCCAGCAGTACGACACCTACTCCGCGGGTCCGCTGGTCGACAGCGGCGACCTCAGCGCGCTCTGCGTCGACCTCGAGCAGTTCCGGGCCGAGTACGAGGAGAACCTCACCGCGGCCTCGTTCACCGCCGACATCCGCTACGGCGCGCCCTCCGCCGAGGGGCGGGCGACCACCATCGGGGTCAACGACCCCCTGCGGGTCGACGGCGACCGGGTCTACGTGACCGGCCACGGCTTCAGCCCGACCTTCACCGTCACCGTGCCCGACGGCACTACGTTCACCGACCTGACCGTCCCGTTCCTGCCCAGCGATCCGCAGATGATGGCCAGCGAGGGCGCGCTCAAGCTGCCCGACATCCCGGGGCAGGAGGAGCAGCTGGCGCTGGAGGGCTTCTTCGCGCCGACCGGCCTGGTCCAGGGCGGCCTGCTGACCTCGGTCGACCCCCGGCCGCTGGCCCCGCAGGTCGCGATCTTCGCCTACCAGGGCTACCTGGGCCTGGACTCCGGGCTGCCGCAGTCGGTGTACTCGATCGACCGGAGCCAGATCGAGCGCGGCCGGCTCACCGAGGTGGGCGCGGCGAACCTCGCTGTGGGCGAGTCCCTGGACCTGCCCGACGGCACCCGGATCACCTTCAGCGGGGTCAAGGAGTTCGCCGCCATGCAGTTCTCCCACGACCCCGGGCAGGTGTGGGTGCTGGGCTCCTCGATCACCCTGCTCGCCGGGCTGCTCGGCATGCTCCTGCTGCGCCGGGAGCGCGTCTTCGCCCGGGCCGAACCCGCCCGGGACGGCGGCGGTACCGTGCTCACGCTCGCCTCGCTGACGCGGGGCGGCGGCGAGAGCGGCTCCCGGTTCGCCATCCTGTCCGACGACCTGCGGGACGCGCTGGACGCCCCGGACGCCGCCCCCACCGCACCCGAACCGGAGGTCCCCCCGCGTGATTGACTCCTCGCTGGCCGAGCTGTCCGACAACCTCTTCTCCGTGAGCGTCGCGCTCTACTCGGTCGCGCTGCTCGCCTTCTGCGCCCAGCTGGCCTTCGGCCGGCGGAGCGTGCGCAGCCGCGAGCTCGCCGGGGTCGGCGGGGGCCCGGGAGCTCCCACGCCCCCGGCCGGGCAGGAGGCGCCGGAGACGGCGCAGGGCACCCGCTGGGGTCTGCTCGGCATGGCGCTCACCGCGCTGGGCGCGGTCGCGCACGCCGGCGTCCTCGTCACCCGCGGCATGGCCACCGACCGGCTGCCCTGGGGCAACATGTACGAGTTCGCCACGGCCGTCGTTCTGGTCGCCGTGGTCGCCTACTTCGTGCTGGCCGTCCGGCAGCCCTCGCTGCGGCACATCGGCGTCTTCGTGCTCGGCCCGGTGATCCTCGCGATGGTCGGCATCGGCCTGTTCCTCTACACCGAGGCCGGGCCGCTGGTCGCCGCCCTGCGGTCGAGCTGGCTGGGCATCCACGTGTCCAGCGCCATCCTGGGGTCCGGGATCTTCCTGGTGAGCGGCATCGCCAGCGCGCTGTTCCTCGTCCGCACCCGCCGCACCGCCGGCGAGCCCGGGTCCGGCGGCGGCCTGATCGACCGGCTGCCGTCCGCCGCGGGGCTGGACCGGGTGGCGCACCGCACCGCCGTCTTCGGCTTCCCGATCTACACCTTCGCCATGATCGCCGGCGCGATCTGGGCGGAGAGCGCCTGGGGCCGGTTCTGGGGCTGGGACCCCAAGGAGACCTGGATGTTCATCTCCTGGGTCGTCTACGCCGCCTACCTGCACGCCCGGACGACGGCGGGGTGGCGCGGCCGGCCGGCGGCCTGGATCAACGTGGTGGGCTTCGCCGTCGTGCTGTTCAACCTGCTCTACGTGAACATGGTCTCGACCGGCCTGCACAGCTACGGCGGGCTCGACTGAGCCGACCGTCCTCCCCCGTCCGGGGAGCGACGCGGCGCGGAGCGGTGACCGGGGCCGGGCCTGCGTGCTTCCATGCCCTCATGGAGCTGACCAGCAGCGCACGGGCCCGCCGGGAGATGCGGCGTGGGTAGGCACACGGCGGCCGACGGGGCGGCATCGCACCCGCTCGTCGAGGCCGCGCTCGCCGGCCGGGCGGCCGACGTCCCCGGTGCGCACCGCGGGAGCCCGCAGGGTGCCGCGGAGGAGGGCGACCTCGGCTGGCCGGGTGATCCCGACCGTCAGGGCGGCGGACTGGGTTGGCCCGGGGACGCCGACGGCGCGACGCCGGGCGCCGAGCCCGACGGGAGCACGCCGGCGCGCCCGCGCCGCGGCTGGCGCCGGTTGTTCGGAGCCGCGCGGGCGGCCTGAGCCCAGGTCGCCCGCGGGCGGCGTCAGGCCGGGGAGCCGTCGTCCCGGCGCGCCCGGCGCTCGAGCTCGCGCAGGAACTCCGGGTCGTCGTCCGGGGCGACGAAGCGCACCGGGCCACGCGGCTGCTGCGGACGTCGCTCGGGACGCGGACGCCCCTCCGGGTCGGCGTTGGCCGCGGCGCGCACCACCAGGCCCACGACAACCACTGCCACTACGAGAACCACCAGGAACAACACGGGCCCACCCCCTCGTCGGCACCCAGCGTACGTCCGCGGCGATACTCGGTGCCGAGAAATCGGACGATCCCCGTTCCGGGGCAGGACGGAGCACTCCCATCGACGCCGTCGACCAGCAGCTCGTCGAGCTGCTGCGCGCCAACGGCCGGGCCAGCTACGCCGAGCTCGCGCGGCAGGTCGGGCTGTCCTCGCCGGCCGTGCACGAGCGGGTGGGCAAGCTGGAGACCGCCGGCGTGATCACCGGCTACACCGCCGTCGTCGACCCTCCGGCGGTGGGTCTGCACGTCACCGCGCTGGTGAGCGTGATCGAGAGCGACGCGGTCGACGACACCGGGCTCGAGGCGGGCCTGCGCGAGATCCCCGAGGTGGAGGACTGCTGGCGGGTCGCCGGCAGCGAGGGGTACGTGCTCAAGGTGCGCGTGACCGACATCCCGGCACTCGAAGCGGCCATCGATGCGTTGAACCGGATCAGAGGGGTCGCACGCACGAGGACGACGGTCGTTCTCTCGACCAAGTGGGAGGGCCGTCATGGCTGAGCAGAACCCGACCGGCAGCACACCGGTGAGCCCGGCGGGGGGCACCGCAACCCCGCCGAAGGTGCTGCCCTGGCTGCTCGTCTACACGATCGGCCGGTTCGCGATCGCCGCCGCGCTGGTGCTGATCCTCTGGTGGGCCGGCCTGGGCAGCTTCCCCGGTCTGCTGTTCGGGCTGCTGCTGTCGATGCCGGTGTCCTACCTGCTCCTGCGCCCGTCGCGCGAGCGGCTGACCGAGGCGCTCGCCGCCCGCAGCCTCGCCCGGCGCGCGGCCAAGGAGGACCTGCGCAACCGGCTGAGCGGCGACGGCGCGCAGTAGCCGCTCAGGACAGGGCGAGCCCGGCGGCCAGCAGCACGCCGGTGACGAGGGTGAGCAGGCCGGTCGCCTGCAGCACCGCGATCAGCGCGGGCCCGCGGGCCCCGGCGAGGACGGTCCGGATCGGGGACAGCGCCAGCGGCGCGGCGGCCAGGGCGAGCAGCGCCCACGGCCGGGTGACGCCGACGGCGGCGATCCCGAGGAACGGCACGACCAGCAGCGCCGCGAACGCGAGGCGGGTGGCGCGGTCGCCCAGCAGCACCGCGAGGGTGCGCTTGCCCACCTGCTCGTCGCCCGCGATGTCGCGCAGGTTGTTCACCACCAGGATCGCCACGATGAGCAGCCCGATCGGAACCGACACCGCGAAGGCCAGCCCCGGCAGGGTGCCGGTCTGCACGAACGTCGTCCCGACGACGGCCACCGGCCCGAAGAAGACGAAGACGAAGACCTCGCCGAGGGCCCGGTAGCCGTACGGCAGCGGGCCGCCGGTGTAGGTCCACGCGGCGGCCATGCACACGGCGCCCACCGCGACCAGCCACCAGCTGGACAGCGCCGCCAGCGCCAGCCCGGCCACACCGGCGACGGCGAAGGCCAGCAGCGCCGCTCCCAGCACCTGCCGCGGGGAGGCCGCGCCCGAGCCGACCAGCCGCATCGGGCCTACCCGGTCGGCGTCGGTGCCGCGCGTGCCGTCGGAGTAGTCGTTGGCGTAGTTGACCGCCACCTGCAGCGCCAGGGCGACCAGCAGCGCGAGCACCGCCGGGCCGGGGCGGAAACCGTCGAGGGCGACGGCCGCCCCGGTGCCCACGAGCACCGGGGCGAGCGCCGCGGGGAGCGTGCGCGGGCGGGCGCCGGCCAGCCACTGGGCGGGGGTGGCCATGGTCAGTGCGCTCCCTGGGGGATCGAGGCGGCGACCGCGCGGCGGTCGGGCTTGCCGGTGTGCAGGAGGGGGACGGCGGCGACGAGGTGCAGCTCCCGGGGGGCGGCCGGCGCGCCCAGCCGCTCGCTCACCCACGGCCGCAGCGCGGCGAGGTCGGGGGTTGCGCCGGGGGAGGGGACGACGGCGGCGACGACGCGCTGCCCCCACTCCGGGTCAGGGCGGCCCAGGACCACGGCGTCGGCGACGTCGGGGTGCTCGCGCAGCGCCGCCTCGACCGCGGTGGGCGCCACGTTGACCCCGCCGGTGATGACGACGTCGTCCAGCCGGCCGTGCACGGTGAGCCGGCCGTCGGCGGCCAGGGCGCCGGCGTCGCGGGTGCGGAACCAGCCGTCGGCGAACGCCGCGGCGGTCGCCTGCGGATCGCCGCGGTAACCGAGGGCCAGCGTGGGCCCGGCGAGATCGATCCCGCCGTCGGTGACGCGCACACCGACGCCGTCCAGCGGCCGGCCGTCGTAGACGCAGCCGCCGGCGGTCTCGGTCATCCCGTACGTGGTGACGACGGCGACCCCCTCGGCGCGGGCCCGGTCCAGCAGCGCCGGGTCCGCAGCGGCTCCGCCGACGAGGACCGCGTCGAAGGCGCGGAGGGCGCCGGGCTCGGCGTCGAGGGCCCGGCGCAGCTGGGTGGGGACCATCGAGGTGTAGCGGCGGCCGCCGGCCGGCATGCGGGCGACGGCACCGGTCAGCGTCTCCCCGGACTCCAGCCGGGTCGCCGGCCGCCCGGCCAGCGCCGCGCGGCAGAGCACCTGGAGCCCGGCGATCGCCGACACCGGCAGGGCGAGCAGCCAGCTGCCGGGGCCGCCCAGCCGGTCGTGCGTGGCGGCCGCCGACGCCCGCAGGGCCGCCGCGGGCAGCAGCACCCCCCGGCCGCTCCCGGTCGAGCCGGAGGTGACGACGACGAGGTCGGTGCCGGGCTCCAGCGGCTCGTCGGGACGCAGCAGCGCCCGGGCCGCGTCGACCACCGCGGGCGGGCCGGCCGGCAGCACGGCGAGCGGGCGTCCGCCGTCGAGGGCGGCGCGCAGGTCGGCGTCGGCGAGGTGGGCCGCGGGCACGAGGGTGAGCCGCCGTGCTGCGCCGCCCCCTCCCGATCCCGCCACGACGCGCAAGCCTACGACCCTGCCGAACTACGCTGATCCGCATGACCGCCGCCCCCGCCGCCGCCCTGCCGGCGGGGATCACCGAGCTGGCGGTCTACGAGGTGCCCATGCGCACCCGGTTCCGCGGCATCGACGTCCGCGACGGCGTGCTGCTGCGCGGCCCGGCCGGCTGGGGGGAGTTCTCCCCGTTCTGGGACTACGACGCCGCGGAGAGCCGCCGCTGGTGGGCCTCGGCGGTGGAATCGGCCGTCGACGGCTGGCCGGCGCCGGTGCGCGACGCGGTGCCGGTGAACGTCACGGTCCCCGCGGTCGGGCCGGAGCGGGCGCACGCGATCGTCCGCGCCTCCGGCTGCCGGACGGCGAAGGTGAAGGTCGCCGAGCCCGGGCAGAGCGCGGCCGACGACCTGGCGCGGGTGGCGGCGGTGCGCGACGCCCTCGGCCCCTCCGGCGCCATCCGGGTGGACGCGAACGCCGCCTGGGACGTCGACACCGCCGTCGCCCGCATCCGCGAGCTGGACCGGGTCGGCCTGGAGTACGTCGAGCAGCCGTGCGCGTCCCTGGCCGAGCTGGCCGCGCTGCGCCGCCGGATCGACGTGCGCATCGCCGCCGACGAGGTGGTGCGCCGGGCCGACGACCCGCTGCGGGTCGACCTGAGCGAGGCCTGCGACGTCGTCGTCCTCAAGGTGCAGCCGCTGGGCGGGGTGCGGGCGGCGCTGCGGGTCGCCGAGGCGCACGGCCTGCCGTGCGTCGTCTCCTCGGCGCTGGAGTCCTCGGTCGGGATCGCCGCCGGGGTCGCGCTGGCGGCCGCCCTGCCGGAGCTGCCGTTCGCCTGCGGGCTGGCCACGGTCGCGCTGCTCGCCGACGACGTCAGCGGTGCTCCGCTGCTGCCGGTCGACGGCGCGCTGCCGGTCGTCCGGCGGGAGCCCGACCGGCTCGCCGCGGTGGCCGCGGGTCCGGGGACCACCGGCCGCTGGCTGGCGCGGGTCGCCGAGGTGCGGGCCGCGTGAACCCGTCCACCGCGTTCGCCCGCGTGCTGGTCGACGAGCTGGTGCGCGGCGGAGTCACCGACGCCGTCCTCTCGCCCGGCTCCCGGTCGGCTCCGGTGGCGCTGGCCCTGGTCGCGGCCGAGCGGGCCGGCCGGCTGCGGCTGCACGTGCGGATCGACGAGCGGACCGCGGCGTTCCTCGCCCTCGGGCTGGCGAAGGCCTCCGGTCGCCCGGTCCCGGTGCTCACCACCTCCGGGACGGCGACCGCGCACCTGCACGCCGCCGTGCTGGAGGCCGACGCGAGCGGGGTGCCGCTGCTGGCGCTGACCGCCGACCGGCCGCCCGAGCTGCGGGCCACGGGCGCGAACCAGACGATCGAGCAGGCCGGCCTGTACGGGGCGGCCGCGCGCTGGGCGGCCGACGTCGGGGTGCCCGAGGCGGGGCGCGAGGAGGCGCAGAACCGCTACTGGCGGTCGGTGGTGGCCAAGGCGCTGACCATCGCCGCGGGCACGCTGTCGGCCGACCCCGGGCCGGTGCAGCTGAACCTGGCGCTGCGCGAGCCGCTGCTGCCCGAGGAGGAGCCCCCGGCCGAGCTGCCGGCGCCCTGGGCGGGCCGCCCCGGCGGGCGACCGTGGACGGCGGCCGAGCCGTCGGCCGGCTGGGCGGCGCAGGCGCACCGGCTGCCGCCGCGGACGCTGGTGATCGCCGGCGACGGGCCGCTGCACGCCGCGCCGGCGCTGTCGGAGGGCTCCGCCTGGCCCGTCGTCGCCGAGCCGAGCAGCGCGTTCTGGGGCCTGCCGGGCAGCGTGCGCGGTGGCGTGCTGGCGCTCGGGGCGCCCGGCTGGCTGGCCGCGCACCGGCCCGAGCGGGTCGTGGTGGTGGGGCGGCCGACGCTCTCCCGGCCGGTCAGCGCCCTGCTGGCCGACCCCGCCGTCGCGGTGGAGACGGTCAGCGCGTCCCCGCGGTGGGCCGACGCCGGCCGGTCGAGCAGCCGGGTCGCGCGGCTGTTCGCCGGGGCCGAGCCCGATGATCCCGTCGACGCCGAGTGGGCCGCCGCCTGGTCCGCGGCCGCCGGACGGGTGGGGGCTGCCGTCGACGCGGTGCTCGACGGCGCACTGGCGCTGACCGCCGCCCGGCTGGCCCGCGACGTCGTCGCCGCCCTGCCCGCCGGTGCGCTGCTGGTCCTCGGCTCCTCGACCCCGGTGCGCGACGTCGACCGGCTGGCCGTGCCGCGTGCCGACGTCTCCGTGCTGGCCAACCGCGGGGTCGCGGGGATCGACGGCACGATCTCCACGGCGGTGGGTGCGGCGCTGGTGCACGGCGGCCCGGCGTTCGCGCTGATGGGCGACCTGACGTTCCTGCACGACCTGACCGGGCTGCTGGTGGGCGACGGCGAGCCCCGGCCGGATCTCACCGTGGTCGTCCCCGACAACGACGGCGGCGGCATCTTCGCCCAGCTCGAGCCGGGGCAGGACCGGCACGCCCGCGACTACCGCCGGGTGTTCGGCACGCCGCACGGCCGGGACCTGGTGGCGGTGGCGGAGTCGCTGGGCTGGGCGGCGTCACGGGTGTCGACGCCGGAGGAGCTGCCGGCCGCGCTGGCGCAGGGCGGGCCGCGGATCGTCGTCGTCGGCACCGACCAGCGCGCCGAGGCCGCGCTGGCGGCCGAGCTCCGGGCGGCCGCCGCGGCGGCGCTCGCCTCCTAGGGCGAGGAGCGCAGGCGGCCCTCCGCCTCCCGCAGCACCCGGGGAACCAGGCGGCGGTGCACGGCCGACAGCAGCAGCCACACTCCCCGCCCCACGGGGCGGTCGTAGCGCACGAAGGTGGCGAGCGACACCCGCCCCTCGGCGGCGCGGACCACGAGGTTGCCGGTCAGCAACGGGGAACCCGCCTCGAGCCGGATCCAGTCGTCGTCGCGGTCGCCGATCCGCCACCCGGCGACGGTGTCGGGCGACCGTCCTCCGTGGAGCTGCAGGCGCAGGAGCACGTGCCAGATGAACTGCTGGGCGAGGTCCGGGACGTCGCCGAACATCGCCCGGGCCCACTCCTCCGGCGTGGCCTGGAGGTCGGTGGTCAGAGCGAAGAGGTCGGCGTAGTCGATGGCGGGGAAGGAACTCAGCGCGAGGACGGCGGCAGGGACGTCGTCGGTCCCCACGGCGCTCGTCACGGAAGCGGGACCCATGGCAGGACCTCCAGTGGAATGTACGGTTGCGTATAGAGCGAGGCTAGCCCATTTATACGGGTGCGTATACCCCAGAAGGTGAGATCTTCGGCGATGAAGACGCCACGCGAGAAGTGGATCGAGGAGGGCCTGCGTGCGTTGGCCGCCGGTGGGCCGGACGCCGTCCGCATCGAGGGTCTGGCCAAGCGGCTCGGCGTCACGAAGGGCGGGTTCTACGGGTCGTTCGCCGACCGCGACGCACTGCTCGACGCGATGCTCGACGCCTGGGAGCGCGAGAGCACCGACGAGGTGATCGAGACCGTCGAGGCCGGGGGTGGCGACCCGAGGGACAAGATCCAGCGCGCGGGCGTGCTCACCTTCTCCGACGACCGCCTGTTGCCCATCGACCTCGCGGTCCGCGACTGGGCGCGGCGGGACCAGGCGGTCGCCGAGCGCCTGCGCCGCGTGGACAACCGGCGCATGGCGCTGCTGCGCGAGATGATCGGGTCCTTCTGCTCCGACCCCGACGAGGTCGAGGCCCGCAGCCTGATCGCCTTCTGCGTCGCGATCGGCGAGCACTTCCTCGTCGCGGACCACGGCCGCCGTACCCGGGCCGAGGTCGTCGCCCGCGCCGCCGATCTGCTGCTCGACCGGCCCCCGACCGATCGACGCAGCGGAGGGCCCGGCGCCGCGGATCCGCGCTGAGCCCGAGCACCCAGCCCGGGCCGAGCAGGGTGGACGGGACCTCCCGTCCGCGCGCCCGGATCGTGGCGCCGTCGAACGGTCCGGAGTCCACCGGCACTCCGTCAGCCCTCGAGGGCCGCCTGGAACGCGGCGAACTTCGACTGGGTCTCGGCCAGCTCGGCGGCGGGGTCGGAGCCGGCGACGATGCCGCAGCCGGCGAAGAGCCGCGCGCCGTCGTCTCCGACCAGCTCGGCGCAGCGCAACGCCAGTCCGAACTCGCCGTCGCCGGTCGCGTCCAGCCAGCCGACCGGCCCGGCGTACCGGCCGCGGTCCATGCCCTCGAGCTCGCGGATCAGCGCGGCGGCGTCCGGCGTCGGGGTGCCGCACACGGCGGCCGTCGGGTGCACCGCGCCGACCAGCTCGAGCAGGCCGGCGGAGCCGCGCTGGGTGCCGACGACGTCGGTGGCCAGGTGCCGGACGTTCGCCAGGGTGAGCAGCTCGGGCTCGGCCGGCGCCGTCAGCTCCCGGCAGTACGGCTGCAGCGCGCGCACCAGGGAGTCGACGGCGAGCGCGTGCTCGCCGCGGTCCTTCTCCGAGTCCAGCAGCGCCGCCGCCAGCCGCTCGTCCTCGGCGCCGGCCCCGCGCGGCGCGGTCCCGGCCAGCACGCGGGAGGACAGCCGCCTCCCGGTGCGGCGCAGCAGCAGCTCCGGGGTGGCGCCCAGCAGGCCGTCGACGGCGAACGTCCAGCAGCCCGGGAAGCGGGCGGCCAACCGGCGCAGCATCCGCCGCGGGTCGAGCGGGGCGTCGGCGGAGACCAGGAGGTCGCGGGCGAGCACCACCTTCTCCAGGTCGCCGGCGTCGATGCGGGCCACGGCGGCGGACACGGCGGCGCACCAGCTGGCGGGGTCGAGCGCGCCGTCGGCGTAGCGCAGCCGGGGAGCCGGGCCGTCGGCGGCCGGGACCGTCGCCGGCAGCTCCGGCGCGACCCCGATGGCGGTGATCCAGCCGACGCCGTCCCGCCGTCCCGCCACCACCTCGGGGACGACGAAGACCGACGTCCCGCGGACGGGGTCGAAGGCGATGCTGGCGAAGAGGACCGGCCCGGTGCCGGGCACGCCCAGCTCGTCGGCGACGTCCAGCCCGGCGGCGTAGTCGTCCCACCACTCGGCGGCGTCGGCCAGCGCGCGGGGGCCGGAGACCTCCAGCCGCGCCGCCTCGCCCCAGCCCACCAGGCCCTCGCCGTGGCGGACCCAGGACAGCCCGCCGCAGGCGGGGAGCAGGTCGAGCAGCTCGGCGGCCGCGTCCGACCGGACCGTCGTGACGGTGCGCGACGCCGCTGCCGGGGAGGTGAGGGCGGCGGCAGTCACGTGATCAGAGTAGGAGCCCTTGTAGCGTCGACGCCGTGGCAGACCGGCGAGACCCCCCGCACACCGCCGGACTGCGAGCCGGGCTGGACAAGCGACCGGCCGACGTCGCGGCCATGTTCGACCGGGTCGCCGAGCGCTACGACGTCACCAACACGGTGCTCTCCGGCGGCCTCGACGCCGGCTGGCGGCGGGCCACCCGGGAGGCGCTGGGGGCCCGGCCCGGGCAGACCGTGCTCGACGTCGCGGCCGGTACCGCCGTCTCGACCGTCGAGCTCGCCGCCGGTGGCGTGCACGCCATCGCCTGCGACTTCTCGCAGGGGATGCTGCGCGCCGGGGCGTCGCGCCCGGTGCCCAAGGTGGCCGGTGACGCGATGGCGCTGCCGCTGGCCGACGAGAGCGTCGACGGCGTCGTCATCTCCTTCGGCCTGCGGAACGTGGCCGACCCGGACGCCGCGCTGCGGGAGTTCTCGCGGGTGACGAAGCCCGGCGGGACGCTGGTGGTCTGCGAGTTTTCCAGCCCCACCTGGTCGCCGTTCCGCACCGTCTACACCGAGTACCTGATGAAGGCGCTGCCCCGCATCGCCCGAACGGTGAGCAGCAACCCGGAGGCCTACGTCTACCTCGCCGAGTCGATCCGCGCCTGGCCCGGCCAGGCCGCGCTCGCCGGCCGGCTGCAGGACGCCGGCTGGGCCGACGTCGCCTGGCAGAACCTGACCGGCGGGATCGTGGCGCTGCACCGGGGCCGCAAGCCCGCCTGACCGCGGCGCTGCGTCGTCCCTGGTCAGCGACCTGGAACCGTCGTACCCCGGCGCTAGCGTGGCGGTGTGTTCGAGGGATGGGGCGTGGACCTGACGGTGGTCCCGCGCGGCCCGGCCGCCGGCGGTGGGCCGGCGCGGCTGGCCGAGGCGCTGCCGCTCGCGTCGATGCCGGACGCCGAGCTGTCGCTGGAACTGGAGCGGGTCCAGCAGCTGAAGGCGGCGCTGGCGGCCTACGAGGCGGCGCTGGTGGTGACGCTGGCCGGGCAGCGGCCGGAGGCCGACGACCCGCGGTCGGGGGAGCCGGGCCACAGCGCCTCCTCGTCGTCGCCGGTCCCCGGGGCGAGCGAGTTCTTCGTCGAGGAGCTCGCGGTGGTCTGCAACACCTCGAGCGTTGCGGCCGACCGGCTGGCCGGGGATTCCTGGATCTTGGTGGAGCGGCTGCCGTGCGTGTGGGCGGCGATGGCCGACGAGACGCTGGACCGGCCGCGGGGGCAGGTGTTCGTCGACGTGCTGGGTCCGACCGCCGACGGGGTCGCCGAGCAGGTCGCGCCGCGGGTGCTGCCTTCTGCGCCCGGGTTGTCGCTCCGGCGGTTGCGGGCGGCGCTCACCCGCGAGGTGCTGGCGGTGGATGCCGACGCCTCCGAGGTGCGGCGGGCCGAGGCGGAGCGGGCCGCGCAGGTGCGTCTGTACCCGACCGGCGACGGGATGGCCGAGTTCAGCACGGAGCTGCCGGCGCCGCTGGCGGCGGCGTGCTGGTCGACGGTGGACCAACTGGCGCAGATGGCGAAGGCCGACGGCGACCCGCGGCCGATCGGGCAGCTGCGGGCCGGGGTGGTCGCCGACCTGATCCTGCGGCCGTGGGACACCACCCGCCCGCCGGTCACCGCGCACCTGACGGTGGTGAGCCCACTGGCGTCGCTGGGGCCGGGCGCCGGCCCGCCGGGGGAGGTGGCCGGTCAGCCGATCACCGCCGCGCACGTGCGGGAGCTGCTCGTTCAGCTGGACGCACTCTGCCCCGGTGGCCTGCAGGCGCCGGCCGGGGGGTCGCTGGAGGTGGCGGTGACCGACGGGTCCGGGGCACTGCTGGCCACGGCCGGCCGCGGAGAGCTGGCCCGCATCGCCCGGCAGAGCTGCGGCGAGCACCCGGAGGCAGCCGGTGGCACGGCCGGGTGCGGCTGCCCGGTGCTGGGCCCGCCGCCGGCTGTGGACGGCTACACCCCCAACGCTGCGCAGCGGAGGTTCCAGCGGCAGCGGGACCGCGGGTGCCGCCATCCTGGCTGCGGCCAGCCGGTCGGTCGCACCGACCTCGACCACGTCACCGCCTACGGTGACGGCGGGCCGACCGACTGCAGCAACCTGTGCTGCCTCTGCCGGCGCCACCACCGGCTCAAGACGTTCGTCCGCGGATGGCGGTTCGTGCTCACCGAGCACGGTGTCCTGCGGGTCACCACCCCCGGCGGGATCACCCGCACGACCCGGCCGCCGGGGCTCCGCGACCTCACCGGGCAACCGGCGCGGCCGGCACCCCCTCCACCACCGGCCGGGCCGGACGAACCACCGCCGTTCTGACGGGCTCCCGGCTGCACCGGATGTGGTGGCCGCGGGTCTGCGGCACCCCCTGGAGCAGGTCTAGCGTCGGACCATGACCAGTTCTCCGACGCCGCAGCCCCAGGATCCCGGCTCCTCGCCGGCGGACCCCGTCGAGCCACTGCCGGATCCCATCCCGAAGCCCGACCCCGACGACCCGGGTACCCCGCGTCCCGAGTCGGACCCCGTGCCGGTGGTCTGACAGCACCGTGACGCCCGCCCGCTACGCCGACCGGCGGGACGCCGGCAGGGCGCTCGCCGCTGCGCTCGGCGAGCGGGCGGGCAGCGGCGCCCTCGTGCTGGGTCTGCCGCGCGGGGGAGTGGTGGTCGCCGCCGAGGTGGCCGCCGCCCTCGGTGCGCAGCTCGACGTCCTCGTCGTCCGCAAGCTCGGCGTCCCCGGGCACCCCGAGCTGGCGATGGGCGCCATCGCGTCGGTCGGCGACGCCGTCGAGGCGGTGTGGGTGAGCAGCGTCCTCGACCGTGCCGCGCCCGACCCGGCAGCCGTGTCCGCGGTCCACGACCGGGAGCTGGCCGAGCTGCGCCGGCGCACCGCGGCCTACCGCGGCCCGCGCCCTGCCCCCGCGATCTCCGGCCGCCACGTCCTCCTCGTCGACGACGGCCTGGCCACCGGGGCCACCATGCGCGTCGCCGTCCGAGCGGTGCGGCGGAGCGGTCCCGCGCGGATCACCGTCGCCGTCCCGGTCGGCGCGCCCGGGGCGGTCGAAGCGCTGGTCGGCGCCGTCGACGAGGTGGTGTGCCTGCAGGCGCCCACCGCCTTCCGCTCGGTCGGGCAGGCCTACGAGCACTTCTCCGACACCCCCGACGACGAGGTGCTGGCCGCATTGGACCGAGGGGGGACTGTCGGGTAGATCACACGGCGGCCTAGACTCGGACCGACCGACCTTGTGAACCTTTTCACAAGGTGGACCGGACTCGGGCGACGGACCGGAGGTGGCGACGTGGCGCAGGCCTCGATCGAGCACGCGGCCGACGTCGTCGTGGTCGGTGCCGGGCCGGCCGGCTCTGCCGCCGCCTGGCATCTCGCCTCCACGGGGGTCGACGTGGCGGTCCTCGAGAAGGCCGAGTTCCCGCGCGAGAAGGTCTGCGGCGACGGGCTGACCCCCCGCGGGGTGAAGGCCCTGCACGACATGGGCGTCGACACCGCCACCCCCGGCTGGGTGCGTCGCCGCGGGCTGCGGGTGCACGGCGGCGGCCGGGTGGCCGAGATCGACTGGCCACGGCTGGACTCCTGGCCCGACCACGGCCTGGTCCGCACCCGCCGCGAGCTGGACGCGCTGCTGGCCGACCACGCCGTGCGCGCCGGCGCCCGGCTGTTCACCGGTACGACGGTCACCGAGCCGCTCGTCGACGACGCCGGCCGGGTGGTCGGCGTCCGGGGCGAAGCCGGCAAGGACGGCGAGCCGGTCACCTGGCGCGCTCCGCTGGTGGTCTCCGCGGAGGGGCTGTCCGGGCGCCTGGCCAAGAGCCTCGGCCTGCTGCGCCGCACCGACCGGCCGCTCGGGGTCGCCCTGCGGCGCTACGCGCGCAGCCGGCGCAGCGACGACCAGTACCTCGACATCGCCTTCGACCTCACGGCACAGGGCCCTCCCCGCGACGCGATGCCCGGCTACGGGTGGATCTTCGGCATGGGCGACGGCACGGCGAACGTGGGGTACGGCCTGCTCGACACCCGCCGCGGCACCGGCGCCGACCGCCGGATGGTGCTGCGGCGATGGCTGGACACCTTCCCGGCCGAGGACGGGCTGGGGGAGGACGACGCGGTCAGCCCGCTGCGCGGCGCGGGCCTGCCGATGGCCTTGAGCCGGGGCCCCGCCTACACGCGCGGGCTGCTGCTCGCCGGCGACGCCGCCGGGACGGTGAACCCCTGCAACGGTGAGGGCATCAGCTACGCCGTGGAGAGCGGTCGGATGGCCGCCGAGGCCGCCGTCGCCGCGCTCAGGGCACCCGCCGGTGCCGCGCGCGAGGCGGTGCTGCAGCGCTACCCCGAGCAGCTGCGCGCCGAGCTGGGCCGCCACCACCGTCTCGGTCTGGGCTTCCTGGCGCTCCTGACCCGCCCGTCCGTCGTCCGGCTCCTCGCCGGCCGGGGGCTGCGCCGGCCCGCGCTGGCCGACGCGGCGCTACGGGTGCTCGGCAACCTGACCGACGGCCGGGACGGCGACGCGGTCGACCGCGCGCTCACCGTGCTCCTCCGACTGACGCCGGCGACGTGAGGTGGCTGCTGTGACGATATGTCGACCCGACACGGACGCTCCGTGGCCCAAGCGTGACCTCTGCGTGACCGGCATCACCCTAGGGTGGCGATGATGCTGTCGACCTACGTACCGATCGTCGGGCTGTTCGTGCTCGCCGCGGGGTTCGCGCTGTTCTCGGTCGCCGTCGCCCCGTTCGTGGGGCCGCGCCGCTACAACAGCGCCAAGCTGGCCGCCTACGAGTGCGGCATCGAACCGGTGGACCAGCCGCTCACCGGCGGCCGCTTCCCGGTCAAGTACTACCTGACCGCGATGTTGTTCATCGTCTTCGACATCGAGATCGTCTTCCTCTACCCCTGGGCCGTCGCGAACGACGCGCTGGGTGTGTGGGGTCTGGTCGCGATGGTCGTCTTCATCGGCACCGTCTTCCTCGCCTTCGCCTACGAGTGGCGGCGCGGCGGGCTCGAGTGGGACTGACAGGGAGCACCTGATGGGACTCGAGGAGAAGATCCCCAGCGGGGTCCTGCTGACCAGCGTGGAGAAGCTGGTCAACTGGACCCGCAAGTCGTCGCTGTGGCCCGCGACCTTCGGCCTGGCCTGCTGCGCCATCGAGATGATGGCCTCGGGGGCCGGCCGGTACGACCTGGCCCGGTTCGGGATGGAGGTCTTCCGCGCCTCGCCGCGGCAGGCCGACCTGATGATCGTCGCCGGCCGGGTGAGCCAGAAGATGGCGCCGGTCCTGCGCCAGATCTACGACCAGATGCCCGAGCCGCGCTGGGTGCTGGCGATGGGCGTGTGCGCCAGCTCCGGCGGCATGTTCAACAACTACGCGATCGTCCAGGGCGTCGACCACGTCGTCCCCGTGGACATGTACCTGCCCGGCTGCCCGCCGCGGCCGGAGATGCTGATGGACGCGATCCTCAAGCTGCACCACAAGATCCAGCACGAGCCGCTCGGCGACAAGCGCGCCCGCCAGCAGCGGGAGGCCCGCCGGGACGGCACGGCCAAGGAGCTGCACGTCGAGATGCCCTCCACGGTCCGCGTCGACAAGGCCGCCCGCCGTGCCTACGAGCAGGCCGCCGCCGAGGGCCGCACCGGTCAGTTCCTCATGGAGCAGCGCGAGGGCAACGCGGTGCTGCTGCCGGGCGCGGGTGACCGGCGATGAGCGGGGCGCAGCGATGAGCAACGACGGCGGTGAGGTCGTCCCGGGTCGCGAGGAGGCCGGGTACGACGACAGCACGGCGCCCTCGGGCGGCTTCCGCAAGGGCGCCTTCGGCGTCAGCGGCAGCGGCGACACCTCCGGCTTCGGCGGGCTGGTGCGCGTCGAGCCCGGCGGGGCGGTGGCGCTGCACTCCACCGAGCGCCCCTACGGCGGGTACTTCGACGAGGTCACCGACGCGCTGATCGAGGCGGTGGGGGAGGCTACCTACGCCGCCGCCGTCCAGCGGGTGCTGGTCGACCGGGGCGAGATCACCTACTTCGTCGCCCGCGAGCACCTGCTCACCCTGGTGCAGCCCCTCCGCGACGACGAGGCGCTGCGCTTCGAGCTGTGCAGCAGCGTCTCCGGCGTCGACTACCTCGACAGCGGTGGCCCGGCCGTGGCTCCCGGCCGGCCGCGGCTGCACGCCGTCTACCACCTGACGTCGATGACCTACCGGCGCCGCATCCGGCTGGAGGTGGCGGTGAGCGCGGAGGACCCGCACGTCCCGTCGGTCACCGGGATCTACCCGACGGCGGACTGGCACGAGCGCGAGACGTGGGACATGTTCGGCATCGTCTTCGACGGCCACCCGGCGCTGACCCGGATCCTCATGCCCGACGACTGGGACGGCCACCCCCAGCGGAAGGACTACCCGCTGGGCGGGATCCCGGTGGAGTACCACGACGCGACCATCCCGCCGCCGGACACGCGTCGGGCCTACCGGTGAGAGGGGCCTACCGATGAGCACCACGTACAACCCGAGCGACCCCTACGCCGGCTCGCGGGAGACCACCGAGGGCCGCGTCTACACCGTCACCGGTGGGGACTGGGACCTCACGCTGGGGGCCGACCCGCACGGCGAGGAACGTCTCGTCGTCAACATGGGACCGCAGCACCCCTCCACCCACGGCGTGCTCCGGCTGGTCCTCGACCTCGAGGGCGAGACGGTGACCAAGGCCCGGGTGGTCATCGGCTACCTGCACACCGGCATCGAGAAGAACACCGAGTACCGCAACTGGGTGCAGGGCACGACCTTCGTGACGCGGATGGACTACCTGGCCCCGCTGTTCAACGAGGCCGGCTACTGCATGGCCGTCGAGAAGCTGCTCGGCATCGACATCCCGCAGCGCGCCGCCACCATCCGCGTGCTGGTGATGGAGCTCAACCGGATCGCCTCGCACCTGGTCGCGCTCGCCACCTTCGGCATGGAGATGGGCGCCCTCACGGGCATGACCAACGGCTTCCGCGAGCGCGAGATGGTCCTCGACCTGCTGGAGGAGATCACCGGGCTGCGGATGAACCACGCCTACATCCGCCCCGGCGGGCTGGCGCAGGACCTGCCCGAAGGCTCGGTCGAGCACATCCGCGAATTCCTCGAGGTCATGCCCAAGCGGGTCGCGGACTTCCACCGGCTGCTCACCGGCCAGCCGATCTGGCAGAACCGCCTGAAGGACGCCGGGTACCTCGACCTCACCGGCTGCGTCGCGCTCGGCATCACCGGGCCCGTCCTGCGCGCCACCGGCCTGGCCTGGGACCTGCGCAAGGTGGAGCCCTACCTCGGCTACGACAGCTACGACTTCGAGGTGCCGACGGCGGACACCTGCGACGCCTGGGGCCGCTACCTGGTGCGCATGGCCGAGGTGAACGAGTCGCTGAAGCTCATCGAGCAGGCGCTGGACCGGCTCGAGCCCGGACCGGTGATGGTCGAGGACAAGAAGATCGCCTGGCCCGCGCAGCTGAGCCTCGGCCCCGACGGCATGGGTAACTCCCTCGACCACGTGCGGCACATCATGGGCCAGTCGATGGAGGCCCTGATCCACCACTTCAAGCTGGTCACCGAGGGCTTCCGGGTGCCGGCCGGCCAGGTCTACGTGCCGATCGAGTCGCCCCGCGGGGAGCTCGGCTACCACGTGGTCAGCGACGGGAGCACCCGTCCGTGGCGCGTCCACGTGCGCGACCCCAGCTTCGTGAACCTGCAGGCCACGGCGGCGATGAGCGAGGGCGGCATGATCGCCGACGTCATCGCCGCGATCGCCTCGATCGACCCCGTGATGGGGGGAGTGGACAGATGAGCGCGCTGCCGGGATCTCCCGAGGCAACTGCTGTGACCGGCCTGGACTCCACGCCGGTCGAGCCTGCACCGCTGGACCTGCCGCCGCTGACCGAGCAGGCCCGGACCGAGGCGCGGGAGATCATCGCCCGCTACCCGGTCGCCCGGTCGGCGCTGCTGCCGATGCTGCACCTGGTGCAGAGCTACCAGGGCTACGTCAGCCCCGAGGGCGTCGCGCTGTGCGCGGAGGAGCTCGGGCTGACCAAGGCCGAGGTCGGCGCGGTCGCGACCTTCTACACGATGTACAAGCGCCGGCCGACCGGACGGCACCTGGTCAGCGTCTGCACCAACACGCTGTGCGCCGTCCTGGGCGGCCAGCGGATCATGGACGCCCTGTCGGCGGACCTCGGCGTCCACCACGACGAGACCGCCGCCGACGGCTCGATCACCCTCGAGCACGCCGAGTGCCTCGCCGCCTGCGACTACGCGCCGGTTGTCACCGTGGACTACGAGTTCTACGACCAGCAGGACGTCGACAGCGCCCGCGAGCTCGTCGCGGCGCTGCGCCGCGGCGAGAAGCCGCTGCCGACCCGCGGCGCACCGCTGACGGACTTCCGCGGGATCGAGCGCCAGCTGGCCGGCTTCTCCCAGTACCCGGACGCCGCAGCCGCGGCCGCGGCCGTCGACGCGCCGGGCAACTACGAGCCGACCCTGCGCGGGCTGCGGCTGGCCGCCGAGCGCGGTGAGCAGGCGCCGCCGATGCGCGGCCCCGAGCCGGAGCCGGCCGACACCGGGGAACCCCGCGAGACGGTGCGGCCGTCCGGGACCACGGGGGAGACCCCCGGGCAGGAGGCGGCCGACGCCCGCGTCGCCGCCGCGGACAGCCCGGCGGAGAAGGCGGGTGCCGCGGCCTCGCACCCGGACGCGCCCGAGCCTGCCGGACGGCGGCTGCCCGACGGCCGGGAGGGCACCGACACCCCGGCCGGCCACGAGCCCGGGACGAGCGAGCAGCGCCCGGCCGAGGCACCCCCAGCCACCCAGGGGCCCGACGGCCCGTCCCGGACGATCGAGGGCCGCGGCCCTTCGCGGAGGCGCTGAGCCATGCCACTCACCCCCGTCCTCACCACCCGCTGGGGCGCCGAGCACTCGTGGCGGCTGTCCACCTACGAGCGGCTCGACGGCTACTCGGCGCTGCGCACCGCGCTGTCGATGCAGCCCGACGAGCTGGTCACCCTGGTCAAGGACTCGGGCCTGCGCGGCCGCGGCGGCGCCGGCTTCCCGACCGGCATGAAGTGGAGCTTCATCCCGCAGCCGAAGCCGGGGGAGGAGCCCACCGGCCCCGCGGCGATGCCCAAGTACCTCGTGGTCAACGCCGACGAGGGCGAGCCGGGCACCTGCAAGGACCTGCCGCTGATGATGGCCGATCCGCACTCGCTGATCGAGGGCGTGATCATCTCGTCCTACGCCATCCGGTCGAAGGTGGCCGTCATCTACGTCCGCGGCGAGGCGGTGCACGCCCACCGGCGGCTGCTCAACGCCGTGGGGGAGGCCTACGCCGCCGGCTACCTGGGCACCGACATCCTCGGCTCCGGCTACGACCTGGAGCTGATCGTGCACGCGGGCGCCGGCGCGTACATCTGCGGCGAGGAGACCGCGCTGCTCGACTCGCTCGAGGGCTACCGCGGCCAGCCGCGCCTCAAGCCGCCGTTCCCTGCCGTCGCCGGCCTGTACGGCGCCCCGACGGTCATCAACAACGTCGAGACGCTGGCCAGCGTGCCGTTCGTCGTCCGCGGCGGGGCCGAGTGGTTCAAGGCGTTCGGCCCGGAGAAGTCGCCCGGGCCGAAGATCTACTCGCTGTCGGGCCGCGTCGTCCGGCCGGGCCAGTACGAGGCCCCCATGGGGACGACGATGCGCGAGCTGCTCGAGATGGCCGGCGGCGTCCGCCCCGGCCACGAGCTGAAGTTCTGGACGCCGGGCGGCTCGTCGACGCCGTACTTCACCGCCGAGCACCTCGACGTCCCGCTGGACTTCGACTCCGTGGCCGCCGCGGGCTCGATGCTCGGCACCACCGCGCTCATGGTCTTCGACGAGACCGACTCGATCGTCGAGGCCACCCTGCGGTTCACCGAGTTCTACGCGCACGAGAGCTGCGGCAAGTGCACCCCCTGCCGCGAGGGCACCTACTGGCTGGTGCAGGTCCTCGAGCGGATCGCGCGCGGCCGGGGCACCGCCCAGGACCTCGACGTCCTGGTCGACACCTGCGACAACATCCTCGGCCGCTCGTTCTGCGCCCTCGGTGACGGCGCGACCAGCTGCATCACCAGCTCGCTCAAGTACTTCAAGGACGACTACGTCGCCCTGCTGCCACCCGAGGAGCAGGCCCGGCTCGGCCGCTCCCTCCGCCTCGAGCCGGTCGGAGCCGCGTCATGACGCTCACGCCCACCAATCCGCCACCCGCCGCCGCCGTGCCGCCGGGTGCCCCCGGCCCGCACACCCCGCCGGACGCCGTCCACTGCACCATCGACGGGTTCGACGTCGCCGTGCCGAAGGGCACGCTGATCATCCGCGCCGCCGAGATGGTCGGCATCCAGATCCCGCGCTTCTGCGACCACCCGCTGCTGGAGCCGATCGGCGCCTGCCGCCAGTGCCTGGTCGAGGTCGAGGGCCAGCGCAAGCCGGCCGCCTCCTGCACCATGCCGGTCACCGAGGGCATGGTCGTGCAGACCCAGCTGACCAGTCCGGTGGCCGACAAGGCGCAGCAGGGCACGATGGAGCTGCTGCTGATCAACCACCCGCTGGACTGCCCGGTCTGCGACAAGGGCGGTGAGTGCCCGCTGCAGAACCAGGCGATGAGCAACGGCCGCGCCGAGAGCCGGTTCGTCGACGAGAAGCGGACCTACCCCAAGCCGCTGCCGATCAGCAGCGAGATCCTGCTCGACCGGGAGCGGTGCGTGCTCTGCGCCCGCTGCACCCGGTTCTCCCAGCAGGTCGCCGGCGACCCGTTCATCGAGCTGTTCGAGCGCGGTGCGCTGGAGCAGGTGGCGATCTACGAGGACGAGCCGTTCGAGTCCTACTTCTCCGGCAACACCACCCAGATCTGCCCGGTCGGCGCCCTCACCAGCGCCCAGTACCGCTTCCGCGCCCGCCCGTTCGACCTGCGCAGCGAGCCGAGCGTCTGCGAGCACTGCGCCTCGGGCTGCGCGATGCGCACCGACTACCGGCGCGGCAAGGTCACCCGGCGGCTGGCCGGGGAGGACCCCGCGGTCAACGAGGAGTGGACCTGCGACAAGGGCCGCTACGCGTTCCGCTACGCCACCGCCAACGAGCGGCTGACCACCCCGCTGGTCCGGCGGGACGGCCGGTTGGAGCCCGCGTCCTGGCCCGAGGCGTGGGCCGCGGCCGCCGCCGGCCTGCTGCAGGCGAAGGCAGAGGGCGGCGTCGGGGTGCTGCCCGGTGGCCGGCTCACGCTCGAGGACGCCTACGCCTGGGCCACCTTCGCCCGGGTGGCGCTGGGCACCAACGACGTCGACGCCCGGGCCCGGGCGCACTCCGCCGAGGAGCTGGCCTTCCTCGGGACGGCGATCGCCGGCACCGGACCGGCGACCGGCGCCGTCACCTACGCCGACGTCGGCTCCGCGCCCGCGGTGCTGCTCGCCGGCCTGGAGCCGGAGGAGGAGTCACCGATCCTGTTCCTGCGGCTGCGGCGGGCGGTGCGCACCGCCGACCTCGCGGTCTTCGACCTGGCCCCCTTCGCCAGCCGCGCGGCCGAGAAGCTGGAGGCCACCGTCCTGACCACGTTCCCCGGCGCCGAGGCGCGGTCGCTGCTCGCCCTCGCCGAGGGCAGCTGGGGCGGCCCCGCCGTCGAGGCGCTGCGCCGGCCGGGCGCCGTCGTCCTCGCCGGTGAGCGCCTGGCCGAGGCTCCCGGCGCGTTCACCGCGCTGCTCGAGCTGGCCCGCGCCACCGGAGCCCGGCTGGCCTGGGTGCCGCGCCGCGCCGGCGAGCGGGGCGCCGTCGAGGCCGGCGCGCTCCCGACCCTGCTGCCCGGCGGCCGCGCCGTCGACGACGACGCCGCCCGCGCCGAGGTGGCCGGGGTGTGGGGCATCGACCCCGCCGCCGTGCCCGCCGCACCCGGCCGGGACGTCACCGGCATCCTGACCGCGGCCCGCGCCGGCCGGCTGCCCGGGCTGCTCGTCGGTGGCGTCGACCCGGCCGACCTGCCCGACCCCGCCCTGGCCCGGGCGGCGCTGGACGCCGCGGCGTTCGTCGTCAGCCTGGAGATGTTCCCGAGCGAGGTCACCGAGCGCGCCGACGTGGTCCTGCCGGTCGCCGCCGCGTCGGAGAAGGCCGGCAGCTACCTCGACTGGGAGGGCCGGCTGCGGCCCTTCGACGCCACCCTGCACGACACCGGCCGGCTCTCCGACGGTCGCGTGCTGCACGGCCTGGCCGACGAGATGGACGTCGACCTGCGGGTGCCCACCCCCGACGTCGCCCGCGCCGCGCTGGCCGCCCTGGGCGCCCGCCGGTCGGCCGCCGAGGGTCCCGCACCGGACGTCGCGCCCCCGGCCGCGCCGGTGCTGCGCCCCGACGAGGCGGTCCTCGCGTCATGGCGCCAGCTGCTCGACGTCGGCACGCTGCAGCGCGACGAGCCCGAGCTCGCCGGCACCGCCCGGCACCCGGTGGCCCGCATCGGCGCCGAGGCGGCCGCCCGGCTCGGCCTCGCCGACGGCGACCGGCTCACCGTCAGCGGGAGCACCGGCTCGGTCAGCCTGCCGGTGCGGATCACCCCGATGCCCGACCAGGTGGTGTGGCTGCCGATGCGCTCGCCCGGCAGCGAGATCCGGACGGCGCTGGGCGTCGGACCCGGGAGCGTCGTGCGGCTGGCCCGCAGCGGCGCCGGGACCGGGGAGGGCGTGCGATGACCGCCTGGGCCCTCGAGGCCGACCAGCCGACGCTGGCGGACTTCGGCCAGGACGTCTGGTGGATCGTGCTGATCAAGATCGTCGGCATCTTCGCGGTGCTGGTGCTGATGACGCTGTTCGCCATCGTGTTCGAGCGCAAGGTCGTCGCGCGGATGCAGCAGCGCATCGGCCCCAACCGGGTCGGGCCGCGCGGCTACCTGCAGAGCCTCGCCGACGGGCTGAAGCTGGCGTTCAAGGAAGACATCATGCCGGCGCTCGCGGACAAGCCGGTCTACTTCCTGGCCCCGGTGATCGCCACCATCCCGGCCTTCGTCGCCTTCTCGGTCATCCCGCTGGGCCCGGTGGTGAGCATCTTCGGCCAGCAGACGCCGCTGCAGCTCACCGATGCCCCGATCGGCGTGCTGATCATCCTGGCGATGTCGGCCATGGGCATCTACGGCATCGTCCTGGGCGGCTGGGCCTCCGGCTCGACGTACCCGCTGCTGGGCAGCCTGCGCAGCGCGGCCCAGATGATCAGCTACGAGATCGCGATGGGGCTGTCGCTGGTCGCGGTGTTCCTCTACGCCGGGACGATGTCGACGTCGGAGATCGTCGCCGCTCAGGCCGACGGGTCGGAGCTGTCCTTCTTCGGGTGGGAGTTCACCGGGCCCAGCTGGTACATCGTGCTGCTGCCGGTCTCCTTCGTCATCTACGCGATCGCCGTCGTGGGGGAGACCAACCGCGCGCCGTTCGACCTGCCGGAGGCCGAGAGCGAGCTGGTCGGCGGCTTCCACACCGAGTACTCGTCGCTGAAGTTTGCGCTGTTCTTCCTGGCCGAGTACATCAACATGGTCACCGTCTCCGCGCTGGCCGCGACCCTCTTCCTGGGTGGCTGGCGGGCACCCTGGCCGATCTCCATCTGGGACGGCGCCAACAGCGGCTGGTGGCCGCTGCTGTGGTTCTTCCTCAAGGTCGTCGCCGCGCTCTTCGTCTTCATCTGGCTGCGCGGCACGCTGCCCCGGCTCCGGTACGACCAGTTCATGCGGTTCGGCTGGAAGGTGCTGGTGCCGGTCTCGCTGGTGTGGATCCTCGTCGTCGCCACGATGCGGACCGTGTCCCGCGAGGCCGACCTCTCCGCCGGCGAGGTGGCGGTCTACGTGGGGGTGCCCATCGCGCTCGTGCTGCTGGTGGGCCTCTGGTTCGCCGGCCGCGCCGGCCACCGCGACACCCGGCTGGCCGCGGTCGAGGCGGCCGCCGGCTCCAACCACCCGACGGAGACCGAGCCCGAGGTGCTGGCCCCGGCCGGCCCGCGCCGGCGGCCTACCGGAGGCCCGAGCCGGGCCGAGGGCGGCTTCCCGGTGCCGCCGATGGACCTCGTCGTCCCGCCGTCGCCCCGGCTGCGCCGGCAGCCGGTGAGCCCCGACGGCGAGCCGGTGCCGGGAGCGGTCGTGGGCACCGGCCGGCGCGGCGCCACGAGCACTTCCCAGGAGGAGGACGATGTCTGAGCGCAGCGACCGCGACGTGGCCCGACGGTCCGGCGGGGAGGTCGAAAAGGCAGGCGGGGACGACCGGAAGCGCCCGGCGGTCCGCGACCGGCTGCTGCCCGCCGCCGTCCAGGGGTTCGGCGTCACCTTCGCGCAGATCTTCCGCACGGTGACCACCGAGCAGTACCCGTTCGAGCCGAAGGTGACCAAGCCGCGCTACCACGGCCGGCACGTGCTCAACCGGCACCCCGACGGGCTGGAGAAGTGCGTCGGCTGCGAGCTGTGCGCGTGGGCCTGCCCGGCCGACGCCATCTACGTGGAGGGCGGCGACAACACCGAGGACGCCCGCTTCTCGCCCGGTGAGCGGTACGGCGCGGTCTACCAGATCAACTACCTGCGCTGCATCTTCTGCGGGCTGTGCATCGAGGCCTGCCCCACGCGGTCGCTGACGATGAGCAACGACTTCGAGCTGGCCGACGACAACCGCCAGGACCTGATCTACACCAAGGAGCAGCTGATGGCTCCGCTGCTGCCCGGCATGGAGGCCACCCCGCACCCCATGCGGCTCGGGGACGACGAGAAGGACTACTACCTCCGCGTGCCCGAGAAGGGCTCGACCGCGGAACCGGTCGTCGAGGAGACGGTGTGAACGGGCTGGAGACCGTCGTCATCGGCACCGGCGAGGCCGTCGTCTTCTGGATCCTCGGCCCGCTCGCCCTGGCCGGGGCGCTGGGCATGGTGCTCAGCCGCAACGCGGTGCACTCCGCGCTGTGGCTGGTGCTGACGATGCTCTCGCTGGGCGTCTTCTACGTCGTCCAGGAGGCGCCCTTCCTCGGCGCGGTGCAGGTGATCGTCTACACCGGCGCGATCATGATCCTGTTCCTGTTCGTGCTCATGCTGGTCGGCCGGGACTCCTCCGACTCGGTGGTCGAGACGCTGCGCGGGCAGCGGGTGGCGGCCCTGGCGCTGGGCGCCGGCTTCGCCGCCCTGGTCGGCGCCGGCATCGCCCGCGCCACCCAGGACCTCCCGGTGATCGGTCTCGAGGCGGTGCAGGGCGGGGTCCGCGGGCCGGCGTCGGGCAACGTCGAGGCGATCGCCGGGCTGCTCTACACCCGCTACCTGCTGGCCTTCGAGGTCACCGGCGCGCTGCTCATCGTGGCGGCCGTCGGCGCGCTGCTGCTCACCCACGTGGAGCGCGAACCGGGTACGAAGCAGACGCAGAAGGAGCGGTCCCGGGCCCGCTTCCTCACCGACCGGCCGCAGACCCTGCCCGGCCCCGGCGTGCACGCCCGCGCCACCTCGGTGGGCGTGCCGGCGCTGCTGCCCGACGGCAGCCTCGCCGAGGACAGCTTCGGCACCGGGATCGAGCCGGAGCAGGTCGAGCAGATGCCCCGCCCGACCGGCCGGGAGCAGCTCGGCTCCCCGGACGCCGCGCTCGGGTCCCTCCAGCCCACGGTCAGCGACACCCCGGGCGGCCGGACGGGTGGTGAGCACCGGTGACACTGAGCTACTACCTGGTGCTGGCCGCGATCCTGTTCACCATCGGCGCCGTCGGCGTCCTGGTGCGGCGCAACGCCATCGTCGTCTTCATGTGCATCGAGCTGATGCTCAACGCGGTGAACCTGACGCTGATCACCTTCGCCCGGTCCACCGGGACCGTGGACGGCCAGATCATCGCGCTGTTCGTGATGGTCGTCGCCGCCGCCGAGGTGGTCGTGGGCCTCGCCATCATCATGTCGATCTACCGGACCCGCCGGTCCGCGTCGATCGACGACGCCAACCTGCTGAAGTACTGACCGGGACGGGGTTGCAGTGCCTGCTGAAGGGCTCCTGGCCGCCTCCTGGCTGCTGATCGCGCTGCCGCTGGCCGGTGCTGCGGTGCTGCTGCTGGGTGGCCGGCGCACCGACCGCTGGGGTCACCTGCTGGGGACGGCGACGGTCGTGGCGGCCTTCGTCCTCGCCGTGGCGTGCACCGTGCAGCTGGCCGGCCTCGACGAGCGCGCGGCCGACGTCGAGCTGTTCACCTTCATCGCCACCGGCGAACTCGACGTCACCGCCGGGCTGCTCTACGACCCGCTGTCGGCGGTGTTCGTCCTGCTGATCACCGGTGTCGGCTCGCTGATCCACGTCTACTCGATCGGCTACATGGCGCACGACCCAGCGCGCCGCCGGTTCTTCGCCTACCTGAACCTCTTCGTCGCGGCGATGCTGCTGCTGGTCCTCGGCAACAGCTTCGTGGCGCTCTACGTGGGCTGGGAGGGCGTGGGTCTGGCGTCCTACCTGCTCATCGCGTTCTGGTACACCCGCCCCGCCGCGGCGACCGCGGCGAAGAAGGCGTTCATCATGAACCGGGTCGGCGACGTCGGCCTGGCCCTGGCCATCTTCGTGATGTTCGCGCAGCTCGGGACGACGTCCTACGCCGGCGTCTTCGGGTCCGTGGGCACCCTGGCGGGCGGGACGATCACCGCCATCGGGCTGCTCCTGCTGCTGGGCGCCTGCGGCAAGTCCGGCCAGTTCCCGCTGCAGGCGTGGCTGCCCGACGCGATGGAGGGCCCGACCCCGGTCTCGGCGCTCATCCACGCCGCCACGATGGTCACCGCGGGCGTCTACCTGATCGCCCGCTCGGCCCCGATCTACGACCTGACGCCGACGGCGCGGGCGGTCGTCCTCGCGGTCGGTGCGCTGACCCTGCTCATCGGCGCGATCGCCGGCTGCGCCTACGACGACATCAAGAAGGTGCTGGCCTACTCCACGGTCAGCCAGATCGGCTACATGTTCCTGGCGGTCGGGCTCGGCCCGGCCGGCTACGTGGCCGGCCTGGCGCACCTGCTGGCGCACGGCTTCTTCAAGGCCGGGCTGTTCCTCGGCGCCGGCTCGGTCATGCACGCGATGGACGACCAGGTGGACATGCGCCGGTTCGGCGCGCTCTGGAAGAAGCTGCCGATCACCTTCGCGACCTTCGGGCTGGGCTACCTGGCGCTGATCGGCTTCCCGTTCCTGTCCGGCTACTTCACCAAGGACGCGATCATCGAGGTGGCGCTGGACCGGGACGACGTCTGGGGCTGGGTGCTCGGCGGCGTGATGGTCCTGGGCGCCGGGCTGACCGCCTTCTACATGACCCGGCTGATGCTCATGACGTTCTTCGGCCGGGCCCGGTGGGACGAGGGCGTCCACCCGCACGAGTCGCCGTCGATCATGACCGCGCCGATGATCGTGCTGGCCTTCGGGTCGGTGTTCGCCGGCGCCCTGCTGGTCTCGGTGCTCCCGCTCTCGGGCTGGCTGGAGCCGGTGTTCGGCGAGCCGGAGGAGGCGGCGCACGTGGTGGCCCCGGCCCTCGTCGGGCTCGTCGTCACCCTCGTCGCCCTCGCCGGTGCCGCGCTCGCCTGGCTCTTCGTCGGCCGCCGCGAGGTGCCGGTGACCGCCCCGGTCCGGGTCTCCCCGGTCACGCGGGCGGCCCGCCACGCGCTCTACGCCGACGCGGTCAACGAGTCGCTGTTCATGCGCCCTGGCCAGTGGCTCACCCGCGCCCTGGTGTGGGTGGACAACCGCGGCGTCGACGGCGCGGTCAACGGCCTGGCCGCCGGGCTCGGCGGGTCGTCCTCGCGCCTCGGCCGCGTGCAGACCGGCTTCGTGCGCACCTACGCGCTCGGCATGCTCGGCGGCGTGGTGGTCGTGGCCGGTGCGCTGCTGGCGGTGACGGCGGGATGAGCAGGACCTTCGGAGAGGGATACCGACAGTGAGCGACTTCCCGTTCCTCATCGCGATGATCGCCGTCCCGGCGGTCGGGGCCGCGGTCGTCGCCGCGCTGCCCCGCGGGCGCGACCTGCTGGCCAAGCAGGTGGCGCTCGGGGTCAGCCTCGTCGTCCTGCTGCTGGCGGTGCTCACCACGCTCGCGTTCGACGTCGACGGCGAGCGCTTCCAGCTGACGACGGCGGTCTCCTGGATTCCCGACTTCGGATCGGAGTTCGCCCTCGGCGTCGACGGCATCGCCCTGGTGATGCTGCTGCTCATCGGCGTGCTGGTCCCGCTGGTGGTCGCCGCCTCCTGGCACGAGGCCGACGCCGGATCCCGGCCGGCCCGGGTCTTCTTCGCCTGGCTGCTGCTGCTCGAGGCGATGATGGTCGGCGTCTTCGCCGCCACCGACGTGCTGCTCTTCTACGTCTTCTTCGAGGCGATGCTCGTCCCGATGTACTTCCTGATCGGCAGCTTCGGCGGGCCGCGTCGGCAGTACGCGGCCGTGAAGTTCTTCGTCTACAGCCTGGTCGGCGGGCTGGTCATGCTCGCCTCGGTCATCGGGCTGTACGTGGTGAGCACCAGCCAGCTGGGGGAGGGCACGTTCGCCTTCGACGCCCTCCGCCAGCTGGACATCGACCCCGACGTGCAGAAGCTCCTGTTCCTCGGCTTCTTCATCGCCTTCGCCATCAAGGCGCCGCTGGTGCCCTTCCACACCTGGCTGCCCGACTCCGGTGCCGAGGCGCCGATCGGCGGGTCGGTGCTGCTGGTCGGCGTCCTCGACAAGGTGGGCACGTTCGGCTTCCTGCGCTACTGCCTGCCGCTCTTCCCCGACGCCTCCCGCTCCTTCGCGCCGTTCGTGCTGGTCCTGGCGGTGGTCGGCATCCTCTACGCCGCCCTGCTGGCGATGGGTCAGAGCGACATGAAGCGGCTGGTGTCCTACACGTCGATCTCGCACTTCGGCTTCATCGCGCTGGGGATCTTCGCCTTCACCACCGAGGCGGCCACCGGCGCGGTGCTCTACATGGTCAACCACGGCCTGGCGACGGGTCTGCTGTTCCTCGTCGTCGGCATGCTGATCAGCCGGGGCGGCTCGCGCCAGATCCGCGACTACGGCGGCGTCGCGGCGAAGGCGCCGCTGCTGGCCGGCGCCTTCCTGGTGGCGGGCCTCGCGTCCCTGGCGCTGCCGGGCACCAACAGCTTCGTCAGCGAGTTCCTCGTGCTGATCGGCGCGTTCCCCGAGCGGCCGGTCTTCACCGTCCTGGCCACGATCGGCATCATCCTGGCCGCTCTGTACGTGCTGCTGATGTACCAGCGGACCATGCACGGACCGGCCCGCGGGGTGCTGCTGCAGGAGGATCCCGCCGAGCCCCTGCCCGCCGATCCCCTGCCCTCCGGCGGCGGCGCGACCGCGACCGCCGCCCGCACCGCTCCGCACCGCACTCTCCGGGTGCTCGACCTGAGCCGGCGCGAGCTGGCCGTGGTCGCGCCCCTGGTGGTGCTGATCATCGCGCTGGGCGTCTACCCCCAGCCGCTGATCGACCTGATCGAACCCGCCGTCGTCGCCACCCTCGGCGACCTGGGTGCCCCCGGAGGGACCGACCGATGATCGAGGCGCCCGACCTCTCCTGGGCGGCTCTCGCGCCCATGCTCGTCGTCTTCGGCGCGGCCTGCGTCGGGGTCCTGGTGGAGGCGTTCGCGCCCCGCGAGTCCCGGCACCCGGTGCAGGTGGGCCTGGCCCTCGTCGGCACCGTCGGCGGGCTCGTCGCGACGCTGCTCATCGCCGGCGAGCCGGACGAGGTGACCGCGGTCGGCGCGCTCGCCGTCGACGGCCCCGCGCTCTTCCTGCAGGCCATGATCGCCGGGTTCGGCGCGCTGTCGGTCCTGCTGTTCGCCGAGCGGGCGCTCGACCCCGCGCGGTCGGCGTTCGTGGTGAGCGCCGCCGTCCCGGCCGGCAGCCCGCGCGACCGGGAGCTGACGACGGTCCCCCGCGTGCAGACCGAGGTCTACCCGCTGGCGCTGTTCGCCATCGGCGGCATGATGCTGTTCGTCTCGGCCAACGACCTGCTGGTCATGTTCGTGGCCCTGGAGGTGCTGAGCCTCCCGCTGTACCTGCTCAGCGGGATGGCCCGGCGGCGTCGGCTGCTGTCCCAGGAGGCGGCCGTCAAGTACTTCCTGCTCGGGGCCTTCGCCTCCGCCTTCTTCCTCTACGGGCTGGCGCTGGTCTACGGGGCCACCGGCAGCGTCCTGCTCCGGGACATCCGCGAGGCCACCACCGCCGGGTCCGGGGGCGTGCTGCTGGTCCTGGGGCTCGCCCTGCTGGTCGTCGGCCTGCTGTTCAAGGCCAGCGTCGCGCCGTTCCACTCGTGGACGCCGGACGTCTACCAGGGCGCCCCGACGCCGGTCACCGCCTTCATGGCCGCGTGCACCAAGGTCGCCGCCTTCGGCGCCATCCTTCGCCTGCTCTACGTGGCGTTCGGCACCGCCGAGTGGACCTGGCGGCCGCTGGTCTACGCCGTGGCCATCGCCTCGATGGTGGTGGGCGCGGTCCTCGGCCTCACCCAGACCGACCTCAAGCGCATGCTCGCCTACTCCTCGGTCGCGCACGCCGGGTTCCTGCTCACCGGCGTCATCGGGCTCGGCGCCGACGGCGGGGGCTCCGGCCTCTCGGCGACGATGTTCTACCTGCTCACCTACGGGTTCACCACGCTCGGGGCCTTCGCCGTCCTCACCCTCGTGCGCGACGGCGACGGCGAGGCGAGCCACCTCTCCCAGTGGGCCGGGCTCGGCGCGCGGTCGCCGGTCACGGCCGCGGTGATGAGCCTGTTCCTGCTCGCGCTGGCCGGCATCCCCCTGACCGCCGGGTTCACCGGCAAGTTCGCCGTCTTCCGGGCGGCGATCGAGCAGGGGGCGTGGCCGCTGGTCGTGGTCGCCCTGCTGGCGAGCGCGGTGGCCGCGTTCTTCTACCTGCGGGTGATCGTGCTCATGTACTTCTCCGAGCCCGCCGCCGACGGCCCCACCGTGGGGGTGCCCGGTCTGCCCACGACCGTGGTGCTCGCGGTGACGGCGACGGCCACGGTGGCGCTCGGCATCCTGCCCGGGGCGGTGCTCGACCTCGCGCGGCAGGCGGCTATCTTCGTCGGTTGATGACCGGAGCCCGTGCCGCAGTCGACGGCACTCCCACCGAGGTCTGGCACCGGAACTCCACCCCGGCGTCGACCATCGGCCCCTGGCTGCCCGAGGGCGAGCTCGGGGAGGCGCTGGCCGACGGGCTCTCCCGGGTGGAGTCCGAGCTGGTCCGGGCCGTGGGCAGCGAGCACCCGTTCGTGCGGGAGGCCGCCGGTCACCTGATGGCTGCCGGGGGGAAGCGGTTCCGCCCGATGCTGGCGCTGCTGGCCGCCCAGCTCGGCGACCCGGCCGCTGCCGAGGTGACCCAGGGCGCGGTGGTCTGCGAGCTCACCCACCTGGCGACCCTCTACCACGACGACGTCATGGACGAGGCCGTCGTCCGCCGGGGGGCGCCGAGCGCCAACAGCCGGTGGAGCAACAGCATCGCGATCCTGACCGGTGACCTGCTCTTCGCGCGGGCGTCGGACATCCTGGCCGATCTCGGCCCCGAGGCCGTGCGGGTCCAGGCCCGCACCTTCGAGCGGCTGGTCACCGGGCAGATCAAGGAGACCGTCGGCGCGCAGCCCGGCGAGGACGCGATCGCCCACTACCTCGGCGTGCTGGCCGACAAGACGGGGTCGCTGGTGGCCACGTCCGCCCGCTTCGGCGCCTCCTTCGCCGGCGTGGACGCCGCCCTGGTGTCCGCGCTGACCGAGTTCGGCGAGGAGGTCGGCGTCGCCTTCCAGATCTCCGACGACCTGATCGACATCGTCAGCCGCGACGGTGTCTCCGGGAAGTCGCCCGGCACCGACCTGCGCGAGGGCATCGCCACGCTGCCGGTGCTGTTCGCGCTCGCCGGCGACGACCCCGCGGAGGCCCGGCTGCGCGAGCTGGTGGCCGGCCCCGTCACCGACGACGCCGAGCACGCCGAGGCGCTGGCGCTGCTGCGGGCCTCCCGGTCGCTCGAGCGGGCCACCGACGTGCTGCGCCAGTACGCCGACCGGGCGCGGGCCCGGCTGGACGCCGTTCCGGAGGGCGACGTCCGCGAGGCGCTGTCCGCGCTCTGCGACTACGTGGTGACGCGCACCAGCTAGGGCCATGCTGGGGGAGTGCGCATCCTCCCCGGCCTGCTCGCCGCCGCCCTCCTGACGGCCGCCTGCTCCGCCACCGAGAGCGAGCCCGGGCTGCGCCCGCCCGAGCCGCCCGCCTCGACCGGCACGCCCACGGGCGCACCGGAGCTCGGCGTCGAGGTGGTGGCCGACGGCCTGGACCACCCGTGGGACGTCGTCCAGGCGCCGGACGGCACCCTGCTGGTCGACGAGCGGTCCGGGGGCTTCACGGCCGTGCTGCCCGACGGCAGCGTCCAGGAGGTCCGGGCCGACTTCGGGGACCTGTTCGCGGACGGCGAGACCGGCCTGATGGGGCTGGCGCTGGATCCCGCGTTCGAGGAGAACCGGCGCCTCTACAGCTGCAAGGGCGACCAGGACGGGTCGATCGGCGTCGTCGCCTGGACGGTGGCCGCCGACTGGTCGTCGGCCACCCGGGTCGCCGATCCGCTGGTCGGTGGCCTGCCGCTCAACGAGCGCAGCGGGCGGCACGGCGGGTGCCGGCTGGAGTTCGCCCCCGACGGCGACCTGCTGATCGGCACCGGCGACACCGCCACCGGCACGGTGCCGCAGGACCCGGACTCGCTGGGCGGCAAGGTGCTGCGGGCCGACCCCGGGACCGGGGAGGTCACCGTCTGGACCAGCGGGCACCGCAACGTCCAGGGGCTGGCCGTGCGCCCCGGCAGTGGGCAGGTCTACGCCGTCGAGCACGGCCCGGACCGGGACGACGAGGTCAACCTCCTGGCCGACGGCGCCAACTACGGCTGGGACCCCGACGGGGACGGCTCCTACGACGAGAGCGTGCCGATGACCGATCCGGAGATCCCCGGCGCCGTCCCCGCCGTCTGGGCCTCGGGTGTGCCCACCCTCGCCACCAGCGGCGCGACCTTCGTGGCCGGCGACGAGTGGGGCGCCTACGAGGGGTTGCTGCTGGTCGCCCTGCTCAAGGACCAGGGCGTGCTGGCGCTGCGGCTCGACGACGAGGGCACCCTGACCGAGCAGTTCCAGGTCCCCGAGCTCGACGACACCTTCGGCCGGATCCGCACCGTCCAGCAGGGCGGGGACGGCGCCCTCTACGCGGTCACCGACAACGGCGACGACGACGTCCTGCTCCGGATCACGCCGACGGGCTGAGGGCCCGGTCCCGCACCCGCGCCGGGACGGCCGCACCGCCGGGCAGCAACGGGCAGGGCTCCGGCTCCCCGGCGACCGTGCGCAGCGGCAGCACCCCGGCCCACACCGGGTCCGCCACCTCGGGACCCTCCAGGTCGCGCTCGTCGTCGCCGGGCGGGCCGGTGCGGATCTTCACGCTCGCCTCGGTCAGGTCGAGTGCGAGCACCGCGGTCGCGGCGAGCTCCTTGCGGTCGGGCAGGCGGGTCGCCGTCCAGGAGCCCGGGGCCAGGTGCTCGGTGAGCACCCGGAGGCCGAGCAGCCGCTCGTCGGCGTCCTCGACCAGCCGGGCCCGGCCGTGGACGACCGCGCAGCGGTAGTTCATCGAGTGGTGGAAGGCGGAGCGGGCGTACACGATCCCGTCCAGGAGGGTGACGGTGAAGCACACCGGCACCCCGCCCCCGGCGGCCCGCAGCGTCGCGGCGCCCGTCGAGCCGTGCAGGTAGAGGGTGTCGCCGGAGCGCCCGTAGCCGGTGGGCAGCACGACCGGAGCGCCGCCGAGCTCGACCCCCAGGTGGCCGATCAGCCCGGCGTCGAGCACGGCGTGGAGGTCGGCGCGGTCGGTCCGGGCGCGCCGGCTGCCCCGGCGCACGGTGCTGCGGTCGGTGGGGGAGAGGGAAGCGGGAGCGTCCATGCGTCGATCCTGCAGCCGGCGGTGGCCTCCCGGAACGGCCAATGCACTACGTTTCCGGCAGGCCACCGGAGGAGGAGGACCGTGACCGGCATCCCGCCGCTGCTGCTCGACCGCGCCTCGGGCACCCCGCTGTCGGTGCAGCTCGCCGACGCGCTGCGGGCGGCCGCTGCCGGCGGGACGCTCCGCCCCGGCGACCGGCTGCCCTCGACGCGCGAGCTCGCCGGAGCGCTCCGGGTCAGCCGGACGGTCACCGCCGCCGCCTACGACCAGCTGCTGGCCGAGGGCTGGGCCGGGGGACGCCGCGGGGTGGGCACGTTCGTGCTCGGCGCGGCGCCGTCGTCGCCGCCGGCCGCCGCGCTCCCGCCGCGGGCAGGGCCGGCCGTCCCCGAGCTGGTCGACCTGCGCGCGGGATCGCCGTGCCTGGAGGTGCTGGACCGGTCGGTCTGGCGGCGCGCGTGGCGGGCGGCGGGCGACCTGCCACCCGACGCCAGCGCGGACGCGGCGGGCGATCCGGCGTTCCGGCGGGCGGTGGGGGAGCACCTGCTCCGGCACCGGGGGCTGGGTGCCGGCCCGGACGACGTGCTCGCCACCGGTGGCACCTCGGCCGCGGTGGCCGAGGTGGCGGGCGTGTTGCCGCCGGGCAGCCGGGTGGCCGTGGAGGACCCGGGCTACCAGCGGGTCACCGGTGCGCTCCGCGCCGCGGGGGCGCAGGTCGTCCCGGTCCCCGTCGACGACGACGGTCTGGTCGTCGATGCGCTGCCGGCTGATCTGGCCGCGGTCTACTGCACGCCGGCGCACCAGTACCCGCTGGGCCGGCGGATGTCCGCCGCGCGACGGCAGGAGCTCGTCGCCCGGGCCCGCGCCGAGGGGTGGTGGGTGCTCGAGGACGACTACGACGGCGAGCTGCGCTACGACGTCGCCCCGCTGCCCCTGCTGGGCGCCCTCGGCCCCGACGTCGTCGTCCACCTGGGTACGACGAGCAAGATCCTGAGCCCCACGCTCGGCGTCGGCTGGCTCGTGGCACCGGCCGCGCTCCGGGCGGAACTGCTGGCCCGCCGCACGGCCACCGGCACCCGCCCGGCCCGCGCCGGGCAGCGGGTGCTGGCCGCGCTCGCCTCCTCCGGTGACCTGGCCCGCCACCTGCGCCGGCTGCGCCGCGAACTGGCCGGACGGCGGGAGGAGGTGCGGGCGGCGGTGGCCGCGGCCGGGGCCGTCGCCGAGGGGGACCCGGCCGGCGCCCACGTGCTGGTGCCGCTGCCGGACGTCGCCGTCGAGGACGCCGTCCTGGCGGCCGCCGGGCGGCAGGGCGTGGCCCTGGACGGCCTGGGCAGGCACCACCTCGACGGCACCGCCGGCCGCCGGGCGGGGCTGGTGCTCGGGTTCGCCGCACCGACCCGGGCGGAGCTGCACCGGGTGCTGCCCGTGCTGAGCTCCGTGCTCGTCGAGCACGCCTGAACGACCGCGGGCCCGCCTCCCCGGAGGGAGACGGGCCCGCGGGCGGGTAGCTCAGCTACTCACGGTCCAGGTGTCGCCGCCGGCGAGCAGCTCGTCGAGGTCGCCGGGGCCCTGGAGGCGCGCCTCGTGCAGCTGCTCGGCCATCATCTGCTCGTAGGACGGCTTGCGCACCGACCGGAAGACGCCCATCGGGGTGTAGCGGAGGTCCTGCGAGGACAGCCGGGACAGCGCGAACGCGTACGACGGGTCCTCCCGGGTCGCGTCGTGCACCACGATCTCGCTCGCGTCGACCTGGTTGGTCTCGGCGATCCGCAGCCCACCGAAGTCCTCGCGCACCACGCACGAGGCGCCGTCCGGACCGAACACCAGCGGCTTGCCGTGCTCCAGCGGGATCGTCCACATCGGGCCCGTGGAGGAGTCCTTCAGCAGGTCGAACGCGCCGTCGTTGAAGATGTTGCAGTTCTGGTAGATCTCGACCAGCGCCGTCCCCTGGTGCTCGGCGGCCTGCCGCAGCACCTCGGTGAGGCCCTTGCGGTCGGAGTCCATCGCCCGGCCCACGAAGGTGGCGTCGGCGCCCAGGGCCAGCGACACCGGGTTGAACGGGTGGTCGAGCGAGCCCATCGGCGTGGACTTGGTGACCTTGCCGACCTCGGAGGTGGGCGAGTACTGGCCCTTGGTGAGCCCGTAGATCCGGTTGTTGAACAGCAGGATCGTCATGTTGACGTTCCGCCGCAGCGCGTGGATCAGGTGGTTGCCGCCGATGGAGAGGGCGTCGCCGTCCCCGGTGACGACCCAGACCGACAGATCGGGGCGGGAGGCGGCCAGGCCGGTGGCGATCGCCGGCGCGCGGCCGTGGATCGAGTGCATCCCGTAGGTGTTCATGTAGTACGGGAAGCGCGACGAGCAGCCGATGCCGGACACGATGACCATGTCCTCGCGGGCGATGCCGAGGCTGGGCAGGAAGCTCTGGACCGCGTTGAGGATGACGTAGTCACCGCACCCGGGGCACCAGCGGACCTCCTGGTCGGTCTTGAGGTCCTTCGCCTTGAGCGCGGTCTGCTTCTCGCCGTGGCTCTCGACGGAGGCGGCGATGGCGTCCGCGATCGGGCCTTCGGCGGGCATGCCGAGGTCGATGGTGGTCACTGGGGTGCTCCGTTCACAGCGGCGGGCTTTCCGGTGTCGATGGCGTCCTGGATGACGGCGGCCAGCTCGGCGGAGCGGAACGGCATCCCGCGCACCTGGGTGTGGCTCTGCACGTCGACGAGGAACTTCGCGCGCAGCAGCAGCGCCAGCTGGCCCAGGTTCATCTCGGGGCAGATCACCCGGTCGTACCGGGCCAGGACCTCGCCGAGGTCGGCCGGGAACGGGTTGATGTGCCGCAGGTGGATCTGGGCGACCTTCCGGCCGGAGGTCCGGATCCGCCGGCAGGCGGCGCCGATGGGGCCGTAGGTGGAGCCCCACCCGATGACGGCGACGCGCGCGTCGCCGTCCGGGTCCTCGACGTCGGTGGGCGGGATCGACGCGGCGATGCCGTCGATCTTGGCCTGCCGGGTGCGGGTCATGAAGTCGTGGTTGGCCGGGTCGTAGGAGATGTTGCCGGTCCTGTCGGCCTTCTCCAGCCCGCCGATGCGGTGCTGCATGCCCGCGGTGCCGGGGATGGCCCAGGCGCGTGCCAGGGTCTCCGGGTCGCGCAGGTAGGGGAGGAACTCGCCGTCCTCGCCGTTGGGCTCGGTGGCGAAGCCGGCCGCCCCGGAGAGGTCGGGCAGCGAGGCGGCGTCCGGGATGGCCCACGGCTCGGCGCCGTTGGCCAGGTAGCCGTCCGACAGCAGCATGACCGGCGTCCGGTAGGTCAGCGCGATCCGCGTCGCCTCGACGGCGGCGTCGAAGCAGTCACCGGGGGAGCGCGGGGCGATGACCGGCACCGGTGCCTCGCCGTTGCGGCCGAACATCGCCTGCAGCAGGTCCGACTGCTCGGTCTTCGTCGGCAGACCCGTGGAGGGGCCGCCGCGCTGCACGTCCACGATGACCAGCGGCAGCTCGGTCATCACCGCGAGGCCGATGGTCTCGCCCTTGAGCGCCACGCCGGGGCCCGACGTCGTCGTGATGCCCAGGGCGCCGCCGAAGGAGGCGCCGAGCGCCGCGCCGATGCCGGCGATCTCGTCCTCGGCCTGGAAGGTGCGCACGCCGAATGCCTTGTGCCGGGACAGCTCGTGGAGGATGTCCGACGCCGGGGTGATCGGGTAGGCACCGAGGAACACCGGCAGCCCGGCGCGCTGGCCGGCGGCCACGAGCCCGAGGGCGAGCGCCTGGTTGCCCGAGATGTTCCGGTAGCGGCCCGGCTGCATCGGGGCGGGCTTGATCTCGTAGGAGACGGCGAAGGCCTCGGTGGTGTCGCCGTAGTTGTAGCCCGCGCGGAAGGCGGCGATGTTGGCCGCGGCGATCTCGGGCTTGCGGCGGAACGTGCGCTCGAGGAAGCGGATCGTGCCCTCGGTGGGGCGGTGGTACATCCAGGAGAGCAGGCCGAGCGTGAACATGTTCTTGCTCCGCTCTGCCTCCTTCTTGCCCAGGCCGGAGTCGGCGAGCGCGTCGAGGGTCATCGACGTCAGCGGCACGCTGACGGTCTGCCAGCCCTCGAGCGAACCGTCCTCCAGCGGGTTGGTGGCGTAGCCGACCTTGGCCAGGTTGCGCGGCGTGAACTCGTCGGAGTCGACGATCAGCAGGCCGCCGCCGGGGAGCTCGGCGAGATTGGCCTTGAGCGCGGCCGGGTTCATCGCCACGAGGACGTCCGGCGCGTCGCCCGGCGTCATGACGTCGTGGTCGGCGAACTGCAGCTGGAAGGAGCTGACACCCGGCAGGGTCCCCGTCGGTGCCCGGATCTCGGCGGGGAAGTTCGGCAGCGTCTTGAGGTCGTTGCCGAAGGACGCCGTCTCGCTGGTGAACCGGTTGCCGGTCAGCTGCATGCCGTCGCCGGAGTCACCGGCCAGCCGGATGACGACGCGGTCGAGCTCCACGACGCTCTTGACGAGCCCGCCGGGGGCCGAGCTGGACACCGTGGTGGCCAGGGCGCCGTTCGGGTCCGAGGGCGCGACGGTCGGGTTGGGGCCAGTCATCAGCGGTCTACCTCCACCGGGCGAGGTTACGTGCGTGTGTCGGCGCCCGGGCTGTGCAACCGGACACGCTGCAGCGGCGACTCTTTTCACCGCGTTCGCAGTAGGCAACGGCGCCGGGCGCTCCGTCATTCCACCGGGGGACGGCGGGACGCCTGCCGGGAACGGGCGTCCGGGGGACGACGTTGGAGCGGACGTGCAGCGCTGGAACAACGGACTGAAGACGGCCCTGCTCCTGGGCCTCATGGGTGGGCTCATCCTGATGGCGGGTGCGCTCATCGGCGGGCGCGGTGGCCTGCTCATCGCGTTGGTGGTCGCGCTCGGCGTCAACGGCTACGCGTACTTCAACTCCGACAAGCTGGCGCTGCGGTCCATGCGGGCCTTCCCGGTCACGCAGACCCAGGCGCCCGCGCTCTACGCGATCGTCCGCGAGCTGGCCACCGAGGCGCGGCAGCCGATGCCGCGCCTCTACGTCAGCCCGACGGCGCAGCCCAACGCCTTCGCCACCGGCCGCAACCCGCGCAACGCCGCGGTCTGCGTCACCCAGGGCATCCTCGAGCTGCTCGACCGCAGGCAGCTGCGCGGCGTGCTCGCCCACGAGCTCTCGCACGTCTACAACCGCGACATCCTGATCAGCTCCGTCGCCGCCGCCATGGCCACGGTGATCACCTACCTGGCGCACATGGCGATGTTCGCGTCGCTGTTCGGCGGCCGGTCGGACGAGGACCGCGGCGGCGGCAACATGATCGGCGGGCTGCTGCTCATGCTGCTGGGGCCGCTCGCCGCCGGGCTGGTGCAGATGGCGGTCAGCCGCAGCCGCGAGTTCCAGGCCGACGCGTCGGGCGCGGCGCTGTCGCAGGACCCGCTGGCGCTGGCCGACGCGCTGCGGATCATCGAGCGGGGGACCGCCGCCCGGCCGCTCCCCCAGGAGGAGCGGCTGGTCACCCAGAGCCACCTGATGATCGCCAACCCGTTCCGCGGCCAGGGGATGGCGTCGATGTTCGCCAGCCACCCGCCCATGCCCGAGCGGATCGCCCGCCTGGAGCAGATGGCCCGGGAGCTCGGGGAGCGCTGACGGAGGATCCGTGGCGCGGGGTCCCGCCACCGGCACGACGCCCGTGAGCACCCGGGGCGGTCGGCCGCGACCGGTCCCGGGTCGGTCACCGTGCTGCGCCTCACAGGGGTAGAGCGCTTGCTGTGGCAACCACCGGGCATGCACTGACCATCGGTCTTTGCCAGATCCGGTCCAAACCCGGCTGGGACGGCATGGATCCGACCGGCGACAGCCGGGACGGATCGCACCGCGGGCGGCCAGGTCAGCTGCTGCCCGCCGGGACCGGCTATCTGAGAGGCCATCTCCATGGCGCAGGCCAAGAGCAAGACCAAGACCCGTAGCGAGACCGTTCCCGTCGACGTCACCGTCGACGAGACCCTCACCGTCCCCGTCGACGTCACCGTCGACGAGGGCGACCGCGGCGGAAAGGGCCCGACCGGTCCGACCGGCCCCGTCGGCGAGCCCGGCGACAAGGGTGCCAAGGGCGAGGTCGGCCCCACCGGCGAGCGCGGCGACAAGGGCGAGAAGGGCGAGGTCGGCCCCGCCGGCGAGCGCGGCGAGAAGGGCGAGAAGGGCGAGGTCG
>NZ_JAPVBG010000002.1:766189-942137 GCF_026967805.1 Blastococcus sp. VKM Ac-2987
GCCCCGCCGGCGAGCGCGGCGACAAGGGCGAGAAGGGCGAGGTCGGCCCCGCCGGCGAGCGCGGCGACAAGGGCGAGAAGGGCGAGGTCGGCCCCGCCGGCGAGCGCGGCGACAAGGGCGAGCAGGGGCCGATCGGTCCCCGCGGCGAGGCCGGCGTCCAGGGCGAGATCGGTGCGCAGGGTCCGGAGGGGGAGACCGGCCCGCAGGGCGAGCAGGGTCTGCCCGGCTCCACCGGTCGTCCCGGTGAGCAGGGCGAGCAGGGTGCTGCCGGCGAGACCGGGGCGCGCGGCGAGACCGGCCTGCTCGGTGCGGCCGGTGAGCAGGGCGAGCAGGGTCCCCGCGGTGAGCAGGGACTCCTGGGCGCCCAGGGTCCGCGCGGGGTCATCGGCGAGACCGGCGACCAGGGCGAGAAGGGCCTGCGCGGCGTGCAGGGCCTGCCCGGCTCCCGGGGCGAGCAGGGCGCGGCAGGTGTCCTCGGCCTGCAGGGCGCACAGGGGGAGCAGGGTCGGTCCGGGCCGGTGGGCCCCGTCGGTCTGCCCGGCGTGCAGGGTCCCCAGGGCCCGGCGGGTCCGGCCTGGCTGCACCAGCCCAGCCCCGCTGAGCTGGTCGCCAAGGTCCGGCGGGCGGCGCTGGACGTCACGCCGCGCACCGTGCTCGACCCGCGGGTGGGCGTGCGCTACGTGGCGACGCTCACCTCGCGCCTGATCAAGCTGCAGGGTGGGCTGCTCCTGCGCGCCGTCGTCGACACCGACGGTGCGGCGAACGAGCGGTCCGCTGACCGCGGGTCGAACGTGCGCTCCATCGCCTGACCGGCGCAACACCACCGAGGGCCGCCTCGTCCTGCCACGGCAGGACGAGGCGGCCCTCCGCGTGGATCAGCGGTAGTTGTCGAACTGCAGGGCGACGTCGAGGTCGGCCCCGCGCAGCAGCTGCTGCACCGCCTGCAGGTCGTCGCGCTTCTTGCCGCTCACCCGCAGCTGGTCGCCCTGGATCTGCGCCTGGACCCCCTTGGGGCCCTCGTCGCGGATCAGCTTGGCGATCTTCTTGGCGGTGTCGGACTCGATGCCCTGCTTGATCGTCGCGCCGATCTTGTAGCTCTTGCCGGAGGACTGCGGCTCGCCGGCGTCGAGCACCTTGAGCGAGATGTTCCGCTTGATCAGCTTCTCCTTGAACACCTCGAGCGCCGCGGCGACCCGCTCCTCCGTGTCGGCCTGCAGGGTGACGCCATCCTCCCCGGCCCAGGCGATGGTGGCGTTCGTGCCGCGGAAGTCGAAGCGCTGCGAGAGTTCCTTGCCCGCCTGGTTGAGGGCGTTGTCGACCTCCTGGCGGTCGACCTTGCTCACGACGTCGAAGGATGCGTCGGCCATGTCGTTCCTCTCCGTGCGGGACGGGGCCGCTGCAGCGGCCCGTCGGTGGGGACCCGTCACGTGCCGGGCCCGCGTCTTGTTACTCTCTCCCGCGTACCAATCGCGGCGGGTTGCCCGAGTGGCCAATGGGAGCGGACTGTAAATCCGTCGGCTTAGCCTACGAAGGTTCGAATCCTTCACCCGCCACACCCGGTACGACGGCCCCCGACCACCAGGTCGGGGGCCGTCGCCGTTCCCGGGGTGGGATCAGGGCAGCGTGGGCGCCCGGGCGCTCGAGACGGCCGTCCGCTCGAGCTGCTGACCGCCCAGGAAGAGCCAGCCGAAGGCGATGTCGACGTGGCGGGTGCACCGCACGGTCACCTCCGCGCCGTCGGTCTCGGCTGCCCAGCTGTCCAGCTGCACCCCGCCGTCGGCCAGCTGGTCGGCCACCGCGGCTTGCGCCGCGGCACGGGTGAGCGGCAGCTCCGTGCCGACCCCCCGCGCGTAGACGACGGCCTCGTCGGCCTGGTTCGCCGCGGCGAGGGCGGCGCTGTCGCACACCGACTGGACCCTCTGCTGCTCCAGGAAGGCGTCGGAGGCGGCGATGGCGCCCAGGGTCATCAGGGCGGCGACCAGCCAGCACACCAGGACGAAGGGCAGCGTCGACCCGCGCTCGCGGTCGTCCTGGGCGGGGCGCACGCGCGGCAGCCTAGGCACCCGGGGCCGGTCGTCCACCAGCTGTGGACACGAACTGTGGACGCTGTGGACGGCGGTTCACCCATCCGACGCACACGCCGGTGACCCCTGTGGACGACGGCGGCGGCGGACCCGGGACGGCGGTCCGCCGCCCCGTTCCGGCGCCGGGGAGTATCGCCCCTCGCCCGCGGCGCCGCCCGGCGCGCCGACTCACGGACCGTGTGATCAAAGTGGCGGTTGGTCACGACATGACGGCGGACGCGGCGTGTCATCACCGACATGCTTGTCGCTAATGGTGACGGGAAGGAGTGTCTCACGCGCGGTCCGTATTCGACGACGCTCTGCCCCCGCGCGTAGATGGCTGCCGCTCAGCCAATCAATCGTGCCCAGAGGGAGACGCCATGAACAGCACCGTGCAGCGCAATGTCCAGGCAAGCCGCGGCGTCAAGTGGACGCGTGGCGTCAAGTGGACGCGTCGGTCGGCCTGACCGCCCCTCCCGCCCGTCCCGGGGGCGGCCGTTCCGCGGAGCGGCCACCCCCGAGGGTTCCCTGGACGTGAACGGCACGTTCCGGCACGGGACCGACTGACCCTTCCGGGGCGGATGGGGCTGGTGGTGAAGGAAGTCGCTGTTAGCCTTCGCCCGCCCATCGACCCGGGAGAGAGCGCGGTTGCACGTGCCTGAGCAGGACATCAGCGAGCCTCGGCGGCCGCGCCCTGCGCGCAGCCCGTGGACGGTCGCGCTGCTGGGTCTGTCGGTCGCCTGCCCGGTCGGGGTCCTGCTGCTGCTCGCCGATCAGCCGTTGCGAGTCTCGGCGCCGGTGCTCCTCGCAGTGCTCTTCACCGCGGTGGCCGCGGAGTGGGTCAATGTCCACGTCGAGTTCCGCCGGCAGAGCTTCCACAGCTCGGCGAGCGAGGTGGCGTTCGTCATCGCGCTGCTCGAGGTGGGTGGCGCATGGACCGCTGCCACCCGGGCGGCTGCCGTGGCGGTCGTACTCCTGGCCCAGCGGCTCCCCGCGGCGAAGGTTGCCTTCAACACCGCGGTCGCGGTGCTGGAGGCCGGGGTCGCCACCGCCATCCTGACGCTCCTGCCGACCGGTGCTCTCGCCGCGCCGTCGACCTGGCTGTCCTGCCTGCTTGCCGTGTTCGCCGCGAACGTGGTGGGTGCGGGCCTCGTCGCCGGGGCGATCACCTTCACCCAGGGGTACCCCGGCCGCGCGATCTGGACCAGCCTGTTCGTCCCGGTCGTCGTGGTCCAGCCGGTCGCGGTCACGATCGGGCTGGTCGTCCTCCTGCTGCTGCACACCACGCTGTGGTCGTGGCTGCTGGTCGTGCCCATGGCCGTGGCGCTCGTGCTGGTCTACCGCCGGTTCGCCGCGGTCACCCGCGAGAGCCACTCGCTCGAGCGGGTCTACGAGTTCGCCCGCCGGGTGGAGGAGATCGAGCCCGACGAGGCCGGCACCCGGCAGATCGTCCAGGCCGTGCGCGAGCTGCTCAACGCCGAGCGGGTCGCGCTCTGGCTGCCGCCCTACCTCGACGAGGGGCCCCGGCTCGTCGTGGCCACCGAGGACGGCGCCGACTGGTACGACGGGCCCGGTGACTCCGACGACCTGGTGCGGCGCCGCGCGGTCGCCTCCACCGGCGGGGCGATCCGGGTCTCGGTGGGCCGCGCCGACGGGCCCGAGACCGCCGCCCTGGCCCGCCGGGGCGTGTCCGAGCTGCTCGGCGCGCCGGTGACCACGGCCGCCGGCGAACCGGGCTACCTCGAGGTCTGCGACCGCCGCAGCGACATCGTGTCCTTCGGCCGCAGCGAGCGCGGCGCGCTGGACTCCATGCTCACCCACGTCAACGCCGCGATCCGGCAGCAGCAGCTGCTGACGCGCATCCGCTACGACGCCGACCACGACCGGCTCACCGGCCTGCCCAACCGGCAGCGGCTCGCCGACGAGGTCAGCCGGCTGGTGTCGCCCGGCGGTGGCGGGGAGGCGGGGTTGATCCTCGCCTCCCTCGGCACCTACGCCGACGTCACCGACACCCTCGGCCACGCGGCCAGCGACGAACTGCTGCTGGTCACCGCCGGCCTGCTGCGCGAGCACGCCCCGCCCCGGGCGCTGCTGGCCCGCATGGAGCGCGAGCAGTTCGCGGTGCTGCTGCCCGGCCTCTCCCTCGCGGCCACCGAGCAGGCCGCGCGGCGCCTGCGGGAGGGCGCGGCCACCCGTGTCCGGGTGGCCGGGCTCGACCTCGAGGTGTCGCTGACCATCGGCGTCGCCGCCGCCCCGGTGCACGGGACCGACGCCGGGACGCTCATGCAGCGGGCCGACGTCGCCCTGCTGGCGGCGGGGAGCTCCGGCGGTGTGGCGAGCTACCACCCGGTGCTCGACCAGCAGAGCCTCCGCCGGCTGCAGCTGGGCACCGAGCTGGAGCAGGCCATGGCCGACGGCCAGATCGGGGTCGTCTACCAGCCGGTCATCGACGCCCACACCTCCGACATCGTGTCGGTGGAGACGCTGGTCCGCTGGACCCACCCGCGGTACGGGGCCATCCCGCCCGAGGACGTCACCGACCACGTCCTCGACCTCGCGCTCGCACGCTGCCGGCGTTGGCTGGACCAGGGCATCTCGCTGTCGGTCGCGGTCAACGTCTCCGCCCGCTCGCTGAGCGAGCCGGACCTCGTCGAGCGGGTCCGGGGCGCCCTGGCGCGGCACCAGGTGCCCGGGGAGCTGCTCGTCCTGGAGCTCACCGAGAGCAGCGTCGTCGACGACTCGGTGCGCGAGAGCGCGGTCCTGGAGGACCTCCACGCCCTCGGTCTCCGGCTGTCGATGGACGACTTCGGCACCGGCTACTCGTCGCTGTCGCAGCTGCGGCAGCTGCCCATCGACGAGGTCAAGATCGACAAGTCCTTCGTGCTCACGATGGCCACCAGCCAGGGGGAGTCGTTCATCGCCCGCTCGATCATCGAGCTGGCGCACAACCTGGGCCTGTGCGTCGTGGCGGAGGGCGTCGAGGACGAGATGACCCGCAACCAGCTGATGGCCATGGGCTGCGACAAGCTGCAGGGGTTCCTGATCAGCCGCCCGCTGCCGGAGGACCGGCTGGAGAAGTGGCTGCTCGCGCGCACGGGCGTGCGGTCGGCCGCGCCGGGCGCCACCCACCGTCGTCTGTTCGTCCGGACCTGACTGCTAGAGTTTTCCCCGCACGGTTCGGAAGGGACCTGCGCCCCGGCGCAGACCCGGTCAGCACGGCCAGGTACAGTCTCCGAGGCTCCGAGCAACGCCCCTTTAGCTCAGTCGGCAGAGCGTCTCCATGGTAAGGAGAAGGTCTACGGTTCGATTCCGTAAAGGGGCTCTGGCAGTAACCCGACCTACCGGTCCTGTCGCGAGACCGGCCCGCGAGGTCATCCCGGCGGTGTAGCTCAGCCTGGTAGAGCAAGCGGCTCATAATCGCTGTGTCACCGGTTCAAGTCCGGTCACCGCTACTCACGACGGACCCCGCCCCGGGGTCCGTCGCCGTGTCGGCCCCGTGCCGGCCCGGCAGCAGGGCCCGACCCGCGGCCCTGTCCCACAAGGCTAGGAGAACTCCATGGCAGCCACCGACGTCCGTCCGAAGATCACCCTGGCTTGCCAGGAGTGCAAGAACCGCAACTACATCACCCGCAAGAACCGGCGGAACGACCCCGACCGGCTCGAGCTGAAGAAGTACTGCCCGCGCGAGCGCAAGCACACGCTGCACCGCGAGACCCGCTGACCGCGGTCCGCGACTGAGCAGGAGGGCGGGAGCATGACGCTGGACCGAGGACTGGTCGGGCGCAGCTACCCGCCCTCTGCCGTCCACGAGGTCGGCCGGGTGGTGCTCGCCGAGTTCGCCGCCGCGGTCGGTGTCACCGATCCGGTGCACCTGGACCCGGAGGTCGCCCGTGCCGCCGGCCACCCCGACGTCATCGCGCCCCCGACGTACGCCGTCGTCGTGTCGCTGGGCGCGGCCAACGTCGTCCTGGACGACCCGGACGTCTCCCTGGACTACAGCCGGGTGGTCCACGGCGAGCAGCGGTTCGCCCACCACCGGCCCATCCGCGCCGGTGACCGGCTGGTCGCCACCACCAGCATCGAGGCGGTGCGCAGCGTCGGGGGCAACGACCTGCTGACCACGCGGGTCGAGCTGACCACCGAGGACGGCGAGGCCGTCTGCACGGCGACGACGATGCTCGTCGCCCGGGGAGCGGACGGGGGAGCGGCATGAGCCGGCCGGAGATCGCCGTCGGCACCGAGCTGCCGGACCGGACCTTCCCGGTGACCCGCGCCGACCTGGTGCGCTACGCGGGCGCCTCCAAGGACTTCAACCCCATCCACTGGAGCGACCGGGTGGCCACGGCCGTCGGGCTGCCCGGGGTGATCGCGCACGGCATGCTCACCATGGCGCTGGCCGCCCGCGCCGTCACCGAGTGGACCGGCGACCCGGCGGCGCTCGTCGAGTACCAGGTGCGCTTCGGCCGTCCCGTCGTCGTGCCCGACGACGACGCCGGTGCCGAGGTCGTGGTCCGCGGCCGGGTCGCTTCCGTGGGGGACGACGGCCGCGCCCGGATCGACCTGACCGTCACCAGCTCCGGTGAGAAGGTCCTCTCGCTCGCCCGCGCGGTCGTCCGCATCCCATGACCCGGCACCGAGGCCGGCCCCGTCCTCCTCGCACGCCGCGCGAGGAGGACGGGGCCGGTGCTCAGCCCGCCTGACCGAGCAGGCGCTGCATGCGGGTGACGCCCTCGACGAGGTCGTCGTCACCGAGCGCGTAGGACATGCGGACGTAGCCCGGGGTGCCGAAGGCCTCGCCGGGGACGACGGCCACCTCGGCCTCCTCGAGGATGAGCTCGGCCAGCTCCACGCTGGTCTGCGCGGTCCGCCCGGCGATCGGCCGGCCCAGCAGCCCCTTCACCGACGGGTAGACGTAGAACGCGCCCTGCGGCTCGGGGCAGGCGATGCCGGGGATGTCCCGCAGCATCGACACGATCGTCTGCCGCCGCCGGTCGAAGGCCTCGCGCATGGTGGCCACCGCGGAGAGGTCACCGTTCAGCGCCGCGACGGCCGCGGCCTGCGAGACGTTGGCGACGTTCGACGTCGCGTGCGACTGGAGGTTGGTCGCGGCCTTCACCACGTCGGCCGGGCCGACGATCCAGCCGACCCGCCACCCGGTCATCGCGTAGGTCTTCGCGACCCCGTTGACGACCACGCATCGGTCGGCCAGCTCCGGGACGACCACCGGCATGGACGGCGCGGTCGCGCCGCCGTAGGTCAGGTGCTCGTAGATCTCGTCGGTGAGCACCCACAGACCGTGCTCGACGGCCCAGCGGCCGATCTCCTCGACCTGCTCGAGGGGGTAGACCGCGCCCGTCGGGTTGGACGGCGAGCAGAACAGCAGCACCTTGGTGCGCGGGGTGCGGGCGGCCTCCAGCTGGGCGGCAGACACCAGGTACCCGCTCTGCTCGTCGGCGATCACGGGCACCGGGACGCCGCCGGCCAGGCGGATCGCCTCCGGGTAGGTGGTCCAGTACGGGGCGGGCAGCAGGACCTCGTCCCCCGGGTCGAGCATGGTGGCCAGCGCCTCGTAGACCGCCTGCTTGCCGCCGTTGGTCACCAGGACCTGCGCGGGCGTGACCTGGAGGCCCGAGTCGCGCGCGGTCTTGGCGACGATCGCCTCCTTGAGCGCCGGCAGCCCGCCCGCGGGGGTGTAGCGGTGCATGGCCGGGGTGCGGGCCGCGGTGATGGCCGCCTCGACCACGTAGTCGGGCGTCGGGAAGTCGGGTTCACCGGCACCGAAGCCGATCACCGGCTTCCCGGCGGCCTTGAGCGCCTTCGCCTTGGCGTCCACGGCCAGGGTCGCGGACTCGGTGATCGCGCCGATGCGGCGGGACACGCGCCGCTCGGTGGGCGGCAGCGGGGTCGTGGGGGCGGCGGACTCCGAGGAGGAGGCGGCGGTCATGGGACCATCGTGTCAAAGACCACCCTCCGCGCGCGGGCCCCGGTCACGGCTCCGGCGCCGAACCACCCCCGGGGTGCGCCCCGGCCGGGAGGTTGGCTCCCGGCGGAACCGGTCCCGTACACTTGCGGCTCTGGGGCAGCTGACCCCGTCACCGGCGTGCCCCGGATCTCCTCCCGAGGTCGGGTGCCGTCATGGCGAGGACGCCGTTCCGGGCCCACCCAGGGCACAGGGGTGTAGCTCAATTGGCAGAGCAGCGGTCTCCAAAACCGCAGGCTGCAGGTTCAAGTCCTGTCACCCCTGCCAGCAGGACACGAAGACCACCGACCGACGGCCCTCGCGCGAGCGGCCACCACGACGAGGCGAGCGAGGCGCAGTGAGCGACGAGAAGCCGGACCGCGAGGACGACGCTCGCGCCGCCTCCGACGCCGAGCTCACCGACGAGCAGCTCGACCGCGAGGCCCCGGGGGTCGACGACGCGTCCGCGCTCGAGGCCGCCGAGGACCAGATCGCCGGTGAGGCGGAGTCCGAGGAGGACAAGGTCGTCGCCGGCACCGGTGACCGGCACGGCCGCCGTCGGGGCCGGATCACCGCCGAGGGTGACGAGGACGACGAGCCGGCTGCCGGCACGGGCCGGGCCGGGCGATCGGCCACCGCGGCCGGCCGGGACGGCGCCGGGACCCGCTCGCGGGCCGCGGCGGAGCGGGCCCGCGCCGAGGAGATGCAGCCCCGCCGCTCGCTCGCGCGGTTCCTGCGCGAGGTCGTCGCCGAGTTGCGCAAGGTCATCTGGCCGGGCCGCCGCGAGCTGATCACCTACACCACCGTGGTGATCATCTTCGTGGCCTTCATCGTCGCGCTCGTCGCCGGCCTCGACCTCCTCTTCGCGCAGGGCGTGATCGCCGTCTTCGGCTGACCGTCGTCCCGCGCCTGCACACCCCCTGACAAGGAAGAGACCCCCGTGATCGAGCTTGCGAGATCACCGATGAGCGCAGCACCGTCGGTCACGACGCCGACGAGCGCCAGCGAGGAGAAGCAGTGACCGACCCCCGCGAGCCCTTCGAGACCGACAGTGCGGTCGAAGGCACCGACCTGGACGACGCCCGATTCGACGAGCGCGGCACCGCCGACGTCGAGACCGGCGCCGGCGAGACCGGTTCCGCCGAGGGTTCCAGCGACACCGCCGACCTCGACACCGACACCGCCGTCTCCGACGTGGCGCCGGAGATCGAGACCGGGAACCCGGACACCCTCGTCAGCGACCCGCTGGCCGCGGCGGCCCCCGACTCCGACGTCGAGCCGGAGGAGGACGAGGACCCCGCCGAGGCGATGAAGAAGGCGCTGCGGATCGCTCCGGGCGACTGGTACGTCGTGCACTCCTACGCGGGCTACGAGAACAAGGTGAAGACCAACCTCGAGGCGCGCATCCAGTCGCTGGACGTCGAGGACTACATCTACCAGATCGAGGTGCCCACCGAGGAGGTCACCGAGATCAAGAACGGCAAGCGCTCGCAGGTCAACCGCAAGGTGCTGCCGGGCTACCTGCTGGTCCGCATGGAGCTCAACGACGAGTCGTGGGGAGCGGTCCGCAACACCCCCGGTGTCACCGGCTTCGTGGGGGCCACCTCGAAGCCCTCGCCGCTGACCCTCGACGAGGTCGTCAAGATCCTGGTGCCCGCCACCGCGCCGCAGGCGCCCCGGGCCACCGAGGCCGCCGCGTCGACCGGCGGTGCCCCGGCCGCCCCGGCCGCCGTCGTCGACTTCGAGGTGGGCGAGTCGATCACCGTCATGGACGGTCCGTTCGCGACGCTGCCCGCCACCATCAACGAGATCAACGCCGAGCAGCAGAAGCTGCAGGTGCTGGTGTCCATCTTCGGCCGCGAGACCCCCGTCGAGCTGTCGTTCAGCCAGGTCCAGAAGATCTGACCCGGTAACCCGTACGAGCTGTTCAGTCCCAGAAGAAGGAAGTCATGCCCCCCAGGAAGCGGTTGACCGCGGTCATCAAGCTCCAGATCAAGGCCGGTGCGGCCACCCCCGCGCCGCCCGTGGGTCCGGCGCTCGGCCAGCACGGCGTCAACATCATGGAGTTCTGCAAGGCCTACAACGCGGCGACCGAGTCGCAGCGCGGCGACGTCGTCCCGGTCGAGATCTCGGTCTTCGAGGACCGGACCTTCACGTTCGTCACCAAGACCCCGCCGGCCGCGCGCATGCTGCTCAAGGCCGCCGGTGTCGAGAAGGGCTCGGGCGAGCCGCACAAGACCAAGGTCGCCACGGTCACCCGTGACCAGGTGCGCGAGATCGCCCAGACCAAGATGGTCGACCTCAACGCCAACGACCTCGAGCAGGCCGAGAAGATCATCGCCGGCACCGCGCGGTCGATGGGCATCACGGTCCAGGGCTGACCAGCCCGCACCCGCACCACCCAGCACCTGTGGGAGGGCCCCGCCAGGCCCGGACACCACATGACCGGGGCATCCGCCCCCGGAGAGGAATCCCCATGGCGAAGCACGGCAAGAAGTTCCGCGCCGCGGCCGACAAGGTCGACCGCGACACCCTGTACAGCCCGCTCCAGGCCGCCACGCTGGCCAAGGAGACGTCGACGACCGCCTACGACGCCACCGTCGAGGTCGCCATGCGCCTGGGCGTCGACCCGCGCAAGGCCGACCAGATGGTCCGCGGCACGGTCAACCTGCCCCACGGCACCGGCAAGACCGCCCGCGTCATCGTGTTCGCGACCGGCGACAAGGCGGCCGAGGCCGAGGCGGCCGGCGCCGACGTCGTGGGCTCCGAGGACCTGATCGAGCGGATCCAGGGCGGTTTCCTGGACTTCGACGCGGCGATCGCGACCCCTGACCAGATGGCGAAGGTCGGCCGCATCGCCCGCATCCTCGGCCCCCGCGGCCTGATGCCGAACCCGAAGACCGGCACCGTGACCCCCGACGTCACCAAGGCGGTCAACGACATCAAGGGCGGGAAGATCAACTTCCGCGTCGACAAGCAGGCCAACCTGCACCTGGTCATCGGCAAGACGTCGTTCGACCAGGCCAAGCTGGTCGAGAACTACGCCGCCGCCCTCGACGAGGTCCTCCGGGCCAAGCCCTCCTCGGCCAAGGGCCGGTACGTCAAGAAGGTCACCATCTCCACCACGATGGGCCCGGGCATCCCGGTCGACCCGAACCGCACCCGCAACCTCACGGTGGACGAGCCCAGCGCCTGAGCGACAGCCCCGGGAGCATCGCAGCGAGCAACGAGCGAGGCGCGGACCGGGGCGCGTAGCCACACCATGGGCACTGCCTGAGCGACGTGCTCCGAGGGCCCCGCAGCGCACCGCGCTGCGGGGCCCTCGCACGTCCGGCCGGGGTGCCTCCCGGGCACGTGCCGACATGGCGTACCCTTGTCGACGTTCCCCCCAAGACCGCTGGTCGTCGCACGTCCACGTGCGATCGAAGGTCCGCAGATGTCGGACGACCCGCGCAGGAGGACGGTTCGAGAGCAGGGCGCCCACGTGCGCCCGCCCTTCGCCCCGTGCGCCTGCGCCGGGGCGTCTCGTGTCTCCGGGGCGTCGATCGCCCGTCGTCGTGCAGCGTCCAGTGGTCGCCCGACAGACGAGAGGAGGCCCATGCCCACGCAGGCGAAGGCCGCGGTGATCGACGAGATCACCGAGCGGTTCCAGTCGTCCAGCGCAGCGGTGCTCACCGAGTACCGCGGGCTGACCGTGGCCCAGCTGACCCAGCTGCGCCGATCCCTCGGTGAGGGCAGCAGCTACGCCGTCGTCAAGAACACCCTGACGAAGCGGGCCGCGAACCAGGTCGGTCACTCCGACCTGGCCCCGCTGCTCAACGGCCCCACCGCGATCGCCTTCATCGAGGGCGACGTCGTCGAGGCCGCCAAGGCCATCCGCGACTTCGCGCGCGCCAACCCGCTGCTCGTCGTCAAGGGTGGTGTCGTCGAGGGCCGCACCGTCAGCCCCGCCGAGGTCACCGCCCTGGCCGACGTCGAGCCGCGCGAGGTGCTGCTGGCCAAGCTGGCCGGCGCGATGAAGGGCAACCTGACCAAGGCTGCCGGGCTGTTCCAGGCCCCGCTGTCGCAGGTCGCCCGCCTGGCCGAGGCGCTCAAGGAGAAGAAGCCCGCCGAGGGTGCCGACTCCACCGCCGACGCCGCTGCTGCCGACACCACGACCGATACCGCTGACACCGCTGCCGCCGACGCGGCCAGCGACGACTGATCCCAGAAGGAGACACCATGGCCAAGCTTTCCAGCACCGAGCTGCTCGACGCCTTCAAGGAGATGACCCTCCTCGAGCTGTCCGACTTCGTGAAGCAGTTCGAGGAGACGTTCGACGTCACCGCGGCTGCCCCGGTCGCCGTCGCGGCCGCCCCGGCCGCCGGTGGCGGCGGCGGTGGCGACGAGGCCGCTGCCGAGCAGGACGAGTTCGACGTCGTCCTCGAGGCTGCCGGCGACAAGAAGATCCAGGTCATCAAGGAGGTGCGCGGCCTGACGTCCCTCGGCCTCAAGGAGGCCAAGGACCTGGTCGACAACGCGCCGAAGCCCGTCCTGGAGAAGGTCGCCAAGGACGCCGCGGAGAAGGCCAAGGCCGCCCTCGAGGGCGCCGGCGCCACCGTCACCGTCAAGTGACCCCCCACCCGGCGGTCCCGACCGCCGGGTACGTCACGGCGACGTGACGCCTCCCCCGGCCCGGCCGGGGAGCGCTTCACCTCGTACAGGGGCCGTCCTCCACCAGGAGGGCGGCCCCTGTCGCACGTCCGGGTGCGGCCGGCGGGTGATGCGCCGGTGAGCCGGCGCTGCCCGCCACGGGCGGGGCGCGGCTCCCCTGCCGCCCCGGCGTGGCGGTCCCGCCGGGGCGGGGCGGCGTGCATCATGGTGGTGGCGCACGCCCCGCCGGCCGGTCGCGGTCCTCGTCCAGGGTTGTGGTGCCGGTCGCACCGGTACCCCCCGCGTGGACATCGCGCAACACCAGGGGTAGGGTCTCCTGTTGCGCTGCCCTCTGACTGCCTGCCCGCCGAGACGGGTCACGACGGGTGCCCGGGAATCCTCCTGGCGTCGCCCGCGCTGACCGTCGTAGCGGGCGATCGCGGCCGTCGCGGACAGCCTCGCCATTACCGACGACGACCCAGGACGACCCGCACCCACCGCCCGCACGTCGTGAGGTCCTTGGAAGGACGCATCTTGGCAGGCTCTCGCCCCACCAGCATCACCCCCGGCACCACCGAGTCGGGTAGCACCCAGACCACCCCGGTTCCACAGGACGGCCCCCGCACCGGCGAGGCCGACCAGCAGAAGATCCCCGGCGCGCCGCTGCGCGTCTCCTTCGCCAAGATCTCCGAGCCGCTCGAGGTCCCGGATCTGCTCGCCCTGCAGACCGCGTCCTTCGACTGGCTGGTCGGCAGCCCCGAGTGGCGGGCCACGCTCTCGCCCGAGGAGCAGGCCGAGGCCGTCGGCGGCCTGGCCGAGATCCTCGAGGAGATCTCCCCGATCGAGGACTTCAGCGGCTCGATGTCGCTGTCCTTCTCCAACCCGCGCTTCGAGGACGTCAAGGCGTCCCTCGAGGAGTGCAAGGACAAGGACATGACCTACGCGGCGCCGCTGTTCGTCACCGCCGAGTTCATGAACAACACCACCGGCGAGATCAAGAGCCAGACGGTGTTCATGGGCGACTTCCCGATCATGACGAACAAGGGCACGTTCGTCATCAACGGGACCGAGCGCGTCGTCGTCTCCCAGCTGGTCCGCAGCCCGGGCGTCTACTTCGACAAGACCCTGGACAAGACGTCGGACAAGGACGTCTTCTCCGCCAAGGTCATCCCCAGCCGCGGTGCGTGGCTGGAGTTCGACGTCGACAAGCGCGACACCGTGGGCGTCCGCATCGACCGCAAGCGCCGCCAGCCCGTCACCGTGCTGCTCAAGGCGCTCGGCTGGGGCGAGGACCGCATCCGCGAGCACTTCCAGTGGTCGCCCACGGTCCTGGCCACGCTCGAGAAGGACCACATCGCCGGCCAGGACGAGGCGCTGCTCGACATCTACCGCAAGCTGCGGCCGGGCGAGCCGCCGACGCGCGAGTCGGCGCAGGCGCTGCTGGAGAACCTGTTCTTCAACCCCAAGCGCTACGACCTGGCGAAGGTCGGCCGGTACAAGGTCAACAAGAAGCTGGGCGTCGCGGTGCCGCAGGGCACCTCCACGCTGACCGAGGACGACATCGTCGCCACCATCGAGTACGTCGTGCGCCTCCACGCCGGCGAGCCCGAGCACGGCACCGACGACATCGACCACTTCGGCAACCGCCGCCTGCGCACCGTCGGCGAGCTGATCCAGAACCAGATCCGGGTCGGCCTCTCCCGCATGGAGCGCGTGGTCCGCGAGCGGATGACGACCCAGGACGTCGAGGCGATCACGCCGCAGACCCTGATCAACATCCGGCCGGTCGTCGCCTCCATCAAGGAGTTCTTCGGCACCAGCCAGCTGTCCCAGTTCATGGACCAGACCAACCCGCTCGCGGGCCTGACCCACAAGCGCCGCCTGTCGGCGCTGGGTCCGGGTGGTCTGAGCCGTGAGCGGGCCGGCATGGAGGTCCGCGACGTCCACCCGAGCCACTACGGCCGCATGTGCCCGATCGAGACGCCGGAAGGCCCGAACATCGGCCTGATCGGCTCGCTGTCCTCGTTCGGCCGGGTGAACGCGTTCGGCTTCATCGAGACGCCGTACCGCAAGGTCGAGAACGGTCAGGTCACCACCCAGATCGACTACCTGACCGCCGACGAGGAGGACCGCTTCGTCGTCGCGCAGGCGAACTCGCCGCTCGACGCGCAGGGCCGCCTCGCCGAGGAGCGCGTCCTGGTCCGCACCAAGGGCGGTGAGGTCGACTACCTCGCCCCCGAGAACGTGGACTACATGGACGTCTCGCCGCGGCAGATGACCTCGGTCGCCACCGCGATGATCCCGTTCCTCGAGCACGACGACGCGAACCGCGCGCTCATGGGCGCCAACATGCAGCGTCAGGCGGTGCCGTTGCTGCGCAGCGAGGCCCCGCTGGTCGGCACCGGCATGGAGCTGCGTGCCGCCGTCGACGCCGGCGACGTCGTCGTGGCGGAGAAGGCCGGTGTCGTCGAGGACTCCACCGCCGACTACGTCACGGTCATGGCCGACGACGGGACCCGGCAGACCTACCGGCTGCTGAAGTTCCGCCGCTCGAACCAGGGGACCTCGATCAACCAGACCCCCGTCGTCGACGAGGGCCAGCGCGTCGAGGCCGGCCAGGTCATCGCCGACGGTCCCTGCACCGACGAGGGCGAGATGGCGCTGGGCAAGAACCTGCTCGTCGCCTTCATGCCGTGGGAGGGCCACAACTACGAGGACGCGATCATCCTGTCGCAGCGCCTCGTGCAGGACGACGTCCTGTCCTCGATCCACATCGAGGAGTTCGAGGTCGACGCCCGCGACACCAAGCTCGGTGCCGAGGAGATCACCCGGGACATCCCGAACGTCTCCGAGGACGTGCTGGCCGACCTGGACGAGCGCGGCATCATCCGCATCGGTGCCGAGGTCGTCCCCGGCGACATCCTCGTCGGCAAGGTCACGCCCAAGGGCGAGACCGAGCTGACCCCCGAGGAGCGGCTGCTGCGGGCGATCTTCGGCGAGAAGGCCCGCGAGGTGCGCGACACGTCGCTGAAGGTCAAGCACGGTGAGTCCGGCAAGGTCATCGGCGTCCGCGTGTTCTCGCGCGAGGACGGCGACGAGCTGCCCGCCGGCGTCAACGAGCTGATCCGGGTCTACGTCGCCCAGATGCGCAAGATCTCCGACGGCGACAAGCTCGCCGGGCGCCACGGCAACAAGGGCGTCATCTCGAAGATCCTGCCGCAGGAGGACATGCCGTTCCTCGAGGACGGCACCCCGGTGGACATCGTCCTGAACCCGCTCGGCGTGCCCGGCCGGATGAACGTCGGGCAGGTGCTGGAGACCCACCTCGGGTGGGTCGCCAAGCAGGGCTGGCAGGTCGACGGGGACCCGGACTGGGCGAAGAACCTGCCCGAGAAGGCGAAGGCCGCGGGCCCGGGCACCCGGACCGCGACCCCGGTGTTCGACGGCGCCAAGGAGGACGAGATCGTCGGCCTGCTGGGCTCGACGATCCCGAACCGCGACGGCGACCGGATGGTCAAGGAGACCGGCAAGGCGCGGCTGTTCGACGGCCGGTCGGGGGAGCCCTTCCCCGAGCCGATCTCGGTGGGCTACGTCTACATCCTGAAGCTGCTGCACCTGGTCGACGACAAGATCCACGCCCGCTCGACCGGCCCGTACTCGATGATCACGCAGCAGCCGCTGGGTGGCAAGGCGCAGTTCGGTGGCCAGCGCTTCGGCGAGATGGAGTGCTGGGCGATGCAGGCCTACGGCGCGGCCTACGCGCTGCAGGAGCTGCTCACCATCAAGTCCGACGACATCCTCGGCCGCGTCAAGGTCTACGAGGCCATCGTCAAGGGCGAGAACATCCCCGAGCCGGGCATCCCGGAGTCGTTCAAGGTGCTGCTCAAGGAGCTCCAGTCGCTCTGCCTCAACGTGGAGGTCCTCTCCAGCGACGGCAACGCGATCGAGCTGCGCGACACCGACGACGAGGTCTTCCGGGCCGCGGAGGAGCTGGGCATCGACCTGTCCCGCCGCGAGCCGTCGTCCGTCGAAGACGTCTGACCGGTAGCCGGCCGGCCCTGAGCGATCGGGGCCGGCCGGCCACCACCTCCAAGCCATAGAAGCGAAGCACTAGCCCCTGAAAGGGGTCACACCTTGCTCGACGTCAACTTCTTCGACGAGCTCCGCATCGGGCTGGCCACCGGCGACGACATCCGCCAGTGGAGCCACGGTGAGGTGAAGAAGCCCGAGACCATCAACTACCGGACCCTCCGTCCGGAGAAGGACGGTCTCTTCTGCGAGAAGATCTTCGGTCCCACCCGGGACTGGGAGTGCTACTGCGGTAAGTACAAGCGCGTCCGGTTCAAGGGCATCATCTGCGAGCGCTGCGGCGTCGAGGTGACCCGGGCCAAGGTCCGCCGCGAGCGGATGGGCCACATCGAGCTGGCCGCGCCGGTCACGCACATCTGGTTCTTCAAGGGCGTCCCCTCGCGCCTGGGCTACCTGCTCGACCTGGCGCCCAAGGACCTCGAGAAGATCATCTACTTCGCGGCCTACATGATCACCTCGGTCGACGACGAGGCGCGCCACCGCGACCTCCCGACCATCGAGGCCGAGATCAGCGCGGAGAAGTCCAACCTCGAGGGCCAGCGCGACGCGAACGTCGAGGCGCGCCAGCAGAAGCTCGAGGCCGACCTGGCCGAGCTGGAGGCGGAGGGCGCCAAGTCCGACGTCCGCCGCAAGGTGCGCGAGGGCGGCGAGCGCGAGATGCGCCAGCTGCGGGACCGCTCCCAGCGGGAGATCGACCGCCTCGACGAGGTGATGGACACCTTCCGCAAGCTCGAGGTCAAGCAGCTCATCGCCGACGAGGGCCTGTACCGCGAGCTGCGCGACCGCTTCGGCGAGTACTTCGAGGGCGGCATGGGTGCCGCGGCGCTGCAGAAGCTGCTCTCCGGCTTCGACCTCGACGCCGAGGCCGCCTCGCTGCGCGAGACCATCCGCAGCGGCAAGGGCCAGCGCAAGCTGCGGGCCCTCAAGCGGCTGAAGGTCGTCGCGGCGTTCCAGCAGACCCGCAACTCGCCCATGGGCATGGTGCTGGACTGCGTCCCGGTCATCCCGCCGGACCTGCGCCCGATGGTGCAGCTCGACGGTGGCCGCTTCGCGACCAGCGACATGAACGACCTGTACCGCCGCGTGATCAACCGGAACAACCGGCTGAAGCGCCTGCTGGACCTCGGCGCCCCCGAGATCATCGTGAACAACGAGAAGCGGATGCTCCAGGAGTCCGTGGACGCGCTGTTCGACAACGGTCGTCGCGGTCGGCCGGTCACCGGCCCGGGCAACCGGCCCCTGAAGTCCCTGAGCGACCTGCTCAAGGGCAAGCAGGGCCGGTTCCGCCAGAACCTGCTCGGCAAGCGCGTCGACTACTCCGGCCGCTCTGTCATCGTCGTCGGCCCGCAGCTGAAGCTGCACCAGTGCGGCCTGCCCAAGCAGATGGCGCTGGAGCTGTTCAAGCCCTTCGTCATGAAGCGGCTGGTCGACCTCAACCACGCGCAGAACATCAAGTCCGCCAAGCGGATGGTCGAGCGCGCGCGCCCCGTCGTCTGGGACGTGCTGGAAGAGGTCATCACCGAGCACCCGGTGCTGCTCAACCGCGCGCCGACGCTGCACCGCCTGGGCATCCAGGCCTTCGAGCCGCAGCTGGTCGAGGGCAAGGCCATCCAGATCCACCCGCTCGTCTGCACCGCGTTCAACGCGGACTTCGACGGTGACCAGATGGCGGTGCACCTGCCGCTGTCGGCCGAGGCGCAGGCCGAGGCCCGGATCCTGATGCTGTCCAGCAACAACATCCTCAGCCCGGCCGACGGTCGCCCGATCACCGCGCCGACGCAGGACATGGTGCTGGGCCTGTACCACCTCACGACCCTGGTGGCCTCGCCGCTGGAGGCCGACGGTGGTCAGCCGCGTGCCTTCTCCTCGGCGTCCGAGGCCGTCATGGCCTACGACAAGGGTGACCTGGCCCTGCAGGAGCGGGCCTGGATCCGCCTCGACGAGGTCTACGGCGTCGACAACGGCACGGTGAACGAGCCGTGGGAGCAGCCCGAGGACTGGACCCCGGGTGCCCCCGCGCTCGTGCAGACCAGCCTGGGCCGGGTGCTGTTCAACGAGGCCCTGCCCGAGGACTACCGCTTCGTCAACTACCAGGTGCCGAAGAAGGAGCTCGGGGCGATCGTCAACGACCTCGCCGAGCGCTACCCCAAGGTGCAGGTCGCGGCGACGCTGGACGCCCTCAAGTCGGCCGGGTTCCACTGGGCCACCCGCGCGGGCATCACGATCGCCATCGACGACGTCGTCACGCCGCCGTCGAAGCCGGCGATCATGGACCGGCACGAGGCCGAGGCCGCCAAGATCGAGCGCCAGTACGAGCGCGGCGTCATCACCGACGCCGAGCGTCGTGGCGAGCTGATCGAGATCTGGACCCGCGCGCGGGCCGAGGTCTCCCAGGCGATGGTGGACAACTTCCCGACCACCAACCCGGTCTGGGTCATGGTCAACTCGGGTGCCCGAGGCAACATGATGCAGATCAGCCAGATCGCCGGTATGCGCGGTCTGGTCGCCAACCCGAAGGGCGAGATCATCCCGCGGCCGATCAAGGCCAACTTCCGGGAGGGTCTGTCGGTGCTGGAGTACTTCATCTCCACGCACGGCGCCCGCAAGGGCCTGGCCGACACCGCCCTGCGGACCGCCGACTCCGGGTACCTCACCCGTCGTCTGGTGGACGTCTCGCAGGACGTCATCATCCGCGAGGAGGACTGCGGCACCGACCGCGGCGTGCTCATGCCGATCGGCACCGTCGTCGACGGGGTCGTCACGCGTGACGCCCACGTGGAGACCAGCGTCTACGCCCGCGCCCTGGCCGCCGACGTGGTGGCCGAGGACGGGACGGTCATCGCCCCGGCGAACGCCGACCTGGGTGACGTCCTGATCCAGACGCTGATCGACGCGCAGGTGTCCGAGGTCAAGGTCCGCTGCGTGCTCACCTGCGAGTCGCTGCTGGGCACCTGCGCCACCTGCTACGGCCGGTCGCTGGCGACCGGCAAGCTGGTGGACGTCGGCGAGGCGGTCGGCATCATCGCCGCCCAGTCGATCGGCGAGCCCGGCACCCAGCTGACGATGCGCACCTTCCACACCGGTGGCGTCGCTGGTGAGGACATCACCCACGGTCTGCCGCGTGTGGTGGAGCTCTTCGAGGCCCGCGTCCCCAAGGGCAAGGCCCCGATCGCCGAGCTGGCCGGCTCCGTCCGGATCGAGGACGGCGAGCAGTTCCGGAAGCTCACCATCACCCCGGACGACGGCTCCGACGAGGTCGTCTACGACAAGCTGTCGCGCCGGTCGCGGCTGCGGGTCGAGGACGGCGCCCACGTCGAGGTCGGCGAGCAGCTGACCGAGGGTGCGGTCGACCCGCACGAGGTGCTCCGGATCATGGGCCCCCGCGAGGTGCAGCTGCACCTGGTCCGCGAGGTCCAGGAGGTCTACCGCTCGCAGGGTGTGTCGATCCACGACAAGCACATCGAGGTGATCATCCGCCAGATGCTGAAGCGGGTGACCATCATCGACTCGGGGGCGACGGAGTTCCTGCCCGGTGCGCTGGTGGAGCGGACGATCTTCGAGACGGAGAACCGCCGCGTCGTCGCCGAGGGCGGCGAGCCCGCCTCGGCCCGTCCGGTGCTCATGGGCATCACCAAGGCCTCGCTCGCGACCGAGTCGTGGCTGTCCGCGGCCTCGTTCCAGGAGACGACCAAGGTGCTCACCGACGCCGCGATCCAGGGCAAGAGCGACAGCCTGCTCGGCCTCAAGGAGAACGTGATCATCGGAAAGCTGATCCCGGCGGGGACGGGCATCAGCCGCTACCGGAACATCACGGTCGAGCCGACCGAGGAGGCGCGGGCCGCCGTCTACACCATGGCCGGCTACGAGGACGGGCAGTACTACAGCCCGGACGTCTTCGGTCAGGGCACCGGCGAGGCCGTCCGCCTCGAGGAGTACGACTGGCGGGGCTGATCCCCGGTAGGTGACGAAAGGGCCCCGCGGACCGTCAGGTCCGCGGGGCCCTTCCGTCTGTCCGCGGTCCCCCTCCTGATGATCAGGTGACCTGATCATCAGGGGTCCTGGCTCACCGTCGACAGTGAGCCAGGACCCCACCAGGTGAGCCAGGACGGCGGGGGTGCCGTCCGTGCGTGCGCGATCAGCCGGCGAGGCGCTTCATGGTCTCCACGGTCTTCAGCCGGCCCTCGCGGCTGCTGTCCAGGGGCTGCAGCACGAGCGTCGAGACGCCGGCCTCGCGGAAGGCGGCGATCCGCTCCGCGACGTGGGACTCCGGGCCGATCAACGCCGACGCCCGCACCAGCTCGTCGGGGACCGCGGCCGCGGCTTCGTCCTTCTTGCCGTCGAGGTAGAGGTCCTGGATCGTCTTGGCCTCGGCCTCGTAGCCGTACCGGACGGCGAGGTCGTTGTAGAAGTTCTTGCCGCGGGCGCCCATGCCGCCGATGTAGAGGGCCAGCGTCGGCCGCACGAAGTCGAGCATCGGCTCGACGTCGTCGCCGATCGCCACCGGGACGCCGGTGATGACCTGCAGCTGACCCAGCGACGGGTCGCGCTTCGCCTTGCCGGCGGCCAGCGACTCGCCCCACACCGACGCCGCCTTCTCGGGCACGAAGAAGATCGGCTCCCACGCCTCGGCGATCTCGGCGGCGAGCTCCACGTTCTTCGGGCCCAGCGCGGCCAGCATGACCGGGATCCGCTCGCGGACCGGGGTGTTGATCAGCTTCAGCGGCTTGCCCAGGCCGGTGCCCTGGTCGGCCGGCAGGGGCACCGAGTACTTCTTGCCCTGGTGGTCCAGGCGCTCGCGGCGCCACACCGAGCGGCAGATCTCGACGATCTCGCGGGTGCGCTGCAGAGGGGCGTCGTAGGGGAGACCGTGCCACCCTTCGATCACCTGCGGGCCGGAGGCGCCCAGGCCGAGCGTGAAGCGGCCGCCCGACACGAAGTCCAGGCCGGCCGCGGTCATCGCGGTGAGCGCAGGGGTGCGGCTGTAGATGGGCAGGATCCCGCTGAGCAGCTCCACCCGCTCGGTGACCGCCGCCAGGTAGCCGAGCTGGCTGACCGCGTCGAACGTGTACACCTCGGCCACCATGGCGAGGTCGAGACCGGCCGACTCCAGGTCGCGGATCTCCGCCGCCGTCTCCTGGAAGCCGCCGCTGTAGCTGGCCTGGATGCCGATGCGCACGTGCACTCCTCTGTGTCGCGGCACCACCGTTGGCGCCGTCCCGCACGCTATCGGTCCCGTCGCGGGGGGCGCGGTGGAGCTGTCCCACGGCTGCCGGCGGGGGTAGTGTCCGGGCACCTCGGCTGCCGCCCGCGCCCTCCCCGGTCGACCTGTCGACCGGTGTGAGGCACCCGGCTTTGACCGGCTCAGCAGGCACGGGTATCGTGGTCAGCCGTGCCCAGGGTGCCCTGGGCCTGCTCCCGTTCGCGGTGCGCCTGGGTGGCCGGAGATGACGAATCTCAGGGTCGCCGGGGACCGTCCTCCCGGCCCGGCCGGGGTGGGTGGCGGCGCCGAGTCGCGAGGGGCAACCGAGTTCGGTCCGACGCGGACCGGTCCCGGGAAGGGCGACACACCCGACCGCGTGGACCGGACGATGGAACACGGCCGGGGTCGGGAAGGTTCCGCAAGGGGCCGGCACCCGAGCACCACCGCAGAGCACGACCTAGTCAGCAGGTATTCGACAGCTTCACCCAGCGCAGGTAGGAGATCCAGGCCACCCATGCCCACGATCAACCAGCTGGTCCGCAAGGGCCGCGAGGACAAGGTCGAGAAGACCAAGACCCCGGCGCTGAAGGGTTCGCCCCAGCGTCGCGGAGTCTGCACGCGCGTGTACACGACGACGCCGAAGAAGCCGAACTCGGCGCTGCGCAAGGTCGCTCGCGTCCGCCTCACCAGTGGCATCGAGGTGACCGCCTACATCCCGGGCGTCGGCCACAACCTGCAGGAGCACTCGATGGTGCTCGTGCGCGGCGGCCGCGTGAAGGACCTGCCCGGCGTGCGCTACAAGATCATCCGCGGCTCGCTGGACACCCAGGGTGTCCGCAACCGCAAGCAGGCTCGCAGCCGCTACGGCGCGAAGAAGGAGAAGAGCTAATGCCGCGCAAGGGCCCCGCGCCGAAGCGTCCGCTGGTCGCCGACCCGGTGTACCAGTCGCCGCTGGTCACCCAGCTGGTGAACAAGGTGCTGGTCGACGGCAAGCGTTCGGTCGCCGAGGCGATCGTCTACGGCGCCCTCGAGGGCGCCCGCGCCAAGACCGACACCGACCCGGTGGTCACGCTCAAGCGCGCGCTGGACAACGTGAAGCCGGCCCTCGAGGTCCGCAGCCGACGTGTCGGTGGTGCGACCTACCAGGTCCCGGTCGAGGTCCGCGCCTCCCGCAGCACGACCCTCGGCCTGCGCTGGCTCATCCAGTACAGCCGGGCACGTCGCGAGAAGACGATGACCGAGCGCCTGATGAACGAGCTGCTCGACGCGAGCAACGGTCTCGGTGCCGCCGTGAAGCGGCGCGAGGACACGCACAAGATGGCCGAGTCGAACAAGGCCTTCGCGCACTACCGCTGGTAACGCACGCCACCAGCGCCCGCCGTCGGCGGGAGCCCCGGGCGATCCCCGGCACCCGCACACGGACCAGGACGAAGAGGAGAAGCAATGGCCAGCAACGAGGCCCAGCTCCGCAAGACCCGCAACATCGGCATCATGGCGCACATCGACGCCGGCAAGACCACCACGACCGAGCGCATCCTCTTCTACACCGGTATCACGTACAAGATCGGTGAGGTCCACGACGGCGCGGCCACGATGGACTGGATGGAGCAGGAGCAGGAGCGCGGCATCACCATCACGTCCGCCGCGACCAAGTGCTCCTGGAACGACCACGACATCAACATCATCGACACCCCCGGGCACGTCGACTTCACCGTCGAGGTGGAGCGGTCCCTGCGCGTGCTCGACGGCGCGGTGGCGGTCTACGACGGCGTCGCCGGCGTGGAGCCGCAGACCGAGCAGGTGTGGCGGCAGGCCGAGAAGTACGGCGTCCCCCGCATGTGCTTCGTCAACAAGCTCGACCGCACCGGTGCGGACTTCTTCCGCTGCGTCGACATGATGGTCGAGCGACTGGCGGCCAACCCGCTGGTGCTGCAGCTGCCGATCGGCGCCGAGGCCGACTTCATCGGCGTCGTCGACCTGGTGACCATGAAGGCCCTCACCTGGCGCGGCGAGACCAAGATGGGCGAGGACTACGCGGTCGAGGAGATCCCGGCCGAGCTGGCCGACCAGGCCGCGGAGTACCGCGAGAAGCTGCTCGAGAACATCGCGGACTTCGACGACTCGCTGATGGAGGACTACCTCGGCGGCGAGGAGATCGCCACCGACCGCCTGAAGGCGGCCATCCGCAAGGCGACCATCGCCGGCCAGGTCAACCCGGTGCTCACCGGCACGGCGTTCAAGAACAAGGGCGTGCAGCCCCTGCTCGACGCCGTCGTCGACTACCTGCCCAGCCCGCTGGACGTCGAGTCGATCGTGGGCACCGCCCTCGACGGCGAGACCGAGGTCCTCCGGCACGCCGACGAGGACGAGCCGTTCTCGGCGCTGGCGTTCAAGATCCAGACCGACCAGCACCTGGGCAAGCTGACCTACGTCCGCGTGTACTCCGGCCGGCTCGACGCCGGGTCCCCGGTGCTGAACAGCACCAAGGACCGCAAGGAGCGGATCGGCAAGATCTACCAGATGCACGCCAACAAGCGCGAAGAGCGCGCCGGCGTGGGTGCCGGGCAGATCGTGGCGGTCAACGGCCTGAAGCAGACGACGACGGGTGACACCCTCTGCGACCCGCAGAAGCCGGTGATCCTCGAGTCGATGACCTTCCCGGCCCCGGTCATCTCGGTCGCCATCGAGCCGAAGACCAAGAGCGACCAGGAGAAGCTCGGCACCGCGATCCAGAAGCTCGCCGAGGAGGACCCGACCTTCCAGGTGAAGCTGGACGAGGAGACCGGTCAGACCGTCATCTCCGGCATGGGCGAGCTCCACCTGGAGATCCTCGTCGACCGCATGCGCCGCGAGTTCAACGTCGAGGCCAACGTCGGCAAGCCGCAGGTGGCCTACCGCGAGACGATCCGCAAGGCCGTCGAGCGCTACGACTACACGCACAAGAAGCAGACCGGTGGCTCCGGGCAGTTCGCGAAGGTCCAGATCGCGATCGAGCCGCTCGAGATGAGTGCCGACTCCGCGACCTACGAGTTCGAGAACAAGGTCACCGGTGGTCGCATCCCGCGGGAGTACATCCCTTCGGTCGACCAGGGCATGCAGGACGCCATGCAGTACGGCGTGCTGGCCGGCTACCCGATGGTGGGCGTCAAGGCGTCCCTCCTCGACGGCCAGTACCACGAGGTCGACTCCTCGGAGATGGCCTTCAAGATCGCCGGATCGATCGCCTTCAAGGAGGCGGCGCGCAAGGCCAGCCCGGCCCTGCTCGAGCCGCTGATGGCGGTCGAGGTGACGACGCCCGAGGAGAACATGGGCGACGTCATCGGCGACCTCAACTCCCGCCGCGGGATCATCCAGGCGATGGAGGAGCGCTCCGGCGCCCGCATCGTCCGGGCCCTGGTGCCGCTGTCGGAGATGTTCGGCTACGTGGGCGACCTGCGCAGCCGCACCCAGGGACGGGCGAGCTACTCGATGGTCTTCGACTCGTACGCCGAGGTCCCGGCCAACGTCGCCAAGGAGATCATCGCGAAGGTGACGGGCGAGTAGTCCCGGCACCACCCGAGCACAGCCCGCAATCCCCAGAGCACGCACCACCTGCGTAACCACGAGGAGAGGAACCCAGTGGCCAAGGCCAAGTTCGAGCGGACCAAGCCGCACGTCAACATCGGCACCATCGGGCACATCGACCACGGCAAGACGACGCTGACCGCGGCGATCACCAAGGTCCTGCACGACAAGTACCCGAACCTCAACGAGGCGTCCGCGTTCGACCAGATCGACAAGGCGCCCGAGGAGAAGGCTCGCGGCATCACGATCTCGATCGCGCACGTCGAGTACCAGACCGAGAACCGGCACTACGCGCACGTCGACTGCCCCGGGCACGCCGACTACATCAAGAACATGATCACGGGTGCCGCGCAGATGGACGGCGCGATCCTGGTCGTGGCCGCCACCGACGGCCCGATGCCGCAGACCAAGGAGCACGTCCTCCTGGCCCGCCAGGTCGGCGTCCCCTACATCGTCGTGGCGCTCAACAAGGCCGACATGGTCGACGACGAGGAGATCCTCGAGCTCGTCGAGCTGGAGGTCCGCGAGCTGCTCAGCGAGTACGAGTTCCCGGGCGACGACGTCCCCGTGGTCCGCGTCTCGGCGCTGAAGGCCCTCGAGGGCGACGCCGAGTGGGGCGACAAGCTCATGGAGCTGATGAACGCCGTCGACACCGCGATCCCGGAGCCGGAGCGCGAGATCGACAAGCCGTTCCTCATGCCCGTCGAGGACGTCTTCACGATCACCGGTCGTGGCACGGTCGTCACCGGCCGCGTCGAGCGTGGCATCGTCAAGGTCTCCGAGGAGATCGAGATCGTCGGTATCCGCGAGGGTTCGACGAAGACGACCGTCACCGGTGTGGAGATGTTCCGCAAGCTGCTCGACCAGGGCCAGGCCGGCGACAACGTGGGTCTGCTCCTCCGCGGCATCAAGCGCGAGGACGTGGAGCGCGGCCAGGTCGTGGTGAAGCCCGGCTCGATCACCCCGCACACCAACTTCGAGGGTTCGGTCTACATCCTCTCGAAGGACGAGGGTGGCCGTCACACGCCGTTCTTCAACAACTACCGTCCCCAGTTCTACTTCCGGACGACGGACGTGACGGGCGTCGTGACCCTGCCCGCCGGGACCGAGATGGTCATGCCGGGCGACAACACCGAGATGACGGTGGAGCTCATCCAGCCCATCGCCATGGAGGAGGGTCTCCGCTTCGCCATCCGCGAGGGTGGCCGCACCGTCGGCGCCGGGCGCGTCACGAAGATCAACAAGTAACACCTCGACGGGCGGCGGCCGGGGACCCGGCCGCCGCCCTTCGCCGGGTCCGCGGACCCGCTCGCGGGTCAGCAGACCCACTCGAACTTTCACAACCGATCGGCAGGAGCGAAAACAGGCGATGGCGGGACAGAAGATCCGCATCCGGCTGAAGGCCTACGACCACGAGGCCATCGACGCATCGGCGCGGCGCATCGTGGAGACGGTGACGAAGACCGGAGCGCGCGTCGTCGGCCCGGTGCCGCTGCCGACGGAGAAGAACGTGTACGCCGTGATCCGGTCTCCGCACAAGTACAAGGACTCCTTCGAGCACTTCGAGATGCGGACCCACAAGCGGCTCATCGACATCCTCGACCCGACGCCGAAGACGGTCGACGCGCTCATGCGCATCGACCTGCCGGCCTCGGTCGACGTCAACATCCAGTAAGGGCTGTTTCCAGACATGGCGAGCACATTTCGCGGTCTCCTCGGCGAGAAGCTGGGGATGACCCAGGTTTTCGACGAGAACAACCGTCTCGTGCCGGTGACCGTCGTCAAGGCGGGCCCGTGTGTGGTGACCCAGGTGCGCACCCCCGAGGTCGACGGCTACTCCGCCGTCCAGATCGGGTTCGGCGACTTCGACCCGCGCAAGGTGAACCGTCCTGAGGGCGGGCACTTCACCAAGGCGGGCGTGACGCCGCGGCGGCACCTGGTGGAACTCCGCACCTCGGACGCCGGCAACTACACGGTCGGCCAGGAGCTGACCACCGACGTGTTCGACGGCGTGGCCAAGGTCGACGTCATCGGCACCAGCAAGGGCAAGGGCACCGCCGGCGTCATGAAGCGTCACGGCTTCAAGGGCCTCGGCGCGTCGCACGGTACCCAGCGCAAGCACCGGTCGCCCGGTTCCATCGGTGGCGCGTCCACCCCCGGCCGCGTGTTCAAGGGCCTGAAGATGGCCGGCCGCATGGGTGCGGTGAAGACGACCACGCTCTCGCTGGTCGTGCACAAGGTCGACGCGGAGCGCGGGCTCATCCTGATCAAGGGTGCGGTCCCCGGTCCCAAGGGTGGCCTGCTCCTCGTCCGCTCCGCGGTCAAGGGTGGCCCCGTGGGGAGTGACGAGAAGTGAGCCAGTCCATCGAGACGCGGACCGACCGCCAGGTCGACGTCCGCACCCCGGCGGGGGAGACCTCCGGCAGCGTGACGTTGCCCGGTGCGCTCTTCGACGCCAACGCCAACGTCTCGCTGATGCACCAGGTGGTCGTGGCCCAGCTGGCCGCGGCCCGCCAGGGCACGCACTCCACCAAGACCCGCGGCAAGGTCAGCGGTGGTGGCGCCAAGCCGTACCGCCAGAAGGGCACCGGCCGCGCCCGCCAGGGCTCGACCCGCGCGCCGCAGTTCGCCGGCGGTGGCACCGTGCACGGCCCGCAGCCGCGCAGCTACGAGCAGAAGACCCCGAAGAAGATGAAGGCAGCTGCCCTGCGCGGCGCCCTCTCCGACCGGGCCCGCGAGGGCCGGGTGCACGTGGTCTCCGCGTTCGTCGACGGCGACGCCCCCAAGACACGGGCGGCGCTGGCCACCCTGCGCGCCGTTACGCAGGCCCCGCGCGTGCTGATCGTCCTGGACCGGGACGACGTCCTGAACTGGGTCAGCCTGCGCAACGTGCCCGAGGTGCACCTGATCGAGGCCGGCCAGCTCAACACCTACGACGTGCTGGTCGCCGACGAGGTCATCTTCACCGAGGCGGCGCTGGCCGAGTTCGTGGCCGGGCCGGCCAAGGGCAAGCGTCCGGGCACCGACCTGCCGGACCTCGCCACCTCCGAGATCCCCGGTGGCATCCCGTCCATCGCCCCCGCCGCCGGTGAGGGCACCGTCGAAGAGACCACCGAGGAGAAGGCATGAGCGTCCGCGACCCCCGGGACGTCCTGCTCGCCCCGGTCATCTCCGAGAAGAGCTACGGCCTCCTGGACGGCAACCAGTACACGTTCATCGTGCGACCGGACGCCAACAAGACGCAGATCAAGATCGCGGTCGAGCAGATCTTCAAGGTGAAGGTCCTCGGCGTGAACACGATCAACCGCCAGGGCAAGCGCAAGCGCAGCCGCGGTGCGCAGATGGGCAAGCGCAAGGACACCAAGCGCGCCATCGTCAGCGTGGCTGCCGGCGACCGCATCGAGATCTTCGGGGGCCCGGGCGTCTGAGGCGGCCGGGCTCCCCGCCCGCCCCACGACCCCGGATCCACGGACCAGAGATAGAAGACAGGGACTGAGTCAGCAATGGCTATCCGCAAGTACAAGCCGACGACGCCGGGCCGACGCGGCTCCAGCGTCGCCGACTTCGCCGAGGTCACCCGCGACCACCCCGAGAAGTCGCTGGTCCGGCCGCTGCACGGTCGTGGCGGGCGCAACGTGCACGGGAAGGTCACCGCTCGTCACCAGGGCGGCGGTCACAAGCGCGCGTACCGGGTGATCGACTTCCGTCGTGCCGACAAGGACGGCGTGCCGGCCAAGGTCGCGCACATCGAGTACGACCCGAACCGCACCTCGCGGATCGCGCTCCTGCACTTCGCCGACGGGGAGAAGCGGTACATCATCGCTCCCGCCCGGCTCAAGCAGGGCGACCCCGTCGAGTGCGGCCCCGCTGCCGACATCAAGCCCGGCAACAACCTGCCGCTGCGGAACATCCCGGTGGGCACGGTGGTTCACGCCATCGAGCTCCGTCCCGGTGGCGGCGCCAAGATCGCCCGGTCGGCGGGTACCAGCGTCCAGCTGGTCGCCCGTGAAGGCCGGTTCGCCCAGCTGCGCATGCCGTCGGGCGAGATCCGCAACGTCGACGTGCGCTGCCGCGCGACCGTCGGCGAGGTGGGCAACGCCGAGCAGTCGAACATCAACTGGGGCAAGGCCGGCCGGATGCGGTGGAAGGGCAAGCGCCCGACCGTCCGTGGTGTCGCGATGAACCCGGTCGACCACCCGCACGGTGGTGGTGAGGGAAAGACCTCCGGTGGTCGCCACCCGGTGAACCCGAACGGCAAGCCGGAGGGCCGGACGCGCAAGCGGAAGGCCAGTGACGCCCTGATCGTGCGCCGCCGGCGCACCAACAAGAAGCGCTGAGCGGGTAAAGGAGTCTGACAGACATGCCACGCAGCCTGAAGAAGGGCCCGTTCGTCGACGACCACCTGCTCGCCAAGGTGGACGCCCAGAACGAAAAGGGCACCAAGAACGTGATCCGTACCTGGTCACGCCGCTCGACGATCATCCCCGACATGCTGGGCCACACCCTCGCGGTGCACGACGGCCGCAAGCACGTCCCGGTGTTCGTCACCGAGGCGATGGTCGGGCACAAGCTCGGGGAGTTCGCGCCGACGCGCACCTTCCGCGGCCACATCAAGGACGACCGCCGCTCGCGGCGGGGCTGACCAGGTAGAGAGAGATTCAGATGACTTCCCAGTTGGGACAGGAGGCACCGGTCGCCCGGGCTACGGCCCGCTTCGTCCGCGTGACCCCCATGAAGGCCCGCCGGGTGGTGGACCTGATCCGCTACCTGCCCACGGACGAGGCCCTGGCCCTGCTGCGGTTCGCGCCGCAGTCGGCCAGTGAGCCGGTCGCCAAGGTCGTCGCCAGCGCGGTGGCCAACGCCGAGCACAACCTGCAGCTGGACCCGGCCGCACTCGTGGTCAGCGCGGCCTACGTCGACGAGGGCCCCACGCTCAAGCGGATCCGTCCGCGTGCGCAGGGCCGGGCGTTCCGCATCAACAAGCGGACCAGCCACATCACCATCGAGGTGAGCGAGGTGGCCACCAGCGCCGTCCTCGCGCAGAAGTCGCGCAAGGCGCGCCGGGACACCGGTCAGTCCGGCCCGGCCACCCAGCAGTCCACCAGCAACACGAGGGGAGGGACCCGCTAGTGGGTCAGAAGGTCAACCCGCACGGTTTCCGACTCGGGATCACCACCGACTACAAGTCCCGGTGGTACGCGGACAAGCTGTACAAGGACTACGTCAAGGAAGACGTCGCGATCCGCAAGCTCATGTCCAAGGGCATGGAGCGGGCCGGCATCTCGAAGGTGGAGATCGAGCGCACCCGTGACCGGGTCCGCGTCGACATCCACACCGCCCGCCCGGGCATCGTCATCGGCCGCCGCGGCGCCGAGGCCGACCGCATCCGCGGCGAGCTCGAGAAGCTCACCGGCAAGCAGGTGCAGCTGAACATCCTCGAGGTCAAGAACCCCGAGTCCGACGCGCAGCTGGTCGCCCAGGGCGTGGCCGAGCAGCTGTCCAGCCGGGTCAGCTTCCGCCGTGCCATGCGCAAGGCGATGCAGTCCGCGCAGCGGAGCCCGCAGGTCAAGGGCATCCGGGTGCAGTGCTCGGGCCGCCTCGGCGGCACGGAGATGAGCCGGTCGGAGTTCTACCGCGAGGGCCGCGTGCCCCTGCACACGCTCCGGGCGAACATCGACTACGGCATCTACGAGGCCCGCACGACCTTCGGTCGCATCGGCGTCAAGGTGTGGATCTACAAGGGCGACGTCAGCGGCTCGCGCGCCGAGCGGGAGGCCCTCGAGGCCCTCGCCCAGCGTCAGCAGCGGCGTGAGCGCGCGCAGCGGCCCCAGCGCCGCTCGGGCTCCTCCGGCACCACCGCCGGCGGAACCGAGGCCGGGCGGGCCGCGGTGGAGTCCTCCACCGGGCCGGTCGCCGACACGACGCCGGCGGCTGCGGAGAGCACCGTCGCGCAGACGTCCGGCGAGTCCGCGACCGAGCAGACCATCGCGCAGGCCGCGGGTCCCGAGGCCACCGCGGCCGCCGAGACGACCGCTGCCGACAACACGGCGACCGAGAACACGGAGAGCTGAGCCATGCTCATCCCACGGCGCGTCAAGCACCGCAAGCAGCACCACCCCAGCCGATCCGGCCGGGCCAAGGGTGGCACCGAGATCAACTTCGGTGAGTTCGCCATCCAGGCCCTCGAGCCGGCCTACGTGACGAACCGGCAGATCGAGTCGGCGCGTATCGCGATGACCCGGCACATCAAGCGTGGCGGAAAGGTGTGGATCTCGATCTACCCCGACCGTCCGCTGACCAAGAAGCCCGCCGAGACCCGCATGGGTTCCGGTAAGGGTTCGCCCGAGTGGTGGGTGGCCAACGTCAAGCCCGGCCGCGTGCTGTTCGAGCTGTCCGGTGTCGCCGAGCCCGTGGCCCGCGAGGCCATGCGCCGCGCGATCCACAAGCTGCCGATGAAGTGCCGCTTCATCACGCGTGAAGGAGAAGTGTGATGGCCGCCGGTCTGACCGCTCCCGAGCTGCGCGAGCTCTCTGCTGACGAGCTCGCCTCGCGGCTGCGCGAGTCGAAGGAAGAACTGTTCAACCTGCGGTTCCAGGTGGCCACCGGCCAGCTGGACAACAACCGGCGACTGCAGACCGTCCGCCGCGACATCGCCCGGATCTACACGATCATGCGCGAGCGCGAGCTGGGTCTCTCGGTCGCCCCGAACGAGGGTGTGGCATGAGCGATCCCCAGACGGTGGGCGCTACGTCGTCCGGTCCCGGCCTGGCCGGCCGTGGCTACCGCAAGGTCCGTGAGGGCCTCGTCGTCAGCGACAAGATGGAGAAGACCATCGTCGTCGAGGTCGAGGACCGCGTGAAGCACGGCCTGTACGGCAAGGTCATCCGCCGGACGAGCAAGCTGAAGGCGCACGACGAGCAGGGCGTCGCCGGCATCGGTGACCGCGTGCAGATCATGGAGACCCGGCCGACGTCGGCCACCAAGCGGTGGCGGCTGGTCGAGGTCATCGAGAGGGCCAAGTAAGCCCGTACCGGGCGGCCCTCCGGGGCCGCTGCGGGTAGGAGTACCCTGAACGACTGGCGCGCACCTCGACGTTCTGAGGGGGTCGCGCGCCGCATCCCGGTACCCGTGCTTCGGACGCACCGGCGGCTGATCAGCCGCCGGTGCGTCCGCACGCGAGTACCGGACAGCCGGTTCACCGTTCCGGCCCGGCTGTCACCACAAGTATTGGGGAGTAGGACGTGATCCAGCAGGAGTCGCGGCTGCGAGTCGCCGACAACACCGGTGCGAAGGAGATCCTCTGCATCCGGGTTCTCGGTGGCTCCGGGCGACGCTACGCGGGCATCGGTGACGTCATCGTCGGCACCGTGAAGGACGCGCTGCCGGGCGCCGGCGTCAAGAAGGGCGACGTGGTCAAGGCCGTCATCGTCCGCACGGTGAAGGAGCGCCGTCGTCCGGACGGCTCCTACATCCGCTTCGACGAGAACGCCGCCGTCATCATCCGCGACAGCGGCGACCCGCGCGGCACGCGCATCTTCGGCCCGGTCGGCCGGGAGCTGCGCGACAAGCGCTTCATGCGGATCATCTCGCTCGCCCCGGAGGTGTTGTGATCATGGCTCAGGCAGCCAGCGGGAAGACCCCGTCGATGAAGGTCAAGAAGGGCGACACCGTCCTCGTGCTGTCCGGCAAGGACAAGGGCGCGAAGGGCCGTGTCATCGCCGCCTACCCCAAGCTCCAGAAGGTGCTGGTCGAGGGCGTCGGCCGGGTGAAGAAGCACACCCGCATCAGCTCGACGCAGCGCGGCGCCCAGCAGGGCGGGATCGTCACGCAGGAGGCGCCCATCCACGTGAGCAACGTGATGGTGATCGACTCCGAGGACAAGCCGACCCGGGTCGGCTACCGCAAGGACGAGGAAGGCCGCAACATCCGGGTCTCGCGGCGCACCGGTAAGGACCTCTGATCATGAGCGCACCCACCCGTGAGCTGCCCCGCATGCTCGCCAACTACCGCGAGAACATCGTGCCTGCGCTGCAGGGCGAGTTCGGCTACGAGAACGTCATGCAGATCCCGCGGCTGACGAAGATCGTCGTCAACATGGGCGTCGGCGAAGCCACCCGCGACGCGAAGCTGATGGACGGCGCGGTCCGCGACCTCACCGCCATCACCGGGCAGAAGCCGGCCGTCGTCCGGGCCCGCAAGTCCATCGCCCAGTTCAAGCTGCGCGAGGGCATGCCGATCGGCGCGAAGGTCACCCTCCGCGGCGACCGCATGTGGGAGTTCCTCGACCGCCTGCTGTCGCTGGCGCTGCCCCGCATCCGTGACTTCCGCGGCCTCAACGCCAAGCAGTTCGACGGTCACGGCAACTACACCTTCGGGCTGAACGAGCAGTCGATGTTCCGCGAGATCGACGTCGACAGGATCGACCGGCAGCGCGGCATGGACATCACGCTGGTCACCACCGCCACCACCGACGAGGAGGGTCGCGAGCTGCTCCGCCAGCTCGGCTTCCCCTTCGCCGGCCAGCCCGTCGTCACGACCGTCCGCTGAGTCGGGCAGGAGAGAAGCTATGGCCAAGAAGGCGCTGATCAACAAGGCGGCCCGCAAGCCGAAGTTCGCGGTCCGCGGGTACACCCGCTGCCAGCGGTGCGGTCGTCCGCACTCGGTCTTCCGCAAGTTCGGCCTGTGCCGGATCTGCCTGCGGGAGATGGCCCACGCCGGGGAGCTCCCGGGCGTGCGCAAGTCCAGCTGGTAGCAGAGCAGGACCGGGTCGCTCCCCGCCACGACGCGGGGTCCGGCGGCCCGGGCGTTCCACCCCCTCACCAACGCACCACCGATCGCCGAGAGGCCCACGCGCCAAGTCCGGGAAGACCCGGCGCATGAGGAACCGCGGTGAGAGAGGCACCACTACGCCATGACCATGACCGACCCGATCGCAGACATGCTGACGCGTGTGCGGAACGCCAACCAGGCGTACCACGACTCCGCGGTCATGCCGTCGTCGAAGCTCAAGACGCACATCGCCGAGATCCTCCAGCAGGAGGGCTACATCGCCGGCTGGCGCGTCGACGACACCGACAAGGACGGCAACCCCTTCAAGCAGCTGGTGATCGACCTGAAGTACGGCCCCAACCGCGAGCGGAGCATCGCCGGGGTCCGGCGGGTCTCGAAGCCCGGTCTGCGGGTGTACGCGAAGTCCACCGCACTGCCCAAGGTGCTCGGCGGCCTCGGCGTGGCGATCATCTCGACCTCGACCGGGCTGCTGACCGACAAGCAGGCGAACAAGAAGGGCGTGGGTGGGGAAGTCCTCGCCTACGTCTGGTAAGAGGAGCGAGCAGAGATGTCACGGATCGGACGACTCCCGATCGCGGTGCCCGGTGGTGTCGACGTCGCCATCGACGGTCAGACGGTCAGCGTGAAGGGACCCAAGGGCGAGCTTCGCCACACGGTCGCCGCGCCGATCACCGTCGAGCGCGACGAGGACGGCACGCTGCGGGTGCAGCGCCCCAACGACGAGCGGCAGAACCGCGCCCTCCACGGGCTCTCGCGGACTCTGATCGCCAACATGATCACCGGCGTCACCGAGGGGTACACCAAGACCCTCGAGATCGTCGGTGTCGGATACCGCGTCCAGGCGCGCGGCTCGGACCTCGAGTTCGCCCTGGGCTTCAGCCACCCCGTGCCGGTGAAGGCCCCCGAAGGGATCGCCTTCGCCGTCGAGTCGCCGACCCGCCTCCGGGTCAGCGGCATCGACAAGCAGCTGGTCGGTGAGGTCGCGGCCAAGATCCGCAAGATCCGCAAGCCCGACCCCTACAAGGGCAAGGGTGTGCGGTACCAGGGCGAGGTCGTCAAGCGCAAGGTCGGGAAGACGGGTAAGTGATGGCTCAGGCAGAGAAGGCCGCCCGGGTGCACAAGCCCGTCGGCACCGACATCAGCACGGCGCGCCGCGTTTCGCGGCTGCGTCGCCACAACCGGCTGCGCAAGCGGGTCGCGGGCACGGCGGAGCGTCCGCGCCTGGCGGTCAAGCGCAGCGCGCGCCACATCCACGTGCAGGTCATCGACGACACCGTCGGCCGCACCGTGGTGAGCGCCTCCACGATGGACGCCAGCCTGCGCGGCTCCGAGGGCGACAAGTCCGCCCTCGCCCGTCAGGTGGGTGCCCTGGTGGCCGAGCGCGCGAAGGCCGCCGGCATCTCGGCGGTCGTCTTCGACCGCGGGGGCAACCGCTACGCCGGGCGCATCGCCGCACTGGCCGACGGTGCCCGCGAGGGTGGGCTGGACTTCTGATGACCACCCACCCCACCAGCACGAGCGAGCAGATCGAGAGGGACGTCTGATGCCAGGACCACAGCGACGCGGCGGCGGCGCCGGCGGCGGTAACGACCGCCGCGACCGCCGTGACGGCGGGCGGGGCCCCGGAGGCGCGCCCGCCGAGAAGAGCAACTACATCGAGCGCGTGGTCGCCATCAACCGCGTGTCCAAGGTCGTCAAGGGTGGTCGGCGCTTCAGCTTCACCGCCCTGGTGATCGTGGGCGACGGTGACGGCACCGTGGGCGTCGGCTACGGGAAGGCCAAGGAGGTGCCCGCGGCGATCGCCAAGGGCGTCGAGGAGGCCAAGAAGCACTTCTACAAGGTGCCCCGCATCGCCAGCACCATCCCGCACCCCGTGCAGGGTGAGGCGGCCGCCGGTGTCGTGCTGCTCAAGCCGGCCAGCCCCGGTACCGGTGTCATCGCCGGTGGCCCGGTGCGTGCCGTGCTCGAGTGCGCCGGGATCCACGACGTGCTCTCCAAGAGCCTGGGCTCGTCCAACCCGATCAACATCGTGCACGCCACGATGCAGGCCCTGAAGGACCTCGTCCGTCCCGAGGAGATCGCGGCCCGCCGCGGTCTGCCCCTCGAGGACGTCGCCCCGGCCGCCATGCTGCGCGCCCGTGCGGGTCAGGGGGTCTGAGATGGCACAGCTGAAGGTCACCCAGGTCAAGTCGGCCATCGGCACCAAGCCCAACCAGCGCCAGACGCTGCGCTCGCTGGGCCTCAAGCGGATCAACGACTCGGTCGTCCAGGAGGACCGTCCCGAGATCCGCGGGATGGTCGCGACGGTGCCCCACCTGGTCACCGTCGAAGAGATCAGCTGACGCTGGTCCGACGAAGCGCTAGTAGGGACATCTCATGACTCTCAAGGTCCACCACCTGCGTCCGGCCCGCGGCGCCCACACCGCCAAGACCCGCGTGGGTCGCGGTGAGGGCTCCAAGGGCAAGACCGCCGGGCGCGGCACCAAGGGCACCGGCGCGCGGGGCACCGTCTCCGCGCGGTTCGAGGGCGGGCAGACCCCGCTGAACATGCGGCTGCCCAAGCTCTCGGGCTTCAAGTCGCCCAACAAGGTCGTCTTCCAGGTCGTCAACCTCGACCGGATCGCGACGCTGTTCCCGGAGGGCGGGTCCGTCAACCCGGACACCCTGGCCGAGGCCGGCGCCGTGCGGCGCGGTCAGCCGGTCAAGGTGCTCGGCACCGGCGAGCTCGGCGGCGTCAAGGTCGACGTGCACGCGAACGCCTTCTCGACCTCCGCGGCCGAGAAGATCGCCGCGGCCGGAGGCAGCACCACCCGCATCTGACGCCGGCGACCCCCGCGACGCGGACAACCGCGCCGCGGGGGTCGTCTGCTGCCCGGTCGCGTTCCGCGGCCGGGCTCGTTGCTAGCCTCACTCGACCGATCAGGGGAGGGCACGTGCTGCAGGCGTTCGCCGCGGCGTTCCGGACGCCAGACCTCCGGCGCAAGCTGTTGTTCTCCCTGGCGATCATCGCCCTCTACCGGCTGGGCGCCGCGATCCCGGGGCCCGGCGTCTCCGTGGAGGCGATCAACAGCTGCCTCGAGCAGGCCCAGGCCTCCGACCAGCGCGACATCTACTCGCTGGTGAACCTGTTCTCCGGCGGCGCGCTGCTCCGGCTGAGCGTCTTCGCGCTGGGGATCATGCCGTACATCACGGCGAGCATCATCGTGCAGCTGCTGGTCGTGGTCATCCCGCGCTTCGAGCAGCTGAAGAAGGAAGGGCAGTCGGGTCAGGCCAAGCTGACCCAGTACACCCGCTACCTGACGATCGCGCTCGCGGTCCTGCAGAGCACCGGCATCATCGCCCTGGCGCGCAGCGGCCAGCTCTTCCCCAACTGCTCCGAGCAGATCATCCCGTCCGAGTCGGTCTGGACGACGGTCATCCTGGTCGTCACGCTGACCGCCGGTACCGCGCTGATCATGTGGCTCGGCGAGCTGCTCACCGAGAAGGGGATCGGCAACGGCATGTCCGTGCTGATCTTCACCTCGATCGCCGCGCGCATCCCCGCCGAGGGCGGCTCGATCCTGCAGACCCGAGGCGGCGTCGTCTTCGCCGTCGTCTGCGCCTTCGCCGTCGTCATCATCGGCACGGTCGTCTACGTCGAGCAGGCCCAGCGCCGCATCCCGGTGCAGTACGCCAAGCGGATGGTCGGCCGCCGCATGTACGGCGGCACGTCGACCTACCTGCCGCTGAAGGTGAACCAGGCCGGCGTCATCCCGGTCATCTTCGCCTCGTCGCTGCTGTACCTGCCGCAGCTGATCACCCAGCTGCAGGGCAGCGAGACCGGGGCGGTGCGCCGGTTCTTCGAGAACTACATCATCGACCAGAGCAGCCCGGTCCACGTCGTCGTCTACTTCGCGATGATCATCTTCTTCACGTACTTCTACGTGTCGATCACGTTCAACCCGGAGGAACGGGCCGACGACATGAAGCGCTACGGCGGCTTCATCCCGGGCATCCGGCCGGGCCGGCCCACCGCCGAGTACCTGCAGTACGTCCTGTCCCGGATCACGCTTCCGGGATCGATCTACCTGGGTCTGGTCGCCGTCCTGCCGAACCTCTTCCTGTCGATCACGCAGGAGGGGCAGAACCAGAACTTCCCGTTCGGTGGTACCGCGGTCCTGATCATGGTCGGAGTGGGGTTGGAGACGGTGAAGCAGATCGAGACGCAACTGAACCAGCGGAACTACGAAGGGTTCCTGAAGTAGTGCGCGTCGTCCTCCTGGGCCCTCCTGGAGCGGGCAAGGGCACCCAGGCGCAGATCATCGCCGGCGAGCTCGGCGTCCCCGCGATCTCGACCGGGGACATCTTCCGGGCGAACGTGAGCGGGCAGACCGAGCTCGGCCGCAAGGCCAAGGTCTTCATGGACGCCGGTGACCTCGTCCCCGACGAGATCACCGTCGCGATGGTGAAGGACCGGCTGGCCGAGGCCGACGCCGCCGGCGGCTTCCTCCTCGACGGGTTTCCCCGCACGATCTCGCAGGCCGAGCAGCTGCGGGAGTCGCTGACGGAGCTGGGGCACGGCCTGGACCGGGTCCTGGAGCTGGTCGTCGACGAGGAGGAGCTGGTCCGTCGGCTCTCCGGCCGGCGCATGCTGGTCGACGGCCAGATGGTCCAGCGCGACGACGACAAGCCCGAGACGGTGCGGCACCGGCTGAAGGTCTACCGGGAACAGACCGCGCCGCTGTCCGGGTTCTACGAGGACGAGGGTCTGCTGGCCCGCATCGACGCGATCGGTGCGGTCGAGGAGGTCACCGCCCGCGCGCTGGCCGCACTGGGCGCCGACCGCGCGCAGCCGAGCGCAGACTGATCACCGGGCACCGGAGGCGGGTCTGCACATGACGGGCGGGATCCTCGGCCGCCTTCCGCTGCTCGCGAAGTGGAGTGGACGCATGATCCAGATCAAGACCCCGCACGAGATCGAGCTGATGCGTGCCGCCGGCCTCGTCGTCGCCGGTGCCATCGCCGCGGTGCGTGCCGAGGTCCGCCCCGGCGTCACCACCGGGGAGCTCGACGCGATCGCCGAGGACCACATCCGGAGCGCGGGCGCCGTCCCGTCGTTCCTCGGGTACCACGGCTTCACCGGCAGCATCTGCGCGTCGATCAACGACGAGATCGTGCACGGGATCCCGAGCAAGAGCCGGGCGCTGGCCCTCGGCGACAACATCTCCGTCGACTGCGGGGCGATCCTGCAGGGTTGGCACGGGGATTCCGCCGTGACGATGACGGTGGGGGAGCCCTCCGCCGAGGACGCCGCGCTGATGGCGGTGACCGAGCGGTCGATGTGGGCCGGGCTCGCCAGGGCGGTGGCCGGCGGACGGCTGACCGACATCAGCTCCGCGGTGGAGCAGGAGATCCGGACCGAGGACCACCCGTACGGCATCGTCGACAACTACGGCGGGCACGGGATCGGCACGGAGATGCACCAGGACCCGCACGTGCTCAACTACGGCCGCCCGGGCCGCGGTCCGAAGCTGGTCCAGGGGCTGTGCCTGGCCATCGAGCCCATGGTCACGGTCGGGGACCCGGCGACGGTCGAGCTCGAGGACGGGTGGACGGTGGTGACCAAGGACGGCTCCCGGGCCGCCCACTTCGAGCACACGGTCGCGATCACGCCGGAGGGCCCATGGGTCCTCACGGCAGAGGACGGCGGCGTCTCCGGTCTCGCCCCCTTCGGCATCACGCCCCGCACCTGAGCGGTCCCTGACCCGGGCGCGGTCCGGGTCATGACTGCGGTCACCCGGGACCGGGTTGGTGACGGGTGGGGCGTCAAGGTACAGTGGCCGATGGCGTTCGCGCCGTCCTGTCGTCGTGCTGTGGCCGCATGACGCGGGACGCCCTCGCGAGAGCGTCTGCACCACATGTTCTGCAATCTCCGAGCGCGTCCAGCCGGGCACCGGCGCGGGCGCACGAGGATCCAGTACCACCGAGTCAAGGAGCGCGTGTCGGGCATGGCGAAGAAGGACGGGGCCATCGAGGTCGAGGGTCGCGTCGTCGAGCCGCTGCCCAATGCGATGTTCCGGGTCGAGCTGCAGAACGGACACCGGGTGCTCGCCCACATCAGCGGCAAGATGCGGCAGCACTACATCCGCATCCTGCCCGAGGACCGCGTGGTCGTGGAGCTCTCGCCCTACGACCTGACGCGCGGTCGCATCGTCTACCGCTACAAGTGACCGCCGGTCCGCACAGCGTGCGGGGTACCGGCACATCGATTTCGAGGAATGAGGGGCGGCACCGGTGAAGGTCCAGCCGTCGGTGAAGAAGATCTGCGACAAGTGCAAGGTGATCCGCCGGCACGGCCGGGTCATGGTCATCTGCGACAACGCCCGGCACAAGCAGCGCCAGGGCTGAGGGAGTACCTGAACATGGCACGACTGGCTGGCGTCGACCTGCCCCGCGAGAAGCGGATGGAGATCGCGCTCACCTACATCTATGGCATCGGCAAGCACCACGCCAAGGAGACCTTGGCCGCGACGGGCGTCAGCCCGGACCTGCGCGCCAAGGACCTCAGTGACGAGGACCTGCTGAAGCTGCGCGACTACATCGACGAGCACTTCCGCGTCGAGGGTGATCTGCGGCGCGAGGTCGCCGGCGACATCCGCCGGAAGATCGAGATCGGTTGCTACCAGGGCCTGCGGCACCGCCGCGGACTTCCGGTGCACGGTCAGCGCACCAAGACCAACGCGCGCTCGAGCAAGGGCCCGCGCAAGACCATCGCCGGCAAGAAGAAGGCCGGCAAGAAGTAAGCCGCGAGAGCGCGTCGTCGCAGATCCCGTGAGGGGGGAGCGACAGCGCGCACGCGTGCTGCCTCTCTAGGCCACGAAGAGAAGGACTCGACAGACACATGCCTCCCAGGGCTCGCACCGCGGCCGGTGCCAAGAAGGTCCGCCGCAAGGAGAAGAAGAACGTCGCTCACGGTGCTGCGCACATCAAGAGCACGTTCAACAACACGATCGTCTCGATCACCGACCCCAACGGGAACGTGATCAGCTGGGCCTCCGCCGGCCACGTCGGCTTCAAGGGCTCGCGCAAGTCCACCCCCTTCGCCGCGCAGATGGCCGCCGAGAACGCGGCCCGCAAGGCGCAGGAGCACGGCATGCGCAAGGTGGACGTCTTCGTGAAGGGTCCCGGCTCCGGCCGCGAGACCGCCATCCGCTCGCTCCAGGCCACCGGCCTCGAGGTCGGGCAGATCCAGGACGTCACGCCGCAGCCGCACAACGGCTGCCGCCCCAAGAAGCGCCGCCGGGTCTGACCCGGTCACTGACGAGACGAAGAGGTAGATAGACGTGGCCCGTTACACCGGAGCCGACTGCCGCCTGTGCCGGCGCGAGAAGATGAAGCTGTTCCTCAAGGGCAGCAAGTGCGAGTCCCCGAAGTGCCCGATCGAGATCCGGCCGTACCCGCCGGGCGAGCACGGCCGGGGCCGCAGCAAGGACAGCGAGTACCTGCTCCAGCTGCGCGAGAAGCAGAAGGCCCGCCGCATCTACGGCGTGCTGGAGAAGCAGTTCCGCGGCTACTACGAAGAGGCCAACCGCAAGACGGGCAAGACCGGTGAGGTCCTGCTGCAGATCCTCGAGTCGCGGCTGGACAACGTGGTCTACCGGGCCGGCTTCGCCGAGTCCCGCGACATGGCGCGCCAGCTGGTGCGCCACGGCCACATCCGGGTGAACGGCCGCAAGGTCGACATCCCGTCCTACCGGGTCACCGAGAACGACATCGTCGAGGTGGCCGAGAAGTCGCGCACCATGCTGCCGTTCGAGATCGCCCAGGCCCGCGCCGGCGAGCGCCCCGTGCCGCCGTGGCTCGAGGTCATCAGCAGCCAGCTGCGCGTGCTCGTGCACAGCATCCCGGCCCGCCAGGTGATCGACACCCCGGTCCAGGAGCAGCTGATCGTCGAGCTGTACTCGAAGTAAGCACCACAGCACCACCGGCTCCGGCGGGCGGACAGATGCCCGCCGGAGCCAGCACCACCCCTCACGGCGTCATATGGCGGGTGCCGGAGGACCTGAAGGAGACACAATGCTCATCGCACAGCGCCCCACGCTGACCGAGGAGACCATCTCGGAGCAGCGCTCGCGGTTCATCATCGAGCCGCTCGAGCCGGGTTTCGGCTACACCCTCGGCAACTCCCTGCGGCGCACGCTGCTGTCGTCCATCCCCGGTGCGGCGGTCACCAGCATCCGCATCGAGGGCACCCTGCACGAGTTCACCACCGTGCCGGGCGTCAAGGAGGACGTCACCGAGATCATCCTGAACCTCAAGGGTCTCGTGGTCAGCTCCGACTCCGACGAGCCGGTGACCATGTACCTGCGCAAGCAGGGCCCCGGTGAGGTCACGGCGGCCGACATCGCCCCGCCGGCCGGCGTCGAGGTGCACAACCCCGAGCTGCACATCGCCACCCTGAACGGCAAGGGCCGGCTCGAGATCGAGCTGGTCGTCGAGCGGGGCCGCGGCTACGTGCCCGCGCCGCAGAACAAGCAGCCCGGCCAGGAGATCGGCCGCATCCCCGTGGACTCGATCTACTCGCCGGTCCTCAAGGTCACCTACGCCGTCGAGGCGACCCGTGTCGAGCAGCGCACCGACTTCGACCGCCTCGTGGTCGACGTCGAGAGCAAGCCGTCGATCGCCCCGCGCGACGCCATCGCGTCCGCCGGTTCCACGCTGGTCGAGCTCTTCGGCCTGCTGCGCGAGCTGAACGTCGACGCCGAGGGCATCGAGGTCGGGCCCAGCCCGGCCGAGGCCGCCGACATCGCGAACTTCTCGATGCCGATCGAGGACATGGACCTCACCGTCCGGTCCTACAACTGCCTCAAGCGCGAGGGCGTGCACACCGTCGGTGAGCTCGTGACCCGCTCCGAGGCCGACCTGCTCGACATCCGGAACTTCGGGGCCAAGTCGATCGACGAGGTCAAGATGAAGCTGGCCGCCATGGGCCTCGCGCTCAAGGACAGCCCGCCCGGGTTCATCCCCACCTCGATCGAGAGCTACGACGAGGGCTACGAGACCGACGCCTACCAGGGCACGGGCGAGTTCGCCCCGGGCTACGAGCAGGCGCAGTACGACGAGGGCTCCTACCAGGAGACCGAGCAGCTCTGACCGGTGCAGGCCGGACGGCGGGGAGCACCCGCCGTCCGGCCCTGCCGCGGGGCGCGCCAGACTGACGCCACGAGCAGTGCAGCACCACCGCAGTACGGACGACAGCAGCATCACGGATGCAGCCGGCAGCGAGCGCCCGGCCGCCTGAGGAAGGACCGACATGCCCACCCCCACCAAGGGCCCCCGTCTCGGCGGGTCCCCCGCGCACGAGCGGCTGATGCTGGCCAACCTGGCCACCTCGCTGTTCGAGCACGGGCGGATCACCACGACCGAGGCGAAGGCCAAGCGGCTCCGTCCGCTGGCCGAGAAGCTGGTGACCTTCGCCAAGCGCGGTGACCTGCACGCCCGTCGTCAGGTCATGACGACCATCCGTGACAAGGACGTCGTCCACACGCTGTTCGCCGAGATCGGTCCTCGCTTCGAGAACCGTCCCGGTGGCTACACCCGCATCACCAAGGTCGGTCCGCGCAAGGGCGACAACGCCCCCATGGCGGTCATCGAGCTGGTCGAGGCCCTGACCGTCGCACAGCAGGCCGTCGGCGAGGCCGAGCGGGCCCGTGGGACCCAGTTCGCCTCCGGTGCCGGCGCGGCCTCTGCGGCCGGCGAGGTCACGGCGGACGCCGTCGAGCCGACGGACGCCGTCGAGCCCGCCGATCCCGCGGACTCGGCCGACAGCGTCGACTCGGTCGACAGCGCCGACTCGGCCGACAGCGCGGACTCGGCGGACACCCCGGACGAGGCCGTCGTCGAGGCGCCGGCCGCTGAGGACGAGGGCACGGCCGCGCGATGAGCAACCCCGAGAACGTCGCCGGTGCGGGCGCGGCCGGCGTGTCCGCCGGCGGCGGCGACCATGGTGCCACGTTCGAGGGTGAGACCACCGGTCCCGGCGGGGACACCTCCCCGGCCGTGACCGCATCGTCCCCCGCCCACCCGAGCGTCACCGACGAGGCGCAGGAGATCGTCACCGACGTCTACAACCCCGACGGTGACCGGCAGGACGACGGCGACGTGACGCCGGAGCCCGAGCGGCAGAACGCCGCGGTCGTCGAGGACCCGGTCCTCTCGCCCGAGGTCGCCAGCGCGGCCGCTGCGGAGATCGAGGCCGCCGAGCTCGGCGACGCCGCCACGGCCAGCCAGCAGTACCAGGGCGGCGACGCCGCGCCCGACCCGAAGTGACCGGCCGCTGACCACGGATCAGCGCCAGGACGAGCCCGCCACCGACCCCGGTGGCGGGCTCGTCCGTCTCCGTCTCGCGGTCCAGTACGACGGCACGGGTTTCCACGGATGGGCCCGGCAACCGGGCCTGCGAACCGTGCAGGACGAGCTCGAACGGGGCCTGGCCACGGTGCTGCGGACCGACGTGGACCTCACCGTGGCCGGCCGCACCGACGCCGGGGTGCACGCCACCGGGCAGGTGGTGCACGCCGACGTGGTCCGCGGCGTGTGGGAGGCGCAGCGGGAGAAGCTGGTCCGCCGGCTGCGTGGGGTGCTGCCGCCGGACATCGCCGTCGCGCAGGTGGCGGAGGCGCACCCGGACTTCGACGCCCGCTTCGGAGCGCTCGCGCGGCACTACGTGTACCGGCTGACCGACGCACCGGCCGGGCCCTCGCCGCTGCGCCGGGCCGACACCGTCGCCTGGCCCCGCCGGCTGGACGCCTCGGCGATGGACCTCGCCGCCGGCCTCCTGCTGGGCCAGCACGACTTCGCCGCCTTCTGCAGGCGCCGCGAGGGGGCGACGACGATCCGGACACTGCTGCGGCTGACCGTGGCCCGCTGCCGGGAGGACGACGGCTCCGAGACCGTGCGGGTCGACGCCTCGGCCGACGCGTTCTGCCACTCGATGGTGCGCAGCCTGGTCGGTGGGCTGATCGCGGTCGGGGAGGGCCGGCGGCCGCTGGACTGGCCGGCCGGCCTCCTCACCCGCACGGAGCGCGCGAACGACGTGCCGGTCGCGCCGGCCCACGGGCTGACGCTGGTGGCGGTGGACTACCCGGGCGACGCCGAGCTGGCCGCCCGCGCGACGGTCACCCGCGCCCGTCGGGCCTGACGCCGGTCACGGCACGGCGCTGACCGCCTCCGGCACGGGCGTCCCGCCGGACACCAGTTCCACGACGGCGCCGTCCCGGGGCGAGTCCAGGAAGGCGAGCAGCACCGCGGCGACGTCGTCGCGGGGGATGTCGCCCCGGTCCACGTGCCGGTCGAGGGTGACCCGGCCGGTGCCGGGATCGTCGGTGAGGCTGCCCGGCCGCAGGACGGTCACGGCGAGCGCGGGACGGGCGAGGAGGTCCTGCTCGGCGGCCAGCTTGGCCCGCAGGTAGGCGGCGAACACGTCGTCGACGCCCTCGGGCTGGGCGCCGTCGGCCACCAGGTCGGCGCCCATGGAGGAGACCAGCAGGTAGGTGCGCACCCCGGCCCGCTCGGCGGCGTCGGCCAGGAGGACCGCGGCGCCGCGGTCGACGGTGTCCTTGCGGGCCGCGCCGCTGCCGGGCCCGGCTCCGGCGGCGAAGACGACCGCATCGGCGCCGGAGAGGATCTCGGCCACCTCCTCGACCGACGCGGACTCGAGGTCCAGGACCACCGGCGTGACGCCGTCGTCCTCCAGGTCGGACCGGTGGTCGGGGTTGCGGACGAGGCCGAGGACGGTGTCGTCGCGGGCGGTGAGCAGACGGCCGAGGCGGCGGGCAACCTGCCCGTGGGCCCCGGCGAGGACGATGCGCATGCCCAGGCCCTACCCGTGACCGCGGCGAGCTACCTCCCGGGCCCGGGCCAGCTCCTCGGGGGTGTCGCAGTCCAGCCACGGCGGCACCTCGCCCGGCGGCGGGGACGGGTGGTGCCGCTCCACCGCGAGGTCGGCCACGGCGCGGTGCAGCGCCCGTGGGCCCTCCGGGTCGCCCACCGCCGTGCGCAGCGCCGCCGTGCGCCACACGCCCAGCAGGAGCTGGTCCCGGCCGGTGTCGTCGACGACGAGGACCCCGTCCCGGTGCAGGCGCCGGCGCAGCTCGACGACCAGCGCGCGGCTCACGAACGGGAGGTCGCCGGCGAGCACCGCCACGACCTCGGCGTCCACGGCCGCCAGCCCGGCCCGCAGCGCCGCGACGGGTCCACCGCCCGGTGGGTCCTCGCGGGTCAGGACGACGTCCTGCGGGACCGGCTGGGGAGGGCCGACCACGACCCTTCGCCCGGCGTCGGCCACGGCGTCCAGGACGGCGGCGAGCATCGTCCGGTCGCCCACGCGCAGCTGCGGCTTGGCCTGCCCGCCCAGCCGCTGGGCCCGGCCGCCGGCCAGCACCACGGCCGCGTACGGCGGGAGCTCCTCCATGGCAGCACCGTAGGCCGCCGGGCGTGGGTACCGTCCAGGTCGTGGGACGAGTCACCAGCCGCACCCCGGTGCTGCGCATCCGAGGTCAGCACCGCACCACCCGGCCCGACGCCGTCGCCGCGGAGGAGCCCCTGGAGATCCGGCTGAACGGCACGCCGCTGGCGGTGACCATGCGGACGCCCGGCGACGACTTCGACCTGGTGCACGGCTTCCTCGCCACCGAGGGCGCGATCCGCGGGGCCGACGACGTGGCCGGCCTGCGCTACTGCGACTCCGTGGACGCCGACGGGCGCAACACCTACAACGTCGTCGACGTCGACCTCGCCCCCGGCGTGCCGGTACCCGACACCGGGCTGGAGCGGAACTTCTACACGTCCAGCTCCTGCGGGGTGTGCGGCAAGGCCAGCATCGACGCGATCCGCACCAAGACCGCCTACGACGTCGCCGCCGACCCGGTGCGCCTGCCGCTGGAGGTGCTCCTCGCGCTGCCGGACCGCCTGCGGGCCGCCCAGCAGGTCTTCGACAAGACCGGTGGGCTGCACGCGGCGGGGCTGTTCACGGCCGGCGGGGAGCTGGGAGCGGTGCGCGAGGACGTCGGCCGGCACAACGCCGTGGACAAGGTGATCGGCGACGGCGTCCGCGCCGGCCGGCTGCCCCTGGCCGGGCACGTGCTGATGGTGAGCGGCCGGGCGAGCTTCGAGCTGACCCAGAAGGCGGCGATGGCCGGCATCCCGGTGCTGGCCGCGGTGTCGGCGCCGTCGTCCCTGGCCGTGGAGCTGGCCCGCGAGGTAGGCATCACGCTCGTGGGCTTCCTCCGCGGCGACGGCTGCAACGTCTACACCCACCAGGAACGCATCCAACTCGACTGACACGGGCACGGGAACCTCGGGAGGTGAGCCGCCCCGCGAGGTGACCGCAGGAGCGGCGGCCGGAGGCCTCCGCGACGGAGGTCAGGATCCGCTCAGCGCGCCTGGGGAACGGCACCTGGCCGCGGTGCGGTCCGGAGGACCGCAATGTGCTCAGTGATCGCCGCCGCGGAGCTGGCTCACCACGTGGGGGAGCAGCGGCCCGAGGACGGCGAGGCCGTCCTTCACGCCGCCGGTGGACCCGGGCAGGTTCACGATCAGCGTGCGGGCCGCGGTGCCGGCCACGCCGCGGGAGAGCACCGCCGTCGGCACCCCGTTGCCGGCCCCGTAGCGCCGGACCGCCTCGGCCAGGCCCGGGGCCTCCCGCTCGAGCACCCGGCGGGTGGCCTCCGGGGTGACGTCGGTGGGGGAGAGGCCGGTGCCGCCGGTGGTGACCACGACGTCGACGCCGAGGTCGACCGCCGCCCGGAGGACCGCCTCCAGCTCGTCCACGTCGTCGGGGCGCACGTGCGGCCCCTCGACGGCGAAGCCCAGCTCGCGCAGCCCGGCGGCGACCGCCTGGCCGCTGCGGTCCTCGTAGACGCCGGCGTAGGCGCGGTTCGAGGCGGTGAGCACCAGCGCCCGAGCGCTCGCGGGGAGCTCGCTCACCGGGTCCACTCCCCGCTCTTGCCGCCGCTCTTGCGCAGCAGCCGGACGTCGGTGATGGACGCCCGCGGATCGACCGCCTTCACCATGTCGATCATGGTCAGCCCGGCCACGGTGACCGAGGTCAGCGCCTCCATCTCCACGCCGGTGCGGTCGGCGGTGCGGGCGGTGGCGGTGATCTCGACGGCGTCGTCGGTCACCTCGAGCTCGACGGTGACCCCGTGCAGCGCGATGGGGTGGCACAGCGGGACGAGGTCGGGGGTCCGCTTCGCCCCGGCGATGCCCGCGATCCGGGCGACCGCGACGGCGTCGCCCTTCGGCACCCCCGTCCCGCGGAGCAGGGCGACGACCTCCGGGCTGACCAGCACGCGGCCGGCGGCGGTGGCCTCCCGCGCGGTGACCGCCTTGGCGCTGACGTCGACCATGCGCGCGGCACCGTGCTCGTCGACGTGGGTGAGCCGCGGTCCGGTCATCGTCTGCCTCCTTCGTCGGTCACTGCGTTCCCCTGTCCGTCCCCGCGCTCGCTGCGCTGATCACCCGCCGTGGACTCACTGGAGGGCTCCTTCGATCAGCACGACGTCGACCTCGGCGTCGGCGGGCAGTTCGGTGACGTCCTCGGGGACGACCACCAGGCAGTTGGCGCGGGCCAGGTGCGCCACCAGGTGCGACCCGGGGCCGCCGACCTGGGATACCACCCCGCCGTCGTAGCGACCGCGCAGGAACTGGCGGCGCCCGGCGGGGGAGCGCAGCGGGCCGGCCAGCCGGGCGGGCACCCGCAGCCGGTCGGGCGCGGTGTGCCCGAGGGCGCGACGCAGCGCCGGGCGGACGAAGACCTCGAAGGAGACGAAGGCGCTCACCGGGTTGCCGGGGAGGGTCACCACCGGCACGCCGTCGACCGTGCCGGCCCCCTGCGGCCCGCCGGGCTGCATGGCGACCTTGACGAACTCGACGGTGCCCAGCGTGCGGAAGGCGTCCTTGACGACCTCGTAGGCGCCGGCGCTCACCCCGCCGCTGGTGACCAGCAGGTCTGCCGTCGCCAGCTCGGCGCGCACCGTGGCCAGGAACTGGTCGACGTCGTCGGGGACGAAGTGGAGCCGCCGGGCGGATCCGCCCGCCTCCTCGACCGCGGCGACCAACAGGGTGGAGTTGGACTCGTAGATCTGCCCGGGGGCGAGCTCCTCGCCGGGCGCGACCAGCTCGCTGCCCGTGGAGAGCACCAGCACGCGGGGACGCCGCCGGACGGGCAGCTCGGTGACGCCCACCGCGGCGGCCAGCCCGAGCTGCGCGGCGCCGAGCGGCGCACCGGGGGAGAGGGCGACGGTGCCGGCCGCGATGTCCTCGCCGGCGCGGCGCAGGTGGCTGCCGGCGGGCGGGCAGTCCCGCAGCTCGACGACGTCGGTGCCGCCGTCGGTGAGCTCCACCGGGACGACGACGTCGGCACCCGGGGGCAGCGGGGCGCCGGTCATGATGCGGTGCACGGTGCCCGGCGCCAGCGGCACGACGTCGGTGCGCCCGGCCGGGATGTCCTCGGCCACCGGCAGCCGTACGGGCAGGCCCGCGCCGCCGACCTCGGCCCACCGGGCGGCGTAGCCGTCCATCGCGGAGTTGTCGAACCCCGGCAGCGCCACGGCGGCGACGACGTCGCCGGCCAGCACCCGGCCGTGGGCCGCCGCCAGCGGCACCGTCTCCCGGGGGGAGGCCGGCAGCAGGGCGTCCACCACCGCCTGGTGTTCCTCGACCGTGCGCACCGGCCCATCCTGGCCGATTCCCCCCGGGCGCACCTCGGCGGCCGCCCGTTACTGTCCCCGGCACGACCAGGAGACGGAGGGTGCCGCGTGGCCGAGATCGACCGGATGCTCGAGGCGAACGAGCAGTGGGCGGAGCAGTTCCCCGGCAGCAAGCCGGTCGCGCCGGCGCGGAAGGTCGCCGTCGTGGCCTGCATGGACTCCCGCATGCCGCTGTTCGGCCTGCTGGGTCTCGCGGTCGGCGACGCGCACGTCATCCGCAACGCCGGCGGCGTCATCACCGAGGACACCATCCGCTCGCTGACCATCTCCCAGCACCTGCTCGGCACCCGCGAGACCGTGCTGGTGCACCACACCGACTGCGGCCTGCAGAAGAGCAACGACGTCGACTTCGCCGACCTGGTCGAGAAGGCGACCGGCCGGCGCCCGCCGTGGGCGGCGCGCACCTTCACCGACGTGGACGCCGACGTGCGCGAGTCGATGCGGCTGCTGCGCGACTCCCCGTACCTGCTCTCGCACGAGGTGCGGGGCACGGTGTACGACGTCGAGACCGGTCGGCTGCGCGAGGTCCGCTGACAGCTCCGGGAGCATCGCAGCGAGGAACGAGCGAGGAGCGGACCGGGGCGCGGAAGCGGACGGTGGGCCGGTCCCCTGAGCGGAGGGCGTCGCTCGGTGGCTCCCTGGTATCGTGACCGGCTGGCGCGCGCAAGCCGGCTGGTGCCCGCGCGTCGTTCCTGTCTCCCGTGCTCGGTGAGGCGATCCCACCAGCCATCCCGACGACGACGGAGGACACGAGCGCCGTGCGCACGTACACCCCCAAGCCCGGTCAGGTCGACCGGGCCTGGCTCGTCATCGACGCCACCGATGTGGTGCTCGGTCGACTGGCCAGCCAGACCGCGCAGCTCCTGCGCGGCAAGCACAAGCCCCAGTACGCCCCGCACGTGGACGTCGGCGACTTCGTCGTCATCGTCAACGCCGGCAAGGTCGCCCTCACCGGGTCGAAGCGGGACGACAAGGTCGCCTACCGCCACTCCGGCCACCCGGGCGGCCTGAAGACCATCAACGTCGGCGACCAGCTTCGCACGCACCCCGACCGCGTCGTCGAGCGCGCGATCAAGGGCATGCTGCCGCACAACAGCCTCGGTCGGCAGATGCTCAAGAAGCTCAAGGTCTACGCCGGCCCGGAGCACCCGCACGCCGCGCAGCAGCCCCAGACCTACGAGATCAAGCAGGTGGCCCAGTGACCAGCGCTCTGACCGTGACCGACGCCGAGGGGCGTCCGGTCCAGACCGTCGGGCGGCGCAAGGAAGCGGTCGTCCGCGTCCGGCTGCTCCCCGGCACCGGCCAGTTCAAGCTGAACGGCCGCACCCTCGAGGAGTACTTCCCCAACAAGGTGCACCAGCAGCTCATCCGTGAGCCGTTCGTGACCCTGGAGAAGGGCGAGCAGTACGACGTCGTGGGCCTGCTCAAGGGCGGCGGCGTCACGGGTCAGGCCGGCGCGCTGCGCCTGGCCATCGCCCGCGCCCTCATCGAGATCGAGGCCGAGGACCGCCCGGCCCTCAAGAAGGCCGGCTTCCTGACCCGTGACCCGCGGGTCAAGGAGCGCAAGAAGTACGGGCTCAAGAAGGCCCGCAAGGCGCCTCAGTACTCCAAGCGCTGACCGGCACGGCTGCACCGGTTATGGGGGGGAGACTCTTCGGGACCGACGGCGTCCGCGGTCGGGCCAACTCCGACCTCACGCCGGAGCTGGCCCTCTCGGTGGCCCGTGCCGCCGCAAGCGTGCTCGCCGACCGCGACGGGACCTCGCGTCCCGTCGCGGTCGTCGGCCGTGACCCCCGCGCCAGCGGGGAGATGCTCGAGGCCGCGGTCGTCGCGGGTCTCACGAGCGCCGGAGCCGAGGTGCTCCTCGCCGGGGTGGTCCCCACGCCGGCGCTGGCCTGGCTCACCGGCCGCAGCGACGCCGACCTCGGCGTCATGATCTCCGCCAGCCACAACCCGATGCCGGACAACGGCATCAAGCTGTTCAGCCGGGGCGGGCACAAGCTGCCCGACGCCGTCGAGGCCGCGATCGAGCTGGCGGTGACCTCCGGCTCCTCTGACGGGCACCGCCCCACCGGTGGCCAGATCGGCCGCGCCCGCGCGCTCGCCGACGGTGGCGACGCCTACGTCGATCACCTGCTGTCGACCGTGGACCGCCCGCTGACCGGGCTCTCCGTCGTCGTCGACGCAGCGCACGGCGCCGCCGCCACCGCCGCGCCCGAGGTCTACCGCCGCGCCGGGGCCACCGTGCACGCGATCGGCTGCGACCCCGACGGCTGGAACATCAACGACGGGGTCGGGTCGACGCACCTGGGTCCGCTGATCGAGGCGGTCCGCGAGCGCGGCGCCGACATCGGCGTCGCCCACGACGGGGACGCCGACCGCTGCCTGGCCGTCACCGCCGCGGGCGAGGTCGTCGACGGCGACGCCATCCTCGCGGTGTGCGCGCTGGCCCTGCACGAGCGCGGGGCTCTGAAGTCCGACACCGTCGTCGCGACGGTCATGAGCAACCTCGGCTTCCACCACGCGATGCGCGACGCCGGCATCTCGGTGAGCACCACCGCCGTCGGTGACCGCTACGTGCTGGAGGCGCTGCGCGCCTCCGACCTGAGCCTCGGCGGGGAGCAGAGCGGGCACCTGGTCTTCCTGGAGCACGCCACCACCGGCGACGGGCTGCTCACCGGCCTCGCCCTGCTGTCCCGGATGGCCGCGACCGGCGCCTCGCTGGCGGAGCTGACCTCCGTGGTGCAGCGGCTGCCGCAGGTGCTGGTCAACGTCCCCGTCCACGACCGGCTGGCCGTGGCCGCGAGCGACGAGGTCGCCGCCGCCGTCAACGCCGTCGAGTCGGAGCTCGGCGACTCCGGCCGCGTGCTGCTGCGGCCGTCGGGTACCGAGCAGCTGGTCCGGGTGATGGTGGAGGCCCCCACGCAGGAGCAGGCCGACGAGGTCGCCCAGCGTCTCGCGGCCGTCGTCGCGGCGGTCCGCTGACCCGGCTCGCCCACCTCACCCGTCGGAGCGTCCCCGTCCGCGGGTGAGCACGGCTGCACGACCGGCCCCGGTACCCTCGGTCCAATGTGCGGCATCGTGGGATACGTCGGCCCCCAGGACGCTACCGGCGTCGTCCTCGAGGGGCTGCGCCGGCTCGAGTACCGCGGGTACGACTCGGCCGGCATCGCCGTCGTCGCCGCCGGTGAGCTGAGCTCGGCGAAGAAGGCCGGCAAGCTGGCCAACCTGGAGAAGGTGCTGGCCGACCAGCCGCTCCCGGCGGCCACCATCGGCATCGGGCACACCCGCTGGGCCACCCACGGCGGCCCGACCGACCGCAACGCCCACCCGCACGTGTCCGCCGACGGCTCCGTCGCGGTCATCCACAACGGGATCATCGAGAACTTCGCGGCGTTGCGCGCCGAGTGCGAGACGGCCGGGATCGAGTTCACCTCCGAGACCGACACCGAGGTGGTCGCCCACCTGCTGGCCGCGGTCTACGAGAGCACCCCGGCGGGCCCCGGGCGGCTGGCCGAGGCCATGCGCGCGGTCTGCCAGCGGCTTGAGGGCGCCTTCACCCTCGTCGCCACGCACGTCGCCGAGCCCGACACCCTGGTCGCCGCCCGGCGCAGCAGCCCGCTGGTGGTCGGCGTCGGGGAGGGCGAGTACTTCCTCGGGTCCGACGTCGCCGCGTTCATCGGCCACACCCGCGAGGCCCGCGAGCTCGGCCAGGACCAGGTCGTGGAGATCGACCGCACCCGCGGCCTCTCGGTCACCGGCTTCGACGGGACGCCGGCCGAGCCGACGGCCTACACGGTCGACTGGGACGCCGCCGCCGCCGAGAAGGGCGGCTACGACTGGTTCATGCTCAAGGAGATCGCCGAGCAGCCGCAGGCGATCGCCGACACCCTGCTGGGCCGCCTGGCCGAGAACGGCGAGCTGGTGCTCGACGAGGTGCGCCTGTCGGACCAGGAGCTGCGCGACATCGACAAGATCTTCGTCGTCTCCTGCGGCACCAGCTACCACGCCGGCCTGATCGCGAAGTACGCCATCGAGCACTGGACCCGCATCCCCGTCGAGGTGGAGGTGGCCAGCGAGTTCCGCTACCGCGACCCGGTCCTCGACCGATCCACCCTCGTCGTCGTCATCAGCCAGTCCGGCGAGACGATGGACACGTTGATGGCGCTGCGGCACGCCAAGGACCAGAAGGCCCGCGTGCTGGCCATCTGCAACGCCAACGGCTCGACCATCCCGCGGGAGTCCGACGCCGTCCTCTACACCCACGCCGGCCCCGAGATCGCCGTCGCCTCGACCAAGGCGTTCCTCGCCCAGATCGTCGCCTGCTACCTGGTGGGGCTGTTCCTGGCGCAGGTGCGCGGGGTGAAGTACGAGGACGAGGTCGCCGCGATCGTCGACGACCTGCGCCGGCTGCCCGAGGCCGTGACCGAGGTGCTCACCGGCATGGAGGAGGTGCGCGCGCTGGGTCGCTCCCTGGCCGACGCGGGCACGATCCTCTTCCTGGGGCGCCACGTCGGCTTCCCGGTGGCGCTCGAGGGCGCGCTGAAGCTCAAGGAGCTGGCCTACATCCACGCCGAGGGCTTCGCCGCGGGTGAGCTGAAGCACGGGCCGATCGCCGTCATCGACCAGGGCACCCCGGTCATCGTCATCGTGCCGTCGCCGCGCAGCCGGAACTCGGTGCACGGCAAGGTCGTCTCGAACATCCAGGAGGTCCGGGCGCGCGGGGCACGCACGATCGTCATCGCCGAGGAGGGCGACGACGACGTGGTGCCCTACGCCGACCACCTGATCCGGGTGCCGCGCACGCCCACGCTCATGGCCCCGGTGGTCACGACGGTGCCGCTCCAGGTGCTGGCCTGCGAGATCGCCGACACCCGTGGCTACGACGTCGACCAGCCGCGGAACCTGGCCAAGAGCGTCACCGTCGAGTAGTCCCGTCGATGATCAGGTGACCTGGTCATCAGGGGTCCTGGCTCACGGTCGACGGTGAGCCAGGACCCCGTGCGGTGAGCCAGGACGACGGCGGGGCGGCAGACTGGACCGGTGATCATCGGAGTCGGGATCGACGTCGTGCCGGTGGAGCGTTTCGCCGAGTCGCTCACCCGGACACCGGGGTTGCGGGACCGGCTGTTCACCGCGGACGAGCAGCGGACCCCGTCGGGGTCTCCGCGCACCGGTGAGTCGCTGGCCGCCCGATTCGCCGCCAAGGAGGCGCTCGCCAAGGCCCTCGGCGCCCCCGGCGACCTGCGCTGGCACGACGCCGAGGTGACCGTCGGCGAGCACGGCCGCCCGCACCTCGTGGTCCGCGGCTCGGTGGCCGGCCGGGCGGCGCAGCTCGGCGTCACCGCCTGGCACGTCTCGCTCAGCCACGACGGCGGCATCGCGTCGGCGGTCGTGGTCGCCGAGGGGCTGGGCCGGGAGACCACATGACCGAGCGTGCGAGGTCATGCAGGAGCAGAGCATGGCGCCCGATCGCGGATCCGACGAGCGCCAGCGAGGAGGAGACGTGATCGGGCTGCACACCGCCGCGGAGGTCCGGGCGGCCGAGGCCCCGCTGCTGGCGTCCCTGCCCGACGGTGCGCTCATGCAGCGCGCGGCCGCCGGGCTGGCCACCGTCTGCCTGCGGCTGCTGGGCCGCTCCTACGGTGCCCGCGTCGCCCTGCTGGTCGGATCGGGCGACAACGGTGGCGACGCGCTGTTCGCCGGCGCCCGGCTGGCCGCGCGGGGTGCCCGGGTCACCGCCGTGCTGCTCGATCCCGGGCGGGCGCACGCCGCCGGCCTGTCCGCGCTGCGCGCCGCCGGCGGGCGCAGCCTGGCGCCCGGGGCCGCCGGGCCCGTGCTCGACCGTGCCGACCTCGTCCTCGACGGGATCGTCGGCATCGGCGGGTCCGGCGGGCTGCGGCCGGCGGCCGCGGCACTGGTCGAGCGGGCGGCCGCGGGACCCGCGCTGATGGTCGCCGTCGACGTGCCGAGCGGGGTCGACGCCGACACCGGCGCCGTCGACGGCGCGGCGTTCCCGGCCACGCACACCGTGACCTTCGGTGCGGTCAAGCCGGGGCTGGTCGTGGGCGCGGGACGTGGCTGCGCGGGCGAGGTGCATCTGGTCGACATCGGGCTCGGCCCGCACCTCCCGCGGCCCTCCGCGTTCCGGCTCACCGACGCCGACGCGGCGGTGCGGCTGCCGCTCCCGGACGCCGACGACGACAAGTACTCGCAGGGCGTGGTCGGCGTGGTCGCCGGCTCGGCCACCTACCCGGGCGCCGGTGTGCTCTGCACCGGAGCCGCCCTGCGCACCCGGCCCGGCCTCGTCCGCTACGCCGGCACCGCCGCCGACGGCGTGCGGGCCGCCTGGCCGGAGGCGCTCGTGACCGCCGGCCGTCCGGCCGACGCCGGCCGGGTGCAGGCCTGGGTGGTCGGTCCCGGCACGGGCACCGACGACGACGCGCGCAGCGTCCTGGCCGAGGTGCTCGGCACCGACCTGCCGGTGCTGGTGGACGCCGACGCGCTGACGATGCTCGCCCGCGAGCCGGAGCTGGTGCGGGGCCGGGCGGCGCCCACCGTGCTGACGCCGCACGACCGGGAGTTCGCCCGCTTCGGCACCGAGCCCGGCGACGACCGGATCGGGGCCACGCGCCGGCTGGCGGCCGACCTGGGCGCCGTCGTCCTGCTCAAGGGCGAGGCCACCGTGGTCGCCGACCCGGACGGCACCGCCTTCGTCAACGCCACCGGCACCCCGTGGCTGGCCACGGCCGGCACCGGCGACGTGCTGTCCGGCATCACCGGTGCGCTGCTGGCCGGCGGCCTGCCGGTCGCGGAGGCGGCCGCCGTCGCCGCCCACGTGCACGGGCGGGCCGGCCAGCTCGCCGCCGCGCAGGGCCCGCTGATCGCCGGCGACCTCGTGCGGCACCTGCCCGCGGCCGTCGACCGGGTGCGCGGTGCCCGGTCCGGCGGCCTGCCAGACTCGGGGCCGTGACGAACGGGACCGGGGCCGAGGTGGTCGTCGACCTCGACGCGATCGCGGCGAACACCGCGGTGCTGCGCGAGCGCGTGCGCCGCCCCCTCATGGCGGTGGTGAAGGCCGACGGCTACGGGCACGGGCTGGTCCCCGCGGCGCGGGCGACGCTGGCCGGCGGGGCCGACCAGCTCGGAGTCGCCGTCCTGGACGAGGCGCTGGTGCTGCGGGCCGCCGGGATCACCGCGCCGGTGCTCGCCTGGCTGCACGGGCCGGGCGCCGACTTCGCGGCGGCGCTGGCCGCCGACGTCGAGGTGTCGGTCAACGCCGCGTGGGGCCTCTCGGAGGTGGTGGCCGCCGCCCGGGCGACGGGCCGCTCCGCCCGGCTGCACCTGTTCGTCGACACGGGGCTCTCCCGCGAGGGCGCACCCATGAGCGAGTGGCCCGGGCTGGTGGAGGCCGCGGCGCGGGCCCAGGCTGACGGCGACGTCGTCGTGGTCGCCGTCTGGAGCCACCTCGCCTACGCCGACGCCCCCACGCACCCCACGATCGCGGCCCAGGTGCGGGTGTTCGAGGAGGCGGTCGCCGTCGCGCGCGCGGCCGGGCTGACCGATGCCCGCTGCCACCTGGCGAACTCCGCGGCCACGGTGGCGCTGCCGGGGACGTGGTTCGACATGGTGCGCCCGGGCATCGCCGTCTACGGGCTGGACCCGCTCGGCGGGGACGCCGCCGACCACGGCCTCCGGCCGGCGATGACGGTGCGGGCCCGGGTCGCGCTGACCAAGCGGGTGGCCGCAGGGGCCGGCGTCTCCTACGGGCACACCTACGCCACCGCGGCGGAGACGACCCTGGCGCTCGTGCCGGCGGGCTACGCCGACGGGGTACCCCGGGCCGGGGGGAACCGGGCTCCGGTGCTCGCGGCCGGGCGGCAGCGGACTATCGCCGGGCGGGTGTGCATGGACCAGTTCGTCCTCGACGTCGGGGACGACGCCGTCGCGCCAGGCGACGAGGTCGTGCTCTGGGGCCCCGGGGACCGGGGCGAGCCGACGGCCCAGCAGTGGGCGGACGCCGTCGACACGATCCACTACGAGCTCGTCACCCGGATCGGGGGCCGCTTCGCCCGCCGGTACGTCGGCTCGGCGGGGGCGGTCTGATGGCGCGCACCCGCCCGCCCGCGGGCCGGCGTCCCCGGGGGCGCACCGCCGGCCTGCTCGGCGCCGTCGTCGGGCTCGCCGCGGCCGGCACCGCCGCCGGCGTGGCCGTCAGCCGGATCGCCGCGCGCCGCGTGCGCGCCGCCGAGCTCGGGCCGGCCGCGGAGCTGCCGCGCGAGCTGACCGAGGGGCAGCTCCGCCGGGTCGACCCGCTGGGCGTCGAGGCCCGGCCGGCCGACCGCACCGCGCTGGTGCAGACCGGAGACGGCGTCCCGCTGAACGTGGAGGAGATCGGGCCGCGGGACGCACCGCTCACCGTCGTCTTCGTGCACGGCTACACCCTGTCGATGGCGTCGTGGGCGTTCCAGCGGCGCACGCTCGCCGCGGAGCTGGCCACCGGGAACGGGCACCGTCCCCGGGCGCGCCTGGTCTTCTACGACCAGCGCGGCCACGGCTCCTCCGGCCGGGGGGCGGCGGAGCACTCCACGATCGAGCAGCTGGCCGCCGACCTCGCCTCGGTCCTGGACGCCCGCGTCCCGCGGGGGCCGATCGTCCTCGTCGGGCACTCCATGGGCGGGATGACCGTCATGGGCCTGGCCGCGACCCGGCCGGAGCTGTTCGGCAGCCGGGTGCGGGGCGTGGCGCTGATCGCCACCTCCAGCGGCGGCCTGGCCGAGCTCAGCTTCGGCCTGCCCGAGATGCTCACCCGCCTCCGCGCTACGGTGCTGCCGGTCGCCGCCTGGACGATGCGGCACCGGCCCGCCTTCGCCGAGCGCAGCCGCCGGGTGGCCGCCGAGCTGGTGTCCGCGGCGACGAAGGCGCTGTCGTTCGGCTCGGCGGACGTCGACCCCGCACTGGTCCGCTACGTCGATGCCATGATCGCCGGCACCCCCGTCGACGTGATCGCGGAGTTCTACCCGGCGCTGGCCGGTCTCGACGAGACCGGCCGGCTGGAGCCGCTGCGCCGGGTGCCCACGCTCGTGCTGACCGGGGACCGGGACCGCATGATCCCCATGGAGCACAGCGAGCTCATCGTGGAGCGGCTGGCGCAGACGGGGGAGAACGCCGTCGACTACGTGGTCGTCCCGGGGGCCGGGCACATGGTCACGCTCGAGGAGCCCGACGAGGTGAGCCGCGCGCTCACCGCCCTGCTGCGGCGCGTGGCCGCCGGCCGCACGGCGGGCGCGACCAGCTGAGGAGCGCTCCGCGCCCCGCGGTTAGGGTGCGCGGGTGGCCGCTCCCCGTCCGCCCCGGTTCGACGCCGGCGCCGCCGAGGTGGCGCGCACCGCGGCGGCCGCCCGCGACTGGGCGTCGCTCGCTGCGGCGGCACGGCCCTGCACGGCCTGCCCCGAGCTGGCCGCGACCCGGCAGCACGTCGTGGTGGGCGACGTCCCGCCCACCGGCCGCCCGCGCTTCGTGCTGGTCGGCGAGGCGCCCGGTGCCACCGAGGACGAGACCGGCCGGCCTTTCGTCGGCCGGTCCGGGGCGCTGCTGGACCAGTTGCTGACCGAGGCGGGGCTGGCCCGGGCCGACGCCGCCGTGCTCAACGTGGTCAAGTGCCGCCCCCCGGCGAACCGGACGCCGCGGTCGGTCGAGGTGCAGCGCTGCGGCGGCTGGCTCCGGCGGCAGCTGGAGCTGCTCGACGCGCCGGTCGTCGTCGCGCTCGGCCTGTCCTCGGCCAAGTGGTTCCTCGGCCCGCGCACCGTGCTGGCCGGCGTCCGCGGCCGGCCGCACGACGTCGACGGCCGGGCGGTCTGGGCCACCTACCACCCGTCGGCCGCCATCCGGTTCGGCCCGAAGGGGGCTCCCCGCGCCGGGCTGCTGGCCGACCTCACGGCCGTCGCCGGGTCGCTGGAGGGCACCGCGTGAAGCGCGCGCACGAGCTGCCCACCCTCGCCGACACCCACGCCCTGGGCGAGGCGCTGGCCGGGCTGGCCCGCCCCGGCGACCTGCTGGTGCTCGTCGGGCCACTGGGTGCGGGCAAGACCGCCCTCACCCAGGGCATCGGTGCCGGGCTGGGCGTCCGGGAGCCGGTCACCTCGCCGACGTTCGTCATCGCCCGCGTGCACCGCGACGGCCGCATCCCCCTGGTGCACGTCGACGCGTACCGCCTGGGCGGGCACGCCGACGTCGACGACCTCGACCTCGATGTCACCGTCGCCTCGTCGTTGACCGTGGTCGAGTGGGGGCAGGGGCTCGTCGAGCAGCTGGCCGACGAGCACCTCGAGGTGCGGCTGGACCGCCGTGAGGACGACGTCCGCACGGCGCTGCTCGTGCCGCACGGCCCCGGCTGGGCGGACCGGGTCGACGCGGCCTGAGCCCCTTGCCGGCCGCTAGCCTTCCGCTCGTGGACGTGCGGGTGGAGCTGGTCGAGCTGAGCCCGGCCGCGCTGCGCGCCCTCGCCGACGGCGACCTCGCCGCCGCCGAGGCAGCGGCGCCGGTGCCGCTGAGCCCGTACCTCGCCGGCCCCGAGTGCCGCTGGGTCTGGGGCATCCGGGCCGAGCAGGTGGGCACCGATCCGGCCAGCGCACGCTGGATCACCCGCGTGGTGCGCGACCCCGACCGGCAGCTGACCGTCGGCCGGGCCGGCTTCCACGGACCGCCGGACGCCTCGGGCACGGTGGAGGTCGGTTACTCGATCGATCCGGAGCACCGGCGGCGGGGGTACGCGCGAGCGGCGCTGCGGGCGCTCCTGGCCTGGGCGGCCGACGAGCCGGCGGTCACGACCGTGCGCGCGGCGGTCGCGCCGGCGAACGTCGCCTCCCGCGACCTGGTGCTCGCCGAGGGCTTCCGGGCGGTCGGGGAGCAGATCGACGAGGAGGACGGCCCGGAGATCGTCTACGAGGTGGCCGCCGGCACTCGCCTACGCTGAGCGGTCGTGCTGGTCCTCGCGCTCGACACCGCCACCCCGACGCTCGTCGCCGGGCTGGCCCGCTGGTCGGCCGACGGCGGCGCCACCGTGCTCGCCGAGCGCGCCGTGCCTTCGGGGACGAAGCACGCCGAGCTGCTCACGCCCGCGATCCAGGGGGTGCTCGCCGACGCCGGTCTCGGGCTCGACCAGGTCGGGGCGGTGGTCACCGGCCTCGGTCCCGGGCCGTTCACCGGGCTGCGCGTCGGCGTCGTGACCGCCGCCGCGCTCGCCGACGCCCGGGGGCTGCCGGTGGTGGGGGTCTGCTCGCTGGACGCCGTCGGCTCCGGCGCCCGCACGGTGGTCACCGACGCCCGGCGCAAGGAGGTCTACTGGGCCGCCTACGACGCGAGCGGGGCGCGCACCGAGGGGCCGGCCGTCGTGCGGCCCGAGGAGCTCGACCGGCCCGGGCCGTTCGCCGGCGACCCGGCGTTCGCCGCGCGGCTGGGGGCCGAGGTGCTCGCGGCCGACGTGACCACCGAGGGGCTGCTGCGCGCCGCCGGCCCGCAGCTGGCCGACCCGTCGTCGGCCGGGCCACTGGTGCCGCTGTACCTGCGCCGTCCGGACGCGGTGCCGCCGACGTCGATCAAGGCGGTGACGCAGTGACCCGGCTCCGGCCGATGCGGCTGGCCGACCTGCCGGCGGTGATGGCGCTCGAGGAGGAGCTCTTCGCCCCCGACACCTGGACGGCGGCGATGTACCGCGACGAGCTGGCGCAGACCGACACCCGCCACTACCTCGTGGCCGACCACGACGGCGCCGTCGTGGGCTATGCCGGGCTGATCGCCTACGACGACGAGGCGCACGTCGCCACGATCGGCGTCACCGGCGCCCGGCAGGGCGAGGGTCTCGGCGCCCTGCTGCTGGATGCCCTGCTGGCCGAGGCCGACCGGCGACGCAGCCCCGTGGTGCTGCTGGAGGTGCGCGCCGACAACGAGGTCGCCCAGGGGCTCTACCGGCGGCGCGGGTTCACCGAGATCGGCCGGCGCCCGAAGTACTACCAGCCCAGCGGGACAGACGCCGTTGTCATGAAGCGGGAGAAGCTGTGACGCAGGAACCGATCGTGCTGGGGTTCGAGACCTCGTGCGACGAGACCGGTGTGGGCATCGTGCGCGGGCGCACGCTGCTCGCCGACGCGCTGGCCACCTCGATGGAGGAGCACGAGCGCTTCGGCGGCGTCGTCCCGGAGATCGCCTCCCGGGCGCACCTGGAGGCGATGGTGCCCACCGTGCACCGCGCCCTCGCCGACGCCGGCATCGCTGCCTCCGACGTCGACGCGGTGGCGGTCACGAGCGGGCCCGGGCTCACCGGCGCGCTGCTGGTCGGCGTCGCCGCCGCGAAGGCCTACGCGCTGGCCCTGGGCAAGCCGCTCTACGGGGTCAACCACCTGGCCGCGCACGTCGCCGTCGACGAGCTGCAGCACGGGCCGCTGGCCGAGCCCTCGATCGCGATGCTCGTCTCCGGCGGCCACAGCTCGCTGCTGCTCGTACCGGACCTCGCGCAGGAGGTGCAGTCGCTGGGCCGCACGATCGACGACGCCGCGGGCGAGGCGTTCGACAAGGTCGCCCGGGTGCTCGGCCTGCCGTTCCCCGGCGGCCCGCCGATCGACCGGGCCGCCCGCGACGGCGACCCGTCGGCGATCGCATTCCCGCGGGGCCTCACCGGCTCCCGCGACCCGGCCTACGACTTCTCGTTCTCGGGGCTGAAGACCGCCGTCGCCCGGTGGGTGGAGGCCCGGCAGCGCGCCGGGGAGCCGGTGCCGCTGGCCGACGTCGCCGCGTCCTTCCAGGAGGCGGTCGCCGACGTGCTCACCGCCAAGGCGGTGCGCGCCTGCCGGGACCACGGCGTCGACCACCTGGTGCTCGGCGGGGGAGTGGCGGCCAACTCGCGGCTGCGGGCGCTGGCCGAGGAGCGGTGCGCCGCGGCCGGCATCGTGCTGCGGGTGCCCAGCCCGAAGCTGTGCACCGACAACGGCGCGATGGTGGCCGCGCTCGGGTCGCGCCTGGTCGCCGCCGGCGTGGCGCCGTCGGCCCCCGACCTCGGGGCCGACAGCTCCCTGCCGATCGACGTCGTCAGCCGCTGACGTCGCACACCAGTGCGGTCGGGGCGCCGGCGACGCGGGTGACGACGACGGTCGCCGTCCCGGCGGCGTCGGTGCGCAGCCGGCGGGCGAGCGTCTCCGGCTCGATCGCCGAGCCGCGCTTCTTCACCACGACCCGGCCGACCCCGCGCTCGCGCAGCAGCGCCTTCAGCTTCTTGAGGTTGAACGGCAGCACCTCGTCGACCCGGTAGGAGCTGACCCACGGGGAGCCCGCCGGGCCGACGGAGGTCAGGTAGGCGATCGTCGGGTCGACCAGGGTCGCGCCGAGGTCGGCGGCCACCAGGGAGACCAGACCCGACCGGATGACCGCCGGGTCGGGCTCGTGCAGCCAGCCGCGGACGGGTCCGGCCGGGGCGGGGCCGGGGTCTGCGTCAGCGGTCAGCTCGTGCACGACGCCGTCGCGGACGAGGGCGGCTCGCCGCCAGGCCGTCGAGACCGCCGGCCCCCAGAGGAGCGCCTCGACGATCGAGCCGCCGACCGACACCCACTCCGCCTCGATGCCGGCCGGCACGCGGTCGTGGTCCAGCCCGGGCGCCACCTTCACCACCGACGTCGGCATCTTCGCCAGCAGCATCGCGACGGTCGACCAGGGCGGCGACCACCGGTCGGGGTCGAGCTGCCGCCGTCCGCCGGCCCGCCGGGCGGGGTCGAGGACGGCGGCGCCGCAGCCGGCCACCTCGCCGCCCCGGGCCGCCTCGACCAGCTCCACCGCGTCGCCTGCCACCACCCAGACGTCGTCGTCCACCCCGAGCGCGGCGGCGTTGAGCGCGGTCAGCTCGCGGGCGACCGGGTCCAGGTCGACGGCCAGCACGCGCGCGCCGGCGCGGGCCAGCGCGATCGTGTCGGTGCCCGCCGCGCAGCCGAGGTCGGCGACGGAGTCCGCACCCCCGGCCAGCAGCCGTGCCGCGCGCCGGGCGGCCAGCTGCGGACGGCCGGCCTGCTCGAGCGTGTCGGCGGTGAACAGCAGCCGCTCGGCGTCGGCCCCGAACGTCGACCGGGCCTTCTGCCGCTGGCGCGCGATGCCCCACGCCGGTCCGGCGAGGTCCGTACCCACCTCGGTGCGCAGCCGGGTCAGCGCGGCGACCGGATCGGTCCCGGCGTCGAGCAGGAACCCCGCCCGGGCCAGGGCCGACGCGCCCTCCGGCGTCGCCAGGGCACGCAGCTGGCGCACCGTCTCGGCGGCTTCGTCCTCGGGTACCCGGTCCACCCGGACAGCGTGGCGTACCGGCCGGTCCGCGCGGACATCACCCACCCGGGGACCGGGTTGAGCGGCTGGCACTCTCCTGGGTAGAGTGCCAACGACACGGGCTGGCGCCCGACCCCCGCGACGGCGGGTGCCCGGACTCCGTGCCACAGCATCGAACATCCCTGCCGTCCTACACCGAAGGGGGCGTCACCGACGTGACGACCGCTACCAAGGTCAGCATCAAGCCGCTGGAGGACCGCGTCGTGGTCCAGGCCAACGAGGCCGAGACCACCACCGCCTCCGGTCTGGTCATCCCGGACACCGCCAAGGAGAAGCCCCAGGAGGGCACCGTCGTCGCCGTCGGCCCCGGCCGCATCGACGACAACGGCAACCGCGTGCCGCTCGACGTGAACGTCGGCGACGTGGTCATCTACTCGAAGTACGGCGGCACCGAGGTCAAGTACTCGGGCCAGGAGTACCTCGTGCTCTCGGCGCGCGACCTGCTCGCCGTCGTGGAGAAGTGACCTCTCCCCAGCACTGAGCGCGCTCGCGCTCACCCGACCGCCCCGGCGACCCGAACACCGGGTCCCGGGGCGGTCGCCGTCGGGCCTCACCCGCCCGGCCCACCCACTGCTTTCCTGATCGAGAGGTCCACATGCCCAAGATCATCAAGTTCAACGAGGACGCCCGCCGCGCCCTCGAGCGCGGCGTCGACAAGCTCGCCGACGCGGTGCGGGTGACGATCGGCCCGCGCGGCCGCAACGTCGTCATCGACAAGAAGTTCGGCGCCCCGACGATCACCAACGACGGCGTCACCATCGCCCGGGAGATCGACCTCGAGGACCCGTACGAGAACCTCGGCGCGCAGCTGGCGAAGAACGTCGCCACCAAGACCAACGACGTCGCCGGTGACGGCACCACCACCGCCACCGTGCTCGCCCAGGCGCTGGTCCACGAGGGCATGCGCAACGTCGCCGCCGGTGCCAACCCGATGTCGCTGGGCCGCGGCATGCGCGCTGCCCTCGACGCCGTGCACGCCGCCCTCGACGCCGCCGCCATCCCGGTGGAGAAGCGCGCGGACATCGCCGGCGTCGCCACCATCTCCGCCCAGGACGCCGAGGTCGGCGAGCTGATCGGCGAGGCGATGGAGCGCGTCGGCAAGGACGGCGTCATCACCGTCGAGGAGAGCAACACGCTCAACACCGAGCTCGACGTCACCGAGGGCGTGCAGTTCGACAAGGGCTACCTCTCGCCCTACTTCGTCACCGACCAGGAGGCGATGGAGGCCGTCCTCGACGACGCCCTCGTCCTGCTGGTCAGCGGCAAGGTCGGCGCGCTGGCCGACCTGCTGCCGCTGCTGGAGAAGGTGCTCTCGACCGGCGGCCGCCCGCTGCTGATCGTCGCCGAGGACGTCGAGGGCGAGGCGCTGTCCACCCTCGTCGTCAACTCCATCCGCAAGACCATCAAGGTCGTCGCGGTGAAGTCGCCGTACTTCGGTGACCGGCGCACGGCGTTCATGACCGACCTCGCCGTCGTCACCGGCGGTCAGGTGGTCACCGAGGACGTCGGCCTCAAGCTCGACCAGGTCGGCCTGGAGGTGCTCGGCACCGCCCGCCGGGTCACCGTCACCAAGGACGCCACCACGATCGTCGACGGCGGCGGCACCTCCGAGGGCATCGGCGACCGCGTCGCGCAGATCCGCAGGGAGATCGAGGCGACCGACTCCGACTGGGACCGCGAGAAGCTGCAGGAGCGGCTGGCCAAGCTGGCCGGCGGCATCGGCATCATCCGGGTCGGCGCGGCCACCGAGGTGGAGCTCAAGGAGCGCAAGCACCGCATCGAGGACGCCATCGCCGCCACCCGGGCCGCGGTGGAGGAGGGCGTCATCCCCGGCGGTGGTTCCGCGCTGGTGCACGCCGCCGCCGCGATCGACGCGCTGTCGCTCGAGGGTGACGAGCTGACCGGCGCCCGCGCCGTCCGCACCGCGCTGGACGCCCCCGCGGTGCAGATCGCCGAGAACGCCGGCTTCGAGGGCCGCGTCGTCGTCAGCAAGGTGCGCGAGGCCGGCCAGGGGCAGGGCTTCAACGCCGCCACCGGCGAGTACGGTGACCTGGCCGCCCAGGGCGTCATCGACCCGGTCAAGGTCACCAAGGCCGCCCTGGGCAACGCCGTCTCGATCGCCGCGATGGTGCTCACCACGGACTCCGCCGTCGTCGAGGCTCCCGAGGAGGAGCACGACCACGCCGGCGGCGGGCACCACACGCACGGCCACTCGCACGGCGGGCACGGCCACAGCCACTGACGCCCGACCCCTGGTGATCAGGTGACCTGATCACCAGGGGTCCTGGCTCACGGTCGACGGTGAGCCAGGACCCTGTGCGGTGAGCCAGGAGGCGCCTCCGCACCTATGCACCGCACGCGAGAGGGCCCGGTCCAGGAATCCTGGACCGGGCCCTCTCGGCGTTCGTGGGGTGGGACTACACCCCGGCGGCGACTGCAGCGGGTTCGGCCGCGATCAGCCGGGTCCGCTCCTCCTCGCTCATCCCGCCCCACACGCCGTACGGCTCGCGCACGGCCAGGGCGTGCTTGAGGCAAGCCTCGACGACCGGGCACCGACCGCAGACGGCCTTGGCCGCGCTCTGCCGTCGCGCCCGAGCCGGCCCGCGCTCACCGTCGGGGTGGAAGAAGAGGGACGTGTTCTCGCCACGGCATGCACCGTGGAGCTGCCAGTCCCAGACCTCGGCGACGGGCGTCGGGAGTCTGCGGATGTCGGCCATGTCTCCTCCAGGACTCTATCGAGCCGGAGGGGGCTGTCCGGCTGCAAGGGGCCGGGTGCCCTCGGCGTCCCACCGTCAAACACGGCCGATTCGCAACTTTTTGCGGGTGTGCACTGCGTCACCACCCATCGGCCGTGCTCACCCCGGGGGGTGAGGGCGTCTGTTCCCCCGGTCGGGAGTCGCTCATGGTGGCTCCAGGTCGCGTCGACGTCCGGGCGGGGGATCACCCCGGACGGCCCCGTGACCTGCGCAGAGGTGGCGGACCCCGCGGGGTCCACCACCCGAGCGACACCCGGCCGGGCGCCTCCCGGCCGGTGGGGGACCCGTCCGCCGTGCGGCCGGGAGGACTGAGGAGCAGGCGTGATCGAGGACAGGATGCGTGCACCCGTGCACGGCGCGACCGTGTGGGTGTACGACGAGCGACGGCGCGTGCGGGACGACGTCGCCTCGCGGCTGGTCGCCCTGCCCTTCGTCGGCCGGGTCGAGGTGGTCGGGGACGGGCAGTCGCTGATGTCCCGCCTCGCGACCCGCACGCCCGACGTCCTGGTGGTCGGCACGCAGCGCGCCGTCGACACCGGCCTGTCGGCCGCCACGCAGGCGCTCCGGGCGCACCCGGGCCTGCCGGTGCTGGTGCTCGGTGCTCCTGACGACGCCGAGAGCGTCCGGGCCGCCGTCGCCTTCGGCGCCCGCGGCTACCTCCGCTGGGACGCGACCGCGATCGAGATGGGCCTCGGCCTCTCCCGCGTCGGGCTGCGCGCCGACGGCGGCCGCATCCCGCAGCAGCAGGTGCCCCAGCCGGTGCCGGCCTGGAGCGGTGCCGCCCCGCTGAACGGCTCGGCCCCGACGACGGTGCGCTCGACCGTCCGGGAGGTCCCGCCGCAGGCGAGCCTGTCGATGCGGGAGATGCAGGTGCTCACCGGCATGAGCCAGGGGAAGAGCAACGCCCAGATCGGCCGCGAGCTCTACCTCTCCGAGGACACCATCAAGACCCACGCGAGGCGGCTGTTCCGCAAGCTGGGTGCCAAGGACCGCGCCGAGGCCGTCGCGACGGGGTTCCGCCGGGGCATCATGCAGTGACTCCGTCGTCCTCCGGACGACGCCGACATGCGCCTGAGGGCGGCCATCCCAGCCGGGATGGCCGCCCTCGGGCGTATCCGGGCGCTCGACTCAGCAGGGGCACGGCACTTGGCCGCGGTGCGATCCGGAGGATCGCGGTGTCCTAGTCGTCGCGGGCGTGGCGGCCGGTGCGGCGGCCGCTGGGCTCGTCGCGCTCGGCGAGGGCCGCGACGCCGTCGGCGTAGCCGCTGGCGTAGTCCCAGCTGACGTAGTCGTCGGGGTCGGGGTCGAACGGCGGCTCGTGCCGGCCGGTCTGCCCCTCGTCGAGCAACTGGCGCAGGTTGGCCTGCATCAGCGCCCAGTCGACGTGGTGCTCCTCCTCGCAGTCGGGGCAGTCCACGACGATGCCCTTGATGCCGGTGGGCTCGAGCAGCGTGCGGAACACCTCGAGCTCGGCGAGGTCGTCGAGGACCCCGGCGCGCTCCTCCATCGTGAGGGGCGGAGGGCCGGAACCGTCGGCCGGGCCGAAGTCCGGTCCGGAGGCATCGTCGAACGGAGACACGGTCACACGGTAGCCGCCGAACAGGCGGAGCACCGCCTGTCCTCTGCCGCCGCCTACGATCACCTCAGGTCCCGCGCGCCCGCGAGGTGCGGCGGCCGGTGTCCGACCCCGATCTGCCCCGAAGGGTGGCCGCGCCCATGCAGCCCGACTCCGTGCCCGAGCTGCCGGCGAAGTTCGCCCGGCTCGGGCTCACCTACGACGACGTCCTGCTCATCCCCGGGGCGTCCGACGTCGTCCCGGCCGAGGTGGACACGAGCAGCCGGGTGACCCGCCGGATCACGCTGGCCGTGCCGCTGCTCTCCAGCGCGATGGACACCGTCACCGAGGCCCGCATGGCCATCGCCATGGCCCGGGTCGGCGGCATGGGCGTCCTGCACCGCAACCTCTCCGCCGAGGAGCAGGCCGGCCAGGCCGACCTGGTGAAGCGGTCCGAGGCCGGCATGGTCACCAATCCCGTCACCTGCTCGCCGGACAGCACCCTCGCCGAGGTCGACGCGCTGTCGGCCCGCTACCGGATCTCCGGCGCTCCCGTGGTCGACGCCGAGGGCGTCCTGCTGGGCATCGTGACCAACCGGGACATGCGGTTCGAGACCGACCAGAACCGGCTCGTGCGCGACGTCATGACGCCGATGCCGCTGATCACCGCCCCCGTCGGCGTGGACGCCGACACGGCGCTGGGTCTGCTCTCCAAGCACAAGATCGAGAAGCTGCCGCTGGTCGACGACGCCGGCCGGCTGCGCGGGCTGATCACCGTCAAGGACTTCGTCAAGCGCGACCAGTTCCCGCTCTCCACCAAGGACGCCGACGGCCGGCTGGTCGTCGGCGCGGCGCTCGGCGTGGGCGAGGACGCCTACAAGCGGGCCGGGCTGCTCGTCGACGCCGGCGTGGACGTGCTCGTCGTCGACACCGCGCACGGCCACCAGCGCGCGGTGCTGGAGATGGTCGCCCGCGTGAAGAAGGAGTTCGGCGGCGACGCGGGTGTGGAGGTCGTCGGCGGCAACGTCGCCACCCGCGCCGGTGCGCAGGCGCTCGTCGAGGCAGGCGTCGACGCGGTGAAGGTCGGCGTCGGCCCCGGGTCCATCTGCACCACCCGCGTGGTCGCCGGCGTCGGCGTCCCGCAGGTCAGCGCCATCTACGAGGCGTGGCTGGCCGCCGGTCCGGCCGGTGTCCCGGTCATCGCCGACGGCGGATTGCAGTACTCCGGCGACATCGCCAAGGCGCTGGTCGCCGGCGCCGACACGGTGATGATCGGCGGGCTCTTCGCCGGCGTCGAGGAGGCCCCCGGCGAGCTGGTCTTCATGAACGGCAAGCAGTACAAGACCTATCGCGGCATGGGGTCGCTCGGCGCCATGCAGAAGCGCGGCAACCAGTCGTTCAGCCGCGACCGGTACTTCGCCGACGACGTCCTCTCCGACGACAAGCTCGTGCCCGAGGGCATCGAGGGCCAGGTGCCCTACCGCGGCGCGCTGTCCGGCGTCGCCCACCAGCTCGTGGGCGGGCTGCAGGCCTCCATGGGCTACGCGGGAGCGGCCACCATCGCCGACCTCAAGGAGCGCGGTCAGCTGACCCGCATCACCTCCGCGGGGCTGGTCGAGTCGCACCCCCATGACATCCAGATGACCGTCGAGGCACCGAACTACCGGGGGCGCTGAGCATGAGCGTGCGCGACACCGTCGAGATCGGCCTCAACCGCTTCGCCCGCCGGGGCTACGACCTGGACGAGGTCTCGATCGTCCCGTCCCGGCGCACCCGGGACGTCGACGACGTCTCGACCGCCTGGCAGATCGACGCCTTCCGGTTCGACATCCCGCTGGTGACCAGCCCGAGCGACGCGGTCGTGAGCCCGGCGACGGCGATCGCCGTCGGGCGCGCCGGTGGCCTCGGGGTGCTCAATGGCGAAGGCCTGTGGGCCCGGTACGACGACCCGGGCGACGTGTACCGCCGGATCGCCGAGGCGGCCGCGGCCGGGGCGCCGCCGGTGGCGCTGCTGCAGGAGGTCTACGCCGAGCCGGTGAAGGCCGACCTGATCGCGGCCCGCATCAAGGAGATGAGCGACGCCGGGGTGACCACGGCCATCCGGGTCTCCCCGCAGCACACCGAGCAGCTGGCGCCGGCGGCGCTCTCGGCCGGGGTCGACCTGCTGGTCATCCAGGGCACGATCGTCTCCGCCGAGCACGTGACCAGCCAGGGCGATGCGCTCAACCTCAAGGAGTTCATCGCCGACCTCGACGTCCCGGTGATCGTGGGCGGCGCGGCGAACTACACCACCGCCCTGCACCTGATGCGCACCGGCGCGGCCGGCGTCATCGTCGGCGTGGGTGCCGACACGTACTCCACGACGGACGCGGTCATGGGCATCCGGGTGCCGCTGGCCAGCGCGATCGCCGACGCCGCCGCGGCCCGCCGCGACTACCTGGACGAGACCGGCGGCCGGTACGTGCACGTCATCGCCAACGGCCGGATCGAGACCAGCGGCGCGATCGCCCGGGCGCTGGCCTGCGGTGCCGACGCCGTCCAGCTGGGCGAGCCGCTCCGGATCGCCGCCGAGGCGCCGGCCGGCGGTGTCTGGTGGGACTCGGTGGCCGCGCACCCGCGCCTGCCGCGCGGGGCCACCTCCGCCCCGGTGGAGCCGGCCGGCTCCATCGAGGACGTGCTGCTGGGGGCGGCGGAGACGGCCGACGGCCGCACCAACCTGTTCGGGGCGCTGGCCCGCACCATGGCCAAGACCGGCTACTCGGACCTCAAGGAGTTCCAGCGCGTCGACCTGGTCATCGGTGGGGCGATCGGCGACAGGCCCCGTTGATGGACTTCCCGACCGTCCTGGTGGTCGACTTCGGCGCCCAGTACGCCCAGCTGATCGCCCGCCGGATCCGCGAGGCCGGGGTCTACTCGGAGATCGTGTCGTCCGAGGTGCCGGCCGAGGAGATCGTCGCCCGCAAGCCGGCCGCGATCGTGCTCTCCGGCGGACCTTCCAGCGTCTACGCGCCCGAGGCCCCGCAGGTCGACCCCACGCTGTTCGAGTCGGGCGTGCCCGCCTTCGGCATCTGCTACGGCTTCCAGGCGATGGCCGCCTCGCTCGGCGGCACGGTGTCCCGCACCGGCGACCGCGAGTACGGGGGCACCCCGCTGACCGTCACGACCGGAGCCCGGCTCTTCGCCGACCTGCCGGTCGAGCAGAACGTCTGGATGAGCCACGGTGACGCCGTCTCCGCCGCGCCTCCCGGGTTCACCGTCACCGCCACCTCCACCGGTGCCCCGGTCGCCGCCTTCGAGGACGTCGACCGGCGGCTGGCCGGCGTGCAGTTCCACCCCGAGGTGCGGCACACCGCGCACGGGCAGACGGTGCTCGAGCACTTCCTGTTCGACATCGCCGGCCTGGAGCCGACCTGGACGATGAGCAACGTCGTCGACGAGCAGGTGGCCGCCATCCGCGAGCGGATCGGGGACCGGCGGGCGCTGTGCGCGCTGTCCGGCGGGGTCGACTCCGCGGTGGCGGCGGCGCTCGTCCAGCGGGCGATCGGCGACAAGCTCACCTGCGTCTACGTCGACCACGGGCTGATGCGCGCGGGGGAGACCGAGCAGATCGAGCGCGACTTCGCAGCGACCACCGGCGCGGACCTGCGGGTCGTGGACGCGAGCGGGCAGTTCCTCGCCGCGCTGGCCGGGGTCAGCGACCCGGAGGAGAAGCGGAAGATCATCGGCCGCGAGTTCATCCGGGTCTTCGAGCAGGCGGCCACCGATGTCGTCGCCGACGCCCAGGCGCACGGCGAGACCGTCGACTTCCTCGTGCAGGGCACGCTGTACCCCGACGTCGTCGAGTCCGGCGGTGGCAGCGGGACGGCGAACATCAAGAGCCACCACAACGTCGGCGGGCTGCCCGAGGACCTCACCTTCGGCCTGGTCGAGCCGCTGCGCACGCTGTTCAAGGACGAGGTGCGCGAGGTCGGCCGGCAGCTGGGCCTGCCCGACCGGCTGGTGCAGCGCCAGCCGTTCCCCGGCCCGGGGCTGGGCATCCGCATCGTCGGCGAGGTCACCCGCGAGCGGCTCGACGTGCTGCGCAAGGCCGACGCCATCGCCCGCGAGGAGCTGACGGCGGCGAAGCTGGACGACGAGATCTGGCAGTGCCCGGTCGTGCTGCTCGCCGACGTCCGCTCGGTCGGCGTGCAGGGCGACGGGCGCACCTACGGGCACCCGGTCGTGCTGCGCCCGGTGTCCAGCGAGGACGCCATGACCGCCGACTGGACCCGGCTGCCCTACGACGTGCTGGCCCGGATATCGACCCGGATCACCAACGAGGTCGAGGAGATCAACCGGGTGACCCTCGACGTCACGAGCAAGCCGCCGGGCACCATCGAGTGGGAGTAGCGGGACGCCGCTGAACGGCCGCCCCACGCCGAGGCGCGGGGGCTAGGGGCAGGCCGGGACGCGCACCGCGTGCGCGTCGGGCGGCGGCGTGCCGAACGCCCCGGGATCGCGCGCGGGCGCCGTCTCGGTGGTGAGATCGGCGGCCTCGATGCGGTCCCAGCGGAACCACCGCGGGGCATCGCGCAGCCGGCACCAGCCGACCAGGTACCACCGGTCGCCCGTGCGGGCGAGCAGGTGCGGCTCCACGCGCTGGCGGGACACCTCTCCGGCCTCGTCCCGGTAGCGGATGGCGACCACGCGCCGTTGCAGGAGCGCCTCCTCGACGACGGACGCGGGCGCGGGCCGCCCCCGGACCCCGCCGCGCACCCAGACCCGGCCGCCGAGGGCCTGGGCGGTCTCCCGGCCGCCGGGGCCCATGACGTCGAGGAGCTTCTCCAGCGCGGCCCGGCCGTCCGCGGCGAACGGCGCCCCGGGTGCTCCGGCCAGTGCGACGGCGAGCGCCACCGCCTGCGCGGGCGTCAGGTTGACCGGCGGCAGCGTCGCCGCGGCGTCCAGCACGTAGCCGCCACCGGGGCCGGCGGTCGCCCAGATCGGGACCCCGGCCTGCTGGAGCGCGGCCACGTCCCGCTTGATCGTCCGGGGTGAGACCTCCAGCCAGTCGGCCAGCCGCTGCGCCGTCCGCCCGCGCGCCCCGGCGCGGCGCAGCTCCTCGGAGACGGCGTGCATCCGGTCCGTCCGGTTCATGCCGGGGATCGTGGCAGAAACGGTGACAGGACGGTGTCACCAGGTGCGCTGCAGGGTGGTCCCATGACGTCCATCGCGCTCTTCCACTCCGTCCTCGGCGTGCGGCCGGGGATCACCGATGCCGCCGCCCGGCTGCGCGCAGCCGGGCACGAGGTGCTCGTCGTCGACCAGTACGACGGGCGGACCTTCGACGACTACGGGGTGGCCGGTGCGTACGTGGCGGACGTCGGCTTCCCCGCGCTGATGTCCCGGGCGGTGGAGGCGGTCGGGGACCTGCCCGACGGCTTCGTCGCCGCCGGCTTCTCCAACGGTGCCGGGATGGCGGAGTTCGTGGCCACGCAGCGACGGTGCGCCGGGCTGCTGCTCTTCTCCGGCGCGCTGCCGGTCCACCTGCTCGGCGCGGACCGCTGGCCGCCGGGGCTGCCCGCCCAGCTGCACCACACCGAGGGCGATCCGTTCCGGAAGCAGCAGTGGCTCGACTCCGTGATCGCCGACGCCCGCGCCGCCGGGGCCGAGATCGAGGTCCACGACTACCCGGGTGCCGGCCACCTGTTCACCGATCCGAGCCTGCCGGCCGAGTACGACGCGGCGGCCACCGAGCTGCTGTGGACGCGGGCACTCGGCTTCTGCGCGCGCGTGTCCGCCTGACGCCCCGGGCTGCCCGCACGTCAGCGCCCCGGGCCGACCCCCGAACGGGTGGTCCGGGTCGCCGTCCGGCCCGCCGCGTGCTGGGGTGTGAGACCGGACGGCGTCGAGGGTGAGCGGGGGGGAACGGTGACCACCTCGGCGTGGCCGTTCGTGCCGAGCGTGCTCGCCCTGGTCGGGATGGGCGTGGTCATCGTCCTGGCCGGGGTGCGGCTGACCCGCGTGGCCGACTCGCTGGCCGAGCGCACGGGCCTGGGCGACGCCCTCGGGGGTGCCCTGCTCCTGGGTGCGGTGACGTCACTGCCCGGCATCGTGACCACCGTGACCGGCTCCCTCGAGGGTGATCCGGGATTCGGGCTGGCCAACCCGGTCGGCGGTGTGGCCGTCCAGACGGTGTGGCTGGCCATCGCCGACCTGGTCTACCGCCGGGCCAACCTGGAGCACGCGGCCGCCTCGCTGGAGAACCTCCTGCAGGCCCTGATCCTGGTCGCGCTGCTGGCCGTCCCGGTCATCGCCTACGCCACGCCCGACCTCCGGCTCGGGTGGATCCACCCGATCACGCTGCTGATCCCGGTCGTGTACGGGTACGGCCTGTTCCTGCTCCGCCGCCTGCAGAAGTCACCGATGTGGGAACCCGTGCTCACGTCGGCGACCGAGAAGGAGGGCGACGGGCCGGAGGCCAGCCACGCCCGCATGAGCTCGCTCTGGCTGCAGCTGGCCGCCCTCGGCCTCGTCGTCGGGGTGGCCGGCTGGGTCATCGGTCAGGCCGGCCTCGGCGTCATCGCGACGACCGGGCTGCCGAGCACCCTGGTCGGGTTCACCTTCACCACGGCGATCACGTCGCTGCCCGAGCTCGTCGTGCTCGTGACCGCCGTGCGGATGGGCATCCCGACCCTCGGCGTCGGCAACATCATCGGTGGCAACACCTTCGACACCCTGATGATCGGCATGGCCGACGTCTTCTACCTGGAGGGCCCGGTCTACCGCGAGGCCGGCGACCCGAGCCTCGTCCTGCTCGGCGGCACCATGCTGATGACGGCCGTGCTCGCCGGCGGGCTGGTCGTGCGCGACCGCAAGGGCATCGGCTTCGAGGGCTTCGTCATCCCGCTCATCTACCTGTCCACGGTCGGGTTGATCTACGCGACGGGCTGACCCCTGCACGCCGCGAGGGCCCGGGAGCGACAGCTCCCGGGCCCTCGTGACGTCCGCCCCCCTGCTCAGCGCCCCCGGCGCCGGGCCTTCTTCAGCTCCGAGATCAGCATCGCCACCCCGCCGAAGAGGAGCAGGAACCAGACGATCCCGCCGTCCTCGAGCATGCCCAGGGGGAGGCTCAGGCCGGCCATCAGCACGACCGCCAGGCCGATGAAGGCCACCCCGAAGGCCAGGGCCGTCCGGTCGACCGTCCGCCGGGGCGGCGCGGGGGTGTCCTCGGTGGAGAGCGGCACCACGGTCTGCCAGTCCCTCAGCTGCTGCTCCTGCCAGGCGGTCGGCGTGGTGGGGAACTCGCTGTAGTCAGCCACGGGACACCTCCACGTCTCCTGCGCCCATCTCGATCGTGAGGACGAACTCGGCCTGGTCGTCGTCCGTCCACGCCGCCGAGCCGGTGCCCGGGACGAGCCGGCCGTCGTCGGCGCCGTCCTCGCCGAACACCCGGGCCTCGCCGATGCCCTGGTCCAGCCGGACGACGACGTCGGCCGACCGCGGCACGACGACGTTCAGGTCCCCGACGCCGTGCTCGATGGTGGTGCGGATCGGCTCGTCCACGTCCGAGAGGTCCACGCCGCTCAGGTCGACGGTCATCTCGCCGGCGCCGATCTCGTACTGCGAGCGGACGTCCGCCGCGGTGGCCGGCAGGTAGGTGCGCTCACCCACGCCGCCGGAGCGGGGCACGTCCACCGTCGACACGGCGAGCAGGGCCAGCGAGAGGACGACGCCCAGGGCGATGAGGCCACCCCGCGCGCTCCGGCCACCGGTGAAGGCGGAGACCACCAGGCCGATCCCGACGACCAGCAGCGCGCTGCCGAGGACGCCCTGGCCGCCGATGTCCCAGTCGGCGAAGTGGTTGATCATCGCCAGGAGCCCCAAGGTGATCAGCAGGGCGGCGACGGTGATGCGGGGGACCGGCGACCGGGGTGCCGCCGGCTGGGGCGCCACGGCCGTGCCCGGTGCGCCGGCGGCGGCGGGCGGACCGGACGGCATGAGCACCCACAGCAGCAGGTACACGATGACGCCGGTCCCGGCGGCGAGGGTGAGGGCGACGAAGCCCACCCGCCAGAGCAGGGCGTCGATGCCGGTGTACTCGGCCAGGCCGCCGTTGACACCACCGAGGATCTTGTCGGTGCGGCTGCGGCGCAGCGGGGGGCGGACCGGCTGCAGCCCCTCCGGCGGTGGCGGCGGCCAGGACGGCGGCTCCATGGGCGGCAGGGGAGGCGGCGGGGCGGGGGGCGGCGCGGAGGTCATGGCCCAGAGCCTGCCCACCGGCCGGCCCGGATTCCATCAGGGAACGCCCCCATCCGACCCTGGATCGGCCGGCCCTGCTCTTCCAGGGTGATCACCGGTGCCGTGGCACGGCCCGCGGTGCGACGATCGAGTACGTGACCACCACTGCGACCGGGGCGCCACCCGGCACGACGGCCGCGCGGCCGCCGCTGGTGCGCCCGCGATCGGGGCGGCTGGTGGCCGGCGTCGCCGCGGGAACGGCCGCGCACCTGCGCCAGGACCCGCTGATCGTCCGGGTCGCCTTCGTCGTCCTGGCCAGCTTCGGCATCGGCGTCGTCCTGTACGCGCTGCTGTGGCTGACCATGTCCGTGGCCGCCCCGGGCGAGGACCCGACGCCGGGGGCGGTGCGGCTGGAGCGCCCCACCGGCCGCCGCCAGCTGATCACCCTGGTCCTCCTCGGGATAGCCGCCGCCACGGTCTTCGGCCAGCTGGCGAGCCTCAGCAGCGACAGCCTGGCGCTCCCGCTGCTCGTGGTCGCCGTCGGCCTGGCCGTCATCTGGCGCCAGCTCGACACCGACCGCACGCTGAGCCTCCCCGGCGTCCGCTGGGCCCTGGCCGGGGGCGCCGCGCTGGCCGCGGGGGGCCTCATCCTGCTGCTGGCCACGACCGGCCAGCTGGCCAACGCGCGCAACGGCTTCGCCGCGACCCTGGTCATCCTCACCGGCGTGGTGCTGGCGACCGCACCCATCTGGCGCCGGCTCCTGGCCTCCCGTGCCGACGAGCGCTCGGCGCGCGTCCGTTCGGAGGAGCGCGCCGCCGTCGCCGCGCACCTGCACGACTCCGTGCTGCAGACCCTCGCCCTCATCCAGCGGCACGCCGAGGACGCGCAGGCGGTCAGCCGGCTGGCCCGCAGCCAGGAGCGGGAGCTGCGCGCCTGGCTGTACGACCCGAAGGTGGTCCGCGAGGGCGGCACCTGGGCCGGCCTGGTGGCGCAGATGGTGGCCGACGTGGAGGCCGACCACGCCTTCCTGGTGGAGCCGGTCGTGGTCGGTGACGCCCCGGTGGACGAGGACCTCGCCGACCTCGGTGCGGCCACCCGGGAGGCGCTGGTCAACGCGGCGAAGCACTCGGGCGCCGCGGCGGCCGACCTGTACACCGAGGTCGCGCCCGAGCGGGTGTCGGTCTACGTCCGCGACCGGGGCAAGGGGTTCGACCCGTCCGAGGTCTCCGACGACCGCCGCGGCCTGCGCGACTCCGTCAGCGGCCGGCTGGCGCGGTTGGGCGGCACGGCCGTCGTCCGGTCCGCGCACGGTGAGGGAACCGAGGTGGAGCTGGTGCTCCCGAGAGGAGCGACATGACCGCCCCCCGCGTCTTCGTGGTCGACGACCACGCGATGGTGCGCGCCGGCGTGCGCGCCGAGCTGGGCAGCGACGTGACGTTCGTCGGGGAGGGCGCCGACGTGCCGTCCGCCGTCGAGGGCATCCGGGCCACCCGTCCGGACGTCGTCCTGCTGGACGTGCACATGCCCGGCGGCGGCGGCCGGACGGTGCTGGAGACGCTGCGCACCGAGCTGCCCGACGTGAAGTGGCTGGCGCTGTCGGTGTCCGACGCCGCCGAGGACGTCATCGCCGTGATCAGGGCCGGCGCGCGCGGCTACGTCACCAAGACCATCTCCGGGGCGGACCTGCTCGACGCGGTGCGCCGGGTGGCCGACGGCGACGTCGTCTTCAGCCCCCGGCTGGCCGGGTTCGTGCTGGACGCGTTCTCCGCCGGCGGGGCGGCGGCCCCGGAGCCGGAGGAGGAGGAGGCAACCGACCCGGGGCTGGACCTGCTCAGCGCGCGCGAGCGCGAGGTGATGCAGCTGCTCGCCCGCGGCTACACCTACCGGGAGATCGGCTCCCGGCTGTTCATCTCGGTGAAGACGGTCGAGTCCCACGCGTCCAACGTGCTGCGCAAGCTGCAGCTGTCCAACCGCAACGAGCTCACCCGCTGGGCGGCGACCAACCGGCTGCTCTGACCGCGGACGAATGGCTGGTTCCGCGCACCTCCGATAAGCATGTGGCCGAGACCACGGCAGGTCTGCCCGAGCAGGCCCGGAGGAGAGGAAGGGCGGCATGCTGCGCACCCTGTCGCGCCCGCTGGTGGCCGGCGTCGAGCGGTACCTGCCCGGGGCGTTCGTCTTCGCGGTCGTCCTGACCGTCGTCGTCGCGGTCCTCGCGCTGATCTTCGGTGACATCGGGCCCGCCGAGCTGACCCGGGCCTGGGGCGACGGCCTGTCCGGGCTGCTGGCCTTCATGACGCAGGTGGCCCTCGTGCTCCTGCTCGGCTACACCCTGGCGCTCACCCGACCGGTGAAGGCCGGCCTGACCCGCATCGCCGACGTCCCCAAGAGCCCCCGGGCGGCCTACGCCTTCGTCGCCCTGGTGTCGGCCGTCGCCTCGCTGATCAGCTTCGGGCTCGGGTTGGTCGTCGGGGGCGTCATCGCCCTCGAGGTCGGCCGGGCCGCCCGCCGGCGCGGCACCCGGCTGCACTACCCCCTGCTGGTAGCCAGCGCCTACTCCGGCTTCGCCGTCTGGCACATGGGCTACAGCGCCACCGGCCCGCTGGCCGCGGCGACCCCCGGCAGCTTCGTCGAGGAGGCGATCGGCCGCACCATCCCGATCAGCGAGACCGTCTACTCGCCGTGGAACCTCATCGCGATCGTCGTCGCCGTCGCCGCGATCGTCGGCACGGTGGTGCTGCTGGCGCCCAAGGGCACGGACCGGATCGTCGAGCTGCCCGAGCGGATGGGGACGGAGGAGCCCGAGGTCACGCTCAGGACCCCGGGCACCCCCGCCGAGCGCATGGAGGCCTCGCGGCTGGTCACCCTCGTCCCCGGCGTCGCCCTGCTGGTCTACCTCGGCGTCTACTTCGCCCAGGAGGGCTTCAACCTCACCCTGGACATCGTCAACTGGTCCTTCCTCGCCGCGATCCTGCTGCTCGTCCGCAGCCCGGCCGAGCTGGCCGAGCTCGTCGGCGGGGCGGTGCGGACGGTCGGGGAGGTGCTGCTCCAGTACCCGCTCTACGCCGGGATCATCGGGATGATGACCGCGTCCGGGCTGGCGGCGCAGCTGAGCGGGTGGTTCTCCGACATCGCCAACCCCGGGACCCTGGGCCTGTTCGCCTTCCTCTCCGCGGGCCTGCTCAACCTGTTCGTGCCCAGCGGCGGCGGCCAGTTCGCCGTCCAGGCGCCGATCTTCCTGGACGCCGCGGACTCCCTCGGCGTCGATCCCGCCGTCATCACGATGGCGATCGCCTACGGCGACCAGTGGACGAACATGATCCAGCCGTTCTGGGCGCTGCCGCTGCTCGCCGTCGCCGGCCTCGGGGTCCGGGACATCTTCGGGTTCACCGCGATCACCTGCCTGATCACCGGCATCGTGTTCGCCGGCACGCTGCTCGTCCTCGGCGGCGGGTGAGCGGAGCCGCCGGCTCAGGCGGTGTGCACGACGTGGAAGGCCTCGGCCAGGCGGCCCGCCGGCAGGCCGAGCCGCCGCGCGGTCTGGCTCATCCAGCCCGTCACGAACTGCTCCAGATCAGGGTCGTGGCCGACCTGGGTCACGTGGCTCCGCAGGGCGGCGAACTTGCGGTCCACCACGTCGGTGACGTCGACGGCGTGGTCGGCCCGCGGGCTGGCACCGAGCCAGACCTCCGCCACGGTCCAGGCCTCCAGCCCCTCGTCGGACAGCAGCTCGGGGAAGGCGAACGGGTTGCGCGCGTCCGGGTACACCGCCCGCAGCGTCGACTCGCCCACGGTCATGTGGTCGGGGTGGCTCGCACCGATCCGCTCCCAGAACCGCTCCGGCGACGTGGTGAGCACCCGTTGCGGCCGCACCTGGCGGATCACCCGGCTGATGTCCCGGCGCAGCTCGAGGGTCAGCTCCAGCCGCCCGTCCGGATAGCCGAGGAACCGGACGTCGGTCACGCCCACGGTGGCCGCGGCCGCCCGCTGCTCGGCCTGCCGCAGCGGCCCCATCTCGTGCCGGGGGGTGTCGTCGAAGCCGCCGGCGTCGCCGTCGGTGACGATCAGGTAGGTGACCTCCGTGCCGGCGTCGGTCCAGGTGGCCACCGTCCCGGCGCTGCCGAAGTCGACGTCGTCGGGGTGGGCCAGGACGCACAGCGCCCGCTCGACGTGGTCGGCCGGGCGCTGCGGCTGGGGAAAGGTCACGCGGCCGAGCCTAGGGTCCCGGCGGCGGGGCCCCGATCCCCGCTCCGCGAGCGCGACGAGCGGCGAGCGCGGCGGGTCGAGCGGGATGCGGGCCATGGTCGGTTCCGCTCGTCGGGTGCGGGGTTCGCACCCATGGAGACGGAACAGCCACCCCGGACGTGACGGAGAGGGCGGTGGCCGGGGCACGGCGGAGGTCGCGCAGACTCGACCCGTGCCCGAGTACACCCTCTCCCTAGCGCTCCGCTCCTCGGCCCCGCTGGACGACGACGCCGTCGACGCCGTCCGCGCGGTGCTCCGTCCCGACGACGCCGGGCTGCGGCTGTGGCGCGAGCCGGACCGGGCGGTGCTGCGGGCGACCACCGAGTGCACGGCCGAGGACCTCCGGGCGGCGCTGGAGCTGGGCCGCGACCTGGCCGACGAGGCGGTGGCCGTCTGCCCCGGCCGGGTGTTCGAGGTGGCCGCGATGGACGACGAGGACTCGCTGGTCTGGCGCGCCGGTCCCTGACGAGTCGGGCGTCAGAGGTGGCCGCGGCCCTGGCGCAGCAGCATCATGCCGAGCGCGGCGCCGTCGGGGCCGAGCTCGGTGCGGAAGCGGGACAGCACCTGCTGCTCGCGGGAGAGCGACAGCCGCGTGCCGCCGGACGCGGCGCGCAGCGCGCCGATCTCCTGGGAGACCTCCAGGCGGCGGCGGACCAGCTCGATGATCTCGGCGTCGCAGGCGTCGATGACGCCGCGGAGCTCGCCGATCCGCTCGGTGGGGTCCTCGGGGGCCGTCGGGCCGGCGGCGGGGGGTGCGGTGAGGGTGGTCATCGGATGTCCTCGGTGTTCGTGGACCCGGGACCCGAGAACGAGGAACGCCCCGGGCTTCTCGGGCCCGGGGCGTCTGTTGCGGCGTGTTGCTCAGCCAGCGGTGACGGACACCGGATCCCGGTGGCCGTAGAAAAAGCTGACCGTGGCGAGCACGGAGCCGAGTCTGCCACGCCCGCGCCGCACGGCGCCAGCCGGAACTCCCCCGACGCGGAGGGCGGCTGGTCCCGTGGCCGCCGGGACAGTCACCCGTCCGGCTTACAGTGACGGGGCGATGAACCGACCTCACGAAGACGCTCCGCCGGCGCTCCCCCTCCTCGCGGGCGCCCCGGCATGAGCAGCGTCCAGCAGTCCCTGCCCGGCACCGCCGCCCTGCAGCGCAACGCACCCGGCTCGGTCGGCCGCGAGCTGGACCGGATGCTCGCCGGCCTCAACGGGCCGCAGCGCGACGCCGTCGTGCACGAGGGCAGCCCGCTGCTCATCGTCGCCGGGGCCGGGTCGGGCAAGACCCGGGTCCTCACGCACCGGATCGCCTACCTGCTCGGCGCCCGCGGGGTGCAGCCGGGGGAGATCCTGGCGATCACCTTCACCAACAAGGCCGCCGGCGAGATGAAGGACCGGGTGGCGGCGCTGGTCGGGCCGCGCGCGCGGTCGATGTGGGTGTCGACCTTCCACTCGATGTGCGTGCGCATCCTGCGCGCCGAGGCCGCCAAGCTGGGCATGAAGTCGTCGTTCACGATCTACGACCAGGGCGACTCGATCCGGCTGATGACGATGGTCGCCCGCGACCTCGACCTCGACGCCAAGCGCTATCCCGGGCGGAGCCTGTCCAACCAGGTGTCCAACCTGAAGAACGAGCTCGTCGACGAGGAGTCGTTCAGCCCCCAGACGGCACCGGAGAAGGTGCTCAAGGAGGCGTACACGCTCTACCAGCGGCGGCTGCGCGAGGCGCACGCCATGGACTTCGACGACCTGATCATGACCACGGTCCACCTGCTGCAGGCCTTTCCCGACGTGGCCGAGCACTACCGCCGCCGCTTCCGGCACGTGCTGGTCGACGAGTACCAGGACACCAACCACGCCCAGTACATGCTGGTCCGCGAGCTGACCGGCACCGGGGCGGGCCCGGTGCCGCAGGCGGAGCTGTGCGTCGTCGGTGACGCCGATCAGTCGATCTACGCGTTCCGCGGCGCGACGATCCGCAACATCGACGAGTTCGAGCGCGACTACCCGCAGGCGACCACGATCCTGCTGGAGCAGAACTACCGCTCCACCCAGCGGATCCTGAAGGCCGCGAACCAGGTCATCTCGAAGAACACCGGCCGCCGGCCGAAGAGCCTCTGGACCGACTCGGGCGACGGCGAGCTGATCGAGGGCTACGTCGCCGACAACGAGCACGACGAGGCCGCCTGGGTCGCCGAGCAGATCGACGCCCTGGTCGACGAGGGCGCGGTGCAGCCGAAGGACATCGCGGTCTTCTACCGGACGAACAACGCCTCCCGCGTGTTCGAAGAGGTCTTCATCCGCGTCGGCATGCCCTACAAGGTCGTCGGCGGGGTGCGGTTCTACGAGCGCAAGGAGGTCCGCGACGCGCTGGCCTACCTGAAGCTGGTGGCCAACCCGGCCGACGTGGTGAGCCTGCGCCGGATCATCAACGTGCCCAAGCGGGGGATAGGCGACAAGGCCGAGTCCTGCGTGGAGTCCTTCGCCGACCGGGAGCGGATCGCGTTCGGCACGGCGCTGCGGCGCTGCGCCGAGGTGCCCGACCTGGCCACCCGCTCGCTCAAGGCGCTGCAGGAGTTCGTCGCACTGCTCGAGGAGTTCGAGCGGCTGGTCGAGACCGGGTCGGGCCCCGCGGCGCTGCTGGAGAGCATCCTCGACCGCACCGGCTACCTCGCCGAGCTGCAGGCGAGCACCGATCCGCAGGACGAGGGTCGGGTCGACAACCTCAACGAGCTGATCTCGGTGGCCGCCGAGTTCGAGGCGGCGAACCCCGGCGGTTCGGTCACCGACTTCCTGGAGCAGGTGTCGCTGGTGGCCGACGCCGACCAGATCCCCGTCTCCGGTGACGACGCCGGCGTGGTCACGCTGATGACCCTGCACACCGCCAAGGGCCTGGAGTTCCCGGTCGTCTTCCTGACCGGCCTGGAGGACGGCGTCTTCCCGCACCTGCGGGCGCTGGGCGACCCGCGCGAGCTGGAGGAGGAGCGCCGGCTGGCCTACGTCGGCATCACGCGGGCGCGCCAGCGGCTCTTCATCTCCCGGGCCACGGTGCGCACCAGCTGGGGGCAGCCGGCGTACAACCCGCCGTCGCGGTTCCTCGACGAGATCCCGGCCGACACCATCCACTGGGAGCGGACCGACCCGGTGCCCGCCCCGTCGACCGGCTACCGGTCGGCGCAGACGAGGGTGGCGGCGACGGGGCTGTCCACCGGCGGCCTGCGCGGGGGCGCCGGCAACCGGCAGGTGATCTCGGTCCAGGTGGGGGACCGGGTCAGCCACGACGCGTTCGGTCTCGGCACGGTGGTGGAGGTGACCGGTGTCGCCGACAAGGCGCAGGCCACGGTCGACTTCGGCTCCGGCGGCACCAAGCGCCTCGTCCTCCGCTACGCCCCCCTCGTGAAGCTCTGAGCCCCATGTCCGGCAGGCAGCGGACGACCGTGGTGGCGATCGTCGACGTGCCGCCCGAGGCGACGGCCGCGTTCCAGCGGTACGAGAGCCTGGTGCTGCCGCTGCTCGGCCGGTACGGGGGGCGGCTCGAGCGCCGGTTGCGGAACCCGGACGGGAGCACGGAGGTGCACGTCCTGTCCTTCCCGGCGGACGGTGACTACCGGCGGTACCTGTCGGACCCGGAGCGGGGAACCCACCGCGCGTTGCTCAGCGAGGTGCCCGTGACCCAGCGCGTGGTGGAGTCGCTGACCGACGTCTGATCCGCCGGGGCGGGTCAGACAGCGACGCCGCGCTCGCCCAGCCAGGCCCGCGGGTCGATCGGCCGGCCGTTCATGCCGCCGCGGTGGATCTCGTAGTGCAGGTGGGGGCCGGTGGACTGGCCCTCGTTGCCGATCTTCGCGATCTGGTCGCCCGCGGTGACGATGTCGCCGGCGGAGACGTCGTAGTAGCGCATGTGCCCGTAGATGTGCACGTTGCCGTCGGCGTCCTGGATGTAGACGGCGTTGCCGTAGCCGGAGGCCCGGCCGGCCCGGACGACGACGCCGTCGGTGGCGGCGAGGATCGGCGTGCCCAGCGGGCCTGCGATGTCCAGTCCGTAGTGCATGGTGCCCCAGCGCCGGCAGAAGCAGGTGGTGAGCGTGCCCTGGGTCGGGGCGACGGTCTTGGGCTGGCGGGCGGCGCGCGAGGCGGCCAGCTCGCTGAGCCGGGCCTGCGCCTCGGCCTCGGTGATGCCCCGGCGCGCGTCGGCTCCCTCGAGGCCACCGGCGAAGCTGACGTCGGTGCTCACGCCGAGGCCGTAGTCCGAGGCGCTGGTGGAGACGTCCGCCGGGGAGCTGGTCATGGCCGGGACGCCGGCGAGCACGGCGCCGGCGACGAGCGCGGCGAGCCAGAGGGGGGCCCGGCGGCCCGGGGGGTGCGGCAGGCGGCGGCGGACCGCGGGCCGGGTGGGAGCGGGGTCGGTGGGGGTGGCGAAGGGGGCGGTCGCGGGCGCCTGGCTCTCGGGGGCGGTCCGGGGCCGGGGCACGGAGGCGAGCCGCGCAGCCTGCTTCTCGAGCACCGGTGCACTGCTGCGAGACACGGCGAACCTTCCCGGACGACCGGCCCGGCGAGCGCCGGGAGGCGTCCGTCGGGGGAGCGACGACGGCGAGGACGTCGCCGGAGCGGCGTCCGCCGGGGGACCCGGCGCCGTGATCGAACCGTAACGATGCGTGAGGACCCGACCAAGCACCGAACGCTGCGTGTCGCGATGGGTGCAAATCGTGAAGACGCCGAGTCGACCCGGCCGGTCCGCGCCCCGTGCCGGGAGCGCGGGTGACGGCGCCCGCGACCGCCGCTAGCGGGGATCCGGGCGGTGCCTCAGGCGACGGCGGCGACGTGCTGGTGCGGCGCCTCGGCGTCGCGGACCCCGGCCAGCGTGGCCGCGACCTCGTCGAGCACTCCCCGGTGGATGGGCAGCGACATGTGCCCCACCCCACGCACGAGGACGTTGCGGGTGTCGAGGTCGGGGTGGTCGCAGCGCCCGGAGTGCGTGGGCAGCACCATCTGGTCCAGGTCGCTGTAGACGGCGGTCACCCGGGTCCGGCAGTCCGGCGCGGGGCCCTCCAGCTCCTGCAGCACCGGCGAGCCGGGGCGGAGCTGGCGCACCAGCGGTGTGGGCAGCACGTGCGCCAGGATCGAGCCCCGGTGCGGGGTGCCCAGGGTCACCAGCGTGTCGATCCGCCGGTCACCGCCCTGCCGCTGCACGTGGTAGCGCGCGATCAGCCCGCCGAGGCTGTGGCCGACGACGTGCACCCGGTCGTGGCCGGTCTGCTCGCAGATCCGCTCGATGTGCCGGCCGAGGTCGGCGGCGCCCTGGGCGATGTCCGGGAGGAACGGGCTGTAGTTCCAGGAGCACACGTGCGCGAAGCCGCGCCGGCGCAGGCTGCGGCGCATGACGGCGAAGACCGAGCGGTTGTCGACCAGCCCGTGGACGAGCAGCACGGGGATGCGGGCGGCCAGCGGATCGGCGGCGAAGAGGGCGCGCACCGCGGCCGGCTGGTCGCCGTTGCGCGTGCGGGGATCCGGGCGCAGCTGCTCCATCCGGGTGCCCAGCGGGTACATGAGGACGTGCGCGCCGACCCAGGCCAGCTCGGTGAGACCGCCGGCCAGCGTGGTGGGTGAACAGAGCGCGCGCAGGCCACGTGGCGTGACCTCGGCGTCGGCCCCGGTGTGCCACCCTGGTCCGGAGCCCAGGTCGCTCGATGGGCGCATGGCTGCCCTCCCCGTTGGAGCCGCCGGCGGAGTTCGGCTCCAGCCGTTCCCGCCGACGGCGGTGCACCGTTGTGTGCTCCGTTCACCCGACGGTAATGCCGCGGTGTGGCGGTCGTCACATGAACGTCACCGATCCGGCGCCGATCGAGTCCTGTTCGTGACCACGCAGCCGAAGGGGGAGCCGTGTCCACCCGCGACGACCGCACCCGGACCGACCGCACCCGGACCGACCGCACCGGGGCGACCGCCCGCCGGGCCGACCGGAGCGTGACCGCGCCCCCGTCGCCGGAGGCGCAGGGGGACCGCCTGGTGGTCGGCACCGTCCCCCCGGCGGTCCGCGTCTGCGGTGCCCTGCTGGTGCTGGCCGGCCTCGTCGGCGCCGTCGCCGCACTGCCCACGTACCTGGTGGTCGGCGGCGAGCAGCTGCGCCACGTCCGCGGGGTCGGCGACGCCCTGGTCGCGTTCCTGGTCCCGGCCGTGCACGTGGCGGTCGGCGGAACCCTCCTGCGCCGCGCGGTGCCCAAGTTCGGCCTCGCCTACGCCGCCGTCGCCGGCGCGCTGGCGGTGGGCGAGCTGCTGATCGAGATCTACCGGGGCAGCAGCTCCACCGCGCGCCCCGGGATCGAGGTGCTGGCGGGGGAGCGGGTGCTGACCAGCAGCGTCCAGCTGGGCGCCGGCTGGGTCCTGGGCGTCGTCGCGCTGGTCCTGACGGTGCTGGCCGGCGTAGTCGCCAGGTCGGCCTGGGGGCGGACCGTGATGGAGGACCGCGGCGCGCTGGACCCGATCCGCTCGCTGCTGGCCGGGGCGGCGGTGCTGCTGGCGGTCGCCGCCGTCCTCTGCCTCACCATCCCGGCCGCCGACGTGCCCGACCAGCTGCGGACCGACCCGGCGACCGGCCTGGAGGTCGTGGTGACCCGCGAGGGGCCGCAGGCGCTGCTCGAACGCCCCGGCCTGGCCCTGCTCGGCGGCCTGCTGCTGGCCGGGACGCTGCTGCTGTGCTCGGTCGTCGCGCCGTCGCTGCGCCCGCGGCTGGGCGCGGTCGGCGGGCTGCTCGCCGTCGCCGTCACCGTGCTCGGCGCGGGGCTCGGCGGCCTGCGGGACGCGATCGCGTCGGACGAGCTGGTCTGGACGGTCCCCGGCGCGGGGCTGGTCGTCGTCGGGCTGGCGATGCTGGCCCTGACCTACGTCGCGTGGCGGGCCCGGCGACAGGAGACGTGACCGGCACCACGTCCCTGGGCGGTAGCTCCTAAGCTGCCCCCGTGGACGAACGCATCCGGGTGGTCATCGCGAAACCGGGACTGGACGGGCACGACCGCGGCGCCAAGGTGGTCGCGCGGGCGCTGCGCGACGCCGGGATGGAGGTCGTCTACACGGGCCTGCACCAGACGCCGGAGCAGATCGTGGAGACGGTCGTGCAGGAGGACGCCGACGCGGTGGGTCTGTCCGTGCTCTCCGGGGCGCACATGACCCTCTTCGCCCGGCTCACCGAGCTGCTGCGCGAGCGCGGGGTCGACGACGTCGTGGTCTTCGGCGGCGGGATCATCCCCGAGGAGGACGTGCCCGAACTCGAGCGGCTCGGCGTCACGGGCATCTTCACCCCCGGCGCCACCACGACGGACATCGTCGACTGGGTGCGCACCCACGTGGGCGAGCCCGCCGGCGCCTGAGCTGGGCGGCAGGGCCGGATCCCTGCTGCGAACGGGTGAGCCGGCGTGTGATGCGGCCCACGCCCGAGCCGTCCCACCCGCGCCCCGGGGCAGCGGGCCGGTGACGAGCGGGCTACGGTGCCTTTTCGTGGATCTCTTCGAGTACCAGGCCCGTGACCTGTTGGCCTCGCACGGCGTCCCCGTGCTCCCCGGCGGCGTCGCCGAGACACCCGAGCAGGCGGAGGCGATCGCCCGCGAGATCGGGCAGACCGTCGTCGTCAAGGCGCAGGTGAAGACCGGCGGCCGCGGCAAGGCCGGCGGCGTCAAGCTCGCCGACAACGCCGAGGACGCGAAGGCGCGCGCCCAGGACATCCTCGGCCTGGACATCAAGGGCCACATCACGCACCGCGTGATGGTCGCCCAGGCCAGCGACATCGCCGAGGAGTACTACTTCTCGTACCTGCTCGACCGCTCCAACCGCACCTTCCTGGCCATGGCCAGCGTCGAGGGCGGCGTGGAGATCGAGCAGCTCGCCGTCGAGCGCCCCGAGGCCCTGGCCCGCATCCCGATCGACGCCAGCAAGGGCGTCGACACCGCCAAGGCCGCCGAGATCGTGGACGCCGCCGGGTTCGCCGCCGAGGTGCGCGACCAGGTCATCGCGATCGCCGTCCAGCTGTGGGACGTCTTCAGCAAGGAGGACGCCACCCTCGTCGAGGTGAACCCGCTGGCCAAGGCCCCCGACGGCACCGTCCTCGCGCTGGACGCCAAGGTCACCCTCGACGAGAACGCCGGCTTCCGGCACGCCGAGCACGCCGCGCTCGAGGACGCCGCCGCCGCCGACCCGCTCGAGGCCGCGGCGAAGGAGAAGGACCTCAACTACGTCAAGCTCGAGGGCGAGGTCGGGATCATCGGCAACGGTGCCGGCCTGGTCATGAGCACCCTCGACGTCGTCGCCTACGCCGGCGAGGACTTCGGCGGCGTCAAGCCGGCCAACTTCCTCGACATCGGTGGCGGCGCTTCGGCCGAGGTCATGGCCAACGGCCTGGGGATCATCCTCTCCGACCCCGCCGTGAAGAGCGTGTTCGTCAACGTCTTCGGCGGGATCACCGCCTGCGACGCCGTCGCCAACGGCATCGTCGCCGCCCTGCAGCAGCTGGGCGACCAGGCCACCAAGCCGCTGGTGGTCCGCCTCGACGGCAACAACGTGGAGGAGGGCCGGCGGATCCTCGCCGACGCCAACCACCCGCTGGTCTCCCTCGAGGACACGATGGACGGCGCCGCGCGCCGGGCCGCCGAGCTCGCCGCCGCCTGATCGCCCCGACTCCGGACAGGACACCACTCAGATGTCGATCTTCCTCAACGAGAACAGCAAGGTCATCGTCCAGGGCATGACCGGCTCGGAGGGCATGAAGCACACGCAGCGCATGCTCGCCTCCGGCACCGCCATCGTCGGCGGCGTCAACCCGCGCAAGGCCGGCACCAGCGTCGACTTCGACGGCACCAGCGTCCCGGTCTTCGGCGGCGTCGCCGAGGCCATGAAGGAGACCGGCGCCGACGTCAGCGTCATCTTCGTGCCGCCGCCGTTCGCCAAGGCCGCCGTGATCGAGGCCGTCGACGCCCAGATCGGGCTCGCCGTCGTCATCACCGAGGGCATCCCGGTGCACGACTCGACGTTCTTCTGGGCGCACGCCCAGGGTGGGGCCACCCGCATCATCGGGCCGAACTGCCCCGGCCTGATCAGCCCCGGGCGCAGCAACGCCGGCATCATCCCGGCCAACATCACCAAGCAGGGCAAGATCGGCCTGGTGTCGAAGTCGGGCACGCTGACGTACCAGATGATGTACGAGCTGCGGGACATCGGTTTCTCCACCGCGATCGGCATCGGCGGGGACCCGGTCATCGGCACCACGCACATCGACGCCCTCCAGGCCTTCCAGGACGACCCGGAGACCGAGGCCATCGTGATGATCGGTGAGATCGGTGGCGACGCCGAGGAGCGGGCCGCGGACTTCGTCAAGGCCAACGTGACCAAGCCGGTCGTCGGCTACGTCGCGGGCTTCACCGCCCCCGAGGGCAAGACGATGGGCCACGCGGGCGCCATCGTCTCCGGCTCCGCCGGCACCGCCCAGGCGAAGAAGGAGGCCCTCGAGGCCGCCGGTGTCCGCGTGGGCAAGACCCCCTCGGAGACCGCGCAGCTCATGCGGGAGATCGTCGGCTCCTGATCGCCGGCCCCCTGCCGGTGGGCCGTCCACGTCACCTGCCCGGCGACCGCCTCGCGCGGTCGCCGGGCAGTGCCGTTCCCGGGCGGCGCGCCGCCGGGGGACCCACCGTTGCGGCCCCGCGGCCGCGAGCGCCACGATCGTGGTGCCCCTGATCCGTTCCGGAGGAGACCCAGTGACCGCCAGCCAGCCCCCGCCGCCCGAGGGCGAGCAGCCACCCTCCGGGCAGGGGGCCCCGCCGCCCGGGCAGCAGGGGGCCGGCCCGCAGCACGCCGCACCGCAGTACGGCCAGCACCCCCACGGGCAGCCGGGGCAGCCCGGCTACGGGCAGCCCCAGTACGGGCAGCCGCAGTACGGGCAGGGTCAGTACGGGCAGGGTCAGTACGGGCAGGGTCAGTACGGCCAGCCGTCGTACGGCCAGCCGTCGTACGGCCAGCAGTACGGCCAGCCGCAGTACGGGCCGGGGCCCTACCCCCAGCAGCCCTACGGGCAGGCCCCGTACGGCCAGCCGGGGTACGGCCCGGCCGGGTACGGGTCGACGCCCTACAGCCAGCCCGGCTACGGGCAGCCCTACGGTCAGCAGCCCTACGGCGCGCCCGGCTACGGAGCGCCCTACGGCATCCCCGAGCACCCGGGCGGGCGGCAGCCAGGGGCCGAGTTCTCGTTCGACCCGAAGCGGCCGAGCTGGAGCGACTACGCCGTCGCGGGCGGGACGCTGCTGTTCCTGCTCGTCGCGCTCCTGCCCTGGTGGCGCTTCGGCGACGCCACGTTCGGGGTCACCTTCAGCGGCATCGAGGACGGCATGGTCCGCTCGGCCTTCGTGCTGCTGCTCCTCGCGGCGACCTGGGCGGTGCTGCCGGCGATCGTGCGCATGACGGTGACCTTCCCCCGGTCCGGGATCACCGTGGCGCTGGCCGCGCTCGGGCTGGTGCTGACGTTGTTCGCCTGGCTGGACACGCTGCGCTACACCTTCTCGTTCTGGGCGCTGCTCGGCTTCCTGACCGCTGCGGGCGTCACCGCCGTGGCCGCCCTCGCCCTGCGCCGGGAGCTGCGCGACCGCCCGGCCCGGCCGAGCGTTCCGCAGGGTGGCGGTCCGTGGCCGCCGCAGGGGCAGCCCTTCCCCTACGGCGCGCCGCAGCCCTACGCGCCGGGGCAGTTCCCGCCGCCGGGCTACCCGGGGCAGCCCGGCCCGGCGGCGCCGCCGTGGCCGCCGCCGCCGCCGTCCGGACCTGCCCCGGGCGGGCACGGCGCGCCCCCCGGTGGCTCGACGGCCTCGGGGGCTACCGACAGCGAGCACCCGCGCACGGACAACTGATCGGCGAACCGAGGTCACCGACACGGAAGGCGGCTCCCGGCGAGTGCGCCACGCATCGGCCGGGGCGGCTTGCGAGAGTGGAGGAGTGGTCTCCCTGCTCGCACGCCTGCCCTTCCGGCGGGACGACGGGTCGGCCGCACGATCCGCTCCGCCCGCCGTCCTCGCCGCCGGCGCGGCGGTGGCCGTCACGGTCGCCGGCCTGGTCGGGCTCGCCCTCGCCCTCGTCGTCGTCCAGACCCTCGACCCCGACGGCGGCATGTCGGTGGGGGCGTCGGCGTCGGTCGGCGCCCGGCTCTGGCTCCTGGCGCACGGCGCCGAGCTGCGGCTCCCGTCGGGGCCGCTGGTGCTGGCCCCGCTGCTCCTGACGCTGCTGGTGGCCGCCGGGCTGTCCTGGGCCGGGCGGGTGGCCGTCCGGGCGCTCGGCGACGCCGCACCGGCCCGCGCCGTCGTGCGGGCGGTCGCGCTGGTGGTGGCCGTGCACGTGGCGCTCACCGCGCTCCTGGCGCTGGTGCTGGACGACGACGTCGCGGGCACCGGGTGGCTGCGCACGCTGCTGGTCCTCCCGGTGCTGACCCTGCTCGCCGTCTGCTGGGGCGCCGGCCGGGAGTCGGGCCTGACCGGCGCCGCCCTGGACCGCCTGCCGGTCGTGCTGCGGCCGGTCCTCCGCGGGGTGCTGGCCGGGCTGCTCGCCGCGGTCGCCCTGGGCCTGGTCGTCGTCGCGGTGGCCCTCGCCAGCGACGCCGGGGGCTACGCGGCGCTCTCGGGCTCGCTCGGCGGGGCGGGCGCGGGGGCCCTCGGGCTGCTCGCGCTCGGCGCCCTCTACCTGCCGAACGCCGCCGTCGCCGTCGTCGGCCTGGCCGCTGGCCCCGGCTTCTACGTGGGCAGCGGGACGCTCGTCTCGGTGCACGGCGTGACGCTGGGCGCGGTGCCCGCCCTCCCGCTGCTCGCCGCCCTGCCCGACACCCAGGCGGTGCCCCTGGTCGCCTTCGTCTCCCAGGCGATCCCCGCTCTCGCCGGCCTCGTGGCGGGGACGACGCTGGGCCGGTGGTTCGACGACCGCCACGGCGGCTCGGTCTCGGCCGGGCTCGCCGGCCTGCTGGCCGGCTCGCTGCTCGGCGTCGGCGCCGGGGTGCTGGCCTGGTTCGCCGGCGGCTCGCTCGGCGACGGCGCCCTCGCGGTGGTCGGCGCCCCACCCGTGGCCACCGGGCTGGCGGTCGCGGCGCAGGCCGGGATCGCCGCGGCGGTGGCCGGCGCGGTCACCCGCTGGCGGTCGCCGGCCTGACCGGGACCGGCCCGTCGAGGGCCCGGGCGACCCCGGATAGGGTCGCGGACGTGCCCGCCGACGAGCCTTCCCAGCGGGCCCGGCTCGTCGTCCTGCTGTCGGGCACCGGCTCGCTGTGCGCGGCCCTGCTGGAGGCCACCGACGACCCCGCCTACCCGGCCGAGGTGGTCGCGGTCGGCGCCGACCGGGAGGCCCCCGGCCTGGAGCACGCCCGCCGGCGGGGTCTGCCCACCTTCGTCTGCGCCCTGGGCGAGCACCCCGACCGCGGCGCCTGGGACCGCGCGCTGGCCGACCGGATCGTCGGTTTCGCGCCCGACCTCGTGGTCTCGGCCGGGTTCATGAAGATCGTCGGCCCGGCGGTCCTCGCCGGGTTCGAGGGCCGGCTGATCAACACCCATCCGGCGCTGCTGCCGGCCTTCCCCGGCGCGCACGCGGTGCGCGACGCCCTGGTGGCCGGCGTCCCGATGACGGGCTCGACCGTGCACCTGGTCGACGCCGGCGTCGACACCGGCCCGGTGCTGGCCCAGCGGGAGGTGCCGGTGCTGCCCGGCGACGACGAGACGCGCCTGCACGAACGCATCAAGCACGTGGAGCGAGAGCTCCTGGTGGAGACGGTGGCGGAGTTCGTCACCCTCCCCCCGACCAGCCGGCCCCGGACGAGGAAGAGCCCCTGATGAGCGACCGCACCCCGATCCGCCGCGCCCTGCTGGGCGTGTACGACAAGACCGGCATCGAGGAGCTGGCCGCCGGGCTGGCCGCCGCCGGCGTCGAGCTGGTCAGCACCGGCGCGACCGCGCGGCGGATCGCCGACGCCGGGGTGCCGGTCACCCCCGTCGAGCAGGTCACCGGCTTCCCCGAGTGCCTGGACGGCCGGGTCAAGACGCTGCACCCGGCCGTGCACGCCGGCATCCTCGCCGACCGGCGCAAGGCCGACCACGTCGCGCAGCTGGAGGAGCTGGGCATCGCGGCGTTCGACCTCGTCGTCGTCAACCTCTACCCGTTCACCGAGACCGTCGCCTCGGGTGCCTCGCCGGACGAGTGCGTCGAGCAGATCGACATCGGCGGGCCGGCGATGGTGCGGGCCGCGGCCAAGAACCACCCGTCGGTCGCCGTCGTCGTCGACCCGGCCCGCTACGGCGACGTCCTCGCAGCGGCGGGCGCCGGCGGGTTCACCCTGGCCGAGCGGCAGCGGCTGGCCGCCGCCGCGTTCCGGCACACGGCCTCCTACGACATCGCGGTCGCCTCCTGGATGGGGAACGTGCTGGCGCCCGACGACGACAGCGGCTTCCCGGCCTGGGTGGGCGGCAACTGGGAGCGCGCCGACGTGCTGCGCTACGGCGAGAACCCGCACCAGGCGGCCGCGCTCTACCGCGCCGACCGGCCGGGGCTCGCGCACGCCGAGCAGCTGCACGGCAAGCAGATGTCCTACAACAACTACGTCGACACCGACGCCGCCTGGCGGGCCGCGCACGACCACGACGAGCCGTGCGTGGCGATCATCAAGCACGCCAACCCGTGCGGCATCGCCGTCGGGGCCGACATCGCCGCCGCGCACCGCAAGGCGCACGCCTGCGACCCCGTGTCGGCCTTCGGCGGCGTCATCGCGGCCAACCGCGAGGTCGACCTCACCATGGCCGAGCAGGTGGCCGAGGTGTTCACCGAGGTCGTCGTGGCGCCCTCCTTCACCGACGACGCCGTCGCGGTGCTGACCGCGAAGAAGAACATCCGCCTCCTCCGGCTGCCGCACCTGCCCGAGGCCGGCGTGGAGCTGCGCCCGATCGGCGGCGGCCTGCTGCTGCAGACCCGCGACCGCATCGACGCCGCGGGCGACGACCCCACCACCTGGACCCTCGCCACCGGGGAGCCGCTGGACGCCGCCGGCCTGGACGACCTCGTCTTCGCCTGGCGGGCGGTGCGCGCGGTCAAGAGCAACGCGATCCTGCTGGCCCACGACCGGGCCACGGTCGGCGTCGGGATGGGGCAGGTCAACCGGGTCGACTCCGCCCGCCTGGCCGTCGCCCGCGCGGGGGAGCGGGCCACGGGTGCGGTAGCGGCCTCGGACGCCTTCTTCCCCTTCGCCGACGGCCTGCAGGTCCTGCTCGACGCCGGCGTGCGCGCCGTCGTCCAGCCGGGCGGGTCGGTGCGCGACGAGGAGGTCGTCGCCGCGGCCGCGGCGGCCGGTGTGCCGCTGTACCTGACCGGCACCCGCCACTTCGCGCACTGAGACCCCGGTGATCAGCGCACGGCCGCACGTCGGGCCGCCGGAGGCCGGTGCCGTCGTCGAGGACGCGGACTTCGCGCGGGTCGACTGGTGGGGCGCCGAGCTCGACGGCGTCACCTTCACCCGCTGCCGGTTCGACGACGCCGGGCTGGAGGAGCTGGTCACGCGCCGGTGCGTGTTCGAGGAGTGCGTGCTGACCGGGGTGCGCATGGCGGGCGCGCAGCACTCCGGGTCGGCGTTCCTCTCCTGCCGCTTCGACCGCGCGAACCTGACCGACGTCACCTGGGACGGCTGCAAGCTCACCGGCTCGCAGTTCCCCGGCGCGCACCTGCGCCCGATGACGGCGACCGAGTGCGACTGGAGCTACGCCGCCCTGCGCGGGGCGGACCTCTCCGGGCTCGACCTCTCCGGTCAGCGCTTCCGCGAGGCCGACCTGACCGACGCCGATCTGCGCGAGTGCGACCTCACCCGCGCCGTCCTCGACCGCGCCCGGCTGCAGGGCACCAAGCTGCGCGGGTCCGACCTGCGCGGCGCGTCGACCGACGCGATCAACTGGCGCGCCTTCGACCTCACCGGCGTGCGTCTCGACCTCGCCCAGGCGGTGCAGTTCACCGCCGCCCACGGGGCGCTCGTCGCGACCTAACGGGGGCCGGTCAGCACGGCCTTGAGCGAGCCCAGCAGGCCGAGGACGGCGACGGCGATGCCGCACCAGAAGCCGAGGCCGAAGGCGCCGAGGTCCCAGTCGGCGGCGGCCAGCGGCACGATCACGGCGGCCGTGACGATGCCGCTCACCACCAGCGCCACGAGCCCCACGAACCGGTGGCTCCGGGCGGGCAGCCACAGGGCGATGCCCAGCAGCAGCAGCAGCCCGCCGCCGAGCACGATGGCCAGGGGCTGCCAGCCGCCGTCGTCGAAGATCTCCCCGAGGTCGGCGAACGCTTCGCGCACCAGCCGCCAGCCGCTGTCGCCGCGGTCGCGCAGCCAGTCCAGCGGCAGGCTGATCGCGGCGGCGATCCCGGCGAGGATCAGCAGCAGACCGCCCAGGCTCTCCGGCCCCCGGAAGGCCACCGGCCGGTCGGAGTACGGCGGCGCCGTCGTCCCCGGCAGGGACCCGGAGGATGCCGTCGCGCCGGTCGGGGACTGGTCGCGCTCGGTCATCGCGCACCTCCGGGTGTGGGCGGGGCACCTGCGCCCCGTTCCCCCGACCCTAGGGCCGCGGCGTCCGCCGCGGGACCCTCTCCGGCAGACTGTCGGCGTGCCCGCGACGACATTGGACGGCAAGGCCACCGCGGCGGCGATCCGCGCCGAGCTCACCGAGCGGGTGGCCGCTCTCGCCGCGGCCGGTCACCGGCCCGGCCTCGGCACGCTGCTGGTGGGGGACGACCCCGGCAGCCGCTGGTACGTGAACGCCAAGCACTCCGACTGCGCCCAGGTGGGCATCGCCAGCATCCAGCGCGAGCTGCCGGCCACCGCGACCGAGGCCGACGTGCTCGCCGTGGTCGAGGAGCTCAACGCCGACCCGGCCTGCACCGGCTACATCGTGCAGCTGCCGCTGCCGGACGGGATCGAGGAGAGCACGATCCTCGAGGCGATGGACCCGGCCAAGGACGCCGACGGGTTGCACCCGGTCAACCTCGGGCGGCTGGTGCTGAACGTGCCCGGGCCGCTGCCCTGCACCCCGGTCGGCATCGTGGAGCTGCTGCGCCGCTACGAGGTGCCGATCGCCGGCGCCGAGGTCGTCGTCATCGGCCGCGGCATCACCGTCGGCCGCCCCCTGGGCCTGCTGCTCACCCGCCGCTCGGAGAACGCGACGGTCACGCTGTGCCACACCGGCACCCGCGACCTGGCGGCGCACGTGCGCACGGCAGACGTCGTCGTCGCCGCCGCGGGGGTGCCCGGCCTGATCACCGCCGACATGGTGAAGCCCGGGGCCGCCGTCCTCGACGTCGGCGTCAGCCGGGTCGACGGGAAGATCGCCGGCGACGTCGCCCGGGACGTGGTCGACGTCGCCGGGCACGTGGCGCCCAACCCCGGCGGCGTGGGGCCGATGACCCGCGCGATGCTGCTGCAGAACGTGGTGCTCGCCGCCGAGCAGGCCGCGGCGGCCGAGGCGCTGTCGGCCTGACCGTGAACCGCCCGCCGCTCTACGTCCGTCGCCCCTTCCTCGCGGGGCTGGTGCGGCAGCTGCCGCTGCTGGCGGTGCTCGTCGTGGTGGCCGCCGGGCTGCTGCTGGTCACCGTCGAGCACTGGCGCTGGGGGCTGGTCGTCGTCGGGCTGGCGATGGTCGGGGCGGCGCTGCTGCGGCTGCTGCTCCCGGTGCGACGGGTCGGCTTCCTCGCCGTGCGCAGCCGCCCGGTCGACGTCGTGCTGCTCGCCGCTACCGGGGTCGCGCTCACCGCCGTCGCGCTGGCCATCCCGGGCACGTGAGCTCCCCGGGGCGGCACGAGGCGGCGACCAGCGCTAGGTTGACGACCATGGCGAAGCAGCCCAGGAACGGGAAGGTCACCGTGGTCGGTGCCGGCTTCTACGGCTCCACCACCGCACTCCGCCTGGCCGAGTACGACATCTTCGAGACCGTCGTGCTCACCGACATCGTGGAGGGCAAGCCCGAGGGGCTCGCGCTGGACATGAACCAGTCGCGGCCCATCGAGGGATTCGAGACCGAGGTGATCGGGGTCGGCGGCGGCTCCTACGAGGGCACCGAGGGCTCCGACGTCGTCGTCGTCACCGCCGGTCTGCCGCGCAAGCCCGGCATGAGCCGCATGGACCTCATCGAGACGAACGCGGGCATCGTCCGCCAGGTCTCGGAGAACATCGCGGCCACCTCGCCGGACGCGGTGGTGGTCGTCGTCTCCAACCCGCTGGACGAGATGACCGCGCTGGCGCAGCTGGCCACCGGGTTCCCGCACCAGCGGGTGATGGGCCAGGCGGGCATGCTCGACACCGCGCGCTTCACCAACAACGTCGCCGAGGAGCTCGGCGTCCCGGTGGCCTCGGTCCGGACGCTGACCCTCGGCTCGCACGGCGAGACGATGGTGCCGGTGCCCTCGCGCTGCACCGTCGACGGCAAGCCGCTGGCCGACGTGCTGGCCCCCGACCGCATCGAGCACCTCGTGCAGCGCACCCGGAACGGTGGCGCCGAGGTGGTCGCGCTGCTCAAGACCGGATCGGCCTACTACGCTCCTTCCGCCGCGGCTGCCCGCATGGCCCGCGCGGTCATGGAGGACTCCGGCGCAGTGATGCCGGTGTGCACGTGGGTCGACGGCGAGTACGGCATCTCCGGGGTGTACCTGGGGGTGGAGGCCGAGATCGGCCGCGGTGGCGTCACGCGCGTCGTCGAGAGCGACCTGTCGGAAACCGAACGGGCGGGCCTGCGCGAGGCGGCCGAAGCGGTGCGCGCCAAGCAGGCCGACGTAGCCGACCTCTGACCGAGCCGGTCAGAGCTGCAGAGAGGGAATCAACCACGTGAGCAAGATCAAGGTCGAGGGCACCGTCGTCGAGCTCGACGGCGACGAGATGACCCGGATCATCTGGCAGTTCATCAAGGACCAGCTGATCCTCCCGTACCTCGACGTCAACCTCGAGTACTACGACCTCGGCATGGAGCACCGCGACGCCACCGACGACCAGGTGACGATCGACTCCGCCAACGCCATCAAGAAGCACGGCGTCGGCGTCAAGTGCGCGACCATCACGCCGGACGAGGCGCGGGTCGAGGAGTTCGGGCTGAAGAAGATGTGGCGGTCCCCGAACGGGACGATCCGCAACATCCTCGGCGGCGTGATCTTCCGCGAGCCGATCATCATGCAGAACGTGCCGCGCCTGGTGCCGGGCTGGACCAAGCCGATCATCGTCGGCCGCCACGCCTTCGGTGACCAGTACCGCGCCACCGACTTCAAGTTCCCCTCGGCGGGGACCCTGACGGTCACGTTCACCCCGTCCGACGGCTCCGAGCCGATCGAGCACGAGGTCTTCCAGGCGCCCGGCGCCGGCGTCTCGCTGTCGATGTACAACCTCGACGAGTCGATCCGCGACTTCGCGAAGGCCTCGCTCAACTACGGCCTCGACCGCGGCTACCCGGTCTACCTCTCGACGAAGAACACGATCCTCAAGGCCTACGACGGCCGGTTCAAGGACATCTTCGAGGAGGTCTTCCAGGCCGACTTCAAGGAGAAGTTCGACGCGGCCGGCATCACCTACGAGCACCGGCTGATCGACGACATGGTCGCCGCCTCGCTCAAGTGGGAGGGCGGCTACGTCTGGGCCTGCAAGAACTACGACGGTGACGTGCAGTCCGACACCGTGGCCCAGGGCTTCGGCTCGCTCGGCCTCATGACGTCGGTGCTCGCGACCCCGGACGGCCGCACGGTCGAGGCCGAGGCCGCGCACGGCACGGTCACCCGGCACTACCGCCAGCACCAGAAGGGCGAGCAGACGTCGACCAACCCGATCGCGTCGATCTTCGCCTGGACCCGGGGCCTGGCCCACCGCGGCAAGCTGGACGGCACCCCCGAGGTGACCCGCTTCGCCGAGACCCTGGAGAAGGTCTGCATCGACACCGTCGAGAGCGGCCAGATGACCAAGGACCTCGCGCTGCTGATCTCCAAGGACCAGCCGTGGCTGAACACCCAGGACTTCCTGGCGGCCATCGACGCCAACCTGCAGAAGGCCATGGCCTGACGTAGGCACCCGTCACCGCGGGCCCCCCGACCTCCGGGTCGGGGGGCCCGCGTGCGTTCCCGGCCCCGGGCTCTCGGGCTCCGGGTCAGGCGAAGAGCTGGGTCCACCAGGGGCCGCCGGCTCCGGTGGCCAGGCCGACGCCGAGGCTGCGCAGCCCGCAGTCGAGGATGTTGGCCCGGTGCCCGGGGCTGGTCATCCACGAGCCGACGACGGCGGCGGCGTCCTGCTGGCCGCGGGCGATGTTCTCCGCCCGCGCGGTGATCCCGGCCGCCGCGGCGCGGTCGAACGGACTCCGCCCGTCGGGGTCGTCGTGGGCGAAGAAGCCCCGGTCGCGCATGTCGGCGCTGTGCGCCCGGGCGACGCCGGCCAGCCGGGCGTCCGCGGTCAGCGGCGCGCACCCGGCCCGTGCGCGCTCCTCGTTGACCAGCGCCAGCACCCGGCCCTCGCCGTCGAGGCCGGCGGTCGTCGGGGCCGTGGTCGTGGCGGCGGTGGTCGTCGGGGTGGTGGTCGTGCGGTGCGCGGTCGTGGGTGCGGGCGCCGGCGGGGGCGACGACGTCCCACCGGCCGGGCTGCTGGCGCTGGCGGGGGTGCCGGCCGCGGTGGTGGCGGGAGGCCCGGCCGGGGCGGCCCCGCTCGCCGACGGCGACGTGGCGGGCTGCTCCGACGGGGCGGGCGCGTCCGCGGCCGTGGACGGGACGACGGCGTCGCTGCCCGGCGCCGGAGGGGCGGACGGCGACGGGTCGCCGGTGGCCGCCGGCGGCAGCCCGGTAGCCGGCGACTCCGCCGAGGACGACGGCGCCCCGGCCCCCGCCGCCGACGAACCCGCCGCCGACGAACCCGCCTCCGCCGAGCGCGCCGCAGACCTGGCCGCCGACGACTGCGAGGAGGCGTCCAGGGCGACCGACGGCGACTCCGTCGGCCCGGTGGTCACCGGTACGGCGAGCACCGCCGCGGTCACCACCAGGGTGACGAGGACGCCCAGGCCCACCCGGCGGACGTGCCGGTGCGACCAGCGGGTGAGTGCGAAACCGGCTCGGCGGAGCGCGCCGCTCAGGCGGAGGGACAGCGGGGGACCGGACGGCCGGTGGTGCATGCGGGGTCCTCAAGATAATCACGATCTGTTATCGAGCGAAGACTAATCGTGTTGGCGCCTCAGCGGTAGCCCCGGGGAGTGCGCACCCTCACCCACCCGGTGCGGGCACCCGGGCATGCGCGCCGTGCCCCCGGGCAGCATGCAACCGGCACGATGGACCCGTCCGCCCGCACCCAACCACCCGAGGAGCACGCCGCCGGTGAGCGACGTCTGGCTCAGCATCGTCATGGTCGTCGCCTTCATCATGCTCGGCGGCGTCTTCGCCGGCGCCGAGATCGCCCTGGTCTCGCTGCGCGAGTCGCAGGTCCGGGCGATGGCCGAGCAGGGCGGCCGCCGCGGTCAGGCGGTGCAGAAGCTGCTCGAGGACCCGAACCAGTTCCTCGCCGCCGTGCAGGTGGGCGTCACCCTGGCCGGCTTCTTCTCGGCCGCCTTCGGTGCCAGCACCCTGTCCGCCCCGCTGGCCGACTGGATGCGGGGCCGCGGCGTGAGCGAGGGCCTGGCCGGCACGCTGGCGCTGGTGCTGGTCACCGTCGCGATCAGCTACGTGTCCCTCGTCGTCGGCGAGCTGACGCCCAAGCGGCTGGCCCTGCAGCGCGCCGAGGGCTTCGCGCTCCTCGTCGCCGCGCCGCTCAACCTGATCGCGAAGCTCTCCCGCCCGGTCATCTGGCTGCTGTCGAAGTCCACGAACGGCCTGGTCCGGCTGGTCGGCGGCGACCCGAAGGCCAGCGGCGAGTCGATCAGCCAGGAAGAGCTGCGCGACCTGGTGGCCGCGCACGAGTCCCTGAGCAGCGACGAGCGGCGGCTGATCGACGAGGTGTTCCGCGCCGGCGAGCGCGAGGTCCGCGAGGTCATGACGCCGCGCACCGAGGTGCAGTTCCTCGACGCCTCGATGACCGCGAGCCGGGCCGCCAAGCTCGTCGCCGAGTCGAACTGGTCGCGGTTCCCCGTGGCCGGCCGCGACGAGGACGACGTCATCGGGTTCGTGCACGTCCGCGACCTGTTCCTGCCCAACCACCCGGCCGGGCGGGCGGCGACCGTCGGCGACCTGGCCCGCGAGGTGACGCGGCTGCCCGGCACCGCCGCCGTCCTCACCGTGCTCAGCGAGATGCGCCGGGACAACCAGCACCTGGCCATCGTCGTCGACGAGTACGGCGGCACCGACGGCATCGTCACCCTCGAGGACCTCATCGAGGAGGTCATCGGGGAGATCTACGACGAGTACGACGAGGAGGTCGCCCCGGAGGACCGGCAGTCGCCCGACGCCCCGCGCGAGGTCGACGGCCTGCTCAACCTGGACGACTTCACCGAGGCCACCGGTCTCCAACTGCCCGAGGGCCCGTACGAGACGGTGGCCGGCTACGTGCTGGCCGAGCTCGGCCGGCTGCCCGGGGTCGGCGACTCCATCGAGGTCGAGGGCCGCACCGTGTCGGTCCTGGAGCTCGACGGACGGCGGATCGCCCGCCTGCTGGTCGGCCCGCCGCCGGCGCCGGCCCCGGAGGACGACGAGGGCAGGGACGCCCCGGCCGGCTGAGGAGCAGGCATAGGAAGCTATGCCTACGGTCTCGGGGCCGAAACCATAGGCATAGGTTCCTATGCCGGGGGGCTCAGCGGGCCTGCGCGACCTCCCAGGCGTCGCGGACGATCCCGACCAGGTCGGTGTGCTTCGGCGTCCAGCCCAGGTCGGCCCGGATCCGGTCGCTGGAGGCGACCAGCTGGGCGGGGTCGCCGGCCCGGCGCTCGCCGACGGTGACCGGGATCGGGTGCCCGGTGACCTCGCGGGCGGCCTCGACGACCTCCTGCACGGAGAAGCCGGTCCCGTTGCCCAGGTTGTAGATCCGGTGCTCGCCGGCGGCCGGGGCGGGCAGCGCCAGCAGGTGCGCGTCGGAGAGGTCCTCGACGTGCACGTAGTCGCGGATGCAGGTGCCGTCCGGCGTCGGGTAGTCCTGGCCGTAGACGGTCAGCGACTCGCGCTGCCCGGCCGCCACCTGGAGCGCGATCGGGATGAGGTGGGTCTCCGTGGCGTGCCGCTCGCCCAGCCCGTAGGCGGCGCCCGCGACGTTGAAGTAGCGCAGGCTCACCGCGGCGAAGCCGTGCGCGACGGCGTAGGACGTGAGCATGTGGTCGACGGCGAGCTTGGAGGCGCCGTAGGTGTTGGTGGGCCGGGTCGGCGCGTCCTCGCGGATCGGGACCTGATCGGGCTCGCCGTAGGTGGCCGCGGTCGAGGAGAAGACGATCCGGCGGCAGTCGGCGGCGCGCATCGCCTCGAGGAGGGCGAACGAGCCCGCGACGTTGGTCTCCCAGTAGTCCTCGGGACGCTGCTGGGACACCCCGACCAGGCTCTTGGCGGCGAAGTGCAGCACCGCCTCGGGGCGGACCTCGGCCAGCACCGGCGCCGAGTCGTGCAAGGAGACCTCGGCCAGCGTGGCGCCCGCGGGCACGGCGTCGGCGTGACCGGTCGAGAGGTCGTCGAGGACGGTGACGTCGTGGCCGTCGGCCAGCAGCGCCGCCGTCACTACGCTGCCGATGTAGCCGGCGCCGCCGGCGACGAGTACGCGCATGGGCCCACCTTATGAGGCGGCCCCGGAGGTGGAGGAACTCGATGGTCAGTGCCCGACCGGCGGTGCAGTCGCTCCCGGCGTACAGGCCCGGTCGCAACCCGGCCGACCTCGCCCGGGAGATCGGCGTCGAGCGGGCGGTGAAGCTGGCCAGCAACGAGGTCGCGTTCCCACCGCTGCCGGCCGTCGTCGAGGCGGTCACCACGGCCGTGACCGAGACGAACCGCTACCCCGACAACGGTGCTGTGGTGCTGACCGGCGCCCTGGCGCAGCGGTACGGCGTCGACCCCGCACAGGTCGCCGTCGGCTGCGGCGCGGTCGCCATCTGCCAGGAGCTGGCCCAGGCCTACAACGACCCGGGGACGGCGATCGCCTTCGCCTGGCGGTCGTTCGAGATGTACCCGCTGCTGGCGCGGGTGGCCGGCGCCCGCGCGGTCCAGGTGCCGCTGACCCCCGGCCGGCCGGGCGGGTCCGCCGACACCCACGACCTGGACGCCCTCGCCGCCGCGGTCGACGGCACCACCCGGCTGGTCTTCGTCTGCAACCCGAACAACCCCACCGGGACGGCGGTGCGCCGCGCGGAGCTGGAGCGGTTCCTCGACGCGGTGCCCGCGGAGACGCTCGTGGTGCTCGACGAGGCCTACCGCGAGTTCGTCACCGACCCCGACGTCCCCGACGGCGTCGAGCTGATGCGGGGCCGGCCGAACGTCGCCGTCCTCCGCACCTTCTCCAAGGCCTGGGGCATGGCCGGGCTGCGGGTCGGCTACCTGCTGGCCGAGGACCCGTCGGTCGCCGAGGCGGTGCGCCGGACGCACCTGCCGTTCAGCGTGGGCCTGGTCGCGCAGGCGGCCGCGGTCGCGGCGCTGGCCAGCGAGGAGGAGGTGCGGACCCGGTGCGCCGCGGTCGTGACCGAGCGGGCCCGGCTGACCGGCGAGCTGCGCGCGCGGGGCCTGGAGGTCGCCGACAGCCAGGCGAACTTCGTGTGGCTGCCGGTGGGGGAGCAGGCCCTCGGGCTGGCGGCCGCGCTGGAGGCCCGCGCGGTGATCACCCGCCCCTTCGCCGGGGAGGGCATCCGGGTCACAATCGGCACCCCCGAGGAGGACGACGTGTTCCTCGACGCGCTCGACGACGCGCTGGCCGCGACACCCGCCTGACGGGCCGGGACCCCCGCCTGACCTGGGCCGACCGGGGCCCGGATCGGACCCTGGTGCGGCGGTGCGGGGGAGGCCGGAACGACGGGCGGTGCGGGCTGGTTTGATGGCCGACGTGGCTCTTCCCCGAGTGCTGTCCGGCATCCAGCCGACGGCGGACTCCTTCCACCTCGGCAACTACCTGGGTGCGCTGCGGCAGTGGGTCGCCCTCCAAGACGACCACGACGCCTTCTACTGCGTCGTCGACCTGCACGCGATCACCGTCGAGCAGGACCCCGCGGTCCTGCGCCGGCGCACCCTGGTGTCGGCCGCGCAGCTGATCGCCATCGGCGTGGACCCGGACCGCAGCGCGCTGTTCGTGCAGAGCCACGTGCCCGAGCACGCCCAGCTGGGCTGGGTCCTGCAGTGCCTGACCGGGTTCGGCGAGGCCAGCCGGATGACGCAGTTCAAGGACAAGAGCCAGCGGCAGGGCACCGGCGGCGCCAGCGTCGGCCTGTTCACCTACCCGGTGCTGCAGGCCGCGGACATCCTGCTCTACCAGGCCGACCGGGTGCCGGTGGGCGAGGACCAGCGCCAGCACCTCGAGCTGACCCGCGACCTCGCCACCCGGGTCAACAGCCGCTTCGGCCCCACCTTCACGCTGCCGCAGCCCTACATCGTCCAGGGGACGGCGAAGGTGCTGGACCTGCAGGCGCCGGAGAAGAAGATGAGCAAGAGCCTCCCGCCGGCCGGCTGCATCAACCTGCTGGACGACCCGAAGGTCAGCGCCAAGAAGATCCGCTCGGCGGTCACCGACACCGGTCGCGAGGTCGTGGCCGACCCGGTCGCCAAGCCGGGCGTCACCAACCTGCTCACCATCCACTCGGCCTTCTCCGGGAAGAGCACCGCCGAGCTGGAGGAGCACTTCGCCGGCCGGGGCTACGGCGACCTGAAGAAGGAGCTCGCCGAGGTCGTCACCGAGGCGCTGGCGCCGATCCAGCAGCGCACCGCCGAGCTGCTGGCCGACACCGCCGAGCTGGAGCGCGTGCTGGCTGCGGGGGCCGCGCGGGCCAGGGAGGTGGCCGGCCCCACGCTGGACACCGTGTACGAGCGGGTGGGCTTCCTGCAGCCGGCGGGGCCCCGCCCGTGAACGACGACACCTTCGTCGGCCGGCTGGAGGCGCCGCCGGAGACCGCCGTCCTGGGCGTCATCCTCCCGGTGCCCGAGCCGTGGTCGACGCTGCTGGTCGACTGGCGCACCAAGGTGGGCGACCCCCAGGCGACGCTGGTGCCCCCGCACGTGACGCTGCTGCCCCCCACCGAGGTGCCGGTCGCCTCGCGGGGCGCCATCGCCGAGCACCTGGCCGCCGTCGCCGCCGACCACCCGCCGTTCGACATGCACCTGGCCGGCACCGGCACCTTCACGCCGGTCTCCGACGTCGTCTTCGTGACCGTGGCGCGGGGCATCGGCAACTGCGAGCTGCTGGCCCACGACGTCCGCCAGGGACCGCTGGCCCGGGCGCTCTCCTTCCCGTACCACCCGCACGTCACCGTCGCCCACGACGTGCCGGCCGACATGCTCGAGCTGGCCTACAGCGGGTTGCAGGAGCTGTCGGCGGAGTTCCGGGTGGACCGCTTCACCGAGTTCGAGCAGGTCCCCGGCGGCGGCTGGGCGGTCGTCCGCGAGTACCCGCTCACCGGTTCGGCGCGCTGAGAGCGCGGCGCGGGGGCCGAGCGCCCAGACTCGGGCGGTGAGTTCCGCGAGCTCCGGCGACGCCCCGGCCCGCAAGGGCCGGCCCGCCCGGATGTGGGACCGCGTCGAGGGCGCGATCGACGCCGCTCGCCGGCGGTCCCCGTGGTTCGACCACCTGGCCCGCGCCGGCGGCCGCTACCGCCGGACGCAGGGCGACCTGATGGCCGCCGGCGTCACGTACTTCGTCTTCCTCGGGCTGTTCCCCGTGCTCCTCATGGTCGCCTCGGCGATCGGGCTGGTGCTCGCCGGTGACGAGCTGCTCCAGCGCGAGCTCTACGACGCCATCCGCGAGACGTTCCCCGGCACCACGGGCGAGGAGATCGTGGCGCAGCTGCGCGGCGCCGTCGGCTCGGCCGAGGTGGTCGGCGTCATCGGGCTGGTCGGCTTCCTCTACGCCGGGCTGCGCGCGATGGACAAGCTCCGCGTCGGCATGGAGCGCATCTGGAAGGGGCGCGCCGACGAGCCGGAGTTCCTCAAGGACAACGTCCAGGACCTCCTGGCGCTGGTCCTGCTCGGCGTCGTCGGCCTGCTCAGCCTGGGGCTGACCGGGGTCGCCACGTGGGCGACGTCCTGGGTCCTCGGGGCCCTCGGGCTCGACGGCGCCCCGGGGCTGTTCGTGCTGACCGCCGTCGTCAGCCTGGCGCTGGCCTTCGCCGGCGACACGGTGGTGTTCCTGTGGCTGCTCAAGGTGGTGCCCTCGACGCCGCTCCCGCTGCGGCGGCTGCTGCCCGGCGCGCTGTTCGGCGCGGCCGGCTTCGAGGTGATGAAGCTGATCGGCAACCTCTACCTGTCGCTGATCTCCGGCAGCGTCACCGCGTCGGCGTTCGGGGGCGCGGTGGGCATCCTGGTGTGGATCAACATCGTCTTCCGGTTCGCCTTCTTCACCGCCGCCTGGACCGCCAGCGACCCGGCGGTGCGGGACGCCGTCCGGGAGCCGGTGCCGGAGGGGTCGGACGCGCCCGACGGCGACCGCGCAGCGTCGCGCTGACCGCTCCCAGCACGGCGAGCGCGACCACGGTGACCGCGACCGCCGTCCACGGCCGGCCGGCCGGCTCGCCCACCGGGGAGGCGTCCGCCGGGGCGGCCGCGGTGCCCGGCGGCGCGAGGACCGGCGCGGCGGAGCTCCGCGTCGTCGGCGCGGCCACGAGGTCGGCGGGGCGGACCAGGCGCCCCACCCCGGCGGCGGTCGGGGCGACGGCGAAGCCCCAGTCGAGCAGCCGGGCGGCCTGGTCGGCGGCCCGCAGCGGCACGTTCTCGGTGTCCAGGACGCTGACCACCAGCCGGCGGCCGTCCCGCTCCGCGGCGGTGACGAACGCGTGCCGGGCGGCGTCGGTGAACCCGGTCTTGCCCCCGAGGTTGCCCGGGTAGCTGGTGAGGAGCGGGTTCTGGTTCTGGATCTGGAAGCCCGGGCCCCGCCCCTCGACGGCCGGCATGTCGGCGGTCGGGGTGCGCAGCACCTCGGCGGTGACCGGGTCCTCGACGAGCGCTCGGAAGAACAGGGCCAGGTCGTAGGGCGACGTCGACTGCCCCGCGACATCCAGCCCCGAGGGGGTGCCGGCGACCGTGTCGAAGGCGCCGAGCTCCGCGGCGGTCCGGTTCATCGCGGCGACCGTGGCCGCCTGCCCGCCCGCCGCCCGGGCCAGCGCCGATGCCGCGTCGTTGCCCGACTGCAGCACCAGGGCGCTGAACAGCAGCGGGACGGGGTAACGCCCGCCGGCGACCAGACCCACGCGGCTGCCCTCGATCTGCTCGTCCTCCACCGTGCCCTCGACGACCAGCGCCGGGTCGAGCCGGGGCACCAGCGTGAGCAGCGTCAGGGTCTTGAGGGTGCTCGCCGGGTAGTAGCGCCCGTGCGGATCCCGCGCGCCGAGGACCGCTCCGGTCCCGGCGTCGGCGACCAGCCACCCGGAGGCCGCGATGCCGTCGGGCAGCGGGGGAGCGTCCGCGGCGACGACCACGCCGCGGGTGCGCAGCCGCTCACCGCCCACCGTGCTGCCGTCGGGCGCGCTGCCCCGGGGAGGCAGTCCGGTGCGCGGCGCCGTGGGTGTCGGGGCGGTGGGATCGACCGTGGGGCGCGACGACGCCGGAGCCGTCCCGGTCGCCGGATCGGCCTGCGCCGGGACGGGCGACGGGACACCGGTCGCCAGCGCCGCGGCGAGCACCACGGACGCCGCCCGCCACCGTCGTCCCATGTCAGGGCAGGTTATCCGCCGTGACGCAGGCCACGGGTGCCGGGAGGCCCCCGGCCCGTTCGGAGGAGGGTTCGCAACGATCGGGTATCGGTCCAGCCCGAGCGTGCAGGCCCCTCGGTCCGCGGGATTAGCGTCCGGGGTCGTGCTCCACGGTGTGCCGCCCGAGGCGGCCGTCGGGGGCACGTGCTTCCCACCCCCGGGAGACCTCGCCTCGTGCGGGACCTCCCCCCAGAAAAGGAGATCGTCTTGCGCCGAGCGCGGATGACGAAGGCCGCGGCGCTGCTGCTGGCCGGCAGCCTGGCCATGGCGGCCTGTGCCAGCGACGAGGAGCCCACCAGCGCCGGCGGCGAGACCGGCGGCGCCGCGGCGGACGGCCCCAAGATCGGCCTCGCGTTCGACACCGGTGGCGAGGGTGACCGCTCGTTCAACGACTCGGCCGTGGCCGGGGTCGAGGCGGCGATCGAGGCCAACGGCGGCGAGGTCGCCAAGCTGAGCCCGAACGACGACGGCTCCAACCGCGCCGACCTGCTGACCCAGCTGGCCGACCAGGGCTACGACCCGATCATCGCCGTGGGCTTCGCCTACAGCGACGTGATCGGTGAGATCGCCGAGCAGTACCCCGACGTGACGTTCGCCCAGGTCGACGGCGCGGTCGAGGACGCGGGCAGCCCGGAGAACCTGACCGGTCTGCTCTTCGCCGAGGAACAGGGCTCCTTCCTCGCCGGTGTCGCCGCGGCGACGAAGACCGAGGCCGACCACGTCGGTTTCGTCGGCGGTGTGGAGACCCCGCTGATCCAGAAGTTCCAGGCGGGCTTCGAGGCGGGTGTCGAGGCGGTCGACCCGGCGATCCAGGTCGACTCGCAGTACATCTCGCCGGCCGGTGACTTCTCCGGCTTCAACGACCCGGCCCGTGGGCAGATCGTCGCGCAGGGCATGTACGACGCCGGCGCGGACATCGTCTACCACGCCGCCGGTGGCTCGGGCATCGGCGTGTTCCAGGCCGCTGCCGCCTCCGGTGGCCGGGCCATCGGCGTCGACTCCGACCAGTACCAGACGGTCGACGACCCGGCCCTGCAGGCCGTGATCATGACCTCGATGCTGAAGCGGGTCGACAACGCCGTGGAGCAGTTCATCGGCGACTACGCCGAGGGTGACGTCGCCGGCGGCGAGAACCAGGTGTACGACCTGGAGAGCGAGGGCGTCGGCCTGTCCACCAGCGGCGGGTTCATCGACGACATCCAGGACGTCATCGACGACTACCGCCAGCAGATCATCGGCGGCGAGATCGAGGTCCCGACGACCCCGTGACGCCGGGCGCGGGGCCGCTCCGGCGACCCCGCGCCTCTCGTGGGCACCGACGGCGGGCCCGGGTCGCACCCGGGCCCGCCGTCGTCGCGCCGGGGTGCCGCACCCGGTGGCGCGGGGCCGGTCTCCCCTCGGCCCGGCAGGTGCGACATCATGCGGCACGTCGTCCGCGGCGCGTCCCGGACCGGGCCGGGCCGGGGACGACGTCGAGGCGCGACGACCGACCGTCGTCGGCGCCGGACCAGAGCAGACGTGCGCCGCGCACCCGTGGCCGCACACGAGGGAGAGGCCACCATGGCCGCAACAGGAGCGACCGGCGGCACCGCGCCGGGCGCGGGAGCGGGGCCCGAGGGCGCCCCGTACGCGGTGGAGCTGCGCGGCATCACCAAGCGCTTCCCCGGCGTGGTCGCCAACAAGGACATCGAGCTCCGGGTCCGCCGCGGTGAGGTGCACGCCATCGTGGGCGAGAACGGCGCGGGCAAGTCCACGCTGATGAAGACGCTCTACGGCATGCACCGTCCCGACGAGGGCCAGATCCTGCTGCACGGTCGTGAGGTCCGGCTCAAGAGCCCGGCCGACGCCATCGAGGCGGGCATCGGCATGGTGCACCAGCACTTCATGCTCGCGGACAACTTCACCGTGCTGGAGAACATCGTCCTCGGCAGCGAGCCCACCCGCGGTGGCCGGCTCGACCGCGCGGAGGCCCGCCGCCGGATCCGCGAGATCTCCGACCGGTACTCCCTCGGCCTCGACCCCGACGAGCTCGTCGAGAACCTCGGCGTCGGCGCGCGGCAGCGGGTCGAGATCGCCAAGGTGCTCTACCGCGGGGCGACGACCCTCATCCTCGACGAGCCCACCGCCGTGCTGGTGCCGCAGGAGGTCGACGAGCTGTTCGGCAACCTGGCCGAGCTCACCCGCGAGGGCCTGACCGTCATCTTCATCTCGCACAAGCTGGACGAGGTCCGGAAGGTCGCCGACGCGATCACCGTCATCAGGCGCGGCACCACCGTCGGCGAGGCCGACCCGAAGACCACCACCAGCCACCAGCTGGCCGAGCTCATGGTCGGGTCGGAGCTCCCCTCCCCGGAAACCCGGGCCTCCACGGTCCGCGACCGCCCGGTGCTGCAGGTCCGCGACGTCACCGTCATGTCCGCCGTCGGCCGTCCGGTCGTCGACGGGGCCACGCTCACCGTCCGCGAGGGCGAGGTCGTCGGCATCGCCGGGGTCGAGGGCAACGGCCAGGCCGAGCTCGTCGACGCGATCATGGGGCTGCGCCAGCCGACGGCCGGGACCCTCGTGCTCGGGGACGACGACGTGACCGGCTGGAGCACCCGGGCCCGGCGCGAGGCCGGCATCGGGTTCATCCCCGAGGACCGGCACCGCCAGGGCATGCTGCTCGACGCGACGCTGTGGGAGAACCGGATCCTCGGGCACCAGACCCGGCCGCCGGCGGTGAAGGGCCCGTTCATCGACCGCCGCGGCGCCCGCACGGACACGGCGCGGATCATGCGCGAGTACGACGTCCGCGCCCCCGGGCCGGACGCGCTCGCGGTCGCGCTGTCGGGCGGGAACCAGCAGAAGCTGATCGTCGGCCGCGAGATGAGCGCCGCGCCGCGGCTGCTCGTGGCGGCGCACCCGACCCGGGGGGTCGACGTGGGCGCCCAGGCCGTCATCTGGGAGCTGCTCAAGGACGCCCGCGCGGAAGGGATGGGGATCCTGCTGATCTCGGCCGACCTCGACGAGCTGATCGGGCTCTCCGACACGCTGCAGGTCATGCTGCGCGGCCGGCTGGTCGCCACCCTCGATCCCGCGCGGGTCACCCCCGAGGAGCTCGGCGGGTACATGACCGGCGCGCGGATCGGGGGTGCGGCATGACCCTGCTCCGCCGGCTCGGGCCCACGGTCGGGGTCCCCGTGTTCGCCGTCCTCGTCGCCGTCGTCATCTCCGGCGTGGTCATGGCGGTGCTGCAGGTGGACCCGTTCGAGGTCTTCCGCGTGATGTTCGACCTCGGGGACACGCCCTCGCAGCAGATGACCGCCGTCGTGGTGATCCTCAACCGCGCCGTCCCGCTGTTCCTGGCCGGGCTCGCGGTGGCGGTCGCCTTCCGGATGGGCCTGTTCAACATCGGCGTCGAGGGCCAGTACCGGCTGGCCACCATCGTCGCCGCGGCCGCCGGCGCCGCCGTGACGCTGCCCGGCCCGCTGCACCTGCTCCTGATCGTCGGGGTGGCGGTGGTGGTCGGCGCCTTCTGGGCCGGCATCGTCGCGGTCCTGAAGGTCACGCGGGGGGTCAGCGAGGTCATCAGCTCGATCATGCTGAACTTCATCGCCCTCGGCATCGCGTCGTTCCTGCTCACCGGGCCGTTCCGGGGCAGCGAGCCGGGCGCCTCGATCATCAGCACCGCGGAGATCCCGGAGTCGGGCTGGATGCCCGGCCTCAACGGGATCTTCGGCCTGCTCGGCCTCGCCGACCCGCCGCGCCAGCTCTACGGCTTCCTCGTGGTGGCGGTCGTCGTCGGGATCGCGCTCGCGGTGCTCCTCGACCGCACCCGCTTCGGGTTCGACCTCCGGGCCAGCGGGCTCTCGCCGTCGGCGGCCAGCGCCAGCGGTGTCAACGCCCGGGCGATGGTCCTCAAGACGATGCTGCTCTCCGGCGCGGTCGCCGGGCTCATCGGCCTGCCGGACCTGCTCGGCGCCACCCGCTCGTACACGACCGACTTCACCGCCGGGCTGGGCTTCCTGGGCATCGCCGTCGCGCTGCTCGGGCGGAACAACCCGCTCGGCATCGCCTTCGCGGCCCTGCTGTTCTCCTTCCTCGATCGCGCGCTGGTGCCCCTGCAGATCGAGGGGCTGCCGGCGTCGGTCATCACGATCATCCAGGGGACGATCGTGCTCGCCGTCGTCATCGCCAACGAGGTGGCCCGGCGGATCGCCCGTCGCTCGGCCGAACGCGGCGGGGCGGCCTCCGACGCCGCCGCTCCCGGGGACGGGAGCACGAGCACCGGGCAGTCGGCGGGTGGTGGCGGCGCCCCCGCCGGGACGGCCGTGCAGGGCACGGGGGCCGGGGTCAGCCGCACCGCCGGCGCCGGGCAGGCCGACGACCACCGGGGGGCCGGAGCATGAGCACCACCGTCTCGACGCGCGCGACGACGGCCGGCCGCGGTCCGATCGGCGAGTTCTTCCTCGGGGGCAGCCGCGCCCGCCGGATCACCCTGCTGCTGGTCGGCGCCCTCGTGCTGGTCTCCGCCGTCCGGGTGATCAGCGGGGAGCAGTCGCTCACCTCCTCCTCCACGATCTCGGCGGCCCTCATCCTCGCCGTCCCCATCGGCCTGGCGGCGCTCGGCGGGCTCTTCGCGGAGCGGGCCGGCGTGGTCAACATCGGCCTGGACGGCATGATGACCCTGGGCACCTGGGGAGCCGGCTTCTGCGGCTACCAGTGGGGCTGGCAAGCCGCCGTCGTCGGCGGCATGCTGTTCGGCGCGCTGGGTGGGCTGCTGCACGCCGTGGCGACGGTGACCTTCGGCGTGGACCACGTCGTGTCCGGTGTGGCGATCAACATCCTCGCCGCCGGTCTCGTGCGCTTCCTCTCCGAACTGCTGTACAGCGACAACGCGGCCGGGGGCGGGGTCACCCAGTCACCCGCGCTGTCCGGCCGGCCGCCGGAGGTGTCCCTGCCGGTGCTGTCCTCGGGGCCGGACCTGCTCGGCGACCTCGAGCAGCTCAACTGGTTCCTGCTCAGCGACCTCGCCGGGATCCTGCGCGGCCTGACCAGCGGGGTCGGCCCCACCACAATCCTGGCCGTGCTGCTCATCCCGATCTCGTACCTCGTGCTCTGGCGCACGGCCTTCGGTCTCCGGCTCCGCTCCTGCGGTGAGAACCCGGCGGCCGCGGACTCCCTCGGCGTCGCGGTGTACCGGATGAAGTACATCGCGGTCATCATCTCCGGTGCGCTGGCCGGCCTGGGCGGCGTCTTCCTGGTGTTCATCGCCGGCATCTACCGGGAGGGGCAGACCAACGGGCGCGGCTTCATCGGCCTGGCGGCGCTGATCTTCGGCAACTGGCGGCCCGGTGGCCTGGCCGCCGGCGCCGGGCTGTTCGGCTTCGCCGACGCCCTGCAGCTGCGCAGCCGCAGCGCGGTCGTCGCGCTGTTCCTGCTCCTGGCGGTCGTGCTCGCCGCGGCAGCCGTCTGGCAGGCCACCCGCCGGAAGCTCGTGCAGGCGGTGACGGCGGCCGTCTTCGCGGGCGTCGCGCTCACCGGGTTCCTCACCATCGACGAGCTGGCGCCGGGCCTGGTCTCCTTCACCCCGCACCTGACCACCCTCCTGGTGCTCTCGCTGGCCTCCCAGCGATTGCGCATGCCGAAGGCGGACGGTCTGGTCTACCGACGAGGAGAGCACTAGTGGCTGCCCTGCCCGAGCCCGACTGGGACGCCCTGCGGGCCGCGGCCCGCGAGGCCATGACCCGCGCCTACGCGCCGTACTCCCAGTTCCCGGTGGGCGTCGCCGGGCTGGTGGACGACGGCCGCGTCGTCACCGGCTGCAACGTCGAGAACGCCTCCTACGGGCTGGCGCTGTGCGCCGAGTGCGGCATGGTCAGCGACCTCGCCCGCACCGGCGGTGGCCGGCTGGTGGCGGTGGCCTGCGTCGGCGGGGACGGGCAGCCGCTCATGCCCTGCGGCCGCTGCCGGCAGCTGCTGTGGGAGCACGGCGGCGCCGACATGCTCATCGAGACGGTGTCGCTCGGCATCGTCCCGATGCGCGAGGTGCTGCCCGACGCCTTCGGGCCCGAGGACCTCGTTGCTGCGGCCGAGCGGGGGCAGGGCTGATGGCCGCGCACGACGCGATCGACGTCATCCGCGCGAAGCGGGACGGCGTCGAGCTCTCGCCCGAGCAGATCCGCTGGGTGGTGGACGCCTACACCCGGGGCGCGGTGCCCGACGAGCAGATGAGCGCGCTGCTCATGGCGGTGTTCTTCCGCGGCATGGCCGCGGGCGAGCTCGCCGCCTGGACGCAGGCGATGATCGACTCCGGCGAGCGCAAGGACCTCTCCTCGCTCGGCCGGCCGACCGCCGACAAGCACTCCACGGGAGGGGTCGGCGACAAGATCACCCTGCCGCTGGCGCCCCTCGTCGCCGCCTGCGGGGTGGCCGTGCCGCAGCTGTCAGGCCGTGGCCTCGGGCACACCGGCGGCACGCTGGACAAGCTCGAGGCCATCCCGGGGTGGCGCGCCGACGTGCACGAGGAGGCCTACCTCGCGCAGCTGCGCGACGTGGGCGCCGTCATCTGCGCGGCCGGCCACGACCTGGCCCCGGCGGACAAGCTGCTCTACGCGCTGCGCGACGTCACCGGGACCGTCGAGTCCATCCCGCTGATCGCCAGCTCGATCATGAGCAAGAAGATCGCCGAGGGCGCCGACGCGCTGGTGCTGGACGTGAAGACCGGCTCGGGCGCGTTCATGAAGGACGCCGAGGCCTCCCGCGAGCTGGCCCGCACGATGGTCGGGCTCGGCGAGGCGGCCGGCGTCCGCACCGTCGCCCTGGTGACGGCGATGGACCGGCCGCTGGGCCGGGCCGCGGGCAACGCGGTCGAGGTGGCCGAGTCGGTCGAGGTGCTCGCCGGCGGTGGGCCGGACGACGTCGTCGAGCTGACCCTCGCGCTGGCCCGGGAGATGCTCACCGGCGTCGGGCGGGACGACGTCGACCCCGCCGAGGCGCTGCAGGACGGCCGGGCCATGGACGTGTGGCGGCGGATGATCACCGCCCAGGGCGGCGACCCCGACGCCCCGCTGCCGCGGCCGGCCGAGACGCACGTGGTGACCGCACCGGCCACCGGCACCCTCACCCGGCTCGACGCGTACTCCCTCGGCGTCGCCGCGTGGCGGCTGGGCGCCGGGCGGGCCCGCAAGGAGGACCCGGTGCAGGCCGCCGCCGGCATCGTCTGGACCGCCGGGGTGGGGGAGCGGGTGACCGCGGGCCAGCCGCTGCTGGAGCTGCAGACCGACGACGCCGACCGGATCCCGCGGGCGCTGGCCGCGCTGGAGGGCGCCGTCGGCGTCGACACCGACGACGAGCCGCTGCCGCTGGTCCTCGACCGCATCACCGCAGGGTCGTAGGGGACACTGGTCTCCCGTGACCCGAACGACGGCGGCGGCGGCAGCGCCGCAGCAGCCGGCCTCCCCGCTCGATCCCGAGGCCGCCATCTCCATCCGCGGGCTGGTCAAGCGCTACGGGGAGCGGGCCGCCGTCGACGGGCTGGACCTCGACATCCGGCGCGGCGAGATCTTCGCGCTGCTCGGCCCCAACGGCGCCGGCAAGACGACGACGGTCGAGATCTGCGAGGGCTACCGCGGGCGCGACGGCGGTGAGGTGCGCGTGCTCGGGGTCGACCCGGCGAAGGGCGGGCGCCGCTGGAAGGCCGACCTCGGCATCGTGCTGCAGTCCGGCGCCGGGGACAGCCAGCTGTCGGTGCGGGAGCTGCTGACCGCGCAGGCGTCCTACTTCGCCGACCCCCGCGACCCCGACGAGGTGCTCGAGCTGGTCGGCCTCACCGACAAGGCCGGTGCCCGCGGCCGGACGCTGTCGGGTGGGCAGCGGCGTCGGCTGGACGTGGCGCTGGGCATCGTGGGCCGGCCCCGGCTGCTCTTCCTCGACGAGCCGACGACCGGGTTCGACCCGGAGGCGCGCCGCCAGTTCTGGTCGCTCATCCGGTCGCTGCGCGAGCTCGGCACCACCATGCTGCTCACCACCCACTACCTCGACGAGGCCGAGGAGCTGGCCGACCGGGTCGGCGTTCTCGCCCGCGGGCAGCTCGCCGAGGTCGCCGTCCCCACCGCCCTCGGCGGCCGCGGCACCGCGCCCGCCGTCGTCAGCTGGACCGAGGACGGCGCCCGGCGGACCGCCGAGACCACCACGCCGACCGCGTTCGTCGCCGAGCTCGCCGCGCGCTTCCCCGGCGAGGTGCCCGACCTCGCGGTGAGCCGGCCGACGCTCGAGGACGTCTACCTGAAGATGATCGGGGACCGCTCGTGACCGCCGCCGCGCCCGAGCGCACCGCCCTCCCCTCCACCGGGCGGGTCTGCCGCACGCGGGCCGGGGTGGAGCTCAAGGAGTTCTTCCGGCAGCGCGAGTCGGTCGTGTTCACCCTGCTGTTCCCGGTGATCCTGCTGCTGGGTCTCGGTGCGGTGCTCGACTACGACCTCGGGGCCGGCGTCGACTTCCCGCAGTACTTCATGGCCGGGGTCATCACCGCGGGCATCGTCGGGGCGAGCCTGCAGAACATGGCGATCCACATCGCCGGTGAGCGGTCCGACGGCACGCTCAAGGCCCTGGCCGGCACCCCGATGCCGAAGTCGGCCTACTTCGTCGGCAAGGTCGCGCAGGTCGTCGCCGTGACGCTGGCGACCATCGTGATCCTGCTGCTCGTCGGCGTCCTCGTGTTCGGCATCTCCCTCCCGTCGGGCAGCGACTGGCTGACCTTCATCTGGGTCACCGTGCTCGGCGCGGCCGCGTGCACGCTGCTGGGCATCGCCGTCTCCTCGCTGGCCCGCAACTCGCGGTCGGCGTCGGCGACGGTGACCCCGATCGCCCTGGTCCTGGAGTTCGTCTCCGGCGTCTTCATGCCCTTCGACCAGGTGCCCGGCTGGCTGCAGGACGTCGCGGCGGTCTTCCCGGTCAAGTGGCTGGCCCAGGGGCTGCGGTCGGTGTTCCTGCCGGACTCCCTGGCCGCCCGCGAACCGGCCGGATCCTGGGAGCTGGGCACGGTCGCGATCGTGCTCGGCCTCTGGTGCGTCGTCGGCCTGCTCCTGTGCGTCCGGACCTTCCGCTGGCAGGACCGATGACATCGTCGTCCTCCGGACGACACCGCGGCCAGGAGCCGTCCCGGCGGCGATGAGCCGCTGAGTTACCCCTGCGCGGACCCCTCCGGGGCCCACTCGGCGTGACCCGTAGCGTTGGCGCCATGGCTCCGCTCGACGCCGAGAACGTCCGCCGTGCCCCGAAGGTGCTGCTCCACGACCACCTCGACGGCGGGCTCCGACCGCAGACGGTGCTGGAACTGGCCGACCAGCTCGGCTACCGCGCACTCCCCGCGTCCGACGCCGGGAGCCTGGGCCGCTGGTTCCGGGAGGCCGCGGACTCCGGCTCGCTGGTCCAGTACCTGGAGACCTTCGCCCACACCGTCGGCGTCATGCAGACCCCCGACGCCGTCCAGCGGGTGGCCCGGGAGTGCGCGCAGGACCTCGCCGCGGACGGCGTGGTGTACGCCGAGGTGCGGATGGCTCCGGAGCTGCTCAGCCCCGGGATGCCGCTGGAGGCGGCCGTCGAGGCCATGCTCGACGGGTACGCGCAGGGCAGCCGCGAGGCGGCGGCCGCGGGGACGCCGATCCGGATCGGCACCCTGCTGTGCGCCATGCGGCAGGACGACCGGTGGGACGAGGTCGCCGGCCTGGTGGTGCGCTACCGCGACGCGGGTGTCGTCGGCTTCGACCTGGCCGGCCCGGAGATCGGCTTCCCGCCGGACCGCATCCCGTCCGCTCTCGCGGTCCTCGACCGGGCGGGGGCGCACCGCACCGTGCACGCCGGCGAGGCCGCCGGGATCGACAGCATCGTCGCGGCGCTCGACGGCGCACGTGCCGAGCGGCTGGGCCACGGCGTGCGGATCGCCAACGAGGTGGGCGCGGACGGGACGCTGGGGCCGGTGGCGGAGCGGGTGCGCGACCGGCAGGTGGTCCTGGAGATCGCGCCGTCGTCGAACGTGCAGACCGGCGCCTACGCCTCGCTGGCCGACCACCCGGTGGACCGGCTGCACCGGCTCGGTTTCGCCGTCACCCTCAACACCGACAACCGGCTGATGAGCGGGGTGTCGGTGACCAGCGAGGTCACCGACGTGGCGACGACGTTCGGCTGGACCTGGGACGACGTCAGGACGGTGACCGAGCGGGCCCTGGCCGGCGCGTTCCTGCCCGACGACGACCGCAAGCGGCTGCTCGACGACGTCGTGCGGCCCGGCTACGCGGCGCTGCTCGGCTGATCCGTGTCCCTCCTGCTCGCCGCCGAGCCCACCGGTCAGACCTGGGCGCAGGTCGGTGACCTCGGGGTCGCGTTCGTGCTGTCCGCGCTCATCGGTCTCGAGCGTGAGCTCCGGCACAAGGCGGCGGGGCTGCGGACGCTCACCGTCGTCGGGTTCGCCGCGGCGCTGTTCATGGTCATCAGCCAGGCGCAGTTCGGTGACTCCCGGGTGGCGGCGCAGGTGGTCTCCGGCCTCGGGTTCATCGGCGGCGGGCTCATCTTCGTCCGCCGCGACGCGGTCCGCGGGCTGACGACGGCGGCGATCGTCTGGCTGACCGCCGCCGTGGGGATGGCGGCCGGCGCGGGGCTGTGGCTCTTCGCCGTCGTCGCGACCGCCGCGCACTTCCTCGTCTCCTACGGGTTCACCCCGCTCGCCCGCCGGCTGTCCGGCCGGATCACGCGGGTGCACTCCCTGGTGGTCACCTACCGGGACGGCGAGGGGGTGCTCCGCCGGGCGCTGGCCGAGTGCACGCAGCGCGGGTTCACCGTGCGCGACCTGTCCACGGCTGCCGACGACGGCGCCCGCGGCACCGCGACGCGGCAGGCGACCGTGCGGCTCTCCGTGGAGGGCACCGGCCCGGTGACCCGGCTCGCGGTGGAGCTCGCCGACCTCGACGGCGTGCTCGCGGTCAGCGCCGGTGACTCCGACGAGGAGGCCGACTGACCGCGGCGTGGGGTCCGTCACCCCCGGTCGCGGGAACAGCTCCGCGATCTTCGCTGCTACCGTAGAGGTACCGGCACAAGGCCGGTCATCCTCCCGGACGGTTTGTCCGGGCACGAGCGCATCCGTGCAGATCCCGCGTTCCACTTCTGGGCGCAGACGATCGCCAAGTGAGGACGCCGGTACGTGACGGTGCTCTTCCTCTTTCACGGGACGCGCTCCGAGCAGTATCGGAGCCCCACCCCGCATGACTTTGGTCCACCCTGCTTCGTTCGAGTCGAGCACGACCGAGAACGCTGGTCAGAACACCACTGAGAACGTCATCGAGAACGCCGTCGCGGACACCGCGGCCGAGCAGCCCGTCGAGGCCCCGACCGGCCCGACCTTCCACCAGCTGGGTCTGCCCCAGCCGCTGGTGACCGCGCTCGAGCGGCGCGGCATCCACCGCCCCTTCGCCATCCAGACCTCCGCGCTGCCCGACGCGCTCGCCGGGCGGGACGTGCTGGGCAAGGCGGCCACCGGCTCGGGCAAGACCCTGGCCTTCGGCCTGCCGCTGCTGGCCCGCGTGGGCCAGGAGGTCAAGAACGGCCGCCGCGCGCCGCGCGGGCTGGTCCTCGTGCCGACCCGCGAGCTGGCCCAGCAGGTGCACGACGCGCTGGCGCCCCTCGGCCAGACCAGCGGTGTCCAGCTCATCGCCGTCTACGGCGGTGCGCCGATGTACCGCCAGATCCAGCAGCTCCGTCGTGGCGTCGACGTCGTCATCGCCACCCCGGGCCGGCTGCAGGACCTGATCAGCCAGGGCGAGGTGACCCTCTCCGAGGTCGTCATCACCGTCCTCGACGAGGCCGACTTCATGGCCGACCTGGGCTTCCTCCCGGTCGTCAAGGAGCTGCTCGACCAGACCGACCGCGACGCCCAGCGGCTGCTGTTCTCGGCCACCCTGGACGGCGAGGTCGACAGCCTGGTCCGCCGCTACCTCAAGAACCCGGCCCGGCACGAGGTCGTCCGCCCCGGCGGCGAGGCCCCGCCGGCCGAGCACCTGGCCTTCACCCTGGCGTTCCGCGACAAGCTGCAGGTGGCCACCGAGCTCGCCGGCCGCCCCGGCCGCACGATCATCTTCGCCCGCACCCAGCTGGGTGTGGACCGGCTGGCCGAGAACCTGAAGGCCGCCGGGATCAAGGCCGAGGCGATCCACGGCGGGCTTCCCCAGGCGGCGCGCAAGCGTGCGCTGGAGGAGTTCACCGACGCCCGCTCGCCGGTCCTGGTCGCCACCGACGTCGCCGCCCGCGGCATCCACGTCGACGACGTCTCGCTGGTGCTGCACTACGACCCGCCGACGGACGCCAAGACCTACCTGCACCGCTCGGGCCGCACGGCCCGCGCCGGAGCCGCTGGTGTCGTCGTCTCGCTGCTGCTGCCCGACCAGGTCGGCCAGGCCAAGCGACGGTTCCGCACCGCGAAGGTCGACCCGCCGCTCGACCGGACCCGTCCGGGCGACCAGCCGATCATCGACCTGGTCGCCGCCGGCATCCCGGTCGAGCCCAAGGAGCGCACCCAGCGCGACATGCGCCGCGGCGGCGGTGGCCCCGGTGGCCGCCCGCGTCGCGAGGGTGACCGCCCCGGCGGTTCGCGTGGCGGCCCGCGCCGGTCCTACGGCGACCGCAACCGCTCCGGCGGCGGCGAGCGCTCGGGTCGGCCCGGTGGCGAGCGCCGGTTCACCGGTGAGCGCTCCGCGCGTCCCCCGCGCCAGGGCTGACCACCCGCACCACCTACGACGGCGGCCCGTCCCGGAATCCCGGGGCGGGCCGCCGTCGTCCCCAGCTCAGTCGCGGAAGACCAGGGCGCCGCTCACCGCGGTGACGACCTCGTCCCACTCCGGGCGCAGCTGCGCGGCGTCGGGGGCGGCCAGCGGCGCCTCGGGCTGCCGGTCCGCGCGGGCGACCGCCTGGCCCAGGGGCGCCGTCGGGGCGAGGAGCTCCTCGACCCGGGACAGGCCGGCGTACTCGGCGAGGTCGCGCACGCCCTCGACCGGCTGCGCCAGCGCCCGGTGGGGGACCAGGCCCGCGGCGCCGTCGGCGACCTCGGTCAGGACCTCGGAGAGCTCGGTGAGGTCGTAGCGGTCCTGCTCGGCCGGCAGCGGCAGGGTGTCGGTGTCGGCGACCTCGGGCCACGACGCGATCTCGGTGAGGTCGTGCCGCTCGCCGCTCGCGCAGAACCGCGCCAGGTCGGCCGGGGTGTCGAAGACGAACACCTCGCCGTCCCGGCCCAGGAAGCGGGCGACGTCCTCCACGTAGCAGCGCAGGGTCACCCCGGCGCCCTCGGGGACGACGACCTCGACCGGCAGGATCCCGACGGCCTCCCAGAACTCCGCGGCCTCGGCGACCGCGGCGGGGGAGGCGGTGACCCGGCCGACCCGCGCGATGGTGCGCACCCCGCCCCCGGCGGCCGCCGAGGCGGCGGTCGAGCCGGTGGGTGCGGTGCGGGCGGGCCGGGCCCCGGCCACCTGGTCGTCGTCCTCGTCGTCCTCGGGGATGCCGGGGCCGGTGTCCTCCTCGGCCGCCTCGGAGGCCGACGGGTACTCCTGGACCGTGGCGGTGCCCCCGCCGGTCCAGTCAAGGTGCTCGGAGAGCTCCTCGACGACGTCCTCCCACAGCTCGTCGAGGACGCTGCCGACGCCGATCCACGCGTCCTCGCCGGAGCGACCGGCGAAGGCCTCCTCGCCCAGGCCGAGGGAGCCGATCTCCGGTTTGCCGGCGAGCTCGGCGACGGCCTCGAACTGCTCGTCGTCGTCCTCGTCGCTGGTGTCCAGGCACTCGGCCAGCCGGCTGACGATGTCGACGGTCGCGGCCAGCTCCTCCACCGCCCACCGGTCGGGGTTCTCCGCGGCGATGTCGTACACGCCGTCAAGGTCGTAGCGGTGGTCGTCGTCGGGGGTCAGGTCGGCGGCGCCGAGCCCGGCGACGACCGGCCACACCGGGTGGTCGGCGAGGTCGTGGTCGGTGCTGGTGCGGCAGAACGCGGCGAGCTTCGCCGGCGTCGGGAAGAGGTGCACGGTGGCCACGTCACCCTCGGTCGTGCCGAGGAACGCCTGCCACTCCTCGCCGTCCTCCTCCCACGGCGGAGCCCACAGGGTGTACCCCGTGCGGTCGTCGAGGGTCAGTGCGATGGGGACGATGCTGGGCCTGGCCACCCGACCATCCTGCCCTGCCGGGCAAGCGGCGCACCTCGGGGTGGCGCAGGGCCCCGGCGGGGTCGGATCAGATGCCGATGGGGTGCCAGACGGTCTTCGTCTCCAGGAAGGGGGTCATGCGGGACAGGCCCGGATCGGCGGTCCAGTCCGGCTCGGTCGCCGGGGGCCGGACGACGCGCTTGATCGTGCCGGCGGCCTCCCGCTCGAACTCCATGGCCCGGCTCGCGGGGGCGCCGGTGAGGTCGATGCCGTCGACGTCGGCGTGCTCGGCCAGCCAGGGGCCCAGCTCCTCGGCGTCGCCGGTGAGCAGGTTGACCACGCCGCCGGGGACGTCGCTGGTCGCCAGCACCTCGCCGAGGGTGACCGCCGGGATCGGCCGCTCCGCCGAGGTGACGACGACGGCGGTGTTGCCCGTGGCCAGCACCGGGGCCAGCACGCTGACCAGGCCGAGCAGGCTCGACTGCTGCGGGGCCAGCACGGCGACGACGCCGGAGGGCTCGGGCAGAGAGAAGTCGAAGTACGGCCCGGCGACCGGGTTCGCGCTGCCCAGGACCGCGGCCAGCTTGTCGGTCCAGCCCGCGTACCAGACCCAGCGGTCGATGGCGGCGTCGACGGCGGCCCGGGCCTTGGAGCCCGACAGACCCTCGGCGGCGGAGACCTCCTCGCAGAACTGCACGTGCCGGCCCTCCATCACCTCCGCCACGCGGTAGAGCACCTGGCCGCGGTTGTAGGCGGTGGCACCCGACCACCTGGCGAAGGCGCCGCGCGCGGCGACGACGGCGTCGCGGGCGTCCTTGCGGGAGGCCCGGGCGACGTTGCCGAGGAAGTGGCCGCGGGCGTCGGTCACCTCGTAGGTGCGGCCGCTCTCCGAACGCGGGAAGGCGCCGCCCACGTACAGCTTGTAGGTCTTGCGGACGGCCAGACGGTCGCTCATCGGGTGCTCTCCAGGTACGCGGCCAGGCCGTGGCGGCCGCCCTCGCGGCCGTAGCCGGACTGCTTGTAGCCGCCGAACGGCGACGTCGGGTCGAACTTGTTGAACGTGTTGGCCCAGACCACACCGGCGCGCAGCTGATCGGCGATCTTCAGGATCCGCGACCCCTTCTCGCTCCAGATGCCGGCCGACAGGCCGTAGGTGGTGTTGTTCGCCTTCGCGACGGCCTCGTCGGGCGTGCGGAACGTCAGCACGGACAGCACCGGCCCGAAGACCTCGTCGCGGGCGATGCGGTGCGCGGGGGAGACGTCGGTGAAGACCGTCGGCGGGAACCAGTAGCCGCGCTCGGGCAGCTCGCAGGCCGGCTGCCAGCGCTGGGCGCCCTCGGCCTCGCCGATGTCGGACAGCTCCCGGATGCGGGCGAGCTGCTCGGCCGAGTTGATCGCGCCGATGTCGGTGTTCTTGTCCAGCGGGTCGCCGACGCGCAGGGTGCCGATCCGCCGCTGCAGGCTCGCGATGACCTCGTCGTGGATCGACTCCTGGACCAGCAGCCGGGAGCCCGCGCAGCAGACGTGCCCCTGGTTGAAGAAGATCCCCTGGACGATGCCCTCGACGGCCTGGTCGATCGGGGCGTCGTCGAAGACGATGTTGGCCGCCTTGCCGCCGAGCTCCAGGGTCAGCTTCTTCTGCGTCCCGGCGACGGCGCGGGCGATCGACCGGCCCACCTCGGTGGAGCCGGTGAACGCGACCTTGTCGACGTCCTCGTGCTCGACGACCGCCCGGCCGGTCTCCCCGGCGCCGGTGACGATGTTGACCACGCCCGGCGGCAGGTCGGCCTGCCGGCAGACCTCGGCGAACAGCAGCGCCGTGAGCGGCGTCGTCTCGGCCGGCTTGAGCACGACCGTGTTGCCGGTGGCCAGTGCGGGGGCGACCTTCCAGGCCAGCATCAGCAAGGGGAAGTTCCAGGGGATGACCTGACCGGCCACGCCGAGGGGGCGGGGGTCCGGCCCGAGGCCCGCGTGCTCGAGCTTGTCGGCCCACCCCGCGTGGTAGAAGAAGTGCGCGGCGGCCAGGGGGACGTCGACGTCGCGGGACTCCCGGATCGGCTTGCCGTTGTCCAGCGACTCCAGGACGGCGAACTCGCGGGCGCGCTCCTGCAGCAGCCGCGCGATGCGGAACAGGTACTTGCCGCGGTCGGCGGGGCGCATCGGCCCCCAGGTCTTCTCGAACGCCTTCCGGGCGGCGCGCACCGCGCGGTCGACGTCGGCGGAGGTGCCGGTGGCGACCTCGGTGAGCACCTCCTCGGTGGCCGGGTTCACCGTCTTCAGCGGTTCGCCGGAGCCGTCGACGAACTCGCCGTCGACGAACAGGCCGTACGAGGGGGCGATGGTGACGATCGACCGCGACTCGGGGGCCGGGGCGTACTCGAAGGGGGCGCGGGTGCTGCTGGTCATCGTCGGTCAGTCCACCGTGACGTAGTCGGGGCCGGAGTAGTGGCCGGTGCGCAGCTTCTGCCGCTGCAGGAGGAGGTCGTTGAGCAGGCTGGAGGCGCCGAAGCGGAACCAGTCGGGGTCCAGCCAGTCGGGGCCGACGGTCTCGTTGATCAGCACCAGGTGCTTGATCGCGTCCTTCGTCGTCCGGATGCCGCCGGCCGGCTTGAAGCCCACCTGGCGGCCGGTGGCGGCGCGGAAGTCGCGGACCGCCTCCAGCATCACCAGGCCGACCGGGAGGGTGGCGGCAGGGCTCACCTTGCCGGTCGAGGTCTTGATGAAGTCGCCACCGGCGAGCATCGCGATCCAGCTGGCCCGGCGGACGTTGTCGAGGGTGACCAGCTCCCCGGTCTCCAGGATCACCTTGAGGTGCGCGTCGCCGCACGCCTCCTTCACCGCCACGATCTCCTCGTAGACGTCGAGGTAGCGGCCGCTGAGGAAGGCGCCCCGGTCGATGACCATGTCGATCTCGTCGGCGCCGTTGGCGACGGCGTCCTGCACGTCGGCGATCTTCACCGCCCGGCTGGCGCGGCCGCTCGGGAACGCGGTGGCGACGGCGGCGACGTGGATGCCGCTGTCCCCGAGGGCGTCCCGGGCCACGCCGGCGAGGTCGCCGTAGACGCAGACCGCGGCGACCTGCGGGGTCGTCGGGTCGGACGGGTCGGGCCGCCTCGCCTTGGCGGCCAGGCTGCGGACCTTGCCGGGGGTGTCGGCGCCCTCGAGGGTGGTGAGGTCGACCATCGAGATCGCGGTGTCGATGGCCCAGGCCTTCGACGTCGTCTTGATCGAGCGGGTGCCCAGCTGCGCCACCCGGGCCTCCGCACCGACCTGGTCGACGCCGGGCAGGCCGTGGAGGAAGGCGCGGAACGCCGAGTCGGAGCGCGTGACGTCGTCGTAGGGAGGCGTCGGCGCGGCCAGCGCCCGGGCGTCGTCCGACAGCGCGCCGGGATCGAGCACGTGGGTCATGCCCGTCATTCTCCCCTGCTCCGCCCGGGAGGCCGACACTGCTCACCCGCCGGAGCGGTTCGCCTGGTGTGCCGTCGCCTGCGTCCCGCACCGGCGTTCCCGCGGGAACGTCTCACCGGTCGCCCTCGGCCGGCGCCCGAGGTCGGGGAACGCCGCCGCGGCACCGGGTCCCGACGTTCCCGCGGGAACGTCCGGCGCCTCCGCTCCGCCGCGCGTCGGCGCCTGACTCGCTGCTCCTGAGGCGTTCCCGCGGCGACGCCTCGATCGCCGGGGAACTGTCACCCCTCCCGGATAGCTTTCGAACACGCATTCGAAGGAGGCGACCGTGACCGAGACGTCCCTGCCCGAGCTGGCGCGTGCGATCACGTCCGGCGCGGTGCGGCTGGCGGCGGCGACCGCCGCCTGGCTGCGGCTGGTCGCGGAGTTCGACCGGCGGGAGGGCTGGCACGCGGTCGGCATCGCCTCCTGCGCCCACTGGCTGGCCTGGCAGTGCGGGATGTCGCCGGGCACGGCCCGGGAGCACGTCCGGGTCGCCCGCGCTCTGGACGATCTCCCGCTGATCTCCGCGGCGTTCGCCGAGGGGCGGCTGTCCTACTCCAAGGCGCGGGCGCTCACCCGCATCGCGGACCCCGACACCGAGCAGTCCCTCCTCGAGCTGGCGCTGGAGGCGACGGCGTCGCAGACCGAGCGGCTGGTCCGCTCCTGGCGCCGGGCCGACCGCGTCGATCCGGACACCATCGCGCTGAAGCGTCAGTTCCAGCACTGGTGGGACGACGACGGCATGCTCGTCGTGCGGATGCGCATGGACGCCGAGGAGGGTGCTCGGTTCCTGACGGCGGTCGACTCGATCGCCGAGCGCGAGGCCCGCCGTGACCGCGCCGAGGCGAAACGGTCCGCCGGCGTTCCTCCGGCGTCGGGTGCGGAGCCCGCGTCGGGCGCGGAGACGGTGTCGGTGGACCCGCACGAGGAGGACGAGCGCGACGAGGTCGCCTGTGCCCGGGAGCGGACCGCGGCCCGGCGCTGCGCGGCGGTCGGGCGGCTCGCCGGAGCGGCCGCCCACCTCGACCGGCGGCCGGGTGACCCACCACGTCGCGAGGTCGTCGTGCACGTGGACGCGGCCGTCGTCGCCGACGACGCCGCGGCCGGGCAGGCCTACCTCGAGGGCGGTCCCGCGCTGCACCCGGCGCAGGTCCGGCGGATGCTCTGCGAGTCGACCGTCGTGACGATGCTCGAGAGCGGCCGCGAGGTGCTCGGCGTCGGACGCCGGCGCCGCCTGGCGACCCCCGCGCAGCGTCGTGCACTGCTGCGGCGCGACGGCGGCTGCGCCCGGCCGGGGTGCACCGAGACGAGGATCGAACGGCTGCACGCCCACCACATGCGGCACTGGCTGTTCGGCGGTGGCACCGACATCGCGAACATGGTGCTGCTCTGCGACGTCGACCACGGCCTCGTGCACGACCTGGGCCTGGTCCTCGCGCGGCGCGAGGGACGGCTGATCGCCGTGGCGCCGGACGGCCGGCGGGTGTGGGGCCCTGCGGATGCCGCCTTCGCGCACGGCCTCGCCGGTGACGGCATGGCACCGGCACCGGATGCGTTCGTGGGCGTCCAGCCCATCGACGAGCTCGCCGCCCGTCGGCCGGCTCCTGCGGCAGAGGCGTCGCGGCCGGCCGGCGGGGCGGCGGAGCCGGTGCCGGGGGTTGCCGGGGGTCTGGCCTCCTTGCTGTTCCCGGACGGACCGCCCGCACTGCCCGACGCGATGCACGTCAACGGGGAACGCATGGACATGGCCTACGTGGTGGGCGTGCTCATGGGGAACCGTGACCTGCGGCGGCGACTCGAGGCCGAAGCCCGCGGCGAGGTGCTCGTCGCGGCATGAGCGGTGGACCTGCGGACGGGCGGCGCCGAGCCGCACATCGGGCCCGGCCGCTACGGTGCTGCCCGTGCAGCTCACCGTCGTCGACCACCCGCTCGCCCGTGCCCGCCTGACCCGCATGCGGGACGAGCGCACGGACAACGCCATGTTCCGGGCCGCCCTGCGCGAGCTCACCCAGATGCTCGTCTACGAGGCCACCCGTGACCTGGAGGTGGCCGAGGAGCACATCACCACCCCGGTCACGGCGACGACGGGCTTCCGGCTGGCCGCACCGCCGCTGATCGTCCCCGTCCTCCGGGCCGGACTGGGCATGGCCGACACCGCGCACGGGATGCTGCCCGAGTCGCAGATGGGCTTCGTCGGGCTGGCCCGCAACGAGGAGACCTTCCAGCCCGAGGCCTACATGGCCTCGCTGCCGGAGACGCTGGTCGGGCGCGACGTCTTCGTCCTCGACCCGATGCTGGCCACCGGCGGCTCGCTGGTGCACTGCTGCGAGCTGCTCACCGCCCGCGGCACGACGTCGATCACCGTGCTGTGCGCGCTCGCTGCGCCGGACGGCATCCGCCGGCTGGAGGAGAGCGGCCTGCCGCTGCGGGTGTTCACCGCCAGCATCGACGAGGGCCTCAACGACAAGGCCTACATCGTCCCGGGGCTGGGCGACGCCGGCGACCGCCAGTTCGGCGCGGTCTGACCGTGCGCTTCGGGGTGCTCGGCACCGGCCACTGGGCGCAGGCCGTGCACGCGACCGCGCTCGCCGACCACCCGTCCGCCGAGCTGGTGGGCGTGTGGGGTCGCGACGTCGCCAAGGCGAAGGCGCTGGGCGCCGAGTTCGAGGTTCCCGGCTACGCGGACGTGGACGCCCTGCTGGCCGACGTCGACGCCGTCGCGATCGCCCTCCCGCCCGACGTGCAGGCGCCGCTCGCGCTGCGCGCAGCCGAGGCCGGCAAGCACCTGCTGCTGGAGAAGCCGATCGCGCTCGACGTGGCCGGGGCCGACCGCGTGGTCGATGCCGTGCGCGGCGCCGGCGTCGCCTCGGTGGTGTTCTTCACCTTCCGCTTCCAGGCGGCGACGTCGACGTGGCTGACCCAGGCCGCGCGCACCCGGCTGGCCGGCGGTGCCGGGTCGTGGCTGTCCTCCCTGGCGGGGACGCCGTTCGCCGCCTCCCCCTGGCGGCAGGAACGCGGCGCGCTCTGGGACATCGGCCCGCACGCGCTCTCGGTGCTGCTGCCGGCGCTCGGACCGGTGGCGGCGGTGCAGGCCGGCGCCGGCCTCATGGACACCGTGCACCTGGTGCTCACCCACGAGTCGGGCACCGCCTCGACCATCACGCTGTCGCACACGGTCGCCCCCATGTCGACCGGCATCGAGTTCTACGTGCACGGCGACGCCGGACGGCTGGTGCTGCTGCCCGACGTCGATGCCCCGGTGGATGCGTTCCGGGTGGCCGTGGACGAGCTGGGCGCCGCGGCGATGACCGGCGGGACCCACCCGTGCGACGTCGCCTTCGGGCGTGACGTCGTCGCCGTCCTCGCCGCGGCGCAGCGCGCGCTGTCCTCGGGCTGCCGCGAGCCGGTCGGCGGATGACCGCGCCGACGGCAGCGCGGACCGGCCCGGCGGACTGGTTCCTGCCGACGGGGCGGATCCCGAGGCGGGTGTGGTGGGTGCACTACGTGCTCGTGCTCGCCCTCCTGGGCCTGGTCGCCAACCACATCGACGCGACCTGGTTCCCCGACAGCTACCCGCGCCTGGAGCGGGGCGAGGGCTTCGACCTCCTGTGGCCGTTCCCCGACTCCGGCGGACCGGTCACCGCGATCGCCGCGCTGGTGCTGCTCGTGCCCAACGTCGCCGCCATGGTCACCAGGCTGCACGACCGGGACCACTCCGCGTGGTGGCTGCTGTGGAACCTGCTGCCGGGGATCGGCTGGCTGGTCCTGCTGGTCACGGTCGGTTTCCTGCGCGGCCACCCGTACCCGAACCGCTACGGCCCGCCGCCGGCCTGAGGCGGCGAGCGGATCGGCCGCGGACGCCCGGCGCTCCGCTCCCGGGGCGTTGCTCGTGCTCGTGCAGTCCTGCAGGCCCCCGGGAGCGCGAGGAGCACCCCAGAGCGGCGCCCCGGGTGGCGCCCGGGGCAGCGCTAGAGGCCCAGGGCCGCAGACATCTCCGCGCGCAGCTGGTCGAGCTCGTCGGCTCCCCGCCCGCGGGCGGCGATGAGGCCGGCGTCGTCGTGCACCGGGACGACGGTCTCCAGGTACGCCTTGAGCTTCGGCTCCGTGCCGCTGGGCCGCACGATCACCCGCACGCCGTCGCCGAGCAGCCGGACGGCGTCCACCGGCGGGGAGCCCCCGGCGAGGTCGGCGAACTCCACCGGCCGGCCCAGCAGCGCGGCCGGGGGCGCCGACCGCAGCCGGGACATGGCGTCGGAGATGACCGAGAGGTCCTCCACCCGCACCGACAGCTGCCCGGTGACGAACAGCCCGTGCTCGTCCGCCAGCTCGTCGAGCCGGTCCAGCAGGGTGCGCCCGCCGGCCTTGAGCTCCGCCGCCAGCAGGGCCACGGCCAGGGCGGCCGAGATGCCGTCCTTGTCCCGGACGACGTCCGGCGCCACCGAGTAGCCCAGCGCCTCCTCGTAGCCGTACACCAGCGGCGCCGCCGGCGACCCGGCCCGCATGATCCACTTGAACCCGGTCGGGGTCTCCTCCGACGGTGCCCCGGAGGCCTCGGCGATCGCGTGCATCAGCGAGCCGCTGACCAGCGACGACGCGTACGTCCCGCGCACGCCGCGGCGCAGCAGCCAGTCGGCCAGCAGCGCGCCCACCTCGTCGCCGGTGAGCTGCCGGCCGAGGCACACCACCGAGCAGCGGTCGGCGTCGGGGTCCTCGGCGATCGCCACGTCGGCGCCCACCTGCTCGGCCAGGGCCAGCAGCAGGTCGACCGCGCCGGGCTCCTCCGGGTTCGGGAAGGAGACCGTCGGGAACGCCGGGTCGGGCGCGTCCTGCTCGGGCACGCTGGCCGGTTCCGCGAAGCCAGCCGCGGCGAACACCAGCCGGGTCGTCGATGCGCCCACCCCGTGCAGAGCGGTGTAGGCGACGGTCAGCGCGGCGCGGTCGGCGGCCGGGACCCGCTCGGGGTCGAGCGCCCGCACCACCGCGGTCACGTAATCGGTGAGGACGTCGTCACCCAGGATCCCGTGACCGCCGGCGAGCGCGATCTCCCGCGCCGGGCCGACGGCGGCGATCGCCGCCTCGATCTCCCGGTCCGCCGGCGGGACCAGCTGGGCCCCCTGCTCCAGGTAGAGCTTGTAGCCGTTGTCGTCGGGCGGGTTGTGGCTCGCGGTGACCATCACCCCGGCCGCCGCGCCGAGGTGCCGGACGGCGAAGGCGAGCACCGGGGTGGGCAGCGGTCGCGCCATCACCCGCACCCGGAAGCCGAGCCCGGAGAGCACCTGGGCCGAGAGGCCGGCGAACTCGTCGGAGCGCCGCCGTGCGTCGAACCCGATCACGACGGTCCCGCCGCCGTGCCCGGTGTCCAGCAGGTGCCGGCCCACCCCGGCCGCGGCGCGGAGCACCACAGCGGCGTTCATCCCCGCCGGCCCGGCCCGCAGCGGACCGCGCAGCCCCGCCGTCCCGAAGGTGAGCGGCCCGGCGAAGCGGCGGCCCAGCTCTGCCAGGTCCCCCGCCGCGATCAGCGCCTCGATCTCGGCGCGGTCGCCCGCGTGCGGATCGGCGTCGGCCCAGGCCCGTGCGGTGGCGAGCAGCTCGTCGGTCATGCCGGGAAGTTCTCCGCGTCGAACGCAGCCGTCGTGTACTCGCCGCCCACGCGGCCGTGCACCGGGTCGGCGAGGTCGGGTTCGCCGTGCACCTCGATCAGCGCACCGGCGTAGCGCTCGGCGTCGTCGGCGGACCGGTACCCCAGCGCCTCGGCGGCCGAGAGGTCCCACCAGCGACGGGTGTTGTCGGAGACGCCCCACACCACCGAGAAGCCGGGGGACGGCGCGGAGAGCGCGGCGTCGACCAGCGACACGGTGTCGGCGGGGGAGAGCCAGGTGGACAGCTGCCGGGTCGTCGTCGGCTCGGCGAAGGCGCTGCCGATCCGCAGGCAGACGACGTCGAGGCCGTACCGGTCGACGTACAGCGAGCCCAGGGCCTCCATCGCCACCTTCGAGACGCCGTAGTAGGTGTCCGGCCGGGGCGGCGCGTCGGCCTCGCGCAGCAGCGCGTCGGCGGGCCGCTCCGTGTAGCCGGAGGCGTGGTTGCTGCTGGCCAGGACCACGCGGGGCACACCGGCCAGCCGGGCGGCCTCGAGCGCGCAGTAGGTGCCCTCGATGTTCGCGTGCGAGATCGCCGCCCAGGTCGACTCGCCGGAGATGCCGGCCAGGTGGACGACGGCCGAGGCGCCCCGGGCGGCCCCGGTCATCGCGCCGAGGTCGGTGACGTCGGCGACCAGGTGCTCCTCGCCCGGGCGGGGCTCGGACACCGGCACGACGTCCAGCGAGCGCACCGCCCAGCCGCGCTCGGGCAGCCCGGCCCGGAGCACCGTGCCGATCCGGCCGGCGGCGCCGGTGACGAGGACGGGGCCGCCGTCGCCGGTCACGGCAGCCGCCCGATGAGCTCCACCAGGAACTCCCCGAGCCGGCCCGCGGCCGCCCGACCGGCGGTGATGACCTCGTCGGCGTCGAGCTTCTCGCCGGTGACCCCGGCGGCGGCGTTGGTGACCAGCGAGAGGCCGAAGACCTCCAGCCCGGCCGCGTGCGCGGCGATCGCCTCGAGCGCGGTCGACATGCCGACGAGGTCGGCGCCGAGCGTGCGGAGCATCCGGATCTCGGCGGGGGTCTCGTAGTGCGGCCCGGGCAGCGCCGCGTAGACGCCCTCGGCGAGGCCCGGGTCGAGCTCGCGGGCCAGCGCGCGCAGCCGGGCGGAGTAGAGGTCGGTGAGGTCGACGAAGTGCGCGCCCACCAGCGGCGACCGCGCGGTCAGGTTCAGGTGGTCGGAGATGATCACCGCCTGGCCGACCCGGTGCTCCGGGGCGAGCCCGCCGGCGGCGTTGGTGAGGATCACCGTCCGCACGCCGGCGGCGGCGGCGGTGCGCACGCCGTGGACGACCGGGTCCACGCCGCGGCCCTCGTAGTAGTGGGTGCGGCCGAGGAAGAGCAGGACCTTGCGGTCGCCCACCCGCACCGAGCGGACCTGACCGCCGTGCCCGACCGCCGTCGGGGCCGCGAAGCCGGGGAGGTCGCCGATCGCCACGGCGGCGTCCGCCTCGCCGAAGGCGTCGGCCGCGGGCGCCCAGCCCGAGCCCATGACGACGGCCACGTCGTGCGGCCCGCCGACGGCGCGGACCAGCTCGTCTGCGGCGCGGGTGGCGAGGGTCTGCGGATCGGTTCCGGGAGGCTGGCTCACGCGGGGACGCTAGCGCAGGACCCCGACGACGGCGGATCCCCGGCGCGGGCGGGGCCCACCGCACGGGTGATCGTGTCCACCGGACGCCGACTCGGGGGGTGGGGCAGGGGCATCGTCCCTAGACTCCCGATGGTGGAGATCCCCTTCCGTAGCTCGGAACGCGCCAGCCTCGGTGTGGAGTGGGAGCTGCAGCTCGTCGACCGCGAGACCCGCGAGCTCGCGCCCGGCGCCGTCGAGATCCTCGAGGCGATCCGGCCCGAGGGCGCCGAGGAGCACCCCAAGGCAAAACACGAGCTGCTGCAGTCGACCATCGAGATCATCACCGGCGTCTGCACCACCGTGAGCGAGGCGAAGGCCGACCTGGCGGGCACCCTCGCCGAGGTCGTCGCCCAGGCCGACCAGCGCGGCCTCGGCGTGCTGTGCGCCGGCACGCACCCGTTCACCGACTGGCAGACCCAGGAGATCTCGCCCAAGGAGCGCTACCAGGAACTGGTCGAGCGCATGCAGTGGCTGGCCCGGCGGATGCAGATCTTCGGCGTCCACGTGCACGTCGGCGTCCGCGCGCCGGAGAAGGTCATCCCGATCGTCAACGCGCTGTGCCAGTACGTGCCGCACTTCCTGGCGCTGTCGTCGTCCTCGCCGTTCTGGGTCGGCTGCGACACCGGGCTGGCGTCGGCCCGCACCAAGGTCTTCGAGGGGATGCCCACGGCCGGGCTGCCCTTCCAGCTCGCCGGGTGGGACGAGTTCGAGGAGTACATGGAGACGCTGATCTCCACGAAGAGCATCGAGAGCGTCCGCGAGGTGTGGTGGGACATCCGCCCGCACCCCGACTTCGGCACCGTGGAGCTGCGGATCTGCGACGGGCTGCCCACGCTCGACGAGGTGGGCGCGGTCGCCGCCCTCGCGCAGTGCCTGGTCGAGCAGTTCGACACCCAGCTCGACCGCGGCTACACCCTGCCCCGACCCGAGGAGTGGGTGGCCCGGGAGAACAAGTGGCGCGCGGCCCGCTACGGGCTGGACGCCGAGATCATCGTCGACGAGCACTTCGCCGTGCGGCCGGTGCGCCAGGCGATCGCCGAGCTGGTGGAGGAGCTGATGCCCACCGCCAAGCGCCTCTCCTGCGAGGCGGAGCTCGCCGACGTGCTGCGCGTGCTGGAGGTCGGCGCCTCCTACCAGCGGCAGCGGGCCGTGGCCCTGGAGCACGACGGTGCGCTCGCGCCCGTCGTCGACGGCCTGCTGGCGGAGCTGCGCGACGGCCTCCCGGCGCGCGGCCCGGCGGGACGCCCCGACGGCCCCGTGCCCGGGCCGGCGGAGTGCGCGGGCGGGCACGCCGCATGAACCCGGTCGTCGAGAAGCTGGCCACGGCCGTCGACGACTGGGTCGGGACCCACCACCCCGAGCTCGTGTCGATCCGGCGGCACCTGCACGCCCACCCGGAGCTAGCCTTCGCCGAGTTCGAGACGACGTCGTTCGTCGAGCAGCGGCTGCGCGCGGCCGGGCTGCGCCCGCGCCGGCTGCCCACCGGCACGGGCCTGGTCTGCGAGGTCGGCACCGGTGAGGGGCCGGTCGTGGTGCTGCGCGCCGACATCGACGCGCTGCCGCTGGCCGATCTGAAGGACGTGCCCTACGCATCCACCCGCGAGGGGCTCTGCCACGCCTGCGGGCACGACGTGCACACCACGGTCGTCCTGGGCGTGGCGCTGGCCCTCGCCGAGCTCGACGGACTGCCCGGCCGGGTGCGGTGCGTGTTCCAGCCCGCCGAGGAGACGGTGCCCGGCGGCGCCACCGAGGTGGTCGCCTCGGGTGTCCTCGACGGCGCCTCGCGCGCCTTCGCCCTGCACTGCGACCCGTCGGTGCCGGCCGGGAAGGTCGGGTTGCGCACCGGCTCGATCACCGCCGCGTGCGACCGCATGGACGTCACCCTCACCGGGCCGGGTGGGCACACGGCCCGGCCGCAGCTCACCGTCGACCTGGTCGACGCCCTGGGCCGGCTGATCACCGACCTGCCCTCGCTGCTGTCCCGGCAGGTCGACCCCCGCGTCGGGATGTCGCTGGTCTGGGGGGCGGTGAACGCCGGGGTGGCCGCCAACGCCATCCCGCAGCGCGGCACGCTGCGCGGCACGGTGCGGGTGCTCGACCGCGATGCGTGGAAGGGCGCCGAGGAGCTGCTGCGCTCGCTGGTGGAGCGGGTGGCCGCGACGACGGGCGCGGAGGTCGGCGTCGACTACATCCGGGGCGTGCCGCCCGTGGTCAACGATCCCCGCTCCGTGGCGCTCCTGCGGTCGGCCGCGCTCGGCACCGTCGGCGCGGAGCACCTGGTCCTCTCGCCGCAGAGCATGGGCGGGGAGGACTTCGGCTGGTTCGCCGACGTCATGCCGATCGCGCTGGCCCGGCTGGGCACCCACGGGGGCGGGGCGCCCTACGACCTGCACCGGGGCACCTTCGACGTCGACGAGCGGGCCATCGGGGTCGGCGTGCGGCTGCTGGCCCGCACCGCGCTGCTCGCGCTGGAGGCCGACGCGGAGGCGTCCTCGACCGGCCCGCAGCCACCCCCTCGCACGCGCCGACCGGCGCCCGGAGACACTTCAGCCCGACCCCCTGTCGAGGAGACCCACCGAGGATGAGTTCCACCGACCAGCGGACCAGCAGCGGTCAGCCGAGCGAACCGGCCGACGCCGAGGTGCCGGCCGAGCACGAGGTGCCCGAAGCCCTGGCGCTCGCGGGCGAGTTCGACGCGGTGACCCGCGACCAGTGGCGCGACCTGGTCGCCGGCGTGCTGCGCAAGGCCGGCCGCGAGGACCTCCCTGATCCGGTCGAGGACGCGCTGCGCCGCCCGGTCGCCCCCGGCGTCACCGTCGCCCCGCTGTACACCGCCGAGGACGCCGGCGACCTCCCGGCCGCGGTCGGCCAGCCCGGCCTGGCGCCCTTCGTGCGCGGTTCCCGCCCGTCCGGCGGCCCGGCCGGATCGGCCGAGGTCACCGCCGCCGGCGGGGCCGCGGGGGGCGCGCCCGGCGGGTGGGACATCCGCCAGCGGCACGCGCACCCTGACGTCGCCGTCACGAAGGAGGCGATCGCCGCCGACCTGGAGAACGGCGTCACCTCGCTGTGGCTGGTGGTCGGCGACGGCGCGATCCCCGTCGACTCCCTGGGCGAGGTGCTCTCCGACGTCTACCTCGACCTGGCCCCGGTCACCGTGCAGGGCGGGCTCGCGGCGGCCGAGGCGTTCCTCGCCCTCGTCGACGGGCGCACCGATCTGGCGCCCGGCGGGTCGCTGGGCCTGGACCCGCTCGGCGTCCAGGCCGCCTCCGGCGAGGAGCAGGACCTCTCCGGGCTGGCCGACGTCGCCCGCCGCGCCGCCGCCCATCCCGGCCTGCGCACCGTCGTCGTCGACGGCACGGTCTTCGCCGACGCCGGCGCCTCCGTGGTCGAGGAGCTGGGCTGCTCGCTGGCCGCCGGGGTCGCCTACCTGCGGGCGCTGACCGGGTCTTCGCCCACCCACCCGGGGCTTGGCGTCGACGAGGCGGTCGCCGCGCTGGAGTTCCGCTACTCCGCCTCCGCCGACCAGTTCACGACCATCGCCGCGCTGCGGGCCGCCCGCCGGCTCTGGGACCGGGTCGGCGAGGTCAGCGGCGTGTCCGCGGAGCTGCGCGGCCAGCACCAGCACGCGGTCACCTCGTCGGTGATGACGACCAGGCGCGACCCCTGGGTCAACATGCTGCGCACCACGGTCGCCTGCTTCGCCGCCGGGGTGGGCGGCGCGGACGCCGTCACGGTGCAGCCGTTCGACGCCGCGCTGGGCCTGCCCGACTCCTTCTCCCGCCGGATCGCCCGCAACACCCAGAGCCTGCTGGTGGAGGAGGGCCACCTCGCCCGCGTCCTCGACCCGGCCGGCGGCTCCTGGTACGTCGAGTCGCTGACCGACTCCCTGGCCCGCGCCGCCTGGGACTGGTTCACCGAGATCGAGCGGGCCGGCGGGCTGCCCGCCGCCCTGGCCTCGGGCCTGGTGCGGGACCGGATCGCGCAGGCCTGGGACGCGCGCGCGAAGCGGCTGGCCACCCGCGCCGACGCGCTCACCGGCGTGAGCGAGTTCCCCAACCTCGCCGAGAAGCTGCCCCAGCGGCAGCCGGCGGCGGAGATCCTGCCGGCCACCGGCGGCCTGCCCCGGGTGCGCGCGGCGCAGGAGTTCGAGGCGCTGCGCGACGCCGCCGACGCGGCCATGTCGTCGACGGGCAGGGAGCGGCCCGCCGTCTACCTCGCCACGATCGGCCCGATCGCCCGGCACACCGCGCGCGCCACGTTCGCCGGCAACCTCCTCCAGGCCGGCGGGCTGGCCACACCGGCCGGGGACGGCGCGAGCGGTCTCGGCGAGGCGGGTACGACGGTGGCCTGCATCTGCGGCACCGACAAGGACTACGCGTCCGGGGCCGCCGCGCTCGCGGCGGAGCTCAGGGCCGCCGGCGCCACGCAGGTGTGGCTGGCCGGCAAGCCGGACCTCGCCGTGGACGGGGTCGACGGATACGTCTTCGCCGGGTGCGACGCCCTCGCGGCGCTGCGCGCGGTGCACGCCGAGCTGGGTCTCGAAGGAGTGCAGGCATGAGCGGCATCCCCGACTTCGGTTCCGTCGAGCTGGGCACCCCGTCCGCCGGGTCCTCGGCCGATGACTGGGCGAAGGCGTTCGAGGAGGCGACCGGCCGCAGCGTGGCGGAGGCGACCTGGGAGACCCCCGAGGGCATCCCCGTCCCGCCGCTGTACACGCCGGCCGACCTGGCCGACCTGGACTTCCTCGAGACCCTGCCCGGGCTGCCGCCGTTCCTGCGCGGCCCCTACCCGACGATGTACACGACGCAGCCGTGGACGGTCCGCCAGTACGCGGGCTTCTCCACCGCCACGGAGTCCAACGCCTTCTACCGGCGCAACCTCGCCGCCGGCCAGAAGGGGCTGTCGATCGCCTTCGACCTGCCCACCCACCGCGGCTACGACTCCGACCACCCGCGGGTGCCCGGCGACGTCGGCATGGCAGGCGTCGCGATCGACTCGATCCTGGACATGCGGCAGCTGTTCGACGGCATCCCGCTGGACAAGATGTCGGTGTCCATGACGATGAACGGCGCCGTGCTGCCCGTGCTCGCGCTCTACATCGTCGCGGCCGAGGAGCAGGGGGTGGCCCCGGAGCAGCTGACCGGGACCATCCAGAACGACATCCTCAAAGAGTTCATGGTGCGGAACACCTACATCTACCCGCCCAAGCCCTCGATGCAGATCATCAGCGACATCTTCGCGTTCACCTCGCAGCGGATGCCGCGGTTCAACTCCATCTCGATCTCCGGCTACCACATCCAGGAGGCCGGCGCGACGGCCGACCTGGAGCTGGCCTACACGCTGGCCGACGGCGTCGAGTACCTGAAGGCCGGCCAGGCCGCCGGGATGGACGTCGACGCGTTCGCCCCCCGCCTGTCCTTCTTCTGGGCCATCGGCATGAACTTCTTCATGGAGGTGGCGAAGCTGCGGGCCGGGCGCCTGCTGTGGGCGAAGCTGGTGAGGGAGGCCGGGGCGACGAACCCGAAGTCGCTGTCGCTGCGCACCCACTCGCAGACCTCGGGCTGGTCGCTGACCGCGCAGGACGTCTACAACAACGTCGTCCGCACCTGCCTGGAGGCGATGGCCGCCACCCAGGGCCACACCCAGTCGCTGCACACCAATGCGCTCGACGAGGCCCTGGCCCTGCCCACCGACTTCTCCGCGCGCATCGCCCGCAACACCCAGCTGATGCTGCAGCAGGAGTCGGGCACCACCCGCGTCGTCGACCCGTGGGGCGGGTCGGCCTACGTCGAGAAGCTCACCTACGACCTGGCCCGCCGCGCCTGGGCGCACATCCAGGAGGTCGCCGAGCACGGCGGCATGGCCCAGGCCATCGACGACGGCATCCCGAAGCTGCGCATCGAGGAGGCCGCCGCCCGCACCCAGGCGCGGATCGACTCCGGCCGCCAGCCGGTCATCGGCGTGAACAAGTACCGGGTCGACGCCGACGAGGCCATCGAGGTGCTCAAGGTCGACAACGCCGACGTGCTCGCCCAGCAGAAGGCCAAGCTAGAGCAGCTGCGGGGCGACCGGGACGGCCGCGCGGTGACCGAGGCGCTGGGCCGGCTCACCGACGCCGCCCGGGCCGCCGCCGAGGGGCGCCGCGGCAACGACCTCGACACCAACCTGCTGAAGCTCGCCGTCGACGCCGCGCGGGCCAAGGCGACCGTCGGGGAGATCTCCGACGCCCTCGAGGCCGTCTACGGGCGGCACGCCGGCCAGGTGCGCACCATCTCCGGCGTCTACCGCGACGAGGCAGGAGCATCCGGGCCGATGGAGGAGACGCGGCGGCTGGCCGAGGAGTTCGCCGAGGCCGAGGGCCGGCGCCCCCGCATCCTGGTGGCCAAGATGGGTCAGGACGGGCACGACCGCGGGCAGAAGGTCATCGCCACGGCGTTCGCCGACCTCGGCTTCGACGTCGACGTGGGCCCGCTGTTCCAGACGCCGGACGAGGTCGCCCGGCAGGCGGTGGAGGCCGACGTGCACGTCGTCGGCGTCTCGTCGCTGGCCGCCGGCCACCTCACGCTGGTGCCGGCGCTGCGCGACGCGCTGGCCGGGCTCGGTGCCGACGACGTGCTGATCGTCGTCGGCGGCGTCATCCCGCCCGACGACGTGCCGACCCTCAAGGAGATGGGCGCCGCTGCGGTCTTCCCGCCCGGCACGGTCATCGCCGAGGCGGCGCAGGAGCTGCTGCGGACGCTGTCCGACCGCCTCGGTCACTGATGCCGCGGGAGATCGACGTACCGGCCCTCGCCGAAGGGGTGCTGGCCGGCGACCGGCGGGTGATGGCGCGCGCCATCACCCTCGTCGAGTCGCGCCGGGCCGACCACCGCGAGCGGGCGCAGGAGCTGCTGGTCGAGCTGCTCCCGCACGCCGGGGGAGCGCGCCGGGTCGGCATCAGCGGGGTGCCCGGCGTCGGGAAGTCGACCTTCATCGACCAGCTCGGGGTGGACCTGACGGCCGGCGGGTCCAGGGTCGCGGTGCTCGCCGTCGACCCGTCGTCGGCCCGGTCGGGCGGCTCGATCCTGGGCGACAAGACGCGCATGGCCCGGCTGGCCGTCGACGAGCACGCGTTCATCCGGCCCTCGCCCACCTCCGGCACGCTCGGCGGGGTCGCGCAGGCGACCCGCGAGTCGATGGTCGTCGTGGAGGCGGCCGGCTACGACGTCGTCCTGGTGGAGACCGTCGGCGTCGGCCAGTCGGAGATCACCGTCGCCGAGATGGTCGACTCGTTCCTGTTCCTGACCATCGCGCGCACCGGTGACCAGCTGCAGGGGATCAAGCGCGGCATCCTGGAGATCGCCGACGTCATCGCCGTGAACAAGGCCGACGGCCCGGCTGCCGCCGACGCCCGCAAGGCCGCGCGCGAGCTCTCCTCCGCGATCCGGATGCTGCGCGGGCGCGGGGAGCCCTGGGACGTGCCGGTGCTGACCTGCGCCGGGCTCACCGGCGAGGGCATGGACGAGGTCTGGGCCAAGCTCGTCGAGCACCAGGAGCGGGCGAAGCTCTCCGGGGCCTTCGACGAGCGACGGCGCGCCCAGCAGGTGCGCTGGACCTGGCAGCTGGTGCGGGACGGCCTCGAGCACTCGCTGCGGGCGCACCCGGGCGTGCGCACCTCCGTGCCCGACCTGGAGAAGGCGGTGCTGGCCGGCGAGCTCACCCCCGCCCTGGCCGCCCGCCGGATCCTGGACACCTTCCTGGCCGCGCCGGACGAGACGAACGCCGCGCGCCCGGTGTGACCGCCGGGCGACGGCCCCGCTCCGCCTCACGGCCGCACCGCTTCCCCTCCGGCACCGGCGGCACCACCCGTGCGCCCGGCGGTTTGCTCAGGTCTGGCGGTGCGGCGATCCTCACTCCGGGACGTCACGTCGGGCGTGCTCATCGTGAGGACGCGCGGTGTGCCGGAGGAGGACAGCAGTGGACACGGTGCGGACGGGTGCAGCACGCGAGCGGCTGTGGGCGTTGGACGGGCTGCGATTCGTCGCGGCGATGGCAGTCGTCCTCTTCCACTTCACCGGCAGGGACGGCCCGGCCTGGGGGAGCAGCGTGCGGGAGGTCTTCCCGCTGCTGAGCCGGGTGACGCTCTACGGAGGCTTCGGGCCCTACCTGTTCTTCATGATCAGCGGCTTCGTGGTGCTCATGACGGCCTGGGGGCGGCCGCTGCCCGCGTTCGTCGCCTCCCGCGCCGGGCGCCTCTTCCCCGCGTACTGGGCCGCGGTCCTGCTCACCGCCGCGGTCGTGTACCTGCACCAGCACCTGTTCCCCGTATGGGGGGAGCTCGGGCCCTCCGGCGTGGCGCTGAACCTGACCATGTTCCAGGCGGCGTTCGGCGCCGCGCACCTGGACGGCGTGTACTGGACGCTCTGGGTGGAGCTGAAGTTCTACCTGCTGCTCGGGCTGCTCCTCCTGGTCGGTATCACCCGCGAGCGGCTCCTCGCGCTGTGCCTGGCGTGGCCGGTGGTCGGGATGATGGCGGCCCAGGCCGACGCCCGCTTCCTCGTCGCCCTCCTGGAACCGAACGCCGCGCCGTTCTTCTGCATCGGCATCCTGCTCCATCTGGCCCACCGCGAGGGCTGGAGCGCCACCGTCGGGCTGCTGTTCGCCGCCAACACCGCCTTCGCGCTATGGGTGTCGATCACCTACTACGTCCCGTGGTCGGCGGCGGTGGCCGGAGCCGGTGTCTCCGCCCGCGGCATCTCGCTGCTCCTGCTGCTGTGCGTCGCCGCGGTCGTCGCAGCCACGATGACGCGGATCTCCCGGGTGCAGTGGCGCTGGCTCGGCACGGCCGGAGCCCTGACCTACCCCCTGTACCTGGTGCACGAGTACCCGGGCTGGGCGCTCATCTCCCGGCTCGAGCCGATCCTGCCTGCCCACCTCGTCCTGGTGGCCACCGTCCTCGTGGCGCTCTGCGGCGCCTACCTGGTGCACCGGTGGGTGGAACGCCCGTTGGGACCGTGGCTGCGGCAGGCGCTCGAGCGCGACCTGCGCCCGAGCTCCCGTGCGCTGCCGACGGCCGAGCCCGCCGGGGAGGGCAGTCGCGTCGCGTCGCGCTGAGCCGGCCGACCGGCGTCAGAAGGTCGTGCGGCAGTCGCGGACGCGCAGCTCGCGGACGTAGTCGTCGGGTGCGCCGGCGGCCTCGGCGGCGTCGGCCATCGCCCCGAGGTGGCGCGCCGAGGGCAGCCCGCCCTCGAAGGCGTCGAGCACGTAGACGTAGGCGACGACGTCGCCGCCGAGGGTGTGCACCCGCAGGTGCACCCGGCGGTAGAGGCCGGAGTCGGCGCCCTCCCACGCGTCCAGGGCCCGCACGTCGGCCTCGGTCAGGTCGTAGAGCGCGACGAAGACGCCCGGCACGTCGTCGCCGGTGGGCACCAGGGTCGCCAGCGCCCCCTCCCAGCCCAGCTCCTCGCCGCCGAAGGTGAGCCGCCAGCCGCGGATCCAGCCGGTGCCGGTGTGCGGGGACGACGGGCAGCGGCGCAGCATCTGGGCGGGGTCCATGTTCGACCCGTAGGCGGCGTAGAGGGCCATCCGGGCGAGACTAACCGGGGCGCCCGGCAGGCCGGGGACGGGCGGTGGCGCAGTACCGGACCGGCACCGGGGACAATGGACTCCGACGGACCGCTCGGCGACGAAAGATGGACCCCATGACCCGCATCGTCATCATCGGTGGTGGCCCGGCCGGTTACGAGGCGGCGCTGGTCGCCGCGCAGCTCGGCGCCGAGGTCACCGTCATCGAGCGCGACGGCATCGGCGGGGCCAGCGTGCTCACCGACTGCGTGCCCTCCAAGACCCTCATCGCCGCCGCCGGCGCGATGACGTCGGTGCGCGACTCCGCCGTCCTCGGCGTGCACGGCGCCGAGCTCGCCACGGTGAGCCTCGACCTGCCCGCGGCCAACCAGCGGGTGAAGAACCTGGCCATGGCGCAGTCGGCCGACATCCACGCCCGCCTCGAAGCGGAGGGCGTCCGGATCATCTCCGGCCAGGCCCGGCTGGCCGACGACGAGCCCGGTCTGGCCGCGCACGAGGTGGAGATCCTCGACGCCGACGGCGAGGTCGTGGACGAGATCGAGGGCGACGTCGTCCTCATCGCCACCGGCGCCGACCCGCGGGTGCTGCCCGGAGCCGAGCCCGACGGCGAGCGGATCCTCGACTGGCGCGACGTCTACGACCTGCAGGAGCCGCCCGAGCACCTGGTCGTCGTCGGCTCCGGGGTCACCGGCGCGGAGTTCGCCTCCGGCTACCTGGAGGCCGGTGTCCCGGTCACCCTCGTCTCCTCCCGCGACCGGGTGCTGCCCGGTGAGGACTCCGACGCCGCCGAGGTGCTCGAGCAGGTCTTCCAGTCCCGCGGTGGCCGCCTGGAGCGCGGCCGGGCGGCCGGGGTCCGGCGGACCGAGAAGGGCATCGCCGTCGAGCTCACCGACGGGCGCTGCGTCGAGGCCTCGCACGCCCTGATGACGGTCGGCACCGTGCCGAACACCGCCGGGCTCAACCTGGAGTCCCACGGCGTCCAGGTCACCGAGGCCGGGCACGTCGTCGTCGACCGGGTCTCGCGCACCTCGGTGCCGGGCATCTACGCCGCCGGCGACGTCACGGGCGTCTTCCAGCTGGCCTCCGTGGCCGCCATGCAGGGCCGGATCGCGATGTGGCACGCCCTGGGCGAGGCGGTCGCGCCGATCAAGCTCAAGACGGTCGCCGCCAACGTCTTCACCCATCCGGAGATCGCCACCGTCGGCGTGCAGGAGAAGGCGCTCGCGGAGAGCGTCGACGTCGAGGCGGTGCGGCTGCCGCTGGCCACGAACGCGCGGGCGAAGATGGGCGATCTGCACGACGGCTTCGTGAAGCTGTTCGCCCGCCGCTCCACCGGCGTGATCATGGGCGGTGTGGTGGTGGCCCCGGGCGCCTCCGAGCTGATCCTGCCGATCGCGCTGGCGGTGACCAAGGGGCTGACGGTCGACGACCTTGCGCAGACCTTCGCGATCTACCCGTCGCTGTCGGGCTCGATCACCGAGGCGGGGCGCCGCCTGATGGGCGCCGACGACCTCGCCTGACGACAGCCGCGGGAGCATCGCAGCGAGGGACGAGCGAGGAGCGGACCGGGGCGCGGAGTCGGGAGATCACCTCGCCTGACGACAGCCGCGGGAGCATCGCAGCGAGGGACGAGCGAGGAGCGGACCGGGGCGCGGAGGCAGGCGGATGACCTCGCCTGAGGTGGTGCCCCGGGGAGGCCCGGGGCGCCTGCGGCGGGTGTGACGGGAGCTCGGCTCAACATCGGCTCCCCGGTGCCGACCCGGCGTCGGCCCGCCGATGCAGGAGTCGATGTCTGCTGACCACGACTCCCGTCGTCCCCGCGGCCACCGTCGTCTGCTGGGCTCTCGCGCGCTCAAGGGTGTCCTCACCGCATGCGTCGTCGGCGCTGTGGCGGTTCCCGGCGTCGCGGCGGCCGACACGAGCACCACCGTGGTCGGCGAGCTCCTGCACGTGGTCACCGACGGTGAGAGCGGTGCCGCCGCCCAGGCTGCCGAACACACCGATGCCGACGACGGCCGGCTCAGCTGGGTGCAGACCGGCGAGGGCGCCGTCCGCATCCCCGCCGAGCAGGTGGCCGACCTGCCGGCGGGCGCCACGGTCGAGCTGACCGTCGGTGCGACGGTCGAGGACGGGGCCAGCGACGACGGGTACGACGGGGCCCGCGAGGTGCTGGACAGCGACGTGCTCGCGCCCCCGCCGTCCACGGCTCCGGAGCCGGGCCCCGCGCCCCGCGGCGGCCTGACCAACGAGGTGACCGTCGTCCTGGTGGCCCCGGCGGGCACCAGCCCCGACGACACCCTGCTGCGCGACGTCGTCGCCACGGTGAACGGCTCCGTCGCCCGGTTCTGGTCGGAGCAGACCGGCGGCGCGATCACGCTCGGCGTCACCGACTCCCGCGACTGGCTGTCGACGGTGGCCGGCTGCGAGGACCCCGCGGCGATGTGGAACGAGGCGGCAGCGGCGGTCGGCTTCGTCCCCGGGCCCGGCAGGCACCTGCTCCTGCGCCTGAGCGGCGAGGCCGCGACCCGGCCGGCGTGCTCGTACGCCCTCGCCGAGGTGGGTGCGGCCCCGGCGTCCGGTGGGCGGCTCTACGTGCGGGACACGTCGGCGTCCGTCATCGCCCACGAGCTCGGGCACAACTTCGGCCTCGGCCACTCCTCGTCGGCGCAGTGCGACGGCGCGGTCGAGGCGGTTTCCTGCCGGATCTCGGGCTACCGTGACTACTACGACGTGATGGGCGCGTCCTGGGCGCAGCTCGGGTCGCTCAACGCCCCCCAGGCCTCGGCGCTGGGCGTGCTAACCGGCGACGCGGAGCGGACCGTGCAGGTGGGGGAGGCCGCCACCAGCGTGACGCTGGCCCCGGTGGCCGGCCGCACCGGCGTCCGGGCCCTCCGGCTGGTCGACGCCGAGGGAACCGCCTACTGGCTGGAGCTGCGGGCCGCGACCGGGCGCGACGGCTGGCTGGCCACCGGCGACAACGTGTACCGGCTCGACACCGGGGTGCTGCTCCACCGGGCCGGCCGCTTCCCGGACACCTCGCTCCTCCTGGACGGCACGCCGAGCCCGGCGGCCGGCTGGGACGCCGACCTGCAGTCCGCCGTCCCGGTGGGCGCGCCCCTCGTGCTCTCCGGGGGAGATTTCACCGTCACGGTGCGCAGCGTCGATGGGGGTGCGGCGGTGGTCGACGTGGTGCCGGCACCGGAGCCCGCCGCCGGCCAGGCGGTCGGCGGATCCGCGAGCCCGGCCGGCAACTCGGTCCGGGAGCGCCGCGGCACCCTGACCGGTACGCCCGCGCCGGCCCCCGAGGCGGCCGCCGTCGCGCCGCAGGCACCGCCGTACTGGGCGCCGGTCGACGGGCTCAGCGTGCCTCGCGCCGGCGTCGCGCTCGATCCGGTCGCCGACAGCTCCGGGTTCCTCGGCGGGCTCCTGCTGCCCGTCGCTGAATCCGTGCTCGCCGGCGCCACGCTGCTGCTGCTCCAGGCTGTGCGCCGCGCCCGCGGGCGCTGAGCGCACCCGGACGGGTGCACCCGGCAGCGATCGGCCGCGCACGGTCCAGTTCTGCACGGCGGGTGCCGATGCAGGGAACAGTCCCCTTCGTCTTGGAGTCCCGCCGTGCGTGCTACCCCTGGGGGCTGGTCACTGCGACCGGCCGTCGTCGTCACCGTGGCCGCCGTGCTGCTCGGCATGGTCACCGTTCCGTCGGTGCGTGCCGAGGACCGGCCCGCGACCGCCGGTGACGTCGTCGTCGGGGAGCTGGTCCAGGCCTGGGCCGATCCCGAGCCCGCCGAGCACCAGGCCGAGCACGAGGCCGGGCACGCCGACGTCGGGCTGCTGAGTTGGATCGACGTCGCCGACGGCGAGTCGGTCCGAGTCCCCACCGACGACGTCGCTGACATCGAGCTGGGTGCGACCGTCGAGGTGACCGTCGGTGGTGAGATCCGGGATGAGGCCACGGTGGAACAGGGCCTGGAGCCCGCCCGCGAGGTCGTCAGCGCCGAGGTGGTCGCCCCTCCGGAGCCCGCGGTGACGACCGTGCCGCACACCAACGGCGTCACCGTGGTGATGGTCCAGCCCGGGGGCGCGCCGCGCGACGGGCGGCTGCTGGCCGACGTCGTCGCCGCGGTCGACGGCCCGGCACGGCAGTTCTGGAACGAGCAGAGCGACGGCGGTGTCACCGTGGCGGTAACCGGCAGCCACGACTGGATCACCACGACGGCCGGGTGCGCCGCCCCCTTCCAGTTGTGGAACGAGGCGGCCGCCGCCGTCGGCTGGACCAGTGGACCGGGGAAGCACCTGCTGCTCTACGTGCCGTCCGGTACACCGGACTGCGGCTACGGGCTGGGGACGGTCGGCTCGGGCATCGGTGCGGGCGGCCTGGTGTACGTGCAGGCCATCGCCACCTCGGTGCTCGCCCACGAGCTGGGGCACAACTTCGGCCTCGGGCACTCGTCGGCGGTGCAGTGCGATGCCTCGCCGGAATCTGCGCCGTGCCGGACGGTGGCGTACGAGGACCTGTACGACGTCATGGGCATCTCGTGGCACCAGGTCGGCTCGCTCAACGCCCCGCACGCCGCCCGACTGGGTCTGCTGCCGTCGTCGGCGCAGCGGTCGGTGTCCTCGACCGGCACCGGTGGCACGTTCACGCTCGCCCCGATGGGTGGCCGGAGCGGGCTGCGCGTGCTCTCGCTGACCACGGGCACCACGCGCTACTGGGTCGAGTACCGCACCGCCACGGGCCGCGACACCTGGCTGTCCGACCCCCGCGCGAACTACGGCCTGCAGCCAGGTGTCCTCGTCCGGCGGGACGGTCCCGGACCGAACAGCGACACCTCGTTGCTCCTCGACGGCACCCCGGCCGCCCAGGCGAACTGGGACGGGGACGTGGCGACCGTGCTGCCGGCCGGGAGCCGGATGTTCCTCGGCGAGGGGCTCACCGTCGGTGTCACCAGCACCTCGTCGACGGATGCGACGGTCACCGTGCGCACCGCGGCCGACGGGCCCTCGGCGGACAGCCCGATCGCGGTCCGGTACGCGTCGCTGGGTGGCGAGACCGGCCGGCTCGGGGCGCCGCTGTCCACGGAGCGGTGCGGGTTGCGCGACGGCGGCTGTCAGCAGACGTTCGCGCAGGGGTCGATCTACTGGTCCGCGGCCACGGGTGCGCGGGTCGTGCAGGGCGACATCGGCGCGCGATGGGGTGCGCTGGGCCAGGAGCGCGGGTGGTTGGGCTACCCGAAGACCGACGTGCTCTGCGGACTCAAGGACGGCGGCTGCTACCAGGTGTTCCAGGGCGGCGGGCTCTACGGGTCCGCCGCGACCGGCGTCCGCGCGGTCAGCGGGTTCCTGTGGGGACGGTGGGCCTCGCTGGGCTACGAGGCCGGCTGGCTGGGCTACCCGGCCAGCGACGTGCTCTGCGGGCTCAAGGACGGCGGGTGCTATCAGCGCTACCAGGGTGGGGCTCTGTACTGGTCGTCGGCCACGGGCGCCCAGGCCGTGAGCGGGTTCCTGTGGGGACGGTGGGCCTCGCTGGGCTACGAGGCCGGCTGGCTCGGCTACCCGGCCGGCGACGTGCGGTGCGGGCTGCGCGACGGTGGGTGCTACCAGCTCTACCAGCGGGGTGCCCTCTACTGGTCCCCGGCCACGGGTGCCCGCGCGGTGAGCGGCTTCCTGTGGGACCGCTGGGCGGCGATGGGCTACGAGAGCGGCCGGCTGGGCTACCCGATGACCGACGTGACCTGCGGGTTGCGCAACGGCGGCTGCTACCAGATCTACCAGGGCGGTGGCGTGTACTGGTCCGGGGCCACCGGGGCCTGGATCGTCCAGGGCGAGCTGTGGGGGCGCTGGGCCGCCCAGGGGTACGAGGCGGGCGCGCTGGGATACCCGCTCTCCGACGTCATGTGCGTGCCCGGGCGCTCCGGGTGCTACCAGCGGTTCCAGGGCGGGACCATCCACACCGGCTGAGCCGCGGATGCACGAGGGCCCGCCACCGACGACGCCGGTGGCGGGCCCTGTCGCATTCGGCCGGCTATCCCGCGGCGTCCGCGATGGTGCAGATCACCGCACCGCTGGTGACCGAGGCGCCGACCTCGGCCGACAGGCCGGAGACCGTGCCGGCCTTGTGCGCGGTGATCGGCTGCTCCATCTTCATCGCCTCGAGCACGACGACGAGGTCGCCGGCCGCCACGGTGGCGCCGTCCTCGACGGCGACCTTGACGATGGTGCCCTGCATGGGGGAGGTGAGGGAGTTCCCCGAGGCGGCCGCGCCGCCCCCGCCGCCGCCGCGCTTGCGTGGCTTGGCGGCCGCACCGGGCGTCGCGCCGCCGCCGGCGGCCAGGCCGGCCGGCAGGGACACCTCGAGCCGGCGGCCGCCGACCTCGACCACGACCGTCTGCCGCGGGCCGGCCTCGTCCGGCTCGGACGGGGCGGCGTCGTAGGGCTGGACCTGGTTGTCCCACTCGGTCTCGATCCACCGGGTGTGCACCGTGAAGGGCTCGGTGGTGAAGGCCTCGTCGCGGACGACCGCGCGGTGGAACGGGACGACCGTGGGCATGCCCTCGACCACCAGCTCGTCCAGCGCGCGCCGGGCCCGCTGCAGCGCCTCCTCGCGGGTGGCGCCGGTGACGATCAGCTTGGCGAGCATGGAGTCGAACGCCCCGGCGACCTCGCCGCCGGTCTCGACGCCGGAGTCCCAGCGCACGCCCGGCCCCTGCGGGATCTCCAGCCGGTCCACCGGACCGGGGGCCGGCATGAAGTTGCGGCCGGCGTCCTCGGCGTTGATCCGGAACTCGATGCTGTGGCCGCGCGGCTCCGGGTCTTCGGTGATCTCCAGCGGGAGCCCGTCGGCGATGCGGAACTGCTGGCGGACCAGGTCGATGCCCGAGGTCTCCTCGGAGACCGGGTGCTCGACCTGCAGGCGGGTGTTGACCTCGAGGAAGGAGATCGAGCCGTCGGTGCCGACCAGGTACTCGACGGTGCCGGCACCGTGGTAGCCGGCCTCGGCGCAGATGGCCTTGGCCGAGGAGTGGATGCGCTCCCGCTGCTCCTCGGTGAGGAACGGCGCCGGGGCCTCCTCGACCAGCTTCTGGTTGCGCCGCTGCAGCGAGCAGTCACGGGTGCCGACGACGATCACGTTGCCGTGGGTGTCGGCGAGGACCTGGGCCTCGACGTGGCGGGGCTTGTCGAGGAACCGCTCGACGAAGCACTCGCCGCGGCCGAAGGCCGACACCGCCTCGCGGACGGCGGAGTCGAACAGCTCGGGGATCTCCTCCATGGTGCGGGCCACCTTGAGCCCGCGCCCGCCACCGCCGAACGCCGCCTTGATCGCGACGGGGAGGCCGTGCTCCTCGGCGAAGGCGAGGACCTCGTCGGCGCCCCCGACCGGGTCCTTGGTGCCGGGCACCAGGGGGGCGCCGGCCTTGGTGGCGATGTGCCGGGCCGCGACCTTGTCACCGAGGTCGATGATCGCCTGGGGCGACGGCCCGATCCAGGTCAGCCCGGCGTCGAGAACGGCCTGGGCGAAGTCGGCGTTCTCCGACAGGAAGCCGTAGCCGGGGTGGATGGCGTCCGCGCCGGACTGCTTCGCCGCGTCGAGGATCTTGTCGATCACCAGGTAGGAGTCGCCCGGCGTCGTGCCGCCCAGGGCGAAGGCCTCGTCGGCGACGCGCACGTGCAGCGCGTCCCGGTCGGGCTCGGCGTAGACCGCCACGCTGGTCAGACCCGCGTCCTTGCACGCGCGGGCCACCCGGACCGCGATCTCGCCACGGTTGGCGATCAGGACCTTCTGCACCGGAGCTCTCCCTCTTCTGTGGGCCGGTCGAACTGTTGTCGGTACCGCGTGGGCGCGGTCGATCGGGACCTCGGTGCTGCTCAGCGGCGCCATAGGTCGGTGATGGCCAGGCCGCGTTTGGCCAGCTGGGTCCGCAGGACCGTCAGCGACAACCCCACCACGGCCGCCGGATCGCCCTCGACCCGGCGCACGAACGGGGCGCCGAGCCCGTCGAGGGTGAACGCGCCCGCCACGGCCAGCGGCTCCCCGGTGGCGAGGTAGGCCTCGACCTCCGGCGGCGTGGGCTCGGCGAAGTAGACGACGGTCGAGGCCACCGCGATGTCCCGGCTGACGACGGCGCCGTCCCGGACGTCGAACAGCGCCTGGCCGGTGTGCAGGACGCCGGAGCGCCCGGCCATGCGCCGCCAGCGGTCGCGCGCCTCGGCGGCGTCGGCCGGCTTGCCCTGCGGCTTCCCGGCGAACTCCAGCAGCGAGTCCGCCCCGATGACCAGGGCGTCGGTCTCCTGCTTGGCGACGGCGGCGGCCTTGGCGGCGGCGAGCAGGGCGACCTGCTCGGCCACGCGCGGGGCGGAGTAGGAGGATTCGTCGACGTCGCTCACCACGACCTCGGGCGACAGACCGGCCTGCCGCAGCAGGGACAGCCGGGCCGGCGAGGCCGACGCCAGCACCAGCCGGCGGTCGGCGCTCATGCGAACCGCCCGGCTGCGCGCCAGCCGCCGTGGCCGTGCGCGAGGGCACCCCGGTGGCCGTCGGCGTAGGAGGCCCAGGCGCCCACCGGCGTCGGCCGGCGGCGCTCCCGGCGCTGCGACATCGCCGCGACCACGACGGTCAGCGCAGCCAGCTCCTCCGCCGTCGGCTCGCCCTTGACGACGCGCAGCAGCGGTGGTGAAGCGGGGGACGGCTCCTGGTCCGGTCGCGCCGAGTGGGCCCCGGAGGGGTCCGCGTAGGCGGGACGGAGGCGCTCGTCGCCGCCGGGGGACGGCAACTGGCCGCGGTGCGGCCCGGAGGGTCGCAGTGTCATAGCGGGATGTTCCCGTGCTTCTTCGCGGGCAGCGTCTGGCGCTTGTTGGCCAGCACGCGCAGCGCCTTGGTCACCTGCACGCGGGTGTGCGACGGCGGGATGACCGCGTCGACGTAGCCGCGGTCGGCGGCGATGTAGGGGTTGGCGAGGGTGTCCTCGTACTCCGAGATCAGCTCCGCGCGGCGGGTGTCCGGGTCGTCGGCCGCGGCCAGTTCCTTGCGGTAGAGGATGCCGACCGCGCCCTGCGCGCCGACCACGGCGATCTGCGCCGTCGGCCAGGCGAGGTTCACGTCCGCGCCGAGGTGCTTGGAGCCCATGACGTCGTAGGCGCCGCCGTAGGCCTTGCGGGTGATGACCGTGACCTTGGGGACGGTCGCCTCGGCGTAGGCGTAGATCAGCTTGGCGCCGCGGCGGATGATGCCCTCCCACTCCTGCGAGGTGCCGGGCAGGAAGCCCGGGACGTCGACGAAGGTGAGCACCGGGATGTTGAAGGCGTCGCAGGTGCGGACGAACCGCGCCGCCTTCTCGCTGGCGTCGATGTCCAGGGTGCCGGCGAACTGGGTGGGCTGGTTGGCCACGACCCCGACCGGCCGGCCCTCGACCCGGCCGAAGCCGATCAGGATGTTCGGCGCGAACAGCGGTTGCACCTCGAGGAACTCGCCGTCGTCGAGGACGTGCTCGATGACGGTGTGCATGTCGTAGGGCGTGTTCGCCGAGTCGGGGACGAAGGTGTCGAGCTCGAGGTCCTCGTCGGTCAGCGCGTCCGGCAGCACGGTCTCCACCGGCGGCGTCTCGAGCGCCGGCAGCGGGTCGAGGTTGTTGCTGGGGAGGTAGGACAGCAGCGCCTTGACGTAGTCGAGGGCGTCGGCCTCGTCCTCGGCCAGGTAGTGCGCGACACCGGACTTGGTGTTGTGCGTGCGCGCACCACCGAGCTCCTCGAGGGAGACGTCCTCGCCGGTCACGGTCTTCACGACGTCGGGGCCGGTGATGAACATCTGGCTGGTCTTGTCGACCATGACGATGAAGTCGGTGAGCGCGGGGGAGTAGACGTGCCCGCCGGCCGCCGGCCCCATGACCAGCGAGATCTGCGGGATGACGCCGGAGGCGTGCACGTTGCGCCGGAAGATCTCGCCGTAGAGGCCGAGGGAGACCACGCCCTCCTGGATGCGCGCCCCGCCGCCCTCGTTGATGCCGATGACGGGGCAGCCGTCCTGGATGGCGAAGTCCTGGACCTTGACGATCTTCTCGCCGTAGACCTCGCCGAGGCTCCCGCCGAAGACGGTCACGTCCTGGGAGAAGATCGCCACCGGGCGGCCGTCGACCGTGCCGTACCCGGTGACGACGCCGTCGCCGAAGGGGCGCTTGTCGGCCATCCCGAAGTTCGTCGACCGGTGCCGGGCGAACTCGTCGAACTCGGTGAACGAGCCCGGGTCCAGCAGCGCGTCGATCCGCTCGCGGGCGGTCATCTTGCCCGCGGCGTGCTGCTTCTCCACGGCTCGCTCGGAGCCCGCGTGCTGGGCCTCCTGCACCCGTCGCTCGAAGTCGGCGAGCTTCCCGGCCGTCGTGTGGATGTCGACGTCGTCGGGGACGTGCTCCCCGGCGCTCTCCAGTTCAGCCGCGCTCACGTGTCCTCCTCGCTGGCGCCCCTCGGCCGCGTCCGCGCGCCGCTGGTCTGCTCGTCCGTGACCCACCCGGCCGGTCACGTGTCCTGCCCCGCGGTTGCCCGGAAGGCCCTCGCGTCCGTGCCGTGCCCGTGTGCCGGCCCCGACGTGCCGGGGCTCCGGGTTCCGTAGCGTAGGGGAGCCACCGGCCGGCTCTCCCGCTGGAGTCCGACGGTCCGCCGTCCGGGTGGGCGGCGGACCGGGCCGGACAGCGCCGCCGGGCACCGGTGGCTAGCGTGATCGGGTGCCCGATGCCCCCTCCTCCCGCTGGTCGGACCTGGAGCGCCCCGCCTTCGACGCGCGGGCGCTCGACACGGCGCTCCGCCGGGACAGCAGGCTGTGGCGGTCGGTCGAGGTCGTCGCCGAGATCGGCTCGACCAACGCCGCGCTGGCCGCGGCGGCCGCGGAGGACGCCCCCGAGGGCACCGTCCTCGTCGCCGAGCACCAGGTCACCGGACGGGGTCGCCTCGACCGGCTGTGGACCTCGCCCCCGCGGGCCGGCCTGACCGTGTCCTTCCTGCTGCGCCCGGACGTCCCGGCCGCGCGCCGCGGCTGGCTCCCCCTGCTCACCGGGGTCGCGCTGGCCGAGTCGGTGCGGGAGGTCAGCGGTGTCCTCGCATCGGTGAAGTGGCCCAACGACCTGCTCGCCGGCGACGGGCGGAAGCTGGCCGGCATCCTGGCCGAGTCGGTCGCGGGCGGCACTCTCCCGGCCGGCGTCGTCGTCGGGGTGGGGCTCAACGTCTCGACCACGGCCGCCGAGCTCCCGGAGACCGGGACGTCCCTGTCGGTGGTCACCGGCGCGACCGTCGACCGGGCGCCGGTGCTGCTGGGCTTCCTGCGTGCCCTCGAGCGGCGCTACCTGGGCTGGGTCGAGGCGCTGGGCGATCCGGTGGTGTCCGGGCTGGCGCAGGACTACCTGGCGTGGTCGTCGACCGTCGGCCGCACGGTGGAGGTGACCATGCCCGACGGCTCGGCTCTGGTCGGCACCGCCCGGGCGATCGACTGGGACGGCCGGCTGGTCGTCGACAGCCCCGGGGGCACGGTGGCGCTCGCCAGCGGGGACGTGCGACACGTCCGCGCCTCCTGAGTGTCGGTCACCGTGCGGAGGCGCGCCCGCCCGTTACTGTTTCGAAATGCATTCGGTCGCCGACCCCGCCACGCCCGCATCCGGGGGGCGCGGATCGCTCGGTCCATCGGAACGTCCGGAGAGCAGGCAGACGCAGCTCCCGGATCCCAGCAGCGAGCCCACCAGCCCGCTCAAGGGTGAGATCCGGGCGCTCACCGGCCTGCGCTTCGTCGCCTCGATCCTGGTGGTGGCGCTGCACCTGAGCTACGCGCCGGGGCCCACCTTCACCGGGCTGCTCGCACCGCTGGCTCCCGTGGTGGCCGCAGGCTGGCTCGGGGTCGACCTGTTCTTCGTGCTCAGTGGTTTCGTCATCACGCTGAACTACACCGGCCACCTGGGACAGTCCTTCTCCGCGCGCAAGGCCTACGTCTTCCTCTGGGCGCGGATCACGCGGATCTGGCCGACCTTCGCCCTGGTGACCGTGCTGTTCGGCGGGTGGCTGCTGGCCCGGTCGTGGTTCGACGACAACCCGTCGTTCCAGGCGGTCCAGCCGCAGCTGAGCGTGCCGCACCTGGTCGAGCAGCTGCTCATGGTGCAGCAGTGGCACCGGCCGTACTTCCCGGGCGCCTCGTACGTGGGGCCGGGGTGGTCGGTCAGCGCGGAGTGGCTGGCCTACTGCGCCTTCCCGGTGCTCGCGCTGGGGCTGTGGCGGCTCCGGCGGGCCTCGGCGTCGGTCACCGGATCGCTGGCCCTGCTCTGCATGGTGCCGTTCGTCGTCCACAACCTGGTCGCCGGGACCGCGGGCTTCGAGTACCAGTGGCTGGCCCGCATCGCGGCCGGGTTCACGGCCGGCGCACTCACCTGCCTGGCGGTGCAGCGGCTGGGGACGAACCCGCGCTCGGGCCCGGTGGCCGAGAAGGTGGCCGCCGTCCTCGCCGGCTGCCTCCTGGTCGCGGTGTTCGTCGCCGACCGCGTGGGCGCCGCGCTGGGGGGCGACTACCAGGGTGTCGTGGTCGTACTGTTCCCGCCGCTGGTCGGTGCCCTGGCGCTCGCGCGCGGGAGCGGCAGCCGGTGGCTGGGCTCGCGGGTCCTCGTGCACGGCGGCCGCATCTCCTACGCCCTCTACCTGGTGCACTACTGCGTCTTCGAGATCGTCTGGACGGCGATGCTGTCCATCGCGGTGATCGGCCCCACCACCATCGGCGGGTCCGTCGTCACCGTGCTGTCGGTGCCCCTGGCCCTGGTGCTCGCGCACCTGCTGTACACGCGGGTGGAGGAGCCGGCCCGCCGCAAGCTGCGGATCATCGGCCCCCGGACGTCGGAGGACCGGCCCGGCGACGCCCGTCCCCGCACCCGGGCGGCGACACACGCCGCGAAGGCATGACGGGCGGGGGCGCCTCCGTCATCCTGGCAGGGTGCCCTACCCCGACAAGCTCCTCGCCGACGACGAAGAGGTCGTGCGCCACCTGCACCCGCACTGGCTGACGCTCTTCTGGCCGGTGGTGTGCTTCCTGCTCGTCGTCGGTGGTGTCTCGTTCGGCGCCGCGCTCGTCCCCGCGGGGCCGCAGCAGGGGATGATCCGGCTGGGGATCGTGGTGCTGGCGGCCCTGCTGCTGCTGTTCCTCGTCGTCGTCCCCCTGCTGCGCTGGCGGACGACGCACTACGTCATCACCACCCACCGGCTGCTGTTCCGCGAGGGCGTCCTGACCCGCCGCGGCCGCGACCTCGGGCTCGCCCGGATCACCGACGTCTCCTACACCCAGACGCTGTGGGAGCGGATCATCAGGTCCGGCACGCTGACGATCGAGACCGCGGGGGACGGCGGCGCCACGGTGCTGCGGCAGATCCCCGACAGCGACGGCGTCCAGCAGCTGATCAACGTGATGATCGAGGAGGACGCCGACCGGCGGGCCCAGGAGAACGCCGGCTACCTCCGCGGCGAGGACGGCTGGCCGCCCGCGGACGGCTGGCGGGCCACCAGCGTGCTCTGACCGCGCACCGGATGTGACGGGTCCGTCACGGCGCGCCTGAACGGTTCTGTCGGACCCCCTCCCTACCTTCTGCGGACATGCGGCTGCTGCACACCTCGGACTGGCACATCGGCCGCACCCTGCACGGCACGGACCTGCTCGCCGAGCAGGAGGCGGTCCTGGGCGGCCTGGCCGCCGTCGTCACCGCGGAGCGGGTCGACGTCGTCGTCGTGGCCGGCGACGTCTACGACCGCGCGGTGCCCTCGGCCGACGCAACCGGGGTGCTCGACCGCGTCATCGGCCGGCTGCTGGCCACCGGCGCGCGGGTGGTCCTCACCCCGGGCAACCACGACTCGGCACGCCGGCTCGGCACCTTCTCCGGCCTGCTCAGCGCGGCCGGTCTGCACGTCCGGGCGGTCACGCCGCGGCTGGACGAGCCGGTGCTGCTCGCCGACGAGCACGGCGAGGTGGCCGTGTACGGCATCCCTTACCTGGAGCCGGAGGTGGCCCGCCACGAGCTGGGCGTGCCCGAGGCGCGCGGGCACGAGGCGGTGCTGCGCGAGGCCATGGACCGCGTGCGCGCCGATCTGTTCCTGCGGCCGGGGGCCCGGTCGGTGGTGCTCGCGCACGCCTTCGTCGGCGGCGGGGTGGCCAGCGAGAGCGAGCGGGACATCTGCGTCGGCGGGGTCGACCTGGTGCCGGCGAAGGTCTTCGACGGCGTGGACTACGTCGCCCTCGGGCACCTGCACCGGCCGCAGACGCTCTCCCCGCGGATGCGGTACAGCGGGTCCCCGCTGGCCTACTCGTTCGGGGAGGCGGGCCAGCAGAAGCAGGCCTGGCTGGTCGACCTCGACGCATCGGGCCTGGCCGACGTCCGGGCGCTGCCGCTGCCCACACCCCGGCCCCTCTCGGTGCTCACCGGCACCCTGGAGGAGCTGCTCGCCGAGCCGGCGCACGCCGCCGCCGAGCAGCACTTCGTCTCCGCCCGCCTCACCGACCCGGCCCGCCCGGCCGACCCCATGCGCCGGCTGCAGGCGCGCTTCCCGTTCTGCGTCCACCTGGACTGGGCGGGTGCCGGAACGGCGGGCGAGGGCGGGAGCTACCAGGAGCGGATGGAGGGGCGCAGCGCCCTCGACGTCGCCGGCGAGTTCGTCAGCCACGTGCGCGGCGTGCCGGCCACCGCCGGGGAGCGGGAGCTGCTGGCCCGTGCGCTCGGTGCCGCGGACCGCGCGGAGGCGGCCCGATGAGGCTGCACCGGCTGTCGGTCACCGCGTTCGGCCCGTTCGCCGGCACGGTCGAGGTCGACCTCGACGAGGTCGGCCGGGACGGGCTGTTCCTGCTCTGGGGGCCCACGGGCGCGGGCAAGACGACCCTGCTCGACGCCGTGGTGTTCGCCCTCTACGGGCGGGTGCCCGGGGCGCGCGGCGAGGAGAAACGGCTGCGCAGCGACCACGCCGACGCGGCCACGCGCACGGAGGTCACCTGCGAGCTCACCCTGGGCGCGGAGCGGCTGCGGGTGGTGCGACGGCCGGAGCAGCAGCGGCCGAAGAAGCGCGGCGAGGGGTGGGCCACCGAGCAGGCGAAGCTGCTGGTCTCCCGGCTCACCGACGGCGGGTGGGAGCCGGTCAGCACGAGGATCGACGAGGGCTCCGAGCACCTGCGCACGCGGCTGGGGCTCGACGTCCACCAGTTCTGCCAGGTCGTGCTGCTCCCGCAGGGCGACTTCGCGCGGTTCCTGCGCGCCGAGCCCGAGCACCGGGCCGAGCTGCTGCGCACGCTCTTCGACGTCGACCGGTTCGCCCGGGCCGAGGACTGGCTGGCCGAGGAGCGCGCGGCGGCCCGCGAGCGCACCGCGGCGCAGCGCGCGCAGCTGGGCACGCTGGTCGCCCGGGTGGCCCAGATCGCCGACGTCGACGTGCCCGAGGAGCTCGCGCCGGAGCTCGTCGGGGCAGGTCCGGGCACCCGGGTCGTGCCGTGGGTGGAGAAGGTCCGCGTGGGGGCGACCCAGCGGTTGGCGGAGCAAGGGGCCCGGGCCGACGCGGCCGCCGCGGAGGTGGCGGCGATCGACGCCGAGCTGGCGGCCGCCCGGGCCCTGGCGGAGCGGCACGCCCGGCGGGCCCAGGCCGCGACGGAGCTGGCGAGGCTGGCCGAGCGGGAGCCGGCGCTCGCGCCCCTGCGCGCCGAGCGGGACGCCGGCCGCCGGGCCGAGCCGCTGCGCGACGTGCTGCAGGCGGCCGGGGCGGCGGCGCTGGCCGCGGAGCGCGCCGCGGTCGCGTCGACGACGGCAGTGACCGCCTGGCTGCCGGTCGCCGAGGGGCGGGAGGCCACGACGGCGCTGGCCCGGGAGCTGCGGGACCAGGCGGCCGAGGCGCGGGCGCTGCTGCCGGAGGTGGCGCGGGCGGCGGCCGTCGAGCGGGCCGTCGTCGCTCTGGACCGCACCGTGGCCGAGCTGGCCGAGCGCTGCGCCGACGGGGAGGGGGTCCTGGCCGGCTTCCCCGCCCGGCTCGCCGAGCAGGAGGAGCGGCTCGCCCGGGCGCGGGCCGCCGCGGCCGCGCTGCCGGGGCAGCGGAGCGCGCTGGAGACCGCGCAGGGCGCGCTCGAGGCGGCCCGGGCCGCCGCGTCGCTGGAGGGCCGGCTCTCGGGCCTGCGCGCGGACGTGCAGGTGCGCCGCGAGGCGTGGGCCGACGCCCGCGAGCACTGGCTGGACCTGCGCGGCCGGCGGCTCGACGGGATGGCCGCCGAGCTGGCCGCGGCGCTCGCGGACGGCGCCGACTGCCCCGTCTGCGGCGCCACCGAGCACCCGCGGCCGGCGGTGCACGGCGGGGCGCGGGTCACCGCGGCCGACGAGGACGCCGCCCGGGCCGCAGCCGACGCCGAGGAGACCGCCCTCGCCACGGCGACCGCCCGGCTCGACGCCGCCGAGCGCGAGCTGGCCGGGCTGCGCGCCCGCGCGGGGGAGCTCCCGGTGCCGGAGCAGGCGGAGCGGGTCGCCGGCCTGACCTCCGCCGTGCGAGCCGCCGCGGAGCTGGCCGCAGGGCTCGCCGCGGCCGAGGCCGCGCTGCAGCGGCTGACCGGTGAGCGGGAGGCCGCCACCGCCCGGCTGGCCGCGGACCGCGAGGAGCGCCGGGCGCGGATCGCCGAGCGCGAGGCGCTCGCCCTGGGGCTGGCCGACCTGTCCGAGCGGCTGACCGCCGCGCGCGGCGACGACCCGGATCTCCCGGCCCGCGTCGCACGGCTGTCGGTGGCGGCCGACCGGTGCGAGGTGGTCGTCGCCGCCGAGGCCGAGGACGTGCGTGCGCGCGCCCAGGCGGGGACCGCCCGCCGGGCTGCCGAGGAGCGGGCGGGGGCCGCGGGCTTCGACGACGTGCTCGGCGCCGCGGCCGCCCTCCTCGAGCCCGGCCGCCTCACCCGGCTGGACCGGGAGCTGGACGAGCACGACCAGCGGGTCGCGGTGCTGCGCGGGCGGCTGGCCGACGCCGAACTGGCGGACCTGCCCCCGCAGCCCGATCTCGGCGCGCTGGAGGACCGCTGTGCCGGCGTCACCCGGCGCCGGGAGGACGCGGTGGCCTCGCTGGAGCAGGCGCGGCGCTGCACGGCGTCCCTGGCCGATCTCGTCGGCCGGGTGACGGCCGCGGAGCTGGAGCTGGCCGAGCTGCGCGACTGGGCCGATCAGGTGACCGCGCTCGCCGACCTCGCCCACGGCCGAGGTGCCAACACCCGCCGGATGCGGCTGCAGTCGTTCGTCCTCGCCGCGCGCCTGGAGCAGGTGGCCGAGGTGGCCAGCCGGCGGCTGCTGGACATGTCCGGCGGCCGCTACACCTTCCTGCACAGCGACGCGCAGGGCCGGCACGGCGCCCGGGGCGGGCTGGGGCTGGACGTCTTCGACGAGTACACCGGTGTCCGGCGGCCCACGAAGACCCTCTCCGGCGGGGAGAGCTTCATGGCCTCCCTGGCACTGGCCCTCGGTCTCGCCGACGTCGTCACCGCAGAGACCGGAGGCGTGCGCATCGACACCCTGTTCGTCGACGAGGGCTTCGGCACCCTCGACGCGCAGGCGCTGGACGCGGTGATGACGGTGCTCGACGAGCTGCGCCGGGGCGGGCGCACGGTCGGCGTGATCAGCCACCTGGAGGAGCTGCGCACCCGCATCCCCACGCGGCTCGAGGTCGTCGCGGGTCGCAACGGGTCCCGGCTGGCCGGCTGAGAGCGGAGCCGCGGGGCCACGACCGCCGGCAACGGGCGGCACGCCCCACCGAGGTGGAGGGGCGTCAGCCGGTCGGCGGCGGGAAGGCGCGGTCCTCCAGGCGACGGATGCGCTCCTCGTACGCGGAGACGGCCGACAGGCGAGCGCGGATGCGGGCGTGCTCCTCGCGCACCACGTCGACCAGCATCCGGGACTCCGAGAGCTCGTCGTTCCCACCGGCGTTCACGACCACCGGCCGGGCCTGTCGTTCCAGTCGCTGCTCGAAGCTGGCGGCCTGCGGCGCCAGCCGGGAGATCTGGTGGGCGTTCCAGGTGGCCTGCTCGTCGAGGCGCCGCAGCCGGTCCTCCGCGCTGCCCGTCACCTCGTCCAGCCGGTCGACGCGTTCGGAGACGTTCTTCAGGTCCACGGCCGCGGCCTTCAGGTCCAGGGCTGCGGGCAGCTGGTCGATGCGGTCCACCCGGTCGGCCAGCTGGTCGACACGGGCGGCGAGCGCGTCCAGCCGGCGGGAGAGGTCGTCCTCCCGCTCGACCAGCGGCCGGACCCCCTCGTCGACACGGGACCGGAGGGCCCGGTCGAGTCGCACACGGATCCTGTGCGGCAGCGGCAGCCTCATTCGCTGAACTCTCCTCGGCACGTCGTCGTGGATCCGCTCAGGCCCACACGCGGGTGCGCCCGTCGGCCAGCCAACCACGCATCAGCTGCGCCTCGGCAGCCAGCCGGTGCTCCGGCGTGAGGGTGGTCGCGCTGCCCGACGCGTGCTCCCAGCTGGTCTGGCCGGGGTCGTCGATGAACGAGTAGCCGGCCAGCTCGACGCGGGCATCGGGAAAGGCGTCGTGCGCCCAGAACGCGGCCATGGTGCCGGTCGTGGACCACACGCCGTCGCGGAGGCTGTCCAGCCCCAGCGCGTCCGACAGCCGCAGCGTCAGGTCGGCGTTGGACAGGTGGACCTGGCCGAGATCACTCGGCCACCAGTCCGGAAGCGCCTCGCGCTCCCAGTGCAGGCGTCCGGGCTCGACCAGGAGGTACAGCCGGTACTGGTAGTCCTCGAAGAACCAGCGCGTGGCCACCAGACCGCGGTGGAAGAACACCGCGTCGACCCGCTTGCCGTAGTTCGGCGGCTCGCCGTCCTCGTCGAGCCGGAAGCTGTTGACCCGGATCACCAGGTCGCAGCCGTCCACGGCCGCGGCCCGCTCGGGCGAGGGGAGCATCGGCTTGTTGCCCAGCACGGCGATCGACCGGATGCGTGGGTCCCGCGCGTAGCTGCGCACGAGCTCGCGCAGATCGTTGCGCCGCTGTTCCTCCACCGTCTCGCCCATGTGGTCGCACCCCTCCCGCGAACGCGGCCGATCGTAGTGCGCGCGCCGGCTGCTGCCCCCGCCGCGCTGCCGGGAGGGCCGGGGCGGGTGGGCCTGCTGTGGCACCGGGGCACGGTGTGCCGGGCGTTTCCCGGCGTCCGTGCCCGGAGGTCCGCGTCCTCTACCGTGGGGCGCATGTCGGCACCTGCCCCGAAGATGACGATCGGTGCCCGCGCGATCGGGCCCGGGCACCGTCCCCTGGTCATCGCCGAACTCGGCATCAACCACGACGGCGACCTCGACCGGATGCACCGCATGATCGACGACGCGGCCGACGCCGGGGTCGAGTGCGTCAAGTTCCAGTCGCACGTCGTCGAGGACGAGATGATCCCCAACGACGTCGTCCCGGGGAACGCCGACGAGTCGATCTACACGATGATGCAGCGCTGCGCCCTCTCCGCCGCCGAGGAGAAGGACGTCTTCGCGCACGCGCACGACCGCGGGTTGATCGCACTGTCCACGCCGTTCAGCCGTGCCGCGGCCGACCGTCTGGCCGGTCTCGACGTCCCGGCCTTCAAGATCGGCTCGGGCGAGTGCAACAACTACCCACTGGTCCGGCACATCGCCTCGTTCGGCAAGCCGGTGCTGCTCAGCACGGGGATGAACGACGTCTCCACGATCCGCCCGTCGGTCGAGCTGCTCCGCTCCGCCGGCGTTCCTTTCGCGCTGATGCACTGCACGAGCCTCTACCCGACGCCGCCGGAGAAGGTGCGCCTCGGCGGGATCACCGAGCTGCAGGAGGCGTTCCCCGACGCGGTGCTCGGACTGTCGGACCACACCACGTCCATCTACGCCTGCCTCGGCGGGGTGGCGGTGGGCGCAGACGTCCTGGAGCGCCACTTCACCTCGGACCTGTCCTGGCCCGGGCCCGACATCCCGATCTCCAGCCTGCCGGCCGACTTCGGCCGTCTGGTCGAGGGTGCGGACGTCCTGGCGGCAGCACGCGGCGGACGCAAGGAGATCCTCCCGGAGGAGCAGCCCACCATCGACTTCGCGTACGCGTGCGTGGTGACCACCGCCCGCGTGACGGCCGGCGAGCCGTTCGGCGTCGACAACGTGTGGGTCAAGCGCCCGGGTACCGGCGAACTCAAGGCCGTCGACTACGACGCGGTGCTGGGCCGGGTGGCCGCCCGCGACCTGCCCGCCGACGTGCAGCTGTCCTGGGCCGACCTGGCGGCCGGGTGAGCGAGCCGGCCAGGGCCCGCCGCATCATCGGCATCACCGGTACGCGCGCCGACTTCGGCAAGATGCGCGACGTCTTCCTCGGCTTGCAGGACGCTCCCGACGTCGACTTCTCGCTGGTGGTCACCGGTATGCACCTGCTGCACCGGTACGGCTACACGGTCCGCGAGATCGAGCGCGCCGGGCTGCGGCGCGTCCACCACGTGCCCAACCAGGTCGAGGACGAGCCGATGGCGCTGGTCCTCGCGAACAGCTTGAACTCCATCGCTCGGCTGCTGCTCGCCGAGTCCGCCGACATGGTGCTCGTGCACGGGGACCGCGTCGAGGCGCTGGCCGGCGGGCTGGCCGGCAGCCTGACCAACACCCGGGTCGCCCACGTGGAGGGCGGCGAGGTCTCCGGGACGATCGACGACTCGATCCGGCACTCGCTGACCAAGCAGGCGCACGTCCACTTCGTGGCCAACGAGTCGGCCTGCGCCCGGGTCCGGCAGCTGGGGGAGGACGAGGACCGCATCTTCGTCGTGGGCAGCCCGGAGGCCGATGCGCTCGCTGTCGCGGCGGTCAGCCCGTTGGGGCCGGTGCGCGAACGGTACGGGACGCCCGAGCCGCCGTACGGGATCGTGGCCATGCACCCCGTCACCACCGAGGTCGGTACCAACCGCCGCCAGGCCGAGGAGCTCGTGGACGCCGTCCTGGAGCTCGGAGGCTCCTGGGTGGTGATCGACCCGAACAACGACGAGGGCACCCCCGACGTCCGGGCCGCGCTCGAGCGCCTGCACGGGCGGCCGGGGATCGTCCGGCTGCCGTCGATGCGGTTCCCCGCGTACCTGACCCTGCTCCGGCACGCGGAGGTGATCGTCGGGAACTCCAGCAGCGGGGTCCGGGAGGCGCCGGTGCTCGGAACCCCTGCCGTCGACGTGGGCTCCCGGCAGAACGGCCGGTCCCCGGCGACGTCGGTGCAGCACGTCGCGGCCCGTGCCGGAGAGATCGCGGCTGCCGTCCGCCAGGCCCGGGCACAGGGGCCGACGCCGCCGGAGGAGCACTTCGGATCTGTGGGGGCAGCCGGGCGCATCGTGTCCCTGCTGCGGGATGACGCGGTGTGGCAGTTGCCGCTGCAGAAGCGGTTCGCCGACCGCTGAGCGGCGCTCAGTCCTCGCCGAGCTCGCGCGCCGCCCGTCGCACCCGTTCGAGGTCCGCCACGGTGTCCACGTCGGCGCTCCGCTCGACGGGCATCGGCACCGCCGCCACCTCCGGGACGATCACCGAGTCCGCGGCGCGCATGGCGCCCAGGGCGGTGGCGTAGACGGCGCCGTTGATCCGCAGCGCCTCGGGGAGCTCCTGCCGCGGAGCCTCGAGATCGGGCCAGGTGCGCACCGGGCGGACGGACCCGTCCGGCCCCACCAGCAGCTGCTTCCAGGGATGGTGGTCGGCGGTGGTCACGGTGAGGGTCGTGCGCACGTCGCCCCGGGCGTGCCGCTCGAGGACGGCGCGGACGTCGTCGGCGGTGCGCAACGGGGATGTCGGCTGGAGCAGGACGACCGTCGTGTCGTCCGGCAGGTCCAGCGTCCGGGCCGCGTGCAGCAACGCGGACACCGTCCGGCTGCTGCCGGTCGACAGCTCCGCCGGCCGGAGGACGACCGTCGCCCCGAGCCGCTCGGCCTCCTCGGCGATGTCGGTCCCGTCGGTGCTGACGACGACCTGTTCGATACCGGCTCCGCGCGCGCTGCGGACGGCGCGGGCCACCAGGGACGCGTTCCCGACCGTCATCAGGTTCTTCCCCGGCAGGCCACGTGAGCCGGCCCGGGCCGGGACGACGGCGACGGCCCGGCCCGGCGGCGCCGGCACGCTCACCGGACCCGCTCGGCCACGGGCGGCTGCTCCCGGGGCGTCGCGGACTCCTCCACGAACACCCACCGCCGGTACGCGAGGAAGCGCAGCACCGTGCCGAGCCCGATGGAGAGGAGGTTGGCGCCCTGCAGCACCAGGGCGCTGTCCTGCCCGAGGGGGTAGCGGACGACGCCGATGATGGTCAGGCCCAGGAGCAGTGCGGCGGCGTTGACCGCGACGAACAGGGTGTACTCACGGCGCAGGCCGGTGCGGGCACGGTCGGCGAACGACCAGAACCGGTGCCCGACGAAGGCGAGGGTCATCGAGACCAGGGTGGCCAGCAGCTTCGACGTCACCGCCCCCAGACCCACGTGGGCGTAGAGCAGCTGGAACAGGCCCACGTCGACCAGGAAGCACACCGCGCCCACGACGCCGAAGGCGCCGAGCTCCCGCATCAGTCGGCTCGGGCCGTCGCGCAGGAGCCGGCGCAGCTGCGCGAGGGAGGCCACGGGCTCCAGTCTACGGAGGGACCCGGACGGTGCTCGGGCCGCGCGGGCGCCGGGCTAGCCTTCGGGCACCATGCCTGCGCCCCTGCACCCGCACACCGGACTTCCCGTGGTGGCCATGATCGGCGGCGGTCAGCTCGCCCGCATGACCCACCAGGCCGCCGTCGCCCTCGGCCAGTCGCTGCGGGTCCTGGCCGCCGGCCCCGACGAGTCGGCCGCGCTCGTCGCCACCGACGTGCGGATCGGTGACCACCGGGACCTGGACGCGCTGCGCGCCGTGGCCGACGGCGCCACCGTCGTCACCTTCGACCACGAGCACGTGCCGACCGAGCACCTGGCGGCGCTCGAGGCGGCGGGCACCCGGGTCGCGCCCGGCCCGCGGGCACTGGTGCACGCCCAGGACAAGCTGGTCCTCCGGCGGGCGCTGGCCGAGGCGGGGGAGCCCCAGCCGGCGTGGGCGGAGGCGTCCTCGGCCGCCGACGTCGAGGAGTTCGCCCGCACCGCCGGGTGGCCGGTCGTCCTGAAGACCCCGCGCGGCGGCTACGACGGCAAGGGCGTCTTCGTCGTGCGGGACGTCGCGGCGGCGACGGCGCTGCTGGAGCGGCACGGCACCCTGCTGGCCGAGCAGCGCGTGGCGATGGTTCGGGAGCTGTCCGCCCAGGTGGCCCGCTCGCCGTTCGGCCAGGTGGCGGTGTGGCCGGTGGTGGAGACCGTCCAGCGCGACGGGGTGTGCGCCGAGGTGGTCGCCCCGGCGCCCGGCCTCTCGGAGGAGCGCGCGGCCGCCGCGCAGGAGCTCGCCGTGCGGATCGCCGACTCCCTCGGCGTCGTGGGCATGCTCGCCGTCGAGCTGTTCGAGACCACGGACGGCGTGCTGGTCAACGAGCTGGCCATGCGCCCGCACAACTCCGGCCACTGGACCATCGAGGGCGCCCGCACGAGCCAGTTCGAGCAGCACCTGCGCGCGGTCCTCGACTACCCGCTGGGCTCGACGGCGATGACCGCCCCGGTCGCGGTGATGGCCAACGTCCTGGGTGGTGCCGCGGCGGCCGAGGGCTGGTCGGGGCCGGCGCTCGACGAGCGCGTGCACCACTTCATGGCGCACTGGCCGGACGTGAAGCTGCACTGGTACGGCAAGACCCAGCGCCCGGGCCGCAAGCTCGGGCACGTGACGGCGCTGGGCGACGACGTCGCCGAGGTGCGGGCCCGGGCGGTCGCCGCCGCGCGCTATCTCGCCGACGGGGTCGTGGACCCCGCCTTCGCCTTCGAGCACGACCACTGAGCGCCGAGGAGGCCCCGTGAGCCAGCCGGTCCCCGCCGACCACCCGGTCGTCGGCATCGTGATGGGCAGCGACTCCGACTGGCCGATGATGGCGCCGGCCGCCGAGGCGCTGGCGGAGTTCGGCATCGGCTACGAGGCGCACGTCGTCTCGGCCCACCGCACCCCGCGCCGCATGCTCGACTACGCCGAGGGCGCGGCCGGCCGGGGGCTGCGGGTGATCGTCGCCGGCGCCGGGGGAGCGGCGCACCTGCCGGGCATGGTCGCGGCGGCCACGCCGCTGCCGGTCATCGGCGTGCCGCGGCCGCTGGACCGGCTGGACGGGCTGGACAGCCTGCTGTCGATCGTGCAGATGCCGGCCGGCGTGCCGGTGGCCACCGTGGGCATCGGCGGCGGGCGGAACGCCGGCCTGCTCGCCGTCCGCATCCTCGCCGCGGCCGACCCGCAGCTTCGTGCCCGGGTCGAGCGGTTCCAGGCCGAGCTCGCCGAGAGCGTCGTCGCCCGCGATCTCACCCTCCAGGAGCGCCTCGCTACCGACGGGTAGTCGGACGTCCTACGATCGGAGACGTGGGTACGAACAGCGGGCTGTACGCGTTGACCGAGGAGCACGAGGCGATCCGGGCGGCGGTGCGCGACATCGCCGAGCGGGAGATCGCCCCCTACGCCGCCGAGGTGGACGCCGACTCGCGCTACCCGATCGAGGCGCAGAAGGCGCTCACCGCGGCCGGCTTCCACGCCACCCACATCCCCGAGCAGTACGGCGGCGAGGGCGCCGACGCGATCGCCACCTGCATCGTCATCGAGGAGGTCGCCCGCGTCGACGTCAGCGCCTCGCTCATCCCCGCGGTCAACAAGCTCGGGTCGATGCCGATCATCCTGTCCGCGTCCGAGGACGTGAAGCAGAAGGTGCTGCCGTCGATCGCCTCCGGCGAGGCGATGATCAGCTACGGGCTCTCCGAGCGGGAGGCCGGCTCCGACGCCGCGGCGATGAAGACCCGCGCCCGGCTCGACGGCGACAGCTGGGTGCTCGACGGCACCAAGGCCTGGATCACCAACTCCGGCGTCTCCGAGTGGTACACGGTCATGGCCGTCACCGATCCCGGGAAGGGTGCCAACGGCATCTCCGCGTTCGCCGTGCACCGCGACGACCCGGGCTTCGCCGTTGGCCCGAAGGAACGCAAGATGGGCATCAAGGGGTCGCCCACCTGCGAGCTCTACTTCACCGGCTGCACCATCCCGGCCGACCGGATCATCGGTGCGCCCGGCACCGGCTTCAAGACGGCGCTGCGCACACTGGACTTCACCCGGCCGACCATCGGCGCGCAGGCCGTCGGCGTGGCCCAGGGCGCGCTGGACGCGTCGGTGGCCTACGTCAAGGAGCGTCGGCAGTTCGGGACGTCGATCGGCTCGTTCCAGGGCGTGCAGTTCATGCTCGCCGACATGGAGATGAAGATCGAGGCGGCCCGCCACCTGGTCTACGTCGCGGCCGCGGCGGGGGAGCAGGGTCGGCCCGGCGTCACCCGGGTCTCGGCCTCGGCCAAGGCGTTCGCCTCCGACGTCGCCATGCAGGTGACCACCGACGCCGTCCAGCTCTTCGGTGGCGCCGGCTACACCCAGGACTTCCCGGTCGAGCGGATGATGCGCGACGCCAAGATCACCCAGATCTACGAGGGCACCAACCAGGTGCAGCGCATGGTCATCGCCCGGAGCCTGCTGAAGTAGGCGCCGAGGGGGCCCGCGCGGTGCGGGCCCCCGGCCGCCCGCGGCGCCCGATCAGCTGCCGGCGCTCAGTCCGCCCGCGGGCAGTCGCGCAGGGCGGAGCCCTCGAACTCGGGGACGGGCCGGGCCAGCGCCTCCTCGAGGGTCTCCGCCTCGCCGTTCTCCCGGATGTCCTCGATCAGCCACTCCATCTCGGCGATCTCCCGCTCCTGGGCCCGGATGATCTCGACGGCGAGCTGGCACACCCGGACGTCGTCGATGTCCGCGCGCTCGGAGCGGGTGATGGCCAGCGAGTGGTGCGGGATCATCGCGCTCATCCAGTTGACGTCGTCCACCGTGGTCTGGCTGCGGTCGAGGAAGACGCCGCCGCCCAGCAGCAGCAGACTCGCCGCCACGATGGCGATGTTGCCCTTGATGTTCTTGTACATGTTCAGCATCCAGGCGAGCATGACCAGCCCCATGGTGCCGCCCATGGTGAGCGCCATGAACACGCGGCTCTCGCTGAACCGGACGTGGCTCCACTCCCACGTGCCGGCGAACATGGTGAAGTACATGACGACCATGGACGTGCTGATCATGGCCGCGAAGCGCAGGTACATCTTCGTCTGGTGCGACATCCCGCCGCCGCCCTGACCCTGCTCCTGGCCCTCGTGGCCCTCGTGGCCCTGCTTCGTCGCCATGGCTCCGGTCTCCACTCTCTCGTCGTGTGCGCGAGCGGCTCGCCCCGCGGCCGCCGTGCACGGCTTCGCTCTCGTCCCAGGGTGATGGCCCGCACCCGTCCCGGCGCGCGGACCGCGGCGCCGCGGGACCTGGGCGTCCGTCCGCATGCCCGTACGGTCGTACGGGTAAACGCAGGCGCTCCAGTGGCGGGCGGCTTACCGGGAGACCGTCCGGGTATGGGCGCCGCCGGAGGTGTCCCCCGATGTCTGGTTCCCCGCACGCGCACCCGGTCGATCCCGAGCGGGTCGCCCACGCCCGCGCGCGGCTCCCCGGTCGGGAGGAGGCCGCCCGGCTGACCAGCGTGCTGAGCCTGATGGCCGATCCCACCCGGGCCCGGGTCCTGTTCGCGCTCGACGTGGTGGAGGAGCTCTGCGTCGGCGACCTCGCGCTGGCCCTGGACGTCAACGAGGACGCCGTCGGCTACGCCCTGCGGTTGCTGCGCACCGCCGGTCTGGTGACCAACCGGAAGCAGGGACGGGTCGTGTTCTACCGCCTGGCCGAGGGCTTCCCCGAGCCGCTGCGCGACCACTGCCTCCGCCAGCTGGTCGTCCTGTCGAACGCCGCCCCGGGCGACGACTGACCGGTCCGCGCCGCCGGCGACGCCCCTCAGTCCAGCAGGCGGGACACCGCGGACAACCGCCCGTCGCCGGCCATCGCGCTCAGCCAGGCCGACCACCCCGGCCGGCGGCGCAGCTCCTCCAGCGCCCGCCGGGCACCGTCGCGGTCGCCGCGACGGGACGCGGCCAGCGCCGCGTAGAGGTCGCGGGCGCCCTCGGGGGCGAACAGCGCCAGGTGCTCGTAGTCGCGCTCGTCGTAGGCGCGCTGCAGGTTCCGCAGCATCCGCAGCTGCGCGACCGGGTCCCGGGAGTCGTCGACCCGCAGGTCCGTCCGGATGCCGTCGTCCTCGTCGGTGGCCGGGTCCCCACCGACCACGAGCAGCGCGGCGGACTGGCGTCCACGCAGGTCCCCGCCCGCCGCCTGGCCGGCACCGAGCGCGGTCAGGAGCCGGTCGGCGAACGCACCGCCCGCGGCGCCGAACGCCTGCGACATGGCGGGCAGCACCTCGTCGGACGCCAGCATGTTGCCCTGCACGCTGACACCGGCGTCCACCAGGTGACCGCACGCGGGGAAGGAGCCCGGTCCGGTGTCCGCCGCGACCCGGCCCGTGGCGTCCAGCACCGCGAGCTGCCGGTCGGCGTCCTCGGCCGAGTGCGCGGCCCGGCGCACCAGGGTCGCCGGGGCCTCTCCCGCCGCCAACCCGGACAGCAGCGCGTTCCCCAGGCCCCGCCGGCTGCGCGCCTGGACGGCGACGATCCCCACCCCGGGCCGGGCGGCCGGCACCGCCCGGCCGACGGCCAGGATGCACGAGGAGACGGCGATGCCGAGGTCACCGGTGGCGGGGTCGCGGGCGAGGACGGAGAACGTCACCGCGGTGCGGGGGTCGTGCCGGCGGGCGGCGGGGCGGACGGATCAGGCGTCGCGACCGAGTTCGCGGATACCGTCCACACGCTGTCCGAGCGTAGCCGTCACCCGCTCGCTCGCCGCCCGCTGCGCCAGCCCGGACACGTCCACCGAGCCGACCAGGACGACGGAGGCGCCGGCCGCCAGCGGGGCGAGCAGCCAGGCGACCGGACCGGCCTCGGCAGCGACGCGGGCATCGACGAGCAACCGGTCGCCCTCGACGATGCCCAGCCTTCCGGCCAGCTCGACGGCGGCGTCGACCAGGCCGCCGAGCGAGAGCTCCAGCCCGCCGAGCACGAGGCCCGGCCCGTCCGCCCGGGGCGGCGCCCAGGCGGCGAAGACGTCCCCGTGCGCGCGCACCTCGAGCGCGAAGTCGCGGGCCGGGCCCGCGTAGCCGGTCATGCCCATGCCCAGCGGGTGCAGCGAGAGCCCCAGCAGCTCCTCGACGCCCTGCTCCTCGATCGCGCCCAGGCGGTCCTGGGCGGCGAGCACCACGTCGGCGCCGTCGAGCCGGCCGTCGTCCTCCGCCGCGGTGTCCAGGACCGCCGCGCCGCAGCTCCACACCCCGAGCAGGACCGCGGCGGTCTGCCAGTGCACCGGCAGGGCCAGCGCCACGCTGCTGCCCGGCCCGACGTCGAACTCCTCCTGCAGGAGGTTCGCCGTCTTGGCCACCCAGTTGGCCAGCGTGGTCGCCGACAGCTCCACCCGCTCGCCGCTGGCGTCGTCGTACCAGGTCAGCAGCGGGGTGGCGGGGGACCGGCGCAGCGCCTGCGCGAGCAGGTCGGCCGGCAGGGCGGGCGCGGCCATCAGTTGATGCAGGTGGTGTCGGCGGCGGTGCGGGCGTCCTCGGCCTCGACCGCCGCGGCCGGGGCGGGCGGGGTGACCGCAGTCCCGACGCCGTTGAAGTCGCTGCCGAGCACCAGCTGGACGGTGCCGCCGGCGGCGTCGTCGCTCTCCGCCAGGACCGCGCCCGGGATGGCGGCGGCCACCGTGCCGGCGAGCGCCTCGTCACCGGGGGCGTGGCGGACCTCGGTCCGGTCGTGGTCCATGGACGACGCATTGCCGGTCGAGCCGACGGGGAAACCCGCCGCGGTCAGGGCCGAGGCCGCCTTCGCGGCGAGGCCCGGGGTCCCCGAGCCGTTGTAGACGTCGACCGGGACCCGCGCGGGGTCGACGGCCTGCGGCGCCTCCGGCGTGGCCGGGGCCACCTCCTCGGGCTCGGCCGAGAGGTCGGCGAAGTACGCCCGGAGCGCGTCCTCGTCCTCGAGCCGGACGATCGACTTCCCCTCCTCCTCACCGGTCCCCTGGTTCGGCACGGTCTGGAACTCGATGCTGCCGGCGGTCACCGACTGCATCTGCTCGGCGAGCTGGAGCAGGTCGAGGTTCTCGTCGACGGTCAGCGCCTGCGACGCGGCCTCGACCAGTTCGCGCTGCTTGCCGAGGTCGAACAGGACGTCCTCGGAGAGCATCTTGCGCAGCACGCCGGCGATGAACACCTGCTGGCGGACGATCCGGTCGAAGTCGCCGCGGCCCTGCGGGCCGAAGTTGTGCCGCTGGCGCACGAACTTCAACGCGTCCGCGCCGCTGATCGTCTGCACGCCGGCGGGGAAGTAGGCGCCGGACCACTCGCGGTCGTCGACGGGCTTGCAGAGGTTGACCTCCACCCCGCCGACGACGCCGGACAGCTCGAAGAAGCCGAGCAGGTCGACCTCGGCGTAGTGGTCGATGCGCAGCCCGGTCAGCTGGGAGATGGTCTGCACCAGCAGCTGCGAGCCCTGCGCGGACCGCACCTCGTCGGAGGCGCCGTCGGGGGCGTTCATCCGGCCGTAGGCGTAGGCGGCGTTGAGCCGGTCCTCGCCGTAGCCGGGGATCTCCACCCACGAGTCGCGCGGGAACGAGACGAAGGCTGCCTTCGAGCCGTCGGCAGGCACGTGCACGAGGATCATCGTGTCGGTGTTGCTGCCCGAGTCGGAGCCGGCGTTGAGGTCGGCGAGCTGCTGCTCGGTGAGCGAGCTGCGGCTGTCGTTGCCCACCAGCAGCAGGTTCATCGCCTCACCGGCGTTGGCCGACGCGTCGTTGCCCTCGCTCGGGATCGCGTCCGTCCGGTTGACCGTGGCCGCCGCCACCTGACCCAGGTACCAGCCCCAGCCGGTGCCGGCGAGGAGGAAGGCCGAGAGCAACCCGGCGACGACGCGGACCGCGGTCGCCCCATGTCCGGTGCGAGCCCGGCCCGCGGCCTGCCCGGACTGCTCGCCGGAACCACCGCGGGAACGCGTCGGGCGCCCCGCACGGGGGTCGAGGCGCGGAGGCAGGGGGCGCCTGGCCGACCCATCCTGCTCGTGCCGGTCTCGGCTCACGTGGTGTCCTCACATGCGGTGATCAGCGCCTGCGCGGCCGGCGCAGGAGGCGCCGTGCCGGACGAGTTGTGACGCTTCGGGCATCGGTGTCGGCAAGGCTAGCCACGCCCGGGAGCCACGAAAGGGCTCCGACACGGAATTAGTGCCAGCCCCACGTCGCAGTGCGCCCGCCCGGTCACGGAGATGCGCACGAAGCCCAGCCGTCACACCCTTCACCGCTCGACGTGTCGCCCGCCCCACCGGGCGCGCGCCGGTGAATTCTTCGCGGATGGACTCAAGAGGTCCCCGGCCCCTGACGAAGACCTCAGGAAGACCTGTCGTTCCCTCCACCGGGAGGGGTGCAGCCCGCTGACCGCGAAAGGAACCTCGTTCGTGCGCCGATTCGCCGCGGGACTCATCGCCTTCCTGGCCTTCTCGGGAGTAGTCCTCGTCCTCCCCGTCTACGCCGAGACCGGGCCAGAGGCCCAGCCGGTCGCCACGGGCACGCAGGAAGTGGCGCTGGGATCGGTGGCGGACCCGGCCCCGGTGGCCGAGGTGCAGGAGGGGACGAGCGAGCCGGTGACCGGCGTCCCCGACACCGCGCCGACGCTCACGGTCAGCCGTACCGGCGTCGCGTCGTTCTCCCTGGTCGGGGTCACCTGGGCGTACGACGCCGCCGTCACCGACGTCCGCGTGCAGGTCCGGGTGCAGGACGCGGCCGGCGCGTGGGGCGGGTGGACCGAGGTCGGCCCGGAGGACGCCGGCGCCGACGCCGGCCAGGACGTCGCCGCGGCGGTGCAGCGACGCGGCGGGACCGCGCCGCTCTGGACCGGGCCGAGCACGGGCGTGGAGGTCGAGCTGGTGACCCGGTCCGGCGCTGCGCCCACCGACGTGCAGCTGGACCTGGTCGACCCCGGGACGAGCCCGGCGGACTCCTCGCTGGAGAGCCCGGAGATCCAGGACACCGCGGACGCGGCGATGGACATGCCTGACGTCTACTCCCGGGCCCAGTGGGGAGCCGACGAGTCGATCATGGGGTGGGACCCGGAGTACGCGCCCACCATCCGGGCCGCGACGCTGCACCACACGGCCGACACGAACAACTACACGGCCGACCAGGTGCCGGCGATGATGCGGTCGATCTACCGCTACCACTCGGTGAGCCTCGGGTGGGGCGACATCGGCTACAACGTCATCGCCGACAAGTTCGGCCGGCTGTGGGAGGGCCGTGCCGGTGGCCTGTCGAGCACGGTCATCGGCGCCCACGCCGGCGGCTTCAACACCGGCACCTTCGGCGTCTCGATGCTGGGCAACTACGAGACGGTGCCCACCACCCCGGCGATGGTGGACGCCGTGGCGGCGATCATCGCCTGGAAGTTCTCCCTCTACGGCATCGATCCGGCGGGGACCACCCAGCTGACGTCCAAGGGCGGGGGCACGGCCAGGTACAAGGCAGGTACGTCGGTCACCCTGCCGACCGTCTTCGGGCACCGGGACGTCGGCAGCACCGCCTGCCCCGGGCAGTACGGGTACGCCGAGCTCCCGGGCATCCGGGCCAAGGTCGTCGCCCGGATGCCCAACCGGGCGCAGGACATGGCCGCGCGGCACGCCGCCGCCGGCGGGACCACCACCCTGGGCAGCCCGGTCGGATCGCTGCAGTCCGCCGCCGACGTGTCGTGGCAGGCGTACGAGAAGGGGCGCGTGTACTGGAGCCCGGCCACCGGCGCCACGGTGCTGATGAACGGGCCGCTCCTGGACACGTACCTCGGCTGGGGCGGGCCGGCGGCGCTGGGCGCGCCCTCAGCCGACGAGAAGTCCACCTACCGGAACGGCGGGAAGTACGTCGCCTTCCGGGGCGGCGGGATCTACTGGTCCCAGGCGACGGGCGCGCACGTGGTCAAGGGCGCGACCTTCGACCTCTGGGCGCGCAACGGCTGGGAGACCGGCTTCCTGGGCTACCCGACGACCGACGAGTCCAACGCCCCGGGCGGGACGTACACGCACTTCCAAGGCGGGTCGATCTACTGGTCGCCGGCCACGGGTGCGCACTACGTCAAGGGCGCGATCTACGACACCTGGGCGAAGACCGGGTACGAGAGCGGGTTCCTCGGGTTCCCGACGCGGGACGAGACCAACGTGCGGGGCGGCACGTTCAGCCTGTTCCAGGGCGGCGCCGTCTACTGGTCGCCGGCCACGGGAGCGCACTACGTCAAGGGCGCGATCTACGACACCTGGGCCAAGGCCGGGTACGAGGGCGGCGTGCTCGGGTTCCCGACGCGGGACGAGACCAACGTCCGGGGCGGCACGTTCAGCCTGTTCCAGGGCGGCGCCGTCTACTGGTCGCCGGCCACGGGTGCGCACTACGTCAAGGGCGCGATCTACGACACCTGGGCCAAGGCCGGGTACGAGGGCGGCGTGCTCGGGTTCCCGAC
>NZ_JAPVBG010000002.1:942237-1332385 GCF_026967805.1 Blastococcus sp. VKM Ac-2987
CGACGCGGAACGAGACCAACGTCCGGGGCGGCACGTTCAGCCTGTTCCAGGGCGGCGCCGTCTACTGGTCGCCGGCCACCGGCGCGCACTACGTCAAGGGCGCGATCTACGACACCTGGGCGCGGAGCGGGTACGAGGGCGGGTTCCTCGGGTTCCCGACGCGGAACGAGACCAACGTCCGGGGCGGCACGTTCAGCCTGTTCCAGGGCGGCGCCGTCTACTGGTCGCCGGCCTCGGGAGCGCACTACGTCAAGGGTGCGATCTACGACCGCTGGGCCCTCAGCGGCTACGAGACCGGCATGCTCGGCTTCCCGACCAGCGACGAGACGAACACCACGGGTGGGACGTCCAGCCGGTTCACCGGCGGGTCCATCTACTGGTCGCCGGCCACCGGCGCCCGGGCGGTGACCGGCGCGACGTACACGACGTACCTGAGCATCGGCGCCGAGCGCGGGGCGCTCGGCTTCCCGACCTCGGAGGCACAGGCGTACTCCGGGGGCACGCGCACCGAGTTCCAGCGCGGGTCCATCACGGTGGACGCGCTCGGCCGGGCCACGGTCACCACCCGCTGACCGGTCCGTCGGGCGCCCGGACGGGCGGCCGCGGATCGATCTGGAGAGGACAGGCACACCCATGCGCAGCACGAGCAGGTCCCGGTACGGCGGACGTCGGCTCGTCGTCGCCGCCGCGGTCCTGGCCGGTGTCCTGGTCGCGGCGGTCGTGCTGCTGGTGGTCCGCGACCGCGGCTCCGACACGCCGGTGGCCTTCGGCGATGCCGAGCGCCTCCCCGCGGCCGTGGAGGTGGTGGTGACCGCTGCCGGATGGACCCCGGGGTCCGGCGCCGAGGTCGCCGGCTACGTCAGCGGGATCGTGGAGTCCGGAGGGGAGTGCACGGCCACGCTGGAGCGGGACGACGTCCGGGTCGAGGTGTCCCGGCCGGCGACGGCCGACGCGACCACGACGGCCTGCGGCTGGCTGGAGATCAACGATGCACAGGTAACCTCAGGTACATGGACGGCAACTCTCAGTTATCGCTCGTCCACGACCGCGGCGGTGTCGGACGAGACGTCCCTGGACGTCCCGTGATTCGGCCCGTCTCTCCGGCCCTGGGCCGGGTCCTCGCCACCCTGCTGGCCGCCGTCGTCGCCTGCCCGCTGCTGGTGGTCGGCCCCGCGCCGGTCGCCGCTGCCGCCGACGCCCGGCAGTACCCGGCCGGCAACATCATCTCCGACGCGTTGTTCTACGACGGCGGCAGCATGGACGTCGGCCAGGTGCAGACCTTCCTCGACCAGAAGGGCGCCAACTGCACCCCGGCGCCGGATGGCACCCCGTGCCTGAAGGACTACCGGCAGGACACCGGCACCCGCGCCGCGGACGCCTACTGCGCCGCCTACCAGGGCGCCCCCGCCGAGACGGCGGCGCAGATCCTGGTCAAGGCCGGCCGCGCGTGCGGGATCAACCCCCGCGTGCTGCTGGTGATGCTGCAGAAGGAGCAGTCCCTGGTGACCATGCGGGGCGGCGCCACCAAGCTGCCCGACGGTCGCTACAGCCTCAACCCGCGGCGGTACGAAGAGGCGCTGGGGTTCGGCTGCCCGGACACCGCGCCCTGCGACCCGTCGTACAAGGGCCTGTCGCTGCAGGTCTACAGCGCCGCGCGGAAGTTCCGCGTCTACGCCGCCCATCCCGACAACTACAACCACAAGGCGGGCCGGACGCAGGCCGTCCGGTTCCACCCCACGGCCGCGTGCGGCTCCTCGCAGGTCTACATCCAGAACGTGGCGACCGCCGGCCTCTACAACTACACGCCCTACCAGCCCAACGCCGCGGCGCTGGCCGCCGGCTACTCCGCCGGTGACGGGTGCTCCGCGTACGGGAACCGCAACTTCTGGCTCTACTACACCGACTGGTTCGGGTCGACGCAGAGCCCCGGCGGCGCGGCGCTCGCCGACAAGTGGGCGTCGATGGGCGGGGCCACCGGCATCCTCGGCGACGCCACGTCCACGGCGAACTGCACCCTGGTGCGCGGCGGCTGCTACCAGCTGTTCCGCAACGGCGGTCTGTACTGGTCACCCGGGACCGGCGCCCACTTCGTCAAGGGCGACATCTGGACGCAGTGGGCCCGGACCGGGTACGAGGGCGGCTTCCTGGGCTACCCGACCAGGGACGAGACCGACGTGCCCGGCGGGACCTACAGCACCTTCGAGGGCGGCGCGTTCTACTGGTCACCGGCCACCGGCACGCACTACGTCAAGGGCGACATCTGGACCGAGTGGGCGCGGACCGGTTACGAGGCCGGCCCGCTGGGCTTCCCGAAGACCGACGAGGTGCACGTGCCCGGCGGCGCGTACAGCGAGTTCACCGGCGGGCGCGTCTACTGGTCGCCGGCCGGCGGGGCGCACGCCCTGACCGGCGCCTTCCACGACCGCTGGATGCAGCTCGGCGGGTACGCGGGCGTGCTCGGTTTCCCGCACTCGCGGGAGCGGTCCACCGGGACGGGCAGCTACGTCGCGTTCGCCGGGGGTGCGCTCTACCGCTCCGCAGGCACCGGCCTGCACTTCGTGAAGGGCGCGATCCAGCAGCGCTGGGCGCGCTCGGGGTACGAAGGCGGTCCGCTGGGCTACCCGGTGGCGGACGAGCAGAGCGTGCCCGGCGGCACCTACAGCCTGTTCGAGCGGGGCGGCATCTACTGGTCACCGGCGACCGGGGCCCGCGCCCTCACCGCTGAGCTCGCCCGCGAGTACGCCGCGCGGGGCGGTGCGACCGGAGCGCTCGGCTTCCCGGCCACCGACCAGGCGGCCACCGCGACGCGGGGTGCGGTCGCGCACTTCCAGGGTGGCTCCCTCTACTGGTCGTCGTCGACCGGTGCGCACGCCGCCTCCGGGCCCACCTACCGGGCCTTCGCGGCTGCTGGGTGGGAGAACGGGCCGCTGGGCTACCCGACCGCGGACGCGGTCGAGCTGCCCGGGGGCGCCGGCACGGTCACCACCTTCCAGCGCGGCTCGATCCTCTGGTCGCCGGCGACCGGGGCGCACGCGGTCACCGGCGCCATCGAGTCGACGTGGCTCCGGTGGGGAGGCGCGACGGGCGACCTGGGCCTCCCGGGTACCGACGTCACGTCCCTCCCGCGGGGCACCGACGGCCGGGTGCAGCACTTCCAGGGCGGCTCGATCTACTCCTCCCGCGAGACCGGCACGGCCGTGGTCAAGGGCGCCATCTACCGCGCCTGGGCGGCGACCGGCTGGGAGCAGGGCTTCCTCGGCTTCCCGCTGTCCGACGAGAGGCACGTGCCGAACGGCGCCTACAACGTGTTCCAGGGCGGGGCGGTCTACTGGTCACCGACGACCGGCGCGCATGCCATCCGCGGCGCCTTCTACGACGCCTGGGCGGTGAACGGGTACGAGGGCGGCCGGCTGGGCTTCCCGGCCAGCGGTGAGTACACGACCGGCCGTGGCCGGCAGATGGACTTCGAGCGCGGCACCGTTCTGGTCACGACGGGTGGGCAGGTTGTGGTCACCGTGTCGTGAGGGGTACGGGGGCGTCCGTCACAACCGTGCCTGCGGGCCCGGCGGGGGCGGCGCAGGTAGCGTCGACCGCGTGACTGCAGCAACGACCGTGCCCGACTCCCCCATGCGGAAGACGCTGGCGGACTTGTCGGGGGGCTGGCGGCAACGCGAGCTCTGGGGGCACCTGGGCTGGCAGGACATCCGCCAGCGCTACCGGCGCTCGGTGCTCGGCCCGGTCTGGATCACGATCAGCATGGCCGTCACCGCCGTGGCGCTCGGCATCCTCTACGCGGGGCTGTTCGGCGTCCCGCTGGAGACGCTGCTGCCGCACGTCCTCGTGGGCTTCATCGTCTGGGCCTTCATCAGCGGCTGCATCAACGAGGGCTCCGAGGTGTTCATCGCCAACGAGGGGCTGATCAAGCACCTGCCCTCACCGATCAGCGTGCACGTGTACCGGCTGGTCTGGCGCCACATCCTGTTCTTCGCGCACAACCTCATCGTCTACGCGGTGATGCTGATCGTGTTCCCGCAGCCGCTCAAGTGGACGGCGCTGGCGGCGATCCCCGCCGTCCTGCTGCTGATGGTCAACGGGGCCTGGGTGGCGCTCCTGGCCGGGATCGTGAGCACGCGCTTCCGCGACCTCACGCCGATCACCCAGAGCATCGTCCAGCTCATGTTCTTCCTGACGCCGATCGTCTGGATCTACGACGACCTGATCAACAGCCCCAATCCGGCGGTCGCCGAGCGGGCCCGGCTCGCCGAGTTCAACCCGTTCCTCCACTTCGTGGAGATCGTCCGTGCCCCGATGCTGGGCAACGACCAGCTGGTGCGGCACTGGGTGGTGGTCCTCGTGATCACCGTCGTGGGCTGGATCCTGACCCTCGTGGTGATGCGCCGGTACCGGGCACGCGTCGCCTACTGGGTCTGACCCGGCCGGCAGAGAGAAAGAGGCACATCTTCATGGTCAGCATCACGACGCGCGACGCGTCGGTCGACTTCCCCATCTTCGACGCGAAGAGCAGATCGCTGAAGAAGGCCGTGCTGGGGGTCGTCGGCGGCAACATCAGCAGCGACACCAAGGTGCCCATCATCGAGGCGCTCCGCGACATCAACGTGGACCTCCAGCACGGCGCGCGCGTCGGCCTGGTGGGGCACAACGGCGCCGGCAAGTCGACGCTGCTGCGACTGCTCGCCGGGATCTACGAGCCCACCCGCGGCACAGCCGTGGTGGAGGGCCGCGTCGCCCCGGTCTTCGACCTGGGCGTCGGGATGGACCCGGAGATCTCCGGCTACGAGAACATCATGATCCGCGGGCTGTTCCTCGGCATGACGCGGAAGCAGATGGAGAAGCGGGTCGACGACATCGCCGACTTCACCGAGCTCGGCGACTTCCTGTCGATGCCGCTGCGCACCTACTCCACGGGCATGCGCGTCCGGTTGGCGCTCGGCGTCGTGACCAGCATCGACCCCGAGATCCTGCTGCTGGACGAGGGCATCGGCGCCGTCGACGCGGCTTTCCTGGAGAAGGCGCGCGACCGCCTCAGCGACCTGGTCGACCGCGCCGGGCTGCTGGTGTTCGCCTCGCACTCCGACGAGTTCCTCAAGCGGCTGTGCACCAGCGCCATCTGGATGGAGCACGGCCAGATCAAGCAGCAGGGCCCGCTGAAGGCCGTCCTGCGGGCGTACAAGGGTCCGGAGGCGGTCCTCGACGAGGGGCACGGTGCTGCGTGACCGCGGTGCCGCCGGCCGCTGACGAGCTCGTCGTCGCCGTCGTCGTCACCCGCGACCGCGCCGAGCTCCTCCGGCAGAGCCTGCGGGCCATCGCGGCGCAGAGCCGCCCGGTCGGGGCGATCGTCGTCGTCGACAACGGGGCCGACGCCGAGACCGAGGCGGTGGTCGGGGCCTGCGATGTGCGGACCGTCTACCTGCCCTCGCGCACCAACCTCGGCGGTGCCGGTGGGTTCGCGCTGGGGCTGCTGACCGCGCTCTCCCTGGGCGCCGACTGGGTCTGGTGCGCGGACGACGACGGCCGGCCGGGAAGCCGGGACGTCCTGGAGATCCTGCTGGAGGAGGCCGGCCGCCGGGAGCTCGCCGAGGTGTCGCCCGCGGTCGTCGACGAGGCGGACCCGCGGCGGCTGGCGTTCCCGCTGCGCCGCGGGCTGCGCTGGTCCGGCACGGTCGACGCCTTCGGGCCCGACGAGTTCCTGCCGTCGTACGCGTCGCTGTTCAACGGCGCGCTCTTCCGCGCCTCGGCGTTCCGGGCCATCGGGGTGCCGGACCTGCGGCTGTTCCTGCGCGGCGACGAGACGGAGATCCATCGGCGGCTGCAGCGCTCCGGGCTGCGTTTCGGCACCACCCTGCGCGCCGCGTACCTGCACCCCCAGGGGGGCGACGAGTTCGTCCCGATCCTGGGCGGCCGGCTGTCGGCCCAGTACCCGGGTGACGAGGTCAAGCGCTTCTTCACCTACCGCAACCGCGGCTACCTCATGGCCCAGCCGGGCATGCGCTGGCTGTTCCCGCTCGAGCTCGTCCGGTTCGGCTACTTCTTCCTCAGCCGGCGGGACGTCCGCGGCCTGCGCGACTGGCTGGCGCTCACGCGCGCCGGGCGCCGGGAGCGGTTCGCCATGCCCGGACGGGGCAGCTGAGCCACCGCTCGCACCGGCGCCCGGAAAGACGGACGGAGCCCCTCCCCGGCCGGGGAGGGGCTCCGTCCGGTGCTACCGGTCGGCCCGCGTCAGAGCACCGTGCGCGGGAACGCCGGCTTCGGGTCGAAGCGCACGCCCTCGATGAACTTCTTCGCCAGCCGGCGACGCAGCCGCCACGGCACGTTGCCGCCCTTGAGACCGGTGTAGAGCCGCTGCGCGAACCGCAGGGCGGCGAACGGGTCCTCGTGGTGCCAGCGGTAGGACGCCTCGTTGCGGACGCCGTAGGTGAACTTCCACAAGTTGGCGTCGTTCACGTCGCCGAAGTTCACGCCGCGGTTGACGGCCAGGTCGTGGGTGACCGTGCTGCTCAGCACCTGGATGCCGGGGCCCGCGGCGGTGATCCGACGGGTGTACTCCTGGTCGTCGAACCAGATGAAGTACTCGGACAGCGGCAGGCCGAACTGCGTGAGCACCCAGCGCGGGAACATCACCGACACGAACGAGCAGGAGTTCACCAGCACGCTCTGCTCGCCGCGGGCCAGGAGCTTGCCCCAGTCCCAGGTCGGCTCGGGGTTGTTCATCTCGCAGACGTCGCCGTTGGTCCAGCGCACGACCGAGCAGGAGAACGGCAGCCGCATGCCCATGCTCGCCTCGGCCGCGGCCTGCCCGTCCAGCAGGTTCCGCAGCGCGTCGGAGTCGGCGTAGCAGTCGTCGTCCATGATCCAGATGTAGTCGGCGCCGCGCTCGTAGGCGACCGACATGCCGTGCGCGAAGCCACCGGCGCCGCCGGTGTTCTCGGTCAGCCGCTCGATGTGGACGGTGGCACGGTCCTGGTAGGCGTCGAGCACGACGCCGGTGTCGTCGGTGGACGCGTTGTCCACGACGATGATCTGGTCGGCCGGCCGGTTCTGGCTCAGGACCTGCTCGATCACCTTGCCGAGCTTGTCAGCCCGGTTGTAGGTGACGATGACGGCGGCCACGTTGGTCTGGGTCACGAAGCCCACCTTTCGTAGAGCTCCCGGGTCCAGTCCCGGGCGCGGGGCAGAGCGGCGAAGGCGGCGACCTGCTGGCGCTGCCGGGCCAGCAGTGCGGCGGCCCGGTCCGGGTCCTCCAGCAGGCTGGTGATGGTGGTCTCGGCGTCCTTCAGGAACGCGAGGGGAGCGCGCGGCAGCACCAGCTCGGGCACGACCACGGAGGCCTGGGACCCGACGTCGGCGCTGACCACGAGCGCGCCGTGGGCGTCGGCCTCGAAGGAGGTCAGCGTGACCCCCTCGTTGTCGGAGCTGATGACCAGGACGTCGGCCTCCTCGAGCGTCCGGGAGACGGGCCGGTCCGCGCCGCGGAGTTCCACGACGCCGTCCAGCCGCAGCCGCGACAGGTCGGCGCGCACCTCGGCGGCGAGCTCGCCGTCGCCGTGCATCACGAAGCGGACCCGGTCGCCGAGGCTGTCGCGCAGCCGCGCGGCCAGCCGCAGGAACAGGTAGGGACGCTTCTGCTGGGTGAACCGGCCCACGAAGGCGACCGTGATCGGGTCGCCGGCCTTCCGGGTGGGCGCGGGGGCCGGCCCTGCCGCCACCGCCGACGCGTCGACAGTGAGGTCGGCCAGCGTCGCCAGCTGGACCTTCTCCCGCGGGAGCCCCTGCCGGTCGACCAGGTAGTCGCGGAGCTGGGGGGAGATGACGTGGTGGGCGTCCATGACGTTGGACAGCCGCAGTGCGATGTCGACGAAGCCGCCGGTGCGCCACTCGAGCACGTGCAGCGAGTCGACGAGCTCGGTCCCGGGGTACTGCGCCTTGATCCACGGCAGGCGCTGGTAGAGCCAGCTGCAGTGGTGGATGTGCACCCCGCGGATGTCGAACCGCTCGAACAGCTGGCTCAGGACACGCGACTCCTGCGGCCCGCTCATCGGGTGGGTGAGCGGGATGACCAGGGCGTCGTCGAACGTGGGGCGGACGATGTCGGGGTGCCCGGAGGGCCGGTCGCTGAGGACGATCGGCAGCAACCCCGACTCGCGGGCCAGGTTGATCGTCTCGGCGGCCCACTTCTCGGCGCCGCCGAGCTCCAGCCAGTGCAGCCCGAAGAGGACGGCCTTCGTGGAGCCGCGCGAGGAGCCGACGCTCGTGTCGTGCAGCCGGCCCACCCGCGGGATCGGCTGGGACATCCGCCGGTTCTCCAGGCGGTCGGTCCGGTGCTGGCGGAGGGCGTCGAAGGCGACCGGCGCGCGGCGGCGCACGGCGTCCCGGGCCGCGTGGACGCGACCGGGGGGCTGCTCGTTGCGCATCAGCGCCTGGGGCGACCCGCCGAGGTCGAGCACCACGTCGACGACGCCCGTGGGCGACACCGGGTGGCCGGTCGCGTGGGCCTCGATCGTCCCCACCACGGTGCGGTCGTCGGGCCACTCGATCGTCGAGGTGCGGTGGTCGGTCAGTGAGGGGAAGTGCCTGCCCTCGGTCCGGAGGACCGTGGCGCGGATCCGCTCGCCCGGCCGGGAGAGGCAGTGGAAGGCGAGTGCCCCGTCGAGCAGCCGGGCCTCCCGCTTGGAGAGCCCGGAGAACCAGTCGGGCTCGTGCAGGATCTCGAACACCCGGTGGGCACCGGTCTGGTCGTGCGGATCGGTCACCGGTTGCGCTCCTCGGCACGTCGGCCGCCGGAGAGGGGGGCGGTCGTCATCTGCGGTCAGTCCTCCAGGCGGCCGTCGAGCGACTCGCCCTGGTCGAAGAAGGGTCGGATGCGGTTGTCGAACATGCTCAGCGCCGAGCCGATGGCCATGTGCATGTCCAGGTACTTGTAGGTGCCCAGACGCCCGCCGAAGAGGACGCGCTTCTCCTCGGCCTCGCGCGTGGCCAGCTCCCGGTACCGCTCCAGCTTGGCGCGGTCCTCCGGGGTGTTGATCGGGTAGTACGGCTCGTCGCCGCTCTCGGCGAAGCGCGAGTACTCGCGCACGACGACGGTCTTGTCGGTCGGGTAGTCCCGCTCCGGGTGGAAGTGCCGGAACTCGTGGATGCGGGTGAAGGGGACGTCCTCGTCCGCGTAGTTCATGACCGAGGTGCCCTGGAAGTCCCCGATCGGGAGGACCTCGGTCTCGAAGTCCAGGGTCCGCCAGCCGAGCTCTCCGGCCTCGTAGCCGAAGTACTTGTCGATCGGCCCGGTGAAGACCGTGGGCACGTCCGAGGGCAGCTCGTCCCGCACGTCGAAGTAGTCCGTGGACAGCCGCACCTCGATGTTGGGGTGGTCGGCCATCCGCTGCAGCCACGCGGTGTAGCCGTCCTTCGGCAGACCCTCGTAGGTGTCGTTGAAGTACCGGTTGTCGAACGTGTAGCGCACCGGCAGCCGCGCGATGACCGCGGCCGGCAGCTCGGTCGGCTCGGTCTGCCACTGCTTCTTCGTGTAGCCCCGGATGAACGCCTCGTAGAGCGGTCGGCCGATCAGCGAGATCGCCTTCTCCTCGAGGTTCTGCGCCTCGGCGGTGTCGATCTCGCCGGCCTGCTCGGCGACCAGTTCGCGCGCCTCGGTGGGGGAGAAGCTCCTGTCGAAGTACTGGCAGATCGTCGCCAGGTTGATCGGCAGGGAGTAGGTCTTGCCCGCGTAGACGGAGTAGACCTTGTGCTGGTACTTCGTGAACTCGGTGAACCGGTTGACGTACTGCCAGACCCGTTCGTTGGACGTGTGGAACAGGTGCGCGCCGTACACGTGCACCTCGATGCCGGTCTCCGGCTCGGGTGCCGAGTAGGCGTTCCCACCGATGTGGTCGCGGCGGTCGAGGACGAGCACCCGCTTGCCGAGCTCCGTCGCGACGCGCTCGGCGACGGTCAGGCCGAAGAAGCCCGAGCCGACGACGACGAGGTCAGGTCCTGAGGCAGTCACGGGCGCCGACGGTACCTGTCACCGGGTGCCCGCACGACCACCGCGCGGGTTCGTCGGCGCGTGGCGACCCGTTCCGTCACATCAACCTCAGCGGTTACCCATGGGACCCTCCGCGCGGTGGTGCGGCACTGCCTAGGGTTCGGTCGTGGACACTCCGACCGACTCCCCACCGCTGCGCGTCGTCGCGGTGACCTACTCGCCCGGTGCGGCTCTGGAGAGCTTCGTCGACTCGCTGGCGCAGGCCACGGTCCGGCCGGTGGACGTCGTCCTCGCCGACAACGGCTCCACCGACGGCGTCCCGGAGCGGTCCGCCGCCCGGCACCCGCACGTCCGGGTGCTGCCGACCGGCGGGAACATCGGGTACGGCGCGGCGGCCAACGCCGGCCTGGCCGACCTGCGGACCGGGCGGGCGCTGATCGCCAACCCCGACCTCCGCTTCTCCCCGGGGTCGGTGGACGAGCTGCTCGCCGCCGCCGACCGCTGGCCCCGGGCGGCCACGCTCGGGCCGGCGATCATGACGCCGCAGGGGGAGCTGTACCCCTCGGCCCGCGACCTGCCCCGGTTGTCGACCGGCGCCGGTCACGCGCTGCTGGGCTGGGCGTGGCCGGGCAACCCGTGGACGGCGCGGTACCGGCGGGAGCGGGAGGCGCCGCGGGAGCGTCCGGCCGGCTGGCTGAGCGGCTCGTGCCTGCTGGTCGACCTGGAGGCGTTCTGGTCGGTCGGCGGCTTCGACCCCGGCTACTTCATGTACTTCGAGGACGTCGACCTCGCCGAGCGGCTGACCCGCCGCGGCTACCTGCACGTGTACGTCCCCACCGCCGTCGTGGAGCACGAGGGCGGGCACGCCACCCGGCGGGAGCCGCACCGGATGCAGCGGGTGCACCACACCAGCGCGCTGCGGTACCTCTCCGGCCAGTACCAGGGGCGCCGGAACGCACCTCTCCGGGGCGCCTTCCGCGCCGGGCTGGGCGGGCGGATGCTGCTCTCGTACGTCAGCGGGCGGGTGGCCGCCGGTGCCCGGTTCCAGCGGCGGGCCAGGGAGCTGGCCGCGGTGCCCGACCCGACCGGCACCGGACGGGAGGGCTGACGTGCGCCACGCGGTGATCATGGCCGGCGGCTCCGGCACACGGCTGTGGCCGCTGTCGCGCGCCGGCCGGCCCAAGCAGCTGCTCGACGTGGTCGCCGGCGGGGACGGCGCCCCGCACAGCCTGCTCGCCGAGGCCTGGGACCGGCTGCGCGCGGTGCTGCCCGCCGAGGGCATCTGGGTCTGCACCGCGGCCCGCTACGCCGACCAGGTCCGCGCCGCCCTGCCGGAGCTGCGCCCCGACCGGCTGGTGCTCGAGCCGGTGGCCCGGGACACCGCCAACGCCGTCGGCCTCACCGCGGCGCTGGTCGCCGACGTCGACCCCGACGCCGAGCTGGCCGTGGTCAGCGCCGACCACGTCATCCGGCCGGTCGCCCGCTTCGCCGACGCGCTGCGCGCCGCGTACGACGCCCTCGCCGACCGCCCCCGCTCGCTGATCACCCTGGGCATCACCCCCACCTCGCCGGCCACCGGGTTCGGCTACGTGCAGCGCGGCGCGCCCACCGGCCGGCCCGGCGTGGCCGAGGCCGCCTCGTTCCGGGAGAAGCCCGACCGGGCCACCGCCGAGCGGTACCTGGCGTCGGGGGAGTACCTGTGGAACTCCGGCATGTTCGTGTGGCGGGCCCGCACCGTGCTGGACGCGCTCGCCGACCACCTGCCCGCCTCGGCCGAGGGGCTGACCCGCATCACCGCCGTCCCGGCCGGGCCGCAGCGGGACGCCGTCCTGGCGGAGGTGTTCCCGACCCTGCCGAAGATCAGCGTCGACTACGCCGTCCTCGAGCCGGCCGCCACCGAGCCGGGCCGGGTGCTCGTCGTCGACCTGGACGTGGACTGGCTGGACGTCGGGTCCTGGCCGGCGCTGGCGCACACCCTGGTCGGCGACGGTGCGGGCAACGCCGTCCACGGGCTCGCGGTCGTGCTCGACGGCTCGGGCAACATCGTGTTCAGCGACGACCCCGACCACCTGGTCGCGCTCGTCGGGGTCCGCGACAGCGTGGTGGTGCACACCGCCGACGTCACGATGGTCTGCCCGGTCGGCGAGGCGGAGCGGGTCAAGCAGCTGCTCGCCGCCGTGGCGGAGCGGCACGGGTCCCGTTTCGGGTGAACCGGCTGGATAGCCTCCGGGCATGAAGAGCTTCGACGTCGCAGCCGTGGTCTCCGGAGGAGCCTCCGGGCTCGGCGAGGCGACCACCCGAGCCCTGGCCGCCCGCGGGGCCGCCGTCACGATCCTGGACCTCCAGGAGGAGAAGGGCGCCGCACTGGCCGCCGAGCTCGGCGGGCACACCACGTTCGTGCGCACCGACGTCACCGACGAGGCATCGGTGCAGGCCGCGATCGCCGAGGCGGCCGGCAAGGACCGCCCCCTTCGCGTGGCGATCAACTGCGCCGGCATCGGCTGGGCCCAGCGCACGGTCGGCCGCGACGGGCAGCCGCACGACCTCGGTGCCTTCACCCGCACGGTCACGGTGAACCTGGTGGGCACCTTCAACGTGCTCCGGCTGGCCGCCGCGGCGATGGCGACCACCGAGCCGGCCGAGGACGGCGAGCGCGGCGTCGTGGTGAACACCGCCTCGATCGCCGCCTACGACGGCCAGATCGGCCAGGTCGCCTACGCCGCCTCCAAGGGCGGCATCGTGGGCATGACGCTGCCCGCCGCCCGCGACCTCTCCAGCGTCGGCGTGCGGGTCTGCACGATCGCGCCGGGTCTGGTGGACACGCCGCTGCTGGGCGGGTTGCCCGAGGAGGCGCGGCAGGCGCTCTCGGCGGGCATACCCTTCCCCAAGCGGCTCGGACGTCCCGACGACTTCGCCCAGCTGGCGCTGGCCGTCGTCGAGCACGGCTACCTCAACGGCGAGGTCATCCGGATGGACGGCGCGCTGCGCATGGCCCCCCGCTGACCTTTTCCGGGAGCACCTCCTGAGCACGAGCACGACCACACCGGGCACCCGGGCCGCCGACCACGCGACGTCGTGGGTGCCCGGGTGGGACCTGGACCTGGACCTGGCCCGGGCGCTGGCGCCGCACCGGCGGGGATCGGCCGATCCCGCGATGTGCGTCTCCGACGGCGCGCTGTGGCGGACGACGAGCACCGCGGACGGCCCGGCGACCGTGCGGATCACCCGGCAGTCCGGGGCGGTCCGGATCGAGGCGTGGGGCCCCGGGGCGGGGTGCGCCGGCGCCGCGGTGCCCGGCTGGCTCGGCGCCGACGACCGGCCGGAGGAGTTCCGCCCCGGGGACGCCCACCCGCTGGTGACCGAGCTGCACCGCACCCACCCGGGGCTTCGGCTGGGGCGCACCGGTCGGGCCTGGGACGCGCTCCTGCCCGCCGTCCTGGAGCAGAAGGTGACGACGGCGGAGGCCTACCGGGTCTTCCGCGAGCTGTGCCGCCTCGCGGGGGAGCCTGCACCCGGGCCCGCGCCCGCGGGCATGCGGGTCGTCCCGTCGGCGCGCCGGGTGCTGGAGGTCACGGACTGGGAGTGGCACCGGTGCGGGCTCGACGGCGCCCGCCGGCGCGCGCTGCGCGCGGTGGCCACCGTGGCCCACCGGCTCGAGCCCGGCGAGGACTGCGACTCCGCGGTGCTGCAGCGGCGGCTCTGCTCGATCCCCGGCATCGGGGTGTGGACCGCGGCCGAGGTCGTGCAGCGGGCGTGCGGCGACCCCGACGCGGTCAGCGTCGGCGACTACCACCTGAAGAACACCGTGGGCTTCGCGCTCACCGGGCGCCGGGACACCGACGACGCCGGGATGCTGGAGCTGCTCGAGCCGTGGCGCGGGCACCGGCAGCGCGTGGTGCGGCTGATCCTCGCCGGCGGCCCGCGCCGGCCGCGCCGCGGACCGCGCTTCGCCCCGGTCGACAACCGGCGGATCTGACGCCGCCTCAGCGGTCGGTGAGCAGGCCGAGCAGATAGTCGCCGTAGCCGCTCTTGCCCAGCGGCCCGGCCGCGCGCACCAGGCCGTCGTCGTCCAGCCAGCCGTTGCGCCAGGCGACCTCCTCGATGCAGCCGATCTTCAGGCCCTGGCGCTCCTCGACCACGGAGACGAACTCCGTGGCCTGGCGCAGCGAGGCGAACGTCCCGGTATCCAGCCACGCGGTGCCCCGGTCCAGGGCGGTGACGGTGAGCCGGCCCTGCCGCAGGTAGTGCTCGTTGACCGCGGTGATCTCCAGCTCGCCGCGGGCGCTGGGCGTGATGCCGCGCGCCACCTCGACGACGTCGCCGGCGTAGAAGTACAGCCCGGGCACCGCGTAGGAGCTCTTCGGGGTGGCCGGCTTCTCCTCGATGGAGATGACCCGGCCGTCCGCGTCGAACTCCACGACGCCGTAGTCGCGCGGGTTGGCCACGTGGTAGGCGAAGACGTGCCCGCCGTCGGGCTCGGGCAGCCGGGAGAGGGCGGTGCCCAGCCCCGCGCCGTAGAAGATGTTGTCGCCGAGCACCAGGGCCGCGGCCTCGCCGCCGAGGAATTCGGCCGCGATGAGGAACGCCTGCGCCAGCCCCTCGGGCCGCGGCTGGACGGCGTAGTCGATCCGCATCCCGAGCCGGCTGCCGTCGCCGAGCAGGTGCTGGAAGGCGGCGCTGTCGCCGGGGGTGGTGATGACCAGCACCTCGCGGACGCCGGCCATCATCAGCGTGGAGAGCGGGTAGTAGATCATCGGTTTGTCGTAGACCGGCATGAGCTGCTTGCTCACGGCCTGCGTGATGGGGAACAGACGGCTCCCCGTGCCACCGGCCAGGATGATCCCGCGCATGATCGGCGACCCTACCGATGCCGGGCGGCTCAGGACCCCGGTCGGCCGAGCCACAGCCTCCCGACGAGTGAGGTGCCGCCGGCGGTGGCGACCGGCTCCCAGCGGGTGGCCCAGCCCTCCGCGTGCAGCTGCACGATCGCCGCGCCGACCAGCGCCCCGGCGTTGAGCGCGCTCGTCGTCGTCACCGCGTCGGGCAGGTGGACGTCGACGACGCCGTCCCCCTCGCCCCCGTGCCGCAGCACCACGGGGAACTCCGGCAGCGCCGTGCTGGCCACCCGGAACGCCGCGGCCGCCGCCTCCCGCTCCCCGCGGCGCGGCACCAGACCGGCCGCGGGCGCCCGGGAGCCGACCAGGTCCCGCGTGCCGTAGGGGAACAGGTCGTCGGCCGGCAGGCGCACCAGCGGCCGGGTGCCGTCGTCGGCGTCCTCCGCCGGGCGCCGCGGCGGCAGGCCCCGCACGACCGCGACCGGGACGCCGGCCAGCTTGCCCTTCACCAGGTCGGCCGCCGACGCCAGCTCGTCGACCACCGCCACCCGGGTCGTCTCCAGCCGGTTGCCGTGCGCGTCGACCGCGCCGCGGTGGTCGTCGAGGGCCGCGATGCCGGCCGAGCCGACCGCGACGTCGGTGAGCCCCTCACGCCAGGTGCGGCCGAAGGTGTCGCTCACCACCACGGCGACGTCCACCCCGGCCAGCTCCCGCAGCCGCGTGCGCAGCCGGCGGGCGGAGGCGTCGCCGTCCTCGGGCAGCAGGACGAGGGTGTCGGAGGCGACGTTGGAGGCGTCGATGCCCGCCGCGGCCACCACCCAGCCCTGCGGCGTCTGCACGATCTTCAGCGGCCCCCGGCGGGCCACCGTGCGCACCGTCTCGCCGTCGATCGCCCGCTGCCGGGCGGCCTCCCGGTCGGTGCCGGGCGCGATCCGCACCAGGCGGCCCTCGACCTTGGAGACCACCTTGGAGGTGACGACGACGACGTCGTCGTCGGCCAGCCAGGGCGCGGCGGCCGCGACGGCCGCGGCCAGGTCGTCCCCGGGGCCGAACTCCGGCAGCCCGGCGACGGGCAGCACCGAGAGGCCGGCCGGGAGCTCAGGCACCGGCGTCGAGCGCGGCGCGGGCCATCGCGGTCGTGGCCTCGGGGGAGGACATGAGCAGCGGCACCCGGCGCACGTCCACCCCGGGGACCTCGGCGGCGTCGTCCTCGGCCACCAGCCAGGCGTCGAGCAGCCCGCCGTCGGCGCGGGCGCCGTAGTGCCGGCCGACGCCCTGGGCGCTCACCTCGATGCCGAGCACCGGCAGGCAGCGGTCGGCCATCCCGCGCACGACGGCGCCGCCGACGATCGGGGAGACGCCCACGATCCGGGCGGGGGAGGCGAGCAGCGCGTCGCGCACGCCGGGCACGCCCAGGATCGTCCCGATCGACACCACCGGGTTCGACGGGGCCAGCAGGACCGCGTCGGCGGCGGCGAACGCCTCGACGACGCCCGGCGCCGGGCGCGCGGAGTCCACGCCCACCTGCACGAACGCCGACGCGTCGAGAGCGGCCCGGTGGCGCACCCACCACTCCTGGAAGTGGATGGCGCGCGGGCGGCCGTCGTCGGGATCGGCGACCACGACGTGCGTCTCGACCCGCTGGTCGCTCATGGGGAGCACGGTGACGCCGGGCTGCCAGCGGTCGGCCAGCGCCGCGGTCACCTGGGAGAGCGGGTAGCCGGCGTCGAGCATCCGGGTCCGGATCAGGTGGGTGGCGAGGTCGCGGTCGCCCAGGCCGAACCACGCCGGGTCGGCGCCGTAGGCGGCCAGCTCCTCCTTGACCGTCCACGACTCCGCGGCCCGGCCCCAGCCGCGCTCCTCGTCGATGCCGCCGCCGAGGGTGTAGACGACCGTGTCGAGGTCCGGGCAGATGCGCAGCCCGTGCATCGTCACGTCGTCGCCGGTGTTGACCACGGCCGTGATCTCCGCACCGGGGGCCGCCGCGCGGACACCGCGCAGGAATCGAGCCCCTCCGGTCCCACCAGCCAGCACGACGATCTGCACGAAACGCATCGTGCCGGATGAGCACTTGTGCACTGTTCGCCGGGCGTGTCGAGGGGTGCCACGAGATCTGACAAACCGGTGGGACGGATGGGGCCCGTGTGGCGTGTCGCTTACACCGGGCGAAGTTGACGGCCGGGCAACGACACGCGTGTAATTCCGGCGGTGTCAACGAGTGCTGAGCGGCCCGGGAACCTCCTGCCGGCCGCGCACCGGGACGAGAGCGAGAGGGGACGCACCGTCATGGCTGAGGTGTCGTGGTTGAGCGATTACGTGAACGGTTCCGAGCGGTCGGCCGACCGTCTGGGGGCCGCCGGCCACGGCACGGGTCAGGGTGCGGGACAGGCCGGGGGCCAGGGCACCGGGCAGCCGTTCGTCGGCTTCCTCGGGTTCGGCCTGGAGCCCGACGCGCAGTCGTGGCAGGAGCAGGCGCTGTGCGCCGAGACCGACCCGGAGGCGTTCTTCCCGGAGAAGGGCGGCTCCACCCGCGAGGCGAAGAAGATCTGCACCGGCTGCGAGGTCAAGGCCGAGTGCCTCGAGTACGCGCTGGCCAACGACGAGCGCTTCGGCATCTGGGGCGGCCTCTCCGAGCGCGAGCGGCGCCGGCTGCGCCGTCGCGCCGTCTAGCCGGACCCCACCCCCGGCCGCCGACCACCCCGGGCGGCGGCTGTGGTTCGGTTCAGGGCGTGGTCGCCCGTGTCACCGTCGGTCGCGCACGGGTGGTGCGCGAGGTCCGGGCCGCCGAGCCCCTCGCGGTCGCGATCGCGGCACCGCTGACGGCCCGCGCACCGTGGCTGACCGCCGTGCTCGACGACGGCGCCGCGCGGCGCACTCTCGCCCGCCCCGCGGCCGTCGTCGTGGACGGTGCGCCCGACGAGCCGCCGCGGGCCGCGGCCTTCCTCTCGCTGCGCCGCCGGGGACCGCGCACCGTCGTCTCCCTGCTCGGGCAGGACCGCCCGCCGCTGCCGCCCGGCCGCCCCACCGCACGGCTGCTGGCCCGGGACGAGGCGGCCGCCGGGACGCTCGCGGCGGGCGTGCTGGACCTCCTGGGCTCGCTGCGCGGCCCCTGGACGCTGCGCCTGACCGGCCTGCCCCTCGGCGACCCCACGGCGCGCGCCCTGGCCGCGGCGCTGCCCACGGCGGTGCTGGCCAACGCCCGCAGCACCCGGCTGGTCGACGCGCTGGCCGACCTCGGCCCCGTCGAGCGCAGCACCGGGCAGCAGTTCCTGGAAGGCCGGCTGCCCGGGCTGCTGGCCGCCGAGCGCGACCGCCGGTCGCGGGCCTTCCTGCGCGCCGCGGCCCGGCTGCACGCGGCCGTCGGCCGCGTCGAGGTCGCCGTGGTGACCGACGGGGACCGGGTGCGGGCCGGCCTGCTCACCCTGCTGGACGGCGCCGACCGCTGGCCGTGGTGGGGGTTCGGCGGGGTGGGTGCCGAGCAAGGCGCCCCGGTCGTGTCCCTGTCGGCGCCGGCGCGCCGCTGGCCCCGCTGAGGCCGGCGTCAGCCCGCCGGTCGGATCCGGCTGCGGTCGGCCAGGAGCGGGGCGGTGCCGGTGCCCAGCCGCAGCTCGCCGGTGGCCGGCCGCCACCCGTCGGGGGCGCGGCCGCCCTCGGGCAGCACGGTGAGCTCGACGTCGTAGACCCGGCCGGTCGGCTCCGCCGGTGACCCGGCCGGACGGGTGGCGGTGGCGGCCTCCCCGCGCACGGTCAGCCGGTCGCCGTCGCGCTGCACCCGCAGCTGCTCCGGGCCGAGGGTGGCGTGCTCGACCGGTGCCGCGACGCAGCCGGCGGCGACCGGGTCCCGCGGTGCCCCGGCGGTGAGGCAGTTGTAGGTGGGCAGCCGCAGCTCCAGCCGCGCCGCGCCGTCCTGGCTGGTCAGCAGCAGCTCGGGATAGGCCGCGGTGATGCCCACCGCCCGGGGTTCCAGGACCAGCCCGGCGACCGCCAGGTCCGCGACGAGGCCGCCCGGGGCGGCACCTCCGGCCGGAGGTGCGGCGTCCCCGGACGGAGGTGCGGCCTCCCCGGTACCCGGAGCCGGCTGTGCGGCCTCCCCACCGGACCCGCTGCCGGCGGCGACGGCGGCAGCGGTGCCGACCAGCGCCAGGGCGGCGACGCAGAGGGCGGCCAGCGGGGCGTGCGTGCGCCGGCGGGCCGCGGCGCGCGGCCCGGCCGCCGCCGGGGGTGCGGGGGCCAGCGTCGCCCAGCCCGCGGGGGCCGGCCGCTCCGGCCGCGTGCCGGGCGGGTGTGCGAGGAAGTCGGCGAGGTCGTCGACCCGCTCGGCGGGCGCGCCGGCCGGCCCGCCGCCGTTCCCCCGGCGGCGGACGGCGGCCGCACCGGCGGCCACGGCGCCCACCGCCAGCACGACCAGGACCACGCCGACGACCAGCCAGGCGGCGGCGGTGGGGACGTCCATCCCGCTCAGCATCTCAGCCGGGAGCGGTCGCCCGGCCGCACGCGGTCAGCCGGTGGGGTCGATCTCCTCGGGATCGCGCCCCAGAAGGGTGGCGACCTGGTCGACCACGACGTCGCGGACCAGGTCGGCGAGGTCCTCCCGGTCGTGCGCGCGCAGCTCCAGGGGACGCCGGTAGACGACGATGCGCGGGGGGACGTCCTGCCCCTGCTCCCGGCGGGCGGGCAGCAGCCGGGCCAGCGGGACGCCCGCGTCGTCGAGCACGTCGGAGTCGAGCAGCGCCTCGTCCGGGTCGGTCTGCTCGACCCACGGCACGTCCTCGACGGCGAACTCCACGCCGGCCAGCTCCCGTTCCCAGCGGCGCTCCAGGTCCTCGACCGCGTCGAGCACCAGGTCGTCGAACTGCTCTGCGCGGCTGCGCGAGAGCGGCACCTGCACGGGCACCAGGCGCCCGCGCAGGCCACGGCCGTGGCGGTCGCGGCGGGAACGGGCGCGGCGGCGGGGAGGGTGGCTCATGACGGGTCGAAGGGTACGGCGAGGTGCGACCCGCCGGCTCCGGGAACGGCTCGCCGGCCCGTTCCCGGTGTCGCGGCCCGACCGCGCGGGGCCCGCGCCCGACCGGTGACGGTGCCCACGGGGTCATCGTGCAGGATGGTGCGTCGCAGCAGGATTCCCGGTGTGCCTGCTGTCGCGCACCGCCGGGCGCAGTTACTGTGCCTTGCGTGAGGAACCGGTGGTGAGGCAGTCACGTCGCTGCTCGCGCAGCGGCTGCGCGCAACCGGCAGCGGCGACATTGACCTACGTGTACGCGGAGTCGACGGCCGTTGTCGGGCCGTTGGCGACGTTCTCCGAACCGCACAGCTACGACCTGTGCGAGTTCCACGGCGAGCGGCTGACGGTGCCGCGTGGCTGGGAGGTCGTCCGGCACGAGATCGACCTCGACGACGTCGGCCCGACCGGCGACGACCTGCTGGCCCTGGCCGACGCCGTCCGCGAGGCCGCCCGGCCCGAGCCGGTGCGCGACCCGGCCGACGACGGCAGCGGCATCCGCCGCGGGCACCTGCGCATCCTCCCCGACCTGCCCTGAGGCGCCCTCCGCGCTGAGGTGGGGGTCCCGCCGTTAGTGTCGGCCACGCCGCCGTCACCCGGCCGCGGCAGTCCCGACTGCGAGGATGGGCTGCGTTGTCCGATCTCTCGGCGCTGATCAAGGCCTACGACGTCCGGGGTCTGGTCCCCGACCAGTGGGACGAGGACGTCGCGCGGGCCATCGGCGCGGCGTTCGCCGAGTTCGTGCTGGCCGACAGCGGCGCGACCGCCGTGGTCACCGCGCACGACATGCGCGAGTCCTCCGTCCCGCTCTCGCGCGCCTTCGCCGAGGGCGTGATCGCCCGGGGCGTCGACGTCGTCGAGGCCGGCCTCGGGTCCACCGACCTGCTGTACTTCGCCGCCGGCTCGCTCGGCATGCCCGGGGCGATGTTCACGGCCAGCCACAACCCCGCGCAGTACAACGGCATCAAGCTGTGCCGGGCCGGGGCCGCCCCCATCGGGCAGGACTCCGGGCTGGTCACCATCCGGGAGTGGGCCGAGCGCGACGCCTACGACCGCACGCCGGACCGGGTGGGCACGGTGAGCGCGCGCGACGTGCTGGCCGGGTACGCCGCCCACCTGCGCTCGCTGGTCGACCTGTCCACGATCCGGCCGCTGAGGGTCGTGGTCGACGCGGGCAACGGCATGGGCGGGCACACCGTGCCCGTGGTGCTCGCCGGCCTGCCCCTGGACGTCGTGCCGATGTACTTCGAGCTCGACGGCTCGTTCCCCAACCACGAGGCCAACCCGCTGGACCCGGCCAACCTGGTCGACCTGCAGCGGGCCGTGGTCGAGCACGGGGCCGAGATCGGCCTGGCGTTCGACGGTGACGCCGACCGGGTGTTCGTGGTCGACGAGCGCGGTGAGCCGGTCAGTCCCTCGGCGATCACCGCGCTGGTGGCGGTCCGCGAGCTGGCCAAGGGCCGGGGGACGACGATCATCCACAACCTGATCACCTCGAAGGCCGTGCCCGAGATCGTCCGCGAGCACGGCGGCCAGCCGGTGCGCACCCGCGTGGGGCACTCGTTCATCAAGGCCGAGATGGCCCGCACCGACGCCGTCTTCGGCGGCGAGCACTCCGCGCACTACTACTTCCGCGACTTCTGGCGGGCCGACACCGGCATGCTCGCGGCCATGCACGTGCTCGCCGCGCTGGGGGAGCAGGGGCGGCCGCTGTCGGAGCTGACCGCCGCCTACTCCCGGTACGCCGCCTCCGGCGAGATCAACTCCACCGTGGCCGATGCCGGCGAGCGGATGGCCGCGGTCCGCGAGACCTTCGCCGAGCAGGAGGGCGTCACGGTCGACGAGCTCGACGGGCTGACCGTCGAGCTGCCCGACGGCGCGTGGTTCAACCTGCGGGCCAGCAACACCGAGCCGCTGCTGCGGCTCAACGTCGAGGCGCCGGACGCGGCGCGCATGACCGAGCTGCGCGACCAGGTGCTGGGCACCGTGCGCGCGGAACAGGAGCAGAAGTGACCGCACCGCGGAGCAGCGCCCCGAGCGGCCCCCTGGGGCTGGACCCGGACCTGCTGTCGATCCTCGCCTGCCCCGACACCCACCACACGCCGCTGACCGTCGACGAGGCGGCCGGCGAGCTGGTCTGCGGCACCTGCGACCGCGCCTTCCCCGTCCGTGACGGCATCCCGGTGCTGCTGCTGGACGAGGCACGGCACCGCTCGTCATGACCTCGCCGGAGCTCGCCGAAGAGGTCCTCGACGACCTCGACCTGCTGCGCGCCCGGGACCCGCGGGGCCTGCTGCCGGCGGTGGCCGGCGCCGGCGCCCAGGTGCGGGAGACCGGCCGGCTGACCGAGGAGGCGGGCCTCGGCCGGGTCACCGAGGGCGGCCGGCCCCGGGGCCTGGTGATCGTGGCCCGGCGGGAGGGCGCCGTCGCCGCGTCCGTGCTGCGCGCCCTGCTCGGGCCCGCCAGCCCGGTCACCGTCGACGTCGTGCCGGGCCCGGCGCTGCCGGTGTGGACCGGCCCGAGCGACATCGCGGTCGTCGTGACCCGCACGGGCGCGGGCGCGTACGCGGTGGCGCCGGCCTACGAGGCCGCCCGCCGGGGCGTCTCCCTGGTGGGCATCGGTGCCGAGGACGCCCCGCTGCGCGCCGCCTGCTCGACCGCGCGGGCGCCCTACGTCGCGCTGCCGCGCAGCCGCGTGCGGCACACCACGCTGTGGTCGCTGCTCACCCCGATGCTGCGGCTGGCCACCGACCTGCGGCTGCTCCCGGAGGGGGCGGCCGATCCCGAGGCGGTGGCGGCCGCGCTCGACGAGGTGGCCGGGGAGTGCGGGCCGGCCCGCGAGTCGGTCGTCAACCCGGCGAAGACCCTTGCGCTGGAGCTCCTCGACGCCCTCCCCGTGATCGCGGCGGAGGGCCCGCTGGCCGGCGCGGCGGCGACCCGCGTGGCCGATCAGCTGGCCACCCTGGCGGGGCTGCCGGCCACCGGCTTCCGCTTGCCCGACCAGCGGGTCGCGGCGTGCGCCGTCCTCGGGGGGCCGCTGGTGCCCCGGGAGGGTGCCGACGACTTCTTCCGCGACCGCGCCGACGACACCGGCCGCCGGCTGCGGCTGATCACCATCCGCGACACCGACGCCGGCGGGCACGACGGCGCGGGGGAGCGGGAGCCGCGCTCGGCGGAGGAGGCGATGCAGCAGGTGCTGCGGACCGCCGCCGCGCACAACGTGCCGGTCAGCGGGCTGGCCGAGCACGGCGACCCGGCCCGCTACGCGCGGCTGCCGCGGCTGGCGCGGCAGCTGGCCGTCGCCGACTTCAGCGCCGTCTACCTGGCCCTGGCGCTGGACTCCGAGCGGGTACCGCGCCCCTGAGCACGCGCGTGGACCGCGGACGGTCCACCATCATGGCGACAGCACACCGGTGCTGACCGATCGGAAGGATCTCCCGTGGCGGGTGGACTCGTGGCTCTGCTCGACGACGTGGCGGTGCTGGCGCGCGCCGCCGCCGCCTCGATCGACGACATCGGCGCAGCTGCCGGACGGGCCAGCATGAAGGCGGCCGGTGTCGTGGTCGACGACACCGCGGTCACGCCCCAGTACGTGCACGGCCTGAACGCCGAGCGCGAGCTGCCGATCATCCGGAAGATCGCGCTGGGCTCGCTGCGCAACAAGCTGCTGATCATCCTCCCGGCGATCCTGCTGCTCAGCCAGTTCCTGCCATGGCTGCTCACCCCGATCCTGATGCTCGGCGGTGCCTACCTCTGCTACGAGGGCGCGGAGAAGATCTGGCACCGGATCAGCGGCCACCAGGAGTCCCACGCGACGGTGGAGGACGCGCTCCCGGACGAGAGCACGATCGTCTCCGGGGCGGTGCGCACCGACTTCATCCTGTCGGCCGAGATCATGGTCATCTCGCTGAACGAGGTGGCCAGCGAGGCGTTCTGGTCCCGGGCGATCATCCTCGTCGTCGTCGCCCTGGGCATCACCGTGCTGGTCTACGGCGTCGTCGGCGTCATCGTGAAGATGGACGACGTCGGGCTGAGCCTGTCCCAGCGGCCCTCGAAGGGCCTGGCCGCGTTCGGCCGCGGGCTGGTGAAGGGGATGCCGAAGCTGCTGACCGCGCTCACCGTCGTCGGCACCGCCGCGATGCTGTGGGTCGGCGGGCACATCATCCTGCTCGGCACCGACGAGCTCGGCTTCCACCCGCTCTACGAGTTCGTGCACCACCTGGAGGAGGCCGCGCACGACGCCACCGGCGCGCTCGGCGGGGTCGTGGGCTGGCTGGTCAACACGTTGGGCAGCGCCGTCCTCGGCCTCGTCGTCGGGGCGCTGATCGTGCTGGTCATGAACCTGACGGTGCACCGCAAGAAGGCGGGGGCCGCGTCGCACTGACCGGGCGGCGGCCGGCGGGGGGACAGTAGGAGCCATGGATCCGGCGAACACCGACCGCACGCTGCTCTCACCCGAGCGGCGGCGGGCGGACCGCGCCCGGCTGGCCGACGGCGTCGTCGACGTGCTCGTCATCGGCGGTGGGGTGACCGGTGCCGGGGCCGCGCTGGACGCCGCCAGCCGCGGGCTGTCGGTGGGGCTGCTGGAGGCCCGGGACTGGGCGGCCGGCACCTCCAGCCGCTCGAGCAAGCTCATCCACGGGGGGCTGCGCTACCTGGAGCAGCTGGCCTTCCCGCTGGTGCGCGAGGCGCTCAAGGAGCGGGCCCGGCTGGTGGGCACCATCGCCCCGCACCTGGTGCGGCCGCTGCCGTTCCTCCTGCCGCTGACCGCCCCGGCCTGGCAGCGGGCCTACTACGGGGCGGGCGTCGCGCTGTACGACGTGCTGGGCGCCGCCCTCGCCCGCGACCGGAGCATCCCGCGCCACCGGCACCTGTCCCGGCAGGCCACGTTGGAGGCATTCCCGGCGCTGCGCCGCGACGCCGTCCGGGGGGCGATCCGGTACTGGGACGCCCAGGTCGACGACGCCCGGCACACCCTCGCCGTGGTCCGGACGGCGGCCGGCTACGGCGCGCACGCGCTCTCCAGCGCCCGGGTGGTCGGCCTGCTGCGCGACGGCGGGGACGACGACGGCGCCCCGGTCGTCGGCGTCCGGGTGGCCGACCTGACCGACGGCTCCTCATTCGCCGTCCGCGCCCGCAGCGTCATCGCGGCCACCGGGGTGTGGAGCGACGACGTGGGGGCGATGCTCGGTGCCTCGGCCCCGAGCCTGAAGGTGCGGGCCTCCAAGGGCGTGCACCTGGTGGTGCCCCGGGCGGCGATCGGCGGCGCCGACGTCGACCCCGACGGGCTCATCCTGCGCACGCCCACGAGCGTGCTGTTCGTGATCCCGTGGCGGGACCACTGGATCGTCGGCACGACCGACACGCCCTGGCGGCTCGACCGCGACCACCCGGCCGCGAGCAGCGCCGACATCGGCTACCTGCTCGACCAGGTCAACCGGGTGCTGGCCCGGCCGCTGACGGCCGACGACGTGGTCGGTGTGTACGCCGGACTGCGGCCGCTGCTGGCGGGGGAGTCCGACGACACCAGCCGGCTGTCCCGGGAGCACGCCGTCGTCACCCCCGTGCCGGGGCTCGTGCTCGTCGCCGGGGGCAAGTACACGACGTACCGGGTGATGGCCGCGGACGCCGTCGACGCCGCGGTCGAGGGGCTGCCGGGTGCGCCGCGCTCGCGCACGGCCGAGCTGCCGCTGGTCGGGGCGCGCGGCTGGGCCGCGGTGCGGGACCGCGCGGCCGAGCTGGCCGCCGCGCACGGGGTCCCGCAGGACGCCGTCGAGCGGTTGCTGGAGCGCCACGGCGACCAGGTGACGGCGGTGCTGGGCCTGGTGCGGCGCGACCCCGCGCTGGGCCGCCCGCTGACCGGCGCTCCCGGCCACCTGGCGGCGGAGGTGGTGCACGCGGTGACGGCCGAGGGTGCGCTGCACCTCGACGACGTGCTCACCCGGCGGATGCGGATCTCGATCGAGACGCCGCACCGCGGGGTGGAGTCGGCTCCGGAGGTGGCGGCTCTCATGGCCGGTGTCCTGGGCTGGGACGAGGAGCGGACCGGCCGGGAGGTCACCCACTACGCGGCCCGCGTCGACGCCGAGCGCGAGTCGCAGCGCATGCCGGACGACCGGACCGCCGACGCGGCCCGCCTCGGCGCGCCGGACGTGCGTGCCGCCGTCTGACGGCGGGGCACCGGCGCGGCAGCGGCCTCCCCCCGCGGGGTGGGAGGCATGCCGGGGCCGGCGCGGGGGACGTAACCTGCGCAGACGATGTGGCAGCTCAACAACGGTGTCCGCTTCTACCCTTGGGGCAGCCGGACCGTCATCCCCGCGCTCCTGGGGAAGCCCGTGCCCGCCGACCGGCCGCACGCGGAGCTGTGGGTGGGCGCGCACCCGGACGAGCCGAGCACGCTCGACGACGGGCGCCCGCTGGACAAGGCGATCACCCAGGACCCCGGGACGCTGCTCGGCGACCCGGTGCACGAGCGCTTCGGCCCCCGCCTGCCGTTCCTGATGAAGGTGCTCGCGGCGGACACCCCGCTGTCGCTGCAGGCGCACCCGACGACTGAGCAGGCCCGGGCCGGGTACGCCGCCGAGGAGGCCGCCGGCATCCCGCACGACGACCCGACGCGCACGTTCAAGGACCCGTTCCACAAGCCGGAGCTGCTGCTCGCGCTGACCACCTTCGAGGCGCTCTGCGGGTTCCGCCCGGTGGAGGAGTCACTGCACTGCCTGGCCAAGCTCCAGGTGCCCGAGCTGAAGCCGACCATCGCCGCCCTCGCCCGCGGTGGCCTGCGCGCGGCCGTCCCGCAGCTGCTGGCGCTGACCGGCGAGCGGCGCACCGAGCTGGTGTCGGCCGTGGCCACCGCGGCCGCCCGGTTCGTGGCCGCCCACGACCCGGAGTTCATCAACACCTACCGCTGGGCCGCCACGCTCGCGGAGACCTACCCGGGCGACCCCGGCGTGGTGATCTCGCTGATGTGCAACCACCTGAAGCTCTCGCCCGGCGAGGCGGTGTTCCTCCCGGCGGGGAACCTGCACGCCTACCTGTCGGGCGCCGGCGTCGAGGTGATGGCCAGCTCGGACAACGTGCTCCGCGGCGGCCTGACCGCCAAGCACGTCGACCTGGCGGCGCTGATCGAGGTCCTCGACTTCACCGACGGCCGGGTGCCGGTGATCCACCCGGTGCTCGGGCCGGGCGGGCTGCGCTACCCGGTGCCGGTCGAAGACTTCGACCTGACCCGCTGCCAGCTCGACGAGCAGACGGGCGCGCTGACCACCCGCGGGCCGCAGCTGCTCCTCTGCACCGAGGGATCGGCCGTGCTCGCCTCCGGCGACGGCGAGCTGACCCTGCAGAAGGGGCGTTCGGCGTTCGTCCCGGCCGGGGCGCCGGTCACCGCCCGCGGACCCGCCGTCCTCTACCGGGTGACGACCAACCTGGGCTGACCCCCGCAGCACGTAGCCTGGGTGGACCCGCACGGCCGAGGCGCCGGCCGGCGCCGAGCATGCTGCGGCGAAGCCCGGCGTCCGTCAGGATGGCGGGGAGTGCACATCGAGTGCCACCCCGTGTCGGACCGCCCGGGGCGGTGGACGTACCGGTAGGAGGCGCCTGCATGCTGTTGTCCGTAGTGGTCCCGTGCCACGACGAGGAGCGGGTCCTGCCCGAACTCGTCGCCCAGGTCACGGCGGTGATGCAGGACATCCCGGCCGACTTCGAGTTCGTGCTCGTCGACGACGGCAGCCGCGACCGGACGGTCCAGGTCCTGCAGGAGCTCAACGCGCGCGACCCGCGGGTCCGGTACGTCTCGCTCAGCCGGAACTTCGGCAAGGAGTCGGCGATGCTGGCCGGCCTGGCCTATGCCCGCGGGGACGCCGTCGTGATCATGGACGCCGACCTCCAGCACCCGCCGCGGCTGCTCAAGCAGATGCTGGAGCTCTTCGAGCAGGGGCACGACCAGGTGGTGGCCCGCCGCGACCGCGAGGGCGACGCCTTCGGCCGGAGCCTGCTCGCCCGGGTCTACTACAAGCTGGTCAACTCGCTCGTCGAGGTCCGCATCGAGGACGGCGTCGGTGACTTCCGGCTGCTGAGCCGGCGCGCGGTCGACGCCCTGCTGCAACTGGGTGAGTACAACCGGTTCTCCAAGGGGCTGTTCGCCTGGATCGGCTTCCCCACGGCCACCATCGACTACCGCAACGAGGCCCGGTTCGGGGGGGACGCCAGCCGGTGGACGCTGCGCCGGCTGCTCAACTACGGCATCGACGGCGTCATGTCGTTCAACAACGCGCCGTTGCGGCTGGCCATCTACGTGGGGCTGGTGGTCACCATGCTGGCCTTCGGCTACGCGGGGTACCTCGTCGTCGCCGCGGTCGTCGGGGGCATCGTGGTGCCCGGCTACGTCACGCTCGTCGCCGCGGTGATCGGGCTGGGTGGGCTGCAGCTGCTGTTCCTGGGCGTCATCGGCGAGTACGTCGGCCGGATCTACTACGAGAGCAAGCACCGGCCGCACTTCCTGGTGGCGGCGGCCAGCGACGAGCTGTCGCGGGCGGAAGCGGTCCGGCGGGCACCCGCCCGGCGGACCACCGTGCTGATGGGCAACTGGGTCGCCCCCGAGGCGCAGGCCGACGTGGACAGGGGGTACGTCCGCCCCCCGGTCCCGGCGGACCGCCGGTCCACGAGGTGAGGGTCGACCGGACCACCCTGCGCCACGCCGTCCGGTTCGCCGTCGTCGGTGTGGTGAACACCGGGGTCTACTACGGCACGTACCTGCTGCTGAGCCTGGTCACCCACTACCTGGTCGCGCACCTCGGCGCGATCCTGGTCGCGATGGTCGGGTCGTTCCTGCTCAACTGCTACTGGACCTTCCGCACCCGCCCGACCTGGCGGAAGCTGGCGCTGTTCCCGCTGACCAACGCGACGAACTACGTGATGACCACGGTCGGGGTCGTCGTCCTCGTGGAGTGGTTCGCGGTGGACGAGCGCCTGGCCCCGCTGCTCGCCGCGGTGGCGGCGATCCCGGTGACCTTCCTGCTGTCCCGACGGCTGCTGACGGGGAGGCCGGCTGCCGCGACGGGGGAGGGGGTCGAGCCCGGCGCGGTCATCCCCGCTCCGCCAGGGGCGGCCCGGTGAGCGGGTCGAGCGCGATCGGCTCGGCCGACCGGGCGTCGACGGCACCGGCCCCGGCGGACCACCCCGCCGCGGATCCCCCGGTGACCGCCGACGGAGCGCCGCCCCGCACGCGGCGGCGGCCGCCCGAGTGGCTGGTCACCCTCGGCGTCGGCGTGGCCGCCTGGGTCATCGGCGCGATCCCGTTCTGGCGGGAGCGGCTCTTCTACTACGTCGGCGACCAGTACGAGCAGTTTGCCCCGTTGTGGCACGTCTTCGGTCAGCGGCTGCGGAACGGCGAGTGGGTCACCATGGACCCGGCCGCCTGGATGGGCGGGAACTACGCCGCCGAAGGGCTGAACGGGATCTGGAACCCGGTCGGCCTCGCCAACTTCGTGCTGGTCTCCTACTTCGACGACCTCGCGCTCGCCGCGGCCGTCGTCATGGTCGAGTTCCTCGGCCTGCTCGCGATGGGCACCTTCCTGCTGGCCCGCGAGCACGGTGCCCGCCGGTGGCCGGCGGCGGTCGTCGCGCTCGCCGTCCCGTTCTCCGGCTTCACCCTCTGGTACGAGGCCGCCGGGTGGCCCGCGGGGCTGATGGCCTTCACCTGGGTGACCTGGTTCTGGTGGGCGGCCCGTAGGCACGCGCGAGGCCGCCTCAACCCGGTCGTCCCCTTCCTCGCCGGCGCCCTGGTGATGACCACCGGCAACCCCTACGGGGCCCTGGGCATGGTCGTCGTCCTGACGGCGCTCGGCGTCGAGCTCCTCCTGCGGCGCCGGTTCACCCGGCTGCTGCACCTGGTGGTGATGGGCGCCTGCGTCGGCCTGGTGGCGCTGCCGGTGTACCTGCCGCTGCTCGGCGCCGGGGACGTCTCGCTGCGGCAGGACCTCGCCGTCCTGGCCAACGACACCTTCCTGGTCCCCGACCTGGGCGACCTCGCCGCGGCGAGCTCACCGACCTACCTGCCGTCCATCACCAACTGGGGCGGCGCGCTGCTGGAGACGCAGCCGTCCACCTACCTCGCCTGGTTCGTCCTGCCGCTGCTGCCGTGGCTGCGCTGGTCCAGGCTGCGGCGCCGGGCCCGGTCGCTGGCCGGGCTCCTCGGGATCGCCGGCTTCTACCTGCTCGCCACGCTGGCGCCCTCGAACCTGTGGCTGTTCCGCTGGCCGGTGCGGCTGGTGGAGTACCTGTACCTGGCGGTGGCCGTCCTCTTCGCCGTCGTCCTCTCCGCCGGGCTGGCCACCGACGCGCCCCGCCGACGGGCCCTGGTCAGCGGCGCGATCGTGCTCGGCGGCACCTACCTGGCGTGGGCCGTCCGGCCGGCCGGTCTCCTCCAGGAGCACGCCGCCGCACTGCTGCTGGTGGCCGCCGGCACCGCGCTCGCCGTGGTGGCCGGCCGGCGGTGGGGACTGCCCGGGCTCGGCGCCGTGCTCGTCGCGGGCACCGTCGCCGTCGTCGCGTTCCAGACCAGCGTCCTGCCGTTCCGGCCGGGTGGGTTCGGCCTGCGACCGGCCTCGGACCTGGCCTCGCTGGCCGAGGGAACGACCTCGTACGAGGGGACGGTCCTGCAGCTGGCCCGGCACGACGTGGTCACGACCGAGCAGATGCGCGACGGCGAGATCACCTTCGGCAACCTGGTGCGGCCGACCGGCACCCCGACGGTGGCCAGCTACAGCGGCATCGGGTTCCAGGAGTTCGCCGACGAGCTCTGTCTCGACTACCGCGGGGCCACCTGCCCGGAGGCGTTCGACCGGCTGTGGCAGCCCGCCGGCCCCGGCTACCCGGTGCCGCTGGTCGACGCCCTCCGTGTGTCGACGCTGGTCCTCCAGCGCGATCTGCTCGGCGACGACGTCGTCGACCGGCAGCAGCCGCCGCCCGGCTGGCAGGTGGCGGAGCGGTCGCCGGTGCGGGCGGTCTGGGTCCGCGACGAGCCGTACGCCGACGACGGCCGGGTGTCGTGGACCTCGCCCGGGATCGAGGTGCTGGCGGACGACTCCGAGGAGGAGCGCGAGGTCGTCCGGTACACCGCAGACGACGCCGGCCGGGTCCTCTTCGCCCGGCTGGCCTGGCCCGGTTACTCGGCCACCGTCGACGGCGACGAGGTCCCGGTGATCGACGGGCCGGCCGGCCTGGTGGCCGTGACGGTGCCGGCCGGTGAGCACACCCTGGTCCTCGACTACACCCCGCCGGGTCTGCGGGCGGGCGCCCTCGCCGCCGCCGGCGCGGCCCTGGTCGTGCTCGTCCAGGCCGGGCTGTGGTCGTGGCAGCGGCATCGCGGGCGCAGGCGACTGCGCGGCCGGTAGCCGCTACGGTCGCCTGCGTGGCCCGGCGTCGGCCCTGGTGCCGGCGAGAGGGAGTGGTTGTCGCATGTCACGTGCCAGGCGGGACGAGAGACCGGGCGGAGTGGGCCGGGCGGTCCGGGACCGGGTGGTGCGGAGGATGGCCGGGACGGCCCAGCGCCTGCTGGCGCCGATGGTCGCGGACGTCGTCGCCGCCGAGGTGGACCGGGCGATCGGCGCCCTGCACGAGGTCGAGTTCCGCTCGCGCCGCGACCTGCTGGCGGCCGGGGAGCGGGATGCCGCGGTCAGCTCGGCGCGCTTCGCCGCCCGCGCGATGCCGACGGCCCGCGCCTTCCACGACCGGACGAGCACGCTCGAGCACGGTCTGGCGATCGCCCCGCAGGGTGGGCTGGCGCTGGAGTTCGGCGTCTTCGAGGGCCGGTCGCTGGAGGTCATCGCGGAGCGGCGCGCACGGCAGCGGGTGTACGGCTTCGACTCCTTCGTGGGGCTGCCCGAGGACTACCGGCCGCACGTCCGCACGGGCGCGTTCGCGGTCGGTGCGCTGCCCGACGTGCTGGGCGCCGAACTGGTGGTCGGCTGGTTCGAGGACACCCTCCCCGGCTTCCTGGCCGCCCACCCGGGGCCGGTGGACTTCGTGCACGTCGACGGCGACCTGTACTCGTCGGCGGTGACGGTCCTGGACCTGGTCGGCCCGAGGCTGGCCGCGGGCTCCGTCCTCGTCTTCGACGAGTTCTTCAACTTCCCGGGCTGGGAGGAGCACGAGTTCCGCGCCTGGCAGGAGTGGCTGGACCGGACCGGCGCGCGGGCGGAGTACGTGGCCTACACGTCGAACAACGAGCAGGTGGTCGTCCGCCTGACCGACCCCGGGCGGCCGTCGGCCGGCTGACCCCGGCGTGGCACCACCGGGCGGATGGGTGCGCCGCTACCGTCGGCGCGTGGGTTCCGCACGGGGAGGGGTGTGACCGTCTCCGCGCTCGTACCGTCGCGTGGCCTCGGCGCCGGAGCGCTGCGGGCCGCGGCGGTCGTCGCGCTCGTCGCCGGCCTCTCCGCCTGCGAGCCGGGCGCCTCCGAGGCCGGCCGCCCACCGACCGGGGTCCTCCCGGACGGCGCGGCGCACGAGGCGGTCGGCGCGGCGCCGCCGGGATCGGCGCTGGCCGCCGTCGACGCGCTGGAGGTCAGGGGCCGCGCCCCGCGAACCGGGTACGACCGCGACCTCTTCGGCGCCGGGTGGGTGGACACCGACCGGAACGGCTGCGACACCCGCAACGACGTGCTGGCCCGCGACCTGGCCGGCGAGACGTTCCGACCGGGGACACGCGACTGCGTCGTGCTCACCGGCACGCTCGCCGACTCCTACTCGGGTCGGGTCATCGAGTTCCGGCGCGGAGAGGGCACGAGCGAGGCCGTCCAGATCGACCACGTCGTCGCGCTCTCGGATGCCTGGCAGAAGGGGGCGCAGCGCTGGGACCCCGCGCAGCGGACCGCCTTCGCCAACGACCCGCTCAACCTGCTCGCCGTCGACGGACCCCTGAACATGCAGAAGGGCGACGGCGACGCCGCCACCTGGCTGCCGCCGGCGACGTCGTACCGCTGCGCGTACGTCGCCCGGCAGGTGGCGGTGAAGGCCGGCTACGGGCTGTGGGTGACCGAGGCGGAGCGGAACGCCATGGCGACCGTCCTGGCCACCTGCCCGGACGAACCGCTGCCCGCCGCGGTTCCCGCCGCTCAGGAGCCCGGGGCGACCGCCGCGGACCAGGTGTCCTACCCCGACTGCGACGCGGTCCGGGCCGCGGGCGTCGCCCCGATCCGGACCGGCGAGCCCGGCTGGCGGCCGTCCTTCGACGGCGACGGCGACGGGGTCGGCTGCGAGTAGCCGCACCGGGACGGTCAGCAGTCCGCGCAGGCTTGGTGACCGAAAGTCACGACTGCATGAAACGGACCCACGTATGGGTAGATGGGCGGCGTCCCCGGGCACGGGGCCGGATACGTTCCCTTCCATGCGTCGGCGCCCGAACGGAGAAGACACCTTGGTGATGGCCGTCCAGTCCGAGGCCGCCCAGGCCTCGGCTCCCGCTCCGGAGTCGACCCCGCGCCGAGGCCGCCTGCTCGCGCAGCGCACGCTGTTCGCCGGGCCCACCCCGGACGTCTCGGCCGAGCTCTACAGCACGACGGTCACCGGGGTGGCGGTGCGCGAACGCACCCGGCTGGTCCTCGACGGGCACGCCACCGTGTCCACGAACTCCTACTTCGGCCGGTTCCCCGCCTCCTACTGGCAGCGCTGGACGTCCGCGCGCTCGGTGGACCTGCACGCGGTCGTCAGCGGCTCCGGCCGGGTCCGGGTCATGGCCTCCGACAGCGATGGCACGCCCCGCACCGTGACCACCCAGCAGGTCCGGGACGCCCAGGAGCAGCCGCTCACGCTCACCCTCGCCCTCGACCGGTTCGTGGACGGCGGGGCGTTCTGGCTCGAGCTCGAGACCGACACCGAGGGCCTCGTCGTCGACCACGTGCAGTGGTCGGTCGCGACCATCCGGCCGCGGCGGGCGACGGCGGTCGTCATCTGCACCTACAACCGGGCCGACGACTGCCTCGCGACGCTGCGCACGCTGGCGGCCGACCGTGCGGTGGCCGGCGAGCTCGCGGCCGTGTACGTCGTCGACCAGGGCACCGACACGGTCGAGAGCCGGCCGGGGTTCGCCGACGTCCGCGACGCGCTCGGCTCGGCGCTGCGGTACGTGCGGCAGCCCAATCTCGGCGGGGCCGGCGGTTTCACCCGCGGCATCTACGAGGCGGTGCGCAACGAGACCGTCGAGCGGGTCAACCTGCTGCTCATGGACGACGACATCCGGCTCGAGCCCGACACGGTCGTGCGGCTCCGGGCGTTCGCCGACCGCGCCGACGAGCCGGTGCTCGTAGGCGGCCAGATGCTCAACCTCCTGCACCCCGACCGGCTGCACGTCGGGGCCGAGTCGGCCGACCTGTCGATCCTGCGGGCGGGCAAGCCGGTGGCCGGTGCCCTCACGAACGCAGACCTCACCGAGGAGCGGCAGGACCTGCGGATCGACGGCGACTACAACGCTTGGTGGACCTGTTTGATCCCGTCGGAGGTCGTCTCGGCGATCGGCTACCCGTTGCCGGTCTTCTTCCAGTGGGACGACATCGAGTTCGGGCTGCGTGCCCGGGCGGCGGGCTTCCCGACCGTGACGCTGCCCGGTGCCGGCGTCTGGCACGCCGACTTCGCGTGGAAGAACTGGGACGACTGGTCGCGCTACTTCAGCTACCGGAACTCCTTGATCACCAGCGCGCTGCACAGCGACTTCGACCGGCGGAGCATCACCGACCACCTCGCCAAGCAGCTCGTGGACGCCGTCGTGTCCATGCGCTACGGCCTGGCCGCGCTCCTGATCCGTGCGGTGGAGGACTTCCTCCGCGGCCCGGAGGTGCTGGCCGACGGCGGGACGGAGAAGGCGGCGCAGATCCGCAAGCTCTGGGCCGAACACCCGGAGACGGCCAACCACCCGGCGTCGTCGGTTCCCGGGGTGGCATCGGTCGACATGCAGCGGACCGCGCCGGCCGGAGCGCCGTCGATGCTGGGCATGGTGCTGGCCAAGCGGATCGTCTGGCAGCTGCGCAACCGCAACCGGGGGACGGCCGCCATCACCGCGGCCGACGCGCACTGGTGGCACGTGTCGCTGTTCGACACCGCGGTGGTGACCGACCCGTCGCAGGAGGGCGTGCGGCTGCGGCGGTTCGACCGGGACGAGATGCTCCGGCTGGCGCGCCAGGGCACGAAGGTGCTGGTGCGTCTGGCGCGGGAGGGCGGCGGTGCTCGCGACCGCTGGCGTGCCGCCCTGCCCGAGCTCACCGACCGGCAGACCTGGACGCGGTTGTTCGAGTCCCGCTGAGGCGGACAGCCCGGCCGGGGCGGCAGCGCGCCGACCCCCACGGGTGGTCGACGGGCGACGGGCTTGCGGCCGCCGCCTATCCTGGGGGACGGCACGAGCCCCGCCGAAGCCTCGGCATGCTCGCTCTCCCCGGTACCGGGGATCGAAGCGACCCTGCATCCGACCGCATCGCCCGGCCGCCGCGCCGGGCACACCTGGAGCGTCCATGACCGCCAGCACCGGCACCCGCACGCTGACCACCCCGACCGGCGAGGCCGACTTCAAGGTCGCCGACCTCTCCCTGCACGGCTTCGGCCGCAAGGAGATCCGGCTCGCCGAGCACGAGATGCCCGGCCTGATGGCGCTGCGCGCCGAGTACGGCGACGCGCAGCCGCTGGCCGGGGCCCGCATCGCCGGGTCGCTGCACATGACCGTGCAGACCGCCGTCCTCATCGAGACGCTGACCGCCCTGGGCGCGGACGTCCGCTGGGTCAGCTGCAACATCTTCTCCACCCAGGACCACGCCGCGGCGGCCATCGTCGTCGGCGACGGCACCCCGGAGCAGCCCGCCGGCGTCCCCGTCTTCGCCTGGAAGGGCGAGACGCTGCCGGAGTACTGGGAGTGCACCCAGCGGCTGTTCGAGTTCCGCGACGAGGCCGGCGACGTGGTCGGCCCCAACATGCTGCTCGACGACGGTGGTGACGCCACGCTGCTGATCCACCTGGGCACCCGGTTCGAGGCCGACGGCGTCGTCCCGGACACCACCGAGGCCGACTCCGAGGAGTACGGCGTCATCCTCGACGTGCTGCGCGGCACGCTCGCCGAGGACGGCGGGTACTGGACCCGCATCGGCCAGGGCATCACCGGCGTCACCGAGGAGACCACCACCGGCGTCATGCGGCTCTACGAGCTCGCCCGCGACGGCCGGCTGCTCTTCCCGGCGATCAACGTCAACGACTCGGTCACCAAGAGCAAGTTCGACAACCTCTACGGCTGCCGGCACTCGCTGATCGACGGCATCAACCGCGCCACCGACGTGATGATCGGCGGCAAGGTCGCCGTCGTCTGCGGGTACGGCGACGTCGGCAAGGGCTGCGCGGAGTCGCTGCGCGGCCAGGGCGCGCGGGTCATCGTCACCGAGATCGACCCGATCAACGCCCTCCAGGCGGCGATGCACGGCTACGAGGTGACCACCCTCGACGAGGTCATCGGAAAGGCCGACATCATCATCACGGCGACCGGCAACAAGGACATCATTTCCGCCGAGCAGCTCGGGCAGACCAAGCACCAGGCGATCATCGGCAACATCGGGCACTTCGACAACGAGATCGACGTGGCCGGGCTGGCCCGCACGCCCGGGATCGAGCGGACGACGATCAAGCCGCAGGTGGACGAGTGGCGGTTCGCCGACGGCCACACGATCATCCTGCTGTCCGAGGGCCGGCTGCTGAACCTGGGCAACGCCACCGGGCACCCCAGCTTCGTCATGAGCGCCTCGTTCTCCAACCAGGTGCTGGCCCAGATCGAGCTGTGGAACAACCGCGCCGCCTACGAGGGCCGGACCCCGGGCGTCACGGTGCTGCCGAAGAAGCTCGACGAGCACGTGGCCCGGCTGCACCTCGACGCCCTCGGCGTGAAGCTGACCGAGCTGTCCAAGGTGCAGGCCGACTACATCGGCGTCCCGGTCGAGGGTCCGTACAAGAGCGACCACTACCGCTACTGAGCACGTCGTAGCGGCAGGCTCACCTGCACGTTCCGCCCCGCCCGGGGGATCTCCCCGGGCGGGGCGGAGCATTTTGCGGCGCACGTCGCGCAGAATGGTCGGCGTGCCCCCCACCGCTCCGCAGAACGGACCCAGCCGCGGCCGTGTCCTGGTCGTCGACGACGACGCCGCCCTCGCCGAGATGCTCGGCATCGTGCTGCGCCGCGAGGGGTACGAGCCGGCGTTCGTCTCCGACGGCAACCGCGCCGTCGGCGTCTTCCAGCAGACCCGTCCCGACCTGGTCCTGCTGGACCTGATGCTGCCCGGCCGCAACGGCCTGCAGATCTGCCAGGACATCCGGACCCAGTCGACCGTGCCGATCGTCATGCTCACTGCCAAGGGCGACACGATCGACGTCGTCCAGGGGCTGGAGGCCGGCGCCGACGACTACGTCACCAAGCCGTTCAAGCCCGTCGAGCTGGTGGCGCGCGTCCGTGCCCAGCTGCGCCGGGGGGAGACCGGCCAGGCGGAGAACCTCAGCATCGGCGACGTGCAGATCGACGTCCCGGCGCACCAGGTCACCCGGGACGGCGTGCCGATCGCGCTCACCCCCCTGGAGTTCGACCTGCTCGTGGCGCTGGCCCGCAAGCCGCGCCAGGTGTTCACCCGTGAGCTGCTGCTCGAGCAGGTGTGGGGCTACCGGCACGCCGCCGACACCCGGCTGGTCAACGTGCACGTGCAGCGCCTGCGCGCCAAGGTCGAGCGCGACCCCGAGAAGCCCGAGGTCGTCCTGACCGTGCGCGGGGTGGGGTACAAGGCCGGGCCCCCGTGAGCGGACAGGTCGGTGAGCATCGCAGCGAGGAACGAGCGAGGAGCGGAGCCGGCCGCGGGAGCGAACCAGAGAAGCCCGTGAGCGGGCCGGCGACGCCGCCGGACGGGTTCCCCGCGCGGCGCGCCGGCTGGGGGACACTGGTCCGGTGACGGCGACCCGGACCCCCCAGCCGGGCACCGCGGCCGACCGGTCGACGCCGACCGGGAGCGGTCGCGGACCGCGGGGTCGCGCCGAGCTCGCCCGGATCCGGCGCGGGCTGCGCCGGCGGGCCGGGCGGGCCCGCCGCCGCGCGCGGAAGACCCTCCGGGCACTGGCCACCCGGGGTGTGCGGACCTGGCGCTCGTCGCTGCAGGTGCGCATCGGCGCGATCACCATGCTGCTGGCCGGCACGGTCGTGCTGATCGTGAGCATGGTGCTGTTCAGCCAGATCCGGGACCAGCTGCTGGACGTGAAGCGCCAGGCCGCCATCGACCAGGTCCAGGCCGGCGTCGTCTACGCCCAGAGCGAGGTGGCCGGCATCGCCACCGGCGACGCTGCCAGCGTCCGCGCCACCCTGGCCCGCACCGTCAACCAGCTGCTCGACCGCGGTGGCGCGGCCGGTGACTTCGACGTGGTGATGATCTACCGCACCGGCGACCGCGACCGCCCGGCCACCAACCGCCGCCCGCTGTACACGGCGCTGCCCGACGACCTGCGGGCCACCGTCGACGCCGGCAGCCAGGCGTCCAAGTACGACATGGTCCCGGGCGCCTCCGGCGAGCTGCGGCCCAGCCTGCTGGTGGGGGCGCCGGTCTCCGGCGACGCGACCGGCCCCGACCGGATCGAGCTGTACTACGTCTTCCCGCTCCAGCAGGAGCAGGAGAGCCTCTCGCTGATCCGCAGCACCGTGGTGATCAGCGGCGTCGCCCTCACCCTGCTGGTCGTCGGCATCGGCGTGCTGGTCACCCGGCTCGTGGTGGACCCGGTGCGGCAGGCGGCCGGCACCGCCCAGCGGCTGGCCGAGGGGCAGCTCGAGGAGCGGATGGCGGTCCGGGGCGAGGACGACCTGGCCCGGCTGGCGACCAGCTTCAACGCTATGGCCGACAGCCTGCAGCGCCAGATCACCCAGCTCGAGGGGCTCTCCCAGCTGCAGCAGCGCTTCACCTCCGACGTCTCCCACGAGCTGCGGACCCCGCTGACCACGGTGCAGATGGCCGCCGAGGTGCTGCACGAGGCGCGGGGCGACTTCCCCGCCCACGTGGCCCGCTCCGCGGAGCTGCTGCGGGCGGAGCTGGACCGGTTCGAGGCGCTGCTGACCGACCTGCTGGAGATCAGCCGGTACGACGCGGGCGCGGCCGTGCTGGACTCGACGCCGACCGACCTGGGCGTGCTGGTCGCCCGGGTCGTGGACGGGATGGCCTCGCTGGCCGAGCGGCACGAGTGCGAGCTCCAGGTGACCCGCCCGGCCGACGGCGTGCTGGCCGAGGTCGACGCCCGCCGGGTCGAACGCATCCTGCGCAACCTCGTCGGCAACGCCATCGAGCACGGCTCCGGGCACCCGGTGGAGATCACCCTGGCGGCCAACCGCTCCGCCGCCGCGGTCACCGTCCGCGACCACGGGGTCGGCCTCAGCTCCGGCGAGGCGCAGCACGTCTTCGACCGCTTCTGGCGCGCCGACCCGTCCCGCGTGCGCACCGTGGGCGGCAGCGGGCTGGGGCTGTCGATCAGCCTCGAGGACGCCCGGCTGCACGGCGGGTGGCTGCAGGTGTGGGGGCAGCCGGGCGCCGGCGCGCAGTTCCGGCTCACCCTGCCGCTGGTCGCCGGCGACGACCTGACCAGCTCCCCGCTCCCGCTGCGCCCGGTCAAGCTGCGGCGGGCGGGGGCGCACCGGTGAGCCGGGCGACGGCGCTCGCCGTCGCGCTGCTGGCCGCCCTGCTGGCCCTGACCTCGTGCTCCACCGTGCCGTCGGCCTCGCCGGTCGTGGAGATCACCCAGGCGCCGGCGCGGGTGCCGCAGGCGGTCGGGATCGAGCCGCTGCCGCCGGAGGCCGGCGCCAGCGCCGAGGAGATCGTCCGCGACTTCATCAACGCGGCGGCCAGCACGGTCCGCCGGCACCCCGTCGCCCGGCAGTACCTCACGCCCGAGGCGGACCAGGCATGGGATCCCGACGAGAGCGGGATCAGCGTCATCGGCACCGACCTCGCCGTGGTGACCACCGACGCCGGCGCCGTCACGGTGACCGCCAACCTGATCGGGACGGTCGACCCCCGGGGCATCTTCACCGCGGCCGAGCGGGGGTTGTTCACCCGCACCTTCAGCCTGCAGCAGGTCGACGGCGAGTGGCGGATCAGCACACCGCCCGACGGCCTGATCATGCTGGAGCCGGACTTCCGCCGGCTCTACGACGGCGTCGCGGCGTACTTCCTCGACTGGACCGGGCAGCGCGTGGTCCCGGACCCGCGGTACCTGATCCGGGGCGACTCGCAGCCCACGGCGCTGGTCGAGCGGCTGATCGCCGGTCCGTCGGCCCCGCTGGCGGCCGGGGTGCGCAACCCGCTGAGCGAGGCGGAGCTGGTCCGCGGGGTCACCGTCCAGGGGCAGACGGCGACCGTGGAGCTCACCGGCCTGCCGGCCGAGCCCGCACCGCTGCTGGCCGAGATCAGCGCGCAGCTGGTGTGGAACCTCCAGCAGCTGGACCGGCCGCGGATCAGCAACGTCGTCGTGCTGCTGGACGGGGAACCGGTGACCCCGGCCGGGGTGCCGGTGCAGCAGACCGTGGAGGACTGGGCCTCCTTCGACCCGGACGCCGCGCCGGTCGACGGCGTGGGCCACTACATCGACGCCGGCGCGGTCAAGACCGTCGCCGAGGGGCAGCCGGTCCCGGGTCCGGCCGGCACCGGCGAGTACGGGCTGACCAGCGCGGCGATCGCGGCCGACTCGGCCAGCGGGCAGCTCTCCTTCCTCACCGGCGTGCGCACCGACGCCGGCGGCGCCACCCTCCTGGCCGGCGACTACGGCGGCGGGCTGACCGAGGTGCTGCGCGCCGGCACGCTGAGCGCCCCCACCGTCGCGGCCACCCGGACCGAGGCGTGGGTGGTGCGCGACGGCGCCGAGCTCGTGCGCATCCCCAAGGGCGGGCCGCCGCAGCCGGTGGCCGCCCCGACCCTGCCCGGCCTGGGCCGGACCGAGGTGCTGCAGCTCTCGCCGGACGGCGTCCGGGCCGCCGTGGTGGTGGACGGCCCGCAGGGCCGGCGGCTGCACGTGGGCACCGTGGTCCGCTCCGAGGACGGCGCGGTGGTGCTCCGCGACCTGCGCAACGTGGCCCCCACGCTGGCCGGGGTCATCGACGTCGGCTGGCGGGACAGCGGGAACCTGCTGGTCCTGGCCGGCGACGAGGGGGAGGACCGCATCGTCCCGTACTCGGTCGGGGTCGACGGCTGGGGCCTGACCCTCGTGCCGACGTCCGGCCTGCCCAGCCAGCCGACCGCCCTGGGTGTCGCGCCGCTGCGCCAGCCGCTGGTCAGCGCCGGTGACACCGTCTGGCAGCTGGCCGGGGGCACCTGGGTGACCCTGGTCCGCGGCGCCGAGCCGCTGCCCGGCACGGCGCCGTTCTACCCGCTCTGACCCGCCGGGGCCGGCTCGTCCACAGATGACTCCGGGGGCCGCCCGATCGCCGGCCGGCCGGGCAGTCTGGACCGGTGGGGATCCCGGTGCTGTCGGCGCTGGCCGACCTGGTGCTGCCCCGCACCTGCGCGGGCTGCGGGCTGCCCGGCCGGGCGCTGTGCCCCCGCTGCGCCCGGTTGCTCGCCGCGCCCCGGCTGGCGCAGCCCCGGCGGTTCCCGCCGGGCTTCCCGCCGACGGTCGCGGCCGGCGGCTACGCGGGGCCGGTCCGCCCGGTGGTCAACGCCTTCAAGGAGCAGGGGCGGGCGGAGCTGGCCGCACCGCTGGGCACCGCGCTGGCCCTCGCCGTCGCCGCCGTCCGGCTGGGCGTGGACGTGGAGCCACCGGTGCTGCTGGTGCCCGTGCCGACCTCGCCGGCCGCCGTCCGGGCCCGGGGCCGGGACCACGTGCGGGAGCTGACCACCCGCGCGGTGGCGGAGTTGCGGGCGGCCGGCGTGGCGGCCGCCGAGAGCCGGGCGCTGCGCCGGCGAGGTCGGATCCGCGACTCCGCCGGGCTGTCCGCCACCGAGCGGCGGGCCAACCTCGCCGGCACGTTCGCGCTGGACGGCCGGCCCCGGCCGGCGGGCGCGCTGCTGGTCCTGGTCGACGACGTCGTGACCACCGGCGCCACCCTCACCGAGGCGGCGGCGGTGCTCGCGCCCGCGGCAGGTGCGGCCGGGCTCACCGTCGTCGCGGCGGTGGTGGCCGCGACGCCGCGGGAACCGGCGAATCCGCCGGGCGGGCCTTCCGGTCCCGGGTGGTACCGGCCCCGGACCGTCTCCCCGCACGACCTCGATCGACTGTCGCGGCCCCGGGGGAGGGACTAGCGTCGAAGCGACCAACGCCCGCCCCAACCGGGAGGTCTCATGGAGATCGTGGTCCGTGGTCGCAACGTCGAGGTTCCCGAGCACTACCGGCAACACGTCGAGGACAAGGTCGGTCAGCTGGAGCGGTTCGACGCCAAGCTGTCCCGCATCGACGTGGAGCTCTTCCACGAGAAGAACCCCCGCCAGTCGGCCAGCTGCCAGCGCGTGGAGATCACCCTCCGCGGCAAGGGCCCCGTCGTCCGGGCGGAGGCGGCCGGTCCCGACTTCTACGCCGCGCTCGACCTGGCGAGCGCGAAACTGGACAACCGGCTGCGCCGGGCGGCCGATCGCCGCCGGGTGCACCACGGCCGCCGGACCCCCGACAGCGTCCGCCTGACCGGCGCGGCGCTCGACGGCGGGCACCCCGAGCTCGGCATCGAGCAGCAGCTCGAGCTCGACCGCGAGCTCGCGTCCGGGCCGCACGTCACCGATCTGGACGAGCACCTGCCCGGCCAGATCGTGCGGGAGAAGTACCACCCCGCGACTCCCATGACCGTCGACCAGGCCCTCCACGAGATGGAGCTGGTCGGCCACGACTTCTTCCTGTTCCAGTGCGCCGACACCGGCGTGCCGACCGTGGTCTACCGCCGGCACGCCTACGACTACGGCCTCATCCGGCTCGCCCCCGTGTCCTCGGACAGCGGCGCGCCGGCCGGGCGGCCGGTGGCCACTTCGGCCGCCGTCTGACCTGGGTGGGGGCGCGGCCGGCCGCGCCCCCACCCGCTCGGCCGGTCAGCAGCCGGCCGCAGAGGACCGCGTCGCCGCGGCTGCCGTCGCGCGGTACGGCCGCAGCACCAGCGGCTCGGAGTGCAGCGTCTCGGTGGGCAGGTCCACGGCGGAGATGTCGGGCGTCACCGCCCGATCCTCACGCGTTGCCGAGGACCCGGTCGACCGAGATCTCGACGACCACCCGCGCCGGGTTCTCGCGGGGCTGCCGGTAGCGGGCCGCGTAGCGCGCGACGGCGTCGGCGACCGAGGCGGCGTCGTCCCGCACCACCGCCGTCCCCTCGAGGGTGACCCAGCGGCGGCCGTCGACCTGGCAGACGGCGACCCGCGCCTGCCCGTCCCGCACGTGGCGCGCCTTCGCCGAGCCACCGGAGGTGATCACGCGCGCCGTCCGCGTCGCGGCGTCGTAGGTCACGCCCACCGGCACGACGTGCGGCGTCCCGTCGCGGCGCAGCGTGGTCAGTGTCGCCAGGTGGCGCTCGGTGAGGAAGCCGAGCAGATCGGGGCCGAGGTCGTCCAGGTCGTGCGGCACGGATGGAGGTTAGGCCGGGTGCCGGGGGAGGGGGTGCCCGCGTCGCGGACCGCGGTGCTGGTGCCGCCGCCTACGCTGGGGGTGTGGTGTTCTCGAAGATCCTCCGTGCCGGTGAGGGCAAGCTCGTCCGACGGCTGGGCAAGATCGCTGATGCGGTCGAGTCCCTCGCCGACGACTACACCGACGTCTCGGACGCGGAACTCCGCGCGAAGACCGACGAGTTCAAGGGGCGCTACGCCGACGGCGAGTCCCTCGACGCCCTCCTGCCGGAGGCGTTCGCGGTGGTCCGCGAGGCGGCGACCCGCACGCTCGGTCAGCGGCACTTCCGCGTCCAGCTCATGGGCGGCGCCGCGCTGCACCTGGGCAACATCGCCGAGATGCGCACCGGTGAGGGCAAGACGCTCACCGGCGTCCTGCCGGCCTACCTGAACGCGCTGACCGGCGAGGGCGTGCACGTCGTCACGGTCAACGACTACCTGGCCAAGCGCGACGCCGAGTGGATGGGCCGGGTGCACCGGTTCATGGGCCTGTCGGTCGGCACGATCCTGTCCGGGCAGGCCCCCTCCGTGCGGCGCGAGCAGTACGCCGCCGACATCACCTACGGCACGAACAACGAGTTCGGCTTCGACTACCTGCGCGACAACATGGCCTGGAGCAAGGCCGACCTCGTGCAGCGCGGACACTTCTACGCGATCGTGGACGAGGTCGACTCCATCCTCATCGACGAGGCCCGCACCCCGCTGATCATCAGCGGCCCGGCCGAGACCAGCGCCAAGTGGTACGGCGAGTTCGCCCGGCTGGTGCCGATGATGAGGCGCGACGTCCACTACGAGGTGGAGGAGGACAAGCGCACCGTCGCCGTCACCGAGGACGGCGTCGAGTTCGTCGAGGACCAGCTCGGCATCGAGAACCTCTACGAGGCGGCGAACACGCCCCTGATCAGCTACCTGAACAACGCCCTCAAGGCCAAGGAGCTGTTCAAGAAGGACCACCAGTACATCGTCACCAACGGCGAGGTCCTCATCGTCGACGAGTTCACCGGTCGCGTGCTCGCCGGGCGCCGCTACAACGAGGGCATGCACCAGGCCATCGAGGCCAAGGAGAAGGTGAAGATCAAGGACGAGAACCAGACCCTCGCCACGATCACCCTCCAGAACTACTTCCGGCTCTACGACAAGCTCTCCGGGATGACCGGCACCGCCCAGACCGAGGCGGCGGAGCTCCACCAGACCTACTCCCTGGGCGTCGTCCCGATCCCGACCAACCGGCCGATGGTGCGGCAGGACAGGTCCGACGTCATCTACAAGACGGAGCGGGCGAAGTTCGACGCCGTCGTCGACGACATCGCCGAGCGGCACGAGGCCGGCCAGCCGGTGCTGGTCGGCACGGCCAGCGTGGAGAAGTCCGAGGTGCTGGCGAAGTACCTGCTCCAGCGCGGCATCCCGCACGAGGTGCTCAACGCCAAGAACCACGCCCGTGAGGCGTCGATCATCGCGCAGGCCGGGCGGCCCGGGGCGGTCACCGTCGCCACCAACATGGCCGGTCGCGGCACCGACATCCAGCTCGGCGGCAACGCAGAGTTCATCGCCGACGAGGCGCTGAGGGCCCGGGGCCTGACGCCCACCGACACCCCCGACGAGTACGAGGCCGCCTGGGACGAGGCTCTCGACGTCGCGAAGTCCCAGGTCAAGGCCGAGCACGAAGAGGTCACCGAGGCCGGTGGTCTCTACGTCCTGGGCACCGAGCGGCACGAGAGCCGCCGGATCGACAACCAGCTGCGCGGCCGCTCCGGCCGCCAGGGCGACCCCGGGGAGTCGCGGTTCTACCTCTCCCTCGGTGACGACCTGATGCGCCGGTTCAACGGCCCGATGCTCGAGTCGATGATGAACACCCTCCGGGTGCCCGACGACCAGCCGATCGAGTCGAAGATGGTCAGCCGGGCGATCCTCTCGGCGCAGACCCAGGTCGAGCAGCAGAACCACGAGGTCCGCAAGAACGTCCTCAAGTACGACGAGGTGCTCAACCGGCAGCGCACCGTCATCTACGACGAGCGGCGCCGGGTGCTCGAGGGCGCCGACCTGCACGAGCAGGTCCGGACCATGGTGGACGACGTCATCAGCGCCTACGTCGACGGCGCGACCGAGACCGGCTACGCCGAGGACTGGGACCTCGACCAGCTCTGGACCGGCCTCAAGGCGCTGTACCCGGTCGGCCTCACCGTCGACGAGCTGATCGCGCAGCAGGCCGACGGCGAGCAGTCCGACCTCTCCGCCGAGGACCTCAAGCGGACGATGCTCGACGACGTGCACCGCGCCTACGAGGAGCGGGAGACGACGCTCGGCGCGGAGGTCATGCGCGAGCTGGAGCGGCGGGTGCTGCTCTCGGTGCTGGACCGCAAGTGGCGCGAGCACCTCTACGAGATGGACTACCTGCGGGCCGGCATCCACCTGCGCGCGATGGCCAACCGCGACCCGGTCGTGGAGTACCAGCGCGAGGGCTACGACATGTTCGTGGCGATGCTCGACGGCATCAAGGAGGAGTCGGTCGGCTTCCTGTTCAACCTCGAGGTGAAGACCAAGGAGGAGCAGGCAGCCGAGACGAGGGCCAAGCAGAGCGAGGCGGAGGCCAAGGCGCTGGCCGCGGCCCAGGCCGGGACCGCCAAGGTGCTGGCCCGCCAGGCAGCGGCGGCGAAGACGGCGACCGGCACCGCGGCGGCTGCGACGGCCCGCCGCTCGAACGCGGCTCCGACGGCTCCCGTCGCGGAGGCGGCGCCCGCTGCCCCGGCGGCCCCGGTAGCGGAGGCGGCACCGGCGGCAGCCGCGGAGGCACCGGCGGCGGGGGCAGAGGCACCGGTGGCGGTCCCGGAGGCACCGGCGGAGGCCGTTCCCGCGGCCGCCACCCCGGCCGAGGCCCCCGCGCCGACGCTGGACGTCAAGGGGCTCGACGAGCCGCGCCGGGCGGAAAACCTCACCTACTCGGCTCCCAGCCTCGACGCCTCGCCGGCCGAGACCGGCCGGGCCAAGGCCGCGAAGACCGCGACGGTGTCCGGCACCAGGGAGACCCCGCGCAACGCGCCCTGCCCGTGCGGCTCGGGCCGGAAGTACAAGCAGTGCCACGGAGCGGCCGGCGCCTGACGGCTCCGACGACGACGCCCCGCCGACCGGACGGTCGGCGGGGCGTCGCGCGTCCCGGCCCGGACGGTGACGTCAGCCGATCTGCAGGGCGGTGCACCGCCAGGAGCCGTCGATGCCCTCCAGCCGGGCGGCCACGGCGTGCGCGCGCCCGCCGCGGTGGGCGACGGCGCTGATCTCGGCGACCCCGTCCACCGGCTCGCACACGCGCACCCGGCCGATCACCACCGGGGCGCTGCCCTCGGCGCACCACCGTGGCCGGCGGCCGGCGGAGAGGGCGGCGTAGACCCCGGCCGTGGTGAGGGGGCGCACCTGCGCGAGCGGCCGGCGTCCGGCCAGCACCTCCAGGGCGGTGGTCACCAGCCGCCGCGCCGTCTCCGCCGCCGGCGGGAGCTCCGCCCGCCCGGACAGGACCGGCCCGAACTCGTCGCGCGGAGCGGCGGTCGACAGCAGGCGTGGCCGGGGGCCGGGCTGCGGCGCCGGCCGGGGGACCTCGCCTCCGGGGTGGACCAGGCGCAGCGCCGGGCGCGGCTCGAGGGGCGGCTGCGGCGTCGGGACGACGGTCAGGCGCAGGGCCGGCTGCCCGGTGGTCGGAGCGGTGCTGGACGGTGCGGTCATCGGGTCTCCCGGTGCGTGCGGTCGGTTGGGGAAGGGGCGGGTTCCGGCAGGAGCGGCGGGCGCAGCACCTGACCGGGCAGCAGCCGGTCGGGGTCGGGCCCGATGACGTCGGCGTTCGCCGACCACCACGCCTGGACGGCGGTGGCCACCTCGGCGGGGGACGGGGCGTGCCCGGCATCGGCGGTCAGGCGGCGCTCGGCGATGCGCCACAGGCAGTCGCCCCGGACGACGACGTGCTCGCCGGCCTGCGGCGCAGCGGGCCAGTCGGGGAGGAGGTCCCCGGCCCGGTGCCCGTTCTCCGCCGCCGACGGGGACGCCGGGGGAGCGGCCGGCCAGTCGGGCGCGGCGTCCTCCGTCGACGGGGCGGCGGGCGAGGCGGCGGCCGGCGTCGCGGCGAGCACGGTCACCGCGGCGCCGAGGACGGGTGGGGCGAGCCCGAGGCCCACCCCGAGCGCCAGCGCGGCGGCGTGGCGGGCGCCGCGGGGCAGCAGTGTGCGGAGGGCTCCGCCCGCGACCGCGCCGGCCGCGCCGGGTACCGCGGAGAGCGCGGTCAGCAGCAGCCCGAGCGCCCCCCAGCTCCACACCAGCCAGGCCAGCAGGCCGACGAGGTGCAGGACCAGGACGTCGGCCCCGGCGGCGTCGGCCGTGCGCTGTGCCGCGCCGAGCGCGGCGAGGGAGTCGGGGAGGGCGGGCGTCAACGCCGCCAGCACGCCGGCGACGCCGGTCATGCCGAGCGTCGTCCCGACCAGCCGTCGCGGTGACATGCGCACCCTCCTCGCTGTTGATGTTGTGTTACTAAAGCAAGCAAACGCAACCAAACGCAAGCATGTGCACCATCTAGGCTGTCCACGGAGGTGGGGCATGCGGTGGCAGCAGCTCTTCGCGGACCTGCAGGCGCAGTTCGAGGCCGCGGAGGAGGCGGAGTCGCGGGCCGAGTGGGCGTCGCGGGCGCGTGCGGAGACGGGCGCGGTCCGGCTGGTCGACCGCCTCGGTGGATCGGTCGGCGCGCAGCTGGTCGTGACCTGCAGGGGAGCGGGCCGCATCACCGGGGTGCTCACCGAGCTCGGCGCCGACTGGCTCCTGCTCGCCGGTGAGCGCGACCGGGAGCAGCTCGTGGCGGCCGGTGCGGTCCGGGCCGTCGCCGGGCTGGGTCGGTGGACCGCGCCCGCGCGGGAGGACGGCGCCGTGCGGGCGCGGCTGGACCTGCGGCGCGCGCTGCGCGGGCTGGCGCGCGACCGGAGCGTCGTCCAGGTGCTGCTCGACGACGGGACGGTGCTGATCGGGACGATCGACCGGGTGGGCGCCGACTACGTCGAGCTGGCCGAGCACCACGCGGACGAGCCGCGCCGCCCGGGAGCGGTGCGGCAGGTGCACGCGGTGGTCATCGACGCGGTGGCGGTGGTCCGGACCCTGGCACCCGGCTGGGACTGAGCGTTCAGACGCGCTGCTCGGGGCTCTCCGCCGGGGCGTCGGTGGGAGCTCCGGCCGCGGGCTCCGGCGGCACCGTGCCGGCGCGGGCCTCGGCGTACTTCTGCTGGATGAAGCGCTCCAACTCGTCGACCTCGATGCGCCACTGGCCGCGCCCACCGATCTGGATGGCGATCAGGTCCTTGCGGCGCACCAGCGCGTAGGCCTGCGACCAGGAGACGTTGAGGATCTCCGCGACGTCGTCGAGGGTCAGGAAACGCGGTGTGGGCATCGGTCCTCCATCCGTTCGCCGCCCAGTCTGTCAGCCGAGCCGGTGGTCCGAGCGCGCATCCACACACGTTCGTGTGGATGACGAGTGCGCGAGAACAGGATCGTCCCGCATCATCTGCATCCGATCGCCGTCAGCGGCCCGCAACGGGAGGCCGTCGCGCCGAACCGGCGTCCGACGTGCTGGAGGAGAAGAGGTGGCGTGACCGCCGTGCGCACCCCGGGCCCCGCCCCGGCGACCACCGAGCTGCCGGCCGGCCCCGCGCCCCGGCGCGTCCGGGCGCCGGGCTGGCTGGACCTGCGCCTGGTTCTGGGGGTCCTGCTGGTCCTGGCCTCGGTCCTGCTCGGCGCACGGGTGGTGAGCGCGGCAGACGCGACGGTGCCGGTCTGGAGCGCCGCCGACGACCTGGCGGCCGGCACGGAGCTCACCGCCGAGGACCTCGTGGTGGTCGACGTCCGCCTCGACGGGGCGGCGGGCGCGTACCTCTCCGGGAGCACCCGGCCGGAGGGACGCACCCTCGCCCGGGGGGTGCGGGCCGGCGAGCTCCTGCCCGCCTCGGCGCTCGAGGAGCCGGCGGACCTGGTGCAGCTGGCGCTGCCGGTCCAGGCGGGCTACGTCCCGCCCGGCCTGCGGCGGGGCCAGGTGATCGATGTGTACGCCGTGGCCGATCCGGCGGCCGGTGTCACCGGGCCCGCCGTCGGCAGCGTCACCCTCGTCGTCGGCGCGGCCACCGTGCAGGCCCTGTCTGGCGGCTCCGACGGCGTGCTGTCCACCTCGACGACGACGGTGCAGGTGGTGATCGGGGTGGCGGCCGACGAGGCGGCCGACGTGCTCGCCGCGATCGCCGGGCGGCCGCTCGTGGTCGTCGTCCACCCCGCCGGGGCCGGCGCGGGGGAGCGGACGGCGACCCCGCCCCGGACCACCCCCTCGGCGACCCCCGCAGCGCCCGCCACCACGACCCCGACCGCGACGACCGGACCGGCGCCCTCGCGCGCGCCCGCCCCCGCACCGGCACCAGCGCCTGCGCCGGAGACCGCGCCCGAGCCGGCGGGGCCGGCCGGCTGATGGCGCTGCAGGTCTTCACCGCCGTCACGGGCGCGGGGTGGGAGTCGGCGCTGGTCGGGGCGCTGGACCGGGACGACCACGGGGTCACCGTCGTGCGCCGCTGCGTCGACGTCTCCGACCTGCTGGCCGCCGCCGCGACCGGCACCGGGCAGGCGGCACTGCTGTCGGCGGAGCTGCGCCGTCTCGACGGCGACGCGGTGGCCCGGCTGCACGCGGCCGGCGTCGCGGTCGTCGGGCTGGTCGAGCCGGGGGACGAGACCGCCGCCCAGCGGTTGCGCCGGCTCGGGGTCGTCCAGGTGCTCCCGGCCGACGCCGACCCCGAGGTCATCGCCCGTGCGCTGCGGGACGCTGTCTCGGGCGTGCCGGCGGCCGGTCACGACGTCGCCGACCCGCGGGCGGCGCTGCCGCTGCCCAGCGCGCCGGGAGAGCCCGAGCGGCCTCCCGGCGGTCCGGGGCGGGTGGTGGCCGTGTGGGGTGCGACCGGCGCACCCGGCCGGACGACCGTCGCCGTCGGCCTGGCCGACGAGGCCGCCCGGCTGGGGACCTCCGCCCTGCTCGTGGACGCCGACGTCTACGGCGGCGTGGTGGCCCAGGTGCTGGGGCTGCTCGACGAGTCGCCCGGCCTCGCCGGTGCGGCCCGGCAGGCCGGGGCCGGCGCGCTGGACGGCCCGTCGCTGGTCGCGCTGGCGTGGGCGGTGCGCCCGCAGCTGCGCGTGCTGCCCGGCCCGGCCCGCGCCGACCGCTGGCCCGAGCTGCGGCCGGGCGCGGTCCGCACGGTGCTGGAGGAGGCCCGCCGGGTCGCGGAGCTGACCGTGGTCGACTGCGCGTTCAGCGTGGAGGACGACGAGGAGCTCTCCTTCGACACCGCCGCCCCGCGCCGCAACGGCGCCACCCTCGCCGTGCTCGAGCACGCCGACACCGTGCTGTGCGTCTCCGGGGCCGACCCGGTCGGGCTCCAGCGGTGCGTGCGGGCGCTGGACCAGCTGCGCGACGTGCTGCCCGGCGTCGAGCCCGAGCTGGTCGTCAACCAGGTGCGCCGGGGCCCCGTCCCGGGGGATCCGCGCCAGGAGGTCGGGGACGCGCTGGAGCGCTTCACCGGCCGGCGCCCGCGGTGGTTCCTCCCCGCCGACCGGCGGGCGACCGACGCCGCGCTGGCGGCCGGGCGGACCCTCGCGGAGGTGGCGCCGGGTTCGGCGCTGCGCACGGACCTGCGGGCGCTGGCCGCCGAGCTGACCGGCACCGGCGTCCCCGCCGCGGGACGGCGCAGCACGTGGCGGAACCGCCGGGCGGGCTGAGCGCCCGACTGTCCGATCCCCCCTCCACCGTCGTAGCGTGAGGCCCCGGTCCGTGAGGAGAACGATGGTGGAGCGGCTCAGCACCCTGGAGGCATCGTTCCTCTACCTGGAGGAACCGGGCACCCCCATGCACGTCGGCGGGGTGCTGGTCCTGGAGACCCCGCCCGGTGGCCTGGACGCGTTGGCGGCGTTGATCGAGGGCCGGCTGTCCCTGGTACCGCGGTACCGGCAGCGGGTCGCCGAGGTGCCGGGCCACCTGGCGAACCCGGTCTGGGTGGACGACCCCGACTTCGCCCTCGACTACCACCTGCGGCGGAACGGGCTGCCCCGGCCGGGCACGGAGGAGCAGCTGCTCGACCTGGTGTCCCGGCTGACCTCGCGGCCGCTGGACCGGACCCGCCCGCTCTGGGAGGCCTACCTGGTCGAGGGGCTCAGCGGGAACCGCGTCGCGGTGATCACCAAGACCCATCCCGCCCTGGTCGACGGGCTCGGTGCCGTGGACATCGGGCAGGTGCTGCTGGACGTCTCCCCCGACGCGCCGGCACCCGAGCCGGGGGAGTGGCGGCCGCGCCGGGCCCCCTCGGGCGTGGAGCTGGTGTGGTCGGCGCTCGAGGACTACCGGCAGCGACCCTCGCTGCTGGCGGAGGTGGCCCGGTCGGCGGTGACCGACGCCCGCACCACCGCCGCGCGGATCGGCGGCGTGGCCGGCGGCCTGGTGCGCACCGCGCGCTCGGCGATCCTGCCCGCGCCGAACAGCCCGCTCAACGCCCCGGTCGGGCGGCAGCGGCGGGTCGCGGTGGCCTGCGCCGACCTCGACGACCTCAAGCGGATCCGGAAGGCGCACGGCGGGACGGTGAACGACGTGCTGCTCACCGTCGTCACCGGTGCGCTGCGCGAGTGGCTGCTGTCGCGGGGTGAACCGGTGGTCGGCGGGACGTCGGTGCGCGCCCTCGTCCCGGTGTCGGTGCAGGACGAGGACGGGTCGGCCGGCAGCCAGGTCACCTCCCACCTGGTGGACCTGCCCGTCGGCGAACCCAACCCGCGGGTGCGGCTGGCCCGGCTGACCTACGCCATGCGCGGGGTCACCCAGCACGCCCGGTCGGTCGGCGCGGACAGCCTCATCGCGTTGTCCGGGTTCGCCCCCTCCACGTTGCACGCGCTCGGCGCCCGCGCCGCGCGGGGGCTCTCCCGGCGGTTGTTCAACCTCGTCGTCACCAACGTGCCCGGCCCGCAGGTCCCGCTCTACGCGGCCGGTGGGCGCATGCTCCAGGTCTTCCCGGTCGTGCCGCTGGCCCGCGGACAGGGGCTGTCGATCGGCATGACGTCCTACGACGGCACGGTGTTCTTCGGTCTCAACGCCGACCGGGACAGCGTCGGCGACGTCGTGGTCCTCGCCGACCTCATCGAGCAGGAGGTCGCGCAGCTCGTCGAGGCCTCGGCCTGAGCCGGCGCCGGGGCGGGCGGCTACCGTCGTCCTCCCACCGACGAAGGAGGTCAGCCGGGTGCGCGTGTACCTGCCGGCGACGACGACCGTGCTGCGGACGCTCGTGGAGGAGGGGCGGCTGTCCGCTCCGCAGACCGTCTTCGCGGTGACGCCGCAGCTGCGCGACTTCTACGCGCTCAGCGACGCCGGGGCCGACACCGAGGAGCTGGAGTACGCGGCGCTGCTGGGTGCCGCGCGGGCGAGCCTGCGGCTGCTCGACGTCGACCCAGCAGCCATCCGCCGGCGGGTGGTGCTGGCCGCCGACGTGCCCGACGACGCGGTGACCCCGATGGACGACCCGCACGTCGAGCGGGGCGCCGCCCGGGTGGCGCACGAGATCGCGCTCGCCGACGTGGCCAGCGCGCACATCGACGCCGCCGAGGCCGAGGAGGACGTCCGGGCCGCGGTGAACGTGGTGCTCGAGGCCGATCTCGGCAGCGAGGACGCGCAGTTCGTCGTCGACCAGGCCGAGGGCCACGAGCTGGGCTGGTACGCGACCCAGGAGATCGGCCCGGCCCTCGAGCTGCTCTGAACCCGGCCGCCCGCGGAGGCGTCGGCACGGGCGTCCGTAGGATCACGACCCGTCTGTCAGCGTCGACGTCGGGAGCGAGCACATGCAGTTCGGTCGGTACTACGAGGAGTTCGAGGTCGGGGCCGTCTACAAGCACTGGCCCGGGAAGACCGTCACCGAGTACGACGACCACCTGTTCTGCCTGCTCACGATGAACCACCACCCGCTGCACCTGGACGTGAACTACGCCGGGAAGACGACCGACTTCGGCAAGAACGTCGTCGTCGGGAACTACATCTACTCGCTGCTGCTCGGCATGAGCGTCCCGGACGTCTCGGGCAAGGCGATCGCGAACCTGGAGATCGAGTCGCTGCGGCACGTCGCCCCGACCTTCCACGGCGACACGATCTACGGCGAGACGACCGTGCTCGACAAGACCCCGTCGAAGTCCAAGGACGACCGCGGCGTGGTCCACGTGGAGACCATCGGCTACAAGCAGGACGGCACGGTCGTCTGCATCTTCCGCCGCAAGGTCATGGTGCCCAAGCGCTCCTACGGCGAGGCCCGCGGCGGCGAGCAGCCCGGTCGCCCGGAGCCCACGCCCCGGGGCTGAGCCGCGCGCGGCGGGGCGTGCCGGCCGGTCAGCCGGGCAGCACGCCCCAGCCGCCGAGCGTCTCCACCAGCCGCGGGGTGCAGGTCAGCCCGGCCAGCGTCGCCGCGTCCGCGAAGAGCACCTCGGCCGCGTCGTCGCCGGCGACCGGTCGCGCCCCGGCGTCCAGCAGGGAGCAGGCGAGGTCCACGACGTCGTAGACGACGGTGCCGCCGTCGATCCGGATCCGGCCCACCTCGGCGCCGGCGCGCACCCGCAGGCCGGTCTCCTCGAGCACCTCGCGCTCCACCGCGGCCGCGACCGTCTCCCCGGGTTCCACCCGGCCGCCGGGCACCGACCACAGCCCGCGCCCCGGGTCGTTGCGCCGGCGGACCAGCAGCAGGCGCCGGGCGCCGTCGAGGACGATCGCGCCGACGCAGGGCACCACCGGCGGCTCGGCAGCGGTCACGCCCGCAGGCTACGCACGGCGCGACCCGCCCGCCCGGGGCCGGCCGCGCCACCCGGCCGAGCCGCCCCGCTGCGCTGCGCTGCGCTTGACGATTCCGGCCGCTCCCGCGACCGTGTCCCCGATGAGTGCGTCGCCGGTCTGCCCGCGCTGCGGTGAGCCGCTGGTCGTCCGCCACGGTTCCGAGGCGCAGGCCTGGTGCCACCTGCACGGCGCCGTCACGCCGCTGCACCACACCGCCCTGGTGGCCCACGACGCGATCGCGGCGGTCACCGCCGACGCCCGGGTCCCGGCGTGGGTCCCCGACCCCATGCCGCCGGGGTGGGCGGTCACCGGGCTGGCGTGGGGTGGCGAGCCGGGGGCCCGCGCGATCGTCGTCGACTGCGCCGGACCGGCCCCCCTCGGCGGGTCCGCCGAGCTGGTGCTGGTCGCCGAGGAGCCCGGCACCGGCGTCGGGTGCGGCTACGCCGGCCTGCCGGGGCTGGACCCCGGGGACGTGATCTCCGGCCCCAGCTCGGTCGAGGTCGAGGCGGCCGGCCAGCACGCCCCGCTGTGGGCGGTGCCGACCAGCGACGACCGCGCCGCCTTCGTGGGGGAGGCCTACGGCGTCTGGCTCTGGCTGGTGATGTGGCCGATGAACGCCGCGTGGCTGCTGGTCGAGCGGCTGGAGCTGCTGGACCTGCGCGAGCGCATCTACCCCGACCTGCCGCTCGGCCCGCCGGGGGAGCACCTGCTGCCCGGGCGCTGACCGGCCCCCTGCGGAACCCGACCGGCTCCGTCGCGGTCGGCGCGTCGGAGGGGTAGCCCCTGGGGCCTGTGTTACTCATGGGACGAACGCGTCCGCCGCACCCCGGCGGGCTTCCGTGCATGCCCGTGAAGCGGGCCTGCCCCAACGCGCACCACGGAGGTGGCGGTGAACCTCAAGAAGGTCCTCACCTGGGTGGTCGTCGCCTTCGTGCTCTTCTACGTGATCCAGCAGCCGGAGAAGTCGGCCGAGCTGGTGCGCAACGCCGGTGAGGCCCTGGGCTCCGCGGCGTCGTCGCTGTCCGAGTTCGTCGGCTCGCTCGTCTGATCCCCGGTGGTCGCCCCCGCCGGGCTGCCGGCCCGCGCCGCCAAGGACGTCGAGAAGTACCTGCTCGACGACGAGGACGCGGTGGTGGCCACGCGCCGGCACTGGGCGGTGCTCGTCGTGCCGACGGCCAAGTTCCTGCCGGTCTTCCTGGCCGGCGGCTGGCTGCTGGTGCTGGACCCGGCGAACCGGGTCACCAGCACGGTCGGGATGCTCGTCGCGCTCGGGGCGCTGGTGTACTACGCGCTGCGCTTCGGCGAGTGGTGGATGCGGCACTTCATCGTCAGCCGGCGCCGGGTGCTGCTCACGTCCGGGGTGATCGTCCGCACCGTCACGCTGCTCCCGCTGCGCCGGATCACCGACCTGACGTGGAAAGAGACCTTCTTCGGCCAGATCCTGGGCTACGGCACGTTCCGCTTCGAGTCCGCGGGGCAGCAGCAGGGGCTGTCGGAGATCACCTTCCTGCCGCACGCCGGCGCGATGTACCGGCAGGTCAGCGGCCTGCTGTTCGGCAGCGACTGGGGCGCCGCGTCCGGGGGTGACGACGAGGGCAACCCCGAGTCGTCGTCCGGTGGGCCCGTCGCGACCGGGGGGCGACGGGACACCGAGCCGATCCCGGGTCTCCCGCCGCGCGAGCCGTGAGCCGGAACGGCCGCCGGGTGGACCGCGGCGGTCTGGGGCAGGCTGACCGGTGATGCGGATCGACCTGCACACCCACTCCTCGGTGTCCGACGGCACCGACGGCCCCGCCGAGCTGCTCGCCGCCGCCCGCGGTGCCGGCCTCGACGTCGTCGCGCTCACCGACCACGACACGACGGCGGGCTGGGCGGCGGCGGAGGCGGCCCGGCCGCCGGGCCTCACCGTCGTCCCCGGCATGGAGCTGTCCTGCCGCTGGTTCCCCGACGACGAGCCGCCGGTCAGCGTGCACCTGCTCGGGTACCTGTTCGACCCGCTGCACCCGGCCTTCGCCGCGGAGCGGGCGCGGCTGCGCGACGAGCGGCTGAGCCGGGCCGAGCGGATCGTCACGGCGCTGGCCGCCGACGGCTACCCGGTGCGGTGGGACGAGATAGTGGCGCAGGCCGGCGGCGGCGTCGTCGGCCGGCCGCACGTGGCCACGGCGCTGGTGCGCGGCGGCGTCGTCGACACCGTCGAGCAGGCGTTCGCCGACCTGCTGCACCACCGCGGCGGCTACTACGTCGCCAAGGCCGACACCGACGTCCGCGAGGGCATCGCCCTCGTCCGGGCGGCGGGGGGCGTGCCGGTCTTCGCCCACGGCCTGGCGACCGCACGGGGCCGGGTGGTGGACGACGACGCGATCGCCGCCATGGCCGGGGCCGGGCTGCTCGGCCTGGAGGTCGACCACCCCGACCACACCGCGGAGCAGCGCGCCCACCTGCGGGCCCTGGCCGCGGACCTGGACCTGCTGACGACGGGGTCCAGCGACTACCACGGCACGAACAAGCGGACGCCCATCGGCGCCTGCACCACCGACCCGGAGCAGTTCGAGCGGCTGCTGGCGGCCGGCACGGGCACCGCGCCGCTGCGCGACTGAGCCGGGAACCGTCGGGAGCCCCGGCTACCGTGGCGGTCGTGGACGGCGGGGTGCGGCGGTGAGCGACCAGCTCGAGATGCCGGGCATGCCGCGGCGGCTGTTCCCGGCCACGCCGAGCAAGCTGGCCACCTTCGCCGACTGCCCGCGCCGCTACCGGTTCGCCTACGTCGACCGGCCGCAGCCGCCCAAGGGGCCGCCGTGGGCGCACAACACCGTCGGCTCGGCGGTGCACGCGGCGCTGCGGTCGTGGTGGGACCTCCCGGTGCCGCGGCGCACCGCGGCCGCCGCCCGCCAGCTGCTCCACGGCGCCTGGTCGCCCACCGGGTTCCGCGACGCCGACCAGGCGCAGCGGTGGCGGGCGCGGGCCGCCGGCTGGCTCACCGAGTACGTCGCCGGGCTCGACCCCGCCGACGAGCCGGTGGGCAACGAGCGCACCGTCGCGGCGACCACCGAGCGGCTGGCGCTCTCCGGGCGGGTCGACCGGATCGACCAGCGGGGCGACGAGCTGGTGGTCGTCGACTACAAGACCGGGCGCGTCCCGTCCACCGACGACGAGGCGCGCGGATCACCGGCCCTGGCCGCCTACGTGCTCGGGGTGCGGCGCACCCTCCGGCGGCCGTGCAGCCGGGTGGAGCTGCACCACCTGCCCAGCGGCACGGTGGCGGCGTTCGAGCACACCGACCGCTCGCTGGCCAACCACGTGCGGCGGGCCGAGGACATCGCCGAGGACATCACCGCCGCCACCGGGGCGCTGGGCGGCGGGGCGGAGGTCGACACCGCCTTCCCTCCCGTGCCCGGACGGCAGTGCGGCTGGTGCGACTTCCGGCCGAGCTGCCCGGCGGGCCAGGCCGCCGGGCCGGCCCGGGAGCCGTGGAGCTTCCTCCCCGAGGACGACGACGGCACGTGAGGGACCGGGGCCGGCTCTCAGGCGGCCGACGCCTCGGCCACCCGGGCGTAACCGGCCCGCACGATCGGTGACCGGTACGCGCGTTCCGGCAGCGCCAGGAAGGCGGCCCGGAACGCCCTGAGCCCGGCGGTCGCCGCGGCGTCGGTCAGCGCCAGCCCCGGCAGGGAGTACATCCGCCGGGCCCAGGCGGGCAGCAGCGCGAAGCAGAGCCCCGCCAGGCTGCCCCACACCGGCCGGGCCGGCGTCAGCACCTGCAGCCAGCCGGGCATCGGCGGGAGGAACAGGTCGCGGATGCCCCGCACGGCCGCCGGGGTGGAGGCCAGCGAGGGGCGGATGGCGTCGAAGTACGCGTCCAGCTCGGCCACCGACCGCGGCACCGTCTCCAGCGGCACGCCGACGAGGTGCGCGAAGGCCACCTGCTCGTGCACGTACCGGTCGGCCTCCTCGTCCGAGAGCGCCACGCCCGCCCGGCGCGCCGTCGACAGGATGGATTCGACCGCGCAGTTGTGCACCCAGAGCAGCAGGTCCGGGTCGTCGACCCGGTACGCCCGGCCGGTCGTCTCCTCGACCCCCGACAGCTTCCGGTGGTAACCCCGGACGCGCGCGGCCATGCGGCGGGCCTCGGTCCGCGTGCCGTAGACGGCGGTCTCCATGTACTGGCCGGTGCGGGTCATCCGCATCCACCAGTCGTTCTTGAACCCCTCGGAGTTGCGCGCCACGCCGTCCATGGCCACGGGGTGCAGCGCCTGGACCATCAGCGATCGCATCGCGCCGAGGTGGTAGGCGGGATCGCTGTGGATCCGCCAGGTGACGCTGCCCGGACCGAAGAAGCCCAGCCGATCCTGCTCCTCGGTCCAGTCGTCGGGCGAGGGCAGCGGCGCCAGCCGGCTCACGACCGCACCTGGGCGCTCGCCCAGAAGTCGCACAGCACCTCGAGCGTGCGCGGTGGGTTCTCGACCGCGGGGGAGTGGATGGAGCTGTTGATGACCTCGTGCCGGGCGCCCAGCCGCTCCGCCATGTCGGCCTGCACGTGCGGCAGCCAGGCGTCGTCGGCCTCGCCGTGCGCCACCAGCACGGGCATGCCGGTCGCCTTCAGCTCGGCAACCCGGTCGGGCTCGGTCAGCATGGCGTCGGCCATGCCGCGCAGGCCGGCGTCGGAGTTCCGCAGGAAGCGGCGGGCGTAGAACTCCCGGGTCGGCGCGGGCACGGCCTGCGCCGTGGGATCGGTCATCGCCACCTGCTCGAGGGTCTGGTGCACCAGCGGGACGCCCCCGGCGTCCAGCAGCGGCCCGAGGTGGTCGAGCAGCTCCGCGCGCCGCCCGGTGAGCCGGGACGGCCCCGAGCCCAGCAGCGTGAACGTGGTGAACAGGCCGGGCTCGGCGAGCACCGCGGCCCGCGTCACCAGCCCGCCGAAGCTGTGGCCGACGAGGTGCAGCGGCTCCCCGGACTCCGCCCGGAGCACGCGCGCGACCGCGATCACGTCGCCGCCCAGGACCTCCACCGTGTAGGCGGCCGGGTCGTCGGGGCCCGGGGACTCGTACTGGCCCCGCTGGTCGAGGGCGACGACGCGGTAGCCGGCCTCGGCCAGCGGGCGCAGCAGCGGGGCGAAGTCCTCCTTGCTGCCCGTGTAGCCGGCCACCAGCAGCACCGTGCCGCGGACCTCGGTCCCACCGGTGTCGAGGGCGGCCAGCGGCCCGGCCCCGCCCGGGAAGGTGCGGGAGGCGGCGTCGTGCCGGGCCAGCTGGCGGAGGTCGTCGGGGGCGATGGCGAAGGGCACGGAGTCGGCATCGGGGCCGCCGGGCAGGACCATGGTCCCCAGTGAACCCCGATCACCGGCGCCGTGCCGCGACGGGGGACCTCAGCGGTAGGCGCGGATGCCGTCGGGCAGGCGGAGCAGCACGGTGCCGCCGACGGCGGTCGCCGTGCCACCGGCCGGTAGCCCGGGGACGAGCGACCGGTCCAGCTGCTCGCCCGTCGCCGCGTCGCGGTGCACGAAGCCGTCGTCGCCCGGGACGGTGAGCCGCGACCGGTCGCCGTCCGGGACCGGTTCGCCGGGCAGGCCGGTGGCGGGCGCCTCCCACAGGCGCCGCCCCGAGACCGGGTCGACGGCGGTGAGGGTGCCGCCGGCGGAGACCAGCACGGCGCCGTCCGTCGCCGACTGCCGGGCCGCGCCGTCGGGACCCGCCGCCAGCGTGGTCAGCAGCGTGCCGTCGGGACCGGAGAGGAGCTCGACCCGGTCGCCCACCCGCACGCCCACGAGCTGGTCGGCGCCGAGCAGCTCCGCGTCCGCGCCCCCGGGCAGCGGGAGGTCGCGGGTCCAGTGCTCGTCCCCGTCGAACCCGTCCAGCAGCCGGAGCCGCAGGGCCGCGGACTCCGCGCACCGCTCCAGCACCGCGACGCCGGCGTCCCCTGCGGCGGAGCCCAGCAGCTCGCACCCCGACGGCGGGGCGTACCGCCAGCGGATGTTGTTCCCCGTCGGGTCGAGGGTCACGATCCCGGTGGGGGCGTGGGCGAGCACGATGCGATCGGTCGAGGAGAGCGACATGTCGGCCCGAAAGTTCACGTTGCGGGTCCAGGCGCGCACCCCGGTGGCGGCGTCGAGGGCGACCGCCTCGTCGCAGCGGTCCTCGGTCCGGAAGACCGCCACCACCACGTCGTCGGTGGTGGTGAGGCCGCACAGCCAGGCATTGGCCCGGGTGTAGCGCCAGACCTCCTGCCCGGTGGCCGGTTCGAGCGCGCGGACGCCGTGGTCCGAGCCGGCCAGTACGCGGCCGCCCTCGACGACGTCGGCGGCCCGTGGGTCGCCGGGGACCGCCCAGGCCTCGGAGACGGCGCCGGCCGGCGTCCCCGCGGGGGCGCCGACCGGTGGGAGTGCGGTGGTGCTGTCGGTGGCGGCCGCGTCGGAGTTCCGCCACAGCAGGACGGCGACGACGGCCAGCGCGACGGTGGCCGCCGTCCAGACCCAGACCCGCAGGGGCGGACGCGACACGACGGCCACCGGGACTACTCGGTGGGCGCGGCGCCGGCGTCCGGGCCGGGGGTACCGCCGCCGGCGTCGGAGCCGCTGCGACCGGCACCGCCGCGACGGCGACGACGGCGGCGCGGCTTGCCGCTGCCGCCCTCGGCCGGGGCCTCGCCGCCGGACGCGGACGCCGCGGAGGAGTCGGTGCCCACGGCCGCCTCGTCGGAGCCACCGCTGCTGCGGGTGCGACGGCGGGGACGGCTCTTGCCCCCGCCGGCCGGCTTGTCGTCCTCGGCGGTCCGGCCTCCCGGCCCGCGCGAGTCGTCGCCGCGGCCGGCCGGGCGGTTCCGCTTGCCGGTCTCGCCGAGGTCCTCGACGGTCTCGGCCTCGAGGCCCTCGCGGGTGCGCTGGGAGCGGGGCAGCCGGCCCTTGGCCGTCTCGGGGACGTCCAGGTCGGTGTAGACCCACGGCGAGGTCGAGTAGGTCTCCGGCGGGTCGTCGAAGCCCAGGTCGAGCGCCTTGTTGATCAGCTGCCAGCGGGGGATGTCGTCCCAGTCGACCAGCGTGACCGCGACCCCGGTGCTGCCCGCGCGGCCGGTGCGGCCGATGCGGTGCACGTAGGTCTTCTCGTCCTCGGGGCACTGGTAGTTGACGACGTGGCTGACGCCGGTGACGTCGATGCCGCGGGCGGCGACGTCGGTGGCGACCAGCACGTCGACCTTGCCGCTCCGGAAGGCGCGCAGCGCCTGCTCGCGGGCGCCCTGCCCGAGGTCGCCGTGCACGGCGGCGGCGGCGAAGCCGCGGTCGACCAGCTCGTCGGAGACCTTCTGCGCGGTCCGCTTGGTGCGGCAGAAGACCATCACCAGGCCGCGGTCGCGGGACTGCAGCACGCGGGAGAGCAGCTCCGGCTTGTCGAGGTTGTGCGCCCGGTAGATGAACTGGGTGGTCTGCGGGACCGTCGAGCCCTCGTCGTTGCCGTGGGCGCGGATGTGCGTCGGCTGGGTCATGAACGATCGGGACAGCGTCACGATCGGGCCGGGCATCGTGGCCGAGAAGAGCATCGTCTGCCGCTTCACCGGGACCATCGCGAGGATCCGCTCGATGTCGGGGAGGAAGCCGAGGTCGAGCATCTCGTCGGCCTCGTCCAGGACGAGGACCTTGACCTTGCCCAGGATCAGGTCGCCGCGCTGGGCGAGGTCCAGCAGCCGGCCGGGCGTGCCGACGACGATCTCGACGCCGTTGCGCAGCGACTCGATCTGCGGCTCGAAGGCGCGACCGCCGTAGATGGCCTGCACCCGGATGCCGCGCCTGGCGCCGGCGGCGCCCAGGTCGCGGGAGACCTGCACGCAGAGTTCCCGGGTGGGGACGACGACGAGCGCCTGCGGCACGCCGTCGCCGCCCTCGCCCGCGGGGACGACGCGCTGCAGCATCGGGACGCCGAAGCCGAGGGTCTTGCCGGTGCCGGTGCGCGCCTGGCCGATGAGGTCGTTGCCGGCCAGCGCGAGGGGGAGCGTGAGCTCCTGGATGGCGAAGGTGCGGTGGATGCCCACCTCGGCCAGCGCCGCGACGATGTCCGGGTGGACGTCGAAGTCGCTGAACAGCGGGCTGTCGGGCGCCACGGGTGCGCCGCCGAGCTCCTCGACGGCCTGCTCGAGCTCCTCCGGGGCCGGGGCGCCGGTCTCGGCGCGGTCGAGCGCGGCGGCGGGCGCGGTGGCGTCGGACGTGGTGTCGGGGGTGTTCGTGTCGGTGGAGGTCAGTGCTCTCGCCTCTGGTCGGCTGGGGGACCGGCTCCGGCGGCGGCGGTGCCGCCTCGTGCCCGTCCGCGGTCGGATGTCGCGGGATGAGTTCCAGCGCCGACGCGGCCAGCAAGACCGGGCGTGAACACGTCCGGGAGACGGCCCCGGGGGGCGTCGTCCAGCGGTCGTCAGCGCACAGATACACGAGCGTGCCCGAAGGCTCGCCGATTCCATGCTAGCGCGGCCAGCGGTTAGCCTCTCGGCGCCGCGCTCCCCGCTGCCGGACGGATCACCCGTCCGGGGCGCGCGGGCCCCTGCCGTCGAGCCCCCAGGAGTTGCCGTGCCACCGGTCGAGAACGCGGCCGTCGCCGACCTCCTGGGCGTGCTCGCCTACGCCGAGCTGACCGCCTTCGACCGGCTCGCCGAGGACGCCCGGATGGCGCCGACCCTCACCGGCCGGGCCGCGCTGGCCCGCATGGCCGCCGCCGAGATCGGCCACTACGCGCAGCTGAGCGCCCGGCTCACCGAGCTGGGCGTCGACCCGGCCGCGGCCATGGCGCCGTTCGTGTCGGCGCTGGACACCTTCCACGAGAGCACCCGGCCGAGCACCTGGCTCGAGGGGCTGGTCAAGGCCTACGTGGGGGACGGCCTGGCGACCGACTTCTACCGGGAGATCGCCGGCTTCCTCCCCGAGCCCGACCGCGGCCTCGTGCTCGAGGTGCTGGACGACACCGGGCACGCCGACTTCGCCGTCCGGGAGGTGCGCGCCGCGATCGCCGCCGACCGCGCGGTCGCCGGCCGGCTGGCGCTGTGGGGCCGCCGGCTCGTCGGCGAGGCCATGACGCGCTCGCAGGCGGTCATCGCCGAGCACGACCGGCTGGCCGACCTCATCGTCTCCGGTACCGGTGACCTGTCGGGCATCGGCCGGCTCATCGAGCGGATCACCGACGCCCACACCGCGCGGATGAGGGCCCTGGGTCTGAACCCGTGACGCGATGACGCTGTCGGCCTCCGGCCGACACCGCGGCCAGGTGCCGTCCCTCGTCGTGTGGAGCGCGTCCGTCGTGCCTGCGCGGACCCCTCCGGGGCCCACTCGGCACGACCACGCACGGAGGGGCGCTCCCGCGCAGTGCGGGAACGCCCCTCCGTGGTGCTGGGTCCTGAAATCAGCTACCGGTGCCGGCGATGAACCCGACGCGCCGCTGGTCGGCCTGCGCGATCTCCACGTAGGCGATCCGGTCGACGGGGACGAGGACCTGGCGGCCCCGCTCGTCGACCAGGGTGAGCAGGCCGTCCTTGGTCGAGCCCGACATGGCCTTGGCCACCTCGGTTGCGATCTCGTCAGGGGTCTTGGGGCTGTCGATGACCAGCTCCTTGGGCGAGTGCTGGACGCCGATCTTGACTTCCACGTGGGCGATGCCTCCTCGGTTCGCGACTGGCTTCAACGCTAGTCCAGGCGCCGGTGCCGGGAGCGGTCGAGCGGGTGCGCCGTCAGCGAACGCCGCTCAGGCCGGCGGCTGGTCGCCGTCCACGCGGGGGAAGCCGGAGATGCCACGCCAGGCCAGCGCGGACATCAGGGCGACCGCCTCGTCGCGGGAGACCGTGCCCTTGCTGGGCAGCCACCAGCGCGCGCTCCTCTCGGAGAGCCCGGTCAGCCCGGAGGCGAGCAGCAGGGCGCGCTCGGGGTCGACGCCGGTGTCGGCCGCGATCACCTCGGCGATCGCCTCCGCGCAGACGCGGGAGCCCCGGTCGACGATGGCCCGGACGTCCTCGTCGTTGCGCAGGTCGGACTCGAAGACCAGCCGGAACGCCTCGCCGTCGGCGTCGATGAAGTCGAAGTACGCCCCGACGGCGGCGTTCACGCGGGCCCGGTTGTCGGCGGTGCCGCCCATCGCCTGGCGGACCCGCTCGGCCAGCGACGAGACGTGCTCCTCGAGCAGGGCCAGGTACAGCTCGCGCTTGCCCGGGAAGTGCTGGTAGAGCACCGGCTTGCTGACCCCCGCCCGGACGGCGATGTCGTCCATCGCCGCGGCGTGGAAGCCCTGGGCGACGAAGACGTCCTGGGCGGCGCGCAGCAGCTGCAGGCGGCGGGCCCCGCGCGGCAGTCGGGAGGTGCGCCGGTTGACCGCGGCGGGAGATGAGGGCTGCATGGCAGGGGGCATGCTACCGGCGGGTTCCCGGCCGGGAGGACGGGCCGCACGCAGCGTTACCTTCGCGGGTGATGTCCGACGCCGAGCTGTCCGCCACCCCGCTGCCGACGACGGCTGCCGTGATCCCGCCCTGGCCCGGGGCGGAGGTCCCCGTCCGGGGCGGAGCGGTGTTCGTCCGGCGCACCCCCTGGACCGGTCCGGTCGACCGCGGCGACGCCGACGGCGACCGGCTCGCGACGGCGCCGAGGGAGCGCGCGCTCTACGTCCACGGCCTCGGCGGCGCCTCCACCAACTGGACCGATCTGGCCGCGCTGCTGGCGGTCCGCCTCGACGGCTGGGCGGTCGATCTCCCCGGCTTCGGGCGGTCGCGGCCCCTGGCGCGCGGGCGGTACTCCGTCCGCAGCCACGTGCGCGCCGTCGTCGACGTGCTGGAGCACGTCGTCGCCGAGCCGGGGGAGGGCGCCGGCCGCCCCGTGCACCTGGTCGGCAATTCCCTCGGTGGGTTGGTCAGCCTCCTGGTCGCGGCCTCGCGCCCCGACCTGGTGGCGACGCTGACGCTGGTGTCCCCGGCCATGCCGGTGTACCGCGTGCCGCCCGCCTTCAGCCGGGTGCTGCTGCTCCTCCTGGTGCCCGGGGTGCCGACGCTGGCGGAGCGCCGGCTGGCCGCCGTCCCGCCGGAGGAGAGCGTCCGGTCGATGGTGCGGACGTGCTTCGGGAACCCCGCCGCGGTGCCGCGCGAACGCATCGAGCAGGCCCTGCAGGAGATGCACGAGCGGGCGGGGCAGCCCTGGGCCGACCGGGCGCTGGCCCGGAGCATGCGCGGGCTGATCACCTCCTACCTGCGCCTCGGCCCGGCCAACGCCTGGCGGACCGCCCGCGGGCTGCGGATGCCCGTCCTGGTCGTCTGGGGTGGCCGGGACCGGCTGGTCGACCCGGCGCTGGCGCCCCGGCTGGCCGCGACCGTGCCGGACGGCCGCGTCCTCGTGCTCGACGGCGTCGGGCACGTCGCGATGCTCGAGGCGCCCGAGCCGACGGCGCGTGCGGTGCTCGGGATGGTCGAGGCCCGACCCGCCGACCGGGACGCGGCGGGACCCTCGGTTGTCGCCGACACGCGACGCAGCGTGAGACGCTGACCCCACCGGGGCGGAGCGACGGAGCAGGAGGACGGCCGGTGGGCGGACGGCTGACCGACGGTCGGCCCGCGTCGCGTCGAGGGCCGCTGGTCGCGCACGCGGAGCCCCGCCCGGTGCGCCCTGCTCGCGGCAGCGTCCGGTCCGGGCGCCGGCTGACCCGGTTCGTGCGACGCCACGGCTGGCGTGCCTACGCCATCCCCGTCCTCGCCCTCGCCACGATCGCCGTCCTGGTCGACCTGGCGCTCAACCCACCCGGCTCGGCCCCGGCGACCCCCGCCGCCGGGCAGGCGCCCGCGACGACGGCGCCGGTCACCGCACCGCCCGCCGCGCAGCCGGTCGCACCGTCGGTCGAGCCCGCGGTCCCCGCGGAGGGCGACGCCGGCCCGACCGGGATCCCCGCACCGCTCACCGCGGAGCAGTACGTGGAGCAGGGGGCGGGCAGCCTCACCGTCGTCGACGGCGGCTCCGAGGTCTACGGCACGGGCCCGCTGCAGCGCTTCGTCGTCGAGGTGGAGGACGGCATCGGGGTGGACGGCGCGGCCTTCGCCCAGGACGTCACCACGACGCTGGCCGACCCGCGGTCCTGGGGCAACGACGGCCGGCGGTCCCTGCAGCGGGTGGGGCCCGGTGCCGACTTCGACTTCCGGGTCAGCCTGGTCAGCCCGGGCAGCATGGAGCGGTACTGTCCGGGCGTCGGCACGGGTGGCTACACGTCCTGCCGGTACGGGGACCGCGCGGTCATCAACCTCGCCCGCTGGGCCACGGCCGTCCCGCACTACGGCGGGGACCTGGCGACCTACCGGCAGTACGTGGTCAACCACGAGGTCGGCCACGTGTTCGGCAACGGGCACGAGAAGTGCCCCGGCCCCGGTCAGCTCGCCCCGGTCATGCAGCAGCAGACGCTCACCCTGGACGCCTGCGTCAAGAACGCCTGGCCCTTCCCCTGACGCCGGGCCCGTCCCCTGACGCCGGGCCCGTCCCCTGACGCCGGGCCCGTCCCCTGACGCCGGGCACCGGACGCGGGCGCCGGGATTACGCGGGGCCGGGATTACGCGGGGCCGGCACGCTGTTGTGCCCACCGAACGCCGGCCCCGTTGCGGGCCGCTGTCCGCGACCAAGAGGAGCAAGCGTGACCCTGCCACCCCTGGTGGAGCCCGCGGCCGACCTGTCCATCGACGAGGTCCGCCGGTACAGCCGCCACCTGATCATCCCCGACGTCGGGATGGACGGGCAGAAGCGTCTGAAGAACGCCAAGGTGCTCGCCGTCGGCGCCGGCGGCCTCGGCTCGCCGGTGCTGATGTACCTGGCCGCGGCCGGTGTCGGGACCCTGGGCATCGTCGAGTTCGACACCGTCGACGAGTCCAACCTGCAGCGCCAGATCATCCACGGGCAGTCCGACGTCGGCCGGTCGAAGGCCGAGAGCGCGCGGGACTCCATCAAGGAGATCAACCCGCTGATCGACGTCCGGCTGCACGAGACGCGGCTGGACAGCGAGAACGTGCTCGACATCTTCCGCGAGTACGACCTCATCGTCGACGGCACGGACAACTTCGCCACGCGGTACCTAGTGAACGACGCGTGCGTGCTGCTGGACAAGCCCTACGTCTGGGGCTCGATCTACCGCTTCGACGGTCAGGTCTCGGTCTTCTGGAACGAGCACGGCCCCAACTACCGCGACCTCTACCCGGTGCCCCCGCCGCCCGGAATGGTGCCCTCGTGCGCCGAGGGCGGCGTGCTCGGCGTGCTCTGCGCGACCGTCGGCGCCATCCAGGCGACCGAGGCGGTCAAGCTGATCACGGGCATCGGCGAGACGCTGCTCGGCCGGCTCATGGTCTACGACGCCCTGGAGATGACCTTCCGCACGATCAAGGTGCGCAAGGACCCCGAGGGTGAGCCGATCACCGGCCTCATCGACTACGAGGCGTTCTGCGGCGTGGTCTCCGAGGAGGCCCAGCTGGCGGCCGCGGGCTCGACGATCACCGTCGACGAGCTCAAGGACATGATGGACGCCGGCAAGGACTTCGAGCTGATCGACGTCCGCGAGCCCAACGAGTACGAGATCGTCTCGATCCCCGGCGCGAAGCTCATCCCCAAGGACGAGATCCTCTCCGGCCGGGCGCTGGCCCAGCTGCCGCAGGACAGGCCGATCGTGCTGCACTGCAAGACCGGTGTGCGGTCGGCCGAGGCGCTGGCGGCGATCAAGAACGCCGGCTTCAAGGACGCGGTGCACGTCCAGGGCGGCGTGACGGCGTGGGCCACCCGCATCGACAAGGCGCTGCCCACGTACTGACGCAGGATCCCCTCGCCCCCCGACCCTCGCTCCGCTCGGGCCGGGGCCCTGCGAGGGGGCCGTTCCAGCACCTCACCGGGGCCCGGTCCGCTTCTTCCAGGAGAGGCGGGCCGGGCCCTCGGCATGTTCACTGGCCGCATGGCCGACTTCTCGCCCGTCGAGCTCCTGGAGCTCTTCCAGCGCGCCCAGAACCAGTTCACCGACCGGGTCGACGCCGTCGCGCCGGACCAGTGGGAGGACGAGGCGCTGCCCGGGTGGACGGTCGCCGACCTCGTCGCGCACCTGGTGGGCGAGGCGCTGTGGGTGCCCCCGCTGCTGGCCGGCGAGCCCGTCGACCTCGTCGACGGCCGCTTCCCCGACAGCACTCCCGACCTGCTGGGCGACGACCCGCTGCTCGGCTGGGAGTCCGCGGCCGACGGCGCGCTGTCGGCGTTCGCCGAGGACGAGGGCCTGATCCGCACCGTGCACCTGTCGCGGGGCCCGACGCCCAGCGCCGAGTACATCGTCGAGATGACCACCGACCTCACCGTGCACGCGTGGGACCTGGCCCGCGCCACCGACGGCGACACCGAGCTGGACGGCGAGCTGGTGACCGCCGCCCTGGTCTACGCCGAGCGGCTCCCGGAGGACGGCGTGCCCGGGCTGTTCGACCCGCCGCTGGACGTCTCCGCGGCCGCGTCGCCGCAGACCCGGTTGCTGGCCCGGTTCGGCCGCAAGGACTTCTGAGGCCCTGCCGGTAGCGATGGCCGGCAGCCGGACATCTCGCCGCTGCGAATGTCCGGTCGAGGAGCATCGCTTGCGATGATCGTCAGGTGGCCCAGGACGCTGTCGACGTCGACGAGGCCGTCTTCGACGCGGTGGAGCGGATCCCGCGGGGGCGGGTGAGCACCTACGGCGCCATCGGCCGGCTGGTCGGCATCGGGCCGCGCCGGGTGGCGCGGGCGCTGAGCTCCGGCGGGGCGGCGGTGCCCTGGTACCGGGTGCTGCGCGCCGACGGCTCGGCCGCGGAGCCGGTGCGCGCCCGCCAGCTGGAGCTGCTGGCCGGCGAGGGGGTGCCGTCCCGCAACGGCAAGGTGGACCTGGCTGCGGTCGGCTGGCCCGACTGATCCGCCCGGCATCATCCCGGCGCGTAGGCCCCCGGGATGATGACGGGCGTGGCGGAACGGCCCGTCGGGACGATGTGGCCGGCGGGCCGTCCGGTGTGGACTGACCGGGTGCTGCTGTCGAGCCCCGGAAGTGCCGTGCACCCGTCCGCGACGTCCGCCCGCCCCGCCCGGTCGAGGGCGGCGCGGTGGCTCCGGCGCGGCGGCCGTGCGCTGGCCGCCCTGGTCGTCGTCCTGACCGCGGGGTTCGCCGTCGGCTGGGCGGCGACGCCGGGCGTGGGGGACGCCGAGCAGCGGGTGGCCGAGCGGCTGGCCGAGCACGGCGGGACGCCGCTGGCGGCCGAGGTGCCGCCGAGGATCGCCGCCGCGCTGCTCGCCACCGAGGACAGCCGCTTCCACGCGCACCCCGGCATCGACTGGCGGGGCGCCCTGCGCGCACCGCTGGAACTGGTGACCGGCCGGGACCAGGGCGGGTCGACGATCCACCAGCAGCTGGCGCGGGTCGTCTACGAGGACGGCGCCACCGACGTGCCCGCCAAGGTCCGGGCGGTGGTGCTGGCGGTCAAGGTCGACCGCGCGTGGAGCGACGAGGAGATCCTGCGGATGTACCTGGACGCCGTCTACTTCGGGCACGGGTTCCACGGCGTGCGCGCCGCGGCCGAGGGGTACTTCGGCCGGGCACCCGACGAGCTGGACTGGGCGCAGGCGACGGTGCTCGTCGGGCTGGTCCAGGCGCCGAGCGGCTACGACCCGTTCGTCCACCCGGAGCGGGCTGCGGCGCGGCAGTCGCACGTCCTCGGCCGGCTCGTCGCCATGGGGGCGCTGGAACGCGCCGAGGCCGACGACGTCGCCGCCCGGCCGTGGGGGCTCGTCGGGGGAGGCTGAGGCCGCGTGCGGGGCCGGTAGGAGCGGCTCCGGTCCCGGCCGGCTCCCCGGGGCCGCTGGTCCGCGGGCTCCCGGATGTCACGCGCCGACCGATCGCGTTGCCGGTACGTGTCCGGCAACCTCGTGCGGACCAGTTCGCCGCGCCACCTTCAGTTCCCGGTGGTCCGTGCCGATCCGGGGTGCATGAACACGATGGCGTGCCGGGCGGTCGCCCAGGCCGGGCTGGTCGCTGGAACCGCGTCGCTGGACCACGAGCAGGCGTGGCCGCTGCTCCTGGTCGCCGGCTGGCTGACCACCGCGACCGATCTCATGCTCGAGGCGGCCCTGCTCGACTCGTTCGGCTGACCGGGCGGTCTCCCTCCCCACCCGTTCCGCCCCGTCCCCGGACCGTCGTACCCCCGTGCTTCCATCGGGGGGTGGCACAGCACGGGGGTGAGAGAGGTCCGGTCTACCGGCTGCTCCCGGGGGAGCCGCTGCGCACGTCGGCGCCGCGGCTCGACCCGACCCAGCAGGCGGTCGTCGACCACCCCGGCGGGCCGCTGCTCGTGCTCGCCGGCCCCGGTACCGGCAAGACGACCACGATCGTCGAGGCCGTCGCCCGCCGCATCGACGCCGGGGTCGATCCCGAGCAGATCCTCGTCCTCACCTTCAGCCGCAAGGCCGCGGCCGAGCTGCGCACCCGGATCACCGCGCGGGTCGCGCGCACCATCCGCGAGCCGCTGGCCCGCACCTTCCACTCCTACGCCTACGGCGTGCTGCGCCGCGCCGCCGTGCTGCGGGGCGACCCGCCGCCGCGCCTGCTCACCTCCGCGGAGCAGGACGCGGTCGTGGCCGAGCTGCTGCGCGGCGACGCCGAGGGCGTGGGCACCGTCCGCTGGCCCGACGAGCTCGCGCCGGCGCTGGGTACGGAGGGCTTCCGGGCGGAGCTGCGCGAGCTGCTCATGCGCGCGACCGAGCGGGGTGTGGGCCCCGCGCGCCTGGCCGCCTGGGGCCGGGAGACCGGCCGCGAGCACTGGGTGCACGCCGCCGCGTTCCAGCAGCAGTACGAGAACGTCAGCGACTTCTGGGTCGCCTCCCGCGGCGACGCCTCCGGTTACGACCCGGCGGAGCTGGTCCGCCAGGCCATCCTGGAGCTGAGCGGGGACCCGGAGCTGCTGCGCCAGGAGCGCGAGCGGGCCAGCTGGCTGTTCGTCGACGAGTACCAGGACACCGACCCGGCGCAGGTCGAGCTGCTGGCGCTGCTGGCCGGTGGCGGCGGCAACCTGGTCGCGGTCGGCGACCCGGACCAGTCCATCTACGCCTTCCGCGGTGCCGAGCCCCGCGGGATCGTGGAGTTCCCCGACCGCTTCCGGCACACCGACGGCCGCGCGGCCGGCCGGCTCTCGCTGGGCGTCTGCCGGCGGTCGGGGGAGGAGCTGCTGCGGATCAGCCGGACGGTGGCCGAGGGGCTGCCCGGCCCGTGGGAGCACCGCCGGCTGACGGCGGGGGAGTCGACGCCCCCGGGCGCGGCGGAGGTGCACGTCTTCGGGTCCGCCGCGGTCGAGGCCGCCTACGTCGCCGACGTCCTGCGCCGGGCGCACCTGCTCGACGGCGTGCCGTGGTCGCAGATGGCCGTGGTCGTCCGCACCGCCGGGGTGCTCGGTCCGTTCCGCCGGGCGCTGGCGTCCGCCGGCGTGCCGGTCACCGTCTCCACCGACGACCTGCCGCTGGCCGCGCAGCCCGCGGTCGCCCCCTTCCTGCACGCGCTGTCGGCGCTGCTGCCGCGTCCCGACGGCGAGCCCACGGGGCTCGACGAGCCGGGCGCCGAGGCGCTGCTGGCCTCCCCGCTGGGCGGCGCGACGGTGCTGGACCTCCGGCGGCTGCGCCGCGCGGTGCGGGTGGCCCAGGCCAGGCGGGGCATCGACGCCGCCGAGCGGGGGACGCCGCTGGCCGACGCCCTCAGCGACGAGGCGCTGCTCGAGGCGCTGCCCGAGCACCTGGCCCGGTCGGCCGCCCGGGTGGCCGCGGTCATGGCCGCCGGCCGGCTGGCGCTCGCGCACGACGGCACCGCCGAGGACGTGCTGTGGGCGATGTGGCAGCGCAGCGGGCTGGCGGGTCGCTGGGCGCGGGCCAGCGCCGCCGGCGGGCCGACGGGAGCCGTGGCCGACCGCGACCTGGACGCCGTCGTCGCCCTGTTCGACGCCGCCGCCGGCTTCGTCGACCGGCTGCCGTCGGCCGACGTCCGGGCCTTCGTCGCCCACCTGTCGGCACAGGAGCTGCCGGGCGACACCGGCGCGGCGCGGGCGGCCGCCGGCGAGACCGTCCGGTTGCTCACCGCGCACGCCGCCAAGGGCCTGGAGTGGGACGTGGTCTGCGTCTCCGGCGTGCAGGAGGGCGTCTGGCCCGACCTGCGGGAGCGGGCCTCGCTGCTCGGTGCGGAGGTGCTGGTCGAGAAGGCCGCAGGTGTCGACGCCGCCGGCACCGACCGCCGCACGCTGGCGCTGGCCGAAGAGCGCCGGCTGTTCTACGTGGCCACCACCCGCGCCCGGCTGCGGCTCGTCGTCACCGCGATCGAGGGCGCGCTGGACGGCGCGGACGCGGGCGCCACCGCCTCCCGGTTCCTGGACCTGGTCGAGCCGCCCCCCGCCGACGGCCGCCCGCTCACCGAGCTGCCCCGGGCGCTCACCCTGCCGGCGCTGGTCGCCGAGCTGCGCCGGGCGGTCACCGATCCGCAGACGCCCCCGGGCCGGCGCTCCGCGGCGGCGGCGCTGCTCCGCCGGCTGGCCGACGAGGGCGTGGCCGGTGCCGCGCCAGCCCGCTGGTGGGGGCTCGCGCCGCTGTCGGACGACGCACCGCTGATCCCCGAGGAGGAGCCGGTGCGGGTGCGGCCCTCGGCCATCGAGACCTTCCAGCGCTGCCCGCTGCGCTGGGTGCTCGGCGCGGTCGGCGCCGAGGCCTCGCCCGACGCCACCCGCACCGTCGGGACGGCGGTGCACGCGGTCGCCCAGCAGGTCGCCGAGGGGCTGCCGCCGGTCGATGCGCGCGCGGTGCTGGACGCCGAGCTGGACCAGCTCGACCTCGGTCCCGGCTGGGCCGACCAGCGGCAGCGCGTCCAGGCCCAGGACATGCTCGACCGCTTCCTCCGCTGGCACGCCGCGAACGACCGGGAGCTGCTCACGGCGGAGGGCGACGTCGACGTCGTGGTCGGCCGGGCGCGCATCCGCGGTCAGGTGGACCGCCTGGAGCGGGACGCCGAGGGGCGCCTGGTGGTCGTCGACCTCAAGACGGGGAAGACCGCGGCCAGGAACACCGAGGAGCACGGCCAGCTGGCCGCCTACCAGGTGGCGGTCGCCGCGGGCGGGTTCGCCGAGCACGGCACGGTGCCCGGCGGCGCCGCGCTGCTGCAGGTCGGCACCGGGGCGAAGGCCAAGGAGCAGCACCAGGAGCCGTTGCCCGCCGACGTGCCGCTGGACGAGACCTGGGCGGGCCGGCTGGTGGCCGAGGTCGGGGACGGGATGGGGGCCGGCACCTTCGAGGTGCGCACCGGCACCCACTGCGCGCGGTGCCCGGCCCGGCGCAGCTGCCCGCTGCAGGAGCGCGGACGGCAGGTGACCGGATGAGCGACGACGGCCAGCTGTCCTTCGACGACCTCCTGCCGGAGGAGCCGGCACCGCGGCAGGCGCCGCGCCGGCTGCTCACCCCGGCGGAGGTGGCCGAGCGCTGCGGGCTCTCCTACGCGCCGTCCGGCGAGCAGGCCGGCGTCGTCCGCGCGCCCACCGACCGGCCGCTGGTGGTGGTCGCCGGCGCCGGCTCCGGCAAGACCGAGACGATGGCCGCCCGGGTGTCCTACCTGGTCGCCAACCGGATCGTGGAGCCCGAGGCGATCCTCGGCCTCACCTTCACCCGCAAGGCCGCCAGCGAGCTCAACGAGCGGATCCGGCTCCGGCTGGGCGCCCTCGCCCGGCACCCGGACACCGAGGACGAGCTGCGCGAGCGCCTCGCCATCGCCCAGCCGACGGTCTCGACCTACCACGGGTACGCCGCGTCGCTGGTGGCCGAGCACGGGCTGCGGATCGGCGTGGAGCCCGGCGCCGGTGTGCTCGGGCCGGCCATGTGCTGGGGTCAGGCGGCGACGGTCGTCGCGGCCTGGACCGGCGACATGTCCGACGTCCCGCTGACGCTGCTCACCACGGTGGAGGACGTGCTCGCCCTCGCCGGTGAGATGGGCGAGCACGACGTCACCTCCGCCGCGCTGCGGACCTGGACGGCGCGGCTCGAGGCGCAGATCGCCGGCTACCCCGACGCCCCGAAGAAGCGGGGCCCCTACGCCGCGGTCACCGAGCTGCTCGCCCGGCAGCGGGCCCGGGTGGCGCTGCTGCCGCTGGTCGAGGCGTTCGAGGCCCGCAAGCGGGCGATGGGCTCCATCGACTACGCCGACCAGGTGTCCTACGCCGCGCGGATCGCCGTCGCCTCGCCCGAGGTCGGCCGCCGGGAGCGGGCGCGCTGGCAGGTGGTGCTGCTGGACGAGTACCAGGACACCAGCGTCGGCCAGCTGCGCATGCTCGAGGCGCTGTTCGGCGGCGACACCGGCCACCCCGTGCTGGCCGTCGGCGACCCCCGGCAGTCGATCTACGGCTGGCGGGGCGCGTCCGCCGGCACGATCGAGCGGTTCGCCCGCACCTTCCCGGGCCGTCCCGGTCGCGGCGCCGAGCGGCTGACGCTGGCCACCAGCTGGCGCAACGACGAGGCGGTGCTGGCCGTCGCCAACGCGGTCTCGGGAATGCTCCCCGAGCCGTCCCAGCCGCTGCCCGACCTGGCTCCCGCACCCACCGCCGGCCGCGGCGCGGTCACCGTCGGGCTGTACGAGACCGTGGCCGACGAGACGGCCGCGCTCGCCGACCGGTTCGCGGCCTGCTGGGAGGGCCGGGACCTCGCCCTGTCGCCACGGTCCGACGGACAGCACCCCTCCATGGCGGTGCTGGTGCGCACCCGCAAGCAGCTGCCGGGCATCGCCGCCGCGCTGCGCGAGCGGGGGCTGCCCGTCGAGGTGGTGGGGCTGGGCGGGCTGCTCGAGGTGCCCGAGGTGTCCGACGTCGTCGCCACCCTCACCGTGCTGGTCGACCCCACCGCGGGGGACGCGATGGGGCGGCTGCTCACCGGCGCCCGCTGGCGGATCGGCCCGCGCGACCTCGCCGCGCTCGAGGCCCGCGCCCGAACGCTGGTGCACTCGCGCCGCCCCGCGCGCCCGGCCGACGACGGGCAGCCGGCCGGGAGCCCGGCCGCCGTCGAGCCGCCGCAGGAGCGCGGCAGCATCGTCGAGGCGCTGGACGACCTCGGCGACGCCGCCCAGTACTCGCCGACCGGCTACCGGCGGCTGCGGCGGCTGGGCGGCGAGCTCGCCCACCTGCGCACGCGGATCGGCGACTCGCTGCCCGACCTGGTCGACGAGGTGGCCCGCACCCTCGGGCTGGAGACCGAGCTCGCCAGCGCACCGGGGATCAGCCCGGCCGGTGCGCGGGCGCACCTGGACGCCTTGCACGGCGTCGCCGCGGAGTTCACCGAGCTGGCCGAGCTGCCCTCGCTGCCCGCCTTCCTGGGCTACCTGCGCGACGCAGAGGAGCGCGAGCGCGGGCTGGAGCCCGGCGAGGTGGCCGTCAACGCCGAGGCGGTGCAGCTGCTCACCGGCCACTCCGCGAAGGGGCTCGAGTGGGACGTCGTCGCCGTGCCGGGGATGACCGTCGACCAGTTCCCCGCGCGCAGCAACGCCAGCGACTCGTGGATCAAGGACCCGGGCGCCGTCCCGGTCGACCTGCGGCTCACCGACCGCGCGGAGCTGCCCCGCCTTGAGCTGCCCGTCCCCGGGTCCGGCGACCAGGCAGTGGTCCGGGACGCGCTGGAGGAGTACGTCCAGGACTGGAAGGACTTCGGCCGCGACGAGGAGATCCGGCTCGGCTACGTCGCCGTCACCCGGGCCAAGCGGCTGCTGCTGTGCTCGGGGAGCTGGTGGCGCGAGGGGATCAAGCCGTGCGGGCCGTCGTCCCTGCTGCACACCGCCAAGGAGGCCTGCGAGGCCGGTGCCGGCACCGTCGTGCACTGGGCACCCGCACCGGAGGACGGCGCCACCAACCCGGCGCTGGAGGAGTGGCCGGTCGGGATGTGGCCGGTCGATCCGCTGTCGGTGCCGCGCCGTCGCGCGCTGACCGCCGCCGCCCAGCTGGTCGAGGGCGCCGCGCCGCACCCGCTGGACCCCGAGCGCAGCCTCGGCGAGCCCGACGAGCTGGTCGACCAGTGGGTCCGCGACGCCGACCTGCTGCTCCGCGAGCGCGCCGCCGCCGCCCGCCCGACCGTGGAGGTGCCGCTGCCGTCCCACCTGTCGGTGTCGGCGCTGGTCACGCTGCGGCGGGACCCGGCCGAGCTGGCCCGCCGGCTGCGCCGCCCGATACCCGCCGCGCCCGCCCCGCAGGCGCGCCGGGGAACCGCCTTCCACGCCTGGCTGGAGGAGCGGTTCGGCGCCGCGCGCCTGGTCGACCTGGACGAGCTCCCCGGCTCCGGTGACGAGCTGGCCGCACCCGACGACCAGCTCGAGGAGCTGCGGGCCGCCTTCCTCGCCAGCGAGTGGGCCGACCGCCAGCCGGTCGAGGTCGAGGTGCCGTTCGAGACACCGCTGGGCCCGTTGACCCTGCGCGGCCGGATCGACGCGGTCTTCCGGCGGGAGGACGGCGGCTACGAGGTCATCGACTGGAAGACCGGGCCCCCGCCGTCCGGCGCGGAGCTGGCCGCGGTCGGCGTTCAGCTGGCCGCCTACCGGCTGGGCTGGTCACGGCTCACCGGGGTGCCGGTGGAGCGGGTCAGCGCCGGCTTCCACCACGTCGCGGCCAAGGAGACGATCCGCCCCGTCGACCTGCTCGACGAGGCCGGCCTGCTCGCCCTGGTCACCGGGACGGCCTGACCGAGGTGCTCGGGGGGAACGGGGTTGCCCGGACGGGACGGGCAGGCGGGAACCGGTGGCGGCGTCGCGCCGTGGCGATCGTCATCGCATCGAGCGCGCTGCCGCTCCTGACCGCGTGCGGTGGCGGCGAGGTGGTCTCGGCAGGCGAGGTGACCGTCCTCGTCTCCGAGCAGTCAGAGGCCGGCATGGACGCGCTCGGTGGTGGCCGGCTGGTGGTCGTCGGTGGCTGCCTCGGGGCCGGCGGCTACGTGATCGTCTGGCCCTCCGGCACCGAGGTGGTCCACGAGGACCCGGTGACGATCGACGTCCCCGGCCTGGGCACCTACGGCCTCGGTGACGAGGTGGAGGTCGCAGGTGGCTTCGTCCTCGAGCACTCCTCCCAGGAGGTGGAGCCCGGTCCCTTCGACGTCGCCGGGGTGACCGTCCCAGCCGGGTGCGCGGAGCACGACGTCTTCCTCGCTCGCTGACGAGGGCCCCTGCCCGCAGGACCGCCGCACGCAGCGGACACCCCGTCGGTTGGACCAGGATGTCGCCATGGACGTCCTGAGCAGCCGCATCCTGCTGCGACCGTCGGACACCCGGCGGTCGCAGTCGTTCTACCGCGACGTCCTGGGGCTGGCGGTGTACCGCGAGTTCGGCCCGGCGGAGCACCAGGGAGTGGTGTTCTTCCTGGGCAACGGGCTGCTGGAGGTCTCCGGCCGGTCGGCGGAACGCCCGGCGGGCCTGGCCCTGTGGCTCCAGGTCCGGGACGTCGCCGCCGAGCACCGTCGTCTGGCGGCGGCCGGCGTGACGGTCACCCAGCCGCCCCGGTTGGAGCCGTGGGGACTGGTCGAGATGTGGGTCGAGGACCCCGACGGCGTCCGGATCGTGCTGGTCGAGATCCCCGAGGACCACCCCCTGCGCCGCGACCAGCGCTGAGCGGACGCGCCGCAGCGGACCGGCCCGGCGTCAGCTCGAGGCGATGCGGTCCAGGATCGCGGCGGCCAGCTGCTCGGGAGCCTGCTCCGGGATCCAGTGCGTGATGCCCGGCAGCTCGACGAAGCGGTAGTCGCCGCTGACGAACTCCGCGCACGCCTCGGCGGCGGTGCGGCCGATCGCGACGTCGGCGTCGCTCCACACGTAGGTGGTCGGGACCTCGACCTTGTCCACGCGGATGTCCGAGCTCATCGCGCGGTACCAGTTGAGCGCCGCGGTCAGCGCCCCCGGCGCGGACAGCGCCGCCACGTACTCGTCGGCGGCCTCGGGGGAGACCCCCGTCTCGCCCTCGGCGCCCAGCAGCATCCGCCGCAGCCGCCGGCCGTCGTCGGCGAGCAGCACCTCCTCGGCCTTGCCCGGCTGCCAGAACAGCCGGATGTAGGCCGACCGCTCCTTCTGCTCCGGGTCGATGCGGAAGGCCGCGGTGTAGGCGGCCGGGTGCGGCACCGACACCGCCGTCAGCGACCGCACCCGGTCGCTGTGCCAGGCGGCGACGGTCCACGCCACGTTCGCGCCCCAGTCGTGCCCGACGACGTCGGCCACCGGGATGTCGAGCGCCGTCATCAGGTCCGCCGTCACCTGCGCCAGGTTCTGCATGGCGTAGGCCTCCACCTCGGCGGGCCGCGCGCCGGGGGAGTAGCCCAGCTGGTCCGGCGCGTAGGTGCGCAGCCCGGCCTGCGTCAGCAGCGGCGTCACCGCAGCCCAGGACGCGGACGTCTGCGGGAAGCCGTGCAGCAGCAGCACCGGCCGGCCGTCCTCGGGGCCGTCCACGCGCACGTCGAAGGTCAGGTCGCCGACATCGGTCCGCAGCAGCTGTCCGGGCATGCCCCGGACGCTAACGGTCCCGCGCGGAGACCGCGCCCTCCGGGAACGTCCCGGCGGCGTCGCCGCGTTGGACTCCACATGCCGTTGACCCGACGACAGTTCCTCGCCGCGGCTGCCGGCGTGGGCGGGGCGGCCCTCACCGGTGGGGTCCTCGCCGACCAGGTCTGGCCGCTGCTCAGCCGGGAGGACCTCGTCCCCGGCCGCACGCCCGAGCTCGTCCTGCCCCGGCAGGCCTGGACGACGACGCCCGACCGGCTGACCTTCGCCGCCGTCGGCGACACCGGCACCGGCGGCAGGCAGGCGGTCGCCGTGGCCGCACGGATGGCGCAGGGCTACGAGGAGAACCCGTACGGGCTGATCACCCACCTCGGTGACATCTGCTACTACGGCAAGATCGAGGACCGGTTCGAGGACGTCTTCCTCCGCCCCTACGGCCCGCTGATCCAGGCCGGGGTGGACGTCGAGCTGGCCATCGGCAACCACGACGGCGAGGTCTACTTCAGCGACGCCCGGCTGGAGGAGATCGAGACCGAGCTGCGCCTGCTGGGCACGCCGGCGCGCTACTACCGGTCCACCCACGGTCCGGTGGACTTCTTCTACCTCGACTCCAGCATGCCGGGCCTGTTCGGCGACGACGCCTCGGCCCAGCTCGACTGGCTCGACGACGCCCTCACCACCTCGGCGAGTCAGTGGAAGGTCGTCTGCCTGCACCACCCGCCGTACTCCTCGGGCCGCCACGGGGCGACGCCGGGAGCCGAGGAGGCGCTCGTCCCGGTCCTGGAGCGGCACGCCGTCGACCTGGTGCTGACCGGCCACGACCACAACTACGAACGCACCGTGCCGCTGAACGGGATCACCTACGTGGTCAGCGGCGGCGGGGCGAAGCTCACCCCGGTGCGCCCGACCCGGATCACCGCGGCGGCCGCGTCGGTGCTGCAGTACCTGCACGTCGAGGTCGACGGCGACCGGCTGACCGCCCGGTGCATCCGCCCTGACGGCGGCGTGGTCGACCGGTTCACCCTGCGGGCCCGCGAGGGCCGGTGAGCACGCGGGTGCGGGCGGCCCGCGCCGTCCGAGAGGGCGCGGCCGCCGGCTACGGGGCGGCCGCGGTCGGCGTCGTCGTCGCCCCGGCCCTGATCCTCGACTCGACCGCGACGGGGGGCGGGGTCGCCCCGTCCTGGCAGGCGTGGGACCTGTTCGCGGTGAGCGCGGTCCTCGGGCTCGGCTACGGGATCGTCTGCTACCGGCGGCTGCGCCGGCAGTCGACGATGACCCGCTCCCGCCCGAACGTCTGGATCGCCGCGATGCACGCCCTCGTGGCGCTGGCCCTGCTCTCCTCGCTGCTGCTCGCCGTCGTCCTGCACGAGCTGGGGGACATGCAGGCGCCGCTGGCCGGCCAGGAGTGGTCGCTGCTCGCTCTCTGGGGCGGCGTGCAGCTGCTCGCGGTCGCGGCCGCCGAGGGGGTCGAGCGGGGCGTGTTCCGCTGGCTCACCAGCCCGGAACGCCGCGCGGCGGCCGGACACGGCGAACGACCCGTCCCGGCCCGGCACTACCGTCGGGGACCGTGACCAGCGCCGAACGCGACTTCGTCCTCGACCACCTCGACGAGCTGCACGCCGATCTCGACGCCTGGTTGCGCATCCCGTCGATCTCCGCCGACCCCGCGCACGCCCGCGACGTCGCCGCCAGCGCCACGTGGCTCGCCGACGCACTTCGCCGCGTCGGCTTCCCGACCGTCGAGATCTGGCCGACCCCCGGCGCGCCCGCGGTCTTCGCCGAGTGGCCGTCGGCCGACGCCGGCGCCCCCGTCGCGCTGGTCTACGGCCACCACGACGTCCAGCCGGTCGATCCGCTGGAGCTGTGGGAGCACCCGCCGTTCGAGCCGACCCGGGTGGAGGGCCCGGACGGCCCGGAGCTGCACGCCCGCGGCGCGATCGACGACAAGGGCAACGTCGCCTTCCACCTGCTCGGCATCCGCGCCCACCTCGCCGCCACCGGCCGGGACACCCCCGCAGTCACCGTCAAGCTGCTGGTCGAGGGCGAGGAGGAGTCCGGCTCCCCGCACTTCGCCGCCCTGCTGCAGGAGCGGCGCGACCGGCTGGCCTGCGACGTCGTCGTCGTGAGCGACACGGGCATGGCCGCGCCCGACGTGCCCAGCGCGGTCACCGCCATGCGTGGCCTGGCCGACGCCGAGATCACCCTGCGCGGGCCGGCGGTCGACCTGCACTCCGGCTCGTTCGGCGGTGCCGTCCCCAACCCGCTGCACGCCCTCGCCGAGCTGGTGGCGGAGCTGCACGACGACCAGGGGCGGGTCACCCTGCCCGGGTTCTACGACAAGGTGCGGCCGCTGACCGACCGCGAGCGGGAGCTGATGAGCCGGGTGCCCTTCGACGAGCATGCCTGGCTCGCCGGCCCGGCCGCCTCCCGGGCGACGTTCGGCGAGGCCGGCTACAGCACGCTCGAGCGCACCGGCGCCCGGCCCACCGCCGAGGTCAACGGCATGTGGGGCGGCTACACCGGGCCCGGCCACAAGACGATCATCCCGGCCGAGGCGCACGCCAAGATCACCTTCCGGCTGGTCTCCGACCAGCGTCCGGAGGACGTCGGGCCGATGCTGCGCGACTGGGTGGCGGCCCACGTCCCGGCCGGCATCGAGGCCGAGGTGCACACCCCGCCCGGCGGCGTCTCGCCCTGCGCCAGCGACCTGGACTCCCCGGCGATGGGCGCGCTGCTGTCGGCCATCGGCCAGGCCTTCGACACCGCGCCGGAGGACGTGCTGTTCACCCGGGAGGGCGGCAGCGGCCCGGAGGCCGACCTGGTCGAGGCGCTGGGGGCCCCGCTGCTGTTCCTCGGCGCAGGCCTGCCCACCGACCGCATCCACTCGCCCAACGAGCGGGTGCTGCTGCCGATGCTCCACCGCGGCGCCGAGGCCGCCGCACACCTGTGGCGCGAGCTGGCGGCCGCGCGACTGCGCTAGTGGTCGTGGCCGGCCGACGTCCCGCTCGGGCGAGCCGACCGGGCAGTGTGCGGCGACGGCGCGTTTCCAGCGGGGAACCCGCCCTCGACGCACATCGCCACCGGACCCGCCCGCCGGGGCCCTGGCGCGGCCGCTACGGACGGCGGCCGACGACGACGGTCGCCCCCAGGTCGTCGTCGGTGACCACCCGGACGGCCAGCCCGGCGGTGGTGACGACGTCGACCGCGGTCCCGGTCTGGCCCTCGCCGCACTCGAACAGCACCGCGCCGCCGCCGGCCAGCCACGCAGGGGCGTCGGCGACCACGCGGCGGACGAGCGCCAGGCCGTCCGCACCGCCGTCGAGGGCGATCCGCGGCTCGTGGTCGCGCGCCTCCGGCGGCATCAGCGGGATCACGGCGGTGGGCACGTACGGCACGTTCGCGGTGAGGACGGCGACCCGCCCCGCCAGCTCCCCGGGGAGCGCGGCGAACAGGTCGCCCTCGTGCACCGGCACGCCGGGCAGGTTCCGCCGGGCGCAGCGCACCGCCGCGGGGTCGACGTCGGCGGCGTGCAGGTCGATCCCCGGGACGGCGGCGGCCACCGCCGCCCCCACCGCGCCGGTGCCGCAGCACAGGTCGACGACGACGGCGCCGGGGCGGGCGAGCGCGACCGCCTCGCGGACCACCAGCCCGGTCCGCCGGCGGGGCACGAAGACCCCGGGCGCCACCGCGATCCGCAGGCCGCAGAACTCCGCCCAGCCCACCAGCTGCTCCAGCGGCGTCCCGGCCACCCGCCGGTCGACCAGCCGGGAGAGCTCCCGGGGGTCGCGGGCCGCGGCCACGAGCAGCACGGCCTCCTCCTCGGCGAACACGCACCCGGCCCCGCGCAGCCGCTGGACGACCGCGTGGTCCGGCGGCGCTGGTCCCGGGTGCACGGCGACCTCCTCGGGTGGCCACCGGTTCCGGTGACGGGGACGGGGAACGCCCTAGGCTGACCGCGTGACCGGAGTGGGGCAGGACGCCGCGCCGGGGTGGTACCCCGACCCGAGCGGTGTCCCGGACACGGTCCGGTGGTGGGACGGCACGGGCTGGTCCGACGTCATGATGCCCGCCGGCCCCGGCGTCGCCGTGCACCGCGCTCCCGCCCGCCCGGAGACGCCGCTACCGGCCGCGCCCGCGGCGCCCGGCGAGGAACGCCCGTGGCTCCGCCCGCTGATGGCGGCCGGTTCGGTGCTGGCGCTCGTCGTGGCCGTCGTCGTCACCGTCCTGGTGGTGCGCCCGGACGGCGGCCGGGGGACCGGCACCACCACCGCGCAGGACCTGGGCTCCGTGCCGCCGGCCGCCGGGCCGGCGTTCCCGCCGGGCACCGTGCGGATCTTCGACCAGGCCGCCGGCATCTCCTACCCCTACCTGGGCGAGGGGTGGAGCGAGTGGGCGCTGTGGGACCAGGTCGAGACGACCGAGACGGCGGGTCAGTACTTCGTCACCCAGGAGCTCACCCCCGACGGCACGACCTTCATCTCGCAGTGCTCGTCAGGACCGCTGTTCGACGCGTTCGGCTACTCCGGGCCGGCGAGCCTGGCGGCGACGACCGAGGTGGTGGCCGACAGCGTCCGGCGCAACTACTACCCCGGCCCCAACGAGCGGGAGGTGCTGCGGAACGAGCCGCGCACCGTCGACGGCCACGCCGCCCACCTCTACGAGTTCGCGCTGACCTGGGACGTCGAGGGGTTCGACGCCTCCGGCGAGCGGGCCGCGCTGCTGCTGATCGACGTCGGACGCCCGGCGCCCGCCCTGCTCTACGTCTCCATCCCGAACACCCACGCCGAGCTGTACGGCGTCATCGACCGGGTCGTCGACGCCGTCGACGTGCTGTGACATCGCAGCCTCCGGACTGCACCGCTCCCAGGTGCCGTCCCCCAGGCGAGCTGAGCGTGTCCATCACGCCTGCGCGGGACCCTCCGGGCCCCACTCGGCGTGATCCTGCCTGTGCCGTCCCGAGCTGGGACGCCACCGCGGCCAGGTGCCGTCCCCTGGCGCGCTGGGCGAGATCCGCGTCCCTCCTCCGCGCTCCGCCCCTCACCAGGGGTGGGGACGGCGGTCGGCCGCGGTGTCACCCGGAGGGCGAGGCCGTCGTAGGGTCGGTCCGTGACTGCAGCCGGGACCGAACTGACCCTGCGGCACCCGATCGAACGATTCACGCTGGACAACGGCCTGCGGGTGGTCCTCGCCCCCGACCGCAGCGTGCCCGTGGTGGCGGTGAGCGTCTACTACGACGTCGGGATGCGCAACGAACCGGAGGGGCGCACCGGCTTCGCCCACCTCTTCGAGCACATGATGTTCCAAGGCTCGGCCAACGTCGCGAAGATGGAGCACGCCCGGCTGGTGCAGGCCGCGGGTGGCACCTTCAACGGCTCGACCCACCAGGACTACACGAACTACTTCCAGGCGCTCCCCAGCGAGGCCCTGGAGCGCGCGCTCTTCCTCGAGGCCGACCGGATGGCCGCCCCGGCGATCACCGAGGAGAACCTCCGCAACCAGATCGACGTGGTGAAGGAGGAGATCCGGGTCAACGTGCTGAACCGGCCCTACGGCGCCTTCCCCTGGCTGCAACTGCCGCAGGTGGCGTTCGAGAGCTTCGCCAACACCCACGACGGCTACGGCTCCTTCGTCGACCTGGAGTCCTCCACGGTCGACGACGCCACCGACTTCTTCTCCCGGTACTACGCCCCGGGCAACGCCGTGCTGTGCATCGGTGGCGACCTCGACGTCGCCGGGACCGAGCGGCTGGTGCGCCGCTGGTTCGGCCCGATCGCCGGCCGCGACGTCCCGCCGCTGCCCTACACCGGGGAGCCCTCGCCCACCGCGGTCCGCTCGGCGGTCGTCGAGGACCCGCTGGCCACCGCGCCCGCCCTGGCCCTCGGCTGGCGCGTGCCCGACCCGGTCGGCGACTTCGACACCTACCTGGGCAGCGTGCTGCTCGCCGAGGTGCTCAGCGAGGGCGACGCCTCCCGGCTGGAGCGCCGGCTGATCCACGACGACCGGATCGCCATCGCGCAGAGCAGCTACGTGGGCCTGTTCGGCGATCCCTTCGACGTGCGCGACGCGACGCTGCTCACCACCCAGGTGCACCACCCGGCCGCGGTCCCGGCCGATCGGGTGATGGCCGCGGTGCACGAGGAGATCGGCCGCATCGCCGAGGACGGCGTCGACGAGACCGAGCTGCGCCGGGTGCAGGCCCGCATCGAGGCGCAGCTGCTCCAGCAGGCCGACTCGGTCCTGGGCCGCACGCTGGCGTTCGCCGCGGCCGAGCTGGTCCACGGGCGCGCGGAGCTGGCCGGCGAGCTGGCCGCCCGGCTCGCCGCAGTGACGCCGCAGGCCGTGCAGGTGGCGGCCCGCGGCCTGGACCCGGGCACCGCCGCGGTGCTCGAGCTGCGACCGGCGGGGGGCGCCCGATGACCACGATCCTGGAACCCTCGCTGATCCCGCCGCTGGGCGAGCCCCGGCCGCACCCGACGCCGGTCGCGGAGGAGACCATGCTGGCCAACGGGCTGCGCGTGGTCATGGTGCCCCGGCCCGGTGTCCCGCTGGTCGAGCTGCGGCTGCGGGTGCCCTTCGCCGCGGCCGGTGCCCGCAACGCCGGCGTGCACGCCGCCCGGGGCGCCGTGCTGTCCGGTGCGGTGCTGCTGGGCACCGCGCAGCACGACCAGACCGACATCGCCCAGCTGCTGCAGACCCACGGCGCCGAGCTCTCGGTGAGCACCGACGCCGACCGGCTGGTCTTCGGGACGACGCTGCTGCCCGGCGGCCTGGGCCCGGTGCTGGAGCTGCTCGCCGAGCTGCTGACCGGCGCGGCCTACCCGGCCGGCCAGGTCGACGGCGAGCGCGACCGGCTGGCCGAGCGGATCGCGATCGCCCGCACGCAGCCGGGCACGATCGCGCGCACCGCGCTGGCCGCCCGCCGGTACGGCACGCACCCGTACGCCATCCAGTTGCCCGACGCCGAGCTGGTCGCCGCGGTGCGCGCCCCGGCGCTGCGCCGGCTGCACCGGGAGCGGGTGCTGCCGGCCGGCAGCATCCTGGTGCTCGTCGGGGACCTGGACCCGCGTCAGGCGGCCGACACCGTGGCCGCCGCCCTCGAGGGCTGGGGCGGCAGCGGCAAGGCGGTCGAGACGCCGCCGGTCGCCGAGCAGCGCGTGGACGGCATCCAGCTGGTCGACCGGCCCGGTGCGGTCCAGTCGAACCTCCGCCTCGGCGGACCGGCGCCCAGCCGCACCGATCCGGACCTGCCGGCGGCCCGGCTGGCGGCCATGGTGCACGGCGGCTACTTCTCCTCCCGGCTGGTGGAGAACATCCGCGAACGCCGCGGGTACAGCTACAGCCCGCGCAGCGGCATCGAGCACCAGCGCGCCTCGTCGTCGTTCCTGGTGGAGGCCGACGTCGCCACCGAGGTCACCGGGCCGGCGTTGCTGGAGACCCTCTACGAGCTCGGCCGGATGGCGCTGACCCCGGTGACCGAGGCGGAGCTCGACGCCGCCCGGCGCTACATCCTGGGGAGCATGGCGTTGTCCACGTCCACCCACGCCGGCCTGGCCAGCACCCTCTCGGCGCTGCTGGGCGTGGGGCTGCCGGCCGACTGGCTGACCACCCACCAGCGCGATCTCACCGACGTCACGGTGGACGAGGTGCAGGCGGCGGCCGCCCGCTACCTGGCGCCCGAGGCGCTGACCGCCGTCGTCGTCGGTGACGCCGGCCGGGTGGCCGCCGAGCTCGGCGCGCTGGCGCCGGTCACCGTGACGGGGAGCGGCGAGCAGGCATGACCGCCGGGTCCCGCGCGAACGACGGCCGGCCGGTGCTGTCCCGCGTCGGTCACGACCGGGCGCACCTGTCCCGGTTGCTGCCCGACCCGACCGGTGGCCGTCCGGTGCGGGTGCTCACCGTCGACGCCCAGCGCACGGTGCCGGTGCAGGAAGGGCCCACCGGCCCGGTCCTGGTGTGGGACGAACGACCGGCGCTGCCCGCCGGCGCGGTCTACCTCGGCGAGGACGGCGGCGTGCCGTACGCCGCCGTCCGCGGGGAGCGGTCCCTGACCGTGAACGGCCGCCCGGTGGACCTCTGGGCCGGGTTGCGCGACCTCGGCACCGAGCTCGGCGACCTGGAGGCCGGCCTGCTCGTCGAGGCCATCGGCATCCTGGAGTGGCACGAGCGGCACCGGTTCAGCCCGCTCACCGGCGCGGCGACGACCGTGGAGCGGGCCGGCTGGACGCAGCGCGACCCGACGACCGGCGTGGAGTTCTTCCCGCGCGTCGACCCCGCCGTGATCATGCTCGTCCACGACGGGGCCGACCGCGTCGTCCTCGGCCGGCAGGCGGTCTGGCCACCCGGGCGGTTCTCCATCCTGGCCGGGTTCGTCGAGCCGGGGGAGTCGGCCGAGGCCGCCGTCGCCCGTGAGGTCGAGGAGGAGGTCGGGCTGCGGATCACCGACGTGCGCTACGTCGCCAGCCAGCCGTGGCCGTTCCCGCAGTCGCTGATGCTCGGCTTCGTCGCCCGCGTCGACGGCAGCCAGGAGATCCGCGTCGACCCCACCGAGATCGAGGAGGCGCGCTGGTTCACCCGGGAGGAGCTGCGGACGCCCGACGGGCAGCTCGCGGTGCCGCCGTCGATCTCCATCGCCCGGCACATCCTCGACCGGTGGGTCCAGGGCGAGCTCAGCTGAGGCGGCCGCCGAGCACCAGCGCCGGCCGGTCGGCGTGGTCGGCCAGCACGACGGCGTCGGCCAGCGCCGCCGGGTCCACCTCGTCGTCGTAGCGGTCGTAGGCAGGTAGCGCCCACGCCTCCTCCGGCGGGGTGCGCCGCCGCCGTGCGGCGGGGCCGACCCGGAGGTGCACGACGACGTCCAGGGCCAGACCGACCCCCTGCAGGAGCGCACCGGCCACCAGCAGCACGGCCCCGGCCGGCACCGGCCGCCGCGGCAACCGGGCGGCACGGTCCCGCTCCAGGTCCCAGAGCACCGGCAGGTACTCGCCCGACCCGCCGGGCCCGACCGGGGCGAGGACCTCGCGGTTCAGCGCGCCGACGTCCAGCCAGTCGGTGTAGCGGGCGTCGGGGTCGGTGCGGCCGTGCTCGAGCCGCAGCGACGCCGGCCGGTAGAAGCCGGTGGCGGGTACGACGACAGCGCCGCGGCCCAGCGCGGGCAGGCGATCGGCGATCGCGGCGGCGAGGGCCTCGGGCCCGGCCAGTTCCGGCCCGTCGACGGCGACGCGCAGCGCGGCGGCACCGGGCTCGGCGGGCACGCCCGCCAGCAGGTCGGCCAGGCGGTCGGCGAGGGCGTCGGGGGAGAGCGGCTGCGGCCGGGTCAGGACCGGCCGTCCGCGGTGGCGACGGCGCCGGTGGGCACCGGGACCGGTCGCAGGACTGGCGCGGGCGCCGGAGCCGGGGGCGAGGTGATGGGGGCGGGCGGCGCGGCGGCGTCGGGCACCAGGCCCTCCAGCACCTCGCGGGCGAGGTCGACCACGGGGCGTCCCTGCGTCCGCGCCGCCCGGCGCAACCCCTCGAACGCCGCCCGGAGGCTGCACCCCTGCCGCTCGGCCAGGACGCCGATGGCGCGCTCGGTGGACACGCGGGAGGCCAGCGCGTGCTCGAGCTGGGCGACGGTGCGCTCCAGGGCGGCGATCCGCGCGTCCACCGGGTCGGTGTCGGCGGGCGCACCCGCCGGGCCGCGCGCCGAGCGCCGCGCCGTGCGGTCGGGCTCCGGCGGCGCGCCCAGCTCGTCGGCCACCAGGTCGGCCAGGGTCATGCCCTCGACGAGACCGTCCACCGGGTCGCCGGCGACCACGCCGGCCGGGAGCGGGACGACGACCCAGCCGCGGGTGACCCGGGTCAGGGCGATCCGCGGCCGGTCGTCACCCAGCGGGCACCCGGGACCCTCCGGACGAACCGGCACCGCATCGGGGGATGCGGGGCCGTCGAGGTCGTCGGAGGGCCGGGGGCCGGGGACCACGGGAACTCACGCCTCCGGGAGCCGTGCGAGCTGGGCCTTGACCGCGTCGATGCTCGGGTTGGTCAGCGCGCTGCCGTCGGGAAAGACCAGCGTCGGGACGGTGCGGTTCCCCCCGTTGGCCTGCATGACCAGGTCCGCGGCCTGCGGATCGGTCTCGATGTCGACCTCCGCGAACTGGATGCCCTCGCGCTGCATCAGCTTCTTGAGGCGCACGCAGTACCCGCACCACGTGGTGGTGTACATGGTGACGGCGGTGCCGGGGGTCGTGGTCATCGCGGGGAGTCTCCCTGTTCGTGCCTGGCGGGTCCAGCCCCGGGACGGGGTGGCGTGTGTGTGCATGCCAACGAGTTGCTCCTGGGGATGCTTCCCGCCGTCGTCGGTGCCGGCTGGGAGGATCGTCCGGGGCGCCGACGGCGCCCCGGGGGACGAGTGGGCGAGGAACGCGGAGGGACGCCGGAGATGGCGCATGCGGACGCGGGGACCGTGCTCGACGGTCTCGACGACGAGCAGCGCACGGCGGCGCAGGAGGTGTCGGGGCCGGTCTGCATCCTCGCCGGTGCCGGCACCGGGAAGACCCGCACGATCACCCACCGGATCGCCTACGGCGTGCACACCGGCACCTACGTCCCCGAGCAGGTCCTGGCGGTCACCTTCACCGCCCGGGCGGCCGGCGAGCTGCGCGGCCGCCTGGCCGCGCTCGACGTGGGCGGGGTCCAGGCCCGCACCTTCCACGCGGCGGCGATGCGCCAGCTGCGCTACTTCGCGCCCCGGGTGCTCGGCGGCCCGATGCCCGGGCTGATCGAGAACAAGCTGCGGGTGGTCGCCTCCGCCGCCACGCGCAACCGGCTGACCACCGACCGGACCAGCCTGCGCGACCTCGCCAGCGAGATCGAGTGGGCGAAGACCACCCTCGCCACGCCTGAGGACTACCCGGCCCGCGCGAAGGCGGCCGGGCGTGAGGCCCCGTTCGAGCCCGCCGCGGTCGCGGCCGTCTACGCCAGCTACGAGTCGGCCAAGCAGCGCGACGGGGCCCTGGACTTCGAGGACCTGCTGCTGGTCACGGCCTACGCCATCGAGGAGCACCCGGACGTCGCCCGGCAGGTGCGCGCGCAGTACCGGCACTTCGTCGTCGACGAGTACCAGGACGTCAACCCGCTGCAGCAGCGGCTGCTCGACGCCTGGCTGGGCGGCCGCGCCGAGATCTGCGTGGTGGGCGACCCGAACCAGACCATCTACTCCTTCACCGGCGCCGACCCCGACTACCTGCTCGGGTTCGCCGACCGCTACGCCGACGCGGCGGTGGTGAAGCTCGAGCGGGACTACCGCTCGACGCCGCAGGTCGTCGGGCTGGCCAACCGGCTGATCGGCCAGGCGCCCCCGCGCAAGGGCCTCCCCGGGCTCCGCCTGCTCGGCCAGCGGCCGCAGGGCCCCGAACCGACCTTCGTCGAGCACCCCGACGAGCCGGCCGAGGCGGCCGCGGTCGCCGCCCGCTGCAAGGCCCTGATCGACGACGGCACGCCCGCCGCCGAGATCGCCGTGCTGTTCCGGATCAACGCCCAGTCGCAGGTGTACGAGTCCGCGCTGGCCGACGCCGGGGTGCCGTACGTGCTCAAGGGCGGGGAGCGGTTCTTCGAGCGGCCCGAGGTCCGGGAGGCGGTGCTGCTGCTGCGCGGGGCGGCGGCCGGCGGCAACGACCCGGGCATGCTCGTGCCCGCCGTCCGCGACGTGCTGGCCTCCACGGGCTGGGTGGAGCACCGCCCGCCGGCCGGCGGAGCGGCGCGGGACCGCTGGCAGTCGCTGGCCGCGCTCGTCGACCTCGCCGTCGACCTGGTCGCCGAGAACCCCTCCCTGGACCTGGCCGGCTTCGTCACCCACCTCGCCGGGCGGGCCGATGCGCAGCACGCACCGACCGTCCAGGGCGTCACCCTCGCCTCGATGCACGCCGCCAAGGGCCTGGAGTGGGACGTCGTCTTCGTCGTCGGGCTGGTCGACGGCGTGCTGCCGATCGCCCAGTCGCTGAGCCGGCCGGTCGCGGTGGAGGAGGAGCGGCGGCTGCTGTACGTGGCCGTGACCCGCGCCCGCGAGCAGCTGACCCTCTCCTGGTCGCTGGCCCGCAACCCGGGCGGCCGGCGCTCCCGGCCGCGCAGCCGGTTCCTCGACGGGCTGGCGCCGGACTCCGGGCCCACCGCCCCACCGGCCCGCCGCCCCGCCAAGCGCCCCAAGGTGGTGCTCGAGGGCGAGGCCGGCGAGCTGTTCGAGCGGCTGCGCGCCTGGCGCAGCCAGGCCGCCCAGTCGGCGTCGGTGCCCGCCTACGTGGTCTTCACCGACGCCACGCTGCAGGCCATCGCCGAGACCCGGCCCGCCAGCCTGCGCGAGCTGTCCGGGCTGCCCGGCATCGGCGCCCGGAAGCTGGAGCTCTACGGCGAGGACGTGTTGGCCGCCGTCACCGGCTGAACCGGTGAGGACGCCGTCGCCGAGGGCGACGGCAGGCGGTTCCGAGACCGGCGGGAACTCCGTCCGGAGAATTCGCGGTTAATTCGATTGACCCGCATTCCGGCGGAGTCATAGTGTCCCGTCGCACACGAGATGCGCCCCGTCGCGCGCCCGGCCGACCGGCCGGACGCGGACCCAGGAAGGAGGAGGAGCTTCGATGACCAGCATCACCTGGACCGCCGCTGCCTCCGACCTCCTCGGCCGGAGGGGCGTCGACGTGCGCGAGGGCGGCCCGATCATGTCCGGTCCCGTCGCCCCGATCCACGGCACCGGTCTGCCCGTCGCCGCCTGCACGGGCGGCGCCGTGGCCACCGGCCTGATCGGTTCGACCGCCGGCACGGGCTCGTCCCGCGTCGCCCCGGTCGCCGTCCGGCGCCCGAAGTCGCTGCGCATCGTCGAGCGCTTCCTCGCGCCCACGTACCTGCCCCAGCACGACAGCACCACCCTCGGGATCCGTCCCCCCGGGAGACCGCTGAGCTAGCCGCTCGCCGGTCCTCTTCGAGGCCGCGGAACCCGACCCCGGGATCCGCGGCCTTTTTCGTTGCTCCGCGGCACCCCGTCCCGACTTCGGTCGGCGGACCCCGCCGGCCGTACCGAACGAATACGAGGAGGAGCGGCAGTGCAGCAGACGATCGACCGCCCGACGTCCCACCGCCGGCCCGGGCTCCCCTGGACCGACGGCGCCACGTCGCCGACCAGCGCCCGCCCGCGGCGCCCGCGTCCACCGGTGCCGCCCGCGCCGGTCCGGCGTCCCCTGCCCTGCCGGGTGGAGGACTCCGAGCTGTGGTTCGCCGAGACCCCGGCCCAGCTGGAGCTCGCCAAGAGCTTCTGCGGGGACTGCCCGGTCCGGGAGTCGTGCCTGGCCGGTGCGCTCTCGCGCGCCGAGCCGTGGGGCGTCTGGGGCGGCGAGATCTTCGAGCGGGGGGCGGTCATCGCCCGGAAGCGGCCCCGTGGCCGCCCCCGCAAGGTGGTCGCCGCATGAGCCCGGCGGCGCCCACCCCCACCACCACGTCAAGCATCCCGGCGGCCCGGCCGCCGACCCCGTCAGCGAAGGAAACCGCCATGTACATGCTCGAACACGAGATGGCTCGCAGCCGCATGCACGAGCTGCAGGCCGAGGCGATGGCCGCCAGCCGCGCCCGTCGTCTCTACCTGGCACGACGGGCCGCCCGTCGCGCCGAGCGGGCGGTCCGCCGGGCCGCGCGCGCCAGCGCCTCCGTCTACTGAGCCGATCGCGGTCCTCCGGACCGCACCGCCTCCGGCTGACCTCCGGTCGGGTACCCCTCGGGTGCCCGACCGGACGTCACCCGGTGAAGCCGGGGAGCCACTCCTCCAGGACGGCGCGCCAGTCGGCCGCCGCGTCGAGCTGGCAGAGCACGCCGATGGAGCCCATCGAGACCCGGTGGATGAGCAGGTAGGCCGGGGGCAGGTTGAGCTGCCGGCCCAGCCGGTTGGCGTCGGTCCGCGGATCGCCGATCCGCATCGCCTGCTCCTGCATCCACGCACGGGTGAAGTGGAAGTGGTGCCCGGCGATCGGGTCCAGCAGCGGGCGCAGGTAGTCCAGCACCGCGTCGGGGTCGACGTCCACCCCGGGTCGCACGAACCCCTCGGTGCGCAGGTCGGCCAGCACCTCGGCCGCGCGCCCGTCCAGCGCCCAGCGCAGCAGCCGCCCGATCGGCTCGGGATGGCCGTCGGGGAGCCGGGCGATCGCGCCGAAGTCGATGACCCCCAGCCGCCCGTCCGGCAGGAGGCGGAAGTTGCCCGGGTGCGGATCGGCGTGCAGCAGCCCGGCGCGCTGCGGCGCGGAGAAGTGCAGCGTGGCCAGCAAACGGCCGGCGTGGTCGCGCTGCTCCCGGGTCCCCGTGCTGATGATCCGGGACAGCGGGGTGCCCTCGATCCACTCGGAGACGACGACCTTGGGCGCACTGGCCACCACCCGGGGCACGGCGAACTGGTCGTCGTCGGCGTAGGCCGCGGCGAACCCACGCTGGGCGTCGGCCTCCAGCCCGTAGTCCAGCTCCTCGATCGCGCGGGCCTTGAGCTCGGCGATGAGCGGCTTGACGTCCAGCCCGGGGAGGACGGTGGCGAACAGCCGCGCGAACCGGGCGAGCTGGTTGAGGTCGCTGATGAGCGCCGTGGCCGCACCCGGGTACTGGATCTTCACCGCGACGTCGCGACCGTCCCGCCAGGTGGCCCGGTGCACCTGCCCGATGCTGGCCGCCGCGGCCGGGGCGTCGTCGAACTCGGCGAAACGCTGCCGCCACGTGCCGCCGAGCTGCTGGGCGAGCACCCCGTGCACGGTCCGCACCGGCATCGGTGGCGCCGCCTCCTGCAGCTTGGTGAGCGCCTCCCGGTAGGGCGCCGCCATCTCCTCGGGCACCGCGGCCTCGAACACCGACAGCGTCTGGCCGAGCTTCATGGCGCCGCCCTTGAGCTGCCCCAGCACCGCGAAGAGCTGCTCGGCGGTGCGCTGCTGGAGCTCGGCGTTCACCGTGTCCGCCGACTGCCCCGACAGGCGCCTGCCCAGGCCCAGCGTGGCCCGCCCGGCCGCGCCCAGGGGGAGGGACGCCAGCCGTGCGGTCCGTCCGACCGACCCCCGCGGCATCACCGGTCGCTCGTCGCTCACGCGTCCTCCTCGCCGGCGCCCGCCCGAGGCGGTGCCGTGTCGTGTCCGGTGAGCCCGTGAGCTCGCTCAGCGGCCCATTGTTGCCTCATCCACCGGGGTCGTGCCGGGGAGAGCCCCGAGGCCCTCCCCGCCGGGGGCCTCCGCGCCCCCGGCCGCGCCGCAGTCGCAGGACGGGTGCGGCGGCCATCGGCGCAGGCGGGGGAGCAGATCGGGTGGTCGCAGCTCGACGGTGGCACCGAGCGTGACCGGCGCGCCGGACCCGTCGAGGACGGCCAGCACCTGGCCGGCCGCGAGGAGGGCGGTGAGCAGGCAGGTGAGGGTGGCGCCGCTGGGCGGGGGCTCGGTCGCCGTCAGCTGGGCGGCCAGCCGGGGCCAGCGCGCATCGGCGTCCCGGCGGTGCAGGTCCCCGCAGTGCAGGCAGCTGGTGGCGCCGGGCACGACCAGCGGCCCGACCACCCCCGTCTCGCCCCGGACGGTGGCGACGAGGTGGACGCCGGCGACGGCCCGGACCAGCGGGTCCGACGCCGCCCACGGCCGGGTCAGCACGGTCAGGTCGGGCTGCAGGCCGGCCGGCAGCGGCCCGAGGTCGGTGAGGGGGCTCACCCGGCGGACGGCATCGGCCGCCGCCACCGCACGGGGCCGGCCCTCGTCGGCGGCGTTCAGCCCGCCGACCACCGCGTCCGCGGCGGTGACCACGCCGGTGTCGCGGACGACGACCCGGCCGACGCCGCTCGCGGCCAGGATCGCCGCGAGGGGGGTCCCGGCCCGGGTCGCCCCCTCGACCACCACGGTGGCCAGCCGGCGGGCCCGCCAGGGCGCGGAGCGGGGGACGGCAGCCGCCGCGGGCAGCTCCACCGCGGCGCGTGCGGCCGCGGCCGGCCCGGCGCCGACGGCGAGCAGGTCGGCCGCGTCCAGGTCGGTCAGCAGTCCGCCCGCGCGCAGGGCGTCCAGCGCCGCGTCCACCAGACCGGGGTCCAGGCCCTCGCGGACCGCGTCGGCCCGCACGGCCCGCTGCGATCGGCGGCCGTCCAGACCGCGGAGCAGCGGGGCCAGGCCGGGGGCCGGCCCGAGGAGCAGCCCGTCGGTGGAGTCGACGCCACCGACCTGCACGCTCCCGCCGTCGCCGAGGAGCAGCGGGGTGGCCGCCGGGAGGAGGGGATGGGCGTTGTCGCTCACCCCGGCAGGGTGGCAGCCGGGCTGGGGTGGCGGGGCGGCCGTCCACAGGACGAGGAACGGCGGCGACCCGCGGGGGGACGCCGCCGTTCGTCGTCCTGCCCGGCCCCCGGCGTGCGGGGCGGGAGGGAAGCCTGATCAGGCCTTGCCGAGGATCCGGTTCATCTTGGTGCCGCACACGGGGCAGGTGCCCTGCGCCATGCGGCGGCCCGACTCGCTGACCTTGACCTCGCCGTCGAAGTCGCGCTTCTCCTTGCACTTCACGCAGTAGCCGTTGTAGCTCTCCGCCACGGGATCTCCTCGCCTCGGGGCGCCCCGGCTCGCACGCCGGGCGCCGTTGCGCGGGAACGCTACCCGCGCGGGCCCCGCGCGATGCCCTGCGGCGGACGCCCGGACGGCGGGACCCGGGTGCGCGCGGTGACGCGTTCCCCACAGCTGTGGACAAGCCTGTGGACGCCATGGGGACGACCAGGCGTGTCGTTGTGCGGAACCCGGGGACGGACCGGGGACGGCGCACGCGCCGTGGTCGGGATCGTGGCCGCGAACTGGGCGGATGCCCTCGACCGGGTGTGGACGGCGGACGGGCGGCCGCCCTCGTCACCGGCCGGAGCCGCCGCCGTGTCCACCGTCCGTGCGACCTGCACCCGAGCGGGTGTCTCCGCACAGGCGCCACGCCGGGGCGGTGTCCTACGGTTCCCCCGTGCCCCGAACGACTCCCGATCCGACCGCCGTCCCCGAGCCGGCGGAGGACGACGTCGTCGAGGTCCGCCGGAGCACGCGCCGTCGCCGCACGGTCACCGCCTACCGCGAGATGGGCCGCACCGTGGTGCTCATCCCGGCGGCCTTCAGCCCCGCCGAGGAGCAGCGCTGGGTCGCCCAGATGGTCGCCAAGCTGCGCACCCGCGAGGAGCGCCGCAAGCGGTCCCTCGGCGGCGACACCGAGCTCCTGGCCCGGGCGCGGGCGCTGTCCTCCGCGCACCTCGACGGCCTCGCCGAACCGGCCAGCGTGCGCTGGGTGGACAACCAGCACCGCCGCTGGGGCTCCTGCACGCCGGCCGACCGGACGATCCGCCTGTCCAGCAGGCTGCGGTCGATGCCCGAGTACGTCGTCGACTACGTGCTGGTGCACGAGCTGGTGCACCTGCTCGAACCGGGGCACGACGAGCGCTTCTGGGCCCTGGTCGCCCAGTACCCGCGGGCCGAGCGGGCCCGCGGGTTCCTGGAGGGCGTCGAGCTGGCCAGCACCGCCGGTGCGGCCGGCGAGGGCGCGGACCCCGACCTGGTCGACTAGCCGCGCTGGTCCTCGCCGGGCCCGTCGCCGGGCTCGTCGTCGGCGGGCGGCTCCCCGGCCGACTCCTCCCCGGCGGACTTCTCCTCCGCCGACTTCTTCCCGGCAGCGGATCCCTCCGGTGCCGGGCGGTCCGCGTCGTCGGCGGTCAGCGCGGCGAGCTCGTCGTCGAGGCCCTGGCGGGCGACGAAGTCCAGCGGCTCGTCGAGGTCGTCCGACGTCGGCAGCAGGTCGGGGTGCGACCACAGCCGGTCCCGGTCGGCGCTGCCGTGCTGCTGCCCCATGGCGCCCCACACGGTGGCGGCGTCGCGCAGCCGGCGGGGGCGCAGCTGCAGCCCGACCAGCGTGGCGAAGGTCTGCTCGGCGGGCCCACCGGAGGCCCGGCGGCGGCGCATCGTCTCGGCGAGGGCGGGGTACCCGGGCAGCCGGTCGGCGGCGGCCGCCGCCACGACGGCGTCCACCCAGCCCTCGACGAGGGCCAGCAGCGTCTCCAGCCGGCGCAGCGCCATCTGCTGCTCGGGGGTCTCCTCGGGCTCGAGGACGCCGCTGCCGAGCAGGCGCTGGATGCTCTCGGGGTCGCTGGGGTCCAGCCCGGCGCCCATGCCACCGGCCATGGCCTCGTTGATGCCCCGCTCGATCGCCTCGCGGTCGATGGTGATGCCGCGGGCGTAGGCGTGGACGGCGTCCTGCAGCTGCTGGCGCAGCCAGGGCACGTGGGCGAACAGCCGCTGGGAGGCGGCCTCGCGCAGCGCGACGAACAGCCGCACCTCGTCGGCGGGGCGGTCGAGCCCCTCGGCGAACGAGGCGAGGTTCTGGGGCACGAGCACCCCGGTGCCGGCGGGAGCCAGCGGCAGGCCGACGTCGGTGCTGGTCAGCACCTCCTCGGCCAGCTTGCCCAGCGCCTGACCCACCTGGGCGCCGAACATCATGCCGCCCATGCGGCCCATGATCCCGGCGATCGGCCCGAAGGACATCGCCGCCTCCTGGGGGAGGGCGCTGGTCATGGCCGCCACCACACGCTCGGCGAGCGGGTCGATCAGCGCGCCCCACGCCGGCTGGGTCTGCTCCACCCACTCGACCCGGGACCACGCGGCGGTCCGCTCGATGCCGGAGGGCAGCTCGGTCACCTGGTCCAGCCACAGATCGGCCAGCCGGAGGGACTCGGCGGCCGCGGACCGCTCCTGCTCCGAGGACGGCTGGTGCCCGGCGGCGAGCTGGCTGATGGCGCCCTGGCGGGCGAGGTCCCAGTTGACCGGGCCGCCCGACCAGTTCATGAGTTTCTGCAGCTCGGCGAACAGCGGCATCTTGCCGAGCACGTCCTCGGGCGAACCGCCGCCGGCCATGCCGCCGAACAGGGCGCCGAGACCGAAGGGGTCGCCGCCCTGGTCGCCGCGGCCGGGCTCGCGGCGCTCGGGGTCACGGTCGGGAGGGCCGAAGCCGAACGGCACGTCACTCATGGGTCCACGGTAGACGCGTGATCTTCGGTCGGGGGCCCCGGCGCTGCGCCGGCAGCGGACAGCTCGGCGGTGCGGCACCACCCAGGTCGGCGACATAGGCTCGCGCCTCGTGACCCGTCGGAGCGCCGTCCTCAGCGTGGGCGCCGTGCTGCTGCTGCTGTTCGGCGTCCTGGGCACGAGCGTGCCGGTGCCCTACGTCGCGCAGGTGCCCGGGCCGACCTTCAACACCCTCGGCGACATCGAGGGCGAGCCGATCATCGAGGTGCAGGGCAGGGAGCGCAACGACGTCGAGGGCAACCTGAACCTCACCACCGTGGGCGTCAGCCGCGGCGGGCTCAGCCTCGTGCAGGCCGTGCGCGGCTGGTTCGACGACGAGGTGAGCGTCGTCCCCGAGGAGACGGTGTACCCGCCCGACCGCAGCGAGGAGGAGACCCGGGAGGTCAACCGGCAGGCGTTCGTCACCTCGGAGCAGGCCGCGGAGAGCGTGGCGCTCGCCGAGCTCGGCTACCCGCAGAAGGTGGTCGTGCGCGAGGTGCCCGAGGGGTCGCAGTCGGAGGGGCGCCTGGAGGAGGGCGACGCGCTGGAGTCGGTCGACGGCCGGCCGGTCCCGGACTCCGCCGTGCTGGCCGACGTCCTGACCGGCATCCCGGCCGGGACCGACGTCCCGGTGACCTACACCCGGCTCGGCGAGCCGGGCACGACCACGGTCACCACCCAGGCCGCGGAGGGGCGCGACGGATCGCTGCTCGGGATCTCCGTGCTCGACCAGCCGGCGGCGCCGTTCGACGTCGACATCCAGGTGGCCGACGTGGGCGGGCCCTCGGCCGGCCTCATGCTCACCCTCGGGATCCTCGACCTGGTGGGGGAGGAGGACCTCACCGGCGGTGCGGTCATCGCCGGCACCGGCACGATCGACCTCGAGGGCAACGTCGGGCCGATCGGCGGTATCCCGCTCAAGATCGTCTCCGCCCGGGAGATCGGTGCCGAGCTCTTCCTCGTCCCGGCCGACAACTGCGCGGAGGCGGTCGCCGCCCCCGACGCCGGCGTCCCGCTGGCGAAGGTCGCCACGCTCGACGACGCGCTGGAGGCCCTCGCCGACGCCCGCGCCGGCCGGACCCCGGAGAGCTGCTGACCCCGTCCGCGCCGGCCTGACCGGGGCTACCGTCGGCGCCGGGAACCCCGTGCCGTCCGGTGCGTTGTCCTGGAGGCCGGGGCTCGCCCCGGCAGCGCACCACCCGACCTCCGCGGTCGGTCGTCCCGTGGCCCCGTGGCCACGCCTGTAGATCGAAGGAGCCCGCTCGTGGCCATGCGGCCCCCCGTGCCGGTACCCACCTTGTCGCGGCGCGCGAAGCTGGTCATCGGTGCCGTCGCCGTCCTGCTGGTGCTGTTCAGCGTCGTCGGGACGCTCACCAACGTCTACGTCGACTTCCTGTGGTTCGAGGAGACCGGGTTCACGGAGGTCTTCTGGACCGAGCTCCAGGCGCGAGCACTGCTGTTCGTCATCGCCGCGGTGGCGACCGGTGGCTTCACCGCGCTGGCCATGTACCTGGCCTACCGGTTCCGCCCCACGTTCCGCCCCATGTCGCTGGAGCAGCAGAACCTGGAGCGCTACCGGCAGTCGCTGGAGCCGCGCCGCGGCCTGGTGCTCACCGGCATCGCCGTCGTGCTCGGCCTCTTCGCGGGCTTCACCGCGCAGAGCAACTGGGACACCTGGCTGTCGTTCCGCAACAGCACGGACTTCGGGCGGACCGACCCCCAGTTCGGGATCGACATCTCGTTCTTCGTCTTCGACTACCCCTTCTACCGGCTGCTGCTCGGCTTCGGCTTCGCGATCGTCATCCTGTCGCTGATCGGTTCGCTGCTCACCCACTACGTCTTCGGCGGGCTCCGGCTGCAGACCCCGGGTCAGAAGCTGACGCCGGCCGCGCGGGTGCAGCTGTCGGTGCTGCTCGGCGTCTTCCTGGCGCTCAAGGCGGTCGCGTACTGGCTGGACCGGTACGGCCTGCTGTACTCCGATCGCGGTGGCGTGTTCACCGGCGCCAGCTACACCGACGTCAACGCGCTGCTGGTGCCCAAGACGATCCTGGTGTTCGTCGCCGCCGTCTGCGCCGTGGCCTTCTTCGCCAACATCGTCGTCCGCAACTTCCTGCTGCCGGCCGCGGCGCTGGTGCTGCTCCTGGTGTCCAGCCTGGTCATCGGCGTGGCCTACCCGGCGATCGTGCAGCAGTTCGTCGTCAGCCCCAGCGCCAACCAGCGCGAGGCCGACTACATCGAGCGGGCCATCGCCTCGACCCGGGACGCCTACGGCCTCTCGGACATCGACTACGTCGACTACGCGCAGGACACCGCGGGTGACCCGGACGTCGGCGCCGTCCTGTCCGAGTTGCGCAACGACACCGAGACCATCCCGAACGCCCGCCTGCTGGACCCGAACGTCCTCTCGGACACGTTCACCGCGCGCCAGCAGATCCGCAACGTCTACGGGTTCCCCGAGAAGCTCGACATCGACCGGTACACGATCGACGGCCAGACCCAGGACTACGTGGTCGCAGTCCGCGAGCTGAACAGCGACGGCCTGAGCGAGAACCAGGACAGCTGGATCAACCGGCACACGGTCTACACGCACGGCAACGGCTTCGTGGCCGCTCCGGCCAACCAGGTGACCGCCGGCCGGGAGGGTGGCGAGCCCAACTTCACCACCGGGAACCTGCCCACGACCGGGAACATCCCGGTGGAGCAGAGCCGCGTCTACTACGGCGAGCTGATGGAGGACTACTCGGTGGTCGGCGCACCCGAGGGGGCGACCCCGCGGGAGTTCGACCAGCCGGAGGGCGGCTCGGACGAGGGGGAGATCAACAACACCTACGACGGTGCGGGCGGCATCTCGGTCGGGAGCTTCTTCCGGCAGCTGACCTTCGCCGTCTACTACCGCGAGCGGAACTTCCTGCTCTCCGAAGCGGTCAACGAGGAGTCCAAGGTCCTGCACGTCCGCAACCCGCGGGACCGGGTGGAGAAGGCCGCACCGTTCCTCGAGGTCGACGGCGACCCCTATCCGGCGGTGATCGACGGGCGGATCGTCTGGATCCTCGACGGCTACACGACCTCGGACTCCTACCCCTACTCCGAGCAGATGGAGCTGGGCGAGGCCACGACCGACGCGCTCACCGGTACCGGGACGACCGCGCTGCCGAACGAGACGTTCAACTACATCCGCAACTCGGTGAAGGCCACGGTGGACGCCTACGACGGCACCGTGCGGCTCTTCGAGTGGGACGAGTCCGACCCGGTCCTCCAGACGTACATGAAGGCGTTCCCGGGGGTCGTCGAGCCCCGGGAGTCGATGCCGCCGGAGCTGGAGAGCCACGTGCGCTACCCGGAGGACCTGTTCAAGGTGCAGCGGGAGATCCTCACCCGCTACCACGTCGACGACCCGGTCGCCTTCTACAACCAGAACGACCGCTGGCAGATCCCGGACGACCCGACGCAGGCCACCACCCAGGACCAGCCGCCGTACTACATCCTGGCCCAGCGCCCGGGTGATGACGCGGCCAGCTTCCAGCTGACCAGTCCGATGAACGCGTTCGAGCGGCAGAACCTGTCGGCGTTCATCTCGGCATCCAGCGCGCCGGAGACCTACGGGCAGATCCAGATCCTGCAACTGCCGGGGAACACGCCGTTCCGCGGACCGGGTCAGGTGCAGAACGCCTTCGAGACGAACAACCTGGTCCGGCCCGACCTCACCCTGTTCGACAGCGACAGCTCCGAGGCGGTGTTCGGCAACCTGCTCACCCTGCCCATCGGGGACGAGGGGCTGCTCTACGTCGAACCTCTGTACGTCCGGTCGTCGGGCGAGGGCGGCTTCCCGCTGCTGCAGAAGGTGCTGGTCAACTTCGGGGACCGGATCGGCTACGCCGACACGCTCTCCGAGGCCCTCGACCAGGTCTTCGGCGCGGGGGCGGGGGAGCTGGCCACCGACAGCGACGACATCGCCGACACCGTCGACGAGGACGCCACCCCGGAGGTCGTGCCGGGTGCCGAGGACGAGGCCCCTGCGGAGCCCACCGACGAGGCACCCGTCGACGGCGGGACCACGGGGACCACGGGGACCCCCGAGATGGCCGGCGCGGTCGAGAACATCAACGCCGCCCTGGATGCCCTGGCCACGGCCCAGCGGGACGGCGACTTCGCCGGTCAGGGGCAGGCCCTGGAGGATCTCCAGGCGGCCGTCGACGCCTACCAGGCGGCCCAGCAGGCAGCGGCCGCCGAGTGAGGCGCGGTGGAGCCGGTGGGTTGCCTGCCCACCGGCTCCACCGCCCTGCTACTGTGGTGTCACGACGCGGGGTGGAGCAGCTCGGTAGCTCGCTGGGCTCATAACCCAGAGGTCGCAGGTTCGAATCCTGTCCCCGCTACCACCACGAAGGCCCGGCCCCCCAGGGGGCCGGGCCTTCGTCGTCCGTGCGCCCAGCACGGGCGAGGCCCCCGGGGTCACGTCGAGGGCCTCGTCGTCGCCCCGTGCGCCCGACCGGGGCACGCCGGGCCTTCAGGTGCCGGCGTCCTCGGCCCGGTCGAGGAAGTCGTACAGGGTCTCGGCGAAGCGGCCGGCGCCCGCGTCGAGGAAGGGCGCGTGCCCGGACCCGGGCAAGGTGAGCCTGCGGACGGAGCCGCCGGCGCTGCGGTAGGCGTCCACCAGGGCACCGATCTGCGCGACCATCTGCTGCGGTGGGAAGACGTCCGCGCCCGGCCACCCCGGGACCTGGCCGGCCTGGCCGAGCGCTCCCATCTCCCACGGCGAGCCGTCCGCGATGACCACGTCACGCTCGCCGTGCACCCACAGGAGCGGCGGCTTGGGCTCGACGTCGAGCAGGCCGGACCAGTCGCAGAACTTGGGCGACAGCGCGTTCAGGATGCCGCGCGTCCCCGGCGCGACACCGGGCCAGTTCTCGGACGGCTCGGCGTCGCCGGGGTAGCCGTCGTCACCGGTCTCGGACATCAGCACCTCGTCGAGCAGCACGGACTCGCGCTCCGGGGGCATGGTGAAGTCCGGCGGCCAGTAGGACGAGCGCAGCACGTTGAGCGGTGACGTCGGTGACTCCTGCGACCGGTCGCCGGATGCCAGCCGTGCGGTGAAGTCGGGGTTGCCCGTCCCCCCGCCGCTGCCTGCGAAGTCCGGGAAGCAGGGCGTGCCGTCGTCCCGGACGCCCCCGAAGCCGTGCGGGGCGACGGGGTCGATGAGCGTCAGGCTCGCCACCGGTCGCTGCTGGGCGAGCGTGGCGACCGCGGCGCCGCCGGTCGACCAGCCGGCCACGTGCACGGGCCGGGTGATGCCCAGGGCCCGCAGCAGCGCTTCCGTGTCGTCCGCCCAGTCCCGCAGGCCACGCGTGGCGTCCAGCGGCACCCGTTCGGTGCGCCCGAAACCGCGCATGTCCGGCGCGATCAGGCGGTACCGGCCGGGCGCCGCGAGCATCAGCTCGTCGTAGAAGCGGCCGGTCGACAGGTTGCCGTGCAGCAGCACCACCGGGACGCCGTCGGAGGGACCGCTCTCGTACACGTGGACGGACAGCCGCTCGGTCTCGACCGTGCGGGCGGACAGACCTGCGGGGAGCTCCATCAGCGGAACCTAGCGAGACGGGTGCGACCGGGTCCAGCGCCGGCTGCGCGCGGAACCCGGCCGGTCGAGTGGGAAGGTCCTGGTCGGAGCGCTGCGCCCACCCGCTTGGACCGGGTCCCGCCCTCGGGGATCGCTCAGACCGTGCTGAGCCGCTCGTCGGCGGTACGGGCGTCGTCGGCTTGCCGGGGAGTCCGCCGGTACGGCGTCGGGCGCGGCCGCGCGGGTGCCCCGGCCGGGTGCGTCCGCCCCGCCGGTGGGGTGGGCCGCTCCGCGGCGGGGGGCGTCACCGCGTGCGCGGGCGGCCGCGGGCGGCTGGTCAGCGCGGCCAGCAGCGTGTGCGGGCGGGTGCGGTCCGCCTCCGCCAGCGGGGCCCGGGCCTCCATCGGGCGGGCGAGCGCCGCAGGGAAGGGTTCGCGCCGCGGCGGGTGCGCCGGGTCGGGCAGGCGCAGCTCGGCGAGGTCCTTCCACGTCGAGTGCCGCAGCCCGTCGATCGTGCACCGGACGCGAGCGCAGACGCGACCCTCGGGGGTGTGCCGCCAGCCGAGCAGTTCGCCGGAGTACCAGATCCCGCGGTGGTGGATCTCGACCGGCTGCGGGTCGCCGACGAACCGGCCCGCCGTTCCGTCCCCCGCCACGAGCCGGACTCTAGGTGGGTCGGTGGCACGGGCGCCGAAGGCGCGCACCGTGTCCGCGGCCGGTGTGGCGACCGGTGTCCCTCTGTTCACACGGGCCCGTGCCGACCGCCCGGCGCCACACCCGCGCCGCCGGCGCGACGCGGAGCACGTGGCGGCCGCCGGCCGGCACGGAGCGGCCCACGCCGGCGACGATCGAGGCGGTCGCCGTGGCCGGGGCGGGACGAGCGTGGGCCTTCTCACGCGCCGGGAGGTGCGGGATGCCGCATGCTCCTGGAGTCTGGGAGGTCGTCGCCACCGCTGCTGCGGAGCGAGGTGACCGCCCGCCCGCCATCCCCTACCGAAGGACCCCCCCGCTCGTGCGAAGAACATCCGCCGTCTTCTGGGCCTCGCTGGCCATCGTGCTCCCCGTCGTGGTGTGGGGAGCGGTGTGGCCGGAGGCCCTCGACTCCGCGACCGGCTCGGCGCGGACCTTCGTCGTCGACCGGTTCGGCTGGTTCTACCTGCTGACGGCGACGATCGTGCTGGTCGCGGTGATCGCCGTGGCGGTCTCGCCGTGGGGGCGGGTGCGGCTGGGTGCCGACGACGACCGGCCCGAGTACAGCACCCGCGCCTGGTTCGCGATGCTCTTCAGCGCCGGGATGGGCATCGGCCTGGTGTTCTGGGGCGTCGCCGAGCCGGTGTCGCACTTCCTCACCCCGCCGACCGCGGAGCCGGGGACCACGGAGGCAGCCCGCGACGCGCTGCGGTACTCGTTCTTCCACTGGGGCCTGCACCCCTGGGGCATCTACGCCGTGCTGGCCCTGGCGCTGGCCTACGCGCGGTTCCGCCGTGGCTGGAAGGCCACCATCAGCGGTGCGCTGCGACCGCTCCTCGGCGACCGTGTCGACGGTCCGCTGGGCGCTGCGGTGGACACGATCGCCGTGGTCGCCACCGTCTTCGGCGTCGCGACCTCGCTCGGCCTGGGAGCCGCGCAGATCAACGGCGGGCTCGCGTCGCTCGCCGACGGGATCGCGATCGGTTCCGGCGTGCAGCTCGCCATCATCGCGGTGGTCACCGTCCTGTTCCTGATCTCCGCCCTCTCCGGGATCAACCGCGGGATCAAGTGGCTGTCGAGCGCGAACGTCGTCCTCGCCGTGGCGCTGTTCGCCTTCGTCCTCCTCACCGCGTCCTCCGGGCGGCTGGTGGGCGCCTTCACCACGACCCTCGGCAGCTACCTCGCCGAGCTCCCCACGATGAGCCTGCAGACCGGCCCGTTCGATCCCCAGCGGTCGGAGTGGATCAACAGCTGGACGATCTTCTACTGGGCGTGGTGGATCTCCTGGTCGCCGTTCGTGGCGACCTTCATCGCGCGCATCTCCCGCGGCCGCACCGTCCGCGAGTTCGTCGTCGGCGTGCTGGCGGTGCCGACGCTGGTCAGCGGCCTGTGGTTCTCGGTCTTCGGGGGCGCCGGGATCCTGGCCGAGCAGGACGGCGCCGAGCTGGCCGGCCAACCGACCGAGTCGCAGCTGTTCGGGCTGCTCGACACGTTGCCCGGGGGGCTGGTGGCCGGGATCGGGGCGATGATCCTCATCGTCACCTTCTTCGTGACCAGTGCCGACTCCGCCACCTTCGTGCTCGGGTCGCTCAGCAGCCGCGGCGGGCAGGACCCGGCGCGGGTCGTGAGCGTGATCTGGGGCCTGGTGATCTCGGCCTCCGCCGCTGCGCTGCTGGTCAGCGGTGGACTGGGTGGGGTGCAGACGGCCTCCATCATCGCCGCCTTCCCATTCGCGATCGTGCTGCTGCTGGTGCTGGTCTCGCTGGTCAAGGCGCTCGGGCAGGAACCGCGGGTCCCGCGGCGGGAGAGGGGTGGCGAACCGGCCCCCATCGTCGCTCCGACGGCGGACGGGGCCGCTCCCGACGGGGTGACGGCCGCCGTGCCGGCCCGCAGGTCGCACCCGTCCTAGCGCCGAACGGCCCCGTGGTCGCCCGACCACGGGGCCGGCGGACGCGCCCCCCGACGAGGGTGTACAGTGGGATCTACCGACGCGGGGTGGAGCAGCTCGGTAGCTCGCTGGGCTCATAACCCAGAGGTCGCAGGTTCGAATCCTGTCCCCGCTACCACGACGAAGGCCCGGTCACGGATGTGACCGGGCCTTCGTGCATCTGCCCGCGCGGCCCGGCCGCGGTGTGTTGTGTGTCACCGTGATTCTTTCTAACGTGCGGAGCACGATCGCCGCTCAGGGAGGACCGCTCGTGTCCGTCGACGCCGTGCCAGGGACCGTTCCGCCGTCGCGCAAGGTGGGCGCCGCCGATCTCGGCATCGACCTGTCCGACCGGGACTTCTGGGAGCGCCCTCCGGCCGAGCGGCACGCTGTCTTCGACCGGCTGCGCCGGGAGCGCCCGTTCGCCTTCTTCGCCGAGCCGGAGATCCCGAACCTGCAGGTCGGCCCGGGGTACCACGCCGTGACCCGCTACGCCGACCTGGAGGCGATCAGCTGCCGGCCGGCCGTCTTCTGCTCCGGCGAGGGCGCGGTCTCCATCCAGGACATCCCGGCCGACCTCAACGAGTTCTACGGCTCGCTGATCAGCATGGACGATCCGCGGCACGCCAAGATCCGCCGGATCGTGGCGAAGACCTTCACCCCGCGGATGCTCGAGCGGGTCGTGGACTCGGTGGCCGGGATCGTCGACGACGTCCTCGCCGGGGTGCGCCGGAAGGCGGCCGAGGGGGACGGCACGTTCGACGTCGTCGCCGACCTCGCCGCGCCGATCCCGCTGCGGGTCATCTGCGACATGATGGGCGTACCGGAGGAGGACCGGGCCATGGTGCTGGCCAAGTCCAACGTGATCCTCGCCGGCGGCGACCCGGAGCTCGTGGAGAACGAGGAGGACCCGCTCACCGGCGTGCTCATGGCCGGGATCGAGCTGGCCGCGCTCATGGAGCGGCTCGCCGCCGAGCGGGTGCGGGAGCCCACCGACGACCTCACCACGGCGCTGGTGACCACCGACGTCGACGGCGAGCGGCTCAGCCACCAGGAGATCGCGTCGTTCTTCATCTTGCTGCTGGTGGCCGGCAACGAGACCACCCGCAACGCCATCTCGCAGGGGCTGCTGGCACTGCAGGAGCACCCCGACCAGCGGGCCCGGTGGATGGCCGACCCAAGCCTCACCCGGACGGCGGTCGAGGAGATCGTCCGGTGGACCAGCCCGGTCACCTGGATGCGTCGCACCGCCACCCGGGACGGCGAGGTGAACGGCTACCGGTTCGCCGAGGGCGACAAGTTCCTGCTCTTCTACGCCGCCGCCAACCGCGACCCGGAGGTGTTCGCCGAGCCGCACCGGTTCGACCTGGCGCGCGACCCCAACCCGCACGTCGGCTTCGGGTCGAAGGGGCCGCACTTCTGCCTGGGCGCGCACCTGGCCCGCCGGGAGCTGGCGGTGACCTTCGCCAAGGTGTTCGAGCAGTTGCCCGACCTGGAGGTCACCGGCCCGCCGGCCCGGCTGCGGTCGTCCTTCGTCAACGGGCTCAAGCGGCTCCCGGCCCGGCTGACGGACGCCCGGTGAGCCGGCTGGAGGCCGACCTCGAGCGGTGCGTGGGGGCCGGGGCCTGCGAGGCGCTGGCACCCGACCTGTTCGAGGTGGGGGACGAGGGCACGGTGATCGTGCTGCGCCCCCACCCGGAGGGCGGCGACGTGCGCGACGCCGAGGAGGCGGTGCGGCAGTGCCCGACGCAGGCGCTCCAGCTCGTCGCGGAACAGCCGGCCCCCGCGGCCGGTTGACCGCTGTCATGGAGAACACCGTCACCGACGTCCCCGAGTCCGACCGCTTCGAGATCCGCGACGGCGACCGCGTGCTGGGGGTGGCCGCCTACGAGCGTCGCGGCGAGACCCTGGTGTTCACCCACACCGAGGTCGACCCCGACGCCGGCCAGTCCGGTCTCGGCAGCACGCTCGTGCGTGCCGCCCTCGACGAGGTGCGGTCGCGCGGCGGCTCCGTCGTGCCGCGCTGCTCGTTCGTGGCCGGCTGGATCGACCGCCACCCCGACTACGCGGACCTCGTCGCCGACACCGACCGCTGAGCCCGTGGCCGGTGGGGTGGCCGAGCCGCCCCACCGGCCCTCTCACAGGACCTTCGAGCCGTACATCTCGCCGAGCGGGTCGGCGATGAGCTCGATGCGGGCGCCGTCGGGGTCGCGGAAGTAGACCGAGACGCCGCTGTGCACCTCGTGCCCGACGCCGGCCTCGGCGAGCCGCTGCACCAGCTGCTCCCACCGCTGCGGGTCGACGCTGATCGCCATGTGGTGCAGCCCGCCGAGCACCTCGGCGTAGGGGCCGACGTCCAGACCGGGGAAGTCGAAGAAGGCCAGCAGGTTGCCGTTGCCGATGTCGAAGAAGAAGTGCGAGGACCCGGGATAGTCGCGGTTCTCGATCAGCTCGGTCAGCGGGAAACCGAGCACGTCCTGGTAGAAGCGCACCGTCCGCTCGACGTCGCTGCTGATCAGGGCGGTGTGGTGCAGCCCTCGGGCGGTCGACGCCGGCCGTTGCCCGGCGGGGCGCAGGTGGGCATCCCGGATGCGGGCGCGCTCGGCCTCGAGCGCGGTCAGGTCACGGTCGTCGGGTGTGCTCACGGCTGGGTTCCTCCTGGTTCGCGGGCGGCTACCGCCGTCAACCGGTGAGACGGTGATCTCGTTCCCCGGGCGGGCCGCCCGCCGACCCGGCTGCGAAGGTGGAGGCCATGCGCGTTCTCGTGGCCGGGTGGTTCAGCTTCGACGAGGTGATCGCCACCGTCGGCGACGAGCTGGGGGCCGACGCCGTGGCCGGCTGGCTCACCGACCTGGGCATCGACCACGACGTCGCGTGGGCGCCCTACCTGGAGCGGGGCGTGCACTGGCGCGACGCCGATCCCGCCGACTACACGCACCTGGTCTTCACGACCGGGCCGGTCGGCGATCTCGCCCCGCTGCGGGAGCTGACCACCGCGTTCGCCGGCGCGCAGCGCTGGGCGGTCAACGTCTCCGTCGTCGACGACGTCGCCCGGACGATGTTCGACGCCCTGTGGGAGCGGGACGCCCCCGGCGTCAGCCGGCCGGATCCGGCGATCGAGGGGCCGGTACCCGAGGCCCCGGTCCTGGCCGTGGCCTTCGCGCCCGTGCAGGGCGAGTACGGCGACCGCAGCCGGGCCGACCGGGTCCGCGGCGTGATCGAGGAGTGGCTGGCCGCGCGGGCCCTGCCCTGGTTCCCGATCGACACCGACCTGTTCGACAAGCCGCATCCCCGTCGCCCGGCGCAGGTCGAGGCCCTCCTGCGCCGGTGCGACGTCGTCGTCAGCATGCGGCTGCACGGGATGGTCCTCGGGCTCAAGCACGGCCGCCCGGTGATCGCCTGCGACGCCGTCGAGGGCGGGGCGAAGGTCACCTCCCAGGCGCAGGCCCTGGAGTGGCCGCTGGTCCTCTCCGCGGACGAGGTGACGTCGGAGGCGCTGGACGCCGCCCTGGCGCGCTGCCTCGGCGGCGAGCTCGCCGGCGCGGTCACGCGGGCCCGGGAGCGCGGCGCGGCCGGCAACGACCTCGCGCGCGAGTGGTTCACCCGGCAGCTCGGCCGCTGAGCGGTCGCTGCGCAGGCGTGTCCACCCGGAGCGGGTCAGGCGGACAGCGCGGTGCCGGTCCCGTCCAGCGCGCCGGCCAGCTCGTCGAGGGGCAGGTCCAGGGCGCGGGCGAGGGCGGCGACGGTGAAGAACGTCGGCGTCGGCACCCGGCCGGACTCGATCTTGCGCAGCACCTCCAGGCTCACCCCGGACGCCACCGAGACCTCCGCCGGGCTGCGGTCGCCGCGGGCGGAGCGGAGCAGCGCGCCCAGCCGGCGGCCGCGGTCGCGCTCGGCGGGGGTCAGCGGGGGGCGCACCATGACCGTGATACTAATACCGGGATACCAATACCGGAAGGACGACGACGTGATCGAACTGCGCACCCCCGGTGAGATCGATGCGATGCGGGCCGCAGGTGCCGTGGTGGCCCAGATGCACGCCGCCGTCCGGGCCGTCGCGGCCCCGGGCGTCCGGCTCACCCAGCTCGACGCGGTGGCCCGCGACGTGCTGGCCGACGCCGGCGCGACCTCGCCGTTCCTCGGCTACGCGCCCCTCGCCACCACCCCGCCGTTCCCCGGCGTGGTGTGTCTGTCGGTCAACGACGTCGCGCTGCACGGCATCCCGACGCCCGAGGTCCTCGAGGACGGCGACCTGCTGAGCGTGGACGCGGGCGCGGTGCTCGACGGGTGGGTCGGCGACGCGGCGATCACCTTCCCGGTGGGCACGCCGCGGCCCGAGGACCTCGCCCTCGTGGCGACCACCGAGCGGGCGCTGGCGGCGGGCATCGCGGCGGCCGTCGTCGGCAACCGCGTGGGTGACATCTCCGCGGCGATCGGTGCGGTCGGCCGGGCCGGCGGGTGCGGCATCAACACCGACCAGGGCGGCCACGGGGTGGGGCGCACCATGCACGAGGCGCCGTCGGTCCCCAACGAGGGCCGGGCCGGGCGCGGCGTGCCGCTGCGCGCGGGGCTGGTCATCGCGATCGAGCCCTGGTTCCTCGCCGGCGGTTCCGACGACTACACGGTGGACGCCGACGGCTGGACCCTGCGCAGCGCCGACGGCAGCCGCGCCGCGCACGTCGAGCACACGGTCGCGGTGACCGCGGACGGCCCGCGCATCCTCACCGCGCCGCGCTAGGAGCCGCCGCGGCAGCCCACCGGCGGGCCGTACGGTGCAGGGCGTGATCCTCGAGCACGCGGAGCTGTCCGTGGCACCTGGCCGCGAGGCCGAGTTCGAGGCGGCGTTCCGGTCCGCTTCCCCGATCATCTCCGCGTCGCCGGGCTTCCGGCGGCTGCTGCTGTCCCGGTGCGTGGAGCGGGAGAACGTCTTCCTCCTGCTCGTCGAGTGGAACAGCCTCGAGGACCACACCGAGGGCTTCCGCGGCTCGCCGGGGTACCAGGAGTGGCGGCGCCTGCTGCACTCCTTCTACGAGCCGTTCCCCGTGGTCGAGCACTTCCGCCCGCTGTTCATCGTCGGGCCCACCGTCCCCGGCGCCTGAGGGTCAGCCGAGGGCCTGCTCGAGGTCGGCCAGGAGGTCGTCGACGTCCTCGATGCCGACCGACAGCCGCACCAGGTCCGCCGGCACCTCCAGCGGGGAGCCGGCGGCGCTGGCGTGGGTCATCCGGTGCGGGTGCTCGATCAGCGACTCGACGCCGCCGAGCGACTCGGCCAGCGTGAACAACCGGGTCCGCTCGCAGACCGCCAGCGCCGCGTCCTCGCCGTCCCGGAGCCGGAACGAGATCATGCCGCCGAACCCCGACATCTGCCGGGCCGCCGTCTCGTGGCCCGGGTGGTCGGCCAGCCCCGGGTAGAGCACGGAAGCGACGTCGGAACGGCCGACCAGGAACTCCGCGATCCGCGCCGCGTTGGCGCAGTGCCGGTCCACCCGGATACCGAGCGTCTTGAGGCTGCGCAGCACGAGCCAGGAGTCGAACGGCCCCGCGACCGCGCCCATCGCATTGTGGTTGTACGCCAGCTGCTCGCCGAGGGTGGCGTCCCGCGTGACGAGGGCGCCCCCCACGACGTCGGAGTGCCCACCCAGGTACTTCGTCGTCGAGTGCACGACGACGTCCGCGCCCAGGGTGAGCGGCCGCTGCAGGTAGGGCGAGGCGAAGGTGTTGTCGACGACGAGCAGCGCACCGGCCTCGTGGGCGACGGCCGCCGTGCGCTCGATGTCGGTGATGTTGAGCAGGGGGTTGCTGGGCGTCTCGCACCAGACGACCCGCGTCGTGGGGCGGATCGCGGCGCGCAGGGCATCGGCGTCGTCGAGGTCGACCGGCGTGTGCTCCAGGCCCCACTCCGACAGCACGCGGGAGATCAGCCGGAACGTCCCGCCGTAGGCGTCCCCGCCCAGCACGATGTGGTCGCCGGACCGGCAGGCGGTGCGCAAGAGGGTGTCCTCCGCGGCGAGCCCGGAAGCGAACGCGAGCGCCGTCGTGCCCTCCTCCAGCGCGGCCAGCGCCTCGTGCAGCGCGTCGCGGGTCGGGTTGCCGCTGCGGCTGTACTCGTAGCCACCGCGCAGCCCGCCGACGCCGTCCTGTTTGTAGGTGGTGGTCAGGTGCAGCGGGGGGATGACCGCGCCCGTGGCCGGGTCGGGCTCCTGCCCGGCGTGGATGGCGCGGGTGTTGAAGCCGGTCACCGGGTCACCCCCGTCAGGTGGCCCAGCACGTCCTGCCGGGTGACCACGCCCGCGGGCTTGCCGTCGACGTGCACGAGGAGCGCGTCGGCCGCGCCCAGCTGGGCCACCGCCGCGCTGACCGCCTCGCCGGAGCCGACGATCGGCAGCGGCGGCGACATGTGCTTCTCCACCCGGTCGGCGAGCGTGGCGCGGCCGGCGAAGAGCGCGTCGAGCAGCGTCTTCTCGTCGACCGAGCCGACGACCTCGCCGGCGGTGACGGGTGGCTCGGCCCGGACGACCGGCAGCTGGCTGACGCCGTACTCGCGCAGGATGTCGATCGCCTCCCGCACGGTCTCGTTCGGGTGGGCGTGCACCAGCGTCGGCGTCGCGCCGGACTTGGCGTGCAGCAGCTCGCCGACGGTCTCGCCGCCGGACGCCTCGAGGAAGCCGTAGTCGGCCATCCACGCATCGTTGAAGATCTTGTTCAGGTAGCCGCGGCCGCCGTCGGGCAGCAGCACCACGAGGACGTCGTCCTTCGACAGGCGCTCGGCCACGCGCAGCGCCGCCACCACCGCCATGCCGCAGGAGCCCCCGACCAGCAGCCCTTCCTCACGGGCCAGCCGGCGGGTCATGGCGAAGGAGTCGCCGTCGGAGACGGCGACGATCTCGTCGGCGACGTCCCGGTCGTAGGTGGTGGGCCAGAAGTCCTCGCCCACGCCCTCGACCAGGTAGGGGCGGCCGGTACCGCCGGAGTACACCGAGCCCTCGGGGTCGGCGCCGATGACCTGCACCCGGCCGCCGGAGGCCTCCTTGAGGTAGCGGCCGACGCCGCTGATCGTCCCGCCGGTGCCGGCGCCGGTGACGAAGTGGGTGATCCGGCCCTCGGTCTGCGCCCAGATCTCCGGCCCGGTCGTCTCGTAGTGCGAGCGCGGGTTGTTCGGGTTCGAGTACTGGTCGGGCTTCCACGCGCCGGGCGTCTCGCGGCTGAGCCGGTCGGACACGGAGTAGTAGGACCGCGGGTCCGCCGGGTCGACCGCCGTGGGGCAGACGACCACCTCGGCGCCGTAGGCCTTGAGCACGTTGACCTTCTCCTGCCCGACCTTGTCCGGGCAGACGAAGATGCACCGGTAGCCGCGCTGCTGGGCGACCAGCGCCAGGCCGATGCCGGTGTTGCCGCTGGTCGGCTCGACGATCGTGCCGCCCGGCTCCAGCTCACCGCTGGCCTCCGCGGCGTCGACCATGCGGACGGCGATCCGGTCCTTCACCGACCCGCCGGGGTTGAGGTACTCGACCTTGGCCAGCACCAGCGGTGCGTCGGGGCCCAGGTGGCGGGTCACCGACGAGAGCTTCACCAGCGGGGTGTCGCCGACCAGGTCGACGACGGACTCGGCGTACTGCACGGGGGGTGTCCTCCTCGGCCGTGGCTGCGCGTGGGCTCAGGGCTTGAGGACGACCTTGTTGCTGCGGTCCTCCTTGTCGCGGAACATCCGGTAGGCCTGCGGGGCCTGCTCCAGCGGCAGCGTGTGCGAGACGACGAAGCTGGGGTCGATCTCGCCGTTGCGGATCCGCTCGTACAGCGGCTTCAGGTACCGCTGGACGTGGGCCTGGCCGGTCTTCACCGTCAGCGACCGGTTCATCAGCGAGCCGATCGGGAACTTGTCCATCAGCCCGCCGTAGACGCCGACGATCGAGACGGTGCCGCCGTTCTTCACCGCGAGGATCGCCTCGCGCAGGGCGTGCGGCCGCTCGGTCTCCAGCATGGCGGCCTGCTTGGCCCGGTCGTAGGCGTGGATGGCGGTGCTCGGGTGGTGGGCCTCCATGCCGACGCAGTCGATGGCGGCGTCGGGTCCGCGCCCGGCGGTCAGCTCCTGCAGGGCGTCGAGGACGTCGACGTCCTCGTAGTTCAGGACGTCGGTGGCCCCGGCCTCGCGCGCCTTGTCCAGCCGGTAGTCGAACCGGTCGATGGCGACGACCCGCTCGGCGCCGAGCAGCTTGGCGCTGGCGACGGCGAACTGCCCGACCGCGCCGGCGCCCCAGACGGCGACCACGTCACCGGGGGAGATGTCGCAGTTGTCGGCGCCCATGTAGCCGGTCGGGAAGACGTCGGTGAGGAAGAGCAGCTGCTCGTCGGTGAGGTCGTCGTCGACCACGAGCGGGCCGACGTCGGCGAACGGCACCCGGGCGTACTCGGCCTGACCGCCGGGGTAGCCGCCCATCATGTGCGAGTAGCCGAAGATCCCGCAGGGGGAGTGGCCCATGACCTTCTCGGCGATGCGGGCGTTCGGGTTGGAGTTCTCGCAGACGGAGAACAGCCCCTGGCGGCAGGAGTTGCAGCTGCCGCAGGCGATCGGGAAGGGGACGACGACCCGGTCGCCGACGCGCAGGTTGCCCACGCCGCGACCGACCTCGACCACCTCGCCCATGAACTCGTGGCCGAGGATGTCGCCGGAGCGCATCGTCGGGATGAAGCCGTCGTAGAGGTGCAGGTCGGAGCCGCAGATCGCGGTCGAGGTGACCTTCACGATGGCGTCGCGGTCGTTCAGGATCTGCGGGTCGGGGACCTCGTTGACCTCGATGTGCTTCTTGCCCATCCACTGGGTGGCGCGCACGGGGGTGTCCTTCCGGAGACGGGGTGGATCAGGAGCGGGCAGCCGCGGGTCGCTGGGCGGCCAGCCGGCCGGCCCGCAGGCCCTCGGGGGTGGCCTCGGAGCGGACGACCTGCCCGGTCTCGAGCACCTGCTTGAAGCGGGTCAGGTCGTCGCGCACCTGCTGCTCCGGCGACTCGCCGAACATGCCGGCGACGACCTTGCCGAGGCGGCCACCGGGCTGGGCGTAGGCCAGCCGCACCCGCACCTCGGTGCCCCGGTTCCCGGGCGCCGGGCGGAACTCCACGGAGCCCGCGTTCTCGATGCCGGCGCCGGGCAGCGACCGCCACCGGATGCGCTCGCCGGGGGAGTCCTCGACCACCTCGGCGTCCCACTCGACGGTCCGCCGGCCCGGGGCCTCGGCGACCCAGTGCGAGCGGGTGCCGCCGTCGCGGGTGCGCACCTCGCGCACGTGGGCCATGAACTCGGGCAGCCGGGAGAAGTCGCGCCAGTGGTCGTAGACCTCCTGCGGGTCCTTGCCCACGGTGGTCGCCGACGAGACGTCGACGGCGCCCTTCCAGGGGGCCGAGGAGGGCAGCAGGTCCCGGGCGGGCCCGCGGCTGCCGGCGCGGCGGGACCGCACGGCGGTGAGCAGGTCCAGGGCGGCCAGGCCCGCGACGGCGGCGGTGGCGTTGCGCAGCCGGCGCCCGCGTTCCCCGCCCCGGGAGGAGAGGGCGAGGCCCATGGCGGAGAGGTCGACGGCGTCACCGGCCACCCGGGTCCAGGCCCAGCCGGGGCGCCCGGCCAGCAGCGGCAGGGCGTGCACCAGCTCGCGTGCGCCGACCAGCGGGATCACCGACAGCGCGGTCGCCGAGTCGTCGACGCCGGCGAGCCGGGCGACGCCCCTCGGGTCCCGGAGCATGGCGACCCCGAGGCCGGTGCTGGCCAGCCCCAGGACGCGGGCGGTGCGGCGCAGGCCGGGACGGTTGCGGCTCGAGCTCATCGGGTCCTCCGGTTCGGTCGGTGCCCCCGAGCGGCTACCCCGCGGTCACCTGCGGAAACCGGCGGTGGCGGGCCCGAGGGGAGGCGGACGAGGATGCGGGGCATGGCTGCCTCGCTCCCCGCGCCCGTCGGTACCCGCACGCTCGGCCGCGAGGGGCTGGTGGTCTCCGCCCTCGGGCTCGGCTGCATGGGCATGAGCCAGATGTACGGGCCGGCCGACCGGTCGGAGTCCCTCGCCACCGTCCACCGGGCGCTGGACCTGGGCATCACGTTCCTCGACACCTCCGACGTCTACGGCAGCGGGCACAACGAGGAGCTCGTCGGCCAGGCGATCGCCGGCCGCCGGGACGAGGTCCAGCTGGCCACCAAGTTCTCCCTCGCCCGCACCGCGGACGGGGGCATGACGATCGACGGCCGGCCGGAGAACGTGCGCGCCTGCGCCGAGGCGAGCCTGCGCCGGCTGGGCGTCGAGACCATCGACCTGTACTACCAGCACCGGGTCGATCCCCGGGTACCGATCGAGGACACCGTCGGCGCCATGGCGGAGCTGGTCGCCCAGGGCAAGGTGCGCCACCTGGGGCTCTCGGAGGCCAGCGCCGCCTCGATCCGCCGGGCCGTGGCGGTGCACCCGATCGCCGCCCTGCAGAGCGAGTGGTCGCTGTGGACCAGGGACATCGAGGTGGCCGGGGATGGGGGCGACACCGTCCTCGCCGTCGCCCGGGAGCACGGCATCGGCATCGTGCCGTTCAGCCCGCTCGGCCGTGGCTTCCTGACCGGGGCGATCACCAGCCCGGCCGACTTCGGCGACGACGACTGGCGCCGCGGCCACCCGCGCTTCACCGGGGAGGCGTTCGCGGCCAACCTCCGGCTCGTCGACGCCGTCCGCGACCTCGCCGTCGGCAAGGGCGTGCCGCCCGGGCAGCTGGCGCTCGCGTGGGTCCTCGCCCAGGGCGACGACGTCGTCCCGATCCCGGGCACCAAGCGGCGCAGCTACCTGGAGGAGAACGCCGGGGCGGCGGCCGTGGAGCTGACCGCGGAGGAGCTGGCCCGGCTGGACCGGATCGCCCCTCCCGGCGTGGCCGTGGGCGGCCGGTACACCGACAGCTCCTACGCGTACGGGGACAGCCCCGAGCGGACCTGACCCCGACCTCAGGCGGGGGCGGGCCGGCCTCCGGTCCGCAGCCGCTCGAGGGCGGCGTCGTGCAGCTTGCCGTTGGTGGCCAGGGCGCTGCCCCCGGCCGGCCCGGGGGCGCCGGTGACGTCGGTGAACCGGCCGCCGGCTTCCCGCACGATCACGTCCAGGGCGGCGAGGTCCCAGATCGAGACCTCGGGCTCGCAGGCGATGTCCACCGCGCCCTCGGCCAGGAGCACGTAGCTCCAGAAGTCGCCGTAGGCGCGGGTGCGCCACACCGAGCGGGTGAGGCCGAGGAACCCGTCGAGCCCGCCCCGCTCCTCCCAGCCCGACAGGCTGGAGTAGCTGAGGCTGGCGTCACCGAGCTGCGCGACCTCGGACACGCGGCAGCGGGTCGCCGACTCGAGCCGGCGACCGGTCCACGCACCGACGTCCTTGGCCGCCCACCAGCGCCGGTTCAGCGCCGGTGCCGAGACGAGGCCGACCACCGGCTCGTCGCCGTCGAACAGGGCGATGAGCGTGGCCCACACCGGCACGCCGCGGACGAAGTTCTTCGTGCCGTCGATCGGGTCGAGCACCCAGCGGCGGGACCCGTGGCCGGTCGTGCCGAACTCCTCGCCCAGCACGGCGTCCCGGGTGCGGGCCCGGCTCAGCGTGATGCGCAGCATCTCCTCGACCGCCCGGTCGGCGTCGGTGACCGGGGTCAGGTCCGGCTTGGTCTCGACCGTCAGGTCCTGCGCCTTGAAGCGCTCCATGCTGATCGAGTCGGCCTGGTCGGCCAGCACGTGTGCCAGCCGCATGTCCTCTGAGTAGCCCCGACCCGACGTCATGGGCACCCAACCTAGCGGGCGGTCAGTCGAAGACGGCGGAACTGACCCCGCTCGGGCCCTCGTACTCGCGGTCCTCGATCTTCTTCAGGGCGTCGACGACCTCCTTGTCGCCGCCGTGCGACTCGGCGTGCCTGACGATGTCGTCCTTGCCGGCCGGGTAGTCGATGCCGGACAGGGCCTTCTGGATGTCGATGGGGCTCACCATGCCCGGCTCCGTACCCGGGCGTCCGCCGCCGATGCACCGATTACCGTCGGGGCGTGGACGCGGCGACGATCGCGGGGCTGCTCGCAGACCCGGTACGGCTGAAGGTGGTCGCGGCCCTCGCGCTCGGTGCCGGCACGATCGAGGAGGTCGCCGAGACCGCCGGGCTGGGGCTCAAGGAGGTCGCGCTCGCGGCCCGGCGCCTGGCCCGGGCGGGGCTGGTCGGCCGCGACGGCCACGCCCTGTCGCTGCACACCGAACGGTTCGGCGCGGCCGCCCGTGCGGCAGCGGAGGCGGCGCCGGCTCCGGAGCCGCTGTCGGACGACCCGGCGGCCGATGCCGTCCTGTCCGCCTTCGTCCGGGACGGCCGGCTGGTCTCGATCCCCGCCCAGCGCGGCAAGCGGCTGGTGGTCCTCGACCACCTGGTGCGGGTCTTCGAGCCCGGGGTGCGCTACCCGGAGCGCGAGGTCAACGCGCTGCTCGCCGTCTGGCACCCCGACGTAGCGGCGCTGCGCCGCTACCTGGTCGACGAGGGTCTGCTCAGCCGGGACGCCGGCGTGTACTGGCGCAGCGGCGGCTACGTGGAGGTCTGAGGCCGCGGGCCCGCCGGTCGTCGGCCTGCGGTGTCCCGGGCGGTCGACAGCACGACGGGCCGACAGGTGGTGGTGTCGACAAGTCGCTCGTCAGCGGCCCGCCGGCGACGCAGACTGGCCGGGTGCTCACCCCGTCGGCCGATGCCTTCGCCGCCCTCGCGCGCTCCTCGCCGTGGCGGTGGACGACGCTGCGGTTCTCCGTCAGATGGCCGCAGGACCCGTGGAAGCCCGGTGCCGTCCGGGCGTGGCTGCGTCGTCCGGACGCGCTGCGCGTCGAGACGGTCGACGGGGCGCTGCTGCAGGTGGTCCGGGAGCCGGCGCGGGACGCGGAGCCGCAGCCCCGGCTGCGGCCGGACGGGCTGGTGGCGGAGCGGCGCGAGGCGTGGGACCACTCCCTCGACGACCCGATGCACCAGGACTACCACTGGGTGGCGATGCTCGACCCGGCGGAGCTCGCCGACGGCCGCGATCCGGACACCGAGGTGCTGGTGGCCGCACTCGAGGTGGACTCCATGGCGGAGGTCGAGCACGGTGGACGTCCGGCGTGGGAGGCGGTCGTCCTGCCGACGGACGCCTACGAGCCGCGCTGTGGCTGCTGTCCGTTGCTCCGCTCGCGCGACGTGGACCTGGACGAGTACCGCGACCACCCGCAGCACGTCCTCGCGACCTACCCCGACGCCTTCCGGGTGCGGCTGGACGTGCAGACGGGCGTCTGCGTGCTGACCGAGGCGATCGGGGGAGAGGTCGCGGGACGGGGTCACGACCTGCGGATCGAGGCGGTGGACGGGCCGATGGCCGACGACCTGTTCGTCGAGCCCCGCCGGGAGCGCCTCCGCCGCCGCGGCTGGAGCCCGTACCCGGCGCGGCCGGGCGTTCAGTAGCCGGGGCCGACCTGGCCGACCGCGCCGAGCAGGACCCGCAGGGCGGTCAGCTGCTCCTGCCGGCGCGGCGGGCCGGCCGCGGCCCAGGCGTCGAGCGCGCAGTCGGGGTCCTCGGCGGTGTGCCCGCACCCGGGCGGGCAGTCGGTGGCGGCCTCGGCGATGTCCTCGAAGGCGGAGAGGACGTCGTCCGCGGTGACGTGGGCCAGGCCGAACGACCGGATGCCGGGGGTGTCGATGACGGTGCCGCCGCCGGGCAGGTCGAACAGCACGGCCGACGACGAGGTGTGCCGGCCCTTGCCGATCTTGCTGACGTCACCGGTCGCCCGGAGCGCGTCGGGCACCAGCCGGTTGACCAGCGTGGACTTCCCGACGCCGGACTGGCCGACGAAGACGCTCATCCGGTCGCGGAGCCGGCCGACGAGGTCCTCCAGCGGGAGCTCCCGGGACATCGGCACCGCGTCCAGGCTCAGCCCGGCGTAGCGGTCCAGCAGCTGCTTCGCCGACGCGAGGTCGGTCTTGGTGAGGCACAGCAGCGGCTCGAGGCCGCCGGCGTAGGCGGCGACCAGGCAGCGGTCGAGGAAGCCGTACGCGGGCTCGGGGTCGGTGACCGAGGTGACGACGACGAGCAGGTCGGCGTTGGCCACGACGACCCGCTCGGTGGGGTCGGTGTCGTCGGCGGTGCGGCGCAGCGACGTCGCCCGCTCCTCGATGACCACGATCCGGGCGAGGGTGTCCGTGCGCCCGCTGGTGTCGCCCACCACCCGCACCCGGTCGCCGACGACGACGCCGTGCCGCCCGAGCTCCCGCGCGCGCATGGCGGTCACGTCGACGGCCTCGCCGCCGGGCCCCTCGACCCGGACGGTCATCCGCCCGCGGTCGACGGCGATCACCAGTCCGGGGACGGCGTCGGCGTGGGTGGGGCGGGTGCGGGTCCGGGGGCGGGAGCCGCGGCGGCTCGGCCGGACCCGGACGTCGTCCTCGTCCATCCGCCGGGCCCCGCGCTGGTTGCCGCTCAGCGCGTCCTCCCTCGCCCGGCGCCGCCCTCGTCCCGCTCCTCGGTCGCCGTCCCCCGCACGCGGGCGGTGCGCCCAGCCAGGGGCGATGCCAGCCCCGGCGTCGAATGCGCGTCCAGCATCCCGGCCCAGCGCTCCCGGAAGTCGGGCAGCGTCTTGGTGACCGCGCCGGGGTCGGCGACGCGCACGCCGTCGACCGCCAGCCCGAGGACCGCAGCGGCCATGACCATGCGGTGGTCGGCGTAGGAGTCCAGCAGCGCCGGCCGCCGGGGGCCGGGCTCGATCTCCAGCCCGTCGGGCAGCTGGCGCACCCGGGCGCCGACGGCGGTGAGCACCTCGTCGAGGGCCTGCAGCCGGTCGGTCTCGTGACCGCGGAGGTGGGCGATCCCGGTCAGCCGGGAGGGGCCGTCGGCGAGCGCGCACAGCGCGGCCAGGACCGGCGTGAGCTCGCCGACCTCGCCGAGGTCGGCGACCAGGGGACCGATCGCGCCGGTGCCGGTGACCTGCAGGCCGCCGTCGGGGGTGCGCGAGACGGCCGCGCCCATCTCCGGCAGCAGCCGGTCCAGCTGCGCACCGGGCTGGGTGGTGGCGTCCGGCCAGTCCCGCACCGTCACCCGGCCACCGGTGACCAGCGCCGCCGCGAGGAAGGGCGCCGCGTTGGAGAGGTCGGGCTCCACCACGCGGTCGAGCGGGGCGATCGGGCCGGGGGAGACCCGCCACCCCCGGTCGGTCGCGACGACGTCCACGCCGTGCTCGCGCAGGGTCGTGACCGTCATGTCGACGTGCGGCATCGACGGCACCCCGCCGGTCAGGACCAGCTCGACGCCCTCGTCGAAGCGGGCGGCGGCCAGCAGCAGCCCGGAGACGATCTGCGAGGACTCGCTCGCATCGACCGTCACCGCCCCGCCGCGCACCCGGCCGGTGCCGCGCACGGTGAACGGCGCCCGCCCGCGGCCGCCGTCGTCGACCTCGACCCCGAGGGCGCGCAGGGCGGCGATCAGCCCGGCGTTGGGACGTTCGCGCAGGCGGGGATCGCCGTCGACGGTCACCTCGCCGTCGGCGAGCGCGGCCACCGGCGGCAGGAAGCGCAGCACGGTCCCGGCCAGGCCGGCGTCGACCGTGGCCGGGCCGCGGAGCGGGCCGGGGGAGACCCGCAGGTCGGGGCCGTCGTCCTCGACGCGGACGCCGAGGGCGCGCAGCCCGGCAGCCATGAGGTCGGTGTCGCGCGCCCGCAGGGGGCGCACCAGCCGGCTCGGCCCGTCGGCCAGGGCCGCCAGCACCAGTGCCCGGGCGGTCAGCGACTTCGACCCGGGCAGGGTGACGACGGCCTCGACGGGAGCCGGGTGGTGCGGCGCGGACCAGACGTCTGTCACGTGACCTCCTCGCTGGCGCTCGTCGGTCACGTGACAGCGCTGTGCTCAGCCTTCGGGTGAGCTCGCAAGCTCGCTCACCTCACCAGTCTGCCCGGTCGCCCGCACCGCACCACCCGCGCACCCGATCAGCCGGCCTGCGGCTTCTCGGCCTTCTTCACCGGCACCGTGCGCATCAGCCGCCGGTTGGCGAACTCGAACATGGCCAGCTCGGAGAGCTCGCGGCCGTAGCCGGAGCGCTTCACGCCGCCGAAGGGCAGCTCGGGGGAGGAGCCGGTGGGCTGGTTGATCCACACCATGCCAGCCTCGAGCCGGTCGGCCACCGACCGCGCGCGGTCGAGGTCGCTGCTCATGACGGTGGCGCCGAGGCCGAAGGCGCTGTCGTTGGCCAGCGCGACCGCCTCGTCGGCGTCCTTCACCTTGTAGACGACGGCCGCCGGGCCGAACAGCTCCTCGCGGAAGGCCCGCATCTCCGGGGTGACGTCGGTGAGGACGGTGGCCTCGACGAACGCGCCCGGGTGGTCGGGGCGCTTCCCGCCGGCGACGACGGTGGCGCCCTTGTCGATCGCGTCCTGGATCTGCGCGTGCAGGTCCTGGGCGGCCTTCTCCGACGACAGCGGGGCCAGCGACGTCGAGGCGTCGGCCGGGTCGCCCGGGGCGAACGTCGAGAAGGCCTGCTTGAGGCCCTCGACGAAGGGCTCGTAGAGCTCCTCGGTGACGATCAGCCGCTTGGAGGCGGTGCAGGCCTGGCCGGTGTTCTGCATCCGGCCCATGGTCGCGGCCTTGACGGTGGCCGCCATGTCCTCGGCGTCGAGCACGATGAACGGGTCGCTGCCGCCGAGCTCGAGCACCGACTTCTTGAGGTGCTTCCCGGCCAGGGCGGCGACCGCGCTGCCGGCCCGCTCGCTGCCGGTCAGGGTGACTCCCTGGATGCGGGGGTCGGCGATGACCTGCTCGACGTCGGAGATCCGCAGGAAGGTGTTGGTGAAGACGCCCTCGGGCGCACCCGCGTCGGCGAAGAGCTGCTCGATCGCGACCGCGCACTGCGGGGTGATCTCGGAGTGCTTCAGGATGACGGTGTTGCCCAGCACCAGGTTGGGGCCGACCACGCGGACCACCTGGTAGAAGGGGTAGTTCCACGGCTCGATGGCCAGCAGGGCGCCGATCGGCTGGGTCTCCACGACCGCCTCGCCCTTGCCCATCAGCGGGGTGATGGACGTGGGCTCCAGGAAACCGGGGCCGTTGTCGGCGTAGTACTTCAGGATCATCGAGCAGAGGAAGAGCTCGCCGGTGGCCTCCTCCTTGCGCTTGCCCATCTCGGTGGTGATGAGCTTCGCCAGGTCGTCCCGGCGCTCGTCCATGAGCTCGGCGGCGCGCCGGACGACGGCGGCGCGGTCCTCGACCGGGCGGTTGCGCCACTCCTGGTACGCGGAGTGCGCCCGCCCGACGATCCCGTCGATCTCGGAGGTCTCGGTGAAGGGGAACTCCTTCTCCGTCTCCCCGGTGAAGGGGTTGACCGTGGCGTAGCGCCGGTCGGCGCTGTCGCTGGCCGTCTTGGGGTGATCGGTCGGTGGGTTCTGCGTAGCGGTCACGCGGTGATCCTCGTCTCTCGTCGGCTGTTCCCACCAGGGGCCTACCCCTGGTGGCCCGGTGCACGCACGCGCCACCCGGTGTCGTCGGCGCCACCTAGAGTTCGGACCGTCAGCCCGAACCGTCCCGGAGGAGGCGCCCGTGTGCGGTCGCTACGCCGCCAGCCGCAGCCCCGACGACCTCGCGGTCGAGTTCGAGGCGGTGCCGGCCGAGGGGCAGCCGGCGCTGCCCGCCGACTACAACGTCGCCCCGACCAAGGACGTCTACGTCGTGCGGCACGCCAAGGAGCGGGACGCCGAGGGCCGTCCCACGGGTGGCGGCCACCGGGAGGTGCGGGCCGTCCGGTGGGGGCTCGTCCCGTCCTGGGCGAAGGACGCGTCCGTCGGCAACCGGCTGCTCAACGCCCGGGTGGAGTCGCTGACCGAGAAGCCCGCCTTCCGCGCCGCTGCAAGGTCGCGGCGCTGCCTGGTACCGGCCGACGGCTGGTACGAGTGGGCGAAGCGGCTGGACTCGCCGGCCAAGCAGCCCTACTACGTCACCCCGGAGGACGGGTCGGTGCTCGCCCTGGCCGGCCTGTGGGAGGTCTGGGGGAGCGGCGAGGACCGGCTCTACACCTGCACCGTCGTCACCGCGCCGGCTACCGGCGCCCTGGCGGAGATCCACGACCGGATGCCCCTGGTGCTGCCGCGCGACCGCTGGGCCGGGTGGCTCGACCCGTCCCGCGAGGACGTCGCGGAGCTGGCGGAGCCGACGCCGCCGGAGGTGGTCGCCGGCCTGGAGCTGCGGCCGGTCGGGGCCGCGGTGGGCAACGTGCGGAACAACGGGCCCGAGCTGCTCGCCCGGGCGGACTCCGTCGCGTCCCCCGCCGACCAGCCCGCGCTCTTCTGACGTGGCACCGGACGAGGCACCGGCCGCGGCCGCACCCCCGACGGCGCCGCCTCCGAGCGGCGCGCTGCCGCCCTGGATCGCCGCGGGGCTGACCTTCCTGAGCTCCGGCGCGGTGCTGGTGCTGGAGATCGTCGGGCTCCGGCTGATCGCGCCCTACGTCGGCGTCACCGTGCAGACCAGCACCGCGGTGATCGGCTTCGCGCTGGCCGCCATCGCCCTCGGCGCGTGGGTCGGCGGCGCGACCGCCGACCGCACCGACCCCCGCCGGCTGCTGGCCCCGCTGCTCGTCGCCGGGGGCGCGCTGGTCGTCGCCGTGCTGCCGCTGGTCCGGTTCACCGGGGCGCTGCTCACCGGCGCCGACGCCGGCGGCGTGCTCCTGCTGGCGGCCGTGGCCGTCGTGGTGCCGGCGGCGCTGCTGTCAGCGGTGCCGCCGATGGTGGTGAAGCTCCAGCTGGCCAGCCTCGACGAGACCGGCGCGGTGGTCGGCCGGCTCTCCGGCATCGGCACGATCGGCGGCATCGCGGCGACCTTCGCCACCGGCTTCGTGCTGGTGGCGGTCCTGCCCAGCAGCGTCATCCTGGTCGCCACCGGCGCGGCCACAATCCTCACCGGCCTGGCGGTGGCCGTGCTGCTCCGGCGGGGGCCCGGTGCCCGTCCGGTGCCCGCCGGGCTGCTCGTGCTGGCGGTCGTCGGCGGCGGGCTGGCCGCCGTCGCACCCACCCCGTGCGAGGAGGAGACGGCCTACCACTGCGCGCGCGTGGTGGCCGACCCCGAGCGGGAGTCCGGCCGGGTGCTGCTGCTCGACACCCTCCGGCACTCCTACGTCGACCTCGTCGACCCCACCCACCTGGAGTTCCAGTACGTGCGGGCGATCGCGGCGGTGACCGACGCGGTCTTCCCCGCCGCGGAGCCGATCTCCGCGCTGCACCTCGGAGGCGGTGGTCTCACCGTGCCGCGCTACCTCGCGGAGGTGCGCCCGGGTACGGAGAGCCGGGTGGTGGAGGTCGACCCCGGCGTGGTGAGCATGGACCGCGAGCAGCTGGGTCTGGAGACCTCCCCGGACCTGCGGGTGCGGGTGGCCGACGGCCGGGTCGGGCTGGCCGAGGAGCCGGTGGGGGAGCGCGACCTCGTCGTCGGCGACGCCTTCGGCGGGCTCTCGGTGCCGTGGCAGCTGACCACCCGCGAGGCGCTGGAGCTGGTCGACCGCGCGCTCGCCGACGACGGCGTGTACGCGGTGAACCTCATCGACCATCCGCCGCTGTCCTTCGTCCGCGCCGAGCTGGCCACGATGCGGTCGGTGTTCGGCCATGTGCTGCTGCTCGCCCGCGGCCCCGTGCTGGCGGGGGAGGACGGCGGGAACCTGGTCGCCGTCGCGTCGCAGCAGCCCCTCCCGGCCGCGGAGATCGCCACCGCGATGGCCGACCGGGACCTGGAGTGGCGGGTGGCCGAGGGCGACGAGCTGGACCGGTTCGTCGGCGGCGCCGGCGTGCTGACCGACGACTTCGCGCCGGTCGACCAGCTGCTGACCCCGTACGGGGCGCCCTGAGCTCAGCGGCCGATCGGTGCCGTCCGGGCCCGGGTGAGCCGCACCAGCTCACCGGGCGGCAGCTCCAGCTGCAGCCCGCGCTTCCCGGCGCTCACCAGCACGGTGGGGAACTCCAGGGCCGAGGCGTCGACCACGGTCGGCAGGGCCTTCCGCTGGCCGAGCGGGCTGATCCCGCCGAGGACGTAGCCGGTCGCGCGCTCGGCGTCGGCGGGCTCGGCCATCGCCGCCTTGCGGCCACCGGCGGCCGTGGCCAGCGCCTTGAGGTCGAGCGTCCCGCTGACCGGCACCACCGCGACGGTGAGCCGGCCGTCCACGCGGGTCACCAGGGTCTTGAACACCTGGCCGGGATCGGCCCCCAGCGCGGCGACGGCGGCCTCCCCGTGCCCCTGGTCGGCGGCGTGCTCGGGCTCGTAGGGGTGCAGCGTGTGCGCCACCCCCGCCTGCTCCAGGACCCGCACCGCCGGGGTTGCCGCCACGGCGCCGCAGCCTAGCGATCACCGCCCGACCGGGAATGGCCGCGGGCGCCGGTGCCGTTGCACCGGCCGTGAGCAGCACCGTCTCGACCGCCCGCACACGGGCCGCGCACCGACGTCCCCCGGGCCGTCCGGACGCCGCGCGGCTAGGATCGAACGACGTGGCGCCCCGCGTCCGGGGGCCGCAGAGAGGACGGTCGGTGCCTGAGGATCCCGCGGTCGACAACGCCGGTCAGCTGCCCGAGGCGGCCCCGGTGGAGGTGCCTGAGGCGCGCGAGGGCGGCAGCCGCACCGAGCTCGCCGAGACCCGCGCCGAGCGGGACGCCCGGTTCGAGCGCGACGCGCTCCCCTTCCTGGACCAGCTCTACCCGGCGGCCCTGCGGATGACCCGCAACCCCGCCGACGCCGAGGACCTGGTGCAGGAGACCTTCGTGAAGGCCTACTCCGCGTTCCACCAGTTCGCCGAGGGCACCAACCTCAAGGCCTGGCTGTACCGGATCCTGACCAACACCTACATCAACAGCTACCGCAAGAAGCAGCGGCAGCCGCAGCAGTACCCCACCGAGCAGGTGCAGGACTGGCAGCTGTACGCGGCCGAGGAGCACAGCTCCTCGGGCCTGCGGTCGGCCGAGATCGAGGCGCTGGACCACCTGCCGGACTCCGACATCAAGGACGCCCTGCAGCAGCTGCCGGAGGACTTCCGGCTCGCGGTCTACCTGGCCGACGTCGAGGGCTTCGCCTACAAGGAGATCGCCGAGATCATGGGCACGCCCATCGGCACGGTGATGTCCCGGCTGCACCGCGGACGCCGGGGGCTGCAGAAGCTGCTGGCCGACTACGCCCGCGAGCGCGGCTTCGTCCGCGCCGGAGCCGGTGAGGGGGCGACCCACTGATGAGCGACGACGTCGACCCGGCCGGCGAGCCGATCGAGATCCACTCCTGCGACGACGTCCTGTCGCACGTCTTCGAGTTCCTCGACCACGAGACCGGGGACGAGCGGCGCGCGCTCATCGCCGAGCACCTCGAGGACTGCTCCTCCTGCTTGCGCGAGTTCGGCATCGAGCAGGAGTTCAAGGCGCTGGTGCGCCGGCGCTGCGGGGGCGACAAGCCGCCGTCGGGTCTCCGCGAGCGCATCAAGATGCAGCTGACCAGCGTCTCCTTCGAGGAGGACGGCACGCAGGTCAGCGTCGAGCGGCTGACGATCGAGCGGTCGGGGGAGCGCCCCACCGCGTAGGCCCGGAACGCCAGAGGCCCAGAACCCGACGGGTTCTGGGCCTCTCGTGCGTGACCCCACCGCGCGCGGAGGGGCCTGCCGTCACGCGTTGGGCCGCTTGCCGTGGTTGGCCTTGTTCCCCTTGCGGGAGCGACGCTTGCGTCCACGCTTGGACATCGCTGCCCTCCTCTCACACTTCCCGGTGGGCCCCTCGGCCCGTGGATCCCGCGGGGCCCCGGCGCGGCCCACGTAGGGTGCACGACGCCGACGGACCCGCCAAGCTGACCTGACAAGCCTCTCACGGAGGCACCCGGCGGTGCGCCGACCCGGGCGACGCAGGAGGAGCAGCAGTGCCGCAGCTGGGGATCGAGACCGTGCTGGTCGCGGGACGTGGCCCGGCGGGCTGCGCCACGGTGAGCGCGTGCCAGCGGCTCGGTCTCAAGGCCGTCGCCGTGCACAGCGAGACCGAGCGCTCCGCGCGGCACGTCCGCCTGGCCGACGACGCGGTCCTGCTGGGCCCCGCCCCGGCCGTGGAGTCCTACCTCGCGGTCGACCGGATCGTGGAGGCGGCCCGGCGCAGCGGGGCCGACACGGTGCTGCCCGTGCCGCCCGCGCTGGCCGGGAACGCGCGACTGGCGAGCGCGGTCATCGCCGCGGGACTGCGCTGGGCGGGCCCGGCCCCCGAGGTGCTGGAGCGGCTGGGCGGCGACGGCGTCGAGCCGGCCAGCGAGCGGGGCTTCCTGGCCTGGGTGACCGCCGAGGGGCTGCGCTTCACCACGCCGGTGGCCCGCGACCGCGCGGCCGGCATCGCCCGGGTGTCCTGGACGCCGGCCGCGCCCGGGGACCTGCCGCCGGCGGCGCACCGGCTGGCCGACATCGGCTGGCGCGGCCTGGTGACCGTGGGCATCTCCCCGGACGGCGAGCTGGCCGAGGTGGCGGCCGGGTTCTCCCTCGACATGGCGGTGCTGGAGCGGTCGCACGGCGTGGACGCCGTCGAGCTGGCCCTCCGCAGCGCCGTCGGGCCGCGGGCCTCCGGGACGGGTCCGGCGGCCCGTGCGGACGCCCGAGCCGCGGTGGTCGTCCAGCTGCGGGCCACGCTGCCCCCGGGCACCGCGGGCCGGATCAGCGGCCGGCTGCCCGGCTCCGGACGCCGGCCGGGGGCCGAGGCTGGCATCGACCTGGTGGCGGTGTCCGGGTACGACCCGGGCGACCGGCTCGACGGCTGGTACGACGCGCTGCTCGCCACGGTGAGCGCCGGGGGGCCCGATGTCGCGACGGCCGCCGACGCCGCCCGCCTGGCGCTGACCGGGCTGCCCGCGACCGGCGTGCCGCACGACGGCTCCGAGGTCTGCGCCGTGGTGGGCCGACTCGCCGAGGGGCGGTCGCTCCCGCAGACCTGAAGTGCTGCTCGCGTGCTTGGATGAGGTCTCACGGACGGTGATCGCGGGAGGTGCCGGTGACGGTCGAGGAGATCCACGCGGAGATGGTCTCCAGCGTCTGGAAGGTGCTGGTCGCGCCGGGGGTGCAGGTGTCCGCCGGTGACACGCTGGTCATCCTCGAGTCGATGAAGATGGAGATCCCGGTGCTCACCGAGCGCGCGGGGACGGTGCGGGAGCTGCACGTGGTGGAGGGCGAGGTCCTCCAGGAGGGCGACCTGATCGCCGTCGTCTCCGACGCCGTCTCCTGAGCCCCTCCCGCCTCGGCCGGGGTGGACCGGCGCCGCTCAGACGTCGCGGGTGTAGACGAGCAGGTCGATCCCCGGCACGGGGCTCCAGTCCCGCTCGGGCAGCCGGGTGAAGCCCAGCCGCTCGTACAGCCGGTGCGCCGCCGTCATGCGGGTGCCGGTGGAGATGACCACGCGCCGCTTGCCCGCCCGCCGGGCGCGCTCCAGGCATGCCGACACCAGCGCCGCGCCGACGCCGCGACCCTGCGCCGCCGGATCCACCACGAGCATGCGGAAGCCGGCCTCCTCGGCCGACTCCAGGACCTCGCCGAACCCGCCCCCGGCACGAAGGCGACGCTGCCGACGATCCCGCCGGTCCCGTCGCGGGCCACGAGCAGCCCGGCCAGGCGTGCCCGGCCGGCGACGTCGGCCAGCTCGGCGGCGTACCCGGCGGAGGCGAGGCCCCCACCCACGTAGACGTCGACGGTGAGCCGGGCGATGCGGTCGTGGTCGCCGGGGCCGGCGCGGTCGATGGTCAGGGCGGGGAGGGACACCACGGTCGAAGCGTAGGAGGGACCGGGTCCTAGGCTCGGCGCACCATGAGCAGCCTCTCCGAGCGCCTCACCCGCGGGACGGCGTCCAGCCCCGCGCAGATCGACCACGCCCGGCGCCTGGTGGCCGACTGGCAGCTGCTGGCCGACCTCGCGTTCGCCGATCTGACGCTGTGGGTGCCGCTGCCCTCGGGCTCCTGGTGGTGCGTGGCGCAGGTGCGGCCGCTCACGGCACCGACCAGCCGGCCGGAGGACATGGTCGGCGCCGAGGTCGGCCCGGAGGAGGCCCGGCCGTTCGCCGTGGCCCTGCGCGACGGCCGGCCCGTCACCGACGGGGAGCCGGACTGGACGGGGCACACGCCACGCCGCCGCGAGGTGATCCCGGTCCGGCACGAGGGCGTGGGCATCGCCGTCCTGGCCAAGGACACCAATCTCGCCGTCACCCGGTCGCCGTCGACCCTGGAGCTGACCTACCTCGACATCGCCGCCGACCTCTGCCTCATGATCTCGGCCGGCACCTTCCCGCCGGGGACGCTCGCGGACGCGGAGATGAGCCCGCGGGTGGGTGACGGGCTGGCGCGCCTGGACGGGGCCGGGCGGGTCAGCTACGCCAGCCCCAACGCGCTGTCGGCCTACCGGCGGATCGGGGTCGCCGGCGACCTCGCGGGGGCGACGCTCGCGGACGTGACCTGCCGGGTGGTGACCGACCGGGTGGCGGGGGAGGCGGCTGCGGCGGGCATCACGGCGGCGGTCGCGGGGCGCTATCCCGATCCGATGGACGTCGAGGCGGCCAGCGCGACCCTGCTGCTGCGCGCCCTGCCCCTGCAGGCGCCCGGCGCCGCCCCCGGTGCGCTCGTCCTGGTGCGCGACGTGACCGACGTCCGGCGGCGGGACCGGGCGCTGCTCACCAAGGACGCGACCATCCGGGAGATCCACCACCGGGTGAAGAACAACCTGCAGACAGTGGCCGCGCTGCTGCGCCTGCAGGCCCGCCGGATGACCGAACCGGCGGCCCGAGCGGCGCTCGAGGAGTCGGTGCGGCGGGTGGCCTCGATCGCCGTCGTCCACGAGACGCTGGCCGGCAGCCGGGAGGACGTCGTCGACGTGGACGACGTCCTGGACCAGGTGCTGCCGATGCTGGGCGACCTGACGTCGGTGGGGCCGGCGGCCCGGACCCGCCGGACCGGCTCCTTCGGCGAGCTGCCGGCGGTGGCCGCGACCCCGCTGGTCCTGGCGGTGACCGAGCTGCTGCACAACGCCGCGGAGCACGCGTTCCGCGAGGGTGAGCCCGGCGTCATCGAGCTGGTCGCCGAGCGGGACGGCGAGGACCTGGTCGTCCGGGTCCGGGACGACGGCCAGGGCCTGCCGCCGGGGTTCGACCCGGCGACGAGCGACGGGCTGGGCCTGCAGATCGTGCGGACCCTGGTGACCAGCGAGCTCGGCGGCAGCCTGACGATGGGGGTGCCGGAGGGGCGGGCCGGGACCGAGGTGGTGCTGCACCTGCCGGGGGACGGCTGGCCACGGCGCTGAGCTCGGCCCCCGGACGCGCCGAGGCCGGTCCGGGAGGACCCGGACCGGCCTCGTGGCGGTCGGTGCGTGTGCGGTGGGCCGCCGGGGGAGCCGGCAGCCGTCGTGGTGCTCCTGCTCAGGCGGTGTGGACCCGGGTGCGAGCCTGACGCCGCTTCAGCGCGCGCCGCTCGTCCTCGGAGAGCCCACCCCAGACGCCGGAGTCCTGGCCCGAGCGGAGGGCCCAGTCCAGGCACGACGAGACCACCGGGCAGCGCTGGCACACGGCCTTGGCCTGCTCGATCTGGACCACGGCCGGACCTGTCGTCCCGATCGGGAAGAACAGCTCCGGATCCTCGTCCCGGCAGAGCGCGCGGTGGCGCCAGTCCATGGCGTTGTACTCCTCGATGTCGTCTACGGTCGGGTGCGTCAGTCGCATAGCTCGGTCTGCCATCGCCGGGCCGACACCGGTTACCCAGCGCCATGGCGGCAGCGACTGCCTGCGATTGTTACCGGCAGGTTGCGTTCCAGCAGCGATGTTTTCACGTGCCGGACGCCTGTCAAGGGAAACGCGGTCAGCGCTGACCCCCGCGTGAGCAACCTCACCACGGTCGTGCTAGGCCCGCCACCCGGAGGAGCGTCCGGTCCTGCCGGGAAGCCCCCGGGAGGTGCGTCAGGCGATGACGCGCAGCGCGTCGGGGACGTTCCGGATCCGCACCCCCGTGGCGGTGCCCAGGTGGTCGCCGTCGACCTGCCAGCCCTGGGGGCGCACGGCCGTGATCGTGAGCTCCTCGAGGTCGTGCCACCGGTGCAGCCCGCGCCCGCGCAGGTCCGGCTCGGGCCGCATCGTCTGCCGCAGGGCGCGCAGCATGCGGGTGGTGCCCGTGCGGCCGAGGGCGAAGACGTCGAGCCCGGTCTCGAAGGACGCCTCGGGGGTGGGGTTCACCGGCCTGGCCCCCAGGTAGGTCCAGGGACTGACGTTGGACACCAGGCAGAGGAAGAGCTCCTCGAGGGGCGCCTCCCCGGGCACCCGCAGGGTCAGGGCCGGGCGCCGGCGGTCCCGGCCGAAGAGGAAGGCGGTGGTGGCCTCCCGGACGTAGAGCGCGCCGGTCGACCGGCGGCCCCGGGCGCGGCGTGCCTCCACCCGGGCGATGACCTCCGCGTCGAAGCCGAAGCCGGCGGCGAAGACGAACCAGCGGGGATCGGTCCACGCGGGCTCCTCGGCGGCGGCGTCGGCGCGGGCGACCGCCTCGGCCGCCACCGGCGCCACCCCGGTCACCGCCGCGGTGCTGGTCCCGGTGGCGCACGCGGTGCCCAGCGACACCGATCGGGTGCGGCCCGCCCGTAGCGAAGCCAGGATCTCCGCGGTCGCCTCCACCGGGTCGCGGGAGCGGCCCAGCGCCCGGGAGAACACGTTGGTCGAGCCACCCGGGACGACCGCCAGGGTGGGCACGCCCGCTCCGGGCCCGTCGGTCAGCAGGCCGTTGACCACCTCGTTCACCGTGCCGTCGCCCCCGAGGGCGACGACCACGTCGATCCCCTCGGCGACCGCCTGGGCGGCCAGCTCGAGCCCGTGGCCGCGGTGGCCGGTCTCGGCGACGTCGACCTTGAGCTCGCTGGCGAGGGCGCCCACCAGCACGTTCCGCATCTTCGCGGTGGTGGTGGTCGCCGCCGGGTTGACGACCACGAGCGCGCGCATCCCGCCAGGCTATCCAGGGTGCGGGCCCGGACGGACGGAGCCGCCGGACGGCGCCGGTCGACGGCCCGGGTGCCGCGGTGCGCCGCGTAGTCTCGCCGTCGTGACCGAGGACCGCGGCACGCCCGCCCAGCCGCCCCGTCGCCTGGCCGACCGGCTGTTCGGCCCTACGGCGGCGCAGCCGGCCGCCCGCCCCGCGACGGCGCACCCCGAGGCGCCCCCGTCCCTGCGCCGGGCAGCGCTGGCGGTCGGGCTCGAGGCGTCGCTGTTGGGCCTCGGCGCGCTGGTGCTGCTGTTCCTCACGCTGACCGGCGAGCCCGACAGCGTGCCCCGGGCCCTGGCCGAGGTGGTGCTGGCCGCGCTGGCCGCCGGCGTCCTCGGGGCCGCCGCGCGCGGGCTGTGGCGGGTGGCCGGCTGGGCCCGCGGCCCGGTGATCGCGCTGCAGCTGTTCCTCGGGCTGACCGGCTTCACCCTCGCCTTCCCGGCCCAGCAGCCGCTGCTCGGCCTGCCGGTCCTGGCGCTGGTGGTCACCGTGCTCTACCTGCTGGCCACCCCCGAGTCCCGCCTGGCCTACCTCGACCGCTGATCGGCCACGGCCTCTCCCGGGCATAGGAAGCTATGCATACGGGAAAGGCGCCACATCCGTAGGCATAGCTTCCTTTGCCTCGGTCAGATGAGGTCGATGACGTCGGCGATGGAGTCGCACACCCGGCTGGGCCGGAAGGGGAAGCGGGCGACGTCGGCGGCCGCCGTCGACCCGGACAGCACCAGCACGGTCTCCAGGCCGGCCTCGATGCCGGCGACGACGTCGGTGTCCATGCGGTCGCCGACCATCATCGTGGACTCCGAGTGCGCCTCGATCCGGTTCATGGCGCTGCGGAACATCATCGGGTTGGGCTTGCCGACGAAGTAGGGCTTGGCGCCGGTGGCGGCGGTGATCATCGCGGCCACCGAGCCGGTGGCCGGCAGCGGGCCCTCGGGGGAGGGGCCGGTGACGTCCGGGTTGGTGGCGATGAAGCGGGCGCCGTCGCCCACCAGCCGGATCGCCCGCGTGATGGCCTCGAACGAGTAGGTGCGCGTCTCGCCCAGCACGACGTAGTCGGGATCGGTGTCGGTGAGGGTGTAGCCCGCCTCGTAGAGCGCCGTGGTCAGCCCGGCCTCGCCGATGACGTAGGCCGAGCCACCGGGCAGCTGGGTGGTGAGGAAGTCCGCCGTCGCCAGGGCGGAGGTCCAGATCGCCGCCTCGGGCACGAGCAGCCCGGTGCGGCTGAGCCGGGCCGCGAGGTCGCGCGGCGTGAAGATGGAGTTGTTGGTCAGGACGAGGAACCGGCGTCGCCGCTCGACCAGGCGGTCGAGGAAGTCCTTCGCCCCCGGGAGGGCCTGGCCCTCGTGGACGAGGACGCCGTCCATGTCGGTCAGCCAGCACTCGATCGGTCCGCGCTCGGTGGTCACGGGTCGAACGCTAGCGCTGGTCGGTCAGCCGCGGCGGGCGGCGGCGAAGGACGCGAGCGCGTCGTCGGTGAGTCGGAACACGGTCCACCCGTCCATGGGCACGGCGCCGGCGGCCCGGTAGAAGTCGATCGACGGGGTGTTCCAGTCCAGCACCGACCACTCCAGCCGCGAGTAGCCGCGGTCGGTGCAGACCTGCGCGAGCGTGCGGAGCAGCTCCCGGCCGAGGCCGGTGCCGCGGTGCTGCGGCTGGACGTAGAGGTCCTCGAGGTGGACGCCGTGGGTGCCGCGCCAGGTCGAGAAGTTGAGGAACCACAGCGCCATGCCCACGACGCGGCCCCCGACCTCGGCGACGTGGCCGTGCAGGGCGGGGGAGTTCCCGAACAGGCAGGCGGTGAGCTGCTCCTCGGTGAGCCGGACCTCGTCCAGCGCCTGCTCGTAGTCCGCCAGCTCGCGCACCAGCCCGACCACCGCGGGGACGTCGTCCGGGCGGATCGGCCGCACGCTCACGACGGCTCCGATTCGCTGCCGCGGGACGCTCCGCCCCTCGGTCGCTGGCGCTCCCTGCGATGCTCACGTCCCTGTCCGCTCATGACAGGACCTCCTTGAGCCGTGCCGGCACCAGCCTCTCCAGCGGGGAGAGCACCGGGACGAGCACCGGTGCCAGCAGGTAGCCGTAGGCGAGCACGCAGCCGGTCACCACGGGCCACAGCGCCAGGCCGACGACCAGCAGCACGGCGGCGGCCACCAGCCCGTACGGCCGGCCGCTCTTCGGGCTGACCAGCGAACGGAACGACCGGAACCGGATGTTGGTCACCATCAGCACCGCCGGGACCGCCACGACCAGCAGCACCCAGAGGCGGTCGCGGCCCTGCATGTCGTCGCCGAAGGCGAACACCGAGGCCAGCACGACGCCGGCGGCACCGGGGCTGGGCATGCCGATGAAGTACCGCTTGTCCGCCGTCGGGTCGATGGTGGTGTTGAAGCGGGCCAGGCGGATCGCGGCGCAGGCCACCCACAGGAAGCAGACCACCCAGCCCGACGGGTCCCACTCGTCCCGCCCCTCGGAGAACAGCGTGAAGGCCAGCAGCGCCGGCGCCAGCCCGAAGGAGACGAGGTCGGCCAGCGAGTCGAACTGCAGGCCGAAGGGCGTCACGGCCCCGACCAGCCGGGCGACGGCGCCGTCGACGATGTCGAACAGCACCGACAGCCCGATCAGCACCGCGGCCAGGGTGTACTGACCCCGGATCGACACCAGGATGGCGAGGAACCCGCAGAACATGTTGGCCAGCGTGAACAGGCTGGGCAGGGTGGCGAGCGCGCGCCGCCGGCTGCCCCGCACCGAGCCGCGCACGAACTCGACGGTGGCCGTGCGACGGGTCTGCGGGGTCCGGTGGCCGGATGCGGAACTGGGCACGGCTGCCCCTCAGCGGGTCGCAGGCCAGCGGGCGATGACGGACTCGCCGCCCCGCACGCGCTGCCCCTTCGTCACGGTGATCTCGCACTCGGGCGGCACGAACACGTCCATGCGCGAGCCGAACTTCATCAGGCCCATCCGCTCGCCGGTGGCCAGGTGCTGCCCCGGTCCGGTGCGGGTGACGATCCGGCGGGCCAGCACGCCGACGATCTGCCGGAAGACGACGGTGCGGTCCCCGTCGCGCAGCCAGATCTCGCTGCGCTCGTTCCGGTGCGCCGATTCTCTGCGGTAGGCAGCCAGGAAGCTGCCCTTGCGGTAGGAGCTCTCCACGACCTCGCCGCGGTACGGGGAGCGGTTCACGTGCACGTCGACCACCGAGAGGAAGACGCTGATCTGCTGCCACTCGCCGTCGGGGGCGACGCCCTCCTGCGGCTCGCCGGCGACCATCACCACCCCGTCGGCCGGGGAGAGGACCTCGTCGGCCGCGGCGGGGGTGCTGTCGCAGCGACGGTCGGGGTCGCGAAAGAACAGCGCCATGTAGGCCGAGAGCCCGAGGAAGGGCCACGCGGCCAGGCGTGGCCAGCGTCGGCCGGTGGCCCGGCCTCCGGCGGCGAGCAGGGCGGCAGGGGCCAGCGGTCCGGTGATGAAGGGCCACCCGGCCGGGTCGATGCGCATCGTCTGCAGACCGTACCGGCCCCGTCCCGGGTGGGTCCGGAGGTCGGCCGGGTCAGGCCGGTCCGGAGGCGATCTCCGGGTCGGCTCCCTCTTCGGTGGCGCGCGCCCGCGGGGGCCCGCCGTACCAGTCGAGGCAGATCATCGTGGCGTCGTCGCGGAGGTCGGCCCCGGTCTCGTCGAGCACCGCCCGGCCGAGGGCGTGCACGACCTCCCGGGGGTGCAGGTCGGCGGTGTCGGCGAGGGCCCGGGCCACGTCGAGGTTGACCGCGTTGCGCTCCTGCATGCCGTCGGTCAGGAGCACGATCCGGTCGCCGGGCTCGAGCGGGAACGGCTGCACGTCGAAGGACTTGCCGGGCACGACGCCGAAGGGCGGGTCGACCCGCAGCTCGATCTCCTCCACCTTCCCGTCGCGCAGCCGCAGCGGCAGCACGTGCCCCGCGTTGACCACCGACGCGGTGCCGTCGCGCAGGTCCACCCGCACCAGCTGGCCGGTGACGAACTGACCGAGGTCGGCGTTCTCCAGCAGGGCGTCGTTGGCGTAGGCGGCCTGTTCGGCCAGATCCATGCCGCGGCGCCGCCCGTTGCGCAGGGCGCCGACCAGCAGGGTGGCGATGAGCGCTGCGGCCACCTGGTGGCCGACCGCGTCGGTGATCGAGAGCTGGAGGCAGTCGCGGTCCAGCGTGTAGTCGAAGGTGTCCCCGCCCACCGAGCTGGCCGGCTCCAGCCAGCCGGCGAGGGTGAACTGACCGGCCTCGCACGTGTAGGTCGCCGGCAGCAGCCGGCGCTGGATCTCCGCAGCCAGCGCGAACTCGGTCGAGCGCTGGCCCCACTCGAACACGTCGGTGTGCCGGCGCGCCGCGATGACGACGTAGGCCAGGGCGTGCGCCGCGGTCCGGACGTCCGCGAGCTCCCTGGCGGAGGGGCGCCGCGACAGGTCGAGCTCGATGACGCCGATCGCGTCACCCCGGTCGGTGACCGGGACGACCACCACCGCCCCGTCGTCGACGTCCCGGACGTCGGCCTCCTGCGTCCGCAGGACCTGCTCGTAGACGGTGCCGGCCAGCGGGATCGTCTCGGCCTGCTCGGCCCCCTGCGCCCGGGCTCCCTCGACCAGCGCGGCGGAGGTGAGGCGCACGACGGCCCGGCCGGTGAAGTCGGCGATCAGCAGGGTGACGCTGCGGGCCTCGACCATGGCCCCGAGGGCATCGGCCACGGCCTCCACCGCCTCGATCGGCGGTGCGTCCTCCACCTTCTGCAGGAGGTCCCCGACGTCGATCACGAAGTCCTCCGAAGCAGTCATGGGCAGACCCTAGGCGCGGGCGCGCCCGGGGGCGGGCAGCGCAGGAGATGCCGATGCCGGGCCGCCCCTGGGGGCGGCCCGGCAGCGACGGGGTGGGACCTCGGTCAGGCAGCTGCCTTGGTCTCCCAGAAGATCTTGTCGATCTCGGCGATGTAGTCGAGCAGCTTCTGGCCCTCGGCGGGGTCCATGCTGCCCTTGCCGCCGGCGGCGCCGGCCTGCTTGGTGGCCTTGTTGAACAGCTCGTGCAGCTGCGGGTACTTCTCGAAGTGCGGGGGCTTGAAGTAGTCGGTCCACAGCACCCACAGGTGGTGCTTGACGAGCTCCGCCCGCTGCTCCTTGATCAGGATGGCGCGGGTGCGGAAGACCGGGTCCTCGTTGCCCTGGTACTTCTCCTGGATGGCCTTGACCGACTCCGCCTCGATGCGGGCCTGGGCCGGGTCGTAGACGCCGCAGGGGAGGTCGCAGTGAGCCGTGGCCTCCACGGCGGAGAACATGCGGGTGAGACGCATGGAAGTGCCTCCGGATGTCGTGGGGTTGTGTCCTCTGCGACCCTACTCGCGGTGATCGACGACGACAGCGCGGGAGAGCGCGGGGACGGCGCGGTGCAGCCGCTGCCGGCCGCGTGGACGCTGGTGCGGGTCACCGGGCCCTCGATGGCCCCGACCGTGCGGTCCGGGCAGCGGCTGCTCGCCCGTCGGCTGCGCCCGGGCGGCCAGGTCCGGCCCGGCGACGTCGTGCTGGCCCGCTTCCCGGCGCGGCCGGAGCTGCTGGTGGTCAAGCGGGTGCGCCGCGCCGTCGAGGGCGGGCACTGGGTGGAGGGCGACAACGCCCTCGCCACCGACGACAGCCGCTCCTTCGGCGTCGCCGTCGTCGTGGGCCGGGTGGTCGGCCGGCTCTGGCCGCGCCCCGGCCGGCTCCCGGACGCCCCGCCGCCGGACCTGCCGTCAGACCTGGCGTAGCTGGGCGTACCGCGCGGCGCACTCGGCCATGGTCGGCAGCAGCCCCTGGTCGCGGGCCTCGGCCAGGGTGGGCGCACCGCGGTCCTTGGCCGACAGCTCGAGCTCGACGTCCGACGGCCAGGGCAGGGCCAGGTCGGGGTCCAGGGGCGAGACGCCGAACTCCCGCCCGGGGTCGTAGCCCGAGGAGACCAGGTAGGTGACCGAGCTGCGGTCCGCCAGCGCGACGAAGGCGTGGCCGAGCCCCTCGGCGAGGTAGACCGCGCGCGGCTGCTCGCTGTCGAGCAGCACCGTGTCGTGCACACCGAACGTGGGGGAGTCGACCCGCACGTCGACGACGACGTCGAGCACCCGCCCCGCCGGGCAGTAGACGTACTTGGCCTGGCCGGGGGGCACGAGCGCGAAGTGGACCCCGCGGAGGGCGCCCCGCGAGGAGACGCTGTGGTTGCCCTGGGCGAGGGGGAGCGGGTGTCCCACTGCCTGGGACAGCACGTCGGCCCGGTACCACTCGGTGAAACGGCCACGCGTGTCGCCGTGCGGCACCAGGTCGAGCACGTAGCTGTCGGGCACGGCGAGCTCGCGGATCTCCACGACGGCACCGTAGCGACAACGCGGTCCGCGCCCGGGACTCCGCGCCCGGGATTACGCTCCTGTGCCCATGAGCGGAAATCCGGCGCCCGAGGGCCCCGTCAGCACCGACCGCTTCGCGGCCGACCCGGCGTTCGCGGTGCACGAGGGCGGCAAGCTCTCCGTGGCCCCCAACCGCTCGATCACCTCCATCGCCGACCTCGCGCTCACCTACACCCCCGGCGTCGCGCGGGTGTCGAGCGCCATCGCCGCCGAGCCCGAGCTCGCCCGCCGGTTCACCTGGGCGCCCCGCGTCGTGGCCGTCGTCTCCGACGGCACGGCCGTGCTGGGGCTCGGCGACATCGGGCCCGCCGCCGCGCTGCCGGTCATGGAGGGCAAGGCCTGCCTGTTCAGCGAGTTCGCCGGCCTCTCCTCGGTGCCGATCGTGCTGTCCACGACCGACGTCGACGAGATCGTCGACACCGTCGCCGCGATCGCCCCGTCCTTCGGCGGCATCAACCTCGAGGACATCAGCGCCCCGCGCTGCTTCGAGATCGAGGCCCGGCTGCGCGAGCGGCTGGACATCCCGGTCATGCACGACGACCAGCACGGGACGGCGATCGTCGTGCTCGCCGCGCTGCGCAACGCCGCGAAGGTGGTCGGCCGCGAGCTGGGCGACCTGCGGGTCGTGGTCAGCGGCGCGGGCGCGGCCGGGGTGGCCTGCACCAAGATCCTGCTCGAGGCCGGCGTCCGCGACATCGCCGTCGCCGACTCCCGGGGGGTCCTGCACGCCGGCCGGGAGGGGCTGACCGGCACGAAGCGGTGGCTGGTCGAGAACACCAACCGGTCCGGCTTCGCCGGCTCCATGGTCTCGGCGCTCGAGGGGGCCGACGTCTACCTCGGTGTCTCCGGCGGCTCGGTGCCCGAGGCGGCGATCGCGTCGATGGCCCCGAACTGCATCGTCTTCTCGCTGGCCAACCCGATCCCCGAGGTCGACCCGCAGATGGCGGCGAGGTACGCCGCCGTCGTCGCCACCGGGCGCAGCGACCTGCCCAACCAGATCAACAACGTGCTCGCCTTCCCGGGCGTCTTCCGCGGCGCCATAGACGCCGGGGCCACCGGCATCACCGAGGAGATGAAGATCGCGGCCGCCACCGCGATCGCCGACGTCGTCGGGAGCGACCTGCGGGCCGACTACATCGTCCCCAGCCCGCTGGACCGCCGGGTCGCGACCGCGGTCGCCGAGGCGGTGGGGGCCTGCGCCCGCCGGGAGGGCGTCACCCGCTGACCGGCGCCGCCGCGACGGTGGGCCGGTAGACCCGGCCGAGGACTCCGGCGAGCAGTCGTTCGGCGACGGGCCGGGGCAGCGCGGCGACCAGCGCGTGCACCGGCGCCATGCGCGCGGGGAGCGATCTGCCGGAGACCCCGGCGAGCTCCAGCAGCGCCTCGACCTCGGCGACGGTCAGCGCCGACGGGTCGATGGTGGCGGCCGCGGCGACCAGCTCCGCGTCGGGGACCGGGCGGGGGAGCGCGGCGGCCGCCCGGGCGGCGTCGCGGAGATCGGCCAGCAGCGCGTCCACCCGGCCGGCGGTCGCGGCCGTGACGGTCAGGTGCACCGTGGCGGGCAGGTCCCCGCGGTCCTGGGCGAACGGCGGCTGCGGCTGGATCAGCCAGCCCCGGGCGGTCATCTCGTCGGCGAGGTTCAGCACGTCGACGGCGTCCGGCCCGTCCTGCGCGACCGCGACGAGAGTCGCCACCGGGCGGCCGACGACCCGCAGCCCGTCGATCCCGGCGATCCCCTCCGCGAGCCGCACGGTGGCGTCCCGGGCCCGCCCGGCGAGCTCGCGGTAGCCCTCGGTGCCCAGCCACCGGTGCACCGCCCACGCGGCGGCCATGGCGCCGGCCGGGCGGGTCCCGGCCAGCGTCGGGTTGACCACCGGGTAGCCCGGCCACCCGGCGGTGCTGAACCAGTGCGCGTGCCGCAGCTCCGGGGTGGCGGTGAGCAGCACCGAGACGCCCTTCGGCGCGTAGCCGTACTTGTGCAGGTCCACCGACAGCGAGGTGACGCCCGGGACCGAGAGGTCGAACGGCTCGGGGACGTCGTCGAGGAAGGGCAGCACCCAGCCACCGATGCAGGCGTCGACGTGGCACGGCACGCCGGCCGCGGCCGCCAGGCCGGCGATCTCGCCCACCGGGTCGAGCACGCCGTGGGGGTAGGACGGCGCGCTGACCACCACCAGTACCGTCCGCTCGTCCAGCAGCCGCACCACCGCCGCGGGATCGGCCCGGCAGGTGACCGGGTCGACCGGCACGTCCCGCACCTCGACGTCGAACAGGTGCGCCGCCTTGCGGAAGGCCGGGTGCGCGGTCACCGGCAGCAGCAGCACCGGCCGCCCGGTGCCGCCGGCCGCCCGCCAGTGCTCGCGGGCGGCGAGGACGGCGAGCTGGCAGCTCTCGGTGCCACCGCTGGTGAGCGTCCCGACGGCGTCCGGCCCGCCGCCGAGCAGGCCCAGGGCGGCGCCGACGAGGTCGTTCTCGATCCGGGCAACGCTGGGGAACGCGGTCGGGTCCAGCGCGTTCGTCCACTGGAACGCCACCTGGGCGGCGGCGGCGAGCTCGTCGACGTCCGGGCGCCCCGAGTCGTAGACGTAGGCCATCGTCGCACCGCCGTGGGTGGGCACGTCGCCGGCCTGCAGCGCGGTCAGTTCGGCGAGCACGTCCTGCGGGTTCACGCGGGGACCTCCTGGGCGGGTGTGGGAGCGAGCCGGTACCGGGCGAGCACGGGGATGCTGGCCAGCACGACGAGGGCCGGGACGACGGTGAACCCGAGGCGCACCGCGAGCACGGCCGCGCCGGACTGGACGACGACCTCGTCGCCGGTCGTGGAGACGTAGCCGGCCAGGGCCAGCAGGGCGCCGAGCAGGCCCGGCCCGACGGCCAGGCCGAGGGTCTCCGCCGCCGTCCAGACGCCGGTGAACACCCCGGCCCGGCGGTCGCCCGACGCGGCCTCGTCGGCGGCGATCACGTCGGGCAGCATCGCCAGCGGGAACATCTGCATGCCGGCGTAGCCCACCCCGACGAGGACCACGAGCGGCAGCGCCACGGCGGTGCCGCCCTCGGGGACCACCGCGAGCACCGCGGCGCCGGCGCCGAACAGCGCCGAGGCCAGGAGCAGCCCCCTCCGCTTGCCCAGCCGGCGGCCGACCCGCAGCCAGACGGGCATGACGAGGATCGCCGGCCCCACGAGCGCGGCGAACAGCAGCGTCCCGGCCGCCGGGTCGCCGAGCACCTGCTCGGAGAAGTACGGCACCCCGGCGAGCATCACGCCGATGCCCAGGGCCTGGACGACGAAGCCGGTGAGCAGCACCCGGAACGGGCGGGACCGCCAGGCGAGCGCCAGGGTGGCGCCCAGCCGGCCCTCGCTGCGCGCCCGCGTCAGGGTCGGCGCCCGCCGGGTGCCGGCGACGGCGCCCAGCATCCCGACCGCCAGGAGCACGGCCACGAACACCGCCATGGCCAGGTAGCCGCCGCGCCCGCCGCCGGCGAGGTCGACGACGGCCGGTGCGCCGGCCCCCGCCAGCAGGATGCCCAGCGCCAGCGCGGCGACCCGCCACGACATGAGCGTCGACCGCTCGTCCGGATCGTCGGTGATCTCCGCCGGCTGGGCGACGTAGGGCACCTGGAAGCAGCCGTAGGCGGTGGCGGCCAGCAGGAAGGCGGCCGCAACCCATGCCGCCGCGAGCGCCGGGGGCGCGGACGGCCCGGCGAACACCAGCACGAACAGCGGCGGGAGGGTCAGGCCGCCCGCGAGCATCCAGGGCCGGCGGGGGCCCCAGCGGCTCGCGGTGCGGTCCGACCGGCTGCCGATCCACGGGTTGAGCCAGACGTCCCACGCCTTGGGGAGGAACACCACCAGGCCGGCGATCCCGGCGGCGACGCCGAGGACGTCGGTCAGGTAGTACAGGAGCAGCAGCCCGGGCACCGTCCCGAACGCCGCCGTCCCGATCGAGCCCAGGGCGTAGCCCAGGTGGGTGCCCCGGGTCAGCCGGGCGCTCGATGAGACGGCGGTCACGAGATCGGAACCGTAGCGGGTCAGTCGCCCTTCACGTTGACCAGCTGGCGCAGCGTGTGCCGGATCTCCACGAGGTCGGCGGCGTCGGCCATCACCTGGTCGACGTCCTTGTAGGCCGCGGGGATCTCGTCGAGGAAGGCGTCGCTGTGCCGCCACTCGATGCCCGTCATGGACTCCTCCAGCTGGGCGCGGGTGAACGTCCTGCGGGCCTTCGTGCGCGAGAACACCCGCCCCGCGCCGTGCGGCGACGACTCCAGCGACTCCGGGTTGCCGAGCCCGCTGACCACGTAGCTCGCCGTCCCCATCGAGCCGGGGATCAGCCCGGCCTGCCCCTCCTTCGCCTGGATGGCGCCCTTCCGGGACACCCACAGCTGCTCGCCGAAGTGCTCCTCGTGCTGGGTGAAGTTGTGGTGGCAGTTGACGCGCTCGAGCTCCGGCGTCTCGTCGGCGCGCAGGTGCCGGGCCAGGCAGCCGGCGACCCGGTCCATCATCTCCTCGCGGTTGAGCAGCGCGAAGTGCTGCGCCCACCGCAGCTCGGCGATGTACCGGTCGAACTCCGGGGTGCCCTCGTCGAGCCAGGCGAGGTCGCGGTCGGGCAGGTCGAGGCTGTCCCGGCGGGCCCGGTCCTGCGCGATCGCGATGTGCTTCTGGGCGATCCGGTTGCCCACGCCGCGGCTGCCGGAGTGCAGGAACAGCCAGACGCGGTCCTGCTCGTCGGCGGTCACCTCGATGAAGTGGTTCCCCGAGCCGAGGCTGCCCAGCTGCATCGCCCAGTTCGGCGCCGTCGTCGTCACCGAGTGCAGCACCCGGTCGCCGAGCTCGTCGGCCGTCGCCTCCAGCTCGGCGACCCGGCGCCGGGCCGACTCGGTGAGCTTCTTGTTGTACCGGCCGGCCGACAGGGGCACCGCCCGCTCGATGTCGCCGCGCAGCGGCGCCAGCGGGCCCCGCGCTCGCACCTCGTCCACCGGCCACGGTGTGCGGACGGCGATCATCCCGCAGCCGATGTCGACGCCGACCGCCGCCGGGATGATGGCGGCCCGGGTCGGCAGCACGGAACCGACGGTGGCGCCCTTGCCCAGGTGTGCGTCGGGCATGAGGGCCACGTGCGGGTCCACGATGTCGAGGGAGGCGGTGCGCTCGGCCTGGGCCAGGGTCGCGTCGTCGAGGATGCTCGCCCAGTTCAGCAGCTTGTCCGACAGTCTCTCCACGGATCGAGTCTGCGGTGCCCGGCCGGTCGAGGCGACCGGTTTGTCCCGACGCCGCATCGCGGTACCCAGCGGCGCATGGGAGCCAGCAGGGCGGCGGTCGCCGCCACGGGTCAGTGGGTCGACCCCGACGACGGGGTCCGGTACCCCGCCGGGGAGGTGCACGCGTGGGAGCGCGGGCGCAACGAGACCGCCTGCGGGCTGTCGCTGCACCGCTCCCGGCTGACCCGTTTCCCGCACGTCGGCTGGCCCGACGTCCAGCCGGAGTCCGGCCGGCACGCCGAGGAGGTGCAGGAGGTCTGCCGCCGCTGCCGGGCGGCCCAGGGCGCCCGCCGGGACGACCGCGGCTGGACGCGGACCGATCCCCGCCCGTGACGGCGGGCCGGCTCAGCCCGAGCTGAGCAGCCGGTCCACCAGCGGGTCGACGGCCGAGTGCAGCTCCGTGTTGGTGTAGGCGAACACGACGGTGGCGACGACGAACAGCGGCACCAGCGCCGCCTTCTCCACGGTGGCCCCGGTGCGGATCGGCGAGAGGGCCAGCCGCTTGCGCCTGACCAGCCAGAGCAGCGGCACCGGCACCCCCGCGGTGGTGATCGCGTCGCCGGCGATGTGGGTCAGCACGCCCGCGGCCACCGCCCAGGGCAGCCACGACGGGGTGGTGGCGTGGTCCAGCAGCAGCCAGGCGCCGCCCCACGAGAGCACCAGGTTGCCCAGGATCGTCGTCTCGGTGCGGCCCGGGATGACGAAGTGGAGGGCGCGCAGCGCGAGCCCGATGGCCAGGGCGAGCAGCAGCAGGCTGGACCAGAACGCGGTCGCGGCCGCCACGGCCAGGGCCCCGAAGGCGAGCGGGGCGAGGACCGCGTCGTGGGTGCCCCAGCGGTGCCCGCCGGACAGCGCCCCGATCGCGCCCGCGGGCACGTCGGTGACCGGGCCCCACATGTCCGACACGGTGGAGTTGCGGTGGTCGAGGTCGGGGAGCATCGCGAACCCGCCGACGGCGGCCACCCAGGCCGCCTGGCCGACCGCTCCCTGCACCGGGGCCCACGGCAGGGTCGCTGCACCTGCGGCGAGGCCGGAGAGCGCATGAGAGTGACCGAGCATGAGCCCAGCGTGCCGCCGCGCCCTGGCCCGCCCGGGCAGGCGGCGCGGCGTGTCCTCGTCGTTCAGCCGTCGAGCAGGTGGCGCAGCAACCGCTCGGGCGCGTCGAAGAAGCTCTGCCAGTCCTGCACCAGGTCCAGCTCGGCCCACGGGCGCGCGGTGAAGCCCGCCCCGTCCAGCTCGTAGACGCGGGCCCCCGGGAGCGCGGCGAGCACGGGGGAGTGGGTGGCCAGCAGGACCTGCGACCCCGTCGCGGCGACGCCGTGCAGCAGCGCCATCAGCCGCAGCGACGACCGGAACGACAGCGCCGACTCCGGCTCGTCGAGCACCCACAGCCCGCGCTCCGTGGTCCGCGACTCCAGCAGTGCGAGAAAGCCCTCGCCGTGGGAGCGAGCGTTGAGCGGGACGCCGTCGAACGCGCGCAGCTCGGAGGCGGCGCTGTCGATGCCGGTGAAGACATCGTGCATGGCCTCGCCGCGCAGCCAGACGCCGCCCTGCGGCCGGGGTCGTTCGCCGGCGAGCTCCAGGTCCCGCCACAGGTCGGCGTCCTCGGCGGAGGGCAGCGGGCCCCAGTGCTTCACCGCGGCGGTCAGCGAGGCGCTCCAGGCGTGCGCGACCGCCTCGACGAGCGTGGACTTGCCACTGCCGTTCTCCCCGACGACCACCGTCACCGGGGCGAGCTCCATCCCGGCCGCGCGCAGCTGCGCGACGCCCGGCAGCCCCCAGAACCAGGCGCCGGGATCGGTGACGTCGGCCCGGACGCGCACCCGCGACAGCGGCAGGTCGCCTCCGGTGGGTGCGGGCACGCCGGACCGGTCAGTCGTCGAGCTCGTCGTCGTCCGTGCCGCCGCGGGCCAGCCAGGTGGCCAGCCGCTCGACGGGCACCTCGAAGTCGGGGTGCTGGTCGACGAACGCCTGCATCTGGTCGGCCAGCCAGGCGAGGGTGACCTGCTCCCCGCCCCGCCGTTCGACGAGCTCTTCCAGGCCCCGGTCGGTGAAGTACATGCCGCAGAACCTACGACGCCCGGTCCCCGAGGTGATCGGGGACCGGGCGACGTGGACGGGACGGGCGGTCGGGTCAGTCCCCGAAGGCCTCGGCGACCAGCTTGCGCTGCTCGACCTCGTGCACCTTCGCCGAGCCGACGGCCGGGCTGGCCGAGGCGCGACGGCTGACCCGCCGCAGCTTCCGGCCCTCCGGCAGCTCCTCGGGCAGGTTGACCGCCATGAACTGCCAGGCGCCCATGTTCGCCGGCTCCTCCTGCACCCACACCACGTCGGTGGCGTTGGCGTACCGCTCGAGCTCGGCGCGGATCTGCTCGGCCGGCAGCGGGTACAGCTGCTCGACCCGCACGATGGCGATGTCGGCGGTGCCCTCGGACTCCCGCTGCGCCATCAGGTCGTAGGCGACCTTGCCGCTGCAGAGCAGGACGCGCTTCACGGCGCCGGCGTCCAGCGGCTCGCCGCCGACCCCGGTGTCGGGCAGCACCGGGCGGAAGTTCTGCTCGGTGAAGTCGGCGACCGGGCTGACCGCCGCCTTCGCCCGCAGCAGCGACTTCGGCGTGAAGACGACCAGCGGCCGGTGCACGTCGGAGAGCGCCTGGCGGCGGAGCAGGTGGAAGTAGTTGCCGGGGGTCGTGCAGTTGGCGACGGTCATGTTGTTCTCCGCCGACAGCTGCAGGAACCGCTCGATCCGGCCGCTGGAGTGGTCGGGGCCCTGCCCCTCCATGCCGTGCGGCAGCAGCAGGACGACGCCGGAGCGCTGACCCCACTTCGCCTCGCCGGAGCTGATGAACTCGTCGATGACCATCTGGGCGCCGTCGACGAAGTCACCGAACTGGGCCTCCCACAGCACCAGGGCCTTGGGGTTGGCCACCGAGTAGCCGTACTCGAAGCCCAGCGCGGCGTACTCGGACAGCAGCGAGTCGTAGACGAAGAACTTCGCCTGGTCCTCGGTCAGGCTGGCCAGCGGCGTGTACTCCGAGCCGTTCTCCCGGTCGATGAGCACCGAGTGGCGCTGCACGAAGGTGCCGCGGCGGGAGTCCTGGCCGGCCAGGCGGACCGGCACGCCCTCCATGAGCAGCGACCCGAAGGCCAGCAGCTCGCCCATGGCCCAGTCGACGCCGCCCTCGCTGACCATCGCGGCCCGCTTCTCCAGCATCTTCTGCAGCTTGGGGTGCGGGGTGAAGTCCGGCGGGAAGGAGACGTGCGCGTCGCCGATGGCCTTGAGGACCTCCTGCGTGGTCGCCGTCTGCACGGTGGACTGCGCCGTGTCCGGGTCCATCACCGGCGCGGGCTTGGAGGAGTCCTGCGCGTCGTGGGTCTCGGCGAAGGCGCGCTCCAGCTGGCCGCGGTAGTCCTTGAGGGCCTCCTCGGCCTCCTCGAGCGTGATGTCGCCGCGGCCGACCAGCGCCTCGGTGTACAGCTTCCGGACGGAGCGCTTGCGGTCGATGATGTCGTACATCTGGGGCTGGGTCATCGACGGGTCGTCGCCCTCGTTGTGCCCGCGACGGCGGTAGCAGACGAGGTCGATGACGACGTCCTTCCTGAACTGCTGCCGGTACTCGACGGCGAGCCGGGCGACCCGCACGCAGGCCTCCGGGTCGTCGCCGTTCACGTGGAAGATCGGGGCGTTGACCATCCGCGCGACGTCGGTCGAGTAGAGGGTCGAGCGCGCCGAGCCGGGGCTGGTGGTGAACCCGACCTGGTTGTTGATGACCACGTGCACGGTGCCGCCGGTGCGGTAGCCCCGCAGCTGGGAGAGGTTCAGCGTCTCCTGGACGACGCCCTGGCCGGCGAAGGCGGAGTCGCCGTGCAGCAGGACGGGGAGGACCGTGAAGCCCTGCTCGCCCTTGTCGATCATGTCCTGCTTGGCGCGGACGATGCCCTCGAGGACGGGGTTCACCGTCTCCAGGTGGCTCGGGTTGCTGGCCAGGGAGACGGCGATCTCGGCGTCGGTGTGGAACGGGTTGCGGAACGTCCCGGTGGCTCCGAGGTGGTACTTCACGTCGCCGGAGCCCTGGACCGTGCCCGGGTCGATGTTGCCCTCGAACTCGCCGAAGATCTTGGCGTAGCTCTTGCCGAGGACGTTGGCCAGGATGTTGAGCCGGCCGCGGTGGGCCATGCCGATCGCGACCTCGTCGAGCCCGTGGTCGGTGCCGGCGATGAGCACCTCGTCGAGGATCGGGATGACCGACTCCCCGCCCTCCAGGCTGAACCGCTTCTGCCCGACGTACTTCGTCTGCAGGAACGTCTCGAACGCCTCGGCGGCGTTGAGCCGGCCGAGGACGTGCTTCTGCTTCTCGCGGTCGGGCTGCTCGTGCTTGACCTCGATCCGCTGCTGGAGCCACTCGCGCTCCTCGGGATCGGTGATGTGCATGTACTCCACGCCGACCGTGCGGCAGTAGGAGTTGCGCAGCACGCCGAGGATGTCCCGCAGCGCCATGAGGCGCTCACCGGCGAACCCGCCGACCGGGAACGCCCGGTCGAGGTCCCACAGGGTCAGGCCGTGCTGGAGGATGTCCAGGTCGGGGTGGGTGCGGACCTTGAACTCGAGCGGGTCGGTGTCGGCCATCAGGTGGCCGTTGCGCCGGTAGGCCTCGATGACCTCGATGACCCGGGCCTGCTTGTCGATCTGCCCCTCGCGGGTGACCCGCGCGTCCGCCATCCAGCGCACCGGCTCGTAGGGGATCCGGAGCGAGCGGAAGACGTCGTCGTAGAAGCCGTCCTCGCCCAGCAGGAGCGAGTGCAGCGTGCGCAGGAAGTCGCCGGACTCGGCGCCCTGGATGATCCGGTGGTCGTAGGTCGAGGTGAGCGTGATGATCTTCGAGACGCCCATCTCGGTGAGCACATCGGGGCTCATCCCCTGGAACTCGGCCGGGTACTCCATGGCACCCACGCCGATGATGGCGCCCTGACCGGCGGTCAGCCGGGGCACCGAGTGGTTGGTGCCGATCGTGCCGGGGTTGGTCAGGCTGATCGTGGTGCCGGAGAAGTCCTCCATCGTCAGCTTGTTGTTCCGCGCCCGGCGGATGATGTCCTCGTAGGCGGCCCAGAACTGGGCGAAGTCCATCTCCTCGGCGGCCTTGATCGAGGCGACCACCAGCGACCGCGAACCGTCGGGCTTGGGCAGGTCGATGGCCAGGCCGAAGTTCACGTGCTCGGGCTGGACGTGCACCGGCTTGCCGTCGACCTCGGCGAAGGCGCTGTTCATGTTCGGGAACGCGTCGAGCGCCCGGACCAGCGCGTAGCCGATCAGGTGGGTGAAGGAGATCTTCCCGCCGCGGGCGCGCTTGAGGTGGTTGTTGATGACGATGCGGTTGTCGGCCAGCAGCTTCGCCGGCACCGCGCGCACGCTGGTCGCCGTCGGCACGGTGAGCGACGCGTTCATGTTCTTGACCACCGCCGCGGCCGCGCCGCGCAGCGGGGACTGCGCGCCGCCGGCGACCGGGAGCTTGGGCGCGGCCTTGGCGGCGGGGGCGCTCTCGGCGGCGGGCTGGCTGGTCTTCTGCACGGGCGAGCTCCCCGTCGGCTGGGACCCGGCGGCCGGGCTCTGGACGTCGGGCTTCTTCGGGGCGGCGGGCGCCTGCTCCGCGTCGGCCTGCTTGGGAGCGGCCTGCTTGGGAGCGGCCTGCTTCGGAGCTGCCTGCTCGGGGGCGGGCTGCTCCGCGTCGGCCTTCTCGGGGGCTCCGTCGCCGCCCGACGCCGGCTCCCGGTCGCCACCGGCGGGCGTACCCGGCCGGTAGTCGGCGAAGAACTCGTGCCACGCCTGATCGACGCTGGACGGGTCGGCGAGGAACTGCTGGTACATCTCCTCGACCAGCCACTCGTTGGTGCCGAAACCGGCGACCGGGGACGAGGTGGACGACGGGCGGGATGAGTTCACGCTTGACACGGGGTCGAGTGCCTTCTTCGTCTGGGGGCTGCGGCTGAGGGGCGTCGCTGGACCGGGTATCGAGTCTACGCCCGTGCCGGGCCGCTGACCCGGCGTGGAGCGGGAACCGCGTGCCCGTCCGGTGTGGTGGTCAGTGGCTCGCGCCGTGGGCGAGGAGCAGCTCGACCAGGGCGTCGTTGCCGCTGGCCTGGTCCTCGTCGGCCCGCCGGTGCCGGGCAGCGGCCACGCGGCTGATGTCGAGGGCGCTCGCACCGTCGTGGGTGGTGGCGTCCACGTCGGCCCCCGCGTCCAGCAGCGCACGCACGATCTCCGGTGCGTCGCCGGTCGCGCCGGCCGCCACCGCGACGTGCAGCGGGGTGCGCCCGGTGTCGGGATCGCGGCGGTCGACGGCGGCGCCCGCGTCCAGCAGCAGCCGGACGAGCTCCGCGCTGCCGCCCGCGGTCGCGGCGTGCAGCGCCCCGCCGTCGGCGTCGGCCCCACGGGCGAGCAGCAGCCGGGCGGCGGCGGCCGCCCCGCCGAAGGCGGCCCACGCGAGCAGGTCCACCCCGGTGGTCGGGTCGGTGAGGGCCGCCCCGCCGTCGAGCTCGGCGGTCAGCCGGTCGACGTCGTCGAGGTAGGCCGCGCTGGGCGCGTCGACGACCGCGCCCAGCTCGACCAGCACCGGCACGAGGTCGGGGGCCTGCTCCAGCGCCACGTGCAGCGGTGTGCGGTGCTGCTCGGTGCGGGCGGTGAGGTCGGCACCGGCGTCGACCAGGGCGCGGACGACGCCGACCCGGTCGCAGGCCACCGCGAGGTGCAGCGGGGTCCAGCCGCCCTCGCCGGCCCGCTCGACGGCGCCGGCGAGCAGGCGCGGTGCTTCGGAGACGGCCGAGCGGACACCGTCCTCGTCCCCGTCGACGATCAGGCGGCCCAGCCGCTGGACGGTCATGCGAGTCGTCACGCGTTCTCCGTTCTCCGTTCGGGCCCGCCCCGGCACGTGGTCTGGTGGGGCGAGGGTCCTGCGGTACCCGCCGGCGCCTCAGACGATGTCGCGGCGCACGGCCAGGAAGGTGCCGAGCACGGCGGCCACCAGACCGTATCCGAGCAGCAGGACACCTCCCTGCCACGCGTCCAGCAGGTCGGGGCCCTGGAACGTGGCGGTGAGCGCTTCGAGCGCTCCTCCCGGCATCCACTTGTAGGCGCCGGAGGTGGCGGGGATCGAGCGGATGATCGGCTCGATCACGAACAGGTAGACCAGGCCACCGACGATGGCGCCGACCTGGTTGCGCAGCAGCGCGCCGAGACCGACGCCGATCACCGCGTAGATGACCAGGGCCAGCCCCGAGCTGCCCAGCGTCCCGAGGTTGTCGGCGTCGAGCGCGGGGGCGGCACCGCGCACCCCGGCGTGCACGGCGACCGCCGCGTAGTTGACCGCCAGCACGACCAGCGCGAACAGCGTCGCGGCCAGCGCGTAGGCGACCAGCTTGGCGATCACGACCCGGCCGCGCCGCGGCGCGGTCAGGAAGGTGGGGGTGGCGGTCCGGTGCCGGTACTCCTGGGTCATCCCGATGATGCCCAGGATGAGGAACAGCACGTTGACGTTCACCGCGTTGGCCATCGCCAGCTCTTCGTAGACCGGGGTGCCCACGGCCGGGATGCCCGACTCGGGGTTGCCGGCGAACGCGGTGAGCAGGACGGCGAACCCGATCACCATGACGCAGGCGCCGAGCAGCAGGCCGAGCCAGACCCTCGTGGTGAAGAGCTTGGTCCACTCCGCGCGGATCAGGTGCGTCATCGCGTGGCCTCCGGGGACGGCACGTCGGCGGACGGGGCGCTGAACTGCTCCCGGCCGGCGGTGAGCTGGAAGTAGATCTCCTCGAGGCCGCTGGTGCGCGACCGCAGCTCGTGCACCTCCACGCCCGCGGCGAAGGCCCGGCTGCCGATCTCGGCGGTCGTCCGTCCGGTGACGGTGAGCGCGTCGCCGTCCCGGGTGACCCCCGTGCCGTCGGCCCGGAGCGCCTCCGCCAGCCGGTCGGCCTGCGGGCTGCGCACGAGCACCGTCCCGGCGCCGTCGGCCCCGGCGCGCAGCTGCGCCATCGACCCCTCGCGCACCAGGTGCCCGGCGCCCACGATGACGACGCGGTCGACGGTCTGCTCGACCTCGGACAGCAGGTGGCTGGACACCAGCACCGTCCGGCCCTGGTCGTGGGCGAGGTGGCGGAGGAAACCGCGCAGCCACTGGATGCCCTCGGGGTCCAGCCCGTTGGCCGGCTCGTCGAGCACGAGCACGGAGGGGTCGCCGAGCAGCGCCGTCGCGAGCCCGAGCCGCTGGCGCATGCCCAGCGAGTAGCCGCCCGCGCGCCGTCGTCCGGCGTCGGCGAGCCCGACCTGCACGAGCACCTCGTCGGCCCGCTGCAGGGGCAGCCCGGCGGCACGGCAGTACACGCGGAGGTGGTTGCGGCCGCTGCGGGCGGGGTGGAACGCCGTCTCCAGCACGGCACCGACGGTGCGCAGGGGCTGCGGCAGCGACGCGTACGGCGTGCCGTTGAAGGTGGCGGTGCCGGCGTCGGGCTTCATCAGGCCCAGCACCATGCGCAGGGTGGTGGTCTTGCCCGCCCCGTTGGGGCCGAGGAAGCCGGTGACCGTCCCCGGCTCGACGGTGAAGCCCAGGTCGGTGACGGCCCGGACGTTCCGGAAGGACTTGCTGAGACCGCTGATCTCGACCCGTACCGGGTCGACCCGCGCGGTGGTGCCGGTGGAAATGGCCCTCTCCCGTCGTCCGTGCCGGTGACCGGACCATCCAAGCGCACGCGCGCCTTCCCGCGGGAGCCCCGCGCCGGGTGTCGTCCGGTGGCCACCACGGCGTCACTCCCCGGCAACCCGGCAGAACCGCCGCCGGAGCGCCGGCCGGGCGGCCGCCCGGGCGCGTGACCCCGGGCACACGGCCGGCCGCGGTCCCATAGAGTGCGCCCCGTGAGCGAGCCCGCGAGCGCCCGGTCCACGGCCCTCGTCGGAACCGACGGGTCGGGGTCCGGCGTGCTCGACGTCGTCCGCACCACCGGCTGAGGTCCGCGACCGGCATGGACCACGGCGGCGACGAGACGGCCCCCGGCCCCGGCGAGGCGCTGGAGCGGCTGCTGCTCGGCGGCCCCCGCCGCTACACCCGGCTGCAGGTGGGCCGGCTGGCCGGCATGCCGCCGGAGCGGACGCAGCGGCTCTGGCGATCGCTCGGCTTCCCCGACGCAGCCGACGACGACCCCGCCTTCGCCGACGCCGACATCGCCGCCCTCGGCGTCCTCTCCACGCTCATCGACTCCGGGTTCGTGGGCCCCGACAGCGAGGCCTCCATCGCGCGGGCGATGGGTCAGTCGCTGTCCCGGCTGGCCGACTGGCAGACCGACATGCTCGCCGACGCCCTGCTCCGCGGTGCGCCGGAGGACGAGGGGCCGTCGGTCACCACGGAGCGGGCGGTCGCCGCGGCCCAGGCGCTGCTGCCCCGGCTGCGCGAGGTGCAGGACTACGTCTGGCGCCGGCACCTGGCGGCGAACGTCGACCGGCTGCTCGCCGCCACCGGCCCCGGTGACCGGCGCGAGCTCGCGGTCGGGTTCGCCGACCTGGTGGGCTACACCTCGCGGAGCCGCGGCATGGGCGGCCGCGAGCTGGGCGCGATGGTCGAGGACTTCGAGAGCATCGCTGCCGAGGTGATCGCCCGGCACTCCGGCCGGGTGGTGAAGACGGTGGGGGACGGCGTGCTGTTCACCGCCGCGTCGGCCACCGGGGCAGCGGAGATCGGGCTCGACCTCCCGCACGCCTGGGACGCCGCCGACCGGCCGCAGCTGCGGGTGGGAGCGGCCTACGGCGCGGTGCTCACCCGCCTCGGCGACGTCTACTCGCCGGTCGTGAACCTGGCCAGCCGGCTCACCTCGCTGGCCCGCCCGGGCGCGCTGCTGGTCGACGGCGAGCTGGCCGACCGGCTCCGCGGGCTGCCCGGCTACCGCGTCCGGCCGCTGCGCCGGGTGTCGGTGCGCGGCTACGAGAACCTGCAGCCGTGGCTGGTCCGCCGGAGCTCCGGACCGGGGCAGGACGCCGACAGCGGCTACGACGAGGACGCCTTCGACGTCGACGAGGACGTCGCGGAGGGCTGAATCGGCCCGCCCCGGCGCGCCGCGGCGGAATCCGCTGTCGGTCGGCCGGGGAGGCTTGGCAGGCTGTAGGGGTGAGCGCCACCCTCGTCGCCCGCGGACTGGCGGCCGGTCACGGCGCCCGCGTGCTGTTCTCCGACCTGGATCTCGTCGTCGCCCCGGGCGATGTCGTCGGCCTGGTGGGGGTGAACGGGGCGGGCAAGTCGACGCTGCTGCGCACGCTGGCCGGGGACCTCCCCGCCGAGGCCGGCAGCATCGCCCTCAGCCCGCCGACGGCCACCCTCGGCTACCTCCCGCAGGAGCACGAGCGGCGGGAGGGGGAGACGGTCCTCGCCGCGCTCGCCCGGCGCACCGGGGTCGCGGCCGCCCAGGCGGCGCTGGACGCGGCCACGGAGGCGCTGACCGCCGGGGAAGCGGGGGCCGACGACGGCTACGGCGACGCGCTCGAGCGGTGGCTCGCCCTCGGGGGTGCCGACCTGGACGAGCGGGCGGCGGAGGTGGTCGCACAGGTCGCGCCCGGTGTGGCGCTGGACGCGCTGATGACCGGGCTCTCCGGTGGGCAGGCCGCTCGCGTGGGGCTGGCCGCGCTGCTGCTCTCGCGCTACGACGTCCTGCTGCTCGACGAGCCGACCAACGACCTCGACCTCGCGGGGCTGGACCAGCTGGAGCGGTTCGTGGCCGGCGCCCGGGCCGGCGTCGTCGTGGTCAGCCACGACCGCGAGTTCCTGTCCCGCACCGCCACCCGGATCGTCGAGCTCGACCTCGCCCAGCAGCTGGTGCGGGTGCACGACGGCGGCTACGAGGCGTACCTGGTGGAGCGCGAGGTGGCCCGCCGGCACGCGCGCGAGGAGTACGAGGAGTTCGCCGACACCAAGGCGGGGCTGGAGGCGCGCGCCCGGATGCAGCGGAACTGGATGGCCAAGGGGGTGCGCGACGCGGTCAAGAAGCAGAAGGACCCCGACAAGTTCATCAAGGCCCACAACCGCGCCTCGGCGGAGAAGCAGGCGGCGAAGGCGAAGCAGACCGAGCGGATGATCGAGCGGCTGGACGTGGTGGACGAGCCCCGCAAGGAGTGGGAGCTCCGGATGGAGATCGCCGCCGCGCCGCGCGCCGGTGCCGTGGTGGCGACGCTGCGGGGCGCCGTCGTCCGCCGGGGCGGCTTCACCCTCGGCCCGGTCGACCTGCAGGTGGACTGGGGTGACCGGGTGGCGATCACCGGCGCCAACGGTTCCGGCAAGTCGACCCTGCTCGCCGCGCTGCTCGGCCGGGTGCCGCTCGACGAGGGCGCTGCCTCGCTCGGCCCGTCGGTGCGGATCGGCGAGATCGACCAGGCCCGTGGGCGGTTCCTCGGCACCGAGCAGCTGCTCGACGCGTTCGGCGCCGAGGTGCCCGACCGGCCGACGGCGGAGGTGCGCACGCTGCTGGCCAAGTTCGGGCTCACCGCCGAGCACGTGCTGCGCCCGGCCCTCACCCTGTCGCCGGGGGAGCGCACCCGCGCGGCGCTGGCGCTGCTCCAGGCCCGCGGGATCAACGTGCTGGTCCTCGACGAGCCGACCAACCACCTGGACCTGCCGGCCATCGAGCAGCTGGAGCAGGCCCTGGCCGGCTACTCCGGCACCCTCCTGCTGGTCACCCACGACCGCCGGATGCTCGAGGTGGTGGCCACCGACCGGCGGCTCGAGGTCGACGGCGGGCGAGTCACCGAGCGGTGAGCCGAGGGCGCGGGCCGCGCCGGGTCGCTCAGCCGGCCGGCGCCCCCAGCTCGTCGGCGATGCCGACGGTGTCCATGCCCGCCCACGTGTCGGAGACGTGGTGCGCCAGCACCATCAGGTCGCGCAGCTCGCCGTTGCGGTCGCGGATGTGGTCGCGGAGCAGGGCCTCGCCGCTGAAGCCGAGGTCGCTGAAGAGCGCCAGCGCCGACCCCTGCTCGGCGACCACCTCGACGACGAGCTTCGACAGCCCCGAGGAGACGGCGCCGACCAGGGCCTGCCGCGCCAGTGCGCGGCCTAGTCCGGTGCCGCGGCGGGACGGCGCGACGACCAGGCGGACCTCGCCGACGTGGTCCGACCAGCCGGGGAGCGGCCGGACGGCGACGTAGCCGGTCACCTCGTCCGTGCCGTCCCCCCCGGTGTCGACCGCCACCCAGCGGCCGCCGGCGGCTTCGCCGGTCGCCCACGAGCGGACGGTGTCCGGATCGGTGACCTCCTCCTTGATGAAGGTCAGATCCCCCTCGGGCAGGTCGCCGAAGAACCGCAGCAGCGCATCGCAGCGCTCGGGTCCCAGTTCCACCACCGTCACGTCAGGCCTCCTGCAGCGTGTCGTCGGCATCCAGCGGGTCGCTGCGCCGCCGGACGAAGTCGATGATCGTGGGCACCGTGGTCTTCGCCGCGGTGCGCCCGACGACCAGCCCCATGTGGCCGGCGTCCAGGCAGAGCTCGTGCTTGTCGGGGGACCCGACCAGGTCGATCAGGGCCGCGGTCGCTTCCGGCGGCACGATGTGGTCGCGGTTGGCCCGCACGGTCAGGAAGGGCACCTGGATGTCGGACAGGTGCACCGGGTCCCCGCCCACGGAGAGCCGGTCGTTCACCATGCCGTTGTTCCGCACCAGCATCTCGGCCGTCTGCCGCGCGGCGGCGCCGGGGAAGGGGACGTGGTCGTCCGACCACCCGGTCATGGCCTGGTAGGAGGCGACGTAGTCGTCGTTCCAGAGCCGCTCCCACAGGGTGACGTACCGGGTCACCTCCGCGGTCGGGGTCAGCGCTCGGAACCCCTGGACGACGACCGAGGGTGGCACGTTGCCGTCCGCGTCGAGGACGGAGCCGACGTCCATCCCGCCGACTGCGAAGATGTCGGCGAGCGGGCCCATGTGCCGGAAGTCGACCGGCGTCGCCAGCACGGTGAGGCTGCGCAGCGGCGCGTCGGGGTGGTGCGCGGCGTAGAGCAGGGCGAGGTCCCCGCCGAAGCAGTAGCCGAACAGGTTGACCTCGTCGGCGCCGGAGAGATCGAGGACGCGGTCGATGCCGGCGGGGATGTAGTCGTCGGCGTAGTCCTCCAGCCCGTTCCCGGCGTCGCGCTCGTCGGGCTCGCCCCAGTCGAGCATGTACACGTCGAAGCCGGCCTTCAGCAGTTGCTCCACGAAGCTGTTGCCCGGTGTCAGGTCGAGGATGTAGCTCTTGCTCACCAGGCTGAAGACGATCAGCAGGGGTGGGCCGTAGCGCACGCCCCCGTGGGTGTCGGGGTCGTTGCGGTAGTGCCACAGCTGGGTGCGACCCCGCTGCCAGACGACGTCCTTGGGGGTCTGCCCGACGCCGGGCCGGTCGACGCCGGCGACGAGCTTGATCCCGTTACGTGCGCGGAGGGTGTTGCGCTCGACGTCGCGCCGGACGCGGTCGAGCACCGTCTGGGGGCTGGGCACCGTCGGCATCGCTGTCCTCCGTGGTCTGGGCGTTCGTCGGTCGGGGAGCACCGGGGCGGGACGGGGAGCTGCGTCGCCGCTCCTGCTCCAGCTGGATGGTCAGCCGCCGGACCTCGCGGTCGAGCGAGCCGATCTGCGCGCGCAGCCGGCTGATGTCGCTGCCGGCGGGCAGGTTCAGCAGGTGCCAGGCGCGGGCGCTGAGGCCCTGCACCGATCCGCCGGCGACGTTCTGCGCGCGGCGCAGCAGCGCGGTGGCCAATGCGAAGTACTCGCTGCGCACCACGTCCTCGGCTCGGGGGGCGACGGCGCGTTCGGCGGCGTCGAAGGCCTGCCGCCACAGCGGCGGCGACGGCGGGGGCGTGCGGGGGGCCGGTGGCTGGCTCATCGGGTGCCCACCTCCTGCGGAACCTCCACGGCGCGGCGCAGGATCTTGCCGGTCGGCCCCTTGGGCAGGGTGTCCACCAGCCAGAGGTGCCGCGGGTACTTGTAGGCGGCCACCCGGGCCTTGACGAACTCGCGCAGCTCGTCGGCCTCGGCGCTCGCCCCGGGCTTCAGCGCGACCGCTGCGGCGACCTCCTCGCCCAGCTCCGGGTGGGAGATGCCGACCACGGCGACCTCGGCCACCGCCGGGTGCTCGTAGAGCGCCTCCTCGATCTCCCGCGGGTAGACGTTGTAGCCGCCGCGGATGATCATCTCCTTCTTCCGGTCGACGATGAAGAAGTAGCCGTCGTCGTCGGTGCGGGCGAGGTCGCCGGTGCGGAACCAGCCGTCCGGGATGGACTTCTCCGTCTCCTCGGGCCGCGCCCAGTAGCCGCGCATCACGTTCTCGCCGCGGATGGCGATCTCGCCGACCTCGCCGGCGGCGACCTCGTTGCCGTCGTCGTCGACCAGGCGCATCTCCACGCCGCGGATCGGGGTCCCGATCGAGCCGGGCTTGCGCTCGGCGTGCGGGTGGTTGAAGGAGGCGACCGGCGAGGTCTCGCTCAGGCCGTACCCCTCGAGCACGATGCAGCCGAACTGCTCCTCGAACGCACGCATGATCTCCACCGGCATGGCGGAGCCGCCGGAGACGCACAGCCGCAGGCTGGAGACGTCGTGCTGCCCGGCGTCGGGGGAGTGCAGCATCGCCGCGAACATCGTCGGGACGCCCTCGAAGATCGTGACCCGGTCGCGGGCGATCACCTGGAGCGCCTTGGCGCCGTCGAAGCGCGGGATGAGCGTGAGCAGCGAGCCCCGCAGCACCGCGGTGTTGAGCCCGCAGGTGAGACCGAAGACGTGGAACAGGGGCAGGCAGCCCATGATGACGTCGTCGGGGGTGTTCTCCGCGAGGGTCTCCGCGGTGGTCAGCGCGTTGCGGCCCAGGTTGGCGTGGGTGAGCTCCGCGCCCTTCGGCTGCCCGGTCGTGCCCGAGGTGTAGAGGATGACCGCGAGGTCGTCGTCGGACCGCTCCACCGCCCCGTCCAGCGGCTGGTCGGCCATCAGCTCGGCCGGGGAGGCGGGCCCCACCACGACGGCCTCGGCGCCGACGACGTCGGCCGCCTCGCGCACCGGCGCGGCGGTGGTCTCCAGGGTGACGACCAGCCGCGCGCCGGAGTCCTCGAGGAAGTACTGCACCTCGCGCGCCTTGAGCAGCGGGTTCATCGGCACGACGGCGGCGCCGGCGAGCAGGGCCCCGTAGAAGACGACGGGGAAGGCGAGCACGTTCGGCAGCACGAGGCCGACCCGGTCACCGGGTTGCACCCCGCGCTCCTGCAGCGAGGCGGCCACGCGGAGGGCGGCGGCGCGGAACTCGCCGTAGGTCAGCCCGGCGTCGTCCATCCGCAAGGCGGGCCGGTCGGCTCCGCCGGCGGCGGAGTCGAGCAGGTTCTGCGCGAGGTTGGTCACGGTCGGTTCTCCCCTGTGCCCGGTGGGTGGACGAACAGGCCCCTACCCGGCTCACCCGGTGATCTACCGCACAGGACGGATACGGTGACGACGACCGCCCGCCGTCGTCCGAGGGAGACCCCCGCTCATGCCCGACCGCACGATCCTCGACCTGTTCCGCCTCGACGACCGCGTCGCCATCGTGACCGGTGCGTCCTCCGGGCTGGGTGCGGTCTTCGCCCGGACGCTGGCGGAGGCCGGCTGCGACGTCGTCCTCGGTGCCCGCCGGGCCGACCGGCTGGCCGACACCCAGCGCGCGGTGGAGGCGGCCGGCCGGCGCGCCATCAGCGTGGCCACCGACGTCTCCCGGCCGGAGGACTGCCAGGCGCTCGTCGACGCCGCCATGGCCGAGTTCGGCAAGGTCGACGTCCTGGTGAACAACGCCGGGGTGGGCACCGCCATGCCCGCGACGCGGGAGACCCCCGAGCAGTTCCGGCAGGTCATCGACGTCAACCTCAACGGCTGCTACTGGATGGCCCAGGCGTGCGGTCGGGTGATGCAGCCGGGCAGCTCGATCGTCAACATCTCGAGCATCCTGGGCCTGACCACCGCCGGCCTGCCGCAGGCGGCCTACGCCGCCAGCAAGGCCGGGCTCATCGGGCTGACCCGCGACCTGGCCCAGCAGTGGACCGGCCGCAAGGGCATCCGGGTCAACGCCCTGGCGCCGGGCTTCTTCACCTCGGAGATGACCGACCAGTACCCCGAGGGCTACCTGGAGTCGCAGCTGTCCCGGGTGCTCGTCGGGCGCAAGGGCGAGCCCGAGGAGCTCGCCGCGGCCCTGGTCTTCCTGGTCAGCGACGCCGGCGGGTACGTCACCGGCACCACCATCCCGGTCGAGGGCGGGATGCTCACCAGCTGAACGGCGGCCCGGCGGCGGCGCGGTCGGTGCGGGCGGTGCACGGCCGCACCAGGCCGGCGTCCGGGTCCGGCTCCGGCAGCGCCGCCGCGCCACCGCCGCTCAGCGGCCGCGGACGACGTGGCTGGCGGCAGCCGCTGCCGCCGCCGCGGTGCGGGTACACGAGCACGCCGCTGACCGGGTCGGGGGCGGCGTCGAGCGCCGCGCGGACGGCGGGGGAGTCGCGGAAGGCGTCCCGCCGGCTCTCCTCGTCGAACACGAACTCGCAGACGACGCCCCACCGGTGCTCGTGCTCGTCCCAGAAGCGGGCGCCCGCGGTCACCGCCGTCTCGACGACCAGGTCGTGCCAGGCGCGCAGCCACTCCGCGGCGGGCGTGCCGCCGTCGAGGACCTCGATGGTGAGCCAGTGCACGGCAGCGGACGCTACGAGCGCCGGCGCCCCCGGGGAAGGGGCGCCGGGGCGGCGGTCACGCTGAGCGCTCGACGCCCTCGATCAGCGCGCTGATCCGGTCGTTGAGCTGCGGCCAGACCTCGCGGGGCAGGTCGTGGCCCATGCCGTCGACGACCAGCAGCTCCGCCCCGGGGATCGCCGCGGCGGTGGCCCGGCCGCCGCTCACGTCCACCAGGCTGTCCTGCGCGCCGTGGATCACCAGGGTGGGGACGGCGACCGCCCCCAGGTCGGCGGTGCGGTCGTGGGTGGTCATGATCGCCGCGAGCTGGCGGGCCACCCCGGCGGGGTCGTACGCGCGGTCGAAGGAGAGCCCGGCCCGGTCGCGGACGGCCGCCTCGTCGAACTCGAAGCCGGGGGAGCCGATCACCCGGTAGGTGTCGACGACGCGCTGGACGGCCCCGTCCCGGTCGCCCGCCGGGGCCGCGAGCAGCACACCCATCGCGGCCTCGTTCGGCGCACCGACGCCCGGGGCGCCCGTGGTGGACATGATCGAGGTGAGGCTGCGCACCCGCTCCGGGTGGGCGAGGGCGACCAGCTGCGCGATCATCCCGCCCATGGAGGCGCCGACCACGTGGACGCTGTCCAGCCCCAGGGCGTCGAGCAGGCCGACGGTGTCCTCGGCCAGGTCGGGCAGCCCGTACGCGACCGACGAGCGGTCACCACCGAGGATCGCCATGACGTCGGGGGCGCCGCGGTCGTGGACGTGGGTGGAGAGCCCGATGTCGCGGTTGTCGAAGCGGACGACGAAGTGCCCGCGGTCGGCGAGCCCGCTGCAGAACTCGTCGGGCCAGCCGATCATCTGCGTGGCCAGCCCCATGACGAGCAGGACGGGCGGGTTCCCCGCGTCGCCGAAGGTCTCGTAGGCGATCTCGAGATCGCCCACCGGTGCCGTGCGGATGCCGCTGGTCTCCATGGGCGCGGACCGTAGTGCAGCCCGCCGCGAGGGGGAGCACCGCCCCGGGGGCGGCGCCGGGTCAGAGGTCCCGGCGCACGTCCTCGGTGCGGTCCTCGACGGCGCCGTGGCGCAGCAGGCTGGCGACGGCCAGGGCCAGGCCGCCCCAGATCACGACCATCGCCACCACCATCATCACGATCGCCGCCGTGCTCATCGGGGTCCTCCCTCGTCCTGCCCGGTCGCCGTGCGGTCCCGGGTGGTCGGGGCCGTCGGGGGTGGCGCCTGCAGCGGCGGCGCCGGATCGGAGCCGGGTGGCGGTCCGTCCAGGTGGGTACCGGCACGCCACGGCAGCCGGGCGAGGACGAAGCCGAGGAGCGGCAGCACCACGACCAGCAGCCAGCCCAGGGACAGCAGGAGCCAGGCCGGGTAGTCCCCGTAGGGCGCGGTGAGGTCGGCCTGCAGCGCCAGCACGAGCACCACGGCCAGGCCCGCCGGGGCGACGACGCTGGTCAGCAGGCGCCAGCCGGTGCCGACCCGGGGGCGGCCGTGGACGTTGAGGTGCTCGCCGAGGACGGGCAGGGCCCGGACCACCCAGGCGACGACCAGCATGCTGACCAGCGCCACGACGAGGATGCCGTACTGGTTGACGAAGTGGTCGACGACGTCGAGCACGTAGATGCCGCTCGTCGTGCTGAAGAGCACCAGGCTCAGCACCGCGGCGGGGACGCCGACCGCGAGGGTCGCGGTGAGCCGGCCGGTGTCGAGCTTGTCGCGGACCGCGGAGATCACGACCTCGATCACGCTGATCAGCGAGGTGATGCCGGCGACGACGAGCGACCCGAAGAACAGGACGCCGATGAGGGCGCCGGCCGGGGCCTCGCTGATGATCGCCGGGAAGGCGATGAAGGCCAGGCCGATCCCACCGTCGGCGACCTCGCCGACCGCGACCCCGTTGGCCTGGGCCATGAAGCCCAGGGCGGCGAACACCCCGATGCCGGCGAGCAGCTCGAATCCGGAGTTGGAGAACCCGACCACGAGACCGGAGCCGACCATGTCCTCGCGACGTCGGACGTACGAGGCGTACGTGATCATGATGCCGAAGCCGACCGACAGCGAGAAGAAGATCTGGCCGAACGCCGCACCCCAGACCGAGGCCGAGGCGAGCGCCGACCAGTCCGGCGCGAACAGCGCGTCCAGGCCCGCCCCTGCGCCGGGCAGCAGCAGCGCCTGCACGACGAGGGCGGCGAAGGCGAGCACCAGCACCGGGATGAAGACCAGCGAGGTCACCCCGATCCCGCGCTGGACGCCGAGCGCCATGATCACGAGGACGGCCAGCCAGACCAGCGCGAGGGGGAGGAGCACCCCGGGCACCACGTCGGCGGTGACCGCGACGTCCCCGGCCTGGAGGAACTCGCCGAAGAAGAAGGCCTCGGGGTCGGCGCCCCAGGCCAGGTCGAGCGAGAAGAAGGTGTAGCGCAGCGCCCACGCGATGACCGCGGCGTAGTAGACGGCGATGACGAAGCAGATGCCCACCTGCCACCAGCCGAGCCCCTCGGTGCCGCGGCGCAGCCGGGCGAAGGACAGCGGCGCGGAGCCGCGGTGGCGGTGGCCGAGGGCGTAGTCGAGCAGCAGGAAGGGGATGCCGGCGGTCAGCAGCGCGACCAGGTAGGGCAGCAGGAAGGCGCCGCCGCCGTTCTCGTAGGCGACGTAGGGGAACCGCCAGATGTTGCCGAGCCCGACCGCCGACCCGATCGCGGCCAGGATGAACACGCGCCGCGAGCTGAACCCGCCGCGTCGGCTCTCCGCGTGCTCCTGCGCGGTGGCGCGCCCCGGTGACGTGCTCATCCGACCTCCTGCGTCCTGGTCCGCCGAGCCGGCGGACAGCTCGGCCACCGGCCGTCTGCGGGCCGTGGGAGGAAGGGTGCCAGAACTCGGGGCACGGTCAACCGCGCGGTCGATCGCCCGGACGGGCGGCCGGCGGCCGGTCCCTGCGGGGGACCGGGAGCCGGCGTGTGGGTGCCCCCGGCAGGATTCGAACCTGCGCACCCGCCTCCGGAGGGCGGTGCTCTATCCCCTGAGCTACGGGGGCTCGGTGGTGGGGCAGGAGAGAAGTTACCAGCCCACCACGCGGGCGCGGGAAGCGGCTCCCGGGCCGCCGATCACGGCTCGGGCAGCGGCGTCCCGCCCCGGGCGGTGAGCATCCGGGTCATCGTCGTCGTCTCCACGCCCTGGGACTGCTCGATCGACCGGGCGAGGTCCTGCACGGCTCCCACCTCGGCGTTCTCGGCGGCGTAGCGGGCCATGTCGAAGCCGCCCTGGTGGTGCCGGATCATCAGCCGGAGGAACTCGACGTCGAACGCGGTGCCCGACAGGCCCCGTAGCTCGGCCAGCTCGTCCTCGGTGGCCATGCCCGGCATGAGCGCGCCCGTGCCGCCCATGTCCATGTCGTGCCCGCTGTGCGCGTCCTCGCCCATCCAGGCCATCGTGTCGCCGCCGGTCAGCGGCACGCCCCAGAGCGCCAGCCAGCCCTGCATGCGCCCGGCCTGGTTGGTCTGGGTGGCGGAGATGTCGAAGGCCAGCTGCTCGACCTCCGGGTCGTCGCTGCGCTCGGCGACGAGGTTGGCCATCTCCACGCCCTGCAGGTGGTGGCGGGACATGTCCCTGGCGAAGCCCGCGTCCACCGAGCCGGCCGTCGGCGTCGGCGTGCCGTCGCGGCCGACGCCGAGGGCGACGGCCAGCCCGCCGCCGAGCGCCACCAGCGCGACGGCGATGACGGCGAGCAGGGCGGTGCGCAGCGCGCTGCCGCGCGGTGAACCGGTGGAGCGGGTCACGTGAGCTGCCTCCGCGGTGCGGTCGTGGGAGAGGGGACGGCGGCGCGGCGTCAGGGCGCGGACGCGCCCTCGGCGAGCAGCGGGTCGGCGAGGAAGGTCGGGCTCTCGCAGGTGGCGCCCGGCTCGGGGAACTCACCGGCCTTGGCGGTCATCAGGTCGGCGAACTGCTTGATGCGCACGTCGTCGGCGCTGTCGACCTTCAGCTGGTGGCCCCAGGACTGCAGGCTGATCGGGGAGTCCAGGCCCTCGTAGGGCGACATCATCCGGTAGGACTCGCCGTCGACCAGCTCGGCGAGGGTGGCGATCTCGTCGTCGGCCACCTCGGCCGGGTCGTAGGTGATCCAGACCGCGCCGTGCTCGAGGCTGTGCACCGCGTTCTCGTGCCGGATGTCGACGTCGTAGACCGTGCCCGTGCAGTCGGCCCAGAGGTTGGCGTGCGGCCCGCCCACCGGCGGGGACTGCTCGTACTCGATGGCGTTGTCGTCGTGCAGCCCGCCCTCGTACTCGAAGACCTCCGCGCCGGCGATCTCGTCGATGGAGTCGACCCGCAGGGCGTCGGCCTCGTTCACCTGCACCACGGCGTAGGTGATGACGGCCGCGGCGAACACCACGACGGCCACGGCGGCGGCGATCAGGCCCCAGGGCCGCTGCTGGGCCACCACCTGCGTGGGTGGCCGGGTACGCCCACCCGCGCCGCGCCCGCCGGACCGGGTGGCCCCACCGCCGGTGGCTCGGCTCTTGTCGGGCGTGCGGTCCTTGGCCAAGGCCTCTCCTCGGTACGGGGCGCGTGCGCGCCGCTGCGGCCGGGCCCGGGCGGCCCTCTGCCGGGCGCGAGTCTAGGTCGGCGACCTGTGCGCGGGCTGTGAGCCGGGCGGTGCGGCGGGGCCCGCCGGAGGAGGCGGACCGGCCCCGGTGGGTGGAGCCGCAGTGCCCCGGTGGGGCATCAGTACGCTCGCCCGGTGACACCGGAGCAGCTGCAGGACGTCGTTCGTACCGCCGTGGGCGCGGTCGTCGAGCGAGGCGCGCTGCCCGTCGAGGCGCCCGCCGCCGTCGTCGTCGAGCGGCCGAAGAACCCCGAGCACGGCGACTACGCGACGAACGTCGCCCTGCGCCTGGCGAAGCCGGCCGGCCGGCAGCCGCGCGAGGTGGCCGAGCTGCTGGCCGCGGAGCTGCGCGGGCACGGCGGCATCGCCACCGTCGACGTCGCCGGCCCGGGCTTCCTCAACATCACCCTGGCCCAGGGCGCGCTGGGCAGGATCGCCGTCGACGCGGTGACGGCGGGGGAGGCCTACGGCCGCACCGCCACCCTGGCCGGCCAGCGGCTCAACCTGGAGTTCGTCTCGGCCAACCCGACCGGTCCGGTGCACATCGGGGGCACGCGGTGGGCGGCCGTGGGCGACGCCATCGCCCGGCTCATCCAGGCCAGCGGCGCGGCGGTGACCCGCGAGTACTACCTGAACGACGCCGGGGCACAGATCGACCGCTTCGCCCGGAGCCTGCTCGCCGCGGCGAACGGCCGGGCGGTGCCCGAGGACGGCTACGCGGGCAGCTACATCGGCGACATCGCCGCGCAGGTCGTCGCAGCGGAGCCCAGGGTCCTCGACCGTCCGGAGGCCGAGCAGCTGGCGGTCTTCCGCGCCCGGGGCGTGGAGCTCATGGTGGCCGAGATCCGCGCCACGATGGAGGCGTTCGGCGTCCACTTCGACGTCTGGTTCTCCGAGACGTCGCTGCACCGGGCCGGTGCCCTGGAGAAGGCGGTGGCCCGGCTGCGCGAGCAGGGCCACGTCTACGACTCCGACGGCGCGGTGTGGCTGCGGACGACGACCTTCGGCGACGATAAGGACCGCGTCCTGGTGAAGGCCGACGGCGAGCCGACCTACTTCGCCGCCGACTGCGCCTACTACCTGGACAAGCGCGAGCGAGGCTTCGACAAGGTCGTGATCATGCTCGGCGCGGACCACTCGGGGTACGTCGGCCGGTACAAGGCGCTGGCGGCCGCGGCCGGGGACGACCCCGCCGTCCACCTCGAGATCCTGCTGGGCCAGCTGGTGAACCTGCTGCGCGACGGCGAGCCGGTCCGGATGAGCAAGCGGGCGGGCACCGTGGTCAACCTCGAGGACCTCGTCGAGGCCATCGGCGCCGACGCCGCCCGGTACGCGCTCGCCCGCGCCTCGGTCGACCAGCAGATCGACATCGACATCGACCTGTGGAGTCGGCAGAGCAACGACAACCCGGTCTTCTACGTCCAGTACGCGCACGCGCGCATCTCCTCGGTGCTGCGCAACGCCACCGACCTCGGGCTCGCCCTCGGTGCGGCCGGCGACGTCGACGTCGCCCTGCTGGCGCACGACCGGGAGAACGACCTGCTGCGCGCCCTCGGGGAGTTCCCGCGCGTCCTCACCGCCGCCGCCGAGCTGCGCGCGCCGCACCGGGTGGCCCGCTACCTCGAGGAGCTGGCCGGCACGTACCACCGCTTCTACGACTCGTGCCGCGTCCTGCCCCGCGGCGACGAGGAGGCCACCGCGCTGACCACCGCCCGGCTGTGGCTGTGCGCCGCGACCGCGGTGGTGCTGCGCAACGGCCTGGCCGTGCTCGGTGTGAGCGCGCCGGAGCGGATGTGACCGCCCGTCCCGCAGGCCCGGGGACCGGCCGGGTGTCCGCGCGAGCGGCCGGGGAGCAGTTGTGAGGGCGCACCCCGCGGGGCCGCTGCACGGCAACATCTCACCGCCCTCGGCCGCCGGCGCCCCGCCGGCCGAGCTGGGCGTCCTCGACCCCCAGGTCTGGCCGCGCTCGGCCGAGCGGGTCGACGGCGAGCTGCACCTGGCCGGCCGCGCCGTCACCGACCTGGCCCGCGAGCACGGCACACCCCTGTTCGTGCTCGACGAGGCGGACTTCCGCGGCCGCGCCGCCGACTTCGCGACGGCCTTCGCCGACGCCGACGTGCACTACGCCTCCAAGGCGTTCCTCTGCGGCCAGGTGGCCCGCTGGATCGCCGAGGACGGGCTGCACCTGGACGCCTGCAGCGGCAACGAGCTCGCCGTCGCGCTGGCCGCCGGGTTCCCCGCCGGGCGGATCGCGCTGCACGGCAACAACAAGTCGCTGGTGGAGCTGCAGCTGGCCGTCGACTCCCGGATCGGGCACGTGGTGCTCGACTCCTTCGACGAGATCGACCGGCTGGTCCCGCTCGCCGCCGCCCGGGTCGCCTCGGGCGGGGACCCGGTGGCCGTGCTCATCCGCAGCACCGTCGGCATCGAGGCGCACACCCACGAGTTCATCGCCACTGCGCACGAGGACCAGAAGTTCGGCTTCTCGCTCGCCACCGGCGACGCGCTGGAGGCCGCTCGGCGGGTCGTGGCCGAGCCCGCCCTGCACCTGGCCGGCCTGCACAGCCACATCGGCTCGCAGATCTTCGACACCGCCGGCTTCGAGGCCGCCGCGCACCGCGTCGTGGGCCTGCTCGGCGCCGTCCGCGACGCCACCGGCGAGGTGCTCGGCGAGCTGAACCTCGGCGGTGGCTTCGGCATCGCCTACATCCCCGACGACGACCCCGTCAGCCCGGCCGACGTCGCGGACCGGCTGCGCAGCGTCGTCGCCGCGGAGTGCGCCGAGCTCGGGCTGCCGGTGCCGCGCCTGGCCGTGGAGCCGGGCCGGGCCATCGCGGGGCCGGGCACGGTGACGCTGTACGAGATCGGCACCATCAAGCCGGTGCGGCTGGGGGCCAGCGGTGCACCGGGCACCCCGCTGGTGCGCAACTACGTCTCCGTCGACGGCGGGATGAGCGACAACATCCGCACCTCGCTCTACGACGCCGCCTACACCTGCGTGCTCGCCAACCGCACCTCCGACGCCCCGCCGGCGCTGTGCCGGGTGGTGGGCAAGCACTGCGAGAGCGGCGACATCCTGGTGCGCGACCTGTGGCTGCCCTCCGACGTCGTGCCCGGGGACCTGCTCGCCGTCGCCGCCACCGGGGCGTACTGCTGGTCGATGGCGAGCAACTACAACTACCTGCTCAAGCCGCCGGTGGTGGCCGTCCGGGACGGCGCCGCCACCGAGATCGTGCGACGTCAGACACTGTCCGACGTGTTCGCCCTCGACGCGGTCCTCGCCGACCGCCCCGCCCCCTCGCCGGCCATCGACCAGCCGGCGCCCGAGCACCCCGCGGGAGCGACCTCGTGAACCGACCCCTCAAGGTGGCGCTGCTCGGCTGCGGCACCGTCGGCAGCGCGGTGCTGCGCGCGCTGCAGGAGCAGGCCGACGACCTCGGCGCCCGGATCGGCCGCCCGGTGGAGGTGGCCGGCGTCGCCGTGCGCCGCCCGGCGCACCACCCCGACGTCCCGGCGGACCTGCTGACCACCGACGCCCACGGCCTGGTCACCCGCGAGGACGTCGACCTCGTCGTCGAGGTGATCGGCGGGATCGAGCCGGCGCGCTCGCTGATGCTGGCGGCGTTCGAGGCCGGCAAGTCGGTGGTGAGCGCCAACAAGGCGCTGCTGGCCGAGGACGGTGTCGCCCTCCACGCCGCGGCGGCGAAGGCCGGCGTGGACCTCTACTACGAGGCCGCGGTCGCCGGCGCGATCCCGATCCTGCGGCCGCTGCGCGAGTCGCTGGTGGGTGACCAGCTGTCCCGGATCGTGGGCATCGTCAACGGGACGACGAACTACATCCTGTCGCGCATGGCCGAGACCGGGGCCGGCTTCGGCGAGGCGCTGGCCGAGGCCACCGAGCTCGGGTACGCCGAGGCCGACCCGACCGCCGACGTCGACGGCTTCGACGCCGCCGCCAAGGCCGCGATCCTGGCGTCGCTGGCGTTCCACACCCCGGTGGCGGCGGTCGACGTGCACCGCGAGGGCATCTCCACGGTCACCGCCACCGATGTCGCCCGCGCCGCGGAGATCGGCTGCACGGTGAAGCTGCTGGCCATCTGCGAGCGGGTCGCCGGCGCGGACGGGGACTCCGTCGCCGTCCGCGTGCACCCGGCGATGATCCCGACCGCGCACCCGCTCGCCTCGGTGGGCGGGGCGTTCAACGCCGTCTTCGTCGAGGCCGAGGCGGCCGGCCAGCTGATGTTCTACGGGCAGGGGGCCGGCGGCGAGCCGACCGCCAGCGCCGTCCTGGGCGACCTGGTCGCGATCGCCCGCAACCGGGTCACCGGCGGCCCCGGTCCCGGCGTCACCGGCTACGCCAACCTGGCGGTCCGGCCCATGGCCGAGACGCCGACGCGGTACCACGTCAGCCTCGACGTGGCCGACAAGCCCGGTGTGCTCGCCGCCGTCGCGCAGGAGTTCGCGCGGCACGAGGTGAGCATCTCCACCGTCCGACAGACCGGCCGCGGCGACGCCGCGACGCTGGTCATCGTGACCCACAGCGCCCCCGACGCGGCGCTGTCGGCCACCATTGCCGCGCTGCGGGAGATGCCCGCCGTCCGGGGGGTCACCAGCGTGCTGCGCGTGGAGGGGTTGTCATGAGCGTGTCCCCGGTCTGGCCGGGTCTCATCGAGGCGTACCGGGACCGGCTGCCGGTCACCGGCACCACGCCGGTGATCACGCTCCAGGAGGGCGCGACCCCGCTGGTGCCGGCGCGCGAGCTGTCCCGGCGCACCGGCTGCGACGTCTACCTCAAGGTCGAGGGCGCCAACCCCACCGGCTCCTTCAAGGACCGCGGGATGACGATGGCCATCACCAAGGCCGTCGAGGAGGGCGCGCAGGCGGTCATCTGCGCCTCGACCGGCAACACCAGCGCCAGCGCCGCCGCCTACGCCGCCCGCGCGGGCGTCGTCTGCGCCGTCCTGGTGCCGACCGGCAAGATCGCGATGGGCAAGCTGGCCCAGGCGCTGGTGCACGGCGCCCGCCTGCTGCAGGTCGAGGGAAACTTCGACGACTGCCTGACGCTGGCCAGCAAGCTCGCGATCGACTACCCGGTGAGCCTGGTCAACAGCGTCAACCAGTACCGCATCGAGGGGCAGAAGACCGCCTCGTTCGAGATCGTCGACGTGCTCGGCGACGCCCCCGACATCCACTGCCTGCCGGTGGGCAACGCCGGCAACATCACCGCCTACTGGCAGGGCTACCGCGAGTACTGCGCCGACTCCGCGATGCCCGGCCCCGCCTCCCGCACCCCGAAGATGTGGGGTTTCCAGGCCGCGGGGGCCGCGCCCATCGTGACCGGGCAGGTGGTGGAGAACCCGAGCACGATCGCCACCGCCATCCGGATCGGCAACCCCGCCTCCTGGACCAAGGCGCTGGCCGCCCGCGACGAGTCCGGCGGGCGGATCGACGCCGTCACCGACCGCGCGATCCTGTCGGCGTACCGGCTGCTGGCCCGCAGCGAGGCCGTCTTCGTCGAGCCGGCGTCCGCGGCGTCGGTCGCCGGCCTGCTGCAGGTCGCCGCTGCCGGGGAGCTCGAGCCCGGCCAGCGGATCGTCTGCACGGTCACCGGCAACGGCCTCAAGGACCCGGAGTGGGCCATCTCGGGCGCACCCGCGCCGGTGACCATCCCGGTCGACGCCGCCGCGGCCGCGGCGCAGCTGGGCCTGTAGGTGTCCCGCTCCGACCCCGGCCGGGTCCGCGTCCTGGTGCCCGCCACCAGCGCGAACCTGGGCCCGGCCTTCGACTGCGCGGGGCTGGCCCTGGAGCAGCACGACGTCCTCGAGTTCGCGCTGCAGCCCGGTGGTCTGTCCGTCGAGGTGACCGGGGTGGGCGCCGGTGAGCTGCCCACCGACGAGTCGCACCTGGTGGTGCGGGCCTTCCGGGCCGCGTGCGCCGAGCTGGGCTGGACGCCGTCCGGGCTCCGGGTGGTGGCGGAGAACGCCATCCCGCAGGGCCGGGGGATGGGCTCGTCGGCCGCGGCCGTCGTCGCCGGGGTCATGGGCGCCTGGGCGCTGTGCCCGGACGTCGAGGCGATCGACCTCAACTCCGTCCTCCGGCTCACCACCGAGATGGAGGGCCACCCCGACAACGTCGCCGCCTGCCTGCTCGGGGGGCTCACGCTGTCCTGGACCGGCGACGGGGGAGTGGGTGCCGACAGCCTGGCCGTGCACGGCGACGTGCTGCCCGTCGTCCTGGTGCCCGAGGCGACCCTCTCCACCGAACGCGCCCGGTCGCTGCTGCCCGAGGTCGTGCCGCACGCCGACGCCGCCTTCAACGCCGGCCGGTCGGCCCTGCTGGTGCACGCGCTCACCTCGGGCAGCCTGCTGCTCGAGGCCACCGAGGACCGGCTGCACCAGCGTCAGCGGACCGCGGCCATGCCGGCGTCGCTCGCGCTGATCGAGCGGCTGCGCGCCGCCGGGCACGCGGCCGTCGTCTCGGGCGCGGGGCCGTCGGTCCTGGTGCTGGGCCGGCGCACGGTGCGCAGCGCGGACCGCGAGCCCGGGGCCGAGGAGATCGCGGACATCGCCGCGCTCGCGCCCGAGGGGTGGCGGGTGCTCCCGCTCGGCGTGGACGTGCGCGGTGCTCGGGTGCTCGCTGGCACCGCTGGGGTATCGTCTCGATAACGAGGAACACACTGGAGATCACCGGTGTTGTCCTGCCCGTGAGCTGCGACTAGGCTCACGGCGTAGCCGCCCACTCGGGCGAGCCTCGCGCGGGGCCGAAGCAGACGATCGATTCTCTTCGCCGCTCATCCGCCTCGCACCTCTCAACCCGTTCTCCAGTCGCGCACCCGCCTCCGGGCCGGTCCGCCGGGGACCGGGGCACCCCCTGCGCCGAGACGGCGCAGGTCACCGCAGGGAAGGACCTGTACGTGAGCGAAACCACCGACCTCGGCGTGACCGGCGCGCCCGACGACGCCGCCTCCGCCGAGGGCACTGCCGCTTCTGGGACGGCGGGCCGTCCCCGTCGCCGCGGCAACGGGCTGTCGGGCATGCTCCTGCCCGAGCTGCAGCGCCTCGCCGGCGAGCTGGGCATATCCGGCACCGGCCGGATGCGCAAGAGCGACCTGGTCGCCGCGATCTCCGCCCGCCAGGTGGGTGGCGACCCCGCCGAGAGCGCGTCCGCGCCGCCCGCGGCGAGCGGATCCACCGGCGGGGCCGACACCGCCCGCGGTGCCGCCGCCGAGTCCGCACCCCTCGAGGCCCCCGTCAGCGGCGGCGCGAACGGCGGACCCCTGACCGGCGAGGCGACGGCCGCGCCGGCCCGCACCCGCCGGTCGGCCAGCCGCCCGGCCGGATCGCCCGGCAGCGCGAACGGATCGGCCTCCGCCGAGGCGCCGGCGGCCACCTCCGCCCCGGCGGAGGCGCCGGCCGACCCGACGGCGCCCGCCGTCGCGGAGCCGCGCGAGGACGACCAGCGCGACGACGAGCAGCGTGACGGCGACCGCCCGCAGCGCAACCGTGACCGCAACCGCAACCGCGGTGACCGGGACGGCGGCCGGGAGGGCACCGACCGGACCGCCGGCCGGGACGGTGGCGACCGCACCGAGCGGGGCAACCGCGACGCCGGCGACCGGAACGCCAACCGCGACGAGCGCAACGCCGGCCGCGACGCCAACCGGGACGGCGGGAACCGTGACGGCGGCGACCGGAACGCCAACCGCGACGCCAACCGTGACGGCGGCGACCGGAACGCCAACCGCGACGCCGCCCGTGACGGCGGCAACCGCGACGGTGCCAACCGCGACGGCAACCGCGGCCCCGACCGCGACCGCAACGACCGGGGCGGGCGTCCGGACAACCGGAACGACAACCGCACCGACCGGGGGAACGACCGGCCTGCCGAGGACGACGACGACGACTTCGAGGGTGGCCGCGGCCGCCGGGGCCGCCGGTACCGCGACCGCAACAAGCGCGGCAGCAACACCCGGGAGCGCTTCGACCAGGGCGAGCCGACCGTCAGCGAGGACGACGTCCTGCTGCCCGTCGCCGGCATCCTCGACGTGCTCGACAACTACGCGTTCGTCCGCACCTCCGGCTACCTGACCGGCCCCAACGACGTCTACGTCTCGCTGTCCCAGGTGCGCCGGTACGGCCTGCGCCGCGGCGACGCCATCACCGGCGCCGTCCGGCAGCCGCGCGAGGGCGAGCGCAAGGACAAGTACAACGCGCTGGTCCGGCTGGACACCGTGAACGGGCTGGACCCCGAGCAGGCCCGCAACCGGCCGGAGTTCACCAAGCTGACCCCGCTCTACCCACAGGACCGCCTGCGGCTGGAGACCGAGCCGCACCTGCTCACCACGCGGGTCATCGACCTCGTCATGCCGATCGGCAAGGGGCAGCGCGCGCTGATCGTGTCGCCGCCCAAGGCCGGCAAGACGATGGTGCTGCAGTCGCTGGCCAACGCCATCACGACGAACAACCCCGAGTGCCACCTGATGGTCGTCCTCGTCGACGAGCGTCCGGAAGAGGTCACCGACATGCAGCGCTCGGTGAAGGGCGAGGTCATCGCCTCGACCTTCGACCGGCCGCCGGCGGACCACACCACGGTCGCCGAGCTCTCCATCGAGCGGGCCAAGCGCCTGGTCGAGATGGGCCACGACGTCGTCGTCCTGCTGGACTCGATCACCCGCCTGGGTCGCGCCTACAACCTGGCGGCCCCCGCCAGCGGGCGCATCCTCTCCGGTGGTGTCGACTCCACGGCGCTCTACCCGCCCAAGCGCTTCCTGGGTGCTGCCCGCAACATCGAGAACGGCGGGTCGCTGACCATCATCGCCTCGGCGCTGGTCGAGACCGGCTCCACGATGGACACGGTCATCTTCGAGGAGTTCAAGGGCACGGGTAACGCGGAGATCAAGCTCGACCGCCGGCTGGCGGACAAGCGGGTCTTCCCGGCCGTCGACGTCAACGCGTCGGGCACGCGCAAGGAGGAGATCCTCATGTCGCCCGACGAGCTGGCCATCGTCATCAAGCTGCGCCGGGTGCTCGCCGCGCTGGAGCCCCAGCAGGCGCTGGAACTGCTGCTCGACAAGCTGAAGAAGACCCGCAACAACGTCGAGTTCCTCATGCAGATCCAGAAGACGACGCTGGGTCCCGGGCAGGAGTAGCCGGGGCCGCCCGCGGGCGGGGCACGGCGGTCAGGGATACTGGTCGACCGAGCCCCGCCCGCGGCGCGGAATACCTCCCGCCGCCCGGCGTTCCACCAAGCGAACCGCACAGACTTCTCGGAAGAGGCAACCCGGCATGAAGCCCGACATCCACCCCACGTACCACGAGACCACCGTGACCTGTGGTTGCGGGAACACCTTCACCACCCGCAGCACGGCGCCCAGCGGTCAGCTGACCGTGGAGGTCTGCTCGGCCTGCCACCCCTTCTACACCGGCAAGCAGAAGATCCTCGACACCGGCGGCCGCGTGGCCCGGTTCGAGAAGCGCTTCGGCAAGCGCAACGCCGGCGCGGCGGCCGACGCCAAGTAGCACCCCCGACGGCGCCCGTCCCACCTCGCGGTGGGGCGGGCGCCGTCGTCATGTCCGGCCGGAAGTGCACCCGACGCCCCCAGGAGAGACCCATGAGCAGCACCGAGACGTCGGCACCGGACCGGCTGGCCGGGCTGCTGGCGGAGCACGCGCGCCTGGAGCAGGAGCTGGCCGACCCGGCGGTGCACGCCGACCAGTCGCGGGCCCGGCGGATGGGCCGCCGGTACGCGCAGCTGGCGCCGCTGGTGGAGACCGCGCGCGGGCTGGACCAGGCCCGCGACGACCTCAGCGCCGCCCGGGAGCTGGCCGAGGAGGACGCGTCCTTCGCGGCGGAGGCCACCGCGCTGGAGCAGCGGATCGCCGAGCTGACCGACCGCCTGCGCGAGCAGCTGCTGCCCAAGGACCCCGACGACGACAAGGACGTCATCCTCGAGATCAAGGCGGGGGAGGGCGGTGCGGAGTCGGCGCTGTTCGCCGGCGACCTGCTGCGCATGTACCTGCGCTACGCCGAGCGCCGCGGCTGGGCGACCGAGGTGCTCGACGCCGTCGACGCCGAACTGGGCGGTTACAAGGACGTCGCGGTCGCGGTCAAGTCGCGCACCGACGAGGGCATCTGGTCCCGGCTGAAGTTCGAGGGCGGGGTGCACCGCGTCCAGCGGGTGCCCGCCACCGAGAGCCAGGGGCGCATCCACACCTCGGCCGCCGGCGTCCTGGTGCTCCCCGAGGCGGAGGAGGTCGACGTCACCGTCGACCCGAACGACCTGCGCATCGACGTCTTCCGGTCCTCCGGGCCGGGCGGGCAGAGCGTGAACACCACCGACTCCGCCGTGCGCATCACCCACCTGCCCAGCGGCATCGTGGTCAGCTCGCAGAACGAGAAGAGCCAGCTGCAGAACCGGGAGTCGGCGCTGCGGGTGCTCCGCTCCCGGCTGCTCGCCGCCGCCCGCGAGGAGGCCGCCGCGACCGCCAGCGACCAGCGGCGCAGCCAGGTGCGCACCGTCGACCGCAGCGAGCGGGTGCGCACGTACAACTTCCCGGAGAACCGGATCTCCGACCACCGCGTCGGCTACAAGTCGCACAACCTCGACCAGGTGCTCGACGGCGACCTCGACGGGGTCATCGACGCCCTGGTCGGCGCGCACACCGCCGAACTGCTGGCGGCCGGCTCCTGACCGCCGCGCCCCTGACCTGCCGAGCGCTGCTCGCGGCGGCGGCCCGCCGCCTCACCGAGGCGGGCGTGGCGTCGCCCCGGGTCGACGCCGAGCTGCTGCTCGCCCACGTGCTGGGCGTCCCGCGCACCCGGTTGCTCACCCTCGACGACGTCGATGCCGGGGCCGCCGCGCGGTTCGAGACCCTGCTGGGGCAGCGGGCCGACCGCGTGCCGCTGCAGCACCTCACCGGCCGGGCGCCCTTCCGCTACCTCGAGCTGGCGGTCGGGCCCGGCGTCTTCGTGCCGCGGCCGGAGACCGAGCAGCTGGTGGGCTGGGCCCTGGAGCAGCTGGCCGGCGCCACCGGACCGGTCGTGGTCGATCTCGGGTCGGGCTCGGGCGCCATCGCGCTGTCGATCGCCCGGGAGCACCCCGGCGCCCGGGTGACGGCGGTCGAGCACGACCCGGGCGCGATCGAGTGGACCCGGCACAACGCCCGCGACCGCGCCGCCGCGGGGGACACCCCCGTGGAGGTCCTCGCCGGGGACATGACCGATCCGGAGCTGCTGCGCGTGCTCGACGGCCGGGTGGACCTGGTCGTGAGCAACCCGCCCTACGTGCCCGACGGCGCGCGGGTGCCCAGGGAGGTCGCCGACCACGACCCGCCGCTGGCGCTGTGGGGCGGACCCGACGGGCTCGACGTCGTCCGCGGCCTGCTGGGCACCGCCGCCCGGCTGCTCCGGCCCGGCGGCGGGCTGGGCATCGAGCACGCCGACCAGCAGGGCGGCTCGCTGCCGGCGCTGGTCCGTGCGCACGGCGGGTTCACCGAGGTGGACGACCACCCGGACCTCGCGGGCCGGCCCCGGTACACCACCGCCCGCCGCGCCGGCTGAGGTCTGCGGAAGACTGCTGCCCCGTGGCCGAGTTCTACGACTGCTCCGATCCCGAGGTCCGCGCGACCGCACTGCAGGCCGCCGCGGACGCGATCACCCGCGGCGAGCTGGTGCTGCTGCCCACCGACACCGTCTACGGCGTCGCCGCCGACGCGTTCACCCCCGCGGCGGTCGCCCGCCTGCTGGCCGCCAAGAACCGGGGCCGGGCCATGCCCGTGCCGGTGCTGATCGGCGAGGCGTCGACGCTGGCCGGGCTGGTCGTCCGGACGCCGGAGGTCGCGACCCGGCTCGCCCAGGAGTTCTGGCCCGGCGGGCTGACGCTCGTCCTGGAGCACGCGCCGTCGCTGGCCTGGGACCTCGGCGACGCCGAGGGGACGGTGGCCGTCCGGCTGCCCGGCGACGAGCTCACCCGGGACCTGCTGCGCCGCACCGGACCCCTGGCGGTGTCCAGCGCGAACCGGTCCGGGCGGCCGGCGGCCACCTCGGCGCAGCAGGCCGACATGCAGCTCGGCGCGCACGCCGCCGTCGTCCTGGACGACGGGCCGCGGACCAGCTCGGCGGCGAGCACGATCGTCGACTGCACCGGTCCGGCCCCGCGGGTGCTCCGCGTCGGTGCGATCCCCGTCGACCGCCTCCAGCAGGTCGTCCCCGAGCTCACCGACTAGGTCGGCCCGCAAGCCGGGCTCGGCGAGGAGCGTCGGACGCCCGGCACCCGGTGGCACGACGTCCGAGGAGCGCGGCCCGGAGGATGCGGTGGAAGGGCGGGCGCGACCGACGGTGGTCCGACGTCCGAGGAGCGGGGCCCGGAGGGTCCCCGACGAGGGCGTGGACGCGCTCGTCGCAGGCCGGGCGGCACGTGGTCGCGGTGCGCGTGGTTCGACGTCGTCGGAGGGGGGCCCGGAGGGTCCCCGACGAGGGCGTGGACGCGCTCGTCGCAGGCCGGGCGGCACGTGGTCGCGGTGCGGTCCGGGAGGACCGCAGTGTCATAGTTAGACGACCGCCGCGCCGCCCGAGCCCGGGCATCGCGGGCGCCCGCACCGACTTCTGGAGTGCGCCTGAGATGAGCACCCCCTACTGGGGCCCGGACTTCGACGCCCTGGCCGCCTTCGACCCCGACATCGCCGACGTGGTCACCGGTGAGCTGGACCGGCTGCGCGGGGGGCTGCAGCTGATCGCCAGCGAGAACTTCACCAGCCCCGCCGTCCTGGCCGCCCTGGGCAGCACGCTGTCGAACAAGTACGCCGAGGGCTACCCCGGCCGGCGCTACTACGGCGGCTGCGAGGTCGTCGACCGCGCCGAGGAGATCGGCATCGAGCGCGCCAAGGAACTCTTCGGCGCCGAGCACGCCAACCTCCAGCCACACTCGGGGGCCAACGCGAACCTGGCCGCGTACGGCGCCTTCCTCCAGCCGGGCGACACCCTGCTCGCCATGGCGCTGCCGCACGGTGGTCACCTGACCCACGGCGCGAAGGTCTCCTTCTCCGGCAAGTGGTTCAACGCCGTGCAGTACGGCGTGGACCCGCAGACCGAGCACATCGACTACGACCAGGTGCGCGACCTCGCCCGCGAGCACCGGCCGAAGATGATCATCTGCGGCGGCTCGGCCATCCCGCGGCTGATCGACTTCCCGCTGTTCCGCGAGATCGCCGACGAGGTCGGCGCGATCCTCATGGTCGACGCCGCGCACTTCATCGGCCTGGTCGCCGGCAAGGCGATCCCCAGCCCGGTGCCCTACGCCGACGTCGTCACCTTCACCACGCACAAGGTGCTGCGCGGCCCCCGGGGCGGCGCCATCGTCTGCAAGGCCGAGCACGCCAAGGCCATCGACAAGGCCGCCTTCCCGATGATGCAGGGCGGCCCGCTGATGCACGCCGTCGCCGCGAAGGCGGTGAACTTCAAGGAGTGCCTGCAGCCCGGGTACCAGGCCTACGCCCGCCAGGTCATCGCCAACGCGCAGGCGCTGACCGAAGGCCTCGCGGCCGAGGGGCTCCGGCCGGTGGCCGGCGGCACCGACACCCACCTGGCGCTGCTGGACCTGCAGGAGACCGGCGTGACCGGTGCCGACGCCGAGGCCCGGTGCGGCGCCGCGGGCATCGTGCTGAACAAGAACGCGATCCCGTTCGACCCGCAGCCGGCCTCGGTCGCCTCGGGGATCCGGGTGGGCAGCCCCGCGGTCACCACCCAGGGCATGACGGAGCCGGAGATGAAGTCCATCGCCTCGCTCATCGGTGCCGCCATCCGCGACGCCGACGGCAGCCGGACGGCCGAGGTCGCCGCGGGTGTCCGCGAGCTGGTCGGCACCCACCCTGCCTATCCCGACCCGACCCGACCGACTGCGTCCCCCGAGCCGGCGAAGACCGTCTGAGCCGTGCGCGAGTACGTCGTCGTCCTGCTCACCGCCGCGCTGGTCACCTTCCTGGCCACGCCGGTGGTGCGGATGATGGCGATCCGGCTGCGCATGATGGCCGCCCCGCGGGAGCGTGACGTGCACGTCATCCCGACCCCGCGGGGCGGCGGCGTGGCCATGTACCTCGGCTTCGTCGCCGCGGTCCTGGTGGCCTCCCGGCTGCCGGCGCTGCAGCGGACGTTCGACGACACCCAGGTCTACGCGGTCCTCGTCGCCGGCGGGCTCATCTGCCTGCTGGGGGTGCTCGACGACAAGTGGGGCCTGGACGCACTGACGAAACTCACCGGGCAGATCGCCGCGGCCGGCGTGATGGTGCTGCTGGGCGTGCAGCTGGCGTTCCTGTTCCTCCCGTTCGCCGACATCGGCACGGTGTCCCTCGGCCCGGACGTCGGGGTCCCCCTGACCATCCTGCTGACGGTCTTCGCGGTGAACGCGCTGAACTTCATCGACGGGCTCGACGGCCTGGCCGCGGGCGTCTCGGCGATCGCCGCGCTGGCCTTCTTCGCCTACAGCTACAACCTCGGCCAGATGCGGTACGAGGAGGCGGCGAGCGCGCCGGCGCTCATCACCGCGGTGCTGGCCGGGATCTGCCTGGGCTTCCTGCCGCACAACTTCAGCCCGGCCCGCATCTTCATGGGCGACTCCGGGTCGATGCTGGTCGGGCTCATGCTGTCGGCGGCCGCGGTGACGGCGACCGGGGGAGTGGACGCCCAGACCTTCGGCTCGGCGGCCAGCCTGCTTCCGCTGACCCTGCCGCTGCTCGTGCCGATCGCGATCCTCTTCATCCCGTTCACCGACCTGGTGCTGGCGGTGGTGCGGCGCACCCGCAAGGGGCAGTCGCCGTTCTCGCCGGACAAGATGCACCTGCACCACCGGCTGCTGTCCATCGGGCACTCGCACACCCGGGCCGTCCTGGTCATGTACTTCTGGGCCGCGCTGCTGTCCTTCGGCGCGGTCGGGCTGTCCATCACCGGTGGCCGCGTGGAGCTGGTCGTGGCCATCGCCGTCCTGCTGGTGGTCGGCGTGGTGGTCGTGCTGAGCCCCCGTGCGCGCCGGGCCGCGCGCGAGGCCCGCGCCGCGGAGCTGGCCGCCCAGCGCCGCCGCAGCCGTGCCGACCACCCGACCGCCCGCGCCGCGCGCCCGGTGCCCGAGCCGGACGCGACACCGACGGGCGCGGGCCGGGCGGCCCGGTGAGCAGGCGGCGTCGCGCCGGTCGAGGCTGGTGGAGGGACGGAGGGGTGCAGGTACCCTGAGGCGTGCTCGACAGAAGCGATCCGGCCGCCCGTCCCGACCCGTACGGCGCGATGCTCCGGGGCGGTGCCCTGCCCTCGCTGGCGGTCGCGGTGGTCGCGATCGCGGTCTTCACCGCCGTCCAGGGGTCCCTCGGTGCGGCGGGCAGCGCCCTCGCCTCGGCCCTCGTCATCGCGAGCGCCGCCTCGACGATGATCATCCTCGGGCGGATGGCGGGCCTCGATCCGCGCGTGGTCTTCATGGGCGCGATGGTCAGCTACTTCTTCAAGGTCGGTCTGCTGGGGGTCTTCCTCCTGGTGTTCCGGAACGCCGACTGGCTGTCGCCGCTCGCTTTCGCGGTGACCGCGGTCGTGGTGTCCCTCGCGGGCACGATCGGTGAGATCGTCGCCTTCACCCGGGTGCGCACCTACATCTACGACGAACCGGCCCCGTCCTCCGAGGTGCGGTCTTGACCCCTGGCGGGGACGACGCGGCCGAGGGGCCGTCGTCGGTGCACGGCCAGATGGTGGCCGGGGCGCACCTGCGCGAAGGGTGGGACGCGCTGGGCACCATGCTCTCCGCGATGCTCGTCTTCGGGCTGCCGGCCTGGTGGCTCAGCGAGGCGCTCGACCAGGTGTGGGTGCTCCCCGTGGCCCTGGTCCTAGGGATGGCCACTGCGATCGCCACGATCTGGGTCCGCTACTCTGACCCCGGCCCGTGAGGCGCGCCTCTCCGCTGGAGGTGGGGCGACCCTCCGGGCCGTGGCACGAATCCACCCGCAGCAGTTCGTGACGGAGGCTGAGTAGTGACGACCGAGGTCTCGGCCGCCGAGGAGTTCGTCCCGCCGAGCGCGCCCGACTTCTGGCAGCCACTCGTCGGCGACGGCGCCTTCGCCATCACGCGTTCGATGATCGTCATGGTGCTGGTCACCATCGGCCTGGCGGTCGTCATGATGCTGGCGACGCGTCGCCTCGCCGTGGTCCCCGGGCGCGGCCAGTACCGGCTCGAGGGCGTGTACGGCCTCGTCCGCAACTCGATCGGCCGGGACATCATCGGGTCGGAGCACTTCCGCCCCTACGTCCCGCTGCTGTTCACGCTGTTCACGCTCATCCTGCTGAACAACCTGATGGGCATCATCCCGCCCGTCCAGTTCCCGACGATGAGCCGGATCGGCTTCCCCCTCGCCCTCGCGCTCGGGGTCTACGTCGTCTACCTGGTCGCCGGCGTCCGCCGCCGCGGGCTCGGGGGGTTCCTCAAGAACCTGGTGCCCAGCGGGCTGCCGTTCTGGGTCGTCCCGGTGGTCTTCGTCCTGGAGCTCGTGACGTTCCTCGTCACCCGTCCGGTGACCCTCACGCTGCGACTCTTCGGCAACATGTTCGCCGGCCACATCCTGCTGCTGCTCTTCGCCCTCGGCGGGGAGTACCTGCTGCTGGAGGGCGAGGGCCTGCTGAAGCTGGTGTCGATCCCGGCCTTCCTGATGTTCTTCCTCTTCAGCGCGTTCGAGATCCTGATCGCGTTCCTGCAGGCCTACGTCTTTATCCTGCTGGCCTCCGTCTACATCGCCGAGGTCTACGCGGACGACCACTGACGTCCGCAGAGCCACCCACCCCCCCCGAGTTGCACCACCGATGTGCGCCACCCGGCCGCACAGACCGACTGAGAGGAACGGACACACCCAATGGAAGGCAATCTCGCGATCATCGGCTACGGCCTGTCGGCCATCGGGCCGGGCATCGGCATCGGCCTGATCTTCGCTGCCTACGTGAGCGGCGTGGCGCGTCAGCCCGAGGTCCGCGGTGTGCTGCAGACCATCGCCATCCTGGGCTTCGTGCTCTGCGAGCAGCTGGCCATCTTCGGCATCGCCCTGGCCTTCGTCTTCTCGGGCTGACCGAGGATCGGAAGGAGACACACTGATGGGCGCGATCGACAACGCGGCCGGCGTCCTGGCGGCGGCCGAGACCGGTGAGGGTGGCTTCTGGGAGGACGCCTATCCCGTCATCCCGCACCCGGGTGAGCTGATCGTCGGAATCATCTCCTTCGCGATCCTCTACCTGCTGTACAAGAAGTACGTGGTCCCGCGGCTCGAGACCATGCTGGCCGAGCGCCGGCGGGCCATCGAGGGCGGCATCGAGCGTGCCGAGGCCATGCAGGCCGAGGCCAAGGCGTCGCTGGACCAGTACCGCGCCCAGCTGGCCGAGGCCCGCAACGAGGCCGCCCAGATCCGGGACCAGGCCCGCGCCGAGGGGCAGCAGATCCTCGAGGAGCTGAGGGCCCAGGCGCAGGAGGAGTCGGCGCGGATCGTCGCCCGGGGCGAGGAGCAGATCGCTGCCTCCCGCAGCCAGGTGGTCAACGAGCTGCGTGGCCAGATCGGCGCGCTCGCCGTCGATCTCGCCGGCCGGGTGGTCGGCGAGTCGCTCGCCGACGAGGCGCGCCGGCAGGGCACCGTGGACCGGTTCCTCGACCAGCTCGACGGCATGTCCGCCGGCACCCCGGACGGCCGGAGCGGCAGCACCGTCGCCGGGGGCACCCGCTGATGGATGCGTCGAGCCGCGCGGCGCTCGTCGTCGCCCGGGAACGGCTGGAGGAGCTGACCCACGACCCCTCGGGGTTCCTGGGGAAGGCCAAGGACCGGCTCACCGGCCAGGCGCGGGCCACCGAGACCGGTGACCAGCTGGCGCTGGCCGAGGAGCTGTTCGCGGTGGCGCGGCTGCTGGAGTCCCAGCCGTCGCTGCGCCGGGCGCTCTCCGACCCCTCGGGCAAGCCCGAGGAGCGGGCCGCGCTCGCGCAGCGGCTGTTCGCCAGCCGGCTCTCGCCGGTCGGTCTCGACGTCGTCGAGACCAGCGTCCGGCAGCGCTGGTCGCGGCCCCTCGACCTCGTCGAGGCCGCGACCACGCTCGGGACCGAGGCGGCTCTCGACGCCGCCGACGGCCGCGGTGAGCTGGACAGCGTGGAGGACGAGCTCTTCCGCTTCGGCCGGATCGTCGGCGGTGACCGGGAGCTGTCCCGCATCCTCAGCGACCGGAGCGCGCCGGCGGCGGGCAAGTCCGCGCTGCTGGACCAGCTGCTGTCCGGCCGGGTCAGCCCGGTCACCGAGCTGCTGCTGCGCAACGTGCTCACCACCTCGCACGTCGGTACCGCAGGTGTCGCCGTCGAGCGGCTCTCCGACGCCGCCAGCCGTCGCCGCGGCCAGTCCGTGGCCCGGGTGACGACGGCGGCGCCGCTGACCCCCGCCCAGGAACGACGGCTGGTCGACGTGCTCGGTCGCATGTACGGGCGGACCATCGGGTTGCAGGTGACCGTCGACCCGACGCTGCTCGGCGGCCTCCTCGTCCAGGTGGGCGACGAGGTCATCGACGGCAGCATCGCCCACCGGCTGGAAGCCGCCCGTCGGCAGCTCGCCGGCTGACCGACCACCACCACAGATCACGACCCCGCAGGGAAGAGGACTCAGAGCCATGGCCGAGCTGACGATCTCCGCAGACGAGATCCGCAGTGCCATCCAGAACTACGTCACCGAGTACTCGCCTGACGTCTCCCGCGAAGAGGTCGGGGTCGTCACCGAGGCCGGCGACGGCATCGCCCGGGTCGAGGGGCTGCCCTCGGTCATGACCAACGAGCTGCTCGAGTTCGAGAGCGGCGTGCGCGGTCTGGCGCTGAACCTCGACGTCCGCGAGGTCGGTGTCGTGGTCCTGGGTGACTACTCCGGCATCGAGGAGGGCCAGCAGGTCCGCCGGACCGGCGAGGTGCTCTCCGTCCCCGTCGGTGACGGGTACCTCGGCCGCGTCGTCGACCCGCTGGGCAACCCCATCGACGGTGCCGGCCCGATCGCCACCACCGGCCGCCGCGCCCTCGAGCTGCAGGCGCCCACCGTGGTGCAGCGGCAGTCGGTGCACGAGCCGATGCAGACCGGGATCAAGGCCATCGACGCCATGACCCCGATCGGGCGCGGCCAGCGCCAGCTGATCATCGGTGACCGGCAGACCGGCAAGTCGGCGATCGCGCTGGACACGATCATCAACCAGAAGCAGGCCTGGGCGACCGGCGACCCGACGCAGCAGGTGCGCTGCATCTACGTCGCCGTCGGCCAGAAGGGCTCGACGATCGCGGCGACCAAGGCCGCGCTCGAGGACGCCGGCGCGATGGAGTACACGACCATCGTCGCCGCCCCCGCCTCCGAGGCCGCCGGCTTCAAGTACATCGCCCCCTACACCGGCTCGGCCATCGGCCAGCACTGGATGTACGAGGGCAAGCACGTCCTCATCGTGTTCGACGACCTGTCGAAGCAGGCCGAGGCCTACCGCGCCGTCTCCCTGCTGCTCCGCCGCCCGCCGGGCCGCGAGGCCTACCCCGGCGACGTCTTCTACCTGCACTCCCGCCTGCTGGAGCGCTGCGCGAAGCTGAACGACGAGCTGGGCGCGGGCTCGATGACCGGCCTGCCGCTCATCGAGACCAAGGGCAACGACGTGTCGGCCTACATCCCGACCAACGTCATCTCGATCACCGACGGGCAGATCTTCCTCGAGACCGGTCTGTTCAACTCCGGCGTCCGCCCGGCGATCAACGTCGGCATCTCGGTGTCCCGCGTGGGCGGCTCGGCGCAGATCAAGGCGATGAAGTCGGTCGCCGGCCGCCTGCGCCTGGACCTCGCGCAGTACCGCGAGCTCGAGGCCTTCGCCTCGTTCTCCTCCGACCTGGACGCGTCCAGCCGGGCCACCCTGGAGCGCGGCCAGCGCCTGGTCGAGCTGCTGAAGCAGGGGCAGTACTCGCCCTACCCGGTCGAGCGCGAGGTCGTCTCCCTGTGGCTGGGCACGACCGGCAAGCTCGACCGCGTCCCGGTGTCCGACGTGCGCCGATTCGAGTCGGAGTTCCTCGACTACGTCGCGCGCGGCGACAACGCCGTCTACGAGTCGATCCAGCAGACCAAGAAGCTCGAGGACGACGCGGTGTCCAGCCTGGAGCGGGCCGTGGAGAAGTTCTACGGCCAGTTCACCACCACCGACGGTGAGTCGCTGACGGCGAACGAGCCCGAGGCCGAGGCCATGGACGCCTCGGAGCGGGGTCAGGAGCGCGTCCAGGTCAAGCGGGGCAGCTGACCCATGGCCGGTACCCTCCGCGCGCTGCGGCGCCGCATCCGCTCCACGAAGTCGACGAAGAAGATCTTCTCGGCGCAGGAGCTGATCGCCGGTGCCCGCATCGTCCGCGCCCAGGCCCGGGTGGAGGCCTCCAAGCCCTACGCCCGGGAGATCACGCGGGTGCTGTCGGCGCTGGCCTCGTCGGCGTCGCTGGACCACCCGCTGCTCACGGAGCGGGAGAACCCGCAGCGGGCGGCGGTGCTGGTCATCACCTCCGACCGCGGCTTCGCCGGCTCGTACAACGTGAACGTGCTCCGGCGCACCGAGGAGCTGCTGTCGCTGCTGCGGCAGGAGGGCAAGGAGCCGGTGCTCTACGTCGTCGGCCGGAAGGGCGAGACCTACTACTCCTTCCGTGACCGCGCGACGGCCGCCACGTTCACCGGCTTCTCCGAGCAGCCGAACTACCCCGACGCGCAGGAGGTCGGCCGCGCGCTCATCGACGCCTTCACCGCAGGCGCCGACGACGAGGCCGGCGGCGCAGGTGCCGACGGCATCCTCGGCGTGGACGAGTTGCACATCGTCTACACCGAGTTCCGCTCCCTGCTCGCGCAGGTCCCGGTCGCCAAGCGGATGGCTCCGCTGGAGGTCGAGGAGGTCGACGAGTTCGACTACGAGCGGGAGGAGCGGGAGCGGGGCACCACCGGCGACGACGGCGTGCCCGCCTCCTACGAGTTCGAGCCCTCCGCGGAGGGCCTGCTCGACGCGCTGCTGCCGAAGTACATCACCACGCGGATCTACGCGGCGATGCTCGAGGCGGCCGCCTCGGAGTCGGCGTCGCGCCGCCGCGCGATGAAGTCGGCGTCCGACAACGCCGAGGAGCTGGCGAAGAACCTGTCCCGGCAGGCCAACCAGGCCCGCCAGGCGGAGATCACGCAGGAGATCAGCGAGATCGTCGGCGGTGCCGACGCGCTGGTCTCGTCCGGCTCGAACGACTGACCACCACGAACAGCAGAACACCGAGCCCCAGGGCAGGAGAGCAGTACAGATGACCGTCACCGAGGACCGTCCGACCAGCTCGCAGACCACGGCCGCCGGCCGCGTCGTGCGGGTCACCGGGCCGGTCGTCGACGTCGAGTTCCCGCGCGACGCGATGCCCGACCTGTTCAACGCCCTGAAGGTCGATGTCACGCTGGCCGACCTCAGCAAGCGGCTGACCCTCGAGGTCGCCCAGCACCTCGGCGAGAACGTCGTGCGCACCATCTCGATGGCGCCGACCGACGGCCTCGTCCGGGGCGCCGAGGTCACCGACACCGGGAACCCGATCATGGTCCCGGTCGGCGAGGTGGTGACCGGGCACGTCTTCAACGCCCTGGGCGAGTGCCTGGACCAGCCCGGCTACGCCGAGGACGCCCTGCACTGGTCGATCCACCGGCACGCGCCGAAGTTCGACCAGCTCGAGGGCCGCACCGAGCTGCTCGAGACCGGCATCAAGGTCATCGACCTGCTGACCCCCTACGTGGCCGGCGGGAAGATCGGTCTGTTCGGTGGTGCGGGTGTCGGCAAGACCGTGCTGATCCAGGAGATGATCCGCCGGGTCGCCCAGGAGTTCGGTGGCGTCTCGGTGTTCGCCGGGGTCGGCGAGCGAACCCGTGAGGGCAACGACCTCATCACGGAGATGACCGAGTCCGGCGTCATCAACTCGACCGCGCTGGTGTTCGGCCAGATGGACGAGCCGCCGGGCACCCGGCTGCGGGTGGCGCTCTCGGCGCTCACCATGGCGGAGTACTTCCGCGACGAGATGAACCAGGACGTGCTCCTCTTCATCGACAACATCTTCCGGTTCACCCAGGCCGGCTCGGAGGTGTCGACCCTGCTGGGCCGCATGCCGTCCGCCGTGGGTTACCAGCCGACGCTGGCCGACGAGATGGGTGAGCTCCAGGAGCGGATCACCTCGACGCGTGGTCGCTCGATCACCTCGCTGCAGGCGATCTACGTGCCCGCCGACGACATCACCGACCCGGCGCCGCACACCACGTTCGCCCACCTCGACGCGACGACCGTGCTCTCGCGGCCGATCTCGGAGAAGGGCATCTACCCGGCCGTGGACCCGCTGGACTCGACCAGCCGGATCCTCGACCCGCAGTACGTGGGCCAGGAGCACTACCAGATCGCCCAGACCGTGAAGCAGATCCTCCAGCGCTACCAGGAGCTGCAGGACATCATCGCGATCCTCGGCATCGACGAGCTCTCCGAGGAGGACAAGGTCACGGTCAACCGGGCCCGGCGCATCGAGCGCTTCCTCTCGCAGAACATGTTCGTGGCCGAGGCCTTCACCGGTCAGCCCGGCTCCTACGTGCCGCTGTCGGAGACCCTCGAGGCCTTCAAGGCGCTCACCGAGGGCACCTACGACAACGTGCCGGAGCAGGCGTTCTTCATGTGCGGTGGTCTCGAGGACCTCGAGAAGAACGCGAACAAGCTCAAGAAGGCCTGACCGCCTCCACCGAGCCTCGCCGACGGCCGGGTCGCCCTCCGGGGCGGCCCGGCCGTCGCCGTCCCCGGCCCCTGGCGTTCGCCGTCCCCGGCCCCTGACGACCGCCGTCCCGGGCTCGCCCTTTCGGGTGGTTTCCCCCCGCAGCCCTGCGCTCCGCGGGCCGGGATGCCGACCATCGGTCGCAGGCGCGCCCGGACGACGGGGGCCGACGTGGGGGGCGACGTGGACCGGGACAGCGCGGTGCCGGCGGCCGGAGGCCGGGCATCCGGGGACTGGACGTGGCCGCCGTACGCGCCGGTCGACGCCCCGATCACGGCCTTCGACACCGAGCGCTGGGCACCAGCCACCTGCGTCCGCCACCCCTGGGTCCGCGTGGGCCGCTACACGCTCCTCTACCGCCGCGCGGCCTGAAAGAGGGCCCCCTCCTCCCCACCCCTCGCACGCTCGGGGCGGTGCCCGGCAGGGGGCCGTACCAGCACGCCGTTAGAGTGAGGCGGACCGTCCGTTCAAACCGAGGAGTGTCGTGGCGACCCTGCAGGTCGAGTTGGTGGCCGTCGAGCGCAAGATCTGGTCCGGCGAGGCAACCAGTGTCATCGCCCGCACCACGGAGGGCGAGCTCGGTGTGCTCCCCGGCCACGCCCCGCTGCTCGGTCAGCTGGCCGACGGCGGCGTCGTGACCATCCGCACCGAGTCGGGCGAGGACATGGTCGTCGCGGCCCACGGCGGGTTCCTGTCCGTCACCGAGCGCGGTGTCTCGATCCTCGCCGAGACGGCGGAGATCTCCTCCGAGATCGACGTCGAGCGCGCCCGTGAGGCGCTGCGCCGGGCCGAGGGCGAGAAGGACACCCCCGAGGGGCTGGCCGCGGCCCGCCGCGCGGAGTCCCGGCTGAGGGCGGCCGGACAGAGCGCCTGATCCACCCGGCGAGCGCGCAGGATGACCACGGCCCTGCTGATCCTGATCGGCGTCCTGCTGCTGCTCGTGGTCGTGGTCTTCTCGCTGCGCCGCCGGTTCCTGCTCTCCGGCCTCGGCGCGGTCACCATGTGGACCCGCGCGGGGGGCTCCGCGCGCTGGTCGGTCGGCGTCGCCTGGTACGGCGACGACGCGCTGCTGTGGTACCGCGCGCTGTCGCTCTCGGTCCGCCCGCAGCACCGGCTGCACCGGGCCGGTTTCCGGGTGCTGGCCCAGCGGCCCGCCGGCCGGGACGACGTCGGGCTGCCCGGCGACGTCGTCGTCCTCTCCTGCAGCACCGCCGGTGGTCCCCGGGAGCTGGCCATGGAGCCCTCGACCCTGACCGGCTTCCTCTCCTGGATGGAATCGGCCCCGCCCGGCAGCTGAGCGCCCGGCCGGGGCCGGAGCTCAGTCCGAGCCCGACCCGGCCGCCGCCTCGCGCTGGGCGTGCACGCCGCTGTGCGCGCCGGGCTCCCAGAGGATGTCGCCGTCGGGGTTGGCGACCCGGCCCAGGATGAACACCAGGTCCGACAGCCGGTTGAGGTAGCGCGCGGTCTCCGCGTTGGTGCGCTCCGGCTCGGCCTCCAGGAGCGCCCACACGCTGCGCTCGGCCCGCCGCACGACCACCCGCACCTGGTGCAGCAGGGCCGCCAGCGGGGTGCCGCCGGGCAGGATGAAGCTGCTGAGCTTCGGCAGCGTCTCGTTGTAGGTGTCGCAGGCCGCCTCGAGCCGCTCGGTGTAGGCGGCGGTCACCCGCAGCGGCGGGTACTGCGGGGCCTCGACGATCGGCGTGCACAGGTCGGCGCCGACGTCGAAGAGGTCGTTCTGGATGCTGCGCAGCAGCTCGGCGACCGCCGGCTCGGCCGAGCCGAGCGCCAGCGCGACCCCGATGGCGCTGTTGGCCTCGTCGACGTCGGCGTAGGCGACCAGCCGTGGATCGGTCTTCGACACCCGGCTCATGTCGCCCAGGTGCGTCTGACCGGCGTCGCCGGTCTTCGTGTAGATGCGGGTGAGCCGGACCGTCATGCCCGCAGCCTAGGTGCAGCCGGCCAGGACGCCGGTGACGGCGGTGCGCGGACGCCGCGCCGTAGGGTGAGCCGGTGGAGTGCTTCGAGGTGGCCGGGGGAGCGAGGCTCGCGGGCCGGGTGCGGGTCACCGGTGCCAAGAACAGCGCGCTGAAGCTCATGGCGGCGGCGCTGCTCGCCACGGGGCGCTCGACGATCGACGAGGTGCCCGACATCCTCGACGTGACGATCATGAGCGAGGTGCTGCGCCGGCTCGGCTGCGACGTCTCCTACGAGCGCGTGCCCGGTACCGGTGGCGGCCGGCTGACCATCGACGTCCCCGAGAAGCCGTCGACGGAGACCGACTACGACCTCGTGCGCCGGATGCGCGCCTCCATCAGCGTGCTGGGCCCGCTCGTCGCCCGCTGCGGCAGCGCCCGGGTGGCCCTGCCCGGCGGGGACGCCATCGGCTCCCGCGGGCTGGACATGCACATCTCGGGCCTGGAGCGGCTCGGCGCGACCATCGTGAGCGAGCACGGGTTCCTGGTGGCCACCGCGCCCCGGCTCACCGGCACCTCGATCTGGCTGGACTTCCCGTCGGTGGGCGCCACCGAGAACCTGGTGATGGCCGCAGTGCTGGCCGAGGGCACGACGGTCGTGGACAACGCCGCGCGCGAGCCCGAGATCGTCGACCTGTGCCGGATGCTCGGCGAGATGGGCGCGCGGATCGACGGCGCGGGCACCTCGACGATCACCGTGGAGGGCGTCGACGTGCTGCAGCCGGTGGCGTACACGACGGTGCCCGACCGGATCGTCGCCGGCACCTGGGCGATCGGCGCGGTCATGACCCGCGGCGACGTCGTCGTCGAGCGCGCCGTCGCCGGGCACCTCACGGTGGCGCTGGACAAGCTCGTCGACGCCGGTGCCACCGTGGAGGCCCTGCCCGACGGCGTCCGGGTGGCGATGGAGGGCCGGCCGCGCTGCGTCGACGTCGTCACGCTGCCGTTCCCCGGCTTCCCGACCGACCTGCAGCCGATGGCGGTCGCCCTCGCCGCGGTGTCCACCGGGACGGCGCTGATCACCGAGAACGTCTTCGAGGGCCGGTTCATGTTCGTCAACGAGCTGGTGCGGCTGGGCGCCGACGTCCGCATCGACGGCCACCACGCCGTCGTGCGCGGCCGGGAGCGCTTCTCCAGCGCACCGGTGCTCGCCACCGACATCCGGGCCGGGGCCGGGCTGGTGCTGGCGGGGCTGTGCTCCGACGGGATCACCGAGGTGCAGGACGTGCACCACGTCGACCGCGGCTACCCCGACTTCGTCGACCAGCTGCGCGGCCTGGGCGCCGAGGTGACCCGCACCCAGCGGCCCGGCTGAGCCACCCGAACCGGGTCAGCCGCCGAAGGAGACGGCCAGCGCCCGGGCCCGGTCGGCGTCCTCCGGGAAGACCAGCACCTCGGCGCGGTGCGCGCCGGGGAATCGCACGGTGGAGCGGATGCCGGCGTCGGACAGCACCGCCCGCAGCGCCAGGGCCGACTCCCGGCGGCTGAGCGTGGCGATCCGGGTGAGCAACCCGTCGTCCCCGGCCGCGATCGCGCCGCGCCCCCGACCGGGACCACCGTGGTCGCCGCCGCCGAACGCCCAGCGCGCGAACAGCACCAGGAGCACGATGACGAGCACGGTGACGGCCGGCGCCACCAGGCTCCCCGCGTCCACCGGCATGGCTCTCCTCCTGTCCGACCCGATCGAGTGTGCCACCGCCCACGCTGGGTGGGCGGGGCTGCTACCGATCGGTAACCGCCCTACACTCCGCCGGTATGCCGTTCCCGACATCGCCGACGGAGCGCGACCGCCCCTGGGTCATGCGCACCTACGCCGGCCACTCCTCGCCGGCCGAGTCCAACGCCCTGTACCGCCGCAACCTGGCGAAGGGGCAGACCGGGCTCTCGGTCGCCTTCGACCTGCCGACGCAGACCGGCTACGACCCCGACGACGAGCTCGCCGTCGGTGAGGTCGGCAAGGTCGGCGTCCCGGTCACGCACATCGGGGACATGCGGGCCCTCTTCGACGGCATCCCGCTCGACGAGATGAACACGTCGATGACGATCAACGCCACCGCGATGTGGCTGCTGGCGCTCTACCAGGCGGTGGCCGAGGAGCACGGGCACGACGTCACGAAGCTCGCGGGGACGACGCAGAACGACATCATCAAGGAGTACCTGTCGCGGGGGACCTACGTCTTCCCGCCGGCGCCGTCGATGCGGCTGATCACCGACATGGTCGCCTACACGGTGACGACCATGCCGAAGTGGAACCCGATCAACATCTGCAGCTACCACCTGCAGGAGGCCGGGGCCACGCCGGTGCAGGAGATCGCCTACGCGATGAGCACCGCGATCGCCGTCCTCGACTCGGTGCGCGACTCGGGCCAGGTGCCGCCCGACCGCTTCGGCGAGGTCGTCGCCCGCATCTCCTTCTTCGTCAACGCGGGCGTCCGCTTCGTCGAGGAGATGTGCAAGATGCGGGCCTTCACCCAGCTCTGGGACGAGCTGACCGAGGAGCGCTACGGCGTGCAGGACCCCAAGCACCGCCGCTTCCGCTACGGCGTGCAGGTCAACTCCCTCGGCCTCACCGAGGCGCAGCCGGAGAACAACGTCCAGCGCATCGTGCTGGAGATGCTCGCCGTCACCCTGTCCAAGGACGCCCGCGCCCGCGCCGTGCAGCTGCCGGCCTGGAACGAGGCCCTCGGCCTGCCCCGGCCCTGGGACCAGCAGTGGTCGCTGCGGCTGCAGCAGGTGCTCGCCTACGAGACCGACCTGCTCGACTACGAGGACCTCTTCACCGGCTCGGTCGTGGTGGAGAAGAAGGTCGCCGAGCTCGTCGAGGGCGCCCGGGCCGAGATCGCCCGCGTGCAGGAGATGGGCGGGGCCGTCGTCGCCGTCGAGTCCGGCTACATGAAGGGCGAGCTGGTGAGCTCGCTGGCCGAGCGCCGGCGGCGGATGGAGAGCGGCGAGGACGTCGTCGTGGGGGTCAACAAGTTCGACACCACCGAGCCCAACCCGCTGACCGCCGACCTGGACGCGGCGATCATGGTCGTGGACCCGGCCGTCGAGGCCGCCGCCCAGGAGGCGGTGCGGAAGTGGCGCGCCGAGCGGGACCCGGAGCCGGTGCGGAAGGCCCTGGACGCGCTGCGCACGGCGGCGTCCTCCGACGTCAACCTGATGCCCGCCACCCTCGACTGCGCGCGGGCCGGCGTGACGACGGGGGAGTGGGCCGGGGTGCTGCGCGAGGTGTTCGGCGAGTACCGGGCGCCCACCGGTGTGGCCGCGGCCGCCGGCGGTGGCGAGGCCGACGAGAACCTGACCGCCGTCCGCGAGCGGGTGCGGGCAACCGGCGAGGAGATCGGGGGCCGGTTGCGGTTCCTGGTGGGCAAGCCGGGCCTGGACGGCCACTCCAACGGCGCCGAGCAGATCGCCGTGCGGGCCCGGGACGCCGGGTTCGAGGTGATCTACCAGGGGATCCGGCTGACCCCGGAGCAGATCGTCTCGGCGGCGGTCGAGGAGGACGTGCACGTCGTCGGCCTGTCGGTGCTCTCCGGCTCGCACCTGCAGGTCGTGCCCGCGGTGCTGCGGGGGCTGCGGGAGGCCGGGATGGACGACGTCCCGGTCGTCGTCGGCGGGATCATCCCCGACAGCGACGCCCGCCGGCTGCGCGACCAGGGCGTCGCCCGCGTCTTCACACCGAAGGACTTCGGGCTCAACGACATCATGGGCCAGGTCGTCGACGTGGTGCGCGAGGCGAACGGTCTCGGCGAGAAGGTGCCCGCCCCGGCCTGAGCACCGGGCCGAAGCGGACGTCGACGCCCGGCGAGAACAGCACGCTGTCGGGCCGGCCGGGGAGGTCGCCCAGGCCGGCCGCGGGCAGCAGCGAGTCGTCGAGGTCGACGAGCTCCGCCCGGTGCAGCGGCCAGGCCGGGTGCTCGTTCGGCCAGTACGCCGGACCGCGTCGTCCGGGCCGGTGCAGTCCCCACCGGGCGGTCAGGAAGTCGGCCAGGGGGTCCGGCCGGTACAGCCGGCCGGCCACCCGGACCGTGATCGCGCTGCGCGCGCCGGCGGGGCTGGGCCAGCGCCGGCGGCAGCGGTAGGTGACGCGGTCGCCGGCGTGCTCGATCCGCATGCGCGACCAGGCGTAGGGCAGCCGGGCGGCCCAGCGGGCGGTGACCACGGGAACCAGGCGTGCCGCGTCCAGGGACCGGAAGACGACGCCCCGGCGGCCCTGGGCGTCGACCGAGTAGAGCCGGACGTTGGTCTCGGCGAAGGAGCCGAGGTAGGGGATGCCCGGTGCCCCGAACAGCCCGATCCGCTGCATGCGGAAAGGGATGAGCCCGACGTAGGTGGCGCCGTCGAGCACGTCGGGGCGGGTGCCGGCCGGCAGCAGGGGAGCGACGCGGGCAGGATCGACCGCCCAGTGGAGGAACGCGACGTCGCGCCAGCCCTGGGTGAAGACCGTGCGGCCCGCCGGTCGCGGGGCGGTCCGGCTGAGCGGTTCGGGATCGGGCACCGGCCCAGCGTCCCCCTTCGCGCGGCGATCGTCGTTGCCGACCGGCGCCCGGCATGGTGGGGTCAGGCCATGACCGACCACGGTGCGCCACGGGTCGAGCGCGACGGTGACGTCGTCCGCATCACGATGACCCGCGCGGCGAAGCGCAACGCCCTCTCCCGCGAGCACCTCACGCAACTGCTCGGCGCGGTGACCGAGGCGGGGGGAAGCGACGCCGCGGGCATCGTGCTCGCCGCCGAGGGGCCGGTGTTCAGCGCCGGCCACGACTTCGCCGACGTCGCCGGCGCCCCGCTGCCCGAGGTGCGCAGCCTGCTGCGGCTGTGCACGGAGCTGATGCAGACGGTCCAGGACGTGCCGCAGGTCGTCCTGGCCCGCGTGCACGCCCTGGCCACGGCCGCCGGCTGCCAGCTGGTCGCCTCGTGCGACCTCGCCGTCGCCGCGGAGTCCGCGGGCTTCGCCGCCCCCGGCGGCAAGGGCGGCTGGTTCTGCCACACGCCGATGGTGGCGATCGCCCGCAACGTGGGCCGCAAGCGGGCGATGGAGCTGGCACTGACCGGCGACGTCATCGACGCCGCGACGGCGCTGGACTGGGGGCTGGTCAACCGGGTGGTCCCCGACGCCGACCTGGACACCGCCGTCGACGACCTGATGGAGCGGGCGACCCGGGGCTCGCGGGCCAGCAAGGGCTGGGGCAAGCAGACGATGTACGCCCAGCTGGACCGGCCGGAGCGGGACGCCTACGCGACCGCCATCGAGGTCATGGCCGCGGCCAGCCAGCTGCCCGGCGCGCGCGAGGGCATGGCCTCGTTCCTGGAGAAGCGACGTCCGGTCTGGTCGGACTGACCGGGATGCACCCGGCCGGGTGAACCCGGCCACAGCCCGGAATGCCCGGGCGTGCGGGAGGACTGACGTACCCGTGCAGAACATCTGGGGGCTGACGCGACGGCGCACCGTCGACTTCGGCCGCGTGACGGTGGACCGCTGTCGGGGCTGACGCCCCGCCCGGTCATCCCCCACCCAGAACGGAAATCCCCCCGTGCTCGCTCGTCTCCGCCGCGTGCCCTTCGCGGCGCAGGTCCTCCTCGCCCTGGTCGTCGGCGTCGCCCTCGGCTTCGTCGCCCGTGAGATGGGCACCGTCGCCGACGGCTCGCCCAACTGGCTCACCAGCACCCTCCAGACCATCGGCGGCACGTTCGTCACGCTGCTGAAGACCCTCGTCCCGCCGCTGATCGTCACCGCGGTGATCGTCAGCATCGCCAACCTCAAGCAGGTCTCGAACGCGGCCAGGCTGGCCGCCCAGACGCTGCTGTGGTTCGCCATCACCGCGCTGATCGCCGTCGGCATCGGGATCACCCTCGGCCTGCTCACCGAGCCGGGGCGCAACAGCTCGGTCGACGCCGCCGCGCAGGCGGACCCGACCCGGACCGGCTCCTGGTTCGACTTCCTGAACGGCATCGTGCCCGGCAACATCCTCGGGCTGCAGTCCTCGGCCGAGGGCGATCTGTCGTTCAACGTCCTGCAGCTGATCGTCATCGCCGCGGCGATCGGCATCGCGGTGCTCAAGGTCGGCGAGGCGGCCGAGCCGTTCCTCGGCCTCGTCCGCTCCGCCCTGGCCATCGTGCAGAAGGTGCTGTGGTGGGTCATCCTGCTCGCGCCGCTGGGCACCGTCGGCCTGATCGGCAACGCCGTCGCCAGCTACGGCTGGGAGTCCCTCGGCTCGCTCGGGGTCTTCGCCGGCGCCGTCTACGCGGGTCTCGCGCTGGTGCTGTTCGTCGTCTACCCGGTGCTGCTGCGCCTGCACGGCCTCTCGCCGCTGCGGTGGTTCGCGGGGGCCTGGCCGGCGATCCAGCTGGCCTTCGTCTCGCGCTCGTCGATCGGCACGCTGCCGGTGACCGAGCGGGTGACCGAGCAGAACCTCGGCGTCCCGCGGTCCTACGCCTCGTTCGCCGTCCCGCTGGGCGCGACGACGAAGATGGACGGCTGCGCGGCGATCTACCCCGCGCTGGCGGCGATCTTCGTCGCCCAGTTCTTCGGGGTGGACCTCGGCCTCACCGACTACCTGCTCATCGTCCTGGTGTCGGTCATCGGCTCGGCCGCCACCGCCGGCGTCACCGGCGCGGTGGTCATGCTCACCCTCACGCTGTCCACCCTCGGCCTGCCGCTGGCCGGCGTGGGCCTGCTGCTGGCGGTCGACCCGATCCTCGACATGGGGCGGACCGCGGTGAACGTCGCCGGTCAGGCGCTGGTGCCCACGATCGTGGCCAAGCGGGAGGGCATCCTCGACCTCGAGCGCTACCGCTCGACGAACACGGTCGACCCGCTGGCCCCGGTCGAGGACCGCGGCGGCGTCGACGCCGACCTGCGGAAGCCCGTGACCGCGTAGCGCGGCACCCCCGACCGTCGGGCCCGGACCTCCTCCCGAGGTCCGGGCCCGACGGTCATCCCGCGGTCAGGTCCGCGCACCCGGACTCGTGCGGCAGCAGCGGCCGCAGCACCACGGACCACCGCTCCCCGTCGTCGCCGACCCAGGGGGTGGCCGAGTTGCCCTCAGCGGCTGCGTCGAGCACCGCCTGCGCCTGCTCCCCGGTGGCCGTCACGCACGTCGTCCCCGGTCCGATCGGCTCGCCCGGCAGCTCCGGCCCGGGCCACGGCTGCTCGGCCTGGGCCGGGTCCACCTCGACGTAGGGGCCGACCACCGCGGCCACGGCCTCCGGCCGGTACGGCTCGGGCCCGCTGACCCGGTCGGCACCCAGGGCGGCGACCGGATCCCGCAGCGCCTCGGCCAGCTCGGCGAGCCGGGCACGGGCGGCCGCCTGCTCCTCGGAGATCCCGGTGTCGAGCCCGGTGGGGAGCTCGCCGTCCGGCCCGCGCTCGGGCGCCGGGCCGACGCCGAGGGCGTAGACCTCGCGGGTGACCGTCCCACCGCCGGTGCGGACGGTGAAGCGGGTGCTGGTCACGTCGGCGACCGGCGGGCTGCCCAGGTCGCCGGTCTCCGTCACGCCGGCGGCGACCGCGCGCTCGACCAGGTCGCGCACCCCGCCGTCGCCCAGCCGGTACACCTGCAGGTTCGGCAGGGCGGGGGCCGGCCAGATGGCGATCACGGGACCGTCGGTGACGAGCCGGCCGTCGGCGTAGAGCGTCGCGGAGGGCACCCGTCCGGCGAGCATGGCCGGCGTGGTGAACCCGCCGACCTCGCTGACCTGGAGCACGACGGTGGCGTCCTCCGCGGCGGGAGTCGACGGGTCCGCGGCGGGTGTGCCGCCGCCACCGGCCACGTCGGCGCAGGCGGCGAGCAGCACGGCCAGGACCAGCAGGGTGGCGGCGCGCAGGGGACGGGTGCTCATACCCATGACGACGGGCCGGGGTGGCCGGGAGGTTCCCTCGCGGCGCTCACGCGGGCGCCCCGTCGAGCACCTCGGCCACCGGCCGCGGCCGGCCGAAGAGGTAGCCCTGCCCGAAGCGGACGCCGCGGTCGAGGAGGGCGGCCCGCTCCCCGGCGTGCTCGACCCCTTCGGCCACCAGCCGCGCGCCGGTCTCGCCGGCGAACGCCACCATCGCCGACGTCATGGCCTGCCGGGCCGGGTCGGTCTGCAGCCCCATGACCAGCCCGATGTCGAGCTTGATGACGTCGGGGCTCAACCGCAGGATGTGCCGCAGGCTGGCGTACCCGGCGCCGGCGTCGTCGACGCAGACGGTGACGCCCGCGCCGCGCAGCCGGCTGGTGACCGCCACGACGGCGTCGTAGTCGTCGACCCGGCTGTGCTCGGTGATCTCCACGGCCAGGGGGCCTCCGGGGTGCTCCAGCAGCAGGTCGACGACGGTGGGGCAGAGCAGTGCGTCGGCGGACAGGTTCACCGCGAGGGGCAGCCCGCCGGGCAACCGGCCGGCGGTCGCCAGCGCGGCGCGGGCCGCGACCTCCTCGAGCTCGACCCCGATCCCGAGCGCGGCGGCCTCGCTGAACAGCTCCGCCGGCCCCTCCCCGCCCCATCCCGGGAAGCGGCTGAGGGCCTCGTGCCCGATGACCTCGCCGGTCCGCATGTCGACCACCGGCTGGAGGAGCACCTGCACCGCCTCCTGCTGCAGGAAGGTGCGGAGCCGCGCGCGGCGCTCGGCGAGGTCCCGCCGGGACGCCGGCCGCGGGTGCTGCAGGTGGTCGCTGATCAGGTCGGCCAGCAGCTCCACCGTGCGCACCGCGTCGCCGTCGAGGTGCGTGCCCGGATCTCGGCTCAGGCAGCACAGCATCCCGACGGGGCGCTGGTCCGTTCCCCGCAGCGGTGCGCCGACGTAGGAGCCGATGCCGAGGTCGCCGGTCACCGGCAGGTCCCGGGTCCGCGGGTCCCGGCCGGCACCGGTGACCACCGGCGGCAGCTGGCCGCTGAGCACCCGGACGCAGTAGGAGCCCTCCAGGGGCGTGCTCATCCCCGCCTGCACGTTCATGGCGTCCAGCTCGCCGGTCACCGAGGTGATCAGCTGATGGCCCTCCCGGAACAGGGACACCCAGGCGATCTCCATGCCGAGCCGCGTGCGGGCCGCGTCGAGCAGCCAGTGCACCCAGTCGCCGCCGAGCCCGTCGGTGCTCGCGGTCGTGGTGGTCCCTCGCGGAGCAGGCACGCGGTCATTCTGGCCGCTGCGGTGGCGGCCGTCACCGGGTTCCGGGCCTTCCGTTTCCGTAAGTCCCGTCGGTGGCCGACCGCAGGCCGGCCGGTACCGTCGGCGCCCGTGCGCCTGGTCATCGCCCGTTGCTCCGTCGACTACATCGGTCGGCTCACCGCCCACCTGCCCCTGGCGACCCGTCTGCTGCTGGTCAAGGCCGACGGGTCGGTCTCGGTGCACGCCGACGACCGCGCCTACAAGCCGCTGAACTGGATGAGCCCGCCCTGCCGGCTCGACGAGGAGCTGGCCGACGGCGCGGGCACGTGGACGGTGACGAACAAGGCCGGCGAGCAGCTGATCATCAGCATCGAGGAGGTCCTGCACGACCACGCGCAGGACCTCGGCGTGGACCCGGGCCTGCAGAAGGACGGCGTCGAGGCGGAGCTGCAGCGGCTGCTGGCCCTGCACGTGGAGACCTTCGGGCCGGGCTGGTCGCTGGTGCGCCGGGAGTACCCGACGGCGATCGGGCCGGTCGACCTGCTCTGCCGGGACGCCGCCGGCGCGGTGGTGGCCGTGGAGATCAAGCGCCGCGGCGAGATCGACGGCGTCGAGCAGCTGACCCGCTACCTGAAGCTGCTCAACCGTGACCCCCTGCTGGCGCCGGTGCGCGGGGTGTTCGCCGCGCAGGAGATCAAGCCCCAGGCCCGGGTGCTGGCGACCGACCGCGGGATCGACTGCGTCACCGTCGACTACGCCGTCCTCAAGGGCACCGACGACCCCACCCAGCGGCTCTTCTAGGTTCGCTGCAGCTGAGTGCCCGCCCGTTACCTGCCGGTAGCGCTCGCACGTCCGGAATGGGCGGGTGAGAGACTTCCCCGCGATCACCGGCGATGGGAGTTGGCAACGTGGCCAGGGAACTGAACGAGGTCGGCGTCGTGGGGCTGGGCACCATGGGTGCCGGCATCGCGGAGGTGCTCGCGCGGGCGGGCCTGTCCGTGACCGCCGTCGAGATCAGCGACACGGCGCTGGCCCGGGGCCGCGGGCACGTGGAGCAGTCGACCGACCGGGCCGTGGCCCGCGGCAAGCTCGACCCCGCCGACCGGGACGCGATCTTCGAGCGGATCCGGTTCTCCACCTCGCTGGAGGACCTGAGCACCGTCGAGCTGGTCATCGAGGCCGTGCCCGAGCGCATGGAGCTCAAGGCGGAGCTGTTCGGCAAGCTGGACAAGATCTGCCCGCCGGACACCATCCTGGCGACCAACACCTCCAGCCTGTCGGTCACCGAGCTCTCGGTCGTCACCGGCCGGCCCAGCAAGGTCATCGGGATGCACTTCTTCAACCCGGCGCCGGTCATGAAGCTGGTCGAGGTGGTGCGCACCGTCGTCACCGAGCCCTCGGTGGTCGAGGACGTCGAGGCGCTGGCCGGGCGGCTGGGCAAGGTCGACGTGACGATCGGCGACAAGGCGGGCTTCATCGCCAACGCGCTGCTGTTCGGCTACCTCAACCACGCCGTCTCGATGTTCGAGAACCGGTACGCCAGCCGCGAGGACATCGACGCGGCCATGCGTCTGGGCTGCGGCCTGCCCATGGGCCCGCTGGCGCTCATGGACCTCATCGGCATCGACACCGCCTACGAGATCCTCGACACGATGTACAAGCAGTCGCGCAACCGGCTGCACGCGCCGAGCCCGATCATCAAGCAGATGATGACCGCCGGACTGCTCGGCCGGAAGGTCGGCCGCGGCTTCTACACCTACGCCGCCCCAGGCTCCGCCGAGGTCGTCGCCGACGACGCCACCCCCACCCCGGGCGGCGCCGCCGAGGGCGCCCGCCCCGTGCGGACGGTGGGCGTCGTCGGCTCGGGCACCATGGCCACCGGGATCATCGAGGTCGTCGCCAAGGGCGGCTTCGACGTCGTCTTCGTGGCCCGGTCGCCGGAGAAGGTGGAGGCCGTCACCTCGGCGCTCACCAAGTCCCTGGACAAGCAGGTCGTCCGCGGCCGGCTCGACGAGGCGGCCAAGGAGGAGATGCTCGCCCGGGTCAGCGGCACGACGTCGCTGGACGACCTCGCCGACCGCGACCTGGTCATCGAGGCCGTGGTCGAGTCGCTGCCGGTCAAGGAGGCGCTGTTCGCGAACCTGGGCGAGATCACCAAGCCCGGGGCCGTGCTGGCCACCACCACCTCGAGCCTGCCGGTCATCGAGTGCGCCAAGGCCAGCGGCCGCCCGGCCGACGTCGTGGGCATGCACTTCTTCAACCCCGCGCAGGTCATGAAGCTGGTCGAGGTCGTCTCGACGATCTCCACCGCGCCGGACGTCGCGGCGACCATCCACGCGGTGTCGGCGCAGCTGGCGAAGCACGCGGTCTCCTGCACCGACCGGGCCGGCTTCATCGTCAACGCCCTGCTCTTCCCGTACCTGAACGACGCGGTGAAGATGCTGGAGGCGCACTACGCCACCGCCGACGACATCGACGCCGCCATGAAGGTGGGCTGCGGGTACCCGATGGGGCCGTTCGAGCTGCTCGACGTCGTCGGCCTGGACGTCTCGCTCGCCATCGAGAGGGAGCTCTACACCGAGTTCCGCGAGCCGGGCTTCGCCCCGGCGCCGCTGCTCGAGCACCTGGTGACCGCCGGCTACCTCGGCCGGAAGACCGGCCGCGGCTTCCGGGACTACGCCGCCCGCTGACGGGTGCCCCGTCGCCGCCCGCGAGCCGGCTCCCGACCAGCAGGTCGTCGGGAGCCGGCTCGTCGCGTCGACCCGGTGGAGGAGGCGTCCGACGGCGACTGGGTCGTCCGGCCGATCACCGGCGCGTCCACGGGCAAGACCTACCGCTGCCCCGGCTGCGACCAGGAGATCCGCCCCGGGACGCCGCATGTGGTCACCTGGCCGGCGTACGTCCGGGACTCCGACCTCGACCCCTGGGACGTGGACTCCGCCGCCGACCGGCGGCGGCACTGGCACACCGCGTGCTGGCGCTCGCGCGACCGGCGCCGCTGAGCGGGCTCAGCCGATCAGCTCGGCCGACACCACCACGTTGTCGCGGTAGCTGCCCCGCACCGGGTCGAACGGCCCACCGCAGGTGATCAGCCGGAGCTCGGCCGCCGGGGTGGGGGCGTAGACCACCGACCCGGGGAAGCGGGCCTTGGCGTACCGGTCGACGGCGGTGACCCGGAAGCGGGCCCTCATGCCGTCGGCCCGCTCCACCTGCACCTCGTCCCCGGGAGCGGCCTCCGCGAGCCCGCTGAGCGCGCCCGGGCGGCCGGCACCGTCCACGTGGCCGGTGAGCACCGCGGGACCGGCCGCCCCGGGTGCCGGGCCGCCGGTGAACCAGCCGGTGAGCTCGGGGTCCCCCGGCGGGAGGAGCGCACCGGTCCCGTCCTGCCCGGTGCGGACGACGGCGGTGTCGATGCCCACGGCGGGCACCCGCAACCGGACGGGGTCCGGGACCCCGCTGGACGGCGGCACCCGTGCCGCGGCGGTGCCGGGTGCGGCGGTCAGGACGGCGAGGACGCGCGCCGGCCAGCTCCCGGCCGCCTCCTCCGGTCCACCGCCGGCCTCGACCGCGCCCGCGGGACGTACCGCGGGCCCGGTGGCGTCGGCCACCGGGCGCAGCTCGACGCCCCCTCCTGCCCGGTCGAGCACCAGCACCGTGCCGATCGAGCCGGCCGGGAGGTCCAGGGCAGTGGCCGCGTCCGCGCCGGGCACCCGGACGACGTGCTGCCCGCCGGGCACCGCGACGGACGGGCCGGCGCCCGGGAAGCGCAGGCCGGTGGCGAGCGGCGAGCCGTCGCCGAGCAGCACGTCGGCCGAGGGCAGCGTGGCCGCCGCTGCGAGCACCCGGACCCGCGCGGTACCCGGGGGAGGAGCGCTCAGGTCGTCGGGGGTCGGTTCGAGCGAGAGCCGGGCGAAGGAGCCGGTGAGCGCCACGGTCCAGGCCTGGCCGGCGACCACCTCGACGCGGGTGGCGAGCACCGGCGGGCGGGTGGCCGGGGCGCCGGCGGCGCGCACGCTGACCGCGTACGCGCCGGGGGTCAGCTCGGCGTAGCCGCGGACCTCGCCGTAGCCGAGGCCGCCGGCCACGACGGGCCCGGGGTCGGTGAGCACCTGCCCGGCAGCCGCGGCCGGGGTCAGGGAGACGTCGACCGCCGGGGTGTCGGGGGACAGGTGCGCCACCCGCAGCAGCCCGGTGCCCGGCTCGTCCGCCACGGCCCGGCCCGGCGAGGCCAGGATGCCGCCCAGCACGACGAGCAGGAGGGCCAGGACGGCCGGCAGCCCGCGTGCCGGCCGGACGCGCCGGTCCGGTGGTACGCGGGCTGCCCGGAGGTGGGGCAGGGGGATCAGGAGCGCCCCTGGCCCACCGGCTGGTCGATCGACTGGGTGGGAGCCGCCTGCGGAGCCGTGGTGGGACCGGTGGGCGTGGGCCGCGGCGGCATCGGCAGCTGGCGGGTGGCCGGCTCACCGGGGCGCTGGGCCGCGGGGAAGGTGGCGGTCACCGGGTCGGGCCGGGTGGGCTGGCGGGCCGCGGCGGCCTCGCTCTCGCCGCGGGAGGCCTGGACGGCCGGCTGCTGCCCGGTCTGCGGCCCGGGGGTCGGGGCCGGGGACCGGTCGGCGGACGCGGCCTCGGGAGCGGACCGCTCCTGGGTCGCCGGCTGGGCGGTCGGCGCGGGACGGGAGCCCGGCGCGGGCCGGTCCCCGGCGGCGGACTGCGGCGCGGCGGCGGGCTGCTCGGGCGCGGTGCCGGCGGCAGCGTGCGCGGCCGGGCGGGACCGCCGCTCGGCGCCGGCGTCGTCGCGGGACTGCTGGGGGCGGTCGCCGAGGTCGGGCAGGTCGTCCAGCAGCCGGCGGGCCTGGACCAGCCGGCTGGTCAGCTCGTCGCGCACGTCGCGGATCGCCTCGGCGCGGGCCTCGGCGTCGGCGACCAGCTGGGCCGCGTGCTGCTCGGCGGCGGCGATCCGCTGGCGCGCGGCCTGGATGGAGACGCGCTCGCGGTCCTCCTCGGCCCGGGCGGCCTCGGCGCGGCGGGCGCGCTGCGCGATGTCGAAGTCCTCCTCGACCTTGGTGCGGCGGGCCTGGGACTCGGCGTCGAGCCGGGCCACCCGCTCCTGGGCCTTGGCGACCAGCTCGTCGGCCCGGATCTGGGCCTTCTGCGCGATCTGCTCGGCGCTGTGCCGGGCTTCGCCGATCATCCGCTCGACCTCGGCCTGCCCGGCGGCGTGGCGCTCGAGCAGCGCCCGCTCCTCGGCGGCGGTCTGCTCCCGGACGGCCAGGGCGTCGTTCTCGGCGGCCTGGCGGATCTCCGCCGCCTCCTCCTCGGCCAGCTGCAGCATGTGCTGGATGCGCTCGCTGATGTTCTCGAAGGTGGGCGCCGAGGCGGTCGCGGCCTTGCGGCGCAGCGCCTCGATCTCGCCGTGCAGGGCCGACAGCTGGCCGGCCAGATCGGCCGTGCGCGCGGCGGCGGCGTCCCGGTCGGCCAGCGCGATGTGGAAGTCTTCCTCGAGCCGCTCGATCGTCGCGGCGACCTGGTTGCGGTCGTACCCCCGCAGGACCACGTCGAACGAGTGCTGGGCCTCGTGCATCGGCAGATCGCGGCGGGAGTCGCTCATGCGCCCATCCTCGCAGAAGGGGGAGGGCTCGTCACCGGTCCCTCGGGGGACGGATCCCAGGGGCCCCGGACGTCTCTGGTGCCACGCCCGACGAGGTGCCGGTGGGGCCGGCGCGCGGCCGGCCCCACCGGTCCGCTCAGATGCCGCGGAAGCGGTTGATCGCGTCGAGGTGCTTGGCGCGCTTCTCGGCGTCCTTCACGCCCAGCCCCTCCTCGGGGGCCAGGGTGAGGACGCCGACCTTGCCCTGGTGGGCGTTGCGGTGGACGTCGAGGGCGGCCTGGCCGACGTCGGCCATCGGGTAGACCTTGGACAGCGTCGGGTGGATCAGCCCCCGGTCGATGAGCCGGTTGGCCTCCCACGCCTCCTTGTAGTTGGCGAAGTGCGAGCTGAGGATCTTCTTGAGGTTCATCCACAGGTAGCGGTTGTCGTACTCGTGCAGGTAGCCGGTGGTCGAGGCGCAGGTGATGATCGTCCCGCCCTTCTTGGCCACGTAGACGCTGGCGCCGAAGGTCTCCCGGCCCGGGTGCTCGAAGACGATGTCGACGTCCTCGCCCCCGGTCAGCTCGCGGATCTTCTTGCCCAGGCGCTGCCACTCCTTGGGGTCCTGGGTGTTCTCGTCCTTCCAGAACTTGTAGCCCTCGGCGGAGCGGTCGATGACCAGCTCGGCGCCCATCCTCCGGACGATCTCGGCCTTCTCCGAGCTGCCCACGACGCACACCGGGATGGCGCCGCCGTTGAGCGCCATCTGGGTGGCGTAGGAGCCCAGGCCACCGGAGGCGCCCCAGATGAGCACGGTGTCGCCCTGCTTCATGTTGGCGCCGTTCTTGCTCACCAGCTGGCGGTAGGCGGTGGAGTTGACCAGCCCGGGGCTGGCCGCCTCCTCCCAGCTCAGGTGGGCCGGCTTGGGCATCAGCTGGTTGCTCTTGACCAGCGCGAGCTCGGCCAGCCCGCCGAAGTTGGTCTCGAAGCCCCAGATGCGCTGCTGCGGGTCCATCATCGTGTCGTCGTGGCCGGCCGGGTCCTCGAGCTCGACCGAGAGGCAGTGCGCGACGACCTCGTCGCCCGGCTTCCACTTGTTCACGCCCGGGCCCACGCGGAGGACGACGCCGGCCAGGTCGGAGCCCACCACGTGGTAGGGCAGGTCGTGGCGCTTGGTGAGCTCCGAGAGGCGGCCGTAGCGCTCGAGGAAGCCGAAGGTCGAGACCGGCTCGAAGATCGACGTCCACACGGTGTTGTAGTTCACCGAGGACGCCATGACGGCGACGATCGCCTCGCCCGGGCCGAGCTCGGGCGTCGGGACCTCCTCGACGTGCAGCGACTTCCGGGGGTCCTTGTCCTTGGTGGCGAGGCCCTCGAACATCGTCTGCTCGTCCTTGCGGACCAGCACGGCGCGGTAGGACTCCGGCACTGCCAGGCCTCCCAGCGCGTCCAGCTGGTCGGCGAGGATGGCGTCCCTGATCTCGTTCACGCGTACTCCCGGGTCATCGGTGGCCGTGTCGGCCGGGCTCGGAGGGCGGTTGCGGTGGTGCGGGCGGGGCGGATTCCGCGCGATGTTACCCGTGGGTAACCGGAGGGCTCACAGGGGTCAGTGGCCGGGACCCGCGGCGGGCTCGACGAGCTCCACCAGGACGCCGCCGGCGTCCTTGGGGTGGATGAAGTTGACCCGGCTGCCCGACGTCCCGCGCTTGGGGACGTCGTAGAGCAGCCGCAGGCCGCGCTCGCGCAGCGTGGCGCTGACCGCCTCGACGTCGTCCACCCGGAAGGCCAGCTGCTGCAGCCCGGGGCCCGAGCGGCCGATGAACTTGGCGATCGTCGACTCGGGCGTGAGCGGCGCGAGCAGCTGGATGCGGGTGTCCCCGCTGCCCACGGCGAGCATCGCCTCGCGGACGCCCTGCTCCTCGTTGGTCTCCTCGTGCACCGACTGCACCCCGAAGGCCTGGGCGTAGAACGCGATCGCCTCGTCCAGGTCGGGGACGGCGATGCCCACGTGGTCGATGGTCGTGAACAGGCCTGCGGGCAGCCCGGCGGGGGCGCTGGTCCGCTCGGCGTCGTTGGTGGTCACGCGGGCATGATGCCGGTAAGACGTCTGAGACGACAGGTCCGTGTGGTGCGCCTCACCCTCGCCGCGTGACGGCGACCACACGAGTGCCCCTGCCGGACCCCGGGCGGCCGTCCTATCCTTCCGGGAAGGCCCGGCGCCGTGCCTGGTCGCGACCGTTGCCCGGTCGCGGCCGAGCGCGGTGCGTCCCGACAACGAGGTCGCCACCGGCGGCGGCCCGCCCCTGGAGGCAGCATGTCCCGCTCGGTCATCGTCAGCGGCGCCCGTACCCCGATGGGACGGCTGCTCGGCTCGCTCAAGGACTTCTCCGCGGCCGACCTGGGCGGCGTCGCCATCAAGGCCGCCCTCGAGCGGGCCGGCATCTCCGGCGACCAGGTCGACTACGTGATCATGGGCCAGGTCATCCAGGCCGGCGCCGGCCAGAACCCGGCCCGCCCGGCCGCGGTCGCCGGTGGCATCCCGATGTCGGTGCCCTCGCTCACGATCAACAAGGTCTGCCTCTCCGGCCTCAGCGCGATCGCGATGGCCGACCAGCTGATCCGCGCCGGCGAGTACGACGTCGTCGTCGCCGGCGGCATGGAGTCGATGACCCAGGCCCCGCACCTGCTCGCCAACTCGCGCACCGGCACCAAGTACGGCGACACCACGCTCGTCGACTCCATGGCCCACGACGGGCTCTCCGACACCTTCGACCAGGTCGCGATGGGCGAGCTGACCGAGCGGGCCAACTCCCGCTACGACCTGACCCGCGAGGAGCAGGACGAGTTCGCCGCCGCTAGCCACCAGAAGGCCGCCCGGGCGCACAAGGACGGCATCTTCGCCGAGGCGATCACCCCGGTGCTCATCCCGCAGCGCAAGGGCGACCCGATCGAGTTCACCGACGACGAGGGCATCCGTCCCGACACCACCGCGGCGAGCCTCGCCAAGCTGAAGCCGGCCTTTGCGAAGGACGGCACGATCACCGCCGGCACCGCCTCGCAGATCTCCGACGGCGCGTGCGCCGTGGTGGTCATGAGCGCCGCGAAGGCGGCCGAGCTCGGCATCACCCCGATCGCCGAGATCGGTGCGCACGGCGTCGTCGCCGGGCCGGACGCCACCCTGCAGAGCCAGCCGGCGGGTGCGGTGAAGAAGGCCTGCGAGCGCGAGGGCCTCGACCCGAAGGAGCTCGACGTCGTCGAGTTCAACGAGGCGTTCGCCGCCGTCGGCATCGTCGCCACCCGTGAGCTGGGCATCGACCCCGAGAAGGTCAACCCCAACGGCGGCGCCATCGCGCTGGGCCACCCGGTCGGCATGAGCGGTGCACGCGTCGTCCTCGACGTCGCGCTGGAGCTGCGCCGCCGGGGCGGTGGCGTCGGCGCCGCCGCGCTGTGCGGCGGCGGTGGCCAGGGCGACGCGCTGATCCTGCACGTCCCCGCGAAGGCGTGACCTCGGACGGCACCGCGGTACAGACGGACGCCCCTGCCCGACCGACCGGGCAGGGGTCCACCCGCCGCTCCCGCCGCGCCGCCGACGTCCCGGCCCTCGTCGCCCGGGCCCGCGAGGGCGACGCGCGCTCGGTGGCCCGGCTGATCTCGCTGGTGGAGGACGCCAGCCCCGCGCTGCGCGAGGTCGCCGCGGCGCTGGCCCCGCACACCGGCCGGGCCCAGGTCATCGGGCTGACCGGCTCCCCGGGCGTGGGCAAGTCGACGTCGACCACGGCGCTGGTCCGGGCCCTGCGGCAGGCGGGCAAGCGGGTCGGCGTGCTCGCGGTCGACCCGTCGTCCCCCTTCTCCGGTGGCGCCCTGCTCGGTGACCGGGTCCGGATGCAGGACCACGCGGGGGACGGCGGCGTCTTCATCCGGTCGATGGCCTCCCGCGGCCACCTCGGCGGGCTCTCGTGGGCCACCCCGCAGGCGCTGCGGGTGCTGGACGCGGCCGGCTGCGACGTGGTGCTGATCGAGACCGTCGGCGTCGGGCAGTCGGAGCTGGAGATCGCCTCGCTGGCCGACACGACGCTGGTCCTCGTCGCCCCCGGGATGGGCGACGGCATCCAGGCGGCGAAGGCCGGGATCCTCGAGGTCGCCGACGTCTTCGTCGTCAACAAGGCCGACCGGGACGGCGCGGACCAGACCGTGCGCGACCTGCGCTACATGCTCTCCCTCGGCGGGCGGCACTCCGAGGCCGGTCACTGGCGCCCGCCCATCTGCCGCACGGTCGCCGCCCGGGACACCGACAACGGGGTCGACGACGTGCTGGCGAAGATCGAGGAGCACCGGCAGTGGCTGGAGGCCTCCGGCGAGGGGCACCGGCGGCGCAGCGAGCGGGCCGCCCGAGAGATCGAGGCGATCGCGCTGGCGACGCTGCGGGCGCGGATGGGCGACGTGCGCGGATCGGCCGCCCTGGGCGCGCTCGCCGACGCGGTGGTCGACGGTGGGACCGACCCGTACCGCGCGGCCGACGAGCTGCTCGGCCAGTTGTAGCGCTGACCGCGCAGGTCGCGCCCGGGGCAGCCAGGATGGACGGGTGAACGGACTACGGCAGTGAACGGCAAGGCGGACGCCGTCGTCGTCGGAGCAGGACCCAACGGGCTGGCGGCGGCGCTGCGCCTGTCCGCCGCCGGCCTCCGCGTGCAGGTGGTGGAGGCGGCGGAGCGGCCCGGGGGCGGGATGCGCACCGAGGAGCTCATGCGCCCCGGCTACCACCACGACGTCTGCTCGATCGTGCAGCCGATGGCCGCCGCGGCGCCGTTCTTCCGGGAGTTCGACCTGGCGAGCCGCGGCGTGCGCCTGGTGCACCCGGAGGTCAACTTCGCCCACCCGCTGGACGACGGGCGCGCGGCGGTATCGGTCCGGTCGCTGGAGGAGACCGCGGTGGGGCTGGGCGAGGACGCCGACGCATACCGCCGGCTGTTCGGGCCGCTGGTGGAGCACGGCACCGACGTCGTCGACTTCTTCCTGACCAGCCGGCTGCGCCGCCTGCCCACGCGCAGCGTGCCGCAGATCGCCCAGTTCGGCCTGGCCGGCCTGCCCAACGTGCGGTGGCTGGCGGAGCGCTACTTCGACACCGAGGAGGCCCGCGCGCTGCTCGGCGGTGCAGCCGCCCACGGCATGCTCGACCTCAGCCAGCCGCTCACCTCGGCACTGGGCATGCTGCTGTCGATGCTGTCGCACCACGTCGGGTGGCCGCTGATCGAGGGCGGGTCGCAGAGGCTGGCCGACGCGATGGTGACCGCGCTGGAGGAACAGGGCGGCGAGGTGGTCACGGGCCACCACGTCACCGACCTGCGCGAGTTCGACGGCGTCCCGGCCGTGCTGCTGGACACCACGCCCGAGGCCTTCGTCGGGATGGCCGGCGACCGGGTGCACGAGGGTTACCGCCGCTGGGTCTCCCGGTACCGCCACGGCGCGGGCGTGTTCAAGATCGACTGGATCCTGTCCGAGCCGGTGCCCTGGACCAACGCCGACGTGCGGCGGGCCGGCACCATCCACGTCGCCGGCGACCTGGAGGAGACCATCGCGGGCGAGCGGGCGCCGAACCGCGGGGAGATCACCGACCGCCCGTACGTGCTCGCGGTGCAGCCGACGGTGCCCGACCCCACCCGGGCGCCGGACGGCGGGCACATCTTCTGGGCCTACGTGCACGTGCCGCACGGCTCCGAGGTGGACATGACCGACGCGATCGAGCGGCAGATCGAGCGGTTCGCCCCCGGGTTCCGCGACACGGTGCTCGAGCGGTACACGAAGAACGCGGTGGCGATGGAGGCGTGGAACCCCAGCAACCTCGGCGGGGACATCTCCAACGGGCAGGCGACGCTGTGGCAGATGCTGGCCCGCCCGGTGCCCCGGTGGAACACGTACAAGACGCCGGTGAAGGGGGTCTACCTCGCGTCGGCGGCGACCCCGCCCGGGCCGGCGGTGCACGGCGCGTGCGGCGACAACGCCGCGCAGGTCGCGCTGCGCGAGGTGTTCGGCGTCCGGCACCTCCCACCCCTGCGGCCCGCCCTCCGCTGACCCCGGTCGTCCCCGCAACCGGCCGCTGCCCGGAGACGCCGATGCAGCACCTGCGTTCTCACCCGTCGTCGGCCTGCAGTGGTGACCTCGGCTGCCGATGCCACGCCGGGTCGTCAACCGGTGCAGCGAGACCGACCAGCGTGACATCGGGTTCGGCGGGGGTCCCGGTAGCGTTCCGCGCATGGTCCGACCGCTGGGGTTGCCCTTCGACCCGATCGAGCGGGCGGGGGAGACGTGGGAGCAGCGCTTCGGGCCGGCGTCGGCCATGCGCGCGGCGACGTCGGTCTTCCGGGTGCAGCAGATCCTGCTCGCCCGCTTCGACGGGGTGCTCCGGCCGCACGGGCTGACCTTCGCCCGGTACGAGGTGCTCGTGCTGCTCACCTTCAGCCGCAGCGGGGAGCTGCCGCTGAAGGTCATCGGCAGCCGGCTGATGGTGCACCCGACCAGCGTCACCAACGCGATCGACCGGCTGGTCGCCGCCGGCTACGTCGACCGGCGGCCGAACCCGGCCGACGGGCGGGGCGTGCTGGCCGCGATCACCGAGCGCGGGCGGGTGGTGGTGGAGGCGGCGACGGCGGCGCTCACCGCGCTGGACTTCGGGCTGGCCGAGCTCTCCGAGCCGGAGCGGGAGCAGCTGTTCACGACGCTGCGCACGGTGCGGTTGGGCGCCGGGGACGTCGCCGGGGGATCGACCGCGTGACGGTCGACACATGATAGTTGGACGTCCTACTATCCAGGCATGGGACAAGACGCACGGCAGCGGTGGCAGCAGCGGTACGACGCGGCGCTGGCGGGCGGGAAGGTCCGCGACGCCGACTTCACCACCCTGTCGGGCGTCGAGGTCGACCCGGTCTACGGCCCGGCCGACGAGACCGCGGTCGAGGGCTTCGAGCGGATCGGCTACCCGGGGGAGTTCCCCTTCACCCGGGGGCTGCACGCCACCGGCTACCGCGGGCGGGCCTGGACGATCCGCCAGTTCGCCGGCTTCGGCAACGCCCGGCAGACCAACGAGCGCTACAAGATGATCCTGGCCGAGGGCGGCGGCGGGCTCTCGGTCGCGTTCGACATGCCCACCCTCATGGGCCGTGACTCCGACGACCCCCGCGCGCTCGGCGAGGTCGGTCACTGCGGGGTCGCCGTGGACACCGCCGTCGACATGGACGAGCTCTTCGACGGCATCGACCTCGAGGCGACGACGACGTCGATGACCATCAGCGGTCCCGCCGTCCCGGTGTTCTGCATGTACCTGGTCGCGGCCGAGCGCCAGGGCGCCGACCTCGCGAAGCTCAACGGCACGCTGCAGACCGACATCTTCAAGGAGTACATCGCGCAGAAGGAGTGGCTCTTCCCGCCCGAGCCGCACCTGCGCCTGATCGGTGACCTGATGGAGTACTGCGCCGCGGAGATCCCGGCGTACAAGCCGATCAGCGTCTCGGGCTACCACATCCGCGAGGCCGGCTCGACCGCCGCGCAGGAACTGGCCTACACGCTGGCCGACGGCTTCGCCTACGTGGAGCTCGGGCTCTCCCGCGGCCTGGACGTCGAGCAGTTCGCGCCCGGGCTGTCCTTCTTCTTCGACGCGCACATCGACTTCTTCGAGGAGATCGCCAAGTTCCGCGCCGCCCGCCGGATCTGGGCCCGCTGGCTGCGCGACGTCTACGGGGCGACGACGGAGAAGGCCCAGCAGCTGCGGTTCCACACCCAGACGGCGGGGGTCAGCCTCACCGCGCAGCAGCCGGACAACAACATCACCCGGACGGCGGTCGAGGCGCTGGCCGCCGTCCTCGGCGGCACCCAGAGCCTGCACACCAACGCCCTCGACGAGGTGCTCGCGCTGCCCAGCGCGAAGGCGGCGCAGATCGCGCTGCGCACCCAGCAGGTCATCGCCGAGGAGACCGGGGTGGCCAACGTGGCCGACCCGCTGGGCGGCTCCTGGTACGTCGAGGCGCTCACCGACGACATCGAGCGCCAGGCCGAGGAGATCTTCGCCCGCATCAAGGACATGAGCGCCGACGGCACGATGACGTCGGGGATCCTGCGCGGCATCGAGGACGGCTGGTTCACCGGGGAGATCGCCGAGGCGGCCTTCGTCTACCAGCGGGCCCTGGAGAAGGGCGACAAGAAGGTCGTCGGGGTGAACACGCTGGCCGGGTCGGTCGACGCGCACGACAAGCTGGAGATCCTGCGGGTCAGCCACCAGGTGGAGATCGACCAGAACGCCGAGCTCGCGCAGCGCCGGCAGCAGCGCGACGACGACGCCGCCCGCGCCGCCGTCGCCCGGATGGTCGAGGTGGCCCGGACCGAGGCCAACATGGTGCCGGCCATGCTCGACGCGGTCCGCGCCGAGGCCACCCTCGGCGAGATCTGCGACGCGCTGCGCGCCGAGTGGGGCCAGTACACCGAGCCCGCGCGTTTCTGACAGCACCCCCCGCCGGCTCGGGGTGTGGGGCGAGGCCCCGGCCCCGGCCCCGGCACGCCCCGACCCGCGGTGGGATCATGGCGGCATGCAGCCCACCCGTCCCGGACGACCCGACCCGCGCGCCCAGGCACAGCAGGCCCAGATGGCGGCCACGATGGCCGGAGCGGTCGACCTCGCCGCGGTGAAGGCCCGGTCCGAGGCGGCCGCACGGGCGCAGGCGGCCCCGCCGCCGAGCGGCGACGCCCCGGCCGGTGCTCCCGGAGGCGCCGTCGTCGACGTCACCGAGGCGACCTTCCAGGCCGAGGTCCTCGACCGGTCGTTCCAGGTGCCGGTGGTGCTCGACCTGTGGGCCGAGTGGTGCGGGCCGTGCAAGCAGCTCTCCCCGGTGCTCGAGGCGCTGGCCGTCGAGGGCGGCGGCTCCTGGGTGCTGGCCAAGGTCGACGTGGAGGCCAACCCGGCGCTGGCCCAGGGGCTGCGGGTGCAGGGCATCCCCGCCGTCAAGGCCGTCTGGCAGGGGCAGCTGGTGGCCGAGTTCACCGGCGCGATCCCGGAGGAGCAGGCGCGCCAGTTCGTCACCGAGCTGGTGCAGGCCACCACCGGTGGGGCGGTGCCCGGTGGCGCCGCGCCCGAGGAGGCGGAGGACCCGCGCCTGGACGCCGCCGAGGCGGCGCTGGAGCGCGGTGATCTCGCGGCCGCCGAGGCCGCGTACCAGGCGATCCTCGCCGAGGAGCCCGAGCACCCCGACGCGTCGCTGGCGCTGCGCCAGGTGCAGCTCTTCCGGCGGGCCGAGGATGCGGGGCCCGACGCGCTGGCCGCCGCCGACGCCGCCCCCGACGACGTGAGCGCGCAGACCCGCGCCGCGGACTTCCTGCTCGGCACCGGGAACATCGAGGCCGCCTTCGACCGGCTGCTCGACGTCGTCCGCCGCACCGCCGGGGAGGACCGGGACGCGGCACGCGTGCACCTGGTCGAGCTCTTCGCCGTGGTCGGCGACCAGGACCCGCGGGTCAACCAGGCCCGCCGCCAGCTCACCGCCGCGCTGTTCTGACCGGCGCGGCGGTCAGCGGCCGAGGTCGCAGGCCTCCCCGCCGTAGAGGAAGCCGGTGCGGAACGCGCCCACCAGCTCGAAGCCGGACGCGTCCACGTTGGGGAACACCTGGTCGTCGACGCCGTACTGCAGGAGGAACTGCACGGCCTCGTCGAGGTCGCCCGGGCTGATCTCCGCCTCGAGCAGGTCGCCGAAGGCGTCGTTGTGCCACTGGGCCTCGTACCAGCCGGTGAGGCAGACCGCCGATCGCGTGGCGGCGCCGTCGTCGACCGACAGCCCCGCCTGGTCGCGCACCGCCAGGGCGTAGGGCAGGGCCATGGCGGTGGCCAGCGCGAAGTCGCCGATCTCGTCGTAGGCCGGCACGGCGAGGTCGCTCTCGTCGATGTACACCGTCCGGTCGTCCCGGCAGTAGCCGAGGTCCCGGTCGTCGAGACCCGCGCAGTCCGGGGCGTCCCCGTCGAACCCGGCGACCTCCGGCGGCTGGAACTCGCGGCCGAACGCGGTGGGGAACACGTCGCCCCAGAAGGCGGGCAGCGTCGTGCCGACCCAGGTGACGATGTCGTCGAACCGCGCGTTGCCCTGGTTGACGTCGGTCGGCAGGAACTCCGCGGCGGTGAACAGCCGGTCCACCCCGAAGTCGTCCCGGCAGGTGCCCAGCCCGGTGTCGAAGCCGTCGTAGAACGCCGACACCCGGTCGAAGTAGGAGCCGTGCGCCTCGACGTCGTCAGGATCGCTGCCGACGTCGTCGCGCAGCAGCAGGAAGCCGCGGACGACGTCGTCGAGCTCGGGCTCGCGCAGGGAGAGGTGGGCGGCCTCCCCGTCGGCGACCCAGCGCGTCCACGCCCCGGCCAGGCAGTCGGCCTGGGTCTCGTCCTGGATGCTGCGGCCGGACTCGGCGAAGCCGAACCGGCCCTGCATGGCGTGGCCGAACTCGTGCGCCATCACCACGGGCACCAGGAAGCGGCCGTAGTCGTCGGAGAGCTCCTGGAGCAGCGACCGGTCGTAGGCGATGACGTCGCAGGCGGGGTCGTAGAAGGCGTTGCCCGCCACGACCTGGGGCACGGTGGACGAGTCCGCGCAGCCGATGCCGGTCTCCGGGTAGGCGCCCTCGTCGAGGTCCGCCGAGTCGACCGAGAAGTAGCCGCCGGCGAGCGGGGTGTACTCCTCGCCGAAGTGATCCGGGTACGCCTGGGTCCAGAACGTCTCCAGGTCGGCCAGCGCGTTGCGGGCGAACTGGTCGATGGGCTCGTCGCTGACCCCGGTGATCGGGAAGTCCTCGGCGGCGACGTCGACCGGCTCAGCGCTGCCGGGGGAGGCCTGGCCGCGGACGGTGTCGACGGCGCAGCCGGTCAGCACCAGTCCGGCGACGACCACGGGGGCCACCCGGTGCAGCAGCCGTCTCATCCGGCGGTCCTCCACGTGCCCGGCGGGGTGCCCGCCCGAGCGGACGCGCGCCGCACAGCATGCCTGGTGCCCTGGGGAGCGGGCACCACCCGGCTCCGCCGGAGCGGCGGAGCCGGGTGGTGGGAGGGGCGGTCAGCCCTCGTGCAGGAACCAGACGGTGCCCAGCGGCGGGGCGGAGATGGTCGCCGAGTAGGGCTGGCCGTGCCAGGGCTCGGCCACGGCCTCCACGCCGCCGTAGTTGCCGACGCCCGACCCGCCGTAGCCCTCGGCGTCGGAGTTGAGCACCTCACGCCACTGGCCGGGCCGGGGCAGGCCGATGCGGTACTCGTGGTGGGGCGAGCCGGCGAAGTTGACCACGCAGGCCAGCGCCGAGCCCTGGGTCGCAACCGGTCCGGAGGGGTCCTCCGCCTCGGTGCCGGCGGCGCCGACCGCGGCCCTGGGCGCCGCCCCGTAGCGCAGGAACGACAGCACGTTGCCCGACGCGTCGTTGGCGTCGATCCACTGGAACCCCGCCGGGTCGACGTCGAGGGACCAGAGGGCGTCGAGCTCCTTGTACCGGCCGTTGAGGTCGCTGACCAGCGCGAGCACGCCGCGGTGGGCCGGGTCGTCGAGGTGCCACCAGTCCAGCGACCGGCTCTCGGCCCACTCGGAGTCCTGGGCGAACTCCGAGCCCATGAAGAGCAGCTGCTTGCCGGGGTGGGCCCACATGTAGGCCAGGTAGGCGCGCAGGTTGGCGAGCTGCTGCCACCGGTCGCCGGGCATCTTCCGCAGCATCGAGCCCTTGCCGTACACGACCTCGTCGTGGCTGATCGGCAGGACGTAGTTCTCGCTGTAGGCGTAGTGCATCGAGAACGTGAGCTGGCCGTGGTGGTAGCTGCGGTGCACCGGCTCCCGCTCGACGTAGGCGAGCGAGTCGTGCATCCAGCCCATGTTCCACTTGAAGCCGAAGCCCAGGCCGCCCAGGTGCGTCGGCCGGGTGACCCCCGGCCAGGCGGTGGACTCCTCGGCGATGGTCACCACGCCGGGGACCTCGCGGTAGACGGTGGCGTTGAACTCCTGGAGGAAGGCCACCGCCTCCAGGTTCTCCCGGCCGCCGTACTTGTTCGGCAGCCACTCGTCGCGGGAGTAGTCCAGGTAGAGCATCGAGGCCACCGCGTCCACGCGGATGCCGTCGACGTGGAACTCCTTGGCCCAGAACAGCGCGTTGGCGACCAGGAAGTTGCGGACCTCGGAGCGGCCGAAGTCGAAGACGTAGGTGCCCCAGTCCAGCTGCTCGCCACGGCGCGGGTCGCCGTGCTCGTACAGCGGCGTGCCGTCGAAGCGGGCCAGCGCCCAGTCGTCCTTGGGGAAGTGGGCGGGCACCCAGTCGACGATGACGCCGATCCCGGCCCGGTGGGCGCGGTCGATCAGGTAGCGCAGGTCGTCGGGGCTGCCGAAGCGCGACGTGGGCGCGAAGTAGGAGGTGACCTGGTAACCCCAGGAGCCGCCGAAGGGGTGCTCGGCCAGCGGCATGAACTCGATGTGGGTGAAGCCGGCGGAGACGACGTAGTCGACCAGCTCGTCGGCGAGCTCGCGGTAGGACAGCCCCTGCCGCCACGAGCCCGCGTGCACCTCGTAGACGCTCATCGGCCGCTGGTGCCAGCCGGCCTCGGCGCGGCTGGCGACCCAGGCGTCGTCCTGCCACTCGTAGCTCGACTCCGCGACCACGGAGGCGTTCAGCGGCGGCACCTCGGTGGCGAACGCCAGCGGGTCGGACTTCTCGCGCCACGTGCCGTCGGCGCCGAGGACGTGGTACCGGTATCGGGTGCCGACCTGCGCGCCGGGGATGAAGATCTCCCAGACGCCGGAGGAGCCCAGCAGCCGCATCGGGTAGGCGCGCGCCTGCCAGTAGTCGAAGTCGCCGGTCACCTTGACGCCGCGGGCGTTGGGGGCCCAGACGGCGAAGGAGACGCCCTCGACGGTGCCCCCCACCGTCTCGTACCGGCGGACGTGCGCGCCGAGCACTTCCCAGAGCCGCTCGTGGCGTCCCTCGCGGATGAGGTGCTCGTCGATCGGGCCCAGCGTGGGCAGCCAGCGGAAGGGGTCGTCGACGGTGTGCGTGGTGGTGCCGCCCTGGCCGTCGCCGTAGCCGACCTCGACGCGGTAGTCACCCGGCTGGCGGGGGAGGGCCGCCTCGTAGATGCCCCCGTCGTGCAGCTGGGTGGCGTCGTAGCGGCTGCCGTCCTCGTCCAGGACGGCCACCGCGACGGCGTCCGGGCGCAGGGTGCGCACCGCCCAGCCGTCGTCGGTGCGGTGGGCGCCGAGGACGCGGTGCGGGTCGCGCGACCAGCCCTCGACGATCGCCCGCAGGTCCTCGTCGGTGACGGTCTGGATCTCGGCGTCCTCGGCCGCACCGGCGGTGGTGCCGCCGGACAGGCCGGAGGCCCCGGCGGGCGCGGTCGCCGGGGCGGGGGCGTCGTCGGCCGGGCCTACCGGGGCGGCCGGCTCCGCCGACCCGTCGGAGGCCTGGTCGTCGGGCGCCTGGGGGGTGGGCGGCGTGGTCGGGTCGGGGTCCGGCGCCTCCGGTTGGCCGGCCGGCGCGCCCGACGGGGAGCCGGGCTGGGCGATCGGCGCGGGAGCCACCACCGGGTTGGCCGTGGTCTCGGTGTCGTCGCCGCCGGGCTCGGGCGTCGCCTCGGTGGCCGTGGGAGCGGCCGCGGCCTGCTTTGCCGCGGACCGCTTCGCGGCTGTCGGCCCGGTGCCGGTGGCCGCCTTCTTCGCCGCCGCCTTCCTGGCCGGGGTCTTCGCCGCCGCGGCCTTCTTCGCCGGTGGCGTGTCGGCGCCGTCGCTGCCGGCGCCGGAGGTCGTCTTCTTGGCGGTGGTGCGCCGGGCCGGCTTCTTCGCCGGCTCGGCGTTGACCACCGGGCCCGCGGCGTTGGCCTCGGCCTCGGCCACCTTCTCCTCCACGGCGCGCTGCAGATCGTCCTTGCCGGCCACGGGGCTCTCCCCTCGGTCGTCGGTCGTCATCGTCTCGCCGTCCTCGTCCGTCTCGGTGCTCTGGTCCGTCGGTTCGGTAGCTCAGTCACGACCGGCGAGCCGGGCGATCGACTGGAGCGGGATCATCAGCCAGTGCGGACGGTTCCTCGCCTCGTAGACGCATTCGTAAACCGCCTTGTCGGCCTCGAACGCCCGAAGGAGTGGTGAATCCCCGCACGGGTCCACGTCGCCGGCCCCCGAGTAGCCGGAGCAGAAAGCGGCCCGGTTGCGCGCTGCCCACTCCTGGGCGCGGTACTCCCGCTGCGAGTCCTCCGGCTGCTCGACGAGCAGGTGCCGCGCGGCGTAGTCGAAGCTCCGCAGCATGCCGGCGACGTCGCGCAGCGGGCTGTCCAGCTCCCGGCGGGCGGCGAGGGGGCGGGCGGGCTCGCCCTCGAAGTCCAGGATGATCCAGCCCGTGGCGGTGCGCAGGACCTGCCCCAGGTGGAGGTCGCCGTGCACCCGCTGGCGCACGACCGGCTCGCCGCTGTCGGCGACCGCGGCGTACACCGCGCGGAGCGCGTCGGCGTGCTCGGCGAGCTGCGGCACGATCTCGATCGCCGCGTCCAGCCGCTCGGACATCTGGCGGGCGACCGTGGCGTACCAGTCGGCCGGGGCCTCCTCGGTGGGCAGCACCTTCGCCATGTCGGCGTGCACGGACGCCGTGGCCGCTCCCAGCCGCTCGCTGTCGGCGGCGAAGTCGCCGCCCACCTCGTCGGCGTGCAGGTCGCCCTCGGCGTAGAGGTCCCGGACGCTGGCCGTGGCCAGCCGCCAGCCGTCGCTGGCGTTGGGCACGAACGTCTGCAGCATCGCCACCGTCGCCGGCTCGTCGCCGCCCGCGCCGTCGATCTCGACGTGCCCCAGCAGCGGGGCGATGTGCTCGTTGTCCGTCCGGCGCAGCGCCGCGTGGATCTCGACGTCGGGGTTGAGGCCGGGCTCCAGCCGCCGGAACAGCTTGAGGATCGCCTCCTGGCCGTAGACCAGCGAGGTGTTGCTCTGCTCGGTGGAGACGATGTCCCCGGGCAGCCCCTCCGGGATGTCCCCCTCCCCGGCGGGGGAGAAGTGCATCGGGCCGACCGACGAGCCCTGGGCCAGGTGGATCAGCCACGGCGCGGTGGCGTCGCGGTCGCGCATCGCGTCGTAGGCGTAGGTCTCCCGACCCTCGTTGGCGACCGCGCCGACGTAGGCCGACTCCAGCCCCTCGGCCTGCTGGTCGCGCCAGGAGAGCGGCACGAGGTAGGTGTCGCGCCCGCCGTCGGTGTACTCGATCCGCACCCGGTGCACGGAGAGGACCGGGTTGCCGCGGTCGAGGAAGAACCCGTCCTCGGAGACGGCGGCCCACTCGCGGCCCTTGCCGCCGAACCACCGCTGCGTCGGGATCCACTCGCGGAACAGGTCGGTCAGTGCGTTCATCGGGGACCTCCGGAGTCGTCGGCCGCCTCGTCGGCGGCGCTGACCACGCCCGCGGCCAGCAGGGAGTCGGCCACCGCGCTGGAGGTGGCGCTGGCCCAGTCCTCGTGCTCGTCAGGGGCCGGCTCGGTCGGCTTGGAGAGCTCGAACCAGTAGAAGCCGTGCCCGGCGAGGGTCAGCATGTACGGCAGGACGCCGATCTGCGGGAACTCCACCCGGCCGGTGAGCTCGACCGGCGTGTAGCCCTCGAACCGGCGCAGGTCCAGCTCCACCGGCTGGGGGAACCGGGACAGGTTGTTGACGCACAGCACGACGTCGTCGCCGAACTCGCGGACGAACGACAGCACCGTGGGGTTGCGGGAGCCGATCTCGGCGTAGCTGCCCAGCCCGAACGTGGGGTGCTGGCCCCGGACCTGGATCATCCGGCGCACCCACTGCAGCAGCGAGTTCGTGTTCCGGAACTGCGACTCCACGTTGGTGACCTGATAGCCGTAGACGGGGTCCTGGTTCAACGGCAGGTACATCCGCTGCGGGTCGGCGCTGGAGAACCCGCCGTTCCGGTCGGGGGTCCACTGCATCGGCGTGCGGACGCCGTCGCGGTCACCGAGCCAGATGTTGTCGCCCATGCCGATCTCGTCGCCGTAGTACAGGACCGGCGAGCCGGGCAGCGACAGCAGCAGGGCGTTGAACAGCTCGAGGGTGTTGACGTCGTTGTCCAGCAGCGGGGCCAGCCGCCGGCGGATGCCGATGTTGGCCTTCATGCGGGGGTCCTTGGCGTACTCGTCCCACATGTAGTCGCGTTCCTCGTCGGTCACCATCTCGAGCGTCAGCTCGTCGTGGTTGCGGAGGAAGACGCCCCACTGGCAGTTGTCGGGGATGTCCGGCGTCTGGGCCATGATCTCCGAGATCGGGAAGCGCTGCTCCCGGCGCACCGCCATGAACAGGCGCGGCATGACCGGGAAGTGGAACGCCATCTGGCACTCGTCGCCGTTCTCGCCGAAGTACTCGACGACGTCGGCCGGCCACTGGTTGGCCTCGCACAGCAGCACCGTGTCGGGGTAGTCGGCGTCGACCACCTTGCGCACGTGCTTGAGGAACTCGTGGGTGCGCGGCAGGTTCTCGCAGTTGGTGCCCTCCTCCTCGAAGAGGTAGGGCACGGCGTCGAGCCGGAAGCCGTCGATGCCGAGGTCGAGCCAGAAGCGCAGGGCGTCGATGATCGCCTCCTGCACCTTCGGGTTCTCGAAGTTCAGGTCGGGCTGGTGGGAGAAGAACCGGTGCCAGAAGTACTGCTTGCGCACCGGGTCGAAGGTCCAGTTGGAGCTCTCGGTGTCGACGAAGATGATCCGCGCGTCGGCGTAGCCGGTGTCGTCGTCGGCCCACACGTAGAAGTCGCCGTAGGGGCCCTCGGGGTCGCTGCGGCTGGCCTGGAACCAGGGGTGCTGGTCCGAGGTGTGGTTCATGACGAAGTCGATGATCACGCGCATGCCGCGCGCGTGGGCCGCATCGAGGAACTCGTGGAAGTCCTGGATGTCACCGAACTCGGGCAGGACCGCGGTGTAGTCGCTGACGTCGTAGCCGCCGTCGCGCAGCGGCGAGGCGAAGAACGGCGGCAGCCACAGGCAGTCGACGCCGAGCCACTGCAGGTAGTCCAGCTTGTCGATCATGCCGCGCAGGTCGCCGACGCCGTCGGCGTTGCTGTCGGCGAAGCCCCGGACCAGGACCTCGTAGAAGACCGCGCGCTTGTACCACTCGGGGTCGGTGCCCGGTGGCGGGAGAGGGGAGTGGTTGCTGCTGCGGGAGTCGGGGACGGGAACGCTCATCGACGCCAATGCCTCGTTCGGGGGTCGGAGGTGCGGTCGGGAAGCGCCGGTCAGCTGACCGGCGGGGGGAACTGCACGGGCCGCGGGAAGGTGACCGCGAAGACGTGCGCCGGCTCCCGGTGGGGGTCGAGCTCCACGTAGTTGAACTGACCCCAGTCGTAGGAGGCGCCGGTGAGCTCGTCGGTGACCGCGAAGCGCTCGTGCCAGTCCAGGCCGAGGGTCGGCAGGTCCAGCGCCGTCGTCCCGATCTGGGTGTCCCGGCTGGACAGGTTGACGACGACGAGGACGGCGTCGGCCGAGCCGGGGTCGGTCTTGGTGAAGCAGAGCAGGTTCGGGTTGTCGACCTGGTGGAAGCGCAGCGTGCGCAGCTGCTGCAGCGCCGGGTGCGCCCGCCGCACCTCGTTGAGCCGGCGCAGGTACGGCGCCAGGCTCCGGCCGGAGGCCTCGGCGCCGGCCCAGTCGCGCGGGCGCAGGGAGTACTTCTCGCTCTCGAGGTACTCCTCGCTGCCCGGCTTCACCGCCACGTGCTCGAAGAGCTCGAAGCCGGAGTAGACGCCCCAGGTGGGGCTCAGCATCGAGGCGAGCACGGCGCGGATCTTGAACATCGGCGGGCCGCCGAACTGCAGCGACTCGTGGAGGATGTCCGGGGTGTTCACGAAGAAGTTGGGCCGCATGTAGTGGCTGTTGGCGGCCAGCTCCTGCCCGTACTCCTCCAGCTCCTGCCGCTCGGTGCGCCAGGTGAAGTAGGTGTAGGACTGCGTGAACCCGATCCGGGCCAGCTGGTGCATCATCGCCGGCCGGGTGAACGCCTCGGCGAGGAACAGCACGTCCGGGTCGGTCTTCTTGACCTCCCAGATCAGCCAGTGCCAGAAGTTCAGCGGCTTGGTGTGCGGGTTGTCGACGCGGAAGATCCGGACGCCGGCGTCCATCCACACCCGCACGACCCGCAGCACCTCGGCGTAGATGCCCTCGGGGTCGTTGTCGAAGTTGACCGGGTATATGTCCTGGTACTTCTTCGGCGGGTTCTCCGCGTAGGCGATCGTGCCGTCGGGCTTGGTGGTGAACCACTCCGGGTGCTCGGCGACCCAGGGGTGGTCCGGCGCGGCCTGCAGCGCGAGGTCCAGCGCCACCTCCATGCCGAGCTCGCGGGTGCGGGCGACGAACGCGGTGAAGTCGTCCATCGTGCCGAGGTCCGGGTGCACGGCGTCGTGGCCGCCCTCGGCGCTGCCGATGGCCCAGGGCGAGCCGACCTCGTCCGGGCCGATGTCGTGCGGGTTGCCGCCGGGGAACTGGCTGGAGTTCGGGCCCTTGCGGTTGACCCGGCCGATCGGGTGGATCGGCGGCAGGTAGACGACGTCGAAGCCCATCTCGGCGATGGCCGGCAGCCGGTCGCCGGCAGTGGTGAACGTGCCGTGCGTCGGCTGCCCGGCCACGACCGGCCCCTCCGACCGCGGGAAGAACTCGTACCAGGACCCGTAGAGGGCCTCCCTGCGGTCCACCCACACCTCGTAGCGGGGGGAGCGGGTGACCAGCTCCCGCACCGGGTGCTCGTGCAGGTACTTCTGCAGGCCCGACGCCAGCGCCGGGGCGATCCGGACGGTCAGCTCCTGGGAGGAGTCGCGCAGGGCCTGCGCCGCCGCGGTGACGCGGTCCCGCCAGTCGGCGTCGGCGTCGGCGGCGACGCGGTCGAGCAGCCGGGCGCCCTCCTCGAGGTCGTTGGCCAGCTCGTCGGCCCCCTGGCCGGCCTCGACCTTGACCTCGACGGCGTGCTTCCAGGTGGCCAGCGGGTCGCTCCACGCCTCGACGCAGAAGCTCCAGCGGCCCTCCCGGTCGGGCACGACCCCGGTGATCCAGCGGTCGGGCTCCGGGGGGAGCTTCGCCATCCGCAGGAACGGGCCGGTCGAGTCGTCGGCGCCGGGGGCGGTCCAGACGACGTTGGCCGCGACGGCGTCGTGGCCCTCGCGGAAGACGGTGGCGGTGATCGGCAGGTGTTCCCCGACGACGGCGCGGGCCGAGAAGGACCCGCAGGACACGACAGGGGCGACATCGGTGATGCCGAGGCGGAGGTCAGCGCGGCCATTCATCCCGTCCACGCTATCGACCCACCGCCCCAGCAGCATCTCGGCCACCGACGCGCCTCTCCCGCATCACCCGTTGGGGCTGGCGGGGGCCGTGGGGCCGGTCGCGGGAAGGTCCGCGCGAGGCCCTGACGGCGGGCCCGGAGCTGGTTAGTCTCGTCCGGTGCGCGCTCTCCGTAGGTTCACCGTCCGCGCGGCTCTGCCCGAGCCCCTCCTGCCGCTGTCCCAGTTGGTGATGAACCTCCGCTGGTCGTGGCACGCGGAGACCCGGGACCTGTTCGAGACCCTCGACGCCGAGCTGTGGCAGCGCTGCGGGGGTGACCCGGTGCGCGCGCTGGGCGAGGTGTCGGCCGAGCGGCTGGCGGCGCTGGCGAAGGACCGCCGCTTCGTGCGCCGGCTCACCGACGCCGTCGACGACCTGCAGGAGTACCTGGCCACCCCGCGCTGGTACCAGTCGCTGGGGGCCGAGGCGCCCGCGACGATCGCCTACTTCTCGGCCGAGTTCGGCATCAGCGAGGTGCTGCCGCAGTACTCCGGCGGCCTGGGCATCCTGGCCGGTGACCACCTCAAGGCCGCCTCGGACCTCGGCGTCCCGCTGATCGGCGTGGGCCTGCTCTACCGGGCCGGCTACTTCAGCCAGGGCCTGTCGGCCGACGGCTGGCAGCTGGAGCACTACCCCTCGCTGGACCCGCACGGTCTGCCGATCAAGCTGCTGCGCCAGGCCGACGGCTCCGCCGTCGTCATCACCGTGCCGCTGCCCGAGGGCCGCACCCTGCACGCGCACGTCTGGCGCGCCCAGGTCGGCCGGGTCTCGCTGCTGCTGCTCGACAGCGACATCGAGGAGAACTCACCCGCCGAGCGCCTGGTCACCGACCGGCTGTACGGCGGGGACGAGGACCACCGCCTCCGGCAGGAGATGCTGCTGGGCATCGGCGGGGTCCGCGCGCTGCGCGCGTACTGCTCGCTGACCGGCACCGCGCAGCCGGAGGTGTTCCACGCCAACGAGGGCCACGCCGGCTTCCAGGGCGTCGAGCGCATCCGCGAGCTGACCGAGGCGCACGGGCTGACCTTCGCCGAGGCGCTGCAGGCCGTCCGCGCGGGCACGGTGTTCACCACGCACACGCCGGTGCCGGCGGGCATCGACCGCTTCCCGAAGGCCCTCATCGAGCGCTACTTCACCGGCTTCGGCGTGCTCATGGACCAGCTGCTGCCGCTGGGGGCCGAGAACGACCCGGCGAAGTTCAACATGGCCCACATGGGGCTGCGGCTCGGCCAGCGCGCCAACGGCGTCAGCCAGCTGCACGGGCACGTCAGCCGCGGGATGTTCAACGACCTGTGGCCGGGCTTCGACGAGCGGGACGTGCCCATCGGCTCGATCACCAACGGCGTGCACGCCCCCACCTGGACCGCCCGCGAGCTGGTCGAGATGGGCACCCAGACCTCGAGCCAGGGCGACACGGTCGACGTCGAGGGCGACGTCCACTTCGACGGCGTGGACCGCATCCCCGCCGCCGACCTGTGGAACACCCGGCGGGCGCTGCGGGCCCGCCTCGTCGACGAGGTGCGCCGGCGCATCCGGGAGACCGCGCTGTCGCGCGGGGCCACCGAGGCGGAGGTCGGCTGGACCGACAGCGCCTTCGACCCCGACGTGCTGACCATCGGCTTCGCCCGCCGGGTGCCCTCCTACAAGCGGCTCACCCTCATGCTGCGCGACCCCGAGCGGCTGAAGGCGCTGCTGCTGGACCCGCAGCGGCCGCTCCAGCTGGTGATCGCCGGCAAGAGCCACCCGGCCGACGACGGCGGCAAGGGGCTGATCCAGCAGATGGTCGCCTTCGCCGACGACCCGGAGATCCGGCACCGCATCGCGTTCCTGCCCGGCTACGACATCGGCATGGCGCGCTACCTGTACTGGGGCTGCGACGTCTGGCTGAACAACCCGCTGCGCCCGCTGGAGGCCTGCGGCACCTCGGGCATGAAGGCGGCGCTGAACGGCGGGCTCAACCTCTCCATCCGCGACGGCTGGTGGGACGAGTGGTTCGACGGCCAGAACGGCTGGGCCATCCCCACGGCCGACGGCGTGGCCGATCCCGACCGCCGCGACGAGGTCGAGGCCCGGGCGATCTACGAGCTGCTCGAGACCCAGGTGCTGCCGCGGTTCTACGAGACCGACCACGCCGGGATCCCCGGGCGGTGGGTCGAGATGGTGCGGCACACCCTGCGCGAGACCGGCCCCAAGGTGCTGGCCACCCGGATGGTCCGTGACTACGTCCGCGACCTCTACGTCCCGGCCGCCGGCTCCGCCCGGGCCATGGCCGCGGACGGCTACGCGCCGGCGCGCACCGAGGCCTCGTGGCGGTCGCACCTGCTGTCGCACTGGCACGACGTGCGGGTCGCCCACGTCGAGACGACCGGCGCGGGGGACACCCCGGAGATCGGGTCGAGCCTGGCGCTGCGGGCGGAGGTCGAGCTGCCCGGGCTGACGCCGTCCGACGTCGAGGTCCAGGCCGCCTACGGCCGGGTGGACGACGCCGACGGGCTGCACGAGGTGACGACGGTGCCGATGAGCCACGAGCACACCGACGGCTCCCGGCACTGGTTCACCGCCACCCTGCCCCTGGAGCGGACGGGCGCCTTCGGTTACACGGTGCGCGTCCTGCCGCACTCCCAGTACCTGGCCGACCCGGCGGAGCTCGGCGTGGTGAGCACCGCGTAGCCGACGACTCATCGGACACTGCGACCACGCCCGTCACAGTGACCTCCTGTGACCTCGTGACACCCCGGCGTGGCGGGAACCCGCGCCCAGCCAGACCGGCTGTGCATCACTAGGCTGGACGCTATGCCCGACCGCTGTGAAGTCCTCCCCGGAGATGCCGTCGTCGCCCGCCGCGGCGGCGGCCTGCTGTGGGTCGACGCTCCCGGCTCGCCCGCCCTGGTCTCGGCCCTGCACGCCTGCCTGGGCGTGTCGGGTCCCGGCGCCGACCGCGTCCTGGCCGCCGTCGCCGGTCAGGTGAGCTCGCTCGCCTCCGGGAGCGCCTCGTTCGCGCTCGTCCTCACCACCGACGCCGGCACCGGCGTCGGGCTGTGGGCGGGCAAGGGCCAGCCGGCCGTCGACGGCGTCCCCGTCTCCGGTTCGTCGGTCGAGGGCGGCACGCTCGCCTCCGGCTTCGCGCTGGGCCAGTCGCTGTACGTGGGTCCGGGGCAGTCCGCCCCCCGCACCCCGCCGGGCGTGAGCTTCGACCTCGTCGAGGGCACCGTGCCCGGCGGCGGCGTGACGCTGCAGCTGGCCGGCTCCGCGCCGGCCGCCGCGGCCGCGCCGGAGACCGCCGCCGCGCCGGCGTCGTCCTTCTCGCCGGGGCCCGACTCCGGCGGGTTCGGCGCCAGCCGCGGGTCCTCCGCCGCCTCCGTCGCGCGCCCGGACTCCGGCGAGCAGACCGCCTTCTGGCGGCCCGACCCGTCCGACGCCGCGCCGATCCTGCGGTTCGACGACGGCATGGTCGTCACCATCGACGAGGACCTGGTGCTCGGCCGGCGTCCCGACAACCACGAGATGGTGGCCAGCGGCTCGGCGCGGGCGGTGCCGATCGCCGACACCCAGAACGTGCTGTCCTCGGCGCACGCCGCGCTGACCCGCTCCGGCCGCGAGGTCTCCCTGGTCGACCTGGGCTCGCTCAACGGCACCCACGTCGCCGGGCCCGAGGCCACCGAGTGGACCCAGCTCGAGCCCGGCGTCGCCCACCCGCTCTCCGACGGCGACCGGCTGCTGCTCGGCTGGACCGTCATCACCTTCGAGCAGCCGCAGGACTGACCCCCCGCAGCGATCCCCGGGAGCCCCGGTCCGACGAGGACCGGGGCTCCCGGCGTCTCAGGGCCGGCGCTCGACCCGCAGCAGCCAGACGCAGCGGCCGGGGACCTCGAGCGGGCCGGGTGCCACGAACGTCGGCTCCGGTGGGGTGCCCCGGCGGTACTCGGTCGAGAGCACCAGCTCGTAGCCGTCTGCCCACGGCGGGCCGGGCAGCGTGACGGTCACCGGGTCCGGGCCGGCGTGCAGCTGCACCAGGTAGGAGTCGTCGACCACCGGGTGGCCGTGCTCGTCGCGGTGCCGGATGCCCCGGCCGTCGAGGTACATGCCGACCGTCTGCAGCCCCGTGTCGAACCAGTCGGCGGTGGTCAGCTGCCCGCCGGCGGGGGCGAACCAGGCGAGGTCCCGGGTGCCGCCGGTGCCGGGCAGCTCGTGGCCCTCGAAGAACGCCTCCTGGCGGAGCACGGGGGCGCCGCGCCGCAGCCGCACCAGCCGGGTGACGAACGCCAGCAGGTCCTCGTCGACCGCGCTCCAGTCCAGCCAGGAGAGCTCGTTGTCCTGGCAGTAGGCGTTGTTGTTGCCCTGCTGGGTCCGGCCCAGCTCGTCGCCGGCGGTGAGCATCGGCACCCCGGTGGACAGCAGCAGCGTCATCAGCAGGTTGCGCGCCTGGCGGGCGCGCAGGTCCAGGACGCCGGGGTCGTCGGTGGGGCCCTCGACGCCGCAGTTCCAGTTCCGGTTGTGGCTCTCGCCGTCCCGGTTGTCCTCGCCGTTGGCCTCGTTGCGCTTGTGCTCGTAGCTGACCAGGTCGGCGAGGGGGAACCCGTCGTGGGCGGTGACGAAGTTGACGCTGGCGAACGGCCGCCGGCCGTCGGAGCGGTACAGGTCCGAGGAGCCGGTCAACCGGTAGGCGAGGTCCCGGACCCCGACGTGCGCGCCGGACCACACCTCCCGGACGGTGTCGCGGTACTTGCCGTTCCACTCCGTCCACGGCGGCGGGAAGTTGCCCACCTGGTAGCCGCCCGGCCCGATGTCCCAGGGCTCGGCGATCAGCTTCACCTGGCTGACCACCGGGTCCTGGTGCACGACGTCGAAGAACGCCGACAGCCGGTCGACGTCGTGCATCGAGCGGGCCAGGGCCGAGGCGAGGTCGAACCGGAACCCGTCGACGTGCATCTCGGTGACCCAGTAGCGCAGCGAGTCCATGACCAGCCCCAGGACCGCCGGCCGGCGCACGTCCAGGGTGTTCCCGCAGCCGGTGTAGTCGGTGTAGCGGCCGGGGCTCTCCCCGTCGAGGCGGTAGTAGCCGGGGTTGTCGATGCCTTTGAACGACAGCGTCGGCCCGGTGTGGTCGCCCTCGGCGGTGTGGTTGTAGACGACGTCGAGGATCACCTCGATGCCCGCGGCGTGCAGCTCCCGGACCATGGTCTTGAACTCGGTGACCTGGCCGCCGCTGCTGCCGGAGGCGCTGTAGCCGGCGTGCGGGGCGAAGTAGCCGAGGGTGTTGTAGCCCCAGTAGTTGGTCAGCCCGCGGCGCAGCAGGTGCGGCTCGCTGACGAAGTGGTGCACGGGCATCAGCTCGACCGCGGTGACCCCGAGGGCGAGCAGGTGCTCGACGAAGGCCGGGTGCGCCAGGCCGGCGTAGGTGCCGCGCAGGTGCGCCGGGACGCCGGGGTGCCGGGCGGTGGCGCCCTTGACGTGCACCTCGTAGACGACGGTGTCCGACCACGAGCGCCGCAGCGGCCGGTCGCCGTCCCAGGGGAACGGGTCGTGGACGACGACGCCGCGCGGCACGAACGGCGCGGAGTCCCGCGCGTCCGGGACGGCGGAGTCCGGCGCGTCGACCGGGTGGCCGAACAGCGCGCCGTCCAACCGCAGCTCGCCGTCGACGGCCCGCGCGTAGGGGTCCAGCAGCAGCTTCGCGGGGTTGCAGCGGTGCCCGGAGAACGGGTCGTAGCCGCCGTGCACCCGGTAGCCGTAGCGCTGCCCGGGCCCGACCGCGGGCAGCCGGCCGTGCCACACCTGGTGGGTGGTCTCCTCCAGCCGGTACCGGTGCTCGGCGCCGTCGGCGTCGAACAGGCACAGGTCGACGGCGGAGGCCCCGGCCGACCAGAGGGCGAAGTTCGTGCCGCGGCCGTCCCAGGTGGCGCCGAGCGGGGCGGGCGTGCCGGGGAGCACGCCCGGGACCAGGGAACCGGCGGCGGGGGAGTCGGTCACCGGCTGATCGTGCCGTCTCCGGGGCCGGATCGGGCGCACCGACCGCGATCGAGGTTGGATGGGGGACGTGTCGAACCCTGGCGCCCCCGACGGGGCGGTCGTCCGCATGACCGGCGTCGACGTCGTCCGGGGGCAGAACGACCTGCTCCGCGGCGTCGACTGGGCGGTCGAGCCCGACCACCGGTGGGTCGTGCTCGGGCCGAACGGGGCGGGGAAGACCACGCTGATGCAGCTGGCCGCCGCCCAGATGCACCCCACCCGCGGGGAGGTGCGGCTGCTGGGGGAGACCCTCGGTGCGGTCGACGTCTTCGAGCTGCGGCCCCGGATCGGCCTGACCAGCGCCTCGCTCGCCCAGCGGATCACCCCGACCGAGCGCACCGGGGACATCGTGATCTCCGCGGGCTACGCGGTCGTGGGCCGCTGGCGGGAGCGCTACGACGTCCACGACCTCACCCGGGCCGGGATGCTCATGGAGCAGTGGGGCGTCGCCCAGTTCGCGCACCGGCCGTTCGGCACCCTCAGCGAGGGCGAGCGCAAGCGGACCCAGATCGCGCGCGCCCTGATGCCCGACCCGGAGCTGCTGCTGCTCGACGAGCCCGGCGCGGGCCTGGACCTGGGCGGCCGGGAGGACCTCGTCGCCCGGCTGTCGGACCTGGCGAGGTACCACTACGCGCCGGCCCAGGTGCTCGTCACCCACCACGTCGAGGAGATCCCGCCCGGCTACACCCACGCGCTGCTGCTGCGCGACGGCGAGGTGGTGGCCGCCGGGGCCGCCGACGACGTGCTGACCGCCGCGCACCTGTCCGACACCTTCGGGCTCGCGCTCGAGCTCTCCCGCACCGACGGCCGGTTCACCGCTCGCCGCGCTCGCTAGGGTGCCCACCATGGCGCAGACCCCCGAGTTCGTGACCCTGCAGGTGGAGGACGGAGTCGGCACGATCCGGCTCGACCGGCCGAAGATGAACGCGATCGACGAGCAGCTGCACCTGGAGGTGCGCGCCGCGGCGACGGAGGCCGGCAGCCGCGACGACGTGCGCGCCGTGGTCGTCTACGGCGGCGAGCGGGTGTTCGCCGCCGGCGCCGACATCAAGGCGATGTCGCAGCTCGACGCCGCCGGCATGACCGCCTGGGGCAAGGAGCTGCAGGACTCGTTCCGGGCCGTCGCCGGCATCCCGAAGCCGGTCATCGCCGCCGTCACCGGCTACGCCCTCGGCGGCGGCTACGAGCTGGCGCTGTGCGCCGACTTCCGCGTGCTCGGCGCCGGCGCGAAGATCGGCCAGCCGGAGATCCTGCTGGGCGTGATCCCCGGCGCCGGCGGCACCCAGCGGCTGGCCCGCCTGGTCGGCCCGGCGAAGGCGAAGGACCTGGTCTTCACCGGCCGGCACGTCGCCGCCGAGGAGGCCCTGGAGATGGGCCTGGCCGACGCCGTCGTCCCGGACGCCGAGGTGTACGCGACGGCGCTGGCGATGGCCCGCAAGCTCGCCGCCGGCCCACCGCTGGCGCTGGCCGCGGCCAAGCGGGCGATCGACGAGGGGCTCGACCTGCCCCTCGACGCGGGGCTGGACCTGGAGAGCCGGCTGTTCGCCGAGCTGTTCGACACCGAGGACCAGGACGCCGGCATGCGCTCGTTCCTGGAGAGCGGCCCGGGCAAGGCCACCTTCACCGGCCGCTGACCCGGCGCGGCCGGGGCACCCCGGGGCGTAGCGTCGGGGGCGTCCCGTCCACGTCGCGCACCGGCCGTCCGAGCCGGTGCCGGGACGGGAGCACCCCGCTGCGCGCCGGCGACCCCGGCCGAGTCAGGTTCTGCCATGACCACCGCCCTGTCCTCCCCGGCCGAGACCGAGCAGCCCGCCGCGGCCGTCTCGTGCACCGCCTGCCCGCACCCGCTGGCCGACCACGACCGGATCTCGCTGCGCTTCTGCCAGGCGACCCGGGCCTCCGACAGCTCGCGGGGCTGCGCCTGCCGGACGTGACACGCACCGGCCGGCCGGGAGTGGCCGGCCGGTGCGCGATCATGCCGGGGTGACCGGTCACCGCACGGACGTCGACCACTCCGACCCCGGGAGCCGGGCGTGGGTGGACCGCGCGGTCGCCGCCGTGGAGGCCGACGCACGGCGCAGCGCGGACACCCACCTGCTGGTCTACCCGCTGCCCCCGGAGTGGGGCGTGGACCTCTACCTCAAGGACGAGTCGACCCACCCGACCGGCAGCCTCAAGCACCGGCTGGCCCGGTCGCTGTTCCTCTACGGGCTGTGCTCGGGGCAGATCACCGAGGGCAGCACGGTCGTGGAGTCCTCCAGCGGGTCGACGGCGGTGAGCGAGGCCTACTTCGCGCGGATGCTGGGCCTGCCGTTCGTCGCGGTCATGCCGCGGTCGACCAGCCCGGAGAAGGTCGCGCTGATCGAGTTCCACGGGGGCCGCTGCCACTTCGTCGACCGCGCGCCCGACATGTACGGGGAGGCCCGCCGGCTGGCCGCCGAGTGCGGCGGCCACTACCTCGACCAGTTCACCTACGCCGAGCGGGCCACCGACTGGCGCGGCAACAACAACATCGCCGAGTCGATCTTCGAGCAGCTGGCCGCCGAGCGGCACCCGGTGCCGGACTGGGTCGTCGTCGGCGCCGGGACGGGCGGCACCAGCGCGACCATCGGCCGGTACCTGCGATTCCGCCGGCACCCCACGCGGCTCGCCGTCGTCGACCCGGAGAACTCGGCGTTCCTGCCCGGGTACGCGGCCGACGACCCCGGCTGGACGACCGGGACGCCGTCCCGGATCGAGGGCATCGGCCGGCCGCGGGTGGAGCCCTCGTTCGTGCCGACGATCGTCGACCGGATGATCGGCGTGCCCGACGCCGCCTCCCTGGCCGCGATGCGGCACCTGGAGCGGGCGACCGGCCGCCGGGCGGGCGGGTCCACGGGCACCAACCTCTGGGGCGCCTTCGGCCTGGTCGCCGAGATGGTCGCCGCAGGACGGCGGGGGAGCGTGGTCACGCTGCTCTGCGACGGCGGGGAGCGCTACGCCCGCACCTACTACTCCGACGAGTGGGTGGCGGCGCAGGGCCTGGACCTCGCCCCCCACACCGAGACGCTCCGGCACTTCGCCGCGACGGGGGAGTGGCGGACCCGCTGAGGAGCGGGTCGGCCGGGCGACCGCCGGGGGAACCGTCGCGGCAGGACGCCCGTTGGGTCGGGCGCGGGCACCGCCCGACCCTGCCCGCCCCGCGAAGAGAGACATGAGCACCGACCACCATCCCCAGGCCGCGTCCCTCCGATCCGATGACGGGGTGCGCGGCCGGTGACCGAAGTGCTCACCCTCCTGAGCGGTGTCCTCGTGGTCCTCGGGATCACGGTGGTCACCGGCTACTTCGTGGCCCAGGAGTTCGCCTTCATGACCGTCGACCGGGCCGAGCTCACGGCCCAGGCGGCGGACGGCGACGCCGCCGCCGAGCGGGCGCTGACCGTGACCCGCCGCACCTCCTTCATGCTGTCGGGCGCCCAGCTGGGCATCACCGTGACGGGTCTGCTCGTCGGTTACGTCGCCGAGCCGCTGATCGGCGACTCCCTGGGCACGATCCTGGGCGGCACCGGCATCCCCACCGCGCTCTCCGTGGGCGTCGGTGCGGTGCTCGCGCTGCTGTTCTCCACCGTGGTGCAGATGCTCTTCGGCGAGCTGTTCCCGAAGAACCTCGCCATCGCCCGGCCGGCGCCCGTGGCCCGGTGGCTCGCCCGCTCCACCGTCGTCTACCTGGCCGTGTTCGGGTGGTTGGTCCGGGTCTTCGACGCGGCCTCGAACCTGCTGCTCCGGGCACTGCGCATCGAGCCGGTGCACGACGTGGAGCAGGCCGCGACGGTGCGCGACCTCGAGCACATCGTCGAGGACTCCCGCGAGAGCGGGGACCTGCCGGCGGAGCTGTCGATGGTGCTCGACCGCATCCTCGACTTCCCGAACCGGGACGTCGGGCACGCGATGATCCCGCGCCCGCGGGTGGACACCGTGGTCGACACCGACACCCTCGGCCACCTGCGCACGCTCATGGCCGAGGGGCACTCGCGGTACCCGGTGCTCGCCCGGGACACCTACGACGTCGTCGGTGTCGTGCACCTGGTCGACCTGCTGACCACCCCGGAGCCCGACACCGCGGCCGTGGCCGCGATCGCCCGCCCCCCGCTCGCCGTCTCCACCTACAGCTCGCTCCCGGACGCCCTGCGCCGGTTGGCGGAGACCGACGACCGGTTGGCCTGCGTCATCGACGAGTACGGCGGCTTCGCCGGGGTGATCACCGTCGAGGACCTCGCGGAGGAACTCGTCGGCGAGATCACCGACGAGCACGACCCGGAGCACCCGGGGTACCAGCCGGTCGAGGGCGACGGCGTGTGGGAGATGCCCGGCGACGTGCACGTGGACGAGGTCGAGCGCGCGCTGGGCATCGACCTGCCGCGAGGGGACTTCGAGACGATCGCCGGACTGGTGATCGTCCTCCACGGCGCCCTCCCGGAGCCGGGCACGCGGCTGACCGTGCCGCTGCCGCCGGACCTCGCCGGGCTGGTCGCCGACGGCGAGCCGGCCGCCAGGCACCTGCGCATCGACGTGCTGGCGGTCGAGCGGCACGTCCCGTCCCGGGTGCGCCTGGAGCTCCCCGGCCGGGCCGGTGCTCCCACCGTGGCCGGGGACGTCGGGCGATGAGCGACAGCCCCTGGGTCGTGCTGCCCGCGACGGTGGTCATCGTCGCGCTCAGCGCCTTCTTCGTGGCGGTCGAGTTCGCCGCCCTGGCGGCCAAGCGGCACCGCCTGGAGGACGCGGCGACCGGCAGCCGCTCCGCCCGCGCCGCGCTGCGCAGCTCCTCGGAGCTGACGCTGCTGCTCGCCGGGTCGCAGCTGGGCATCACCGCCGCGACGCTCGCGCTCGGCGCGATCAGCAAGCCCGCCGTGCACCACTGGCTCACCCCCGTGTTCGAGGCGTGGGGGCTGCCCCCGGTCGCCGCCGACGTCGTGGGCTTCGTCCTGGCGCTGGTCGTCGTCACGTTCCTGCACCTGGTGGTCGGGGAGATGGCGCCGAAGTCCTGGGCGATCGCCCACCCGGAGCGCTCGGCGACGCTCCTGGCGCTGCCCATGCGGGCGTTCCTGGCGGTGTTCCGGCCGCTGCTGCGGGTCCTCGACGCCACCGCGAACGCCCTGGTGCGCCGGGTCGGCGTGGAGCCGGCGAGCGAGGTCGCGGCCGGGCACAGCCCCGCGGCGCTGCGGCACCTGGTGGAGCACTCGGTCACCGTGGGCGCTCTCGACGCGCGCTTCTCGGCGCAGATCGCCGGTGCGCTGGAGCTCGAGCGGCTCACCGTCCGGGAGCTCGTCGGCCCCGGTGCCCCGCTGGTGGCGGTGGGCGTCGGCGCGACCGCCGGCGAGGTGCGCGACGCCACCCGGAGGAGCGGGCACCTGCGGATCCTGCTCGACGACGGGACGGGCATCGCCGGGGTGGTGCACGTCCGCGACACCCTCGCGTCGCCGGACGACGCGCCCGCCGGGCAGTTCGCCCGCACCGTCTTCACCCTCGAGGCGGGCACCACCGTGCACGCGGCCCTGACCGCCATGCGGGAGACCCGGAACCACCTGGCGCTGGTGACCGACGCCGGCGCCGTCCTCGGCGTCGTCACGCTGGCCGACGTCCTGCGCCGGTTGCTGCCCGGGCCGTCCGGCGCGTCGGCGTGATGTGCCTCACCCGCCCCTCGTACCGCAGCGGCGTTACCGCGCAGTAACCTCCATGATCGGAGCCAGGCGGGCCCACGTGCCCGCATCCTGAACGCGTCCTGAGGAAGGTTCAGCGCGATGAACATCGTCGTTCTTGTCAAGCAGGTCCCGGACTCCGGTAGCGAGCGCAAGCTGGACCCGGCCGACAACACCGTCGCCCGTGCGGCCGCCGACAACGTCATCAACGAGATGGACGAGTACGCCATCGAGGAGGCGCTCACCATCAAGGAGGCGCAGGGCGGCGAGGTCACCATCCTGACCGTCGGCCCCGACTCCGCCACCGACGCCATCCGCAAGGCGCTGTCCATGGGTGCCGACAAGGCCGTGCACGTCGTCGACGACGCCATCCACGGCTCGTGCGCGGTGCAGACCTCGGCGGTCATCGCCGCGGCCCTGGGTCAGATGGAGTACGACCTGGTCCTCTGCGGCGCGGAGGCCACCGACGCGCAGCTGAGCGTCATGCCGGCCCTGGTCGCCGAGCGCCTCGGCCTCCCGCAGCTGTCCGGTGCCCGCAAGGTGACCATCGAGGGCGGCACCGCCAAGGTGGAGCGGCAGACCGACGGCGGCTTCTGGGCCCTCGAGGCCCCGCTCCCGGCGATCATCTCGACCTGGGACACCATCAACGAGCCGCGCTACCCCTCCTTCAAGGGCATCATGGCCGCCAAGAAGAAGCCGGTGGAGACGAAGTCCCTGGCCGACCTCGGCGTCGACGCCGGCAGCGTGGGTCTGGCCACCGCCACCAGCAAGGTGCTCGACTTCGCCGGGCGCCCGCCGAAGGGCGAGGGCGTCAAGGTGACCGACGAGGGTGACGGCGGGCAGAAGTTCGTCGACTTCCTCGCCAGCCAGAAGATCGTCTGACGGCCACCCGAGACATAGCCCGGATCGAAGGAAGAGGAGATACCCATGGCAGAGGTCCTGGTCCTGGCCGAGCTGAACCCGGCCGGCGGCGGAGTCCGCAAGACCACCCTGGAAGCCCTGACCGCGGCGCGTGCGCTCGGTGAGCCGTCGGCCGTCGTCCTCGGCGCGCCGGGCACGGCCGCCGGCGTCAAGGACACCCTCGCGGAGTACGGCGCCGCGACCGTCTACGTCGCCGAGTCCGAGGACGTCGACGCCTACCTGGTGGCCCCCAAGGCCGAGGTGCTGGCGCAGCTGGTGGGCGAGAAGTCGCCCGCCGCCGTCGTCATCCCCTCCTCCCCGGAGGGCAAGGAGATCGCCGCCCGCCTGGCCATCAAGACCGGCAGCGGATTCCTGACCGACGTCACCGAGATCGCCGCCGACGGCACCGCCACCCAGGTGGCGTTCGCCGGGGCGACGATCGTGCACTCGCAGGTGACGGTCGGCACCCCGATCTACACGCTGCGGGGCAACTCGGTCACCGCCGAGCCGGCCCCGGCCGCGGGCGCCGAGGAGGCCGTCGCGGTGTCGGTCAGCGACCAGGCCAAGCAGGTCCGGGTCGTCGAGCGCGTCGTGGAGCAGAAGAGCAGCCGCCCCGAGCTCACCGAGGCGTCGATCGTCGTCTCCGGTGGCCGCGGCGTGGCCAGCGCCGAGAACTTCTCGGTCATCGAGGGCCTGGCCGACTCGCTCGGTGCCGCCGTGGGCGCCTCGCGCGCCGCGGTCGACTCCGGCTTCTACCCGCACAGCTTCCAGGTCGGGCAGACCGGCAAGACCGTCTCGCCGAACCTCTACGTCGCCGTCGGCATCTCCGGTGCCATCCAGCACCGCGCCGGCATGCAGACCTCGAAGACCATCGTGGCCATCAACAAGGACCCCGAGGCCCCGATCTTCGAGCTGGCCGACTTCGGTGTCGTCGGCGACCTGAACACGGTCGTGCCCGCCGCCACCGAGCAGATCAACGCGCGCAAGTAGCACCGACCGCACCACCAGCCGTCGAGCGCCGATCCCCCCGGGGGTCGGCGCTCGACGGCTGTCCGGATCCGGGAAGGACCGGTGGGCGCCCGGGGTTGGGGACGGCGTGAGGACGGCAGCGTGACCGACGGCAGGCCGGCGTCGGTGTTCGACCGGGCGCACCGGCTGACCACCGCGGGGCTGCTCATGCTGGTCACGTTCGTCGCCTTCGAGGCGATGGCCGTGGCGACGGCGATGCCCACCGCCGTCGCCGAGCTCGACGGTCTCGCCTGGTACGCCTGGCCGTTCAGCGCCTACCTGGTCGCCTCGGTCGTCGGGATGGTGCTCGGCGGGGACGTCGGCGACCGGCGGGGTCCGCGGGCCGCGCTGCTCACCGGCGTGGGGGTCTTCGCCGCCGGACTGCTGGCCGCCGGGCTGGCGGGCTCGATGGCCCTGTTCGTCGCGGCGCGCGCGGTGCAGGGCCTCGGCGGCGGCGTCATCGTGGTCTCGCTGTACGTCGTCGCCGGGCAGGCCTACGCGACGGCCCTGCGGCCCCGGCTGTTCGGCGCGTTCGCGGCGGCGTGGGTGCTGCCGGCGCTGATCGGCCCGGTCGTCTCCGGCCTGCTGACCACCCACCTGACGTGGCGGCTGGTCTTCCTCGGCCTGCTCCCGCTCATCCTGCTGGGGCTGGCGCTGGTGCTGCCCGCAGTGCGCGCGCTGGCCGTGCCGGAGGGCGGCGCACCGCCGGCTCCCGCGCGCCGCTGGTGGGCGTTGCTGGCGGGGGCCGGGATCGCGGTCCTGCAGTACGCCGGGCAGCGGATGGACCTGCTCGCGCTGGGCCTGGCCGTAGCCGGCCTGGCGGCCCTGGTCGCCGCGCTGCGCGCGCTGCTCCCCGCGGGCACGGCGCTGGTGCGGCCCGGGCTGCCGGCGGTCGTGGCCTCCCGCGGTCTGCTGGCCGGGGCCTTCTTCGGCATGGACGTGCTCCTGCCGCTGGCCCTCACCGAGCTGCACGGCTACCCGGCGGCCGCCGCCGGCGTGCCGCTCACCACCGGGGCGCTGGGCTGGGCGGTGGCCTCGCAGCTGCAGGGGCGACGGCCGGACTGGAGCCGGGTCGTGGTGCTGCGGGCGGGCTTCCTGCTGCTGGCGGCGGGGCTGGCCGGGACGGCGCTGATCGCCGTCCCCGGGATCGGCGGCTGGCCGGCGTACCTCACGTGGGGCGTCGCCGGTCTCGGCATGGGGCTCGGGATGCCGAGCCTGAGCGTGCTGCTGCTGGACTCCTCGCCGGAGCACCGGCGGGGCGCGGACTCGGCGGCCTTCCAGATCGCCGACGTGACCGGGTCGGCGCTGCTGGTCGGCGTCGTCGGGGTGCTGGTGGCGACGTCGGTGACCGGCGCCCTCCCGCTCTCGGGCGCGGTGCTGGCCGGCGTGGCCGTGCTCACGGCCGTGGCGCTGGCCGGGGCCGTGGCCGCGCCCCGGGCGGGTGCCGCTGTGCCGGGGACGGCGGACCCCGCCGCCCGCGCGACTACATTGAGCGCGTCATGACCTACTCGCACCCGGTCTACCTCGATCACGCGGCGACCACGCCGATGCTGCCCGAGGTGCTCGTCGCGATGACCGGGCAGCTCGGCCGGGTCGGCAACGCCTCGTCGCTGCACGCCAGCGGCCGGGCGGCCCGCCGCGCCGCCGAGCAGGCCCGCGAGCGGCTGGCCGAGGCGCTGGGCGCCCGGCCGTCCGAAGTGCTGTTCACCGGCGGCGGGACCGAGAGCGACAACCTCGCCGTCAAGGGCCTGTTCTGGGCCCGGCGGGCGGCCGACTCCCGTCGTCGCCGGATCGTGGTGAGCCCGGCCGAGCACCACGCCGTCCTCGACAGCGTGGAGTGGCTGGCCAAGCACGAGGGCGCCGAGGTCACCTGGCTGCCCGTCACGCCCTCCGGCCGGGTGACGCCCGAGGCGTTGGCCGAGGCGCTCGGCGACGGCACCGACGTCGCCGTCGCGAGCGTGATGTGGGCCAACAACGAGATCGGCACGGTCAGCGACATCGCGGCCCTCGCCGCCACCGCCCACGACGTGGGGGTGCCGCTGCACACCGACGCCGTGCAGGCGGTGGGTCACGTGCTCGTCGACTTCGGCGCCAGCGGCGCCGACGCGCTGACCATGACCGGGCACAAGCTGGGCGGGCCGATGGGCGCCGGGGTGCTGCTGCTGCGCCGCGACGCCGAGTGCACCCCGTTGCTGCACGGCGGCGGCCAGGAGCGCGACGTCCGCTCCGGCACCCTCGACGTCGCCGCGATCGTCGGGCTGGCGGTGGCGGCGACGACCGCGGTCGACGGCCGGGTCGAGCGGGCCGCCGAGCTCGCCCGGCTGCGCGACCGGCTCGTCGCCGGCGTCGTCGGCCAGGTACCCGACGCGCAGCTCAACGGCGCGCCGCTGGACGACGTGGTGCGCTCGGGCCCGGGCCGGCTGCCCGGCAACGCGCACCTGTCCTTCCCCGGCGCGGAGGGCGACGCGCTGCTCATGCTGCTCGACGCCCGCGGCATCGAGTGCTCGACCGGTTCGGCGTGCAGCGCTGGGGTGGCCCGGCCCAGCCACGTGCTGCTGGCGGTCGGCGCCGACCCCGACCGGGCCCGCAGCTCGCTGCGGTTCAGCCTCGGCCACACCAGCACCGACGCCGACGTCGACGCCCTGCTCGAGGTGATCGCCCCGGTGGTGGAGCGCGCCCGCCGCGCCGGGATGGGCCGGCGATGAGGAGCTCCGCATGAGGGTGCTCGCCGCCATGAGCGGGGGAGTGGACTCCGCCGTCGCCGCCGCGCTGGCCGTCGACGCCGGGCACGACGTGACCGGCGTGCACCTGGCGCTGTCCCAGGAGCGCCAAGCGCTGCGCAGCGGCTCCCGCGGGTGCTGCAGCGTCGAGGACTCCCACGACGCCCGACGGGTGGCCGACGAGCTCGGCATCCCGTTCTACGTCTGGGACCTCGCCGAGCGGTTCTCCGAGGACGTCGTCGACGACTTCGTGGCCGAGTACGCCGCGGGGCGCACCCCGAACCCGTGCCTGCGCTGCAACGAGAAGATCAAGTTCTCCGCCGTCCTGGACCGGGCGCAGGCGCTCGGCTTCGACGCCGTGGTCACCGGGCACCACGCGCGGCTCGCCGACGGCGCGCTGCGCCGGTCGGTGGACGCCGCCAAGGACCAGTCCTACGTGCTGGGCGTGCTCACCCCCGAGCAGCTGGCCGCGGCGGTGTTCCCGCTCGGCGGCATGACCAAGGAGCGGGTGCGGGAGATCGCGGCCGAGCGCGGCTTCGCCGTCGCCACCAAGGCCGACTCCCACGACATCTGCTTCATCCCCGACGGCGACACCCGCGGCTTCCTGGCTCGGCGGCTGGGCAGCCGGCCGGGCCCGGTGGTCGACGCCGCCACCGGTCTGGCCGTCGGCGAGCACGACGGCACCTACGGCTTCACGGTCGGGCAGCGCCGCGGGCTCGGCGTGAGCACCGGCGACTCCCGCCCGCGGTACGTGCTGGGCATCGAGCCGGTCACCCGCACCGTGACCATCGGCACGGCCGACCTCACCGGGGTCGACGTCGTCGGGACGGCGGCGCCGACCTGGACCGGCCCCGCCCCCGCCCTGCCGTTCCGCGCCGAGGTGCAGCTGCGCGCCCACGGCACGCCGGTGCCCTGCGAGGTTGCCGCCGGCGACGGAGGCGGTCTGCGGATCGAGCTCGGCGAGCAGCAGCGCGGCGTCGCCGCCGGCCAGTCGGCGGTGCTCTACGAGCCCGACGCCGAGCGCGGCGACCGGGTCCTCGGCCAGGCCGTGATCCAGGACGCGACGTCGACGGCCGGACGGAGCTGACCGGATGAGCGCACCGAGCGGGAGCGCGGCACCGGGACCGGTGCCCTGGGGGCCGGCCACCGGCGTCGGCTCGCTGCCCGGCACCGACCCGGCCGAGGCGGTGCGGCTGGTGGCGGGGGAGCTGCCCGAGTTCGCCCACCTGCCCGAGCTGCCCGGCCGCGGTGCCGGTGCGGACGTGCTCGGCCGGTCTGCCGCGCTGCTGGTCGACCTCGCCGTCGACCTCACCCCGGCCGGCTGGCGGCTGGTGGCGCGCCCGGGGGCGGACCAGCGCCGGGCGGACGAGTTCCTCGCCCGGGACCTGGACGCGCTGCACGACGTCGCCGCGACCTGGACCGGGCCGTTCAAGGTGCAGGCCGCCGGACCGTGGACGCTGGCCGCCGGGCTCGAGCGCACGCGGGGCGACCGCGCCGTGGTCGACGCCGGGGCCCGCCGCGACCTGGGCCAGTCGCTCGCGGAGGGGCTCGCCGCGCACGTGGCCGCGGTGCGGGCGCGGGTGCCCGGCGCGCAGGTGGTGGTGCAGCTGGACGAGCCCTCGGTGCCCGCCGTCCTCCAGGGCGGGCTGCCGACGGCCAGCGGATTCGGCAAGCTGCCCGCCGTGGCCGCCGACGTGGTCGAGGCCGAGCTCGCGGCCGTGATCCGGGTGCTGCCGGGCCCGGTGGTCGTGCACTGCTGCGCGCCGCGCATGCCGCTCGACCTGTTCCGCGCCGCCGGCGCCGCCGGGCTCTCCTTCGACCTCGGCCTGGTGCAGGACCTCGATGCCGTCGGCACGGCGGTCGAGGCCGGCACCCACCTGCTGCCCGGCGTCGTGCCCGGCACCGACGCTCCGTTGCCGGCGGCGAAGGCGACGGCGTCCCGGGTGCGGGCGTGGTGGCGCGAGCTCGGCTTCCCCGCCGACGACCTGGCGGCCGCGGTGACGCTGACGCCGTCGTGCGGGCTGGCCGGTGCCACCCCGTCCTACGCCCGCACCGCCATGGCGCACGTGCGGGAAGCGGCGAGGTACCTGCTGCCCGAGTAGCCCGACCGGGGAAGCACCGGTTGACCGTCGTACCCGCCGGATACCGTGCTGCCGTGACCAGCGAGGCCGGAGTCGGGGAACCCAGCGTCGAGCAGCTGCCGGTCGGGGCGCCGGCCGACCGCGCGGACCTGACCGATGTCCCCGACGCGGCACGTACGCGCCACCGCGACCTCGCCGAGGAGCTGGACCGGTACGCGTTCGCCTACTACGTCCGCGACGAGCCGCTGGTCAGCGACGGCCAGTACGACGAGCTGATGGGCGAGCTGACGGCGCTCGAGGCCGCGCACCCCGCGCTGCTCACGCCGGACTCGCCCAGCCAGAAGGTCAACGGCGGGTTCACCGCCACGTTCGCCCCGGTGCAGCACCTGGAGCGCATGCAGAGCCTGGACAACGCGTTCACCGGCGACGAGCTGTCGGCCTGGGCCGCGCGCGCCGAGCGGGAGGGCGCCGCCAGCGCGAGCTACCTGTGCGAGCTGAAGGTCGACGGCGTCGCCGTCGACCTGGTGTACGAGAAGGGGCGGCTGGTGCGCGCCGCCACCCGCGGCGACGGGACCACCGGCGAGGACGTCACCGCCAACGTCCGCACGATGGACGACGTCCCGCAGCAGCTCACCGGCGCCGACGTCCCCGAGCTGCTCGAGGTGCGGGGGGAGATCTACTTCCCGGTGGCCGCCTTCGCCGAGGTCAACGCGGCGATGGTGGAGCAGGGCCGGCCGCCGTTCGCCAACCCGCGCAACGCCGCGGCCGGGTCGCTGCGGCAGAAGGACCCGAAGGTCACCGCCTCGCGGCCGCTGCGCCTGGTGGTGCACGGCCTGGGTGCCCGGACGGGCTTCGAGCCGGATCGGCAGTCGGCGGCCTACGACGGGCTGCGCGCCCTCGGCCTCCCGGTGAGCGACCGGTACGAGGTGGTCGACGACCTCGAGGGCGTGTGGGCCTTCATCGAGCGCTACCGCGAGCAACGGCATTCGGTGGCCCACGAGATCGACGGCGTCGTCGTGAAGGTCGACCAGGTGTCGCTGCAGCGGCGGCTGGGCTCGACCTCGCGGGCGCCGCGCTGGGCGATCGCCTTCAAGTACCCGCCGGAGGAGGCGACGACGACCCTGCACGACATCCGGGTGAACGTCGGCCGCACCGGCCGGGTCACCCCGTTCGCGTACATGGAGCCGGTCAAGGTCGCCGGCTCCACCGTGCAGCTGGCCACGCTGCACAACGCCAGCGAGGTCAGGCGCAAGGGCGTGCTGATCGGCGACACGGTGGTCATCCGCAAGGCCGGTGACGTCATCCCCGAGGTGCTCGGCCCGGTGGTCGCCGCCCGCACCGGCGACGAGCGCGAGTTCGTGATGCCCACGCACTGCCCCGAGTGCGGTACCGAGCTGCGGCCGGAGAAGGAGGGCGATGCCGACATCCGGTGCCCGAACGCCCGGTCCTGCCCGGCGCAGTTGCGGGAGCGGGTCTTCCACGTGGCCGGCCGCGGCGCCTTCGACATCGAGAACCTCGGGTACGAGGCGGCGGTCGCGCTGCTGCAGAGCTCCCTCCTGCAGGACGAGGGGGACATCTTCTTCCTCGACGAGGAGCAGCTGCAGCGCTCGCCGTTCTTCACGAAGAAGAACGGGGCGCTGTCGGCCAACGGCGCCAAGCTGCTGACCAACCTGCAGACGCGCAAGGACGTCCCGCTGTGGCGGGTGCTCGTGGCGCTGTCGATCCGGCACGTCGGCCCGACCGCCGCGCAGGCGCTGGCCCGCGACTTCCGCTCGATGGACCGCATCATGGCCGCGAGCGAGGAGGAGCTGGCGGCCGCGGACGGTGTCGGGCCCACCATCGCCCGTTCCGTGCGCGACTGGTTCGCCGTCGACTGGCACCGCGACGTGGTCGAGAAGTGGCGGCAGGCCGGCGTGCGGATGGCCGACGCCGCCGACGACGCACCGCCGGGGCCGCTCACCGGCGTCACCGTCGTGGTCACCGGGTCGCTGCGCGACCACAGCCGGGACCAGGCGATCGCCGCGATCCAGGAGCGCGGGGGCAAGGTCACCGGCTCGGTGTCGAAGAAGACCGGGTTCGTCGTCGTCGGGGCCGACCCCGGCAGCAAGTACGACAAGGCGGTCCAGGTGAAGGCGCCGATCCTCGACGACGACGGCTTCCGCGTGCTGCTCGAGGACGGCCCGGACGCCGCCCGCGAGGTGGCGACGATCGGCGACGGCAGCGAGCCGGGCTGACCGCCCCGGACGGTCGCCGTGGCCACGGCCGTGGCGACCACCCGCCCCTCCACGACGTCCCGGCACGGTCCGTTCGGCATGCCCGGGAGGCCGGCGGCCGGGGCCGGCGACACGGTCCCCGGACGAGGCGGCTCAGGCCGGCGGCAGGTGGGTGACCGTGGCCGCGATGCCGGTCAGGTGCGCCAGCCGGAGCAGCTCCGAGCGGCGGAACGCCGGACCGCCCGACCGGCCGATCACCACGGCCCGCGTCCCCGCGCCGTAGGGGGCGGCCATCATCTCGATGGCCATCTCCTGCCACCGCTCGGGAAGCCACGAGTCGTCGCTGGGCAGGAGCACCGGACCGGCGAGCGGCAGCCACGGCAGCGTCAGGCCGTCGAACGACGGCGCGGCCTCCGACGTCGCCACCACCGCGGACGCCGCCAGGGGAGCGGGCTGGCCGGCGCCGTCGACGATCACCGCCCAGCCGCTGTGGAACACCCGCGGCAGCTCGGCGGCCAGCAGCGCCGCGGCCGTGCCGTCCCCACCGTGGGCCAGCGCGTCGAGCAGGTCGAGCTCGCGGTGGGTGTCCAGCGGCCCCGCGAACGGCCGCAGCGACTCCACCTGCACGCCGGGCACGGCCTGCGCGACGGTGATCAGGCTGTCGGGCAGCCGGTCCTCGGGCAGGTCGACGACGACGTCGTCCACCGCGATGCCGTGACCTCGTTCGAGGACGTCCAGGGAGACGATGTCGATGCCCGCGGTGCCGAGCGCGGTGGCCACCGCGCCCAGGACGCCGGGGCGGTCGGGCACGACCAGACGCAGGAGATAGGACACGGTTCCTCCGGGGCAGCACTCGCCGGTTCGGCCGATCTCCGTCGATCGCGATCGGGATGAGCCTCTCACGCCGACCGGCGCCGGAAGGGCCCCACGTACAGTGTCCCGGTCACGTCCCGGGCCGAGAGCGGGCCGACGGGCACTGCCGAAGTGGAGTTCCACCGCCTCATGAGCACCCCCTCCCCGAAGGGCCAGCTGACCCGCGACGAGGTGGCGCACCTGGCGCACCTGTCCCGGCTGGCGGTGAGCGACGAGGAGCTGGACCTCTTCGCCGGTCAGCTCGCCGCCGTGCTGGACGCCGTCGCCCAGGTGGGCAAGGCCGACGTCGCCGACGTGCCGCCCACCACGCACGCGGTGCCGATGACCAACGTCATGCGGGCCGACGTCGCCCGGCCCAGCCTGCCCCGCGACGTCGTCCTCGCCGGCGCCCCCGCCGCGGAGGACGACCGCTTCCGGGTGCCGCGCATCCTGGGGGAGGAGGCGTGAGCGCCGACCTGACCACCACCAGCGCCGCCGACCTGAGCCGCGCGCTGCAGGCGGGCGACCTCAGCTCCGCCGAGGTCACCCGCGCCTACCTGGACCGCATCGCCGCCGACGACGGCGAGCTGGGTGCCTACCTGCACGTCGACGCGGAGGCCGCGGTGACGTCCGCGGAGGCCGTCGACGCCGCCCGCGCCGCCGGTGAGGAGCTGGGCCCGCTGGCCGGCGTCCCGCTGGCGCTCAAGGACGTCGTCGTCACCGCGGGTGTCCCCACCACGAGCGGCTCGCGGATCCTCGAGGGCTGGCGCCCGCCCTACGACGCCACGCTGGCCGCCAAGCTCAAGGCCGCGGGCACCGTCCTGCTGGGCAAGACCAACATGGACGAGTTCGCGATGGGCTCCTCCACCGAGAACTCCGCCTACCAGGTCACCCGCAACCCGTGGGACCGCGACCGCATCCCCGGTGGCTCCTCGGGTGGCTCCTCGGCCGCGGTCGCCGGAGGGCTCGCCCCCTGGTCGATCGGCACCGACACCGGCGGCTCGATCCGCCAGCCGGCCGCGCTCACCGGGCTGGTCGGGCACAAGCCCACCTACGGCTCGGTCTCCCGCTACGGGCTGGTCGCGTTCTCCTCCAGCCTCGACCAGGCCGGGCCGATGGCCCGCACGGTCCTCGACGCGGCGCTGCTGCACGAGGCGATCGCCGGCCACGACGCCCACGACTCGACGAGCATCGACTGCCCCGTCCCCGTGCTCGCCGAGGCCGCCCGCCGCGGCGCCGAGGGCGAGCTGGCCGGGCTGACCGTCGGCGTCGTCCGCGAGCTGGGCGGGGAGGGCCACACCGACGGCTACGAGGACGGCGTCCTCGACCGCTTCAGCGCGGCGGTCGCCCTGCTCGAGAGCATGGGCGCCGAGGTGCGCGAGGTCTCCTGCCCGGCGTTCGACCTCGCCCTGCCGGCCTACTACCTGATCGCCCCGAGCGAGGCGTCGTCCAACCTGGCCCGCTTCGACGGCGTGCGCTACGGCCTGCGCGTGGGCGACGACGGCAGCCGCGACCTCGACGAGGTCATGGCGCTCACCCGCGAGCAGGGCTTCGGGCCCGAGGTGAAGCGCCGCATCATCCTCGGCACCTACGCGCTGTCGGCCGGCTACTACGACGCCTACTACGGCCAGGCGCAGAAGGTCCGCACGCTGATCACCCGCGACTTCACCAGCGCCTGGGACGACGTCGACGTGCTGGTCAGCCCGACGAGCCCGACGGTGGCCTGGTCGATCGGCGCCCGCGTCGACGACCCGATCGCCATGTACGCCGCCGACCTGTGCACGCTGCCGGCGAGCCTGGCCGGCGTGCCCGCCATCTCGGTGCCCTGCGGGCTCTCCGAGGGCCTGCCGGTCGGCTTCCAGATCATGGCGCCGGCGCTGGCCGACGACCGCTGCTACCGGGTCGCCGCTGCGCTGGAGGCCGCGCAGGACGCTGCCCGCGGTCACCGGCTGCTCGACGAACTGGGCGCGAAGGAGAACACCGCTTCATGAGCACCGACACCCTGGTCGAGTACGGCGAGCTGCTCACCCGGTACGAGCCGGTCATCGGCCTGGAGACCCACGTCGAGCTGGGCACCGCGTCGAAGATGTTCTGCGGCTGCTCGACCACCTTCGGCGCCGAGCCCAACACCCAGACCTGCCCGGTGTGCCTGGGCCTGCCCGGGTCGCTGCCCGCCGCCAACGCCGCCGCCATCGAGGCGACCATCCGCATCGGGCTGGCGCTGGGCTGCCGGATCGCCACCTGGTCGCGCTTCGCGCGGAAGAACTACTTCTACCCGGACATCCCCAAGGGCTTCCAGACCAGCCAGTACGACGAGCCGCTCTGCACCGCCGGGCACCTCGACGTCGAGGTCGAGGGCGAGACCTACCGCGTCGAGATCGAGCGGGTGCACCTGGAGGAGGACACCGGCAAGAACCTGCACGTCGGTGGCTCGACCGGGCGCATCCACGGCGCCGACCACTCGCTGGTCGACTACAACCGCGCCGGCATCCCGCTGGTCGAGATCGTCACCCGGCCGATCCCGGGCGCGGGGGCCAAGGCCCCCGAGGTGGCCAAGGCCTACGTCACCGAGCTGCGCGAGATCCTGCTCGCCCTCGGCGTCTCCGAGGTGCGCATGGAGCAGGGCAACCTGCGCTGCGACGTCAACACCTCGCTGGCGCCCATCGGCAGCCTCGAGTGGGGCACCCGCACCGAGACCAAGAACGTGAACTCGCTGCGTTCCGTGGAGCGCTCGGTGCGCTTCGAGATGCGCCGCCAGGCCGCCGTGCTGGACGCCGCCGAGCGCGTCGTGCAGGAGACCCGCCACTTCCACGAGGACACCGGCAGCACCTCGTCGGGCCGGAGCAAGGAGGAGGCCACCGACTACCGGTACTTCCCCGAGCCCGACCTGGTGCCCATCGCCCCCGACGAGGCGTGGGTCGAGGAGCTGCGGGCCGGCCTGCCCGAGCTGCCCGCTGCCCGCCGGACCCGCCTCTCCGACGAGTGGGGGATCTCGCCGACGGAGATGGCGTGGCTGGTCAACGCCGGCGCCGTCGAGCTGGTCAGCGACACGGTCGCCGCGGGCGCCTCGCCGGGGGATGCGCGCAAGTGGTGGCTCGGCGAGCTGGCCCGCCGGGCCAACGACGCCGGGACCGACCTGACCGAGCTCGCCGTGACCCCGGCGCAGGTCGCCGAGCTCATCGGCCTGATCTCCGCAGGCACGATCAACGACCAGCTGGCCCGGCAGGCGCTGGACGGCGTCCTGGCCGGCGAGGGCGACCCGTCCGCCGTCGTCGAGGCCCGCGGCCTGGCGGTCATGGGCGACTCCGACGAGCTGGTGGCCGCCGTCGACGCGGCGATCGAGGGCAACCCCGACGTCGCCGACAAGGTGCGCGGCGGCAAGGTGCAGGCGATCGGGGCGCTGGTCGGCGCGGTCATGAAGACCACCCGCGGCAAGGCCGACGCCGCCACCGTGAAGCGCATGCTGGAGGAACGGTTGATCAGCAGCTGATCGTCGCGCCGAGTGGGGCCCGGAGGGCTCCGCGCAGGCGCGACTCAGCGGCTCAGCTCAGCAGGGGGACGGCACCTGGCCGCGGTGCGGTCCGGAGGACCGCAGTGTCAGAGCGGGGAGTTCGGCTGGCCGCCGGGCGGGCGGATGCGCAGCACCTTGTCGTCGTCCTCGGCCGGCGTGCCGAGGCCGTCGCGGTTGGACGTCGTGATCCAGAGCGCGCCCTCGGCGTCCAGGACGACGGTGCGCAGGCGGCCGTACCGGTCGCCGAGCACCGCGTCGACGGCGCCGTCGATCGGCACGCCGCTCTCGTCCAGCGTGATCACGTGCACCTGCCGCCCGTCCAGCGCACCCAGGAACACCGTCCCGTTCGCGACCGCGCAGCCGCCCAGGCCGCCCTCCTCGGCCGGGATGGTCACCACGGGGACACCGGGGCCGTCCTCCTGGACGCGGTCGAGCTCGTCGGGGCCCTGGGACGCCTCGTCGGTCGCGTAGACCCGCTCCCCGTCCAGGCAGAGCGCCGTGACGTCGCGGTAGCCCCAGCTGTGCACGGGGGTGAGGCTCCGCACCGGGTCGCCGAAGACGTCGATGCGCAGCACCTTGCCCGCCAGCGATGCCGGGTCGGCCGCGAGCGCGGGGTCCCCGGTGTCCCCGGTGCCGACGTAGAGGTGGCCGTCGGCGCCGGTCACGAGGCCGCCGCCGTTGCCGGTCGCGCCGCGCGGGATGCCGGTGAGCACCGGGTTCGGCGTCCCCCCGATCGGGAACCGCACCACCCGGTTGTCGGTCGCCGTGGTGACGTAGGCGAACAGCAGCCCGTCCTCGGCGAAGGTGGGGGAGAGGGTCAGCCCCAGCAGCCCGCCGTCGCCGGAGGTGTCCAGCCCCGGCACGGTCATGAGCTCCTCGGCCGGCGAGCGGTCCGGGAACACCTGCAGCAGGCGCCCGGTGTCCCGCTCGCCGACGATCGCCGAGCCATCGGGGAGCAGCACCAGACCGGTGGGCACGCTGAGCCCGGAGGCGACGACGTTCGGATCGCCGGCCTCCTCCTCGCCGCCGGGCTGGGCGGGCTCGCCCGGCGGGGGCAGCGTGGCCGAGGGCGGCCCGACCTGCGGGGGCGGGCCCTCGGGCAGCGGGCGGAACGGGCCGGCGGGCTCGTAGCCGCCGCTGCCGCAGCCGGTCAGCAGCACCGCGGTGAGCAGGGCGGCGACTCCCTGCGACGCGCGCAGCGCCCTCGTCCGCCTCACCGGGCCCAGAGTACGTGCGGCCGACCGGCCGGCCGCCGGTCGTCGCCGGCGCCCGGGCTGGTTAGCGTGGTGCCCGTGACGACTCTGGAACTGCCGGCGGACGAGACGCTGCACGTGCTGGTGCCCTCCCGCGCCGTCGGCGCCGCCGTGGAGGCGGTCTCCCCCCGGGTGCGGGCGCACCGGTGCGATCCCGCCGACGGCCCCCCCGGTGGCGACGCCGCCCGCGCGCGGGTCTGGGTGCCGCGCTCGGCCGGCGCCACCGCGCCGGACGCAGGGTTCTTCGCCGCGCTGCCCGACCTGCGCCTCGTGCAGCTGCTCACCGCGGGGGCGGAGAAGTTCATCGGCCGGCTGCCCGAGGGCGTGGTGCTGTGCAACGCCCGGGGGGCGCACACCCCGTCGACCGCCGAGTGGGCGGTCGCCGCGACGCTCGCGGCGCAGCGCGGCATCCCCTTCTTCGTGCGCGAGCAGGACGCCGGCCGCTGGTCGTTCGGCACGCACCGGTCCCTGGTCGGGGCCCGCGTCCTCGTGGTCGGCGCCGGCGACATCGGCCGGGCCATCGGCCGGATGCTCGCCGGGTTCGACGTCGAGCTGACCTACGTCGCGCGCACCGCCCGCGAGGGGGTCCGCGCCATGGACGAGCTGCCCGACCTGCTCCCGCACGCCGACGTCGTCGTCCTCATCGTCCCCGTGACGCCGGAGACCCGCGGCATGGTCGACGCGCGCTTCCTCGCCGCGATGCCCGACGGGGCGCTGCTGGTCAACGCCGCCCGGGGCGTCGTCGTCGACACCGACGCGCTCGTCGCCGAGCTGGCGAGCGGCCGGCTGCGCGCGGCGCTGGACGTCACCGACCCCGAGCCGCTGCCCGAGGGGCACCCGCTGTGGTCGGCGCCCGGGCTGCTGCTCACGCCGCACGTCGGGGGCGCGGTGCCCGAGACCGGCGCGCGGGCGGCCGCCGCCGTCACCGACCAGCTCCGCCGCGTCCTCGCCGGCGAGCCGCTGGTCAACGTCGTCGACGACTACTGAGCCGCCGGGCCGGTCGGGATCTCCAGCCGCCCGCCGGAGACCGCGGCCAGCCGCGGCAGGTCGCGGGTCCGCAGCACCGGCAGCTGGACCTCCGTGGCGGCGGTGGTGACCAGCCAGAGGTCGCCGCGCCGGCCGACGCGGATGCCGGCCAGCTCCGGCCAGCGCACCGTCCGGGAGCCCAGGAGGGCGCGCACGGTGATGCCGTCGTCGGCGACGTCGACGCCCCGGCGCAGCACCGCGACCGCCATGGCCGCGGGGACCAGCAGCAGCACCGGCGTCCACCAGGCGATCGCCGCCGTCGGGACGATGCAGACGGCCAGCACGGCCAGGGGCAGCAGCGCGCTGCGGTCCATCCGGAAGCGGGCGGAAGGGCTCACGGACGGCCATGATCCCACCCCGGGCCGGTCGGCCGGGCGGGTCGACGGCCTACCATCCCCGCTCGTGACGATCGGCGAGGACCTCATCCCCGGCAACGAGCCCGCGAGCCAGACCCACAGCCCGCTCAAGCCGCGCAGCTACGAGGTGACCGACGGGGACGCCAAGGCGCCCGCCCGGGCCATGCTGCGCGCCGTCGGCATGGGTGACGACGACTTCGCCAAGCCGCAGATCGGCGTCGCCTCGTCCTGGAACGAGATCACCCCCTGCAACCTGTCCCTGGACCGGCTGGCCAAGCGGGCCAAGGAGGGCGTGCACGCGGCCGGCGGCTTCCCGCTGGAGTTCGGCACCATCTCGGTGTCCGACGGCATCTCGATGGGCCACGAGGGGATGCGCGCCTCGCTGGTGTCCCGCGAGGTCATCGCCGACTCGGTCGAGACCGTCATGTTCGCCGAGCGGCTGGACGGCTCGGTGCTCCTCGCCGGCTGCGACAAGTCGCTGCCCGGGATGCTGATGGCCGCCGCCCGCCTCGACCTGGCCAGCGTGTTCCTGTACTCCGGCTCCACGATGCCGGGCAAGCTCGGCGACCGGGACCTCACGATCATCGACGTCTTCGAGGCCGTCGGCGCCTGCGCCCGCGGGCTGATCAGCCGCGACGAGCTGGTCGAGATCGAGAAGGCCGCCTGCCCCGGCATGGGTTCCTGCGGCGGCATGTACACCGCCAACACCATGGCCAGCGTCGCCGAGGCGCTCGGCATGGCGCTGCCGGGCAGCGCCGCCCCGCCGGCGATCGACAACCGCCGCGACGCCTACGCCGTCGCCTCCGGCGAGGCGGTGGTCAACCTGCTCCGCCGGGGCATCACCGCCCGGCAGATCATGACCCGCGAGGCGTTCGAGAACGCCATCACCGTCGTCATGGCCCTCGGCGGCTCGACCAACGCGGTGCTGCACCTGATGGCGATCGCGCACGAGGCGCAGGTCGACCTCTCGCTCGAGGACTTCAACCGCATCGGGGACCGGACCCCGCACCTGGCCGACGTCAAGCCGTTCGGCCGCTACGTCATGACCGACGTCGACCGCATCGGTGGCGTGCCGGTGGTGCTCCGCGCGCTGCTGGACGCCGGGCTGCTGCACGGCGACGTCCTCACCGTGACCGGGAAGACGATGGCCGAGAACCTCGCCGAGATCGCCCCGCCGGACCCCGACGGCGCGATCATCCACGCGATGAGCGCACCGATCCACAAGAGCGGCGGGCTCACCATCCTGCGCGGCTCGCTCTCCCCGGAGGGCGCGGTCGTGAAGTCGGCCGGGTTCGACACCGACGTCTTCGAGGGCACCGCCCGCGTCTTCGACGGCGAGCAGGGCGCCATGGACGCCGTCACCGAGGGGACGCTCGAGCCCGGCGACGTCGTGGTCATCCGCTACGAGGGCCCCCGGGGCGGGCCGGGCATGCGGGAGATGCTCGCCGTCACCGGCGCGATCAAGGGCGCCGGGCTGGGCAAGGACGTCCTCCTGCTCACCGACGGGCGGTTCTCCGGCGGGACCACGGGCCTGTGCATCGGCCACGTCGCGCCCGAGGCCGCCGACGGTGGCCCGATCGCCTTCGTGCGCGACGGCGACCGGATCCGGCTGGACCTGGCGAACCGCACGCTGGACCTGCTGGTCGACGCCGACGAGCTGGCCCGCCGGGCCGACGGCTGGACGCCGCTCCCGCCCCGGTACACCACCGGCGTGCTCGGCAAGTACGCCAAGCTCGTCGGCTCGGCCGCCCAGGGCGCCATCTGCGGCTGACCCCGACGGGTGAGCCCGGGGCTGTGGAACTCCACCGTCCCGGTTCAGGTGCCGACCAGAGGGCCGTGGACCTGCATGCGCAGCGACGGGACGGCGGTGCGCCGACCCTTTCCGAGCCGTTCGCCGGGCCGATCCTCGCCGCGCCGCCGCGCACCGAATCCCCGGTCGCTCCTCCGCCGGCCGCGTCCGCGGCGGAGCGGCGGGAGTCGCGCACCCTCTACGTCCTGCTCGCCGTGCTCGCCCTCTCCGGCGGGCTGGCGCGACCCGACCTCGGTGCGGTGGCCGAGCGCCTGCTCACCGTCCTGCTGGCGGTCGCCGCGATCGGCACCGCGGTCGTCGTCCACACCCACGCCGCCCGGCTGGACCGCGCCGAGCGCCGGCCGTGGCGGGCCCTCGCGGCGGTCGCCGTGCTCCAGGCGGCCGGCCGCCTGCTGAGCGCGGTGGACGGCGCGGTGCCCGGCGTCGTGGCGCACGTCGTCCAGGTGCTCGCGCTGCCGCTCGGGCTCGCGGCCTGCCTCCTGCTCCTGCCGCGCCGCGGAGGGCGGATCGGGGTGCGAGAGCTGCTCGACGGCGCCATCGTGGTGGTCGCGGTGGTGCTGCTGGCCGGGCTGGTGCTGTCCCGGGCGGGCGCCCGGAGCGGCAGCGGCGTCGTCGGCGTGCTGCAGAACATGGGCTACCCCGCCGCCGGCGCAGTGCTCTGCGCGGTGGCGCTCATGGTCGTCTCCCGCGGGCCGGAGTCCCGCCGTCGGCCGGCGGTGTGGCTGCTGGTGTCGATGGTGGCGTCGGCGGTCGTCGCGCTCGCTGCCGCCATGGCCCGCGTGCTGGGTGAGGCGCCCTCGGACCTGCTGATCAGCGTCGCCTGGTCGGCGATGCTGGCCGCCGGCGTCCGGGCGGTCGACACCGACTCCGGGCACCGGCCGCGGGCGGGCCGGCACGCCGACGCCCTGCCGCTGTTCGGCCTGGCCGTCAGCCACGCGACGGCCTACGGGGTGGCCGGGGTGGTCATCGCGGTGCTGAACGCCGGGCACACGTTCACCCGGCTCGAGCAGGTGGCCGTCGGGGTCCTCATCCTCTGCACCTCGCTGCGCAGCCTCCTGTGGGTCGTCGACGGCGGCCGGCTCACCCGCCGGCTCCAGCAGACCGAGGCCTACTTCCGCGCGCTGGCCGCCAGCGCCGAGGACGTCACCGTCGTCCTGGACGACGGTGGGCGGGTGCGCTGGGTCTCCGGTGCCGCCGACGGTCAGCTCGGGTGGTCCGCGCGCGACCTGACCGGCCGCCGGCTGGCCGACCTGCTCGACCCCGCCGACCGCGGCGTCCTGGACCGGTTGGTGGGCGCGCCCGGGGGTGCGGCACCCGCCGCGCTGCCGCCCACCGTGCGGCTGCGCACCCGGGACGGGAAGTGGCGCGACGTGGAGCTGTCCGGTGCGGCCCGCGCGGGTGTTCCCGGGACCGGCCTCGGGGAGGGGCTGGTGCTCCACCTCCGCGACGTGACCGCGCGCCGGTCCGACCAGCGGGAGCTGGAGCGGCTGGCCTACACCGACCACCTGACCGGCCTGCCCAACCGGGCCCGCTTCCTCGCCGGGCTGGAGGAGGCGCGGACACACGCCGCCGCGGGGCGGCCGAGCTGCGTCCTGCTGGTCGACCTCGACGGGTTCAAGGCGGTCAACGACGTGGCCGGGCACGACGCCGGCGACCAGCTGCTGACCCAGGTCGCCGACCAGCTCCGGGCCGGGGCCCGGGAGCAGGACCTCGTCGCCCGGCTCGGCGGCGACGAGTTCGCGATCCTGGTGCCGGCCGGCCTCGCGGAGGCGACGGGGCTGGCCGAGCGGCTGGTCGAGGTGCTGGACCGGCCGTTCCAGGCGCCGTCCCCGGACGGGCGGGGCGCCGGTCCGCGGTTCCCCGTCTCCGGCAGCATCGGCCTGGCCGAGCTCGCCCCCGCCGAGGACGCGTCGGCCACCGTCCGGCAGGCCGATCTGGCCCTGCGCGCGGCCAAGGCGGCGGGCAAGCGCTGCGTGCGTTCCTCGGGCGAGGGCATCGACGCCGCCGTGGACCGGCGGACCCGGCTGGCCCGCGACCTGCCGGCCGCGCTCGCGGAGGGCCAGCTGCACGTCCTCTACCAGCCCGTCGTCGGCGTGCACGACCGCCGCGTGCTGGGTCTCGAGGCGCTCGTGCGCTGGGACCACCCGCTGCTGGGCGCCGTGCCGCCGGACGAGTTCATCCCGCTGGCGGAGGAGGACGGCCTCATCGTCCCGCTCCAGCGCTGGGTGCTCGGGGTGGCGACGGAGCACGCGGCCGTGCTCCTCGCCGACGGGTGGGACGTGCAGATGGGCGTGAACGTGTCGGTGCGCCACCTCCAGGCCGGCTGCCTGGCGCCCGACGTGGTCGCCGCGCTGACCGCCGCGCAGCTGCCCGCGGACAAGCTGATCCTCGAGATCACCGAGTCGGTGCTGCTGGATGTGCACGACCGGGTGCTCAGCGACCTGGAGACGCTGCGCGGCATGGGCGTCGTGCTCTCGCTCGACGACTTCGGGGCGGGCTGGTCCTCGCTCGCCTACCTGGCCCGGTTGCCGGTGCAGATCCTCAAGATGGACCGGGCCTTCGTGGCCGGCATCGACACCGATCCCCGCGGGCGGGCCCTCGTGGCCAGCGTCGTGGAGCTCGGCCGCACGCTGGGCATGGACGTCGTCGCGGAGGGCGTGGAGACCGAGGGGCAGATGGCCGAGTTGCGCGCCATGGACTGCCGGTACCTGCAGGGCTACCTGTTCGGCCGGCCGATGCCGTTCCCCGAGCTGCGGGCGCTGCTCGCCTCGTTCGACGACTCCATCCTCGACGTGGACGGGCCGGGCCCGCGGAATCTGGACCTCGAAGTCCACCTGGTGGGACGGGACGGTTGACGGCGGGCCGGAGCGGGGCGCACAGTGTGGTCGTGCCTCGCACCAGCATGCTCGCCGACGTCCGCACCCGCGGCGTCCTCGTAATCGCGTAGCGCGTCCGGTCACCGACCGACGCGCTGACCCTTCGTGCCTCGTGGCACGAGGGGTTTTTTGTTGGCCGTGACCTGCCGCACAGCGAGCACGCCGCCCGTCGCACCAGCCCGTACCACCGCCGCAAGGCACAGGAGATCCGCGCGATGACCACCACCACCCCGCACCAGGCCCCCGATACCGAGGCCACCACCCGCGAGGCCGCCGCGTCGCTGGCCGGCGTCGAGACGACGGCCCGCTCCGTCGCCGAGGCGGCCGCCCAGCCGGCCACCGGCATCACCGGCGCGCAGAGCCTCGTCCGTTCGCTCGAGGCGGTCGGTGTCGACGTGGTCTTCGGCATCCCGGGCGGCGCGATCCTCCCGGCCTACGACCCGCTGTTCGACTCCCACGTCCACCACGTGCTCGTCCGGCACGAGCAGGGCGCCGGGCACGCGGCGACCGGGTACGCCCAGGCCACCGGCCGGGTCGGCGTCTGCATGGCCACCTCCGGCCCGGGCGCCACGAACCTGGTCACCCCGCTGGCCGACGCCTACATGGACTCGGTGCCGATCGTGGCGATCACCGGCCAGGTGCCGAGCGCGGCCATCGGCACCGACGCCTTCCAGGAGGCGGACATCCGCGGCATCACGATGCCGGTCACCAAGCACAACTTCCTGGTGACGACGGCGGCGGAGATCCCGCAGCGGATCGCCGAGGCGTTCCACCTGGCGTCCACCGGGCGCCCCGGCCCGGTGCTGGTCGACATCCCCAAGGACGTCCTCCAGGCCACGACCGACTTCGCCTGGCCGCCGCGGATGGACCTGCCCGGCTACAAGCCGACGACGCGCCCGCACGGCAAGCAGGTCCGCGAGGCGGCCGCGCTGATCGCCGGCGCCCGCCGCCCGGTGCTCTACGTCGGCGGCGGTGTGCTCAAGGCGCGGGCGACCGAGGAGCTGGCCGAGCTGGCCGAGCTGACCGGTGCTCCGGTCGTCACCACGCTCATGGCCCGCGGCGCGTTCCCCGACAGCAGCGACCAGCACCTGGGCATGCCCGGCATGCACGGCACGGTCGCGGCGGTGACCGCGCTGCAGAAGTCCGACGTGATCGTGGCGCTCGGGGCGCGGTTCGACGACCGGGTGACCGGTGAGCTGTCCAGCTTCGCGCCCGAGGCGCTGGTCGTCCACGCCGACATCGACCCCGCCGAGATCGGCAAGAACCGCAAGGCCGACGTGCCGATCGTGGGCGACGCCAAGGAGACCATCGCGCAGCTGGTCGAGGCGCTGCGCGCCGAGCACGCGGCCGGCCGCACGCCGGACCTGGCGGCCTGGTGGGTCCAGCTGGACGACTGGCGCGAGCGCTACCCGCTCGGCTACGACTGGCCCGAGGAGGGTGCGCTGTCGCCCCAGTACGTCATCGAGCGGCTGGGCGCGATCGCCGGTCCGGAGGCGATCTACACCTCCGGCGTCGGGCAGCACCAGATGTGGGCCGCCCAGTTCATCAAGTACGAGAAGCCCGGCACGTGGCTCAACAGCGGCGGGCTCGGGACCATGGGTTACGCCGTCCCGGCGGCGATGGGCGCCAAGTACGGCTGCCCCGACACCACCGTCTGGGCCATCGACGGCGACGGCTGCTTCCAGATGACCAACCAGGAGCTGGCCACCTGCGCCATCGAGGGCATCCCGGTGAAGGTCGCCGTCATCAACAACGGCAACCTCGGCATGGTCCGGCAGTGGCAGACCCTCTTCTACGAGGGCCGGTACTCCAACACCAAGCTGCACGCCCGCAACCCCGACGGCTCGCCCAAGCCGGTGCGCATCCCCGACTTCGTGGCCCTGGCCGAGGCGCTGGGCTGCGTCGGGCTGCGGTGCGAGAGCAAGGACGACGTCGACGCCGTCATCGCGAAGGCGATGGCGATCGACGACGCCCCGGTCGTGATCGACTTCGTCGTCGGCTCCGACGCCCAGGTGTGGCCGATGGTGGCCGCCGGCTCCAGCAACGACGCGATCCTGGCCGCGCGCGACGTGCGCCCGGTCTTCGGCGACGGACAGGTCTGAGGAGCACGCAGATGACCCGCCACACCCTCTCGGTCCTCGTGGAGAACAAGTCCGGTGTCCTGGCCCGCGTGTCGGCGCTGTTCAGCCGCCGCGGGTTCAACATCGAGTCCCTCGCCGTCGGGCCCACCGAGAACCCCGACCTCTCCCGCATGACGATCGTCGTCGACGCGGAGAGCCAGCCGCTGGAGCAGATCACCAAGCAGCTGAACAAGCTCATCGAGATCATCAAAATCGTCGAGCTGGACGGCGGGGCCGCCGTCCAGCGGGAGCTGCTGCTCGTGAAGGTGCGCGCACCTCTCGCCGAGCGCACCCAGGTGCTGCAGACCGCGGAGCTGTTCCGGGCCCGCGTCATCGACGTCAACCCCGACACGGTGACCCTCGAGGCCACCGGCACCCCCGACAAGCTCCAGGCGCTGCTCGCGGTGCTCGCGCCGCAGGGCATCAAGGAGATGGCGCAGTCCGGCACCGTCGCGCTGGGCCGTGGCCCGCGGGCGATGTCGGGCGCCGGTACCTTGCGCCCCGTCGAGCGCACCGCCTGATCCCGCCCCCCGAGACTTCGCACATCCAACCGAAGGGAACCGCACACAGCATGGCCGCCGAGATCTTCTACGACGACGACGCCGACCTCTCGATCATCCAGGGGCGCACCGTCGCCGTCCTGGGCTACGGCAGCCAGGGCCACGCCCACGCGCTGTCGCTGCGCGACTCCGGCGTCGACGTCCGCGTCGGCCTGCCGGAGGGCAGCAGGAGCCGGGCCAAGGCCGAGGCCGAGGGCCTGCGGGTCGTCACGCCCGCCGAGGCGTCCGCCGAAGCCGACCTGATCATGATCCTGGCGCCGGACCACGTGCAGCGGACGCTGTACGCGGAGTCCGTCGAGCCGAACCTGCAGGACGGCGACGCGCTCTTCTTCGGCCACGGCTTCAACATCCGCTTCGGCTACATCAAGCCCCCGACGGGTGTGGACGTGGCCATGGTCGCCCCCAAGGGCCCGGGCCACCTCGTGCGCCGCGAGTTCGAGAACGGCAAGGGCGTGCCCTGCCTGGTCGCGGTCGAGCAGGATGCCAGCGGCAGTGCGCAGGCGCTGGCGCTCTCCTACGCCGCCGCCATCGGCGGCACCCGGGCCGGGGTCATCAAGACCACCTTCGCCGAGGAGACCGAGACCGACCTCTTCGGCGAGCAGGCCGTCCTCTGCGGTGGCGCGAGCGCGCTGATCACCGCCGGGTTCGAGACCCTCACCGAGGCCGGCTACCAGCCCGAGGTCGCCTACTTCGAGTGCCTCCACGAGCTGAAGCTGATCGTCGACCTCATGTACGAGGGCGGCATCGCCAAGCAGCGCTGGTCGGTGTCCGACACCGCCGAGTACGGCGACTACACCTCCGGCCCGAAGGTCATCGACGCTCGCGTGAAGGAGTCGATGGGCGAGGTGCTGGCCGCGATCAAGGACGGCTCGTGGGCCGCGGCCTTCATCGCCGACCAGGACGCCGGTGCACCGGACTTCAAGGCCAAGCGCGCCGCCGCCGAGGCGCACCCGATCGAGGAGACCGGGCGCAAGCTGCGCGGGCTCATGAGCTGGGTCTCGGCGTCCGACGACTACACCGGGACCGCGGCCCGCAACTGAGCCCGGACCGACGACGGCCCCCGCTGCCTCGGGCAGCGGGGGCCGTCGTACGTCGTGCCGCGGGTCAGACCGCGTGGCCGCGGGAGGCGAAGTACTCCCGGGACGGCGGCTGCCGGAGCAGGAACACGATGAGGACGGCGACGACCAGGCTCAGGATGCCCGCGGCGCTGAACTCGTAGCCCTGCACGAGCAGGGAGAGGATGCCGAGCAGCCACAGCGCCGCCTGGGCGTAGGCGGCGTAGAGCAGGAGCTTGGGCGCCTTCCCCTGGAGGACCTGCGCGCCGCCGACGGCCATCGCGAGGGAGACGGCGACGCCCACGATGCCCAGCAGGATGTCGAGGCCGGAGATCTCGACCCCGAGGTCGTCGATCACCGAGGCGCCCAGCAGGCCGAGCAGGCCCAGCAGGGCGCCGAGGCCACCCCACACGAGGCCGATGACCGCCGCAGCGGTCACCTGCCCCGGGCGCTGGCCCTGCGGGGCCTGGCCGTAGCCGGGAGGAGCGGCGGGGTAGCCGCCCGGGCCGTAGCCCTGGGGGGGCTGGCCGTAGCCCTGGGGGTGCTGGCCGTAGCCCTGGGGGTGCTGGCCGTAGCCCTGGGGGTGCTGGCCGTAGCCCTGGGGGTTCTGGCCGTAGCCCGGAGGGTTCTGGCCGTAGCCCTGGGGGTCCTGGCCGTAGCCGCCCTGGCCGTAGCCCGGTGCGGGCTGCTGGCCGGGGGGCGGACCCCAGCCCGGCTGGCCCTGCGGCGCGCCGCCCTGGGGCTGGTCGGGGTCGGAACCGGGGGTGGGGCTGGACATCGCAGCGTCCTCCTGGTCAGGGGGGCCGACGTGGCCCCCTGCTGACCGATCGTAGGGACCGGACGTCGGCCCGGGGTCCCGGCGGCGGGTGCGGCACCGGGACCCGCGCACCGGTCACCCGGTTCAGCGACCGGTGCGCCGGAACCGGTGCGCGGCGAAGAACTGCGCGGCCGGCTTCATCGAGAGCAGCACGACGATCGCCAGGGCGGCGAGGAAGAACAGCAGGTTCGCCACGAGGTCGCCGGCACCGCCCTCGACCAGGCTGCCCAGGACGCCGAACGCGGTGAAGGCCAGCGCGATGGAGGCGCCCACCAGCAGGAGCACGCGGCTGCGGCCGCTGAGGGCCCAGACCGAGCCCCAGATCATCACCACGGTCCAGATCAGGGCCAGCAGCCCGACGACGAGGAACACGCCGCCGACGGCCCCGGCGACGGGACCGAGGCCGGGGATCTCCTCCTCCAGCCCCGAGTCGGCGCTGCTGGCGGCCGCTCCCACGACGATCGCGAAGAAGCTCAGCAGCAGGCCGAAGGCGCCGTAGATGAAGCCGAGCACGGCCGCGGTGACGACGCCGCCCGGCTTGGTCGGGACGCCGGTCGGGCCGTACTGCCCGTACTGCTGCGGGTACTGCTGGCCGTAGGGCGACGGCGTCCCGTACTGCTGGCCGTAGGCGGGGTCGCCGTACTGCTGCCCGTACGCCGGCTGGCCGTACGAGGGCTGCCCGGACGGCGCCTGCCCGTACTGCCCCTGCCCGTACCCGGGCTGCCCGTACTGCTGCGAAGGGTCCTGCTGCCCGTACGGGGGCTGGCCGTGCTCCGGGCCGCTCCCGCGGCCGTACGGGTCGGACTCGGAACGACCCTGGTCGTCGGACTGGCTCACTGTTCTCCTCCGTGGGCGCCGGGTCGTCCCCGGCTGTCGACGGTCAGGATGTCCCCGGCTCCACACCGGGGCAAGGACCCGGGCGGTGGGTCCGGCCCCCGGGAGCCTCCCTAGGCTGTGGCACCGTGACCACGACCGCGCCCGTCGTCCTGATCGCCGAAGAGCTCGCGCCCAGCGTGCTGGAGGTGCTCGGGACCGAGGTCGAGATCCGGCACGTCGACGGCGCCGACCGGGCCGCGCTGCTGCCGGCCCTCGCCGACGCCGCCGCGGTCATGATCCGCAGCGCCACGCGGATCGACGCCGAGGCGCTGGCCGCGGCGCCGAACCTCCGGGTCGTCGCCCGCGCGGGCATCGGTCTCGACAACGTCGACGTCGCCGCCGCCACGGAGCGCGGCGTCATGGTGGTGAACGCGCCCACCTCGAACATCGTCAGCGCCGCCGAGCACGCCGTCGCCCTGCTCCTGGCCGCCGCCCGGCACATCCCGGCCGCCGACGCCTCGCTGCGCGAGGGCACCTGGAAGCGGTCGAAGTTCACCGGCGTGGAGGTCACCGAGAAGACCGTCGGCGTCATCGGCCTCGGGCGCATCGGCGTGCTCGTCGCCCAGCGCCTGGCGGCCTTCGGCGTCGAGCTGATCGCCTACGACCCCTACATCCAGCCGGGGCGCGCCGCGCAGCTGGGCGTCCGGCTGGTCTCGCTGGAGGAGCTCCTCGAGGAGTCGGACTTCATCACCATCCACCTGCCCAAGACCCCCGAGACCCTCGGCCTTATCGGCGCCGACGAGCTGGCCACCACCAAGCGGGGCGTGATCATCGTCAACGCCGCCCGCGGCGGGCTGGTCGACGAGGCCGCGCTGGCCGACGCGCTGAAGACCGGTCAGGTGGGTGCCGCGGGCATCGACGTCTACGCGACGGAGCCGTGCACCGACAGCCCGCTGTTCGGCCTGCCGAACACCGTCGTCACCCCGCACCTGGGTGCCTCCACGACGGAGGCGCAGGACAAGGCCGGCGCCGCGGTCGCCCGGTCGGTGCGCCTGGCGCTGCAGGGCGAGTTCGTGCCGGACGCGGTGAACGTGCAGGCCGGCGGTGTGGTCGCCGAGGACGTCCGGCCGGGGCTGCCCCTGGCCGAGAAGCTGGGCCGGGTCTTCACCTCCGTCGCCGGCGGGCTGGCCCAGTCGGTCACCGTCGAGGTGCGGGGCAAGCTCGCCGAGTTCGACGTCTCGGTGCTCTCCCTGGCGGTGCTCAGAGGCGTCTTCGCCGACGTCGTGGAGGAGCAGGTCACCTACGTCAACGCGCCGCTGCTCGCGGAGCAGCGGGGTCTGGAGATCACCCTGACCAGCGACCCGGAGAGCCCGACCTACCGCAACTACGTCCGGGTGTGCGGCGCCATGTCCGACGGCACGCAGGTGACCGTCGCCGGCACGCTGTTCGGCAAGAACCAGGTGCCGCGGCTGACCGAGGTCGACGGCTTCGAGATCGACCTGGCCGCCTCCGGCTACCTGCTGTTCTTCGTCTACGCCGACCGCCCCGGCGTCGTGGGGACCGTCGGTGCGGCGCTGGGCGAGGCCGGGGTCAACATCGCCGGTGCCCAGGTGAGCCGGGCCGACGAGGGCGGTGAGGCGCTCATGGCGGTCACCGTGGACAGCCCGGTCGGCCCGGAGCTGCTCGACGACATCGCCGGGCGGATCGGTGCCCGGGCAGCCCGGTCCGCCGACCTCACGACGCTCTGACCTAGGGTCGCTTCCCATGCGCCTGGCAGTGATCCCTGGAGACGGCATCGGCCCCGAAGTCGTGGCGGAGGGGCTCAAGGTCCTCCGCGCGGTCGCGCCCGACCTGGAGACGACCCCGTACGACCTCGGTGCCGACCGGTGGCAGCGGACCGGCGAGCTGCTGCCGGACACCGTGCTCGACGAGCTGCGCGGGCACGACGCGATCCTGCTCGGCGCGATCGGCGACCCGAGCGTCCCGCCGGGCATCCTCGAGCGCGGCCTGCTCCTGCGGCTGCGCTTCGAGCTCGACCACCACGTCAACCTGCGCCCGGCGAAGCTCTTCGACGGCGTCCGCAGCCCCTTGGCCGCGCCCGGTCCGATCGACATGCTCTGCGTCCGCGAGGGCACCGAGGGCCCCTACGTCGGCAACGGTGGCGTGCTGCGCAAGGACACCCCGCAGGAGGTCGCGACCGAGGTCAGCCTCAACACGGCCTTCGGCGTGGAACGGGTCGTCCGCTACGCCTTCGAGCGCGCCGTGGCCCGCCCCCGCAAGCACCTGACGCTGATCCACAAGACCAACGTGCTCACCTACGCCGGCGGCCTCTGGTCGCGGGTGGTGGAAGAGGTGTCGGTCGAGTTCCCCGAGGTCACCGTCGCCTACCAGCACGTCGACGCCGCCTCGATGTTCTTCATCACCGACCCGGGCCGCTACGACGTGATCGTCACCGACAACCTCTTCGGCGACATCGTCACCGACGTGGCTGCCGCGGTGACCGGCGGCATCGGCCTGGCCGCCAGCGGGAACCTCGACGCCTCCGGCACGAACCCGAGCATGTTCGAGCCGGTGCACGGGTCCGCCCCCGACATCGCGGGCCAGGGCGTCGCCGACCCGACGGCCACCGTGCTGTCGGTCGGGCTGCTCCTGGAGCACCTCGGCCGCAGCGAGCAGGCGCGCAAGGTGGACGCCGCGGTCGCCTTCGACCTGTCCACGCGGGACCCGCAGGCGACGATCAAGACCACCGACGTCGGCGACCGGCTCGCGGCCCTCGCCGGCGGCTGACCTCCCCCGGTGGACCTCTCCTGGGACGGGTCCCGCCGGGCGTTCGCCGACGCCGCGGGGTGGTTCGTCGCGGTCGTCGCGGTCGTCGACGACCGCTGGACGGCGCCCGGGCTGGGGGAGTGGGACGTGCGCGCCCTCACCGGCCACACCAGCCGGTCGCTGCTGACGGTCGAGGAGTACCTCGCCCGGCCGGCGCGGACCGTCGAGGTGGCCTCCGCCGCCGACTACTTCCGGGCCACCCGGGCCGTCGCGGCCGGCCCGGGGGTGGCGGCCCGGGGACGGGCCGCCGGCGAGGCCCTGGGCGACGACCCGGCCGGCGCCGTGGCGCGGATCGCGGCCCGGGTGCGGCCGCTCGTGGACGCCTGCGACGGGACCGAGCTGCTGACCACGGTGGCCGGCGGCATGCGGCTGGCCGACTACCTGCCGACGCGCACGTTCGAGCTCGCCGTCCACACCGCCGACCTCGCGGTGGCCCTCGGGCTGCCGCCGGACGTACCCGCGGCCCCCGCGCGCCAGGCGCTGGCGCTCGCGGCCGAGCTCGCGGTGGCCGACGGCTCGGCCGGTGCGCTGCTGCTGGCCGCCACCGGACGCGCGGCGGCGCCGCGCTCCGTCCTCTGAGCCGGCGTCAGCCCGCCGGAGGCTGCTCGCGCAGCAGGTCGCCGCCGGTGGGGATCACCGGGAGTGGATACCAGGCCGGGCACCGGTCCGTTGCCCGCTTTCCCGGAACAGGGGTGCCGCGCACCGCACCTCCCGTGCTTTCATGGTCGGCGATGCACACCAGCGGCACGATCATCATCGCCTAGCGCGCAGTCACCTCCCCGACTGCGCGCAGACCTCCCGTACCCGGGGGGTCTTTTTCGTGTCCGGCCCTCTTGCCCTCCCCGGGAGACACCGTGAGCACCACCGAGCCCGACTTCCACGTCTTCGACACCACGCTGCGCGACGGCGCCCAGCGGGAGGGGGTCAGCTACTCGGTCGCCGACAAGCTGGCGGTCGCCCGGCTGCTGGACGAGATCGGGGTCGGGTACATCGAGGGCGGCTGGCCCGGGGCGCTGCCCAAGGACACCGAGTTCTTCTCCCGGGCACGCACCGAGCTGCAGCTCAAGCACGCCCAGCTGGTGGCGTTCGGGTCGACCCGCAAGGCCGGCGTCGCGGTGGCCGACGACCTGCAGGTCCGCGCCCTGCTCGACGCGCAGACCCCGGTGGTCTGCCTGGTCGCGAAGTCCGACGTGCGGCACGTGCGGGAGGCGCTGCGCACCACCCTGGAGGAGAACCTGGCGATGGTGGCCGACACCGTCGCCTTCCTCGTCGCCGCCGGCCGGCGGGTGTTCCTCGACTGCGAGCACTTCTTCGACGGCTACGCCGCCGACCGCGACTACGGGGTGCGCGTGCTGCAGGCGGCGTTCGACGCCGGCGCCGAGGTCGGCGTCCTCTGCGACACCAACGGCGGGATGCTGCCCATGGGCGTGGGCCGGGTGGTGGCCGACGTGCGGGCGCGGGTGAGCGGCCGGCTGGGCATCCACTGCCAGGACGACACCGGCTGCGCGGTGGCCAACACCCTCGCGGCGGTGGAGGCCGGCGTCACCCACGTGCAGGGGACGGCGAACGGCTACGGCGAGCGCGCCGGCAACGCCGACACGTTCGCGCTCATCGGCAACCTGGTCACCAAGATGGGCATCCCCGCGGTGCCGGCCGAGTGCATGCCCGAGCTGCAGCGGGTCAGCCACGCCATCGCCGAGCTGGCCAACATCGCCCCCGACGACCACCAGCCGTTCGTCGGCGCCTCGGCGTTCGCGCACAAGGCCGGGCTGCACGCCAGCGCGATCAAGGTGAGTCCCGAGCTCTACAACCACCTCGACCCGGCGGTCGTGGGCAACGACATGCGCATCCTGGTCACCGAGATGGCCGGCCGGGCCTCGGTCGAGCTGAAGGGCCGGGAGCTGGGTGTGGACCTCACCGGCCAGTCCGACGCCATCGGCCAGGTGGTGGACCAGGTCAAGGTGCTCGAGGCCGACGGCTGGTCGTTCGAGGCGGCCGACGCCTCGTTCGAGCTGCTGCTCCGCGCGCAGCTGCCCGACGCCCCGCCCCCGCTGTTCGCGCTGGAGAGCTACAAGACCTCGGTGGAGCACTGGGGCAACGGCGTCGTCGTCAGCGAGGCGACCGTCAAGGTGCACGTCGACGGGCAGCGGATCCTCAGCACCGGGGAGGGAAACGGCCCGGTCAACGCCCTGGACAACGCGCTGCGGCAGGCGCTGGTGCACCGCTACCCGCAGCTGGCGGACGTCTCCCTGGCCGACTACAAGGTGCGCATCCTGGGCTGGAAGGGCGGCACCAGCGCCACGACCCGGGTGCTCATCGACACCACGGACGGGCAGGGGGAGTGGACCACCGTCGGGGTGCACGCCAACATCGTCGAGGCGTCCTGGCACGCGCTGGTCGACGCCTTCGCCTACGCCGTCCTGCGCCGTCCTCAGCCGTAGCGGGCGACGAAGTTCGCCAGCAGGCGCCCGGGGTGGGTCACGACCGCGGGCGTCAGCCGCCCGATGACCGCCTCGAGCTCCGCCGGCGGGAAGTAGCCGGCGTGCTGGTAGATGCGCACCCGCTGCACGATCCCGGGGACGTCGAGCTCCGGGTGGAACTGGGTGGCGTAGACGTTCTGCCGCACCTTGAACATCTGCACCGGGCAGCCGGCCGACGATGCCAGGAGCACCGCGTCCGGTGGCAGCACCCGGCAGGCCTCCTTGTGCCCCACGAACGCCTGGAACCGGTCGGGCACCCCGGCCAGCAGGGGGTCGTCGCGGCCCTCCGGCGTCAGCGCGACCTCGACCGCCGACACCGGTTCGCCGTAGGTCCGGTCCACGACGCCGCCCCGGCGGGTGCCGAGCGTGCCGATGCCGTAGCAGGCGCCGAAGAACGGCCGGTCGCGCGCCACCACCTCGTCGAGCAGCGCGCCGACCTCGCGCTCGACCCGCACCTGGACGGCGGACTTCTCCGCGGGGTCGTCGCTGGAGTTGAACGGCCCGCCGCCCAGGAACACCCCGGCGTAGGCGTCGAGGTCCAGCGGCGGCAGGGGGCCGGCCTCCAGGCGGATCCGGTGCAGCCGCTCCGCGGGCAGGGCGGTGAACCGCAGGAACGAGGCGTACTCCTCGTCGGCGGCCTCGTCCTCCGGACGGGTGGAGAGCAGCAGGAACGGCAGCACCGGAGGGGTCAGCGGGGCTGGATCTCGCCCATCGGGCCCCAGCCGGGGACGTCGGGCGCGTCGACGTAGATGATCTGCGGCTGCGCCGACACCAGGTCCGGCGCCTGCTCGACGAAGCGCGCGAAGGCGTCGGTGGACACGTGCGCCGCGCCCGCGGCGGCGTCCCGGAAGCCCTCGACGCAGACGTAGGTTTCCGGCTCCTCCAGGCTCCGCGACCACTCGAAGAACAGCGAGCCCTCCTCGGCGTTCACCGCGCGGGCGTAGTCGGCGGCCAGCCCGGTCCACTCGTCGGCGCGCTCGGGACGGACGGGGAACTTCACGACGATGAGGATCACCGTGACATTGTCGGCCTCCGGCCGACACCGCGGCCAGTTGCCCTCCTGCTGTCGCGCGGAGCCGCTTCGCCGTCCCGCGGCGAGGTGTCCTGCGGGCAGTCCGTCTCTGCCCACCTCAGCTGGGCAGAGACAGACTGCCCGCGGAACAGGTAGTGCGCCGGCGGCCGCCCGTCAGACGGGGTCGAGCCGGGTGCGCAGCAGGCAGAACTCGTTGCCCTCCGGATCGGCCAGGACGTGGAAGCTCTCGTCGCCGGACTGGCCGACGTCGGCCGGCGCCGCACCGAGGTCGAGCAGCCGCTGCAGCTCGGCGTCCTGGTCGCGGTCGGTCGGGTTCAGGTCGATGTGCAGCCGCACCTTGCCCGGAGTGGGCTCGGCGACCGGCTGGAAGATCAGCGTGGGCGCCGGCCCGCCGAACCCCGCCTCGGGCCCGATCTCGACCTCGCCGTTCCCCTCGCGGCCCAGCACCCGGTAGTCCAGGACCGCGGCCCAGAAGGCGGCCAGCGACTCGGCGTCGCGGCAGTCGATCACGAGCTCGGAGAAGCGGCAGGCCATGGGGGCAGACGGTAGGCCGGGAGGCGACCGCCCGCGCGCCGACTAACCTCGTCATGTGCGCATCGTCCGTTTCGCCTCCCCCCAGGGCATGTCCTTCGGCGTCCTCGACGGAGACGGCCAGGTGGCCCAGATCGAGGGCCACCCCTTCGGCCAGATCTCCTTCACCGGCACGCGCTTCGCGCAGGCCGACATCCGGCTGCTCTCGCCGATCCTGCCGAGCAAGGTGGTGTGCGTCGGCAAGAACTACGCCGAGCACGTCAAGGAGATGGGCACCGGTGACGCGCCGGGGGAGCCGCTGCTGTTCCTCAAGCCGTCGACGTCGGTCATCGGCCCCGGCGACGCCATCCGGATCCCGTCGGGCAGCACCAACGTGCACCACGAGGTCGAGCTCGGCGTCGTCATCGGCGCCCGGGGCGCCCGCAACGTGACGCCGGAGCAGGCGCTGGGCAGCGTCTTCGGCTACACGATCGGCAACGACGTGACCGAGCGGGACATGCAGAAGAACGACGGGCAGTGGACCCGCGCGAAGGGTTTCGACTCCTTCTGCCCCCTGGGCCCGTGGATCGAGACCGACCTCGCCGGCATCGGCCTCGACGCCGCCGACCTGGAGGTCACCTGCGACGTCGACGGCGAGCGCCGCCAGACCGGGCGGACCAGCCAGCTGCTCTTCGGCATCCCCCTGCTCATCTCCTACATCTCGCAGGTGATGACCCTGCTGCCCGGCGACGTCGTGCTCACCGGCACCCCGTCCGGCGTGGGCCCGATCCGCCCCGGCCAGACCGTCTCCTGCACCATCCAGGGCCTCGGCACGCTGACCAACTCGGTCTCCGCGGCCGATGCCGTCTCCACGGCCGGCGGCGCCCGGTGACGGCCATGGCTGTCCCACCCACCGCCCCGACCGCATCCGTCCGCACCCGCTTCTGCCCGTCGCCGACCGGGCTCGTCCACGTCGGGCTGATCCGCACCGCCCTGTTCAACTGGGCGCACGCCCGTCACTCCGGCGGCACGTTCGTCTTCCGCATCGAGGACACCGACGCCGCGCGTGACTCCGAGGAGTCCTACCGGCACCTGGTCGACAGCCTGCGCTGGCTGGGCCTGGACTGGGACGAGGGGCCGGAGGTCGGCGGCCCGAACGGGCCGTACCGGCAGTCCGAGCGGCACGACGTCTACCGCGAGGTGGCCGCGAAGCTGCTCGCGTCCGGGCACGCGTACGAGTCGTTCTCCACCAACGAGGAGGTCGACGCCCGGCGCCGGGCGGCGGGCCAGGACCCGAAGCTCGGGTACGACAACCACGACCGCACCCTCACCGAGGCCCAGAAGGCGGCGTTCCGCGACGAGGGCCGCCAGCCGGTGCTGCGGCTGCGGATGCCCGACGAGGACCTCACCTGGACCGACCTGGTCCGGGGCGAGGTGCGCTTCGCCGCCGGCGCGGTGCCCGACTTCGTGCTGGTCCGCGGGAACGGCGCGCCGCTGTACCCGTTCGTCAACCCGGTCGACGACGCCCTGATGGGCATCACCGACGTGCTGCGCGGCGAGGACCTGCTGCCCTCGACGCCGCGGCAGCTGGCCCTCTACGCCGCGCTCACCGACATCGGCGTCGCGTCGGGCACGCCCCGCTTCGGCCATCTGCCCCTGGTGACGGGCGAGGGCACCAAGAAGCTCTCCAAGCGCGACCCCACGTCGAACCTCGACGTCTACCGGGAGCGCGGCTTCCTGCCCGAGGGCCTGGTCAACTACCTGGCGCTGCTGGGCTGGTCGATCGCCGAGGACCGGGACGTCTTCTCGACGGCAGAGCTGGTCGAGGCCTTCGACGTCACGCGGGTCAGCGCGAACCCGGCACGCTTCGACCTGAAGAAGGCCGAGGCGATCAACGCCACCCACCTGCGCGCGCTGCCGGTGGAGGAGTTCACCGCCCGCGTGGTCCCGTACCTCGCCGCCGCGGGCCTGGTCGGCGAGCCGCCCACCGCCGAGCAGGACGCCGTGCTCCGGGCCATCGCGCCGATGGCGCAGGAGCGCATGGTCGTGATGTCCGAGGCGGTCGGGCTGCTCGGCTTCCTCTTCGTCGACGAGGTGGCCATCGACCCCGCGGCGGCTGAGAAGCAGCTGGCCGGGGAGACCGCGGTCGAGGTGCTGGACGCCGCGACGACGGCGCTGCGCGAGCTGCCGGAGTGGACCACGCCGGCCATCGAGCAGGCGCTGAAGGACGCCCTGGTCGAGGGGCTCGGGCGCAAGCCGCGCCAGGCGTTCGGCCCGGTGCGGGTCGCGGTCAGCGGCCGGACCGTGTCCCCGCCGCTGTACGAGTCCATGGAGCTGCTCGGCCGCGAGCGGACACTCGACCGGCTCGCCGCGGCGCGCACGCTCGCCGGCGCGGGATGACGTCCCAGTGGGCCGGTGGCGGCCCCGACGACGAGCCGTACACCGGTCCGCCGCCGACCCTGCGCCCCGGACCGGGGCAGGCCCCGGTGGTCCCCTGGGGGGCGCCCTGGTCGTCGCCGTACGGGGCGCCGCCCGTCTGGGCGCCCTCTCCGCCACCACCCGGCTGGGGACCGCCACCACCCGGCTGGGGACCGCCACCGCCGCCCTGGGGGTCGCCGCCGCCCGCATGGGGGCCGCCGCCTTGGGGGCCCCACCCGGCGCCGTACCCGGTGCCCCCGGCGGGCTGGGGGGTGCCGCCGGACGCGCCTCCGCACGACGAGCCCCGGCCCTACCTGCACGTGATGCGCACCCGCGACTGGGCGTGGTGGCGGCCGCTGCTGGGCCTGTTCCTGCTCGGGGTGGTCTTCGTGGTGGGCAGCGCGGTGCTCGCGGTGGTCGGCATCGTCACCGGGATCAGCCCCGACCTCGCCCTCCTGGAGCTCACCGACCCCGGCACGCTCCTGGTCACCAACCTGACGCTGATCGTGGCGATCCCGGTGGTCTGGCTGGCGTGGGCCGTGGCCCACGGCATGCGCACCGGCTGGTCGTCGTCGGTGCTCGCCCGCTTCCGCTGGCGGCTGCTGCCCCGGCTGACGCTGTTCGCCCTCGCCACCCTCGGGGTGGCCATCGGCGTGTCGGTGCTGCTGGTCTTCACCGTGGGCGACGCCGACGTCGACGGGCCGGTCCGCTCGTGGGGGTGGCTGCTCGTCGTGGTCCTGCTCACCACGCCGCTGCAGTCCGCGGCCGAGGAGTACCTGTTCCGCGGCTACCTCAGCCAGGCGATCGCCGGCTGGATCCGCGGCCCGCAGGCCGGCGCCGTGGTGGCCGGTGCGGTCACCGCGACGTTGTTCTCGCTCGCGCACCTGCCGCCGGACCTGCTGACCTTCCTCGACCGGTTCCTGTTCGCCCTGGCCGCCTCGGCCGTGGTGTGGCTGACCGGGGGCCTGGAGGCGGCGGTCGTGCTGCACGCGGCGAACAACGTGGTGCTGTTCGTCCTCGCCGCGCTGCTGGGGGAGGGCGTGGCCACCGAGGTCCTGCCCGCCGGGCTGGCGGCGGCCTCGGTCGCGCTGGGCCTGGCCGCGTTCGGCGGCTACGTCGCCCTGGTCGCCCGGTGGCGGCGGCGGGCCGAGCTGGAGACGCGCACCCCCGCGCTCGACCTCCGGTTCCCGCCCGTCGCGGCGCCCACCCCGGCCCGCTGACCCGCCGACGGGGGGTGGTGCCACCTGCTCCCGACCCGTCGGGTAGAGTCTTCTCCGGCGCCGCGAGGTGCCACCCATGGGGTATGGGGTAATTGGCAGCCCGACGGTTTCTGGTTCCGTTAGTCTAGGTTCGAGTCCTGGTACCCCAGCGAGGAATCCTGGTTCCTCTCGCAGTACCGCACCACAGCACGGCCCCGTCGTCTAGCGGCCCAGGACGCCGCCCTCTCACGGCGGTAGCGAGGGTTCGAATCCCTTCGGGGCTACGCGACCGAGAGCCCCCGACCACCAGGTCGGGGGCTCTCGCCGTTCCCGGGGGTCCCCTGCGACCTGCCGACGGCGGCATGGCAACATGGCATCCGCACACGGCCCCGTCGTCTAGCGGCCTAGGACGCCGCCCTCTCACGGCGGTAGCGAGGGTTCGAATCCCTTCGGGGCTACGTGAGCGAGAGCCCCCGACCACCAGGTCGGGGGCTCTCGCCGTCAGCGGGGGAAGGTGGTCGCGGTGATCCGGACCAGCCGTCGGCTGGCCGACGGCCGGGAGATCCTCTACTTCGACGACGACCGGCACCCCGTTCCGCGGGACGCCGTGGACGGCCGCGACCTGCCGGCGGTGGTTCCCCGCTCGCAGCTCCGGTTCGACCCGCTGCTGGCCGAGTGGGTCGTCGTCGCCGCCCACCGGCAGACCCGCACCCACCTGCCCCCGGCCGACCGGTGCCCGCTCTGCCCCTCCAGGCCGGGCCGGCCGACCGAGGTGCCGGAGAGCGACTACCAGGTGGTCGTCCTCGAGAACCGGTTCCCGTCGCTGGCGACCGGTGCCGCGCGGGAGGTCGCACCCGCCGTGGAGGGCAACCCGCTGGCGGAGCTGCGGCCGGGCATCGGCCGCTGCGAGGTCGTCTCCTTCACCAGCGAGCACGACCGCGACTTCGCCGGGCTGGGCGCCGACCGGGCCCGGCTGGTGGTCGACGTCTGGGCCGAGCGCACCGCGGAGCTCGCGGCGCTGCCGGGCGTGGCGCAGGTGTTCTGCTTCGAGAACCACGGCGAGGAGATCGGCGTGACGCTCGCCCACCCGCACGGACAGATCTACGCCTACCCGTTCGTCCCGCCGCGGGTGGAGCGGATCATGGCGTCCGTGCGCCGGCACCGGGACGCGACCGGCGGGGACCTGTTCGGCGAGGTGCTCGCCGCCGAGCGGGCCGGCCCGCGGGTGGTGGCGGCCAACGAGCACTGGACGGCGTTCGTGCCGGCGGCGGCCCGGTGGCCCTACGAGGTGCAGCTGTTCCCCGCCCGCAAGGTGCCCGACCTGCCGGCGCTCACCGGCGCCGAGCGGGACGCCTTCGTCGCGGTCTACCTGGACGTCCTCGGCCGGTTCGCGCACCGCTTCGACACCCCGATGCCCTACATCGCCTCCTGGAACCAGGCGCCGGCGGCCGGGGGCCGCGACGACTGGTGGCTGCACCTGCAGCTCTTCTCGCTGCGCCGCGCCCCCGGCAAGCTGAAGTACCTGGCCGGTTCCGAGTCCGGGATGGGCGCGTTCATCACCGACACCGACCCCGAGGACGTCGCCGAGCAGCTGCGGGCCGTGGTCCTGCCGTGACGGACGACCGTGCGGCCGCCGCGCGGGCGGCCACCGCCTTCGCCGCGCGCTTCGGCCGGGAGCCGGAGGGGGTCTGGGCGGCACCGGGGCGGGTCACCGTCATCGGCGAGCACACCGACTACAACGGCGGCTTCGTGCTGCCCGTCGCGCTGCCGCACACCACCCGCGCGGCGCTGGCGCGGCGGGACGACGGGCTGCTCGTGCTCACCTCGGTCCAGCACCCGGGCGAGGACGCCGAGGTCGCCGTCGCCGGGCTCCGGCCCGGCCGGCCGGGCGGCTGGGCGGCCTACCCGGCCGGGGTCGTGCACGCGCTGGCCGACCGGGTGCCCGGCGGGCTGAGCGTCCTGGTCGACGGCGACGTGCCGGTGGGCGCGGGGCTGTCCTCGTCGGCGGCGCTCTGCTGCTCGGTGGCGCTCGCCGTCCGGGACCTGCTCGGCCTCGAGCTGGACGCCGACGCGCTGGTCGACGTCGCCCGCCGGGCCGAGAACGACTTCGCCGGCGCGCCGACCGGGATCCTCGACCAGTCCGCGTCGGTGCTCTGCACGGCCGGGCACGCGCTCTTCCTCGACACCCGCGACGGCACGCGCGAGCAGGTGCCGCTGGACCTCGCCGCGGCGGGTCTCGCGCTGCTGGTGATCGACACCGGCACCACCCACGAGCACGCCGCGGGCGGGTACGCCGACCGGCGCCGGGAGTGCGAGGAGGCCGCCCGGCGGCTCGGGGTCGGGCTGCTGCGAGAGGTCGGCGACGTCGCCGGGCTGGCCCCGCTGGCCGACGGCAGCGCCGAGGGCGACCTGCTGCTCCGGCGCGCCCGGCACGTGGTCACCGAGGACGCCCGCGTGCTCGAGGTGGTGGCCGCGCTGCGCGGCGCCGCCGACCCGAGGGCCATCGGCCCGCTGCTCACCGCGGGCCACGAGTCGCTGCGCGACGACTTCGCGGTCTCCGTGCCGCTGGTCGACGCCTGCGTCGACGCCGCGCTGGCCGGTGGCGCCCACGGAGCCCGGATGGTCGGGGGCGGCTTCGGCGGCAGCGTCGTCGCCCTGGTCGACAGCGGGGGCGTCGACGCCGTCACCGCCGCCGTGACCGCGCGTTTCGCCCGCGAGCGTCGGCCCGCGCCGCGCACCGTCGTCGTCGTCCCCTCCGCCGGCGCGCGCCGGCTGGCCTGACCGCTGCCGGCCCGCGCGGGGCGCGGGCTCAGCGGGCGGCGCGGGCGATCGCCGCCGAGGCGTCGAGCACGGCGCCGATGACCTCCGCGCCGGGGCGCCGCCCCAGCCGCTCCACCGGGCCGGAGATCGAGACGGCGCCCAGCACCGCTCCGCTGCCGTCCCGGACCGGCGCCGACAGCGACGCGACGCCCGGCTCCCGCTCGGCGACGCTGTGCGCCCATCCCCGGCGGCGCACGTCGAGCAGCGTCCGGGCGGTGAAGCTGGCCTGCGGCAGCAGCCGGGTGACCTCGTCCGCGGGCGTGAACGCCAGCAGGGCGTGCGCGGCCGACCCCGCGGTCATGGGCAGCCGGGCGCCGACCGGCACGGTGTCGCGCAGGCCGCTGGACCGCTCGGCCGCGGCGACGCAGACGCGGGTGGCCCCGTCGCGCACGTAGAACTGCGCGCTCTCGCCGGTCGCGTCGCGCAGCGTGGCCAGGTGGCGGGAGGCGATCTCGCCGATGTCGGCGGTGCTGCGGCCGAGCTCGGCGAGCGCCGGCCCCGGCGCCCAGCTGCCCGAGTCGGTGCGGCGCACCAGGCGGTGCCCCTCAAGCGCGACGGCCAGCCGGTGGGCCGTCGCCCGCGGCAGGCCGGTGCGCGCGACCAGCTCGGCGAGGGTGGCCGGTTCGTGCGCCACGGCGTGCAGGATCGACACCGCTTTGTCCAAGACCGCTACCGGGTTAGGCTGTCCCACACAGCAATACTTGCATCCCGCAGAGTGAGACAGCTACTCCGGGATCGACCAGTCACCCGAAGGGGACGAGACCGTGCCGAAGACCCTGGCCGAGAAGGTCTACGACGCCCACGTCGTGCGCAGCACCGCGGGCGAGCCCGACCTGCTCTACATCGACCTGCACCTCGTCCACGAGGTGACCAGCCCGCAGGCCTTCGACGGCCTCCGGGCCGCGGGGCGCACGGTCCGCCGTCCGGATCTCACCATGGCGACCGAGGACCACAACGTCCCGACGCTGGACATCCTCAGCCCCATCGCCGACCCGGTCAGCCGGGCGCAGGTCGATGCGCTCCGCCGGAACGCCGTCGAGTTCGGCATCCGGCTTGCGCCCATGGGCGACCGCGACCAGGGCATCGTGCACGTGATCGGCCCGCAGCTGGGCCTCACCCAGCCGGGCATGACGATCGTCTGCGGCGACAGCCACACCTCCACCCACGGCGCCTTCGGGGCGCTGGCCTTCGGCATCGGCACCAGCGAGGTCGAGCACGTGCTCGCCACCCAGACGCTGCCGCAGTACCGCCCGAAGCAGATGTCGGTCACCGTCGAGGGCGAGCTGGCCCCGGGGGTCTCGGCGAAGGACGTCATCCTGGCCGTCATCGCCCAGATCGGCACCAACGGCGCGGCCGGGCACGTCATCGAGTACCGCGGCAGCGCCATCGAGGCCCTGTCGATGGAGGCCCGGATGACCATCTGCAACATGTCGATCGAGGCCGGCGCGAAGGCGGGCCTCATCGCCCCCGACCAGACCACCTTCGACTTCCTGCAGGGCCGCCCGCACGCGCCGGAAGGTGCGGACTGGGAGGCCGCGGTCGAGCACTGGCGCACGCTGCGCACCGACGACGGCGCCGTGTTCGACCGCGAGGTGACGCTGGACGCCTCGACGCTCACCCCGTTCGTCACCTGGGGCACCAACCCCGGCCAGGGCCTGCCGATCGACGGCGTGGTGCCCGACCCCGCCCAGTTCGCCGACGAGAGCGAGCGGCGGGCCGCCGAGCAGGCGCTGGCCTACATGGGGCTGACCCCCGGCACCCCGCTGCGCGAGATCAAGGTGGACACGGTCTTCCTCGGCTCCTGCACCAACGGCCGGATCGAGGACCTGCGCACCGCCGCGACCTTCCTCCAGGGGAAGCGGATCGACCCCGACACCCGCATGCTCGTCGTCCCCGGCTCGGTCGGCGTGAAGCTGCAGGCCGAGGCGGAGGGCCTGGACAAGGTCTTCACCGAGGCCGGTGCCGAGTGGCGGGGGGCCGGATGCTCGATGTGCCTGGGCATGAACCCCGACCAGCTCCAGCCCGGCGAGCGGTCGGCGTCGACCAGCAACCGCAACTTCCAGGGCCGCCAGGGCAAGGGCGGGCGCACCCACCTGGTGTCGCCGTCGGTGGCGGCCGCCACCGCGCTGACCGGTCGCCTGACCGCCCCCGCCGACCTGATCGGAGCCTGAGCCATGGATGCCTTCACCACGCACACCGGCACCGCCGCGCCCCTGCGCCGCAGCGCCGTCGACACCGACCAGATCATCCCGGCGGAGTACCTGAAGCGGATCACCCGGACCGGCTTCGAGGACGGCCTCTTCGTCGCCTGGCGGACCAACGAGCCGGACTTCGTGCTGAACAAGCCGGAGTACGCCGACGCGTCGATCCTGGTGGCCGGCCCCGACTTCGGCACCGGCTCCTCCCGCGAGCACGCCAACTGGGCGCTGCTCGACGGCGGCTTCCGGGTGGTCATCAGCTCCCGGTTCGCCGACATCTTCCGCAACAACTCGACCAAGTCGGGCCTGCTGACGGTCGTGCTCCCGCAGGCCGACGTCGAGGCGCTGTGGACGGCGATCGAGGCCGACCCGGCGACGCCGGTGACGGTGGACCTGCAGGCGAAGCAGGTCACCTACGGCGACGTGTCGGTGCCGTTCGACGTCGACGACTACACCCGCTGGCGGCTGCTGGAGGGGCTCGACGACGTCGGTCTCACCGAGCGGCACCTCGACGACGTCGCGGCCTACGAGGCGGCGCGCCCCTCCTGGCTGCCCGCCGCGCTGCCCGCGCGCTGACGCACCGGGGCGTCCGGGTCGGGCTCGAAGTCGCGGTAGTAGTCCGCGACGAGCGCGCCCGGCCGGCCGCCGAGGGCCCACACGCTGCCCTTGGCGGCCGGTGGCAGCAGGCCGCGGACGCCGTGGCCGTGCACCCCGAGCGCCTGCAGCACCGACGGGATCACCCCGCCCTGGCTGCACAGGACGGTGACCCCGCTGCGGGCCCCGGGGTCCAGCAGCTCCTCGACGAGCGCCAGGCCCGCCTGCGGGTCGTCGGCGAAGGCCTCCTCGCCCATCGCGGGTGACGGGCGCACGTCCAGGCCCGACCGCTCCGCCAGCGGCTCGACGGTCTGCGTGCAGCGCAGCTTCGGCGCGCTGAGCAGGTCCGCGGGCGCGAACCACGCGAGCGCGTCGGCCAGCTGCTCCGCCTGCCGCAGCCCCCGGTCGTCCAGCGGGCGCAGGTCGTCCGGGCCGTCGAACTCCTGCTTGCTCCCGGCGCGGCCGTGGCGCACCAGCAGGAGGCCGACCTCGCGCGGCACGTCGGTGCGGGCGGCGTCGGTGATCACCAGCCGGTCGTGGTCGTGGGTGACCAGCGCGGTCGCCTCGTCGGGGTCGAGCCAGCGCAGCTCGTCCACCTCGTCGTTGGCGACGAACGAGCCCCCGGCGCAGCGCATGAGCCAGTAGTCCACGTGCTTGGGCACGCCGTCGACCGCGTACTGCGTGGTCGGCCCCCGGCGTCCGGCGACGACGCGGAGCCCGGTCTCCTCGACCACCTCGCGGCACGCGGCGGCCAGCGCGTGCTCGCCGGGGTCGAGCTTCCCCTTCGGCAGCGACCAGTCGTCGTAGCGCGGTCGGTGGACGACGGCGATCTCGATGCCGTCGTCCCCGGCCGGCCGCCACAGGACCCCGCCGGCGGCCGCGATGGGCCGCGCCTCAGCCGGCGAGCTCATGGATCCGGCGCGTCAGCTCTGCCTGGTAGTCCCGCCCCTCCAGCCGGTCCCACTGCCCGTCGCTGCGCAGCTCCCAGCACCGGACGCCCGGGGCCATGGCGGGGCTCAGGGACTCCTCCAGCTGGGTCCGGGCCGACTCATCGCAGACCCGCAGCAGCACCTCGACGCGGCGGTCGAGGTTGCGGTGCATGAGGTCGGCGCTGCCGATCCACCACTCCGGCTCCCCGCCGTTGAGGAAGGAGATCACCCGCGAGTGCTCGAGGAACCGGCCGACGATCGAGCGCACCCGGATCGTCTCCGACAGGCCGGGGACACCGGGCCGCAGGGCGCAGATGCCCCGCACGAACAGCTCCACCGGCACCCCGGCCTGCGAGGCCTCGTAGAGCGCGTCGATGACGCGCTCGTCGACGATCGAGTTCGCCTTGATCCGGATGCCGGAGGGGCGCCCCTCGCCCGCGTGCCGGGCCTCGCGGCGGATCTTCTCGACCAGGCCGTTGCGGATGCTGTGCGGCGCCACCATGAGCGTGCGGTAGTTGGTCTGCCGCGAGTAGCCGGTGAGCACGTTGAACAGGTCGGTCAGGTCCGCGCCCACCCGCGGATCGGCGGTGAGGATGCCGAGGTCCTCGTAGATGCGGGCGGTCTTGGGGTTGTAGTTGCCCGTGCCGATGTGGCAGTACCGCCGGATCACGCCCTGCTCGCGGCGGACCACGAGGGCGGTCTTGCAGTGCGTCTTCAGGCCCACCAGCCCGTAGACGACGTGGCAGCCCGCCCGCTCCAGCGAGCGGGCCCAGCTGATGTTGGCCTCCTCGTCGAACCGGGCCTTGATCTCGACCAGGACCACGACCTGCTTGCCGGCCTGGGCGGCCTCGATCAGCGCCGAGACGATGGGCGAGTCGCCGGAGGTGCGGTACAGCGTCTGCTTGATGGCCAGCACGTCCGGATCGGCGGCGGCCTGCTCGATGAACCGCTGCACGCTCGTCGCGAACGAGTGGTACGGGTGGTGGACCAGCACGTCGCCCTCGCGGAGGGTGGCGAACACGCTCTTGGGCGTCTCGCCCTCGGACAGGCGCGGGTGCGTGGTGGGCACGAACGGCTCGTCCTTGAGCTCGGGCCGGTCGAGGTCGTAGAGCGCCATCAGCGAGGCCAGGTCGAGCAGCCCGGGCACGTGGACGACGTCGGCGGGGGAGACCTCGAGCTCGGAGATGAGGACGTCGAGGATCCGCGGGTCCATCGGCTCGGCGACCTCCAGGCGCACCGCGGGCCCGAACCGGCGCCGGGCGAGCTCGCGCTCCAGCGCCTGCAGCAGGTCCTCGTCGCGGTCCTCCTCGACCTCGACGTCGGCGTTTCGGGTGACGCGGAAGAAGTGGTGGTCGAGCACGTCGAGCCCGGGGAAGAGCTGGGGCAGGTGCGCGGCGATCAGGTCCTCGAGCGGCAGGAAGATGACCGTGTCGTCCGGCGAGGCGACCGGCACGAACCGCGGCACGTTGTTGGGCACCTTGAGCCGGGCGAAGCGGGGGGCGTTGGTGTCCGGGTCGTGCACCGAGACCGCGAGGTTCAGCGACAGGCCGCTGATGTAGGGGAACGGGTGCGCCGGGTCGACGGCGAGCGGGGTGAGCACCGGGAACACCTGGTCGCGGAAGTAGTCCCGGAGCCGGCGCATCGCGTCGTCCTCCAGGTCCTCCCAGTGGACGATCCGGATGCCGGTCGCCTCCAGCCGGGGCAGCACGTCCTTGTTGAAGACGTCGGAGTGCCGCTGCACCAGCTCCCGCGTGCGGGCGGTGACCCGCTCCAGCTGCTCGCGGATGGTGAGCCCGTCGGGGGAGCGGACGGTGAGGCCGGTGCTCTGCCGGCGCTTCAGCCCGGCGATGCGCACCATGTAGAACTCGTCCAGGTTGCTGGCGAAGATGGCGAGGAACTTGACCCGCTCGAGCAGGGGGAGCGAGTCGTCCTCCGCCAGCTCCAGCACGCGGGAGTTGAAGTCCAGCCAGGACACCTCCCGGTTCAGGTACCGGTCGGCGGGCAGGGCACTGGTCCGGGAAGCACTCTCGGAAGGCACGGCCTCATCGTGCCGTAAGCCGGCCGCTGAGACCGGGTGACCCCCGGACCAGCTCCGCGGTGCGCGGGCCGGCCCCGAGCGCGAGGGCCGCACGGAGGTCGTCGGGCGTGTCGACGTCCCTCAGCAGGCCGGGCCAGGCGCCGGTCAGGGGCACGGTGCCGTCCGCCGCGTGGGCGCGCGCCGAGCCGCGTCCGAACCGGGGGCGCAGGGGCACCCCGACGGCGGTCAGCAGGGTGGTGCCGGTGCCCTGGGCATCGGCGACGAAGCAGCGCGGGACCGCCTCCGCGGCGGTCAGCGCGGCGGCCAGCTCCGCGGGGCGCAGCGCGGGCAGGTCGGAGGAGAGCGCGGCCACGTGGTCGCCGCCGGCCCGCCGCGCGCCGTGCTCGAGCGCCGGGTTCAGCCCCCGGTCCGGCTCGTCCGGCACGGTGCGGGCCCCCAGGCCCTGCACCAGGTCCGCGGCGTCCGGGTCGTCCGTGACGACGACGACCGACGCCACCCGGGAGCAGGCCAGGGCCGCCGACACCGTGTCGGCGAGGAGCGCCAGGACCAGCGCGCCGTGGTCGGCACCGGGCGCGCCGGTGAGCGGCCGCAGCCGGGTCTTGGCCACGGCGAGCCGCTTCGCCGGGACCACGACCGACCAGCTGGGCACGGCCACAATGTGAGCACACGGCCGCCCCGCGGGCCCCCGGCCGGGACCCGGTGCCCCGCGGGCGGGCGGACGGGTCGATCATGGGCTGGCTCACGGGAGGGAGGCGCGGCGGTGACGGCAGAGACGTCCTCGGGCGGAGCGGCGACGGGCGGGACGACCGCGGTCCGGGGCCGCCGGGCCCGCCGGCCCGGCAGGTGGGGCACCCGCGGCCGCATCTCGCCCGCCCTGTGGCTGTGCATCGTGGTGATCTACCCGGTGTCGTCCCTGCTCTTCCGGCTGCGCTACCTGCACGCCGAGCGCATCCCCGTGCGCGGGCCGGTGCTGCTGGTCGTGAACCACGTGTCGGTGCTCGACCCGCTGGCCTGCGCCCGGCTGGTGTTCGACCAGGGCCGGATCCCGCACTTCCTGGCCAAGGAGGCGGTCTTCACCGGACCGGCCGGCACGATCCTGCGGGCGGCCGGCCAGATCCCGGTGGCCCGGTACTCCAGTGCCGCGCGGGGGTCGCTGGACGCCGCCCGGGCCGACCTCGACGCGGGCAGCATCGTGGTCGTCTACCCCGAGGGCTCGGTCACCCGCGATCCGGACTGGTGGCCCATGCAGGCCCGCACGGGCGCGGCACACCTGGCGCTGACCAGCGACGCCGTGGTCGTCCCGGTGGCGCAGTGGGGGCCGCAGCGCGTGCACGACTACCACACCGGGAAGCTGCACCTGCGGTTCCGCGCGCCCGCCGACCACCTGGTCGGCGAGCCGATCGACCTCTCCGCCCTCCGGGCCGAGGTGCGGGCGGGCCGTCCGCTGAACGCCGACCTGCTGCGGGAGACGACCGATCTGATGATGTCGAAGGTGCGCGACCAGCTGGGCGAGCTGCGGGACGAGCACCCGCCGCTCGCCGTCCACCCGGGCCCGGGGCGCCGGCGCCCCGACGGTCTCTCGGGGAGCGCGGCGTGACCCGCGCCGCGGTGCTCGGGGCCGGCTCCTGGGGGACGACGTTCGCCAAGGTGCTCGCCGACGCCGGGTGCGAGGTCGTGCTGCACGCCCGGCGTCCCGAGCTGGCCAAGGCCATCAGCGACGACCGCGAGAACGCCGACTACCTGCCGGGGGTGCGGCTGCCGGAGCGGCTGCGGGCGACGGCCGACCCGGCCGAGGCACTGCTCGACGCCGACGTCGTCGTGCTCGCCGTGCCCTCGCAGTCGCTGCGCGACAACCTCGGCGCCTGGCGGGAGCTGCTGCCACCGGACGCGACCCTGCTGTCCCTGATGAAGGGCATCGAGCTCGGCACCACCAAGCGCATGAGCGAGGTGATCTGCGAGATCACCGGTGCCGGCCCGGAGCGGGTGGCCGCCCTGTCCGGGCCCAACCTGGCGCGCGAGATCGCGGAGGAGCAGCCCGCCGCCACGGTGATCGCGTGCTCCGACGCCGACCGCGGGGCGGTGCTCCAGGCGGCGTGCCACACCCGGTACTTCCGGCCGTACACGAACCCCGACCTCGTCGGCTGCGAGCTCGGCGGGGCCGTGAAGAACGTCATCGCCCTGGCCTGCGGCATCGCCGAGGGGCTGGGCTTCGGGGACAACACCCGCGCCTCGCTGATCACCCGCGGGCTGGCCGAGACGGCCCGCCTGGGGCTGGCCCTGGGCGCCGAGCTGACCACCTTCGCCGGGCTGGCCGGGCTGGGCGACCTGGTGGCCACCTGCAGTTCGCCGCTGTCGCGCAACCGCACCTTCGGCGAGAAGCTCGGCCGCGGCATGACGGTCGAGGAGGTGCAGCAGAGCACCCGGCAGACCGCGGAGGGCGTGAAGAGCTGCCGCTCGGTGCTCGACCTCGCCCGCGCGCACGGGATCGACGTGCCGATCACCGAGGCCGTCGTGCGGGTGTGCCACGAGGGCGAGGCGCCCGGCCGGATGGTGCGGGAGATCATGTCGCGGGAGGCGAAGTCGGAGTGAGCGGACAGGGGCGTGAGCATCGCAGCGAGCAACGAGCGAGGAGCGGAGCGCCCCGCGGGAGCGAACAGGGTGCAGTGACGCATGCTCAGTGGGGGGACGGCACGCGGTCGGTGCGTGCGGGGGAGGACCCGGCCGTGCCGGGTGCGCCGTTGCGCCCCTCGCCGGTGTTCGCGGCGCCGTTCCACCTCGGGGACCTACCGCCCCGGACCGGTGGCGCCGACGCCTACGCGCGCACCGAGCACCCCACGTTCCGGCACTTCGAGGACGCCGTCGGCGAGCTGGACGGCGGCCGCTGCCTGTCCTTCGCCACCGGGATGGCGGCGCTGACGGCGGCCGTCCTGGCGTGCACCCGCAACGGCGACCGCGTCGTGCTGCCCTCGGACGGCTACTACACGACCCGGCTGCTCGCGGCCGAGGAGCTGGCACGCTTCGGCATCGCGGTGCAGTACGTGCCGACGCCGGAGATCGGCCGGGTGGCGGCCGACGGCGGGCTCGCCGGGGCCCGCATGGTCCTGCTGGAGACCCCCAGCAACCCGCAGCTCGACGTCTGCGACATCGCCGCCGTCGCCGGGGCCGCCCACGCGGCCGGCGCGCTGGTGGCGGTCGACAACACCACCGCCACGCCGCTGGGCCAGCGCCCGCTGGCGCTCGGCGCCGACCTCACCGTCGGCAGCGACACCAAGGCGCTCACCGGGCACAGCGACGTGCTGCTGGGGCACGTGACCGTCACCGACGACGACCTGTACGCGGCGGTCAAGGGCTTCCGCGACCGGACGGGGAGCACGCCGGGGCCGTTCGAGGCGTGGCTGGGCCACCGCTCGATGAGCACGCTGGACCTGCGGCTGGCCCGTCAGGCGGAGAACGCGGCCGCCGTCGTGGAGCTGCTCGCCGGGCATCCCGCCGTCACCGGCCTGCGCTGGCCCTGGCGCGCGGCCGACCCGTCGTTCGCGCTGGCCACGCGCCAGATGCTCCGCCCCAACGGTGTGGTGTCCGCGGAGCTGCCCGACGAGGCCGCGGTCTCCCGGCTGCTCGGGGCCAGCCGGCTGTGGGCGGCGGCGACCAGCTTCGGCGGCGTGCACAGCACCGTCGATCGGCGGGCGCAGTGGGGCGGGGACGCCGTCCCCGCGGGCTTCGTCCGGCTGTCCTGCGGGATCGAGGACACCGCCGACCTGGTGGCCGACCTATCCCGCGCGCTGGACGCCCTCGGCTGAGCCGGCCCGGCGGCTGCCGGCCACGGTGAGCCAGATGCTCACGCCGAAGTAGTAGGCGAGGTAGACCATGCTCAGGACGACGACCAGCGGGTTCGGGTCGGGGTACTGGACGACCAGCACCGCGGAGGCGGCCAGCCAGACCGCCGCCAGCCCCAGGTTCACGCTCCGCAGCAGCTTGGTGCGCGACGGGTAGACGTACTTGACGGGCACGAAGACCAGCACGGTCAGGACGGCGAGCGCGATGCCGACGCCGATGGTCCCGACGTCCAGGACGATCGCGTAGAAGGCCACCACGTTCCAGTAGCTCGGGAAGCCGAGGAAGTAGTGGTCCTCGGTCTTCGCGTCGACCCGGCAGAACTGGTAGCAGGAGGCGAGCAGCGGCAGCGCGGCCAGGAGCCAGCCCAGCGCGCCGCCGGGCAGCCGGTCGGTCGTCCAGAGCAGCACGACCGGGGCGAAGACGTAGGTCAGGTAGTCGACGATGTCGTCCATCCGGGCGCCGTCGAACCAGGGGATCGTCTCCTTGACCCGGAACCGCCGGGCCAGCATCCCGTCCGTGCCGTCGATGAACAGCGTCGCGAGGATCAGCCACAGGGCGGTCTCCACGGCGCCGTCGAAGGCCGCCAGGACGATGAGCAGGCCGAGCACCGAGCCGCTGGCCGTGTACAGGTGCACCGCCGCGCCGGCCAGGCGCAGCCGCCGGGAGTGGTGGGGAGCGGCCGGCTCCGGGGCCGCTGCCGGCTCGGTCGCCGAGGGGTTGGCCGAGTTCTCCTGCACGCGACGAGGCTGCCACACCGCGGTGCGACCGGCGCCACGGCGCGTGCCCGACGTCGCGGCGGGAGCCGGGAACCGGCCTCGGTTAGGGTTCCCGCGATGAGCGGACAGGCGGGCAGGGTGCGTGTGGCGGTCCTCTTCGGAGGGCGCAGCGAGGAGCACGCGATCTCCTGCGTGTCGGCCGGCAGCGTGATGGCGGCGCTGGACCCCGAGCGGTACGAGGTCGTGCCCGTCGGCATCGCGCGGGACGGCCGCTGGGTGCTGCCAGACGCCGACCTCCGGCTCACGATCACCGACGGCGCGCTGCCCGAGGTCACCGGCGGCACGGCGGTCTCGCTGGTCGGCGACCCGGCGGCGCGGGGGCTGGCCGTCCTCGACCCCGGTCAGGGCATCGGGCGGGCGCTGACCGAGGTCGACGTCGTCTTCCCCGTGCTGCACGGGACCTTCGGCGAGGACGGCACGGTGCAGGGCCTGCTGGAGATGACCGGGCTGCCCTACGTGGGGTCCGGGGTGTTCGCCAGTGCGGCCTCCATGGACAAGGAGTTCACCAAGAAGCTGCTCGCGGCAGCGGGTCTGCCCCAGGGCGACCACGTCGTCCTGCGCGACGAGCACGGTGCCGTGTGCGCCGACCCGGCCGTCCTGGACGACGCGGCGCGCGAGCGCCTCGGCCTGCCGGTCTTCGTGAAGCCGGCGCGTGCCGGGTCGAGCATCGGCATCACCAAGGTGGCCGACTGGGACCAGTTCCCGGCCGCCGTCGCCGCGGCCGCCGCGGTCGACCCGAAGGTGATCGTGGAGGCCGCCGTCCCCGGCCGGGAGATCGAGTGCGGCGTGCTCGCCGCCCGCGGCTCCGGGCTGCCGGAGGCCAGCCTGCCGGCCGAGATCCGGCTGCGCCCCGGCGTCGACTGGTACGACTTCGCCGCGAAGTACCTCGACGACGCGGCGGAGTTCGACATCCCGGCCGACCTCACCCCCGAGCGGATCGCCGCCGTGCAGGACGCCGCCCGCCGCGCCTACCTCGCGCTGGACTGCCGCGGCCTGGCCCGCGTGGACTTCTTCCTCGGCACCGGCCCCGACGGCGCGGACCGGCTGGTGATCAACGAGGTCAACACCATGCCGGGGTTCACGCCGATCTCGATGTTCGCCCGCATGTGGGGGGCCACCGGCGTCGACTTCGCCGAGCTGGTGGACCGTCTCGTCAGCGGGGCGTTGGCCGACGGCGCACGGCCGGGCCGGTGACCCCGGGGCGGCCCGCCCGCCGTGGCGCGGTCGCCGCCGGCGGCCGGCTCGCCCTCCTCGTCGCCGCGTCCCTGCTGCTCGGCTGCGGGCGGGCGGTCGACGGCGTCCCGACGGCCGCGCCGCCGTCCGGCCGGCCCACCTCGGCGGCGGAGCTCGAACGGCTGGTCGTCGGCGAGGTCCCCTCCGGGCTGCCCCGGCTGCCCGACGACGAGGTGCACCCCCCGGCCGGCCACAAGCGGCTGGAGGACGTCGCCGCCTACGCCCCCGATCCGGAGCGGGAGCTCGACGTGCTGGACAGCTACGGCTACCGGTTCGGCTGGGAGCGCTTCTGGGGGCGGGAGTCCGGGCCGATCACCGGGGTCTTCGTCGACCAGTTCGAGCAGCGCGCCGGCGCCGGCGCGTACGCCGAGGACCTGGCCCGCAACGACGCGGAGCTCTACGGCGGGATGCTGAGCGACGACCCGCCCGAGCTACCCGCCAACTGCCGGCTGCTCACCGTGGACACCCCCGTGCCCGAGACGGGGCTGACCGATCCCGCCGCCTTCGCGTGGTGCTGGCACGGCGTCTTCAGCGTGTCGGTGACCGCCGTGGCCGCGACGCGCGACGACGCGGTCCAGGAGGTGGGCGCCGTGCTCGAGGAGCAGCTGGCGCTCCTGCCGCCCGCGTGAGCGCGGCTGCGGGCTCAGGGGGCGGGCGTGGGGTCCTGGTAGGGGAGCGCCTCGGCCAGCGGCACGGTGAGGGCGGTGACCGGGGCGCTGTCGACGCCGGAGGGCAGCCGCACCTCGACGTAGACCGGCCGGTCGACCGCCGTCCACACGGTGGTGCCGGGGTCGCTGGTGTCCACGTGCCACTGCACGCCGTTGATCTGGATGGCGGAGGCGCCGACGGTCCAGCCGGCGGGCCGCTCGACACCGCACGTCAGCACGACCGGCGGCTCGCCCCAGGCGTAGACGTACGGCGTCTCCGACTGCACGCGGCGGGACGGCTGCCCGGCCAGCTCCAGCGGCAGGTTGCCCATCAGGTCCGGGCAGGACGCCTCGGCCTCCGGGGTGACCGGCGGGGTGGGCAGCTCCAGGACCGGGAGGTCCTCGGGGCGGACGGGAGCCGCGCCCTGGATGTCGGCCGGGAGGTCCTCGTCGGCCGACGGTGTGCCGGCGTCCGGGTCGCCGACCACGTTGACCAGGACGATGAGCGCGATCACCACCGGGAGCGTGACCGCCGTGATCAGGATCGCGGCCCGGCGCAGCGGGTCCACGGGGCGACCGTTCAGATGTTGACGACCGGGCAGGTCAGCGTCCGGGTGATCCCGTCGACCGACTGCACGCGGGCGACCACCAGGCGACCGAGGTCGTCGACGGTGTCGGCCTCGGCGCGGACGATCACGTCGTACGGGCCGGTCACGTCCTCGGCGCGGGTGACGCCGCTGATCTCGCTGATGGTCGAGGCGACCTGGGCGGCCTTGCCGACTTCGGTCTGGATGAGGATGTAGGCGTGGACCACGGGAGATCCTTCCTCCGGCAACAGTGCCGAGACGTCGTCCCCGCCGGGTGGCGGACTCGTCGGCAACCTACCGCAGCGACTGGAGTGCACCGATGAGCCGACCCCGCCCGCTGGTCCCGCGCGGCGATCCGGCCGACACCGTGCGGGTGGTGGGCGAGTTCGGCGTGATCGCCCGCGTGCTGGCCCGGTCCGGGACCGCCGCGGCGGCCGACGTCGGGCCCGGGGACGACGCGGCCGTGGTTCGCACGCCCGACCAGCGGGTCGTCGTCACCACCGACGTCCTCGTGGAGGGCCGCCACTTCCGGCGGGACTGGTCCTCCGCCGAGGACGTCGGGCACAAGGCGGCGGCCGCCAACCTGGCCGACGTCGCGGCGATGGGGGGCCGGACCACCGCGCTGGTCGTCGGGCTCGCCTGCCCGGCCGACACGCCCACCAGCTGGCTGGAGGGCGTCGCGACCGGACTCGCCGACGAGTGCGCCCCGCTGGGTGCCGCCGTCGTCGGAGGGGACACCGTGGCCGCTGCGCCGGACAGCGCCGGCGTCGTCCTGTCGGTCACCGCCCTCGGCGACCTGGCGGGCCGGGCGCCGGTGCTGCGCTCCGGCGCCCGGCCGGGGCACGTGATCGCGCTGGCCGGCCGCCTCGGGTGGTCGGCGGCCGGCCTGGCGGTGCTGCGCCGCGGCTTCTCCAGCCCGCTGGCCGTCGTGGCGGCGCACCGGCGGCCGACCCCGCCCTACGCGGCCGGGCCGGCGGCCGCCGACGCCGGCGCCACCGCGATGTGCGACGTGAGCGACGGTCTGCTGGCCGACGCCGAGCACATCGCGAGCGCCAGCGGCGTGGTGCTGGACCTCGATCGCGCCGCCCTGGCGCAGGCGTGCCTGGAGCCGGTCGGCCCGCTGCAGCAGGTGGGCTCGGCGCTCGGGGTGGACCCGATGGCGTGGGTGCTCACCGGCGGGGAGGACCACGCCCTGCTGGCGACGTTCCCGCGGAAGGTGCCGCTGCCGGAGGGGTGGACGGCGATCGGGGTGGTCCGCCAGGGCAAGCCGGGGCCGGGGGTCCGGGTGGACGGTGTGGCCGCGGCGGATGCGCTGCTGTCGGTGGGAGCGGAGAAGGCGGGGCATGTCCACTTCGGCTGAGCGGGTGCTGCGTGACGGGTCGGTGGTCCGGCTGCGTCCGCTGCCCTACGACGACCCGCTGGCGCAGGAGATGGTCGAGGCGGTGCAGCAGGAGTACGTGACCCGGTACGGCGGCCGGGACGCGGCCGTCGTCGACCCGGCGGAGTTCCTGCCGCCGGTCGGGCTCTTCCTGGTCGCGGAGGTGGCCGGGGAGGCCGCGGGCTGCGGCGCGTGGCGGGTCTACCCGCCCGGCGGCGTCGAGATCAAGCGGGTGTACGTGGGGCCGGGGTTCCGCCGCCGCGGGCTGGCGCAGGTGCTCATGGCGGAGCTCGAGTCCACCGCCGCGCTGGCCGGCCACCGGTCGGTGGTGCTGAACACCGGGCAGAAGCAGCCCGAGGCGGTCGCCCTGTACCGGGAGCTGGGCTACGTCCCCGTTCCGGGTTACGGGGTGTACGCGTGCGCGCCGGACGCGGTGTTCCTCGGCAAGGATCTTGCTCCGCTGGTGGACGAGGAGGAGGCGACGTGGGCATCGTGACGATCTCGGCCCCCTACGGCGCCGCGGGTCCGGAGGTGGGGCCCGCGGTCGCCGCGCGGCTCGGTCTCCCGTTCCACGACCGGGCGATCCCGGCGCAGGTGGCCGGCCGGCTCGGCGTCCCGGTGGAGGAGGCCGAGGCCAACGACGAGACCGTCGTCCGCGGGCTGTGGCGCCTGGTGGAGTCGCTGGGGACCATGCCCGACCCGGTGGGCGCCGTGGTGCCGGGGGCGCCGCTGCCCGACGCCCGGGCCTACCGGGACCAGACCGAACGCGTCCTGGCCGAGATCGCGGCCGGCGACGGCGGGGTGGTGCTCGGCCGGGCCGGGGCGATGGTGCTGCGGGACCGGACCGACGCGCTGCACGTCCGGCTCGACGGCCCGCGCGACCGGCGGCTGGCCGCCGCGGTGGCGCGGTCCGGGCGGCCCCGCGACGAGGTGGCGAGCGAGATGGCGGCCAACGACCGGGCCCGGGAGGCGTACGTGCGGCACTTCTACCGCGTCGACCCGGCTGCGGCGGCTCACTACCACGTGGTCGTCGACGCCACCGCGCTGCCGCTGGACACGGTCGTGGACATCGTCGTGACCGCCGCGAGGGGACGCGGGCTCGGGCGATGATGCTCCCGCGGCCGGCACTCGGCACTCGGCACTCGGCTGCGACGCCGCGGCGCTGCACCGGCTGCGGGAGGCGGGGGCCCGCCGGATGTCCGGAGCGGGGCTCCGGCAGTGGCGGCCCGGTGAGGTGGGCGAGGGCCGACCCGGATGACCGGCACCGCCGGACGTGCGGTGGCGGGGTCCCCGAGTCTGCTCTCGGGACCCCGCCACCGTCACTCGGTCGCGCTCAGGCTCCAGACCTGGAGTAGTCGAGCCAGGTGTCCTCCAGAGGCTGTTCACCGATCCCGGGCACCTCGTAGTTGCACACGCCCTGCGGGAAGACCTCCCGCAGCCGGTCGAGCTGGCCCTCGGTCAGTGACTCGACGTAGTCCGCGGCCTCCACCGGCTTCAACGCACACTTGATGATGTCGTCGGCGACCGGTGCACCCGCCGCGATGCGCGGGTCGGCATGGGCCGGGTACAGCTCGCCGCAAACGCCGGATCCTTCATAGGGGATCGGCTGGACGATCTTCCAGTCGTACGGGGTCCAGCAGGTGTCCACGGCCTCGTCGGGCTTGTTCTGGACGACCTTCTCCGCGGCGCTCGCCGCAGAGGTGTCCGCAGTGATGGCGCGCAACCACTCGTCCATCACGCGGACCGCCTCCGGTGCGCGCGAGGGCAGCACGCTCGGCCCTTCTTCGACCCAGATGACCTGGTTGTCGGCGTGGCCGTTGGCCTCGATGAGCCGCTCCCGGACGGAGAAGGACCGGACGAAGTCGTGGATGTCCGGGTTCAGGTCGGTGTAGCTGCGCAGGTCGATGATGGGCAATGTGGCGAGTCCACCGCCGCCGCTGTTGACCCGCCCGGTGGCGTACGCGAGCTCGAGCGCCTGTGCGTCGGCAACGGTTCGCTCAGCCACGTAGTTGGCGTCGATGTCGAACCCGCCGACCAGCTCGTTGAACTCGACGAACTGCTCGAAGCTGATCACTCCCTGATTGAGAGCTTCGAGCCCGTACTGCACTCCGACGTTGTCCAACAGCCCGGGTGCGAACCCGGTTCCGGGGTCCGTGCCGAGCACGTTGATCCAGTCATCCTGGAGTGTGCAGCGCACGCCGTCGGGGTTCGTCACGGGATCGTAGATGAGCTCCTCCGGGATAGCCGGGTTACAGCTCTGCGGGAGGATGTAGCCGATTTCGAAGCCCACACCACTGAACGTTTCTCTCGGTGCCGACCACTCCTCGGGGCACACGTCCCACGTCCCGAAGCCGCTGACTGCGGTCATCTGCTCCGGTGACCACGGCTGTTCGCTCGCCGCGAATGCGCGCTCCAGGAGCCCACAGTCCGAGGCGGGCCCGATAAGCGATGCAACGTCGGCGTAGCTGCACAGCGGAATGATCCCATCGAGGATCCCGGGGTAGTTCTGGGCGACCAGATGCACCTGCATCGCCCCGCCGGAGCACCCGTACCCGATCGTGTAGTCCTCAGCGCCGAAGGACTCGATGAAGTGTTCCTTGACCATCATCGCTGTCTCGGCCGACGTCACGTCGTTGCATCGGTTGCCGAACACGTTCTGGGACGACGAAGCCACGGCGAAGCCCGGCTCGAGGAGGTCCGCGTTCAGCACACCGCCGGTGCTGGCGCCCTGGTGGAAGCCGGCGTTGCAGCCGCCGCCGAAGGTGTAGACGAGCCGGCCGTTCCAGCCTGGCGTCGAGGTCCACGGGTCCGGTGCCGGCTCCCCCGGCGAGTGCAGGAAGGCGATCTCGTAGACCGCGCGGTTGATGGTGCCGGTCTCGCGCCGCACGATGGAGTCGACGGTGTCGCCCTCGATGGTGGTAGTCCGTGCCAGGTCGTCCGGCCGTGGTCCGGCCGGATCGAACGGCTCGAAGGCCTCCGTCGCCGAGGACAGGTAGAAGTACTCGACCTTCGTCTCCGCGCTGCAGTCGTCGTCGAGCGGGGGTCCGAGACCGAAGGCTTCAGTCTCACAGAGGAACGGCTCCTGGTGCGGCCCGGAGAAGACCGGCCCGGTGATCGGATGGTTGGTCAGCTCCATCGTCGCGGTCGGGCGGCCGTTGCCCCGGCCGTCGGCCCTGACCTGCAGCGTGTTCTTGCCGACCGACAGGCCCTCGACCAGCCCCACCAGCCTGCGGGGGTCTTCAGGTGCGGGTGCGAACGCGTCACTGATGTCCCTCCCGTCGACGGACACGTGCACTTGGTGGGCTGGCACGGTGGGGGGCACGGCGATCGCGACCAGCACCTCCCCGCCGGTCACGTACTCAGGCTCCGTCGACAACGTCGTGACCTCGAACTCGTTCGCGGACGGTTCATTCTGCCGCGGCGGTCCCGCATGCGCTGTGGACACTCCGACCAAAGCAGAACTCACCGACAGTGCGGCGAAAAGCGCCAGGATTTTCCCCCGTCGGCGCACACCGGACACGTGCATACCTGCCCCTTCCCACCGCGACCGCCTGGTCATGTCAGAGACTCACGTAGGCGCGCCGAGCCTCCTCACCTCGCTCCGCAGCGTCAAGAGGGTGGCGAACAAACGCACCGCACTCACCGATGATCCGCCACGCAATCTCCGGGCAAGCGTCTTTGTTGTCTTTCGGGCCGCTGACCGCTCGTTGGAGTACCCGTCGTGGGCTTCTTTGTGGTGTCTTGTGGTCCAGCCCGGAGTGCAACCTGTGAAATTGCAGGCGCATTGAGATCAACCATGCTCGATCTCGAAGAGCCTCTTGTCGATGATGGCGGTCCTCGAGGACAGCCGGATGTGCTCGTCGACCCGATCGGTTTTCACCCCGCCGGCCGGTCACCCGCGCCCAGCAGGTCGGTGGCGGCGGCGGTCACGGCGCTCAACACCGTGCCCCAGGCGACTCCTGGCCGACGAGCCGGCGCTGAGACCGGTGTGTCGTCATGACGCGAGCCGGCCACGGCCCACGCCACCGCGCGGGTGGTGAGCTCGGCCCGAGGGCCGGCGTAGGGGTGGGCTTCGGTCCAGGTCGACCGCGGGCAGCCCTGGTCCGCGCAGCGCCAGATCCGCTTGCGCCGACGGACCAGGACCGGGCGACAGGAGCAGGGAGCGTCGTGCAGCAGCTGCACCCGCCGCCCGTGCCCGACCGCGACGATCCCGCAGTCCGGGCAGCCGGTCATCGTCCATCGGTTCCACATCCACATCCACGGTCAGCGGCTCGGCGTCCCGGCCGGTCACGGCCAGGAGGTGGACACCGTCGACACCGAACAAGTCATCGGCCCGGACGCACCGAAGCGCCGGACCAGCGCGTGGAGTCGAGCACGCGAGGCCTCGAGGAACGGAGTTGCTTGGTCGCTCCCGATCCGGAAGGCCTCGACCTCGTCCACGGCCCGTCACGCCGACGATCAACCCGGCCACCCAAGCTCGACTGGAAAGAGCCGCGGCCTGTGGCCGGCACCACCACCGGCTCAGCCACCAGGCACCGGGCTGACGCATGCGCCGGCTGCGCGACGGTGGCCTGCAGTGGACCCATCCCGGGTGGTGAGCGACTGCGGTCGAACGGGGGCCAGCGGCTGGGAAGCCGCCGACCCGATGCTCGGCAGACCGCTGCGCCCGCGAGAGGAGCCGGCGCCCTCGTGAGCGCCCGGCCGGCGTCCGGGCACACGAAGAACCCCGGAGGTCGGAGACCTCCGGGGTTCTGTCGTCAGTGGGGGCGGGCCCCTCAGCTCAGGCGCGAACGACCTTGCCGGCGCGGATGCACGAGGTGCACGCGTTGATCCGGCGACGGTTGCCGGGGGCGATCAGCGCCCGCACGGACTGGATGTTCGGGTTCCAACGGCGCGGCGTGCGGCGGTGCGAGTGCGACACCGACATACCGAAACCGGGGCCCTTGCCACACACATCGCAGTTGGCAGCCACGGTTGATCACTCCCAGAAAGAATCGTTCACAGCGGCGGGGCAAGGCAGCACCCGCATCAAGACCGTCCAGCAGTCTAACCGTTCCTCGGACCGGACGTCGCGGTGCCCTCCGGACGACCCCCTGCGAGCGGCAGGGAGGTGCGTGATGGTCGGTCGTGTCGGTGCGGGTGGGTAGCCTGCCACCCGTGCTGCTGGCGCTGGATGACGCCGCGGTCGGTCAGTGGTGCCGGGCCGCGGTCGAGGCGCTGTCCGACTCCCGGGGCCGGCTCGACGACCTGAACGTCTTCCCGGTGCCCGACGGGGACACCGGCACCAACCTGCTGCACACCGCGGAGGGTGCCCGCGCCGCGCTCGACGCGGCCGGCGAGGGCGAGTCCGCCTGGGCCGTCGTCGCCCGGGGCGCGGTCCTCGCCGCGCACGGCAACTCCGGCACGATCCTCGCCCAGCTCCTGCGCGGCCTCGCCGACCAGCTGGCCGACCAGCCCCCGGCCGACGGGCCCGCCTTCGCCGGCGCGCTGCGGAAGGCCGCGGAGAGCGCCTACTCCGCCGTCGCCGACCCGGAGGAGGGCACCTTCCTCACCGTCGCCCGGGCGAGCGGGGAGGCGGCCGTGGCCGCCGTCGACGAGGGTCGCACCACGCTCGCCGACGTCGTCCTCGCCGCCGCCGACGGCGCCCGCGCCGCCCTGGAGCGCACCCCCGGCCAGCTCGCCGTCCTGCGCGAGGCCGGCGTCGTCGACGCCGGCGGCGCCGGGCTGTCGCTGGTCCTCGACGCCCTCGTGCGCACCGTCACCGGCGTCCAGCCGGTCCGGCCGGCCCTGGACGGTCCCGACCGGCACCGCCGGCGCCACGGCTCCGAGCACGCACCGCACCAGCCCCCGCCCGGCCCCGGCAGCGAGGTCCAGTACCTGCTCGCCGACGCCGACGAGACCTCCGTCGCCCGGCTGCACGAGCGGCTGGCCGCGCTCGGGGACAGCCTCGTCGTCGTCGGCGTGGACACCCCGACCGGCCGGGAGTGGAACGTCCACGTCCACGTCTCCGACGTCGGCGCCGCCATCGAGGCCGGCATCGAGGCCGGGCGCCCGCACCGCATCTCGGTCACCCCGCTCGCGCCGGTGCGCCCGGCCGCACCGGTCCCCGGGCGGCGGTCGGTGGTCGCCGCCGTGCACAGCGAGGGCCTCGCCGAGCTCTTCCGGGCGGAGGGCGTCGGCGTGGTCGTCTGCGACGCCGACGGCGTGACCGAGGACGACCTGTTCGACGAGATCGTCGCCTCCGGCGGGCAGGAGGTCATCGTCCTGCCGAACGACGCCGGTCTGCTGCCGGTCGCCTCCCGGGCGGCCACCCGCGCCCGCGAGGCCGGTGGTCGCGAGATCGCCGTGGTGCCCACCCGCTCCCCGGTGCAGGGGCTGGCCGCCGTGGCCGTCGCGGAGGCCGGGCGGCGCTTCGGGGACGACGTCATCGCCATGGCCGAGGCCGCCGCCGCCACCCGCTGGGCCGAGCTGACCGTCGCCGACCAGGAGGCCCTCACCTCCGCCGGCCGCTGCCGGCCGGGCGACGTCCTGGGCTCCGCGGAGGGCGACGTCGTCGTCATCGGCGCCGAGCCGGCCGCCGTCGCCTGCGACCTGCTGGACCGGCTGCTCTCCGCCGGAGGGGAGATGGCCACCCTGGTCGTCGGCCCCGCCGAGGCGCTCGGCGACGCGGTGTGCCGCCACCTCTCGACGGCGCACCCCACCATCGAGGTGGTCCGCTACGGCGGCGGCCCGAGCTCGCTGCTCCTGCAGATCGGGGTCGAGTGACCGTGGCGGTGACGCTGGAGACGCCGCTGGCCCGGGTGCTCGGCCCCAAGACCGCCACCGGCATGGCCGAGCAGCTCGGGCTGCACACGGTCCGCCACCTGCTGCGGCACTACCCCCGTCGCTACGCGCGGCGCGGCGAGATGGCCCGGCTGGACGACCTCCAGGCCGGGGACCGGGTGACGGTGCTCGCCCAGGTGAAGACCGTGAGCACCCGGCCCATGCGGCAGCGCCGCGGCATGATCACCGAGGTGACCGTCGGCGACGGCGCCAGCACCATGAAGCTCGTCTTCTTCAGCCACAAGCACGCCCGGCTGGCCCCCGGCGTCTGGGGCATGTTCGCCGGGACCGTCGGCACCTACCAGGGCAAGCTGCAGTTCACCCACCCCGACATGCAGCTGCTCAGCGGCGACGATGACGACGACGACTGGGCGCGCGAGCTGGTGCCGATCTACCCGGCCAGCAAGGACGTCTCGAGCTGGGTGATCCAGAAGTCGGTGAAGCTGCTGCTCGGCGGTGCCGGCAACCTCGCCGACCTCGTCACCGACCCGTTGCCTGAGGAGATCCGCACCCGCCACGGGCTGCTCTCCCTGCCCGCCGCGCTGCTCGACATCCACCGGCCCACCAGCAGCCAGGACGTCGAGCGGGCCGAGCGCCGGCTCAAGTGGGACGAGGCGCTCACGCTCCAGCTCACCCTGGCCGCCCGCCGCCGGGCCGCCGCGCTCGAGCCGGGCACCGCCCGCCCCCGGAAGGCCGGCGGCCTGCTCGACGCCGTCGACGCCGCCCTGCCCTTCGCCCTCACCGACGGCCAGCGGGCCGTGGGGGAGGAGCTGGCCGTCGAGCTCGACCGCGACCAGCCGATGCACCGGCTGCTCCAGGGCGAGGTCGGCTCGGGCAAGACCGTCGTCGCGCTGCGGGCCATGGCCCAGGTCGTCGACGCCGGGGGGCAGGCCGCGCTGCTGGCCCCCACCGAGGTGCTCGCCGCCCAGCACGCCCGCGGCATCCGCGCGCTGCTGGGCCCGCTGGGTCGCGCCGGCGAGCTCGACGGCGACCCCGCCGGCACCCGGGTCACGCTGCTCACCGGCTCCCTCAAGGCCGCTCCCCGCCGCCAGGCCCGCGCCGAGGTGGCCGAGGGGCGGGCGGGCATCGTCATCGGCACGCACGCGCTGCTGCAGGAGGGCGTCGACTTCGCCGACCTGGGTCTGGTCGTCGTCGACGAGCAGCACCGCTTCGGCGTCGAGCAGCGCGACGCGCTGCGGGCCAAGGGCAGCCGGCCCCCGCACGTGCTCGTCATGACCGCCACCCCGATCCCGCGCACCGTGGCGATGACCGTCTACGGCGACCTGGAGATCTCCACCCTCCGGCAGCTGCCCAGCGGCCGCGGGGGCGTCTCCAGCTCCGTCGTCCCGGTCGTGGAGAAGCCCGGCTGGCTCGACCGGGCCTGGGAGCGGCTGCGCGAGGAGATCGCCGCCGGCCGGCAGGCCTACGTCGTCTGCCCCCGCATCGGTGACGTCACCGGCCCCGACGACGAGCCCGAGGACGCCGACGGCGCGCCTCCCGACGAAGAGGGCCGCAGCGACCGCCGTCCCCCGCTGGCCGTGCTCGACGTCGCCGAGGCCCTGCGCAGCGGCCCGCTGGCCGGGCTGCGGCTCGACGTCCTGCACGGGCGGATGACGCCGGAGGAGAAGGACGCCGTCATGCGCGCCTTCGCCACCGGCGAGACCGACGTGCTCGTCGCCACCACCGTGGTCGAGGTGGGCGTCGACGTCCCCAACGCCACGGTGATGGTGGTCATGGACGCCGACCGGTTCGGCGTCAGCCAGCTGCACCAGCTCCGCGGCCGGGTGGCCCGGGGAAAGCACGCCGGCCTGTGCCTGCTGGTCACCGACGCCCCGTCGTCGTCGCCGACCGGGCAGCGGCTGGCCGCCGTCGCGTCCACGTCCGACGGCTTCGAGCTGGCCCGGCTGGACCTGGAGACCCGGCGCGAGGGCGACGTCCTCGGCGCGGCGCAGTCGGGCCGCCGGTCGGGCATCAAGCTGCTGTCCCTCCTGGAGGACGAGGAGCTCATCGCCGAGGCGCGCGGCGAGGCGACCGCCCTGCTGTCCACCGAGCGCGGGCTCGCCGACCACCCCGGGCTCGCGGCCGAGGTGGCTGCCCTCGCCAGCGACGAGCGAGCCGAGTGGCTGGAGAAGGCGTGACCAGCTCGGCGGTGCGGGTGTGACACGCCTGATCGCCGGCGTCGCCGGGGGCCGGCGGCTCCAGGTGCCCCCGGCCGGGGTGCGGCCGACCGGCGACAAGGCCCGCGGCGCGCTGTTCAACTCGCTCGGCTCGCTGGTCGACCTCGACGGCGCCGCGGTGCTCGACCTCTACGCCGGCTCCGGTGCGCTCGGGCTGGAAGCGCTGTCCCGCGGTGCCGCGAGCGTCGTCTTCGTCGAGTCCGGACCGAGGGTGCTGCCGGTGCTGCGGGCGAACCTCGCCGCGGTCGGCCTGCCGGGCGGCCGGGTGGTCGCCGGATCGGTGGCCACCGTCATCGCCTCTCCCGCGCCGGCACCGTTCGACGTCGTGCTCGCCGACCCGCCCTACGCCGTGCCCGCCGACGAGGTGCGCGACGTGCTGCGGGCCCTGGTCACGGGGGAGTGGCTGACCCCCGGGGGCGTCGTCGTGGTCGAGCGGTCCAGCCGCGAACAGGGGTGGGAGTGGCCGACACCCTTGGAAGGACTGCGCGAGCGACGCTACGGCGAGGCCGTGCTCCGGTACGGTCGGCGTCCGTGAGACGTGCCGTCTGCCCAGGTTCCTTCGACCCGGTCACCAACGGGCACGTCGACGTCATCAACCGGGCCGCCGGGCTGTACGACGAACTGGTCGTCGCGGTGCTGGTCAACCCGGGCAAGGCCGGGCTCTTCTCGGTCGAGGAGCGCATGGACCTCCTGCGGGAGTCCGTCTCCGACCTGCCCAACGTCACCGTCGACAGCTTCCAGGGGCTGCTGGTCGACTACTGCCGCACCCACGACATCCCGGTGATCGTCAAGGGGCTCCGGGCGGTCAGCGACTTCGAGTACGAGCTGCAGATGGCGCAGATGAACCGCGAGCTCGCCGCCATCGACACCCTGTTCGTGCCCACGGCGCCGCAGGTCGGTCACCTGTCCTCCAGCCTGGTGAAGCAGATCGCCACCTTCGGCGGGGACGTCTCCCGGCTGGTGCCCAAGGCCGTCAACGACCGGCTGGCCGAGCACGCCCGGCGGGCGGACACGTGACCCGCCCGCCCCGGGGTGGGCCGCCCCGCGGCGCGACGACCGAGGTCGTCTACCGCCTGTACGAGACCGTCGACGAGCTGACCACGGTCATCGAGAACGCCCGCAGCGTGCCGATGTCCAACTCCTGCATGGTGCCGCGCGATCACGTGCTGGACCTGCTCGACGACCTGCGCGAGTCGCTGCCCGAGGACGTGCAGGCCGCAGGCGCGATCGTCGAGCAGCGGACCGAGATCCTGCAGCAGGCCCAGGCCGAGGCCGAGCGCCTCACCGGCCGCACCCGCGCCGACAGCGAGCAGCTGCTCACCCAGGCCCGCCGCCAGCGCGACGAGATCATCGGCACCGCGCGGCGGCAGCGCGACGAGCTGCTCGCCGCCGCCCAGGCCGACGCCGAGCAGATCCTGCTGGAGGCCGAGGCGGAGGCCGAGGCGCTGATCGACGAGGGCCGGCAGCACCGGGCCGCGCTGATCGCCGAGGCGCAGGCCGAGCACGAGCGGCTGATCACCGAGACCGAGGTCTACCGCACCGCTGTCGCCCGGGCCGACGAGCTCGGCGAGCAGTCGCACGCCGAGGCCGCGCAGATGCGGGCGGAGGTCGACGAGTACGTCGACAGCCGGCTGGCCGAGTTCGGGGGAACGCTCGAGCGGATGCTGCGCTCGGTGGACAAGGCCCGCTCCACCCTGCGGGAGCCCTAGGAGGACCACCGTCCTCCCCACCCCTCGCACGCTCGGGGCGGGTCCCTGGACGGCGGGCGTTCGGAGTCCCTCACCTCGGTCGGCGGCGGGGATCGGGTAGTCTCGATCCCCGGTCCTCCTCCCGTGGCTTTCCGCCCGGGCCGGCCGCCCTCCCGCTCCCGACCGCGAGTACTGACATGCCTGCTGCTTCGCCGAACCGCTCCGGCGCCGCTCCTCACGAGGACCGGCGTCCCGCCGCCAACCCCTGGAAGGTCGACCTCCGGGAGCTGGGCCGTCGGGCGGGGTCGATGCAGGAGCTGGACCGCACCGCGCCGGCCCCTGGTGACTGGCGGGTGGAGCTGCTCGGTGTGCCCGAGGCCGCTGACGTCCACCTGCACCTGCGGCTGGAGTCGGTCATGGAGGGCGTGCTGGTCACCGGCGAGTTCTCCGTCCCGGTCGCCGGCTCCTGCGCGCGCTGCCTGGAGCCGATCGAGGACGTTCTCCGCCTCGACGTCCAGGAGCTCTACGCCTACTCGGGCAGCACCACGGAGGCGACGAGCGAGGAGGACGAGGTCCGCCGGATCGAGGGCGACTTCCTCGACCTCGAGCCGCTCGCGCGCGACGTCGTCGTCCTGAGCCTCCCGCTGGCCCCGGTCTGCACCGAGGACTGCTCCGGCCTGTGCGTCGACTGCGGTCAGCGACTGGACGACCTCCCCGCCGACCACTCGCACGAGGTCGTCGACGCCCGCTGGGCGGGCCTCGCGGCGAAGTTCGGCACCACTGCTTCCTCGTCGGGCACCCCCGGCGAATCCACCACCCCAGAGGAGAACTGATCGTGGCCGTCCCGAAGCGGAAGATGTCGCGCGCCAACACCCGCATGCGCCGGTCGCAGTGGAAGGCCACCGCGCCGACCCTGTCGCCGTGCCCGAACCGCGCCTGCGGCGAGCTCAAGCCCCCGCACCAGGCGTGCCCGACCTGCGGCCAGTACGACGGTCGCCAGGTCCTCTCGGTCTGAACCACCGGACGTGACCGCCGGAGGGACGACGGCCGCCGAGCACCCTCCCGAGGGTGCCGCCGACGGCCGTCCCCCGGTGGCCGCCCCGGGTGGGGCGGAGCACGCGGAGCGGGCCGCCGCCTGGCTGACCGACGCCCTGGGCGTCGAACTGCCCGACGGCCTGCTCTCCCTGGTGCTCACCCACCGGTCGTTCGCGTACGAGAACGGCGGCCTGCCGACCAACGAGCGCCTGGAGTTCCTGGGCGACTCGGTGCTCGGCCTGGTCGTCACCGACGAGCTCTACCGCAGCCAGCCCGACCTGCCCGAGGGGCAGCTGGCCAAGCTGCGCGCCTCGGTGGTCAACATGACCTCGCTGGCCAAGGTCGCCCGACGGCTCGGCGACGGCGGGCTCGGCCCGCACCTGCTGCTCGGCCGCGGTGAGGAGACCACCGGTGGCCGGGAGAAGGACTCGATCCTGGCCGACGCCCTCGAGGCGCTGATCGGCGCGATCCACGTCGGCTGCGGGCTGGACACCGCCTCCTCGGTCGTGCACCGGCTGTTCGACCCGCTGCTGGTCGAGTCGGCCACCCGCGGCGCCGGCCTGGACTGGAAGACCAGCCTCCAGGAGCTCGGCGCAGCCCAGGGGCTGGGTGCCCCGATCTACCGGGTGGACGACGAGGGCCCCGACCACGCCAAGACGTTCAGCGCCGCCGTGCTGCTCGCCGGCCTCGTCCGGGGCACCGGCACCGGACGGACCAAGAAGGCCGCCGAGCAGGAGGCCGCCGAGGCCGCCTGGCGCGCCCTGTCCGAGGAGTAGGCCCGTGCCGGAGCTGCCCGAGGTCGAGGTGGTGCGCCGGGGACTGGCGCAGTGGGTCGCCGGCCGGACCGTGGCCACCGTCGAGGTGCACCACCCGCGAGCCGTCCGGCGGCACCTCGAGGGCGCCGACCACTTCGTGCAGGCGGTCACCGGGCGCACCTTCACCGCCGCGCACCGGCGCGGCAAGTACCTGTGGCTGCCGCTCGCCGAGCCGGACGGGACGCCGTCGGGCCGGGCGCTCGTGGGCCACCTGGGCATGAGTGGGCAGCTGCTGGTCGAGAAGCGCTCGGCTCCCGACGAGACGCACCTGCGGGCCCGGTTCACCTTCACCGACGGCGGCCGCGAGCTGCGCTTCGTCGACCAGCGGACGTTCGGCGGGCTGGCGGTCGAGGAGTCGGACGGCGAGGCGATCCCCGCCCGGCTCGCGCACATCGCCATCGACCCGCTCGACCCGGCCTTCGACGTCGACGGGTTCACCGCGGCGCTGCGCCGGCGGCGGACAGAGGTCAAGCGGGCGCTGCTCGACCAGACCCTGATCGGCGGGGTCGGCAACATCTACGCCGACGAGTCGTTGTGGCGCGCCCGGCTGCACGGCGCCCGGCCGACCGACAAGCTCACCCGTCCGCAGGTCGCCGAGCTGCTGGAGGGGGTCCGCGACGTGCTCGGCGAGTCGCTGGCCCAGGGCGGGACGTCCTTCGACTCCCTCTACGTCGACGTGAACGGCCAGAGCGGCTACTTCTCCCGCCACCTGGCTGTCTACGGCCAGCAGGACCGGCCCTGCCCGCGGTGCGGCACCGCCGTCGTCCGGGAGCACTTCATGAACCGCTCCAGCTACAGCTGCCCGGTCTGCCAGCCCCGGCCGCGGGCCCGGCGGAAGGGCTGACCTCGTTCCCTCGACGTGACGAAGACGACATCACCCGGACACGGTCGCCTCGCGCCGCCGCCGTTGACCTGCGCATCGGTGGCTGTCACCCTGGGATCACCCAGCCGCGCCGACCGTTCCCCGGGGCGCCGGTTCACCCCCTCTCGTTTGCGAAAGGCCGTCACAGCCATGGCCAAGGCCCTGTTCGGTTCGGTCGTCACCTCCGCGGAACTCCGAGTTGTCGAGGAGAACGCCGTCCTCCGCGCCAAGGTCCGCCGGCTGGAGCTGGAGCTCTCCGAGCTGCGCGCCCAGCGGGACGCCGCGATCGCCCACGAGCTGCTCTCCCTGGCCGGCGACAGCGCCGAGCCCGCGCTCGCCTGACGCACCGCGCCGGCTGACGGACCGCGTCCCACCCGCACCACCGGCCCCGCGACTCCCCTGAGCAGGCCGTTCGGGCGCTAGAGTCCTCTTCCCGTGCACCTGTCGAGCCTCACGCTGAAGGGCTTCAAGTCCTTCGCGTCCGCCACCACGCTGCGGCTCGAGCCCGGGATCACCGCCGTCGTCGGCCCCAACGGGTCGGGCAAGTCCAACGTCGTCGACGCCATCTCGTGGGTCCTCGGCGAGCAGGGCGCGAAGAGCCTGCGCGGCGGCAAGATGGAGGACGTCATCTTCGCCGGCACCGCCGGGCGCCCCGCGCTGGGCCGCGCCGAGGTGACGCTCACCATCGACAACTCCGACGGCGCACTGCCGATCGAGTACACCGAGGTGTCGATCACCCGCCGCATGTACCGCTCAGGGGAGAGCGAGTACGAGATCAACGGCGACAAGGTGCGGCTGCTCGACGTCCAGGAGCTGCTCAGCGACTCCGGCATCGGCCGGGAGATGCACGTCATCGTCGGGCAGGGCCAGCTCGACGCGGTCCTCTCCGGCCGCCCGGAGGACCGGCGCGCGTTCGTCGAGGAGGCCGCCGGCGTCCTGAAGCACCGCAAGCGCAAGGAGAAGGCGCTCCGCAAGCTCGACGGGATGCAGGCCAACCTCGACCGGCTGGCCGACCTCACCGCCGAGCTGCGCCGCCAGCTCAAGCCGCTGGGCCGGCAGGCCGAGGTGGCCCGCCGCGCGGCCGGGGTCCAGGCCGACCTGCGCGACGCCCGCCTGCGGTTGCTGGCCGACGACCTCGTGCAGCTGCGCGACGCCCTGGACCGGGACGTCGCCGACGAGACGGCGGCCCGCGAGCGCCGGGCCGTGGTGGAGCGCGACCTCGCCGTCGTCGCCCGGCGGGAGTCGCAGTTGGAGAGCGAGCTCGCCGGCGGCGCTCCGCGGCTGCAGACGGCGTCGGACACCTGGTACCGGCTCTCCGCCCTCGGGGAGCGCTTCCGCAGCGTCTCCCAGCTGGCCGTCGAGCGGCACCGCCACCTCTCCGCGGCCGCTCCCGCGACGGCGACCGGCCGCGACCCCGAGCAGCTCGACGCCGAGGCCGAGAAGGTCGCCACCACCGAGGCCGAGCTCGCCGCCGGGCTCGCGGCCGAGCGGGAGCGGCTGGCGCGGGTCGTGGCCGGCCGCGCCGACCTGGAGCGGTCGCTGGCCGAGGCGGAGAAGGCCTGGGTCGCGGCGGCCCGCGCCCTCGCCGACCGCCGGGAGAGCCTGGCCCGGCTGTCCGGCGAGGTCGCCGCGGCGCGGTCGCGGGTGGGCGCCGGCGAGGCCGAGATCGACCGGCTGACCCTCGCCGCCGCGGAGGCCGCCGAGCGCGCGGAGGTGGCGGCCGAGCAGCTGGCCGACCGCCGGGGCCGGGTCGCCGACCAGGAGGACGGCGACGTCGCCCTCGTCACCGCGCACGAGGACGCCCTCGCCGCCCACGCCGCCGCCGCCCGCCGGGTGACCGAGCTCGCCGAGGCCGAGCGGGCCGCCGAGCGCGACCGCGCCTCCTGGCAGGCCCGCCAGGACGCCCTCGCCCTCGGGCTCACCCCGGCCGACGGCGCCGCCGCGGTGCTCGGCGCCGGGCTGGCCGGCGTCGTCGGGCCGCTGCCCGAGCAGCTGACCGTCTCTCCCGGGGACGAGGTCGCCGTGGCCGCTGCGCTCGGGGGCATGGCCGACGCCGTCGTCGTCTCCGGGGTGGCCGAGGCCGCCGCCGCGCTGGCCCACCTCACCGGCACCGGCGGCGGCCGCGCCGGTCTCCTCGTCACCGGCGGCCTGCCGCCGGTCCCGCGCGACGGCTGGCCGGAGCTGCCGGACGGCGCCCGCTGGGCGCTGGACGCGGTGCAGGCCGCAGGGCCGCTGCGGCCCGCGCTGGCCCGCGCCCTCGAGCGGGTCGCACTGGTGCTCGACCTGGACGCCGCCGTCCGGGTGGTGCGCACGCACCCCCGGGTCCGCGCCGTCACCGCCACCGGTGACCTCCTCGGCGCCGACTGGGCCCTGGGCGGGCAGACCGACGCGCCGTCGAACCTGGAGCTGCGGGCGCGGATCGACGAGGCGGGCGCCGAGCTGGCCGCCGCCACCGCGCACGCCGCACGGCTCGCCGACGACCTGGCCGCGGCCCGCGGCGCGGCGCAGGACCGCTCCGCCGACGTCGAGACCGCCCTCGCCGCCCGGCAGGCCGCCGACCGCAGCCGCTCGGCGGAGGCCGCGGCCCTGGCCGAGCTCGGCGCCGCCGCGCGGTCGGCCGCCGCCGAGGCCGACCGGCACGCCGCCGCCCGCGTGCGCGCCGAGGAGTCGCTGGAGCGTGCCACCACCGCGCTGGCCACCCTGGAGGGCCGGCTCGCCGAGGCGCAGGCCGCCCCCGTCGAGGACGAGCCGCCCACCGGGGACCGGGACCGGCTGCGGGCCGAGGTGGCCGCGGCCCGGCAGGCGGAGACGGAGGCGCGGCTGGCCGTGCGCACCGCCGAGGAGCGGGCGCGGGCGCTGCAGGGCCGCGCCGAGTCGCTGCGCCGCCAGGCCCGGCAGGAGCGGGCGGCCCGGGAGCGGGCCGCCGCGGCGCGGGCCGCGCGGGAGCGCGGCGCGGCCGTGGCCGCCCGGGTGCGCGCCGACGCCGACGTCGCCCTGGGAGCGCTGGGCTCCTCGCTGGCCCGGGCCGCGGCCGAGCGGGACGCCCTCGCCGCGGCCCGCAGCTCGGCGGAGGCGGAGCTGCTGGAGGTGCGCGGCCGGGTGCGCGCGGCCACCGCCGAGCTCGACCGGCTCACCGACGAGGTGCACCGCGACGAGGTGGCCCGTACCGAGCAGCGGTACCGCATCGAGTCGCTGGAGGGCCGCGCCGCCGAGGAGTTCGGCGTCGACCTGCCGACGCTGGTGGGGGAGTACGGCCCGGCGACGCCGGTGCCGCCGGCGCCCCAGCTCGTCGCCGAGGCAGAGGCCGCCGGGCAGCCGGTGCCCGAGCCGCAGCCCTACGACCGGGCGGTGCAGGAGCGGCGGGTCGCCCGCGCCGAGCGGGACCTCGCCACTCTCGGCAAGGTGAACCCGCTGGCCCTGGAGGAGTTCGCCGCCCTGGAGGAGCGGCACACCTTCCTCGCCACCCAGTTGGAGGACCTGAAGAACACCCGCCGGGATCTGCTGACCGTCGTCCGGGAGGTCGACGGGCGCATCCACGACGTCTTCGCGGCGGCCTTCGCCGACGTCGCCCGCGAGTTCGAGCAGGTCTTCGCCACCCTCTTCCCCGGGGGCTCGGGCCGCCTGGTGCTCACCGACCCGGAGAACATGCTGACCACCGGCGTGGAGGTGGAGGCCCGTCCGCCCGGCAAGAAGGTCAAGCGGCTGTCGCTGCTCTCCGGCGGGGAGCGCTCGCTGACCGCGGTCGCGCTGCTCGTGGCGATCTTCCGCGCCCGCCCGTCGCCGTTCTACGTGCTCGACGAGGTGGAGGCGGCGCTCGACGACGTCAACCTCGGCCGGCTGCTGGTGCTCGTGGAGCAGCTGCGGTCCACCTCGCAGCTCATCGTCATCACCCACCAGAAGCGGACGATGGAGATCGCCGACGCCCTCTACGGCGTGAGCATGCGCGGCGACGGCATCACCGGCGTCATCAGCCAGCGGCTGCGGGAGGCCGAGCCGGCCTGACCCGCCCTAGGCATAGGAAGCTATGCCTACGTTTCTGGGCCCGAATCCATAGGCATAGCTTCCTATGCTTAGACGCCGCTGCGGACCTCCAGGTCGACGACGACCGGCAGGTGGTCCGAGGCGCCTCCGGCGTCGAGCACGGAGGCTGCGGCCACGGCGACCCCTGAGGAGACCCACACCTGGTCGATGCGCCGGTGCGGGGACCGGGCCGGGTGCGTCTTCCCTGCGTCGGACTGCCAGAACCGCCAGCCCGCCCGGTCGTCCCGGGCCCGGGCCAGCCGCCAGGCGTCGGTGAACCGCTGCCGCAGCACGTCGAGCTCCGGGGCGTCGGGCTCGGTGTTGAAGTCGCCGACCAGGACGCCGGTCTCCATCGCCTCGGTGTGCAGCCCGGCCAGGGTGGCGACCTGTGCGGCCCGCTCCTGCGCCGACCGCGTGGTCAGGTGCGTCGCGGTGATCCACAGCGCGCCGCCGTCGAGCTCCACCATCGTCCGCAGCGCGCTGCGCGGCTCCCCGCTGCCGGGCAGCCGGTGGACGTCGCTGATCAGGATCGGCAGCCGCGAGAGCAGCGCGTTGCCGTACTGCCGGGGCGGCTGGTCACCGGGCCGTTCCTCGTCGATGGCCGGCCCCCACGCCAGCTGCATGTCCAGGGCACGGGAGAGCAGGAGCGCCTGGTCGACGTCCTCGCTGCGGTCGCCGAAGTAGCGGTCCACCTCCTGCAGGCAGATGACGTCGGCATCCACCGCGGCCAGCAGCTTGGCCAGCCGCGGCAGGTCGTGCCGCTCGTCGTCACCCACGCCGTGGTGGGTGTTGAAGGTGACCAGCCGCACCGGGATCGGCGGCTGGTCGGGACCGGGGGCCGGCTTCCCCCCGTGCGCACCAGTCATGCCTCCCAGCCTGTCACCCGGCGGACAGCGGCTCGTCGAGCACCTGGCGCAGGTGCTCGTCGCCCTTGTCCGACACCGACAGCAGGAAGCGGGCCTCCCGGCCGCTCAGCACGAGCTCGCCGATCTGGTTGCCGAAGTAGGGCCCGGCCTTCTTGTCCCACGCCAGGCCGGTGGGCTCGGCCGTGACCAGGCGCGCCAGGCGCTCGGTCCACCGGCGCGCGGCCCGGCTCCAGCCGATCTTGAAGCCGACGCGGATCGGGTGCGGCGCCTGGTTGTGCAGGGGGGAGACGGTGAGCTGGTGCACCCGGGCCTCGAGCCCGCCGGGACTCACCAGCTCGGCGGCGTAGGCGTGGTGGACGTCGCCGGAGAGGACCAGCGCCGTGGCGGGAGCCCGGCCGTGCTCGCCCCGGGCCACCGCGGTCAGCGCCGCCCCCAGCCGCTCGAAGGAGTGGCCGAAGGCCGACCAGTGCTCCAGGTCGGCGGCCTGGCGGATCGCCTCGGCGACCTTGCCGCGCCAGCGGCCGTGGTGCCGCACGTTGAGCGTCTCGTTCCACCGCTCCAGGTTGTGGATCGCGTGCGGCAGCAGCCAGGGCAGCGAGGTGCCGATGATCAGGTGCTCCACGCCCTCGTCCACGGCGCGGCGCATCGCGGCCTCGACCCAGGCGAACTCGTCCTCGTCGAGCATCCGGCGGTGCTGCTCCTCCAGGACCCGGCCGGCCCGGGTGTCGACCATGATCAGCCGCGCGTCGCCCCAGTGCCGCACGTAGCTCCAGCGGATGGTCGCCGGCTCGGCGTCGGCCAGCTCGGCCATCTCGCGCAGCATCGGCTGGGCGTCCCGGGTGGGGTCGTCGTCGCTCAGCCCCTGGATCGCCTGCCAGGTCTTGTTCTCCGCCAGCTCCCGCGGGCTGAGGTTGCCGAGGTGCTGGTAGACCCAGTAGCTGACCAGCCCCCCGGTGATCCGCCCGTGCCACCAGGGCTGCCGGGAGGCCTTGGCCCGCCACGCTGCCGAGGTGTTCCAGTCGTCGATCATCTCGTGGTCGTCGAAGATCATCGAGGACGGGATGGTCGACAGCAGCCACCGCACCTGGGGGTCCTGCCAGGACTCGTAGTAGAGCCGGGTGTACTCCTCGAAGTCGGCCACCTGGTCGTCCATGGCGCGGCGCTCGGTGCTCCGGCCGCGCCGGCGGTGCAGCAGCGACTTCGTGTGCGCGCTCAGCTCGTCGGCGTACACCTGGTCGCCGAGGAGGACCAGCGCATCGGGCCACCGGTCCTCCGGCAGGCCCGCCACCTGCTTGGCGTAGAGGTCCAGGGCGTCCGGGGGGATGCCCTCCGAGGCCTCGACGGTGCCCGGGCTGGCGTAGCGGCAGGAGCCGAAGGCAAGCCGGAAGGGCCCGGGGCGGCCGGGCGTCCGGATCCGGCTGGCCGGGAACGCCGTGTCCTCGGGCGGCCAGACCCGGACGTCGTCGAGCCGGACCTCGTACGGCGTGGTGCTGCCGGGCTCGAGGTCCTCCACGACGACCAGCGCGTAGTGGTGCTCGCCGACGCAGAAGGTGCGGGCGCTCCGGCCGAGGACGTCGACGGTGCACGGCCGGTCGGTCTCGACCCACACCGTGGCGGAGACCGGGTCGACGTGCCGCAGCAGGGGGCCGAGCAGGAGCGCCGGGGACGGCGGGTCGGGGACGGGCATGCCCACAGCCTGGCCCATGGACCTGCATCCCGCCGCAGTGCCCGCTGTGAGGCCGTCCGGAGGGCTGGAAGACTCACGGCCATGGAATTCGTGCTGATCGCGATCGCGATCCTGGTCGTCGCACTGATCCTCGGCGTCAGCCTCCTCGTCGGCCGCGGCCGGCGAACCACGCGCCTCGACGACGACGCCGTCAGCGGCACGACCCTCACCCGCCCGCGGCCGCCCGCGCCACCGGTCGACCAGCGGCGGCCCACCGGGGCCACCGCCTCGGGGCTGGGCCTCCCGCCCGCCGCCGACCAGCCCGACGCGGTCGTGCCCGAGGCGCCGCCGGGCGTGGACCTGCCCCCGGCCGAGCCCGAGCCGGGGCTGGTCTTCGACACCCCGCTGCCCTCGGCCGGCCGGCTCGTGCGGCTGCGCTCCCGGCTGGCGCGGTCGCAGTCCTCGCTCGGCCGCGGCCTGCTGACCGTCCTGGCCCGCGAGCAGCTGACCGAGGACGACTGGGAGGAGATCGAGGACACCCTGCTCGCCGCCGACGTCGGCGTCGCCGCCACCACCCAGATCGTGCAGCGGCTGCGCACCCAGTCGATGGTGCTGGCGACCGCGTCCGGCGCGGACCTGCGCGAGCTGCTGGTGCGCGAGCTGACCGCCGTGCTCGGCCCGGACATGGACCGCTCGCTGGGGACCTCGCGTTCCGAGGGGCGGCCCGGTGTCGTGCTGGTCGTCGGGGTCAACGGCGCCGGCAAGACCACCACCGTCGGCAAGCTCGCCCGCGTGCTCGTCGGTGACGGCAAGAGCGTGATCCTCGGCGCCGCCGACACCTTCCGCGCCGCCGCCGCCGACCAGCTGGAAACCTGGGGCGAGCGGGTGGGCGTGCTCACCGTCCGCGGCCGGGAGGGCGGGGACCCCGCCGCCGTCGCCTTCGAGGCGGTGCGCACCGGCGTGGAGGCGGAGGCGGACACCGTCGTGATCGACACCGCCGGGCGGCTGCACACCAAGTCCGGGCTGATGGACGAGCTGGGCAAGGTCAAGCGCGTCGTGGAGAAGCAGTCACCGGTCACCGAGGTGCTGCTGGTGCTCGACGCCACCACGGGGCAGAACGGCGTCGTCCAGGCTCGGGTGTTCACCGAGGCGGTCACCGTCACCGGCGTCGTCCTCACCAAGCTCGACGGGACCGCCAAGGGCGGCATCGTCGTCTCGGTGCAGCGCGAGCTCGGCATCCCGGTCAAGCTCATCGGTCTGGGCGAGGGCCCCGACGACCTGGCGCCGTTCGAGCCGCGGGCGTTCGCCGAGGGGCTCGTCGGGGAGGTCTGAGCCGGCGGCCGCTGCCGGCTCAGGTGGGTGTCGGGTCGAAGCCGTAGGGCAGCTCCAGCCGGTGGGCGGCCAGCAGGTCGGCGTCGGTGAGCAGCTCGCCCGTCGGCCCGTCGGCCACCACGGTGCCGCCGTCGAGGATCACCGAGCGGGGGCACAGCTGGGCGGCGTAGGGCAGGTCGTGGGTGACCATCAGCAGCGTCACCGGGAGCTCGGCCAGCACCTCCGCGAGCTCCCGGCGGCCGGCCGGGTCGAGGTTGGACGACGGCTCGTCGAGGACGACGATCTCCGGCTGCATCGCCAGCACCGTGGCGACGGCGACCCGGCGGCGCTGCCCGAAGGAGAGGTGGTGCGGCGGTCGGTCGGCGGCGTCGGACATGTGCACCTGCTCCAGCGCCGCGGCCACGCGGGCGGTCACCTCCGGCTCGGGCAGGCCGAGGTTCCGCGGACCGAACGCGACGTCCTCGCCGACGGTCGGCATGAACAGCTGGTCGTCGGGGTCCTGGAACACCACGCCGACGCGGCGGCGGATCTCCTGCAGCGACCGCTTCTCCACCGGCAGGCCGGCGACCGCCACCCGCCCTCGGCCCGCCCGCAGGATGCCGTTGAGGTGCAGCACCAGCGTCGTCTTGCCCGCGCCGTTGGGGCCCAGCAGCGCCACCCGCTCGCCGCGCTCCACGCGCAGGTCCACGCCGAACAGCGCCTGGTGCCCGTCGGGGTAGGCGTAGGCGAGGTCCTCGACGAGGAGGGACGGCGGGGGTGCGGTCACCCCAGCAGGATCCCCGCCAGCAGCACCGCGGCCGCCGCCAGGGGCAGGCTGAGCGCTACCGCCCACGACCGCGTCCCGACCGGGACCGACGGCCCGGTCGGCATGCTGCCGCGGTAGCCGCGGCTGAGCATCGCCAGGTGCACCCGCTCGCCGCGCTCGTAGGACCGGACGAACAGGGCGCCGGCGGTGGCACCGACCACCCGGAGGCCGCGCAGCCCGCCGCCGGTGAAGCCGCGGGACTCCCGGGCGATCCGCATCCGGTGCAGCTCGCCGCCCACGACGTCGGCGTAGCGGATCATGAACATCAGGATCTGGACGAGCACCTGCGGCAGCCGCAGCCGCTCCAGCCCGCGCAGCAGCGCCCGCGGCTCCGTCGTCGCCGCGAGGACGGTGGCGGCCAGGATCGACAGCGTCGCCTTGGCCAGCAGGCCGGTCCCGGCGGCGAGGCCGGTCCGCGACAGGGACAGCCCGAGCACCTCGACCTGCGGGCCGCCCGCCACGAAGGGCAGCAGGACGGCGAAGAGGACGAAGGGCACCTCCACGACCAGGCCGCGCAGCAGCCGGCCCGGGCCGACACCGGCCACGGCGGCGACGGCGAGCACCGCGAGCAGGTACCCGGCGTACGCGGCCGGCGCCCAGGGGGCGTGCACCGGGGTGGCGACGACGACCACCGCGAACGTCAGCACCGACACGAGCTTCGCGTGCGGCTCCAGGCGGTGGACCGCGGTGCTGCCCGGGAGGTAGCGGGCGCTCAGCGTGCCCCCGTGCGCCGCGCCCACGTCAGGTGCGGTCGGCGGGGGTGCCGCGCCGGCGGAGGACGAGGGTCAGCCCACCGGCCAGCGCGAGGGTGACCACCACGCCGATGACGCCCGCGGCCCCGGCGGAGAGGCGGTTCTCCTCACCGCCGACCAGGTAGTCGGCGAGCGGGGAGCCCGCGGTCGCGCTGTCGGACGCGCTCTGCGCGAACCCGGCCTGCTCGGCGGCGTGCTCCAGGCCGTCGGGGGAGGAGCTGGCGTACCAGCTGAGCACGCCGGCGACGACCAGGGCCGCGACGACGCCGGCGATCCAGAGGCTGCGGCCGCGGCGGGTCACCGGGCCACCTCCGCCGTCGTGGTGGGACGGCCGGCCAGCGGCGTCGCCGGGCGCAGCCGGGCCGCGCCGTGGACCAGGTCGGGGCGCACGGCCAGCACCGCGCCGACGACGGCGACGGTGATCGCGGCCTCGCCCAGGCCGATGAGCAGGTGGACCCCGGTCAGGGCCGCGGCGACCGTGCCGACCGGGATGTCGACGGTGCCACCGAGGGCGAACAGGCCGACGAAGGTCAGGGCCGCGGCCGGCACGGAGAGGTACGCGGCGATCCCGGTGGCGGTCAGGATCCCGGCCCGGGTGCGGGGCAGGACCGCCGCCAGGCCGCGGAAGACGCCGTAGCCGAGGACCACCGCCAGCAGCGCCATCAGGGTGACGTTCGTGCCCAGCGCGGTGAGGCCGCCGTCGGCGAAGAGGACGGCCTGGACCATGAGCACCACGGTCATGCAGAGCACCGCGGTCCACGGGCCCACCAGGACGGCGGTGAGCACCGCGCCGATCAGGTGCCCGCTCACCGGCAGGCCGGGGAGCGGGAAGTTCATCATCTGGCCGGCGAAGACGAACGCCGCGGCGAGCCCGGCCAGCGGCGCGGTGCGGTCGTCGAGCTCGGCACGCGACCGGCGCAGGGCCAGGGCGACCGTGCCGGCGGCCAGCGCGCCGGTGGCCACGGAGGTGGGGACGTCGAGGAAGCCATCGGGGACGTGCACGCCCCCGACCTTATTGCACATCTTTTGCAACTAGCGATTCGCGGGCGCCGGGACGGGTGCGACCGGAGTGCCCTCGGGGGCCTCGCAACACGACCGCAACGCAGGAGCCGGACACGCGCTGCGGAGTTCACGACCCGGAAACGTGACTCCGACGTCACCGGAAACAACGGCCCGGCACGGTGAACGCCGCATCGCCCCACCCGCACCGGCGGCGGGGCCCACCGATACGGCCGCCCGGCCGACGACCCGACACAGGAGGTTGCCGTGCTCGACACCGGCAATACCGCCTGGATCCTCACCAGTGCGTCGCTCGTGCTGCTGATGACCCCAGGCCTCGCGCTCTTCTACGGCGGCATGGTCCGCGCCAAGAGCGTCCTCAACATGATGATGATGAGCTTCGGGGCGCTGGCGCTGATCAGCGTGCTCTGGGTGCTCTGGGGCTACTCGATCGCCTTCGGGGACGACATCGGTGGCGGCCTCCTCGGCAGCCCCTTCGAGTTCTTCGGGCTGAACGGCCTGATGGAGGACACCGACGCCGCGCTGCCGACCATGGCCTTCGTCGGCTTCCAGTCCGTCTTCGCCATCATCACCGTGGCGCTCATCTCCGGTGCCATCGCCGACCGCGCGAAGTTCGGTGCCTGGATGGTCTTCGCCGGCATCTGGGCCACCGTCGTCTACTTCCCGGTGGCGCACTGGGTCTTCGCCTTCGACGGCGACGACGTGGTGGGCGGCTGGATCGCCAACGACCTGGCCGCGATCGACTTCGCCGGGGGTACCGCGGTGCACATCAACGCCGGTGCCGCCGGTCTGGCGCTGGCGCTGGTGCTGGGCAAGCGACGCGGCTTCGGCCGCGAGGCGATGCGCCCGCACAACCTGCCGCTGGTCATGATCGGCGCCGGGCTGCTGTGGTTCGGCTGGTTCGGCTTCAACGCCGGCTCCGCGCTGGCCGCCGACAACACCGCCTCGGTGGTCTGGGTCAACACGCTGGTGGCCACCGCCGCGGCGACGCTCGGCTGGCTCCTGGTCGAAAAGATGCGCGACGGTCACTCGACCTCGCTGGGCGCCGCCTCCGGCGTGGTCGCCGGTCTGGTCGCCATCACGCCGGCCTGCTCGGCGGTCTCGCCGATCGGGGCGATCATCATCGGAGCGGTCGCCGGTGCGCTGTGCGCCCTGGCCGTGGGCCTGAAGTACAAGCTGGGCTACGACGACTCGCTCGACGTCGTCGGCGTCCACCTGGTCGGCGGTCTCTGGGGCACCATCGCCATCGGCTTCCTCGCCGACCCCGCGGCCCCCGCCGGCGTGGAGAGCCTCTTCTTCGGCGGCAGCGCCGACCAGCTCTGGCGCCAGGTCGTGGGGGCGGTGGCCGTCCTCGCCTTCTCCTTCGTCCTTACGCTGGTCATCGGGTTCGTCATCCAGAAGACGATGGGCTTCCGCCTCACCGAGGACGACGAGGTCACCGGCATCGACACCGTCGTGCACGCCGAGTCGGGCTACGACTTCGCCTCCCTGGGCAGCAGCGGCTCCACCGCTCCGCTGGCCGGCCAGGCGCGTGCCGAGGCCCGCAACAACGAGAGGACGCTGGCATGAAGCTGGTCACCGCGATCGTCAAGCCGTTCAAGCTGGACGACGTCAAGAACGCACTCGAGCTGATCGGCATCGCCGGGCTCACCGTCAGCGAGGTCCAGGGCTTCGGCCGCCAGCGGGGGCACACCGAGGTCTACCGCGGAGCGGAGTACCAGGTGGACTTCGTGCCGAAGGTCCGGATCGAGGTGGTCGTCAGCGAGCTCGACGCCGCCCGTGTCGTGGACGCCGTCGTCGAGTCCGCCTCCACCGGGCAGATCGGGGACGGGAAGGTGTGGGTCACCACGATCGACGAGATCGTCCGGGTCCGCACCGGCGAGCGCGGCGACGACGCGCTCTGACCGGAGCTGACGACGCAGTTCGCGCGTAGCGCACCCGTCGGCCGGGGTGGTGGGGTCGCCCGCCACCCCGGCCGACGTCTTGTCATCCGGGCCGTACCGAGGGGGAGTCGTGCTGGACACCGAGGCGTTGCCGGGGCTGGGCCGCGCAGAGCGGGTCGAGGCCCTGGACGGGTGGCTCGCCGGGCTGCTGGACGACGCCGTCGCCGGCACCCCGCCGCCTCGGACCCGGCGCGGCGGGCCGCCGCCCCGGACGGGCACCGAGGGGCTGGCCCTGGTCGCCGTGGGCAGCCTCGGCCGCCGGGAGCTCCCCCCGCACGGTGACCTCGACCTGGTGCTCGTCCACGAGGACCGGCCGGAGATCGCCGCCGTCGCCGACGCGCTCTGGTACCCGGTCTGGGACGCCGGCCTCCGCCTGGACCACTCGGTCCGGTCGGTGCAGGAGGCGGTCACCGTCGCCTCCACAGACGCGAAGGCCGGGCTCGGGCTGCTCGACGCCCGGCTGGTGGCGGGCGACGCGGAGCTGGCCGCCCGGCTGCGGACGGCGACCCTGGCCAGCTGGCGGCAGCACGCCTCCCGGCTGATGCCCCAGCTGCGCGACCTGCGCCGCGAGCGGGCCCGCCGGCTGGGGGAGCTCGCCTTCCTGCTCGAGCCCGATCTCAAGGAGGCCTACGGCGGGCTGCGCGAGGGCCAGGTGCTGCGGGCGGCGGCGGCGGCCCAGCTCGTCGACGAGCCGCCCGCGGAGGTGGAGCAGGCCTACGCCTTCCTGCTCGACGTGCGCGACGAGCTGCGCCGCCGGTCAGGGCGCGCCTCGGACGTCCTGGTGCGCCAGGAGCAGCGCGCGATCGCCGCGACCCTGGGCCTGGCCGACGAGGACGTCCTGCTGCGCGAGGTCAGCCTGGCCGGGCGGCGGCTGGCCTTCGTCGCCGACGAGACCTGGCGCCGGGTGGAGGCCGCGCTGGTCCGCCGGCCGCGCGGGCGGTACCGCCGGGTGCGCCGCGAGCCGCTGGCCGAGGGCGTCGTCCGGCAGGGCGACGAGGTCGTGCTCGCCCGCGACGCGCACCCCGCCACCGACCCCGGGCTGGTGCTGCGGGCCGCTGCCGCCGCGGCCCGCGCGGACCTTCTGCTCTCGCCGTACACCCTCAAGGTGCTCGCGGTGCACAGCCCGCCGCTGCCGGAGCCGTGGCCGCCGGAGGCCCGCTGGTCGTTCCTCCGGGTGCTCGCCAGCGGCCGGTCGGCGGTCCCGGTGCTGGAGCAGCTGGACCAGGAGGGCCTGCTGTCGCGGCTGCTGCCCGAGTGGGACCGCATCCGGTCGCTGCCGCAGCGCCACCCCTGGCACCGGTACACCGTCGACCGCCACCTGATCGAGGCCGCCGCCGCGGCGAGCGAGCTGACCCGCGACGTCGACCGGCCCGACCTGCTGCTGGTCGCGGCCCTGCTGCACGACATCGGCAAGGGCTGGCCGGGGGACCACAGCGTGGTCGGGGCGCCGATCGCCGCGGAGATCGGCGCCCGGATGGGCTTCTCCGAGCCCGACGTCGCCGTGCTCGGCACGCTGGTGCGCCACCACCTGCTGCTGCCCGCGACGGCGACCCGGCGCGACATCGACGACCCCGCGACCATCGAGCGCGTCGCCGCCACCATCGGGCACGACGCCACGGTGCTGCAACTGCTGCACGCCCTGGCGCAGGCCGACGGCGCCGCCACCAGCGCCTCGGCGTGGTCGCCGTGGAAGGCGCACCTGGTCGCCGCGCTGGTCGCCCGGGTGCAGGGCCGGCTCGGCGGCCCGCAGCTGACCGAGCCGGACCCGGTGCTGCACCCCACCTCGGCGCAGGTGACCACGCCCGCGCCGGACATCCCCGGGGTGACCCGGGCGGTCACCGTCGGCATCGAGGAGGTGGCCGACGGGCAGCAGGTGACCATCGGCGCCCCCGACCGGCCGGGGCTGCTCAGCACCTGCGCCGGGGTGCTCGCGCTCAACCAGCTCGACGTGCGCGCCGCGAAGATGACGGTGGCCGACGGCTACGGCACCGGGGTGTTCGCGGTCCGGCCCCGGTTCGGCCGCGCGCCGGTGCCGGAGATCCTGGCCGACGGCGTGCGGGCTGCGCTGGAGGGCACGCTCCGGCTGCCCGAGCGGCTGCGCCAGCGGGAGGCCGACTACCGCCAGGAGGGGCGCTCCGCCCCGCCGCGCATCTCCTGGCACGACCACGAGGTCAGCGGTCCGGCGACCGGCATCGTGGAGGTCCGGGCCGGGGACCGGGCCGGGCTGCTCTACCGGCTCACCGCGGCGATCGCGGGGGAGGGGCTGGACGTGACCTCCGCCCGCATCGAGACCCTGGGGGCCGACGCGGTCGACTGCTTCTACGTGTGCAACCCCTCCGGCTCGCCGGTGGACCCGCAGCAGAAGGAGCGGGTCGACGCGGCGCTGGTCGCCGCCACCCGCGGTCCCGCGCTGGCGGTCGGTCCCGACACGCCGTCCTGAGGTCCGCGGTTCTGTCGGTGGTGCGTGCGACCGTCGGCAGCGGACCGGGACGGACCGGTCCCACCTGCCGAGAGGAGTCCGTCGTGGACAGCCGCCAGTGGCCCTGCCCGTCCTGCGGGGACGACCGGGACTTCGTGCAGCCGCCGTGCATCGACGGCCACACCGACGACGGCGGCGAGTGCCCCGAGTGGGTCTGCGCCGACTGCGGCTCGGCGCTGGTCGTCGGTGAGGTGCGCGTCGTCGTCGTCGCCGTGGCCGGAGCGCCCTGCGCCGCCTGACGCGGTCAGCGGACGGTGAGCGCCACCCGCCCGTGCGCGGCGAGCGCCCCGTCGTCGACGAAGGCGATCCACCCGCCGCGGAGGAGCACCGTCTCGATCAGTTCGTCGACCACGTCGTCGACCACGTCCGGGTGCTCGACGTCCTCGGCCGGGGTGAGGAAGTCGCCGTCGGGGCTGAGCCGGGCGGGGTAGGTGAAGCCCTCCTCGACGGCGAGCATCTCGGGCCGCTCCCGCCGCGCGGCGAGCCAGCAGGCACCGATCCCCTCCACCACGGCGTGCCGGGACCGCCGCCGGTCCAGGTGCTCCAGCGCCTCGTCCTGGCGGGAGCGAAGGTAGGCCTCGAGCACCTGCCTGATCCGCGGCACGAGGGCCGTCACGGGAGCCCGCGTGAGGTTCGCGGCCAGCGCCCCGGCGAGCCGGGCGGTGTTCCGCGACTGCCGGCGGAAGCGCCCAACGACGCGCTCGGCGCCCACGAGGACCAGCGGCGCCGGGTGCAGTTGCAGGTAGGTGCCCAGCGACTCGTCCACCCGGCGCAGGAACGCGTCGAGCGGTGCGCCCTCCGCGGTGAGGGGGAACGCGGTCCGGGGCGGGGGGCGCAGGTCGTCGGCCACGCCCACCAGCAGGCGCGCCTCGCCCTCGCTGAGCAGCAGCACGACGTGCTGCGGGGTCCGGTGCAGCGCCCGCACGAGGTCGCGGGTGGCGAAGGTCCGGTCCACCACCACGCGGTCGCTGACGGGGACCGGGAGCCGCACCACCTCGCGCAGGTGGGGGCTGACGTAGACAGCGATCCCCGACCCGGTCGCCTGCCGCGCGACGCCGGCGACGACCTCGTCCAGCGCCGCCCGGAGCAGGTCGGCGTCGGGGACGTCGCCCTCGGCCAGCCGGGCGGCGGCGCGGTCGGCCAGCCGGCGGAGCCGCTGCAGGTCCGTGTCGGTCATGCGGGGCGACGGGGTGGTCGAGGCGAGGATGCTCAGGCAGCAGTCGGCGCGGACCGACTGGAGCATGAGCACCTGGCCGGGGGAGGGCCAGGCCACGCGGGCCGCGGTGGTGGTCACGAGGAGGTCCAGCCGACGGGGACGGCGTCGAGACGTCGGGCGAGCCGGGCGACCGCGCGGTCCACCACCCGCTGCCGACGGCGCCCGTGCAGCCCGCCGAGGTGGTGCACGCTGATGCGCGAGGCCACCCCGTGGGCAGCCGCCCGCTGGCGCGCCAGCGCGATCAGGTCGCACGCCTCCTGGTCGGCCTGCTCGCCCAGCCGTGGCAGGAGCCAGGGGTCGAGCGGGACGGTCGTGCGGGGGAGCAGGATCGCGGTGTGCACCTCACGGCCGGTGTCGCGGGCGGAGGAGTAGGCGGCGTCCAGGACGCCCAGCGCGGTGTCGCGGTCGAGCACGACGGCGAGCAGCCGGGGCGGGGCGCCCCTCGCACCGGTGCCCGGCTCCGCCGGGCTGGTCGCCGGCGCGGTGGGCAGGGTGGTGGTCGGCGGGACGGTGGTGGCGAGCGACGTCACGGGCGTCTCCCACGGTGCGGCGAGGTCTCCCCCGGTCCCTGATGGGACCGGCCGCGCCCGGGCCGGGGCCGGGACTGACGGGCAGCGACTGCGCTCCTGCGCTTCGGGTACTCCCCTCGCAGGAAGCACGATATGCGAAACCGAATGCGTATTGCAAGAGTGCTGCGTTGTACCGAGGGGACGGGCGGTGACTGATACGCGTAACGTGCTTCGCATGATGGCATCGGGCGCGGGGTGGACCTTTCTGTCCAACCACGGGCACGTGCTCGTCAGCCTCGCCGCCGACCCGGACGTCCGGATGCGTGACGTGGCGGCGCGGGTGGGGATCACGGAGCGGGCGGTCCAGATGATCGTCGGCGACCTCGAGCAGGCCGGGTACGTCATCCGGGAGCGGGTCGGGCGGCGCAACCGCTACACCGTCGTCACGCAGGGCCGCTTCCGGCACGACCTGGAGCGGCACGTCCTCGTGGGCGACTTCCTGGCGCTCGTCCTGGCGGAGTCGGTCGGCGCCGTGCCGACCGCGGAGTCGGGAGCGGCCGCTCGCCGGGCCTGAGCCGCGGTGCTCAGTGCAGATCTGCGGGGGTACGGACACGCGCGTCGCCGGTGGAGGGTGACGCCGGGACTGCCGTGACCGCCGGCCGGCACCCGTCGGCCGGCCGGGCGGCCGGGAGGGGAGTCCGGGCGTGGGGCCGGAGGGTGCCCCGGGGCGCCCATGCTCGACCGCGGGGGTGGGTGCGCAGGGCCAGCAGCCCGATCACCAGGATGAGGGCCGCCCAAGCGAGGACATCGGACACGAGGACTCCTCCCCATCCGGCCGCAGCACGGTCGGCCGGTGTTGACCGGCAATCCTACTCGCGAAACTAGCTTCGGACAATGTCCCGGCGTCGCGCTGCGGACCCCTCCGGATGGCGGCGCGGCGGGCCGACCCGTCGCCGGTGGTGGCCGGGGGGGACGCCCGCGGCGGCGCCCGTGCGGGGAGGTGGGTGGATACGCTGGGCCCAGGAGGCGCGAGGGATCGGCACGGCCGGGCCCGTCGCCGTGTCGCCGGTCGTCGGACCGGCGGGCCGCGCCACGAGCTGTGACGAGGACGTGCTGTGTTCGAGACCCTCTCCGACCGCCTCGACAAGGTCTTCACCGGCCTGCGGGGCAAGGGTCGGCTCACCGACGCCGACATCGACGCGACCGCACGCGAGATCCGGATCGCGCTGCTGGAGGCCGACGTCGCGCTGCCGGCGGTGCGGGCCTTCATCGCCGCGGTCAAGGAGCGCGCCCGCGGGGCCGAGGTCTCCCAGGCGCTGAACCCGGCGCAGCAGGTCATCAAGATCGTCAACGAGGAGCTCGTCCAGATCCTCGGTGGCGAGACCCGCCGCATCCGGCTGGCCAAGCAGTCGCCGACGGTGATCATGCTGGCCGGTCTCCAGGGTGCCGGTAAGACCACCCTGGCGGGCAAGCTCGGCCGCTGGCTGAAGTCGCAGGGGCACACCCCGCTGCTGGTCGCGGCAGACCTGCAGCGCCCGAACGCGGTGAACCAGCTGTCGATCGTCGCCGGGCAGGCGGGTGTCGACGTCTTCGCGCCCGAGCCGGGCAACGGCGTCGGCGACCCGGTGCAGGTGGCCCGCGACTCGATCGACCACGCGCGCCGCACGATGCACGACATCGTCGTCGTCGACACCGCCGGTCGGCTCGGCATCGACGCCGAGCTGATGCGGCAGGCCGCGGACATCCGCGACGTCGTCACGCCGGACGAGACGCTGTTCGTCGTCGACGCGATGATCGGTCAGGACGCCGTCACCACCGCGCAGGCCTTCCAGGAGGGCGTCGGCTTCACCGGCGTCGTCCTGACCAAGCTCGACGGTGACGCCCGCGGTGGCGCGGCGCTCTCGGTCCGGTACGTGACCGGGCAGCCGATCATGTTCGCCTCCACCGGCGAGAAGCTCACCGACTTCGACGTCTTCCACCCCGAGCGGATGGCCTCGCGCATCCTCGGGATGGGCGACGTGCTGACCCTCATCGAGCAGGCCGAGCAGGCCTTCGACGCCGACCAGGCCGAGAAGATGGCCGGCAAGCTCACCTCGCGCGAGGGCTTCAGCCTCGAGGACTTCCTCGAGCAGATGATGGCCATCCGCAAGATGGGGCCGATCGCGAACCTGCTCGGCATGCTGCCCGGCGCGAACCAGATGAAGGAACAGCTCGCCCAGGTGGACGACCGCGACCTCGACCGCACCGCGGCGATCATCCGGTCGATGACCCCGCAGGAGCGGGTCGAGCCGAAGATCATCAACGCGTCGCGGCGGGTGCGCATCGCAAACGGTTCCGGGGTGACCGTCACCGAGGTGAACGGGCTGCTGGAGCGGTTCGCCCAGGCGCAGAAGATGATGGGCCAGATGGCCGGCAGCATGGGCCTGCCGGGCATGGGCCCCATGTCGAAGAAGGCCCGCGGCCGGCAGATGCAGGCGCAGTCGAAGAAGGGCAAGGGGAAGAAGGGGAAGGGCAAGGGCGGTCCCGCCCGGCGGCCGGTGGGCGCGCCCGGCCTCCCGCCCGGCGCCGGCTTCCCGGGTGGGGCGAACCCCTTCGGCGGCGGCGGGATGCCGGGGCTGCCCCCGGGTCAGGGCCTGCCCGACCTCACCAAGCTGAACTTCGACCAGTTCAAGGACGAGCGGCCCGGCCGGTGAGCGCGCTGCCGTCGCTCCACCTCTCCGGGGTGGTGCTCCCCGAGGGAGAGCACCGCGACGTCTGGGTCCGCGACGGCCGCTTCACCTTCGAGCCGGTACCGGGCGCGGAGACGGTCAGCCGGAACGGCTGGCTGCTCCCCGGGCTGGTCGACGCGCACTGCCACGTGGGCATCGCCCGCGGCGGTGGGCACGTCGAGGACATCGCCTCCGCGCGCACCCAGGCGCTCACCGAGCGGGACGCCGGGGTGCTCGCGCTGCGCGACTGCGGCTCGCCGGTGGACACCCGTGAGCTGGACGGCGACCCTGAGCTGCCGACGATCATCCGGGCCGGGCGGCACATCGCCCGCACCCGCCGCTACATCCCCGGGCTCGGCGTCGAGATCGAGCCCGAGGACCTCGTCGAACAGACCCGGATCCAGGCCCGCCGTGGTGACGGCTGGGTGAAGCTGGTCGGCGACTGGATCGACCGCTCGGTCGGCGACCTCGCGCCCGAGTGGCCGGCCGACGTGCTCGCGGCGGCGATCGCGGCCGCGCACGAGGAGGGCGCGCGGGTCACCGCGCACACCTTCGGCACCGACGCGCTCCCGGGGCTGATCGAGGGCGGCATCGACTGCATCGAGCACGGCACCGGGCTGACCGAGGACCTCCTGGCCGAGATGGCCCGCCGGGGCACCGCCGTCGTCCCGACGCTGGTCAACGTGGAGAACTTCCCGGGCTTCGCGGCGGCGGGGGAGAAGAAGTTCCCCGGCTACGCCAGCACGATGCGGCGGCTGTACGCGAACTCCGGTGCGGTCGTCCGCGCCGCCTACGAGGCGGGGGTGCCGGTGTTCGCCGGCACCGACGCCGGCGGCGGCATCGACCACGGGGTCATCGCCGACGAGATCCGGGCGCTGTGCTCGGCCGGGATCCCGGCGGAGGCGGCGCTGGCCGCCGGCTCCTGGCGGGCGCGCGAGTGGCTCGGGCTGCGCGGGATCGAGGAGGGGGCGACCGCCGACGTGGTCGTCTACGGGACCGATCCGCGCGCCGACCTCGACGCGTTGCGGCGACCGCAGCGGACGATCCTCCGCGGCCGCCTGGTCGGCTGAACGCCCGCCGCCCCGGAGCGGCGGCGGTCAGTTGATGCAGCCGGTGTCGGCGGCGGTGCGGGCGTCCTCGCCCGCCGCGGGGTCCGCCGGCGGCTGGGCGTCGGTGGCCTCCCCGATGCCGTTGAAGTCCCCGCCGAGGACGAGCTGCACGGTGCCCGGCGTGGCGTCGTCGACGAGCCGCGTGACAGCTCCGGGGACGGCGGCGGCGAGCGTGGCGGCGAGGGCCTCGTCGCCGGCGGCGTGCCGGATCTCGGTCTGCTCGTAGTCGGCGGAGTCGGCGTTGCCCGTGGACGCCACCGTGAAGCCGCCGGCCTCGAGGTCGGCCTGGGCCTCGGCCGCCAGCCCGCCCGTCCCCGAGCCGTTGAAGACGGCGACCGCCACCTCCGAGGGGTCCACGGGGTCCGCCGGTGCGGCGTCCTCCGGTGCGGCGTCCTCCGGTGCGGCGTCCTCCGGTGCGGCCGACAGCTGCGCGAAGAACTGGCGCAGGGTCGCCTCGTCCTCGAGCCGGACGATGGAGGCGCTGCCCTCCCGGTCGATCCCGAGGTTGGGCACGGTCTGGAACTCGATGCTGCCCGTGGTGACCGACTGCATCTGCTCGGCGAGCTGGAGCAGGTTCAGGTCCTCGTCCACGGTGAGCGACTCGGCGGCGGCCTGCACGAGCTCGCGTTGCTTGCCCAGGTCGAGCAGCACGTCGTCGGAGAGCATCTTGCGCAGCACGCCGGCGATGAACACCTGCTGGCGGACGATGCGGTCGAAGTCGCCCCCGGGCAGTCCGTGGCGCTGGCGGACGAACTTCAGCGCGTCGGCGCCGCTGATCGTCTGCGGGCCGGCCGGGAAGACCGCGCCCGACCACTCGCGGTCGTCGACGGCCTCGCAGAGGTTGACCTCGACGCCGCCCACGACCGAGCTGAGCTCGAAGAACCCGAGCAGGTCCACCTCGGCGTAGTGGTCGATCTGCAGCCCGGTGAGCCGGCTGATGGTCCGGACCAGCAGCTGTGCGCCGGCTGCCTGGCGGGCCGCCTCGTCCGTGGCGTCGTCGGCCGCGGCGTAGCCGTAGGCGTAGGCGGCGTTGAGCTTGTCCTCGCCGTGGCCGGGGATCTCGACCCAGGAGTCGCGGGGGAAGGAGACGAACGAGGCGCGCGACCCGTCGGCGGGGACGTGCACCAGGATCATCGTGTCGGTGTTGATGCCGGAGTCCGTGCCGGCGTTGAACTCGGCCAGCTGCTCGTCGGTCAGGCTGCTGCGGCTGTCGTTGCCGACCAGCAGCAGGTTCATCGCCTCCCTGGCGTCCCCGCTGTCCTCGTTGCCGTCGGCGGGGATGGCGTCGGTCCGGTTCACCGTCGCGTCGGCGACCTGCCCGAGGTACCAGCCCCAGCCCGAGCCGGCGAGCAGCAGCGCCGAGAGGACGCCGGCCAGGACCCGGCTGCCGACCACGAGGCGTCGGCGGGGGTCCCGCCGTCGCAGCCCGGCGGCGCTCGAGCCGGCGCGGGCACGTGGCGGCACGCCGGCCCGCGGGTCGAGCCGCGGGGGGAGCGGCCGGCCGGCGCGGTCGTCGTGCTGGCGGTCTCGGCCCACGGACTACCTCGTTCCCGGGATCGGCCCCGCGGCGGGGGGTGTGTCGATGCGCCTCTGACCTGCCCGATCGTAGCCACTCGACGCTGCTCGCCGGGGCCCGTGGCAGGAGGGGACGGCCGCCGCCTCCGCGGTCGTGCCAGGTCCGGGGCCCGCCCGGTGGACGTGTCGGGAAACCGCTGCGGCGGGCCTGGGACACTCCTGGCGTGCTGTTGCGGATGTCCTCCCTGTTCCTGCGGACCCTTCGGGACGACCCGGCCGACGCCGAGGTCCCGAGCCACCGCCTGCTCGTGCGCGCCGGCTACATCCGGCGGGCCGCTCCCGGCGGGTTCAGCTGGCTGCCGCTGGGCTTCCGCGTCTTCCGCAACGTCGAGCGCATCGTCCGCGAGGAGATGGACGCGATGGGCGCGCAGGAGGTGCACTTCCCCTCGCTGCTGCCCAAGGAGCCCTACGAGGCCACCGGGCGCTGGACCGAGTACGGCGACAACCTGTTCCGGCTCAAGGACCGCCGCGGCGTCGACCACCTGCTCGGTCCCACGCACGAGGAGATGTTCACGCTCCTGGTCAAGGACCTGTACTCGTCGTACAAGGACCTGCCGCTGTCGCTCTACCAGATCCAGACCAAGTTCCGGGACGAGGCGCGTCCCCGGGCCGGGCTGCTGCGCGGCCGCGAGTTCACGATGAAGGACAGCTACTCCTTCGACGTCGACGACGCCGGGCTGGACAAGAGCTACACCGCGCACCGCGACGCCTACATCCGGATCTTCGACCGCCTGGGTCTGGAGTACGCGATCGTCTCGGCGATGTCCGGGGCCATGGGCGGCTCGAGGAGCGAGGAGTTCCTGCACCCGACCGCGATCGGCGAGGACACCTTCGTGCGCTCGCCCGGCGGCTACGCGGCCAACGTCGAGGCGGTCACCACCGTCGTCCCCGACGAGATCCCGCTCGAGGGCCTGCCCGAGGCGCACGTCGAGGACACCCCCGACACCCCGACGATCGAGACGCTGGTCGCCGTCGCGCGGCAGCTGTTCCCCGACGCCGGCTACACCGCCGCCTCGACGCTGAAGAACGTCGTCGTCACGCTCGTGCACCCCGACGGGACCCGCGAGCCGCTGGTGATCGGCCTGCCGGGCAACCGCGACGTCGACGCCAAGCGCCTGGAGGCGCAGGTCGCGCCGGCCGAGGTCGAGCCGTTCACCGAGTTCGAGAAGCACCCCGCGCTGGTCAAGGGCTACATCGGCCCGCAGGCGCTCGGCGCCGACAGCGAGTCCGGCATCCGCTACCTGGTCGACCCGCGGGTCGTCCCCGGCACCCGCTGGATCACCGGCGCCAACGCGCCGGGCAAGCACGTGTTCGACCTCGTCGCCGGCCGGGACTTCACCTGGGACGGCGTCATCGAGGCCGCCGAGGTGCTCGCCGGCGACCCCGCGCCCGACGGCTCCGGCCCGCTGGAGCTGGCCCGCGGCGTGGAGATGGGCCACATCTTCCAGCTGGGCCGCAAGTACGCCGAGGCGCTCGATCTCAGGGTGCTCGACGAGAACGGCAAGCTCGTCACCGTCACCATGGGCTCCTACGGCATCGGTGTCTCCCGTGCCGTGGCCGCGATCGCCGAGTCCACGCACGACGAGCTCGGCCTGGTCTGGCCGCGCGAGGTCGCCCCGGCCGACGTGCACGTCGTCGCCACCGGCAAGGACCCGGCGATCTTCACCGCCGCCGAGGGGCTGGCCGCCGAGCTGGTCGCCGCCGGGCTGACGGTGCTCTACGACGACCGCCCGAAGGTGTCACCCGGCGTGAAGTTCAAGGACGCCGAGCTGCTCGGCATGCCGACGATCGTCACCGTCGGCCGCGGCCTGGCAGAGGGCGTCCTGGAGCTGCGCGACCGGGCCACCGGCGCGCGCGAGGAGATCCCGGTCGACGGCGCGGCGGCCCGCGTGGTCGCCGTCGTCCGGGGCTGACGAGCGCCCGGTACGGGGCCGGCCGGGCGTCTGGCACAATGAACGGTCGAACACGGCTTCAGCGGCCCTCTCACCGTTGACGCACGTGTCCATCGCTCCGCCCCGGCGTACCCCCACACGTCGCTCCGGCGAGCAACCACACAGCGTTCGAGGAGTACACCACCCACCGTGGCCACCAAGATCAAGCTCATGCGCCTGGGCAAGATGCGCGCGCCGTACTACCGCATCGTCGTCGCCGACGCCCGCACCAAGCGGGACGGGCGCTCGATCGAGACGATCGGCAAGTACCACCCGAAGGAGGACCCCTCCTTCATCGAGGTCGACTCCGAGCGTGCGCAGTACTGGCTCGGCGTCGGCGCGCAGCCGACCGAGGCCGTCGCCGCCATCTTCCGGGTCTCCGGTGACTGGCAGAAGTTCAAGGGCGAGCCGGCCCCGGCCCCGATGAAGGTCGCCGAGCCCAAGCCGGACAAGAAGGCCCTGTACGAGGCCGCCGTCCGCTCCGGCATGGACGAGCCGACCACGGAGGCGACCACCGCCAAGAAGAAGGCGGCGCCGAAGAAGGCCGCCGACGCTCCCGCCGCCGAGGCGCCTGCTGCCGAGGCGCCTGCTGCCGAGGCCCCCGCGGCCGAGGTCGCTCCGGCCGAGACGCCGGCCGAGTAAGACGTGCTCGAAGACGCGCTCGAGCACCTGGTCAAGGGCATCGTCGACAACCCCGACGACGTCACCGTCGACCTGCTCACCAACCGCCGCGGCAAGACCCTCGAGATCCGGGTGCACCCGGACGACCTCGGCAAGGTCATCGGCCGCGGCGGGCGCACCGCCAAGGCGCTGCGCCAGGTGATGACCGGGGTCGGCGGACGGGGCCTGCGGGTCGACGTCGTCGACACCGACGGGCGCTGAGCACGAACCCTCCGGGCGCCGGCACGTGACAGCACAGCACGAACCCACCGACACCGTGGTGGTCGGCCGGATCGGCCGGCCCCACGGTGTCCGTGGTCTGGCCACCGTCGAGGTCCGCACCGACGACCCCGACCGCCGCTTCGCCCCGGGAGCGGTGCTGGCCACCGACCCGCCGGAGCGCGGCCCCCTGACCGTCGTCGACAAGCGGTGGCACAGCGGCACCCTGCTGCTGCAGCTCGCCGACGCCTCGGGCGCGGTCTACGACGTCCGCGAGGCCGTCGACGAGCTGCGCAACACCCTCCTGGTGGTCCCGATCGCGGACCTGCCGGAGATCGAGGAGCCCGACTCCTACTACGACCACCAGCTGGTCGGCCTGGCCGCCCGGCTGCCCGACGACTCGGTCCTCGGCGAGGTCACGGGGGTCCGCCACGAGGCGCAGGACCTGCTCGTCGTGCGGCGCGCGGAGGGCGGCGAGGCGCTGATCCCGTTCGTGTCGGCGATCGTGCCCACCGTCGACGTCGCCGGCGGCTTCCTGGTGGTGGACCCGCCCGAGGGGCTGCTCGACCTGTGAGCGACGCCTTTCGCATCGACGTCGTCACCATCTTCCCCGAGTACCTCGCGCCGCTGCGCCAGTCGCTGCTCGGCAAGGCCATCGAGCGCGGCCTGGTGAGCGTCGGCGTGCACGACCTGCGCGAGTGGACCGACGACGTGCACCGCACCGTCGACGACGCCCCCTACGGCGGCGGCCCGGGCATGGTGATGAAGCCCGAGCCGTGGGGCCGCGCGCTCGACGCCGTCCGCCCGCCCGGCACCCGGCTCGTCGTCCCGACCCCGGCCGGCCGGCCGTTCACCCAGCGGATGGCCGCCGGGTGGGCCACCGAGCCGGGGCTGGTCTTCGCCTGCGGCCGCTACGAGGGCATCGACCAGCGGGTCGCCGACTGGGCGGCCGACGCGGGGCCGGTCTCCGAGGTGTCGATCGGCGACTACGTGCTCGCCGGCGGCGAGTCCGCGGTGCTGGTGATGACCGAGGCGGTCACCCGGCTCCTCCCGGGCGTCGTCGGCAACCGCGAGTCGGTGGAGTTCGACTCGCACGCCGACGGGCTGCTCGAGGGCCCCTCCTACACCCGGCCGGCCACCTGGCGGGGCCACGAGGTGCCCGGGGTGCTGCTCTCCGGCGATCACGCCGGCATCGCCCGCTGGCGCCGCGGGCAGTCGCTGCGCCGCACCGCGGCCCGCCGTCCCGACCTGCTCGCCGCCCTGCCCGACGACGCGCTCACCGACGCCGAGCGGACGGCGCTGGCCGGTGAGTGAGCGGCCGGTGCTCAGGACGACGGCGCGCGTCGTCGTCCTCGACCCCGGCGGCCGGGTGCTGCTGCTCGGCGCCCGGCTGCCCGGCCCGGCGCTGCCGCCCGGCGAGGTGCTGTTCTGGTACACACCCGGCGGGGGTGTGGAGGACGGCGAGACGCTGCGCGGGGCCGCCGTCCGGGAGCTGGCCGAGGAGATCGGGCTGCGCACCGACCCCGCCTCGCTGGAGGGGCCGGTCTGGCTGCGGCGGCACGTCGGGTCCTTCGGCGAACAGCTCTACGACACCCGCGAGACCTACTTCGTGCTCCGCGACGTCGTGCACGAGGTGGTGCCCGGGGCGCTCACCGAGCTGGAGCTGCTGGCCGACGAGCCGCATCGCTGGTGGACGCCGGGGGAGCTGGTCGCGGGCGGCGTGGACCTCGTGCCGGGCGACCTGGCCGCCCTGCTCGCCGAGCTGGCCGCCGGCCGGTGGACGGGGCCCCCGCGCGTCGTCGCCTGAGGATGTGGCACAGTAGAGAGTCGCTGCTGACCGACGGCCGGGCCGTCGGGAGCTCCGCTCCGGAGCCGCAGCACCCCGGAACGGACAGCCGGGGCGTTCCGCTGTCCGAACCGAGAACGAGCCATCTGAGACTGAGGACTGCCGAGATGAACACCCTGGACGCACTCGACGCCGACTCGCTGCGCGACGACATCCCCTCGTTCCGCCCGGGTGACACCGTCAAGGTGCACGTCCGCGTCATCGAGGGCACCCGCTCCCGCATCCAGGTCTTCCAGGGCGTCGTCATCCGTCGCCAGGGCGGCGGCATCCGCGAGACCTTCACCGTCCGCAAGGTGAGCTTCGGCGTGGGCGTGGAGCGCACCTTCCCGGTGCACACCCCGGTCGTCGAGAAGATCGAGGTGCTCACCCGCGGTGACGTCCGTCGCGCCAAGCTGTACTACCTCCGCGAGCTGCGCGGCAAGGCCGCCAAGATCAAGGAGAAGCGCGAGGTCGTCACGCGCTGACCTCCTGCGAGGACACGCCTGACAGCCGGTCCGACCGGCTGGATCTCGGCGGGCCCCCCGCGCCGTACGCTGCTCCCGATGAGCAGCGACCGGCCCGGGGGGCCCGCCGACGTCGTTCCGGGGGAACCGGACCCCGACGAGACGCCCGTGCGTGACACCGGGGTCACGCCGTCCTCCCGCCGCAGCCGCCGCGAGCAGGCGAAGAAGGGCTCGCTGCTGCGGGAGCTGCCCGTCCTGCTGCTGATCGCCTTCGTGCTGGCGCTGGTCGTCAAGACCTTCTTCGTGCAGGCCTTCTTCATCCCGTCCGGCTCGATGGAGCAGACGCTGCACGGCTGCACCGGGTGCACCGGCGACCGGGTGCTGGTCAACAAGGTGCCCTACTGGTTCGGCGAGCCCGAGCCCGGCGACATCGTGGTCTTCCGCGGGCCGGACACCTGGACGCCGGAGATCTCGGTCGACGAGCCGGACAACTGGTTCACCGGGTCGCTGCTGTGGCTCGGGCGGGCGATCGGCGTCGCCCCGCCCAGCGAGGACGACTTCGTCAAGCGGGTGATCGCCACCGGGGGCCAGACGGTGCAGTGCTGCGACACCGAGGGCCGGGTCACCGTGGACGGCGAACCGCTCGAGGAGCCCTACGTCTTCGAGGACTCCCCGATCGAGAACCGCGCGTTCGGCCCGGTGACGGTGCCCGACGGGCGGTTGTGGGTCATGGGTGACCACCGGTCGGCGTCGGCGGACTCGCGATCGCACCTGGGCGACAAGTACGCCGGCACCATCGGCGTCGACGACGTCATCGGCAAGGCGGCGGTCATCGTCTGGCCGCTGGACCGCTTCGGCCTGCTCGGCTCGCCCGACATCCAGGGCACCGAGGCCGCCGCGGTGGCCCCGGAGCTGCCGTCCGGCGGCGCGGCGAGCCCCGTGGGAGCCGTCGCCGTCCTGCCGTACGCGGTCGGCCTGGCCGGGGCCGTGCCGGTGACGGCGCGGCGGCGACGACGGCGGGTTCGCACCGGCCCCTGAATGGTTCCGCTGTTCCGCATGTGATCCGCGACAACCGCGAATGGTCGCGCGCCATTGCCGAAAAAGGACTGTAAAAGCATTCAAGCAACCGTTTCACCCTCCCGATGGGGACAGAGCACGTTCCCGGAAGTGAAACGGAGTCTGTTGTGTCTGCACCTGTGGCGAGCACCGCCCGCGGGATCACCCGTGTGCTCCTCCTCGCCGACGCGCCCGTCCTGCGTCGGGGACTGGTCAGCATGATCAACGAGACCGCCGGCATGCAGTCGGTGGGCACCCCCGGCGAACTGCGCCGCGCCCTCACGCTGGTAGAGACCGCCCGCCCCGACGCCGTCGTGGTGGAGCTGGGGGCCGGCCGCGCCGCGACCCTCAACGCCTGCCGCGACCTGCGCCGCCGCTTCCCGCGCGTCACGATCGTCGCCCTGGCGACCTCGGAGGACCCAGCCGTGGTCAACGAGGCGATCGCCGCCGGCATCCGCGGGTACCTGATGGTCAACACGTCCCCGACGCTGCTCGGCTGGGCGATCCTGGCCGCCCGCGCCGGGCGCGTCGTCGTCGACCCGCAGATCCGCCGGGTCGAGCAGTCGGCCCTGCCCGCGGCCAAGCCGTTCGCCCCCGAGGTGCCGCTGACCCGGCGCGAGCAGGACGTGCTCGACGAGCTCCTGCAGGGCCAGTCGAACCGGCAGATCGGCCGCAACCTGTTCATCAGCGAGGACACCGTCAAGTCCCACGTCAAGGCCATCCTGCGCAAGCTGGGTGCCCGCGACCGGTCGCACGCCGTCTCCCTGGTGCTGTCCAACCGGACCCCGGGCTGCACCTGCGGCGCGCACGCGCTGCGGGCCGCCGAGCCCGACGTGACCGCCGACATCTGACGCACGCCTCCTCGGCTCCCGCGGGCCGGCCCCTCACCCGGGGGCCGGCCCGCGGTGCGTCCGGGGGTTGGCCGCGCTGTCGCCCCGCCGTCGTACTGTCGTGCCGCGATGGCTGCCCGACCCACCCACACCCACTCGGCGCCGGCGGTCCGTGCCCGGCGCACGGTCGCCGACGACCGGCCCGACGCGCTCTGGGACATGGAGCGGGCGCTGCGCCGGCGGGGCTTCGAGGCCATCGCCGGCGCCGACGAGGCGGGCCGGGGAGCCTGCGCCGGGCCGCTGGTCGCCGCCGCCTGCGTCCTGCCGTCGGGACGGCGGGGGCGGGTGCCCGGCCTGGCCGACTCCAAGCTGCTCAGCGCCGCCGCCCGGGACCGGGTCTACGGCGAGGTCGTCGACCGCGCGGTGGCGTGGTCGGTCGTCGTCCTCCCGGTCGAGGACCTCGACGCCCGGGGCATGCACGTCACCAACATCGAGGCGCTGCGTCGCGCCGTCTCGCTGCTCGACCCGGGCCCGGACTACGTGCTGACCGACGGCTTCCCGGTGCCCGGGCTCGCCCGTCCGGGGCTGGCGGTCTGGAAGGGCGACCGGGTGGCCGCGTGCGTCGCCGCCGCCTCGGTGCTGGCCAAGGTGACCCGGGACCGGATCATGCTGGACCTGCACCAGCGCTGGCCGGAGTACGACTTCGCCGGTCACAAGGGCTACATCACCGACGTGCACACCGCCGCGCTGGAGCGGCACGGGCCCTGCCCGGAGCACCGGATGCGGTACGTCAACGTGGCCCGCGCGCGCGACGCGCACGCCGCGCGGACGACCCACCTGACCGGCTCGGGTGCCATGGTCGATGATGGGGCCATGCGCCCTGCGTCCCGAGCCCTGACGAGCACCGAGGACCGATGAGCACCGAGGACCTCGAGAAGTACGAGACCGAGATGGAGCTCCAGCTCTATCGCGAGTACCGGGACATCGTCCGGCAGTTCACCTACGTGGTGGAGACCGAGCGACGGTTCTACCTGGCCAACTCCGTGGACCTGCAGGTCCGCGAGGCCGGCGGCGAGGTCTACTTCGAGCTGAAGCTCTCCGACGCCTGGGTGTGGGACATGTACCGCCCCGCCCGCTTCGTGCGGAACGTGCGGGTGCTGACGTTCAAGGACGTCAACGTCGAGGAGCTGGACAAGCCCGACCTCGAGCTGCCGGACGGCCCCCGCCTGCCCTGACCGGTCTCCCGTCCACAGGCGCCGGCGCGGTCCACAGATGAGCGCCGGCCCTGGGTCCGGCCGGGTCCGCGCGGCACGGTCGGGGAGTGCCTCCCACGACTGATCTCGGCGCCCGCGGCGAGCGGATCGCCGTCGCCTTCCTGACCGACACCGGGCTGCGCGTCCTCGACCGCAACTGGCGCTGCCGTGAGGGCGAGCTCGACGTCGTCGCCCGCGACCGGGACGCCCTCGTCTTCTGCGAGGTGAAGACCCGGCGGGGCACCGGCTACGGCCATCCCGTCGAGGCGGTGACGCCGGCCAAGCAGCGGCGGCTGCGGGTGCTGGCGCAGCGCTGGCTGGCCGCGCACGACGAGCACGCGCCCGAGGTGCGGTTCGACGTCGTCGGCGTCCTCGTGCGGCCCGAGCGCCCCGCCCTGGTGACGCACCTGCGGGCGGCGTTCTCGTGACGCTGGCACGCACCTGGTCGGTCGGCCTGGCCGGGGTCCAGGGGGCGATGGTCGAGGTGGAGGTGGACATCGCGGCCGGTCTGCCCGGGGTGGTCCTGGTCGGCCTGCCCGATGCGGTGGTGCGGCAGTCGGTGGACCGGGTGCGGGCGGCGGTGGTCAACGCCGGCGGTGAGTTCCCGGCCCGGCGGATCACCATCGGGCTCTCCCCGGCGTCGATGCCGAAACAGGGGAGCGGCTTCGACCTCGCCCTGGCCGCGGCGGTGCTCGCGGCCGCGGGCGCGGTGCGCCGCCGGGCGGTCGAGCGGCTGGTGCTGCTCGGCGAGCTGGGGCTGGACGGGTCGGTGCGGGCGATCCGCGGCGTGCTGCCCGCCGTGCTCGCCGCAGCCCGGGCGGGGCACCGCCAGGTGGTCGTGCCGGCCGCGAACGCCGCCGAGGCGGCGCTGGTCGAGCGGGTCGAGGTGCTCGCCGTGGAGAGCCTCGCCCAGCTGGTCGAACACCTGCGCGGGGAGGCGGTGCTGCGGCCGCACGAGCGCGGGCCGTTGCCCCCGCAGCCGCCCGTCGCCGATCTCGGCGACGTCGTCGGCCAGGCCGCGGGCCGGCGTGCGGTCGAGGTCGCCGCCGCCGGTGGCCACCACCTCTTCCTCAGCGGGCCGCCGGGCGCCGGCAAGACGATGCTCGCCGAGCGGCTGCCCGGCCTGCTGCCCGCGCTGGACGAGCAGGCGGCCCTGGAGGTCACCGCCATCCACTCGATCGCCGGCACCCTGCCGGCGGACGCGCCGCTGGTCACCCGGCCCACGTTCGAGGCGCCGCACCACTCGGCGACCATGGCGGCGCTCATCGGCGGGGGCTCGGGCCAGATCCGCCCCGGCGCGCTCTGCCGGGCCCACCGCGGCGTGCTGTTCGTGGACGAGGCCCCGGAGTTCCCGCGGGCGGTCCTCGACACCCTGCGCCAGCCGCTGGAGCGGGGGCAGGTGACCATCCACCGGGCGGCCGGCTCCGCGACCTTCCCCTGCCGCGCGCAGCTGGTCCTGGCGGCCAACCCGTGCCCGTGCGCGAGCGCCGCCGGTGACACCGCATGCACCTGCAGCCCGCTGGAGCGGCGGCGGTACCAGTCACGGCTGTCCGGTCCGCTGCTCGACCGCGTCGACCTCCGGGTGGAGCTGCCGCCGGTCACGAGGGCCGCCTGGCTCGACGGGCTGGGCGCGCCCGAGTCGACGGCCGTGGTCGCCGAACGGGTCCGCCGGGCACGCGCGGCGGCGGGCGAGCGGCTGGCCGGCACCGGCCTCGGGCTCAACAGCCAGGTGCCCGGGCGGATGCTGCGCGAGCGGTTCGCCGTGCCCCGGTCGTCGTTGCGGCTGGCCGAGCGCGCCCTGGAGCGCGGGTCGCTCTCGGTGCGCGGCTTCGACCGGGTGGTCCGCGTGGCGTGGACGCTCGCCGACCTGGCGGGCCGGACGGTGCCCGGTCCCGACGAGGTGGCCGAGGCCCTCGGCATGCGGCTCCAGCGGAGCGCGGCATGAACCTGGACGAGGACCTCGAGGAGGCGGCCGGCGCGGTCGCCGTCCCGGGGACGGCCCAGCCGGGGGTGCGGCGTGCACGGGCATGGCTGAGCCGGGCGGTCGAGCCGGGCACCATCGACCTCTGGCGCTACGTCGAGGACGTGGGGCCCGTCGACGCCGTGCGGCGCCTGCGGGCCGGCACCGCGCCGGACCGGGTCCGGTCGCTGGTGGGCGCGCGGGCGCACGAGGACGCCACGCTGGCCGACCTGCGGCGCGCCGAACGCTGCGAGGCCCGCTTCGTGGTCCCGGAGGACGACGAGTGGCCGGCCTACCCGCTGCACGCGCTCACCGTCGCCGTGGCCGGGGAGCCCGCCGAACCGCGGCACCAGTCCGACCGGACGCGAGCGCCGGTGCCGCCGATGGGCCTGTGGGTGCGCGGCTCCGCCCGGCTCGACGTGGTGACCGACCGCTCGGTGGCGGTCGTCGGCTCCCGCGCCTCCTCCGCCTACGGCGAGCACGTCGCCGCCGAGCTCGGCCACCAGCTGGGCGAGCGCGGCTGGACCGTCGTCTCCGGGGGCGCGTACGGGATCGATGCCGCCGCCCACCGGGGAGCCCTGGCCGCCGGGGTCCCGACGGTCGCGGTGCTGGCCTGCGGCGTCGACCGGGTGTACCCCGCGGCGCACGGCGCCCTCTTCGCCCGGATCGCCGAGTCCGGGCTGCTGGTGAGCGAGTGGCCGCCCGGGTGCGCGCCGCTGCGGCACCGGTTCCTCGTGCGCAACCGGCTGATCGCCGGCCTCACCCGGGGCACCGTGGTCGTCGAGGCGGCGGCCCGCTCGGGAGCGCAGGCGACGGCCACGCGCGCCCGGACGCTCGGCCGGCCGGTGATGGTCGTGCCCGGGCCGGTCACCTCGGCGCTCTCGGTGGGCTGCCACGAGCTGCTGCGCGACGAGGAGGCCGGCGCGATCCTGGTGACCTCGGCGGCGCACGTCGTGGAGGCGGTCGGCGGCATCGGCACCGATCTGGCGCCGCCCGTCGAGCGGCCGGCGTCCCCGCGGGACGGGCTCTCCGACCTCGCGGCCCGGGTGCTGGACGCCTGCCCGGTGCGGATCGGGGTCGGCCCCGAACGGCTGGCGAGCATCGCCGGCTGCGACGTCCTGGAGGTGCTCAAGGTGCTGCCGTCGCTGGAGCTCGCCGACCTCGTCCAGTGGACCGGCACCGGCTGGCGGCTGGCCCGGTCGGAGCGAGCGGGGGAGGGATGAGGGTGACGGTCCGGGTTGCTGCAGGCACCTCAGCGGGAGAACTGCCAGCGCACCTCGTCATCGACCGGCAGGACCACCACCGTCCCGGTCTCGGGGGTCCAACCGTCGTGCAGCAGGAAGATGCGTCCGCCCGACTGGGTCAGCAGGCGGAGGCCCGTGATCCGGTAGCGCGCCGCCCCCGGCGCCTCGGCTGCCGACGGGTCGATGTCGATCGGTTCCTCCACCACCCCCGGCGCCTGGATGCCCAGGGGAACCGGGCTGTAGGCCGTGGCTCGCGGCAGCGCCGGAACGGAGGCGGCGACCTCGTCGGCGTAGCCCCGCCCGATGGCCCCGGCGAAGTCCGACAGCTGCCAGAACAGCGCGAGGGCCACGACGGCGCTGACGAGCAGTGTGCGGAGAGCCCGCTGCCAGGGAGGTGCCGGATCGCGTTCCGTGCCCCTGGCGGCCCGGACGAGGGACCCGCCGTAGGCGGCCGCGGCCACCCCGGCGGCGATGGCGAGCGGGAGCAGCAGCGGTGGGCGGTTGCGGCTGATGCCGACGGCGAGGGTGAGCAGAGCGATCGACAGCCCGAGGCCCAGGATCGTCCAGCCGGCCAGCAGGATCCGCCGGTGCGGTCCTGGTCGGAGCAGCCTCCGGTTCACGCTCTGCTGGGCGGTGAGCCAGCCGAGCGCCAGCACGCCGAGCACGAGGAGCGGCAGGTAGAGGGTCCTGACGCTGCGCAGGACGTAGTCCTGGGTGGTGTAGCCGAAGAGGCTGACGTCCAGACCCATGGCCCGTGCCTGCTGGTCGGTTCGTGCCCAGCCGTAGTAGAGCATCAGCGCGCCCGCCACGGTGACCGGCGGTCCCAGCGTGGTCAGCACGGACAGCGAGGACCGCAACGGCGACTCGTCCGCCGCCGGCGGAGGGGAGGCTCCCGAGCGCGCTCCGGGTGCCGGGCCGGGAGCGGTCGACGCCGTGGCGGCGAGAGGTGCAGCGGCGGTCGCGCCGGACGGGGGCCGCTCCCCAGCCGTCTCGGTCATCGCGGGGTCGTCAGTTCGGGGACGTCGGTGCGGCCGATGACGCGGGCGAGCCCGGAGGCGACGGGTCCGAGGTGTCGGAGGGGTCCGATGACGAGGGTGTCGGGTCGTCCGCCGTCCCGCTCCCGGACGACTCGGGAGCCGAGGACTCCGACGGCGGAGAGCCGCCGCCCTCGTCTGTCAGGTAGGTGAAGGGTGCAGGCGCCGTGACCTCCCCTGCCCGGTTGCGCAGCCGGACGTCGACCGGGCCGGGCTCGTCGGCAGGTGGCAGGCGGACCTCGATCGCCTCCTCCACGGGACTGCTCTCGCCGGAGCCCTCGGAGGTCACCTCGGCAACCGTCGTCCCGAAGAGGATCTCGGTCGGCTCGTCGATCCCCCGGCCGACGAGGACGACGGTGGTGCCGCCGGTGACCGGCCCCTGCGCAGGCTGGACCTGCGTGATCTCGAAGGGGCACGCCGTCGCGCTGCCCGGTGCGGGGAAGACGACCTCCGGCTGCTGACCCGGGTGCTCCCGGTGCCAGGCCAGGGCCCGCTCGAGCAGCGCGCGGGCCGCCTCGTCCAGGCACCCGCCGTCGTCGGCGTCGTCGACGGCAGCGGCCTGCTCCTCGGCGACCTCCCACTGGCTCGCGTCCCCGTCGACCGCAGCGAGGCACACCGCGGTGAGCGCACGCCACAGCTCCCTGCCCTCCACGTCCGCCACGGAGCTCTGCAGACCGGCGCAGTCGCGTCGTTCCAGCGAGCCGTACCACTGGAAGGGCGGCGGATCGCCCGGGTCCGCGGGCCCCCAGGGCACCCAGCTGAACCCGTCGTCGTCATCGTTGCCGCCGTTGCCGTTCCCGTCTCCGCCGTTGCCGCCGTTGCCGTCTCCGCCGTTCCCGTTGCCGTCTCCGCCGTTCCCGTCGCCGCCGCCGTTCTCATCACCGTCCCCGCTCGGCGAGGACTCGGTCGGCTCCGTCACCGTGGCGGTCTCCTGCTCCTCGGCCTGGTCGTCCGACCCGACGTCCCCTGCGCCGCCGCAGGCGGGAACGGTGAGGAGGAGGCCGGCAGCGAGTGCGGCGATCCGGGAGTGCGCGTGCCGTCTCACGACTCATCACCTCAGCGGGGTGCAGGCATGTCCCGATCCGGCGACGCTACGAACGCGACATCACCGCGACGTCACCGTCGCATCGGCCGGCCCCGGCCCCGGCCTGGCGCCGACGCGTCCCGGCGCGGCGCCTTGACCGGCGCCTGGCGCCGACGGACCGTGCCCCCGTGGCGACTCCCAGCACCGCAGAGGTCCGCGCCGGGCTGCCCCCGGCGCTGGCCGAGGCGCTGGCCGGCTACGAGGAGCACCTGAGCGGGCAGCGCGACCTGTCGCAGAACACGGTCCGCAGCTACGTCGGGGACGTCGCCCGGCTGCTGGACCACCTCGCCCGGCGCAGCGGGACGCAGCCGCACGAGCTCGACCTCGCCACCCTCCGCAGCTGGCTCGCCCAGGGCCGCACCCGGGGGCACGGCCGGTCGACCACCGCCCGGCACGCCTCGGCCGCCCGGTCGTTCACCGCCTGGCTCCGCCGCTCCGGGCTCACCCCCGAGGACGTCGGCCAGCGACTGGTCAGCCCCAAGGCCCACAAGACCCTGCCCGACGTGCTGGCGCCCGAGCAGGCCCGCGCGCTGGTCGAGACAGCCGCGGGGGAGGAGGAGCCGGTCCGGCTGCGCGACGCCGTCGTCCTGGAGCTGCTCTACGCCAGCGGCATCCGGGTGAGCGAGCTCGTCGGGCTGGACGTCGACGACATCGACCGCGGCCGCCGGCTGCTGCGGGTGTTCGGCAAGGGCCGCAAGGAGCGCAGCGTGCCGTACGGGGTGCCGGCCGAGCGTGCGCTGGACAGCTGGCTCACCCGCGGCCGGCCGGCGCTGGCCACGCCCGACTCCGGGCCGGCGCTCCTGCTGGGCTTGCGCGGCCGCCGCCTGGACGCCCGGGAGGCCCGGCGCACGGTGCACGCCGCGACGGCCGGCGTCCCGGGGGCGCCGGACATCGGACCGCACGGGCTGCGGCACTCCGCCGCCACGCACGTGCTGGAGGGCGGCGCGGACCTGAGGTCCGTCCAGGAGCTGCTCGGCCACGCTAGCCTCGCCACGACGCAGATCTACACGCACGTGACGGTCGAACGGCTCCGTGCTGTCCATGCCCAGGCGCACCCGCGTGCCTGAGCGCGGCGGCCGGGTCGCGGAGCGGACGACGGCAGTCATGACCACGCGGGACCACGGACGGTGCCCGCGCAGCACGACCGAGGAGCGCCACCGTGTCTGAGGCAACCATCCGCCGCATCGACGAGTCCGGAGAGGACGCCGATGCGCTGCTGCACGACCTCTGGGCGCGGTACGTCGACGGCCGGGACCCCGCCCTGCGTGACCGGTTGATCCTCCACTACGCGCCGCTGGTCAAGTACGTCGCCGGCCGGGTCGGCAGCGGCCTGCCCGCCCACGTCGAGCAGGCCGACCTCATCTCCTACGGCACGTTCGGCCTCATCGACGCCATCACCCGCTTCGAGCCCACCCGTGAGGTGAAGTTCGAGAGCTACGCGATGTCGCGCATCCGCGGCGCCATCATCGACGAGCTCCGCAACACCGACTGGATCCCGCGGTCGGTCCGCGTCAAGGCCCGCCTGTTCGAGCGCACCGTCGCCGAGCTGGAGAGCAAGCTGCACCGGACGCCGTCGGACGAGGAGGTCGCCGACGCCATGGACATGGACGTCGAGGACATCCGGAAGTTCCTCGGCCAGCTGTCCCTGGTCAACGTCGTCGCCCTCGACGAACTGCTCACCGACGACGACGGCGGCTCCCCGCGCCTGGGCGACACCCTGCGCGACCCCTCCGCACTCGACCCGCAGGCGATGGCCGAGCACGGGGAGGCCCGGCAGCTGCTGGCCCGCGCCGTCGAGCAGCTGCCCGAGCGGGAGAAGGTCGTCGTCTCCCTCTACTACTTCGAGGGGCTCACCCTCGCCGACATCGGCCGCGTCCTCGGGGTCACCGAGAGCCGGATCTGCCAGCTGCACACCAAGGCCGTCCTGCACCTGCGCACCAAGCTCGCCGACATCGCGTGACGGCCGGGCGCGGCTGCTACGGTCGGCCGGCCGCGCGTGACCGCCGTCACGGGTCGGCGGGGCGCCGGCGGTCCAGCGCGCGGCCGACGGGAGGCGGGCAGGGTGCACGTCAGCCTTCTCGACCACCGGATGACTGCTCGCGCATCCCGGTGGCAGCGGCGCCCCGCTGATCAGCAGCAGCACGGGGCGGCGGATCCCGCAGGCCTGACCGGCCAACCTCGAGCGCGGGGCGTCCGGTTCGAGGAGGCGTCCCGGTGACCGCGTTCCTCACCGGGGTGGGGCTCACCCCCTTCGGCCGCCAGCCGGGGAGGGACTCGCTGGACTGGCAGTGCACCGCCGCCGGGATGGCGCTCGACGATGCCGGCCTCGGCCCAGACCGGGTGGGGGCGGTGATCGCCGGATACTCGACGGTGGCCAACCACCTGATGCCGGCGAACCTGGCCGCCGAGCGGCTGGGGATACGGCCTGATGTCGCCTTCGGCATGAGCGTCGGCGGGGCGACCGGGCTGGCGATGGTGGCGCAGGCCGTCGCGCTGGTGAGGTCGGCAGCAGCCGAGCACGTGCTGGTGGTCGCCGGGGAGAACCGCGCCAGCGGGCAGGCCAGAACCACCTCGACCACGGTCCTCGCCCAGGTGGGGCACGCCGCCTACGAGGTGCCGCTCGGCGGCAACGTGCCCGCGTACTACGCGCTCCTGGCGTCCCGGTATCTCTGGAGCCACGGGCTGGACGACGGCGCACTTGCCGCCTTGCCGGTGCAGATGCGCGAGCACGCCGTCGGGACCGCCGGTGCGCACTTCCGCGAACCGATCACGGTCGCCGACGTCCTCGCCTCGCGCCCGGTGGCCGAGCCGCTACGACTGCTGGACTGCTGCCCGGTCTCCGACGGTGGCGCCGCCTTCGTGATCTCGCGCGCCCCGGTGTCGGAGCGGTCGTTGCAGATCGCGGGCGTCGGCCAGGCCCACCGGCACCAGCACCTGAGCGAACTCGACCCGGACGACACCGGAGCCTCCCGGGCCGCCGGCATCGCGCTCGGCGAGGCCGGCATGGACCTCGGCGGGGTGCACGTCTGGGGCATCTACGACAGCTTCTCGATCACCGTGGCGATGATCGTCGAGGAGCTCGGGCTCGCGCCGCCGGGATGCGCCGGGGCCTACGCGCAGGCGGGGGCCTTCCAGGCCGACGGCCGGTACCCCTTGAACACGCACGGAGGCCTGCTCTCCTACGGGCACTCCGGTGTGGCCGGCGGGATGGCCCACCTCGCCGAGGTGGCCGGGCAGCTGCGCGGGGAGCGTGGCGTCGCCCAGGTGCGGAACTGCGAGGCCGGCTACGTGCACGCCGACGGCGGCGTGCTCTCGGCTCACGTCGGCGTCGTCCTCCGAAAGGCGAGCCGGTCGTGAGCCGGACCCAGGGTGACTGGACGCAGGGGTGCGCCCGGCTGCTGATCGCGGTCTGCGCCGACTGCGGGAACAACTGGTACCTGCCGAAGGATCGCTGCCCGCGGTGCGGATCGGCGAGGCAGTCCTCCGTCCAGCCGTCCGGCGAGGGCCGGTGCGTGGCGGTGACGCTGCTGCACGTGACGGGGGAGCCGGGCGGGGCGCCTCTCTCGCTGGCCCTGGTCCGGCTCGACGAGGGCCCGGTGGTGATGGGCCGGGTGGACGGCGATCTGGCGCCGGGCGATCCCGCCCGCGTGCACCTCCTGCCGTCCGGCACCGGGACGACCCTGCTCCCCAGCTTCTCGAGGAAGGCAGTGACGTGACAGCCGGCCTGCACTTCTTCCACCATCCGGCATCGGTCGCCGTCGTCGGTGCCTCGGACGACCCCGAGAAGATCGGCGGGCGCCCGCTCCGCTACATGCGGGAGTTCGGTTACCGGGGGCAGGTGATGCCGGTCAACCCTCGACGTCGGGAAGTGCAGGGAACGGCGACGGTGCCGTCCCTGGCCGACGTGCCGGAGACCCCCGACGTGGTTCTCGTGGCGGTACCCGGAGCTGCGGCCGTCGAGGCGGTCGTGACGGCGGCCGACCTCGGGGCCAAGGGCTGTGTGGTGATGTCCTCCGGATTCGGTGAGACGGGGGCCGCGGAGGGCCTGCGCATGCAGGCGGAGATGCTCGCAGCCGCGCAGCGGACCGGCATGCGGGTGATCGGCCCCAACTCCCAGGGGTTGGCCAGTTTCTCGTCCGGCGCGGTCCTGGGGTTCTCCACGTTGTTCACCGAGGATCCGCCGGCCGATGGGCCGGTGGGGATCGTCAGCCAGAGCGGGGCGATGGCCTCGGTGCCCTACGGGGCCCTGCGACGTCGGGGCATCGGCGTGCGGTACGCCCACGGCACGGGCAACGACATGGACGTGAGCGCAGCAGAGCTCGCTGCCACGGTGGTCGAGGACCCCGACCTCAAGCTGCTCCTGCTCTACCTCGAGAAGATCGACCACCCCGAGTGGCTGGTGGAGCTGGGGGAGCGGTCCCGGCGCAACGGGGTTCCCGTCGTGGCGCTGGTGGGTGGCCGCAGCCAGCACGGCAGCCGGGCAGCCGCGTCGCACACCGGGGCGCTCGCCACCGAGCGGCGAGTGCTCGAAGCGCTGCTGGAGCGAGCCGGCATCTGGTCGGTGCGGACGGCGCACGAGCTGGTCGCCTCCACCGAGCTCTACCTGCAGGACTGGCAGCCGCGCGGATGCCGCCTCGCGGTGGTCAGCAACTCGGGTGCGATGTGCGTCCTGGCCGCCGACGCCGCCGAGGACGCCGGTGTTCCGTTGGCCGAGCTGGCGCCCGCCACCCGCACCGCGCTGGCCGACGCATTGCCCGCCTTCGCCGCTACGGCCAACCCCATCGACGTCACCGCGGCGCTGCTGACCGACAGCAGCATCTTCGGCCGGGTCCTGCCCGTACTGGGCGCCGACCCCGCCGTGGACGCGTGCCTGCTGGGTATCCCGGTGGCCGGTCGCGGCTACGACGTCGAGCGCTTCGCCCGGGACGCCGCCGCGTTCGCCGCCTCGGGAACGCCTCTCGTGCTGGCGATCCCGCAGGCCTCGGTCGCCGCCCCGTTCATCGAGGCGGGGCTGGTCGTGTTCGAGGAGGAGTCGTCGGCGATCGGCGCACTGGCGCAGTTCCTGGCACACCGCCGGCGGATGGAGCGTGCCGGGACACTGCGCCGCCCGGCCGTCAGAGGTGGGACGGATGCCGGCGGGGGGCAGCTCAACGAGTCCGAGAGCCTGGTCGCGCTCGCCGAGATGGGAGTTCCCGTGGTGGCGCACGAGTTCCTGCCGGATGCGGGGCAGGTGGCGGCCGCCTTCGGCCGACTGGGCGCGGACCGGGTCGTGGTGAAGGGCTGCAGCCACGAGGTGAGCCACAAGTCCGAGCTCGGACTGGTGCGGTTGGGGTGCGCCTCCCCGGAGGAAGCGACGTCGTCCGCCCGCGCGATCGCCGATGCGGCAGCGCGCAACGGGGTTCCCCTCGACGGCTTCGTCGTGGCGCCGATGGTCCACGGGGTGCGGGAAGTGCTGATCGGCGCGCACGTCGACCCGGTCTTCGGCCCGGTGATGGTCGTCGGCGCCGGCGGCGCGTACGTCGAGGTGGTGCCCGACACCCAGGTCCTCCTGGCGCCCTGCACGGTCGAGGAAGTGCGGGAGGCGATCGGTCGGTTGCGCATGGCGCCGCTCCTCGACGGAGTGCGTGGTGAACCAGCGGCCGACGTGGAGGCGTGGGTGGCCGCGGTCGTCGCGGCCTCCGAGGCGATGGCCGATCCCGGTGGCCGGGTCCGTGGGTTCGATGCCAATCCGGTGATGCTGCGCCCGGCCGGGCAGGGCGTCTGCGCGGTGGACGCGGTCGTCCTGACGCGCTGAGAGGCGCCGGTCGGGGGTGACTACGTCTGCCACGAGGCCCCGGGAGGCAGTCGCCCCTCGCTCGCGGCGGCCGTGCGCACCGTGTCGAGGAAGCCGTGGACCGCCGGGCTGAGCGGGCGGCGGCGATGTCGGACCATGCAGATGCGTCGTCGGACGACGGGTTCGAGCAGGATGTGCCGCAAGCCGGCGAACTCGATCATCGGGAGCACGAAGCCCGGGACGACCGTCACACCGAGTCCAGCAGCCGTCAGCCCGGCCACCGCGCCGACCGTGCGCGCCTCGAGGACGGGCCCGACGCTCACCCCGGCATCGAGGAGCGCGCGGTCGACGACCTGCCGCACGCTGGTGGTGGCCCGGTTGAAGGCGATGAACGCCTCACCGGCGAGGTCCGACCACGTCACCCGCTCCGAGTCCGCGAAGCGATGACTCATGGGCGCGGCGCAGAAGAAGCTGTCCGTCGCCACGGGCTGGACGACGAGGTCGGGATGGGGCGACGGCGAACCGGTGACGGCGATGTCCACCGATCCTGCGAACACCTGGTGCAGGACCTCGGCGCTCAGCATGTCGAGCACGCGGACGTCCACGTCGGGGCGCGTGCTCCGGTAGGACGAGAGCAGGCCCGGCAGCAGGGTCGCAGCCAGCGCCGGCAGCGCGGCGATCGTGAGCGTGCCGCGGGTGCCGTCCAGGAAGCCGGACACATGACGCAGCCCGGAGTCGAACTCCTCCAGCATGTGCCGGGCGACACCGACGACCTCGCGACCCTCCACCGTCAGCTCGACACTGCGCGTGGTGCGCAGGAAGAGCCTGGTCCCCAGCCGGCGCTCGGCGTCCGCGACCGTGCGGCTCAACGAGGACTGAGCCACGTGCTGCCGCGCCGCGGCCACGGTGAAGCTGCCCGCGTCGGCAACCGCGACCACCGCACGCAGGTGCGTCAGGCCGAGATTCATGCTCACAGCGCATCAAGGTATGCGAAGTTGATGTTAGACAGGTCACATCCTTCCGGTCAGTGTGAGACACACACGGAAGGAGGTGCCCGGTGGCTTCACCCCCTCGGCACCGCGCAGCAGTCGTCGTTCCGCTCCCGCTGACCCGTGCGCCGGGCCGGCTCGGAGAGCCGGCGTCACCCCGTGGCTCGCACAGCGGACGGTCCGGGCCGCCACGGCCGCAGGTGCAGTCGCCCCGTGGCCGACGACCGTGCTCCGCCCGCTGCACACCTCCTTCCCGGCATCACCCGAAGTGCCCACGGACCCGCACAGCCGAATCTGTCAGGAGATCCGCATGAGAAACCGACGCCTGCTCCCGGCGGTCGCAGTCCTGTCGACGCTCCTACCGCTGAGCGCGTGCGGTGGTGGTGAAGCCGACAGCGGTGCCGAAGGCAACGCCGAGACGTATCCGTCCGAGCCGATCACGCTGGTCATCCCGTATGCCGCCGGTGGTCCCACGGATCTCGTGGCCCGCTCGCTGGCACCCTTCTTCGAGCAGGAACTCGGGGAATCGGTCATCCCCGAGAACCGGCCGGGTGGCAGCGGTGCCCTGGGGATGAGCACCATGATCCAGGCTGGGCCGGACGGTCACACCCTGCAGATCCTCGCCTCCAGCGCCGCTGCGGTGACACCGCTGGTGGAGGACGTCGACTACGACGAGTCCGACTACGTGACGATCGGTGCGATCTCCCAGTACCCCTACGTGCTGGCGGTGCGGGAGGACTCCGAGTACTCCTCCGCGGAGGAGTTCTTCGCGGCGGCGGAAGAGAGCCCGGGGACGCTGTCCGTGGCGGTCCCAGGGGCGTCGTCGCAGGGCGCCGTCGAGCTGCAGCGTCTGGCGGAGAACTACGACGTGGTCACCACACCCGTACCCTTCGAAGGCAACGCGGGCAGCATCGGGGCACTGCTCGGTGGCAACGTCGATGCGACTTTCGTGGTCGCATCCGACGACATCCTCGGCCAGATCGAGGCGGGAGAGTTCCGTCCCATCGCCGTCGGGTCCGCTGAACGCGCCAGCTACCTGCCGGAGACCCCCACGCTGCAGGAACTCGGGTACGAGGACCTGACCATGGGCACGTCGTACTACGGGCTGGCAGCCCCCGCCGGCACGCCGGACGAGATCGTCGCCCAACTGGAGGACACGCTCCGAGCGGCGTTGGAAGACCCGGAGGTCGTCGACCGGGTCGGTGAGAAGTACGTCCCGGAGGAGTTCATCACCGGCGAGGAGCTGGGTGAGCTCTTCGCGGAGCAGCGTGCGGCGTACGAGCCGGTGCTGTCGGGAGCGACGGATTGAGCCCCGCGGACGGCAGTCAGGAGTCGCGGAGCCCGTTGCCCGCCGTCCCGGGGGACGAGCCGCCGGCGGGTGGACCGCCCGGTGCGCTCACCGGAGTCCGGGTCCTGGACTTCACGTGGAGCGTGCTCGGGCCCACCGTGACGCGTGCCCTCACTTCCTTCGGTGCCGAGGTCATCAAGGTGGAGTGGCCCAAGCGGGCTGATCCGATGCGGACGACGATGTACCGCGCCGGGGAGGAGCGGAAGGGGCTGGACAACGGTCCGTTCTTCCACAACCTCAACACCGGGAAGCGGAGCCTCACCCTCGACGTCCGGTCGTCTCGGGGCATGGAGATCATCCGGCGCCTCATCGGGGTCTCGGACGTCGTCATCGAGTCGTTCTCGTCGCAGGTCTTCCGGAGCTGGGGTCTGGACTACGACGAGCTCCGCCGGATCAATCCGCGGATCGTGTACGTCAGCGCATCCGGCTTCGGGCACTCCGGCCCCTACGAGACCTATGACACGTGGGGTCCGACCGCGCAGGCCTTCAACGGCCTCACCTCCGTCTCAGGTCTCCCCGGCCACCCGCCGGCGGGGTGGGGATGGTCCTACATGGACGTGGCAGGAGGAGCGATGGCCACGGTGGCGACGCTCGCGGCGATCCACCACCAGGTGGCGACCGGGGAAGGGCAGTACGTCGACGTGTCACAGGTCGAGGCCGGTCTCTCGCTGACCGGTCCGAGCGTCCTCGACGAGAACGCCGGCAGGGAGCGACGTGGCGGGGAGACGTCGCCCCCGGGCAACCGTGCGGCCACCGGCGGGTCGACACCCGTGTACGGCTACCGGGGCGAGTGGGGGGCTCCCTACGGCGCCTATCCGACTCTCGGCGGTGGGCACAACGACTACTGCGTCATCTGCGTCCTCACCGACGCCGAGTGGGTGGCACTGCGGGAGGAGATGGGCCGGCCGGCCTGGGCCCTCGATCCGTCGCTGGACACCGCGGACGGTCGGGTCGAGCAGCAGGACGCCCTCGACGAACGGATCGCGGCATGGACCGGTTCGCACGACAAGTACGAGTTGATGCGCACGCTGCAGGGAGCGGGGATCCGGTGCGGCGCCGTCCAGTCAGCTGAGGACCGCACCGAGCACGATCCCCAACTGGCTCACCGCGGCGTGTTCCCCGTCCTCGACCACCCGTCGCTCGGGGAACACCGGTTCGAAGCGACGCCCATCCGGATGTCGGAGACGGACCGGGTCACCCCGCCCTCGTGGCCGCTGCTCGGGCGGGACAACGAGTACGTGCTGCGGGATCTCCTCGGCATGAGCGAGGAGGAGGTCCGCGAGCTCGATCGCGACGGCCTGACCTGGCCTGCGGATCTGCCCCGGGACGTCACCGTCTCGAGGTCCCTGTGGTGAGCGCTCCGGGCCCGCTGGCGGGCGTGCGGGTGGTGGAGATCGAGGACGACGGCGATCTGGTCGGATTCGGCGGCAAGCTCCTCGCCGATCTGGGGGCCGATGTCGTCAAGGTCGAGCCCCCCGGCGGCGTGGTGTCGCGCTCGATCCCGCCCTTCCGGGGCGGGGCAGCGGATCCCGACCGCTCCTTGCACTTCTGGTTCTACAACGGGTCCAAGCGGTCCGTGGTGCTGGACCCGGCCGCGGCCGCGACGCCCGGGCAGCTGCGGGAGCTGGTGGAGCAGGCGGACGTGGTCCTGGACGGGTCGAGCGCGCCGGTGCTGCACCGGCTGGGAGTCACTTCCCCCGATCCCGGGACGGAGTTCCCCGGGCTCGTGTACTGCCGGGTGTCGCCGTTCGGGGACACCGGGCCCTCGGCCGGCTACCGCTCCAGCGACCTCGTCCAGCTGGCGCTCGGTGGGATCATGGCGGTCTGCGGTTACGACGACGTGCCCGGCTCGCCGCCGATCGCCCCGGCGGGTGGGCAGAGCGCGCACCTCACGGGCATGGCCGTCGCCACGGGGGTCATCGCGGCTCTCGTCCACCGGCAGCGGACGGGTCGGGGCCAGGTCGTCGACATCGCCGCCCACGACGTGGTGTCGGTGTCCACCGAGATGTCCTTCGCCTACTGGGAGTACCAGCACGTCAACCCCAGACGGCAGACCGGCAGGCACGCCCGGCCGTACGACTCACCCCCCTGGAACCACCGGTGCCGCGATGGGAAGTACTTCTGCACCCTGCCGCTGTACCTCACCGACCAGCGGTTCGCGGCGATGGTGGCGTGGTTCGCGGAAGAGGGCATGGCGGAGGACCTGGCCGACCCCGGCTACGCATCCGACGAGGAACGGGCCGCCCGGATGGACCACGTCGTGGCGGTGATCTCCCGGTTCTGCGCGGCCCACGACTCCGCCTACCTGTTCGCCGAGGCGCAGAAGCGCAGGCTCCCGTGGGCACCGGTCAACGCGCCACGGGACCTGCTCGACGATCCACACCTCCGAAACAGGGACGCCTACAGCGTGGTGCGCCACGAGGACCTGGGTGAGTCCCTCACCTACCCCGGCGCGCCGTACAAGTTGAGCGCGACCCCGTGGCAGCCCCCGACACGGGCACCGCACCTGGGGGAGCACACCGGGCAGGTCCTGCCCGGGTCCGCCGGCCGAGCAGGGGAGAGATGATGGATGCCGCTGCCGCGTACTGGTGGGAGGCGATCAGGGAGAAGCGGCTCCTGGTCCAGCGGTGCACGAGTTGCAGCCTCGTCCAGCACCCGCCCGGACCCTGGTGTCGCCGATGCCGGAGCGCGACGACGCTGGAGTGGACACCGCACCCGGGAACGGGCCGCATCGTCTCCTTCACCGAGGTCTTCCGCACCACGTATCCCGAGTTCCAGTCGGAGCTGCCCTACTGGATCGTCATGATCGAGCTGGCGCCGGGGGCGGTCATGGTGTCGAACCTCGTCCGGGCCGACGGCGAGGCCGGGAACCGCGCTCCCCGCATCGGAGACGCGGTCGAGCTCGCCTACCGGGAGCGTGGCGGGACCACGGTGCCCGTCTTCGCCCTGGCCGAGCAGGAGCCGGCCCGGTGAGCACCCGCGAGGCGGCGGTCATCGGGATCGCGGAGAGCGAGGTCGGTCGACTACCAGGGGTCACGACGCTCGACCTGACCGCTCAGGTGGCGTCCGCGGCGGTGGCCGACGCCGGGCTGGATCTGGGCGACCTCGACGGCCTCATCACCACGGTCCCGATCGTCGGCGGGTTCCCCCGGCATGCGGTCGCCGTCGCCGAGTACCTCGGGATAGCGGAGCAGATGCGCCACTGCCAGAGCGTGTCCCTGGGTGGTGCGTCGGCGCTCGCCGGGCTGGTCGATGCGTTCCGGCTGGTCCGCACCGGAGCCTGCCGTGCGGTCATGGTCCTGGCCGCTGACACCCCACGTTCCGGCCAGGACCGGTCTGCCTCGGTCTCCGCCTTCTCCGCGATGAGGCACGCGGCGTGGGAGCAGCCCTTCGGCATGCTGAACGCCTCGGCGTACGCATTGCTCGCGCAGGCGTACCTGCACCGATTCGGGCTCGACCCCGACGCGCTCGCAGCCATTCCCGTCTCGATGCGTGAGCACGCCGTCGGCAACCCGCGGGCGTCCTACCGGGATCCGCTGTCCACGTCGGACGTCACCGCCTCCCGGTTGGTGTCCAGCCCGCTGCACCTCCTGGAGTGCAGCCCCATCTCGGACGGCGCCGCGGCGTTGATCATCGGGCGTGCCGGCTCCGGTTCCGCGGCGGGGAGGAACGTCGGGTTGCTGAGTGGCGCCCAGGGCTACGTCTACGACCACGTGGCCTACGCCGGGGACCTGTCGAGGACCGGCTGCCGCCTGTCGTCCCGACGTGCGATGGAGGAGGCGGCCGTCGGTGTCGACGACGTCGACGTCGCACTCCTGTACGACAGCTACTCCATCACCCTCGCTCTCGAACTCGAGGAGATCGGCATCTGTCCGCCCGGCCAGGCCCCGGACTTCGTCGCCTCCGGCGGGATCTCGCTCCAGGGACCCATGCCCACGAACACGCACGGAGGACTGCTGTCCCACGCTCACTGCGGCTATGCCGCGGGCATCCACCACATCACCGAAGCCGTCCGTCAACTGACCGGCGAGGCGGCCAACCAGGTGGCAGGGGCCAGGATCGCGCTGCTGCACGCAGAGGGCGGAATCCTGTCCGCGAACTGCACCGCCGTGCTTGCCGGCTAGCCGTACCGCCCGCGAGCCGGGATACGGCCGGCACCGCTGCGTCGGAGCGCCGCGGTGCTGGCGGGACCTGCACCGGGGCCACGCGCCCGGCCCGGCCGAACGGCAGCAGGCGGATCCGAGGGGGCGCCAGCAGCGCCAGCGGGTCCAGGTAGTCCCCGCCCCGGCGCAGCCCCCAGTGCAGGCAGGCGGCGGCCGGGCAGCCGGGGTGCCCGGCCGCCAGCACCCCGATCGGCGAGCCGCGGGTCACCCGCGCACCCGCGCCGACCGAGCGCTCGACCGGCTCGTACGTCGTCCGCAGGCCGTCGGCGTGGTCGATGCTGACCACCGGCCGCCCGGCCACCATCCCGGCGAACACGACGACGCCGTCGCCCGCCGCCAGCACCGGGGAGCCGGGAGCGCCGACGAGGTCGACGCCCCGGTGGCCGGGCCCGTACCGGTGCGGCGGCGGCTCGAACGGCCGGCCCACGGCGGGCTCGCCGGGCAGCGGCGCGACCCAGGCGGAGCTGCTCCCCGAGGCGGCCGGCGGCGCCGGCCCGGCGGCCGCGCCGACCGGGGCCAGCACGGCGACGGCGACCAGCGCGAGCACGACCGCGACCCCGGACCTCATGCGCCGACCCTGCGCGAGCGGACCGCCCGGGACGAGGCCGCGACCGGAGCTGTGGACGGGCCCGGGAACTGGGGAAAAGCCCCGTCGGGCGTCGCGTATGCTGTCCGGTGCGGCCCGTCCGACGGGTCGACTTCGCGCGTCCTTCTCCCGCCGATCGGCGGGGCAGTCGCCACCTCGGTCCCGGCCCAGCCGGGGGAGTGGTGCCGCAGGACGCCAGGGCGGGCGCCAACCGGGGCCCGCGACAACCGGAATCAGCGCGGCCCACGGCCGCGCGCAGACGCAGAGAGGCTGCGATATGGCAGTCGTCAGCATGAAGCAGCTGCTCGACAGCGGCGTGCACTTCGGGCACCAGACCCGTCGCTGGAACCCGAAGATGAAGCGCTTCATCTTCACCGAGCGCAACGGCATCTACATCATCGACCTGCAGCAGACGCTCGGGTACATCGACAACGCCTACGAGTTCGTCAAGCAGACGGTCGCGCACGGCGGTTCGATCCTGTTCGTCGGCACCAAGCGCCAGGCGCAGGAGGTCGTCGCCGAGCAGGCCACGCGCGTGGGCATGCCCTACGTCAACCAGCGCTGGCTCGGCGGCATGCTCACCAACTTCCAGACCGTCTTCAAGCGGCTGGAGCGGCTCAAGGAGCTCGAGGACCAGGAGCAGACCGGCGTGCTGGTCAGCCTCTCCAAGAAGGAGCAGCTGGTCCTCAGCCGCGAGAAGGCCAAGCTCGAGCGCAGCCTCGGCGGTATCCGCGACATGAAGAAGGTGCCCAGCGCCATCTGGATCGTGGACACCAAGAAGGAGCACATCGCCGTCGGCGAGGCGCGGAAGCTCAAGATCCCCGTGGTCGCGATCCTGGACACCAACTGCGACCCCGACGAGGTCGACTACAAGATCCCGGGCAACGACGACGCGATCCGCAGCATCGCCGTGCTGACCCGGGTCATCGCCGACGCCGTCGCCGAGGGGCTCATGGCCCGGTCGGCCGCGCAGGCCAACGCCGGCCGCGAGGACGGCGGCGAGCCGGCCGTGGCCGCCGGCGAGCCCCTGGCCGACTGGGAGCGCGAGCTCCTGACCGGCGGCACCGCCGACGAGCAGGCCGCCGCCACCCCGGCCGAGGCCCCCGCCCCGGCCGCCGAGGCCACCCCGCTGCCCGAGACCCCGGCCCAGCCCGCCGAGGTCACCGTCGGCGAGGTCGCGCCGGTCGAGGACGTCCCCGCCACCACCGGTGGCAAGGAGACCAACGTCGTCTGACGGTCCGGCGCCGTCCTCCCGCTGACCCGCGGGGGGACGGCGCCGCCGCGCGGCCGTTCCACAGCACGCACCACCCGACCAGAGGGAAGAGACATGCCTGCCTTCACCGCAGCCGACGTCAAGCGTCTCCGCGACGCCACCGGCGCCGGCATGATGGACGCCAAGAAGGCCCTGACCGAGGCCGACGGCGAGTACGACAAGGCCATCGAGCTGCTCCGGGTCAAGGGCGCCAAGGACGTCGGCAAGCGCCTGGAGCGCTCGACGACCAACGGCATCGTCGTCAGCAGGGACGGCGCACTGCTCGAGCTCGACTGCGAGACCGACTTCGTCGCCAAGAACGCCGACTTCGTCGCCCTCGCCGAGCGGCTGCTCGCGATCGGCCTGGAGAACAAGCCGGCCGACGCCGCGGCGCTGCTGGCCACCGAGGTCGACGGCCAGACCGTCGAGAAGCTGGTCGAGGGCGAGTCCGCCCGCATCGGCGAGAAGCTCGTCCTGTCGCGTTTCGTCGCCTTCGACGGCGCCACCGCCGTCTACCTGCACAAGCGGGCCACCGACCTGCCCCCGGCCATCGGCGTCGCGGTGCAGTACTCCGGCGGCTCCGAGGAGGCGGCGCGCAGCCTGGCGATGCACATCGCCGCCGCGCGCCCGCGCTACCTCACCCGCGACGAGGTCCCGGCCGAGGCGGTCGAGACCGAGCGCCGCGTGGCCGAGCAGACCGCGAAGGAGGAGGGCAAGCCCGAGCAGGCGATCACCAAGATCGTCGAGGGTCGGGTGAACGCCTACTACAAGGACTTCGTCCTGCTCGAGCAGCCGTCGATCACCGAGCCCAAGCGCACGGTCAAGCAGATCGTCGACGAGGCGGGTCTGACCGTCGAGCGCTTCGCGCGCTTCGAGGTCGGCCAGGCCTGAGCCGCACCCGGTACCGATGACCGGCCCCGTTCCCCTCGTGGGACGGGGCCGGTCGTCTGTCCGGTGCCCGACCGCGGTCCGCCGCCCGGCAGGAGCCGGGCACCGGGATGCGGCAGGATCACACTCCACCGAAAGCCCCCACCGACACCGAGCCAGGGATGATTCGTTGACCGACACCACCGCGCCGCTCTCCGCCCCCACCGCCTTCCAGCCGGCCGACGGCAGCGGCTACCAGCGCGTGCTGCTCAAGCTCTCCGGTGAGTCCTTCGGCGGCGGCAAGGTCGGTGTCGACGCCGACGTCGTCCGGGCCATCGCCGAGCAGCTCGCCGAGGTCGTCGCGCGCGGCACGCAGGTCGCCGTCGTCATGGGCGGCGGCAACTTCTTCCGCGGCGCAGAGCTCTCCCAGGCCGGCATGGACCGCACCAAGGCCGACTACATGGGGATGCTCGGCACGGTCATGAACTGCCTCGCGCTGCAGGACTTCTGCGAGAAGGCGGGGCTGGAGACCCGGGTCCAGTCGGCCATCACCATGGGCCAGGTCGCCGAGCCCTACATCCCGCGCAAGGCCATCCGGCACCTGGAGAAGGGCCGCCTGGTCATCTTCGGCGCCGGCGCCGGGATGCCCTACTTCTCCACCGACACCGTCGCCGCCCAGCGCGCCCTGGAGATCGAGTGCCAGGTGCTGCTCATGGGCAAGAACGGCGTCGACGGCGTCTACGACGACGACCCGCGCACCAACCCCGACGCGGTCATGTACGACGACCTGGACTACGCCACCGTGCTGGCCAAGCAGCTCAAGGTGGCCGACGCGACGGCGATCAGCCTCTGCATGGACAACAAGATGCCGATCGTCGTGTTCGACCTGCTGCGCGACGGCAACATCGCCCGCGCTACCGCAGGTGAGAGGATCGGCACGCTGATCAGTCAGCCGGCCTGACCGGCCGGCCGCCGGCGCAACGACGAGGACGACGGCCCGACGAGCTCCCCGGCCCGGGGAGCGGGCCGCAGGAGGGACACCCCGTGATCGACGACACCCTGCTCGACGCCGAGGACCGGATGGACAAGGCCCTCTCGGTGGCGCGCGAGGACCTGGGCTCGGTCCGCACCGGCCGGGCCGCCCCCTCGATGTTCAACAAGATCGTCGTGGACTACTACGGAGCCCTGACGCCCGTGCCGCAGATGGCCTCGATCACCGTGCCCGAGGCCCGCATGGCGGTCATCAAGCCCTACGACATGGGTCAGCTGGGTGCCATCGAGAAGGCCGTCCGGGACAGCGACCTCGGCGTCAACCCGACCAACGACGGCCAGCTGCTGCGCGTGGTGTTCCCGCAGCTGACCGAGGAGCGCCGTCGCGACCTGGTGAAGATGGCGCGCTCCAAGGGTGAGGACGCCAAGGTCGCGATCCGCAACATCCGCCGGCGCGCCAAGGAGGAGCTCGACCGCATCGCCAAGGACGGCGAGGCGGGCGAGGACGACGTGCGCCGCGCGGAGAAGGAGCTCGACGACCTCACCGCCAAGCACACCCAGGGCATCGACGACGCGGTGAAGACCAAGGAGGGCGAGCTGCTCGAGGTCTGACCTCGTCGCGGCCACACGCCCATGACGCCTCCTCCCGCCGACCGCCCGCGTTCGCTGCACCCGGGTGCCGAGCCGTCCCCGCGGTTCGGTACCCGGACGCCGGGTGCCGGTCGGCGGGAGGACGACGACACCGGTCCGGTGCCGCGTGCGGCGTCCCGACCGCTCCCGCCGCTGCCCCCGCGCGCACCGGTCCCGGTGCCCGACGACCCACCCGCCCCGCCCCCGGCCGACGACGTCCCCACCGCGACGGCCATGCCGCTGCCGGAGGAGCTCGCGCAGCTGCCCACCACGGAGCAGCCGGTGAGCCGCGCCGGTCGGAACCTGCGGGCGGCCATCGGGGTCGGCCTCGGGCTGGTCGGCGTCATCCTGGTGGCGTTGTTCGTGTGGCGGCCGGCCTTCCTCGGGGTGCTCGTCGCCGCGATCCTCGTGGCCGTCGTGGAGCTGACCCGGGCGCTGCGGAAGGGCGGGTTCTCCGCCCCGCTCGTACCGCTGCTCGTCGGTGCCCTCGCGATGCAGGGGCTGGCCTGGACCCGCGGTCCCACCGGGCTGCTCACCGGGTTCCTGCTCACCGCGGCGGCCGTGCTGCTCTGGCGGCTCGCCGGAGGCCCGGTCGGCTACCGCAGGGACGCCGCCGCCGGGGTCCTGGTCACCCTCTACGTCCCGCTGCTGGCCGGCTTCGCCGTCCTGCTGCTCGTGCCCGAGGACGGCGCGACGCGGGTGCTGGCGTTCATCGCGACGGTGGTGGCCAGCGACGTCGGGGGCTACGCCGCCGGGGTCATGTTCGGCAGGCACCCGATGGCGCCCTCGATCAGCCCGAAGAAGTCCTGGGAGGGCATGGCCGGCTCCGTGCTGACCTGCATGCTCATGGCCACGCCGATCCTGGTCCTCGGTCTCGGCGCACCCTGGTGGGGCGGACTCGTCTTCGGCGCGGCCATCGCCGTCTCCGCGACGGTGGGGGACCTGGCCGAGTCGCTGATCAAGCGCGACCTCGGCCTCAAGGACATGGGCGACCTGCTGCCCGGGCACGGCGGCATCATGGACCGGCTGGACTCGCTGCTCCCGTCCGCGGCCGCGGCCTACCTGCTGCTGACGGTGCTGGCGCCGGCCTGACTCACGCCGGGCGGTCCACCGCCCAGGTGCGGCCGATCTGCTCGAACCCGCGGCGGGCGTACCAGTGCCGCGGCCAGTCGTCCCCCGCGGCCTCGAGCACCACCAGGTCGCACCCGGCGTCCGCGGCGAGCTCGAGGATCCGCGCCAGCACCGCGTCGCCGTGGCCGCGCCCCCGGGCCGCGGGGTCGGTGAGCACCGACTCGACCGCCGCGGTGGCGCCGTCCACCCGCAGCTGGCCGGCGGCGACGACGCGACCGTCCTCCCGCACGACGACGTCGGTGACGGCGACCACCCGGTCGTTGAGCTGCTCGCGCCCGACCAGCTGGGCGACCACCGCGTCCAGACCGCTGCCGAGCGAGGCCAGGTCCCGCCGCCAGGAGCGCTCCCACAGGTCGTGCACCTCGTGCTGGCCGACCACCTCCGCGCGCGCTGCGGAGCCGGGCACCGGCACGTCGGTGCGGCGGCTCATCAGCACCAGCTCCTCGGCGGCCCAGCCGCGGAGGGCCAGCGCGGCAGCCGTCGTCGCCGCGCCGGGCCAGGCGAGCAGCGCGGCCAGGTGCGGCCAGCCGGCGTTGCCGCCCACCTCCTCGGCCGCCGCCTCGACGGCCGCGGCGTCCACCGGCTCGGTGAGGACCAGCCGGTTGTTGTCCCGGGAGTGCGGGAGGTCCGGGTCGAGCACGACCACGCCGCCGGGCACGTCACCCACGCCCACGGCCCGCCGGACCGGGACCGAGGTGTAGAGCGCCAGCGCCCGGGCGAGCGCGTCCCCGGCAGCCGGCAGCCGGAGCGGCGCCGGGGGGCGGTAGGGGACGACGGCGACGACCGCGCTGGTCGGCAGCGGGCCGTACAGGTGCGGGAACAGCTCGCCGTCGGGATCGCCGGGGTGCCCGGGCTCGAACCGCACCGGGTCGGCCAGCCGCGACGGGTCGACGACGAGCACCGCGAGGTCGCGGCGGCCGGGGAAGAGCCGGCCGGCCGGCCGGTGCACCTGCTGCGGCGTCGACAGGTGCACGAAGCCGGGTCCGTCCGGTCGGACGCCGCCGTCGGCCAGGGCGGCCCGCCAGGCCGCCGGCTCGATCAGGTGGAGGAGGACGTCGGGCTGCATCCCTGCGATCCTGCCCGGGTGACCGACGAGGACCTCGACCGGATCGCCCGCCGATACCGCGAGTTCGTCACCGAGGCCGCACCGACCTCGCCGCGGTACGCCGAGCTGGCCGCGCACGTCGCCGGCTCGGAGCCGGTGCTGCGCCTCCTCACCGGCCTGCCGGGGCCGAAGCGGCAGCCCAACCGGCTGCTCGCGGCCCTGCAGTTGCTGGCGGGCGTACCCGCCGACGGCGACGCGCTCGACCGCCGGGTCGTCGAGGACGGTGACCGGCTGCGCCGGACCATGCTGGCCCGGGCGACCCAGACCGACGAGCCGGCCCGCTGCGGGGCGCTGCTGCCGGTCCTGCCCCAGCTGGACGAGCCGCTCGCGCTCGTGGAGGTGGGCGCCTCCGCCGGGCTGTGCCCGTACCCCGACCGGTACGCCTACGAGTACGACGGCGTGCGCGTCGGGCCGCAGAGCCGCGCGGCACCGCACGGCGGCCGTCCCGAGTGGCCCCCCGGCGGGCTGGCACCATCCGTGGCGTGACCGACGACGTCCTGGCCGGCCCCACCGACTGGGGGACGACGGTCGGCGTCGGGCCGTGGGAGGGGCCGTGGCCGGAGGACCCGCGCTACGACCCGCAGTTGCTGGCCGAGGGCGACCGGCGCAACGTCGTCGACCGGTACCGCTACTGGACGGTCGAGGCGATCGTGGCCGATCTCGACCGGCGCCGGCACCCGTTCCACGTCGCCATCGAGAACTTCGGGCACGACCTGAACATCGGCACGGTGGTGCGCACCGCCAACGCCTTCCTCGCCGCCGAGGTGCACGTCGTCGGCCGGCGGCGGTGGAACCGGCGCGGGGCGATGGTCACCGACCGGTACCAGCACCTGCGCCACCACGCCGACGTCGGCGGGCTGCTGGCGTACGCGACCGGGCAGGGGCTCGCGGTCGTCGCCGTCGACAACGGCCCCGGTGCCGTGCCGATCGAGACGGCCGTCCTGCCGGAGCGGTGCGTGCTGCTGTTCGGCCAGGAGGGCCCCGGCCTGACACCGGAGGCGCGGGCCGGGGCGGCGACGACCGTCTCGATCGCCCAGTTCGGCTCCACCCGCTCGATCAACGCCGGCGTGGCCGCCGGGATCGCCATGCACGCCTGGATCCGGCAGCACGCCGGCCCGGCCGCGACCCGCTAGTCGTCGCCCAGGGGCGGGTCGGGGTCGATGCCGCGCGTCCGCAACGCCGCCTCGATCGCCTCGCACACGGTCCGGACGACGGCCACCCGCGCCCACCGCTTGTCGTCGGCGGGGATGACGTGCCACGGCGCGACGGGGGTGTCGGTGCGCTCGAGCATCTCCTCGACCGCCGCCTCGTACTCCCCGCGCTTCTCCCGGTTGCGCCAGTCCTCCTCGGTGAGCTTCCACGCCTTGTACGGGTCCGCGCGACGGGACTCGAAGCGGTGCAGCTGCTCCTCCGGGGAGACGTGCATCCAGAACTTGACCAGCACCGTGCCTTCGGCGGCCAGCGTCGTCTCGAGGTCGACGATCTCCTGGTAGGCCCGCTGCCACGCCTCCTTCGTGGCGAAGCCCTCCACCCGCTCGACGAGCACCCGGCCGTACCAGGACCGGTCGAGCACGGCCATGCCGCCCCAGCCGGGCAGCACCGGCCAGAAGCGCCACAGGAAGTGGTGCCGCTTCTCGTCGCTGGTGGGCGCGGCGAACTGGGCCACCCGCACGTGCCGGGAGTCCAGCTCCGCGACCAGCCGCTGGATCGCGCCGCCCTTGCCCGAGGCGTCCCAGCCCTCGAACACCGCCAGCAGCGGCGGGCCGAGCTCACCCGGCCCGATCTGCCCGCCGAGCAGCAGCCGGAGGTGGACCAGCCGCTCCTGTGCGGCGGCCAGCTGCTTCTTGCCCTCCTTCTTGTCCAGACGGAGGCTCAGGTCGACGTCGTCCAACCGGCTCATGACCGGAGACCCTGCCAGGGATCCGTCCCGCCCGCGTGAGTTCGGTCTCCGGACCGCGACCCGGAGCCGGGGGAGGTGGGACCATGGAGGGCGCCATGACTGCCCTCCCCCTGGTCTTCGACGCCCCCCGACGCGGCAAGCCGCCGCGCCACCTCGCCGACCTCACCCGTGAGGAGGCCCGCGCGGCGGTCGCCGAGTTGGGCCAGCCGGCGTTCCGCGCCGACCAGCTGGCCCGGCACTACTACCGCGGGACCACCGAGCCCGCCGCGATGACCGACATCCCGGCCGCCGCGCGGGAGCCGCTCCGAGAGGCGCTGCTGCCCGGCCTGCTCACCCCCGTGCGGCACCAGACCGCCGACGGCGGGCGCACCCGCAAGACGCTGTGGCGGCTGCACGACGGCGCCCTCGTGGAGAGCGTGCTCATGCGCTACCCCGACCGCGCCACCGTCTGCATCTCCAGCCAGGCCGGCTGCGGGATGGCGTGCCCGTTCTGCGCCACCGGCCAGGCCGGGCTGACCCGCAACCTCTCCGCCGCCGAGATCATCGGCCAGGCGGTGGCCGCCGCCGCGGCGATGGCGAACGGTGACGTCGCCGGTGGGCCGGGACGGCTGTCCAACGTCGTCTTCATGGGCATGGGCGAGCCGCTGGCCAACTACGCCCGCGTGCGCACCACCCTCGACGCCCTGCTCGGCACCGCTCCCTACGGGCTGGGCCTCTCCCAGCGGTCGGTGACGGTGTCCACGGTCGGCCTCGTGCCCGCCATCCGCCGGCTCACCGAGGAGGGGCGCAACGTCACCCTCGCGGTCAGCCTGCACGCCCCCGACGACGAGCTGCGCGACACCCTGGTGCCGATCAACACCCGCTGGAAGGTCGGCGAGGTGGTCGACGCGGCCGACGCCTACGCCCAGCGCACCGGACGGCGGTACTCGGTGGAGTACGCGCTCATCCGCGACGTCAACGACCAGCCGTTCCGGGCCGACCTGCTGGGCCGGCTGCTGGCCGGGAAGCTCGCGCACGTGAACCTGATCCCGCTCAACCCGACCCCGGGCAGCCCCTGGGACGCCAGCCCGCTGCCCGCGCAGCGAGAGTTCGTCGCCCGCCTGCGGGCCGCCGGGGTGGCGACGACGGTGCGCGACACCCGGGGGCAGGACATCGACGGCGCCTGCGGGCAGCTCGCCGCGTCCGATCGGGTCGAGGGCGTCCCCGCCGTGGCCCTGCCCACCCCCAGCGTCGAGGAGCCCGTGCCGCTGGGTGCCGAGGCGGACGGGGAGTGAGCCCTGCGGCCCCACCGGCGGCCGAGGCGCACGAGCACAGCCACGCCGACGTCACCGGCGGCTGGCTGCGGGCCGCCGTCTTCGGCGCCATGGACGGCCTGGTCACCAACACCGCGCTGGTCGCCGGCGTCGGTGGCGGTGGCGCCGCACCGCGCGCGATCGTCCTGGCCGGGGTGGCCAGCCTGGTCGCCGGCGCGGTGTCGATGGCGCTGGGCGAGTACACCTCGGTGAAGACCCAGAACGAGCAGCTCGACCTGGAGGTCGAGAAGGAGCGCCGCGAGCTCGAGCGCAACCCGGCGGGGGAGCTGGCCGAGCTCACCGCGATGCTGCAGGACCGCGGCGTGGACGCCCGGCTGGCCCGGCAGGTCGCCGTCCAGCTGTCGGCCGACCCGGAGACGGCGCTGCGGCTGCACGTGCTCGCCGAGCTCGGCGTCAGCACCGACGACCGGCCCTCGCCCCGCGTGGCGGCGGTGTCGTCGTTCCTGACCTTCGCCACCGGCGCGGTGCTCCCGCTGCTGCCCTACTTCCTCGGGGTCCCGCTGCTGTGGGTCGCCCTGCTCTGCGGTGGGCTCGGGCTGCTGCTGGCCGGGGCGCTGTCCTCGCGCTTCACCCCGCGTCCCTGGTGGTACGCCGGGCTGCGCCAGCTGCTCTTCGGCGCAGCGGCAGCCGGCATCACCTACCTGATCGGCGCGGCGATCGGCGTCTCGATCAGCTGAGCTGCCGGCCCGGGGTACGACGAGGCCCCGCGCCCCTGGTGCAGGGGAGCGGGGCCTCGTCGTGTCCGGTGGTCAGCGGCGCCAGGCGGTCTTCTTCCGGCGGAGGTCCCAGATGAGGATCAGGGCCATCACGCCGGCAATGCCGAGCAGCCACAGGTCCTCGACCCGGCCCTCGTGGTTGCCGACCATGTACAGCAGGATGACCGCCACGGTGAACCAGCCACCGATCTGACCCCACTTGCCGGTCTCGCCGTGCCAGCCCCAGTCCTCGGGCTGCTCGTGCTCGACGGGGTGCGCGCCGGCGCGGACGACGCCCTCTTCCCGACCCGGCTGGTTGACCCGCTGCGTTTCGCTCACGCCGACATTCTGGCAGGAGCCGGGAGCGGGCACCGGCTGAGGTCCGTCGGCGGGTCGTCAGCCGGCGCAGGCGAGGCCGGCCGCCGCGAGGGCCGCAGCGGTGTCCGCGGTGGGCAGCCGCGTCAGCGTCGAGCCCACCGGCTCGGAGACGGGGAGCACCCCGACGGGGCCGATCCCGGCTCCGGCCAGCGCGATCAGGTCGGTCACGGAGGTGCCGGGGTCGACGGTGACCGCGCCGGAGGCCGCCCAGGCGACCGCCTGCAGCTGCCACGGCCGCAGCGCCGCCCCGTGCACGCCGTCGAGCAGCGCGGAGAGAACGGCGCCGGCGGCGGCTGCCCGGCCGTCCGGATCTACGGCCGCGGGCGTCCAGACGCCGCCCGTCAGGTGCTCGGGGTGGCGGGAGCGGATCAGGCCCAGCGCCGTCGCGCCGTCGACGTGGACCGCCCCGGTCGAGCGGAGGAGCAGTCCCGCGGCCGGGTCGCGTACGGGACGCGGGACGTCGACGGTGACCCCCCCGACGGCGTCCACCATCGCGGTGAAGCCGGCCAGGTCCACCGTGACGAGGTGATCGGTGGGGATGCCCAGCCGGCAGAGTGCGGAGACAGTGGACGCCGGGCCGTCGAGCCAACTGACCGCGAGCCGGCCCACGCTGCGACCGTTGAACGCCCGGAGGTCGCGGGGGACCGAGAAGGCCGTGGTGCCGGCATCGGTCTGGTGCACGACCACGATGACGTCGGCGCGGGCGCCGGGTACGGCTTCCGGGGTCCCGAAGTCGCGGACGTCCGCCCCGTCGGGCAGCGAGGCGCGCGAGTCGAGGCCGACCAGGACCCAGGTCCGGCCGTCGGCGTCCCCTGGGCCCCTCGTGAGGTCGACGTCCACCTGGTCGACCCGCGCCGCGACGACCGCGGCGTCGATGCCCACGGCCACCGACAGCGCGGCCAGCAGGACCAGCGCCGTCCGGAACCGGCGTCGGGCCCCCGAACGCGCCGGACGCCGGCCAGGGGTGTCCTGGCCGGCGTCCGGTGCGTGCGACGAGATCATGCTCAGGCCTGCGAGGCCCCCGCGCGGCGACGGGTGGCGACGAGCGCGCCACCACCGGCCACGAGCAGGCCGGCGCCCAGGGCGAGCGGCAGGCCGACGCTGGCGCCGGTGTAGGCGAGGCTGTCGGAGGAGGCGGTGGTCAGCGTGCCGGAGACCTGGAAGCCCTCCTGGAAGTAGGTGCTCGGGCCCTCGAGGACCAGGGTGTGCATACCGGCAGTGGTGCCCGCCGGGAGGGTGAACTCCACCTCCAGCACGCCATCGGCGTCAGCGGTGAAGGTGCCGAGGACCTGAGGGGTCGAGTGCATGGTGAGCGTGACCTTCTCGAAGGGCTGGAAGCCCTTGTAGACCTTGACGACCTTCTGGCCGGGCACCGCGGTCTTGGTCGTGGCGGCGGTGGTCTGAGCGGAGACCCCAGGGGTGTTGGCGGACTCGCCGCGGATGGCGCTGGGCTTCGGGGCCTCGGGCGCCGGGGTCTCGGGCGCCGGGGTGCTCGGCGGGGTGACGACGGGCGGAGCGGTGACCGTGATGATGGTGGGCGCGTACACCTGCGGCAGCTCGCCGTAGATGTTGTCGCAGAAGGCGTAGAACTCGTGCTCACCCGTCGTGCCCGCCGGGAAGGAGACCGTGGCCGACCAGGTGCCGTCCTCCGCGGGGGCCGTGTAGACGAAGTCCTCCTCCGTCGGCTCGGGCAGGGCGACGTCGGCGAACAGGGCGACCTCGGCCGGGTAGTCGGGGTCGGTCGTCAAGCACTCGGCGCCCTCGATCTCGAACTCCTGCGCGGCCGTGACGGTCGCGGGAGCCGTCGGTGCGGTCAGCTCGACGGCGGCGAGGGCGGCCGGGGCGAAGACCAGGCCGAGGGAAACGGTGGCGAGAGCGGTCACGCCGGTGGTCGCGGCGATGCGGTTGCGGGTCATGGCGAGCTCCGAGTGTCGGGGGCTCGGACTCCCGAGCCGTCTGCACGAGTATCGAGCCCACGGCGTCCACCGCTGTGTCTTTCTGCCTGCGACACGCCGCGATGTGCCATACCGTTCGGCAGGTAGTCGCGGGATCCAGAAGTGCAGGGCGTTCAGCAATGTCAGGAAGTGCCAACCGCCTCGCGATCGGATGGAGTTTGCTGTGCACCGCGCGTCCTCGTCGATGCGTCCGACCGGAGGCAACCCCCTCGGACAAGCGGGCCGGGGGCCGGGCCGATTGGCAGGATGGCCCCATGAGCCAGCCCCGCGAGGTCACCGTCCTCGGCTCCACCGGCTCCATCGGCCGTCAGGCGCTGGCGGTCGCCGCGCAGAACCCCGGCCGGCTGCGCATCACCGGGCTGGCCGCCGGGGGAGGGGACGTGGCCCTGCTCGCCGAGCAGTCGCTGGCGCTCGGCGTCCGCACCGTCGCCGTCGCCCGGGCCACCGCCGCCCAGGACCTGCAGCTGGCCTTCTACGCCGCGGCGTCCCAGCGCGGCTGGGCCAAGGGGGAGTACGCGTTGCCCGAGATCCTCGCCGGTCCGCGTGCCGCCGAGGAGCTGGCCGCCCGGCCGGCCGACGTCGTCCTGAACGGCATCACCGGCTCGATCGGGCTGGGCCCCACCCTCTCGGCGCTGCGGGCCGGCCGGACGGTGGCGCTGGCGAACAAGGAGTCGCTGGTGGCCGGTGGCGAACTGGTGCTCGCCGCCGCGGCGCCGGGTCAGCTGGTGCCCGTGGACTCCGAGCACTCGGCGCTGGCCCAGTGCCTGCGCGGCGGGGCCCGCGACGAGGTCGCCCGGCTGGTGCTCACGGCGAGCGGCGGGCCGTTCCGCGGCCGGTCGGCCGCGGAGCTCGCCGAGGTCACCGTCGAGGAGGCCCTGGCGCACCCGACCTGGGCCATGGGGCCGGTGGTGACGATCAACTCGGCGACCCTGGTCAACAAGGGCCTCGAGCTGATCGAGGCGCACCTGCTCTTCGGCGTCCCCTACGCCGACATCGACGTCGTGGTGCACCCGCAGTCGATCGTGCACTCCATGGTCACCTTCGCGGACGGCGCGACGATCGCGCAGGCCAGCCCGCCGGACATGCGGCTGCCGATCGCCCTCGGCCTGGCCTGGCCCGACCGGCTGCCGCAGGTGCAGCCGGCGCTGGACTGGTCGACGGCGAGCAGCTGGGAGTTCCTGCCCCTGGACCCCGAGGCGTTCCCCGCCGTGCGCCTGGCGCGCACCGCCGGGGAGGCGGGCGGCGTGGTGCCGGCCATGTACAACGCCGCCAACGAGGAGGCGGTCGCCGCCTTCACGGCGGGTCGGCTGTCGTTCCCAGGAATCGTCCAGCTCATCGCGCGTACGCTCGACGCCGCGCCGGACCTCGGCGCCCCCACCTGCGTCGACGACGTGCTGGCGGCGGAGAAGTGGGCCCGGGAGCACGCCCGGGGCGTCATCGCCGGAGGCTGAGCTGAGCGGGATCCTGCTGACGGTCCTGGGGATCGTCCTGTTCGCCCTCGGCCTGATGTTCTCCATCGCCTTCCACGAGGCGGGCCACTTCTGGTGGGCGCGGAAGTTCGGCATGCGCGTCCCGCAGTTCATGGTCGGCTTCGGCCCCACCGTGTACTCCCGGCGCCGCGGCGAGACCGAGTACGGCGTCAAGGCCGTCCCCCTGGGCGGCTACATCCGCATCGTCGGCATGATCCCGCCGGCCGAGGAGGGCGAGAGCAAGCGCGCCACCCGCATGCGCAGCTTCATCGCCGAGGTGCGCGGGCAGGCGCTCAACGACGTCCGGCCGAGCGACCGGGACCGGGTCTTCTACAAGAAGCCCTGGTGGCAGCGGGTCATCGTCATGTTCGCCGGGCCCTTCCACAACCTGGTGCTGGCGGTGGTCTTCTTCACCGTCGTGCTGACGGGCTTCGGGATCCCGGAGATCACCACGACGATCCGCACGGTGCCCGAGTGCGTGCTGCCCGCCGGTGCGGCCACCGCCGGCGCGGAGGACCCGTGCTCGATCCCCATCACGCCCGAGGGGGCGCTGTGCGAGCCCGGCGCAGCGGGCTGCGCCCTCCCGGTGCGCAGCCCCGCGGCGGAGGCCGGGCTGCGGCCCGAGGACACCATCGTCGCCCTCGACGGCGAGCCGGTCCCGCAGGAGACCGACGTCGGCTGGGAGCAGGTGCAGGAGGCGATCCGGGTCAGCGCCGACGAGCCCGTCGTCTTCACCGTCGAGCGGGACGGCGAGCGGCTCGACCTCCCCGTCACCCCCATCGAGAACGAGGTCTACCTCAGCGAGGACGGCGAGCAGACCCGGGTCGTCGGGTACGTCGGCATCAGCCCACTGCAGACCGAGGTGCGGCAGTCGCTCACCGAGGTGCCGGGCCACTTCGGCGACATCGTCGTCCGCTCGGTGGACCGGCTGCTCGAGATCCCGGAGCGGGTCCCGCAGCTGTTCCGCGCCGCCTTCCTGGGCGAGGAGCGCGACCCGCTCGGACCGATCGGCGTCGTCGGCGTCAGCCGGATCTCCGGGGAGGTCTTCGCCTTCGAGGAGTTCTCCGCGACGCAGAAGATCGGCTACTTCATCCAGCTGCTGGCCGGGATGAACCTCGTCCTCTTCCTGTTCAACCTCCTGCCGATCTACCCGCTGGACGGCGGGCACGTCGCCGGGGCGCTGTACGAGAAGGCGCGGTCGGTCGTCGCGCGGCTGCGCGGCAGGCCCGACCCCGGCCCCTTCGACATCGCCCGGCTGATGCCCGTCGCCTACGCCGTCGCCGGTCTGTTCATCGGGTTGTCGCTGCTGCTGCTCGTCGCCGACATCGTCAACCCGGTGAGGCTGGCCGGCTGATCTGCGTCGCCGGAACGCCCGTGCCCGACCACCCGGACGCGTACGTCACAGCCGCTCTTCCGGCGTCGACGGCGCGGCGGGGGATACTGGGCGTCATGGCGATCCCCGTCGGCCTCGGCATGCCCGCTGCACCCCCGCCCGTCCTCGCCCCCCGGCGCAAAACCCGACAGCTGGACGTCGGCGGCGTCGGCGTCGGCAGCGACTCCCCGGTCAGCGTGCAGTCGATGTGCACCACCAAGACCGCCGACATCAACGCCACGCTGCAGCAGATCGCCGAGCTGACGGCGTCGGGCTGCCAGATCGTGCGCGTGGCCGTGCCCGACACCGACGACGCCGAGGCGCTGCCGATCATCGCGCGGAAGTCGCAGATCCCGGTCATCGCCGACATCCACTTCCAGCCGCGCTACGTCTTCGCCGCGATCGACGCCGGCTGCGCCGCGGTCCGGGTGAACCCCGGCAACATCAAGAAGTTCGACGACAAGGTCGGCGAGATCGCGAAGGCGGCCAAGGACGCCGGCACCCCGATCCGGATCGGGGTCAACGCCGGCTCGCTGGACAAGCGGCTGCTCGCCAAGTACGGCAAGGCCACCCCCGAGGCGCTGGTCGAGTCGGCGCTGTGGGAGTGCTCGCTGTTCGAGGAGCACGACTTCCGCGACATCAAGATCTCGGTCAAGCACAACGACCCGGTGATCATGGTCCGCGCCTACGAGCTGCTCGCCGCCCAGTGCGACTACCCGCTGCACCTCGGCGTGACCGAGGCCGGGCCGGCGTTCCAGGGCACGATCAAGTCCGCCGTCGCCTTCGGGGCGCTGCTGAGCCAGGGGATCGGGGACACGATCCGGGTCTCCCTCTCGGCCCCGCCGGCCGAGGAGGTCAAGGTCGGCAACCAGATCCTCGAGTCGCTCAACCTGCGGCAGCGGGGCCTGGAGATCGTCAGCTGCCCGTCCTGCGGGCGCGCCCAGGTCGACGTCTACACGCTCGCCGACGAGGTGACCGCCGGCCTGGAGGGCATGGAGGTGCCGCTGCGCGTGGCCGTCATGGGCTGCGTCGTCAACGGCCCGGGCGAGGCGCGCGAGGCCGACCTGGGCGTGGCCTCCGGCAACGGCAAGGGGCAGATCTTCGTCAAGGGCCAGGTCATCAAGACCGTGCCCGAGTCGCAGATCGTCGAGACCCTGATCGAGGAGGCCATGCGCATCGCCGGCGAGCACGTCGACGCCGGGGAGCCCTCGGGGCCTCCGGTCGTCACCGTCACCTGACCGTGCTGCGCGCCTCCGGCGCCCGCGTCCTCGACGAGGCGGACGAGCCGGCCGTGCGGCGGTTGCTGGCGACCGACCCGGTCGCCGCCTGCGTCATCGCCGGCCGGGTCGAGGTCGCGGGTACCGCGCCGCTCGCGCTGGGCGCCCCGCTCTGGGGCATCGGCACCGGCCGGGAGCTCGACGCCGTCTGCCTGGCCGGCGCCAACCTCATCCCGTTCGCCCGGCCGGGCGCCGAGCGCGCCGCCGCCGACGCCTTCGCCGACCGGGCCCGCCGGGCCGGCCGCCGCTGCTCGACGATCGTCGGCCCGTCGGCCGCCGTCGAGCCGATGTGGGAGCTGCTCGCCCCGGTGTGGGGGCCGGCCCGCGACCACCGGCCCCGCCAGCCGCTGATGGCGATCGACGGCCCGCCGGTCGTGGCCCCCGAGCCGCGGGTGCGGCCGGTGCGACCCGACCAGCTCGACGTCCTGCTGCCGGCCGCCGTCGCGATGTTCACCGAGGAGGTCGGGGTCAGCCCGCTGCGGACCGACGGGGGCGCCGGCTACCGGGCCCGGGTGGACGAGCTGGTGCGGGCCGGTCAGTCGCTGGCCTGGATCCAGGACGGCGCGGTCCTGTTCAAGGCCGAGATCGGCGCCGTGTGCCGGGGCGCGTGCCAGGTGCAGGGCGTCTGGGTCGCACCGACGCTGCGCGGGCAGGGCATCGGGACCGCCTGCACCGCCGCCGTGGTCGAGTACGCCCGCGCCGTCATCGCGCCGGTGGTCAGCCTGTACGTCAACGACTACAACACCCGCGCCCGGGCCGCGTACCGGCGCGTGGGGTTCCGCGAGGTCGGCGAGTACGCCAGCGTCCTGTTCTGAACCGGCGGCTCCGTCTGACAACCTGTGACCGTGTCGACACGACGACGTCTCGCTCTCCCCACCGCCCTGCTCGTGCTGACCGCGCCGGTCCTGGGCGCGTGCTCGGGCAGCAGCGAGGACGACGTCCGCGTGGCCGCGCAGTCCTTCCTGGACGACTGGGCCGCCGGGGACACCGCCGCCGCGGCCGCCGGGACCACCGATCCCGCCGCCGCCACCACGTTGCTCGAGCAGACGGCCGGTGACCTGCCGGGCGCCGACCTGACCGCGGAGCTCGGCGAGGTGACCGTCGAGGACGGCGCCGCCACCGTCGGCTGGACCGCCGCCTGGGATCTCGAGGCGGCTCCCGGGTGGAGCTACGAGGGCACGTTGCGGCTCCGGGAGGGCGACGAGGCGTGGGAGGTCGTCGCCGAGCCGGCGATGGTCCACCCCGAGCTGGAGGAGGGGGAACGCCTCGCGCTCGACCGCACCCTCGCGGAGCGCGCCCCGATCACCGACGCCACGGGCGCTCCGCTGTTCACCCCGACCGAGGTGGTGAACGTGGGAGTCGACCCCGCCCAGGTCACCGACCTGCCGGCGCTGGCGTCGGCGCTCGGCGCCGCGACCGGCATCGCCCCCGAGGAGATCACCGCCGACGTGCAGGCCGCGCCCGACGGGCAGTTCGTCCCGGTGATCACCCTGCGCCGTCCCGACTTCGAGGCGATCCGCGGCCAGGTCTTCGACCTGCCCGGCGCGGTGTTCCCCACCGAGACCCGGCTGCTCGCGCCGACCGCCCGCTTCGCCTCGGCCCTCCTGGGGCGGGTCGGGGCGGCGACCGCCGAGATCATCGAGGAGACCACCGACGAGGGCGAGCCCCGCTACGCCGCAGGGGACCAGCTCGGCCTCTCCGGACTGCAGCGGGCCTACCAGGACCAGCTGACCGGCACCCCGGGGTTCACCGTCTCCGTGGTCGGCACCGACGAGGCGCCCGGGACCGCCGGCCGCGAGGTCGCGTCGGTGCCCCCGGTCGCCGGGCAGCCGGTGCAGACGCCCCTGGTGCCCGCCGTGCAGGCGGCCGCGGACGCCGCGGTGGCCGGTGAGTCCCGCCCCACCCACCTGGTGGCCGTGCGCCCCGGCACCGGCGAGCTCCTCGCCGTCTCCTCCAACGAGGGAGCCGACGCCGGCAACGCGCTCCGCGGGCAGTACCCGCCGGGCTCGAGCATGAAGGCGGTGACGGCCACGGCGCTGCTGTCCGCCGGAGCCCTCACGCCCTCGACCGCCGTGCCCTGCCCCGGCACGACGACCGTCGAGGGCCGCGAGTTCGAGAACCAGGACCAGTTCGACCTCGGCACCGTCCCGTTCACCGAGGCCTTCGCGCAGTCGTGCAACACCACCTTCATCCAGCAGGGCCTGGCGCTGCCCGACGCCGCGCTGGCCGACGCGGCCGCCGCCTACGGCGTCGGCACCGACTGGGACCTGCCGGTCGGCATCTTCGGCGGCAGCGTCCCGCGCGACAGCACCGGGACGACGAAGGCGGCCGACGCCATCGGGCAGGGGCAGGTGCTCGTCAGCCCGGCGCAGCTGGCGCTCGTCGCCGCGGGCATCGCGGGCGGGACGCCGGTCGCCCCGGTGGAGGTCGTGGGCGCCGAGGCGGCAGGCCCGGTCCCCGCGGGACCGGCCTCCGAGGTGCTCGACGCGCTGCGCCCCATGATGCGGCAGGTCGTGCTGTCCGGGACCGCGCAGGCGCTCGCCGACCGCGGCGAGGTCTCCGGCAAGACGGGGACCGCCGAGTACGGCACGGGCACGCCACCGGACTCGCACGGCTGGTTCATGGGCTACCAGCTCGGCGGCCCGGCCGGCGACATCGCCTTCGCCGTGCTGGTCGAGGGCGGGCAGTCCAGCAGTGCGGCGGTGGCGGTGACCGACGCGTTCCTGGGCGCACTCGGCTGAGCCGCCGCCGGTTCAGCGCTCCGGGAGGCCGGGGAACGCGCTGGTGACCGTCGGCTGCCCCGCCGCCCCGCGCCAACCGACGGCGCGCACCTCGGTGGCGCCGAGCACCTCCATCGCCAGCGCCCGGGCCGGCCGCTCCGCCGCGCGGTCGAGGACCCGCACCCACGCCGCCGCGACGCCCTCCTCCAGGACGACGGCGAGCGCCGCCGCGTCGACCGGCGACAGCACCGGGAAGGGCAGCGCATACCCCGCCTCCGGCATCGCCGGCTCGGCCCCCCGCTCACCGAGCAGCAGGACCAGCTGGTCGCGGACGGCGCGGTGGTCGTCCTCCGCGGCGGCCGCGGCGGCGCGCTCGCCCGGGGGCAGCGCGGCCCCGACCACGCCGTACCCCCAGACCGCCGCGTGCTCGGCGGCGAGGGCGGCGTCCAGCGCCGCGTCCTCGGCCGCGGTGTCGGTCGTCTCGTCGTCAGCCATGGCCGCTCTCCGTCATGCCAGTCGTGCGTCGTGGCCGCGCAGGCCCGCGGCGATGGAGCCCAGGAGGGCTGCCCGTCCGCCGGACTGGCCCAGCGCGGCGGCGGCGTGCGAGGCGGCGGCGACGGCGACCTGCGCCCGCAGCCACGCCTGCCCCTCGCCCGGCGGAGGCGTCTCGGGCGGTGCGGTGGCCGAGGGGCTGCTGCCCGGGGCGGCGGCGCGCAGCCGGTCGAGCTGCGCCCGGGCCTGCGTTCCCAGGTCGCCGGCGGTCGCGGCCAGCGCGGGGTCGGCCTCGAACGCCCGCTCGTAGGCCTCGACCAGCGTCGCCTGCACCGCGACCTGGGCGGCCAGCTCGTCGGCCTGCGCGCTGGTCACGGTGTCCCGCTCGTCGACCGGGGGCGCCGAGGTGCACCCGGCCGCCGCCACGGCGAGGCCGGCGGCGGAGACCGCCAGCAGCGTCCGGCGGGAGAACGCCCGCGGCGCGAGGGGAAGGGTGGGAGGCATCGGCCCCATCCTCTCAGCCGGTGCCGTCGGCAGCCGGTCGTACCGCCGGCCGGGCGTGCCGGGTCACCCGGTGGTCACCGCACCCCCGCCCGTCCCGTCCGTCCCGGCCGGCACGCGGCCGGGAGCGGGCCCCGGGTGGCCCCGCGCCGGGCCGGAGCCGCCCGGTGGGCGGTAGCCTGGGCACTTCCCCTCGACACCGGCCCGGCCAGCGACGCAGGTCCACGGCGCCGGGCCGCAGGGGTGCGCGCACGCATCGTGCGGCCGACCGAGCCTGAGGAGGCACCGTGTCCGCCTCTCGCGGAACCCAGCGGAGCGATCCCGCCACCGAACGGCTGGCCGGGTGGATCCACCCGGTCGTCACGTCGGCCGGGTACGACCTCGAGGAACTGGTGGTCACCCCCGCGGGCCGGCGCAGCGTCGTCCGCGTGGTCGTCGACCGCGACCAGGGGGTCACCCTGGACGACATCGCCGAGGTCAGCCGCGCCGTCTCCGAGGTGCTCGACAGCAACGACGACGGCATGGGGCGCACCCCCTACGTGCTGGAGGTGACCAGCCCGGGGGTCGACCGGCCGTTGACCGAGCACCGGCACTGGCGCCGGAACACCGGGCGGCTCGTGGCCGTCGCGGTCGGTCCGGCCGGGGCGGCCGAGCAGCTCACCGGGCGGATCACCGAGGTCGACGACAGCGGTGTGCTGCTGGCCGTGGAGGCGAAGGGGAAGCCCGGCGCGAAGAAGCGCCCGCCGCAGCCGCGCCGGGTGCCGTGGGCCGAGCTCGGCGCCGGACACGTGCAGGTGGAGTTCGGCCGCGCGGACGCCGTCGCCGACAGCGCTGACGACGACACCGCGGAGGACATCGCGGAGGACGACGCCGCCGAGCTCGAGGGCCTGGACCAGGCCGAGCTCGCGGACGACGACGGAGGAGACAAGTGAACATCGACGTCACCGCGCTGAAGGCGGTCGAGCGGGAGAAGGGCATCCCGGTCGACACGGTGATCGAGGCGCTCGAGACCGCCCTGGTGACCGCGTACCGGCACGCCGAGGGCGCCGCCAAGCACGTGCGCGTGCACGTGGACCGCAAGAGCGGCGAGGTCGCCGTCCTGGCGCAGGAGGTCGGCCCCGACGGAGAGGTCGTCCGCGAGTGGGACGACACCCCCTCGGACTTCGGCCGGATCGCGGCCAGCACCGCCAAGCAGGTCATCGTGCAGCGGCTGCGCGACGCCGAGCACGAGCAGACCTTCGGCGAGTACGCGGGCAAGGAAGGCGACATCGTCAGCGGCATCGTCCAGGCCGACCAGCGCCGCAACGCGAGCGGGCTGGTGATGATCGACATCGGCAAGGTCGAGGCCGTGCTGCCGTCCGCCGAGCAGGTGCCGGGGGAGACCTACACCCACGGCAGCCGGATCAAGGCCTACGTGGTGGCGGTCTCCCGCAGCTTCCGCGGCCCGCAGGTCACGGTGTCGCGGACCCACCCGAACCTGGTCCGCAAGCTGTTCGCGCTCGAGGTCCCCGAGATCGCCGACGGCAGCGTCGAGATCGTCGCCGTCGCCCGCGAGGCCGGGCACCGCTCGAAGATCGCCGTCCGCACCGCGGTGCCCGGGCTCAACGCCAAGGGCTCCTGCATCGGCCCGATGGGGCAGCGGGTCCGCAACGTGATGAGCGAGCTGCACGGCGAGAAGATCGACATCGTCGACTGGTCGGAGGACCCGGCGGACTTCGTCGCCTCGGCGCTGAGCCCGGCCCGGGTGAGCAGCGCCCGGCTCGTCGACCCCCAGGCCAAGGCGGTGCGCGTCGTCGTCCCCGATTACCAGCTGTCGCTGGCCATCGGCAAGGAGGGCCAGAACGCCCGCCTGGCCGCCCGGCTGACCGGGTGCCGGATCGACATCCGCAGCGACGCCCAGACCGACGACGCCGACGCATCCCCCTCCCCGGGGGTGGGTCGGCCGCCCCTGCGCTCCGGGCTGCCGCCTCACCCGGGCGGGGGGCGCGGCGGTGCACCGGGGGGCCGATCCCAGGCTCCCGCGGGCGGTTCCCGCTCGGCCCCGCGCCGGGCGGAACAACGCGGACCGGCCACGCGCTAGAGTTGCAGATGGCCGAAACGTCGGATCCGGTCCGCACCTGCGTGGGGTGCCGGAAGCGGGCGTCGGTCGTCGATCTGCTGCGCGTCGTCGTCGTGGCCGGGGACCTGGTCCCCGATCCGCGACGGCGCCTCCCCGGTCGTGGTGCCTCGCTGCACCCGACCGCGGAGTGCCTGCGCGCAGCGGAGCGACGTCGGGCCTTCCAGCGGGCGCTGCGCACCAACGCCCCCGTGGAGGTCGGTCCGCTCCGGGCCCACGTGCTCGGCACCTCGTCCTGAGGAGCCGGGAAGCGGGACCGGGACGGGCGACAGCAGTTCCCAGTCGGGCCGGCACCAGGCCGGTCCGCACGTCGACAGGACACCGTCGGATGACTCAGCCGTGAAGTTCTCACGATGACCATGCGCCACTAACGACGAGGTCGAGCGGGCAAGCCGCCGGCCTCACCAAGAGGAGACCCGTGCCAGGCAAAGCCCGCGTACACGAACTCGCCAAGGAGTTCGGTGTCGACAGCAAGACCGTGCTCGCCAAGCTCAAGGAGCAGGGCGAGTTCGTGAAGTCCGCGTCCTCGACCGTCGAGGCCCCCGTGGCCCGGCGGCTGCGCGAGGCGCTCGGCGCCGCCACCGGTGGCGGCAACGGCGGGTCCGCCCCGCGTCCGAGCGCACCCGCTCCCCGGCCGACCGCGCCCGCGGCGCCGTCCGCGCCGTCCGTGGCGCCTGCACCGCAGGCCCCGGCGGCTCCCCAGGCCCCGGCGGCTCCCCAGGCCCCGGCGGCGTCCGCACCCGTGCGACCGGCCGCTCCGGGTCCGCGTCCGGGTCCGCGTCCCGCGGCTCCCAGTCCGCAGCCCCCGGCCCAGGCGCCGGCCCCCCAGGCCCCGGCACCGCAGGCTCCGGCCGCGCAGGCCCCGGCTCCGGCGGCTCCGCCGCAGCAGCCGTCGGGTCCGCGTCCCGCCGCGCCCCGTCCGGCCGCGGCCGGCGGCGCCACCCCCGGTGGCCCGCGTCCCGGCCCCCGGCCGGCCCCGCGTCCGGGCAACAACCCCTTCAGCAGCGCACCCCGCCCGGCCCCGGCGGCCGGCGGTCCGCGCCCCGGCCCCGCGGCCGGCGGCCCGCGTCCCGCGCCCGGTGCCGGCGGCCCCCGTCCGGCGCCCGGTGCCGGCGGTCCCCGTCCGGCCGGACCCGGTGGCCCGCGTCCCGGCGCCGGTCCCGGCGGTCCGCGTCCCGCGGCCGGTCCGGGCGGTCCCCGTCCCAACCCGGGCATGATGCCGCAGCGCCCGTCGCCCGGCATGATGCCGCCGCGGCCGGCCGCTGGCGGCCGTCCCGGTGGTGGCCCCGGCGGTGCGGGCCGTGGCCGTCCGGGTGGCCCCGGCGGCGGCGGTGGCTTCCGTCCCGGCGGTGGCGGCGGTGCCCCGGGCGCCGGCGCGCCCGCCGGCGGTGGCTTCCGTGGTGGCGGCGGTGGCCGTGGCCGCGGTCGCGGTGGCTCGGGTGCCGGTACGGCCGGTGCCTTCGGGCGTCCCGGTGGCCGGGGTCCGGTCCGCGGGCGCAAGAGCAAGAAGCAGCGGCGTCAGGAGTTCGACTCCATGGCGGCGCCCAGCATGGGCGGCGTCAGCCTGCCGCGCGGCAACGGGCAGACCGTCCGGCTGCCCCGCGGTGCCTCACTGACCGACCTGGCCGAGCGCATCAACGCCCAGCCGGCCGCGCTGGTCACCGCCCTGTTCCACCTGGGCGAGATGGTCACCGCCACGCAGTCGGTCAACGACGACACGCTGCAGCTGCTCGGGGCCGAGATCGGCTGGGTCATCCAGGTCGTCAGCCCCGAGGACGAGGACCGCGAGCTGCTCGAGACCTTCGACCTCACCTTCGGTGACGAGGAGGGTGACGAGGAGGACTGGTCCGCCCGTCCGCCGGTGGTGACCGTCATGGGTCACGTCGACCACGGGAAGACCAAGCTGCTGGACGCGATCCGCGACGCCAACGTGGTGGCCCGCGAGGCCGGCGGCATCACCCAGCACATCGGCGCCTACCAGGTCGTCACCGAGCTGGAGGGCAACGAGCGCCCGGTCACCTTCATCGACACCCCGGGTCACGAGTCGTTCACCGCGATGCGTGCCCGCGGCGCGAAGGTCACCGACATCGTCATCCTGGTCGTCGCGGCCGACGACGGCGTCATGCCGCAGACGGTCGAGGCGCTCAACCACGCCCAGGCCGCCGAGGTGCCGATCGTGGTCGCGGTGAACAAGGTGGACAAGGAGGGGGCCAACCCCGCCAAGATCCGCCAGCAGCTCACCGAGTACGGCCTGGTCGCCGAGGAGTACGGCGGCGAGACGATGTTCGTCGACGTCTCGGCGATCACCCGCCAGGGCATCGACGAGCTGCTCACGGCGGTCCTGCTGACCGCCGACGCCGAGCTGGACCTGCGCGCGAACACCGAGCAGGACCCGCAGGGCGTCGTCATCGAGGGCAAGCTGGACAAGGGCCGCGGCCCCGTCGCCACGGTGCTCGTCCAGCGCGGCACGCTGCGCCAGGGCGACTCGATCGTGGCCGGCGACGCCTACGGTCGCGTCCGCTCGCTGCTCGACGAGCACGGCAACAAGCTGAAGGAAGCCCTCCCGGCCCGCCCCGTGCAGGTCGTCGGGCTCACCTCGGTGCCCCGTGCCGGCGACACCTTCCTGGTCGTCGACGAGGACCGGGTGGCACGGCAGATCGCCGACCGCCGCCAGGCCCGCATCCGCAACGCGCAGAACGCCTCGATGCGCAAGCGGATCAGCCTGGAGGACCTCGACGCCGCGCTCAAGGAGACCCGCCAGCTCAACCTGATCATCAAGGGCGACAACTCGGGCACCGTCGAGGCGCTCGAAGAGGCCCTGATGAAGATCGAGATCGACGACGAGATCGCGCTGCGGGTCATCCACCGCGGCGTCGGTGGGATCACCAAGAGCGACATCGACCTGGCGCTGGCCGACGACGTCATCGTCCTCGGCTTCAACGTCCGGGCCGAGGGCCAGGCCACCGAGCTCGCCAACCGCGAGGGGGTGGACGTCCGGTACTACACGGTCATCTACCAGGCGATCGACGAGATCGAGGCCGCGCTCAAGGGCATGCTCAAGCCTGTGTACGAGGAGGTCCAGCTCGGCACGGCGGAGGTCCGCGAGGTCTTCCGGGTGCCGAAGATCGGCAACGTCGCCGGTTCGCTGGTCCGCAGCGGCACGATCGTGCGCAACGCCAAGGCGCGCCTGATGCGTGACGGTGCCGTGGTCGCCGACAACCTGACGGTGGAGTCCCTCCGCCGGTTCAAGGACGACGCGACCGAGGTCCGCGAGGGTTACGAGTGCGGTATCGGCCTGGGGTCGTACAACGACATCAAGATCGATGACGTGATCGAGACCTTCGAGATGCGTGAGAAGCCGCGCGACTGACCGGTCCAGCACCTGAGCGGGCACCCCGCGGCCGGGAGGACGACCTCCCGGCCGCGGGGTGCCCGTCCCAGGGCAGGAGGGAGGTGGGGTCCGGGTGTTCACCGGCTCCCTGACCGCCGACCTGCTGCTCGGGGACGTCCACTCGCTCAAGGGCAAGCGAGCCGTGGTCCGGCCGATCGTGGCCGAGCTGCGGCGCCGCTTCGCCGTCGCCGCCGCGGAGGTGGGCGACCAGGACCTGCACCGCCGCGTGCAGGTCGGCGTCGCCACCGTCGCGGGGGAGGCCGCCCAGGTCACCGACGTCCTGGACGCCTGCGAGCGGTTGCTGGCCGAGCGGCCGGAGGTGACCCTGCTGTCGACCCACCGCCAGCTGTTCAGCGACACCGATTGAAGGACCCCCTCGCCCCCCACGGCTCGCACGATCGCCGCGGGACCCTGCGAGGGGGCCGTTCCATCCACGAACCTTGGAGGTCCTCCGATGGCCGACCCGGCCCGCGCACGCAAGCTCGCCGTGCGCATCCGACAGATCGTGTCCGCCGCGATCGAGTCCCAGATCAAGGACCCCCGCCTGGGCATGGTGACCGTCACCGATGCCCGGGTGACCAGCGACCTCCGCGAAGCCACCGTGTTCTACACCGTCTACGGCGACGAAACCCAGATCGCCGACTCGGCCAGGGCGCTCACCAGCGCGACCGGCGTGCTGCGGTCCACGGTCGGCCGGCAGACCGGGATCAAGTTCGTCCCGACGCTGACCTTCGTCGCCGACATCGTCCCGGACACCGCGCGGGAGCTCGAGGAGGCGCTGGAGCGCGCCCGGCACGCCGATGCGGAGCTGGCCCGCGCCCGGGAGGGCGCCAGCTACGCCGGCGAGGCCGACCCCTACCGGAAGCCCGCGGAGGACGACGAGGACGACGACCTCGACGAGGCCGTCGTCGACGCTCCGGACGGCTCCGGAGCTGCCGATGACCAGGGCGAGGACGCCGCCGTCGAGACCAGGAGCGCACTGTGAGCCAGGACGACCCGAACCCGTACGAGCCCCTCGAGGGCGAGGGCACGTCGATGCTCGGCGACCGCAAGGTCGACGGCGAGGGCGACCCGACCGACGGCGGCAAGCGCGGCCAGATCGGCGAGGTGCCGAGCATCGCCGAGGACGAGCCCGACGACGGCGGCCCCGGGTACCCGGTGGGCGGCGGGGACATCCGCGAGAAGCAGGGCGGTCGGGTCGCCGATCCCGACGCCGGCGCGTGACGTCGGCGAACCCGGCGGGCAGCGCGGCCGAGGAGCTCGGGCACGCGGCCCGGGCCGCCGCCGCGGTGCTGGCCGAGGCCGCGCACGCCCGGGCCACCGTGGTCCTCTCCGGCCACGTCCAGCCCGACGCCGACGCCCTCGGCAGCACGCTCGCGCTCGCCGAGGGCCTGCGGCGGCGCGGAGCCCGGGTGCTGGCCACCTTCCCCGGGCCGTTCACCCTCCCGGCCTCGCTCGGCTGGATCCCCGGGGCGGAGGGCCTGGTGCCCTCGGACGCCGTGCCGTCGTCGCCGGACGTCTTCGTCAGCCTCGACGCGGCGTCCCCGGGGCGGCTCGGTGAGCTCGCGCCGCTCCTGGCCCGCGCCGGGACGTCCGTGGTCGTCGACCACCACGCCAGCAACCCCGGTTTCGGCCGGGTGCGGTTGGTCGACCCCACGGCGCCGGCGACGGTCACGCTGGTGGCCGACCTCCTCGACGGCCTCGGGGTGGCCCTGGACCCCCAGCTGGCGACCTGCCTCTACGCCGGCCTCGCCGCCGACACCGGCTCCTTCCGGTTCGGCAGCACCCGGCCGGAGACGCACGAGCTGGCGGCCCGGCTGCTGAGCACCGGCATCGACCACGCGGCCATCAGCCGCCGCCTCTTCGACACCGCGCCCTTCGGCTGGCTGGGGCTGCTGTCGGTCGTCGCGGGCCGCGCCGTGCTCGAGACCGGGGTGGGCGCGGGGCTGGTCTGGACCTGGTCGAGCACCGCCGAGGCGGCCGAGCACGGCCTGCCCGGCGAGCAGCTCGAGGCGCTCGTCGACGTCGTCCGCTCGGCGCAGGAGGCCGACGTGGCGTGCGTGCTCAAGGGCCAGGACGACGGGGCGTGGTCGGTCTCGCTCCGGTCGCGCGGGGCCACCGACGTGGCCCGGGTGGCCATGGCGCTCGGGGGCGGGGGGCACCGTGCGGCCGCCGGGTACACCTCGACGCTCGACCGCGAGGGGACCGTCGCGGCGCTCCGGGACCAGCTCACCGCCCGCTGACCGGGGCGGACATGGCCATCTCCACCCCGTCCGGGCGCCGCCCGTCGGTCCTCTCGCTCGCGCTGCCGGCGCTGGTCGTGCTGGCGGCCGAGCCGCTGTACCTGCTGGTCGACACCGCCGTCGTCGGGAACCTCGGCACCGTCGCGCTCGGCGGGCTCGCCGTCGGTGGCGGGCTGCTGGCCTGGGCGGCGGCGCTGCTGAACTTCCTCGCCTACGGCACCACCGCGCGGGCGGCCCGCCGGGCCGGCGCCGGCGACCGTGCCGGGGCGGTCGAGGAGGGCGTGCAGGCCACCTGGCTCGCCCTCGCCCTCGGGGTGCTGGTGGTCCTGCTGTTCCAGTTGCTCGCCGGTCCGCTCACCCGCGCGCTGGCCGGGGGAGCGGGGCCGGTGGCGGAGGCGGGCGAGGGCTGGCTGCGGATCGCGTCGCTGGGCGCGCCCCTGCTGCTGGTCTCGCTGGCGGGGAACGGCTGGCTGCGGGGGGTGCAGGAGCTCCGCCGGCCCGTGCGCTACGTCCTCGCCGGCAGCCTGCTGAGCCTCGTGCTCTGCCCCCTCCTCGTGCACCCGGCCGGGCTCGGGCTGGACGGCTCCGCCGTGGCCAACGTGGTGGGGCAGGCGCTGACCGCCGGGTTGTTCGTCCGGGCGCTGCTCCGCGAGGGCGCCGCCTGGCAGGCCCGGCCCCGCGCCATCACGCGGCAGCTGGTCATCGGCCGCGACCTGCTGCTGCGGGCGGCGGTGCTGCAGCTGTCCTTCCTCGTCGCGGCGGGCGTCGCCGCCCGGACCGGGACCGCCGCGCTCGGGGCGCACCAGATCGCGCTGCAGCTGTTCCTGTTCCTCGCCCTGGTGCTCGACGCGTACGCGATCGCCGCCCAGACGCTGGTCGGCCACGCCCTCGGCGCCGGAAGACCCGACGACGCCCGCACGACCGCCCGCCGGGTGGCGGTCTGGGGGCTGGCCACCGGCTGCCTCGTGGCCGCCGTCCTGCTCGCGCTGCGCGACGTGCTGCCACCGCTGTTCACCGACGACCCGGCCGTGCTGGCGCAGGCCGCCGTCGTCTGGTGGTTCCTCGCCGGCTTCCAGCCCCTGGCCGGGCTCGTCTTCGCCCTGGACGGCGTGCTGATGGGCGCCGGCGACGTCGGCTACCTGCGGACGGTCACCATCGCCGCCGCGCTGGCCGGGTTCCTGCCGATGTCCCTGCTGGCGGGCCCGCTCGACCTGGGGCTGGCCGGGGTCTGGACCGGGCTCACGCTGTTCATCGGCCTGCGCCTGGTCGCCGTCCTCGTCCGGGTGGCGGGTGACCGCTGGCTCGGGGCGCCTGGGACGGTGGTCGGGTGAGCCCCAAGCGCCCCGACGCCGATGTCCCGCCCGGTCTGCTGCTGGTCGACAAGCCGGGTGGCATGACCTCGCACGACGTCGTCGCCCGCGCCCGCCGGGCGCTGTCGGTGCGCAAGGTGGGGCACGCCGGCACCCTCGACCCGATGGCGACCGGCCTGCTGGTCCTCGGGGTCGGCGCGGCGACCCGCCTGCTCGGCCACGTCGGCGGCCACGACAAGACCTACGAGGCCACGATCCGCCTCGGCCAGGCCACGGTCACCGACGACCGCGAGGGGGAGGTGCTGAGCACCACCTCGGCCGCCTCCCTCGACGACGACGCCGTCCGCGCGGCGCTGGCCGCCCAGACCGGGCCGCTGCAGCAGGTGCCGTCGGCGGTCAGCGCGGTGAAGGTGGACGGCCGCCGGTCCTACGACCGGGTGCGGGCGGGGGAGACGGTGGAGCTCCAGCCGCGCTCGGTGACCGTGCACCGACTGGAGGTGCACCGCACCAGTCGGCCGGCCCCGGACCTGCTCGACGTCGACGTCACCGTCGACTGCACCGCCGGCACCTACATCCGCGCCATCGCCCGCGACGTCGGGGCCGCGCTGGGGGTGGGCGGGCACCTCACCGCGCTGCGCCGCACCGTCTCGGGGCCGTTCACGGTGGCGGAGGCCCGCGTCGTGGAGGACGCCGCGGCCTCGCTCGTCGCCGCCGGCGGGCCGGGGTTCCTGGGCCTCACCGAGGCCGCCCTGCTGGTCTTCCCCGCCCGGGAGCTCACCGCCGAGGAGGCGCGGGCGCTCGGCTACGGCCAGCGCATCCCGGCGACCGGGGCCGCCGGGCTGCACGCCGCCGTCGACCCCGACGGCCGCCTCGCCGCGCTGGTCGAGGACGCCGGCCGCACGGCGCGGGTCGCGGTGGGCTTCCCACCCGGCTGAGCCCTCCGGCGCCCTGCCGGGCGGGTGGCGGTTGACCGCCGCGCGGCACGGGAAGGTGAGGGCCATGAGCGTCGTCAAGATCAACGCGATCACCGTGCCGAAGGACAAGCAGGAGCGCTTCGAGGAGCGGTTCCGCGGGCGCGCCGGAGCCGTCGAGAACACCCCCGGCTTCGAGTGGTTCGAGCTCCTGCGCCCGGTGGAGGGCACCGACCAGTACCTGGTCTACACCCGGTGGAGCAGCGTGGAGGCCTACGAGGCCTGGCAGTCGAGCCAGGACTTCGACCGGGCCCACGACGGCGGCGGCGACACGCTCGCCTCCGCCGCCCCGCACTCGGCACACGTGTGGACCTACGAGGTGCTGGAGTACGCCGGCCCCAAGGTCAACCAGGAGCACCAGGAGCACGAGGAGCACCAGGCCTGACCGTCGCCGGCCGGCCCGTACCGCGGCCGGCCGGCCCGCCGGTGCTCCACCGGCGGCTCCCGCCCGGAGGCGCGGGCTAGGGTGAGCGGGCGGATCCGGCGACCGCCGGTCCCGCCCGAACACGCGCCCGCCAGGTAGGAGCCATGACCGACACGCTCTCCGACAGCCGAACCACGTCCCGGACGTTCGTCGAGGGTGTGCCGGTGGTCGTGGAGGACGTGGCGCGCCGCTCCGTCGCCGAGCGGGAAGAGCTGCTGGCCGACCCGGGCTTCGGCCGCTACTTCACCGACTCGATGTTCGTGGCCCGCTACGAGGCCGGTCGCGGGTGGTACGACGCGCGGATCACCCGCTACGCGCCGCTCCAGCTGGACCCGTCGACGGCGGCGCTGCACTACGCGCAGTCGATCTTCGAGGGGCTCAAGGCCTACGCCCAGCCGGACGGCAGCGTCGCGACCTTCCGCCCCGAGGCCAACGCGGCCCGGTTCGCCCGCGGCGCGCGGCGGCTGGCGATGCCACCGGTGCCCGAGGACGCCTTCCTCGGGGCCGTCGACGCGCTGGTCGACGCCGACCGCGACTGGGTGCCCACCGGCCCCGACCAGACCCTGTACGTCCGGCCCTACCAGCTGGCCAGCGAGCCCTTCCTGGGTGTGCGGCCGGCGTCGGAGTACCTGTTCCTGATCATCGCCAGCCCGGCCGGCGCCTACTTCCCCCGAGGCGTCCACCCGGTCTCGGTCTACCTCTCCGAGGACTACATCCGGGCCGCTCCCGGGGGGACCGGCGACGTCAAGTGCGCCGGCAACTACGCGGCCAGCCTGCTGGCGCAGGAACAGGCCATCGAGGCCGGCTGCGACCAGGTCGTCTGGCTCGACGCCGTCGAGAAGCGGTACGTCGAGGAGATGGGCGGGATGAACCTGTTCTTCGTCCTCGGCTCCGGCGACGACGCCCAGCTGGTCACCCCGGAGCTCACCGGCACCCTGCTGCCGGGCATCACCCGCGACTCGCTGATCGAGGTGGCCCGGGAGCTGGGCCACCCGGTGACCGAGCGCCGGTTCTCCGTGGACGAGTGGCGGCAGGGCGTGGCCGAGGGGACCGTCACCGAGACCTTCGCCTGCGGCACCGCCGCCGTCATCACGCCCGTCGGCGAGGTGAAGGCCCGCACCGGCGACTTCACCATCGGCGACGGCAGCCCGGGCCCGCTCACCATGCGGCTGCGCGAGACGCTGCTCGACATCCAGCACGGGCGGGTGGCCGACACCCACGGCTGGCTGCACCGGGTCTCCTGACCGGGCCGGGAGCTGGTCGCGTGCTGCGCTGGCGGGGGCTCGAGGCCACCCCGGGTGACCTCGGCCGCACCGTGGTCACCGTCGGGATGTACGACGGCGTGCACCGCGGGCACCAGAAGCTGATCGGGGCGGCCGTGGCGCGGGCCCGGGCGATGCGCCGTCCGTGCCTGCTGCTGACCTTCGACCCGCACCCGGCGGAGGTGGTCCGCCCGGGCTCGCACCCGGCCATCCTCACCTCGCTCGACCGCAAGGCGGAGCTGGTCGCCGAGCTCGGCGTGGACGCCATGTGCGTGCTGCCGTTCACCGCCGAGTTCAGCAAGCTGCCGCCGGAGACGTTCACCCACACGGTGCTCGTCGAGCGGCTGCACGCGGCGCAGGTGGTGGTGGGGGAGAACTTCACCTACGGCCACCGCGCCTCGGGCACGGTGCCGACGCTCACCGCGGAGGGCCGTCGCTTCGGCTTCGCCGTGGAGGGCGTGCCGCTGGCACAGGACTCGTCGGAGGACGGCGAGGTGACCATCTCCTCGACCTACATCCGCGCCTGCGTCGCCGCCGGCGACATGGTCCCGGCGGCGCGCGCGCTCGGCCGGCCGCACCGGGTCGACGGCGTCGTCGTCCGCGGTGACCGCCGGGGCCGGGACCTCGGCTACCCGACGGCCAACGTGGAGACCCCCGCCTACACGGCCATCCCCGCCGACGGCGTCTACGCCGGGCACCTGATCACCCGCGACCCGCGCACCGGCGCCAGCCGGGAGCGCCTCCCGGCCGCGATCTCGGTCGGCACCAACCCGACCTTCCAGGGCAGCCGCCGCACCGTGGAGGCCTTCGTCCTCGACTACGACGGCGACCTCTACGGCGAGCACGTGGGCGTGGAGTTCGCCCAGCGGCTACGGCCCATGACGTCCTTCCCGGACGTCGCCGCGCTGGTGGTCGCCATGGACCGGGACGTCGCCGACACCCGCACCGTCCTCGGCATGCCGGACTGACCTGCCGCGCCGGGCCCGGAGGGTCTCCCCGCCCCGGGGGACGGCACCTGGCGGCGGTGCCGGCGGGGGGACGGCGTAGAGTGACCGACGGCCGTGTCCGCACGGCTGTGTGAAGCCTGCCCTCGTGAGTCAGACCGGGGGCCACACGCAATCCGCCCCGGAGGCGAACCATGGCGCTCGACAGCGCGACGAAGCAGCAGATCATGACCGACTACGCGACGGTCGAGAAGGACACCGGTTCGCCCGAGGTGCAGGTCGCCATGCTGACCCGCCGGATCAGCGACCTCACCGAGCACCTGAAGATGCACAAGCACGACCACCACAGCCGTCGGGGCCTGCTCCTGCTGGTCGGCCGGCGTCGCCGGCTGCTGAACTACCTGGCGAAGACCGACATCAACCGGTACCGCTCGCTGATCGAGCGGCTCGGCCTGCGCCGATAGCACGTCGAGGGGACCGCTCCCGGATCGCTCCGGGACGGTCCCCTCTCTCGTACGGCACCCGCCGTCCGAGTCTCCAGGCCCCCGGCCGACCGCACCCGCGAAGGGCCGGTCCTCGGTAGTGGCCCCCGGGACGCATCGCTTCCTCCCCGCGGGGGAACAGCACGCCCGAGGGCTTCGATCGAAGACCGGTCGCCCCCGGAACGCAGGTCGGCGCGAGGCGCCGCAAGAGGAACGTCGCGGTATGCGACGAAGAGAGAAGGACAGATGTCCGCACCCACCACGCAGGGCAGCATCGCTGCCGAGTTCGACCCCGAGGACGGGGTCACCACCGCCACCGCGGTGATCGACAACGGCAGCTTCGGCAGCCGTTCGGTCACCTTCGAGACCGGCCGGCTCGCCCGCCAGGCCGCCGGCTCCGTCGTCGTCACCATGGGCGACACCATGCTGCTGTCGGCCACCACGGCCGGCCGCCAGCCCAAGGAGCAGTTCGACTTCTTCCCGCTGACGGTCGACGTCGAGGAGCGGATGTACGCCGCCGGGCGCATCCCCGGCTCGTTCTTCCGCCGCGAGGGCCGGCCGTCCGAGGACGCGATCCTCACCTGCCGCCTCATCGACCGGCCGCTGCGCCCGACCTTCGCCAAGGGCCTGCGCAACGAGGTCCAGGTCGTCATCACCGTCATGTCGCTGGACCCCGAGCACCTCTACGACGTGCTCGCCATCAACGGCGCCTCGGCGTCCACCCAGCTGTCCGGCCTGCCGTTCTCCGGCCCCGTCGGCGGCACCCGGGTGGCGCTAATCAACGGCCAGTGGGTCGGCTTCCCGACGCAGACCGAGCTCGAGGACGCCGTCTTCGACATGGTCGTGGCCGGCCGGGTCCTGCCCGACGGCGACGTCGCGATCATGATGGTCGAGGCCGAGGCCACCGAGAAGACCATCGCCCTGGTCGCCGGCGGTGCCCCCGCCCCGACCGAGGAGATCGTGGCCCAGGGCCTCGAGGCGGCCAAGCCGTTCATCAAGGCGCTGTGCGAGGCGCAGGCCGCCGTGGCCGAGAAGGCCGCCAAGCCGGTCGCCGACTTCCCGCGCTTCCTGGACTACCAGGACGACGTCTACGCCGCCGTCGAGGCGCAGGTCGGAGACAAGCTCGCCCAGGCCCAGCAGATCGCCGGCAAGGCCGAGCGCGAGGACGCCACCGACGCGCTCAAGGACGAGGTCAAGGCCGCGCTCGCCGGTCGGTTCGAGGGCCGCGAGAAGGAGATCTCCGGCGCCTTCCGCGCGCTGACCAAGAAGGTCGTCCGGCAGCGGATCCTGCGCGACAAGGTCCGCATCGACGGCCGTGGCCTGACCGACATCCGGCCGCTGTCGGCCGAGGTCGAGGTCATCCCGCGGGTGCACGGCTCGGCGCTGTTCGAGCGCGGCGAGACCCAGATCCTCGGGGTCACCACGCTGAACATGCTGCGCATGGAGCAGCAGCTGGACACGCTCTCGCCGGTCAGCCGCAAGCGTTACATGCACAACTACAACTTCCCGCCGTACTCCACCGGTGAGACCGGTCGCGTGGGCTCGCCCAAGCGCCGCGAGATCGGCCACGGCGCGCTCGCCGAGCGGGCGATCCTGCCGGTGCTGCCCGACCGCGAGGAGTTCCCCTACGCGATCCGGCAGGTGTCGGAGGCGCTGGGCTCCAACGGCTCGACGTCCATGGGCTCGGTCTGCGCCTCGACGCTGGCTCTGCTCAACGCCGGTGTGCCGCTGCGCGCCCCGGTCGCCGGCATCGCCATGGGCCTGGTCTCCGACGAGGTCGACGGCACGACCGAGTACGTCGCGCTGACCGACATCCTCGGGGCCGAGGACGCCTTCGGTGACATGGACTTCAAGGTCGCCGGCACCAAGGACTTCGTCACGGCCCTCCAGCTGGACACGAAGCTCGACGGCATCCCCTCCGACGTCCTCGCCGGTGCGCTGACCCAGGCCCGCGCGGCCCGGCTGCACATCCTCGACGTCATGGGCGAGGCCATCGACGGCCCCGACGAGATGAGCCCGTTCGCCCCGCGGGTGACCACGGTGCGCATCCCGGTCGACAAGATCGGCGCGGTGATCGGCCCCAAGGGCCAGATGATCAACGCGATCCAGGACGAGACCGGCGCCGACATCACCATCGAGGACGACGGCACCATCTACGTCGGCGCGTCCGACGGCCCCTCGGCCCAGGCCGCGGTGGACCGGATCAACGCCATCGCCAACCCGCAGATGCCGAAGGTCGGCGAGCGGTTCCTCGGCACGGTCGTCAAGACCACGCCGTTCGGTGCCTTCGTCTCCCTGCTCCCGGGCAAGGACGGCCTGGTGCACATCAGCAAGCTCGGTGGCGGCAAGCGCATCGGCAAGGTCGAGGACGTGGCCAACGTCGGCGACAAGATGCAGGTCGAGATCACCGACATCGACGCCCGCGGCAAGATCAGCCTCGCGCCGGTCTCCGCCGAGGGTGGCGACACGCCCGCCGAGGCTCCGGCCGAGGCCGCCCCTGCGGGTGAGTGACCACGACTGATCTGATCCGGGCCGGGGCGGGTGCTGATGCACCCGCCCCGTTCCCGGTGGGGACGACGGCGCTGCTCGACCTCGACGAGGTCGGGGGGCGGGTCGAACGCACCGAGCTCCCCGGGGGCCTGCGGGTGCTCACCGAGACGATGCCGGGCGTGCTGTCGGCGACGCTCGGCATCTGGGTGGGCGTGGGCTCGCGGGACGAGACCCCGGACGTGGCGGGCTCGTCGCACTTCCTCGAGCACCTGCTGTTCAAGGGGACGACGTCGCGCGGCGCGCTGGAGATCGCGACGGCCATGGACGCGGTCGGCGGTGAGATGAACGCGTTCACCGCCAAGGAGCACACCTGCTACTACGCGAACGTGCTCGCCAGCGACCTGCCGCTCGCGGTGACGCTGCTGGCCGACCTGGTCACCGACGCGACCAACACCGCCGCGGACCTGGAGTCGGAGCGGACGGTGGTGCTCGAGGAGATCGCCATGCGCGACGACGAGCCCGGCGATGCCGTGCACGACCTGTTCGCGGAGACCCTGTACGGCGACACCTCGCTCGGCCGCTCGGTGCTCGGCACGGTCGAGTCCATCGAGGGGCTCACGCGGGACGACGTCGACGGCTGGTACCGCTCCCGGTACGCGATGCCCTCGATCGTGGTCACCGCGGCCGGGCGGGTCGACCACCAGCAGGTCCTCGAGCTGGTGGCCGCCGCCTTCGGGGACCGGCTCTCCGGCGCCGGGCGCCCGGCGCCGCTGCGCACCGGGGACGTCGACCTGGTGCGCCCGGCGCGGTCCACCGGGCTCATCTCGCGGCGGACCGAGCAGACGCACCTGCTGCTCGGCACGCCCGCGATGGGGCGGCAGGACGAGCGCCGCTACGTGGCCGCCGTCCTGGACGCCGCCGTCGGTGGCGGCATGAGCTCCCGGCTGTTCCAGGAGATCCGCGAGAAGCGCGGGCTGGTCTACAGCGTGGGCTCGGCGCTCACCCACTACGCCGGCGCCGGTGCGTTCTCCGTCTACGCCGGCTGCTCGAAGAAGCGGGTGCCCGAGGTGCTGCGGCTGGTCCGGGAGCAGCTCGACCGGGTGGCCGGCGACGGGCTGACGACCGAGGAGGTCGCCCGGGCCCGTGGCCAGCTGAAGGGCGGTCTGGTCCTGGGGCTCGAGGACACCGGCTCCCGGATGAGCCGCCTCGGGAAGAGCGAGCTCTCCTACGGGGAGTACGTCCCCGTGCGGGACGTGCTCGCGCGCATCGAGGCCGTCGACGAGGCCCAGGTCCGGGCCGTGGCCGCCGAGCTGTTCGGCCGGGAGACCTGCCTGGCCGTCGTGGGGCCGTACCGCGAGTCCGACCTCGACCGGCTCTGAGGACCGGGTGCCCGCCGTCGGGGGTGCGCTCTCCCGCGCCGTGTTCGCCCTCGCCGTCCTGGCGTCGCTGGTGGTGCTCTTCGCCCCGGGGTCGGACGTGCCCTCGGCCCCGCCCGGGGTCGACAAGCTCGTCCACCTGCTGGTGTTCGCCGGCCTGGCGGTGACCGGCAGGTGGGCGGGCATCCCGCGCACCCCGCTCGCGGTGGGGCTCGTGCTCTACGCGGTGGGCAGCGAGCTGGTCCAGGGGCTGACCCCGCTCGCGCGTTCGGCATCGGTGGCCGACGGCGCGGCCGATCTGGCCGGCGTCGCGGTCGGCCTGCTGGTCTGGCGCTGGGGCGCCCGTCGGTCCCGCTGATCGCGGGGCTGTCTTGCGTCGTGGCCGTCGGCCGGGAAACCTGACCCGGTGACCACGAGTGCGCCCGACCTCCAGCCCGGCTCTCCCGACAGCGCGTCCTCGCTGATCCCGGTGGGGGTGCTCGGCGCCCGCGGCCGGATGGGCACCGAGGTGGTCAAGGCGGTGAACCAGGCCGAGGACCTGGAGCTCGTGGCGATGGTCGACGACGGCGAGTGGCTGTTCAACGTGGCCGACGCCGGCGCCCAGGTGGTCGTGGACTTCACCCGCCCGGACGTCGTCATGGACAACATCCGGTTCTGCATCGACAACAACATCCACTGCGTCGTGGGCACCACGGGGTTCGACGAGGCCCGGCTGGCGACCGTGGCGGAGTGGCTGGAGCCCAAGCCCGAGCTGGGCGTGGTCATCGCCCCGAACTTCGGCATCGGCGCCATCCTGCTGATGCGCTTCGCCCAGGAGGCGGCCCGCTTCTTCCCCTCGGTCGAGGTGGTGGAGCTGCACCACCCGGACAAGGTGGACGCCCCGTCGGGGACGGCGCTGCGCACCGCCCGCCTCGTGGCAGCGGCCCGGCGGGCGGCAGGCCTCCCACCGGTTCCCGACGCCACCACCGACGAGCTGCCCGGCGCCCGGGGTGCCGACATCGAGGGCGTCCGCGTGCACGCCGTGCGGCTCACCGGCCTGGTCGCGCACGAGGAGGTGCTGCTCGGGGCGGCGGGGGAGACGCTGACCCTGCGCCACGACTCCTACGACCGGGCGTCGTTCATGCCCGGTGTCCTCCTGGCGGTCCGCGAGATCAGCCGGCGCCCGGGGCTGACGGTGGGCATCGAGAGCTTCCTGGGGCTCTGACCCGGCGGGCCCGCTCCCGGCCCGTGTGAACGGCCCGTGTCGGGGGTGTGGCCAGGGCGTGGCGGGGGTCACGGGGGGTGGGTTTGACCGGCCGTAGGGGGGCGTGTAACTTTCTCTTTGCGCCGCGCGGCCCGGAAGGGCCGCCGGACCAGCCCCCGCTAGACGGGCTGCTGGAAACCGGCGTAGAGTTGGACATCCAGCCAGGGACGAAGCCCGGAAGGGTCGGTTTCCTGCGCGTCCGCTCCTTGAGAACTCAACAGCGTGCCGAAAGTCAGTGCCAAGTAATACCCCGTGTTCTGGC
>NZ_JAPVBG010000003.1 GCF_026967805.1 Blastococcus sp. VKM Ac-2987
AGCAGGGTCACCTGGGCGTCGGGGCGCAGCTCGAGGAGTCGGCGGGCGACCGCCGTCCCGATGATGCCGCCACCGACGACGGCGAAGCGCGAGCGGGTCATCCGTCCTCCGATCTCGGGCCACCCAGGAGCCTCCGGGCCTGAGGCCCGGCGCGGTAGCCGCTACGGTGCTCCTGTGATCGCAATCACCGAACGTTCCGGCGGGACCAGTAGACCGCGCTCGCAGGGTATCCGCCGGTGAGCGGCGAGCTGCGCGGTGTGCTCCCCATCACACTCACCCCGTTCACCGAGGACGGCGCCGTCGACGAGGGCAGCATCGACACGCTGGTCGAGGACTACCTCGGCGCCGGCTCGCACGGCCTCACCATCCTCGGGATCATGGGCGAGGCCGCCAAGCTCCTCGACGAGGAGCGGGAACGCGTGCTCCGGCGCTACGTGCAGGCGGCCGCCGGCCGGGTGCCCGTCGTCGCCGGGGTGTCGGCACGGGCGACGCGGATGGCGCTGGACTACGCCCGCCGCGCCGAGGACGCCGGCGTCGCGGCGGTGATGCTCGCGCCCCCGGACAACACCAAGAACCTGGAGCTGGTCTTCTCGCACTTCCGGATGGTCGCCGACGCGGTGTCGGTGCCGGTGGTCGTGCAGGACGAGCCGGTGAACACCGGCGTCACCATGCCCGCCGCCTTCCTGGTGCGGCTGCTCGACGAGATCGAGAACTGCCGCTACCTCAAGCTCGAGGAGACGCCCACGCTGCCGAAGATCACGGCGGTGCGGGACAAGGTCACCTCGCCGGTGGGCATCTTCGGCGGCCTCGGGGGGGTCTACCTGTACGAGGAGCTGCTCCGCGGCGCCGACGGGATCATGACCGGGTTCGGCTTCCCGCAGGTGCTGGTCGGCACCTACGAGCGGTTCGTCGAGGGCCGGCGCAAGGAGGCGCAGGAGTACTTCTTCCGGCACCTGCCGCTGATCCGCTACGAGGCCCAGCTGGGCGTCGGCGGGGTCACCATCCGCAAGCAGGTGTTCGCCCGGCGTGGTGCGATCAGCTCGCCGCACGCCCGGTTCCCGGCGCCGCCCGTGGACGACATCACCCTCGCCGAGCTCGACGACCTGATCTCCGCCGTCGGGCTCTGACGGCACCGTCGCCGGAACAGCACGCCCGCTCGCCGCTCGCCCCCCGAGAGAGGTAGGACCCTGTGCGACTCACGTCCCTGCGGATCGACGGCGCCGAACCAGCCGCGCTGGTCCGGCCGTCCGGCGCCGTGCTGCTCAGCGCCGTCAACGAGGCCCTCGGCACGACCTGGTCGGGCACCGTGCAGGAGCTGCTGGAGAGGGGCGAGATCGACGCGCTGCGCCAGTGGGTCGGGAGCGCCCCCGCCGGGACGCTGGACGACCTGGCGATCCCCCAGGACCAGCTGTCCTACGCACCGCTCTACCGGCGTCCCCGCAAGATCTGGGGGATCGGGCTGAACTACGTGGAGCACGCGGCGGACCTGAAGGAGAAGGCGCCCTCGACCGAGCCGGCCTCCTTCCTCAAGCCCGACACCGCCATCATCGGCCCGGGTGAGGCGATCAGGATCCCGCCCCAGTCGGAGCGGACGACGGCGGAGGGCGAGCTCGGCCTGATCATCGGGCGGGAGTGCCGGGACGTCGACGAGGCCGACGCGCCCGGCGTGGTCGCCGGCTTCACCACGATCGTGGACATGACCGCCGAGGACATCCTCGAGAAGAATCCGCGCTACCTCACCCGGTCCAAGAGCTTCGACACGTTCTTCAGCTTCGGCCCGGAGTTCGTGACCGTCGACGAGGTGCCCGACGTGGACGCGCTGGAGGTCTCGACGCTGCACAACGGCGAGGTCCACCGGCGCAACGTGGTGTCGAACATGACCTTCCGCCCGTGGTGGCTGGTGGCCTTCCACTCCCGGGTGATGACGCTGCTGCCCGGCGACATCATCTCCACCGGCACCCCCGGCGCGGTGCACATCCGGCCGGGCGACACCGCCGGTGTCTCGATCGCCGGCTTCCGTGACCTCACCAACCCCGTGGAGTGAACCGATGGACCTGCAACTGACCGGCAAGGTCGCGCTCGTCACCGCCGCCAGCAAGGGCCTGGGGCGGGCCACCGCCACCCAGCTCGCCGCCGAGGGAGCCCGGGTGATGATCTCCAGCCGCGGCGAGGAGCAGCTGGCGAAGACCGCCGCCGAGATCGCCGAGGCCACCGGCGCGCAGGTCGAGCACTGCGCCGCCGACGTCGCCGACGCCGACGACGTCGCCCGCCTGCTCGAGGAGACCCAGCGGCGCCTGGGCGGGGTGGACGTGCTGGTCGCCAACGCCGGTGGCCCGCCACCGGGTGGGTTCGACGCGGTCGACGACGCGAAGTGGTACCAGGCGCACGACCTGAACCTGATGAGCACGGTGCGGCTGATCCGCGGGGTGCTGCCGCACATGCGCGAGCAGAAGTGGGGCCGCATCGCCGTCGTCACGTCGTCGTCGATCAAGCAGCCGATCGACAACCTGCTGCTGTCCAACACCTACCGGGTCGCCGTGGTCGGCCTGGCCAAGTCGCTGGCCATCGAGTTCGCCTCCGAGGGCGTGCTGGTCAACACCGTGGGCCCGGGCCGGATCGCCACCGACCGGGTGGCCTCGCTGGACGCCAACAAGGCCAAGCAGACCGGCCAGTCGGTGGAGGAGGTGCGGGCCCAGTCGGAGAGGGGCATCCCTCTGGGGCGGTACGGCACCGCCGAGGAGTTCGGCCGGGTGGCGGCGTTCCTCGTCTCCGGCGCGAACACCTACCAGACCGGGCAGAACCTGCTCGTCGACGGCGGAATGGTCCGGGCCATCTGATGCGCATCGTCCGGTACACCACCGCCGGGAACGGCGAGCCCGCCTACGGCGTGGTCGACGGGGACGGCGACGCCGCCGCCGTCGACCGGCTCGAGGGCGCTCCCTACGACGGCCTCCGGCGGACCGGGGACCGCACGCCGCTGGCCGAGGTCACCCTGCTGGCGCCGGTCGACCCGTCCAAGGTCGTCGCCTTCGGTCGCAACTACGCCGAGCACGCCAAGGAGCTCGGCAACGAGGTGCCCGAGATCCCGATCGTCTTCCTCAAGCCCTCCACCTCCGTGATCGGGCCGGGAGCCGAGGTGGCGTACCCGGCGCTCACCTCCGACCTGCACTACGAGGGTGAGCTGGCCGTCGTCATCGGCCGCCGGTGCAAGGCCGTCGACGCCGCGGACGTCCCCGGCGTCGTCTTCGGCTACACGGTGGCCAACGACCTGACGATGCGCGACATCCAGAAGTCCGAGGGGCAGTGGACCCGCGGCAAGGGCTTCGACGGGGCCTGCCCGCTGGGACCCTGGGTGGAGACCGAGATCGACCCGTCGGCGCTGTCGCTGCGGTCCACCGTCAACGGGGAGCTGCGCCAGGACGGGACGACCGCGGACATGCTGCGCGACGTCGCGGAGTGCGTGTCGTGGGTGAGCCAGGCGATGACCCTGCTCCCCGGTGACGTGGTGCTCACCGGCACCCCGGCCGGGGTGGGGTCGCTGCAGCGCGGCGACGACATCGAGGTGACCATCGAGGGCATCGGCACGCTGGCCACCCGCATCACCGGCTGAGGCGGGGCCTCACGGCCGGACGGGCAGGCCGAGGGCCTGGGCCCACAGCCGGGTCATCGTCCCCACCAGGCGGTCCTGGTCGAAGTCGGCGCCCAGGACCAGCCAGTAGTGCACCAGGCCGTTCACCATGGCGACGAGTGCGTGCGCGCTGTACTCGGCGTCCAGGCCGGCGTCGACCAGTCCCTCGGCCTGGAGCTGCTCGATGCTGTGCCGGACGCGGCCGACCATCCGCTCGCGCGCGGCCTGCCGGAGGGCGCGGACCTCGGGATCGAAGGTGGTCACCTGCTCGAACAGCGCCATCAGCGCGGTGTTCTCCCGGTACATGGCGACGAACCGCCGGTTGGCCCGCTCGATGCCCTGCACGGCGTCGTGCAGCCGGTCGGGAGCGCGCCGCCCGTGCTCCGGGGCCGCGCCGCCCAGCGAGGCGTAGAGCTCGTCCATGGTGCCGGCGACCAGGGCCCGGAACACCTCGGTCTTCGACCGGAAGTAGGTGTAGAAGCTGCCGTGCGCGACGCCGGCCGCCGCGGAGATGTCGGTGACGCGGGCGTCGAGGAAGCCGTCCCGCTCGAACACCTCGCGGGCGGCGACGAGCAGCCGCGCGCGCATCTGCCGGCCGCGCTCGGTGGCCGGGAGGGGGACGGTGACGCCGCCGTCCGCGGAGGTCCGCGGCGGGCTCTGGCCGGCGGGCTCCCGCAGCGCCCGGGCCGGCCCGTCGGGGGGGCGTGGATCGGGCACCGCGGCCCCCCTTCCCGCCACCGGAGCCAGCCCACCGGCGGCAGTTGACACTGACGTCGATGTCAACTTAGCTCTTGGTACCCGCCCCGTCGCCTCCCCGGAAGGGGCATCCGTTGGCAGTGCCGTCGACCGACGCCCGGCCCGACGGGCTGCGCGCCCTCCTGCGCCCCCGCGGCATCGCCCTGCTCGGCATCTCCGGGCGGGCCGAGAACCTCATCTCCCGCCCGCTGCGCTACCTGGTGGAGCACGGGTACGAGGGCGGGATCTACCCGGTCAACCCGAACTACGACGAGCTGGTCGGGCAGAAGTGCTACCCGACCCTCGCGGACGTCCCGGGCCCGGTCGACCTGGTGCTGGTGCTCGTCGCCGCCGACCGGGTGGAGGACGCCATCCGGCAGGCCGCGGCCGTCGGCGCCTCGGCCGCGGTGGTCTACGCGTCCGGGTTCGCCGAAGTGGGGCCGGAAGGGGTGGCGCTGCAGCAGCGGCTGGCCGCCGTGGCCCGGGAGACCGGCGTGCGCGTGCTGGGCCCCAACTGCCAGGGCTTCCTCTACGCACCGACCGGTGTCGTCGCCACGTTCACCGCTGCCGCCGACCGGCCGCTGGCGCACGACAGCGGCGTCGCGTACGTCGGGCAGAGCGGCGCCGTCGGCGGCTCGGTCCTCGACCTGGCCACCGACATGGGGCTCGGGCTGGCCGCCTGGGTCAGCACCGGCAACCAGGCCGACCTCGACCTGGTCCAGGTGTCGGAGGAGCTGCTGGTCGACCCGGCCGTCCGGGTGCTGATGCTCTACGTGGAGGCAACCGACGACGGGCAGGGCTACGCCGCCCTCGCCCGCCGGGCGCGCGAGGCGGGCAAGCACCTGGTCGTGCTGCGGTCCGGCCGCTCCAGCGCGGGGCGTCGTGCGGTCGCCAGCCACACCGGCTCGATGCTCGGGGACGACGTCGCGTTCGTGCTCACCTCCGAGGAGCACGGCGTCGTGCTGGTGCACGACATCGACGAGCTGCTCTCCGTGGCCGCGCTGCTGGCCACCGGCAAGCGGTCGGAGGGCAGGCGGGTCGCCGTCGTCACGACCTCCGGCGGTGCCGGCAGCCTGGCCGCCGACCAGTGCGACGACCTCGGGCTGGAGATGCCGGAGCTCGCCGCGGGCACCCAGGACCGCCTGCGCCCCCTCATCCCCGCCTTCGGCGCCCTGGCCAACCCGGTCGACGTCACCGCCCAGCTGTTCAACCGCGGCGCGCACGCCTTCGGCGACGTCTGCCGGATCGTCGCCGACGACCCCTCGGTGGACGCCGTCGCCGTCTTCGTCACGATGGTGGTCGGCGACGCCGGCGCGCGGCTGGCCGAGGACCTGGTGGTCACCGCGGGGAAGCTGCCGGTGCCCCTCCTGGTCGGCTGGATCGCCGGCCAGGAGCTCACCACCGAGGGGCGCCGGGTGTTCCGCGACGCGGGCATCCCGGTCTTCGGCTCGGTCGGCGACGTCGCCCGGGCCGCCGCCCGGATGGCCCCGCCGGCGCACCGCGGCACCGCACCGGCGCTGCCCCCGGCCGCCGAGGTACCCGCGGGGCGGGTCCGGGAGCTGCTCGGGACCGAGGTGGTGGACGGCGCCGGGCTGCTGGACGCGATCGGCATCGGCCAGCCCTCGTCCACGCTCGTCACCACCCCCGAGGCGGCCCGCGAGGCGGTCGCCGCGCTGCCGGGCCCGGGCGTGCTCAAGCTGGCCGCTGCGGACCTGGCGCACAAAAGCGAGGTCGGCGGGGTGCGGGTCGGCGTCCCGGCCGAGGAGGCCGCCGCGGTCTTCACCGAGCTGGTCGAGGCGGCCCGCCACCACCACGTGCCCGGCGTCGAGGGGGTGCTGGTGCAGGAGCTGATCCCGCCGGGCACCGAGCTCATCCTGGCGGCGACCGCCGGGCGCGACGGCTTCCCCCCGGTGGTCACCGTCGGGCTCGGTGGGGTCACCACCGAGCTCTACCGCGACATCGCCTCCGGGCTGGCCCCGGTGACCCCGGAACGGGCCTGGTCGATGCTGCGCAGCCTGCGCGCCTGGCCGCTGCTGGCCGGCTTCCGCGGCGCCCCGCCCGCCGACGTCGCCGCCGCCGTGGACGCGGTGGTGCGGCTGTCGCAGGCCGCGGCCGTCGCCGGGGACCGGCTGGTCGAGCTCGAGGTCAACCCGCTCATCGTCGGGGCGCGCGGGGGCGGGGCGACCGCCGTCGACGTCCTCGTCCGCACCGCCGGACACCGCGCTCCGCTCGGCGAATAGCCGCACGACAGACTCGGCACATAGCCGCACAACAGAGAGGCAGGACTGCCCCGTGGGACAGGTACACCTGGAGAAGCAGGGCGGCGTCGCCGTCCTGACCGTCGACAACGTCGAGGTCAAGAACGGCCTGACGCCCGAGATGGGCATGCAGCTGTCGGAGCTGTGCGAGGACATCGACCGGGACGCGACCATCGGTGCCGCCGTCGTCCGGGGCAAGGACGGCATGTTCTGCTCCGGTGCCGACCGCCGCCGCTGGACGGCGGGCTCGGACCAGGCCGAGGACAAGACCTACAAGGAGCTCGGTGCCGTCTACGAGGCGTTCCGCCGGGTGGGCGTGCTGCAGGTGCCGACGATCGCCGCCGTCCGGGGCGCCGCGGTGGGCGCCGGCATCAACCTGGCGCTGGCCACCGACCTGCGCGTCGTGTCGGAGCGGGCGCGGCTGATGGCCGGCTTCCTCCGCATCGGGCTGCACCCCGGCGGGGGCTACTTCACCATCAGCTCCCGGACGGCCGGCCGCGAGGCCACCGCCGCGATGGGGCTGTTCAGCGAGGAGATCGACGGCGTCCGTGCCGCCGAGATCGGGCTGGCGTGGAAGGCCGTGCCCGACGAGGAGGTGGAGGACCTGGCGCTGGAGCTCGCCGGCCGTGCCGCCAAGGACCCCGAGCTCGCCCGCGAGGCGGTGCGCTCCTTCCGGACCGAGGCCGGTCCGCCCGGGATCGGCTGGGAGGCCGCCCTGCACTTCGAGCGGGCCACCCAGATGTGGTCCCAGCGGCGGCGCGAGACCGCCTGACCTCGCCGCCGGGCCGCCTCCGGGCGGTCCGGCGGACCCCTACCGAGAGGCCGGCCATGCAGTTCGCCGCCACCACCCTCAGCTCGGCCGAGGAGTCGCTGCGCGCCGAGGTGCGCGAGTTCCTGGCCGCCGAGCTGCCTCCGGACCACCGGCCCGCGCTCGGCTTCGCCGGGCGGCACGACCCCGCCTTCTCCCGCCGGCTCGCGGCGCGCGGGTGGGTGGGCATGGCCCTCCCGCCGAAGTACGGCGGGCACGGGCGCAGCGCGGTGGAACGGTTCATCGTCGCCGAGGAGCTCCTGGCCGCCGGTGCCCCGGTCGGTGCCCACTTCGTGGCCGACCGGCAGACGGGCCCCGCGCTGTTGCACTACGGCACCGAGGAGCAGCGCCGCCGATTCCTGCCCGGGATCGCGGCGGGGGAGATCTACTTCTCCCTCGGCATGAGCGAGCCGGACTCGGGCTCGGACCTCGCGTCGGTGCGCACCCGCGCGACCCGGGTCGACGGCGGGTGGGCCGTCACCGGCACCAAGGTCTGGACCAGCGAGGCCCACCACAACCACTTCTTCGCCGTCCTGTGCCGGACGTCGCCGATGGAGGAGGGCAACAAGCACGCCGGGCTGTCGCAGCTGATCGTCGACCTGCAGGCGGACGGCGTGAACATCTCACCCATCCCGTACCTCGACGGCTCGCACCACTTCAACGAGGTCGCGCTCGAGGACGTCTTCGTCCCCGACGACATGGTCCTCGGCGAGATCGGGTCGGGCTGGCAGCAGGTCACCAGCGAGCTGGCCTACGAGCGCAGCGGCCCCGACCGGTGGCTGTCGACGTTCCCGGTGCTGCGGGAGTTCCTGCGCGAGGGGCCCGGGAAGGCGGCCTCCGACGAGGAGGCGACGATGATCGGCCGGTTCGCCGCGCGGTTCTGGGCGATCCGGCAGCTGTCGCTGTCGATCGCCCGCGCCCTCGACGCCGGGCAGGCCCCGGTGATCGAGGCGGCCGTGGTGAAGGAGGTCGGCACCCGGTTCGAGCAGGACCTGGTCGAGGCGCTGCGCGTCGCGGCCGAGACCGAGCTGGACCAGGGCTCGGGGTCGCTGTTCGGCGAGCTGCTCGCCGAGGCGGTGATCACCTCGCCGAAGTACACGTTGCAGGGCGGGACGACGGAGATCCTGCGGTCGGTGGCGGCGAAGGGGCTGGGGCGATGAGCGAGGACCGGCGGATGCTGACCGAGGTGGCGACCTCGGTCCTGCGCGACCTCTGCACGCCCGAGGACGTCGTCGCCGCCGAGGCGAGCGGCTGGAGCGAGCCGCTGTGGTCGGCGCTGGCCGAGGCGGGCTTCCCGTACGTGTCGGTGCCCGAGGAGGCGGGCGGCTCGGGTGGGGACGTCGCCGACGCGGTGGCCCTGCTCCGCGTGGCCGGGCGGTTCGCCGCACCGGTACCGCTGGCCGAGGCCGGGCTGCTGGGCGGCTGGGCGCTGGCCGCGGCGGGTCTCCCGTTGCCGGAAGGCCCGCTGTCGGTGGCGGTCGGCCGGCCCGGCGACCGGGTCGACCTCACCGGCGGACCCGGCGGCTGGCGGCTGACCGCGCGGGTGCAGCGGGTGCCGTGGGGCGGGCGTGCCGAGCGGGTGGTGCTGCTGACCGGGTCCGGCGGCGAGCGGTACGTCGTGTCGGCGCCGCGCGGCGCGGCCGTCGTGGAGCCCGGCCACACCCTCGCCGCGGAGCCGCGCGACACGCTCTCCTGGGACGACGTCGAGCTGCCCGACGACGCGGTCGCGGCCGCGCCGGGCGGTGTCGACGGCGACGCGCTCCGGCTGCGCGGCGCCCTCGGGCGCGCGGCGCTGATCTCCGGGGCGCTGGAGCGGGTGGCCGAGCTGACGGTGCGCTACACCGGTGAGCGGCACCAGTTCGGCCGGCCGGTCGCGCGGTTCCAAGCGGTGCAGGCCCACCTGGTGACGATCGCGGAGGAGGCGCACCTGGCCGGGCTGGCGACCGAGGTGGCCGCGGGCAACGCCCGGCCCGATCCGGTCTTCTTCGACGTCGCGGCGGCCAAGGCGGTGGCGAGCGAGGCGGCGACCGTCGCCGCCCGCGCGTCGCACCAGGCGCACGGGGCGATCGGCATGACCAAGGAGTACGAGCTCGGCCAGCTCAGCCGCCGGCTGTGGTCCTGGCGCGACGAGTTCGGCAGCGAGCGGTACTGGAGCCGGGAGCTCGGCCGGGCGCTGGCCGGGTCCGGCGCCGACGAGCTGTGGCCGCGGATCTCGACGGGACTGGTGAGCGCATGAGCGCCGGAGGGGACAGCTCCTACGACGTCGCCGTCGTCGGGGCCGGTGTCGCGGGGCTCTCGGCGGCCCGGGCGGCCGCGGAGGCCGGCCTGCGGGTGATCGCCTACGACCGGCTCTCCCCCGGGGGTCAACTGGTCAACCTGACGCGGCTGCACGACCACCCGCAGCCCGGGATGTCCACGGAGGCCTGGCCGGTGGTCTCCGAACTGGTGGCGAAGGCCGAGGCCGCCGGCGTGGAAATGGGCTTCGACGAGGTCACCGGGGTGCGGGCCGGAGAGCCGGTCGTGGTGTCGACCGCCGGTGGCGAGATCACCGCCGGGGCGGTCGTGGTCGCGACCGGGTTGTCCGCCGGCCGGCTGGGGCTCCCCGGCGAGGAGGAGCTGGTCGGGCGTGGGGTGTCCACCTGCGCCGGCTGCGACGGCCCGCTCTACCGCGGCAAGGCCGTCGCCGTCGTCGGGGACGACGACTGGACGGCGGAGGAGGCCCTCGAGCTCGCCGAGGTGGCGGCCGCGGTGACCGTGCTGGTGCCGGGCGAACCGCGCTGGACGGCGCACCGGGCCGGCCGGCTGGCCGCGACCGACCACGTCGAGGTGCTGACCGGGGCGACCGTGACCGGGCTGCGTGCGGACGGGGTGCTGTCCGGCGTCGTCGTCCGGACCGCCGACGCCGAGCGCACCCTGCCGGTGCAGGGCGTCTTCCCCTACGTGGGGCGGCGGGGGCCGGCCGGGCTGGTCGAGGGCGTGCCGGCCGACGAGGTCGGTGCGCTGCGCACGTCGGACGGCGTGCGGACCGTCGCGGCGCGCGTGTTCGTCGCCGGTGACTGCGGGGCCGGCGCCACGCAGACCGTGGCGGCGGCCGTCGCCGGCGGGATCGCGGCGGGGGAGGCCGCGGCGGCGGCGGTGCGCCCGGCAGCGGGTCCGGGGCTGCGGATCGTCGATCCCACGGCCGGTGTCGAGCCGGCGGGCACCGACGCCGAGGAGCACGCGAGCGGGACGGCGGAGTGGACCGAGGTCGCGCTCTTCTCCAACTCCAAGCCGAACGCCACCGAGCTGCTGCGCGGGGTGGGGGAGCGGCTGCAGGCGCACTGGGAGCTGCCGGAGCTGGGCTTCGCCAGCAAGCCCAACGCGTCGGCGGCGGCCGACAAGGACGTCATCGACTGGCTGTCCCAGCGCTACAAGATGGTGCTGGTGGCGGTCGGTGATTAGGGCTCGTGCTCGTCGTGGAGTCTCCACGACTCGGTGGAACTGGAGAAGCGTGGCGTCGTGGCACCGCTGCTGGTGACCTCGACGTTCCTGCCGCTGGTCGAGGCGCAGGCGAAGGCGCGGCGGGTCACCCCGCGCGTCATCGTGGTGCCGCACCCGGTGGGCGGGCTGAACGAGGGCGAGCTGGCGGAGCGGATCGACGCCGCCGCCGGAGCGTTGCTGCCGCTGGCCGACGAGGCGCGGGGGGACGGATGAGCGCGGAGGTGATTGAGCTCCCCGGGGTGACCGAGGAGAACTGGCACGAGGTCGCCTGGGAGCGCGGCTGGGGCGACGGGTTGCCGACCGTGCCACCGACCCCGCAGCGGGTGGCGGCGGCGCTCGCCGCGATCGACGGCGTCGACCTGGAGCTGGGGCCGGTGCCGCCGTCCGGGCTGGTGCCGACCCGGGAGAGTTTCGCGGCGAACGCGGTGATGGCCGGCTGCCGGCCGGCCGACCTGCCGGTGGTGCTGGCGGCGGTGCGCGCGCTGCTGGCGCCGGAGTACAACCTGCACGGCGTGCTTGCGACGACGCACCCGTGCGCACCGCTGGTCGTGGTGAGCGGCCCGGCGCGGACGTCGCTGGGGATCAACTGCGGCACGAACTGCTTCGGCCAGGGCACCCGGGCCAACGCGGTGATCGGCCGGGCCGTGCAGCTGGTGACCACCCACATCGGCGGGGCCCGGCCGGGGTCGATGGACCGGTCGACGCAGGGCAACCCCGCCAAGTACACGTGGTGCTTCGGCGAGAACGAGGAGGAGAGCCCGTTCCCGCCGTTCTCGGTGCGCCGCGGGTTCGAGCCGGGGGAGTCGGTGGTGACGGTGGCGGCGTGCGAGGGCCCGCACAACATCAACGACCACGGCAGCACGACCGCCGAGGGGCTGCTGATGACCATCGCCGGGACGATGGCGCAGACCGGGTCGAACAACCTCTACGTGAAGGGCCCGCACTTCCTGGTGCTCGGGCCGGAGCACGCGGCGACCCTGCACCGCGACGGGTGGACCGCCGAAGCGCTGCGCGACCGGCTGTGGGAGCAGGCGCGGATCCCGGTCGGGAAGGTGTCGGAGGAGAACCACCGCCAGTTCGAGGACTGGGGGGTGAAGCCCGACGGCGACTTCTTCACGGTCAGCACCGGGCCGGAGATGCTGCACGTCCTCGTCGCCGGCGGTGCGGGCAAGCACTCGGCGTGGATCCCGTCGTTCGGGGCGACGGCCGCCGTGTCGCGCGCGGTGCCGGCTCCCCGGTGACCGGGCCGGACCGGCCGCTGGTCGACGCCGACGCCGATCCGGCGGAAGTGCTGGTCGAGCTGCTGGCGGCCGGGCACGGGGACGGTCTCCCGGTCGTCCCGCCGACCGCGGCCCGGGTGCAGCAGATGCTGGCCGGTGCCGGGGAGCCCGATGCGGAGCTGGGGCCCGTGCCGCCGCTGTTCGGGGCGCTGACGGTGCGCGCGGTCGCCTGGTACGCGGTGCTCGCCGGCTGCCGGCCGGCGGAGCTGCCGGTGGTGGTGTCCGCCTGCCGGGCGGCGCTGGACGACTCGTTCAACCTGCTGGGCATCTCGACGACGACCGGTGCGCCGGCGGTGGCGGTGCTCGTGCACGGCTCGGTCGCCGCCCGGCTGGGGATGACGTCGGCAGCCGGCGGGCTGGGGACGGGGAACCGGGCCAACGCCTGCATCGGGCGGGCGGTATCCATGGCGCTGGCCGGGATCGGCGGTGCGACCGCCGGGCTGACCGACATGGCGACGATCGGCTCCCCGGCGAAGTACACCTGCTGCACGGCGGAGGGCACGAGGCCGCTGCCGTCGCTCGCGCAGCGCCGCGGGTGGGGGGTGGACGTCGACGCGGTGACGGTGATCGGGGTCGGTGGCACGGTTGAGGTGCTGCCGGGGGAGGGCTACCGCGAGCCGCCGTCGGTGCTGGGGCCGGCCGCGGCGGCGATGGCGGGCGTCGTCCTCGCGTCGGGGCAGCCGGAGCGGGGCGCGCTCGGTGAGCAGTTCCTGCTGCTGCCGCCGGAGCCGGCGGAGCTCCTGGCGATGCACGGCTGGGGCCACGAGCGGATCGCGGAGTTCCTGTTCGAGCAGGGCAGCGCGCTGCTGCAGGCAGCGTCGTCGTCGCTGGCCTTCCGCGCCGGGATACCCGCGTACGCCGCGGGCGGGCTGACCGTGGCCGGGTCACCGGCCGACGTGCAGGTCGTCGTGACGGGTGGAGCCGGGGTCAAGATGCTGCTGCTGCCGACGTGGATGGGCGGCTCCCGATCGGTGACGGCGCCGGTGCTGCCGCTGGGGCCGACGGCCGGCGGCGGAACGGCCTGATCGCCGCCCGCTGCCGTCGCGTCACACCGTCTCGGGGACCCGCAGCTGGGCCACGACGAGCTCGAAGGTCTCGACCTCGAGCACCTGGGCGGACGTGTGCCGGGTGAAGTCCTGGCGCAGCTGGGTCGCGCGGTCCAGCGCGTCGTGCATCGCCTGGCGGCTGTCGTAGGTGACAGCGGTGGTGGCCCGTCCCTGGACGGGGTCGACGAGCACGCTCACCGCGCAGAAGCCGGGGATGTCCTCCAGCCGCGGGACGATGCTCATCCGGAAGGCGTCGGTCATCTGCTCCAGCCGCTCCGGCCGGCCGCGGGTCCAGGTGACGCGGGCGCAGGCGCCGTCCGGTGCCGGGTGCGCGCGGTGCAGCACGGCGATCGACCAGTCCTCCACGACCGCCGGCCCGCCGAGGACCTCGGCGGCGCGGGCCCGCATGGCCTTCACCTGGTCGGCGCTGCGGCGCATGGCCGTGCCGTCCTCCCAGGCCGTGGTGACGATGCAGCGCCCGGAGTGCCGGTCGGCCAGCATGGAGAGGCCGATGAAACCGTCCATGCCCATGACGGCGGGGAGCACGCGGTCGCGGATGTAGACGATCCCCTTGTCGATGTTCGCCGGGAGGCCGGAGATCGTGGTCGAGCGCGCGTCCATGCGGCGGTTCCTCTCGCGAGCAGGCGAGCCCCGGACGGTGTCGCCGTCCTCCCTACTGTCCTCCGGCGCATGCCGGTTGGGAACGGTTCCGGACGCGCCGGTTCCGCCGGTCAGCAGCGCAGCCGGTCCCGGGGGAGCTCTTCCTCCCACCACGGTGGATCGGGCTCCGGGTCGTGGCACCAGCCCGGGGGCATGGTCACCCGGGACACGCCGCTCGGCGTGCGGACGACGAGCCGGCCGTCGTCCAGCAGCTCGAACCGCCAGCCGCGGGCGAACGTCTTGATCCGGTGATGGCGTCGGCACAGGCAGCAGAGGTTCCAGCACGTCGTCGGGCCGCCGTCGCCGTGGGCCACCCCGTGGTCGATGTCGCAGCGGGCAGCGCGCCGACGGCACCCGGGCATGCGGCAGCACCGGTCGCGGGTGCGGGTGAAGCGGCGTTGCGCGGCAGTGGGCCGGTACGCCGAGGTGGCCGGCGGCGGTCCGAGGCCCGGGCCGTCAGCGGGGATGTCCACGGCGCTACCGGAAGGTCCGGCGCCGTCCCCGCGTCGGGATCGGCGGGTCCGGCCGGCCGCCCGCTGCAGCTCGCTGCGGGTGGCGACGGCGACGAGCCGACCGCTCACCGGATCGCCCACGGCCACCTGCACGCACCCGCCGGCCGGCGCGGACCGCACCCCGAGCATGTCCAGCTCGCGGAGCAGGTCCCGGCACTGGGCTGCGGTGACGACGTGCCCGGCGACCTCCGCGGCCGGTGCCGTCGCCGATCCAGCGGTGTCGGAGTCGGTGTCGTGGAGGGAGCGCAGCGGTGCGTGCACCTCCAGGCGAGCCGTGACCGGCGGCCGGGAGGTGTCCCACGGCCGCAGCACCAGGTCGGCTGCCACGCCCGACCGGATCACGCCGATGGGCCGGAGATCGCCGTCGGCGCGGAGCAGCTGGGCGTACTGGTCGACGGCGTCGACACACGCCGCCGCCTGGGGCAGCGGCATGTCGATCACCACCTGACCCATGCCGTCGGCGGTGGGCCGCATGACGACGTCGGCGCGCCGGGCGGCCTCCTTCCGGCGCTCTTCCAGCGCCTCGGCGTCGAGCCGGGCCAGGGCCCGCCGCACCCGGTGCCGGAGCTGCGGCACGGTGAGGCGGCCCGCCTCGGGCAGGACGCGCCGCTCGATCTCTGCGACGACCGCGGGCTTCGCCGGGCCGAGCAGGTCGACGAGCGCGCGCATCTTGCGCACATCGATCTCGCCGACGTAGAGGGCATCCCACGTGCCGACGAGCAGCGTGGTCAGGAGGATCGACTCGACCGCCAGAGCTTCTGCTTGGGCCTCCGAACACCCTCGGATGAGAGCCAGCTCGGACACGAAGGTCTCGCTGACCTGTGCGAGCACCGGCGACCGGCGCAGCCGGCTGTCCAGCCCCGGGCCCCCGAGGTGGCCGAACTCGCGGTCGCGCTCGATGGCGCGCCGGCGGGCCAGGGCGGCGATCGCAGTCGCCCGTTCGGCTGCGTGACGGGCCTCCCGGGCGTCAGCGGCCCAGATGTCGGCGACCAGCTCCAGATCGCTCAGACCGGGGGCGACGCTGTCGGGCGGCTCCGGGATCCGGACGCCCTCCTCCGGTGCGCGGGGAGGCTCGTCGTCGAACACACCCGCACCGTACGAGCCGCCTACGACACTTTTCGCTGGTCAGCCGGTCAGTCGTAGGGATTGGTGAGAACGGTGCGGGCCTGGAGGACGTCGAAGGTGACCGGTGGGCCGTCGGTGGTGGTGGTGCCGGGGACGTCGGCGGCGGCGCTGCCGTCGACGCTGAAGGTTGCGCCCCACGTGACGGTGAGGGAGGCGGTGTAGGTGCCCGATCGGTAGGAGTGCTCGATCGTCTGGTCGGGGTAGGGCGCGCCCGGGCCGGTGGTGGTGATCGAGCCGGCCGAGTCGCCGGTGTGCCAGGTGAACTGTTCGGCGGTGGCTGCGATGGTGACGGAGAAGCCGCGGATGTCGACGGTGAAGGTCTGGGTGGGTGAGTCGGTGTAGAAGATGACCGGCAGGCCGGTGAGGCCGTCCCCGGGTGGCTGGTGCTGGGTGGTGAGCTCCGGGAGCGGGAGGCGCTGGAAGTAGCTGAACACCTCGGCCGGCGACGGCGGCGGGTTCAGCGGCGTGATGTCGATGCAGCCCTGCCGGTCGTCCATCCAGTCTCCTACCGGATCCCCCGGACCTAAGCCGTCGGGCACGGATACCGGTGTTCCGTCCGCGCGCGGGACAACGGTGCCGTCGGGGCGGACGACTCGACGCTGTTGCACCACGAGGTATTGGACGACCCGTCCCGGCTCTTGGGGGCACTCACGGAAATCCATGGCCGAGCAGCCGCCCTGGCGTTCGTCTGAGAGGACGCACAGATGCTGCAACCGCCAGATGTAATTGACCGTCCCCTCCGGGCTGCCGGCGACGAGCTCCCCGACGCGCGGTCCGGAAAATCCGACGTCGACAGTCCCGTCGCCGACGTCGGTGCTCCCGCAATCATCAAACGAGCATGCCAGCACGGGGGAGATGCCGACGAGCATCGTCCCCAGAGTCCACACAAGGACGGTGAGCACTCGAGCCGTGTGCCGAGTCATCCGAGCGTGAAGCTCTTCACGAGCCAGGAGCGGTCTGGCTCGGACCAGACGAGCGTGATGCCTGAGCTGAGATTCGGAGCCGCTTCACGACGCGATTCCAGGACGGCCCCGCTTCGGCCGATCAGAGCGACAGGTTCGCGTCGCGCGCCGAAGGCGATCATCGCCTCGTCCGCGTCAAACTCCGGAGCGGTGGCGTCGTTGAGGCTGAGCTCTCCGCCGTCATAGCGATCTCCGGCGGCGGCGGCATCGTCGTAGTTGCCAGCAATCCGCACACATTCCTGGCACTCCGGTCCCAGCTCTCGGATGGGTCCTCCGGCGGGAATGGCTCGCTGCCGGTTGAGCAGGTCGATCCAGTAGCGCAGGAAGGCTTCGGCGCCGGCGGCGTCCTTGGTGCGGGCCTCGTCGGGAACAGGGAAGTCGGCCGGCCCCAGGACCGGCAGCTCCGGCGTCGTCTCGCTGGCCGAAGGAGCGGGCAGGGCGGTGCTCGCCTCCTGCTTCTCCGCGCACCCGGTGAGCAGCAACGCCCCGGCCATGAGGCCGCCGAGCGCCGTCCGGACAGTGGCTCCCCGAAGATCACGCACAGCGGGAGACTACGCAGGGTGCGGGCGTATCCGGTTCCGTAACTGTGGACAACCGGGCACTGCCGCCGGATCGGGTGACCGCCCCCTCCGACGAGACGTGGCTCACCGGCGCACAATCCGACCGGATCAGGCCATCGGAACTGGGGGACGCATGGGCACGGACGACGTCGCGACGGGCACCTACCCGTTCGACACCCGCGGCATCGAGACCGGTGCCGACGGCATCCGCCGGTACACCGCCCTGCCGGTCAACATCGTGCGCATGCTCGCCGACGTTGTCGAGGCCCGCGGCGAGCGGACCGCCATGGTCGAGCTCGGCGGCGGCCGGCTCACCTATGTGCAGCTCTGGCAGCGGGCCAGGCGCGTCGCCGGTGGCCTCCGCGACGCCGGCGTGGGCACCGGCGACCGGGTCGCCGTCCAGCTGCCCAACGGAGTCGACTGGGTGCTCGCGTTCTGGGGAGCCCAGCTCGCCGGTGCCGTCGTCGTCCCGATGAACACCCGCCTGGCCCCGGCCGAGGCGGACTTCATCCTCGCCGACTGCGGTGCCGCCCACGTCGTCCGCCCGGGTGAGCCGCTGCCCGACGGCGAGCCGCGGGAGCTGCCCGACCCGGCGCACGCCGACGTCGCCGCGCTCTTCTACACGAGCGGCACGACCGGCCGCCCCAAGGGCGCGATGACCACCCACGAGAACTTCCTCAGCAACATCGAGTCGGTCATCCGCTGCCGCGACCTCAGCCGCGACCCGCAGGTACGTCACGCCACGCTCATCTCGGTACCGCTCTTCCACGTCACCGGCTGCAACTCGCAGTTCCTCACCCAGATCGCCCTGGGCGGCACCTCGGTGCTGATGCCACGCTTCGACGCCACGGCCTTCCTGGCCGCCATCCCCGAGCACGGCGTCACGCTGCTCACCAGCGTCCCGACGATCTACGAGCTGGTGCTGCGCCACCCCGCGCTCGCGACCACCGACGTCTCCACCGTCCGCACGCTCAGCTACGGCGGCGCGCCGATCGCCCCCGAGCTGGTGCACCGGCTGCGGACGGCGTTCCCGAACGCGCGCCTCGGCAACGGGTTCGGCCTCAGCGAGACCTCGGCGCTGGCCACCTTCCTCCCGCACGACCACGCCGAGACCCACGCCGACGCCGTCGGCTACCCGACGCCGGTCAACGAGGTTCGCCTCGACCGCCCCGACCCGGGAACGGGGGTGGGCGAGCTGCTGGTGCGCGGCCCGAACGTCGTCGCCGGCTACTGGGGCGACCCCGCGCGGACGGCGGAGACGTTCGTCGACGGCTGGCTGCACACCGGTGACCTGGCCACGATCACCGACGGCATCGTGCGGATCGTCGACCGCGCCAAGGACATGATCAACCGCGGCGGCGAGAACGTGTACAGCGTCGAGGTGGAGAACGCCCTCGCCGAGCACCCCGACGTCCTCGAGGTCGCCGTCGTCGGCGTCCCCGACCCGGTGATGGGGGAGAAGGTCGGCGCCGTCGTCCTGCCCCGGCCGGGGATCACCGCCGACGAGCTCGTACCGGCCCTGTGCGGGTTCGCCGGCGAGCGGCTGGCCGACTTCAAGTGCCCGCAGTTCGTGCGGGTGATCGAGGGGCCGCTGCCGCGCAACGCCGGCGGCAAGGTGCTGAAGAGCTCGCTGCGCGAGGCCGAGGGCTGGATCGCCGTCCCGCGCCTGCGGTAACCGGACAGGGGACGGCGGGTTTCGCTACGTTGCGGGTACCCGTTCCCTCGTCGGCAGGAGCTCCCCGTGCGCATCGGCATGCCCATCTCCTACAGCGGGGGGTTCGACCGGACCACCGCCGTCATCGCCGAGTACGAGAGCGCCGGTCTCGACACCGTCTACGTCGCCGAGGCCTACTCGTTCGACGCCGTGAGCCACCTCGGCTACCTCGCCGCGAAGACCACGACGGTGGAGATCGCGTCGGGGATCCTCAACATCTACTCGCGGACGCCGACGCTGCTGGCCATGACCGCCGCCGGCCTGGACTTCCTCTCCGGCGGCCGCTTCACCCTCGGCATCGGCGCCTCCGGGCCGCAGGTGGTCGAGGGCTTCCACGGCGTGCCCTACACCGCCCCGCTGGCCACGACCCGCGAGGTGGTGGAGGTCTGCCGCACGGTGTGGCGCCGGGAGAAGGTCGACCACCACGGCGAGCACGTCGACGTGCCGCTCACGCCCGAGCGCGGCGGCAGCGGGCTGGGCAAGCCGCTGAAGCTGATCAACGAGCCGGTGCGGCCGCGGATCCCGATGCTGCTGGCCGCCATCGGCCCCAAGAATGTCGCGCTCGCCGCGGAGCTCTTCGAGGCGTGGCAGCCGGCGTTCATGCTGCCCGAGGGCAGCGAGACGGCGTTCGGGGAGGCGCTGGCCGAGGGGACGGCGAAGCGGGACCCCGCGCTCGGGCCGCTGGAGATCTCCGCCGACACCCAGCTGCTGATCAGCGAGGACGCCGCCGAGCAGGCCGCGGCGCTGGACCAGGTGCGCGCGAAGATCGCGCTCTACGTCGGCGGCATGGGGGCGCGCGGGAAGAACTTCTACAACGACCTGGCCGTGCGCTACGGCTACGCCGACGCGGCCGCCACCGTGCAGGATCTCTACCTCGCCGGGCGCAAGGACGAGGCGGCCGCCGCGCTGCCGGAGGAGTTCGTCCGGGGCGTCTCGCTGGTCGGCCCGCAGAGCTACGTCGCCGAGCGGGTCGCCGCCTTCGCCGACGCCGGCGTCACCACGCTGAACGCCGTGCCGCTCGCCGCCGACCACGCGCAGCGGCTCCGCGCGATCGAGCAGCTGAAGGCCATGGCCTGACCGCACCGCCCGGGCGGGGGGACGGAGCCGCCCGGGCCCGCCGCCCGCGGCCGCGTCAGCCGGTCCAGACGCCGGACGGCGCGGCGACGAGCGGCAGCACGCTGCCGCCGGCGGCCAGGTGCAGGGTCCAGGTGCCGGCCACCCGGTCGTCGTCGAGGACCGAGCGCAGCGCCTCGGCCCAGTCGTCGTCGGCCGCGGTGATCGCCGGCTCGCCGGGCCGGCACAGCGCCAGGGCGAGGTGGCCCGCCCCGCCGAGCTGGTCGCCGACGACCGACCCGTGCACCTCCCGCAGCCCGACCAGCAGCACGGGGTCGGGCACGAGCGGCAGGTCCTCGACCGGGACCACCACCGGCAGCTGGCGGCCGTCGGCGCCGAACCAGGTCAGCCACAGGCTGCGCCGGTCGAACTCGGCGGAGCCGAGGACGGCGTGCCAGCGGCCGGTGAGGTCGTCGGCGGATCGGACGGGGGCATCGGCGAGCGGGGGTGTCTTCATGCCCGACACCGTGGCAGGCCGCGGGGACCCGCCGCGGCGTTGTCCACAGGCAGGCAGCCGCGGACGACACCCGGGCAGAACCCCGCAGCGGCGCCGGCCCCGTCCGGTGGATCAGCCGAGAGCGGGCGGCGACGGCGGCGCGAAGACGTGCTGCTCGAAGGCGTGGGATGCGCGCAGGACCGTCCGCTCGTCACCGTGCCGGCCGACGAGCATCATCCCCACCGGCAGCCCCGCCTCGGACATCGCGCAGGGCACGTTCATGGCCGGGTGCCCGGTGATGTCGAACGGTGCGGTGTTCACGATCATCTCCAGCCCGCGCGCGACCACGTCGGCCGGGGACGCGTCCGCCGGGGGCAGCACGGTGGCCACCATCGGCAGGGTCGGCATCACGAGCAGGTCGAAATCGGCCAGGACCGCGTCGTACGCGGCGATCGCCACGGGCACCAGGTTCATCGCCTTGGCGTAGTAGGCGCCGCCGTAGGTGTCGAGCATCCACTGGCCGGCCAGCAGGGTGAGCTTGACGGTGTCGGACAACTGGTCCGCCTTGTCGCGCCGTCCCTGCGCGAAGTGCTCCAGCAGGTCGGTCGTGTAGCGGCCCCGCCAGCCGGTGCCCATGCCGTTGCCGCGGATCATGGTGTTGGCCATGCCCTCGCTGGCGACCGCGCTCCAGACCGGCATGGCGGCGCTGTGCCAGGGGATGGACACCTCCTCCGCGACGGCGCCCAGCTCCGTGTACCGGGCGATCGCCTCCCGGACGGCCGCATCGACCTCCGGCTCCGAGAGCCCCTCGATGGCGAAGCCCTCACGGACGACCGCCAGTCGCAGGCCGGAGACGTCCCCGGTCAGCGCGTCGGTGTACGACGTCTGCCGGGGCGGTGCCGACTGCGGACCTCCCTGGCGCGGGTCCATCCCGTCGGCGCCGGCGATGACCTCCAGGAGCAGGGCGACGTCGGCGGTGGTGCGCGCCATCGGGCCCAGGTGGTCGACGGTCGGCTCGATCGGCATCGCGCCGGTGTAGGGCACCAGGCCCCAGGTGGGCTTCAGCCCGTAGATGCCGGTCCACCCGGCGGGCATGCGCACCGAACCGCCCTGGTCCCCGCCGATGGCCATGTCGACCTCGCCGGCGGCCACGAGCGCGGCCGACCCGCTGGAGGATCCCCCGGCGGAGCGGGTGAGGTCGTAGGGGTTGCGCACCGGGCCGGTGTCGGAGGTGTGGCTGCCGCCGGAGAAGCAGAGCGCCTCGCAGACCGACTTGCCCAGGATCGTGCCGCCGGCGGCCAGCACCCGCTCGACCACGGTGGCGTCGAGCTCGGGCACGTATCCCTCGAGCGTCACGGTGCCGTTCATCATCGGGACACCGGCGACGCAGACGTTGTCCTTGATCACGAGGGTCCTGCCGGCCAGGGGACCCTCGGGCGCGCCCTCGATTCGGCAACGGACGTACCAGGCGCCGTAGAGGTTGTCCGCGTCATCGGGCCGCTCGGCCGGGCCGCGCGTGTAGCGCACCTCCGGGGCGGGGTCCTCCATCTCGTCGAGCGCGTCGTAGCCGACCCACGGGCCGGCCTCCAGGAGATCGCCGAAGGCCTTCAGCTGGTCGGGATCGAGCGTGAAGTGGAACTGCTCGGCGATCCGGGACAGGTCGGCGGCGGACGGACGGGCGACCGGCATGGCGCACCTCTCAGGGAGGGAGGGGAGTCGACGGGTGGAGCATCCCGTTCCTCCCGCGTTCCGTGCCAGGTGAACGCCGCTGATCCGCCGGCCGGCCGGCCTGGCGGCGGTCAGCGGTGGCCGATCCCGCCGGGGCCGTGGTCGGCGGGCACCTGCTCGTCGGCCGGCGGGGGCCCGGGCGGGGTGCCGTCGCCGAAGGGCCGGTCGCCGAGCTGCTCGCGGTTGTGCGCCATCAGCCAGCCGGAGGTGTCGGGGCCCTTCGGGATGATCTGCGTCGGGTTGATGTCGGCGTGCACCACGTAGTAGTGCTCCTTGATCTGCGGGAAGTCGATCGTGTCACCGAACCCCGGGGTCTGGAACAGGTCGCGCGCGTACGCCCACAGCACCGGCATCTCGCTCAGCTTCTGCCGGTTGCACTTGAAGTGGCCGTGGTAGACGGTGTCGAACCGCGCCAGGGTGGTGAACAGCCGGACGTCGGCCTCGCTGATCTGACCGCCCATGAGGAAGCGGCGGTGCTCGAGCCGCTCGCTCAGCCAGTCCAGCGTCGTGAACAGCCGGTCGTACGCCTTGTCGTAGGCGCGCTGGGAGCCGGAGAACCCGCAGCGGTACACCCCGTTGTTGACCTCGGTGTAGACCCGCTCCATGACCTCGTCCATCTCGTCCCGCAGGGGCTCGGGGTAGAGGTCGGGGGCGCCCGCCCGGTGGTGGGCGGTCCACTGGGTGGAGAAGTCCAGGGTCATCTGCGGGAAGTCGTTGGTGACGACGGCGCCGCTCGGCACGTCGACCATCGCCGGCACGGTGATGCCGCGCGGGTACTCGGGGTCGCGGGCGAGGAAGGCCTCCTGCAGCCGCTCGTAGCCCAGCACGGGGTCACGGCCGCCGGGGTCCAGGTCGAAGGTCCAGCTGCGCTCGTCGTGGGTCGGGCCGCACATCCCCATCGAGATGGCGCCCTCCAGGCCCAGCAGCCGGCGCACGACCACCGAGCGGTTCGCCCACGGGCAGGCCCGGGCGACGACGAGCCGGTACCGCCCCGCCTCGACCGGCCAGCGGCCGGAGCCGTCGCTGGTGATGCGGTCGGAGATGTACTTGGAGTCGCGCGAGTACTCCGCCTCGACGTAACCGGACCCACTGCTCGATTGGCTCACCGGGAAGGCGTGCCCGGCACGGGAGCGGCTCACACCCCGAGGTCGATTGCGTTCCGGTGACCCTCGTCCGGGTCCCGCTGACCGGCCGGTGCGTCAGAGCCGACTCGTGGTCGCCTCGTCCTCGGCACCGGCGAAGAAGTGGTCGAGCACCTCGCGGAAGACCGGCTGCTCCGGCGCGGCGCGGGCGAACAGCGTCATCGACGAGCGCAGCTTCTGCGCGTCGATCGAGCCCATGACCCGCACCGGGTCGTCGGTGTCCAGCGCGGTGAGCGCCCGGGAGCACTCGACCAGCCGGCGGCCCAGCACCGGGTGCGCGAGGTAGGCGCGGGCCTCGTCCAGTCCCGAGAGAGCGAACCGCTGCGCCATGCCGCTGCGGCCGAGCCCGGCGATCTGCGGGAAGACGAACCACATCCAGTGGGTGCGCTTCTCCCCGGCGCGCAGCTCGGCCAGGGCCTGGTCGTAGGTCTGGGCCTGGGCGTCGACGAACCGGCGGAGGTCGGAGGAATCGCTCACCCCGGCCCCTTGCCCACGCCGATGAGTTCCACACCGCGAGCCGGTCTGACCGGCATGGAGACGACGACGCTCGACCTGGGCCCGCAGACCGCCGAGGTGGCCCGCGTGGTGGCCGGGGTGCGGGACGAGCAGCTGGGCGACCCGACGCCGTGCGAGGGCATGCCGGTCGCCGGCCTGCTCGACCACCTGGTGGGCCTGACGCTGGCGTTCCGGTTCGCTGCGGAGAAGACCGCGTTCGAGGGCGGCCCCTCGGCGGACGCGGCCGCCCTGCCCGCGGACTGGCGCACCCGGCTGCCCGCGCAGCTCGAGGCGCTGGCCGCCGCCTGGCGCGAACCGGCCGCGTGGGAGGGCGAGGTGGAGGTGGCCGGCGTGCGGATGCCCGCGCCGGCGATGGCCACCGTCGCCCTGGACGAGGTGCTGGTGCACGGCTGGGACCTCGCCGTCGCCACCGGCCAGGGCTACCGGCCCGACGACGCCGCCGTCCAGGCGTGCCTGGAGTTCGTCGGCGACCGCAGCGACCCCTCGGGGGAGCCGGCGGGGCTGTTCGGGCCGCCGGTGCCCGTGCCCGACGACGCGCCGGCGTTCGACCGGCTGCTGGGGCGCACCGGCCGCGATCCGCGTTGGCGGCGCTGAACGCACGGGTCCGGCGCCACCCCAGGGCGGGCGACGCCGGACCGGTGTGCGGCTCGCGGGTCAGCCGTGCCCGTGCCCGTTCTCGGCGAGCGGGAGCCCGCGGTGGGTCTCGGAGTGCCCGCAGGTGCAGGCGCCCGCGGGGCAGTGCGAGCACGACGCGCTCGGCGGCAGGTCGAGCGCCGGGTTGCCGTCGAAGAAGCCGACCGGCTTGAGCATGAAGCCGATGTAGGCGCACGGCATGACCGGCCAGTCTTCCGGTCGCACCACGTGGTGGGCGCCGACGGTGTACCAGAGCACGACGTCGGTGTCCTCCAGCGGCGCGTCGTCGGCGAGGTACTCGGGCAGGCCCTGGGCGTCGGGGCTCTGGTACGGGTAGTCGCCGGCGGCGTACAGCTCCCGGGGCTCGTACCTCGTCACCCACAGGTTGTGCTGCACGAAGCGCGCCCGGTCGTAGATGGCCGAACCTTCCTGCAGCATCGAGGGGACGACGTCGCGGGGCATCAGCTTGTAGCCGACCGGGCTGCCGAGCTCGTTGACCTTCGAGGGGTTGACCACCTTCCAGTACCGCGCGGTGGAGAACTCCCAGTCGCGGGCGCCCTCGGCCTCCGACGCCACCAGCGTCTCCCGGGTGATCCAGGCGTTGGAGTGCGGGTTGAGGGCCGGGTCGGGCTCGGGGACCGAGTCGACCTCGTAGACGCTGTTGCCCGGACCGTCCACGCACATGTCCATGCGGACGTTGAAGTGGTGCTGGTGGTGCGGCCCGTAGAGGCCGGGGGCGACGAGGTTGCCGTACCGCGGCTTCTCGCCCTCGGCGATCGCGCCGGTGGTCAGGACGCCGGTGAGCTTCACCTCGTACTCGATGTTCCCGTCGGTGTAGAGGTACCAGAAGAAGCCGTACTCGTAGTTGCCGACGGTGGCGATGAAGGAGATGACCAGCCGTCGGGAGCGGCGGACCTCGACGACGCCGGTGCGGAAGTCGGTGTGCTTCCAGGCGATGCCGTAGTCCTCCTCGTGCATGCAGATGGCATTGGGGATGGTGACGGCGTTGCCCAGGGAGTCGTTGACGACGCCGTCGAAGTAGAAGATCTCGCCGAGGCAGTCGCAGCCCAGGGTGAGGGGGTTGGCCATCAGCCCCATCCCGACCTCGCCCATGTCGAACACGTTCTTGTTCCAGTGGGTGGGCGCGGTGTCGCCGTAGGGGACGACCATCTCCGACAGTGCCGCCCGGTACATGATCGGCCGCTCGACGCCGCGGTCGGTGTAGCTGAGCTGGTGCAGCACCAGGCCCTCGCGCGGGTTGAACCCGACCCGCAGCGCCCACTTCTGCCACGTCACGGAGTGGCCGTCGACGGTGAAGCTGGGGCCCTCGGGCTGGGTGATCTCGATCGGCTTGAGGTCGTCGCGGAACTGGCTGAACGCCGGGCGGTTGCCCTCGCGGAACAGGAACCGTTCCTCGTAGTTCCCGGCGTACCGGGGGAGCGGCACCACGCCGTGGTCCTCGACGTCGACCACGGCCATGGCGTCCAGGTCGAAGGTGACGATGACCCCCTCGACCGGCCGCGCGTAGCCGTGCTCGCCGGGCTCGGAGCGGATGAACGTCAGCGGCCGGCAGAGCAGGGGGGAGTTGTCGTAGTGGTCCTGCGCGCCGTAGTAGCCAGTGGGCCACGGGTCCACCATCGCCAGGTCGAAGTCGGTGACCCCGCGCTTGCGCATCGCCTCCTGCCAGCGCGGGTCCTGCACCACCACCTTCTCCACGCCGTCCATGTGCTCGGCGAGGTAGGAGGGGAACCGGCCGGGCACCGGCGTCCAGGAGGCGAGCATCCCGGCGTCGAGGTCGACGACCCCTTCGAAGATGAGCTTCCGGGCGCCGTCGTAGGCGACGACGAAGGCCTGCCGGGGCGGGACGTCGGCGGGGTCGAAGGCCAGGCCGGCCGGCTTGACCGGCTCGGCCAGCGAGATCATCACGAACCGCAGGGTGGGGGTGGCGTGCTCGCTCGCCCCCACGATCGAGGCGGTGCGCTCGATCTCTTCGCCGCTGAGCGGGTCCAGCGGGTGGGGCGCGGCGGCGGTGGGGGCGCCGGGCAGATCGGTCAGTGCGGTGTCGACGGCCATGCGGGAAGGCTCCTCGGACGAGTGGAGAATCGGAAGGGGGACGGCGGCCGGGTTCAGACCGGATCGCCGGCTGACGTGGAGCGCTGCTGCGGCAGCTCGAGCACGGCCAGGTGGGCGAGGGCGTCGGGTGCGCTGAGCTTCGCCGCCGAGCGCCGTCCGAAGACGTAGACCAGCACGCCCACGAGCAGGGCCACGGCCACGATCGAGCCGAGCCAGGTCATCCAGGTCGACGCCGGGACGTCGATCCAGGGCGTGGCGAAGGAGTAGTAGATGCCGGCCGTGGTGCTCAGCGAGCCGATGACGGCGACGGCCCAGACGGCGGGCATGCCGCCGGGGATCCGCCAGAAGTCCTCGGTGGCGTAGCGGTCCGCGTACTTCTTGCGGGCCCGCACCAGCGGCACGAAGAAGAAGAAGCCGGACACCAGCCAGATGACGCTGAGCGCACCGGTCAGGTAGACGGTGACGTTGGCCAGGCTGGACTGGGAGAACAGCGCCACCATGACCGTCGAGGACAGGGCTCCCTGGACCAGCAGCGCGGTGACCGGATTGCGGGTGCGCGGGTTGAGGTGGGTGAAGATCCGGGGCAGGTGCCGCTCGAGGCCGGAGACGAAGATCAGCCGGGAGTAGGCGATCTGGTAGGTCACCAGGGCCACGAAGACGATCGCGGCGAGGACGACGGCGGCGACCTCCATGAGCCCGGGGAAGCCGGCGACGTCGAGCATCCCGATGACACCGGTGACCGGGTCGATCTGCTCGGACGGCAGCGCCATCATCGTGCCCAGCGTGGTGAGCAGGTAGATGGCGATCAGCGCCAGCGAGCCCCAGCCGATCATGCGGGTGGCGCTGCGCTTCACCGACAGGAACTCCGCGCCCATGTTGAACGGCGTCTCCACGCCGACCAGGTACAGCAGCACGGTGCCGAAGAGGAAACCGCCGACGGCGAAGTTCGGGATGAGCGCGTCGCGGGCGACGAATTCGGTGGCCGGCCCGCCGTTGTTCACCGCGTACAGGGCGCCGGCCACGAAGATCACCGCGGTCAGCGCGCCGTACGTGAGGAAGGCGAGGTCATGATCCGCTGGTTGGCGGCCAGCTTGGCCAGCGCCAGCCCGATGACCACCCAGAGGATGAGCAGCTGCAGGATGATGCTCAGCGTGATGCCGATCTCGGCGTGGAACGCCAGGAGCAGCAGCTGCACCACGATGGCCGGCGACGCGGCGCCGTTGAGGATCACCGGCATCCAGGACAGGTAGCCGCCGAAGAAGGCCATCGGCTCGTTCATCGTGCGGTAGGCCCAGATGTAGACCCCGCCCTGCCCGGGCCACAGGTTTCCGAGCTCGGCGACGGCGAGGCCGGCCGGGGCGAGGAAGAGCACGATGCCGAGCACCCACATCGGGATCGCGTTCCACCCGCCGGTGGCCATCACCGAGGAGCCGGTGATCCAGCAGATGATGAACACGTAGGTGGCGGTGAGGCCGAACGTGCTCATCACCTTGGGCAGCACCTGCTCGGGCACCAGCTCGGTGGTCATGAGCTGCTCGCGCGGCGGGGGCGTGGTCGGCGGAGAAGTCGTCGGCGGGGCGGCGGACGTCGGCAGGGCATCGGCGGACATGGGCACTCCAGGGCGTCGGGCAGGGGGGCGGGCGGGTGGGTCGGGCGGCTAGTGCGCGCCCTCGATGGCGCCGTCGGTCATGCGGACGACGCGGCTGGCCTGCTCGGCGACCGTCGGGTCGTGCGTGCTGGCGACGACTGTGACGCCGAGGTCCGAGCACAGCTCGCGGAGCAGGCGGACGACCGTCGCGCCGGTGCGGTGGTCGAGGTTGGCCGTGGGCTCGTCGGCGAGGATCAGCTGCGGGTTGCTGATCAGCGAGCGGGCGATGGCGGTGCGCTGCTGCTCGCCGCCGGACATCTTGGTGGGGGAGTGGTCCACCCGGTGGCCCAGGCCGACCAGGTCGAGCAGCTCCAGGGCGCGCTTCCGGAGCGCCGCCCGGTCGTAGGGCTCGAACATCAGCGGCAGCTCGACGTTCTCGACGGCCGACAGGAACGGGATCAGGTTGTAGCTCTGGAAGATGAAGCCGACGGTGTCGTGGCGCAGGGCGGCGAACTGGCTCTCGGTGAGCGTCGCGGTGTCCGTGCCGTTGATGACCACGGTGCCCTTGGTCGGCCGGTCCAGCCCGCCGATGATGTTGAGCAGCGTGGACTTGCCGCTGCCGCTGGGGCCCATCAGGCAGACGAACTCACCGGGCAGCACGGTGAGGTCGGCGGCGACGAGCGCCCGGACCACCTCGTCGCCGAGCTTGTGCAGCTTCCAGGCGCCGGTCACCTGGACGACGGGGCGGGCGGTCGCCGGCGTCCCGTCGGGGCTCGCGGTGCCGGTGTCGGGGGCGAGGGTCATGGTCAGGCTCCAGACGAGAGGGATCGGATCGGCGGACGGGAGGCGGCCCGCCAGGTCGGCAGGATGCTGGTGGCCACCGCGGCGACGGCGCTGACGAGGACGGCGACCAGCACCCCGACGGCGGTGCCGGCGGCCGACACCCCCGAGGCGGCGGCCCCGGTCGCGGCGAGGACCGCCGCGGTGCCGACGGCGGCGACCGCGCCGAGGACGGCGCCGAGGACCGAGGCGATCACCGGCTCGACCAGCAGCGCGGCGACCACCGGCGGGCGGGGTACGCCGGTGGCGCTGAGCACGCCGAGCTCGCGGGTGCGGTGCACGACGGTGCGGGTGGTGGACACCGCCACCTCCACGACGCCGACCAGCAGCACCGTGACGGCGATGAGCACCACGGCCCGCTCGATCGCGTCGGCGTGGCCGAGCGCGGCGGCCTGGGCGCTGATGCCCGAGGCCATGCCGAGCACCAGGACGAGGAGGAAGGCGCCGGTCGCGGTCGTGAGGATGGGCAGCGCCAGCGCCCCGGCGCGGCGGCGGGTGGAGAGCAGGCCGTAGGCCAGGCCGAGCCTCAACTGGTTCATGCGGAGTCCCCGAGGAGCTGGACCGGCCGCTGCTGCAGCAGCCGGTGGACCGGTACGAGTGCGCCGACGATCGCCATCGCCGGCAGGTAGGCGGCGACGGTGCCGGCGGCGGCGAGCCAGGCGACGGGGGTGGCGATCTGCGGCACCACCAGCCAGACGGCGATCCCGGCGAAGGTGATGCCGAGCAGGTAGGCCGAGACGAAGACCAGTGCGGACTCGACGAGGAAGAAGTAGAGGACCTCGTCGGCCAGGCCGATGCTGGCCATGATCCCGAACTCCCGGCGGCGTTCCTGCACCGCGGCGAGGAAGGAGGAGATGGCGATGACGAACCCGAGCACCAGCCCGATCACCGAGATCAGCCCGAACGCCGAGCTGGTCACCTGGCCGGAGAAGAGGGCGGAGAACTCCTGCTCGAAGGTCGTCGACCCGCCGCCGCCGACCGCGTCGTAGATCAGCCCGCCGCCGCCGGCCTCGGGCTGGACGGCCGGGTTGGTGGTCGAGGGCAACCCGGTCTCCGCCGACAGCAGCGCGCCCAGGTCGTTGCGGCCGGCCTGGTCGGCCGGTTCGGTCACCGTCCACCAACCGTCGTCCCCGACGACGTCGACGGCGAGCGCCTCCGGGACGGCGACCACCGCGTCGTCGCCGCCGACGGTGACCGCCAGGTCGGCGCCGCCGAAGGCGAGGGTGTCGCCGCCGGCCAGCCCGAGCGTCGCGGCGGCCTGCGCGCCGAGGACGGCGGTGCCGTCGGCGATGGCGTCGCTGCCGTAGACCGGCAGGTCACCGGCGTCCGACGACCAGACGCCGGTGACGGTGCGGGCCGCCGTCCAGCCGTCGGGGACGGTGAGGTCGGGCGCCGGGCCGTCGGCGACGATCGCGCCCGCGTCGCTGTCGTAGTGGACGCCGGCCGCGGGCACCGCCCACAGCGAGGCGCCGTCGAGGACGCGGGTCACCGAGTCGCTGCCGGTGATGGCGAAGCTCGAGGAGATGGTGCGCACCACGGTCACCGAGAGGATGGCCAGGGCGATGCCGAAGACGGCGAGGGCGAACCGCTCCGGGCGCCGGCGCACGTTCGCGAGGGCGAACCGGAGCAGCCGGACCGATGTGCTGTTCCGCAGGCTCCGGGCGGCTGCCTCGATCTGCACCGGGTGCCCGAGCGCGCCGCCGCGGGTCTCCTGGACCGTCGTCACTGCCATGCCGGAACTGTGCGGGCGGGTTGTTTCCCCTGTTCGAACCGCGATCTTCCGTGCTGGTGAACGGGCAGACCACCGCGTGAACGCCGCGTTCCGGAGTTCGCACTCAGCGGCGGGCGGTCGCCCCTGCGGCGAGGGTGGCGGCGACCAGCTGCGCGCCGACCAGCCCGAGCCCCAGCCACATGAGCGGCGCGGGGCCTGCCGCGTGCACGTGCCCAGATGGCGGGGCGAGCATCTGCAGGTGGATGGCGAGCATCGCGGCGTCCACGGCAGCCGTCATCGCCCAGACCCGCCCCGACGGATTCCGCCACAGGTGCCAGCCGCAGGGCAGGCAGGCCAGCGCCATGCCGAGCATGGCCAGCGAGCCGAGGGAGGACGCGTCGACCAGCAGCAGGTGGACGACGGCGGAGCCGAACGCCAGGAGGGCGGCGGCCCGGCCGAGGGCACGGACGCCGGCGGGCACGGCGAGGACGGCGGTGCCCTCGCGCGGGAACGTGGTCATCGGGTCTCCCGGTGGTCGCCGGCGCCCGGTCGGCGCCGCCGGTCACCGACCCTGTCCGCCGGTCGTTTCCGCAGCATCTCGGCTCCGGCACGTTCCGGCGACACCCGCGCGCCCCGCCACCGGTGGTGCGGCACATGTCGAAGCCGTGTCATCTGCCGCCGGCCCAGCTGCTGCGACCTCCGGAGGGGAACCCGGGGGAGGACGGCACCGCACGAGGAGGAGACATGCACAGGAGCACACGGATGGTCGCCGGCGCGCTGCTGGCCGCGGGCCTGGGGCTGAGCGGCTGCGGCCAGGACGACGAGGTCGACGAGGGCCCCGGCGTCCCGGAGGTGTTCCAGAGCGAGGAGGTCGGCAGCCCCGACCCCGTCGACGGCGGCGAGGAGGATGCCGACGGCGTCGACCGCGGCACCGGCGGCATCGACGAGGACGACGACACCGACTGACCCGCCGACACCGGCCGACCCGCCGACACCGGCTGACCCGCCGACACCGGCTGACCCGCCGACACCCCGGGTGACGACAGCGAGATCGGTCACGGTGCCATGAGCCGGCGCGCCTGCCGATGAGCCTTCGTGGGTGACGGTCCTTCGCGATCCCCGTCGCCCGGGGGTGCACGGCATGAGCGAGCGACGACGTCGTCTCGGCGACGGGCTGGCCGTCCTGGCGGGCGCGCGTCCGGACGTGCTGGCGGCCGCGCCCGGGGCGCGGCCCCGGTTCGTGGCGCTGGGTGGCGTGCTGCTGAGCACCGGTGCGCTGGCCGCGGTGTCGGCCGCCTTCGCCGTCGCGATGGCGCTGGGCGTGTGGTGGCCGCTGGCCCTGCTCGTGGGCCTGGGCTGGGGCGCGGTCGTGGTCAACCTCGACCGGATGCTGCTGGTCGGGATGGCGCACGACTCCTCGCTGAAGCGGAACCTGGCGATGGCCGTGCCCCGCGTCGGGCTGGCGCTGGTGCTCGGCGTCGTCGTCGCCACGCCGCTGACGCTGCAGGTGTTCCACAAGGAGATCGACGCCGAGATCGTCGTGATGCAGGCCGAGGCCGCCGACGCGCACCGGCAGACCCTCGAGGCCGACACCCGGTTCGCCGGGCTGCCGGAGCTGGAGGAGCGGATCGCCGCGCAGGAGGCGGTCGTCGCCACCGGCGGTGCCAGCGATCCCGGGCTGGCCGCGGTCCGCGACGCGGTGACCGCCGAGCAGGCGGTGCTGGACTCGGCGCTGGTGCTGTCCCGCGAGCTCGACGCGAAGGCCCAGTGCGAGCTGGACGGCACCTGCGGCACCGGCGACGCCGGCACGGGGGAGGCCTACGCGCAGGCCCGCGCTGCCGCCGACGCGCAGGCCGCCGTCGTCGCCGCGGCGCGCAGCGAGCTCGACGCCGCCGTCGCCGCGGTGGGTGCGGCCGAGGGCCGCAGCGCGCAGCTGGCCACGTCGTCGCTGGACGGCGACCGGGCCGAGTTCACCCGGCTGACCGCCGAGCTGGACCGGCTGCAGGCCGCCTTCGACGCCCAGAACGAGGGCTCGGGCGGGATCCTGCTGCGGCTGGAGGCGCTGGACCGGCTGGGGGACGAGAACGGCACGCTGGCCGCCGCGCAGTTCATGCTCTCGCTGCTGTTCATGTGCGTCGAGGTGCTGCCGGTGCTGATGAAGCTGCTGCTGAACTTCAGCCCGCCGACCGCCTACGACCGGCTGGCCGCCATGCGCGACTCCGGCGACGTCGACCTGGAGGAGATGGCCCAGGAGTCGCGGCGGACGGTGGCGCAGGCGAAGGAGGAGCTGCTGGTGCTCGCCGAGAAGGAGCGGGTCGACCGGCAGAAGGAGGCGATCCTCGCGCGGCGCCGGGCGGCGCTGGCCGAGGTGGCGGCCCGGGTGGAGCGCGAGCGGCAGGTCGAGCCGGCCCCCGTCGAGCCGGCCGTCGGCGAGGAGCCGCGGCAGCTGTGGGACACCGGCCCGATCCGCGAGCTGGCCCGCAGCGCCGCCGTCCGGACGGTGCGCTCGGTCCGCCGGCGTCCCACCGACCGGACGCCGACTACCGTCTGAGCCCTGGCGGGGTGCCTTCCGCCTGCGTCCTGATCACCCGGACGGGGTGAACCGGGCGCGACGGCGATCCGACCGCTGAAGTTCCGGTTTCGAGAGGTCGAGATCCTCCCCATGCAGATCAGCCGGATGGCCCCCGAGGTGGCCACCCCGCGGGTGGTCGCCCGGACCGCCGGGCTGCTCACCACCACGGGCGGCCTGGCAGCCGTCGCGCTGGTGCTCGGCACGCCCGGCGGGCTGCGCGAGATGCACCCGGCCGTCGTCGGCATGGGGCCGGTCACCACCCTGCTGGGGCTGGCCGTTATCCGCTGGGGGCACCTGGTGCCGCGGATCTTCTTCCAGGTGCTGGTCGCCGTCGGCGCGGTGGGCATCGGGGTCGTCGCCGTCGCCTCGCCCACCGCGCACGGCGCGGTGGCGGTGCTGGCGCTGATGACGTTCGCCTCGATGGACGCCTTCCTGTTCTTCCCGCTGCTCTGGGCGCTGGGGTTCCTCGCCGAGCTGCTGGTCATCGGCGCCGTCGTCGTCGTGCTCCGGGGCGACGTCGCCACCGGGCCGGCGCTGGTCCTGGGGCTGCTCGTCGTCGGCTCGGCCGGAGCCGTCGGCGTCCTGGCGCGGCGGGCGGCCAGCGCGGCCGAGGACGCGCTCACCGGCCTGATGAACCGGCGCGGCTTCGACGAGGCGCTGGACTCCGCGGTGCGGACGGCGCTGCGCACCGGCGAGCCCCTGGCGGCGGCGCTGTTCGACCTCGACCACTTCAAGACCGTCAACGACACCCACGGCCACGCGGCCGGCGACGAGATGCTGCGCACGGTCGCGGGCGCCTGGCGGTCGTCGCTGCCGCGCGGCGCCGTCCTCGCGCGGCACGGCGGCGACGAGTTCTCCCTGCTGCTGCCCGGGCACGACGGCGACCGGGCGCTGGCCTGCGCGGAGCGGCTGCGGGCGGCGCTGCCGGAGATCGGCACGTCGGTGGGGGTGGCCGAGTTCGAGCTGGGCGACTCGCCGGCCGACGTGATGCGGCGGGCCGACGCCGCGCTGTACCGGGTGAAGACCTTCGGCCGCGGGCGCAGCGAGCTCGACGCCGGCGGCCGCAGCCCGATGGCACGCGACCTGGCCGCCGCGCTCGCCGACGGGCCGGCCGGTGGGCTGTCGGTGCACCTCCAGCCGATCGTCACCCCGGTCGACGGCGCGATCGCCGGCGTCGAGGCGCTGGTGCGGTGGACCCACCCCGAGCGCGGGCCGGTGCCGCCCGTCGAGTTCGTGCCGGTGGCCGAGCAGGAGGGCCTGGTCGGCGCGCTCGGCGCCTTCGTGTGGACGGCGGCCTGCCGGGACGCCCGCACGCTCTCCGACGCCACCGGGCGCGCGCTGTTCCTCACCGTCAACGTGTCGGGGCTGGAGCTCGACGACCCCGGCTTCCCCGACCGGGTGCTGGCCACGCTGGCGGCGACCGGCTGGCCGGCGTCGCGCACCGTCGTCGAGGTGACCGAGAGCCTGGTGGAGGCGGAGACGACGCGGTCGGTGGCGGCGCTGCACGTGCTGCGCGAGCACGGGCTGCGGGTGGCGATCGACGACTTCGGCACCGGCTACTCCGCGCTGGCGCGGCTGGACACGCTGCCCACCGACTACCTGAAGCTGGACAACTCCTTCGTCTCCTCGATCACCACGTCGAACCGGCGGGCGCGGCTGCTGCGCAGCGTCATGGCGCTCGCCGACGCGCTGGACCTGGTGCTGATCGCCGAGGGCGTGGAGACGGCGGAGCAGGCGCAGACGCTCACCGCGCTGGGCTGCCCGTTCGCGCAGGGCTACCTGTACAGCCGGCCCCGCCCGGTGGCCGAGCTGGTCGCCGAGTTCGCGCAGGGTGGCCCGGGTCACGTCCCGGTTGCCCTGTCCGCACCGGCGGCATCGGCTAGACAGTCCTCATGACCGAGGTGACGACGGCGACCGGTGGCGGCATGCTCTCCCGCGAGGAGATGGACGCCGCGCGCGAGCGGCTGCCCATCGTGTACGTCGACGTGGTGCCCGTACGGGTCGACGACCACGGCACGGTGATCGCCGTCGGCCTGCTGCTGCGGGCCGGCGAGGACGGGCAGATCAAGCGGGCTCTGGTCTCCGGGCGGGTGCTGTACCACGAGCGCATCCGGGCGGCGCTGCTGCGGCACATCGAGAAGGACCTCGGTCCGCTCGCGCTGCCGCGGCTGCCCCCTGCGCCGCAGCCGTTCACCGTCGCCGAGTACTTCCCGACGCCGGGCGTGACGCCGTTCCACGACCCGCGGCAGCACGCGGTGTCGCTGGCCTACGTGGTGCCGGTCGAGGGCGACTGCGCGCCGCAGCAGGACGCGCTGGAGCTGACCTGGTTCTCGCCGCTGGAGGCGCGGGACCCGGCGGTGCTGGCCGAGCTGATGAACGGGCAGGCGACGCTGCTGCTGCAGGCGCTGGCGCACCTCGGCGTCTGACGCGTCGACCCGCCCGTTCCACGGCGCGGCCGGCCGGTGGTCAGGTCCGGGAGGCGACCGGCTGGTTGCTGGCCCACAGCAGGAAGCGCGTCGCCTGCTGCAGATCGGGGATGTCGTTGCCGACCAGCGACCGGAGCAGGTCGTTGCTCCAGGTGGCCAGGCGGCCGATCGTCCAGGTGGTCTTCGCGGCCGGCGGCAGGTCGAGGTCGAAGACCAGCTTGGCGATCTCCTTCTTGCCGTCCGTCGGGGCCGAGTACCGCAGCACCGGCAGCCACCGGTCGGGCTCGACGACGCAGAGCACCTTGGTCAGCAGCGGCTCCTTGTTGAACGACGGGAAGCCGACGGCCTTGCCGTCGATCAACCGGGTGAGCCGGTCCTCCAGGGGCACCGTCTCGGGGCCGTGCAGCAGGTAGCCGATCGACTCGCGCACCTTCTGCGCCGCCGTGTCCGGGCCCTGGGTCTTCCAGGTCCGGTTGAGGCCGGACATGTTGCCGGGCGAGGCGATCGTGCTGGAGTTGGCGAAGTGCAGCAGGTCCTCGGCGGGTGCGGTGGGGAGACCGTCCCGACTGAACAGCTCCTGGTAGCGGTCGCGGTACCCGGCGACCTCCGGGTCGGGCTCGGGCCGGTCGAGCAGGAACTCGGCCTGCAGCAGGGCGACCCGGTCGCGGATCTCGTGGCGGACGGCGGTGGCCGTGGGGAAGTCGGCGCGCAGCGAGTCGATCGTCTGCACGGCGGGCCGGCCGGGGTCGCGGCGGACCTCGCCGCGCAGCCACTCGGTGCCGCAGTCGTTGCAGTGGATGAGCAGTCGGCTGTCGGCCTGGGGCGTGCCGTTGATGTCTTCGCTCGAGCAGTTCGGGCAGGCGATGAGCGCCATGGAGGTCCTCGTTCTCAATCGGTCTTGTGCAACGAGCACCGGCGGCTTGGTGCGCCTCGTCATCGAGGACGTCGACCGGCACGGCGAGCCACGGGGCGTCCGCCGTCCGCCGGTCGGGTCAAGGTTCCCACGGCGCGAGCCGCAGGGCGCCGCCCGGAGGCGGCGACCCGGTCGAGGTGGGGCGGTCGCTCCGGGATCAGCCGATGCGCGCCGTCCGCTCCGGGGCGCGGGCGGACTCGACGAACTCCCGCAGCACGGGGTAGACCTCGGCCTCCCAGCGGGAGCCGCTGAACACGCCGTAGTGGCCCACGCCGTCCTGCAGGTGGTGGCGCTTGCGCTCCGCCGGGATCCCGGTGCACAGCTGGTGGGCCGCCTCTGTCTGGCCGGGGGAGCAGATGTCGTCGTTCGCGCCCTCCACGGTGAGCAGCGCGGTGTCCCGGATGGCGCCGGGGTCGACCGGCCGGCCCCGCCAGGTGAAGCGCCCGGTGGCGAAGTCGTGCTGCTGGAAGATGCGGGCGACCGTCTCCAGGTAGAACTCGGCGGGGACGTCCATCACCGCGCCGTACTCGTCGTAGAAGGCGCGGGTGGTCGCGGCCGCGGCCTCGTTGCCGGCCACCAGATCGCGGTACATGCGGGCGTGCGCGGTGAGGTGCCGCGTGGTGTTCATCGACATGAAGGCGGTGAGCTGGACGACGCCGGGGTACACCCGCCGCCCGGCGCCGGCGTACCGGCGGGGCACCGTGTCGACGACCCGGCGCTCGTACCAGGTGATCGGCCGGGTGGCGGCCGCGGTGTTGACCCGGTTCGGGTTGACGCGGGTGTCGACCGGGCCGGCCATGAGCGTGACGCTGCGGGGCTGGGCGGGGTCGTCGGCCTCCGCGAGCAGGGCCACGGCGGACAGGACGGGGACGGCGGGCTGGCAGACGGCCACGACGTGGGTGTCGGGGCCCAGGGAGCGCAGCGCCTCCATCACGTGCTCGATGTACTCGTCCAGCCCGAACGGCCCGTGCTCGGCCGGGACGTCGCGGGCGTTGTGCCAGTCGATGACGTGCACGTCGTGGTCGGACAGCAGCGTGCGGATCGTCGGCCGGATGAGCGTGGTGAAGTGGCCGGACATGGGGCCGACGACGAGCACGCGGGGCTGGGGAGGGGCCGACGGCTTGGCGAAGTGCAGCAGGGTGGCGAACGGCGTGGTCAGCGTCGGCTGCTCGACGACCTGCACGTCGCGGTCGCCGACCCGGACGGCGTCGATGCCGAACTCCGGGCGGTCGTGCGTGGGCCGGGCCTTGGCGAGGATGTCGCAGGCCGCCCGCACGTGCCGGACGCCGGCAGCCTTGGCCAGCGGGGCGGGGAGGGCGTGCAGTGCCCGCGCAGTCAGCTCGGACGCCGCGACGACGGGCGCTCCCGCTCGACGGTTCATCTCGTACGCGGTGTAGAGCATCGGCCTGCCGTTCGCGAGGGAGTCGGTGACGGACGTCACCCTCTCAGGACGGTAACCGGAACCACCGACGGCGGCACGCAGGGGCCCGGGCGGCGTGGCGGGGGCGCCGGCCGGTCACGGCCGGGCCGGTGCGCCCTCCGACGTCCGGGAGCGCACCCGGGCCACCAGGGGTGGGACCAGCTCCGCGCCCGCGGCGCCGACGGCGGCCGAGCCGAGCACCACCGACCACGACACCGGGTCCAGCGGCGTGCAGCCGAAGAACCGGCTCACCCCCGGCGTCTGCACGATGGCCACCAGCGCGGCGAGCGACCCGGCCACGGTGGCCAGCACCAGCGGGCTGCGCCGGCCGGACCACGCGGTCTGCGCGAGCTGGGTGGCGATCAGCGCGGCCAGGCCCATGGTGCTCGCCCGGCCGGGGAGGACCGGGGTGAGCCGGCCCGCGACCCAGGCGCCGGTGGCGCCGGTGGCGGTCGCCGCCCCGCGGATCAGCACCATGCGCCGCACCTCGCGGGTGAACCCCCGGTGCGGGCCGGCGCGGAGCACGGCGGCGAGGGGGTGCCCGGCCAGCGGGCCGTCGTCGTCGGGAGCCTGGGCATCGCGCGGGGCGGCGACCGCGACCGCCAGCGCCGGGAACATGTCGGTGAGCAGGTTGACCAGGAGCAGCTGGCGGGTGCCCAGCGGCGCCCGGCCGCCGACGGCGGTGCCGAGCACGGTGAACGCCACCTCGCCGGCGTTGCCGCCGACCAGGATGGACACCGCGTCGCGGACGCGCGACCACATGGCGCGGCCCTCCGCGATCGCGTCGACCAGCCGGGTGAGGTCGAGGTCGGTGAGCACCAGGTCGGCGGCGGTGCGGGCGGCCGGCGACTCGGCGCCCTCCACGCCGACGCCGACGTCGGCCAGCCGGATCGCCGCGGCGTCGTTCACGCCGTCGCCGGTCATCGCCAGGGTCGCCCCGGCCTTGCGCAGAGCCGAGACGAGGGTGACCTTCTGCTCGGGCGAGAGGCGGGCGAACACCGCCGTCTCCGCCACCATCCGGGCCCGCTCGCTGTCCGAGGCGCGGGCCAGCCGGGCGCCGGTGACCACCTTGTCGGCGTCGGGGATGCCGGCCTCGGCGGCGATGGCGCTCGCGGTCTCGGGGTGGTCGCCGGTGGCGACGACGACGCGGACGCCGGCGGCGCGCAGCTGCTCGACCGCCCGCACCGAGGACTCCCGCAGCGTGTCGGCGAGCCCGACCAGCCCGCGCAGGGTGAGCCCGGTGGCCGCCTCGTCGAGGTCGCCGGGGACGTCGTCGACCGCGCGGTCGGCGACGGCCAGCACCCGCAGGCCCTCGCCGGCGAGCTGCCTGATCCGGTCGGCCGCCTCGCCGGCCCCGGCGCAGCGGCGGAGCACGGTCTCGGGTGCGCCCTTCACCACCAGCCGGCCGTCCCGAACGGCGGCGGAGAAGCCGCGGCCGGCGGCGAAGGCCAGGCTCGCGTCGGGGGCGTCGTCCCAGGCGTCCCCGGCCGCGTCGAGGACGGCGCGGTCGGTCTCGTGCGCGGCGTCGTCGCCGTTGCCCATGCCGGCGGCGGCCAGCCGGAGCAGCTCGTCGTCGCTGCCGCCGTCCAGCGGGACCAGCCGGGCGACCCGCAGCCGGTTCTCGGTCAGCGTGCCGGTCTTGTCGAAGCAGACGGTGTCGACACGGCCCAGCGCCTCCAGCACCCGGGCGCTGCGCACCACCGCACCGCGCCGGGACAGCCGCCGGGCCGCGGCCTGCTGGGCGACCGTGGCGACCAGCGGCAGCCCCTCGGGCACGGCGGCGACCGCGATGGCGACCCCGGCCGCGACCGATTCGCGCAGCGGCCGGCGCCACAGCACGGACAGCACGGTGACCGCCGCGCCGCCGGCCAGGGTGAGCGGCAGGACGGCGCGGGTGAGCTCGGCCAGCCGCGCCTGGACGCCGGCCGGGGGAGCCGCACCCCCGGCCGCGCGCGCGGCCCGCCCGGCCTGGGTGGCCGCGCCGACGGCGACGACGACGGCCCGGCCGCGCCCGGCGACCACCGTGGTGCCGTCGAAGAGCATGCAGGTGCGGTCGGCGACCTCGGCCCCGGGCGTCGCGGCCACCGACTTGCCGACCGACAGCGACTCGCCGGTGAGGCCGGACTCGTCGACCTCCAGGTCCTCGGCCGCCAGCAGCCGGGCGTCCGCGGCGATCACGTCGCCGGACTCGACGACCACGACGTCGCCGGGCCGCAGGGCGGTGCCGGGCACCTCCTCGGTCCCGCTGTCGGTCTCGCGGCGGGCGCAGGTGTCCTGCTCGAGCAGCAGCGACTCCAGCGCGGACTCCGCGCGCAGCCGCTGCAGCCCGCTGACGACGGCGTTGATCGCGGTGACGCTGCCGACCAGCACCGCGTCGGTGATCTCGCCGAGGACGGCGGTGGCGCCGGCCCCGGTGACCAGGATCGGGGTGAGCGGGTCGGCCAGCTCGGCGGCGACGGTGCGGGCGAACCGGGCGGGCGGGAGCGCCGCCGCCCGCCGGGTCAGGGCCGCCACCCGGGTCGGCCGCTGCTCCGCCTCGCCGGGCCGGTCGGCCAGCCGGCGCAGGACGTCGTCGGGCTCCAGCGCGTGCCAGGGGGTGTGCGCGGTGGGCGCCGGGACGGGCCGGCCCGCCACGCGGACGGCGGCCAGGGTGGCGGTGGTCATCGTGGTGACGGTCGCCCACTTGCCCGGGGTCGTCGCCCGGCGCTGCCCGGAGCGGGCGCTGCCGACGGCGGCGAGCAGCCCGCCGAGCACGTTGCCGGTCAGCGCGGTGCCGGCCGACCGCCGGCTGACCGCCTTCGCGACCGGGACCGCGGCGACGATGCGGCAGGCGTCGGCCAGCCCGGGGGAGGTGACCAGGTCGGCGCCCCACGCGGGCGCCCGCCCGTCGAGGACGGGGGTGACCGCGATGTCGGCGGCCAGCAGCGCGGGGCCGGCCACTGCGGACACCAGCAGCACGCCGCGCCCGTCCTCCTGCAGCTGGCGGACCGTGTCGACGAGGGGTGCGTCGGCGGGGACGACGTCGTCGGCCAGGCCGGCGATCTCCCGGGCGCCGACGTGCCGGGTGAGGACCAGCCGCAGCCCGGCGTCGGTCGCGGTGCTGAGCAGCGCCTCCGCGTGCGGGTCGAGCTCGGGGGCGACGGTGACGGTGCCGACCCGCCGGCGGCCCTGGAGGAGGCTCCGCACCTCGCCGCCGGGGGCGTCGCCGGTCGCGCGCGGGGGGCCGAGGCGGACCCCGCCGTCGTCCCCGGTGAGCAGGCGGCCGGCGGCCGTCCAGACGTCGGCGTCGCTCCAGGCCTCACCGGTGGCCTCGACGACCACCGGCGGGCCGGTGCAGAGGGCGGCGGCGTCGACGACGACGGTGTCGACGCGGTCGAGCCGGCGGTAGGCCGAGCCGTCGAGCGGGAGGACGCCGCGGCGGCACAGCAGCAGGTCCAGCGTGGCGGCGAAGGACTCCCGGCCCTGGACGGCGGCCTTGGGCGTGAGCGCCTTGAGCAGGTCGGCGCCGCGGCCGGGGCTGCGGGTGAGCGCGAGGACGGTGAGCGCCGCGGCGAGCTCGCTCGGGGCGAGGCGGTCGCGGTAGGTCTCGACCGGGCCGTTCCGCAGCGGCGCCGGGCGCGGGCCGGGCGGGTGCTCGGCGGCCCGGTCGTCCTCGGGCTCGGGGCGGCAGAGCTCCCGCTCGCGGCGGCGCCACACCTGGCGGCGCGCGCGCATCTCTCCGGCCCGCTGGACGGCGGCGGTGGCGTTGAGGGCCGGCACGGTCGGGCTCTGGGTGAGGGCGTGCAGCAGCGCGCCGGTGCCCTCGAAGACCAGGTCGGTGCCGACGGGGCCGATCCGGTCGGACAGCGCCTGCTTGAGCCACTGCTGGGTGTCGAGCAGCGACATGAGCAGGGTGGCGTGCCGGTGCACGGCGGGGATCGGCAGGTACTTCGCGGCGGTGGCGACACCGAACGCCGCGGTGTCGACGGCGGCGGCCAGGACGGCGGCCAGCAGGGGTTCGAGGTCGGCCGGGTGGTCGGGGCGCTGCGGGAAGACGCCGGTGCCGCCGCGGGCCTGCTCGATCTCGGTGACCACGCCGACGACGTCCTCGACGCCGACCCGGCGGGCGTCGACGGCGACCATCACCCGGCCGACGACGTCGTTGACCGTGGCCCACTCGACGCCCTCGAGCCGCTCCAGAGAGCTGCGCAGCGCGGAGCGGGCGCCGGGTGCGCCGTCGTCGGCGGGGTCCTCGACCTCGATCTGCAGGCGGTCGCGGTCGCCCCAGACCCGTCGCGTGTGGCGGGCGAGCGGCGGTTCGAGCATGCCCCTGGCGACGTCGACCAGGTCGTGCAGGTGACCGCCGGGGAGCGGGTCGGCGCCGGTGACGAGGGTGCCGACGGCGCGGGTGGTGGAGACGGCGGTGCTCCGCGCCAGGTGCAGCGAGCCGCTGACCCCGGCGCGGGCGATGCTCCGCGTGAGCCCGGCCGTCCCGCCGAGCAGCCCGGCGCCGACCAGCACGGGGACGGCGGCCACTGCGGCGACGCCGGTCGCGAGGGAGGTGGCCTCGCGCACGGCGGCCTGCGCGGTGCTGCCGGCCCGGGCGAGCCGGCGAAGCAGTGCCATGGCGCCCCCGTGTGACGACGGTCACTGCAGACGGTACGTCGTCAGGGGGACGGGAGCAGCACCCCGCGGCGCGTCAGGTGCGGTCCTTCTTCGCCTGACGGTCCGCGTGCGTCTCGCCGGCGACCGCGATGTCGGTCGGCGGCACCTCGACGATCCAGGCCCGGACGGTCTCCGGCGGTGCGCCGATGCTCTCGGTGGTGGCCTGGCTGACCGCGGCGAGCAGGTCGCGCTTCTGCTGCTCGGTGCGGCCGGCGATCATGGTGATCTGGATGAAGGGCATGCCGGTATGCCTAGCAGCCACCGGCCGGCGCCGCGACGACTCCGGATCAGGCCGCGGTCGCGACCGGCGGGTCCACCCGGCGGGGGAGCTCCAGGGTGGCCGGTCCGGCACCCGCGTCGGTCCTCCGCGACATGCCCCTCACCGGCGCTCCGGCGGCCGGGACGCCGAGAGAGCGGGCCACCGCGTCGAGGTGGCGGAGCGCCTCGTCGTGCAGCTCCTGGAGAGCGGCCGCCGCCGCTGCGTGCGCCTCGTCCACGGTGCCGGCAGATCCACTGGTCATGGTGGTCTCATCGGCGGGCGGCCGGTGCTCCGTGACCGGGGCGCCGGTTCCCTACCGGCAGGCGTCGTCCTGTTCCGGGCGGACGACGACGGCGGGGAAGGCGCCCGGCCCCGAGGTCGCGACCATCCTCGCGTTCGCCCCGAACTGGCCCTTCGGGTACATGGTGGTGGCCAGGAAGCTGACGCCCTGGCCGAAGGCCTTGCAGCCGCCGGAGCCGGGGTCCGCCGACGCGGCGGTCGCCGGCGCGACCAGCAGCACGGTGGCGGCTGCCGTGGTGATCAGTGGGCGTCGAACGGACATGGTGGACCTCCCGTGCCATCGCGGAGCCGGCTGATGGACGACGATGCTGGCCGCGAGCCGGCTCCGTGCCCAGGGGTCCGGGGAGCGCGGGCTTCACGACGGGGCGAGGCGACACGCTCCGTCGTCCTCGGGCGGTGCACCGTCACCGGCCGTCGTCAGGGGACGACGTCCGGCACGATGTTCTGGCTCTCCCGGGGCGGGCGCACGTAGTCGCTCTCGATCGGCGGCCGGGGCGGTAGCTCCGGAGCCTCGGGCGTGAGGTCCTCGTACGGCACCTGCGCCAGCAGGTGGGTGATGACGTTGAGCCGGGCCCGTTTCTTGACCTCGGCGTCGACCACCCACCACGGCGCCTCGGGGATGTCGGTGGCGGCGAACATCGCGTCCTTCGCGCGGGAGAAGTCGACCCAGCGGTTGCGGGCCTCGAGGTCCATCGGGCTGAGCTTCCAGCGCTTGGTCGGGTCCTCGACCCGGCCCTGGAAGCGCTTCTCCTGCTCGGTGTCGCTGACCGAGAACCAGTACTTGATCACCTGGATGCCGCTGCGGATGAGCATCCGCTCGAACTCCGGGCAGGAGCGGAGGAACTCCTCGACCTCCGCGTCGGTGGCGAAGCCCATGACCCGCTCGACGCCGGCGCGGTTGTACCAGGAGCGGTCGAGCAGGACCATCTCGCCGGCCGCGGGCAGGTGGGCGACGTAGCGCTGGAAGTACCACTGGGTCTTCTCGCGCTCGGTCGGCGCGGGCAGCGCGACGACGTGGGCGGCGCGGGGGTTGAGGCTCTCGGTGATCCGCTGGATCGCCCCGCCCTTCCCGGCGGCGTCGCGCCCCTCGAAGATGACGACCACCTTGAGGCCCTTGGCGCGGATGAACTCCTGCTGCTTGACCAGCTCGACCTGGAGCCGGGCCAGTTCCTCCTCGTAGTAGGCCTTGTCGACCTTGCGGGTCGAGGTCGGGGTGTCCTCGACGGAACGGGCGGTCGTACCGGGTGCGGCCATGGGTCAGCATCGCGCCGGGCGCGCGGCGGTGGCAACCCCGGCGCCTGCTCAGGCCGGGACGGGCTCGGGGTCCCGCTCGGGCTGCGTGGCGGCCCGCGGCTGCGACAGCGCGTACGCCGCCGCGGACGCGACCACGAGGGCGGCGGCCAGCGCGGGTGCGGCGAGCGCGGTGGTCACACCCAGCCGGTCGACGACGACGCCGGTGACCGCGGAGGCAACCGCCTGGCCGACGACGACCGCGGAGTTGAGCATCGTCATGGTGGTCGCCGAGCGGCCGGCCGGGCTCAGCGTCGCGCCGAGGCTGTACAGGGTGACCAGCGTCGGCCCGATGCCGCAGCCGAGCACCGCCAGGGCGACGACGAGGCCGGTGCCGGACCGGGCGAACGCGTAGCCGATCGCGGCGGCGAGCAGCAGCGACCCGAAGGCGAGCCACCGCGCCGTCAGGGTGAACCGCTCCGGCAGGGCGGCGGTGCCGAGCGCGAGCACGGCCGAGCCGATGCCCATGACGCCGTAGAGCAGGCCGGCGCTGTCGCCGTCGCCGTCGACGGCGAGGAAGCCGGTGAGCGAGGTGAGCGTCGCGCCGAAGAAGATGCCAACGCCCAGCGTGCCGACCACGACGGTGAGCAGCCGGAACCGGAAGAGCTCCCGGGCCGGCGCTTGGGAGGTGGCCGAGTGCTCCGTGCCGGGGTGGAGCCGGCCGGTGGGGTGCAGGGCGAACGCGGTGACGAAGACGAAAGTGAGCGCCGAGGCGCCGGCGATGGCCACCCACGGGGCGATCGCGACGGCGAGCAGCCCGACGAGGAACGGGCCGACGATGAAGACCATCTCGTCGGCGGCGGACTCGTAGGCCATCGTGCCGTTGAGCACCTTCTCGCGGCGGTCCTGCCGCACCGAGCGGCGGATGATGGCCATCAGCCGGGTGCGCGACATGGGGGCGATCTGCGGCGCGGAGGCGCCGATCAGCACGGACAGCGCGAGGAGCGTCGCGTTCGCGGCGGTGCTCGCGACGACGAACGGGAAGGCGCCGAGCAGGGCGGCGTTGACCAGCCCCACCGGGACGAGCACCCGGCGCTGGCCGAAGCGGTCGGCGGCGGCGCCGAGCAGCGGGCCGGCGATCGCGGTGCCGATGCCGGCGACGGCCGAGTTGAGGCCGCCGAGGGTCACCGACCCCCGCTCGGCGACGACGAGGGTGAGGACGCCGACGGTCATCATCGCGAAGGGCAGCCGAGCGATGAAGGCGATTGGGAAGTAGGAGAGACCGGCCGAGCGGATGAGCACTGAACTGGTCGGGCGCGTGTGGAACATGACCTCTGCTGCTGCGGATCGGGCGTGCCGCCTTGATCCGCCGGTGGGCCGGCAGCAGGTAGTTACACACGGACGTTCGGAACGGTCACGACCTTAACGTGCCGGTGGTGATCGCGACCCTGGACGCATCGCTCGACCGGGTGGCCGCCGAGCGCTACGACCAGCGGTTGATGAACTCGACCGCCGCGGCGTTCACGACCTCGGGGTGGGTGGCGCTGAGGAAGTGCTGGCCGCCCTCGACGACGCGGAGCTCGGCGGCGGCGCTGTTGACGAAGAGACCGATCTCGGCCTCGGCGTTCGCCACCGAGTAGACCCGGTCCGCCGTGCCGTGCATCCACAGGACGGGGCACCGCACGCTGTCCAGCCGGCCGTGCAGGCCGTCCCGGTCACGCAGGTTGATGCTGCTGATCCGGAGCCGCTGCCGCCCGGCGTCGCCGGCGTAGTTCTCCTGGTGCGTCTGGTGCCAGAACTCCCGCTCGTCGGCCGGGACGTCGTCGCCCATGCCCTCCGCGAGGGTGGCGTCGACGAGCTCGACCGGGACGGCCCAGTCGTCGCCGACGGGCTCGGCGAGTGCGTCGATGGCGGGGGTGCAGAACGCGACCCCGTCCCAGCAGCCCAGGTCGCGGCTGCGCTGGCTCTCGAAGTCCATCGAGGTGCCGAGCGGGACGATGCCCTTGATCCGGTCGGGGGCGAGCATCGCCATGCGGGCCGCGATCCAGCCGCCCTGCGAGGTGCCCAGCACGAAGGCCGCGGGGATGCCGAGCGCCTCGAGCACCTGCAGCCCGGCGATGGCCGTGTCCCAGTAGGTGAACTGCCCGTACGAGGTGCGGGTCTTCCCGTGCCCGTAGGGCTCGATGGCGAGCAGGTTGGCGGTGGCGGAGAGCTGCTCGTCCGCGAACTGGGGCCGGTACAGCTCGACGGAGGTGGTGAAGGAGTTGACCATCACGAGAGTCGGGAGCGACGCGTCGTAGGCGCTGCCGAACCGGTAGCCGATGGTGGAGCCACCGAGGTGCGGGATCTGGATCGTCTCCGTGGCGCTCATGGTGTCCCTCACGGTTCTCGCAGGTCGGTCGCCGGTCCGGCCATCGTGGCGTCCGGCTCAGCAGGGGTCAATCGTCGCGGGTCGCCGTCTCACCGGGGTCGCGGCAGGTCGTCGAGGTCGAAGGCGGCATGGAGGGCTGCGGTCAGTTCGACCTCCTGCTCCGGGAGCAGCCGACCGATCTGCCGGCCGAGGGCCGTCGCGAGCACGGTGACGATGGTGTCGCAACTGACGACGCTGGAGTGGTCGACTCCGTTCTCCGGACCGACGGGGACCTCGGTGGACAGCCCGCGGACGGTGCTCGTGATCGGTGCGACGGTCACCCGCGTCATGTGCGGCCGGACCAGCTCCCGGGTCAGCACCAGTACCGGTCGGGTCTTGTCCAGCTGCGCGAGATGGATCGGTCGCATCAGGTCAGGTCGTCGAGTGGCGTCCGGGCGGCGTGCCGGGCCAGGGCGTCGAAGTCGTCGTCCCCGCCACCGGCCAGGATCGCTGCGTCGCGCGCGGCGACCTGTCGCCGGCGCTCGCGGTGCAGCGCCCGGCTGACCACCGCCGCTCGGGATTCGGCCTTGCCTTCGGCGACGAGTTGATCGATGAACTGCACGAGCTCCTCGGGGAGCCGGACGGCGATCTGGGTGCTCATCGACCCACGGTACCGCTCTGGGATGCATAGTGGGATGTGTCGGGCGTACACCCCGGTCACCGTGGCATCGGTGCTGGTGGAACGGCGCGCCCAGGTCCGGGGGGATGGCCGGGTCCTCAGCGACAAGAAGCTGGCGGCGAGGTAAGCCGGGCGGTGGCGCTGTGGATCCGGTCCCTGGAGGGCTGAGGTCCGCGCTCGCTCAGACCAGTTCGGGGACGCGCAGGTGGGGCAGGACGACGTCGAACTCGGCCACGTCGGTGGCTGCCATGCGCAGCGCGCGGCGGAACTCGTCGCGGATGTACATGGCCCGCTGGCGGGAAGCCTCCATGGCGCGCCGGTCGGCGTAGACGGCGGTGAGGGAGTTGTCGCCGGTCTGCCGGTCGAGCATCAGGCTGAGGCTGCAGAAGCCGGGCATCTCGTCCATCCGGGGGATGAGGTCCCTGCGGAAGACGTCGAGGACCTTGTCGACGGAGGCCGGGTCGACGCGGGACCAGGTGACCCGGGCGCAGGAGTCGTCGCCGGCGGGGTGCAGCCGGTGCATCGCCGCGATCTCCCACTCCCGCACCTCGGGCTCGGGAGCACCGAACTGCTCGGTGGCCTGCTCACGCATCCGGCGGACCGCCTCGCGGGTCGCGGCCATCGCCTCCTCGCTCTCCCAGGCGGTGGTGACGATGCAGCGGCCGGAGTCGCGGTCGCACAACATCGACAGCCCGACGCAGCCGTCCATGCCGCTCACGGCGGGCATGACGTTGTCGCGGACGTCGGCGATGCCGGCGTCGATGCGGTCCGGGTCGGCGGTGATCGTGGTGGTGCGGGCGTGCATGACGCCCTCCCTTCCGGGGACGGACGCGCGGCGCCCCGACGGCGTCGCCGCAGGTCATCGTGCTCAGGTGCCGACCGCTGTCAACTGGAGCGCGCGCGGTAGTGCCCGTGCCGTTGCCGCCGCCGACCCCGGAGCCGGCGCGGATCGCGGTGAGCAACCTCTGCGAGGAGGCCGTCACGGGCGCGATCCCGTGGGACGTCGTCATGCCATTCGAGCGCCCGGCCAAGGGACGGTAGCGGCGCGGAACCGAGCGGCGGTCCCGGTGCCGCGCCGCCGTCCTCCTCAGACCAGCTCGGGGACGCGCAGGTGGTGGATCACGAGATCCATCTCGGCGACCTCGGTGATGTCGACGGGCATCCGGCTGCTGAACTCGTCCCGCATGCGATCGCCCATCTCCCGCGAGGAGTCCATCGCCTCGCGGCTGTCGAACGTCACCGTGCTGACTCCCCGCCCCTGCGCGCGGTCGACCATCAGGCTCACGCTGCAGAACCCGTCCGTCTCGTCCAGGCGGGGAAGGATCGCTGCCTTCCAGGCCTCGATGACGCGGTCGATCTGGGCGGTGTCGTGCAGGCGGCTCCAGATCACCCGCGCGCAGGCGCCGTCGCCGGCCGCGTGGGCCCGGTGCACGGTGGCGATCTCCCACTCCCGCACCTCGGGTTCGTGGCCGCCGAACTGCCGCACGGCGCGGTCGCGCATCGAGCGGACCCGCTCCCGGGTCGCGGCCATCGCCTCCTCGGACTCCCAGGCGGTCGTGACGATGCAGCGGCCGGAGTCGCGATCGCACAGCATCGAGAGCCCGACGCAGCCGTCCATCTCCAGGACGGCGGGCATCACGTCGTCGCGGATGTCGGCGATGCCGTCGTCCATGCGGGCCGGGTCGGCGGTGAGGGTGGTGGAACGGGCGTACATGACGCCCTCCCTTCCAGGAGGAGCGCGGCGCCCCTGCGGCGTCGCCGCAGACGTCATCGTTCTCCGCCGCCCGGCGCTGACGACAGGTGCGGAGGTCCCGCATCGGGAACCCGCGTGGGCGAGGCGCGGCCGGTCGTCGTCGTCCTGGGGCGGTCAGACGGGCAGGGCGGGCGCCCGGGCAGAACGGATGTCCAGCAGTTCCACGACGTCCGCCAGCGGTGCGGGCCGGCCGAAGTGCCAGCCCTGGCCGAAGCTGCAGCCGACCGCGCGGAGCTGGGCGTCCTGCTCGGCCGTCTCGACGCCCTCGGCGACGACGTCCAGACCCAGTCCGTGGGCCATGCCCACGATGCTGCGCAGCATCGTGGCCCGCCGCGGAGAGCTGGTGATCGTCGCGGTGAACGACGCGTCGAGCTTGAGGATGTCCAGGGGCAGGGTGTCCAGGCGGCTGAGGGACGAGTAGCCGGTGCCGAAGTCGTCGATGGCGACGATGAATCCCAGGGCGCGCAGCTCGTGCAGCGTGGCGACGGCGACGGAGGACTCCGCCTCCAGGAGGCTCTCGGTCACCTCGAGCACGGTCTCGCCGGCCCGCCAGCCGGTCTCGGCGAGCACGGCGCGGACCCGCTGTGCGTAGCCGGGGTCGGACAGCTCGCGGCCGGACACGTTGATGCCCACCCGCAGCCGCCGTCCCGTAGCGGCGTGCAGCGCGGCCAGCTCGGTGCAGGCGGTGCGGAACACGTGCTCGCCCAGGCGGGGCATGAGGCCGTGCTGCTCGGCGACGGCGACGAACTCGTCCGGCGGCACCGGGCCACGCTCGGGGTGCGTCCAGCGGGCCAGCGCCTCCACGCCGACGACCTCGTCGGCGCGCAGGTCGAGGATCGGCTGGAAGTGCACCGTCACCGCGCCGGTGTCGAGCGCCGCGGCGAGGTCGGTGGCCAGGTCGGAGGTGGGTCCGCACTCGAGCCGGCACCCGCCCCGGCCGGCCGCCTTGACGCCGTAGAGCGCCAGGTCGGCGCGGCGCATGAGCTGTGCGGCGCTGTCGCCGGGGCGGTGCTCGGCCACGCCGCAGGACATGCCGATGTCCGGGTGCAGGGCGCGGACGCGGCGGACGACGTCCAGGGCGGCCGGGCCGGTCAGGCCGGGCAGCAGCAGGGCGAACTCGTCACCCCCGTGCCGGGCGAGAAGGGCCGGCGCCGGCAGGGCCGTGCGCCAGACGTCGGCCACCCGCTGCAGCACCCGGTCCCCGACGTCGTGCCCCTGGGAGTCGTTGAGGGCCTTGAAGTGGTCGAGGTCGAGGAGCGCCGCCGACATCGGCTCGCCGGTGCGGGCGGCCGCCGCCATCGACTGGTCCATCGCCTGGTCGAAGCCGCGCCGGTTGGCCAGGCCGGTGAGCGGGTCGCGGCTGGCGCTGGAGGCGCACATCACCAGGGCGCGGGTCACCGTGCTCAGCCCGATGACCACCGCGACCAGCGCCAGGGCGGTGGGCAGAGCGACGTCGCCGCGGAGCAGCAGGGCGGTCGTGACGCTGCCGAGAGCCGCGAGCACGTGGACGACGGCGAGCCGGAGGCTGAAGAAGCAGGCGTCGATCGCGATGAAGCTGACCAGGGAACCGATCACGACGGCCGTCACCGGATCGGGGCTCAGGGTGACGGCGGCGACGACGACCGCGGTCGCCAGGGGGATCGCGACGTGGAAGGCCTGCCGGGGCCAGCGCTGCCCCCACCGGAAGGCGATGGCGGCGCCGACGAGCACACCGCCGGCGAGGGTGACCAGCACGGGGCGCGACGGGCTGCCCGGGTCGGCGCCGAAGGTGGCGAGCATGCCGGTGGTGCCGCCGATGAGGTAGAGGACGGCGAGGGTCCGGGTCATGACACGCGGGGTCGCCACCTCGGGGACGCCTGACCACCTCATGGGAACGACATCGACCGGAAAGTCCGCGCCGTTGACCGGGCTCCCTCGTCCGGGGGAGCGAGGGGCGGCGGGAGGCCGCTGCCTGCGTGTCGACAGCGCGGAGCGACACGGCAGCATCCGGGGACGTGACCGCTCCCGCACCGCACCGCTTCGTGGCCCACGTCGTCGAGGAGTCGACCAACAAGATCCACGAGGACGACGTCGCGCGGCGGTACGGCTTCTCCGGGGCGCTGGTTCCCGGCGTCGAGCTGTTCGCCCGCACGACGACGCCGCTGGTGGCGGCCTGGGGAGCCGAGTGGCTCTCCCGGGGCCGGATCGACCTGCGCTTCCGGCGGCCCACCTACGACGGCGACGAGCTGCTGGTCGAGGCGGCGGACGGCCGGCTCACGGTCAGCGACCCGGTCGGGGAGCTGCGGTGCGTCGGCTTGGCAGGGCTCGGCGCGGACCGCCCCGACCTCACCGGCTACCGGCAGGTCGCAGCGCCGTCCGACCCGGTGTCCGACCCGGTCGTCGGCCCGCTGGGCAGCGTCTCGGAGGCCGGCACCGTGGAACGCAACGACTGGTACCTGGATGCGATCGGCGAGCCGCTGGAGCTGTACCGGCAGGAGGCGCTGGTGCACCCCGGGCTGCTGCTCCGGCTGCTCAACGAGCTGCTCATGCAGAACGTCGCCCTGGGGCCCTGGATCCACACGTCCAGCGACTGCCGGTTGCTCGACCTCGCCCGGCTGCCGGTGCGGCTGACCGCGCACGGGCGGGTCACCGGCGTGGGCCGCCGCGGCCGTCACGACGAGGTGCGCTACGACGCGCTGGTGCTGGCCGGCGACGAGCCGGTGCTGCAGGTGCACCACACCGCGCTCTACCGGCTCGGCGCGGACTGATCCCGCCGGCGCGCGGCTGCGCGCTGCGCGGCGACCCGGGTGAAGTCGTCGTTCCGCTCGGCCGGCACCGGGGCGACGTCGCTCGGGCGTGGGGTCACGACGTCGCCGTCGGTCTCCGTGGCGGGACGGCGTCAGGCCTTGGCGAAGGTCTCGGCCGTCTCGCTCTCGAACTCCAGGCCCAGGAGCGGCTCGTCGCCCACGACCCACGCATCGTGTCCCGGTTCGAGCCGGTAGGTGTCGCCGGCGCCGAGGTCGGTCTCGGCGCCGTCATCTGCCTTGATGTGGATCCGGCCCGAGATGACGAAGCCCAGGTGGGCGGCCTGGCAGCTGTCCGTGCCGACGAGCGGCTTCAGGCAGTCCGACCACCTCCAGCCGGGCTGCAGGGTGTAGCGGGCGACGGTGGCATCGCCCAGGTGGACGACGTCCATCCGGGTCTTCTCCGGGGTCCGGGACTCGTCGGGACGGTCCATGTTCTTGCTCTCGATGCTGACCATCACCTGGTCCTCTTCGCTGGGCACAGCAGAACCCGAGGTGACCGGGCCGCACCCCCGGACGGCGCTGCCCTGCGGCGTCGGGCGACGCTGCCCTGCGGCGTCGGGCGACGCTGCCCGGCCGATCCGAAGAGTCCTCGCACCCCGGCGGGGAATCAAGGCCTCCGGTCCCGGGATCGCCGTGGGATCAGGCGGTCCCGGGCACCCGGAAGTGGGCCGGCACCGGCCGGTGTCCCTCAGGCCATCTCGGGAACGCGCAGGTGGTGGATCACCAGCTCGAACTCGGCCATGTCGGTGATCTCCAGGCCCATCTGCTGGGTGAACTGCTCCCGCATCCCGCGCACCGCCTCGGCGGACCGCTCCAGAGCGCCCCGGTCGTCATAGGCGGCGGTGGTGACGCCCATGCCGGTCTGCCGGTCGCCCATCATGCTGACGCTGCAGAATCCGGGGACCTCGTCGAGCCGCGGGATCAGGCCGGTGCGGAACGTCTCGGTCATGTCGTCCATCCGGGCGGGATCGCCGCGCGTCCACGTGACGCGGCACCAGGCGCCCTCGGGTGCCCGGTGCGCGCGGTGCAGGACGGCGATCTCCCACTCCCGGACGTCGAACTGGCCGCCCATGACGTCGGCGGCCCGCTCCCGCATCGCGCGGACCGCGTCCCTGCTGGCGCTCATCGACTCCTGGGAGTCCCAGCTCGTCGTGACGATGGACCGTCCGGCCTGGCGGTCGCACAGCATGGACAGGCCCATGCAGCCGGGCATGCTCAGCACCGCGGGCATGACCTCGTCGCGGGCGAAGGCGATGCCGTCGTCCATGCGCTCCGGGTCGGCGTGGACGGTGTTCGATCGGGCGTACATGCCGCCCTCCTCTCGGGATGGCGGGCGGCGCCCCTGCGGCGTCGCCGCAGCGGCCATGCTGCTCGCGGTCGGGAGGCTGTCAACGGCTCCGCGCGCGGGCCGGGACGCCGCTTCGCAGAAGCCAGACGGCGGACCGTGCGCCGCTACCGCCGGTCGGTTCGACCTGATCGACGGTGACGCGGGCGCGTCTTCGCCCTCGACGCCGTGGTCGCGTTCCTGGCTCGCCTCCTCGCTACGCCGGCCCCGGACGGGATGGCGCCGAGGAAGGGTCCACGCCGCGGCAGTCGCGCAGGTAGGCGTCCCAGTCCCAGCCGGCCAGGAACTCGCGCGCGGCCCGCGCGCCGGCCGCGACCAGCCGGGCCCGCTCGGCCGCGTCGATGTCGAACTCGGTGAGCCCGGTGCCGGTGGTGCCGACCGAGAATGCCCGGCGGCGCACGCAGGGGTCGGCCAGGTAGGTGCGGTCCCGCCCGGTGACCGTGGTGGCGACCAGGGAGTCCAGCAGCCGCAGCGGCGGCAGCAGGTGCCGGCCGCCGAACACCGAGACGTCCTCGTCGGCGAGCGTGTCGCCCACCCCCACGCCGAAGGTCGGCCAGCGCGGGGTGGCCGCGTCGGTGCGGTCGAAGATCTCGATCGGGAAGTTGGACAGCACCCCGCCGTCCACCAGCGTCGACCGCCGCCCGGTGCGCGGGTCCCGCAGGCTCCGGGGTGCGAGGAAGTAGGGGATCGCCAGGGACGCACGGACGGCGTCGGCCACCGGCTGGCGGTCAGGATCCAGGCCGAACTCGCGGTAGTCCCACGGCAGTCGCAGCAGCCGGCCCCGGGTCACGTCGGTCGCCGTCACCACCAGCCGGTAGCGCTGCCACGGCTCCAGCGCGGGGTCGTCGCCGGGGTCCTCGCGGCGCAGGTCCCTGAAGGTCACGATGCCGAGGTCGGCCAGCTCCCGGCGCACCCACTCGGTGATGTAGCGGCCGGGGTGCAGTCCGGATCGGAGCAGCAGCCCCGCCGCCGGCGCCAGCAGGGGCACCGGCGCCCAGGAGTCCGGGATGCGGTCGTACTCCAACCGGGCCGCTGCTGCCCGGATCCCGTCGGCGGAGAGGCCTGCGGCGAGGAAGGCGGCGAGGACAGCGCCCGCCGAGGAGCCGGCGACCCGCTCGAACCGGTACCGGCCGAGCAGTTCGACGGCGGCGCCCGTGAGCGCGATGCCCTTGACTCCGCCGCCCTCGAGCACCAGGTCGGCCGGCAAGGGGCCCGGCGAGGTCATGCCCCACCGTAGGACCGTCCCTGGGTCCCGCGCTGTGCATCCGGGCGGGCGGGCACGGCTTGCCGGTGAGGCCCGTGGCGACCCGCTGCCGGACCGAATCAGCCCGGCCGCAACCGGTCGTACAGGAAGCGGGTGGTCGCGGCGGCCAGCTCCTTGCGGGAGGACGCCCGGCGGAAGACGTGCCCCTCGCCGGGCAGCTCCAGGTACTCCACCGGCCGGTCGAGCGCCCGCAGCGCCGCGACGATCTGGTGCGCCTCCCCGATCGGCACGTTGGTGTCGTGCTCGCCGTGCACGACGAGCAGGGGGACGTCGATGCTGCCCGCCGAGGCCAGAGGTGAGATGTCCTCGAGGAGTGCTCGGTCGCGCTCGGGGTGCCCGTACTTGGTCACCGCGGCCGCGGCGATCCACGGCTCGCTGTCGCGGTAGAAGGTGACCAGGTCGGACATGCCGCAGATGTCCACCCCCGCGGCGAAGACCCCCGGCGAGAAGGCCAGGCAGGCGAGGGTCAGGTAGCCGCCGTAGGAGCGGCCGGTGACCGCGAGCCGTCCGGGTTCGGCGATGCCGGCTTCCACGAGGTGCTCGGCGGCGGCCAGGACGTCGGCGAAGGCGTCGTACCGGCCGTGCAGGTCGTCGGCGTGCACGAACTCGCGGCCGAAGCCCGACGAGCCGCGGATGTTGAGCGCGAACACGCTCAGGCCCGCGGCGGCCAGCGCCTGGTGCTGCGGTGCGAAGGCGGGACGCTCCTGGTCCTCGGGCCCCCCGTGGAGGTAGACCACGACCGGGCCGGCGCCGTTGAGCCGGCCGGGGGCGCGGTAGAGCCAGCCGCTCAGCGGCAGGCCGTCGCGCCCCTGGAACGTCTCCAGGGTCGGGACGACCAGCCGGCGCCTGGGCAGTGGCGGGGCGGAGGTGACCCGCGTCCAGGCGTGGGTGGTGGTGTCCAGGTGCCACAGCTCCCGCGGGCGCGTGGGCCCCTGCACGCCGAGCACGACGCCGGAGCCGTCGCGGCTGAGCACCGGGTCGGCGGCCACCAGGCCCGGGAGACCGGAGATGGCGGTGCGCCCGCCCGTGGCCGTGTCCAGGAGCTCCAGCTCGCTGCGACCGGCGACGTTCCACACCAGCAGCAGCAGCCGGCCGGCGTCGTCGGCGTCGATGCACTCCAGCTCGGCGTCCTCCCGGGCCGCGAGTGTGCGCGGCTCGCCGCGCCAGCCGTTGGGGCCGAACGGCAGCCCGATGAGCTGGCGGCGGGGCAGGCCCACGTCGGAGGCGAGGTAGACGTACACCGGCCCGGCGTGGTCGTCGGGGGCCGGGCGGATCAGGGCCACCTCGGTGGACCCGGTGGCGCCGTGCGGCAGCGCGCTGAAGTCCTCGTCCATGAGCCGGTCGACGACGCTGACGTACTCCTGTCCGCGCTCCCCATCGCGGAGGACGATGAACCGTTCCTCCAGCGAGATGTCGAGCACGTGGACGAGGTCGCCCTCGGCGAGCGGGTCGAGGCGGCCGGTGGAGGGGTCGGCGAGGTAGGCGCGGGTGGGTGCGCCGGGCACCGTGCCGGGGACGGTGACCACGAAGCGGTGACCGCTGCGGGTCCACGGGCCCAGCTCGGCGTGCTCGTCGGTGCCGCCGGCGACCCGGCGGGCGTCGGAGCCGTCGGGCCGGACCACCCAGACCGCCGTCCGGACGCCGCCGTCGGTCGCGACCTCGCAGGCCAGCCAGCGGCTGTCGGCCGCCCACCGCACCGAGATCACCGGGTCCTCGGACAGGGGCACGTGCCGGGCCGGCGGCTGCGCGCCGTCGAGGACGACGTCCTGGATCCACAGCTGCGGGCTGCCCGAGCGGTCGCTGATGAAGGCCACCTGTCGGGCATCCGGCGTCATGTTGGGGCCCCAGCTGCCCCAGGCGTCGACCAGCCCTTCGGCGAGCGCCACGGCGTCCTTCACCGTGCTGGTCGGGACCCGGACGCCCGCTCCCGGGCCGTCGGCTTGCTCTCCAGCGGAGGGCACAGCTGTCCCGATGTCCGCAGTCACCGCCCCGAGCCCTCCAACCTCCGCAGCCAGATCTGCAGGAAGGCAAGGTCCCACAGTGCCTTCGAGCCGAGGTGGTCCGGGTGGCGTCGGGCGCGTGCTGCACAGCCGCCACGGGGCTCGGGCGGTACCGGCCACGCCCAGGTCGTACGGGGCGAGAGCGATGGCGATCCCGGCGGGGCAGGAGGTATGGCGGCCCCGACGCCTGTGGTGAGCCAGGTGGTCGCTGCTCCTGGCGGGACGGGAGAGAGGAAAGGGGTTCGGAGTCGGCCGAGCGGCATCCCCGGTACGCCGTTCTCCGTGCCTACGGTCCAACTCGTGGTCGACGACGCGCAGTACGAGTTCACGTCCGTGCAGGCGATCCGCGGCACCGAAGCCAAGACGATCGCGAAGTGGAGGACGGACGGCTGGGAACTCGACAGCCGGGACCAGGGACTGCTGCGCACGGAGTTGACCTTCCGCCGCGTGAAGCCGGTGACGTTGGGCGCCCGAGCGTGGGCGGCCTTCGGCCGGTTGGAGCCGAAGGCACAGCGCGGTCTGGTGGCCGCGGCGGGTGTGCTGGTCCTGCTCGTGATCTCCGGCGGTGTCGTCATCGGGGTGCAGGCTGGGGACGGCACTTCCGTGTCGCCCGCGTCAGCGGCAGTGGCTGCAGCCGAGGCCACGCCGACTGAGCAGCCGTCCGAGGTCGCCGTCCGAGCCCCGGAGGCGACCACGCCGGCGGAGCCGGAGGTCGCGTCCCCGGCACCACAGGCGCCGGAGACCTCGGCCCCGGCGCCCGTCGTCCCGGAGCCGCAGACCCTTGCTCCGGCTCCGCCCCCTGCTCCGGCCCCTGCTGCGGCGCATCCGGCGTACGAGCCCCCGGCCAGCACGGACACATTCTTCGAGAACTGCGACGCCGCACGGGCCGCAGGAGCCGCTCCGGTGATGCGTGGTGACGCCGGCTACGGGTCACACCTGGACCGCGAGGGCGACGGCATCGGCTGCGAGTAGCGCCGTTCGATTGGCGATGGACCCCCGTCGCCCCGCGGTGCTCACGCTCGGGCGTGTGAGGGTTGGTCTCCCGGTTGTGTCACTGGTATCGGCTAGACCTCTCGGCGGTACAGGAGTCGCCCCGCAGCGGCCGACGACGACGATGCGGAAGGGCGCGGGATGCAGCGACTCGACGGACGGCTGGTGCTCAGCCCGACCGATCTGACCTCCCACCAGGAGTGCCGGCATCTCACCCGGCTCGACCTGGGCGTGGCCGCGGGGGAGTGGGTGGCGCCCTCGGACGGGGCGACGCCGGAGACGCAGTTCGTCTTCGACCGCGGCATGGCGCACGAGGAGAAGTACCTGGCGTCGCTGCGGGCTGCAGGGAAGACGATCGCCGAGATCGACACCGCGTTCGACGCCTCTGGGCGGCGTGCGGCCGAGGCGCAGACGGTCGAGGCGATGCGCCGCGGCGTCGACGTCGTCTACCAGGGGACGTTCTTCGACGGCGCCTGGGGCGGGCAGGCCGACTTCCTGCTCCGCGTCGAGACGCCGTCCCTCCTCGGCGCCTGGTCGTACGAGATCGCCGACACGAAGCTGGCGCGGAAGCTGAAGGTCGCCGCGCTGCTTCAGATGGCGACCTACGCCGAGCGGCTCACCGTGCTGCAGGGGGTCGAGCCGGCGCGGATCCACGTCGTCACCGGCGACGGCGGGTCGCGGCCGTGGCGGCTGGTCGACGTCGCCGCGTACGCCCGGCGCGCGCGGGCCCGGCTGGAGAGCTTCGTCGACGCGCCGCCGGAGACCGGCCCCTCGCCGATCGGCCACTGCGAGCAGTGCCGCTGGGCCGAGCGGTGCAACGCGGAGCTACGGGAAGCGGACGACCTCGGCCTGGTGGCCGGCATGCGCGGTGACCACCGGGACGCGCTGCGGGCGGTCGGCATCTCGACGATGGCGGCGCTGGCGTCGGCGTCGCCGGAGCGGCTGAAGTCCTCGGGGATCGGTGCCGATGCGCGCACCCGGCTGCAGCAGCAGGCGGCCGAGCAGCTTCGCGAGCGCACCACGGGGGAGTCGTCGCGGACGCTGCTCGACCCGGTGGACGGCCTGGGGCTGCTCCGGCTGCCGCCGCCGAGCGCCGGCGACCTGTACCTCGACTTCGAGGGCGACCCCTGGTTCGAGGACGGCGCCGGCATCGAGTACCTCGCCGGGATCGGCGACCGCTCCGGCGGGTTCACTCCGCTGTGGGCGCACGACCGCCCCGCGGAGAAGCAGCTGGTCGCCGACCTCATCGACCGGATCGTCAGGGCGGCGCAGGCCGACCCGGCGATGCACGTCTACCACTACGCGCCCTACGAGGTGACCGCGCTCAAGAAGCTGACCGGCGGCTACGGCGTCCGCGAGGCGGAGCTGGACCAGCTGCTGCGCGAGGAGCGGTTCGTCGACCTCTATCCCGTCGTCCGGCAGTCGATGCGGATCAGCAAGGAGTCGTACTCGATCAAGCAGGTCGAGGCGTTCTACGGGCGGTCGCACGAGGGGGCGGTGGCCAGCGCGCTGGGCAGCGTCCTGGAGTACGAGGCCTGGCTGGAGGACGGCGACCAGGCGCGGCTGGACGGCATCGAGGCCTACAACAAGGACGACGTCGACTCGACCCGCGAGCTGCACGAGTGGCTGGAGCAGCAGCGCGCCGTGCTGGAGGCGCTGCACGGGCCGTTGCCGCGGCCGGTGGTCTCGGTGGTGGCGCCGGACGCGAGGATGACGGAGGCGCAGGCCGCCGAGCAGGAGCTGACCGACCGGCTGCACGCGGCCGGGCACGGGCTGCTGGGTGACCTCGTCGGCTGGCACCGCCGCGAGGACCGGCCGGCGTGGTGGGAGGTCTACCGGCTGCAGGACCTCGACGCCGAGGAGCTGGAGCGGGACGGGACGGCGCTGGGCGGGCCGGCCTTCGTCCGGTACCTCGGGCCGGAGAAGCGGAGCCACCTGTACGAGTACTCGTTCCCGGCTCAGGACACGAAGGTCACCACCGGCGAGGCTCTCGACGTGGACACTGCGAAGAAGGTGGGCGAGGTCTTCCAGTTCGACGCTGCAGGCGGGCGGCTGGTGCTGAAGACGACAGCGACGGAACCGCCGCGTCCGCGTGGGCTCGGGCCGGGCGGGCCGCTGAACACCAAGGGCCTGCGCGAGGCAATCCAGGCGACGGGCGAGGACGTGCTGGCCGGCCGCGACTGCCTTGGTCAGGCGCTGGTCGAGCGGCGCGTTCCCGCGGGAACGCAGCTGCGCGAGGGGGAGACGACGACCGCCGCCGTCGTGCGGCTCGGGCTGGCGCTCGACGGTGAGGTGCTGGCCATCCAAGGCCCGCCGGGGAGCGGCAAGACGACCGCCGCGGCGGAGTTGATCCGGGAGCTGCTGGACGCCGGGAAGAAGGTCGGCGTGACCGCGACGTCCCACGCGGTCATCGGCAACCTGCTGAAGGCGGTGGGGCGGCCGGCGCTGCAGAAGTGCGAGGAGCACCAGCACTGCGGCGCGGACGGGGTGGCGTGGTCGAAGGACAACGTCTTCGTGGCGCGGGCGCTGGCGGACGGCGACGCGCGGCTGGTCGGCGGGACGGCATGGTTCTGGACCCGGGCCGACGTGGCGGAGGCCGTGGACGTCCTGGTGGTCGACGAGGCCGGGCAGTTCTCGCTGGCCAACGCCGTCGCCGTGGCGCGGGGCGCGCGGTCGATAGTGCTGCTGGGCGACCCGCAGCAGCTGGCGCAGCCCACCCAGGCGGTGCACCCGGGCGGCTCCGGGGCGTCGGCGCTGGAGCACCTGCTCGACGGCCACGCGACCATCCCGGCCGACCGCGGTGTGTTCCTCGACCGCTCGTACCGGATGCACCCTTCGCTGACGGCGTTCGTCTCCGATCTGGCCTACGAGGGCCGGCTGGAGGCGGCGGAGGGACGGGAACGGGTGGCGGTGCTGGGGGAGGGGCTGCTGGCCGGCAGCGGGCTGCGGGTGCACCCGGTCGAGCACGTGCTGACTGCGGCGGACAAGAGCCAGCAGGAGGCGGACGCCGTCGCGCTGTTGTGGCACTCGGTGCAGGGTTCGATGTGGCGGAACCACCTGGGGGAGGAGGCGCCGATCGGGCCGGCGGACGTGCTGGTGGTGGCGCCGTACAACGCGCAAGTCTCGCTGATCAAAGCGGCGCTGCCGGACGGGGCGCGGGTCGGCACGGTGGACAAGTTCCAGGGTCAGGAGGCGCCAGTGGTGATCTACTCGATGACCAGCACCAGCGCCGATGACGCACCGCGGGGCGTGTCGTTCCTCTACGACCTCAACCGGCTCAACGTGGCGGTGTCGCGGGCGCAGGCGCTGGCGGTCGTGGTGCTCAGCCTGCTGCTGCTCGACGCGCCGGTGCGGACGCCGGAGCAGCTGCGGCGGGTCAACGCGCTGTGCCGGCTGGTGTTGTCGGCGACCGTCGTCTGATCCCGACCGCGGTGGGAGAGGTCGTGGGGTCCCGTGGAGTGATGCCAGTCAGGTGATGTCCGCGTCGGCGCCGGGGCCGGTTCGCTCGGCAGGTTGGTGGGCTCATGGCCGGTACCGGTGAGGTTCAGCTCGAGGTGGACGGCGGCGTCGCGATCGTGACGCTCAACGCCCCTGACCGGCGCAACGCGCTGACGCCCGGGATGGCCGACGAGCTGATCGCCACGTTCGACGAGGTGGACGCCAAGCCGGAGGTCGGCGCGCTGGTCATCCGGGGTGTCGGCATGTCGTTCTGCGCTGGTGGCGACGTCGCGACGCTGACCTCGGCGGGCAAGGACCCAGCGGCACCTGACGCCTACGAGGGCATGGGGAAGATCTACTACTCCTTCTACCGGCTGGGGCAGGTGAAGGTGCTGACGGTGGCGGCGGTGCGCGGCTCGGCCGTGGGCGCCAGCATGAACATGCTGCTGGCGACCGACCTGCGGATCAACGCCGGGAGGCGCGGCTGCTGGTCGGCTTTCTAAAGCGGGGATGCATCCGGGCGGAGGGCAGTTTGTGATCCTGTCGCGCCTGATCGGCCGCGAGGCGGCCGCGGCGATGGCGCCGTTCGGCGAGGAGATCAACGGTGCGAAGGCCGTCGATCTCGGGCTGCCCTGAGCAGCGCCGGACGACGTCGGGTCGAGGACCGGGCGCGGGAGCTGGCGGCGCGGGTCGCCGCAGACCCGGAGCTGGCGCGGATCGCGGTGAGCAACCTCGCACGGGAGCCGTCACCGGCGCGATCCCGTTGGACGTCGCGATGCAGTCAGAGCGCCCGGCACAGATATGGTCCATGCGCCGCTCGGCGAGCTGATCAGCGAGGAACCACGGCGTAGAACGGCGGCTCATCCGGTCCGGGTCGGTCCGCCTAGCTGCTCACCGGCACGTCAGCGGCGGTCGAAGTCTGGCTACATGCTCGTCGGGCACTCGCTCGTCGGCGGGCGGCGGACCCGGGAAATGCCGTCGCCGAACGGTGAGCTGCCGAGCTGCTCGCGGTGGTGCAGGATTAGCCAGTATGCATTCCGCCTCGCGGAAGGTCAGGTCAGTGGAAACCGAGCGATCACTCTTTCCGCCAGGGCTTTCGTGCGATCTTCTATATCCTCCACGGTCCAGGATTCCTTCGTGGCGAGTTGCTGGTTAAGCGAGAGTCCGTTCCGATAGCCGATGAAGCGGCCCTTGGCATCGGTTCGGTCGCGCTTCTCCGTGAAAGACTTATTGCTGAGAGTACTGTTGTAGGCGGTGATCGTCAGGTTTCCAAGCCGATGAACATCTGCCCGCTGGGCTGCAGCCGCCGCCTCGGCTCCGCCGAGCATCTCCTTCCATTCGGTTGGTAGATTGTGCCCCTGTGGCAGTATGTGTTCGATGGTCCACACGAAGTGGCCCTTCTCCTGGGCCCACAAATCCTTCCAAGTCTCCTTCGTCATTGCGTCTTCTGATATGGCGGTGAGTATGAACCGGGCTACGTCTGTGTTCTCGTCGTAGATCGGTCCCTCGAGGAGCTTGCGGAACTCGTCGTCGCTCGATGAGGCGTCCGCGAGTAGGTGTGTAACGGCGCTGGTGACCCCGTCGGCGGTATGGCCAACGACCTCCTTGATGATCGTCATAAACAGTTTGGGCAGAGCGTACGTCTGCGGGTAACCGGTCAGATTGCGACGAACGAAGAAGCTCGTGAGCCGATCGACGACCTCAGCGACGTGGGTTTCGGTCATCGCCAAGTCCGGACGCTTGCTGAGCAACCACATCACGAGAACATAGGAGGGTGCGCCTTGGGCGCGCATGAGCTGGCGCAGGGAGACGTCGAGCTGATTCGACGAGTCGCCCTCGGCGACGCACGTGACCCGGCCGTAGATCTTGCTGGCCTCCACCAGCGCCTCGACGCCTGACTTGATGTTCTCTCCGAGCAGCGTTTCGTAGATGCGGATCAGCTTCGTCCGAGTGGCGACCGGCGCGTTAGGCACTTCGGGCAACTCCGACTTGAACGCGTTGTAATAGTGGCGTAGGAAGCGCTCTTGAACGGGATAGTTGTCGCCGAGGTTCGTCAGCATCTCGTTCCAGAGCTTGAACGCATCGTCCACGTTCATGACGCCCTTGCGTTCCGACTCGGCCAGTAGGTGGTTCTTGATGAGGTCGACCGGGGTTAGAGGCATGCCTCGGTTGTTCAAGGACTCGAAAAGGACGAATGCGTCGGCGTGGCTTGCCACCTCTATCTTGACCACGATGGCATGCTTGACGGCGTTCAACACCCGCATTGCGACCTTTACCGCACTGGTGTCATCGGTCCCCGACAACTCCGCAATCGAAGCACGGAAGAATTGAAAGCACTTATAGATGCGTCGCATCGGATAGTACGGCTTCTTGTGCGGGTCAATTTGCAGTCCCGCCTCGGCAAGTACCGTGCGGTAGTCGTCGCGGTTGCTCCCCTGAGTCTGTGGCGTGACCCGTGGCTCCCCGTCCGCCTTTCGGATGAGCTGTCGACCGAGATTCACCATGTCGGTCCGCGTGTCGTCATCCAGGTCGTCCTGGTTTTCCTTCAGCACCGAGTAAATGGCCGCCAACAGCAGAGTCAACGTCGTCGCCCGCTGCTGACCATCGATGACCTCCAGCACGCCGCTATGAACCGCATCTGTTGTTTGATTCAAGGTGATTATGGTGCCGAGGAAATGGGCACCCTCCGCTTCGATCAGGTCCTGGAACAAGGCCTCCCACTGCCCCTTCTGCCAGGAGTATTCGCGCTGGTACGGCGGAATTCGGTACACGAGGTTGCTCTCATGGCTGAACAGAACGTGGACCGGGTACTGGTTGGCCGACTTGATCACTGCTAGAGCCTACGGGCGCTCGAGGCAGAGCGTGTAGATGCGATTCGGCAAGCCGCGTCGACCCCGCTGAGAGGCGACTTTCGAAGCGGTGGCCTGTGCGTGGGACCGCACCACTCTCTCAACCGATCGCCGTCCGCTGCGGAGGCTTCTACGCGGCCTACCTGTTCGAGCTTGCTGGCGGTGCCGCCGACCTGACGCCTGTCCCGTGTCAGTACAAGCCCCTCAGGTGCGCCGCGACAAAGGTTGAGCGGGTGAGGCGTTCGAGACTTCCGCAGCAGGCGCTTGGCAGGAGCCCGACGCCGTTGGGGGGTGATCAGGCGGCGGTCGGCAAAAATGGGGAGGGGGCGCCACTCCAGGTCACCACCAGCTCGTCCCGGGCCCGACTACAGGCCACGTAAAGGAGGGACCGCTCCTTGGCCAGTGCGGTGTCCTTCTCCGGTTCCGGCGCCTGGTCCAGCAGGAACCTCAACGGGACGACGGTCGACTCGGCACCGAACACGACGACCCGAGAAAACTCCATGCCCTTCGCCCGGTGCATGGTCGTGAGGACCACGGCGGACCGGGTCGACTGCTGGGTCGGGCCGAGGACCTCGACCGGTACGCCGGCTGACTGCAGGGCCTGACGAGCGCGCTCCTGGTCCGCCTGGCGTCGCACCAGGACCCCGATGGAGGCCGGAGCGACGGCGGCCGCCACCCAACCACTCACCGTCTCCACCAGGTGGTCGGACTCCTCGGCCTGCGTAGCGAATCCCCTGCTCGTAGGCGCAGGACCGTCGAATGCGGCCCGGTAGCCGGCCACGGTCTCCTGGTCGCCTTCCGAGTCGACGATGTCCGCCCCCGAGATCACGCCGAGAGCAAAGCGCAGGTTCTGGCGCGACGACCGATAGTTCAGCGTGAGACGGCGTGAGCGGCCGCGGGTCTCGATCCCGAATCGACTGAGGACCAGGCGCTCCCCGTAGATCCGCTGGTGTGCGTCCTCGCAGATGAACAGGTCGTTCGGCCCCGGGGTGACGAGGGCGCGCAGGAATCGCCAGTGCCCCGCGTGGAGGTCCTGGCCTTCGTCGACGACGACGTGGTCGTAGCGCGCCTGCGCCACCTCGGCGGCGCGGGCGGTGAGCAGCTCGAAGGTCGTCGAGCGCTCTGCCCGCAGACCGCGCTGGAACTCCTCCACGACCCGCCACACGGCCCTGCGTTGGACGCGATTGAGGCGGACGGCACGGCCCGGCCGCTTGGCGGACAGGTAGTGCTCCTTCATGAGCGCCGGCATCCCCAGCATGACGGCACGGAACTCCGCAGCCATGAAGTCCGGCGTCAATGCCGGCACGAGTTCCGGCGGGACGTCGGCCGATGCGACCGCATCGACCCAGAGGCGCTCCTGCAACTTCGAGTCGGCGAGCCGTGGTACGTCGCGGTCGTGTTCTCGCACCGTCCGGTTCACGGCCTGGTCGACGCCCAGGATGTCGATCCGCGCCAGGGCCTCGGGTGAGGTGAGCCGGCGCAGCTGCGACTCGAGCGCGCCGGCCAGGGTCCGGTTGTAGGTGCAGAGGAGGACCCGACTGCCCGATCGCTGTGCGAGGAAGTTTGCCCGGTGCAGCGCGACGACCGTCTTCCCCGTGCCCGCGCCACCGGCCAGACGGAACGGCCCGTTGTAGACCGGCCGCTCGGCGAGGACCCGCTGCTGGGGATGCAGGAAAGTGCGCCACTCCTCGAAGTCGCCTTCGATCATTCTCCGCAACTCGTCGTCGTCCTGGATGGTCACGAACTCCATCCGGGTTACCGGCCGCTGCAGCGACTGCTCGGGGTCGTCCGTGGGCTCGTCACCGATGCCGTAGTCGGACCGGACGTCCTCGAGGCTCTTGCCCGTCGCCAGGTCGAGCAACGCCTGCTGCTGCCATTCGGGAATCTCCTCGACCAGGCTCAGCAGCTCGTCCTCGTTCACCACCCGGACGGCCTGCTCGGCGATGTCGTCACGGATGCCGACCCCGACCAGCTCGTCGGTGCTAAACGGGAGGACCTGAGGCTCATCGAGGGTCCGCGGCTTCTCACGGAACTCCTTGACGGTGCGCTGAATGGCCTCCTCGGCGATGAGCTCCATCGCACCGTTGGCGGCGTTAATCTCGAGCCGGACCGAACTGGCATAGGCGTAGGCGTCGTCGTGCGGCTTGATGGCCGCCATGACCAGCATGTCGTTGGGCAGGGCGAAGAGGACCGCCCGGAAGTTCTGGTCCACGCGCGCCGTGCGGACCCGACGATCGACGACGCCCTGCGGCATCTTCAGGTCGAGCCCGACGGCGTCGGGATCGTTGTTCAGCTTCATCATGAAGTCCCAAGCGCGAGCCTTCATCGAGCCGTCGACGCGCAGGTCCTTCTCGTACTGCTTGGCGATGACGACGGTCATCAGGACTCCTCTGCCTCGTAGGTGAGGGCTATCAGGATTCGTCGCACGTCGACCGGAAGGACGGTCCACCCCTGCTCGGAGAGCCAGTCGTCGCGTTCGGGGTCCTCCTCAGCGGAAACGGCGACCCGCGCCGCGGGCCAGGCAAGGTCGACGAGGTACTCGCCGTCCGCCAGCTCGAGGCCCGCCTCCGGAACGTCGACGCCAGTGGTCGCCAGTTCCCGGACGAGGTCGGCGAGAGCGCCTTCGAAGGTCGAAGCCACCTCCCGCCAGGCCGGACTCATGGCCACGGGGGCGGGGACGGCGGCATCGACCGGAAGCCCTTCGAGGCTCCTCGACTGGAACGCCGACGGCTCCAGGAACTGCAGGACGTTCCCGAGCGAGAGCCAGTCCCGCCACGCGGCGAGGTGGTCGTCCGTTCCGACGATCCCGTCCCGGTCGTCGACCGCGAGCACGGCACGGACGTCGGACAGACCGCGCAGGTCGATGCCCAGTGCCGCCCCTCCCGCAGTTCGGCCCATGACGACCTGATGCGGACCGGGCGGAACGGGGACGGTTTCCCCGAGCATGTCGGCCCGGAGCAGCGCCGGCAGCGCCGCTCCCTCAGTCGTCACCGCCTCGGCCCAGAAGGCCGCGGTCAAGGCGAATACGGCGGCCCGTGCCGCAGGTGCCCACCTCCCCGTTTCGGGCCGCAACAGGAACGCGGTGAGGGCGGAGACGGGATCCGTGAGCACCGCCGTGGCGTGCACGTCACCCGCCTGGCAGAGCTGGACGCCGTACTCGGACGTCTTCGTGGCGACCTCCGACGTCACCCAGCCCGGTCGTGGAGCGCCGGAGCTGTCGAGGGCCGCCTCGAAGGCATCGAGGTCCTTGTGCGTCAGCGCCCACACCAGTGCGCCCTGCTCACGGAGCTCGTGCCGCTTGGTGGCGTCGTCCGCCACCCGGTTGCACTGCGGGTGCGCGTGATAGCGGACGCCGTCACAGAACACCGTGACCGTCGGCACCTCGGGGTCGTCGGTCGTGAGGTCGAAGTCGGGGACGACGAACCCGTGGTTCACCTGGGGGGTGAGCTTCCAGCGGAGGCCCCCCAGCGCCGCGGGGAAGACCAACTCGGCCCGGTCCCCGAAGCTGGTGGCCTGGGTCGTCACCGAGGCACCCTGGGTCTTCGCCCAGCGGATCAGCAGCTGCCGGAAGCGCCGCTCGATCGGCGTGTCATGCGGGCCGACCTCGATGCTGCGCAGCGCCGGGATCTCACGCGGGACCCAGTCGCGGAGCACGTCGGTGAGCAGCTCGATCGCGCGGTCGCGCCGGGCGAGCTCGGCCATCTGTGGCGGAACGTGCGGCAGGAGGCACCGGTGGCACGCGGCCACGTCTTCGTCCTGACACGGGCAGGCCTCGAGTGCCGCAAGGGCCGCCTGGAACAGGCGCTGCACCTCCTCGGGCTCGCCGAACCGCGCCAGGTAGCCGGTGCCGCCCGGGACGGTGTCGTGCAGGACCATCGCCCAGCGCTCCACCGAGCCGGGTGCGGGGTCCACGGCCGTGATGACGTCGAGGTGGTCGGGGTCCCCACCGAGCACCTTGCGGAGCCCCAGGAGAAGCGCTGCGCGGAACGACGTGAGCAGCGTCCGGTCCACCAGCACCACCGGAGGCACGAGCAGGCGCACGGCCTGCGTCCGGAGGTGGTGGGTGAGGACGACGTTCGTCCAGCCGTCGGCGCGAGGGGCTCGACGCTGGGAGCACCAGCCGCGGTGACGGGCCTCGGTGGCGCTGTTCACCCCTCGCTGCGCCGCCCACACCACCCCGCACGACGTGCAGGCCTCGAAGCGGGAGGCAGCCTCCTCGTTCCCCGCGATCCGCAGCGAGGCTCCGTTGCGGGCCGCCGGCCCCACGTTGATCCACCGGATGTCGGCGCGGCGCAGTACCTCCGCGCCGAACTGGTAGTCCTCGAGCCCCCAGGCGACGGCGATGTCCGCCGGGTCGGCGTCCACGGTCGTGAGGACCGTGAAGGACGTGCGACGGCGGTCGTCGCTGTCCTCGTCCCGCTGGGCCAGCTCACGGGATGCGTAGGCGGACGCCTTGCGGAAGGGCAGGGTGCGGACGATCTGGCCCGTGTCCGCAGCAGCGGGGTCGTCGCAGCGGGGGCAGGCCGAGATGGCGGTACTGGCGGGCCCGGACCACCCGCAGGACGGGCAGAAGCGGCGGTCCTCGGTCGCCGGGTTGCGGCTGCTGCCCAGCTCCAGTCCGTCGATCTCGACGGAGGTTCCGCGGACGTAGAAGGTGGCGCCCGGAGCGAGCTCGCTCAGTGCGGTGCGACTGCCGCGGACGTACGTGTCGTCGCTGCGCTCCGCGGCGCCGGACTCCTCGTCCGTCCACCACAGGGCCACGTCGAGGTGGGTGGAGTCGTCGAGCAGGGCGTAGTTCGGCAGCAGTCCGACCGCTTCCAGGACGCTGATCCAGTACGTCGTCCGTTGCTCGGAAAGCGTGCGGCGGATGGCCGCCAGCTCGCCGAGCGTGCGCTTGTGGTCGCGCTTCTGCGCGTCGTCCAGGGAGGGGAGCTGGTCCATCCGGTCGGCTTCTGCCTGCAGCGCCTTCTTCCGGGTCTCCAGTTCGGCGACGTCGGCGAGCCAGGTGTTGACGGCCAGCTCGACCGCCCGCTCCATCTCGGGGACCTCGGCGCCCGCGTCGACGCCGGCCCAGCGACGGAGGTCCTCGGCAGTCTCCTTGGAGACGGCGTCGCCGAAGCCCTGCAGGAACTCGGTGACGTACTCCTCGGCGTGCGCCCGCGCGTCGGCCATCAGCCGGCCGAGGTACGAGGTCGGAGCGAGTCCGCCCACGAACACGTCCATGGCCCGCCGCAGAGGGCGGGCCTGTTCCGCCCGCGCCTGACGGTCGACGAGGGAGGCGAGGTACTGGCGGCGGAGGATCTCCACGGCGTCGAGGTAGCAGGCCGGTGGGACGACGTCGCCGGCGATCATGGTGAGCGGGTCCACCAGGCGCTGCAGTTCGAGCGGGCGGGCGGGCAGCAGCGACAGCACGAGTGAGCTGCCCGTGAGCCGACCGGCGCGACCGACCCGCTGCAGGTACGAGGCGGTCGAGCGGGGCATCGACGTCAGGGCCACCATGGTCAGGTCGCCGATGTCGATGCCGAGTTCGAGCGTCGGCGTGCAGGTCAGCACGTTGGGGTCGCTCGCTGCCTGCTGCGTCTGCTTGAACCGCTTCTCAAGGCCGACGCGCTCGTCCGCCTTCAGGAGCGACGTGTGTTCGTGGGCCACGATCCGACGGACCCGGCCCGCGCGGTACAGGTCCCGGTAGTAGTCGGGCTCGAGCGTCGTCACCGAGTAGGTGCCGGGACACCCGATCCGCATGCACGGCGCGCCGGCGAGCTCGGCGAGGACCTCGTCCGGAGCCGGGAGGTCGCTCGAGCAGATTCCGCATCGCAGCACGCCCGGTCGACGGCCTTCGGTGCGTCGCACGTGCACCCGCGACGGAGGGAGCTGCCACACGCGGCTGTTGCCGTCCGTCCGGACGACGGTCAGCACACCGGCGGACGTGGCTGCATCCAGGAGTGCACGGACGTAACGGGGGGCGTCCACGGTGGGCACGTCGAGGGCTCGGGCCGTCCACCGGGCGTACCAGCCCTTGGAGCCGGTCACGGTGTCGAAGGCGTCCGAGGCGGCGGCCGTCGTCGGGAAGCTGGGCGCCGGGCGGCCTCGCGGGAAGGCGGGCATGCCTTCTCGGCGCGGCCGTCCACCCCAGATGCTGTAGCGGTCGCCACCGGAGGCGGCGTACTTGTCGAGCCACGGGTGGGCGATCCCGCCCTGCAGGCGGATGCGCTCGAGGACCCCGCGAGCCCATCGGACGGTCTTCGCGCCGCCCCGTCCGCGCAGTTCCATCTGTACGGTGAGCGCGTCGTCCTCCAGGACCGTCTGCACGGGGAGCCCGTCCACGGCCTCCATGACCGTGTCCACCAGGTCGGACAGCGACTCGACGTGGACGTGCGCGGTCGCCGCGCCCGTCAGCTCCAGCGTGCGGCCGACGCGGGCCGACAGCCCGAACTCCAGAGCCGCGGCGAAGTCCATGAGCTTCGCGACAGAAGCGATGACCTCCCCGACGGGCTCCTCCTGCCAGTAGCGGCGGAAGGTGGCGTGCTCCTTCAGGTCCGGTGGTAGCACCGCGTAGCGCTCCTCGGCGGTGTGGGCCGCTGCCGTGAGGGCATCGCCCACGCGGTCGAGCGTGCATCCGTCCGGCCCGACGGCGCGCAGCAGCAGCGATCGTCGGTTCAGCACGTAGGCCCGGGACTCGATGAACGATGCCCGGTGGGACGCGTCCTGGACGCTGTCGGTGAAGACGAGCGTCTTCTTCTGCGCGGGCTCGATGTCGGGGCTGGCGAAGACCTGCCCGAGCGCCGCGGAGGCCAGCGTGGCCACGCTGGACCCGAGGAAGCGGATGCCGTCGTCGAGGCCGCACAGGGGACAGCGGTCCTTGCGGGCCGCCTCGTCGTCCGGGGTGACGACGACCGGCACCTCGGTCGTGTGCCGACCCGTCGTGGTGCGGGACAGCTCACCGGAGTCGCCGTCGACCCAGTGGACGCGGGGGTCACCGGCGGCGCCTTCACCGGGCGCGAAGATCCACGCCCGCTGCAGCCGCCTCTCGGTCATCGAGCTGCGCCACACGGTGTCGGGGTTGATGCCGTAGCCGCCCGCGGCCTTGGCGGCGGCCCCCCAGCCGGAGCGACCGCAGTGCCGGCAGAACAGCGCGGCCATGGCCTGGCCGTGGGTGGGTGCCACCCCCTCGAACCACTCGAAGCGAGGCGCGACGTCGAGTCGCCGGGCGACACGGCGCACCTCTCGCAGCCACAGCTGGACGTCCACCGCCATGAGCGGGCGGCCGTTCTCGTCGCGGGCCTCGCTCAGCATCGCCAGGTAGGCCGAGACGGCCGCGCGGGCGTCGCGGGGGCGTGCGGCCCAGCCGGGCTCCACCTCCGCCGCGACGTCCGCCAGATGGCGGGCGTCGGCGGCCGCGGCCACCAGCCGTCCGGTCAGGGGATGGGCACGCAGCGCTCTGCCGAGGGCCTGGGCATCCTCGGCGACCTCGCCGAGGAAGGTCCGTTGCGCGGCCTCCACCACCTCCTCGTGGGACGTGCAGAGCGCGAGGGCGCCGGCGACTTGGTCCAGCAGAGGAACGGCGCCTCGGGGCCCGGTCGCCCACTCCTCTGCGGTGAGCCGGTCCTCGCCCACTACTGCGTCGGCGGAGAAGGGGATGCCGAACACCGTCTCCGCGAAGTCGCGGAGTGCCTGGGTGTTGTCTGCGCTGCTGCCCAAGGTGGCCGAGGTCGCCACGGGGGCGACGCCGGTCAGGGGGCCGTCGATGCCCGTGGTGCCGATGGCCATGCCGAGACGGCGCAGCAGCATGGCGACGTCGGTGCCCTGGGCGCCGTCGTAGGTGTGGAATTCGTCCAGGACGAGGTAGCGCAGTGACTGGCCGGCGCCCTCGAACAGGGCCTTGTCCTCGCTCCTGAGCAGGAGCATGTCCAGCATCTTGTAGTTGGTGAGCAGGATGTCCGGCGGGTTGCTCCGCAGCTCGTAGCGGTTCCCGATGACCGCCCCCTCGGACATGGTCGACGAGTCGGGGGAGTCGCCGGTGTAGAGCCCCACCCGGACGCCGCCGAGCTCGTCGGGATGATCGTGCACCAAGCCGGCGATCCGTCGTGCCTGGTCGTTGGCCAACGCGTTCATCGGATAGAGGACGATCGCCTTGATGCCGCGGACGTGGCCGCTCCGCCGGCAGTGGTCGAGCAGCGGCACGAGGAAGCTCTCGGTCTTGCCGGATCCCGTGCCCGTGGTGACCAGCGTCGGCCGGGGCGGGTGGTGCAAGGACGAGAGCCGCTGCCAGGCCTCGGCCTGGTGACGGTGGGGGGTGAACCCGTGCGGGACGAAGCCGAGCTGGTCCTGCCAGCCGTCCTGCGCCGGCCGGAACGGCAGCCGGAGGCGGACGTAGGGGCCGCGGAACACGCCGTGCTGTTCGTCCGCGATGAAGCGCTCCAGCTCCGCTCGGACGTCCTCGTCGGCGAGCGCGAACGTGGTGCCCAGGAAGCTGGTGAGCGACGCGCGCAGTTCCTCAGCGACCAATGACGGCAGCATGACCATCCCCGTTCCATGTCACAGCGCCCACACTATGCGTGAGAACTGCACCGTCCCGGTAGCCCTCGCCCGGTCGAGTCGCCGGTCCCGACGACTCGACCCAGCGATTGCGACCCCGGTTGCGAATGCGCTTCGCCTCAGCGATCTGCGAGCCGCCGCGAGAACTCGGCATGGGCGGTGGTCATCTCCGCCTCCCGGTCGACGCCGGTGAAGGGGAGTTCGTACCGGCCGAGGTCGGCGCGGTCGCCCTTCTTGGCGTACTCCTTGAGCACTTCCGCAGGCACCTGGCGGCCGTTCGCGTCCATCTGCATGACGCGCTCGTACTTCCGCAGCACGCCGAACTGGGTCCGGTAGATGGCGCACAGCTCCTCGGCGGTGATGCCGAGCATCACGGCGGCGAGTGCGTCGATCTCGACCAGGGCCTGACGGCGCTCGGCATCTCGTCGGAGGGGCGTGGCCATTGTCCATTGCTTCTCGACGTCACCCAAAGGTGCTGCGGGCAACTGGCGGGACCACGCGTCCTGCTGCCAGGCGGCGTCGAAGAGCTGTTCCCACAGCGGCGTGTAGTCCGCGGTCAGACAGTTGAGTCGCAATGCCCGCAGAAGCAGCTCCGGCACAAGCAAGTGCTCACGCGGGTGGGGAAAGCGAGAAGTGAAGTCCACCTTCATGTGGCCCTTGCCGCTGACCTTGGCAAGAAAGTCAACGGGAATCGATGCCCACATGCCTGCCGCAACGGCCAGGTCGTGCACGGACATGTTGCCAGCGCTGAAGATGCCGCCGACGTGGGTTGGGCCGGGTGGCAGGACAGCCGCGTGCAGGGTCCGAACTGTGAACGAGTCGGCCATGTCGCGCCAGGCGAGGCGGAAGAACTCGTTGCTGGGCTTGCCGTCCCAACGTGAATAGCCAGCGAAGTACTGCTCTGGAGTCTTAGCGCGCTGGTAGTTGGTTCGCGGGATCGCTCGGTCCGCAAGTGCTTCCAAGTCCCAGGCGGTGGTGTCCTGTCGATTACGGGCGTTTTCGTTGGGCTGGCGGGCGAAGGGGTTGGCAACGGTCAGATGCGGTCCCTGAAGGATCACGTCATCCCACGATGACGGAACAGCGGACTGGCCGTGGAAGTAGCCAGCCTTGCGGTCGGCATCCTCTTCCCAACCGCGTGTCCAATGGAATCGAATCTCACCGAAGCGGGGAGCGCGTGCCAGCTTGTCGAGCACGATCTGACTGGCCGTGTTCACCGGGCGAAGCATGCGCGCTTCGGCGGGCGCCGTTCCGGGCTCATCGATGAGGCCGGCCCAGTTCGCCAAGACAACCTCGTCGACGCGGACGATGCGGCTGCGGTGAGGTCGGGTATCCCAGTTGTCCTCGTCGTCTCTCACGCCCGGTTCAGCTCCGGACCCGTCGTGCATAAGGGAACGCTCGACAGTGCCGGGCTGGAAGATCGATGAAGCGTTCAAGAACGCAGGGGCACGATCGGCGCCGTAGACGTGAACGCCGAAGCTAGTCTTGTCGCTGATCTCGCGGAAAACGTACATGTTGTTGGCAAATTGCCAGTGGCGGCGCAGGTGGCGGTAGGTCTGTCGACGCAGTCCGCCGGCGCGGGCTTCGGTGAAGTGCGACTCCGGGTGGATGAGTCCGACAACCCCCGCAGGAGACATCGACCGCCAGGAGCGGTCCATGAAACAGCGGTAGAGGTCCGGGTTGAGCCCTGCCAGGATCGGTCGATCCACATTGCTGCCGAGATGTTCACTCAGCCCGGCGGTGGCGGCCCGGGCATCCAGGTAATCGCCTGCACCTTTTTCAAGGACTGCGTCACGACGCTGGCGCACTGCAGCGACGGAAGGTTTGTCGGCCAGGCCGAACCACGGATCGGCCTCGGCGAGCGTGAGGGAGTCGTCCCAGAAGGGCCGCACCCACGGCGGGTTGCCGAGTTGCAGGTCGAAGCCGCCGCCGCGGGCGAACACCGGGCCGAACGCCAGCTCCCAATGGAAGTAGCCTTCGCGTCGGCCGATGTGCTCGCAGACGCCCAACCACGGATGCTCGTCCAGGACCCGGGCGACCGGGCGGGCCTGGCTCCAGGCGCGGTCGTCGTGCTCCGCAACGTCGAGGTCGTCCCAGGTCGCGACGTCGGCGAACATGCCACGGCCGGCCCTGGCTTCGGCCTTGCTCACGGTGCCGAGCAGCATCTCCAGCGCCCCGAGCCACTGCTCACGGGTCGGGGGAGCCATGTCGGTGGTCACCGGCCAGCTCCACAGTGCCGCCCAGGCGTCCATCACCCGGTGCAGGCGCTGGTAGGCGCCGTCCGGATCGGTCAGTACTTCCTCGATCTGCTCGCGCTGCACCGCGCCGGTTCCGGCCGGGAGATCCTCGGCACCCCACACGCTGATGTGCCGGCGGGCCTCGGCCTCGGCGATCTCCAGGCGGCGCAGCGCCAGGCCCCACAGCACCTCGACCCTCTGGGCCAGTGCGGACAGCCGCCTCTGCTCGTCCTTCGACAGCGCCGCGGTGACCTTCTTGCGCCAGTCCGCCAGCCTGGCTCGCGCATCGGGGGCGAGCTCCTTCGCCTCCTTGGTGTCGGCGACTGCTCCCCATCCGGCTGCGGGCAGCAGGAAGTGGTGCACCTCGCCGGCCTCGACCGGCGTGCCCAGCGGTCGGGCGGTGGGCACGGTGGTGAGCCAGGCCCTCTTGTCGAGCTCCTTGGGCGCGTACATCTCCCGGCGCGCGCCGATGAGGGAGTTGCCGCGCCGGAGGTGCAGGCCGAACCACGGCGCCCGCAGGCCCGGGTGCATGGCATCGAGCCACAGGGTGATCTCGGCCAGTTCGACGGCGGTGGCGTTGAGGTCGACGCCGTAGACCTGATGGAGCGCGATGTGCGCCTTCGCCCTCTGCAGCTCGGCGGGATACTCCTCCGCCGGGATACGTGTGCCGAGCTCGGCCTGGCGACGGCGGAGGTACTGGTCGGCCAACTGGCGGACGGCTTCGACGAGGAAGGCGCCGGAGCCCAGCGCCGGCTCACAGACCGTCAGCGACAGGATGTCCGCCGCCGGCGTCGTCCTGCCGCCCTGGTCGAGCAGCTCCGCCAACGAGTGGTCTACCACCAGTCGGGTGAGGGACTCGGGGGTGTAGTAGCTGGCGCTCCGCTGCCGGTCGTAGCCCGAGAGCCGGAAGACGAAGTCGCCCGGCGCGTAGGTGATGCGGCGGAGCAACCCGGTCTCCGGGTCGGTCACCTTGACGAACCACGACTCGTCGAAGCCCTCGGTCGCCGACTGCGGCACTACCCAGGAGCCCTTGGTGCGATCGCCGTCCTTCGCGACCTCGATGGACGGCACCGTGGCGATCGACCCGGTGTAGGACATCAGCCCCTCGTAGACGGCGCCGAGCTGGTTGATGCCCAGTTGGGCGTAGGACACGAAGCCGCGGTCGCGCCCCTTCTGCTTCTTGCTGAGCAGCAGTCGGCTGAGCACCTGCTGCAGGCACCGGTTACCAAGCCCGACCTCGTCGACGAGGGCGACGGCATCGTCCGAGAAGAGATCCGCACGGAGCGCCTCGAACCGCAGCTCGCCACCGTCGTCCGTCGGGACCTCTCCGACCGACCGAGTGCCCGCGCCGTCCAGCGTCTCGGGCGGATAGCCCTCGTTGACCAGGCGGAACAGGGTCGCCAACGACTCGTAGAAGTGGCGGCCGTTCTCGGCGCTCTCGGTGGTGAGTTCGGTGAGGACGAGTTCGCGCAGGCGGTCGAGCCCGTAGCCCTCGGAGTACTCGGGTGCGCCGGCCGGCAGCACGCCCAGCTCAGGGCGGGCCTCCGCGTAGAGCAGGAACAGGATCCGGTACAGGTAGCGCAGGCACTGACGCGTGAGGTCACGGGCCAGGTCGGGCGCGTCGTCGGGCAGGCCCTTCTCGCGCCGGCGTCGTAGGACGTCGGTGGCGAGCAGTTCGATGGACTCGCGGATGCCGTCGCGGAGGTCCTGCGAGACGCCGACGGCGTGCTTCACCGACTCCTCGAGCAGGCTCAGCAGCAGCGTCGATCCGTCGTCGGCCGGCATCAGGCTGTCGGCCGACATCAGCGCCGCCGCCGTCTCCAGTTCACCGGCGGCGCGGGTGTCCCGGCGGTCGCACACCGTGGAGAGGTCGACGGCCAGCCATCGCCCTTCCGGCCAGCTGCCGCGCTCGGCCAGCAGCAGCCACGCGCCGGCGGTCACCACCACGAGGGCAGGGGGCTCCTCGGACTGGAACACCTCGCTGATGGCTGTGGCGGTGGCGGTGATCGTCGTCGTCCCGAGCTGCGCCGGGGTGAGCAGCTGCCCCTTGCCCTCGGTGTCGAGCAGGTCCTCGACGGTGCCGGCGTCCTGGGCCTGCAAGATCAGGAGGGGTGGCCCGTCGGGAGCGCCGGGTGCGACGGCGGAGACGGCCAGCTCGGTCCCGCCTCGCTCGCCCAGCCAGATGCCCTCCTCACCGGGGAACTGGAGTGCCGCGCGCACCGACGCGTGCAGAAGGCGCAGCCCGTCGAGGTCCTCACGGTCCATCGCGGCCCGCTCGCGCAGTCGGGCCAGATCGACGCCGAACGTGCCCGCCAGTGCGAGCAGGCCGGACCGCGGGGTGGCCTTGCCGTGCTCCTCGCGCTCCTTCCACGCGGCGCGGAGCGCCTTGACGGTGGCGGGGAACTGCTCGGCCAGCCAGTGTTCGGAGACGAGGTCGTTGCCGACCACGATGGTGTCGAAGCCGGACATCACTGGCCTTCCGTGCGGGGGAGCAGGAGGAGCAGCACCCGGACCATCGGGTCCGGGCGGGCGGTGAGACTCTCGGCCAGAGCGGTGGCGTCCCGGCGCGTGCGTTCGACGTCGCGTCGCAACCTTGCCGCCTGCGCCGGGGCGCGTGTGTCGGCGAGCGCTTCGGCCTGTTCGCTCCAGCCGGCGATCCGCTGCTTCGCCTGCTCGATCGGCTCGGTCAGGGCGTCGACGCGGAAGGAGTGCAGCGTTTGCATTGAGCGCTGCATCTGAGATACGGCCGCCGGGATCAGCGGCTGATGACGGGTGAGCTCGATCGTCACGCCGGTGTTGGCGCTCGCCCTCGTGAACCCCGAGTCGTCGAGCAGCGCGGCGACGTCCTCGACGACGATCGGTTCCCTTGCGGGGTCGTGGAACTGCTGCGCCACGATGCTGCGCAGGACGACCTGTCCCCGGTGGTTGCTGAGGGTACCGAGGGTGATCGCTGTGGGCACGGGGACGTCGGCGAGAGCCACGGGTACGTGGTTGCGGCCGAGCTGGGAGAGGGCGCGGTCGACGGCCCAGTCCAGCACCGGGTGCAGCGGCGAAAGGTAGTGCGCGGTCGGCCACTGGGTCTTCTCGCCTGCGCGGGCGAGGCGCAGGGACTCGTCGGCCGCCGTCCGCGTGGTCGCGAGCAGAAGTCGCTCGCGGACCTTGCGCTCGGCGAGGTAGCTCTGGGGCAGGGCGTTGAGCCGGCTCATCAGGTCGGCCGGTGGGACGAGCTCCACCACCCCGTCGTCCGGGTGTTCGCGCCACCCGACCCCACCTCCCTCCAGCGGCGCCGCGGGCGCCGGGAAAGCCTCGTGCAGCGCCTCCCGCAGGAAGTCGACCTCGGTGGTGAACAGCCCCCGCTCGTCCCACTCCGGCACGGCGGGAGGAGTGGCTGCGACGCTGGCGTCGAGGAACGCCAGCACCGCAAGCCCGGAGACGGCGGGAGTCAGTTGGGCGGGCCTAGGCACGACGTCGTCCAGGTCCCGGCCCTCCGCGAGGGCCTTGCGGATGGCGGCCTCTTCGCGGTCGACGTCGTGCAGGTCGAGCAGGCTCGCCGCGTCACCGAGTGCGGTGTGTGCGGCGTGTTCCTTGTCCAGGAGCTTGGTGATGACGCGGACGTCGCCGCTGAAGCGTTCGTCGGTCGTGGTGAGCGCCAGTGCCGTGATTTGGGGCGGGTGCACCTGGCCGTAGCGGTCGATCCGACCGTTGCGCTGTTCGATGCGGATCAGGCTCCACGGGATGTCCACGTGCACGAGGTGGTGGCACTGTTTGTGCAGGTTCACCCCTTCACTCGCCACGTCGCCGGTGAGCAGGACGCGGATGGGGCTGCCCGAGCGACCGAAGGCGTCGACGACCTCGAGCTGTTCCTTGTCCTGCAGTCCTCCATGCAGGACGGCGAACGCATCCTCGGGCAGCTTCAGGGCGGTCGGCAGAGTCCGACGCAGCCAGTGGAGCGTGGCCAGCCGCTCGGTGAAGAGCACGACGCGGACGTCGCTGTCGCGCCGGACGCCGATGGTCGTCAGGTGGTCGACCAGTGCGGTCAGCTTGGCGGAGCCCTCGTCCTCCGCCGCCTCGGCGAGGTCGACCAGACGGGCCAGCGCCGAGCCCTCCGCCGTGTGGCTCTCGCCCTTGTCGGCCAGCGTCTTCTGCCGGTTCTGCGCCGTCTCCAGCAGCGCGGCGGGGGAGGAGAGGAAGGACTTGGCGAGGGTCCAGGGGAACAGGTGCCGGCCCTGACCGGACACGGGTGCTGCGCCCTCCAGCGGGTGGAGCCAGACCTGTGAGAGTTCGCTGGCGAGCGCGTCCTCGGCGGGGGACGCCTGCACGGCGAGGACCTGGGGCACCGGCCGCGCCGCCCAGGTCGTGTTGACCTCTCGCGCCACCTCGGGGGAATTGCGGTGGCGCCGGATGAAGAGGTGCCTGATGTCGCGTAGGTCGTAGTCCGACCGGTCGACTATCGCCGTCTGGTCGAGCAGGTTCACCAGGTTCGCGAAGGACTCGGCGTCGCCATTGTGCGGAGTCGCCGACGCCAGAATCAGCGCCTCCGTGTTCGGGGCGATCGTTCGGGCGAGCTGACTGTTCAGCGTCGAAGATCGAGCCAGGTTGTGTGCCTCGTCGATCACCACGACGTCCCATCGGTGGTGCTCGAGGTGGGTCCGGTACCTGGCCGACTTCAGCGTGTCGATCGAGACGATCACCTTGGGGAAGAAGGTAAACGGATTGCGACTGGCCGGCAGCTGCTGGCGGACCTTGGCGATACCCTCCGAGTCGAGCCGCACCAAGGGAATGGCGAAGCGGGTCCACAGCTCGAACTGCATCTGCTCCAGCACGTGGCGCGGGGTCACGACCAGGACCCGGTCCGCTCGACCACGGCGCTGCAGTTCGGCCAGGGTCATGCCGATCTCGAGCGTCTTGCCGAGCCCGACCGCGTCGGCGATGAGCAGGCGGGGGCGGAGCCGGGTGGGGTCCAGGGCCTGCTGTACGGCCTGACGCTGGTACTCGTTCCGATCGAGGAGCATGTGCTGCGCCACGGTAAGTCCGGGCTCGTGCAGCGGGACCGGCGTCTTTCGACGGACCGCTTCCACCCACAGCCGGCTGCGGCGGAAGCCGGGGGAGGTGTCCTGGACGAGCTCCGCCTTGGCCGGGTCAAGCTGCTCGATGTCGTCCAGGCTGCTGAAGAAGGTTGCGGTCGTGCCGCGGACGAGCTCGGTCCGCCCCACGCAGCGGACCTTCCAGCCGTCACCGGCGCGCTCGCTGGAGGAGACGACCCACTCCTCGTCGCGAACGACGACGACGCTGCCGGCTGGATGTGCCTGGGCGACGGACATGGCCCTCCTTCACGGCGCGGGTTCGAGCCCGGCGACTGTATGTGAGCTGCGGCGAGGGCGAGGACATTGGGCGTCCGTTCCGTCTCGGAAGTCACCGGGTGCGGCGCAGCGGACCCGTGAGCCTCAGGGGAGTCGCACTGCCGGGCCGGTACGGAAGGGCCCTTTATCCGGCGTCGTCGCGGGACAGGTCGGTCCGCCGCCCCCGGCACGACGCACGACCGCCTCCACGGCGTCGGCGGCGCTGTCGGCATCCTGGTGCTCCCAGAAGCGGAGGACCGTCCAACCCAACAGCTGCAGATGTCGGTCGGTGTCCCGATCCCGCCGCACGTTCTTGTCGAGCTTGGCCGCCCACCAGTCGGCGTTCGAGGCAGGCGCGGTGCCGTGCTCCGGACACGCGTGCCAGAAGCAGCCGTCGACGAACACCGCGACGTGCCGCCGGGTGAAGGCGACGTCGGCCCGTCGACGGGGTAGCCCCGGCAGCGGCCAGTCCACACGGAAGCGCAGACCTCTTCTGTGCAGTTCCCGACGCAGCGCCACCTCCGGAGCCGTGTCCCGGCGCGGCTGGCGGGACATGCGTCGGGCGACCGACGCATCCAGCGGTGCCGGTGGGGCGCCGGGACCGGGATCTTGGCTCATCGTCGGACTGTCGCCTCAACGTTCGTCGGTAGGGCCGGCTAACCTCCGCTTGTGCAGCCGTTCCGCTCGTCCTCAGATCCGGCCGGGGACGACAAGGGGCGGCACCTCGCGACGGTACTGGACCTCTTCAGCGGTGCCGGCGGGATGACGCAGGGCTTTCATGCGTCCGAAGCGTTCCGCACCGTGCAGGCCGTGGAGATGGATCCCCAGGCGGCGGCAAGCTATAAGGCGACGTTCGGCGACGCCGTCGTCCACGTACGAGCCATCAGCGACTGGTTGGCGAACTGCGATGTGCCGTCCGTCGACGTGGTCGTCGGAGGCCCCCCCTGTCAGGGCTTCTCCACCCTGGGGAAGCAGGATGCGGAGGACGAGCGCAATGCGCTCTGGCACGACTACGCGCTCACCATCGTGCGGGCGGAGCCCCGGTACTTCGTGCTCGAGAACGTCGGCGCGTTCCTCAAGTCGCGGCAGTTCGCGGACCTTCGGGCGGCCACCGAACCGGGCGGGCTGCTCGCCGACTACGACTTCGAGGCAGGCGTCCTCAACGCAGCGGATTTCGGAGCGGCTCAGGCGCGCCGCCGGACCATCCTCATCGGTCACCACCGCGAGCTCCCCGCCCCGGGACTCCCTGCGCCCACCCATCTCGGACGGCACGTGACATTGCGGTCCGTCCTCGACCGCGTGCCTCGTCAGGTGGAGACGACCGACTTGCCACCGGACCGCTGGACAGTCGTCCAAGGACGTCGGGTCCCCGGGCCCTTCAGGACTTCCGAGCTGCACGTCGGACGCACCTACACCGAGCTCTCCGAAAGGCGTTTTCGTTCGATCCCTGCCGGCGGGAACCGGTTCGACATCCCGGAACAGCTTCTGTCCCCATGCTGGGTGAAGCACAAGGCCGGTTCTGCGGATGTGATGGGGCGCTTGTCCTGGGACAAGCCCTCGGTCACGATCCGCACGGAGTTCTTCAAGCCCGAGAAGGGGCGCTACCTCCACCCGGATGAGCACCGTGCTCTGACACATCTGGAGGCCGCGCTGATCCAAGGATTCCCGGACAGTCACAGGTGGGTCGGCTCGAAGACCTCGATCGCGCGCCAGATCGGCAACGCGGTTCCCATCCCACTCGGACGGGCCATCGCCGCTCATCTCTCTCAGGCGATGACGAGGACCACGGCGGACGACTTGATCGACCTCGCCGTCCCTGTCGCCGTCTGACGCCCGTGGAACCAGCGGACGACAAGAGGTCGGGCGTGCGCACCTCCGCACCGACCGCCCGCCTCACGACGCTCGACCTCTTCGCCGGTTGTGGGGGTCTGACCCGGGGCTTCCTCGACGAGGGCAGCTTCTCGACCGTCGGCGCGGTGGAGGTCGACACGGCCGCAGCTGCAACGTTCGCTGCCAATTTCGATCCGAGAGGCGAACACACCTTCGCCGGCGACATCGCCGACTTCCGGAGCGTCCCGGACGTCGACGTGGTCATCGGCGGACCGCCGTGCCAGGGCTTCTCCGCGTTGGGCAAGCGAGATCCGGCGGACGCTCGGAACCAGCTGTGGCGTCACTTCGTCCGCGTCGTGCGCGAGTCGGACGCGGCCATGTTCGTGTTCGAGAACGTCGACCGTTTTGCGAAGACCCCCGAGTTCGAGCTTCTCCGACGTGCGGCGAGCGAGGACGGCGAGCTGGCCGATTTCCGCACCCAGGTCTTCCGGCTCAATGCTGCGGATTTCGGGGTGCCCCAGAAGCGCGTCCGGACCATCATCGTCGGCTCGAGAATCGGTCCAGTGGCCCAGCCCGCACCTACGCACGGGAAGGCCCCGGCCGACGGACGGGGCACCTGGACGAGCCTGCGGCAGGCCTTCATGCAGGGCCCGGTCGTTCTCGAGCCGGACGTACGCGAGGAGTGGCTGCCGGAAAGCAGCATCGTCTTCGGCGGCCAGGAGGTGCCTGGCGCGTTCAAGCTGCGGGACCTGCACATCACGCGGCACTACGACCTCACGTCGCAGATCCGGTACGCGCACATCGCGCCGGGTCAGGGCCGGTTCAATCTGCCCGAGGAGCTGCAGTACCCGTGCTGGCGCCGGCACACGAAGGGCGCCGGTGACGTCCTGGGCCGGCTGCGTTGGGACGAGCCGGCTGTCACGATCCGCACGGAGTTCTTCAGGCCTGAGAAGGGGCGCTTTCTGCACCCCCAGTGGCAGAACGGCGGCGTCCAGGTCAACCGAGCACTGACACACGCCGAGGCCGCGGTCGTCCAGGGCTTCGACGAGCGTCACGTGTGGTGCGGTAGCAAGGCAGAGATCGCTCGTCAGATCGGCAACGCCGTGCCGCCGTCCTTAGCCCGTGCAGTGGCGCAGGTCGTCGCACAGCGACTTCTCGTCGTCTGAGCTGCGCGAGGCAGATCCGGCGCCGTCGGCGACACCGGACCCGCCTCGCGATGTGCTTCCTACAGGCCGTTCGACGCGAAGGAGCTGAAGAAGCCCTCGCCCGGCTCGTCAGGCGTTCCGAAGAGAAGCGCCCTGTCGAGCAGGACGTTCTGCTCTTCGCACGACGTCTCCGGGGCGAGGACGCAGGCGTGACAGGCCGCAAGATTCAGCCCGTCGGTCCCGGTGCCCACCGACTCGATGCACACGGGGTCGGAGGAGCACCACGACAGCCGCTCGAGACCGTCGACGACCAGTCGACCGACGCGGTCCTCCTCCGCCTGAGCCGCCAGACCGCCCAGGCTTCCGGCGGAGTCCGACGTGGCGGTGTACAGGAGAACCCCCGACATGGACTCGTCGACGTACAGCCGCTCGCGGATGGAGGCTGCGGGGTAGCCCGCCTCGAGTGCCAGCTGGTCGATGAGTACGTGGGCGAACGTGTGCAAGAGGACGTGAGCGATGTCGACCTCCCGTGAGGGTGGTCGACGGGCTGCCTGATCGGCCTCGTCCGACGCATCCTGGAGGAGCCTCCTCCTTCGCTCTGCGAATGGGTCGTGCGCCCAGCGCTGAACGGCCGCGGTGTCGATCTGGAGGAAGACGCCTTCCCCGAGTACCTCGATCGCGGGCAACCAGGTCTGTCGGTGCTGGCTGAGTTGGCACAGTCGGGGATCCGAGGGGTCGGACACCGCGGACAACCGCGAGAAGCCGAAGAGGGCACGGACCTCACGGAGTCGGGTCACTTTCCGGACGGCCGAGACGTGATCAGCGAGCTCGGCCGGTACGGGCCTTTCCAGGCAAACGAAGTCGGAGCCGTCCCGCTCCTCCGGACGTCCCTCCAGGAGGGCCCGGTACTCGTCGCGCCGCAAGGACGCCTCGGTCAGGTCGTCCTCTGCCGCCTCCGCTTCGTGACGGCGACGGGTTTCGCCGATGATCTGCTCCGCGGTGAACCGCCCGCGGCTCTTCTTCACCAGGCCGTCGATGAGCCACGGCGCATTGACCGACTCGGGGGATCTGAGTGAGTCCCACTCCCGATCCACGAACCGAACGAGTGCCTCCGAGAACGGAGGGATGGAGATCGCCGACCGGACGGCGGGGAACCACACATTCGACGCGCCACGCTGCAGCGTGCGGGGCGTCTCGTCGCACTCCTGGGACGCATTCGGGCCCAACCAGGGACGTTCTCCTCGGCAGCGGGTGATGCCCTTCAGTGCCGCAGCATCGAAGGAGCCGTCCAGCCCCACGGGCGGGATCCCGCAGGAGCATTCGACGATCAGGTCCGCCAGGGACGAGGTCCGGCCGCGGCTGACCAGACGCAGTTCGTGCTTGCCCTCGGACCTTTCCCCTCGGCCGGCGTGCGCCCAGCTGAAGTATGGGAACTCCCCGACATGGCCCATGCGGCAGGCGACGATGAGACGGGACGGAGTCAGCGGAGCGGACGGGCGGCAGAGGTTGCACACCGCCTGATTCCACGGTGATCGGAAATCGGACGGGAGACCGATCCGTCTGCAGCTCGGGCAGATCTGCATCTGCGGGAACCTGACGACGGGCACGTCCCGACGGCCGCCCGCGGGCGGCATGAGGAGGGACGTGACGCCGAGCGACCGGGCCAGGCGGGGCTCACTCGCCACGTCGGCTCGCTTCTCGTCCCAGTGCTCGAGGCCGGCGATCATGAAGCTCGTGTTCTCGGACGGGAAGAGGCCGCCGACGCCGAACGTCGAGATGAGCTGACTGCGGCGCGCCTTCGGGGTTTGGTTCATCGTTCCTTCCTCAGTGCCACCTGGTACAGGCCGCTCTCGGCGTCGACGTCCCGGAGGCTCTGCAACGTCGGCCAGGGCACCTGACCCTGATCGAAGTCAGGGATGTCGTCGTTGACGAGCATGGTCGCGGGATCGACGAGCAACGACGCGTCCCAGTTGTTGCGCAGCCAATAGGCGAGCCCCGGCTTCGACTCCGCGGCTCCGAGCCACTCCTCCACCAGGTCGTCGAGTTGCGCAGCCGTCTCGTCGCCGTCGTCGGAGCAGTCCTGAGCCCGTCGGGCGATGATCGCGGCCGCCAGCTCGAGTTTGTCGCGCTGACCGGCCACCATGCCGGCTCCGGTGTTGGCGCTCAGGTCGTTGAAGAGCAGGCGGACGATCGACGTCAGCACGCCGTGCAGACCCCGGTCACGAGCGCGGGCGGCGAACGGCGTCGCGCTCGTCGCCTCCACGGATCTATACACGGACTGGTGGAAGGGGATGAAGTTCTCGAAGTGCGAACGGTCCCTGGAGCGAGCGGAGTTGAACATCGTGACGACCAAGCCAGGATGCTTGCGTCCGACGCGGCTCGTCGCCTGGATGTACTCCGCGCTCGACTGAGGCTGGCCCATCACGGCCATCACTCCGAGCCGGTCCACATCGAGGCCCACGGAGATCATGTTGGTCGCGAGCACGACGTCGTCGGCCCCTCGGTCGTCGACCCTCACCTCGAGGTGCTTCAGCCTTTCCGGGATCTCGCGAGCCCCGACGCGACTGGTGAGTTCCGACAGTTGCCGGATGGGTCGCTCCTGCGTTGCGGCCAGACGGGCGAGCAGACCGAGGCGGATCTTGACGTCGTCCCGGACCTGTAGCTCGGCGGAACCCAGGACGCGCAGACTGCTGAAGTAGCCGAGCAGCGTCCAGTACGGATCACGTGTGTCCACATCGCCGGGTATGTCCTGGGCGCTCTGCAGCAGCGACGCGTACACGCGGATCATGAGGGACTGGTGACTGGTGCCGGGCGCCATGACGCCGACATAGGCACGGTCTCCCAGCTCCGTTGACGGCGCCGGCTCGGCGAAGAACGAGAGATCGGGATCGATCCCCGGTGGCGGGAACTGGGCAGCCTCTCGATTGAAGACCGAGTGCACCTGCTCGGTGGCCCGCCGGATCGTCGCTGTCGACGCGATGACCTTGGCGCGACCCCGGGGTGGTGCGAACGGATCCGCACTGTCGACGGCGCAAGCCGCGTCCACGGCCGTCTCGTAGAGCCCGACCATCGAACCGAGAGGCCCGGAGATGAGGTGCAACTCGTCCTGGATGACCAGCTCGGGTCGGTGTCCCTGACCGTCTCGCGCGAACAGGGATCCCGCCCTCTCGGTCCAGGCCATCCGCGCGAACTTGTCCACGGTGCCGATCACGAGCTCAGGCCGTTCGCGATAGACGTCCTCATCCACCAGGTGCACCGGAAGCCCGGAGGAGAAATCGCATCCCGAGCGACCGCAGGCGACTCTTAAGTGTCGATCCGGGTGGTTCACGATGGCGTACTGGTCCGGGCCGAGAGTGCCGCCGCACCACGGGCACTTGAGCAGCTGGATCGGGTTGCCTTCTTCGACGTCGTGCCCCTTGCCGAGCTTGTTGAGGGCCTTCCGCGCGTCGTCCAACGTGTTGGGAGTTGCGGCCCCGCCGACCCACAGGCCGATCGAGAAGCGGTCGGCCCCGAGTTCCGGTCGCTCACGGCGCAGGCACTCGAGTGCGCAGATGAGCGCCGTGGCACGCTCGAACTGCTGGATGGTCAGCAGTCGGAGCGTGTAACGCATGATCACCGCCACGCCGGTGGCCGACGAGTCAAGCAGCCGTCGTCGCGCGATGGTGAAAGCGATCAAGCCGAGGTATGCCTCGGTCTTTCCACCACCCGTGGGGAACCACAGCAGGTCCAGGGTGTCCCGATCCGGGTGCTCAGCATCGTTGAGGCCGGCGAGGTTGAGCAGGATGAACGCGAGCTGGAACGGGTACCACCGCTGCTCGTCACCGTCGTCCACGGTGCCCTCGGCGCCGTTGCGGATCCAGTCCTGCCGGGCCCGCTGAAGCTGCATCGCCTCGTTCATGATCCGGAAAGCCCGCATCGCGTCCGGATCCGTCTTCAGGACATCGATCCCTGCCTCGATGCGGTCAGCGGCTTCCTCGGCCTGCTGCATGTGTCGCCATGCGACCGGTCGAAGTGCGTCCTCGACGCAGTCGTCCCGCTCCGCACGCGTCTTTTCCTCACCGATCCAACGCCGGTACGCGTGCACGACCTCGGTGAGGTTCGACAGCACTGCCTCGTCCTCGGCCCGGGCCAGGAAGGACATGCGGAGGTCGGCGCCCGGCACAGGACTGGGCTTCGCCCGCTGCAACGAGTGCTGAGGGATGAACGTCGTGCGGACCGATGAGACACGCGAAACGCCGGTCCGATCCCATGTGGCGGCGCAACCGTGACCGGACGCGAACGTGTGGGCGTTCCTGTAGAGCAGCGCCCCGGTGTCCAGGTCGTCGTCCTTGCCGATGGTCGGCGACGTGGCGCGGTCGACGATCGCGGGCTCGGCCGTGGTCGCTTCGATCTCGACCTGGAACCAGCTGTTCTCGTCCCGGTGGCCGGCGGTCGACGGCTGCTTGTTGATGAGGGCGACAGTCACCGTCACCAGCCCGCCGGAGGGCTTGCGTACGAGTGCGTACAGGTCGAGCCCCGGGACGACCTCCTGGCGCCGGTCCGTCGAGCCGTCGAGCCGAATCAGAACGGGCGCGAGCTGGACAGGCGAACGCTTCCAGGTGACCCGGTGTCGATCACGCGCACGCGATCGTTGATCCGCTTCTGCCTGCACCTCGTCCCCGGGCAGGTAACGGGCCGCCGAGACGCGGACGGAGACCTCGTCGACGATGCCCGCGTCGACCGTGAAGGTGATGCCGACGGACGTGGGGTAGCGCATCCGGGACTGTGAGACGGGGAGGTCGGTCGGCCCCGTCTCCTCACCGGCTCCGTCGACCGGCTCCTCCGCGACCGCGTCCTGGGTGCCGCTGTCGGCCGGCCACAACACTCCGGCGATGTACCGGTCGAGAGGGGACTCGTCGATCGTCTCGTGCTCATCGCCTCCACGCGGGCCTATGAGGTCGTCGTGCAGTCGCCGGACCATCTCGGCGCGGAAGGCGTACTTCTCGGTCAGACCCATGGGTTCAGCTCTCTCACTCGCTCTTCCAGTCGGGCCACGCCAGTCCCGTCAGACGGGGCACCAGCCAGAGGCCGCTGCCGGCGAGGCCGGCGCGTCGTGTGTAGTCCGGGTCGCCTGCGACCGTCTCGACGGATGCGACCGCCAGGCCATTGATCCGACGAGGCCACGACTGCTCGGGCCGTCGGCGGCCGAAGGTCGATGCCAGTGCCCTGCCGAAGTGTTCCGACGTGCGGCCGATGAGCACGTCACCGTCTGTGAGTCGCAACGTGTAGCGCGGGGCCTCGACCGGTGTGTCGTCCTCCCGGACGGCCGTGACGGCTGCCCCCACGACGTCCGCGCGTAGCAGGCGCTGCTGCACGCCCCAGCCGTTGCCGTCGTCCTCGGCGACCGGCTGCAGCACGTCGACGTCGACGGACGTTGCCTCCATGCCGCAGGGGTAGCGCTTCTGGCCCCGGAAGACGTGTACCGCCCACCGACCGGACCGCAGCTCCGACGTCCGGATCGCCTCCTTGGGAGGGCCGCAGACGTAGAGCTCGTCGCGTGCACGGGAGAGAGCCACGTAGGTGACCCTCATCTCGGCGTCGGAATCGACAGCGGGAAGACGGTTCGTGTCCGCCGGCATGTAGAGAACTCGGTCGAACTCCAGACCTTTGGCGCGATGGATCGTCGACACGACGACGCTTGCCTCGTCGGCGGCCGCGAGCCCCAGGGGGACGGAGCGGCTGCGGAGTGCCGTGCGGAGCGCCCCGAGGTCCAGGAGGTCCCGCTCGTAGAGACGCCCCTCGGTCTCCTTGAGAGACACCCATGCCTCTTCCGGATTCAGCTCTGGAGCTGCTGAAGCGATCAGATCGATCACCTCGTGGCGGTCGACGACCGGGGTGTCCACACCGCCGAGCGCGGCGGCCACCCACGGTGCGACGCCCATGTCCTGCAGGGGACGACGGAGGACGTGGCGGACCCCTGCCTCACGAAGCACCTTCGAGGCCGTGAGTGCCTGGCCGTTCGTCCGGCACAGCACAGCGGTCGTCGCGGGGGAACGGTCCACAAGGTTGGTGGCGTCGGCCAACGGCCCCAGATCCAGGAGGATGTCGACGAATTCGGAGACGGATGCCGGAGCCGCCGCGGGTGCGTCCGAGGAGCGGATGGACTCGCCCAGCTCGACGACCCAACGAGCTTCCTTGCCGCGGGCGCGGTAGTCCACCTCCAGCGCGGTGCGACGCGCGCCGAGGTCGTCGACGAGGCGGCTCATGAACTGCTGCGAGGTGGTCCTGCTCCGGGCCTCCTCGAGCTGCCAGTCGTAGATCGCCTGGAGGGGGTCGCCGAGGGCGGTGAATCCACAGTCCGCGCCGACCTGCTCGAGCAGCGCCAGGGCGAGCTCGGCCCGATCTCCGACGAGGTCCTGTACCTCGTCGAGAAGGACGTGCTGAAGAAACTCGATGCGCGTGAGGTCCTCACTGCGTAGGACATCGGTCGCGGCCCTGATCCGCCGGTCGAAGCCGCCGATCGAGGACGGGTCCTCTCCGGCCTCCAAGAGGAGCCGGCTGGCGAACGAGTCGAAGGTGCTGATTGCAACCGCGCCCGTGCCTCGCTGCTCCAGGCGGCGCCTGGCGGCGGCTACTGCAGCGCGCGAGAAGGTCAGGACGAGGAGCTCGTCGGCCGGGTTAAGACCCCTGTATTGGACCAGCTCGTCGACCCGGCCGGCGATGACCTCCGTCTTACCGCGGCCAGCTCCAGCGATCACCAACAGGCGCTCGGTGGGATCGGCCTCGACGACGGCGCGCTGACTGTTGTCGAGCTCGACACTCATGCGTGATCCCGCCAAAGAGCGTCGAAGTGGTGGAAAGCGAGCTGCTCGCCGAAGGCGTCGATGTTGTCCTTGACGTTGACGATGAGGACCTCCTCGGAGCCACCGTTCCGCGGCCCCCGGAGGCCCCGACCGATCATCTGCTGGTAGCGGTTGAGGCTGAAGGTGGGACGGACGACGTAGACGGCGCCGACCTTCGGTGCGTCGAAGCCCTGGGAAAGGACGTTGTAGTTGGTAAGCACCCGGATGTTCCCTGACTGGAACTGACGAACTCGCTCGCGGCGCTCCGCGGCGGTCGTGAAGCTGGAGACGGCGGCCGCAGGCAATCCCTCCGCGTCCAGCACCGAGGCGAGAATCTCCGCGTGCTGAACCGAGGCCGCGAAGACGAGCGCCGTCGAGTCCTGCGCGACCTTGAGCAGCGAGTCGATGATGCGGTGGTTGCGGTCGTCGTCCCGGGCCACCTGACCCAGGTCGATGCGGTTCTCGAGCAGATGTGAGCTGTCGCCGGCGTCCGAGCTGCTCGGAAAGCGCAGTGGCGTGAGACGCATGCCCTCGAGCTCCTCGTGCCGTACTCGCGCGAGGATCCCGAGGCGTTGGAGGAAGAGGTGCGCGTCCTCGTCGCCGAAGAGTCCGTCGGTCAGGAGGTTTCCGTCGTAACGGTTGATGAGCTGCTTCGTCTGGTCCTCGTTGTTGTTCCGGTAGGGGGTGGCCGACAAGCCGAGCAACGGGCGCTCGCGCTGACGCGTGCCACGCTCGAGCCAGTTGAACAGTGCTGTGTACGTCTTGGACACGGAGGTGTGTGCCTCGTCGACGACGACGATTGACGCCTGCTTCAGCCAGTCGTACCGGTCCTGTGTCGAGACGGAGCTCAGCTTGTCGTCGGTGGCGACGACGACTTGCGCCCCGCTCTTGACACGTGCGGCGTCGTTGGAGGCCCAGAGGCGATTGACGGTGAGACTCGTCCGGTGCGCGCCGACGGCCCGCCACACGTACGACCACGTCTCGACGGCCTGCTCACAGAGCTCGTCGCTCTGGGCGATCCAGACGACGAGGGCGTCCGGGTTCTCCTCGCGGATGTGGTCGATGACCGCCTCCACCGCGACGCGTGTCTTGCCCGATCCGGTCGGTAGGGCGACGAGCCCCCGGCTCTGTCCCTCCGCCCGGAGCACCTTCCGGACTCGCTCGACGGTCTCGGCCTGGTAGTCGTGGAGGTCGGGCAGCCGAACCGGGCCGTCCACGAGCTGCACCGCCGCTCGCTGTGGCGCGCGTGAGCCCGCGTACTCGTCGGGCAGCCCGAGCTTCTCCGTGAACGCAGCAGCGGTGCTTCCCCCGTTCAGCACGGTGGGCACCGTGATGCCCCGAGCCTCGATGGCCGGGGTGAGTTTTCGGATGATCTGGGTCCCCGCTGCCGTTCTCGCCATCCGGGCGATCTCGACCGGTTCCAGCTTGCGCCGCTGGCGTGCCTGCGCGACCTCGATCGCCTCCGCCGGCACGAGCTTCCGAAGCTCTTCCTCGCCGGCGAGTGCAAGGAGTTTGTCGTCGACCGACGAGGCGGCTCGGACCTTTTTGGCGACGTCGCTCTGCTCCCGGCGGAGACCGATCTCGATCGTCTGCTGCAGCTGTCGCTGGTCCAGGCCCAGACGAAATCCGACGTTCACGGCTTCGAGAAGTTCGGTCGGTGACATGCCGTCCCGGTAGTACAGGACCTCGCCCTCGGTGACGGAGCGGCGGTCGGTCACCGACCGTGTCGATCCCTCTTCCGCGAAGACCTCGATGGCCAGTTCCTTGCATGGCATGAGGACGTAGGACGGGGACACGGTGGGAGCGGTGACGCGGAGACCGGGGAACCGGTCGACGACGGCAATCGGCTCCCCCGACGGCGCGGACAGCACCGTGCGCCGGAGCATGGACCGCGCGTCGCCCAGCTCCCACAGGGTCCTGAGAGTCTCGGCGTCGCGTTCGGAGTCCACCAGGACGACGTCGGCCGAGTCCTTGAGCAGGGAGTAAGCGACCGGGTCGTCGGTGACGACGACCTCGGCGGACGGTGCATCGCCGATGCCACCCGCGTGCTGGATGCGCAAGGTCGGTGGTCGATGCGCGCCGGCCCGTGCGGCGGCCGGGTAAAGGCGGTGGACCTTCGTGATGTCGAAGGTCTCTTGGGCCAGGACGAGAAAGCGCGACCACCAATCGGCGTCCACGGTGGTACGGACGCCGAGCGCGGTGAGTCCCTTGTCGTCCAGGCCGATCGGCACCGGAAGCAGGTCCGGCGCGACGCCCTCCACCGGACCGACGGCGCTCGCTACCGGGCACGGGCCCAGCGGGGTGTCCACCCAGCCGTGCTTGCGGATCCACCAGACACCCGGGTTGGTGAACAGCACCGGCTCGATGGACCCACGGGTCTCGGAGTACACGGTCCAGCTCTGTGTCGCGAGGGCCAGTGCCTCGCGCGTCATGGCGACACGGGCGGGAGTGGACAGCTTCGGCAGCAGCGTCAGATGGGCAGCGGTCGGTGCCGGCCGCACGACGATGGACGTCGGGGACACGCGAGTGCCCCACGAACCGGCCGCCTTCACGAATGTCGACCGGGCCTCGTCCAGCCACGTCTCGTACCAGTTCTCGTCCGGCGGCCGAGTCATCAGGCGGGGGCCCGGAACCGCACCCAGCCGAGCGAGCAACTGGTGATCAGAGGCGTGGAACCGCATGTCCACGGCGCATTCGGCGTCGCGCGATCCGTCGGACGGAACGATGGTGCCGGGGAGCAGACACGAGTCGATCGGTGCAGGCTTCGCTGCGAGGCTGCGGACCGGCGTCCGACCCCGTCCGAAGCCGGATTCCATCGCTTGCGCGGCTTCGTCAGTCCCGACCTGCCGCGCCAGTTCCCACAGGCGAGCCACGTCCGGACCCTTGGTCTCCCCGGCTGTCATCCTGGCGACGTGGGCCGAGAGACGCCCCACGGCGTCCAGCGGGCGGATGCCCAGTCGCCGAAGCGCAGCAGCGGTATCCGGATCCCCGGCGAGTTCGGGATGGACGAACCCGGGGCCGGCGGGCTCCGACGGATCCGGAAGAAAGACTCGCCCGGGTAGCGGCGGGGACAGGCGTCCGTCCGCGCACATGACGGTGGTCGCGCGGCGAATTGCCTGAAGCTGTTCGGCATCGCCCATGTTGATCAGATCCGCCAACTGGACGGCCACCATCGAGCCGCGAACACCGCTCGCTGCGAGCGTCTGCAACCACTCCTCGGTGGTCGACTCAGCGACGCGCGCGATCTCGTAGAGCCGTGTCGCCTTGGCCCGACGTTCCGTCCGGTCGTTGTCGACGGACGGATGGATCCAGTTCGTGGGACCGTCGGCCACACTCGCCCAGAGCGACGCCCAGCGACTGTGGTCGGCGAGAAACCGCGGGCTCAGTCTCACTTCCGGGATACGACGAGGTGTTCCGGTCATGTCCGGAATGCACGGCGCCTTCGCCACCTCGCGCATGACCGGCACGTTCAGTGAGTCGTCCGCCCAGGATCTGATCTCTCGACCGCGGGCGGGAAGGATCTCGATGATGCTCGAGGGATCCTCGGGCTCGACGAGCTCGTGGAGGTGCTCCGCCACCATGCCGGGAAGTACCTGTTCGAGGATCTCCCGGTTGTAGGGGCCGTCGAGGATGTCGTGGCGGTCCTCGGTCGTCTTGAACGGTGCGTTGATGATGCCGCTCAGCGTCGTGCGCGAGTTGGTGGGGAAGAAGGCCCAGAACTGGCCGGCTGCCGTACGCCCGCGGTCCGGTACGGCCCACACCACGTCGATGTGGTCGCGCCCGGCGATCTCACCCGCATCGGCCCGAGCGGCGGGGGATGGGCGGTGATCCGCTCGGAAAACGTGCCACGAGGTGGAACCGCCCGGGCTCACCAGCTCGACGCGAGAGCCCTCGCGCTGCGCCGTCCAACTGCGTTGCTTCTTCGTGACCCGATCGTCGAGGTCGAGCCGGCGCACGTGGGGGCTGAAGAGCATGAACTCCGCAGGGAAGCGCTGGAGCTCGTCCGACAACCAGTCCACATCGGGCCGAAGTGGAAGACGGACGACCGTCGTGGACCACTGCATGAGCTCGGCAAGCACGGGATCGTCGGCTGCGGCCTGCTGCGCGTCGATCGGCTCGGCCAGCCGGAGGACCGGAGTGCGCTTCGCCGTCGGCACCACCTCGAGGATGCGGCGTCGTGACTGGACTCTGTCCCACCGAAGCGATCCCGAGGTGCTGATGATCTCCGGGGTGTCGCTGAGTCCGAGTACGGACTTGAAGCCGAGGCCGAAACGGCCGATCTGATCACTGCGCTTGGTCGACAGGTGGGACGCCATGAGAGCTGCCACGCCCGAAGCTCGGAGCGGTTGGCCTTCGTTCGCGCAGTAGAGCGCCTCTTCGGTCAGGATGATCGACACCCGGCCGGGACTGGAGATCATCGCGTCGGCGCTGTTCTGCAGCAGCTCGTGGAGCTGCTTGCGACCGTACCCGCCCTCGACGTTCGAAATCTCGATGCCGGCGTCCTGCTCGACGAGGTTGGGCTTGGCCCGGTAGGCGTCGAGGCACTGACGGGCCTCGGTGATGACCGCTTGACCGACCTCGCCGTCAGAGCCCGCCCATCGCCTGCTGTTCAATCTTGCCTCACCTGTCCCCGTTGACTGCGCCGGCAAACGCTAGAGCAGCGGGCCCGACAGCTTTCGCCGGCCGCCGCTACGCCGTTACGGTTCGGGCTGGACCGTAAGCGCGGTTGCTTACAGACTCCAGCGATCCGGAAGCTGGTTTCTCCATTGTGGGGAGACTGAGTCGGGTGGTGCTGCTGTGACGCTCTGGGGGCGCGGCACCGCATCATCGACGCTTCCGCCCCCGCCGACCCCTCAACGTCGCTGATTGGTCCCGAGTTGGGTGGCGGGCAGTCGCCCCTCCTGATGCTGCCCCGGCCGGGTTCAGTGACGTCTGTGAAGGGCGCTCCAGTGCCGAGGTGTCTTGGCGACTGTCTCCTCAACGGCAGCGAGCATGCTCCGGGGTCAGCGTGACCGGTGAGCAGTCAGGGGGAGCTGCGGTCTGCGTGGCCTGGGCGATGACTCGATCGGACCAGAAGTTCGCGTTGCAGCGGTTCGCCATCTCGATAGCTGCCTACGCTGCGCCGAGCCCAGCCCTATCGCCACCGAGGAGTTCACATGACCACGCAGGTAGAAGAGGCCGAGGCGTCGAGTCTCGTGAAGGCCGGCGAGCGGCTCGTCGAGCAGCTCCTCAAGTCGGGGATCAACGGCTTCGGGCCATTCAAGAGCGCGGCGGAGAGTGCCGAGGAAGCCCTGCGGGGGCGCACACCTGAGCAGGCGGTCAAGGCGCTCGTCCGGAACCACTGCGCCATCGCTGGGGCGCAGGGGTTCGTCACGAACCTCGGAGGCTTCGTGACCTTGCCCGTGGCTCTTCCGGCGAACGTCGGCGCCTCGTACCTGGTGCAGACCCACCTGGCGGGCGCCATCGCGGCCGTGCACGGTCACGACCTGGACAGCGAGCAGGTGCGGTCAGCGGTTCTGCTCTGCCTCGTCGGCAACATGGGCGCGGAGGCCTTCAAGCGGGTCGGCGTCACGGTCGGATCCAAGGCGACCATGAGCCTGATCAACCGGATTCCCGTGACGGTCCTGCGGCAGGTCAACAAGAAGGTCGGCTTCATGCTGGTGGCCAAGTACGGCACCAAACGGGCGGTTGTGACCCTCGCCAAGGGGGTGCCGCTCGTCGGCGGAGTCATCGGCGGATCCGTCGACACGATCACCACCCGGACCGTCGGTGCCTACGCGAACAAGGCATTCGGGCCGCAAGGCGATGGGGATGATCGTGGGTCGGACACGGTGTGACGTCTGCGGGCTCGAGCACGACCGGCGAGTTCACATGGCGGGCCAGATCCGCGAGATCCGCTCCGCCGAGCTGCGGCGAGACCACGAGCGGCGTCGAGCGAGCAAGATTGTCGCAGCCAAGCTGGCGGCGGACCGCTTCCGCGAACGCGCGGCGGGCGTTCCGCCGGCGTCCGCGTCGACTCCACGGACCGAGGCGACCGACCGCTCGCGGGAGCGTGGAGCGAGGACGCCGCAGGCTTTCTCGCCGGCTCCTCGGGCGAAGGCCGCACGCGATTGCCAGGCATGTGACGTCCGCCCCCGACACGGGCCGTTGCCCTGGTGCGACGTCTGCGCCGTCGCGCGGGGCTATCAGCGCTGCAGCGGATGCTCGGGCCTGAAGAAGGCGGCGAAGCTAAAGAATGGCACCTGCTCGACGTGCCGGCCGAAGGCCAAGTGCGCTGACTGCGGCCGCATCGCTCCGATCAAGAAGTCGCGGTGGTGCCACAAGTGCTCACTGCGAAACGGATGGAAGCTCTGCTCCACCTGCGGCAAGCCCTTCGAGCCCTCGAAGAAGCACCCGCGCCGTCGTCGCTGCCCCAAGTGCGTCGACAAGTACGCAGTTGCCGGGCCTCGCGGTTCCGGATCGAGTGTCCGCACCGTATCTGGCGGTCTTCCGAGCCTCGGTCGTCGTCGGTAGAGGTGTCGCTCGCGCTCTGGTGGAACTGGGACTGGCGTGCCTGTCGGGGCCGGTGATCGAGCTCGTGCACCCGAAGCGGTGGTACCGATCCGTTTTTCACCGGAACCGCGTGCCGAGATCGTTCATGCGGCACGGGTACGCCGCATCGCGGGCGTGCGCGGCGGGGCGGGACGCGGTGGCGTCCCGGCCCGCCGGCACGGTCCGGACTGCTAGGGCGCCACCGGTGCGTGCCCCGGCATGGACAGCCCGCCTGCCGGCTGCATCGGGATGACCGCGCGGACGTCAGTCAGAGGCAGCGGGGTGCGGCCGCGGTCGAAGTCGGTGTGCTCCCACTTCCACTCCGCGATGCGGGGGCCCACCCAGAGCAGGTAGATGCCGAACGTGATGAAGCTGAGCAGGAGCCACTTGATCCAGTTGCCGAAGAGCGCCGTCGCGGAACCTGTGAAGACGAGGGGGAAGCCGTCGATCGTGCTGTGCTTGGCCCGCCAGCGCTCACGCAGCACCAGCGCGAAGGGGTAGCAGATGCCGAAGGTGCAGGCGGTGATCACAACGCCCAGGAGCGCGGTGCCGACGTAGGTAGCTGCGCCGCCATGAAACTGAAAACGGCCTGACTTGGCCACGAATTTCTCCCCGTGTTGAGAGGTTGGAAGGACTCAGACAACATCGGCAGCGCCGCAGGAGAACGGAACCGACCCGATCTGTATGCGGCCAGGGCTCCTTGCGCAGGGGTCACGCCGGCGAACGCCCCAAGCGGTGCAGGGCCGCGGTGAAACTGTCGTTCCACAGGCCGAGGTGCGGCCAACGCTCGGCGACGTGCGCCGTCGCCTCCTCGACCGACATCCCTTCCTCGCGCACCAGCCAGCCGCGCAGCACGAGCCCGGTGCGGGAGGCGCCGCCGTGGCAGTGCACCAGCAGCCGGTGCCGTTCCTTATGCAGCGCTGCCATGTCGTCCAGGACGTCGGCGAGCATGACGTCGAGGTCGGCGTTGTGCTCGTTGTCGGCGATGTAGGCCATCCGGTGCACCGGGTGCGGGAACGGCTCGCCCAGTCGGCACAGCGAGATGACGGCGAAGTCCTCCTCGCTGTAGCGGGCGCCGTCGAGGTTGCCCGCCCAGATGCCCGGCAGGACCTCGGCCGGGCCGATCCGCGGGATCACGCCCGGGTCGTAGTTCTGCTGCACCCCGCCGTCGAGCGCGGCCGCCAGCTGCTGCAGGTCCGACAGGCGCCACACCTTCTCGCCGGAGCCGGGCACCCGGCCGTGCACCGCCGACGCCCACCGGCTGGGGATGCCGCCCATGCCGAACACCGCTCCGGCCAGGCCGCCGGCGACGGCTGCGACCGTGTCGGTGTCGCCACCCAGGTCGATGACCAGCCGCAAGACCTCGGCGAAGTCCCGCCCGTGCCGCAGCGCCCACACGGCCTGACCCAGCGTCGGCCACACCGCGCCGTTCGACTCCGTTGCGTCGGCCGGCGTCCACGAGGGCGCGAGCACGGTCGCCCACCGCTCCCGGTGCTCCGGAGCCACCGCGTCGAGCGCGGAGGGGTTTGCGGCCAGCGGGTCGCCGCCGTCCAATGCCACCCGCATCAGCTCGTGGAATATCGCGCAGCCCTCGCCGGCCGACGGGTCGCCGTGGGTGAGCGCCGAGATGCGGCGGGCGGCGTCCATGGTCGCCTCACGGCCGTCCCGGGAGAAGCGGATGGCCGCCTGCGTCGTCCGCATCAGCGAGCCGTTGCCGGCTGCGTGACCGGACCGGGCGAAGTGCTCGGCCGCGGCGACGTCCCACGGCCGGCCGGAGCCGAGGACGGCGCGCGTCTGGTTGCCGATGTCCGGCGGCCCGGCCTCGGCCCACGTTAGGAACCGGTCGAACAGGTCGGCCTCGTCGAGCCCGCCGCGCTCCACCAGCGAGGTGGCCACCAGCAGTGCCATCTGGGTGTCGTCGGTGAACTCACCCGGCTCCCAGCCCAGCGACCCACCGCCGCACATCTCCGTCCTCGACCCGCGGGCGGGGGAGGGAAAGCGCGCGGAGAGCTGCCCGGGCGGGCCGAACTCGAACGGGGCGCCGAGGGCGTCGCCGACGGCGGAGCCGACGAGCGCGCCGGCCACACGGTGGGAGCGGTGCATGCGCTGGGTCACCCAGGCATCCTGGCCGACGGCGGCGACCCGCCTGCGTGCGACACCGGCTCGCGGCTCCGTCAGCGGGCCTGGACGAGCAGCGGCTGGGCGACCTCCCCGATCGAGCCGCGCACGTCCGACAGCTCGCCGTGGCACAGCCCGATGCCGTCGGTGGCGATCTGCGTGCGGCAGGCCAGGTGCACCCACTCGCCCTCCGGCTCGCGGGTCAGGTGCGTGGTCATGCCCGGCGGGATGGACCACCAGCTGTCGATCGGCAGCTCCACGGAGATGCCGTTGGCGGCGTCGGCCGCGATGAGCGCGCGGTCGAGACCCGTGAGCGGCCGGCCGGCGACCAGGGGGACGCGCACCCGGGTCCAGACGTCGGCCGGCCCAGGCTCTTCCGGTGACCCTGCGGTGTAGCGCCAGTCGATGGCCTGCCCGAAACCCCAGTCGGGCAGACCGAACATGACCTGCGGCGAGGACTCGGGGACGGCGGGTGGCGGGCTGAGCTCGGTGACCACCGGCGGAGTGGGCCCGACGGCGAGCGACCACACGCGCGCGACGGCGACGGTGCGGCCCTCCACGGTCATCACCGCCTCGGTCAGGTCGATCCGCCGTCCCGGGCGGACGGGGGACACCTCGACGGTCAGCTCGCGGCGGGGGATGGCGCCGAGGAAGTCGACGCTGATCCGCGCCGGGCGGGAACCTGCTCCGGTCACCCGGGCGGCGTCCGCGGCGAGGTGGGCCAGCAGCGCGGACGGCGGTCCGCCGTGCTGGGCGCTGTGGTCCCACGGGCTCTCCGTGGCCCGGGTGGGCGCGAACCGGTTATCGCCCAGCGGCAGGTAGAAGGCCTCGAACTCCATGACCGGCAGTCTGACGGAGCGCTCGGTCGGCGGTCCGGCGAGCCGGCGGACTGCGTACCGGGCGGCGGTGCGTGGTGACCCATGGAGTCGACGCCACGGTCGGGTGGCCGGTGTGCCGACGCGACTGAGCGAGGCCTTTCCGGCCGGAAGTGTTCCGGCACGACGACGCAACGTGTCGACCCGTCGAGATGCCTCCCGCCCGCCTGCGCGGGCACGCCATAACTCCTTGCGGTCGCGACTGTGCTCGCGCGAGCCTTCGCGCACAGGCTCGAGGGAGAGTCGTGATGAAGTACGTCGTCGCCTGGCAGGAGCGGCCGACCGGCTCGGACGAGGAGTACGAGGCCGCGCAGAAGCGGATCCGCGACGTCTTCACCCTGTGGAAGATGCCGGCGAGCCTGACCATCCACCAGTTCGTCGCTCGCGTCGGCGAGTCCGGGTACGCCCTCCTGGAGACCGACGAACCTGCGGACCTGCAGTACCTGACCACCGTCTTCGCGCCCCGCTCCATCACCGTCGTGCCGATGACGGACGCGACGGACGCCGGCGCCCGCGACACGTGCGGCAGCGACTGGCGGAACGGGTTGCCGTGCAGCCAGCCGTAGGCCGGGCCCACCGTCGGGGGTGCGGGCCTGGTCGAGTTACGCGATCCGCGGGGACGGGCCGCTCGTCGACCCGCTGCCGGCTGCGGGAGCCGGCTGGCCCGCTCGCCGTCGCCCGTTCAGGTGGCGTCTTGGTCCAACCGCCGCGGAGCCGCCTGTCTTTGTCAGTAGGTGCTGCCACGGTCCGCCCTGTGCCGTCGTGTGGCGGCGCAGAACGGAGGCGCGATGCCGGAGTCGGTGGGAGTGCAGGCGGGGCGGGTGTGCCCAGGATGCGGGCGTGAAGACTCGATCCCGGTCATCTACGGGCTGCCGGGCGGCGACCTCTTCGAGCAGGCGGAGCACGGGCGGGTCGCCCTCGGTGGCTGCCTGGTGATGGACGAACAGCCGGCCTTCGTCTGCCGCAGTTGCCACCTGGAGTGGGGGAGCGAGTCCGACCCCACCGCCGACGAGGATGAGTTGGCCGACCTGCTGGACGTCGGGCACGCCGAGCTGGTCCGAGCACTGGGTACCGGGTGGCGGCGCGAGAGCGCGGCCGATGGCCAGGACGGCGTGCGGTGGTTCGTGAGCGGCGAGCCGGCGCAGCTGGCGGTCGGTGTGCAGGGCCCGTGGTTCGTGCTCGACCGCCCGCTGACCTCGGCGGCTGACCGTCGCCCCGGTCCTCTCGCGACGGACGGCGTGCGGTTCATCCGAGACGAACTGCTGCACGACCCCTGGTACGTGAGTCATGTCGCCGAGGACATCGCCTCCCGGCGACGCCGGTCCTTCCGCTGGTGCCGCACCTGCCGGCGGGCCACCGCGCCCGAGTCGTTCGTCGCCGCCGAGGGCTCGTGCGAGCGGTGCGTGTCCGCCTCCGCCGACCGGGCGGAGTAGCGCCGGCGCTGTCGTGGGGTCGTGGGTCCGGCCGGCCGTGCCGATAGACAAGAGGCAAGACGTTCCCGAGTCAGGAAGCTCCCCGTGCCCAGGACCACCGCGCCGCGGCCCCGCCCCCGGCCAAAGACCGGCCGCGGGTCTCCGAAGGGTTCCCGGCCCAGGAAGGGCGCCGGTCAGCGGTCGGCGACGGCGAAGAAGATGACGCGAGGGCGTCGTCGCTCGGGGCCCCGCCGCGCCCGGTTCCTCCTGCTCGCGGTGCTGGTGGTCGCCGGCGTCGTCGTGTGGCCGGCGGTCAAGCCGCACGTCTCAGCCCTGCCGTTCCTCGACTCCGTGCTCGCCGGCACGTCGCCGTCCGGGCCCACCTGGCCGCTGACCGGCGTGCCGGCCGACACGATCCCCGACCGCACCGCGCTCGCCGTGAAGATCGAGAACTCTGCCGCCGCGCGCCCGCAGACCGGGCTCAACGCCGCCGACATGGTGTGGGAGCAGGTCGTCGAGGGCGGCATCACCCGCTTCGTCGCCGTCTACCACTCCACACTGCCGCCCGAAATCGGCCCCGTCCGGTCGATCCGGCCGATGGACCCCGCGATCGCGGCCCCGCTCGGCGGGCTGCTCGCCTTCTCCGGCGGCGTGCCGACCTACATCGCCGAGGCCGAGGGCGCCGGTCTGCAGGTGCTCCGTCAGGACTCCGGCGCCGACGGCTTCTTCCGGACGACGACCCGCTCCGCGCCGCACAACGTCCACGCGGTGCCGCAGACCCTCCTCGACCAGGCCGAAACCACGCACCGCGCCCCACCCGGCGCCCAGTTCGAGCACGCGGCGACGGGGGAGCCGCCCACCGCCGTCGCCACCGGCCAGGCGACGGCCACGCTGGACCTCCGACTGTCGGGCATCAGCACTCCCCGGTGGACCTGGAGCGCTGTCGACGGCCGCTGGCTGCGTGCCGAGGGGAGCACCCCGGCGGTCGAGGCGGGCGGCGCGCGGATCGGTGCCGCCAACGTCGTCGTCCTGCGCGTCGACGTCGTCCAGACCGAAGCCCGGGACCCAGCCGGCAACCCGGTTCCAGAGACGATCCTGACCGGCAGCGGGCCGGCCCTCGTCGCCTCCGGCGGGCACACGGTAGAGGCGATCTGGTCCAAGCCGGCCGTCGGTCACCGGGTGGAGTTGACCTACGCGGACGGCGACCCCGTGACCCTGGCGTCCGGGACCACATGGGTCGAGTTGGTGCCCAACTCCGGCGCGGTCGCCACGGGCTGAGCGGGCAGTCGGCGAGGCGAGCGACTACTCCCCGGGGACGACGACGGCGCGGCCGCGGATCGTGCCCTCGTGCAGCTTCCGGTACGCCTCCGGCGCCTGATCGAGCGTGTACCGCTCCACCTCTACGTGGATCGCGCCGGCCCTCGCCAAGTCCAGCACCTCCATCAGCTCCCCCCGGGTGCCCCAGTACGGCGCCCGCACCGACGCGCCCATCGGCGTCGAGAAGAAGCCCGTGGGCAGCAGCCCGCCGCCGATCCCGACGATCTGGATGACGCCGTCCAGCGCCACCGACTTGCGGGCGATCTCCAGGGTCGGCGGGGCCCCGACCATGTCGAACACCACCTGCGCGCCCACCCCTCGGGTCAGCGCGCGGATCTCCCCGACGGCGGACTCGTCGGACCGCAGCACGTGGTGCGCGCCGACCTCGCGGGCCAACTCCAGCTTCTGCTCGCTGATGTCCAGTGCGACGACGGTGGCCCCGGTGATCGCCCGCAGGATCTGGATGCCCACGTGCCCGAGCCCGCCGGCGCCGATCACCACGGCGGTGCTCCCGGCCGGCAACGCGGCGAGGCTGGAGACGATCCCGTGGTACGGCGTCAGCCCCGCGTCGGTGAGAGACACGGTGGCCACCGGGTCGAGGTCGCCCAGCGGCACCAGGTGCCGGACGTCGTCGACGATCAGGTACTTGGCCAGCGCGCCGGGGGAGCCCAGCCCGGGCGGCTGGATGCCCAGCTCCGCCGCCCGCGGGCAGTAGTTCTCCGCACCCCGTGCGCACGCGTGGCACAGCCCGCAGCCCCACGCCCCGTAGACGGCCACCGGCTCGCCCACCTCGACGCCGGTGGCACCCTCACCCAGCGCGTCGACGACCCCCGCGCCCTCGTGCCCGAGGGTGAGCGGCAGGCCGTAGCCGAACGACTCGGCCGGCAGGCCCATCACGAACGCGTCGGAGTGGCACAGCCCCGCGGCGGTCACCCGCAGCCGGACCTGGCCCGGACCCGGCTCCGGCGTCGGGACGTCGACCACCTCGGGCTCGCCGCCGATGGTCCGGTACTGCACCGCGCGCATGCCTGCTCCTCCGTTGCCGGGACGAGGTCCCCTCGGACGCTAGGGCCTCGCCGCGGCGGGCGTCGAGCCGCACCGCCCCCGCGGTCAGCGGTTGACAGCGACGATGCGCCACCGGTGCGAGCATGACGGCCATGCCTGCCGATCGCACCGAACTCGTCGAGCGGTACCTGCGCGGCGAGACCGACGTCGTTGAGCCTCGCGACGCCGCCAGCGTGGTCCTCCTCCGCGACGGTGCGACCGGCCTGGACGTCTACCTGCTCCGGCGCCGTCCCACGATGGCCTTCGCCGCCGGCATGCACGTCTACCCGGGCGGCTCGGTCGACGCCCGCGACCGCGAGGCCGCGGAGCACTGGATCGGCCCGCCACCCGCCGAGTGGGCGAAGGCATTCTCCTGCGACGTCGAGCTGGCGACCGCGCTGGTCGCGGCGGCCGTCCGCGAGACGTTCGAGGAGTCCGGCGTCCTGCTCGCCTCGCACCAGGACGGCACGCTGGTCACCGACACGACGGGGGAGGACTGGGAGCGCGACCGGCTTGCGCTCATCGACGGCGCGCTGGCCCTCAGCGACTTCCTGAAGGCACGGTCCCTCCTGCTGCGCGCCGACCTGCTCAGCTCCTGGGCGCACTGGGTCACGCCCGAGTGGCAGACCCGCCGGTTCGACACCCGGTTCTTCCTCGCCGCGCTCCCGGCCGGGCAGCGCACCCGGGACGTCGGCGGCGAGGCCGATCAGGTGACCTGGCTGCCGGTCACCGAGGCCTTCCGCGGGTTCCGCGACGGGTCGCTGACGATGATGAACGCCACCGCCTCGACCCTGCGCGACCTCACCGCCCATCCGGACGTGGCGTCCGCGATGGCGGAGTCGCGCCGCATCCGGCCGATCCTCGGCCGTCCGGTGCTCACCGACGGTCGGCTCGACTACGTCTACGACGAGGACGACGGACCGGCCCCGCTCTCCGAGCTGGTCGAGCCGTTCGCGGCAGCCGACGCCGACGCGGGCGACGACACCTGACCTGATCGAGGCACCCGGCCCCGCTCAGGAGCACAACAGGTCCAGCGCCACCTGCCCATCGCGGCGAGCGTCCTGGGGGAGCAGCAGCCAGGGCGCCGCCGTCGGGTCCGCCAGGTGGCGCTGCAGGTGGAGCAGCCGCTTCCGGTCGCTGCCCGAGGGGGTGCGCTCGGCGAACGGGTCGACGCACGCGAGCAGGACGGCGGCGTCGGCCAGGTGCCGGTCGCGGTCGCGGCCGTCGGTGAGGTGCGCCGCGGCCTTGAGGATCAGCGCGCCGAAGGCGTCGGGCACGCTGATCGTCGATCCCGTCGTCCCGGTGATCCGCAGCTCGGCGAGGACCGTCCGGCGCAGCGCCTGCGTGCCGCCGGCCACGCGCACCAGGTCGAAGCCGCGGAACCGTTCCAGCGACCGGGGCGGGGCGTGGTCGGCGGCGACCACGTCGACGACGGACCGCCCGCTCCCCGACGTCACCAGATCGACGACGGCGCCGTCCCGGACGAAGCGGTGCGCGGTGCCCACGCGGGGGTCGACGCTGGGAGCCAGCCGGTACCCGAGCTCCTCGAGCGAGCGGGCCACCTGGGCGGGGCGGCCGGACCCGGTCTCCACGTGCAGCAGGACGTCGACGTCGTCGGTCGGCCGCACCACCGGCAGGCCGGCGACGGCGCCGTGCAGCTGCACCATCAGCCCGCCGATCAGCGTCCAGGCGTCGGGCGGCACCGCCTCGGCAAGTTCGGCCACGTCGGGCCACGGTGGCGCCCACCCGCCGGCCGGCGTCGGCGGCCGCAGCACCTCAGCCACGCAGCTGCCCGAGCGCACGGTCGAGGAGGCGGTGGCCGGTCGAGCGCTCCCGGGGGTCGGTCGAGCCGGCCAGGTCCAGCCCGGCCAGCACCTGCCGTCGTCCGCCGGCCAGCTCCTCGACGACGTCGATCGGCATCCGCGTCGCCCGCAGCGTGACGCCGCCCGACGGGTCGGGATCCAGCCGGTAGCGCTGGACCAGGCGCTCCTCGACGCGCTCGTCGACGTACCCGTCGCACCGGTCCGGCGCCGCGCTCAACCCGCCGATGCCCCCGGCGGCGCCCGAGGCGACCACCTCGCGGGCCAGCCGGTCGAGCGCCCGCGGGTGGGCGCGGTAGCGGTGCACTGTCGCGCGGTTGCGGGTACGGGCGGCGAGCTCGGCGGCTGCAGCCCCGGCGAGCGCCGACCGGAGCCGCGACCGCTGCGCCTGACCGACCCACGCCGCCGGAGCGCCCTCCAGCAGCGCCACGGCCGCCCACGCCGTCGGCTCCTCCCAGGCGCGCACCCGGCTGCCCTGCCGCTGCGCCATCCACTGGGCCACCGAGTCGGCGTCCACGCGGTCGGTGCCGATCGCGAGCAGCTCGCCCCCGGAGACCAGGCGCTGCACGTGCCGGACGGAGACGCCCAACCGGTCGGCGGCCTGCTCGGTGGTCATCAGGGGCATACGGACAATGTCGTCACAGCGACGCTATCGGTCAAGTCGAAACCGCGAGCAGCGTCTCTGCGAAGCTGATCGCGTGCCTCCCGTCCGCAGCTCCGGCGTCCTGCTGTACCGCCGCAGCGGCGGCCGGGTGGAGGTGCTGCTCGGCCACATGGGCGGGCCGTTCTGGGCGAGGAAGGACGACGCCGCCTGGTCGATCCCCAAGGGTGAGCACGGCCCGGACGAGGACGCCGAGGCCGCCGCCCGCCGCGAGTTCGCCGAGGAGCTCGGCTGCCCGGTGCCGGCGACCCAGCTCCACCCGCTCGGCGAGGTGAAAGGCCGCAAGCTGCTCGCCGTGTGGGCGGGGGAAGGCGACCTGGACGCCAACGCCATCATCAGCAACACCTTCGAGCTGGAATGGCCCCCGCGGTCGGGCCGGAGGCAGGAGTTCCCGGAGATCGACCGCGCCGCCTGGTTCGACCTCGACAGCGCCCGCACGAAGCTGGTGAAGGCGCAGCTGCCCTTCCTCGACCGGCTGGCCGCGCACCTCGCGCGCTGAGCTCGCAGCTAGGGTCGCCGTCCGACCTACCTGGAGGTTCCGTGCCCGACCGCACGCTCCCCACGCCGCTCCCGCGGCCGGCCCGCGTCGCCGCCGCGGCGATGACCCGCCGGTGGCCGCTGCCCCCGGCGACCCACGGGGTGCGGGTGCTGCGCGGCGTCGACGTCCCGATGCGCGACGGCACCGCCCTGCGGGCCGACGTCTACCTGCCGGCGTCGGCCGGACCGCACCCCACCGTGCTGCTGCGGTCCCCGTACGGCCGCGGCCTCGGGTTCGCCCTGTCCATGACGGTGCCGTACGCCGAGCGCGGCTACGCGGTGGTGGTGCAGAGCGTGCGCGGCACGTTCGGCTCCGGCGGCGAGTTCAGCCCCGTGGTGAACGAGGAGCACGACGGGCAGGACACCGTCGCCTGGCTGCGCGGGCAGGAGTGGTTCGACGGACGGCTCGCCACGCTCGGCCCCAGCTACCTCGGCTACACGCAGTGGGCGCTGGCGCTCGACCCACCGCCCGAGCTCAAGGCGATGGTGCTGCACATCGGCCCGCACGACCTCGCCCAGGCCGGGCTGATCGACGGCGCCTTCCAGCTCACCAACCTGGCCATCTGGACCGAGCTCGTCGCCCACCAGGAGCGGGTCAGCTTCCTGCGCGGGATGTACCGGCTGATGACGGCGGAGCGGCGGTTGGCCCCGCACCTGGGTGAGCTGCCGCTGCAGGGCCTGGCCGAGCGCTTCGGCGGCATGCCGGCCCCGTGGTTCGACGAGTGGCTGGCACACCCCGACCTGTCCGACGCCTACTGGGACCGCTACCGCGCCACCCCGGCCGTCCACTCGAGCACCGTCCCGACCCTGCTCGTCGGCGGCTGGCAGGACTGGTTCGTCGAGCAGACGCTGTACCAGTACGCCGTCCTGCGCGACCGCGGCGTCGAGGTCGGCCTCACCCTCGGCCCGTGGGCGCACCTCACCATCGACGCCGCCGTGACGACGCCGGAGAGCCTCGCCTGGCTGAGCACCCACCTGCCCGTGGACGGTGCGCCGCCGCAGCCGGAGCGCACCGCCCGGGTGCGGGTGCACGTCTCCGGTGCCCGCACCTGGCGGACGATGCCCGACTGGCCGCCGGCCACCACCGACCGCGCCTGGTACCTCGCGGCCGGCGGGCGGCTGGACGACGACGTCCCGGCCGGACCCCAGGAGCCGACCACCTTCACCTACGACCCGATGGACCCGACGCCGTCGGTCGGCGGCCGGGTGCTCGCCGCCAGCGCCGGCCAGCGGGACAACCGCGAGCTCGAGGCCCGCGACGACGTCCGCACCTTCACCACCGCGCCGCTGCGCACGCCGGTCGAGCTGCTCGGCGGTGCGCGGGTCCGGCTGTTCCACGAGTCCGACAACCCGTACGCCGACGTCTTCGTGCGGCTGTGCGACGTCGACCCGAGCGGCCGGTCGGTCAACGTCACCGACCGGCTGGTCCGGCTCGACCCGGCACCCGGCGAGGAGCCGGCGGCGGGGGAGCGGACGGTGGAGACGACGCTGCCCGACACCGCGCACCGCTTCAAGGCGGGGCACCGGATCCGGCTGCAGGTCTCCGGCGGCGCCCACCCGCGTTACGCGCGGAACCTCGGCACCGGCGAGCCGCCCGGCGAGGGCACCCGCGGCGTGCCGGTGAACCACCGGATCTGCACCGGCGGCGCGTCGCCGTCGTCGGTCACGCTGCCCGCCGGGTCGTCCTGAGCGCGGTCACCGCCAGGGTTCGACTCCAGGTGCCAGGCGCTCGGAGATGAGGCCCACGTCGTCCACCTGTCCGGCCGCGACCGCCATCACGAGCTCGTAGGCCTCGTCGTTCGACAGGGTCAGCCGCATCCCGTTGACGCCGTAGAAGGCGATGGCCGCGGCCAGCGCCAGCCGCTTGTTGCCGTCGACGAGGGGGTGGTTCCGGGCGAGCGAGTGCAGCAGTGCCGCTGCCTTGTCGTGGATGGACGGGTACGCGTCCTCGCCGAATGCCGTGGCTCGTGGCCGCGCCGCCGCGGACTCCAGCAGCCCGATGTCGCGCACCTCGACCTCGCCCAGCGTCCGTCTGGCTATGTGCAGGAGGTCATCGAGGTCGAGATCGATCACTGGCCGAGCCGCTCCAGGGCCTCGGCGTAGCGAGGCAGCTCCTGGTCGAGGACACGGTCCAGCAGCTCCCTCTTGCTGTTCCGCTCGATGTAGTCCCGCACTGCCTGCCGGGCGACTTCCTGCATCGAGCGGCCCTCCAGCTCGGCTCGACGGCGAAGAGCGTCGCTTTCCTGGTCGTCCAACCGCAGGGTCATGGCCACGCGGTGACGGTATCACCCTTGATACCGTCACGTCCTGGTTCAGCGTCGGGCGCTCGGTCGGCGCCGGCCAGGCAGGCCCCCGGCGGCACGCGGTCGTCACAGTTTTCCCGCTGACCACAGGCGACGTGCGCTTTCCCCGAGGGTCCGACGGAAGGGTGCTCCGGCTGCTTACGCTGCCCGCAATCCACGGAAGGACGGACTGTGAGCAAGCACCTGCTCGACGAGACAGCTGAGTTCAAAATGCCCCGCGCCGGGCGGCACGCCGCGCCGGAGACGGGCGAGCTGGAGCCGACCCAGCGCTTCGACCCCGGCTTCCAGCAGCGGCGTCCGATGCCGAACCCGCAGCAGGGTCGGGACGCAGCCCGCTGACCACACCGGGCCGCCCGTTCCACGGGCGGCCCGGTCCTCTGCATCCGTCGGACGGGCTCAGAGCGCGTCCTGCGGCTCGGCCGGCGGGACGGCGGCCGGCCCGGCCGTGACCCCGGCCGCGCGCAGCGCGGCCAGCTCCTCGGCCCCCAGTCCCAGGTCGGCGGCCAGCACGGCATCGGTGTCCGCACCCACCTCGGCGGGGCCCGGCCGGCCGAGCCGCGTGCCGCCGTCCTGGAACGACGGGTAGACGCCGGTCATCGCCAGCGGCCCGAGGTCCGGGTCGTCGACGGTCACGATCGACCCCCGGTGCTGAACCTGCGGGTTGTCGGTCATCGTCGCGACGCTCTCCAGCGGCCCGACCGCGCAGCCCCCGGCGGTGAGCTCGGCGAGCGCGTCGTCCCGGTCGCGGGTCAGGCACCACGCGGCGATCAGGTCGTCGAGCTCCTGCACGTGCTCCACCCGTTCGGCGTTCGTCGCGAACCGCGGGTCCGAGACCAGCGACTCACCGCCGACCGTCCGCAGCACGTGCTGGGCCATCGGCTGGGTGCTGCCCGACAGCGCGATCCACAGCCCGTCGCGGCACCGGTAGCTGCCCCGCGGCGCGGCCGGCCCGTACCGGTTGCCGGTGCGGCCGTGCTCGACGCCGGCCTGCTGGTACTCCAGCACGTTGATCTCGACCAGCTTCAGCGCCGCCTCGTAGATGGCCAGGTCGATCGTGTCGCCGGTGCCGGTGGCGTGCCGGCGCATCAGCGCGGCGAGCACGGCGGTCGCCCCGAGGTTGCCGGCCATGATGTCGGCCAGCGGATAGGCCGGCAGCAGCGGCGGCCGGTCCTCGTACCCCGACACCGACGCCAGCCCGGCCAGCGCCTCCGCGAGCGTGCCGAACCCGGGCCGGTCGCGGTAGGGGCCGTCCTGCCCGTACGCCGTCACCCGCAGCACCACCAGCCGCGGGTTGGCCGCCCGCAGCTCCGCCGGGGCCAGCCCCCAGCGCTCCAGCGTGCCCGGGCGGAAGTTCTCCACCAGCACGTCGAACGTCGGCATCCAGCGCAGCACCAGGTCGCGGCCCTCGGGCCGGCGCAGGTCCAGCGCCACCGACCGCTTCCCCCGCGACAGCGCCTTCCAGTACAGCCCCTGGCCGTCCACCTGCCGGCCGAAGCGGCGCACGAAGTCGCCGGTCCCCGGCATCTCCACCTTGACGACGTCGGCGCCGTAGTCGCCCAGGATCGTCGCGGTCGTCGGCGCGGCGATCATCGTGGAGAGGTCCAGCACCCGGACGCCGTCCAGCAGCGGGGAACCGCCGCTCACGCCGGCACCAGGAAGCCGAGCACGATGATGATCGGCATCGCGACCACCGACGCCAGCGCCGTCACGAAGGTCAGCGCCTTCAGCGCTCCCTGGGTGGAGATCCCCAGCAGGCTCTGGAACATCCAGAAGAAGTTGCTGTTCACCTGCAGCGCGAACAGCGCCCCGGCGCCGATGGCCAGGCCGACGACGACGGGCGCTACGTCTAACGAGCCGAGCACCGGCGCCAGGATGCCCGCGGCCGCGATCGCCGCCACCGAGATCGACCCGATCGCGAAGTGCAGCAGCGCGGCGATCAGCCAGGCCAGCAGCAGGGTCAGGATCACCGAGGCGCCGGTCGAGGCGGAGAACAGGTCGCCCAGCACCTGGTCCAGCGTCGTCTCGCCGATGACCGCGCCCAGCGAGCCGCCGATGCCGGTGATCAGCAGGATCTGGCCGGTGGTGCTCAGGCCAGTGGTCACGGCGTCGTCGGTGCGCTCCCGGCCGAGGGTCCGCCGGGTCAGCGCGTAGGCGCCGACCATGCCGAGGAACAGCGCGAACACCGGGTTGCTGACGAAGGCGATGACCGGGTTCTCCACCCCGGCCGCCGAGGCGATCGCTCCGCTGGCGATGAGCAGCAGCGGCACGAGGACCGGCAGCAGCGAGATGGTCAGCGGCGGCATCGCGGCCTCGTGCTCCCCGTCCCGCTGGTCGGCCGCGTGCTCGGCGTCCCGCAGGGCCTGCGTCTCGTGCTCGTCGCTGGCGGCATTCCAGAAGCCGGCCTTGAGCACCAGGCTGAACAGGAACGTGGTGACGACGGCGGTCGCCGGGCCCACGACCAGCCCGAAGATCAGCATCGTCCCGAGCGGGATGTCGAGCAGGCCGGCGATCGACAGCGTGCCCAGCCCGGGGACGACGAAGACGTAGCCGACCAGGATGCCCGCGGTCAGCGACCCGGCGAGCAGCGGGAGGCCGCCGCGGCCGATGTGCGGGGCCGCCGAGCGGGCCAGCGGCGAGGCCAGCACCAGCTGGACGTCGACGTAGATGGACGGGAACAGCGTGGTCAGCGCGGCGCTCATCGCGTAGGGGAGCCGCTTCGCGCCGAGCAGCCGCAGCAGCAGCGCCACGAACTTCTGCAGGGCGCCCAGCGCGAACAGCAGCGCCCCGAGCAGCACGCCGAACCCGATCAGCAGCCCGACCTCGGCCATGATCTCGCCGAAGCCGACGGCGATGACCTCCACGGTCTCGGCCAGGCCGATGCCGCCCGCGATCCCGAGGTACAGCGAGCCCAGCACCAGGGCGATGACCGGCTCGACCTTGAGCACGATGATCAGCAGCAGGACGCCGAGGATGGCGATGGACGCGTGCAGGATGATCACGGGGATCTCCGTTCACGGGCGCCGTGCGCGGGGAGGTCGCTCGACGTCCTGATGTGACCACGCCGTGCCCCGGGCCGCCAGACGACCGGCCCGCCTCAGCTCAGGCGGTGCCCTCCGCGACGATCAGCTCGGTGATCTCCTGCGGGGGCGTCGTGCAGTCGTCGGACGACGGCTCCTGCTCCGACGCCAGCCCCGTCACGCCGGCGTCCTCGACGGGGGTGAAGCCGAGCCGGTCGAGGTGCCGGGGCACCCGGTTCTGGGCGTTCACCACGTGCGAGCGGGACAGCCAGCCCATGCCGTCGTCCACCTCGAAGTCCATGCCGCCGCCGGGCGCGCGCTGGACGTGTCCGGGCGAGGGCAGCAGCCCGACCAGCTGCACTGCCTCCGCCGCGGACAGCTCCGCCGGCGGCGAGTCGAAGTAGTACCAGCCGGCCGCGCAGACGCCGTAGATCGTCGGGCCGAACTGCGCGTAGTTGACGTACAGCTCCAGCATCCGGCGGTCGTCCACGAACGCGGCGAGCTCCACGGACAGCCCGGCCTCCAGCGCCTTGCGCCAGGCGCTCAGCTCCTGGTTGAGGAACACGTTCTTGGCCACCTGCTGCGGGATCGTCGACCCCGACGGGTCGTCCTCGCCGGAGAGGTGCGCCGTCGCGCGGCCCCACAGCGCGTCCCACTCGAACGCGCCGGAGCGGTAGGGCAGCGCGGCGTCCTCGTGCGCGATGACGGCGGCGAGGAAGTTCCGGGAGACGTGCTCGACCGGCACCGACTCCTGGATCGCGCCGTCGGGGTTGGCCACCATGAACGCCGTCGTCGGCGGGTCCACCCACCGCAGCGACAGCACCAGCAGCGCCTGGACGACGCCGAGCACGGCCAGCACGCGGACGACGCGGCGGAGCAGCCCCCGGCGACGCCGCGGAGCGCGGTCCCGGAAGCCGCGCCGGCCGCGGCGACCCTGCTCCGGCTCGGCCGGCGGGTACGGGCGGCCGGGCGGAGCCGGCGGGAACGGGCCCCCGGGCCGCGCCGTCGGGTAGGGGCGCTGCGGCTCCTCGCCCGGCCACGTGCGCGTGGGCGGCCCGTACGGCGGTTGACCACCGGCCGGCGGCGGGGCGTCGTACCAGTCGTTGCCCGCCGGCGGCGGGCGGTCGAACCGCAGGCGGCGGGCGGGCTGCTCCTGCGGGAGCGGCTCGGTGGGCTGCCGGCGGAACCAGCGGGTGGTGCGCGAGTCCGGCGGGACGGAGGCCACGAGGCGGTGCTCCTCAGGTCGGCGTCGAAGGCTCATCGTACGGCGGCGACCCGTGCGGACCGGCGTCATCGCGGCCGGTGGGGCCGGTGGGGCCCAGCCACGCCTCCACCCGGTCGAGCTCGGCGTGGGTCAGCCCGAGCAGGTGGTCCGGCGCCACGACCAGCACCTGACCGCTGGCCGCCAGCCACTCGCTGGTGTCCTCGGCCTGGTCGGCGAGGTCGTCGTCGATCCACACGATCCGCCGGTCGGGCTCGGCCTCGGCGACCGCGCGCGCGGCGGCCAGCTTCCACCACCCGGTCACGCCGCCGAGCCGGCCGCCGAAGCCGGTGGGCAGCACGTCCCGGCTGTGCGTCCGCAACCCCCGGGGCAGGCCCATCGGCTCGGCGAGCAGCCGGTCGGCCTGCTCGGTCCACGTCGTCAGCCACTGCAGCTCGACCCGCCCGGCGTCGTGCCACTCGCGCAGCCGGGCGACGACGGACGGGTCCCACGACAGCACGTAGCCGGAGAAGGTCCCGCGCCGCCAGCCCTCCGGGAGGTCACGGCGCAGGGCGTTGAGCACGCCGTCGACGTCCAGCAGCAGGACGGGCGGGGGAGCGGTCATGGTGCAGCCCTACCCGGGGCCGGGAGCTGCGGACACCATCGCCCCTCTGCACGCGTCCGGCAGGCCGGCTGCGCCCTGCCACCTCACCCGGCGCGGTGGCGCCGGACCGCCCCGTGCCGGGATGTGGGTCAAGCCACGACGCCGGGCGGCCGACCTACCGAGGTGAGCCGTCCAGGACGCCCGAGGTGGCGACGGTGCGCGTCATGGCGCACACGCTGGCCACGCTCTATTTCTTCGGTGCGGGGCGGCCGGCCTGTTCATCGCGGTCGGCGCCGGCCCGGGCGGATCCTGCTCGTGCTGTCGCTCGTCGCCCTCGCCGGGGCCGTGCCGGCCGGCTCGGTGCTGGCGCGGCACGGGGGGACGAGTTCCCCCTCCTCCTCCCGGGGACCCGCGGCCCGGACGCGCGCGACCTCGTGCTGGGCATCTGCGCCCTGCACCCCGACGTCTCGCTCTCCTGCGGGGTGACGCAGTACGGCTTCGGGGAGAGCGCCTCGCAGCTGATGCGCGGTGCCGACCGCGCTCTACGACGCAAGCTCCTCGGTCGCGGCCGCGCGGAGCTCTGCGACGGAGCCGGTGCCCGCTCCGCCGTCCAGCCACCCCTCGCTTCAACAGCGGGTTCTCCCGCCTGGCCGGTTCCGGACCCTGCCGTTCCGTCGCCCGGTCACCCCACGAGGGCGGGCGTGTCGCGGTCGGTCACGGCACGCGAGGACGTGATCCGGGCGAGATCATCCGGCGATCTCCGGCGCACCGCTTCCTGGCAGGTTCCCCCGCGTCCACGGGGAAGTCGATCGAGGGAGTGAAGGATGCGGTACTTCAAGGCGGCGGCGGGTGCAGCCGCGGCCATGGCGCTGGTCGTCGTGTCACCGACGGCGGCCGGTGCGGACGACGGCAAGGGGCACGGCCCGGGTGACGACGTCACCACCGTCGTCGGCGGGCTCGACGGACCACGGCAGCTGAGCGAGTACAAGGGTCGCCGGCTGATCGTCGCCGAGTCCGACACGGGGGAGGTGACCTGGATCGACCCGCGCGGAGGACGGTCCGAGACCATCCTGTCCGGGCTCGGCAACGCCCAGGGCGTGGACTACGTGCGCGGCCTGATCTACGTCGCCGTCGGTGAGGCCGGCCCGCCGCCGGAGGAGGACGCCCCGCCGGCCGAGCCGCCGGCCGACGTCCCCAGCCAGCTGCTGGTGGAGGCCACGCCGGGTGGGGAGATCCTGCGGACGTGGGACCTGCTGGAGTACGAGCTGGCGAACAACCCCGACGGCCAGCAACAGTTCGTCGACGAGGAGCCGTTCGAGACGCTGTCCAACCCGTTCTCGGTGCTCGCCCAGCCGCACCGCATCCTCGTCTCCGACGCCGGTGCCAACGCCGTCCTCTCCATCGACCGCAACACCGGCGAGATCAGCACCTTCTTCGTCCCGCCGGTGGTCACCGACGTCGCGGGGTGCGCAGAGGCGTTCAACAACCCGGGCACCGTCGGGTGCGACCCGGTGCCCACGGAGATCACCGAGGGGCCGGACGGGAAGATCTACGTCGGCACGCTGGGCGCGGAGGTGCCCGGGGCGGCGCGGGTCTACGTCCTCGACCAGCACGGCAACCAGGTCGACGCCATCGAGGACCTGACCAGCGTCACCGGGGTGGCCGTCGACCGCAAGGGCACGGTCTTCGTGTCCAACGTCCTGGCGGGCATGCCGATGGGCGGTCCGCCGCCGGCGGACCTCGACCCGTCGACGGTCGGCGAGCTCACCCGGATCGAGCGGGACGGCGACCGGTCCACCGCGCAGGTCACCATGCCGACCGGCCTGGAGATCGAGGGCGGCAACCTCTACGCCTCGGCGTGGAGCATCGCCGGCTTCCTCGGCATCCCGTCGGCCGGTGAGATCCAGCGGGTCGGTCCGGGCGCCTTCACGGCGGCGGCTCCCTGATCCCTGCTGGTCAGACGGCGGTCGGGAGGCCTGCGGGCCTCCCGGCCGCCATCGCCGTTCCCGGGTGCGGTCAGGGCAGGCCGGCGTGCGGGACGGCGACCTGCGTCGACACCAGCACCGCCTCGCGCACCGGCGCCCGCGTGTGCTCGTAGAAGTCCGGCGCGCAGCACATGAGCAGCGTGCGGCCGTCCTCGCCGCCCAGCGCGCAGGCGTAGACGCCCATCCCGTCCGGCGCGGCGATCTCCTCGACGATCGTCCCGCCGGGCGCGATCCGGAGCACCCGCGAGCCGAAGCCGTCGGCGACCCAGACGTGCCCGTCGGCGTCGAGCGTGCAGCCGTCTGGTGCGACGACGACCTGCCCCATCAGCTCCTCGACCGAGTCGCCCACCGGCTCGGCGCCGAGCGACGCCCACACCCGCCGCTCGCCCAGCGAGCCGTCGGGGCCGATGGCGAAGGCGGAGAAGCGGTTGCCCCACGTCTCGCCGACGATCAGCGTCGCGCCGTCCGGGGTGATCACCGAGCCGTTGGGGAAGCGCAGCCCCTCGGCCACCACGGTGACCGTGCCGTCCGGGTCGACCCGCTTGAGCGACGCCGGGGCCGGCGCCCCGCCGCCCATCAGGTCGAAGCCGAAGTCGCCCACGAACGCCCGGCCCGACGCGTCGACCACCATGTCGTTGAGCAGGCCGGTGCAGACGGCGGAGAGGTCGGCGTGCGTCCACACCTCGCCGTCGGTGACCCGCAGCAGCCGGTGGTCCCTCATCGAGACCACGAGCAGCGAGCCGTCCGGCAGCCAGCCCAGCCCCGACGGCTGGTTCTCCACCTCGAGGACGACGGTCTCCGGACCGCCTCCGGCCGCCACCCGGCTCACCGTGTGCCGGTAGAAGTCCGACACCCACCACTGCCCGTCGCGCCACCGCGGTCCCTCGAAGTAGGAGCCGCCCTCCAGCACCGTCCGGAACTCTCGATCAGCCATGCAGCGGGACGCTATTCCTCTCGGGGCCCGCCGACGAGACGGGCGGCGGCGTCCCCACCTCCGGTTTTCCGCCGTCCCGGGTTGGGCACCGCCTCGGGCATGGCTCCAGAAGGCGCGCACCGGTGAGCGTCCGCACCCTGCTCGAGCGGGCGGTCGGCACCGTCGAGCGGTGGCAGGTGCTCGACGCGCCCGGCTACCAGATCGAGCACGGCGTCTCGCTGACCTTCCTGCTGGCCGGCCGGTACGCCCGCCCGCTGCAGGACCTGCTGCACGGCGTGTGGCTCGGGCACCCGCTGCACCCCGTCCTCGTCACCGTGCCGGTCGGCGCGTGGAGCGCGGCGGCCCTGCTCGACGGCCTGGACGCCACCGGCCGCGGCGGCCCGGGCACCGGCTCGGCGGCGCGGACGGTCGTCGGGCTCGGGATCGCGGGCGCGGTGGGCGCCGCCGCGACCGGGATGACCGACTGGCAGCACGCCCACGACGAGGCGCGTCGCGTCGGCCTGGTCCACGCCGCGCTCAACAGCACGGCGCTGGCGCTCTACGCCTGGTCGTTCGCCGACCGCGGACGCGGCCGCGCCGCGCGGGCCCGGGTCACCGCCGCCGCCGGCTACACCGTCGTCCTCGCCAGCAGCTACCTCGGCGGCGTGCTGTCCTACCGGCACCGGCTGGGTGTCGACCACTCCGCGGCCGGCCGCTCGCCCCGCACCTTCACCCCGGTCGCCCGGCTGGCCGACCTCCCGGACGGCAAGCCGGTCGGCGTCGACGTCGAGGGTGTGCCGGTGGTGCTGGTCCGCACCGAGGGCGCGGTGCGCGCGGTCGCCGGACGCTGCCCGCACCTGGGCGGGCCCATGGCGGAGGGCTGGCTGCACCGCGACGAGCTCGTCTGCCCGTGGCACGGGTCGCGCTTCGACCTCGACACCGGTGAGCCGGCGCAGGGCCCGTCCACCGCACCGCTGCCCTGCTACGACACCCGCATCACCGATGGCGCGGTCGAGGTGCGGCGGCGGGCCCGCTGGCGCAGCCCGACCGCGATCACCACGGCCGAGGAGGCATCCCGATGAAGGCCGACGAGGTCCTGATCGCGCACCACGACGTGCTGCGCGGGCTGCTCCGCGAGCTGGCCGAGACGACCGATGCGCAGGCCGACCGGCGGGAGGAGCTCCGGGACCGCTTCCTGCACGAGATCGAGATCCACGCCCAGATCGAGGACGAGCTGTTCTACCCGGCCGTGCCCGACGTCTCCCCGCTGCTGGCCCTCGCGCACGCGGAGCACCGGCAGATCGACGACCAGGTCGCGACCGTCATGCGGATGGACGTGACCGACCCGGAGTTCGTCACCGAGGTACGCATGCTGGAGAACACGGTGCGCCACCACACGATGGAGGAGGAGCAGCGGATGTTCCCCCAGTCGCACGCCCTGGGGGAGGAGCGCCTCGAGCAGCTCGGCGAGCAGCTGCGCGCGCGGCAGCAGGAGCTCGCCGAGTCCGGTGGGATGCGGCTCATCATCCGGCTGAAGCGGGCGACCCTCCGCTCCGTGTAGCCCGGCGACGCGCCAGGGTCGGGCCGCTGACCTGTGGATTCGTCCCGGTCCTGTCGGTGGGTCGCGCTAGTCTCCGCACATACGTTCGATCGGACGGAGGTGCGGGATGAGCGAGCTGCGGTCGGCCCTCGACGCGCTGGCCGCCGACGACGTCTCCGAGCTCGGCCGTCGGGAACAGCTCGACGGTATAGCCGAGCTGCTGGAGGCGCGGAACCGCATCGATGCGCAGCTGGCCCGCCGGGTGCGGGCCGCGGAACTGCAGCAGGCCTCTGAGGACGACGGCCTGCGATCCATGCGGTCGTGGCTGCGCGGCCACGGCCGGCTCAGCCCGGCTGCGGCGGGCCAGCTGGTGCGCAACGGCCGTGCGCTGGACCGGCTGCCGACCCTCGCCGCGGCCTTCGAGGCCGGCGCCGTCACCGCCGACCAGGTCGTCGTCGTGGCGCCGATCGTCGCGGAGGACCGGCAGGCGGCAGCGCTCGACCAGGGGATCGACCTCGCCGAGGTCGACCGCGTCCTCACCTCCGTCGCCGGCCAGCACTCCGTCCAGCGGCTGACCGGGGTGGTGCAGCACTACCTGTCGCGGCTCGACCCCGACGGCCCCGAGCCTGATCCCACCGACGAGCGGGCGCTCACCCTCTCGACCTTCTCCGACGGCACGGTCGTCGTACGCGGCCAGCTCGACGCGGTCGGTGGCGAGAAGCTGCGCATGGCGCTCGAGTCGGTCGTGCAGGCCGACCGGCCGAAGGGCGATCGCCGCACCCGCGCGCAGCAGCTCGCCGACGCCGTGGTCCAGCTCGCGGACAACCAGCTGGCCTCCGGCGACCTGCCGGTGCTGCGCACCGTCAAGCCGCACGTCGTCGTCACCATCCGGGACGTCGACCTGCGCGACGACGTCGTCGGGCCGGCCGCCGCGGTCACCGGCTTCGGCAGCCTCGTCTCGGCGGCGAAGGCGCGGATGCTCGCCTGCGACGGCAGCATCACCCCCGTCCTGATCGACGAGCACGGCATGCCGCTGAACATGGGCCGGACCAAGCGGGTGGTGCCGCCGCACCTGCGCAAGGCGGTCGAGCTCCGGGACGAGGCGTGCGTCTTCGCCGGCTGCGGAGCTCCGAAGTTCTGGTGCGACGTCCACCATGTCGTCCACTGGCTCCTCGGCGGGGAGACCTCGCTGGAGAACTCGGCCCTGTTGTGCGAACGGCACCACACCGAGGTCCACCACGGGTTCCGCGTCGAGCGAGATCCGAGCGGACGATGGCGCACCTTCCGGCCCGACGGCAGCGAGATCATCATCGGGATGCCGCTCCTGCTGTGAGCCGGCTCGCCCGCCGGTGTCTCAGAGATAGCCGCCGAACTCCGCTGCGAGCGGATCGGTGGGGTGCGCGCGCTCCTCGCGCAGCGCGTACAGCTCCGCCAGTGTCGTCGGCCGGTCGGGAGCGACAACCTCCTCGCCCAGCCACGCCTGCGCCTCGACCGGTGACAGCAGCTCGAACTCGACCTGGCTCAGGCACCGGCCGGGGCGGGTGATCGCCGGGTGCAGCCGGCCGACGTCCTCGTTGGTGGTCAAGAGCACCAGCACCTTGAGCCCGTGGCCGAGGATGCCGTCGCAGAGGTTCAGCAGCCGGCCCAGCGAGGCGCCGGCCCGCACCTTCGCGTCCGACCGCAGGTACTCGTCGCAGTCCTCGGCCACGACCAGCCGCCACCGGCCGTCCGCGTCGTCCTCGTCCTCGTCGATCCCGGCCACCTGCAGCAGGTACTGCGGCTCGGCGAAGAGCCGCTCCGGGTCCATCACGTAGTGCGGCCGGCACCAGTCGGCCCACTCCCGGCTGAGTGCCCGGACCGCTGTCGTCTTCCCCGTGCCGGGGACGCCGTGCCACAGCACCAGGCGCCCGGCGCGCCCGGACATGTCGGTGGCCGCCATGAGCGGTGCGAGCGCCTGCCGCGTCCGTCCCGGGTAGTTGACCGCGGCCTCGGCCCAGCTGGGTGCGGCCACCCGGCGGGAGGACTCCATCCCGCCGTTCGCGGTGCCCGACCAGAACGCCATCCGCACCTCGCCCTCCGGTGCGGCCGTGACCTGCTCGGCGCCGGCGACGACCTGCGCGACCAGCGCCTCGACAGCGGCGAGGTCGGACCCGACGGCGTCGACCGTCGTCATCCGGTTCGCCACCTCCAGCCGGACCAGCAGACCGGGCAGCGCCGCCACGACGGTGCGCGAGCTGCCGTCCTTGCGGTCCAGGCGGAGCACCGCGCCGTCGGGGAGCAGCGGGAGCGGGTCCTCCACGGCACCGGTCACCTCGCCGGTCCGCTGGAAGGGCATGCCGCTGTCCCACTGCGCCTGCAGCAGCATCCCGTTGCCGAGGTCGAACCGGTCCAGCCACAGGCCCGGCCGCAGATACCCGTGCGGCAACGGCGGCGGCTGGTCGGTCACGGGGCTCCCTGCATCGGCGGTCGTGCGGCCCGGACGGTAACCCGCAGCCGTGCCCCCCGCTGCCGACCCGTCCGGACGACGACGCCCCCGGCCGCGGCAGCGGACGGGGGCATCGGCGCGGAGCGGATCAGACGACGCGGCGGGCGGTGTTGTAGCCCCACATCGAATCGACCGGGACGACCGCCACCGGCTGGCCGTAGGTCGAGGAGTGCACCATCAGCCCGTCCCCGATGTACATGCCGACGTGACCCACCGGGTCGTAGAAGAAGATCAGGTCGCCGGGCTGCAGGTTGGCCCGGTCCACGTGGACCCCCGCCGTCGACTGCGCCCGCGAGGTGCGCGGGATCTCCACGCCGGCGGCCTGGTACGCCGACCAGGTCAGGCCCGAGCAGTCGTAGCCGCCGGGGCCGGTACCGCCCCAGACGTAGGGCTTGCCCTGCTGAGCGAGCGCGGTGTCGACCGCCACCTGGGCGGCGTGCGTCGGCGCGGCGACCGGGGCGACGGTCACGGTGGCCGTGCCGCCGGTGCCACCACCGCCGACATCAGCAACGGCGGGGAGCGGGGAGAGGGCGATGCCCGCTCCGGTGACGAGCGCGAGGGCCGCCCCGCGGAGGGAGCGACGGCTGATCGAGGACGTGCGGGTGGTCGTCATGGACGACGGTTTCTCCTGTTCTCCGACAACCGCCTACCGGGTTAGCTGACGGGTTCGGGCGGGGAACTCGCCCGGCGCTCCCGGGCATGCCGGTCACGCTTCACCCCAGTGCTGCGGTGGGTCCCCGGTCCGGGCGGCGGAGCGATCCGACGCCTGGTTCGGCGGTGTCCGCACGGGTGTCACCGGGTGTGGTGACGAGGGGGCCCCGGGCGGACCGGCGACGACGCTAGGCAGGTCACGGAAAGGTCACAAAGCGGCCGGACGGGCTCTCCGGGGGTCCGACTGGGAGGACGCCGGGACCGCGCCGGCACCGCGACTCGCCAGCCGACCTCTACTGATCCCGCCGGCCGCTGGGATCGGAGTCGCCTGGCAGTACGGAGCGCAACCGTTCGCTTACTTCTCGAGCGGCGGCATGCCTGAACTCTGCGTTCATGATCGCGTGCGCTCCGACCAGGGTGAACCGGCTCCGGTGGACGCCGCCACAGCCCGTCCCGGGACCGTGCGAGCATCGCCGGGTGGCCCGCCTGCTGATCGCCAACCGCGGCGAGATCGCCGTCCGCATCGCCCGCGCGGCGGCCGCCGAGGGGATGACGTCGGTCGCCGTCACGGCCGCCGACGAGCCCGACGCCGCGCACCTCGCCGCCGCCGACGAGACGCAGCACCTGCCCGGCAGCGGGCCCGCCGCGCACCTGGACGCCGCGGCGATCGTGCAGGCCGCGCGCGCCGCCGGCTGCGACCTGATCCACCCCGGCTACGGCTTCCTCTCCGAGGACCCCGCGCTGCCGCGGGCGTGCGGGGACGACGGCGGTTCGCCGGCCGTCGTCGGCCCCGGTGCTCCCGTCCTGGAGACGCTCGGCGACAAGGTGCTCGCCCGGGCCGCCGCCGGGGCCGCCGGCGTCCCCGTCCCGCGCGGCACCGGCGACGCCGCGACCCGGCAGGAGGTCGCGGACCTGCTCGACGCCACCGGCGCGGTGATGCTCAAGGCGCGGTTCGGCGGGGGAGGACGGGCCACCCGTGTCCTGCGACGGGGCGACGACGTCGCCGCCGCCTTCGCCACGGTGTCCGACGAGGCCCGCGTCGCCTTCGGCACCGACGCGCTGCTGGCCGAGGAGCTGGTCGGGGACGCCCGGCACATCGAGGTGCAGGTGCTCGGCGACGCGCGCGCGGACGTCGTCGTCCTCGGCGACCGGGACTGCTCGCTGCAGCGCCGCCGGCAGAAGGTCGTCGAGATCGCCCCCGCGCCGAACCTGCCGGGCCCGGTCCGGAAGCGGCTGCACGACGCCGCCGCCGCGCTCGCCCGGCAGGTCGGCCTCCGCGGGCTGGCCACCGTCGAGTTCCTCGTGCCGGCCGGCGACCCCGAGCGCTTCGTCTTCCTCGAGTGCAACCCGCGCCTCCAGGTCGAGCACACCGTCACCGAGGAGACCCTGGGCCTGGACCTCGTCCGGCTGCAGCTCCGCGTCGCGGCCGGCGCGACCCTCGCCGACCTCGGGCTCGCCGACGGCCCGCCCCGCGCCGTCGGGTGCGCCGTCCAGGCCCGGGTCAACGCCGAGACCCTCACCGCCGACGGCGCCGTCGTCCCCTCCGCCGGGACCATCGCGTCCCTGGCCCTGCCCGGCGGCCCCGGCGTGCGCGTCGACACCGCCGCCCGGCCGGGCACCGACGTCAGCCCGCGGTACGACTCGCTGCTGGCCAAGGTGGTCGTGCACGAGCGGCACGGCGGCCTGGCCGAGGCGCTGGCGCACCTGCACCGCGCCCTGGCCGAGGTGGAGGTCCGCGGCGTCGCCACCAGCACCGGCTTCCTCCGTGCGCTGCTCGCGCACCCGGGAGTCGCCGACGCCACCACCACGTTCGTCGACGACCACCTCGCCGACCTCGCGCCGGCCGTCGCCGGCACCGATGAGCCGGTGGGCGGGGAGGAGGAGCTGCGCGCCCCCGTCCCCGGCACCGTCGTCGCGATCGAGGCCGGGCCCGGCACCCCCGTCGAGCCCGGGGGAGCGGTCGTCGTCCTCGAGGCGATGAAGATGGAGCACGTCGTCGCGCTGCCGGCCGGCGGCACCGTCCGGCGGGTCGCGGTGCGGGTCGGTGAGACCGTCCGCCAGGGCCAGCTGCTCGCCGACGTCGAGCACGCCCCGGACGGCGCGGCGGAGCAGCTCCACGACCTCGACCTGGACGCCGACCGGCCCGATGTCGCCGAGGTCCGCCGGCGCCACGAGCAAGGCCTGGACGCCGCCCGCACCGAAGCCGTCGCCAAGCGGCACGCGCAGGGCAGGCGCACCGCCCGGGAGAACCTCGCCGACCTCGTCGACGCCGGCAGCTTCCTGGAGTACGGGCCGCTGGTCTTCGCCGCCCAGGAGCGCCGCCGCAGCCGGGAGGAGCTCCAGGAGCGCACCCCGGCCGACGGCATCGTCGGCGGGCTGGCCGACGTCAACGGCGACCTGGTCGGCCCCGAGCGCAGCGCGGCGGTCGTCGTCTCCTACGACTACACGGTCCTGGCCGGCACCCAGGGCATGCGCGGGCACCTGAAGAAGGACCGGCTGTTCGAGCTGGCGGAGCAGCGGCGGCTGCCCGTGGTGCTCTTCGCCGAGGGCGGGGGAGGGCGGCCCGGCGACGTCGACTCGATGCACGTCTCAGCGCTCGACACGATGGCCTTCACCCTGTTCGGCAAGCTGTCGGGCCTGGTGCCGACCGTGGGCATCGCCAGCGGCCGCTGCTTCGCCGGCAACGCGGCGCTGCTCGGCACCTGCGACGTCGTCATCGCCACCGAGGACGCCAACATCGGCATGGGCGGCCCGGCGATGATCGAGGGCGGCGGGCTCGGCGTCGTCGCGCCGGAGGAGATCGGCCCGATCGACGTCCAGCACGCCAACGGGGTGGTCGACGTCCGGGTCGCCGACGACGCCGCCGCCGTCGCCGCGGCCCGGCGGTACCTCTCCTACTTCCAGGGGCCGGTGGCCGGCTGGACCGCGCCCGACCAGCGCGCGCTGCGCCACCTCGTGCCCGAGAACCGCAAGCGGGTCTACGACATGCGCGCGGTGCTGCACGCGCTCGCGGACGAGGACAGCGTGCTCGAGCTCCGCGACGGCTGGGGCACCGGCATGATCACCGCGCTGGCGCGGGTCGAGGGCGCGCCGCTCGGCGTCGTCGCCAACGTGCCCACGCACCTGGGCGGGGCCATCGACTCCGACGCCGCCGACAAGGCCGCCCGCTTCCTGCAGCTCTGCGACGCCCACGGCCTGCCGGTCGTCTTCCTCTGCGACACCCCGGGCTTCATGGTCGGCCCCGAGGCGGAGAAGACCGCCACCGTCCGGCACTTCTCCCGGCTGTTCGTCACCGGCGCCAACCTCTCGGTGCCGGTCGGCACCGTCGTCGTGCGGAAGGCCTACGGGCTCGGGGCGCAGGCGATGGCCGGCGGCAGCCTGAAGGTGCCGCGGTTCACCGTCGGCTGGCCGACCAGCGAGTTCGGTCCGATGGGCCTGGAGGGCGCGGTGCGCCTGGGCATGCGCCGCGAGCTGGCCGCCATCGAGGGCGACGCCGCGCGGGCCGCCGCCTTCGACGCCGCCGTCGCCGCGGCCTACGAGAAGGGGCGGGGGCTCAACGTCGCCGCTCACTGGGAGATCGACGACGTCATCGACCCCGCCGACACCCGCCGGTGGATCGGCACGCTGACCCGCGAGGTGGCGGCCACCCCGCGCCCGCCCGGCCGCGTACGGCCGCACGTCGACACCTGGTGAGGTACGCGGCCGGTGCATGAGAGACGACGTATCCGGGCCCCACTGCCGGGGCTCCGGTGGAGCCCGTGGCCTCTGTGACTGGTGCGTTGGTTGAGGAACGAATCCGGGCCGTAAAGCGCGTCAACCAACTATCTGTATGGCAGCGTCCGCCTCCGAGAGGCCGGAGAGCGACCAATACGGGTCGGTGCTCGATGACGGCCTCCGAAACTTGGACAACGGGGAGAGACACGTGAGTCAGCCGCCATACGCGCCGCCACCGGTTCCGCCGCAGGGCGCTCAGCAGTGGCCGGGCGATCAGCCGGCGTACGGGGCGCAGCAGACCCAGCAGTACGCGCAGATGCCTCATGGACAGCAGTACGGGGCCCCGGCTCCGCAGCCGCCGGCCAAGACGCCCTTTTACAAGAAGAAGTGGTTCATCGCCCTCGCGGTGATCGTGGTCCTCGGCATGTTCGCCAACATGACCAACGGTGGGACGGCCGACACCGACAGCACCGCGTCGGGTGCGTCTGACACTCCGGCCGCCGATGCCGCTGCCGATGCTCCCCCCGCTGACAACGCCGTGGCGCCGGTCGAGGACGCGGCGCCGGCGGAGACGAACCCCGGCATCGGTGTGCCGGCTGACGACGGCGACTTCAGCTTCGTCGTCTCCGGTGTCGACTGCAGCCTCACTCGCATCGGGAACGAGTACTTCGGTACCGAGGCGCAGGGGCAGTTCTGCGTCGTCGACGTGGCGGTGACCAACATCGGTGACTCCGCGCAGAGCTTCTTCGGTGACAACGCCAAGCTCTTCAACGCCCAAGGTCAGGAATTCTCGGCCGACACCGAGGCGGCCATCTACCTCGAGGACTCGGCGTCCATCTACGAGGAGATCAACCCCGGGAACACGCTCAACAGCAAGGTCGTGTTCGACGTCCCGGCGGGCACCACGCCGACAACCGTCGAACTGCACGACTCCGCGTTCTCCGGCGGAGTGACCGTCTCCCTCCAGTAACGCGTCAGCCCGTCAGGGGCGCTCCGCCATCGGCGGGGCGCCCCTGTTGCTGTCCGGTACCGCCCTGAACGAGTGGACGACCGGGTCGCGTGATTGGTCCGGCGTCCGGCGGGGCACGGAGCAACCCGATCGACAACGAGGAGGCGAACATGGGAATGATGCGCAAGCTCATGGCATCCGGTATCGCGGCGAAGGTCATCCAGGAGGCCCGCAAGCCGCAGAACCAGGCGAAGATCAAGAAGATGATCTCCGACTTCCAGAACAAGAACAGCGGCGGCGGCGCAGGCAAGGGCCGCGGCACCGTCCGCTGACTCCTCCCGCATCGTGCGGAGCCGGAGAGCGACCCCTGCGCAGGAGGCACCCGCCTCCCGGGCGGGGGTCGCTCCCGTTCCGGCTGGACCCGCGACGGGAGCGTCGGTGACGCGCGAGGAACGCTGGCAGGAGCGGCTGGCCCTCCCGGTCCTCGTCGCCGCGCTGGCCTCGATCCCGGCGATGTTCCTGACCGTCGCCGAGGGCACGCTCGGCACCGCCGGGCACGTCATCGACGTCGTCAGTGGGCTGGTGCTGGTCGCCGAGACGGTCATCCTGCTCGTCGTCGCCGAGAACAAGCGCGCCTGGCTGCGGGGGCACCTCGGGCTGGTCGCGCTCACCGTCGCGGTGGTCGTCGCCGTCGTCTTCGCGCTCGGCCCCGTCCAGATCCTGCGGCTGGTGCGCACCGTAGGCGCGCTGCGCATCCTGCGCGCCGGGCGGATCGTCAAGGCCGCCCGCAGCGTGAGCGACCGGATGGGGTTCTCCGGCCGGCTCGCCCACCTGGCCGCCGCCGGTGCCGGGGTCCTGGTCGCCGTCTTCGTCGGCGTGGTCCTCGCCGACCCGACCTCCCGCTCGCGCGACCTGCTCACCGCCGTGCTCGGCGACATCAGCACCCCGCTGATCGTGGTGCTGTCCGCGGTCGCCGGGATCGTCCTCGGCGTGGCCACCTACCTGCTGGCCCGCGACCCCGGTGCCGGGGCCGACGCCGAGGACGACGGCGCGCAGCGCGCGGCATGACGGTCGCGTGATGCCCGGGCGGGCCGGCGCATGGCTGCCCGGGGAACGGGCACAGGAGAACCCATGGGAATCATGAGCAAGCTCGCCAAGGGTGGCATGGCCAAGAAGGTCATGGACGAGGCCCGCAAGCCGCAGAACCAGCGCAAGATCAAGGACGCCGTCTCCAAGTTCCGGAACAAGGGCAACAGCAGCGGCACCAAGCGCCCGTGACATCGCGTCCCCGGCCCGAGCGGCCGGGGACCGGTCTGTAGTAGACCGGGCACATGCGTCGCATCGCCGTCCTCGACGACTACCAGTCCGCCGCCGCGGAGTTCACCGACTGGTCGCGGCTCCCCGAGCCGGCGGAGGTCGTGGAGTTCCACGACAGCGTCAGCGACCCCGACGCCCTCGTGGCCCGGCTGGCACCCTTCGACGTCGTCGTCGCCATGCGGGAGCGCACCCGGTTCAGCCGGGAGGTGCTCGAGCGGCTGCCGAACCTGCGGCTGCTCGTCACCACCGGCATGCGCAACAAGTCGATCGACGTCGAGGCGGCCGCCGAGCGCGGCATCACCGTCTGCGGCACCGGGTCGGGGGCCACGGCCACCGTCGAGCTCACCTGGGCGCTGATCCTCGCCGCCGTTCGGCACCTGCCGCAGGAGGACGCCTCCATGCGCGCGGGCGGCTGGCAGACCACGATCGGTGGCGACCTCGCCGGCGGCACCCTCGGGGTCATCGGCCTCGGCCGGCTCGGCTCCCAGGTGGCCCGCATCGGCGTGGCCTTCGGCATGGACGTCGTCGCCTGGAGCCAGAACCTCACCGACGAGCGGGCCGCGGACGTCGGTGCCCGCCGAGTCGCCAAGGACGAGTTGTTCGCCACCGCCGACGTGGTCACGATCCACCTGCTGCTCTCCAAGCGGACCCGCGGGCTGATCGGCGCGGACGACCTCGCGCTCATGAAGCACTCCGCCGTGCTGGTCAACACCAGCCGCGGGCCGATCGTCGACGAGGCGGCGCTGATCGACGTGCTGCGCCGCGGGACCATCGCCGGCGCCGGCCTCGACGTCTACGACAGCGAGCCGCTGCCGCGCGACCACCCGCTGCGGGAGCTGCGCCGCGCCGTCCTCACCCCTCACCTGGGCTACGTCACCCGAGGCACCTACGAGCTCTTCTACGGCGAGGCGGTCGAGGACGTCGCCGCCTTCCTGGCCGGCGCGCCGATCCGGGTGATCACCCCGTCCTGAACGCGCGGCGCTCCGCCGACCGAAGGCATAGGAAGCAATGCCTACGGATCGGGCCGCGCAACCATGGGCAAAGCCTCCTATGCCTGGAGGGCGAGTCGGCGCCTGCGGGCCGGCCGGCGGCTACCCGGCGTCGCGCCGCAGCAGCGACCAGCCGCCGCCTGCCAGGGCCGCCGCCGACCAACCGGCCAGCACCGTCGTCGCCAGGACCGCGGTCATGTCCGGCTCGCCGAGCAGCGTCCAGATCGCGCCGGACCCCGGCAGCACCCGACCCAGGTCGCGCATCCACGCCACGTCGAACGCGGGCAGGAGGAACGGAAGCACCAGTTGCAGCAGGAAGACCGTCGCCAGCGCCCCTGCGGTGCTACGCAGCAGCAACCCCAGGCCGACGGCGAGCAGCGAGCCGGCCGCGAGCACGGCGGCGATCCGCCCGAGGCTGTCGGCCAGGTCGGCGAGCGACAGGGTGAGCCCCGGCGCGATGAACCAGGCGGCGACGTCCGTCACCAGGGCGAGGAGCACCCCGGCGACCGTGGCGACGGCGACCGGGACGGCGACCCGGGCGGCCAGCAGGACGCCGCGCCGCGGGGTCCACTGCAGCGTCGGGCCGATCATCCCGGTGGCGTGCTCCTGGGTGACCGCGAGCAGCGCCAGCACCAGCAGCGCGAACTGCCCGGGCAGCACGCCGAACTCGCCGGCCAGCGTGGCGGGCAGCGTGGACCCCGGTCCGGCCGGCCCCTGCGCCTCGTCGAAGGCGGCGGTGGCGCCGATGCCCACGATCGTGACGGCGGCGGCCAGCAGGCACCACCACGTCGTCCGCACGGTGCGCAACCGCAGCCACTCGGCGGATGCGGCCCGCGCGAACACGGTCGCCGTGCTCGCGTCCGCGGACCGCACGGCGACACCCGTCGCGCTCACCGCCGCACCTGCCCGGCCGGCTCGGGCGCGGCCAGCACGCGGTACTGGACGCTGTCCCCGGTGAGGTCGAGGTACACCTGCTCCAGCGAGCTGTGCTCCTCGGCCAGCCGGTGCACCGCCACGCCCAGCTCGAGCGCGACGTCGCCGACGGTCTCGGCCGACGCACCCTCGACCAGCAGGTCGCCGTCGCCGGTGGGGTGCACCCGCAGGTGCCGGCGCAGCAGGGCGCCGGCCAGGTCGTCCCCGGACGGGGTCCTGACCCGGACCCGCCGGGCGGCGTTCTCGCCGCGCATGATCTCCTCCAACGAGGCGTCGGCGATCAACCGGCCGCGGCCGATGATCACCAGGTGGTCGGCGGTCTGCTCCATCTCGCTCATCAGGTGGCTGGACAGCAGCACCGTGCGGCCCTCGTCGGCAAGCTCGCGCACGAGGCGGCGGATCCACCGCACGCCGTCCAGGTCCAGGCCGTTCATCGGCTCGTCGAACAGCAGGACGGCGGGGTCGCCCAGCAGCGCGCCGGCGATGCCCAGCCGCTGCCGCATGCCGAGCGAGTAGCCGCGCACCCGCCGGCGGGCGGCCGGGCCGAGCCCCACCTGGTCGATCACCTCGTCGACCCGCCGCACCGGGATGCCGTTCGTGCGGGCGGCCACCCGCAGGTGGTCGCGGCCGCTGCGCCCGGGGTTGACCGCCTGGGCGTCGAGCAGCGCGCCGGCCGTGCGCAGCGGCCGGGCCAGCCCGGCGAACGGCCGGCCGGCCACCAGCGCGCGCCCGGCGGTGGGCCGGTCCAGGCCCAGCACCATCCGCATCGTGGTGGACTTGCCGGCGCCGTTCGGGCCGAGGAAGCCGGTCACCTTGCCCGGCCGGACGTCGAAGGTGAGGTCGTCGACGGCCCGCACCGTCCCGTACTGCTTGGTCAGCCCGCGCACCTCGATCATGCGGAGCTCCCGGGGGGACGGCGGCGCGGCCGCCGGGGCTGCGATCTGGTCATGCGCCGAGCCTGTCCGGACCGCGGGTCGCCGCGGATCACCCGGCAGCGCCGAACCGGGTCCCCCGCGCGGGGGAGCGGGGAAGCGCGCTGACGGGGGACTCGCCCGGCCCGCTCATCGGCCAGGATCGGTGCATGCCCTCGACGACCCTCGGCCGCGGCGCCGCTCCGATCGCCGCGCGTGCCCACGAGCTGCTCGTCGCCGCCCGCCCGGGCTGGCCCGGCCGGGCCCTCTACGCGCTGGCGAGCTCGCCCCTGGCCCTGCTGTACCTGGCGGTGTACGCCGGGCTGCTCGGCTCGGTCGTCGCGGTGGTCTACGGCATCGGTGTGCTGCTGATCCTGCTCGTGCTGGCGGCGACCCGGGGTCTGGCGGGCATGGAGCGCCGGCTGGCCCGCACCCTGCTGGGCGTCGACGTCCCCGACGGCGAGCGGGTGCGCGACCAGCGCGGCGTCGTCCGGAAGCTGCGGCGGCTGGTGTTCGCCGCCGACACCTGGCGGGCGCTCGGCTGGCTGGGCGCGCGGGTGCTGCTGGGCCTCGCCACGTTCGCCAGCCTGATCTTCGGCAGTGCGGCGTTCCTCGCGCTGGGCTGGGAGGCCGAGTGGAACCCGCTCACCGCGCTGCCGCTGCTGGCGCTCATGGGCGCCGTCGTCGTCCTGACCCTGGCGGTGCTCGACCTGCTGGTCCGGCTGGCCGCCTCGGTGGCGCCCCGGCTGCTCGGCACCGCGCCCGAGCAGCGGATCGCAGCCCTGCAGCAGAGCAGCCGCCGGCTGGCCGACCGCAACCGGCTGGCCCGCGACCTGCACGACACCATCGGCCACGCGCTCACCGCCAGCCTGCTGCAGGCCACCGCCGCGCGCCGCACGCTGACACCCGCGGGCGAGCGGCCGCTGCAGCCCGACTTCGCCCGGCAGGCGCTCGGCCACATCGAGGCCAACACCCGCACCGCCCTGGCCGAGCTCGACCGGGTGCTCACCGTGCTGCGCGCCGAGGACGGTGGCCGTGACCCCGCCCCGTTCGCGGCGCCCGGGCTCGCCGACCTCGACGACCTGCTGGCCGGCCTGCGGGACGGCGGCCTGCCGGTGGCGCTCGTCGTGGACGGCGACGTCGACGACGTGCCGCCGGGCGTGCAGGAGCTCGCCTACCGGGTGGTTCAGGAGGGGACGACGAACGTGCTGCGGCACGCCGGGACACCGCTCACCGTCGCGCAGGTCGTGCGCAGCGGCGACACCCTCGACGTCCGGGTGTGCAACGAGCGCGCCTCCCAGCTCGACAGCCGCCCCGGCCCGGGCGGCGGCCGCGGGCTGGCCGGTCTGCGCGAGCGGGCGGCCGCCGCCGGCGGCACGCTGTCCGCCGAGCCCTCGCCGTCCGGCGGCTTCGACCTGACCGTGACCCTGCCGCTGTCGGGCGCCGCGTGACCCCGCTGCGGCTGCTCCTCGTCGACGACGACGTGCTGGTCCGCTCCGGGCTGCGGGTGATCCTGGAGAGCGAGCCCGACCTGACCGTGGTGGGGGAGGCCGGCACCGGGCGCCAGGCGCTGGAGGTGGCCGCACGCGCCGACCCCGACGTCGTCCTCATGGACGTGCGGATGCCCGACATGGACGGCATCGCCGCCACCGCGGAGCTGGTCGCCCGGGATCCGCAGCGGCCGCGGGTGCTGGTGCTGACCACCTTCGAGGACGACGACTACCTGTACCGGTCGCTCCAGGCGGGGGCCAGCGGCTTCGCGCTCAAGCGGGCCGACCCCGACGAGCTCGTGGACGCCATCCGGGTGGTCGCCCGCGGCAGCTCCCTGGTGCTGCCCGACCTCACCCGCCGGCTGATCGCCGCGCAGGCGCCGTCGCGGGCCCGGGGCGCCGCCGCGCTGCCCGAGCTGACCGGCCGCGAGGCCGACGTCCTGCGGCTGGTGGCCGGTGGGCTGTCCAACGCCGAGATCGCCACCGAGCTGTTCCTCAGCCGCGAGACGGTGAAGACCCACGTCAGCAGCGTGCTGCTCAAGCTCCGTGCCCGGGACCGCACCCAGGCGGTGATCGCCGCCTACGAGAGCGGGTTCATGATCGCCTGACCGGGCTCTGCCTCGTCGTGACGGGTCATCCGCTTCCGGGTCGAGGTCGCCGTGCCGAGGGCGGCAGCCCCCACGTCCGCGCCCGGGTCGAGCCTGGTCGGTGAGCGTTGAGCCGCGTCAGCACGCGGCTCAACGCTCCTCGGGACGGCCGGAGGTCGAGGGTCGGCACGACGCGACGTGCCGGGTCAGCTGAGCGGCCGCGTCGCCCGGATGTCGCCTAGGTTCGACCGCGTGACGGACCCGCAGCGGCAGTGGTGGATCGACGGCGAGGACATGGTCGGCCGTGCCGTCCAGGCGCTGACCGACGACGACCTGGCGGGTGACTCGGCGCTGCCCGGCTGGTCACGGGCGCACGTCGTCGCGCACCTGTCCCGCAACGCCGACGCGCTGGTCAACCTGCTCGCCTGGGCGCGCACCGGCGTCGAGACGCCGATGTACCCCTCGCGCGCGGTCCGCGACGCCGACATCGAGGCCACCGCCGCCCGGCCGGGAGCGGAGGTGCGGGCCGACCACGCGGCCGCGCGCGACCGGCTCGCCCGCGCGATCGAGGCCATGCCCGGCGACGCCTGGACGGCGGAGGTGCGCAACGGCCAGGGCGCCCCGGTGTCGGCGTCGACCATCCCGTGGATGCGGGCCAAGGAGGTGTGGGTGCACGGCGTCGACCTCCGGGCCGGGCTCTCCTTCGCCGACCTGCCGGCCGACTTCTGCACCGCCCTGGTCGACGACGTCGTCGGGCTGTTCGCCTCCCGCGACCAGGCGCTCGAGGCCACCGTCGTCGCCACCGACGCCGACCGGACGTGGGGGCGCGGCGGCCCGCGGGTCGACGGCCCCTTGTCGGCGATCGCCGCGTGGCTGACCCGGTCCGACGCGTCGGGGCTGAACGGCGACGTCCCGCCGCCGCCCGCCTGGCTGTAGGCCCGGCCGAGTGCCCGCCCCTGACCTCGGGGAACGGTGCTCAGGGGGCCGGTGGGTGCTCCGCGATGCAGAAGAGGTTGCCCTCCGGATCGGACAGCGTGGACCACTGCACCCACGGGACCTCGTCGAGCACGTCCCACCGGTGCGTGGCTCCCAGGCTCACGGCTCGGGCGACCTCCGCGTTACGAGTGCCCCAGGGCACGGTGAGGTCGAGGTGCTGGCCCTGACGGTCCGGACGCGGGTCCGAGCGCGCCTGGAAGAACATGGCGAAGCCGCCCGGCTCCCGGGCGGCCACGAAGGCGAACCCGTCGTGATCGCCCTCGACCGTGCCGCCGAGCAGCTGGGCCCAGAAGGCCGCCAGCGCACGCGGAGCGTCGGACTCGACGTTCACCGCCCCCAACGTGATCGCGATTCCACCGCTCATGCCCGGGAAGCTACGCCCGGGCACCGACACGGACGGGCGGAGGAGTCCTAGACGAGGAAGCGGTAGGCCGTCGTCCCCGGGGCCAGCAGCTGGATGCGCAGCGGGCTGGCGTCGATCCGGGCCATCAGCTCCGGCAGCCCGTCGGCGCGGCCCAGCTCGATGCCGGTCAGCGCGGCGCCGGTCTCCCGGTTGTCCCGCTTGACGTACTCGAACAGCACGATGTCGTCGTCGGGGCCGAGCACCTCGTCCAGGAAGCGGCGCAGGGCACCGGGCTCCTGCGGGAACTCGACCAGGAAGTAGTGCTTGAGCCCCCGGTGCACCAGCGAGCGCTCGACCACCTCGGCGTACCGGCTCACGTCGTTGTTGCCGCCCGACAGCAGGCAGACCACCGTCTCCCCGGGCTGCACGCTCACCAGCCCGCCGCTCAGCGCGGCCGTCGCGAGCGCCCCCGCGGGCTCGGCGATCACGCCGTCGGCCTGGTAGAGGTCGAGCATCTCGGTGCAGATCTGCCCCTCGGGCACGGTGAGCAGCTCCGCGCCGGAGTCGCGCACCAGGGGGTAGGTGACCGTGCCCGCTCGGCGCACCGCCGCGCCGTCGACGAAGGTGTCGATCTCGGGCAGCTCCACCGGCTCCCCGGCCGCCAGGGCGGCCGCCATGTTGGCCGCGCCGGCCGGCTCGGCGCCGACCAGCCGGGTGGTGGGGGAGTGCAGCCGCAGCCAGGTGCCCGCGCCGGCGAGCAGGCCGCCGCCACCGACCGGCAGGACGACGACGTCGGGCGCGCAGCCGAGCTGCTCGAGGATCTCGACGGCGACCGTCGCCTGCCCGGCCACCGTCGACGGCGCGTCGAAGGCCGGCACCAGCGTCGCGCCGGTCGTCCGGGCGGACTCGATGGCCGCGGCCGCCGCCTCGTCGTAGGAGTCGCCGGTGACGACGAGCTCCACCATGTCGCCGCCGAGCACCGCGATCCGCTCCCGTTTCTGCCGCGGGGTGGTGCCCGGTACGAACACCCGGCCGCGCACCTGCAGCGCCCGGCAGGCGTAGGCGACGCCCTGGCCGTGGTTGCCGGCGCTGGCGCAGACCACCCCGGCGGACCGCGCGGCGTCGTCCAGCCGGCTGATGGTCGTGTACGCACCGCGGATCTTGTAGGAGCGGCCGACCTGCAGGTCCTCCCGCTTGAGCCACACGTCGGCGCCGGTCAGCCCGGACAGCCGGGCGTTGCGCTGCAGCGGCGTCCGCTCGGCCACGCCGTCGAGCCGGCGGACGGCGTCGCGCACCTGGGCGGTGAAGTCGTCGGTCAGCGCGTCGTCGCCGGGCGTGGTGCTCACACGGCCCATCGTCGACGACGCGGCCGGCCGGGGGACCGGCAGGTCGACGATCGCGCCGTGATCTGCCCCACGACCGCCGTTCCGGGCCTACCGTCGTCGGCCCGGAAGCAGCGCGAGGCGGTGAACGGTCCATGGCCGGAGCCCTGGTCGTCTACGAGTCGGTGTTCGGCGACGCGAAGCTGATCGCGATGGCGGTGGCGCACGGGCTCTGCACCCGGCTGCCGGTCGACGTCGCGTGCGCGCGCGAGGCGCCCACCCTGGTGTCGGCCGACGTGCGGCTGCTCGTGGTGGGCGGGCCGGCGCACGCCTTCGGCATGCCCCGGCCGGCTCCCCGCGAGGACGCGGCCCGGCGGCACCTCGCCGTCGTCCCGGACCCCGGCTTCGGGCTGCACGAGTGGCTCGACTCGGTGAAGCTGCCGCGCGGCATCGACGCCGCCGCCTTCGACACCCGGATGGACTCCCCGGCGCTGCTGACGAAGCCGGACCACGCCGCCCGGACCGAGGAGACGCTGCTGCGCCGGCTGGGCGCGACGCTGGCCGCACCGGCCGAGCACTTCCTGGTCACCGACGTCGCCGGCCCGCTCGTCGACGGGGAGGAGGAGCGGGCGCGCCGGTGGGGGCAGGCGCTGGCCGAACTGGTCGCGCCGCACGCGATCCCGGTGCGGGGCTGAGCGGGTCAGCGAGGGTCGAGCAGCCGCAGGTGCGGCTGGGTGACCAGCCGCTTCTCGAAGGTGACCCGGTGCCGGCCGTCGTCGTCCTGGACGAACTGCAGCCGGTCCACCAGGGCCTGCATGAGCACCAGCCCGCGGCCCCGGTCGCCCAACGGGGAGACGTCGGGCTCGGTGGCCGAATCGGCGTCGAAGCCCGGGCCGTCGTCGAGGACGCTGATCCGGCACAGCTCGTCGTCGATGGAGACGTCGACCTGGTAGGCCTCGTGGTCCGCGGCGTGGTCGACGACGTTCGCGCAGGCCTCGGTCAGCGCCAGCGTGATCTCGTCGACGACCGACTGCGGGACGGCCAGGTGATCGAGCGCCTGGCGCAGCAGCCCGCGCACCAGCGGCACGCTGTGCGCGTCGGTGGGCAGGCGCACGCTGAAGTCGATGTTCACGGCGGTTTCAGGCCCCTCCTGCCCGGTGGCCTACCCTCGGACGCCGGCACGACGCAGCGAGGGAGGTGAACGGGTGCTCTTCGACGTGGAACGTTCGACGATCGCCGGGCGTCCGGCCCTCACCGTACGGGGCGAGCTGGACATCGCCACGGCGCCGCAGCTCGCCGACGCCGCCGAGGCGCTGCTGGCCTCCTCGCCGGCGGCCATCGTCGTCGACCTGACGCCCACGGTGTTCCTGGACTCCTCGGGCGCCCACACGCTCGTCACCATCACCCGCAGGGCCGCCGCGGCCGGCACCGTGCTGCACGTCGTCGCACCGCGGGCGAACCGGCCCGTGCGGCTGCCGATCGACCTGCTGCAGCTCGACACCGTCGTGCCGATCGTGGACTCGGCCGGCGAGATCCCCGGCATCGCCGCCGGCCACGACGCCACCTGACGTCGCGGCGATGACCAGCCGGCCGGCGGATCCCGCGACCGCCGTCGACGCCGCGGCCCTGGCCCGCTGCGCCGACGAGCCGATCGCCGTCCCCGGCGCGGTCCAGCCGCACGGCGTGCTGCTGGCGGCCGCCGAACCCGATCTGGCGGTCGTCGTCGCGTCGGCGAACGCCGCGGCCCTCTTCGGCCGCCCCGTCGCCGGGGCCGCCCTGGGCGAGCTGCTCTCCCCGGACGACGCCGCCCGGCTGCGGGCCGGCCTCCGCGGCGACCTCGCCGAGGTCAACCCGCTCCGGGTCCGCGTGGGCGGTGCCGACGTCGACGTCGTGCTGCACCGGGCCGACGGGCTGCTGGTCGCCGAGTGGGAGCCGGTCCCGGGCGCGGAGCAGGCCGGGGCCGCCTGGCACCGCCGCCTCCCCACGGTGCTCCAGCGGCTCTCCGCCGCCGCCACGCTCGAGGAGCTGACCGGCGCGCTGGCCCGCGACGTCCGGGCGCTGACCGGCTTCGACCGGGTGATGGTCTACCGCTTCGACGCCGGCTGGAACGGCGAGGTGATCGCCGAGGACCGGCGCGCGGACCTCGAGCCCTTCCTCGGGCTCTGGTTCCCGGCCGGCGACATCCCGGCCCAGGCCCGCGCGCTGTACACCACCAACTGGATGCGGCTGATCCCCGACGCCGGGTACGCGCGGGTGCCGCTGGAGCCGGCGGTGACCCCTGCGACCGGCCGCCCGCTGGACCTCGCCGGCGCCATGCTGCGCAGCGTCTCCCCGGTGCACCTGGAGTACCTGGCCAACATGGGCGTGGCCGCCTCGATGTCGATCTCGCTGATCGACCGCGGCCGGCTGTGGGGCCTCGTCGCCTGCCACCACTACGCGGGTCCGCACCGGCCCTCCTACCCCGACCGCACCGCCGCGGAGTTCCTCGGCCGCACCGCCTCGCTGCTGCTGCCCACGCTGGTGTCGGCCGACGAGCAGAGCGGGGTGGTCGAGGTCGCCCAGCGGCAGGCCGAGCTCGCCGCCGCCGTCGGCAGCAACCCGCGGGCGCTGGCCGCGGCGCTCACCGGCGGCGGGACCACCGCGCTGGACCTGCTCCCCGCGGCCGGTGCCGCCGTCCGGCTGGGCGGCGAGCTGCACCTGCTCGGCAGCACCCCGCCGGCAGAGCGGGTGGTCCCGCTCGTCCGCGCGCTGCTCGACGCCGGGGTCCCCGTCACCGACGCCGTCAGCCGGGCCGTGCCGGAGGCGGCCGACCTCGCCGCCACCGCCAGCGGGGTGCTCGCCGCGGAGGTGGCCGGCGGCCGGGGCGACTTCGTCGCCTGGTTCCGGCCGGAGACGCTCCGCGAGATCACCTGGGGCGGCAACCCGTACACCTCGAAGACGGCGCAGACCGACGCCGGCCCGCGGCTGAGCCCCCGGCGGTCCTTCGACGCCTGGAGCGAGACCGTCCGCGAGACCTCGCGGCCCTGGCGGGCGCACGAGGCGTCCGCCGCCCGCGCCCTGGCCGCCCTGCTCACCCGGACGAGGGTCGACCAGGCCGCGGAGGACGACCGCCTGGCCACCGCGCTGCAGCGCACCCTGCTGCTCGACCAGCTGCCGAAGGTGCCCGGCGTGGAGCTCGCCGCCCGGTACCGGCCCAGCGAGGACGACGTCGTCGGCGGCGACTGGTACGACCTCGTGCCGCTGCCCGGCGGCCGGGTGTCGATCGTGCTGGGCGACGTCGCCGGCCACGGCCTCGCCGCCGCGGCGATCACCGCCCAGCTCCGGCACGCGCTGCGCGCCCACCTGCTGCGCGCGTCCGGCCCGGGCGCCGCGCTGGACGGGCTCAACGAGGTCATCGGGGCGCTGCTGCCCGGCGAGCTGGCCACCGCCGTCGTCGCCGAGCTGGACCCGGCGACCGGCGAGGTCGTCGTGGCCAACGCCGGCCACCTGCCGGTGCTGCACGCCTCGGCGGGGGGTGCGAGCTACCTGCACGAGGGGCGCGGGCCGGCGCTGGGGCTGCTCGACGTCGCCGGATACCGCGAGATCCGGCTGACCCTCGCCGGTGCCGACCGCCTGCTGCTGTTCAGCGACGGGCTCGTCGAGCGCGGCGCCGGTGGCCTGGCCGCCGGGATGGCGGAGCTGCGGGACGCCGTCGCCGCCGGGCCGGTGGCACCGCAGGCCCTGCTCGACGCCGTGCTCGGTGCGCTGGACCCGCCGCGCACCGACGACGTGACGCTGCTCGGCATCGCCCGCACCTGAGCGCCGGATAACGGCCGCAGCACGATGCGGCGGCCGCCGGTGCGGCGGCCCGGGGCGCGGCACCGGCCGGTCCTAGCGTCGGCGGGCGGCCCCGCCCGGGACCTGCACCGGCCCGGACGGGAGCGTGCACGTGACCACCACAGCCCAGCCGGTCCGGCGCGCCGCCGGCCGCCGCGTCCGCCGGCTCGGCGCCGCGCTGCTCGTGGCCACCGCGCTGGCCGCCCCGCTGGCCGGCTGCGCCACCGGCCCGGCGCCGGTCCCGGCCGCCGCCACGCCGACGACCACCCCGCCGCCGCCGCCTCCGCCGCCCCCGCCGGTGCTGTGGCCGCTCACCGGGGTGGACAGCGCCGGCGCGGCCATCGGCCACCCGGCTCTGGCGGTCAAGATCGAGAACTCCGTCACCGCCCGGCCGCAGACCGGCCTGAACGCCGCCGACCTGGTGTGGGAGCAGGTCGTCGAGGGCGGCATTCCCCGCTACGTCGCCGTCTACCACTCCACCGTGCCGGGGGAGATCGGGCCGGTGCGCTCGGTGCGGCCCATGGACCCGGCGATCGCCGCGCCGCTGGGCGGGCTCTTCGCCTTCTCCGGCGGGCAGCGGGCGTACGTCGACGCCGTGGCCGCGGCCGGGCTGCAGGTGCTCAGCCACGACGCCGGTGCCGCCGGCTTCTCCCGCCTGAGCAGCCGGCGGGCGCCGCACAACATGTACGCCGACCCGCACGCCCTCCTGGCCCAGGCCGACGCCGCGCACGCGGCGCCCCCGCCGCCCCAGTTCGCCATGGCCGCCGCGCCCGAGCAGGCCGGCGCCGTGGTCGCCGGCGCCCCAGCCGGGTTCGTGGACCTGACGCTCTCGGGCATCAGCCACCCGCGCTGGACGTGGAGCCCGCCCGACGGCCGCTGGGTCCGTGCCGAGGCCGGCATCCCCGCCGTGGAGGCCGACGGCACGCCGATCCGGGCCACCAACGTCGTCGTCCTGCGGGTCGACGTGGTGAACACCGGCGCGCTGGACCCGGCCGGCAACCCGGTGCCCGAGACGGTGGTGGTCGGCGGCGGCGACGCCCTGGTGGCCACCGGCGGGAAGGCGCTGGCCGCCACCTGGGCGAAGCCGGCGGTCGGCGCGCCGGTCACCCTCACCGCCGCCGACGGCAGCCCGGTTCCCCTGGCGCCCGGCACCACCTGGATCGAGCTGGTGCCCAACCGGAACGGGTCGGTCGTCGTCGGCTGACCCGACGCCGCGAGGTCAGGCGGCGTCGCGGTCGTGCACCCGCGCCCGCACCCACCCCGCGAGGCAGTGCAGCGCGGAGTGCTGCTCGGCCGAGGCGTAGCCCTGCTCGAAGGCCACGGCCTCGAGCAGGGCGGCGCTGTCGACGTCGCCGCCGCGGAAGAACCGCTCCAGCAGGCGCCCGGAGTCGGTGCTGCTGACGAAGAAGCCGGCGATGCCCAGGGCGACCGCGTCGGGCACCGCCAGGCTGACCGGGGCGTGGGCCATGGAGCCCCGGCGGTCCAGCGTCTCCTGGACGGAGGCGACGACCTGGCTCTCCGTGGCGGGCACCGTGGCCCGGCACATGATGCGCACTGCTCTCTCCTCTGCTCGGGATCCCTGCAGGGAGGTGAACGGCCGATCCTGTTCCGGGCTGAACCCCTCGTCCGGGTCAGCCGGTGAGCAGTCCGCTGGGCTGCTCGGTGAGGCGGCCGGCGTCGAGGGCCGCGGCGAGCGCCTTCTCCAGCACCGGGGTCACCGACGCGGCCCGGCGCTTGTAGCCGAAGACCGTGGCGGTGGCGGTCAGCAGCTCGTCGCGCTGCATCCCCGCGGCGGCCCGGCACAGCGCCGCCATCGCGTTCGCCAGCTCCTCCGGTGCCACGTGCTCGAGCGGCCGGTCGGTGCTCGACACCTGCCGGCGGAACCCCGTCCACGTGGCACGGTCGACGCCTTCGGGCCACAGGTGGTCGCCGTCGACGGCCGACGGCGGCAGCAGCGACAGCAGCACCTGCTTGCGCGCCTCGGTGGCACGGTTGAGCCCGAACGCACCCACCGTCAGCTTGGCCAGCCGGTCGACGTGGATCGGCCCCTCCGCCTTGATGCCGGCGGTCAGCACCCGGCGCACCGCGCGCGCGGCCTTGGCGCCGGGCAGCTCGTCGAGCACCGACTTCTCACCGGCGGTCTTCGGGATCCACGGCGCGAAGGGCGTCTCGCCCTCCAGCGACGCCGGGCCGGCCGGCTTCGCCGCGGCGGCCGCCTTCGCCGCGGCGGTCGCCTTCGGCGCCGGGCGGGCGGGGGTCGCCGGCACGGCCATCGACGTCACCGACGAGCGCAGCGCGGCGACGCCCTTGAACGACTCCACGGCCGCCGTCGGCAGCTGCAGCGGCTGGGGCAGCGGGGCGGAGGAGACCGGAGCGGCGTCCACCGCGGCGACCAGCCGGTCGACGACGGCAGCGGGACCGGCCAGCCACGTGGGCAGCCAGACGCGCTCCACGACCGGCCAGCGGAGCAGGTCGCCGAGCACCTCGACCGGCACCGCGTCGCGGTCGCCCACCGTGCCGCGCCGCGCCCACGCCGGCCCGTCCAGCAGCACCGCCACCAGGGGGCTCTCCGGGTCGGCGGCCCGGCTCACCGACAGGTCGACGCGGAACTCCGAGAGCCCGACGTCGGTGCGGACGACCAGCCCGCGCTCGCGCAGTGCGGCGGCGATCTGCTCCCGGTGCCGGTCGACGACGGCGGCCGACCGCGGCGAGCGCGGCAGCACGTCGGTGCCCTGCTCGGCCATGTCCAGGTAGGCGCGCAGGTGCTTGATGCCGACCGAGGAGGTCTCCTCGGCCCGCAGCTGCGCCGGGTCGAACGAGGAGAAGACGACGACCTGGCGGCGCGCGCGGGTGATCGCCACGTTGAGCCGCCGCTCGCCGCCCTGGCGGTTGAGCGGGCCGAAGTTCAGCGGCAGCGTGCCGTCGGCAGCGGGGGAGAAGCCGGTGGAGAAGAAGACGACGTCGCGCTCGTCGCCCTGCACGTTCTCCAGGTTCTTGACGAACAGGCCCTCGCCGTCGGTGCGGTCCAGCGCGGCCGACAGCCGGTCGTCGTCGGCGTCGCGCAGCAGCGCCTCGATGTAGGAGCGCTGCTGGGCGTTGAAGGTGACCACGCCGATCGAGGGCACGACGTCCATGCCGTCCCACCTGGACACCGCGTCGAAGCGCCGGCGGATCTCGGCGACGATCGCCTTCGCCTCGACCGGGTTGGTGCGCAGCAGCCGGCCGGCGCCCGAACGGTGGAAGGTGCCGGGCACCCGCACCAAGGAGACACCGCGGCCGTCGGGCTCGGCCGAGGACCGGCCGTGCACCGGCGCCGGGAACGACGACAGCCGGTTCTCGTAGTACTGCGCGTTGGAGAACGCGATGAGCGACTCGTCCTGGCTGCGGTAGTGCCAGGACAGCCAGTGACGGGGCACCCGCGCCTGCACGCACTCGCTGAGGATCGACTCCTCGTCCTCGACCGCGGTCTCCACGACCTCCACCGAGTCCTCCGACGTCGCCGGGGTCGGCTCCAGGAACGACGTCGGCGGCATCTGCCGGGAGTCGCCGACGACGACGGCGGCCTTCGCCCGGCCCAGCGCACCGACGGCGTCGGCCACCCGGATCTGCGAGGCCTCGTCGAAGACCACGAGGTCGAACTGGCCGGCCTCCGCGGGGAAGAACCGGGCCACCGAGTCCGGGGACACGAGCACGCACGGCATCACCGCGGTGATCAGCTCCCCGTACTGCGCCAGCAGCTGCCGGACGCCGAGCCCGCGCCGCTGCTTGGCCAGCTCCCGCTGCAGGGCGCCGACCTGGCCGGTGCCCATCGCGGCGTCGAACGGGCGGGCGCCCAGCACCGCGGCCGGCAGCGCCTGGGTCAGGTGCTCGCGGACCGCCCGCGAGGCGGCGGTGAAGCGGGCGATCGCGCGCTCGTGGGCCTCGTCGTCGAAGCAGTCCAGGCCGGTGGCGTCCAGCCGCTCCGCGACCGATGCCTCCGCCAGCCCGCGGTCCAGGGCGCGCACCGCGTCGTCGGCGGCGACAGCGCCGGTGATCAGCAGCGTCCGGGCGTCGAAGAGGCCCGCGTAGCGCAGCGGCTCCAGGGTGTCGAGGAAGGACACCCAGCGGCGCAGCGACATCAGCACCGTGCCCTCGACCCCGCGCTCCGGGCGGGTCATCGACCAGCGCAGCACGAAGCCGTCGTCCCCGGCCCAGGTGGCGAGCTGGTCGGAGGAGCTGCGGCAGACCTGGAGCATCGCGGTCACCGCGTCCCGCAGCCGGGCGACCGCGGCCGCGGTCGCCGGTGCCGCCGGCATCCCGGCGACGATCAGCTTGCGCAGCGCGACGTGGAAGGCCGACGACCCGTCGACGGCGGTGCCGGCGCGGCGCAGCCACTCGACCTCGCGCTCGAGCAGGCCGGGGTCGATGAAGGGGTTCCAGCTCGCGGGGGCGGAGAGGCCGGGCACGGAGTTCACCCGGCCGGCGATGGCGGAGACCGCCGTCTGCACCCGCCAGAGGTTCTCCACCAGCGGGGCGACGTCCCGGGGCCGGACCTTCGCGCCCGGCCGCAGGCAGGTGGCCAGCTGGTCGCGGACGGCGGTCAGCCGGCGCCGACGCCCCCACCAGCCCGACGCGGCCGCCGTCTGCGCGGACACGTAGATCTCCGCCAGGGGCAGGCCGAGGACCTCGGGGGTGGCGACGTCCAGGCCCGGGTGCCGGAAGGCGGCGAACGCCGCCACCTCGCCGAGGACCGCGCCGGACGCCGTCGTCCACCGACCGCTGAACGTCTCGTCCAGCACGTCCAGGCCGATCGGCGGGCCCGACAGCAGGTGCACCAGCGCGTCGAGGTCCTCGGGCGTGCGCGCGTGCCGCAGCACCCCGCCGAGCTCGGAGAGGCCGGCCAGCTCGCGGACCGCCGTGTCGACGGCCGACGCCGCCTCGCGGGCCGCGGGCAGGTCGATCTCCGGCGAGTCGACGAACGCCCACGGGTGCCGCGGCGAGGGGCGGGTGAGGTCGGCGATGTCGGGCAGCAGCGCGAGTGCCCGGCGGACCGAGGTCAGCACCTCGGCCGGGGCGTTCGCGACGAACGGCAGCGGGACCGGCAGCGGCCGCACGTCGGTGCCGGCGCTCAGCTCGGCGGTGCGGGCGGTGTAGAGCGACAGGCCGGCGGCGTTCTCGGTGTGCAGCCGGTCGGCGTAGCGGGCCAGCTGGCGGCGGGCCGAGCGCAGCGTCTCGGAGTCGGCGGCCAGGCCCTGCTCGTCGACGGCGACGGCGTGCTCCAGCGCCAGCCGGACCTGCGCCCGCACCATCGAGGCGCGGGACCCCTTGTCGTGCAGGTCGAGGGCGAACATGCCCATCCCGACCGCGTCCAGCCGCCGGGCGACGACGTCCAGCGCGGCCCGCTTCTCCGCCACGAACAGCACCCGCTTGCCGTCGGCGACCGCCCGGGTGAGCAGGTTGGTGATGGTCTGGGACTTGCCGGTGCCGGGCGGGCCCTCGAGGACGAAGGTGCGCCCGGCGCCCGCCTCGGCGATCGCCCGCAGCTGCGAGGCGTCGGCGGCCACGGGCAGCTCGCCGGCCAGCTCGTCGAGGTCGACGTGCGCGGCCGAGCCGCGGGCCGGGTCCACGAACGGCTCGGTCGGCTCGTGCACCAGGTGGTGCACCAGCGGGTTGCCGGTGAAGTCGCCCCAGTGCTCGTCGAGGTCCTTCCAGAGCCGGTACTTGGCGAACTGCAGGATCGCCAGGTCCGCCGTCGCCTCGACCCGGTAGGGCAGGCCGTGGCCGACCAGGCCGACCCGCACGGCCTCCAGGGCCCGCTCCAGCTCGGGGGTGCTCTCCGCGGTGTCGCTCAGCGCCGGGATCACCAGGCCGTGCAGCTGGCGCAGCTTCTCCAGCAGGCAGTAGTTGGGGGTGCTCGCACCCGACTCGTCCAGCGCCAGCCGGTAGGAGCCGGTGCGCCCGACCGGGGTGAGGACGACCGGCACCAGCAGCAGCGGGGAGCGCAGCGGCCGCCCGTCGAGCTCCCAGACCAGCGAGCCCATGGCCAGGTAGAGGTTGTTGGCGCCGGTCTCCTCCTGCACCGTCTTCGCGCGGTAGGCGATGTTGCGCAGGCGCGGCAGGTAGCCGCCGGAGGTGACGTCGGCGTGCACCTCGCGCCGCTCCACCAGCAGCTCGGTCAGCTGCTCGGCGGGCAGCTCCCGGGCGCTGGTGAGCCCGCGCTCCTGCTGGACAGCGGCGAGCTGGTCGCCGGGCAGCAGGGTGAGCGGGGTGCCGTCGTGCACGAAGTTGTCCAGGATCGGCAGCGCGGTGTCCGGGACGGTCAGCGGCAGGCCGGAGCGCTCGCTGTAGTTGATCAGCCGGTTCCGCAGGCTCAGGTCGAGCAGCGCGTTCTTCCACTGCTGCACCCGCGGCGGCGCCTCGGGACGGCTGGGCAGGTGCACCGGCGCGGGCCCGGCCGGGAACGCCGGCGCGCTGTGCTCGGCCGGCCGGTACTCGACGACCTGCAGCAGCCCCTCCGGCGTCCGGGCGCGGGCGGGGAGGGGGAGGATGCCGTCGCGCCGCGCGCGGTGGACGTCGGTGACGCCGAGGAGGCGCTCGAGCTCGCCGGTGAGCCACTCCGCGTACGCGGGGCGGTGCAGGTCCTCGTCCGGGCGGCCGGCGCCGGTGAGCAGCGTCGTCTCCACCAGACCGATCAACCCGAGGTCGACCAGGTTGACCAGTGGCGCGGCGTCGGTGGTGGCCGCGCTCTCCGAGCTGCGCTCCTCCCGCCAGTAGCCGAGGAACGCGTGCGCCCCGGCCGGCCGCCCGCCGGTGCCGTCGGCCAGCCACAGCAGCGGCCGGATGCCGGCCTGCTCCAGCGCCGCGGCCAGGACGACGGCGGTGTCCAGCGGGGTGGCCACCCGCCAGGTGAGGACGTCGCCGGGCGAGCGGACCTGCTGGCCGAGGTCGGCCCAGCTGGCCGGCGGCTCGGAGTAGCGGATGCCCCGGCGCCGGAGGGCCTCGGCGAGCGCCTGCACGACCTCGTCCACCCGCTCGGCGGTGGCCGCGTAGCCGACCATCGCGCCGCTGCCGGTCCGCTGCTCCAGCAGCTCGGCGGCCTCGGCCACCAGCCCGGTGACCGCCGGGTGGTTGGGCATGACGTGCGCGGCGAGCATCTCCAGCGCCAGCGGCAGGGGGGTGGCCAGCCACTGGTTGGCCGCGAGCACCTGGACCGGGGCGGTGGTCTCGCCGAGCAGCTCGCCGTCGAGCTCGACCTCGACGTCGACCACGCCGGGTCGCTGCTCCTCGACGTGCAGCATCGCGGCGGGGTCCATCACCAGGCCGATGCCGGTGAGCACGGTGGTGCGGCCGGCGTCGACGTCGGCCAGCAGCTCGACGGCGTGCGCGATCGGGCCCTCGGCGTCGCGCACCGACAGGCGCACGGTCACCCCGCGCAGGGTCCGGTCGGCGGTCAGCGCCAGCCGGGAGACGACCGGCAGGCGGTTGTGCGCCAGCGCGTAGCTGAGCACCGGGGTCGAGGTGAGGTCGATGGAGACGGCGGCCGACGGCGCGACGACATCACCGAGCTCGATGTCGGCAGTGGTCTCCATGGCACCTGTCTACCGGGTCGGACGGACTGGTCCGCCCATGGTCCCCGACGGGTGTGGCGGGTGTGACGGGTGCGGCCGATCGTTGCCCGGGATCGCACGGCGCCGTGCCGCGGCCGGTTCCGGTAGCGCGGTGTCCTGCCCAGGGGCCCGGGTTGCCGACCGGGCGGCGGCGACGCAGGTTGCAGGGATGAGCGATGCGCAGCGGCACGAATCCGGCCTGGTCGTCGAGGACCGCGGGCACGCCCGGGTGCTGACCCTCGACCGGCCCGAGCGGCGCAACGCGCTCTCCACCGAGCTGCAGGCCGACCTGGTCGAGCAGTTCCTGCGGGTCGTCGAGGACGGCGTCCGCGCCGTGGTGCTCACCGGCACCGGCCCGGCGTTCTGCGCGGGCTTCGACCTGAAGGAGATCCGCGCGGCCGACGAGCGGGGGGAGCGGTTCCGCCCGCCGATGAACCGGACCGCCCGGGCGGTGTTCGAGGTGGTCACCGAGGTGCCGGTGCCGGTGGTCGCCGCCCTCAACGGGCCCGCCGTGGCCGGTGGCTTCGAGCTGGCGCTCGCCTGCGACCTGCGGATCGCCTCGCCGGCGGTGCACTTCGCGCTGCCCGAGGCGGCGATCGGCATGGGGGCCAACTTCGGCTCGGTCGTGCTACCCAAGCGCATCCCGGTGGGCATCGCGCTGGAGCTGCTGTTCACCGGCGACCGGCTCGACGCGACCGAGGCGCAGCGGTGGGGGCTGCTCAACCGGCTGGTGGCGGCCGACGAGGTGCTGCCGACGGCGCTGGCGCTGGCCGACCGGATCGCCGCCAACGCCCCCGTCTCCGTGCGCCGGATGAAGGAGACCGCCGTCAAGGCCCTGGAGCTGCCGCTCTGGCAGGGCCTGCGCCTCGACGTCGGGCCCAACCCCTACCTCAGCGAGGACCGCAAGGAGGGCATCGCGGCCCGCCTGGAGAAGCGGGCCCCCCGCTGGACCGGGCGCTGACCGTCACCGATACGGAACCCGCCCGTTCATGACAGTCGGGTAACGGCTCGTCACTCCCGCCCGATCGGCTTCCGCGGGGCGACGCCTGGCTGCCAGGGTCCGCTTGTCCGTGTCGAAGAGCGTCGAGGAGTCGTCATGAACTGTGCGCACTGCGGAGCCGTGCACCAGCGAGGCCGTTTCTGCGTCGGCTGCGGCAAGACCATGCCGCCGTCCCTGCTGCCGCCCCGCCCGGTCCGGCTCGCCCCGCGCCCGCCGTACGAGGTCACCGACGACATGACGCAGCCGGTGCTGCGCTTCGCCGTCCGCCCCCGCCGGGCGCCCGAGACGGTGCCGGCCGAGGTCGGCTGAAACGTGAGACTGAGCCTGGTCACCCGGACGGGTGACCAGGCTCACTGCTAGCAATATGCTTGCAGGAGTTAGCACTCCGGGTGTGCGGGGCATGTAATGGAGCGACAGATCATCCCCGATCTCTGGAGCGGAACCCCCATGAGCGACAACACCAAGATGATCAACCAGCTGCGCGCCCTCGTCCTGCTGACGCAGACCGAGGAGCAGGTCGCGCGCACCCGCATCTCCCAGGCCCGCACCGACGCCGTCCGCCGGGAGCTCACCGAGAACGCCGACAACGCGGCCGCCCGCAGCATCGAGATCACCGAGCAGCTGCGCTCGCTCGGTGGCGTGCCGGACGTCGTCACCCCGGCCGTCGGCCGGCTCTCCGCGGTCCTCAAGGCGACCTTCGAGCAGGCCACCCCGCTCGAGGAGGCCCTCCTCAGCGACCTGCAGCTCGAGCACCAGCTGCTCGACCGCGCCACCTACCTCAAGGTGCTCGCGCAGACCGCCGGTCAGACCACGACCCAGCGGCTGGCCGAGAAGCTCATCGACGCCCACAAGGTCACCGTCGAGTGGCTGACCGTGGTCCTCGCCGAGGAGGCTCTCGGTGGCCCCGCCGCCCTGCAGCCCACCCCGGTGCAGAAGGTGGCCGGTGGCGTCGCCCGCGCCGTCAACGCGCCGGTCCGCTTCTGGGCCAACACGGTGAACAACGCCGTCGACTCGGTGCGCCACGCCGGCGAGGAGACCTCCGAGCGCGTCTCCGCCGCAGGTGACCGCGCGTCCGCGCTCGGCGACGCCGTCCGCGAGACCTTCACGGTCGGCCGCGCCGCCTCGCTGCGCCGCGCCGAGCGGATCGCGCAGCGCGAGGGCAACAAGGACGCCGCCCAGACCGCCCGCGACGCCCGCGAGGAGCTCGGCGACGTCAACGCCGACGAGCTGCCCATCAAGAACTTCGACTCGCTGACGAACCAGGACGCCATCAAGGCGATCAAGCAGCTGAAGACCCCGCACGACCTCAACGTGGTCATCCGCTACGAGGAGACCCACAAGAACCGGGCGAACGTGGTCAGCGCCGCGCAGACCCAGTTCGCCGCCCTGGCCAAGGAAGCGGTCGGCGTCGACAGCTGATCGCGCTCCGACCCCGAGCCGGGGGGTCAACGCACGCGGAGGGCCCGCATCCCCACGGGGGGTGCGGGCCCTCCGCGTGTGCGAGATCGCGCCGGAGCCGGGTTTGGCGCGCCGACGGCGAGGGGGAAGCTCGTATCCATGAGCATCACACCCGAGGTCCTCGAGGCGGAGTTCTCGCTGACGACGGCCGCGACCCGGCTGGACTTCCTCAGCCGCCGCGACAACGGCGACACCGCGCTGAACACCGTCCAGGACACCGATCCCGACTCGTGGGCCGCCCTGCGCGACACCGGGACCCAGCTCGACGTCGACGAGTCGCTGGAGCTGCTGGCCCTCGGCGAGGTCGTGGCGCGGAAGGCGCACGACAGCCAGCTGGTCGGCATCCGGGCCGCGCTGCGCGGCGGCGCGGACTGGGAGCAGATCGCCGCCGCCCTGGGCGTGGCGCCGCAGCAGGCCTGGGACTCCTTCAACGAGTCCGTCGCCCGCCAGCTCGACGCCGACGCCGCCGCGTCGGCCCGCGAGCTGGCCGGCAGCCGCCCCGGCGGGTGACCTCGGTCAGCGCACCTCGACGCCCTTCCAGAAGGCGACCCGCCCGGTGATCTCGCGGGCGGCGTCCTTCGGCTCCGGGTAGATCCAGGCGGCGTCCCGGTTGACCTGGCCGTCGACCTCCAGGGTGTAGTACGAGGCGGTGCCCTTCCACGGGCAGACGGAGTGCGTGTCCGAGGGGCGCAGGACGTCGTCGCGGACGGCGTCCCGAGGGAAGTACGCGTTCCCCTCGACGGTGACGATGTCGTCGGACTCGGCGATGACGGTGCCGTTCCAGGTGGCGGTGGTCATGCCCCGATGGTCCTCGCCGGCGGCCTCCCGCGCCGCCCGGAGATGCCGGAGCCGGAGCGTGGCTCCCGACCTCGCGGGGCATGGAGCGGGAGGCGACCGCCCGGTCGCCTCCCCGTCCGGACCCAGGAGGCCGCACCGATGGCGCACCCCCACGACGATCGCGAGCAGGACCCGGCGAACGAGGGTGCGACGCCCAAGGGCCGTCGGTTGGGCCGCATCCTGATCCCGCTCGGGATCCTGCTGGCCCTGGCCGCGATCTTCACCTACATCCTCGTCGTCGCGCGGAGCGGGGCCGAGGACGACAGCGACGTCTACGACAACGAGGGCGCAGCAGCCGTCGTCGTGGAGGCGCCCGCGGCGTTGTGAGCGGGCGCCCGCGGTCAGCGCTCCAGCAGCGCGAACGTCGCGACCGCGTGGGCGAGGGCCTTGCCCTCCTGCTCGACGTCGGCCTCGCAGATCGTGAGGTGCTCACCGCGGGTGCGCAGGCGGGCGGTCACCTCCAGCGACCCGGGCGTGCCCGGTCGCAGGTAGGTGACCGTGAGCTGGCTGGTGGCGGGCACCTCGCCCTCGTCGGTGGTGGTGCGCACCGCCAGGCCCATGGCGGTGTCCACCAGGGTGGCCAGGACGCCACCGTGCAGGGTGCCGGCCGGGTTGAGGTGCTCGTCGGTCACCTCGAAGGTCATCCGCGCCGAACCGTCCTCGGCCGACTCGGGGTGCGCCCCCAGCCGGCCGGCGAACCCACCCGTGCGTGCGTCATCGCTCATCGCCCGGCCCTACCCCTGCCGGGACGGGCGCACGCGCCGGCCCCGGGACCGGGGCGGCCGGGGGCCCGCGGGGCGCCCGGGTGCACACCTTCGGTGGGCGGTCCGGTCCGGGGCACCGGCGACGAGGGCGGCGTGCGAAAGGATTCCCGGCGACGCACGACGCCCCGCGACGCACAGGAGCTTCCATGAGCCACCCCGGACCCGACGGCACGCCCGAGGGGCAGCCCGGCGCCGGTGAGCCCGGTCCCTCCGGTCAGCAGCCCGGTCAGCCGGCCGGCGGGTGGGTGCCCCCGCCCGTCGGGACCACCCCCGGGAAGCAGCCGGAGGAGAGGGGCGGCGGCGCGAGGAGGGCCCTGCTCGCCGTCGCGGGGATCCTGGTCGCGTTCGTCGTGGTCGGGCTGCTCTTCGACGTGCTGGGGGCGGCCGAGCCCGAGGTCGGTGACTGCGTGCAGAACCCCGTCGGCTCGGGGATCGAGGTCGTGGACTGCGACTCCGCCGAGGCCGAGGCCCGGATCGTCGGGGCGGACGGGCAGGAGATCGACTACACCGAGTTCGCGAAACCGGAGACGATCGTCTGCGCCCAGTTCCCCGAGGCGCTGAACGCCATCTGGGTCGGTGACGACCGCGAGGAGCCCGGCACCGTCTACTGCGCCGAGCCGGTCTGACCGTCGCCACGCACGGGTGCCCCGCCGGTCCGCCGGCGGGGCACCCGTCGTACCGGGGCCCTCAGGCGCCCGGCGCAACCGCCCCGGCCCGCTCCCCGGTGTCGCGGCGCTCGGTCTCGCGGCGGTCGAGGTAGTAGGCCCCGAGCGCGCCGGCCACGGTGGCGAACACCGCTACCGAGTAGGTGGCCAGGGCGATGTCGAGGACCCGTGCCAGGCCGCCCTCGGCCGTCAGCGGCTGACCGCTGATGGTGGCCAGCGCGGCGTCGTAGAGGGCCGTGCCGTAGGAGTCGTAGGCGCCCAGCACGTAGAGCAGCTGGCTCACGGCCAGCACCACCACGACCGTCACCGCACCCAGCCAGCCGATCCGCCCACTGAGCAGCCGGCCCGCCGACCGGGACCCGCGGACGGCGGCGGAGACGACGCCGCCGACGCGCGCGGCCCGCAGCAGGGTGAGCGCGCGGGCGAACCGCAGGAACGGGATCGCCAGGAAGACCAGCTGCCACCAGTTGCGGGTCCAGAACCGCCGCTTGTCGCGGGCGGTGAACGCCCGGTGGGCGAACTCGGCGACGAAGACCACCCACAGCACCCAGCCGGTGATGCTGAGCGTGGTCACCAGCCAGGTCTCCCGCGCCAGCGACTGGCCGAGGACGACGAGGACGAACACCAGCCCGAGCGCGCCCATCGGCTTGTCCAGCCGCCGGGCGAGCCCCTCCTTCTCCGGGGCGTCGGGGGCCTCGGCGGGATCCTGGGCGCGATCGCCGGGCGCGGGTTGCTGCTGCATCCCCCGCGCCTACCCAGATCGGCCGGTGCATCCCCCGGGCGGCACCGACGTCAGGGGAGGCGGTCGGCCAGCTGCCGGGCGACCGCGACGGCGGCCGGTGGCACCGGTCCGTCGGCCGCCGCCCGGAGCCAGGCGGCCAGCGGAGCGGCGGCGGCGGGGGAGAGCGCGGCGATCCACGCGGCGCTGCGGGTGCGGGCCTCGGCGACGTGCTCGGTGCCGCCGTCCGGACCGGAGGCGACGACCTCGGGCCGGCTGGCCAGCAGCCCGGCCAGGCGCCAGTCGCCGGGGGTGGTCCGCGCCGCCAGCGCCTCCAGCCGGTCGGCCACCTCCCGCAGCAGCGCGGCGTCGCCGCGGGGAGCCGGGTCCGCCACGTCCGGGGAGCCGGGGGCGGTCATGCCCCCGTTGTAGCGCACGGCACGCGGGGTGGGCGGCTCGTCGGGGCGGGGCTCGGGCATGCTTAGGTGTGCCTCGCCTATCTTCAGGAGGATCCACGTGACCAGGCTCGGGCGCGCGACCGTCGGCGTCGTCTCCACCTTCACCCTCGCGGCGTCGCTGGCCGCCTGCGGCTCGGACGCCGACACGCTCACCGTGTACAGCGCCCAGCACGAGAGCCTGGTCCGCACGATGCTCGAGGACTTCACCGCGGAGACCGGCATCGAGCTGGAGTTCCGCGACGCCAACGACTCGGAGCTGGCCAACCAGCTCGTCGAGGAGGGCGAGGCCTCGCCGGCCGATGTCTTCCTCACCGAGAACAGCCCCGCCATCTCCGCCGTGGACGAGGCCGGGCTGCTCGCGCCGCTGGCGGAGGGGACGCTGTCGCAGGTCGGGGAGCAGTACCGGCCGTCCTCGGGCAACTGGGTCGGTTTCGCCGCGCGCTCGACCGCGCTGATCTACAACCCGGCGGAGATCGCCGAGGGCGAGCTCCCCGCCTCGATGCTCGACCTGGCCGACCCCGCGTGGGAGGGCCGCGTCGCCATCGCGGCCGGCGGCGCCGACTTCCAGGCGATCGTCAGCGCCGTCCTGGAGCTGGAGGGCGAGGAGGCGACCCGGGAGTGGCTCGCCGGCCTGGAACGGAACGCCGAGATCTACGCGAGCAACACCGCGATCATGAAGGCCGTCGACGAGGGCGAGGTCCCGGTCGGCATCACCTACCACTACTACTGGTTCCGCGACCAGGCGCAGAACGGGCTCATCGGTGACGACGCCGAGCTGCACTACTTCCGGAACCAGGACCCGGGCGCCTTCCTCAGCACCTCGGGGGCCGGGGTGCTCGCCTCCTCGGACCAGCCCGAGCAGGCCCAGCAGCTGGTCGAGTACCTCACCAGCCGCGCGGCCCAGGAACGGCTGGCCGACAGCAGCGCCCTCGAGTACGCCGTCGGCACCGACGTCCCCTCCGCCGACGCGCTGCCGCCGCTGGCGGAGCTGCAGGCCCCCGCCGTCGACCCGGGGTCGCTCAACGCCCCGCAGGTCACCGAGCTGATGCAGGAAGTGGGCCTGCTCTGACCCCTCCCGCGCTCCGCGTCCCGAGCCCCGGAGCGCCGGCCCTGCCGGCGGCCCGGGGCTCCGGCGCGTCCGCGGGCCGGGACCGGCGACCGCTGCGGCGCTCCCCGGTCACCCTCGCGCTGGCCGCCTGCGTCGCCGCGCTGGCCCTCCTGCCGCTGCTCTACATCGCGGGGTACACCGTCGACCTCGGCTGGTCGGGCATCCGCGAGCTGGTGTTCCGGCAGCGGGTCGCCGAGCTGCTGTGGAACACCACCCGCCTGGCCCTGGGGACGGTCGCGGTCTGCGCCGTCCTGGGCGTCGGCGCGGCCTGGCTGGTGGCGCGCTCCTCGGTCCCCGGACGGCGCCTGTGGCACGTGCTGCTGGTGGCCCCGCTGGCGGTGCCGGCCTTCGTCAACAGCTTCGCCTGGATCTCGCTGCTGCCGGGGCTGGACACCTACGCGGGCGCGCTCCTGGTCGTGTCGCTGTCGTACTTCCCGTTCGTCTACCTGCCCGTGGTCGCCGCGTTCCGCGGCCTGGACCCGGCGCTGGAGGAGACGGCCCGCGGGCTGGGGCTGTCCGGCTGGGCGGTCTTCCGGCGGGTGCAGCTGCCGCAGCTCCGCGTGGCCCTGCTCGGCGGCAGCCTGCTCGTGGCGCTGCACGTGCTGGCCGAGTTCGGCGCGCTCCAGATGCTGCGCTACCCGACCTTCACCACCGCCATCTACGACCAGTACCGGGCCACCTTCAACGGCCCGGCGGCCACCGTGCTGGCCGGCGTGCTGATCCTGCTCTGCCTGCTCCTGCTGCTGGCCGAGGTCCGGCTGCGCGGCCACCGCGGCTACGCCGGCAGCGGGCGCGGCGCGGCCCGCCCGGTCCGGCCGGTGGAGCTGCGGGCGCTCACCGTGCCGGTGCTGCTGGCGCTGGCCGGGCTCGTCGGCCTGGCGCTGCTGGTCCCGCTGGGTGCGCTGGCCTACTGGCTGGCCGGGGGCGCGTCGGCCGGCCTCGAGTGGGGTGCCCTCGCCGCGACGACCGGCAGCACGCTCGCCCTGGCCGCCGGCGCGGCCGCCGTCACCACCGCCATGGCCGTGCCGACCGGGTGGCTGGCGGTCCGCGCCCGCGGGCGGGTCGCGACCCTCCTGGAGCGGGCCACCTACCTGGGCAGCTCGCTGCCCGGCATCGTCGTCGCGCTGGCCCTGGTCACGCTGAGCCTCCGGGCCACCCCGTGGCTCTACCAGACCGTCCCGGTGCTGCTGGCCGCCTACGCGATCCTCTTCCTGCCCCGGGCCATCGTGACCGTCCGCGCGGCCGTCGAGCAGTCCCCACCGCTCTACGACGACGTCGCCGCCTCGCTCGGATCGGCCGGCGTGGACCGGCTGCGCCGGATCACGCTGCCGCTGCTGGCGCCCGGCCTGGGCGCCGGCGCGGCCCTGGTCTTCCTCGCGGTGGTCACCGAGCTCACCGCCACGCTGCTGCTCGCCCCGACGGGAACGGCCACGCTGGCCACCGCGTTCTGGTCGGCCAGCAGCGCCCTCGAGTACGGGGCCGCCGCCCCGTACGCGGTGGTCATGGTGCTGCTCTCCGCACCGGCCACCGTGCTGCTCTCCCGCGACACCCGACGAGGACTTCCCGCATGAGCGCTCTCACCGTCACCGGCCTCACCAAGGCGTTCGGCACCACCCCGGTCCTCGCCGGGGTGGACCTGCACGTGCCGGCCGGGAGGCTCACCGCCCTGCTCGGCCCCTCCGGCTGCGGCAAGACGACGCTGCTGCGGCTCGTGGCCGGCTTCGACGACCCCGACAGCGGGACGGTCGCCCTCGACGACCGCGTCGTGGCCGGTGCCGGGCGCGGCGTGCCCGCCCGCCGCCGGGGGATCGGCTTCGTGCCGCAGGAGGGCGGGCTGTTCCCGCACCTGAGCGTCGCCGGCAACGTCGCGTTCGGCCTGCCCCGCCGGCTGCGCACCGACCGGGGACGGGTCCGGGAGCTGCTGGCCCTGGTGGGCCTGGACGCCGGGCTGGCCGACCGGTCGCCGCACCAGCTCTCCGGCGGCCAGCAGCAGCGGGTCGCCCTCGCCCGGGCGCTGGCCCCCGAGCCCGCGCTCGTCCTGCTCGACGAGCCGTTCTCCTCCCTGGACGCCGGGCTGCGGGAGGAGACCCGGCGGGCCGTCGTCGCCGCGCTCACCGCGGCCGGTGCCACCGCCGTGCTGGTGACCCACGACCAGGCCGAGGCGCTGTCGACGGCCGACCAGGTGGCGGTCCTGCGCGACGGACGGCTGGTCCAGCTCACCGACCCGCGGACGCTCTACCGGCGCCCGGCCGACCTCGACGTGGCCGCGTTCGTCGGCGAGTCGGTGGTCCTCGACGCCGAGATCCGGGACGGCAGCGCGCACTGCGTCCTGGGCGCGCTCCCGGTCACCGGGTCGGTGGCCGACGGGCCGGCCCGGGTCCTGCTGCGGCCGGAGCAGCTGCGGCTCGGCCCGCCGCTCGGCGCGGGAGCCCGGGCGCGGGTGCGCGAGGTGGACTTCTACGGGCACGACTCCCGCGTCTGGCTGGCCCTGCCCGACGGCGGGACGGTGACCGCACGGCTGGAGGGGGCGGAGCTGCCCGCGGTCGGGCAGGAGGTCACGATCGAGGTGGCCGGCGCCGCGCTGACCTTCCCCGCCACCGGGCGTGCCGCGCGCGCCGTCGTCGCCGGCCCGGCGGTCTGAGCCGACGCGCCGTGACCCGGTCGGAGCCGCGGGTTAGGAAAGCCTAAGCTACCGCGCATGGACCTGTTCCTCTTCACCGTCGACCCGCAGTGGGGGCACGACGTCGTGGCCGCCGGCGCGGCCGGGGTCGTCGTCGACTGGGAGCGGCGCGGCAAGCTGCGGCGCCAGGCGGGCGAGGGGACCCAGATCAACGGGGACACCCCCGAGGACCTGTCGCGGATGCGCGCGGCGACCCCGGGCCGCGTGCTCTGCCGGATCAACGGCTTCGGCCCCTGGACCGCCGACGAGGTGGCCGACGCGGTCGACCGCGGGGCCGACGAGCTGCTGCTGCCCATGGTGCGCGGCACGGAGGAGGTCGACCGGACCCTCGACCTCGTCGCCGGGCGCTGCGGTCTCGGCATCCTGGTCGAGACCCAGGACGCCGTCGACCGGGTGGCGGCGCTCGCGGCGCGGCCGCTCTCGCGGGTCTACGTCGGCCTCAACGACCTGCGCATCGACCGCCGGTCCACCGAGCTGTTCCGGCCGCTGGTCGACGGCACGGTCGACGCGGTGCGCGCGCAGGTGGCCATGCAGTTCGGGGTGGGCGGCCTGACGCTCCCCGGCCGGGGGTTCCCCGTCCCCGGTGACCTGCTGGCCGCGGAGCTGGTCCGGATCGACACCCGGTTCACGTTCCTGCGCCGTGCCTTCACCGCGGACATGGCCGGGCGCGACCCCTTCGTGGAGGTGCCCCGGCTGCTCGGCGGGCTCGACGCGCTGCGCCGGGCCGGCGCCGAGCGCGCCGCCGAGCACCGCCGCGCCTTCGTCGCCGCCGTCACGGCCCTCGGGCGGGAGACCGCGGTGCGGGTGGCGCAGCCGGCGTGAGGGCGCTCGTGACCGGCGCCGGCGGGTTCGTCGGCCGGCACCTGGCCGAGCGGCTGGAGCGGGACGGCTGGCACGTCACCGGGCTGACCCGCCGCGACGTCGACCTGGCCGACCCCGTCGCCGGCGCGGCCGCGGTCCGGGACGCCGACCCCGACGTCGTCTTCGCCCTCGCCGCCGGCCGGTCCAGGGCCACGCCCGCCGAGCGCGCCGCCACGACGGCCGTCAACACCAGCCCGTGGCTGGTCGACGCGCTGCCCGACCGCTGCCGTGCCGTCGTCCGGCTGGGCTCCTCGACCGAGTACGCCGCGGCGGCGCACCCGCTGACCGAGGACGCCGCCCTGGAGCCGCGCGGCTTCTTCGGCGCCACCAAGGCCGCCGGCTCGCTGCTGCTGCAGGCGACGGCGGCCGAGCGCGGGGTCCGGGCCGCCGTGCTGCGCGCCTTCCAGGTCTACGGGCCCGGCGACCACCCCACCCGCCTGGTCCCGGTGGTCATGGCCGCTGCCCGCACCGGCGGCACGGTGGCGCTGCCGGCGCGGCTGAGCCGGCGGGACTGGGTGTGGGTGGGCGACGTCGTCGACGCCTGCGTCCGCGCCGCGGTCGACGACGGGCTGCCCCCCGGCGTCGTGCTCAACATCGGCACCGGCGTCCAGACCAGCACCGAGGAGCTCGTGGCCACCGCCGAGCGGGTGACCGGCCGCCCGATCGCGACCGCACCGGGGGCGCACCCCGGGCGCGGCTGGGACACCGCCGACTGGGTCTGCGACCCGGCGCGGGCCCGACGGCTGCTGGGCTGGACGCCGACGGTCGACCTCGCCGACGGCCTGGCCCGGACCTGGGCAGCCGGGTGACCGGCGGTGGCGGGACGGCTCCTCGGGTGGCGGTCGTCGTCCCGGTGCACGGGAACGAGGCGACGCTGCGGGAGCTCGCCGACCGGCTGGGGGCGGCGCTCGCCGGCCGGCCGTGGCGGCTCCGGCTGGTCGTCGACGCCTCGCCGGACGACAGCCTCGCCGTGGCGCGCGACCTCGCCGCCCGGGACCACCGGATCGCGGTGACCGGGCTGACGGTCAACGTCGGGCAGCACGCCGCACTGGCCCGCGGGCTCGCCGACGAGGCGGCCGCCGACGCGTGGGTGTGCCTGGACGCCGACCTGCAGGACCCGCCGGAGGCGGTGCCGCTGCTGCTGGACCGGCTGGCCGCCGGCGACGTGGCGGCGGTGTTCGCCGGGCGGCGGGGCCGCTACGAGTCGCCGCTGCGGCGGCTCACCGGCACGCTGCACCGCCGCGTGGCGGGCCGGCTGACCGGGCTGCCCCCGGACGCCGGGGCCTTCCTGGCCATGGGGCCGGCGGTGCGGGCCGAGGTCGTGGCCGCCGTGCGGGAGCGGGGGGCACCCAGCGTCGTCCTCGCCGTCGGCGGCTCCGGCCGGGCCGTGTCGAGCGTGCCCGTCGTCCGGGACCGGCGCCCGGTGGGCCGGTCGGCCTGGACCGCGCGGGCCCGGGTGCGGCAGTCGCTGCGGTCGCTGTACTGGGCGGTGCGGGCACGCCGCTGACCGCGTGCGGTCAGCGGGTCCAGAGCTGGAGGACGAGGTCGGTCTTGCCCGCCGGGAACTCGTACTGGTCGGCCATCCGGAGGCCGGCCGACCGGAGGATCGCGTCGTCGTCGGTGGGTTCGGGCTCCCCGCCGAGGAGCCGGCGCACCACCCAGACCCGGTCCTCGCCCGCGGGTGCGTCGTCCGGGGGGAGGACGACGTCCGGCCGCAGCCGGGGCGCCAGGGTCCGCACGTAGTGGTCGAGACCGGTGGCCGACCGCTGGTCGGCGGCGACGACCGGCTCGCCGGGCCGGTGCACCTCGGCCAGGACCGCGACCAGGTCGTCGGCCCGCTCGCGCGGGCCGCGGTCGGCGAGCGGCGCGGAGGCCAGCAGGGAGCAGCCCAGCAGCAGCGCCGCCACCGGGACCCGCGCCGGCCGCGGCAGCGCCATCGCGCCGGCCGCGGCGAGCACGCCCAGGCCGAGCAGTCCCGCCAGCAGGTAGCGGGGCAGGAAGACCGGCCGCACCAGCTCGGCGGCCACCAGGAGCAGCAGCGGCACGACCAGCCAGCACGCGCCGACCACGCGGGCGCCGGTCGCGCGGAACGCCCCCACCACGGCCAGCCCCAGCGCCACGTAGAGGAGCGGGGTCCGCCCGCCCGCCCACGCCTCGGCGGCGAGCGCGACCAGCCGGCCGCCGGTGTCGCGCAGGTGCTCGGCGTTCCGCGCACCCGTCCCGTTCAGGACGGCGAGGCCCACGAAGCCCACGGCCGGCAGGGCGGCCAGCGCACCGGTGAGGACGACCGGGAACGCCCGCCGTCCCCGGAGCAGCACCGCGGCGACGACGAAGGAGGCGAGCACGGTGACCGCGTACCAGTGCGCCAGGCCCATGCCCGCCCCCGCCAGGCCGAACAGCAGCAGGCCGCGCGGCGGGGACTGCAGCCAGCGGACCAGCCCGAGCGCCGTGGCGCCGGTGGCCAGGACGGCCAGGCCGTAGCTACGGGCCTCGACGGACTGCTCCAGGACCAGCGGGTTGGCACCCAGCACCAGCCCGGCCAGCACGCCGGTGCCCCGGCCGGCGAGGCGGGTCAGCGCCCGGGTGGTCAGCGAGAGCCCGCCCGCCGTCGCCAGGAGGGAGAGGACGCGGAGGGAGGTGTCCCCGCCCAGGCCCGGCACGGAGGTCCACAGGTACGTGACGAGGTAGTAGGGGGCGTTGTAGGACGGCGGCACGCCGGCCAGGTAGCTGGCGGTGCCCTCGCCGCTGGCGATCGCGGTGAGGATGTCGCCCAGCGGCAGGCGCGCCACCTCGGCGGTGAAGAGCTCGTCGAACCAGAGGCCGTGGCCTGGGAGCAGCAGCCAGCCGCCGAGGAGGGCGACGAGCGCCGCGGGCAGCAGCTCCACCGGCGACCAGCGCGCCGGCGCTACGGCGTCCCCGTCCGGGCGGCTCGGGGAGGCGGCGGCCGGGGGCACCTCCGTCGCCGTCGTCACCCCTGCAGGTTAGGCGACCCTGTGCGACGTCCCGGCGCGGCGGCGGGGACCGGCCGGTGGGAGCGGCCCCGGTTCAGGCGGGCTCGCGCCGCATGGGCACGTGCGGGATGCCGTCCTCCACGTAGCCCGGCCCGCTGCGGCGGAATCCGAACCGCTCGTACCAGGACTCCAGGTAGGCCTGGGCGCCCAGCGTGAGCGGCCCGTCGCCGTAGCTCCGCAGCGCCTCGCCGATCAACCGCGCGGACAGCCCGCGGCCGCGCGCGCCGACCGCGGTCGCCACCCGGCCGATGGCCCGCGTGGGGCCGTCGTCGAGCACCCGGATGGTCGCCAGCACCGCGCCGTCGGCCGCCTCGAGCCACAGGTGCTCGGTGGCCGGCTCGACGTCCCGGCCGTCGAGCTCCGGGTAGGGGCACTCCTGCTCCACCACGAAGACGTCGACCCGCAGGCGGCACAGCCCGTAGACCTCGAACGGGGTCAGGTCGGCGAACCGGGCGCGGCGGAGACGGGGTTCGGCGGCGGGCGGCCCTCCGGAGGTCATGCCGCAGTTGTAGCCCGGCGGCCGCCGGCACCCGACGTCCGGGTGGCGGGCCGGGGAACTCCCGGAGGCCGAGGGGAAGACGGCGACCAGGCGGGTAGGAGGGGGCGCATGTCGATGATGGACCCCCTGGACCCCTTCTCCGGTAGAGCGGACGACGACGGCATCCCCGCCGCCGACCCGGGCCCCGGTGCGCCCCCGACCGCGGAGGGCTTCGGCGAGGCGGGCGGGCAGCCCGACCGGCCGGATAAGGTCGGCGGCCCGCCGGCGGACCCAGCCGCCGGGCCGGACGCCGACCTGCCGGACGATCCGCCCTTCCGCACCCCGGACCCGCACGACGTGGGCCCGGGGTCGGAGAGCTGAGCGACACCGGCCGGTCTACACGCCCAGCGCGGTGGTGGCCCTGTCGACCAGCTGGAAGTGGCCGACGGCCCAGAAGGCGACGCCCGCCGCGACGAGCCCGCCGACGGTGACGGCGAGCGAGCTGACCGGGTGCTGGCGGGCGTGCCGCCAGGCGTCGAGCGCCTTGCGCCGGAAGGTGGCGAAGAAGCGGCGGGCCCAGTCGAACTCGGTGGACCAGACCCAGAGACCGGCCAGCACCGGCGGGATGGTGAGCGGGCCGGGGAGGACCGTCAGCGCGATGCCGATGAGCACCAGCAGCAGCCCGGCGGTGAAGACGGCGATCCGGTAGGCGATCGCCACGCTCGGGTTGCGGTGCACCCGGTCGCGGAACGAGCCCGGCTTCACCGGGCGGGGCTTGCCGAGCCCGTCGGTGCAGTGCGCGCACCGGGTGGCGCCCCGGTCGCCGGCGGGAGGCTGCCCGGCGGCGCGGTTGCCGGTCACCCGGTAGCCGGCCGGGCGGGTGGTCTGCGAGGGGGAGGGCGTGCGGGCAGCCACGGAAGCGGGCTCCTCGGGACGTGAGGAGAGCACTCCTCGGGCGGAACGGGGCGGGCGATCTCTACCCGGTTCCGCCCGAGAGCATGCCGGTTGTGCGCTATCCGACTGCGGGCGGCCGGATCAGCTCTGGGCGACGCCGCGCGCGACCTCACCGGGGCGCTGCTGCTCCCCGGCGTAGGAGCTGATCGCCACCAGGGCGCCGGTGAGCGCCGGGATGACCCACTGCAGCCGGTCGAGCTGCTCCTGGGCGGCGGCCACCTCGGCCTTCGTCCGCTTGGTGGGCTTGGTGCCCGAGCGGGACGGGACCGATCCGGCGCCGGACACGACCTGCCCGAGGACGCGGCTGTACGCGGTGACGCCGAGGGCGGCGGCGGTGAGCAGGGTCTTCATCGCCGCCATCGAGGCGACACCCTGCTGCTCGGCGAGGCGGCCGCGGTTGGCCCGGAGCTGCCCCACGCTGCCGACGAGGTGGGCGCCGATGGCGACCGCGTTCACCGGGGTCCACCGGTCCCAGCCGGCGTTGGCGACCCGCCCCGTGCTGCGGGCGCCGGAGGCCTCGGCCGCCGCGGCGTTCAGGGCGACGGCGTTGGCCAGCGTGCCGCCGAACCAGGCGGACAGGCCGAGGTCGTGCAGGGAGCGGGACAGGGTGTTGCGGGCCATGAGCTGGCTCCTCGTGTCGGGGAAAACCGCTCCCTACCCGGTGGTGCCGTGATCACTCCGGATGGCGGACGCCCCGGCCCGCGGGGTGCGTCAGCTGCCGTACCGGGCGGCCGAGCGGGCGCGCGCCTTCGCCGCCTCGGTCTCGCGGTCCTTGGGCGGCGCGGTCGTGACCAGGGCGTCCAGGAGCCGGGCCGATGCGGCCGCCACCTCGGCGACCGCTTGCTCGAACACCTCGGCGTTGGCGCGCGACGGCTTTACCGTCCCGCTGATCTTGCGCACGTACTGCAGCGCGGCGGCCTGGATCTCGTCGTCGGCCGCGGGCGGCTCGAAGTTCGCCAGCGGGCGGATGTTGCGGCACATGCCGGCAGCGTAGGAGCCGGCGGGCCGGTCCGGGGTTCCCTCGTCGGCGGACGGGGAACCGGGGACAGGGGGGCGGGAGGGGACGCGGTGACGGTGCTCGTCGTGGACGTCGCGAACGTCGTCGGCTCCCGTCCGGATGGCTGGTGGCGGGATCGCGCCGGCGCGGCGGGCCGGTTGCTGCAGCGGCTGTCCGGCCTGCCCGGATCCGAGGCGGCGGGCCCGGACGGTGGGCCGCTGGGCTGCACCGCGGTGGTGGCCGTCGTCGAGGGGGCCGCCCGGGACGTGCCGGCACCCGACGGGGTGCGCGTCGTCCGGGCGCAGGCGAGCGGTGACGACGCCCTCGTCGAGTCCGTCGCGGGCCTGGCCGGCGACGACGACGTGCTCGTGGTCACCGCGGACCGGGGGCTGCGCGCCCGGTTGCCCGACGGGGTGGCCGCCGCCGGGCCCGGCTGGCTTCTCGCTGAGCTCGACCGCATGACCGCCGGGGGCGTCGGGTAGTCGGTCGTGGACAACCGGTCTCCCCGGACACCGGCCGCAGCCCCAGGCGAGGAGTTCTCCGTGCCGATCCCCCCCACCGACGGATCACCGCTCACCGCGCTGATCACCGGCGCGTCCAGCGGCATCGGCCGGGCGACGGCGGTGCGGCTGGCCGGCCGCGGCGCCCGGCTGGTCCTCGTCGCCCGGGGGCGCGAGCCGCTGGAGGCCACCGCCGCCGAGGCGCGCGCGGCCGGCGCGGCCGCCGTCACCGTCTGCCCGGCCGACGTCCTGGACGAGGACGCGATCCGCGCGGTCGTCTCGTCCGCGGTCGCCGAGTTCGGCCGGCTCGACGTCGTGGTGCACTCGGCGCAGGTCATGGCCTACGGCCGGATCGAGGACGTGCCCAAGGAGGTCTTCGAGCGGGTCGTCGACACCTCGCTGCACGGGACCGCCACCCTGGCCCGGCACGTCCTGCCCGTGTTCCGCAGGCAGGCCGGCGGCCACCTCGTCATCGTGAACTCGCTGCTCGGCAACGTCACGACCCCGGTGCTGGGCAGCTACGCCGTCGCGAAGTGGGGGCAGCTGGGCCTGGCCCGGGTGCTGCAGCAGGAGACCCGCGACGAACCGGGGATCTCCGTCTCGATCGTCCAGCCCGGCGGGGTGGACACGCCGATCTACTACCAGGCGGCCTCCTGGGCCGGCAGCACCGGCCGGCCGCCGCCGCCGGTGTACTCGCCGGAGCGGGTGGCGCGACGGGTGCTGTCCACCCTGGAGAACCCGCGGCGGATCGTGCAGGCCGGCGTGGCCAACCACCTGATCACGGCCGGCTTCCGGCTCCTGCCGGGGCTCTACGACGCGCTCGTCGAGCCGCTGCTGCGCACCTTCGCCCTGGCGGGGGACGACGTGCCGCCGACCGAGGGGAACGTGTTCGAGTCCCGGCCGGAGGGGAACGCGGCCGAGGGTCGCTGGCGCAGCATCTGACCGGCACCGCCGGGCCCCCGGGACGGCGCGGCGCACCAGCGGTGTGAACGGCGTGTTCCGTCCCGTCGCAGCCCATTGCCCGGGCGAGGTCGCCGGGCCAGGCTGGCCCTCCCCGACCTGCGGGGGCTGACCGGGAGGCCGAGCCATGACCGCCGATCCACGAGCACGTCCCGCCCGCCCCGCGACCCGGCACGGGGTCGAGGCCGAAGCGGTGGCGGCCGGTTACCACCAGAAGCGGCAGCTGCGCACCGGGACCGCCGGCTGGGTGCTGCTGGCCGGGCTCGGTGTCGCCGCCGTCATCTCCGGTGACTACGCGGGCTGGAACTTCGGCCTGGCCGAGGGCGGCTTCGGCGGCCTGCTGATCGCCGTCGCGCTGATGGCGCTCATGTACTCGGCGATGGTGTTCGGCCTGGCCGAGCTCGGCTCGGCCCTGCCGACCGCGGGCGGCGGCTACACCTTCGCCCGCCGGGCGCTGGGCCCCTGGGGCGGCTACGCCACCGGGGTCGCGGTGCTCATCGAGTACGCCATCGCGCCGGCGGCGATCGCCACCTTCATCGGCGCCTACGTGGAGTCCCTCGGGCTGTTCGGGATCACCGACGGCTGGTGGATCTACCTGGCCGTCTACGCGCTGTTCATCGGCATCCACCTCCTGGGGGTCGGCGAGGCGCTCAAGGTCATGCTGGTCATCGCGGGCATCGCCGTCGCCGGGCTGGTGGTGTACCTGGCCGGGGCCATCCCCGCCTTCGACGCGGCGAACCTGCTCGACATCGCGCCCACCGACGCCGCCGGCGCCTCGGACTTCCTGCCGTTCGGCCTCATGGGCATCTGGGCGGCGTTCCCGTTCGCCATCTGGTTCTTCCTCGCCGTCGAGTGCGTGCCGCTGGCCGCCGAGGAGGCTCGCGACCCCGCCCGCGCCATGCCGCGCGGCATCGTCGCGGCCATGGGGCTGCTGCTGGTGCTCGCGGTGCTCATGCTGGTCTTCACCGCCGGGGCGGGCGGCTCGGAGACCATCTCGGCCAGCGGCAACCCGCCGGTCGAGGCGCTCCAGGTGGCCGGCGCGTCGTCGGCGCTCACCTCGGTGGTGAACTACGCCGGGCTGTTCGGGCTGGTCGCCAGCTTCTTCTCGATCATCTACGCCTACTCGCGGCAGACCTTCGCGCTCTCCCGCGCCGGCTACCTGCCGCGGGCGCTGTCGGTGACCAACTCCCGCAAGGCGCCGGTGCTGGCGCTGCTGGTGCCCGGAGCCGTCGGGTTCGTGCTGTCGCTCACCGGGCAGGGCGCGATGCTGCTCAACATGGCCGTCTTCGGGGCCACGGTCTCGTACGTGCTGATGATGGTCAGCCACATCGTGCTGCGCCGCCGGGAGCCCGAGCTGCCGCGGCCGTACCGGACGCCGGGCGGCACGGCGACCACCGGCACCGCGCTCGTGCTCGCCGCCGCGGCCGTCGTCGCCACCTTCCTCGTCGACGAGGTCGCCGCGCTGTGGACGCTGGCCGCCTACGCGCTCTTCCTCGGGTACTTCGCGGTCTACAGCCGCCACCACCTCGTGGCGTCGGCCCCGGAGGAGGAGTTCGAGCTGCTCGCCGCGGCCGAGGAGGAGGTGCGGTGACCGTCCGCCGGACGACGCTGGGCGGGCACACGTACGAGTTCCCGGCCCTGTCGGATCTGCTGGCCAAGGCGACGCCGGCCCGCTCGGGCGACGTGCTGGCCGGGTGCGCGGCGGAGTCGGCGGCGCAGCGGGTCGCCGCCCAGACGGTCCTGGCCGACCTGCCGCTGAGCACCTTCCTCACCGAGCAGGTGGTCGGCTACGAGGAGGACGACGTCACGCGGCTGATCCTGGACACCCACGACCCGGTCGCGTTCGCACCCGTCGCCGCGCTGTCCGTGGGGGAGTTCCGCGACCGGCTGCTCGGCTGGGCCGCCGCCGGGGACGAGGCGGCGATCAGCGGGCTGGCCCGCGGCCTCACCCCGGAGATGGTGGCCGCGACGTCGAAGCTGATGCGCAACGCCGACCTGGTCGCGGTGGGGCGCCGGGCGCGGGTGGTGACCGGGCTGCGCAGCACCCTGGGGCTGCCCGGGCGGCTGGCGTCGCGGCTGCAGCCCAACCACCCGACCGACGACCCGATCGGCGTCACGGCCTCGATCGTCGACGGGCTGCTGCAGGGGTCCGGGGACGCGGTGATCGGCATCAACCCGGCCACCGACTCCCCGGGACGGACGATCGCGCTCCTGGAGCTGGTGGACGCGGTGATCCAGCGTTACGACATCCCCACCCAGTCCTGCGTGCTGGCCCACGTGACGACGACGCTGCAGGCGCTGGAGAAGGGGGCGCCGGTGGACCTGGTGTTCCAGTCGGTCGCCGGCACCCAGCCGGCCAACCGGGGATTCGGCGTCACCCTCGACCTGCTCGCCGAGGCGCGGGAGGGCGCGCTGGCGCTGGGTCGCGGGACGGTCGGGCGCAACGTCACCTACTTCGAGACCGGCCAGGGCTCGGCGCTGTCGGCGGACGCGCACCGCGGCGTCGACGGGCGGCCGGTGGACCAGCAGACCCTCGAGGCGCGGGCCTACGCCGTCGCCCGGCACTTCGAGCCGCTGCTGGTCAACACGGTGGTCGGGTTCATCGGACCCGAGTACCTCTACGACGGCAAGCAGGTGATCCGGGCCGGGCTGGAGGACCACTTCTGCGGCAAGCTGCTCGGCCTGCCCATGGGGGTCGACGTCTGCTACACCAACCACGCCGAGGTCGACGCCGACGACACCGACACCCTGACCCTGCTGCTGGGCGCGGCGGGCTGCCCGTTCGTCATCGCCGTCCCCGGGTCCGACGACGTGATGCTGCACTACCAGTCGCTGTCGTTCTCGGACGTGCTCACCGCCCGGCAGGTGCTCGGCCTCCGGCCGGCGCCGGAGTTCGAGGCCTGGCTGGCCCGGATGGACCTGCTGGACGACGACGGGCGGGTGCGGTCGCTGACCGCGGACGCACCCGGGGCGAAGGCGCTGCTCGCGGCGGCGCGGTCGTGAGCGCCGGGACCGGGCAGGTGGCCGACGACCCGTGGGCGGCGCTGCGGGCGGCGACCCGGGCCCGCGTGGCCCTGGGCCGCGCGGGGGACGGGCTGCCCACCGCGCGGGAGCTGGAGTTCCGGCTGGCGCACGCGGTGGCGCGCGACGCCGTGCACACGGCCCTCGACGCGGACCTCGTCCGGGCCGGGCTGGACGGGCTACCGGTGCTCGAGGTGCACTCGGCGGCGGCCGACCGCGCCGAGTACCTGCAGCGGCCCGACCTCGGGCGGCGGCTGGCGCCGGGGTGGTCGCTGCCGCGCCCGGAGGCCGACGTCGCGATCGTGCTGGCCGACGGGCTCTCGCCGCGCGCCGTGCACGAGCACGGGGCGGCGCTGGTCATGGCGCTGCTGGACCGGCTGGCCGACTGGTCGGTCGGGCCGGTGGTGCTCGCCGCCCAGGCGCGGGTGGCGCTCGGCGACGAGATCGGCGCGGCCCTCGGCGCCCGCGTCGTCCTGGTGCTGATCGGCGAGCGGCCGGGGCTCTCCTCGGCGGACTCGCTCGGCGTCTACCTGACCTGGGCGCCGCGGCCGGGCCGGGTGGACGCCGAGCGCAACTGCGTCTCCAACGTCCGGCCGCCGCACGGCCTGGGCTACGCCGACGCCGCCGACCTCGTCGTCCGGCTCCTGGGCGCGGCGCGGGAGCTCGGCGCGTCCGGCGTCGCGCTCAAGGACGAGGGCCCCGCGCTCCCCTCCGGCGCCGGCTGAGCGGCGGGGGAGGGGGGCGCGGGGCCCGTCGGGTCCGGTCGGCGTCAGGGGCCGCCGGGCCGCCCGGTGCCCGGGTCCTCGCGGGTCCCGTCGCCGGGGTGCCGCTCCACCGAGACCGCGGTGGTCAGACCGTGGTGGGAGTGCGCCTCCTCGATCTCGTGCGTGGCCTCGCTGAGGAGCGGCACGGTGGGCTTCCGGGGAAGCAGCCGCCGGACCAGGGGCCACAGCAGGACCAGCGCCACGATGACGTACACCGTGACCGTCAGCGGGGTGACCAGACCGCTCAGCTGGCCGTTGCTCAGCTGCAGGGCCTGGCGCAGCTCCGCCTCGGCGTAGGGGCCGAGGATCACCCCGATGATCGCCGGCAGGATGGGCAGGCCGTACCGGCGCATCATGAACCCGAGCGCCCCGATGACCAGCAGCAGGAACAGGTCGAACGGGTTGGCGTTGGCCGCGTACGCGCCGAGGCTGGAGAAGAACAGGATGCCCGCGTAGAGGTACGAGCGGGGGATCCGCAGCAGCCGGGCCCAGAGCGGTGCCAGCGGCAGGTTGAGCACCAGCAGCACGGTGTTGCCGATGAACAGGCTGGCGATGAGGCCCCACACCAGCACCGGCTCGGTGTCGAACAGCCGCGGCCCGGGCTCGATCCCGTAGCTCTGGATGGCCGCCAGCATGACCGCCGCCGTCGCCGTCGTCGGGATGCCGAGGGTCAGCAGCGGGACCAGACCGCCCGCGGCGGAGGCGTTGTTCGTCGCCTCCGGGCCGGCCACCCCCTCGATCGCACCCTTGCCGAACTCCTCCGGGTGCTTGGACAGGCGCTTCTCGGTGACGTAGGAGAGGAAGGTCGGGATCTCCGCGCCGCCGGCGGGGATGGCCCCGAACGGGAAGCCGATCGCGCTGCCGCGCAGCCACGGCTTCCAGGACCGGCGGAAGTCCTCCCGGCTCATCCGGGGGTTGCCCACCGGGATGACGTCCAGCGGTCGCCGCCGCAGGTGCGCCGCCGTCCACAGCGCCTCGCCGACGGCGAACAGGCCCACCGCGACGACGATGACGTCGATCCCGTCGGCCAGCTCGGGGACGCCGAAGGTGAGCCGCTGCTGACCGGACGTCGGGTCGATGCCGATCAGCCCGATGGTCAGCCCGATGCCGAGCGCGGCCAGGCCGCGGATGCGGGAGCTGCCGAGCACCGACGTCACCGCGATGAAGGCCAGCACCATGATGGCGAAGGTGTCCGCCGGTGAGACCTCGACGGCCAGGTCGGCGACGGCAGGGGCCACCAGGGCCAGCAGCAGGGTGGCGATCGTGCCCGCGACGAACGACCCGATCGCCGCGGTGGCCAGTGCCTGGGCCGCCCGCCCCGACCGCGCCATCTTGTTGCCCTCGATGGCGGTCACCACCGAGGCGCTCTCGCCGGGGGTGTTCAGCAGGATCGACGTCGTCGAGCCGCCGTACATGCCGCCGTAGTAGATGCCGGCGAACATGATCAGCGCGGTCGTGACGTCGAGGCCGCGGGTCAGCGGCAGCAGCAGGGCGACGGTCATGGCCGGCCCGATGCCGGGCAGCACGCCGATCGCGGTGCCGAGCAGCACGCCGATGAACGCGTACAGCAGGTTGGTCGGCGTCAGCGCGGTGCCGAAGCCGCCGATCAGTTCCGAGAAGGCGTCCATCAGAGGATCCCCTCCAGCACGCCCACGGGCAGGGAGATGTTCAGCCCCAGGACGAACAGGTACCAGGAGCCGACGGACAGCACGACGGCGATCACGGCGTCCCGGACGTAGTGCCGGCTGCCGAGCGCGAAGGCCGAGCCCCAGAAGAGGACCGCGCCGGAGACGGGCCAGCCGAGCGGCTCGATCAGCAGGGCGTTGGCGACGAAGGCGGCCGCCAGCATGGCGATGGTCAGCCAGTCGCTGCCGCCGGTCAGCTCGACGTCCTCGCCGCCTTCCGGCTCGCCGCGGCCGCCGCGCCACACGTCCACGGCGAGGAAGCCCGCCACGACCACGAGGAGCCCGCCGACCACCAGGGGGATCGTCGCCGGTCCGACCGGGCCACGGGCGATGAGGCTCTCCGGCAGGAGGAGCGCCTGCACGATGACGAGGATCCCGAGCGCCGCGAGGAACAGGGCCACCCCGAACTCGGAGCGGCCCTGTTCCGGAGCGCCGCCGGGAGCGGCAGAGCTCATACCAGACCCAGCTCGCTCATGACGGACTCGACCCGGTCGCTCTCCTCGGTGAGGAACTCGGTGAAGTCGTCACCGGTGACGAACGCGTCGGTCCAGCCCTGGTCCTCGAGCACCTGCTGCCACGCCTCGCTGTCGTGCATCTCGGTGACGGCGTCGACGAAGCGCTGCCGCTCGTCCTCGGTGATGCCCGGAGCGGCGACGATCCCGCGCCAGTTGGAGAAGACGAGGTCCACGCCCTCCTCGGTCAGGGTCGGGGCGTCGACGCCCTCGACGGGCTCCTCGCTGGTGACGGCCAGGATCCGGACGTCGCCGGAGGCGGCCGACTCGGCGACCTCGCCGACACCGGTCGCGGCGAACGCGACGTCCCCGCCGAGGATGCCGGCCAGCAGCTCGCCGCCGCCGTCGTAGGCCACGTAGTTGACGGCCGTGGGCTCCACGCCGACCTCCTCGGCCAGCAGCATCGGCGTCAGGTGGTCGGGGCCGCCCGGGTTCGACGCGCCGCCCACCGGGGTGTTGCCCGGGTCGGCCTGCCACGCGGCGACGAGGTCGTCGAGCGTCTGGTAGGGGGAGTCGCCCGGGACGACGATCGCCTCGGCCTCCTCGATCAGCTTGGCGACGGGGGTGGTCTCGTCCAGGGTCGCCTCGGACTGGTTGCTGAACTGGGCACCGACGACACCGAGCCCCATCTGCATGAGCATCTCGGCGTTGCCCTCCTCGTTCACCAGCCGCTGGAGGCCCACCGTGCCGCCGGCGCCCTCGAGGTTGAACACCTCGATCGACGAGGCCAGCTCCTCCTCCTCGAGGACGGTGGCCACCTCGCGGGCGGTGGTGTCGTAGCCGCTGCCGGGCGAGTTCGGGACCAGGAACCGCAGCCCGCTGATCGCCCCCTCGTCGCCGCCGCCGGACGCGGAGCCGCCCTCGGCGGTGGTGCCGCAGCCGGTGAGCACGAGGCCGGCGGCGACGGTGCCGACGGTGAGCCTCCGCAGGGAAGCAGTGCGCATGTGTTCCTCCTGTGTGTCCGGCGGGTTCCCGCCGTCTGACAGGACGGTGTCAACGGGGTTGGGCCGTGTCACCCTTGCGTGCGCAATGAGCTTTGTGGTCGTTGTGTCCACGGTCACAGCGGTGTGCCGGCCGGGCAGCATCGGCACGCCCACCTCCCCCGACGACAGGAGATGCCCGTGACCCGGCGGCTCTCGCTCGCCGGCCAGCTCCTGGCCCTGCAGGTGGTCATCATCTGCGTCGTCCTGGTGGGCGTGGCCGCGGTGACCGTGGCCCAGTCCACGAAGCGGGCCCAGGAGACCGAGGGGCGCCGGGCGCTGTCGGTCGCGGAGACCCTCGCCAACGCGCGCATCCTCCGCGAGGCCGTCGACGAGGGCAGGGTCGACTACGTGCGGATCGCCGCCGAGAGCACCCGGAGCGTCTCGGACTCGGCCTCGGTGGTCGTCGCCCGCGACGACCGGGAGGTGATCGCCAGCGCCGACCCCGGCGAGCTGGGCACCCGGTTCCCGGTCGGGGACAGCACGGTCCTCGAGGGGCGCGCGTGGCTCGGGGAACGCGAGTTCGACGGCCGGTCGGCCGCCGTGGCCATGGTGCCGGTGCTCACCGGGCCGGAGCGCGACACCGCCGGCTTCGTGGCCGTCACGCGCTTCTACCCGTCGCTGATGGACGGTCTGGCCGCGGCCGCGCCCAACCTGCTGACCTACCTGGGGCTGGCGAGCGGGATCGGGTTCGGCGGCTCGTTGCTGGTCGCCCGCCGGGTCAAGCGCCAGACCCTGGGTCTGGAGCCGGCCGAGATCACCGGGCTGGTGGAGCACCGCGACGCGATGCTGCACGGCATCCGCGAGGGCGTGGTGGGCCTCGACCTCCGGGGCCGGGTGACCCTGGTCAGCGACGAGGCGATCCGGCTGCTGCAGATCCCCGGGGACGCGCTCGGCCGCACCCTCGCCGATCTGGGGGTCGGGGAGGAGATGCGGGACGCCCTGCTCTCCGACGAGGTGGAGCGGGACCGCGCGGTGGCCAGCGGCGGGCGCGTCGTCGTCGTCAACCGGCTGCCCATCGCCAGCCACGGGCGGCCGATCGGCTCGGTGACGACGCTGCGCGACCGCACCGAGCTGCTCGAGCTGCGGCGCGAGCTGGACCTCACCCGGCACGTCACCGACACGCTCCGCGCGCAGGCCCACGAGTTCAGCAACCGGCTGCACACGATCGCCGGGCTGATCGAGCTGGGGGAGGGCGACGAGGCGGTCCGGTTCGTCCACCGGATCAGCTCGAGCCGGTCCGAGCTCGCCGGGGCGGTCACCGAGGCGGTCCGCGACCCGTCGGTGGCGGCCCTGCTGATCGCCAAGGCCAGCCAGGCCGCCGAGCTGGGCGTCGAGCTGCGGATCGCCCCGGACTCCTCGCTGCCGGTCCTGGACGGCGAGCTGAGCGCCGACGTCGCGACCGTCGTCGGGAACCTGGTGGACAACGCCATGGACGCCGCCTCGTCGTCGGCGCAGCGCTGGGTGGAGGTGACGGTGGGGCTGATCGACGGGGAGGTCGACGTGGTGGTCCGGGACTCCGGGGCCGGGGTGCCGCCGGGCATGGAGAAGGAGGTGTTCCGGCGGGGCGTGTCCACCAAGGGCGGCCCGGCGCCGGACGCCGCCGGCGCGCCCGCCCGGGAGCGGGGCATCGGGCTGTCCCTCGTGCACCTGGTGTGCGCCCGCCGCGGCGGGGAGGCGACCGCGTCCTCGGCCGGTGGCTCCACCTTCACCGCCCGGCTGCCCGCCGAGCCGGCGCTGATCAGCTCGTGATCCGGGTCCTGATCGTCGACGACGACTTCATGGTCGCGAAGGTGCACGCCGGGTTCGTCGCGGCGCTCGACGGGTTCGAGGTGGTCGGCTCCGCCTCGACCGGCGCGGCCGCCCTGGAGGCCATCGGCCGGCTGGCGCCGGACCTGGTGCTGCTCGACGTCTACCTGCCGGACATGACCGGGCTGGACGTCCTGCGGCGGCTCCGGGCGGAGGCGTCGGGCGTCGACGTCATGGTCATCAGCGCCGCGCGGGACGTGGAGAGCATCCGGAGCGCGCTGCACGGGGGCGCCCTGCACTACCTGGTCAAGCCCTTCGACCGGGGGACGTTCGAGTCGCGGCTGCATGACTACGCCGCGCTCCGGGCGGAGCTGACCGAGCTCGGCGACGCGGCCCAGGCCGACGTCGACCGGCTGTTCGGAGGAGCCCGGGGCACCGCTCCGGCGATCGCGCCGACGCCCAAGGGCATCGCGCCGGAGACCCTCGAGGTGGTCCGCGGCGCGCTGCGGGCGGCCGGCCCGGAGGGGCTGTCCGCCTCGGAGTGCAGCGAGCGCACCGGGCTGGCGCGGGTCAGCGCCCGCCGGTACCTGGAGCAGCTGGTCGCGCAGCAGGAGGCGGACGTCCGGCAGCGGTACGGGACCGCCGGGCGCCCCGAGCGACGCTTCACCCTGCGCCCGGGGTCCGGTCGTGACCGGGCGCGATGACGCAAGGACCGAAACGACCGTTAGCTGCGCAATGCTGACGTCGCCGCCGCCGGGGGGTGATGCTGACCACATGACCATCGTCGTGGGCTACGTCCCCACCCCCGAGGGCGAGGCGGCGCTGTCGGCCGCGGTCGCCGAGGCGGGCCTCCGCCAGCAGCCGCTGCACGTCGTCAACACCTCGCGCGGCGACGCCTACGTCGACAACCGGTTCCTGCCGGAGGAGCAGGTGGCCGCGCTGCGCGAGCGGCTGGACGCCACCGGCGTCGTCTACGAGATCGACCAGAAGGTGCGGGGTCACGAGGCGGCCGAGGAGGTCGTCGAGGCGGCGGACCGGGTCAAGGCCAGCCTCATCGTGATCGGTCTGCGGCGCCGGTCGCCGACGGGGAAGCTGATCACCGGCAGCCAGGCGCAGCGGATCCTGCTCGACGCGAACTGCCCGGTGCTGGCGGTGAAGGCGGCCCGCTGACCGGGCGTCGCCGGCTCAGCCCAGCAGGTCGAGCGCGGCGCCCGGCGCGCGGGCGAGGTTGCCGAAGATGGTGCGCAGGCTCTGCGCCAGGTGCTCGGTGACCGCCGCGGCGGCCTCGTCGCCGTCGCCGGCCAGGAGCCCGTCGCACATCCGCAGGTGCTCGACGACGGACACCTCCACGCGCTGCGGGTCGATGTGCGACAGGTTGCGCAGCCGGGCGGTGTGCGGCCGCAGCTCGGCGATCGTGCGCCGGAGGTGCTCGTTGCGGGTGGCGCCGATGACCGCCCAGTCGAACCGGTCGGCCAGCTCGTAGAAGGCGCGGGAGCGCGCCGGGGAGGGCGCGCGGCGCTGGAGGCGGGCGAACCCGGTGCGCATGGCGGCGAAGGCGCGGCGCAGCTCGGGAGCGCCGGCCGCGGCCTCCGTCGCCTGGCGGATCGCCGCGGGCTCGAGCAGCGCGCGGAAGTCGAACAGGTCGCGGACGCTCTGCAGGGACACCCGCGAGACCCGCGCTCCCTGCCGCGGCGCCAGCTCCACCAGCCCCTCGCCGGCCAGCCGGCGCAGCGCCTCCCGCACCGGCGTCCGGGAGGCGCCCATGCGGTCGACGAGCGCGAGCTCGGACAGGGGGGTGCCCGGGGCCAGCTCGCCGAGCTCGATCTCCTCCTTGAGACGGCGGTGGACGAGGTCGGCCTTGCTGACGTCGCTCGCCGGCTCCCGTCCGCCGGGTGCGGTGGTCATCGCACCTCCTCTGCCGGGAACGGCACCCCGACGTCCGCCGCGAGCGCGCGGAGGTCGGCCAGCGACTGCTCGGCGAGGAGCACCCCACCGGCCGCGAGGTTCACCGCCTCCGCACGGTCCTCCACCTCCCCCGGGTGGAACACCTCGTCGAACCCCTGCGCCAGCGGCACGGCCTTCACCTCGTCGACGAGCTGCCGCACGCGGGCCTCGTAGCCGGCGCGGTCCCCGAAGGCGTCCGGGTCGAGGACGAGGAAGAGGTGGCCGCAGCGGCTGCGCTCGGCCGCCTCGTAGGGGCCGTGCACCCCGGTGCCGACGGCGCTGCCGGTCAGGGCGCCCGACAGCACGTCCATCAGGAAGCTGATCGCGTATCCCTTGTGGCCGGCCATCGGGAGGAGCACGCCGAGCACCCCCTCGGCCGGATCGGTCGTCGGCCGCCCGTCGGGGGCGAGCGCCCACGACTCCGGGATCGGCTCGCCGCGGTTCCCGGCCAGGTGGATCTTCCCCCGTGCGACCGCGGTGTTCGCGATGTCGACGGCCACGACCCCGCCGTCGGGCCCCGGCGCGGCGATCGACCACGGGTTCGTGCCCAGCCGCTTCTCGCGGCCGCCCCACGGCGCCATCGCCGGGCTGGCGTTGGTGGTGAGGACGGCGACGAAGCCCTCGCTGGCCGCCCGGCGGGTGAAGTACATGGCGGTGCCGAAGTGGTTGGAGTCGCGCACGCCCACCACCCCGACGCCGTGGGTCCGGGCCCGCTCCACGGCCAGCAGGCGGGCGCGCTCGGCCAGCACCTGGCCGATGCCGTCCCGGCCGTCGAGCAGCACGAGGGGGCCGGTGTCGGACAGGACGGCGGGATCGGTGACCGCCCGCATGGCGCCGGACCGCAGCCGGGCCGCGTACCAGGGGAGGCGCAGGAGGCCGTGCGACTGGTGACCCCACAGGTCGGCCTGGACCAGGCTGTCGGCCACGATCGCCCCGTCGGCCGGGGGGACGCCGAGGGCGGCGAGGATCTCGACCCCCAGGGCCCGCAGGGTGTCCGGTGCGATCCGCTGCTCCGTCATGACAGGACCTCGTCTCGTCTCTGGCGTACTACATGATGTATACAGCAGGTATGCAGAACGGCGACAGCTTCGAGGGGACGGCGATGTTCAGCCTGGTGGTCCAGATGGAGGTGCAGCCGGGCCGGCGCGAGCAGTTCCTGGCCGGGATGAGCGCGAACGCCGAAGCGTCGGTGCGCGACGAGCCGGGGTGCCTGCGGTTCGACGTGTGCTCGGTCGAGGGCGACGAGAACCGCTTCGTCCTGTACGAGCTCTACACCGACGCGGACGCGTTCGCCGCGCACAAGGCGTCCCCGCACTTCGCCGAGTGGCGCACGATCGCCGCGCAGGTGCTCGCCGGCCAGACCAACACCCCCGGCCGGCTGCTGGTCACCCACACCACCGAGGAGCCGTCATGACCCAGCCCGTCCCGCCGTCGATGGTCCTGCGCAGGGAGGAGATCGAAGGGTTCGACCGCGGCAACGGCGTGGTCACCCTGCCGTTCGTCGGGAAGTGGAACTGCTCGAGCAACCGGGTGACCACCGGTATGACCGTGTTCTCCCCGGGCACCGGCATCCCGCTGCACTCGCACAACGTCGAGGAGACCGTGCTGGTGTTCGAGGGCGAGGCGACCGCGGTCGTCGGGGACGAGGAGTTCGACCTCGTCGCCGGTCAGGCCACCTGGGTGCCCGCCGGCGTCCCGCACTGCTTCCGCAACCGCGGCAAGGGCTCGATGACCATCTACTGGGTCTACGGCGGGCGCGACGTCACCCGGACGATCACCGCCACCGGCGAGACGTTCGAGCACCTCTCGGACGCCGACCGCGGCGCCACCCCGGCCTGACGTGACCGGGCGCTACCGCCTCGGCGTGATGCCCGGTGACGGCATCGGGCCCGAGATCGTCCCCGCCGCCGTGCGCGTCGTCGACGCCGCACTGGCCGCCGCCGGCGCGCAGCCCGTCGACTGGCACGAGCTGCCGCTCGGCGCCTCGGCGATCGACGCGCACGGCAGCGCCGTGCCGGCCGCGACGCTGGCGGCGCTGGCCGCGCTGGACGGCTGGTTGCTCGGGCCGCACGACAGCGCCGCCTACCCCGAGCCGTACCGGTCGCAGCTGAACCCCAGCGGGGCCATCCGCAAGCGCTTCGACCTGTACGCCAACATCCGGCCCGCGCGCGGCTTCGCGGGCGGCACGGCGATCGCGCCGGACACCGACCTCGTCGTCGTCCGGGAGAACACCGAAGGCTTCTACGCCGACCGCAACACCCACGCCGGCACGGGAGAGTTCATGCCGACGGCGGACGTGGCCATCTGCCACGGGGTCTTCACCCGGACCGCGATCGAGCGGATCGCCCGGACGGCGTTCGAGCTGGCCCGGCGCCGGCGCAACCGGCTCACGATCGTGCACAAGGCCAACGTCCTGCAGCTCACGTCCGGGCTGTTCAAGCGGGTCTGCCTCGAGGTGGCCGAGGGGTACCCCGACGTCGCGGTGGACGACATCCACATCGACGCGATGACCGTGCACCTGCTGCGCCGCGCTTCGTCCTTCGACGTCGTGGTCGCCGAGAACATGTTCGGCGACATCCTGTCCGACCTGGCGGGGGAGCTGGCCGGCTCGCTGGGCACCGCGCCGTCGATCAACGCCTCGGACGAGCGCTGCATGGCGCAGGCCTCGCACGGGTCCGCGCCGGACATCGCCGGAACGGGCCTGGCCAACCCGGTCGCGATGATGCTGTCCGCGGGGATGCTGCTGGACTGGCTGGGCACCCGGCACGGCGACCGGCGGGCGGCCGACGCGGCGGTCCGGGTGGAGGACGGCGTCCGCGCGGCCGTGCGCGGGGGAGTGTCGACCCGCGATCTCGGCGGCACCGCCTCGACCGACGAGTTCACCGTCGCGGTGGTGGAGCGCATCGCCGGGGCCTAGGTGCCCCGGCCGCCGTCCACGGCCAGCCGCCGGGCGGCGACCCCGACGACGGCCAGCGCGGCGGCGGTGGCCCCCAGGACCCCGGCCGCGCCGACCCCCGCGGCCACCAGCCCGACCGCGCTGGGGATGAGCACCTGGCCCAGCCGGTTCCCGGTGAGCCGCAGGGACATCGCCCGACCGCGCAGACCTGCGGGGGCGACCTCGGCCAGCCACGACATGGTGAGCGGCTGACCGACCCCCAGGCCCAGGCCGAGCAGGACGACCACCGCCGCCATGGCGGCCGGCGGCAGCGGGGCCGCCACGACCGCCATCGAGACGGCGGACAGCGCCACGCTCCCGACCATCAGCCGGCGCCGGCCCACCCGGGCCACCAGCCGCCCGAGGAACAGCCGCGAGGCCATGGACGCGACCGCACGGAGGGTCAGCAGCAGGCCGATGAACCCGGCGGCCAGCCCGCGGTCGGCCCCGAGGGCCGGCAGGTAGACGAGGGTGATGTCGACGGCGGCCAGCACGACGCAGCTGACCAGCAGGGCCCGCAGCAGCCCGGGCAGCCGCAGCAGCGTCCCCATGCCCCCGGTTCCCGCGGTGCTCCCGGCCTGCTCGCGGACGGGCATCCGGAGGAACGCCGTGCACGCCAGGAGCACGACGCCGAGCGCCGTCGCGGTGCGGAAGATCGGCGTGGTGTCCGGCAGCGCCCCCTCGCCGCCGATCAGCGTGATCAGCGCGGGTCCGACGGCCTGCCCCAGCGACGCCGCGAACGTGTAGTAGCCGAACGCGCTGTCGAACCGGCCCGGGCCGGCGGTGTTGGCGACGGCGGCCTGCTGGCCGACGACCGAGAGCAGGTGCCCCGTGCCCAGGACCACGCTGCCCAGGACCAGGCCGGCCGCGCCACCCCGCTCCGTCGCGAAGACGGCACCGGAGAACACCATGAGGACAGCGCCCACGAGCATCACGCGGCGCTCGCCGAAGCGGTCGGTGGCCTGGCCGGACGGCACCGCCAGCAGCAGCGGGACGACGGCGAAGGATGCGGTGAGCGCGCCCAGCCAGGCAGCCGGCACGTCCAGCTCGAGGGCCCGGTAGGCCGACGTCGGCCGCAGGACGAAGGTGATGACCTGGGTCAGCGCCGAGTGCAGCAGCAGGACGGCGAGCAGCCTGCGTCCCGGCGCGGTCACCGGGGCCGGCCCGGATCGCCCAGGCGGTCGAGCGACCGGGCGATCGAGCTGGACTCGACGTGCCGGCGCATCAGCTCCTCGGCGGCCTCGGCGTCGCCGTCCCGCACGGCCTCGTACAGCAGCCGGTGCTCGGTGGCCCGGGCGTCGCGCTCCGCGTCGGTGCGGCCGGCCTCCAGCCCGTGCCGCCGGTAGCGGTCGGTCTTCATCCAGATGCCGTCCAGCGTCTGCACGAGCAGGGCGTTGTGCGAGGCGCGGTGGATGGCGGCGTGGAAGCGGTGGTGGCTCTCCAGGCCGGCGACCGACGGCGAGCTGGTCAGCGTCTGGAGGCCGTCGAGGGCGGCGGCGACCTCGCTGAGGTCGTCGGCGGTGCGGCGGTGCGCGGCGAGCGAGGCGGCCAGCGGGTCGAGGGTCTGGCGCAGCTCCAGCAGGTCGCGGGCCTCGTCGGCGTCGAGCGGGTGCACCCGGGCGTCCCGGTGCGCGTCGAGCTCGACCAGGCCCTCCTGCTTCAGCCGCCGGAGCGCCTCGCGCAGCGGGGTGGTGCTCATCCCGATGGCCCGGGCCAGCGCGGCCTGCGGCAGGACCTCGCCCGGCTTCAGCTCCCCGGCGAGGATCAGCTCGCGGACCCGGGTGTAGGCGAGGTCGCTCTTCGTCGCGTACACCGCGTCGCTCATCTGCCCCCCCTGTCTGCTTATAGGCTATAACGAAGCGGCGGAGCTTCCACGCCGCCGACCCGAGAGCGAGTGACAGATGACCCCCAGCGACGCGCCAGCCGGCCCCGCCACGACCGACATCTCCGATGCGCACCCGGAGGCGCAGGTCTGCGACCCGGTCTTCCAGATCTTCGGCGGCGTCGTCGCCTTCAGCGGTCCCGTCACCACGGTGAAGGTCTTCGAGGACAACACGCTGGTGAAGCAGGCGGTCGAGGGCCCGGGCGAGGGGCGGGTGCTGGTGGTCGACGGCGGCGGCTCGACCCGGTGCGGGCTGGTCGGCGGCAACCTCGCGGTCTCCGCGGCGTCCAACGGCTGGGCCGGCATCGTCGTCCACGGCTGCATCCGCGACGCCGACGAGCTGGCCGGGCAGCACCTCGGCGTGCGGGCGCTCGCCGCGATGCCGCGCAAGAGCCAGCGGGGTCTGCACTCCGGTCAGGCCGGCATCCCGGTCACCTTCGCCGGGGTGGTCTTCCGCGAGGGGGCGTGGCTCTGCGCCGACCGCGACGGGATCGTCGTGCTGCCCGAGGCGCCCGCCGCGGGCTGACCGCGGCCGGGTCAGCGGCGGCGCAGGACCCCGGCCAGCCGGTGCTTCCGGCCCGCGGTGAGCTCGGCGGCGGTCGCCGGCGCCGGCTCCTCCGGGTCCGGGGCTGCCGCCGCCCGCTCGTGCAGGCGGGCGCGGACGTCCTCGGGGGTGTAGGCGCGGCGCTGCCGCTCGTCGCGGGCGAGCACCACACCGCCGGCGGCGACTCCCGCGAGGCCGGCCAGTCCGAGCAGCTTCCAGAGGCGCACCTCCGTAACGTAGCCGCCCGTGCCCGCTCTCTCCCTGGACGCCGCGGTCGACCTGACGCGCACCGGTGACGTCTGGGTCTTCCGCGGCCCCTCGCTCGCCGACCGCGCGATCCGTGCGCTGACCAACGCGCCGGTGAACCACGTCGGCATGGCCGTCGTCCTGGAGGACCTGCCGCCGCTGCTGTGGCACGCCGAGCTCGGGCGGTCGCTGCCCGACGCCTGGAGCGGCACCCACCAGCGGGGCGTCCAGCTGCACGACCTGCGCGACGCCGTCCTGACCTGGCGGGGCCGGTACGGCCAGCGGGCGTGGCTGCGCCAGCTGGTCGGGCCGGCGGAGGACGGCGGGGTGACCCCGGCCATGGAGGACGCCGTGCTGCGCACCGTCGCCCGGCTGGACGGGCGGCCGTTCCCGACCACCCGCGGGCTCGTGCGCGGCTGGGTCAACGGCCGGCTGCGGCGGCGGACAGCGGCGGAGACCGTCTTCTGCGCCGAGCTGGTCGCGGCCACCTACACGGCCATGGGGCTGCTGCCCGACGACCGCCCGCTCACCGCCTACGACCCGGGGAGCTTCTGGTCCGGCGACGACCTCGAGCTGCTGCAGGACTGCCGCCTCGGGCCGGAGATCCCGGTCGACGTCCCGGCCGGCTGACCGGGACCGGTCACCGCTCCCGGCGCACCCGGTAGGTGCTCTGCACCATGCCGCCGGCGAAGGAGCGGGTGGCCACGTGCTCCAGCGGGATGTCGGCCGGCAGCTCGCCGAACGGCGTGTGCCCGGTCCCGATCAGCACCGGCACCCGGGAGAGCGTGAGGTCGGCGACCAGGCCGGCGCGGACGAAGGCGTGCCCGGTGCGCCCGCCGTCGACGTGGACCCGGCGGTACCCGGCCTCGTCCAGCGCGCGCACCGCCTCCTCGAAGGACCGGTGCACGGTGGCCCCTCCCGGAGCTGTTCCCCGGAGAGTCCGGCTCTGCCCAGCCCGGCTGGGCAGAGCCGGACTGTCGCAGCACACCCTCAGGCGGCGGCGCGGGCCGCTGCTCCGCCCAGCTGCAGCACGGTGTCGCCGGGCTGCTCCAGCTCGTCGTGCGTGACGCAGACGACCACCCGGCCGGCCAGCGCCGCGCGCAGGTCGCGCACCAGGGCCGCGGCGGTCGGGGCGTCGAGGTGGGCGGTCGGCTCGTCGAGCAGGACGACGTCCCGGTCGGCCAGCAGGGCGCGGGCGGCGGCCAGCCGGCGCCGCTCGCCGCCGGACAGGGCCGTGCCACCGGCGCCGACCGGGGTGTCCAGCCCGGCGGGCAGCGTGCCGAGCAGGCCGGTCAACCCGGTCGCGGCGAGGGCCGCGCGCATGCGCGCCTCCCCGGCCGGGCCGGCCAGCTCGCCCCGCGGGGCGGCCATCGCCAGGTTGGCCCGGATGGACGAGGCGAACACGTGCGCCTCCTGCGGCAACCAGGCCATCCGGGCCCGCAGGTCGGCGCCGGCGATGCGGTCGGTGGGGACGCCGTCGACCGCGTAGCTGCCGCCGCGGGGCCGCAGCGCGGCCATGAGCACCGCCAGGAAGGTGGACTTGCCCGTGCCCGACGGCCCGCGCACGACCAGCCAGCCCTCGCCCGCCCCGGCCCGCGCGTCCACCCCGCGCAGCACGTCGGGCCCGCCCGGCCAGCCGGCGACCAGCCCCTCGGTGCGCAGCGCGGAGATGCCGGCCGGTGCGGGCAGCGGCGCGGCCGGGTCGGCGGCGACCGGGGCGGTGAGCACGGCGTCGAGGCGGGCCTGCGCGTCGGCGAGCGCGCCTCGGCGCTGCAGCGCGCCGACGAGGCCGGCCAGGGGATCGACCAGCGCGAGCGGCGCCAGGGCCAGCGCCGCCAGCGCCGGTCCGCGCACCCCGCCGCCCGCGGCCACGGCCGTGCCCAGGACGGCCGCCAGGCCGGTGCCCAGGGCCACCAGCCCGGTGCCCACCGCCGCGGCCCGCAGGCCGGTGGTGGCGGTGCGACCCTCGCGGGCCCCCAGGGCGGCGAGGTCGGCGGCGGTCCGGCCCGCGAGGCCGTGCGCGCGCAGGTCGGCGGCGCCGTCCAGCGCGGCCGCCGTCTCGCGCAGCGCCGCGACCCGCAGCGTCCCGGCGGTCCGGGCGGCGCCCGCGTCTAGGGAGCGGTGCGCGAGCAGGACCAGGCCGGCCGTGACGGCCAGGGTCGCGGCGATCGCGCCCGCGGCGAGGAGGTCGATGAACGCGAAGGCGGCCACGGTGGCGGTGGGGGCCGCGACCGCCACCAGCACCGGGGGCCGCACCCGGACGGTGAGGTCTTGGACGAGGCCGATGTCGCCGACGACGCGGGCCAGCGCGGCGCCCGGGGTCCGGTCGGCGGCCAGACCCTGCGCGGCCAGCGCCCGCCACACCCGCACCCGGGTGCGTGCAGCCAGCCGGAGCGCGGCGTCGTGCGCGGTCATGCGCTCCAGCCACCGGAGCACGGCCCGGGCGACGCCGAAACCGCGCACCCCCGCGGTGGCGACCAGCAGGGTGAGGACCGGCGGGGCCTCGGCCGCCCGGACGATGAGCCAGCCCGACACCGCGGTCAGCGCGATGCCGGCGCCGGCGGAGAGCGTGCCGGCCAGCACGGCGCGCCGCATCGCTCCCGCGACCGGCGCCGTCCCGGCGTCCCGGACGTCGGGGTGCGCCGTCGCGGGGGAGCTCGGGGGCGGCGGGGGGCTCCCGGCGGCGGGGGTCCCGTGCCGGGTGGGGTCGGGTGCGGGGAGGGTCACGGTGCGGTCGGCCAGCGCGGCCAGCCGCGGATCGTGCGTGACCAGCAGCGTGGTGACCGTGCCGCGCAGCCCGGCCAGGACGTCCGCGACGAGCGCCCCGGCCTCCTCGTCGAGGTGCGCGGTCGGCTCGTCGAGCAGCAGCAGCCGGGCCCCGCGGCGGATCCGCACCAGCGCGCGGGCGAGCGCGACCCGCTGGAGCTCACCGGGGGAGAGGTCCTCCGGGGCCCGGTCGGCCAGCGCGCCGGCCCCGACGCGGGCCAGCGACCCGGCCACGATCCCCGCGACGTCGACGTCGGTCCCGGCGCCCGGGCCGGCGTGCCGGCGCAGCTCGTCGGTGACCGTCCGACCGGTCGTCCGCGGGAACTGCGGCACGACGGCGACCGCGCCGGCGGGGACGCCGGCGATCGTGCCGGTCGCGACCGCACCGGGCGCGAGCCCCCCGGCGAGCGCCGCCAGCACGGTGGACTTCCCCGATCCGCTGGGACCGGCGAGCGCGACCAGGTCGCCCGGGCGCAGCGCCAGGTCGGTGGGGGGCAGGGCGGGCACCGCGCGACCGGGGTGGCGCACGGACAGCCCCTGCACGACCACGTCGGCGCCGCGGGGGTCGGCGTCCGCACCGGCCCCGGCGGGCACCACCGGGACCGGCGCGGCGAGCACCGCGCGGGACTCGGCCGCCGCCAGCGCGGCGTCCTCGGCGGCGTGGTGCGCGCTGCCCAGGGCCCGCAGCGGCGCGAAGGCCTCCGGCGCGAGCAGCAGCGCGGTGAGCCCCAGGCCCAGCGCCAGGTCGCCGTGCAGCAGCCGGAGGCCGACGGTGACCGCCACGAGGGCGACCGACAGGGTGGCGATCAGCTCGAGGACCAGCGCCGAGAGGAACGCGACCCGCAGGGTGACCAGCGTGCGCTCGCGGTGGGTCTCGCCGAGCTCGGCGAGGGCGGCGGCCTGCTCGGCGGCGCGGCCCAGGCCCACCAGCACCGGCAGCCCCCGCACCAGCTCCGCGACGTGCGCGGCGATCCGGTCGAGCGCCCGGGCCGAGTCGACGGTCGCGTCCCGGGTGTAGCTGCCCACCAGCACCATGAAGACCGGCACCAGGGGCAGCGTGACCGCGACCAGGACGGCCGACAGCAGGTCCGTCGCGGCCAGCGCCACCAGCAGCGCCGGGGGCACCACCAGCGTCTGCGCCAGCGCCGGCAGGTAGCCGGCCAGCGCCGGTCCGAGGTCGTGCAGCCGGGTGGTGGCCAGCACCGCCGCCGGGCCGGTGCCGCCGGCCGCGGCCACGGCCGCAGGCGAGGCGGCGAACCGGTCCAGCAGCCGGCGGCGCAGCTCGTCCTCGGCGCGGCGGGCGTCGCGGGCCGCCACCGCCTCGCCGACGGTGCCGGCGGCGGCCCGCACCGCGGCGCCGACCGCCGCGAGCACCAGCGGTGCGGTCACCGCGCCCTCGGCGAAGCCGGTGGCCCGCGCCACCGCGTGCGCCAGGCCCCCGGCGAGCAGGACCAGGCCGGCGGTCTGCACCAGCGCGGCCAGCGCCGACCGGACCAGCGCCCCGTGCAGTCCGGGGACGCCGGCCAGCGCCCCGAGGGGTCCCCGCGCGCGGGCCGGGGCCCCTGCCGCGGGACCGCTCACGCCGGGACCTCCCCGGGAGCCGGGGCCCGCCCCGCCCCGGGGGCGTGCTCGTGCTGCGGCTCGGCGGTCAGCCGCTGGCGGAACACCCAGTAGGTCCACGCCTGGTAGGCCAGCACGATCGGCAGCCCGACGCCGGCCGCCCAGGTCATGACCGTCAGCGTGTAGTCGCTGACCGATGCGTCGGCGATGGTCACGTCGAAGGCGGGGTCGATCGTCGAGGGCACGACGACGGGGTAGGCGGCCCCGAAGATCGTCGCGGCCGAGCTGACCAGCAGCACCGCCCAGCCGGCGAAGGCCTGCCCCTCGCGGTCGACCCGGATCCGCGCCCAGGTGACCAGGACGGCCAGCGCGGCGACGACCCACAGCGCGCCGGTGAGCGGCGTCCCGGCGCGCAGGTGCACCCAGCCGGCCCAGGCCAGCAGCGGCAGCGCGGCCACGGGGGACCAGCGCAGGGCGAGGGCCCGGGCGCGCAGCCGGACGTCGCCGTCGGTCTTCAGCGCCAGGAACAGCGCGCCGTGCACCACCGAGAAGGCGAGCACCGCGACCGCGCCGAGCAGCGCCGCCCAGCCCACGCCGGCGAAGCTGCCACCCACCCGGATGCCGTCGCCGTCGATCGGCAGGCCCAGCGTGGTCGTGCCGAGCGCCGCACCCACGCCGAGGGCGGCGATCAGCGAGCCCACCGTGATCACGTGCGTCCAGGTGCCGTCCCAGCGCGGGTCGTGCGACTGGTGCCGCCACTCGAAGGCGACCGCGCGGATGATCAGGCCGAAGAGGACGAACACGAACGGCAGGTACAGCGCGGGCAGCCAGGTGGCGTACCAGCCGGGGAAGGCGGCGAACACCGCACCGGCGGCGGTGATCAGCCACACCTCGTTGCCGTCCCACAGGGGGCCGATGCTGCGCAGCATCAGGTGCCGGTCGGCGGTCCTGCGGCCCAGCACCGGCAGGAGGGCGGCGACGCCGAAGTCGAAGCCCTCCAGGAGCAGGAAGCCGATCCACAGCACGGCGACGGCGGCGAACCACAGGGTCTGCAGGTCCATGACGGAATTCCTCGGGTCTACGGGTGGGGGTGGTCGTCAGTAGGCGAACTGGAGGACGTCGTCGTCGGCGCGGCGGCCACGGCCGGCGCCACCGGCGTCGCCGACCGGCCCCTCGCGGCGGTCGTCGTCCCCGCCGGTGCCGATCGGCGGCGTGGTGCTGGTGTCGCCGGCGGTGATCCCGGACCGGATGAACCTGGTGATCAGCCCGAGCTCGATGACCGCCAGCACGCCGTAGACGAGGGTCAGCGCGCCCAGCGACGTCCAGACCTCGGCGGCGGAGACGCCGGGGGAGACGGCCTGGGCGGTGAAGAACCAGATCTGCTCGTCGACCGGCACGTCGGGGTTGGGGACGACGACGAAGGGCTGGCGGCCCATCTCGGTGAAGATCCACCCCGAGGCGTTGGCCACGAAGGGCGCGCCCACTGCCGCCAGCGAGCCGTACACGCCGATCCGCGAGGTCGGCACCCGGCCGCGCCGCGTCGACCACAGCGCGTAGGCCGCGACCCCGGCCGAGACAGCGCCCATGCCGATCATCAGCCGGAAGCTCCAGTAGGTGACCGCGAGCACCGGCTGGTAGTCGACCGGCTCGCCGGCCAGGTCGCCGAAGCGCGACGGGTCGTCGGGGTAGGTCGCGCCGTAGACCTCGGAGTAGCGCTCCTGGAGCTCGTTGACGCCGGGCACCTCGCTGGTGAAGTCGCCGTGCGCGAGGAAGGAGAGCAGCCCGGGCACGGTGATCGAGTGGACGTCGTCGCACTCGTTGGAGCCGAGCTTGTTCCAGGCGAAGATCGAGAACGACGCCGGCGCCTCGGTGTCGCAGAGCGCCTCGGCCGAGCTCATCTTCAGCGGCTGCTGGTGGTACATCAGCTTGGCCTGCCAGTCGCCGGTGGCCGCGACCAGCACGAAGGCCGCGAGCGACACCCAGCCACCGATCCGGACCGAGCGGCGCCACACCCCGTGGTCGATCTCGTCGGCCGGCTTCCCGGCCAGCTTCCGCCGGCGCAGGTGGTAGAGCCCGACGCCGACCAGCAGGGCGCCGGCGACCATGAGCGCGGCGACGATGGTGTGGGTGAACGCGGCCAGCGCAGTGTTGTTGGTCAGCACGGCGACGAAGTCGACCTGCACCGGCCGGCCGGTCGCGTCGTCGGCGACGACCCCGACCGGGTGCTGCATCCAGGAGTTGGCCGCGATGATGAAGTACGCGCTCACGACCGAGCCGATGACGGCCGCCCACAGGGTGGCCAGGTGCAACTTCTTCGGGATCCGCCCCCAGCCGAAGATCCACAGGCCGAGGAAGGTGGACTCGAGGAAGAAGGCCAGCAGCGCCTCGAGGGCCAGCAGCGAGCCGAAGACGTCGCCCACGAAGCGGGAGTACTCGCTCCAGGCCAGCCCGAACTGGAACTCCTGGACCAGCCCGGTGGCGACGCCGAGGACGAAGTTGATCAGGAAGATCTTGCCCCAGAAGCGGGTCATCCGAAGCCACTCGGGGTTGTCGGTGCGCACCCACATGGTGTGCATGACCACCAGCAGGATCCCCAGGCCGATCGTCAGCGGGACCATCATGAAGTGGTAGACGGTGGTGATCCCGAACTGCCAGCGTGCGATGTCCAGGACGTCCACGGCCCGGGTCCCTTCTGCGGTCTACTATCGACGACGTCCTTTCTACGCCTCGTAGAAGACCTTTTCTACGACACGTAGAAGAGTCGCGTGTGATCTGCCGGACAGGGGGAGCGATGGCCTCGCTGGGGGAGCTGGAGCGTGCCGTCATGGAGCGGCTGTGGGCCGCGGACGGCCCGGTGGCGGCGACCCTGCTGCGCGACGGGCTGGCCGACCGGGCGCTCGCGCTGACCACCGTGCACACGGTGCTGAGCAGGCTGGAGCAGAAGGGGTTCGTCGTCCACGACGAGGCCCGCCCGCGCCGCTTCTCGGCGCGGACCAGCCGCGAGGAGCACGCCGCCGAGGTGATGCGCGAGGTGCTGGGGCAGGCCGCCGACCGGCAGGCCGTGCTGGCCCGCTTCGTCGGCGCGGTCGACGCCGACGAGGCCCGGATGCTGCGCGACCTGCTGGCCGCCGCCGGCACCGACGACGCTCCGCAGGGCTGACCCGGGTCCCGACCGGTGCTGCCCACCACCGCCGCGCTCCTCGCCGTCCTCGCCGCGCTGCTGGCCTGGCCGGTGCCGGCGCTGCTCGCCCGCGCCCGCTGGCCGGGGCGCGACCCGCTGGTGGCGCTGCTGTGCTGGCAGGCGATCGGCCTGGCCGGCGGGCTGTCCATCATCGGTGCCCTGCTGGTGCACGGCCTGGCGCCGTGGGGGCACTCACTGCCCGAGGCGGCGTGGTCGGTGCTCACCGCGCACTCGGCGACCGAACCGGTGCGCGGTGACCACTGGGTCGCCCTGACCCTCGCGGCGGTGCTGGCGTCCGAGCTGGTCGGCGTCCTGGTGCTGTCCTGGGTCCGGATCACCCGCACCAGGCGCCGGCACCGGGAGCTGCTGGAGCTGGTCGTGCAGCCGGCGCCGCAGCCCGACACCCGGCTGCTCGAGCACCCGGCCCCGGTCGCCTTCTGCATCCCCGGGGCCCGGCCGCTGCTGGTGCTCTCGTCGGGGATGGTCGCCGAGCTGGACGAGGAGCAGCTCGCCGCCGTCGTCGCGCACGAGCGGGCGCACCTGGGGGAGCGCCACCACCTGCTGCTGCTGCCGTTCGTGGCCTGGAAGGCCGCGCTGCCGGTGCTGCCGGCGGCCGAGCGCGCCCACGGCGCGGTCCGCGAGCTGGTCGAGATGCGGGCCGACGACGTCGCGCTGACCTCGCTGCACGGCGCCACCCCGCGGCGCACCCTCGCCGAGGCGATCGTCGCCGCGGCCGGTGGTCCGGGCGGGGGAGTGCCCACCGGCGCGCTGGCGGTGTCGGGTGCGGGGGTCCGGGCGCGCGTCGTGCGGCTGCTGGAACCCCCCGACCCGCTGTCGCCGGCCGCCCGCTGGGGGGCGCTGGCTGCGGCCGTCCTGCTGCTGCTCCTGCCGACGGCGCTGCTGCTGGTGCCCGCGGTGGTCTGAGCGGGCCGGCGCTCAGCGCTGCTGGTAGGCCAGCAGGTGCTCGCGCAGGTAGGTGAGGTGCTCGATCATCGCCGCCTCGCCGGCCGCGGGATCCCGGTCGGCGAGCGCGCGGACGATCCGCTGGTGCTGGCGCACGGTCGTCCGGCCCACCTCGGGGGAGAGGTCGAGGTAGTGCACCGGCTCGGTCTCCAGGTGGAGCGCGCTCACGAAGGACGCCAGCACGCGGTTGCCGGAGGCCCGGGCGATGGCCCCGTGGAACTGCTCGTCGAGCCCGGGCACCCGGGGGTCCTCGACGGAGATCGACTTCTGCAGGGCCACGATGTCCCGCAGCTCCTGCAGGTCCTCCTCGGTGCGGTGGACGGCGGCCAGGCGCACGGCCGGCACCTCGAGGTGCTGGCGGACCAGGGCCACCTCCTCGAACTCGATCGTGCCGAGGGCGAGCAGGTGGTGCACGGAGTCGACGAGCGCGCTGCGCAGCGTGGAGTGGTCGACGTTGCGGACGAAGCTGCCGCCGCCCGCTCCGGGGGTCTTGGTGATCAGGCCCTGCGTGGACAGCGACCGCAGGGCCTCCCGCACGGTGCTGCGGCTGACCGCGAACTGCCGGGCGAGCTCCACCTCGCCGGGCAGCCGGTCGCCCGGGCGCAGCGAACCGGAGAGGATGGCCGCCTTGATCTGGTCCTCGACCTGCTCGCGGGGCCGCAGCACCTTCTTGCCGATGCTGCCGGCCACCGAGACGGATCCCGCCACTGCGTCCCCCCGTCTGCCCGGGCCTGCCCCGTTCCGGGCGCCCGGCGCGGGAGAGGTGTGCGTCTCGAAGTTGTTGATCATACGTCCGCGCGCGGGCGGCCCCGGGTCGCGAGACCCGGGACCGCCCTCCTGCGCGGGCGCCGTCGGGACGACGGCGTCAGTGGTCGAGCGCCGGCTCCTTGTCCGCCGCGGCGAAGTCGACGTCCTTGGTCTCCGGACCCATCGCCGCCCCGAACGTGATGAAGGCGCAGCCGATCACCAGCAGCGGCAGCACCGTCCACTCGAAGGGCATCACCGCGGCGAGCCCGGACTGGTAGAAGGCGTAGAACGACGGGATGACCACCGCGAGGCTGTAGCCGAGCCCGAAGCCGGTCGCCCGCACCCCGGTCTGGAAGCGCTCGTTGATGTACACCGTCGTCAGGCCCCACACCGAGACCACGAGGACCGCGATGAGCGTGACCATGACCATGACGACGAACAGGTTCTGCGGCTTCGTCGCCAGGTAGAGGGCGTAGAGCCCGGTGCCGCCGATGCCGGCGATCCCGCCCCACACCATCAGGAACGGCCGGCGGCCGGTCCGCTGGCTGACCACCGCGGCGATCACGTAGCAGACGGCGACCACGAGGTAGGCGACGATCAGGGTCACGCTCACCTGGGTCGGGGTCAGGTTGCTCTCCGAGCTCAGCAGGCCCGGGAGGATGGCGGTCACGCAGTTCAGCGACAACCAGAAGCCGGTCATCAGGATGAAGACCTGGATGAAGTTCTTCCTGTTCTGACCGGTGAAGAGGTCCTTGACCGGCGTTCCCCCGCCGCCGCTGCCCTCGAACAGCTCCGACTCCCGGACGCTCTTCAGGTAGTAGACGACGAAGGCCAGGGCCATGGCGCCGCCGATGAAGAACGGGATGCGCCAGCCCCACTGCACGTAGGGGGAGTCGATGTCGCCCGCGGGGGCGATCTGCAGCATGACGAACGTGATCGCGGCGACCGAGACGTAGGCGAGCGGGAAGCCGGTCATGATCAGGCCACCGTTGAGACCGCGCTTCTCCTTGGGGGAGTACTCCATCGCCAGCGGGCTGGCCGCGGTGTACTCACCGCCGACGAAGATGCCGATCACGAAGCGCAGCAGCACGAAGACGACGACCGAGCCGATCCCCCAGGTCTGGTACCCCGGCAGCAGTCCGACGACGATCGTCAGGATGCCGAAGCCGGCGACCGCTATGACGGTGGCGTTCTTCCGCCCGTGCATGTCCGCGTAGCGGCCGAAGATGAGCGCCCCGAGGGGTCGGCCGACCAGCGTCGCGGCGAAGATCATGCCGGTGATGACGGCCGTGGTGGACGCGTCGAGATCGGGGGAGATGAAGTACCCGATCGCGGGCGCCAGGGCGATGATCGGCAGATAGATGTCGAACATGTCCACGTAGAACCCGTAGAAGGCGCCCCGCTGGGCGTGCTTGCGGTTCCGTTCGTGCTCGGCGGTGGCCTGCGCGGCTGTCGTCATGCCTCTTCCTCCGTCTCAGGGCCAGGTCCGCGAGCGCGGACCCTGCTGCGGGGACCGGGCGACCACCGCCGGGGGAGGGCCGGGCCGCCGTGGTGGGGGCCGGCCGAGCCGCCGGGGAGGGGTCTTCCGGGGTTCCGCTCCGCGCGCACCGTCCACCGGGTCGAGCGGCCGGGGAGCGCGTGCCGGGACGATGTCGGACATTAGCCAGCTGTGTCAAGGGTCACCGCACGAATTGCGATCCGTCCGGAACCGGGCAGGATGGACGACGACACGCCGACGGGCCCGTCACCGCTGGTGAACGGCGCTGTTCCGGCCCCGTGCGCCGCACCGGACGGCGGGTCCGGAGCTCGGTACGGCTGGATCCGCAAATGTCGGACATTGACACCCGCCGCGTCGACTGCCTACGTTTCGGCGCAGGCCGCGAGACGCGAGAGGGCGGTGCGGAACAGTGCCATCGACGAGAAGCCGGGCGGGCTCCCCGCCACCCCTCGAGGGGCTCCGGGTGGTCGACATGTCGACGTCCTACGCCGGCCCGACCGCCTCCATGTACCTCGCCGACCTCGGCGCCGACGTCGTGAAGGTGGAGCGCCCGCGCACCGGTGACGACGCCCGCTCGTGGAGCCCGCCCAGCGTCGACGGCGCGTCCGCCTGGTTCGCCTCGGCCAACCGCAACAAGCGCAGCGTCGCGGTGGACCTCCGGTCCGCGGACGGGATCGCCGTCCTCCACCGGCTCCTCGCCGGCGCCGACGTCCTCGTCGAGAACCTCAACCCCGCCAAGCTCGCGGCCCTCGGGCTGGACCCGGACGAGGTCCGGGCCCGCCACCCGCGGCTGGTCTACTGCGCGATGTCGGGCCTCGGGCTGACCGGCCCCGACGCCGAACTGCCCGGGTACGACCTCGTCGCCCAGGCCCGGTCCGGCCTGATGTCGGTCACCGGCCCGGCGGGCGGGTCACCCGAGCGCGTCTCGACGGCGCTGTCCGACATCGTGACCGGCATGGCGGCGGCGCTGGCCGTCACCGCCGCCGTCGTCCGGCAGCGTGCCACCGGCCGGGGCGACCTCGTCGACGTCTCGCTCCTGGACTCCGACCTGGCCCTGCTCGCGCCCCGGGTCGCGGCCTACCTGGCCGGCGACCCGGAGCCGGTCCCCAGCGGCGGGACCGACTCGGTCCTGGCCGTCTACCAGCCGTTCCCCACGGCCGACCGGGTCATCGTCATCGCCATCGGCAACGACGTGATCTGGCGGCGGTTCTGCGCCGCCGTCGGCCTCCCCGGCCTCGCCGACGACGACCGGCTCCGCGACAACGCCGGGCGGCGGGCGCACCGGGGAGAGCTGGTCACCGCGATCACCGGGGTGCTCGCGGGACGGCCGGCGGCCGAGTGGCTGGCCGTCCTGGCGGACGCCGGCGTGCCGGCCTCCCTGGTGCAGGGGCTGGCCGAGGTGACGGCCGACCCGCAGGTGGTGGCCCGGGGCGCGATCCTGCCGGTCCCCGGGTCCGGCGGCGTGCTCAACGGCGTGCGCAGCCCCTTCCGGCTGGCGTCGATCCCCGAGCCCCGGAACGAGCGGTTCCCCGAGCTGGGCGAGCACACGGTGGAGGTGCTGCGGGAGGCCGGCTTCGACGCCGCGGCCATCGACCGGCTCCTCGCCTCCGGCGCGGTCGCCGAACCGGCCGCCACCGCGGGCAGGAGGGTGTCGTGAGCGGCTCCGCCGTCCTCGCGGTCGACCGGGACGGCCCGGTCGCGACCCTCCGGATCACCCGGCCCGAGGTGCACAACGCGCTGAACGCGCGGGTGCTGCGCGAGCTGGACGAGGCGGTCGCCGGGCTCCCGGCCGAGGGTGTCCGGGCGATCGTGCTCACCGGCACCGGGCACCGGGCCTTCAGCGCCGGCGCCGACCTCGACGAGCTCGCCGGGCTGTCGGCCGACGACGCCTACGACGTCCTCGCCGCCGGCCAGGCGGTGGTCGGGCGGGTGGAGCGCTGCCCGGTCCCGGTGATCGCCGCCGTGAACGGGCTCGCCCTGGGCGGCGGGTTCGAGCTGGTGCTGGCGTGCACGTTCGCCGTCCTCGCCGACAACGCCCAGCTCGGCCTGCCCGAGGCCGGGCTCGGGCTCATGCCCGGCTACGGCGGCACCCAGCGGCTGGCCCGCAGGGTCGGCCAGCCGGTGGCGGCGCACGCCATGCTCACCGGCGCCCGCATCCCGGCCGACCGCGCCCACGCCCTGGGCCTCACCCCGGTGCCACCGGTGCCGGTCGAGGAGGTGCTGGCGGCGGCGCAGGAGCTGGCCGGTCAGGTGGCGGCCCGCGGGCCCCGGGCGGTGCGGGCGGTCCTGCTGGCGCTGCGGCACGGCGCCGACGCGCCGCTGGAGACCGGCCTGGCGTTCGAGACGGCGCTGGCCGGCCTGGTCACCGGCGGCCCCGAGGCGGCCGAGGGCATCGCCGCCTTCCGGGCCCGCCGCCCGCCGCGGTTCGACGACCTGCCCGCGCGTCCGGAGGAGGAGCGATGACCGGGACCACTCCCGGCGGGGCGCCGCTGTTCGACGCCGAGCCGGACGCCTACCTCGCCCTGCACGGCGCGCTGGACGAGGAGGTCGCCGACGCGCTGCTCGACCCCCGGGAGCGCGCGGTGCGGACGCGCACCCGCGAGGTGGTCGCCGAGCACGTCGCCCCGGGAGCGGGGGCCCGCGACCGGGACCACGTCTTCGCCCACGACAGCTACCAGGCGCTCGCCCGGGCCGGCCTGGCCGGTCTGCTGGTCCCGGAGGAGTACGGCGGGACCGCGGACAGCACGGTGGCCTACGCGGCGGCGATGGAGGAGATCACGGCGGGCTGCCCGGCCACGAGCCTGGTCTACATGACCCAGATGCACGCCGCGTACCCGATCCTGCACTCGGGCGGCCCCGACCTGGCGCGGCAGTACGTCCCCGGCCTGGTCGACGGGAGCCGGTACGGCTCCCTCGGCGTCACCGAACCGGGGGCCGGCAGCGACGCCTCTGCCCTCCGGACGCTCGCGGTCGCCGAGACGGACGCGGACGGGCGGACCACCGGGTACGCGATCACCGGGTCGAAGACCTTCATCACCACCGGCGACCGCTCCGACGTGGTGGTCTGCTTCGCCACCGTCGACCCGCGGGCCGGCCGGCGGGGGATCACCGCGTTCGTCGTCGACGGCGACGCCCCGGGGCTCTCCCGGGGTGCGCCCATGAGCAAGACCGGGATGCACGGCTCCACCACCGCGGAGCTGTTCCTCGACCGGACGCCGGTGCCCGTGTCGCACCGCCTCGGCGGGGAGGGCGAGGGCTGGGCGATCGTCGTCAGCTCGGTGACGAAGTCGCGGATCAGCGCCGCCGCGCAGGGCGTCGGGCTGGCGAGGGGCGCCTACGCGCACGCGCTGGCCGCGCTGCACCGCGTGCACGGCGCCGACCTGCCGCCCGACGTGGCGTTCGTCCTCGCCGAGCTGCGCGGCGCGATCCTCCGCGGCCGGCTCACCCTCCTCGGCGTGGCCCGCGAGGTCGACCGGACCGGCGGGGCGACCGGCGGGGCGATCGGGCTGATGAAGCAGACCTGCACCGACATCGGCTGGCAGGTCGCCGTGGCGGCCACGAAGGTGCTCGGCCGGGTCGGCGACCTGTCCGAGCTCGGCATCGAGCGCTACCTGCGGGACGCCAAGGTGACCCAGATCTACGACGGGACCAACGAAGTGCAGCGACTCCTGATCGCCCGTGACACCGCCGGACGCCTGAAGGGGGCGCTCCGGTGACCGCCGCCCAGCAGCCCGCGGAGCAGCAGACCCTGACCGGCAAGGTCGCCGTCGTCACCGGCGCCGGCCGCGGGCTCGGCCGCGCGCTGGCGCTGGCGCTGGCCGGTGCGGGGGCCGACGTCGCGGTGGCCGCCCGCAGCCGCGACCAGCTGGAGTCCGTCGCCGCCGAGATCGAGGGCGCGGGACGGCGGGCGCTGGTCGTCCCGACCGACGTCACCGACCCCGCCGCCGTCCAGCGGCTGGTCGACACCACCGTCGCCGAGCTCGGCGGGCTCGACGTCCTGGTGAACAACTCCGGGGTCATCGACAGCACCCCGCTGCTGGAGCAGGACCCGGCCGACTGGGACCGGGTCCTGGACACCAACGTCCGCGGCACCTACCTGGCCACCCGCGCCGCCGGTGCGCACATGGTCGCCCAGGGCGCGGGCAAGGTCGTCAACATCGCCTCGAACTTCGCGTTCAAGGGAGTGCCCGGGCACGCGGCCTACTGCGCCTCCAAGGCCGCGGTCGTCGCGTTCACCCGGTCGATGGCCGTCGAGTGGGCCCGCCACGGGGTCCAGGTCAACGCCCTGGCACCCGGCTACTTCGCCACCGACATGAACGCGGACCTGCGGGCCGACGGCGAGGCGCTCTCCCGGGTGCTGCGCGCGGTCCCCGCCCGCCGGATGGGGGAGGCGCACGAACTGGCCCCCTGGCTGCTGCTGCTGGCCGGCCCTGCCTCGGACTTCATGACCGGCGAGGTGGTCGTCGTCGACGGCGGCCAGACCGCCCGATGACCGCACGACCGCACCAGACCACCGCTCCCGCGAGGAAGAGGACGAAGGACCGATGACCCAGGACCAGCTCACCGTCGCCGTGGTCGGCGGCGGCACGATGGGGGCGGGGATCGCCGTCGTGGCCGCCCGCGCGGGGCACCGCACCATCCTCCGTGACCTCGACGACGCCGCCGTGCAGCGCGGCCTCGACACCGTCGAGAGCTTCCTGCGCAGGAGCGCCTCGCTCGGCAAGCTCACCGACGACCAGCTCGGGACGGCGCTGGCCAACCTGTCGGGCACCACCGAGCTGCGTGACCTCGCCCCGGCCGACGTGGTCGTCGAGGCGGTGTTCGAGGACCTCGAGGTGAAGAAGACGCTCTTCGCCGAGCTCGACGACATCGTGTCCCGCGACGCGCTGCTGCACACCAACACCTCGACGCTGTCGGTCACCTCCATCGCGTCGGGCTCGCGGTATCCCGAGCGGGTCGTCGGCACGCACTACTGCAACCCGGCGCAGCTGATGAAGCTGGTCGAGGTGGCGGAGGGCCGGCACACCGCGTCGGAGGCCACGAAGCGGTCCCTGGAGTTCCTCGCCGGCGTGGGGAAGACGACGGTCATCACCAAGGACCGGCCCGGCTTCATCCTCAACCGCTTCCTCATCCCCTGGGAGAACAACTGCATCCGGGCCCTGGAGGCGGGGCTGGGCACCGTCGAGTCGATCGACCGGGCGGTGCTGGGGGCGCTGCGGCACCCCATGGGCCCCTTCCAGCTGCTCGACGTGGTGGGCCTCGACGTGCACAAGGCGGTGTCGATGCGGCTGTACGAGCAGCTGCGCGAGCCGCGGTTCGCGCCGCCGCCGCTGGTGGACCGCATGATCGCCGCCGGCGACCTGGGGCGGAAGACCGGCCGCGGCTTCTACACCTACGAGACCACCAAGGCCTTCGGTGCCTGAGGGCCGCAGCGATCGGAGTTCGAGCATGAGGACCTTTCCGCGGGTCGCCGTCCTGGGTCTCGGGACGATGGGGGCCGGGATCGCCCAGGTGGTGGCCGCCTCCGGCCGCGACGTCGTCGTCCTGGAGACCGACCGGGCGCGGATCGACCACGGCCTCGACGCGGTGCGCACCTTCCTCGACGGCGGGGTCGAGCGCGGCAGGACCACGTCCGAGCAGCGGGACGCCGTCCTCGGCCGGATCCGCGGCACGACCGACGTCGCCGAGCTCGCCGGGGTCGACCTGGTGATCGAGGCGGTCGTCGAGCAGCACGACGTCAAGGTGGAGCTGCTCGGCCGGGTCGCGGACGTCGTCGGTGCGGAGGCGGTGCTCACCACGAACACCTCGGCGCTGTCGGTGACCGACCTGGCCGCGTCCCTGGACGCCCCGGGCCGCATGGCCGGGCTGCACTTCTTCAACCCCGCGCCGGTGATGGCGCTGGTGGAGGTGGTGCGGGCGCTGCAGACCGACGACGGCGTCGTGGCCGACCTGGTCGCCTTCGTCGAGGACATCGGGAAGTCGCCGGTCGAGGTCAAGGACCGGCCCGGCTTCCTGGTCAACCGGCTGCTGATGCCCTACCTCAACGACGTCGTGCAGGAGTACGACGACGGGCTGGCCAGCGCCGAGGACATCGACGTCGCCATCCAGCTGGGTCTGGGCTACAAGCTCGGCCCCCTGGCGCTGCTCGACCTGATCGGCATCGACGTCCACCGGCACGCCACCGAGAGCGCCTACGCGGCGACGCTCGACCCCCAGTTCGCCCCACCGCCGCTGCTGCACCAGATGGTCGCGGCCGGCTACCTCGGCACCAAGAGCGGCCGCGGCTTCCGCGCGGGCGCGCCCGAGCACGGAGAGGTTCGATGAGCGACTACACCGATATCCGGACCGAGACCTCGGGGCCGGTCCTGACCCTGACCATCGACCGGCCGGACGCCGGGAACAAGCTGCGGGTGCAGACCCTGCTGGAGCTCAAGGACGCCCTCCAGCGGTTCCGCACCGACCCCGGGCTGCGCGCCGCGGTGCTCACCGGCGCCGGCGACAAGTTCTTCTGCATCGGCGGGGAGCACGACGAGACCACCTCGCTGGACTACTCGCAGGTGCTGCCGATCATCGACGTGTACGAGGCGATCGACACCATCGCCAAGCCGGTGGTCGCGGCGGTGAACGGCTTCGCGGTCGGCGGCGGCAACGTGCTGCACAACATCTGCGACCTGACCATCGCGTCGGAGAACGCGGTCTTCCGGCAGGTCGGCCCCATGGTGGGCAGCTTCGACGCCGGCTACGGCACCTGGTACCTGGAGGACTCCATCGGCCGGAAGCGGGCCAAGGAGATGTGGTACCTCAACCGGAAGTACACCGCGGCCCAGGCGCTGGCCATGGGGCTGGTCAACGAGGTGGTCCCGGCCGGTCAGGCGGTGTCGCGGGCGCAGGAGGTGGCCGCGGAGATCGCCACCCGCAGCCCGATGGCCATCGGCGCGCTCAAGGGCGCCTTCTCCGCCCGCCACACCGGCGTCATCGGGCAGGCACGGATGGCCCACGACCAGCAGCTCACCCTCTACCTGGCCACCAAGGAGGCGCACGAGACCGGGGACGCCTTCGGCGCCAAGCGGACGCCGGACCCGGAAACCTTCTGGTCGTGAGGCGGCCCTGGGCCGGCCCCCGGCTCGACGACGACCAGCAGGCGGTCCTCGACCTGGTCGACGACCTCGCCGCCGACCGGCTCGCCCGCGTGGGCGACGACCGGCCGGACGACGTCGACGCCGCGCGGCGCACCCTGGCCGAGCAGGGGCTGTGGACGCTGGGCGTCGCGGAGCCCGACGGCGGCGGGGGAGCGGCGGCCCCCACCATGCTCGTCGCCCTCGCCCGGCTCGCCGGGACGTGGCCGGCCCTGGCGTGGGCCTCGGTGCAGGCGCACGCCGCGGCGCCGGTCCTGGCCGCCGTCGGCCGGATGCCCGCGCTGCTCGACGGGCTGCACGACGGGGCACCGGTCGCGGTGGCGGCGGTCGACCCGGGGTCGGTGACGCTGACCGGCGGGCGGCTGACCGGCGTCCTCGACCGGATCGACCCGGCCGGCCGGGAGCCGCGGCTGGTGGTGCTGCTGGACGCCGGCACCGCCGTCCTGGTCCCGCCGGAGGGGGTCTCGTTCGGGCCCCCGGTCGCCCGCACGGGGTTCGACGGGGCGCTGACCGTGGGCGTCCGGCTCGACGCGGCGGTGCCCGGGGACTCCGTGCTGCGCGGACCGCAGGCCGGGCGGGCCCGCGCCCTGCTGGACGCCGGCGCGGCCGCCGTCGCCGCCGGGATCGCCGAGGCAGCGGCCGCCGTGGCGCTGGAGTACAGCGCCGGCCGCGTGCAGTTCGGCGCCCCGCTCACCGACCTCCCGACCGTCCGCGCGTCGCTGTCGGCGCAGGCCGCGGCCGCCCGGGCCCTCCTCGTCGGTGCGGTCACCGCCGACCTCGACCGGCCCGACGCCCTGGCCGCCGCGCTGCTCCCGGCCTGCGACGCGGCCCTCGACGTGGCAGCGGCCGCGGTGCAGTCGCACGGCGGCTACGGCTACATGACCGAGTACCCCGTGGAGGGCCTGCTGCGGGACGCGGTGTCGCTGCGGGCCGCCTCCGGTGCCGTCGAGGCCGCCCGGTCGGCGGCGCGCACGCTGGTGGGGGCGGGCGGGTGAGCGCCGCGGGGAACGGCCGGCCGGCACCGCCCCTGGCCGGGATCCGGGTGCTCGACTTCTCCGCCCTGCTCCCCGGACCGCTGGCGACGCTGCTGCTGGCCGAGGCGGGCGCGGAGGTGCTCCAGGTGGAGCGGCCCCCGCACGGCGACGAGATGCGCGGCTACGTGCCCCGGCTGGGGGACAGCAGCGCCAACTACGCGCTGCTCAACCGGGGGAAGCGCAGCGCGGCGGTCGACCTCAAGGACCCCGCCGTCCGCGACCGGCTGCTCGCCCTGGCCCCCGAGGTGGACGTCGTCGTCGAGCAGTTCCGGCCCGGCGTCATGGACCGGCTCGGGCTGGGCTACGAGGACTTCCGCGCCGTCGCCCCCGGGATCGTCTACTGCTCGATCACCGGCTACGGCCAGACCGGGCCGGCGGCCGGACGGGCCGGGCACGACCTGAACTACCTCGCCGAGTCCGGCCTGCTCGGGGTGGTCGTCGACGAGCACGGTGACCCGCACCTGCCCCCGACGGTGATCGCCGACATCGCCGGCGGCACGTACCCGGCGGTGCTGAACGTCCTGCTGGCCCTCTTCCGGCGGCAGACCACCGGCGAGGGCTGCCACCTCGACATCGGCATGACCCCGAACCTGAGCACCCTCGCGTACGGCTACCTCGCCACCCACGCGGGCAGCGGGACCTGGCCGGAGCCCGGCCGCGACCTGCTCACCGGCGGCAGCCCCCGGTACCACCTGTACCGGACCGCCGACGGCCGGCACGTGGCCGCCGCGCCCCTCGAGGAGCGCTTCTGGCAGCGCTTCTGCGACCTCGTGGACCTGCCCGGGCCGCTTCGGTCCGACGCCGGCCGGGAGGACGAGGTGATCGCCGCGGTCGCCGAGCGGATCGCCGCCCACCCCGCCGCCCACTGGAGCGAGCGCTTCGCCGGCGAGGACGTGTGCTGCTGCGTCGTCGCCACGCTCGAGGAAGCCGCGGGCAGCCAGACCCTGCGCACCCGGTCCGGGCACCGGGTGGCCGGACCCGGGTTCGACGTCAGCGCGCTGCCCGTCCCGGTCGTGGACCAGCTCCGGTCGCAGCCCAGGTCCCTGCCCTACCCGCCGCTGCGGACCGGCCCGGAGGCGCTGACCTTCGACCGGGCCGCCGGCCCGTCCGAGAGGTCCGCATGAGAGCCGCACTGGTGCAGGAGTTCGGCCCGCCGGAGAGCCTCGTTCCCGGCGAGCTCGCCGATCCGGTGGCCGGGCCCGGCGAGGTGCTCGTCGAGGTGGCGGCGGCCGGGGTCAACTTCCCCGACGTCCTCGTCGTCGCCGGCAGCTACCAGATCCTCCCCGAACGCCCGTTCAGCCCCGGCAAGGAGATCGCCGGCACCGTCCGTGCGCTGGGTGAGGGCGTGGACCGCCTCGCCGTCGGCGACCGGGTCCTGGCCCAGATCGAGCACGGCGGCTACGCGGAGTTGGTCGCCGTGCCCGAGCCCCAGGTGGTGGCGCTGCCGGACGAGGTGCCCTTCGTCGACGCCGCCGCCTTCGGACTCGGCGCGATCACCGCGCACTTCGCCCTGGTGCGGCGGGCCGGCCTGCGCCCGGGGGAGACCGTCCTGGTCACCGGCGCGGGTGGCGGCGTCGGCTCGGCCGGCGTGCAGCTCGCCAAGGCGCTCGGCGCCACGGTCATCGCCGTGGCCCAGGACGAGGAGCGCGCGGCGCTCGCCCGTCAGCAGGGCGCCGACTCCGTGGTGACGGCCGGCCCGGGCCTGCGGGACGAGGTGCTGGCGCTGACCGGGGGCCGCGGCGCCGACGTCGTCCTCGAGCTGGTGGGCGGCGAGGTGTTCGCGCAGTCGCTGCGCTGCACCGCATGGGAGGGGCGGCTGGTCGTGATCGGGTTCGCCTCCGGCGACCTGCCGACGATCAAGGCCGGCCACGTCCTGGTGAAGAACATCGCCGTCCTGGGGCTGCAGGTGTCCGACTACCGCGACCGCGAGCCGGAGTCGGTGCGGGCCGCGATCGAGCACCTGCTGCAGCTGTACGTCGACGGGCGGCTCACCGTCCCGGTCGCCCGCACCTACCCCCTCGAGCAGGCCGGTGCCGCCCTCGAGGCCGTCCGGGCCGGCAGCGTCGCCGGCAAGGTCGTTCTCACCTGCACCCCGGCCGCCGCCGGACCGAGCTGAGCCCTGCTTCCGAGCCCCACCGACCCGTACGAGGAGCGATCGTGGTGACCGATCAGCGAACCAGCCAGCCGTCCCCTGCCGCGGAAGCGCATCCCGGCATCCGGCCCGACAGCCGGCTGACCGCCGGGCTCGCCCGCGACTACGAGCAGAGCGGGGCGTGGGTCGCCGAGCCGCTCCGCGCGCTGCTCACGGCCGCGGCCGCCGAGCACCCGGAGCGGGTGGCGGCGGTCGACCGGGTCAGCGGGGCGCCGGGCGCCCGGCGGACGACCTACGCCGAGCTCGACGAGCGGGCCTCGCGGTACGCCCGCGGGCTGCACGCCCTGGGCGTCCGGCCCGGCGACTTCGTGGCGGTGATGCTGCCGAACTCGACCGACTTCGCGGCGCTCATCTTCGCGATCAACGAGCTGGGCGCCGTCTACAGCGGCATCCCGGTGGCCTACGGCGAGCGGGAGGTGGAGGTCATCCTGCGCCGGACCGGCGCCGCCGTCGTGGTGGTGGCGGAGCGGTTCGGCAGCAACAGCCCGCGCGCGCTGGTGCAGCGCCTGCGCAGCGGGCTGCCGTCGGTCCGGCACGTCGTGGTGGCCGGCGACCCGGCCGGCGAGGACCCGGCCGGCGACGGCGTCCGGCCGCTGTCCTCGCTCCTGGACGCCCCCGAGGTGGAGCTGCGCGCGCCCGACCCGCGCGCGCTGTGCCACGTCGGCTTCACCTCGGGCACGACCGGGGAGCCCAAGGGGGTCATGAACACCTCCCAGACGCTGTCCGCCGTGCTGCGGAACTGGGTCGCGCACATGGGCCGGGAGACCTTCGGCGAGCCCCTGGTCAACCTGGTCGCCTCGCCGGTCGGGCACCACACCGGCTTCCTGTGGGGCGTCCTGCTGACCACCTACCTGCGCGGCACGGCGGTGTACCTGGACCGCTGGGTGCCCGAGCAGGCGGTCGCCGTGGTGCGGGAGGAGGGCGTCACGACCATGTTCTCGGCGCCCACGTTCCTGCAGGACCTCGTGCTCACCGAGCTGGCGAACGACGAGGAGTGCTCGCTGCGCACCGTGGTGCTGGCCGGCGCCCCCGTGCCGCGGACCCTGCCGACGGTGGCCGGCGAGCTCTTCGGCTGCTACGTCTGCCCGGCCTGGGGCATGACCGAGCTGGGCATCGGGATCTCCTGCACACCCGCCCTGCCGGCCGCCGCGCAGGCGACCGACGGCGTCCCCGTGCCGGGCACCGACGTCAGCGTCGTCGACACGGCGGGGGAGGAGGCCCCGCCCGGGGTCATCGGCGCGCTGCGGATCCGGGGGCCCGGGCTCTTCCTGGGCTACCTCGACCTGCCGGAGGCGACCGCCCGGGAGATCGACGCCGACGGCTGGTTCACCACCGGCGACACCGCCCGGCGCACCGAGGAGGGGTACGTGCTGCTCGAGGGGCGCACGAAGGACATCGTCATCCGCGGCGGGGAGAACATCCCGGTGACCGTGGTGGAGAGCATGCTGTTCCAGCACCCGCAGATCGTCGAGGCCTCGGTCATCGGGATCCCCGACGTCCGGCTGGGCGAGCGGGCCTGCGCGGTCGTCGTGCCGCAGGGCACCGCCACGCCCACGCTGGCGCAGGTGTGCGACTTCCTCCTGGCCCAGGGATTGAGCAAGCACTTCCTGCCCGAGCGGCTGGAGCTGGTCGACTCGCTGCCCAAGACACCCAGCGGCAAGATCCGCAAGGTGGAGCTGCGCACCCGGTACACGGCCTCGTGAGCACCCTCTTCGTGGGCCTGGGCCGCATGGGCGCACCGATGGCGCGCCGCCACGCCGACCGGTTCGACACCGTGCTGCTCGACGCCGACCCCGCGGTCGCCGCCGCACTGGCCGACGAGCTGGGCTGCCGGGCCCTGCCGACGTCGGCGGAGCTCCCGGGCGACGTCGACACCGTCGTCCTCATGCTGCCCGACAGCCGGGTCGTCGAGGCGGTGCTCCTGACCGACGGGCTGCTCGACCGGCTGCCGTCCGGCGCGCTGGTCATCGACATGGGCTCCTCCGAGCCGGCGAGCACCCAGCGGCTGGCCGCCGAGGCCCGGGCGCGCGGCACCGGGTACGTGGACGCGCCCGTCTCCGGGGGCGTGGCCCGCGCCGTCACCGGGGAGCTGTCGATCATGGTCGGGGGCGATCCGGCGGACGTCGAGCGCGCCCGGCCGCACCTGGAACCCCTCGGGGGCTCGGTGACCGTGGTCGGTGCTGCCGGCGCCGGCCACGCCGCGAAGGCGCTGAACAACCTGCTGTCGGCGACGAACCTGGCGGCCGCCGCCGAGGTGCTCACCGTCGCCGCGGGCTTCGGCATCGCGCCAGAGGTGATGGTCGAGGTGCTCAACACCTCCACCGGCCGGTCCCAGGCCACCGAGGTCAAGTACCCCAAGCACGTCCTGACCGGCAGCTACGACTCCGGCTTCGCCATGGACCTGATGATCAAGGACCTGGGCATCGCCCGGTCGCTGGCCGCGGCGCAGCAGGCGAGCATCCCGGTCACCGACGCCGCGTACGCCGCGGCGCTCGGGGCCCGCGAGGCCCTCGGCGGGGCCGGCCTCGACCACACCGAGATCGCCCGCCACTACGAGTCGGTCAACCGGACCTCGCTGCGCAGCGGGACCGGGGACCGGCAGGCACGACCCACCACCGACGACGAGGAGATCCCGTGACCGACGACCCGCAGGCCTACATCGACGAGATGGCCCGATCACGGGGCTACGTCCTCGACTACCACAAGGTCATGGCCAAGCACGACTTCCCGGTGCTGCAGGCGGCCAACGGGCTGGTCGGGGCGGCCTACCTGGACCAGCGCCGGCTGGACCGGAAGACCAAGGAGCTGATCTTCATCGTCAGCCTGACGGTGATCCGCGCGTCCAAGGGGCACATCCAGAGCCACATCCGGGTGGCGCTGGACCTGGGCGTCAGCCCCGAGGAGATCCTCGAGGCGATCGAGATCGCGCTGCCCGAGGCCGGGATCGTGGCGTTCCAGGCCGGCTTCGACGCGTGGCGCGAGGTCGTCGACGCCGACGGCCTGGAGCCGTCGGTCGCCGTGCACGAGGGCGGCCGCGGGGCCTGATGGCCAGGGCCGGGGAGGCGGCGGTCATGCCGGCCGGGGCGGGAGCGGGTGCCGCGCCGGACGACGTCTACGAGGTGGTCGTCGTCCGGCACGGCACCCGCCGGGCGCGGCGGAGCGAGGTGTTCCTGAACTACGCGCAGTACGGCGAGCCGGACGCCGACTTCACCGTCGACTACTACCTGTGGATCCTGCGCAGCCCGAGCACGACCGTCCTGGTCGACACCGGGTTCGGCAGCGGTCCGGCGGAGGCACGCGGGCGCACGGTGCTGATCGACCCCGCCGAGGCCTACCGGCGGCTGGGCGTGGACACCGCGGCGCCGCAGACCCTGGTCGTCACCCACGCGCACTACGACCACATCGGCAACGTCGGGCTGTTCCGCGCGGCGACGGTCGTGGTCAGCGACGCCGAGGTCGACTTCTGGACCTCCCCGATGGCGGCCAAGCCGCTGATCGGGCACTTCACCGAGGCCGACGAGGTGGCGGCGCTGACCCGGGCCGAGGCCGAGGGGCGGCTGCGCCGGTTCTCCGGCTCCCTGGAGGTGGCGCCGGGCGTCGTCGTCACCGAGGTGGGCGGGCACACGCCGGGGCAGGCCATGGTCACCGTGCGCACCGCCGCGGGCGTCGTGCTGCTGGCCTCCGACGCCGTGCACTTCACCGAGGAGCTGGAGCGGGACATGCCCTTCATCGCGGTCACCGACCTGCCCGGCCTCTACCGGGGTCTGCAGACGGTCCGCGACCTGGTCGCCTCCGGGGCGGTGGACCACGTCCTCACCGGCCACGACGCCGGCGTGCTCGACCGGCTCGAACCGGTGTCCCCGGAGCTGGCCGGCATCGCCGGGGTGCTCGGCAGGCTGCCGGCATGACCGGGCGCGAGTGGCTGACCGGCTGGGCCCGCACGGTGGCCGCCGACCCGGAGAACGCGCACATCGGGCGGTTCTCCGTCTTCACCGCCCGCCTCCGCGACGACCGCGGGGAGGACGTGCTGCTCCGCTACGACCGGGGCGCGGTCGGCATCGACGACGGCGGGCCCGGCGCCGACCTGGAGCTGCGCGGGCCGGCCGCCGCCTGGCGGGAGCTGGTCGACGACCGCGCCGCGCCGCGCCGGCACGACCTGCTGGCCCTGACCAAGGTGGCCGACGGCATCGAGGTGGTGGCCGGCCGGGAGCAGCTCGTCCGGCACCTGCGGGTGATCACCCGCCTCGTGGAGCTCGGCCGGCTGCACGGCCGGGCAGCGGCGCACGGCACCGGCGCGGACGGGGGGACCGGGCGGTGATCGAGGACATCGTGGGCCGGTACGTCCACCTCCGCTCGTCCGGCGCGGACCACCGGGTCTACTTCGAGGAGGCGGGCAGCGGGCCGGTGCTGCTCGCCCTGCACACCGCCGGGTCGGACAGCCGCCAGTTCCGGCACCTGCTGACCGACCCGGAGGTGACCGGCCGGCACCGGGTGGTCGCCTTCGACCTCCCCTGGCACGGCCGGTCGCTGCCGCCGGAGGGGTGGTGGACGGAGGAGTACCTGCTCACCACCGACCGCTACGTGGCGATCGTCGAGGACGTGTGCGAGGCGCTGGCCCTGGACCGGCCGATCGTGCTCGGCTGCTCCATGGGCGGCTCGCTGGTGCTCGAGCTGGCCCGGCGGGACCCCGATCGCTGGGGCGGGGTGATCGGGCTGTCCGGTGCGCTGCACGTCGAGGGGCGGTTCCAGGACTGGTCGCTGCACCCCGACATCAACGCCCAGCAGGCCGTCGCCTCCTGGACGGCGAGCCTGATGTCGCCGGCCAGCCCCGAGGTCTCCCGCCGGGAGGTGTGGTGGACCTACAGCCAGGGCGGCCCGGGGATCTACCGGGGCGACACCTACTTCTACTCGGAGGACCTGGACCTGCGCGGGCGGGCGGGGGAGATCGACACCGCGCGGTGCCCGGTGTACCTGCTGACCGGCGAGTACGACCACGCCTGCAGCCCGGAGGACACCGCCGCCGCCCTCGCCGCCGTCCCGGGTGCCCGCGGCGGCACCATGCCGGGGATCGGGCACTTCCCCATGGCCGTGAACTACCCCCTGTTCCGCACCCACCTGCTGCCGGTGCTGGCCGAGCTGGCTGCGGCCCGCACCGGTGCCGGCCCGGCCGAGCCCCCGGAGGACCGTCCATGAGTGCCGTCGACGCCCACTGCCACGTCTTCGTCGCCGACGGCGTCGACATGTCCCGGCTCGTCGGCGGGGCCGCCTACCAGCCGCCACCGGTCGACGTGCACGACCACGCCGAGCAGCTGCGGGCCGCCGGCTGCGACCGGGGGGTGCTGGTCCAGCCCAGCGCCTTCGGCGACGACCACCGCTGCCTGCTGGCCGCGCTGCGGACCCGGCCCGAGGCGCTGCGCGGCGTGGCGTGCGTCGCGCCGGGCACGTCCCCGGAGAAGCTGGCCGAGCTGCACGCCGCAGGCGTCCGCGGCACGCGCGTGCAGGACGGCTACCCCGGCGGGGTGCCGGTGGAGGCCCTCGTCGAGGTCGGCGAGATGGTGGCGCCCCTGGGCTGGCACATCGAGGTCTGGACCGATGTCCGCCGGCACCTCGACCGGCTCGGCGACGACGTCCGCCGCTGCCCGGTGCCGGTGGTGCTGGACCACCTCGGCTACCTGCCGTCCGACGTCGGGCTGGACCACCCCGCCATGCGGCTGGTGCTGGAGCTGCTCGCCGAGGACCAGGTCTGGGTGACGCTGTCCGGGCTGGAGCGGCTGCTGCCGGCCGGCGTCGAGGCGGAGGCCGGCAGCGCCGCGTACGCCGCGGCGTGGGCGGAGCACGAGGAGGCGATCGCCGCGCGGGTCCGCGCGCTGGCCGAGGTCCGGCCGCAGAACCTGCTGTGGGGCAGCGACTGGCCGCACGTGGGCCTGCACCTGCCCGTGCCCGACGGCGCCGGCATGCGTGCGCGCCTGGAGCGCTGGCTGCCCGACCCCGCCGTCCAGCACGCCGTCCTGGTCGACAACCCCACCCGCCGGTACGGCTTCGGCCCCGCCGGTCCGGTGCCGCCCGAGCCGGATGGGCCCGGAGCGGGCAGGGTGTGACCCAGGGCTCCGCTCGACCCGCTCCCCGCCGACCCGTCAGGAGACCTGGATGGCCTCGTTCACGTTCAGCCAGCTCAGCCCCACCGCCTACCTCGAGAGGTCGGCGCGGGTGTTCCCCGATCGCACCGCGATCATCGACGGCGACCGTCGCTTCACCTACCGGCAGTTCGCCGACCGGTCCCGCCGGCTGGCCGGCGGGCTGGCCGCGCGCGGCATCGCACCCGGCGACCGGGTGGCGGCGCTGTGCGCGAACAGCGCCACGATGCTCGAGCTGCACAACGGGATCCCGTGGGCCGGCGCGGTGATCGTGCCGCTGAACACCCGGCTCTCCCCGGGGGAGCTCGGCTACGTCCTGGAGCACTCCGGGGCCTCGCTCCTGGTCGCCGACCCGCAGTTCGCCGAGACCGCGACCGAGGTGGCCGGGGCCGCCGGCATCCCGCTGGTGCTGGCCGGTGACCAGGACAGCGAGTACGAGCAGCTGCTGGCCGGAGGGGAGCCGCTGGCGCTGCCCTGCGCGGACGAGACCGGGCTGCTGGCGCTGAACTACACGTCCGGGACGACGGGACGGCCGAAGGGCGTGATGTACGCGCACCGCGGCGCCTACCTGCAGGCCCTGGCGATGGCCATGCACACCGGCCTCGGCACCACGAGCCAGTACCTCTGGACGCTGCCGATGTTCCACTGCAACGGCTGGTGCTTCCCGTGGGCGGTCTCGGCGGCCGGCGCCACCCACGTCTGCCTGCCGCGCGTCGAGCCCTCCCGCATCTGGCAGCTGCTGCGCACCGAGGGCATCACCCACTTCAGCGCGGCCCCCACCGTGCTGACGATGATCCTCAACGCCGACGAGGCGGCCGAGGGGCCGGTGGACCCGCGGGTGGAGGTGCAGACCGGTGGCGCGCCGCCCACGCCGACGCTGCTGGCGCGCATGTCGGCGCTGAACATGGACGTCACCCACCTGTACGGCCTCACCGAGACCTACGGGCCGCTGGCGCTCAACGAGTGGCACCCGGAGTGGGACGACCTGGGCGCCGACCAGCAGGCCGAGCTCAAGGCCCGGCAGGGCGTGGGCAACGTGGTCGCCGATCCGCTGCGCGTCGTGGACGACAACGGCGCCGACGTGCCCCGCGACGCGACGACCGTCGGGGAGATCGTCGCCCGTGGCAACGACGTGATGCTCGGCTACTACCGCGACGACGAGGCCACCGCGGCGGTCACGCTCGCCGACGCGGACGGGCAGCGGGGCTGGTTCCGCACCGGGGACCTCGCGGTCGTCCACCCGGACGGCTACGTGGAGATCCGGGACCGCAGCAAGGACATCATCATCTCCGGGGGCGAGAACATCTCCTCGGTGGAGATCGAGCGGGCCCTCGACGCGCACCCCGCCGTCGTCGAGTCCGCCGTGGTCGCCGAGCCGCACGAGAAGTGGGGCGAGGTGCCGGTGGCCTACGTGACCCTGCGGCCCGGGGCGGAGGTCGGCGACCAGGAACTGGCCGACTTCGTCCGGTCCCGGCTGGCCGCGTTCAAGACGCCGAAGCGCTTCGTCCGCGGGGAGCTCCCGAAGACCTCCACGGGCAAGGTGCAGAAGAACCTGCTGCGCGAGCAGCACGGCTGACCCCGCCCGCCGACCACGGCAGCACCCGCTGCCGACCCACGACACGCAAACGGAGAACACCATGGCGATCGCCACGATCAACCCGGCCACCGGGGAGACGTTGAAGACGTTCGAGCCGCTCACCGACGAGGCCCTGGAGGAGAAGCTGGCCCGGGCCGCGGAGGCGTTCGCGGCCTACCGGCTGACCTCGCCGGCGGAACGGGCCGGCTGGCTGCGGGCGGCGGCGGATGTGCTCGAAGGCGACGTGGACGCCGTCGCCGAGCTGATGGTCACCGAGATGGGCAAGACGCTGGCGTCGGCGAAGGCGGAGGCGGGCAAGTGCGTGGCGGCGTTGCGCTGGTACGCCGAGCGGGGGCCGGCGATGCTGGAGCCGCAGGTGAAGGACGCGGCGGCGGTGGGCGCGGAGCGGGCGTTCGTGGTGCACCAGCCGTTGGGGGTGGTGCTGGCGATCATGCCGTGGAACTTCCCGTTGTGGCAGGCGATGCGGTTCGCCGCCCCGGCCCTGATGGCCGGCAACGTGGGCCTGCTCAAGCACGCCAGCAACGTGCCGCAGACGGCGCTGTACCTCGAGGAGCTGTTCAGCCGGGCGGGGTTCCCGGCGGGGGTGTTCCAGACGTTGCTGATCGGCTCGGGCACCGTGGAGCGGGTGCTGCGCGATGACCGGGTGGTGGCGGCGACGTTGACCGGGAGCGGGCCGGCGGGTCAGTCGGTGGCCGCGATCGCCGGGGACGTGCTCAAGCCCACGGTGCTGGAGCTGGGTGGGTCCGATCCGTTCATCGTGATGCCCTCGGCGCACCTGGAGACCGCCGCGGAGGTGGCGACCACGGCGCGGAACCAGAACAACGGGCAGAGCTGCATCGCCGCGAAGCGGTTCTTCGTGCACCGGGAGGTGGCCGAGGAGTTCACCCGGCTGTTCGCCGAGAAGATCGGCGCCCTGACCGTCGGGGACCCGATGGACCCCGACACGCAGATCGGTCCGCTGGCCACCGAGTCCGGGGTGCAGGACGTCGAGGAGTACGTCGAGGACGCCCGCGCCAAGGGCGCCAGCGTGGTGGTCGGCGGCGCGCGCGTGGAGCGGCCGGGCTGGTTCTACGAGCCCACCCTGGTGAGCGGGGTGACCCCGGAGATGCGGATGCACTCCGAGGAGGTCTTCGGGCCGGTCGCGGCGCTGTACACGGTGGACTCGCTGGAGGAGGCGATCGAGATCGCCAACAGCCACGTGTACGGGCTGGGGTCGAACCTGTGGAGCGAGGACGAGGACGAGCGCGCGCAGTTCGTCCGGGACATCGCCTCGGGCATGGCGTTCATCAACGGGATGACCGCCAGCTACCCGGAGCTGCCCTTCGGCGGGATCAAGCAGAGCGGCTACGGCCGGGAACTGACCGACGTCGGCATGTACGAGTTCACGAACGCCAAGACCGTGTGGGTCGGCGGACCCAGCGACGCCCAGGCCAAGGGCAGCACCGCCGGAGCCGCCGCCGAGTGAGCCCAGCCAGGTCCGGTCGCAGTACAGGTGCACGTGCAGGAAGGAGCGGTGGATGCGCGCGGTGACGATGACGGGGTCCGGTGGCCCGGAGGTGCTCGGCTGGGGGGAGGCGCCCGACCCGGTGTGCGGTCCGGAGGAGGTGGTCGTCGACGTCGTCGCCGCGGCCGTCAACCGCGCCGACATCATGCAGCGGGAGGGGAACTACCCACCGCCACCGGGCGCCAGCGAGATCCTCGGGCTGGAGTGCAGCGGCGTCATCAGCGAGGTCGGCCCGGAGGTGACCGGGTGGTCCGTCGGTGACGAGGTGTGCGCGCTGCTCTCCGGCGGCGGCTACGCCGAGCGGGTGGCCGTGCCCGCCACCCAGCTGCTGCCACCGCCCGCCGGGATGGACCTGGTGAGCGCCGCCGCCCTCCCGGAGGTCGTCTGCACGGTGTGGTCGAACGTCTTCATGCTCGCGGGGCTGCGCGCCGGGCAGGTGTTCCTCGTGCACGGCGGCTCGAGCGGCATCGGGACGATGGCGATCCAGCTGGCCGCCCGCGCCGGGGCGCGGGTGGCCACCACCGCCGGCAGCGCGGCGAAGCTCGACGTCTGCCGTGAGCTCGGGGCCGACATCCTGGTGAACTACCGGGAGCAGGACTTCGTGGCCGAGGTGCGGCAGGCCACCGACGGGCACGGCGCCGACGTCGTGCTGGACAACATGGGCGCCGCCTACCTGGGGCGCAACGTCGACGTCCTGGCCACCGGCGGCCGGCTGGTGACGATCGGCATGCAGGGCGGCACGCGCGGGGAGCTGGACTTCGGCGTCCTCATGCGGAAGCGGGGGACCGTGCACGCCACCACGCTGCGCGGCCGCCCCGCCACGGGGCCGGGCAGCAAGGCGGAGGTGGTCGCCGCCGTGCGCGCCGACGTCTGGCCCGACGTCGAGGCAGGAACGATCCGGCCGGTCGTGGACAGCCGGCTGCCGATGAGCCGGGCGGCCGAGGCGCACGCGCTGCTGGAGGGCAGCAGCCACGTGGGCAAGGTGCTGCTGCTAACGGCGGGCTGACCCCGCCTGGCGCTGCGCGGCCAGGGCGGAGACCGCCGCGAAACCGCCGCTGAGCAGGGCGGCCCGGCGGTAGCGGGGGAGGGCCAGCACCGGCAGCATGCTCGCCGCGTGCAGGCCGTCCACCGCCGCCGACAGGCGCAGCGTGGCGGGTTCCGGCGAGACCAGCACTGCCACGTGCTGGGCGACCAGCCGGGCACCGAGCACCCGGGCGATCCACAGCCGGCGGTGCGGGAAGCGCGGGGCCAACCGCTCGGTGAGCGGGGCCGCGCGGACGAGCAGGGCCAGACCGGCGGCCAGCCCGACGGCGGACGCGATGCGGGCAGCCGGTCGCCGGCCGTGGTCGAGGGTGGTACTCAGCGGAACACCTCCGAGGGGGAACAGGTACCTGGGCGCTGTCCGGCTCTGCCCACCTGGCCTGGGCAGAGCCGGACTGCGCCCGGGTGGTACCCCCGCAGGCCCGGCGGACGCACGGCACTCCGCCGGTTTGCGGCCGGTCAGCGACGGGTGGCGGGCTCGGCCGGCGCGGCGGCCGGGCGGCCCGACGGCACGGCGGTCGTCGCGTCCCGGTTCTCCGGCAGCGGGGCGAACCCGCGCAGCCGCAGGCTGTTGGAGACGACGAACACGGAGCTGAACGCCATGGCGGCGCCGGCGATCATCGGGTTGAGCAGCCCCGCGGCGGCCAGCGGGAGCGCGGCCACGTTGTAGGCGAACGCCCAGAACAGGTTGCCCTTGATGGTGGTCAGCGTCCGGCGGGAGAGCCGGATGGCGTCGGCGGCGGCCCGCAGGTCCCCGCGCACCAGGGTCAGGTCGCTCGCCTGGATCGCGACGTCGGTCCCGGTGCCCATCGCCAGCCCGAGGTCGGCCTGCGCCAGGGCCGGCGCGTCGTTCACGCCGTCGCCCACCATCGCCACCGTGCGGCCCTCGTCCTGGAGCCGGCGGACCACGTCCACCTTGTCCTGGGGCAGCACCTCGGCGATCACCTCGTCGATGCCCACCTGGGCGGCGACGGCCCGCGCGGCCGGCTCGTTGTCACCGGTGAGCAGGATCGGGGTCAGCCCGAGAGCACGCAGCTGGGCGACGGCCCGGGCGGAGGTGTCCTTGACCGCGTCGGCGACCACGAGCACGCCGCGGGCCGCGCCGTCCCAGCCGACCGCGATCGCGGTGCGGCCGGCGCCCTCGGCGTCGGTGACGGCCCGGTCGAGGGAGGCGGGCAGCGGCATCGCCCAGTCGGCCAGCAGCCGTCGCCGGCCGACCACCACCGCCGCCCCCTCGACCACGCCCTGGACGCCGAGCCCCTCCACGTTGGCGAAGTCGGCCACCGCCGGGAGCGGGTCGGTCCGCTCGGCCGCCCCCCGGGCGACCGCCTGGGCGATCGGGTGCTCGGAGGCCGACTCCAGCGCACCGGCCAGCTGCAGCACCCGGTCGGCGTCCTCACCGGCGGCGGGGACGACGTCCAGCAGGGTCATGCGGCCGGTCGTGACCGTGCCCGTCTTGTCCAGGACGACGGTGTCCACCCGGCGGGTGGACTCCAGCACCTCCGGGCCCTTGATGAGGATGCCCAGCTGGGCGCCGCGGCCGGTGCCGACCATCAGCGCGGTCGGCGTGGCCAGGCCCAGCGCGCACGGGCAGGCGATGATCAGCACCGCGACGGCGGCGGTGAAGGCGGCCGGCAGGCCCGCGCCGGTCCCGATCCAGAAGCCGAGCGTGGCCACGGTCAGGGCCAGGACGACCGGCACGAAGACGCCGGAGATCCGGTCGGCGAGGCGCTGCACCTCGGCCTTGCCGTTCTGCGCGTCCTCGACCAGCCGCGCCATCTGGGCCAGCTGGGTGTCGCTGCCGACCCGGGTGGCGCGCACGACCAGCCGGCCCCCGGCGTTGACGGTTCCCCCGGTGACGACGTCGCCGGGGCGGACCTCGACGGGCACCGACTCGCCGGTCAGCATCGAGGCGTCGACGGCGGAGGAGCCCTCGATGACCTCGCCGTCGGCGGCGATCTTCTCGCCCGGGCGGACGACGAACAGGTCCCCGGGCCCCAGCTCGGCCACCGGGACCCGTCGCTCCGTGCCGCCGCGCAGCACCGTGACGTCCTTGGCGCCGAGCTCGAGCAGCGCGCGCAGGGCCGCCCCGGCCCGCCGCTTGGAGCGGGCCTCGAACCAGCGGCCGGCGAGGATGAACGTCGTCACCCCGGCGGCGGCCTCGAGGTAGATGTTGGCGCTGCCGTCGGTGCGGGCGATCGTCAGCTCGAAGGGGTGGGTCATGCCGGGGATGCCGGCGGTGCCCCAGAACAGCGCGTAGAGCGACCAGCCGAAGGCGGCGAGCGTGCCCAGCGACACCAGCGTGTCCATGGTGGCCGCCCCGTGCCGCAGGTTGGTCCAGGCGGCCCGGTGGAACGGCAGGCCGCCCCACACGACGACCGGCGCGGCCAGGGTCAGCGACAGCCACTGCCAGTACTCGAACTGCAGCACCGGGACCATGGCCAGCGCGATCACCGGCACGCTGAGCAGCGCGGAGACCACCAGCCGGGTGCGCAGCGCGCGCACCGGCTCGTCGGCCGGGTCCGCCTCGGCCTCGGCGGCGAGCTCCGGCCGCGGGGGCTCGGGCAGGCGCGCCTGGTAGCCGGTCTTCTCCACCGTGGCGATCAGGTCGTCGGTGCTGACGCCGTCGGCGTAGCTGACCTTCGCCTTCTCGGTGGCGTAGTTGACGGTGGCGGTGACGCCGTCGAGCTTGTTCAGCTTCTTCTCGACGCGGGCGGCGCACGACGCGCAGGTCATGCCGCCGATGAGCAGCTCGACGTCGCTGGTGGCGGTGCCAGGGGCGGTGGTCACGATCCGTGCTCCTCGTGCGGCTCGACGGGCACCGTGAACGCGGCCGTGTGCACGGCGTCGCCGTGCCGGAAGTCCAGGAACAGCCGGTAGGTGCCCGTCGATGGGGCGGTGGTGACGAACGGGACGTGCGGCCCCGGGGCGGCCGAGGTGCCCTCGTGCTCGGCGGGGTGCACGTGGAGGTAGGCGAGGTCGCCGTCGCGCAGCGCCACCAGGTGCCCGTAGGCGCCGAGGTAGGGCTGCAGGTCGGTGACCGGGACGCCGTCGCGGCTCACGCTCAAGGTCAGCTCCGACTCCTCGCCCGGGACGAGCTCCCCGGTCAGGACGACGGTGTAGCCGTCCACCTGGGCGACGGCCGACGGGGCGGGCAGCGGTTCGGGGGCGTAGTCGCCGGGGACGGCGAGGTCCGCGCCGAGCACGCGGTTCGCGCCGTCGGCCGCGGCGGTGAAGTCGGCGAACAGCCGCCAGGTGCCCGGCTCGAGCGCCAGGGGGGCCCGCCAGGCGCCGTCGTCCCCGAGCTCGGGGTGCACGTGCTGGTAGCCGCTGAGGTCGCGGCGGACGGCGATCAGGTGCAGGTCGACGTCGTGCTCGGTGTCGTACGCGGTCACCGGGGAGCCGTCGGGCCCCAGGACGGTGAACGCGACCGGGGTGGCCGGACCCGCCGGAGCGGTGTCGTCGGCCAGGGCGAGGGTGTAGCCGTCCGCGCTGACCGTCAGCCCGCCCGGCTCGTCCGCCGGCGCGGGGGCGGCGGAACCGCCGCCCCCGTGGCCGGGCCCGGCCACGGCGTGCCCGGCTCCGCCGGTGCCAGCGGTCCCGCCGGTGTCCCCGGCCGGGCCGATCGGGCCTACCGCGGAGCCCACGCCGACCGCGGCGCCGAAGACGGCGACCAGGCCGACGGCGAACGCGGCGATCTTCGTGGGGGTGTTCATGGCGCCGGCCGCGTCAGCGGCCGCTCACCTCGTATCCGGCTTCCTCGACGGCGGCGCGGACGGCGGTCTCGTCGACCGGCTGCTCGCTGGTGACGGTCAGGCCGCCGGTGGCCAGGTCGACGTCGACCCCGGTCACGCCCGGCACCTTCGAGACCTCCTCGGTCACCGAGTTGACGCAGTGGCCGCAGGTCATGCCGGTCACGGTGTAGCTGGCGGTGGTGGTCACGGGGGTTCCTCTCGGGGGGGTGCGGATGATCAGGAGCGGACGAGGCGGGCGATGGCCTCGGTGGCCTCGCGGACCTTCTCCTCGGCCTCGCGACCGCCGGCCCGCGCGGCGTCGACCACGCAGTGGCTGAGGTGCTCCTCGAGCAACCCCAGCGAGACCGCCTGCAGCGCCTTCGTCATGGCCGAGACCTGGGTGAGGATGTCGATGCAGTACTTCTCGTCCTCCACCATGCGCTGCAGGCCCCGGGCCTGGCCCTCGATCCGGCGCAGCCGCTTGAGGTAGTCGTCCTTGCGGTGGATGTAGCCGTGCGCGTGGTCGTGGGCGGCGCAACCGCTGTCGGTCGTGTCCACGTCGTCCTCCTGTCGGCACCGCGGGTGCGGCGTCGAGAAGAACCATACCCCCCTAGGGTTATCCGTCAAGTCCGTCGGTGCGCTCCCGGAGCCGGTCCAGGTCCGCCCGCGCAGAGGCCAGCTCGTCCTGCAGCCCGACGATCACCTCGGCCGAGGCGACCGGGTGGCCGTCGTCGAGCAGTACCCGCATCCGGGCGGCCAGCACCAGCTGTCGGCGGGAGTACCGGCGGTGGCCACCGGGCGAGCGGTGGGGCCGGAGGATGCCGGAGCTGTCGAGGCTGCGCAGGAACGCGGCCTGCACGCCGAGCAGCTCCGCGGCCTGGCTCATCGTCATCGCCGGGTACTCGGGGTCGTCGAGCCGGCGCAGCGGGTCCGCGGGGTCGGGTGTCATCGCGCGCCTCCGGATCGGGGCGCCCGGTCGGGCGCCGGACGGCGCAGGGGCCGGGCCCGAGGCGGGCCCGGCCCCTGCGGTGGTGCCGGTCGGGTGGGAGTCAGCTCTCGACCGCCGGCTGGTCGCCGTCGATGGTGCGCGCCTCGACGGCCGCCGGTGCGTCCGCCCGCGTCACGGTGATCTTCCGCGCCCTGGCCTTCTCGGCGATCGGGATGCTGATGCTCAGCACGCCGTCGTGGTAGCTCGCCTCGAGCCGGTCGGTGTCGAGGCTGCGACCGAGCACCAGCTGGCGGGTGTAGCTGCCGAACGGGCGCTCGGCGATCGCCCACTCCGCGTTCTCCAGCTGGGGGACCGAGCGCTCGGCGGTGACGGTGAGGGTGTTGCCCTCGACCGACAGGTCGATCGAGCCCGGGTCGACCCCCGGCAGGTCGAAGTGGGCGACGAAGTTGTCGCCGACCCGGTAGGCGTCCATCGGCATCCCCGACAGCGGGCGCGCGGTGGTGGCGCCGGAGCGGCCGGTGAGCTGGTCCAGCGCCCGGAAGGCGTTGGACGTGGCGGCGAACGGGTCGTAAGCGGTCAGCATCATGGCTGGAACCTCCTGGACGGTCGATCTGGTGTTCGCTGCCCGAGGTAGAACCTCTAGTGGCGACTGGAGATTACCTCGGCAGCGCGTACATGTAACGTGCCTTCGCGCTGAATGTTCCCGCGACCTCCCGGCCGGGACACCCCGGGGCCGGTGCGTGAACCGGTGCCCCGCGGGGCAACGACCTCCTCGTGGAGGAGACGAGCACCACGCCTCAGGACACGCACCCGGACACGACGGCCGCCGAGCCCCCCGTGTCGCACACGGTGGAGGGGGAGACGGCCCGGATCACCGTCGGCGGTGAGCTGACCGAGGCCGCCCGCCGCCCGCTGGTGCGCACCGTGACCGATCTGCTGCTCACCGAGCACTCGCTGCGCCGGGTGGAGCTGGACCTCCGGCAGGTCCCCTTCATGAACTCCGCGGGGCTGGCCGTGCTGGTCCAGCTGCAGAAGCTGGGCGTCCCGCGGGCCATCGACACCGCGCTGGTGGACCCACCACCGTCGGTCGCGCGCCCGCTGCAGCTCACCGGGCTCTGGCACCGGTTCACCGTCGTCGACGCCGGCGGCACGGTCTCGGCCGAGGCGACGGCCGACGGCCGCCCCGGCTCGCGGGGCGCCGAGCACTCCTAGTCCGGTGTCGGGCGCTGCCCGGGGACGCCGGGGCTCCTAGCCTGACCGGGTGTCGTCCACCCATGCCCACAGCCACGGTCCCGACCCGGACGCGCCCCCGCCCACCGAGGAGGCGCTCGCCCGGCGGCGGCGCGCCGTCTGGCTGATGCTCCTGCTGCTCGTGCCCGTCGGCCTGGCCACCGTCATCGGCCTGATCGCGCTCTGGCCCGGCGCGGAGCCGACGCGTGCCGAACTGGCGGCGCAGCAGGCGCTGCCGCCGGGGACCACCTATCCCGACGGGCGGATCGTCTCCATCGAGACCTTCGACTGCGGCGTCGACCCCACGGGCCCGCCGCAGACGTGCGCCACCGCGGTGGTGGAGGTCCTCGGTGGCGAGGGCGCCGGTGACTTCGAGGGGATCGACATGCCGCCGGAGGTGGTCGCCGCCGGCGTCTCGGAGGGGGAGACGCTGGTGCTCACCCGCGATGCGGGCGCCGAGGGTGGACCGACCTACGCCTTCTACGACTACGCGCGGGACACGCCGATCATCGTCCTGGCCGTCGCCTTCGCCCTCGTCGTTGGGGTCGTGGCCCGGCTCCGGGGGCTCGCCTCGCTGCTGGGGCTCGCGTTCGCGTTCTTCGTGCTGCTCCAGTTCGTGCTGCCAGGGCTGCTGACCGAGGAGCACCCGACGCTGGTCAGCCTGGTCGGGTCGGCGGCGATCATGTTCGTCGTCCTGTACCTGGCGCACGGGTTCTCGGCCCGTACGACGACCGCGCTGGTGGGGACGCTCTTCGGGCTCACCCTGGTCGCCGTCATGGGATCGCTCGCGGTCTCGGCCGCCCGGCTCACCGGGCTCACCGACGAGGACGCGTTCACGCTGCAGCGCTTCGACCCGACGCTGAGCTTCTCCGGGCTGGTGCTGGCCGGCATCGTGGTGGCGGGCCTGGGCGTGCTCAACGACGTCACCATCACCCAGGCGTCGGCGATCTGGCAGCTGCACGAGGTGTCTCCGGAGATGACCTGGCGGGAGCTCTACACCCGCGGCATGACCGTCGGCCGGGACCACATCGCCTCGACCGTCTACACCATCGTGTTCGCCTACGCCGGGGCGGCGCTGCCCCTCCTCCTGCTGCTCGAGATCTACGCGACGCCCGTCTGGACGCTCATCACCAGCGCGGCGCTGGCCGAGGAGGTCATCCGCACGCTGGTCGGGGCGATCGCCCTGGTCCTCGCCGTGCCGGTGACCACCGCCGCGGGCGCCTTCTTCGCGAAGGCCGCGGACACCCAGGCCGGCACGGTCAGCGAGCGCGGGATGACCGCGCTGCGCACCCGGTTCGCCCGATGAGCGAGGCTGGAGCCGTGACCGATCTGCTCGCCGCCGCCTCCACCGCCCCGGGTTTCATGCCCGACGACGAGGGGCGCGCCCTGTACGAGGCCGCGTGCGCCGTCGCCGTCCCCGGGCCGCTGCTGGAGGTGGGCAGCTGGATGGGGAGGTCCGCGCTCTACCTGGCCGCGGCCGCTCGGGAGACCGGCCGGCAGGTGGTGACGGTCGACCACCACCGCGGGTCGGAGGAGCACCAGCCCGGCTGGGAGTACCACGACCCCTCGCTGGTCGACCCCGCCGTGGGCCGGATCGACACGCTGCCGCGGCTCCGCCGCACCATCGCCGAGGCCGGCGCCGAGGACGTCGTGATCGCCGTCGTCACCCGGTCGGAGACGCTCGCGCCGCTGTGGAGCACCCCGCTGGCGCTGCTGTTCCTCGACGGCAGCCACACCGAGGAGTCCGCGCGCCGCGACCAGGACGCGTGGGTCGCCAAGCTCGCCGTCGGCGGCACGCTGGCCATCCACGACGTCTTCCCCGACCCGGCCGACGGCGGGCAGGCCCCCTACGGGGTCTACACCCGCGTGCTGGCGTCCGGGGAGTTCACCGAGCTGCCCGGCACCGGCTCGCTGCGGCTGCTGCGCCGTGACCGCTGACCCGCTGGGCGCCGAGCGGGCGGCGGCGCTGGCGCAGATCGGGGTGCTGACCCGCGAGTTCGACGCCATCGTGGCGGCGTCGCAGGCATCCAACGCCGACGACGAGCACGACCCGGAGGGCGCGACGATCGCGTTCGAGCGCCAGCAGGTCGCCGCGCTGCTGGAGGCCGCGCGCCGCCGGCTGGCCGACGTCGACGCGGCGGTGACCGCCGTGGAGGCCGGCACCTACGGCCGGTGCCAGAGCTGCGGGCAGCCCATCGCCCCCGAGCGCCTCGCCGCCCGCCCGACCGCCCGCACCTGCATCACCTGCGCCCGCTGACCCAGGCATAGGAGGCTATGCATACGGATTCGGCCACGAAACCGCAGGCATAGCCTCCTATGCCTGCGGGGATCAGCTCACGTACCTGCGGGCGGTCGACGTCCGCTGGGCGTGCTCCAGGGCCGCGAAGCGGGCCTCGGCGTGCGGGGGGAGCACCCGCCGCTCGCGCAGTACCCACGGCAGCCCGCGCAGCGCCCGGGCCAGCCCGAGCGCGGTCACCCGGTCACGGGGCACGGTGCGCAGCAGGTGCACGGTGCGGCGCAGGGCCGGGCGGAAGGGCCGGCGCAGCCACGTCGTCCACAGCGTGTTGCGGATGCCGTCGGCCCGCCGCCGGTGCGGATCGCGGGCCTTGCTGGCCTGGTGGTGCACGGTCAGCGTCGGCAGGTAGCACAGCTCCCACCCGCGGGCGGCCAGGTCGCCGGCCATCAGCTCCTCCTCGCCGCCCAGCCACAACCGCTCGGAGAAGCCGCCCACCTCCTCGAACGCCTCCCGCCGCAGCACGGACGCGCCGGCGAGGAACGACCCCAGAGCCGGGCCGGGCAGCCAGTCGGCGCCGCGCACGGGGGAGTCGCGCAGCTCGGCGACGATCGGGTCCTCGGTGCTGCCCGGCTCGACCAGGATGCGGGCGGTGACGATCGCCAGCCGCGGGTGGGCGTCGAAGGTGTCGGCCGCGGTGCGCAGCGAGCCCGGTTCCCACCAGGTGTCGTCGTCGCAGAACGCGACGTAGGGCGTCGCGACCCGGGCCACGCCGAGGTTGCGGCCCACCGCGCCCAGGTTCTCCGGGCTGGCGATCAGCTCGACCTGCGGGAACCGCTCGCGCACGGCGTCGGCGGTCCCGTCGGTCGAGCCGTTGTCGACGACGACGACGTGCGGCCGCTCGGGGAGCGCTCCCAGGCGCGCCAGGGCGAGCAGCAGCTCGTCCCGCCGCTGGTGGGTGATGACGACGACGGCGACGCGCGGATCGGGGCCGGGGGCGGACCGGTCGGCGTCGGTCCCCGGGGCGGTGGTGGTCACGCCCGCTCACCGGACAGCAGCCGCAGGTCGGCGCGCACCCGGCCGGGCAGCGGACGGCGCCGGCGCAGCGCTGCGGACAGGTCGGGCAGCGCCCGGAGGAGGCCCTCGACGCCCGGCCGGCCGGCGCGCAGGGCGTCCGCCACCGTGCGGGCGACGTCGCCGGCCGGCAACCGCATGAGGGCGGTCAGCAGCCGGCTCCGCCAGATGCCCGCCTGCCGCCGCCCCGGGGCGTCCCGCCGGGGGGACGGGTGGTGGTGGATCGTCACCTCGTCGACGTAGGCGAGCCCCCAGCCGGCCACGGCCAGGTCCAGCGCCAGCCGCTCCTCCTCGCCGGGGAACCGCACCACCGGGTCGAAGCCGCCGACGGCCTCGAAGGCCTCGGTCCGCACCACCGCGGCGCAGGCGACGAAGCCCAGCAGCGCCGGCCCGGGGAGGTCCGCCGGGGTGCCCAGCGGGCTCTCCGCCATCTCGGCGCAGACCGGGTCCAGCCGCTCCTCGGGCCCTACGAGGATCCGGGCGTTGAGCAGCGCGAGCCGCGGGTGGGCCCGCATGATCGCGACGGCGCGGGCCAGGTCGCCCGGCGCCCACCAGGAGTCGTCGTCGGCGAACGCGAGGAACGGGGTGTGCGCCTGCGCGGCCCCCAGCGTGCGGCCGTGCGCCCCCTCGTTCGAGTCCAGCGGCAGCACGGTGACCTCGGGGTGGGCCTCCCGCACGGCCGCGACCGTGCCGTCGGTGGAGGCGTTGTCGACCAGCACCACCGGCGCCTCGTGGCGGGGCAGCGAGGCGAGCAGGTCGTCGCGGCGGTTGCGGCTGGCGACGACCACGGTGACGTCGGACCCGGGGGGACGGGATCGGTCGGTGCTGGGCAGAACGGTCACGGGAGGACCGTGCCCGCGCCTCCCGCCAGCCAATCCGCCGCGGGTGTGGAATCCGCCATGCCGGCGGACGGCAGCGCCCAGGGGTCGGCGAACAGCCCGCTCGCGGGCGAGGCGCCGGACAGCGCGTCGGCGGCCAGCAGGACCGCGGCCGCCGTCCAGGTGGTGCGCTCGACCGGCCAGCGCGCGTCGTCCGGGTAGACGAACCCGGTCCAGTACGCGCCGTCGGCGTCCCGCAGGTGCTGCATCGCGGCCACCTGCTCCAGCGCGGCGTCGCGCCGGCCCGCGGCGACCAGTGCCAGCGCCAGCTCGCAGGTCTCGGCACCGGTCACCCAGGGCCGGTCGTCGACGCAGCGGATGCCCAGGCCCGGTACGACGAACCGGTCCCAGTCGCCGGCCAGCCGCTCCCGGGCCTCCGCGCCGGTGAGCGCGCCGCCCAGCACGGGGTAGTACCAGTCCATCGAGTACCGCGAGCGGTCGGCGAAGGCGTCCGGCCGCCGGCGCAGCGCGGTGCCCAGGTCGGCGACGGCCAGCTCCCAGTCCGGCTGGGTCTCGCCGACCAGGTCGGCCAGTGCCAGCCCGCAGCGCAGCGCCTGGAAGAGGCTGGCGTTCCCGGTGAGCAGGGCCAGGTCGTCGGGCGTGCCGTCGGGGCGCAGCGCCCAGCTGATCGCGCCGCCGGGCAGCTGCATCCGGGTGACCAGGTCCAGCGCCGCCCGCACCCCCGGCCACAGCTCGACGACGAGCGGCTCGTCGCCGCTGGTCAGCCAGGAGTGCCACACGCCGACGGCGAGGTAGCCGGCGTGGTTGCTCTCCGCGCCCGGGGACGTCTCGGCGCCGGCCCGGTACTCGGCGGCCCAGCTGCCGTCGGCGCGCTGCCGGGCCGCCAGCCAGCGGTAGGCCGCGGCCGCCCGGGCGTGCTCGCCGCCGAGGTCGAGGGCCATCGCCGCCTCGACCGAGTCCCAGGGGTCGAGCTGGCCGGCGCGGAACCAGGGGAGCGCGCCGTCGCCGTCCTGCTCCCCGGCGATCCAGGCCACCGTCCGCCGCACCTGGTCGGCGCCGAGCACCCCCGGCAGCTCCGGCAGCAGCACGCGGCCCCGGTCAGCCGGCGGCAGCGGACCGCTCCCGGTCGGGCCGCCCGGCGGCCGCCGACCACGTGCGCACCGCCGGGGTGGCCGGCTCGGCGGGCTTGTCGGCGTAGACGACGAAGCTCTTGCCGATCAGCGGGTCGAGCACCCGCTCGGCCACCCGGGTCACCCACGGTCGCGTGGTCAGGTCCCAGACGAGCAGCCGGTGGTAGGCGCGGACCAGCGCGGAGTCCCTGTCCACCCCGACGGCGCACTTGAGCCACCAGTACGGCGCGTGCAGCGCGTGGGCGTGGTGGGTGGCGCCGGACACCAGCCCCGCGGCGGTCAGCCGGGCGCGCAGCTCGTCGCCGCGGTAGATGCGGATGTGCCCGCCCTCGTTGGCGTGGTACTCGTCCGACAGCGCCCAGCAGATCCGCTCCGGCCCGTACCGCGGCACGGTCACCACGGCCCGGCCACCCGGCTTCAGCACGCGGAAGATCTCGGCCATCGCCGTGGCGTCGTCGGGGATGTGCTCGAGCACCTCGGAGGCCATCACCCGGTCCACGCTCGCGTCGGGGAAGGGCAGGTGCAGCAGGTCGCCGCGCACCACCTCGTAGCGCGCAGCCCGGCCGTCGCCCGCCCGCCCGGCCTCGCCGGCCTCGGCGATCGCGCCGAGCCAGCGCTTCGTCGTCGACACCTCCGGCACGCCCCAGTCGACGGCGACGACGTCGGCGCCGCGCCGGTACGCCTCGAAGGCGTGCCGACCCTCACCGCAGCCCAGGTCGAGGACGGTCATCCCCGGCCGCAGGTCGAGGCGGTCGTAGTCGACGGTGAGCACTACTCGTCCCCCTTGCGCCCGGCGGTCCGGCGGTCCAGCGTCTCGGCGTACCAGTCGGCGGTGCGCTCGGCGGTGGCCCGCCAGGTGTAGCGGTCGAGCACCCGCCGGCGCCCGGCGCGGCCCAGCTGCTCGGCCAGGGACGGCGAGTCGAGGACCAGCTGCAGCGCCGCGGTCAGCTCGCCGACGTCCCCGGCCCGGACCCGCAGCCCCGCCTTGGTGCCGACCACCTCGGGCAGGGCGCCGGCGTCGGTGGTGACCAGGGGGGTCGCGCAGGCCATGGCCTCGACGGCCGGCAGCGAGAAGCCCTCGTAGAGGGAGGGGATCGCCACGACCGCCGCCGTCTGCAGCAGCCCGATCAGCTCCTCCTCGGGCACGGAGCCGGTGAACCGGACGGCGTCGTGCAGGGCGAGCCGGTCCAGCGCGGCCTCGGCGGGCCCACCCGGGCGGGCGGTGCCGACGACGGTCAGCCGGACCGGTCGCTCGGTGCGCAGCTTGGCGACCGCCTCGAGCAGGTGCACCAGCCCCTTGAGCGGGACGTCGGCGCTGGTGATGGCCAGGATCGAGTCCGCCTCGCGCGCCTGGCCCTTCGGCGGCGGGGCGAAGTGCCCCGGGTCGATGCCGACCGGGATCACCGTCATGCGCCCGGGGGCGAGCCCCATGTGCGCGGCGATGTCCCGCCGGGAGTTCGCCGAGACGGTGGTGACGCCGTCGAGCTGCTGGACGACCCGGGCCTGCATGCCGGTGAAGGCGTACCAGCGGCGCAGCGTCAGCCGGCGGCGCAGCGTCGGGGCCGCGGCCAGCTCGAGGTCGCGGTCGATGGCGATCGGGTGGTGGACCGTCGCGACGGTCGGCACCCCGGCGCGCACCAGCCGCAGCAGCCCGTAGCCCAGCGACTGGTTGTCGTGCACCACGTCGAACTCGCCGCGACGGGGGAGCAGGTGGCGGGCGGCCCGCAGCGTGAACGTCAGCGGCTCGGGAAAGCCGGCGGTGCACATGGTCGCCCACTCGGCGACGTCCACCCAGTCGCGGAACTCCGAGGGCCACGGGGTGCGGAACGGGTCGGGTTCGCGGTACAGGTCGAGGCTGGGCAGCCGGGTGAGCGGCACGCCGTCGTCGAGCTCCGGGTAGGGCTGGCCGCTGAACACCTCGACGCGGTGCCCGAGCTCGGCCAGCTCGCGCGAGAGCGCCCGGACGTAGATGCCCTGGCCGCCGCTGTGCGGCTTGCTGCGGTAGGACAGCAGTGCGATGCGCAACGACCGTCCCATGGGGCGGACTCTAAACGAGCCCCTCCCGGCGCCCGTGCGCCACGGCCGAGGGGGTGCGGTCGGCGCAACCCTGGCACAGTGGTCCGGCATGATCCGCCACGTCGTCGTCTTCACCTGGTCCCCGAACGCTGACGCCGACCGCCGGGCCGCCACGGTCGAGGCGCTGCGCGGTCTCCGGCAGGTGGTCGGCGGGATGACGTCGCTGACCGTCGCCGACGACGCCGGCCTGGTCGACGGCAACGCCGACACGGTGCTGATCGCCGACTTCCCCGACGTCGCAGCCTTCTCCCGCTACGCGCAGGACCCGGTGCACCTCGCGGTGATCGCCGAGCACGTGCGGCCCGTCCTGGCCTCGCGCAGCGCCGTCCAGTACCAGGTCTGAGGCAGCCGGCGCGCGGCTCCGGGCGGCTAGGTTCGGGGGCATGCCACCCGCCTCCCGCGCCGCCGGCCGGCGCCGTCTCCCCGGCGTGCTCCTGGCCGGGGCCGCCTCCTCGGTCCTGCTCGCCGGCTGCGGGGGCGACGACGCCTCGGACCGGACCGCCGCCGCCTCCTCGTCCGCCGCCTCGTCGTCCTCGGCCGCCTCGTCCTCGGCCACGTCGTCCTCCACCGGGTCGTCCCCGGCGGGGCCCGACCTGGCCTCCGGCCTGCTCCCCGCCAGCGCCTTCGGTCCCGACGCCACGGTGATCGCGGTGTCCCCGGAGCAGCTGCGCCAGGGCGCGGGCATCGCCGCCGCCTCGGACGACCTGCAGATCACCCCGGAGAGCTGCCGGGCCGCCGTGGACGGCACCCAGCCGGACATCGACGACTTCGCCGACATCGCCGCGCAGAGCGCCACCACCGGCGCGTCCTCGACGGTGGAGATGCTGCTTCGCGACGGCCCGATCGGGGACTCCGTGGCCCAGCTGGCCGACGCCGCGGAGCGCTGCCCCGAGGCGCAGATCTCCTCGCCGGAGTTCGACCAGGCGACGATCACCTTCGAGAACCTCCCGGTGGACGACCTGGGCGACCGCGCCGCGCTGCTCCGGTACACCACCACCCTGTCGGCGCCCGACGGCTCGCAGGTGTCGGTGCCGACGCTGATCGGCGCGGTCGAGGACGGCGACCGGCTGCTCCTGCTGCTCACCATCGACGCCGGCCAGGCCGGGGCGGGGGCCACCGATCCGGCCGCCTTCGCCGACCTGCTGGCGCAGGCCCACGAGACCCAGGCGGACGCGCTCGACTGATCCGGCGCCGGGCGTCGTCCACAACCCGCGCGGGCGTCCACAGACCACTCCGGGCTGTTCCCCGCGCCGGTGCGCGTGACCAGGGTCGGCAGGCATGGACGCCACCGCCGAGCAGGATCGCTCCGACGACCGCCCCGAGGTCCGCATCTCCGATCCTGGTGAGGTGGCCGCCGCGCTTCCGCACCTGCTCGGCTTCCACCCGCGCGAGTCGGTGGTCCTGATCGGGCTCGGCGGGCCGTCCGGCGGGCGGGTCGGGCTCACCGTGCGGGCCGACCTCCCACCGGCCGGCGCCGGCGCGGCGGCGGCGCGGCTGCTGGCCCGGAGCCTGCGCACCGACGACCCCGTCGCCGCGCTGGTCGTCGTGGTCTCCGAGGCCGCCGACGACCGCGCCGGGCCCGGCGCCGGGTACCCGGGGGCGGAGCTGCCGCACCGGGCGCTGGTGCACGACCTGGTGCTCGCGCTGGCCGCCGTCGACGTCCCGGTGCGCGACGTGCTGCTGGTCCGCCGCGGGCGCTGGTGGTCCTACGACTGCCCGCACCCGTGCTGCGCGCCCGCGGTGGGCACGCCGCTACCCGCCGGGGTGAGCGCGCTGGCGGCGGCGTCGGTGACCACCGGGCAGGTGGTGGCCGCCGACCGGTCGGCCCTGGGCGCCCGTCTGACCGCGCCGCCCGGTGCCCCCGACGGCGTCCGACGCGCCCTCGAGCGGCTCGCCGTCGAGCGCGCGGCCCGCCTCCTGGAGGGGGGCCGGACGCCGGACGCCGAGCCGGACGCCGTCGTGCGGCAGGCGGTGGCGCGGTCGCGCCCCGGCGCGCCGGACCCCGGCGACCCGCTGGACGACGACGAGCTGGCCCGGCTCCTGGAGGTCCTGCAGGACGTCGGCGTGCGCGACCGTGCCCTCCAGCTGGCGCTCGGGGCGGACGCCGTGGCGGCCGAGCTGCTGTGGACCGAGTGCACGCGCCGGGCGCCGGCACCCCTGGACGCGGCGCCGGCCACCCTGCTGGCGGTGAGCGCCTGGCTGCGCGGCGACGGCGCCCTGGCGAACGTGGCCCTGGACCGCGCGCTCGCCGGCGATCCCGGCTACGCCCTCGCCCGGCTGCTGAGCCAGGGGCTCGCCGCCTGCCTCCCGCCGGGGGAGCTGCGCGCGCTGATCGCCCGGGCCCCCTCCGGCGCCCCGGGGGTCCGGCCGGCATGACGGGCCGGACCCCGGCGTCTCCCGGCGGGCCCGAGCGGAGGGACGGCTGCCGGGCCATGGCCGCTCGCCCCGCCCGCTCGGCGCCGCTCGTCCGCCTAGTCCGCGGTGGCCGGCGTCCCGACATCCGCGAAGGACAACCACGTGCCCGCCAGCGGTTCGAAGCCGATGCTGGGCTTCGACCAGTCGCAGACGCCGTCGGGGAAGATCTCCCGGAGGCGGTCCAGTTCGGCGTCGGTGAAGGAGACCGCGTAACCCGACGGGTCCACCGGCGTCAGCTGGCACTTCCACACGTCGTCCGAGAGAGGGCCACCGGCGGCGATCCGGGGACCCGAGTGCGGCGGGAAGAGCTCGTTGCACCGTCCCTCGTCGGAGTAGGTGGCCGGCTCCTCGATCTTCGTGCCGTCGGCCGTCCAGCAGGCGTCGACCAGGTCGTCGGGCTTGGCGCGGAGGACCTTGACCGCTTCCGGGGCGTCGCTCCGATCCTCGCCGAGCGCGGTCAGCCAGGCGTCCATCTGCGCCAGGAACTCCCGCTCCACGTCCTCGTAGACGCTCGGGTCGGCCCGCAGGATGACCTGGTTGTCGGCGTGCCCGTTGGCCTTGATGAGCCGGTCGCGCATCGAGAAGGAGCGGACGCTGTCGTGGAAGTTGGCCGCCAGGTCCAGGTAGGGCCGGGCGTCGATGATCGGCACGGTCGCCAGCCCGCCGGCGCCGCTGGTGGTCCGCCCCGTGGAGTACGCCGCACGGATGGCCTCGACATCCCCCTCGACGCGCTCGGGCGTCCAGTTCATGTCGATGTCGTAGCCCCCGATGCCCGCGTTCAGGTCGAGGAACTGCTCCGGGGTGATCTGCCCGCTGTTGACCGCCTCGAGGCCGTACTGGACGCCTACGTTGTCGTGCGGGCGGCGCGCGAAACCCGTCTCCGGGTCGGTGCCGAAGATGTTCTTCATCCCGTCGTAGATGGAGCAGCGGGCACCGTCCGGGTTGGTCACGGCGTCGTACCACCACGCCTCCGGGATCGCGGGATCGCAGTCCTCGGGGTCGAGCCGCCCGGGCCGCCCGGCGTGCTGGACGTCGCAGGTCTCCCACTCGGCGTAGCCGCTGATCGCCTCCTTCTGCTCGTCGGTGAACTCGTTCGCGTTCAGGTAGGGACGGAGCAGGACGCGGCAGTCGTCCGCACCGATGAAGTAGGTCGTGGCGTCCGGGAAGCTCAGCGTGGGGGTGATCCCGTCGAGGAGGCCGGGGTAGTTCTGCGCGATCTCGTACTGCTGCATCGCCCCACCGGAGGCACCCCAGCCGATCGTGTGCAGGGGCACGCCGATCTGCTCGATGACGCGTTCCTTGACCATCATCGTGGTCTCGGCCGACACCACGTCGTTGCAGTTGGTGTTGTTGACGTTGAGGGTCGAGGAGGCCACCGCGTAGCCCTGGGAGAGGTGCAGGTCCTGCATGACGTCGCCCGTCTCGGTGCCCTGGTGGTAACCCGACCGGCACCCTCCGCCGTAGGTGTACACGAGCCGCTGGTTCCAGCCCGGCTCGTCCGTCCAGGGGTCCGGCTCCGGCGTGGCCGGGTCGTCGAGGACTGCGAACTGGTACACCGCGCGGTTGAGCGTCCCGGTCTCGACCCGGACGATGTAGGGAACACGCTCCCCGGTGCTCGTCGTGGTCTCCACCAGGTCGTCGGGGCGGGCGCCCGGAGGCAAGGGCGCGAACTCGCCGTAGTCCGTGCGGTACCGGTAGTCCACCTCCGTGACGCCGGAGCACCGTCCCTCGTCGGCGGGGACGAGACCCCACTCGGGAGTGGTGCAGGCGTACGGCATCTGCTGGGGACCGGAGAAGATCGGCCCGCCCGCGGGGTGGTTGACCACCGTGAGAGTTGCGGCACGGTCGCGACCGCCTTGAGCCACGAGTTCGTTCGTACCGAGCTCCAGACCCGTGACCAGCCCCGTCAGCGACCGTCCGTCAGGGGCCGGGCGGAACGCGCGGGTGACGTCCTCACCGTTCCGGAGGACCGTGACGTCGGGCGCGGAGAGGTTCGGCGGCAGGTCGACCCGCACGAGGACGTCACCTCCGCTCACCATGTCCGCCGCAGTGGACAGCGTGGACACCGCCAATCGCGACGGTTGCTGTTTGGCCGAGCCACGGTCGACGGGTGGACCGGCCGACGCCACCGGGGCGGCGACGGCCCCCGTGACGACGATGACCGTCGCGGTGGCGAGGGCCCCGGCGGCGCGGAGCGGACGGCGGAGGATGGGGCGTGGGCGCATGCGGGCTCCCGACGGGATGCGCGATCGGCCCACGGTGACTGCCGGAGAGAACTCGGAACCGGTCGGCTCAGATATGACCCGGGTCACGTTAACAACAAGCGTGTGAGACGCCAATCGAACCCATGACCCGCTGCCACGAGACTCTCCAGCGGCTCGCCGCTCGATGGCCCGGAACCTCCGGCGCTACAGGAGGTCGGGGCGCTGCCATCCCTGGTCCAGCACGTGCTCGGCGAGGAACGCCAGCACCGTCCCGTACCAGATCTGGCTGTTCCCCGGGGTCAGCACCCAGTGGTTCTCGTCCGGGAAGTACAGGAACTTGGAGGGGATGCCCCGCTTCTGCAGCCCGTACCAGAGGGCTAGGGCCTCACCGATCGGCACCCGGTAGTCCTTGTCCCCGTGGATGACCAGCATCGGGGTGCGGATGGCATCCACGTACCGGTGCGGCGAGTTCTGCTCGTACCGCCGGGGCTCGGTGAAGGGGTCGCCCCACTCCTTCTCCCAGTAGTACGACGCGTCGGTGGTGCCGGTGAACGACTCGAGGTTCCAGAGGCTGGCGTGGGTGACGATCGCCTTGAACCGGTCGGTCCGGGTGGCCACCCAGTTGGCCATGTAGCCCCCGAAGGAGCCGCCCATCGCCGCGGTACGGCTCGGGTCGATGTCCGGGCGCTGCTCGGCGGCGTCCACGGCGGCCATGAGGTCGGTGTACGGGGCGTCGCCCCACTCGCCCCAGCCCCGGCGCACGAAGTCCTGCCCGAACCCCTGGGACAGCGCCGGGTTCGGCAGGAGCACCGCATAGCCCTGCGCGGCCAGCACCCACGGGCACCAGCGCCAGGACCACGAGTTCCAGCTCATCAGCGGGCCACCGTGGATCCAGAGCACCAGCGGCGCCGGGGCGTCGGCCGACGCGCCCTCGGGGAGCACCAGCCACGACTGCACGCGCGTGCCGTCGGCGGCGGTCGCCGCCACCTCCTGCAGCGTCCCGGGGAGCCGGTCGATGCCGGCCGGGCTGGGCAGCGGCTCCGGGTCCTGCATGGGCGCGGCGGGGTCCAGCCGGACCGGCACCGGAGGGGAGTCGTAGGCCGAGCGCAGCGCGTACAGGGCACTGCCGTCGCGGGCGATCCGCAGGTCGCTGTAGGCGCCGTCGCTGGTCAGCCGGACCGGGTCGCCGCCGTCGACCGGCACCCGGAACAGCGCGTGCCGGCCGTCTTCGTCGGCGAGGTAGTACACCGCGGCGCCGTCGGCGGAGAACTGCGGCGCGCTCGGCCAGCGGTCGACGTCCGGGGTCAGGTCGCGGGCGGCGCCGTCGGCGACCTCGACCACCAGCAGCGTGTAGTCCGGCGGCTCGGCGTAGGAGGACATCGCCTCGCGCACGCAGACCAGACGGGCGCCGTCCGGCGAGAACGCCGCCCCGTAGACGTCGGCCAGCGGGTCGTCGACGAGGACCCGCGTCTCGCCCGAGCCGGTCTCGGTGAGGACCAGCCGGCTGCGGCGGCCGGCCGGGCCGTCGGGCACCTCCTCGGTCCGGGCGAGCAGTCGGCCGTCAGGGGAGAGGGCGATGTCGTCGCCGGCGCCGTTGGGCGGCAGCGCGTCCGGGGTCAGGTCGCGCAGCTCGACCGGCGTCCCGCCGACGGGCGCCTCCTCCGCAGGCAGCCGGCCGGCCCAGAACACGTGCGGGGCCGCCGGCCCGAGGTCGTGGTCCCAGTACCGCACCGGGTAGGCCTCGTGCAGGATCGCCGTCACCCCGGCGTCGGCCCGCTTCTTCCGGAGCTCCTCGTCGGCCGCGGCGTCCGCGCCGCCCGGCATCGTGCCCGCGACGACCACCACGTCCCCGCTGTCGGCGGCCACCGCGAACGAGCTGATGCCGCCGGGGCGGGCGAGCACCGGGCGGGCCTCGCCGCCGTCGGCGGGCAGGCTCCACAACGCCGGCTTCGGCTCCGCCTCGGACGCCGCGCCGGGGTCCGGTCGGGCCGAGGTGAACAGCAGCGAGCCGTCGGGCGCCCAGGCGGGCGCGGACTCCCCGGGCGCGCTCCGGGTCAGCCGGCGGGCGGGCCGCACGCCCTGCGGGTCGAGCTCCCAGAGCGCCGACTGCCACTTCTTCCGCTCCGGGTCGAGCGTGTGCAGCGAGACCGCCAGCCGCGACCCGTCGGGCGACAGCGCCAGCCCCCCGATCCGCGGCAGCGCCACGAAGTCCGCCAGGCGGTGGAACGGGGTGGGCGCGGGCCCGGCGGACGGGTCGGAGGGGGCAGGAGCGGACGAGCTCACCGGGGCCTTCTCTCGCGGGGGAGCGGGGACCGCCCCACCGTAGTGAGATCGACCCGCCCGCCGCCGTCCCGGCCGGGCCGGGACCGGACCGGGATCAGCGCACGTCCCAGGCGGCGAGGAACTCCTCCGGGCCCAGCGTGGCCAGCTCGGTGCCGACCGCCCGCAGCAGGTCCCCGGCGACCATCGGCTCCCCGGCCGGCACCCGGAGCACCTCCCGGCCGTCGTCGAGCCGGGTCACCACCACGTCGTGGACCGACGGCCCCGGGACCAGCCCCCACAGCAGCTCCGCGAGGAAGGCCCCGGCGACCCGGGCGCGGTGCCGCAGCGGCCCGCCCGGCCGCGGCAGCAGCTGCGCGACGAAGACGTCGGCCGCACGGAGCCCGTCCGGGGAGGCCGCGTCCACCGGCGCGACGGCTAGAGCATCGGCGCGGCCTCGAGGGGCGTGAGCTCCTCGTCCACCGCGCTCACGAACATGTGCTGGGCCACGCCGGCCGGGAGCACGTAGCCGTCGAGGCTCACCGAGCCCTCCACCAGCTGCGCGGTCATGGTCACGCCCGGCCGGACGCCGTGGTCGGCCAGCGCGCGGAGCAGCTCGGCGTTCTCCTGAAGCTGCTCGCTGATCCGGCGGACGACGACCGGCCGGCCCTCGGACGTGGCCGTCGTCGCCAGCAGCGTGAGGGAGTCGAGCACCGCGACGGTCTCGCCCCCGAGCGGCTCGTCGCCGCGCAGCGCCTCCAGGCCCGGGATCGGGTTGCCGAACGGGGAGACCGTCGGGTTGCCCAGCAGCGACACCAGGCGGCGCTCCACCGCCTCGCTCATCACGTGCTCCCAGCGGCACGCCTCCTCGTGCACGTCGGCGTAGTCGAGGCCGATGACGTCGACGAGCAGGCACTCGGCCAGCCGGTGCTTGCGCATGACGGCGGTGGCCAGCTGGCGGCCTTCCTCGGAGAGCTGCAGGTGCCGGTCGCCCTCGACGGTGAGCAGGCCGTCGCGCTCCATGCGGGCGACCGTCTGGCTCACCGTCGGGCCGCTCTGGTGCAGGCGCTCGGCGATGCGGGCCCGGAGCGGGACGATGCCCTCTTCCTCCAGCTCGAAGATCGTCCGGAGGTACATCTCGGTGGTGTCGATGAGGTCGTTCACAGGTACTCCTCCGTGTCGGCGGCCAGTCTACGGGGCCCGGGCACCCCGATCGGCCGACCCGCGGGTCATCTCGGCGGCGTACCGGCCGCGACGGAACCCGGTAGCGTCCGGGAGGGGCAGGCGCGCCCGGCCGGGTGCTGCCCAGGGGAGGGGTGCATGAGCGACTCGGTCGCCGTCGTCTGGGACGACGCGCTGCTCGGCTACACGATGGGTGGTGACCACCCGCTGCACCCGGTCCGGCTGGACCTGACGATGCGGCTGGCCGACGGCCTCGGCCTGCTCGGCAACGACCGCGTCCGGGTGCTGAAGCCGACGCCGGCCGACGAGGAACTGCTGACCCTCGTCCACGACCCGCTGTACCTGGAGGCGGTGCGCCAGGCGCCGGGCAACCCCGACGTGGGCCACGGCCTGGGCACCGCGGACAACCCCATCTTCCCCGACATGTACGGCGCCGCGGCCCTCATCACCGGCGGCACCATGCTCGCCGCCCAGCAGGTGCACAGCGGCGCCGCCCAGCACGCGGTCAACATCTCCGGCGGGCTGCACCACGCGATGCGCGGGAGCGCCTCCGGGTTCTGCGTGTTCAACGACGCCGCCGTGGCCATCGCCTGGCTGCTGGGCAAGGGGTACGAGCGGATCGCCTACGTCGACCTCGACGTCCACCACGGCGACGGCGTCCAGGCCGCGTTCTACGACGACCCCCGGGTGCTCACCGTCAGCATCCACCAGACGCCGCTGACCCTCTTCCCGGGCACCGGCTTCCCGGAGGAGACCGGCGACCCCGACAAGGCCCTGGGCAGCGCGGTCAACCTCGCCCTGCCGAACGGCACCGACGACTCCTCCTGGTTGCGCGCGTTCACCGCCGTCGTCCCCAGCGTCCTGACGGCCTTCCAGCCGCAGATCATTGTGACCCAGTGCGGCTGCGACGCCCACCACGAGGACCCGCTCGCCGACCTGGCGCTGACCGTCGACGGGCAGCGGGCCAGCTACAAGGCGATGCACGAGCTGGCCCACCAGCTCTGCGACGGCCGGTGGATCGCGCTGGGCGGCGGTGGCTACGGCCTGGTGCGCTGCGTCCCCCGGGCGTGGACCCACCTGATCGCCGAGGTCAGCGGCGCCGGGCTGGACCCCGCCACCGAGATCCCCGAATCCTGGCGCGACGACGTCGTCCGCCGGGGGCTGCGGGCCCGCCCGCCCACGCACATGACCGAGGGCGGCTACACCGGCTTCTCCCGCTGGGACAACTTCACCGAGTCGCGGGTCGACCGGGCGATCATGCGCACCCGGCGGGCCAGCTTCCCCTACTTCGGCCTCGACCCGGACGACCCCCGTGACTGAGCCGAACCGCTCCGCGGAGCAGGAGAACCCCGCGCCGCCGCCGGGCTGGGAGGCCGACATCGTCGCCGCCGACGGCGGCACGGTGCACCTGCGGCCGATCTGCCCCGAGGACGCCGACGGGCTGACCGGCCTGATGGACCGCAGCAGCGACCAGACCCGCTACTACCGCTTCTTCGGGCCGATGAAGCGGCTCTCGGACAAGGACCTGCACCGGTTCACCCACGTCGACCACGACCAGCGGGTGGCGTTCGTGGTCCTGCTCGGGGACCAGGTCATCGGGGTCGGCCGCTACGACCGGTACCCCGGCACCGACGATGCCGAGGTCGCCTTCCTGGTCGAGGACGCCCACCAGGGCCGCGGTCTGGGCTCGGTCCTGCTCGAGCACCTCGCCGCGGCCGCCCGGGAGCGGGGGATCAAGCGCTTCGTCGCCGAGGTGCTGGCCCAGAACAGCAAGATGGTCCGGGTCTTCCGCGACGCCGGGTACAAGGCCGAGCGCTCCTACGAGGACGGCGTCGTCCACCTGACCTTCCCGATCGAGCAGACCGAGGACGCCCTCGCCGTCGCCTACGAGCGGGAGCAGCGCAGCGAGTCCCGGTCGATCGCGCGCCTGCTGACGCCCTCGTCGGTGGCCGTGGTCGGTGCCAGCAACGACGTCGGCAAGATCGGCAACGCGGTGCTCCGGCACCTGCTGGACTACGGCTTCGCCGGCCCGGTGTACCCGGTGAACCCGGGGGTCCGGCACGTGCGGGGGGTGCCGGCGTACGCCGACATCGAGTCCATCCCCGACGACGTCGACCTGGCGATCCTCGCGGTGCCCGCCGACGAGGTGGCCGGCGTCGTGGAGGCCTGCCGCCGCAAGCGGGTGCGCGGGCTGGTCGTGATCTCCGGCGGGTTCGGCGAGGCCGGGCCGGAGGGGCGCGCCGCCGAGCGCGAGCTGGTCGCCGCCGCCCGGGCCTCGGGCATGCGGGTGGTCGGGCCCAACTGCCTGGGCGTCGTCAACACCGACCCCGGGGTCTGCCTGAACGCCTCCCTCGCGCCGAAGGTGCCCGGGCGCGGGCGGGTCGGCTTCTTCGCCCAGTCCGGTGCGCTCGGCGTCGCCCTGCTCGAGCGTGCCCGCAGCCGCGGCATCGGGCTGTCGAGTTTCGTGTCCGCCGGCAACCGCGCCGACGTCAGCGGCAACGACCTGCTGCAGTACTGGGCCACCGACCCCGGCACCGAGGTGGTGCTGCTGCACCTGGAGAGCTTCGGCAACCCGCGCAAGTTCGCCCGGCTGGCCCGCACCGTCGGGCGCACGAAGCCCGTGGTCGCGGTCAAGAGCGGCCGGCACGTGGGGATGACCCCGGGCCTGGCCGGCACCTCCGTCGCCGTTCCCGAGCAGTCGGTGGCGGCGCTGTTCGCCTCGGCCGGCGTCATCCGGGTCGAGACCGTCGCCCAGCTGTTCGACGTGGGCACGCTGCTGGCCCACCAGCCGCTGCCCGCCGGCAACCGGGTGGCGATCGTGGGCAACTCGACCGCCATCGGCGTGCTCGTCGCCGACGCCGTCCTCGAGGAGGGGCTGGAGCTGGCGCACGAGGCCCCGGTCGACATCGGCGTCCGCGGTACGCCGGAGGAGTTCCGCGCGGCGCTGCAGGCAGCGGTCGACGACGAGGGCGTGGACGCGGTCGTCGCGGTCTTCCTGCCGCCGCTGATGGCGGGCTCGCACGAGTACGGGCCGGCGCTGCGCGAGGTGTCGGTGCATGCGGGGAAGCCGGTCGTGGCCAGCTTCCTGTCCACCGAGGGCATCCCGCCCGAGCTCGCCGTCTGCGAGGAGGAGGGGATGCCGTCGCGCGGGTCGGTGCCCTCCTTCAGCACGCCGGAACGCGCGGTGATCGCGCTGGCGAAGGTGGCCGAGTACGCCCGGTGGCGGCGCCGGCCGGTCGGTGAGCTGCCGGAGCTGCCCGACGTCGACGAGGCCGCCGCCGAGCGGATCGTGCACGGTGCGCTCGCCGGATCGCCCGAGGGGCGGGAGCTCACCGACGACGAGCTGCTCGGGCTGCTGGCCGCCTACGGCGTGCCACTGCTCGGTACCCGCACGGTCACCGACGCCGAGGCGGCCGTGGCCGCCGCGGAGGCCGTCGGCTACCCGGTGGTGCTGAAGTCGACCGCCCCGTGGCTGCGGCACCGCTCCGATCTCGGCGGCGTGCGGCTGGACCTGCCGGACGCCGACGCGGTGCGCGGCGCCTTCGCCGCTATCCCGTCCGGTGACCCGGTCATCGTGCAGGAGATGGCGGCGCCCGGTGTCGCCACCGTGGTGGAGATCGTCGACGACCCGTCGTTCGGAGCGCTGGTCAGCTTCGGGCTCGGCGGTGTGGCCACCGACCTGCTGGGAGACCGCGCCTACCGGACCCTCCCGCTCACCGACCTGGACGCCGCCGAGCTGGTGCGCTCACCGCGCGCGTTTCCCCTGCTGGACGGCTACCGCGGCTCCGAGCCGGTCGACCTCGCGGCGCTGGAGGACCTGGTGCTTCGCGTGGCCCGGCTGGCCGACGACCTGCCCGAGGTGCTGCGGCTGACGCTGGAGCCGGTCATCGTCGGCCCGGCCGAGCCGTGGCACGGCGGCCGCTCGCTCGTCGTCGCCGGCGGCGCCGCGCTGGTGGGTCCGCCCACCGCCCGCGTCGACCCCGGCCCCCGCAGGATGCGCAGCGCGGTGTGAGATGCACGAGAGCCCGCCTCCCGGGTGGGGGGCGGGCTCTCGTGCCCAGCGGTCACCTCGTCCAGGTGAGCCGCTCTGCGGGCAACGGCGTCCTGGCGCGGGCCGGAGGCTCCCGGCAGGACCTTCGTGGACGCGCTCAGCGCACCTGGGACGGCTCGTGGCCGCGGTGTCGTCCGGAGGACGACAGCGTCATGGCTCAGGCCAGGTAGTCGCGGAGGGCGTCGGCGCGCTGGGGGTCGCGCAGCTTGGCCATCGTCTCGCGCTCGATCTGCCGGACCCGCTCGCGGGAGAGACCGAACTGCTTGCCGATCTGCTCCAGGGTGCGGGGCTGGCCGCCGTCGAGGCCGAACCGGAGCACGACCACGTCGCGCTCCCGGTCCTCCAGCGTGGAGAGGACGGTGCGGACGTCGCCCTTCATCATCTGGAAGGCGACGGCGTCCTCGGCGACCGCGGCGTCGGCGTCCTCGATGAAGTCACCGAGCCGGGACTCCTCGTCGGTGCCCACCGTCTGGTCGAGGCTGACCAGGTCGCGGCTGTACTCCAGCAGTTCGGTGATCCGCTCCTCGGGCAGGTCCAGCTCCAGACCCAGCTCCTCGGCGGTGGGCTCGCGCTCGAGCTCCTGGTGCATCCGCCGGCGGGTGCGCACCACCTTGTTGACCTGCTCGGCCAGGTGGACGGGCAGCCGGATGGTGCGCCCGGAGTCGGCCATGGCCCGGGTGATCGCCTGCCGGATCCACCAGGTGGCGTAGGTGGAGAACTTGAAGCCCTTGGTGTAGTCGAACTTCTCGACCGCGCGGATCAGGCCGACGTTGCCCTCCTGGATGAGGTCCAGGAACGTCATGCCGTGACCGGTGTAGCGCTTGGCCACGGAGACCACGAGCCGGAGGTTGGCCTCCAGCAGGTGCGCCTTGGCGGCCTTCCCGTCGGTGGCGAGGATCTTGTAGTCGCGCTTGCGGGCCGGGGTCAGGCCCTCCTGCTCCGCGAGCAGCCGCGCGGCGTAGAGGCCGGCCTCGATCCGCTTGGCCAGCTCCACCTCCTGCTCCGCGGTCAGCAGAGCGGTCTTGCCGATGGTGTTGAGGTAGACGCGCACCAGGTCGGTGGAGACCAGGCCGCTGGTGTCGGGCTCCCGTCGGGGGGCGCGCACGTCCAGGGTGTCGGTGGGGGAGGACTGCAGCAGCGTCACGATGGGTCTTCGTCCTTGCCTTCGATTCGGATGCGCTCGCCGGCGTCTTCGGGTGGCGGGTCGTCATCCAGGCGTGGAGCGGGGGCCACGGCTACGGGGTCACCGGCCGGTCCCGCTCTTGTCTGTCCGGTGTGGTACGCCCTGCACAACGGCTGCCACGGGGTCCGGTGTTCCGCAATTCGACCGTTCACAGCAAACCGACAGGGAGTGCTTTCGGTCACCTCCGGATACCCGTGCCCCCGGACTCCCAGACATGTCATTTGTGCGACGACTCGGGCGGCTCAGGTCTCCAGGAGGAGCGTCATCGGGCCCTCGTTGACCGACGAGACCTGCATGGCGGCGCCGAACACCCCCGTGGCGACGGTCGCCCCGCGACGGCGCAGCTCCGCGACCACCTCGTCCACCAGCGGCTCCGCCGTCTCACCGGGGGCGGCGTCCTGCCACGACGGGCGCCGGCCCTTGCGGGTGTCGGCGTAGAGGGTGAACTGGCTGACCACCAGGACGGGCAGGCCGAGGTCGGCGGCCGACACCGCACCGCTGTCGCCGGGGAAGATGCGCAGCTCGTGGATCTTCCGCGCCATGGCGCGGGCGCGGTCCCGGTCGTCGTCGCGCCCCACTCCGACCAGTGACAGCAACCCTCGGCCGATCTCGCCGACGACCGCTTCCTCGACCATTACAGCCGCTGTACCGACCCTGCTCACCACTGCACGCACCTGCGCATCCTCCCTGGTCCGCCGCGGGGCGACGGCGCGGGGCCGACAGCGCCGGTCACCCGGCCGCCGGGTCAGCGGCCCGCCGGGGCGGGCACCGTCGATCCGTTCCCGAACCCCTCCTTGCCGACGACCGCCCACCGGCCGTCGGCCTGCAGCACGATGGCCGCCACCGAGTCGAGCGAGCCGAAGCCCTTCTCGCGCGCGGCGGAGTCCAGGTCGGACTCGGAGATCCGGTGCCGCGCGAGCGCGCCGCGCACCGGGGCGCCGTCGTGCCACACCAGGGTGGGGCCGGGATCGACGGCCCGCGCGAACCACGACCAGTGGAACCGCCCGTAAGCGAACACCCACTGCAGGACCACCAGGAGCGCGAAGGTGACCAGCGCCTCCACCAGGGAGACCTCGCTGGCCGTCAGCACCCGGCCGAACGCCGAGCCCAGGGTGACGGTGATGACGAAGTCGAACGGTGTCATCCGGGCCATCGTCCGCGCACCCGAGACGCGCAGCAGCAGCGCGAGGGCGATGTAGCCGAGCGTGCCGATCAGCAGGATGCGCGCGACGGGGTTGTCGTCGTCCCAGAAGAACCGGGTCTGGTTCACGGGGCGACCTCCCGGTGAGGTGCGGGCTGCGGGCCCCGGCGCGGGTACCCGGCGACCCGGGAGGCACACGACCCGGGGGCGCGGAGCCGCCTGGCGAGGACGACGGCCGGGGCGGGTCAGCCCTGCACGGCACGCCGGAGGAGGTCGGAGACGGCCGGGGTGGCGGCGTGCGCGCCGGCGGCGAGGAACGACTGCTGGATGACCTCGTCGACGCGCTCGCGGGACATCATGTCGTTGCCCATGACCGCCTGCTCCGCCGTCCCCGGGGTGAAGACCACCGTCGGGACGCCGTTGGCCCGCAGGGCGGCGACCTCGCGCCCGAGCAGCCGGGCCGAGTGCCGGCGGGCCGCCGCGAAGGGGTCGACGGGCGATCCGGCCGGTCCGCTCATGGGCGAGACGATGATCACCAGGTCCAGGCCCTGGTCCCGGAGGACGGCGGCGTTGGTCGGCGAGTGGACGCCGCCGTCGACGTAGGCGTGCCGGCCGATCTCCACCGGGGCGAAGTAGCCGGGAACCGCGCAGGAGGCGGCGACGGCGAGGTGGACCGGGGCGTCCGGCGTGCCCGGGCGACCGAAGACGACGCGCCGCCCGTCCCGCCGGCGGACCGCGCAGATCCACAGGTCGGGCGGCCACTCCGCCGTCGCCAGCTCGCGCAGCGCACCGAGCTGCGCGACGACGTCGTGCCGGCCGGGCGCGAGCAGGGCCATGCCCGCCGCCAGCGGCCGGAACTGCAGCGGGCGGGTCAGCGCCCGCTGCAGCATGCGCGGGCCGGGCAGGCGCATCGGCCGGAAGAGGTGCAGCAGCCGGAACGGGGCGAGCTCGGGCAGGGGTGCCTCGACGATCTGGCGGTGCACGTCCTCGCCGCCGGACAGCGGCGCCTTCACCGTCCACGCCGCGAGGTCCTCCGCGGAGACACCGAGCCGCAGCAGCGTGCCGGTGATCGATCCGGCCGAGGTGCCCACGATCATGTCGGCGCGCCGGGCGTCGAAGCCGAAGTCGTGCTGCAGGACGGCGAGGACCCCCGAGTGGTACGCCTGACCGACGACGCCCCCTGCGCCCAGCACCACGCCGACCTTGGTCATGACGTCAGTCTGCGGGCCGCTCGGGGAGGTGGTCCAGGCCGAGGGCCCGGTCCAGGAGGCGGTACCGGTAGGCGAGGCTGAGCAGGACGAACCACAGGACGAGCGCCGGCAGCACGGCGAACACGACGGGCTCGACGGCCTCGGTGAGCCCGAAGTAGTCGGTGAAGGCGGGGACGAGCAGCCCGGCGGTGAAGACGGCGACCAGGACGGCGACGAGCACCGCGGGGCGCCGGTCGCCGTCCGGCCGGGTCCAGGAGGCGAAGAACCGGTTCGGCGGTTTGAGGAAGAGGATGAGCAGGAAGGCCGCGAAGGAGACGAAGGTCGACAGCCCGGTCTGGGCGCCGATCGTGGCCGACGCCTCCGCGAACCCGACGTCGTCGGACGACAGCCCGGTGTAGACCTCGAAGTCCGCCAGGACGAACGGCGGGGCGTTGCCGCTGTCGAGGTTGGTGAAGACGTCGGTGTAGAGCCAGGCGTAGACGCCGACGCCGGCGGCCGCCGTGACCAGCGCCGCCGGCACCACGAAACGGCCGACGGTGGCCAGCAGGTGCGGGTCCGGCGGCAGGGGCTTCGCCCACGTGGTCAGGAACAACGTCGGGACGCCGACGGTGAGCAGGGTCAGCCCGACCTGCGCCGGCGAGTACGGGAAGCCCAGGCCGAGCATGGTCACCGCGAGGATCACCAGGCCCTGGGTGGCCACCCGGGCGAGGAACACCTGCATCGAGGTGGCCAGGCCGCTGATGATGCGGCGGCCCTCCTGCCGCGCGGGCACCAGCGCGGCCAGGGAGTCCTCGGTCAGCACGATGTCGGCGACGTCGCGGGTCACCGCGCTGCCGCTGCGCATGGCGACGCCGACCTGGGCCGCCTTGAGCGCCCGGGCGTCGTTCACGCCGTCGCCGATCATGGCGACGTAGCGGCCCTGCCGGCGGAGCGAGGCGACGAGGCGCTCCTTCTGCTCCGGGGCGACGCGGCCGAACACCGATGTCCGCGCCACGAGCGCGTCGAGCTCGGCGTCGGGCAGCGTGGCCAGGGCGGCGCCGGTGGCCGGCTCCCCGCCCGCCAGGCCGGCCTGCCGGGCCAGTGCGGCCACGGTGCGCGGGTCGTCGCCGGAGATCACCTTCACCGCGACGCCGTCGGCGGTGAACCGGGCCAGCGTCTCGCGGACCTCCGGGCGCAGTTCGTCGGCCAGGGCGACCACGGCCAGCGGCTCCAGCGCGGGCAGCCGCGGCCGGCCGGCGTCGTCGCGCAGCGGTGCCCGGGGGTCGGCGGCACGGGCGGCGACGAGGACGCGCAGCCCCCGCGCGGTCCGCTCGCCCACGGTCGCGGTCAGGGGTGCGCCGGACAGCTGCGGGGCCAGGGCGTCCGGCGCACCGAGGACGACGACGCCGTCGTCGGTGCGCAGCGCGCTCCACCGCAGCGACGAGGAGAACGGGATCTCCTCGCGCACCTCCCACGCCTCGCCGGGGAGGGCGGCGGCCAGCGCCGCCGAGGTCAGGTTGGGCGCGGCGGCGCTGCGGGCCATCGACCCGATCAGCCGCCCGACGTCGTCGACACCGCCCACGGGTGTCACCTCGGCCAGGCTCAACCGGCCGGTGGTCAGCGTGCCGGTCTTGTCGGTGCAGACCACGTCGACGTTGCTCATCGACTCGACCGCGTTGACCTGCTGCACGAGCGCCCCGTGGCCGGCGCTCTTCGCCGCCCCCACGGTGTAGGCGACGGCGATCAGGAAGAACAGCCCGTAGGGCACCAGCCCGGACAGCACCGCCGTCGTCTGCACCACGCGGACCAGGGACAGCCCCTCCAGGGCCGCCTGCAGCAGGATGGCCCCGCTCATGAGCACGACCAGGCAGATGACCAGCCGGACGACGAAATTGATGCGGCGCTGCAGCGGAGTGGTGTCGGTGGACGCCTGCTTGGCGTCGGCCGTGAGCCGGCTGGCGTAGCTGGCCGCGCCGACGTCCCGGGCGAGCTGGCGGCCCTCGCCGCCGACGCTGAAGCTGCCCGAGAGCAGGTCGTCGCCGGGCTCCTTCAGCTGGGCGTCCGACTCGCCGGTGAGCAGCGACTCGTCGGCCTCGACCCGCCCGCCCTCGAGCAGTGGACCGTCGACGACGATCTGATCGCCGGGGCGGACGTGCAGCACGTCGCCACGCACCACCTCCTGCGGCGCCACCTCGACGTCCCGGCCGTCGCGGACCACGGTCACCGCGCTGCGGCTGAGCAGCTGGAGCCGGTCGAGCTTGCGCTTGGCCCGGATCTCCTGGACGGCGCTGATCGCGGCGTTGACCAGGCCGAGGCCGACGCTCACCACCGCGTCGTTGACCTGGCCGAGCGCCAGCAGCGCGACCCCGATGCCGAACAGGATCAGGTTGAAGAACGAGAACACGTTGGTGCGCAGGATCTGCGCGTAGCTGCGCGCCGACCGGCTGACGGCGGCGTTGCCCTCACCGCGCCGGCGGCGGGCCTCGGCCTCGCGCTGGGACAGCCCGCCGGGCCGGACGGCGAGCGCGCCGTCCGCCTCGGTCGCCCGCACGTCCATGTCGCCCGCTTCCTGCCGTCGCTCCCGCGCCTGCACCGGCAGGCCGTGCCGCGCGGCCCGGAGGCGCTCGCGGTGGCCCGGACCAGCCCGCCGTTCCTGGGAAGTCTCTCCCGCCGCGGCCGCGGTCGCCGCGCACGGGGCTGCCCACCGCGTGCCCCGGTCCTCCGGTGCCACGCAGTAGCCTCGATCCGGTGCGAGGGGGTGGCATGCCGGGTCGACGGCTGTGGGTCCTGCTCGTGCTGGGCGCCTTCTTCTCGGTGCACGGCCTGCAGTGCCTGGCCGACGACGGCGCGTCCGGCCACGGCGTCTCGCACGCGGCCGCGGCGTCATCGTCGGGGCACGCCCCCACCCCGACCCCCTCGGCTGCCGGAACGGTTGCCACCACCCCCGCCGCAGGGCACGCGAAGCCCGAGGTCGCCGCCGCGGCCGGGGCCGCGCACCTCCTCGTCCTCCACCTCCCGGCGCACGGCGCCCAGGTGGCGGCCGCCTGCCTGGCCGTCCTGCTCGCGGGGGCGGCCGCCCTCGGTGCGGTCGCACTGCGCCGCTGGCCGACGACGGCCCGGGCCGTCCGCGGATCGCCGCCCGCGTCCCGGTGGTCCACCGGGAGGACGCCGCCGCCGCGCCCTCCCGACCTCTCCGCGCTCTGCCTCCTGCGCATCTAGGCCGGACGCCGCGCCCGGGCAGCTCCGGCTGTCCCGGGTCCCGTCCGCATGCCTGCACCCGCATCCCAGGAGACCAGCGTGACCCGTACCAGCACCCGACTCGTCCGCTTCGCCGGTGGCCTCGCCGCCGCCGTCGTCGCCCTCACCGGCTGTTCGACCGCCGCCGAGACCCCGGCCGCCGGCAGCGGCACCACCGAGAACGCCGCCGATCCGACGGCGGACGTCGACGACGCCGACGTGGCCTTCGCGCAGGAGATGATCCCGCACCACGAGGGGGCGCTCATGATGGCCGACGTCGCCGTCGAGCGCGCCGCCGATCCACGGGTCGTGCGGCTCGCCGAGCGCATCGCGGCCGGCCAGGAGCCCGAGATCGACCTGATGACCGGCTGGCTCGACGACTGGGGCCAGCCGGTCGAGGAGGGGGGCGGCCACAGAGGCGGCGCGGATCACGGCATGGGCGCCGACCACGGGATGAGCGGCATGGACATGGGGGAGATGCCGGCCTCCGGCGCGGCGTTCGACCGCAGGTGGCTCGAGGCCATGATCGAGCACCACGAGGGCGCCGTCGAGATGGCGCGGACGGAGATCGACGAGGGCCGCGACGCCGAGGCGATCGAGCTGGCTCGGACGATCGGCGAGACCCAGCGGCAGGAGATCGAGGAGATGCGGCAGCTGCTCACCGAGCTCGGCTGATGCCCGGGCCGGGGCGCGGCGCCGACCGGCTGCCGCGCCCCGGCCGCTCGACCCGACCCCCCCGCCGGCGGCGACCGTCCCGGCGCGTACCGCCCCGCCGCACCCGCGTACCAGGAGCCCACCCGTGACCACCCGTTCGCAGACCGCCCCCGTCCCCGGCTCCCGGGTCCGGCGCAGGGCGTCGGCCGTCGTCCTGCCCGCCGCCCTGCTGGTCGGCTGCACCGCAGCACCCCCGGAGCCGGAGCCGGGAGCCGCACCCTCGTCGGCGCCCGCCGCGCTGGCGGCCGGGCACGTGCACGGGGTCGGGGTGGACCCGGCCGACGGCGCGCTCCTCGTCGCGACGCACGACGGCCTGCTCCGGCTGCCCGCCGGCGGGGACCCCGCGCCGGTCGGTCCGGTCATGGACCTCATGGGGTTCACCGTGGCCGGGCCCGGGCACTTCCTCGCCTCCGGCCACCCTGGTCCGGACGTCGACCTGCCCGAGCCCATGGGGCTGATCGAGTCGACCGACGGCGGGCGGACGTGGAGCCCGGTGTCCCGGCAGGGCGAGTCGGACTTCCACGCGCTCACCGCCGGCGGGGCCGGCGTGCTCGGCTACGACGGCACGCTGGTCCGCAGCAGCGACGGCAGCACCTGGGAGCAGCTGCCCATCCCGGCCGAGCCGCACACGCTCACGGCGTCCCCGGACGGGCAGCCGGCGCTCGCCACGACCGCCCGGGGCCTGCTCCGCTCCACCGACGCCGGCCGGACCTGGTCGGCGGTGGACGGCGCTCCGCTCCTGCAGGTCGTGGACTGGGCCGACGCGGGCACCGACGTCGCCGGCGTGGACCCGTCCGGCGTCCTCTGGACCAGCAGCGACGGCGGGAGCACCTGGCACGAGGGCCCCGGGCTGGGTTCCGCCCCGCAGGCGGTGACGCTGGCGGGCACCGGGGACGGCGTCTCCCGGATCGTCGTGGCCACCGCCACGGCCCTGGTCGAGTCCGTCGACGGGGGGCGGACGTTCGACGTCGTGGCGGAGTGGTGACCGGTGCTGCGCCGCCAGGTCACCCGCCCAGCAGCGCGATCGCCGCGAAGTGGCAGGTCGCGGCGGCGCAGACGAGGGCGTGGAAGACCTCGTGGTAGCCGAACACCGCGGGGTAGGGGTCGGGCCGGCGGCGGTGGAACGCGACGGCACCGGTGACGTAGAGGAGGCCGCCGGCGAGGACCAGGACGGCGGGGGCGGCACCGACGGAGGTCCACAGGGCGGGCAGCGGGAGCGCGCTGACGGCCCCGAGCCCGAGGAAGAGCCCGCCGACGAGCTTCTCGGGTGCCTGCATGCGCGCCATGTGCGCACCGATCGAGAGAGCGGTGAGGGCCCACAGGACGGCCAGGCCGACCAGCCCGGTCGTGCCGGGCAGGGCGAGCAGGAAGACCGGGGAGGCGGTCCCGGCGATCAGCAGGGAGATCATCACGTGGTCGGCCCGCTGCAGCACGCGGCCGGCGGCCGGCCTCCAGTTCCCCCGGTGGTACAGGGCGCTCACCCCGAAGAGCCCGCTGAGAGAGCCCGCGTAGATCGCGACACCGATCAGGTGCGTGGCGCCGTCCGCGGCGACCAGGAGCAGGGGACCGGCGACGAGCGATCCCGCGAACCACACGAGGTGCAGCCAGCCGCGCAGGAGCGGCTTCGGGTAGTGGATGTCCCGCTGGGAGTCGTAGAGCAACGCCGGAGCTGGGACCGTGCGCGACGACGCGCGGCCGGCCATGGGTGCCAGTGTGATGCGGCCGTGGCCGCGCCGCCCGCCGGTGCTGCCCGGGTGAGCAGGTCGGTGGCCCCGGACGTCGTGACACCGGGACCGGCCGCCACGAGGAAGCCGGTCCCGGTGCCGTGAGCGCGCTGACCGCTGCGGGCGGTCAGCGCAGGCGGACCTCGAGATCGATGGTGTCCGTGCCGGGTCGGAGGGTGCCGGTCACCTCGCCGGCCGCCCCCGTGTAGCGACCGGTGCCCCCGGTCACCGCCCACACGAAGCTGGTGGGCCCGACGGCGGGGTCCTCGTCGAACGCGCCTTGGACGGTGAGCGATCCCTCGGGCAGGGTCACCGTGGCGGTGCAGGCGCCGACCAGCCGGCTCTCGCTGAGGGTCACGATGGTGCAGCTGCCGGCGCTGCTTCCCACGGTGCGGCCGTTGCGCTGGACGTCGTCCAGGAACACCTGGGTGTCACCGGCGCTCGGTCCGGGTTCGCCGAGGTCCAGGTCGGTGTTCCGGTCGGGCACGGCCACGGTGGTCAGCCGCAGGGGCTGGTCGGCGGCAGCGGATGGCAGGACGGCCAGCGCCGAAGCGGCACCGGCGGTCAGCGCCGCCGCGGTGAGGGCGGCGCGGCGGGTGGAGCGGGACGGTGTCACGGGGATTCCTCCGGGTGCGGGGTCGGGACGGGGGGGGGGCAGGACGGGATCAGCCGGTGAAGGCCAGCCAGAGCGCGGTGGCGACGACGAGGACGGCGAGGGCACCGCCGGCCGCGGCGGCGGTGGGGAGCCGCCCGGCCCGGCGCCGTGAGTCGAGGGCCAGCCCGGCCGCCCCACCGGCGAGCACCGGCGGCACCCCGGTCCAGAAGACCGCCAGGGTCACCACGCCCAGTACGGCGAGGACCAGTGCGCGACGGGCCGTCCGCTCCGGCGGAACGGCCCGCGCCCGGTCGGTGGCCAGGCCGACGAGGACCACCGCGACGGCGACGAAGGCGGCGATCGACGCGAGCGCGGCCCAGCCGCCGTTGCCCGCGAAGTCGATCCCCCAGTCGCCGGAGCCCGACTTCCACGGGGTCTCGGCGTACTGGCCGACGAGCGTGCAGACGAGCGCGACCCCGGCGCCGGCGGTGGTCCAGCGGTCCGGCATGGGCACGCGCCGGTGGACGGTGGGGGGCGGGGTGGTGGCACTGGCGGTCATGGCGGGTCCTCCCGGATCGGGCCGGCGCCTCGCGGCCGGACGGGGACACCGTGGCCGCCCGGTCCGACCCGCCGGATGGGCCGTACGGCCCGCCGAGCCGGGAGGATCTCCCGGATCGACCGGGACGCGGAGGGCCTTCCCCGGGACGCGCGGCGCCGCACACTGACGCGGTGCGCCCGCGCCTGCTCACCACCGGCGCCGCCGTCGCGGCGGCGCTGCTCTGCGCCGCCGCCCTCGGCCTGACGGTCTGGGTCGACGCCCGCGTCGCCGATCCGCCGGCCTCGACCGTCGGCGGCGTGTACGCCCTCGTGTACGCGGCGACCGGCGTGCTCCTGGTGCACCTGCGCCCGCGCAACGCCATCGGGTGGCTGCTCGTGCTCACCGGCCTGCTCCAGGCGCTGAGCGTCGGCGGCAACGCGTACGGGGGATACGGCGTGGCCGCGGCCCAGCCGGAGTGGCCCCTCGCGCGAGTGGTCGCGCAGAGCACGTCGATGATCTGGATCGCGTCGCTGACGCTCCCGGCCACCGTCCTCGTCGCCCTCTACCCGTCCGGTCGGCTGCCTGCGCGGTGGTGGCGGTGGCCGGTGGCCGCGGTGTCGGCCGGGCTGGCCGTCCTCACCGTGGCCAGCAGCCTGAGCCGGTCCGCCTACGACGACATCGCCCCCGGGACCGCCCCGGTGGACCTGCCGGAGACCTGGTGGGTCCCGGCCGCCCTCGTCGCCGGCGGGGCCGTGCTCTGCGGCACCGCCACCATCTGGGTCGCCACGGTCGTGCGGCTGGTGCGCGCCCGGCCGCCGGAGCGGCAGCAGCTGGCCTGGCTGGTCTGCGTCGTCCTGCCGCTGATGCTGGCGGTCTTCTACCTGCCGGACTCCGCCGGGTGGGTCGCCCTGCCCCTGACCCTCATGGTCCCGGTCGCCATCCTCGTCGGCGTGGTCCGGTACCGGCTGCTCGGCATCGTGCTGAGCCGGGCGCTGGTCTACGCCGGCCTCACCGCCGCCGTCGTCCTCCTGTACCTGGTCGTCGCGACGGTGGCCGCGGCGGCGCTCGGGCGCACCCTCTCCCCGGCGACCGGGGCGGTGGCCGCCGCACTGCTCGCGGTCGCGCTCAGCCCGGCGCGCGCACGGTTGCAGGCGGCGGCCGACCGGTTCGTCTACGGACGGCGCCGTGACCCGGTGACCGCGGTGACCGAGCTCGGCCACCGGGTGGCGACCGCGGACGAGGCCGATCTGCTCCCCGCCGTCCTGGGCACGGTGACCGCGGCGCTGCGTGCACCGGCCGCCCGGGTGCTGCCGCCCCGGGAAGCGGTCGACCCCGGAGGGTCCATCGCCGTGCCGCTGAAGGTGAGCGGTCGGGACGTCGGCACGCTGTGCGTGGCCGAGCGGCAGCCCGGTGAGGCGTTCACCGCCGGGGACCGGCGGTTGCTGGCAGCGCTGGCGCCGCAGGTCGCGGTCGTGGTCCGGGCGCTGGAGCTCACCCGCTCGCTGGAGCGCGAGCGCGACCGGGTGCTGACCGCCACCCACGCCGAGCGGGACCGCATCCGCCGTGACCTGCACGACGGCCTCGGCCCGTCGCTGGCCGGGATCGGCCTGGGGGTGCAGGCGGTCCAGGCGCAGCTGGGCCGGACCGCCGAGCCGTCGACCGGGGGACTGCTGGCCCGGTTGAAGGACGAGGTCGATGCCGCCGTCGGCGAGGTCCGTCGGATCCTCGACGGGCTCCGCCCGGCTCCGCTCGACGATCTCGGTCTCGTGGTGGCGGTCCGCCGGCACGCCGACACGCTCGCCTCCAGGGTGCCGGTGCGGGTGATCGCCGAGCAACTGCCCCAGCTGCCGCCGGAGGTCGAGACGGCGGCCTACCGGATCGCCCAGGAGGCGCTGACCAACGTGGCCCGCCACTCCGGCGCCCGATCGGCCGAGGTGTACGTGCGCGCGCGGCGCGGGTGCCTGGAAGTGACCGTGGTCGACGACGGCACGGGCTTCGCCCCATCCGACGGCTGCCGTGCCGGCGGGGTGGGCCTGGTCTCGATGCGTACCCGTGCCGCGGCCGTGAGGGGCGGGCTCACGGTGACCAGCGGGCCGGGGGGCACGCGCGTCACCGCCGGTCTGCCGCTGGAGGCGGAGCGGTGACCGTGCGCGTGGTGCTGGCCGACGACCACCCGATGTACCGGTTCGGGCTGCGCGCCGTCCTCGACGCCTCGCCCGAGGTCGAGGTGGTCGGGGAGGCAGCCGACGGGGCGGAGCTGCTGGCCGTGGTGGACCGCTGTGCGCCGGACGTCGTCCTGACCGACCTCTCCATGCCGACCCTGTCCGGCACGGCGGCCATCGACGAGCTGACCCGACGGCGCCCGGGCCTGGGCGTCCTCGTGCTCACCATGCACGAGGACGACGGCTCCCTGCTCGGGGCGCTCCGCGCAGGAGCGCGGGGCTACCTGCTCAAGGGCGCGGATCGGGAGGAGATCGTCCGGGCCGTTCTCGCGGTCGCCGGCGGCGACGCCGTCTACGGCGGAGCGGTCGCGCGGCGCGTCGTCGACGCCCTGACCGGGACCGCCTCCACGACCCCGGCCTTCCCCGGGTTGACCGCGCGCGAACGCGAGGTGCTGGAGCTGCTCGCCGCCGGCCTGCCCACCGGTCAGATCGCCCGTCGGCTGGCCCTGTCGGACAAGACGGTGCGCAACCACGTCTCGGCCGTGCTCACCAAGTTGCAGGTCCCGGACCGCGCGACCGCCATCGCCCGCGCCAGGGAGACCGGCATGGGCCGCGCCTAGCCCGTCGCACCGGTGCCGATCGCTGCGCGCGAGGAGCGGTTGACTCCTGCCCCCGGAGGAGACGTTCCCCCCACGGACGGCGTCGCCTGCACCCCTGGGCCGGTGCGGCCGGATCGTGCGGGTGCCGACTCTCCGCATCGCCCAGGACGACGCCGCTGACGAGTTGCTCGGCCGCGACCCGCTCGCCCTGCTCCTGGGCATGCCGCTGGACCAGGACGTGCGTCAACGAAGCAGCTGATCTTTCCCGGCTCGGTGGGGCACGTCCTCGACGCCGCATATGTGACGGCGTAGCCGTACGGCGCCGCGAGGGTCGACACTACGGTCATGGCCACGGCGAAGCCGGCGCTGGACGAGGCGCGGGCGGCCTACCGGCAGGGCGACTGGCCCGCAGCCCGGGAGGCGTTCTCTCGCGCGGCCCAGGACGGACTGATGAGCGCCCCCGAGGACCTGGTCGCGGCGGCGCAGGCCAGCTGGTGGTGTGGACGGGCCGGTGAGTCCGTTCGCCTCGTAGCCCGGGCGCACCGTCAACTGCTGGACGCCGGGCGCCTCGAGGAGGCGGCCTCGGCTGCCTCGGACGTGGCGATGTACCACCTGCTCCTCGGCCAGCTGCCGCTCGGCTCCGGCTGGATGAACCGGGCCAGCCGGCTGCTGCGCGACGTCCCGGAGTCCCCGACGCACGGCTACGTCGCCTTCTACCGCGACGTCGAGTACAACCTGCCGCAGGCCTCGCCCGAGGGGGTGCTGGCCGCCGCCCGCGGCATCGTTGCGCTGTCACGCCGGCAGGCGGACCGGGCGCTGGCGCTGGTCGCCCTCGTCGCCGAGGGGTACGCCCTGGCCGGGACCGGGCGGGTCCCGCAAGGGATGACGCTGCTCGACGACGCGATGGTGGGGCTGGATGCCGAGACCATGTCGCCGGAGTGGTTGGGCAACGCCTTCTGCATGGCCATGGAGGTCGCCGAACGGGTCGGCGACGTCGCCCGGATGCGGCTCTGGCTCGACGACGCCGAGCAGTGGCTGGACTCGTTGCCGGCGGCGGTGCTGTTCACCGGCGCGTGCCGCGTGTACCGGGCCCGGCTCTGGCAGCTGTCCGGTGAGTGGGAACGGGTGGAACCGGCGCTGGACCGGACCTGCCGCGAGCTGCGCGAGTTGTGCCAGGAGACCGTCGGGGCGGCCTGGCTGGTCCGCGGTGAGCTACGGCTGCTCACCGGGGACCGACCCGGGGCCGAGACGGCGTTCGGGGAGGCGCACCGGCGCGGCGCCGACCCGCAGCTCGGTCTGGCGCTGCTGCAGCTGGACCGCGGGGACGTCGCCGCCGCCGGTGCTGCGGTGCGGACGGCGTTGCTGCACGGGGCGGAAGGGCACCTCCACCAGCGGGCCCGGTTGCTGACGGCGGCCATCCGCATCGCCTGCGCCGCGGACGACCTCGCCGAGGCGCAGCGGCGCTCGGAGGAGCTGCGCGAGCTCGGCAGCACCTGGCCGCAGTCCCTCGTCGTCCCGCTGGCGGGCACCGCGGCCGGGGCGGTCGCCCTGGCACGGGGAGCCCCGGCCGAGGCGCTGCCGCCGCTGCGGGCCGCCTGCCACCGGTGGCACGAGCTGGGCACGCCCTATGAGGCCGCGTGCAGCCGGCAGCTGCTCGCCCGGTGCTACCGAGCTCTGGGTGACCGGGCGAGCGCGGAGCTCGAGGAGGACGCGGCGGCGAAGGTGCTCGCCCGGCTGCGCGCCCGTCCCGCATGGCCGGAACTCGGCGGCAGGGCTACCGCACCGACCCCTGCCGGCCTGACCCGGCGGGAGGCTGAGGTCCTGCGCCTCCTCGCGGCGGGATTGCACAACGCCGACATCGCCGCGACCCTGACGATCAGCCGGCGGACGGTGGAGCGGCACCTGTCCAACCTCTACCCCAAGCTCGGCGTCGGCTCCCGGTCCGCCGCCACCCGGTACGCGGTCGAGCACAGCCTGGTCTGACGGGAGTGCGCAGGAACACCCATGCTCTCCGCGCGGATGGGTGTTCGCACCGAAGCATCGCGGTCCGCGCTCGCCCTAGCGTCGGTCGGGCAGCCGAACGACTGCCCGAGCACGGACCCCCCGGAGCGATCATGCCCACCACCCAGATGCAGCAGCGCCCGTTGGACGAGCAGCGGGCGACGGCCTTCGCCGATCGGATGGTCAGCGCCGTCGATGCGGCCAGCCTGGTGCTGCAGTGCAGCATCGGCGACCAACTCGGGCTGTTCGACGTGCTGGCGGAACTGGACGGCGCCACGTCGGAGCACGTCGCACGGGCTGCCGGGATGCAGGAGCGCTACGTGCGCGAATGGCTCGCCGCGCTGACCGTGGCCCACGTCGTCGAGCACGACGCCTCGACCCGCACCTACCGGCTGCCTCCCGAGCACGCCGCCGCGCTCACCCGAGCCGCCGGACCGGACAACCTGGCCCGGCTGTGCCGGTACATCCCGATGCTCGCCGAGGCCGAGCACCTGGTGGTGGAGGCGTTCCGCTCGGGCGGGGGAGTGCCCTACTCGGCGTTCAGCCGGTTCCACGAGGTGATGGCCGAGGACAGCGCCGCCGTCAACGACGCCTCGCTGCTCGCCACCATCCTGCCCCTCGTCCCGGGTCTGCCGGAACGGCTCACCGCCGGCATCGACGTCGCCGACTTCGGCTGCGGCTCCGGCCACGCGGTCAACCTCATGGCCCGGGCCTTCCCGGCGAGCCGCTTCATCGGCTACGACTTCTCACCGGAGGCGATCGGTCGGGCCCGGGCCGAGGCGGTCGACTGGAACCTGCCGAACACCCGCTTCGAGCTGCAGGACGTCGCCGACCTCGACCGTGCCGACGCCTTCGACCTGATCACCGCCTTCGACACCATCCACGACCAGGCGCAGCCGGCGCAGGTGCTGGCCGCCGTCGCCGCGGCGCTGCGGCCGGACGGGGTGTTCCTCATGGTGGACATCACCGGGTCGAGCGAGGTCGCCGACAACGTCGACCTGCCGCTGGCGACGCTCCTCTACACCTGCTCGCTGCTGCACTGCATGCCGGTCTCGTTGGACCTGGGCGGGGTGGGACTGGGCACGATGTGGGGCCGGCAGACCGCGCTGCGCATGCTCGGTGAGGCGGGCTTCGCCGATGTCAGGGTCCGGGAGATCGACACCGACCCGCAGAACGCCTACTACGTCTGCACCCTCGGCTGAGCCTGAAGTCAGGGCATCGCCCCGCGATTGCGTCCGGTGCGGGCCAGGCACGATGAACGCGTGCCCACCCCTTCGCATCGCCCAGGACGACGCCGCCGACGAGCTGCTCGGCCGCGACCCGCTGGCCCTGCCGATCGGGATGCTGCTGGACCAGCACAGGCGTCAACGAAACAGTGGAGCGTGCGGGAAAGGTGACTCCTGAACGCTGCTCGCCGGGACCCCTCGGCAGCCGGTCACCGGGTGGCGGGTGCGCATGGCGCACGGGCATGGAGTGGGTGGCCGCGCGGGCGTCGATGTGCGCGGCCGTCTGCCGGGTCGACGAGGCCGTTGCGTCGGAGAAGTGGACCGACCGTGGTGCTCCTGCGATCAGGTCATGCCGCCGCCGCCGCCGCCGCCGCCGCCGTCGCCGCTGCCGCTGCCGCCCGGGCCCGGGGGAACGACACCGAAGGGGAGGCCTCGCTCCTTGCCGCAGCGGCGGCAGACCTTCTGGTCCGGGCCGTCGTAGCGCTCGTCGGCCGGGTGACGGGATAGCCACGAGTGGAGCCCCAGGTGGCAGCGAAGGGGTTTACCGGTCACCTCCCGAGGCTGTCCGGCGCGTCATGGCTCCCCCAGAGCGGAAGGTCTCTGCGGCCGAGAACCTTCGCCCCTTCCGATCGACCCTGACCCGGGATGACCTGTATCCGCACAGGCAGAAGAGGAGGACGAGGGATGGGCGTGCGACGCAGCGTGCGGTGGGGAATCCGTCGGGGCGGCGGCTGCCGACACGCAGGCCGTCTACGGGACCGACCCCAACGATCTGCCGCCGGAGGACCGGGTGACGAAAACCGCGATAATCGCCCGGGGCCTCGGCAGCGGCGGGGGTGGCGCAGGCGGCATGCAGTAGATGGGTCGGCCGCCGCTCCTGCTCGCGGGTGATTGCCCCGGGATCGCCCTAGGGCACCGTCTTCGGTGTGCCGACTCTCCGCATCGCCCAGGACGACGCCGCCGACGAACTGCTCGGCCGCGACCCGCTCGCGCTGCTCCTCGGCATGCTGCTGGACCAGCGCTTGGGTCGACGAAGCAGTGCAGCGGCCACCCGGGCGCGGTAGGTGGTCGGAAGGGAGGCGTCCGCCCCCGACGAGCCGCGCAGACACCTGGTCGCCCGAGTGTCATGTCAGAGACCGAGGTACCTGGCCAGGGCGACCTCGACCTCCTCGAGTTCGTCGCGATGGAGGACGAAGGCGGGCTCCCCGTCGATGAAGCTCACGTCGATGCTGCGGAGCTGGTCGACGAGGAACCGGGTGGGGACCCCGCCCAACTCGATCTCGGGCCGGAACACCGCCGGCTGCGCCTTCGTCGAGGTCGGGACGATCGTCGCGATGCTCCAGGCCATGTCGGTCGGGCTGAGCACCAGGCCGTAGCGCCGGCCACGCTGCTCGTGACCACGTCGGGCCTCGCCGAGGTCCACCCGATAGACGGCCCCGCGGATCACCAGGCGTCGGTCTCGTCGGACAGGTCCTCGTCGGCCAACCGCTCGGCGTCGGCACGTCCCCGGGCCAGCCATGCCTCACGATCCAGCAGGCGCAGTGCGCGGCGGATGACGTCGGCCGTGCGCTCGTCGTCCCGGATCGCCTCGCGGATGATCCGCTCGTCGTCCTCGGTCGCACGGAATCCGATCGTCCTGGCCACGCCGTGATGTTAGACAAGTGCGCGACGGCTGTACAACAAGTGTCCGGATCTGCCGCGCGCTGCTGGTCCTGACCGGCTCCGGTCTGCCGCGGCCCGCCCAGGGTCAGCCGACGGGATGGCGGACCAGGAACGGGACGAGCACCTCGGCCAGCACGTCGGGGTGCGTGAACGTGACGTCATGCCCGGTGCCGGCGATCGTCACCTGGTCGGCGGCGGGCAGCCACCTGCGGATCAGCCCACCGACGCCGTGGAAGAGCGGGCCGTGGTCGCTCCCGGCGACGTGCAGCACCGGACAGCGCACTCGCGCCGCGGTGGAGTCGTCGCAGTCCCAGGCCAGCAGCGCAGGGATGTCGGCGTCGAGGAAGGTGTGACTGTCGCGCAGCACCTGCGCTGAGCTTCCCGGGACGGCCTCGTCGAGCCGACTGCGCCAATCGGGCCCCGTCGTGGTCGTGAGGAAGTGGTCGGCGGCCGCCGTCGCGCCGCGTGCCCGGCGGTCGGCTAGGAGAGCGGTGTTGGCGGCGCGGAAGGCGGCATCCGCAGGACCGTGCACCGGAGGCGGCTCGACCAGCGTGAGCGTGTGGACCAAGTTGGGGTGGTCGATGGCCAGCTGGAGCGCGACCGCGGCGCTGTAGGACGTGCCGAGAAGGTGAGCTCGTTCGACGGCGAGCGCCGCGAGCAGTTGTGCGCAGTCGGCCGCGTCCCGAGCGACGGAACCGGGCGGCATCGCCGGGCTGCTGCCGGCATAACCGCGCCGGTGGTAGTGGACGACGCCGAACCGCGTCCGCAGTCGCTCGGCCAGCGGCAGGAGTTGATCAGCAGCCAGTGCGGTCGGCACGAGCACGAGGGGTTCGCCGACCCCGAGGACCGCCGCCTCCAGCTCTCCGTCCTGGATGGGAACCCGGGCCATCGAGAGCTCCATGGCGGCAAGGGTGGAACGCAGACCTGGCCGCCGTCCAGACGACAGGGTGGACGGCTCCACTCCCCTCGAACCCCCGTCGGCCGTACGGCGGCACCACGTCGTCGAGATCGGGGGGCGCGACGGTGGCACCGCGTGAGTCGTTCACTACCCGGTAGCCGGTGGGAGCGGCGTCACCGGAGTCGCTGCGAGCACGTCGGCCGGTGATGGCCGAGGGAGGGCGCTGCGGCACCATCGTCAGGGTGCCGACCCTCCGCATCGCCCAGGACGCCGCCGCCGACGAGCTGCTGAGCCGCGACCCGCTCGCGCTGCTGGTCGGGATGCTGCTGGACCAGCAGTTCCCGATGGAGCGGGCCTTCGGTGCCCCACGGCTGCTGGCCGACCGGCTCGGCGTGCAGACGTTGTCCGCCGCGCAGCTGTCCGACATGGACCCCGAGGAGCTGGTCCGCGTCTTCCAGGGGCCGCCGGCCCTGCACCGCTACCCGGGCTCGATGGCCGGCCGGGCGCAGGAGGTGTGCCGCGCCCTGGTGGAGCACTACGACGGGCGGGCCGAGGGGCTGTGGGCCGACGCCCCGGACGGGGCCACGCTGCTGAAGCGGCTGAACGGGCTCCCGGGCTTCGGCGCGCAGAAGTCGAAGATCTTCCTCGCGCTGCTCGGCAAGCAGTACGGCGTCACGCCGCCGGGCTGGCGGGAGGCGGCCGGCGACTACGGCACCGAGGGCTCGCGGCGCTCGGTCGCCGACATCACCGGCCCCGGGTCGCTGGCCGAGGTGCGGGCCTTCAAGCAGGAGCAGAAGCAGGCCGCGAAGGCGGCGAAGCAGGGACCGGGGAGCTGAGTCGGAGAGCACCTGCACGGGCTCCGTCCCGGTGGCACCATGGGGCTGGTCCGGGAGCCGGCGGGGTCACCCTCCGAGTCACCCCGGCCAGCGGAGGGAAGAGTGCCCGTGGCCTCGAGCCAGCAGTTCCAGCGGTCGCGCCGACCGGAGCCGGTGCTGATCACCGAGGCAGCTCCGAGCATGATCGACCAGCAGGCGGCCCGGAAGCGGCGCTACGCGATCACCATGGCCATCCGCAGCGTGGCGCTGATCCTGGCCGCCGTCTTCTACCAGATCGTCTGGCTGATGGTCATCCTCGCGATCCTGGGCACGGTGCTGCCGTGGATCGCCGTGGTCATGGCCAACGACCGGCCGCCCAAGGCCAAGACCCGCCTCAAGGGCGTCGACGCGCGCCCCGACCGCGTCCTGGCGAACCCCGCGCGATCCGGGCGGATCATCGAGGGCTGAACGTCCCGGCCGGCTCCCGCATGTGGTGCCGGCCGATCGGCAGCATCAGCGGCCGGCCCGACGTCGGGTCGACCACGACCCGGCTGTCGAGCCCGAAGACCGCCCGCACGCACTCCTCGGTGAGCACGTCCGCCGGGTCGCCGGCCGCGTGCAGGCGGCCCGCCGCCAGGGCGATCAGGTGGTCGGCGTAGCGCGCGGCCAGGTTGAGGTCGTGCAGCACCATGACGACGGTCGTGCCGCGGGCCCGGTTGAGGTCGGTCAGCAGGTCGAGGACCTCGATCTGGTGGCTGACGTCGAGGAACGTCGTCGGCTCGTCGAGCAGCAGCAGGTCGGTCTGCTGGGCCAGCGCCATGGCGATCCACACCCGCTGGCGCTGCCCGCCCGAGAGTTCGTCGACGGCGCGGTCGGCCAGCCCGGTCGTCTGCGTCGCCTCGAGGGCCGCGGCCACCGCCGCGTCGTCCTCCGGGCGCCAGCGGGTGAAGAGGCCCTGGTGCGGGTGGCGGCCGCGGCCGATGAGATCGGCGACCGTGATGCCCTCCGGCGAGATCGGCGACTGCGGGAGCAGCCCGAGGGTGCGCGCCAGCTCCTTGGCCGGCATCCGGTGCACCGCCTTGCCGTCGAGCAGCACCCGGCCCTCCCGCGGGGCGAGCAGCCGCGACATCGACCGCAGCAGGGTCGACTTGCCGCAGGCGTTCGCCCCGACGATCGCGGTGATCCGGCCGGGTGGCACGACGAGGTCCAGGTGCTCGATGACCGTGCGCTCGCCGTACCCCAGCCGCAGGGCCTCGGCGGCGAGGACGTGGGTGGCGGTCATGGTGTTCTCCGTTCGCTCGCGTGCGGCCTAGCCGCCAGGACTGCAGGGCCGCTCACAGCGAGCCTCCGGCGCGGTTCGTGCGGACGATCAGGTAGATCAGGTACGGGGCGCCGAGCACCCCGGTGACGACGCCGACGGGGTAACGCGTGCCGAGCGCGTACTGGCCGGCCAGGTCGGCGACCAGCACCAGGAGCGCCCCGACGAGGGCGGCCGGCACGAGCAGCGATCCGTGCGGGCCGACGATCCGCGCCGCGATGGGGCCGGCGAGGAACGACACGAAGGCGATCGGCCCGCAGGCCGCGGTGGCGAAGGCGATCAGGCCGACCGCGGCCACGATCGCGACGAGCCGGGTCCGCTCGACCCGCACGCCCAGGGCCGAGGCGGTGTCGTCGCCCAGCTGCAGCGCCGACAGGTCCCTCGTCCGGGACAGCAGCACCGGCGCGAGCACGACCAGCGCCAGCAGGGCCGGGACGGTCGCCTCCCACGTCGTGCCGTTGAGGCTGCCGGTCAGCCAGCGCAGCGCCTCGGCGTAGTCCCAGGCCCCGGCCTGCGACAGCACGTAGGAGGTGATGCTGGTGCACATGGCCGCCACGCCGATGCCGATGAGGATCAGCCGGGTGCCCGCGACACCGTCCTTGAACGCCAGCGTGTAGATCATCAGGGCCACGGTCAGCGCCGCGACGATCGCGGTGAGCGAGACTGCGGTCCCCGACCAGCCGAGGATGACGATGGCGAAGGCGGCGGCCGCGCTCGCACCCGAGCTGATGCCGATCACGTCCGGGCTGGCGAGCGGGTTGCGCAGCATCGTCTGGAACGTCACACCGGCCAGGCCGAACCCCAGCCCGGCCACCAGGGCGAGGGTCGCCCGCGGCAGCCGCAGCCGCCCGACCGTGAAGGTCGCGCCGGGGACCTCCTCGCCGAGGACGACCCGGAGCACGTCGCCGGGCGGGTAGGACGTCCGCCCGACCATCAGGCTGACCGTGTACGCCGTGACGACGAGGACGGCCAGCGCCACCACGACGAGTCGCCGGCGGGAGGCGCGGCGGACCCGGCCGCGGGCGACGGCGTCGACGGTCGACGGCGACGGGGTGGCGAGGGCGGTCACAGCTCGCGCACCTTCTGCCGGCGGACGATGGCGATGAAGAAGGGCGCGCCGATGAGCGCGGTGATGATGCCGACGTCGACCTCGGCGGGCCGGGCGACGATGCGGCCGAGCACGTCGGCCGCGGTCAGCAGGCAGGCCCCCGTCAGCGCCGAGAACGGCAGCAGCCACCGGTGATCCACGCCCACCAGCAGCCGGCACAGGTGGGGGACGACGAGCCCGACGAAGCCGATCGGCCCGGCGACGGCGGTGGCCGCCCCGCACAGCAGCACCGAGCCGCCCGCCGCGACCGCGCGCACGAGGACGACGCGCTCGCCGAGCCCCGCGGCCAGCTCGTCGCCGAGGGCGAGGGAGTTCAGGCTGCGCGCGGACAGGATGCTGATCGCGGCGCCCGCCAGCAGGAAGGGCAGCACGGGGGTGATCGTCGCGAAGGACGCGCCGCCGACGCCGCCGACCTCCCAGGACTGGACGCCCTCGGCGATGTCGCCGCGGGGGAGGGCGATCGCGGTGAGGAAGGAGACCAGGGCGGCCGACGTGGCCGCGCCGGCCAGCGCCAGCTTGAGCGGGGTCGCGCCGCCCCGACCGAGGGATCCGACGGCGTGGACGAACACCGCCGCCAGGGCGGCCCCGGTGATCGCCGTCCAGATGATGCTGGTCGCCGTGAACAGCCCGAACCAGGCCAAGCCGACGACCACGGCCAGCGACGCGCCCATGTTGATGCCCAGGACGCCCGGGTCGGCCAGCGGGTTGCGGGTGACCCCCTGCATGACCGCGCCCGCCAGCCCGAGCGCGGCACCGACGACCACCGCGAGCACGGTCCGGGGGATGCGCTTGGTCACCGCCGCCTCCTCGATCGTGTTCGAGGACCCACCGAGGGCGGCGACGATGTCCGACCAGCCGACACCGCGGGACCCGATCGCCACCGAGGTGGCCATCAGCGCGGCCAGGACGGCCAGGACGACCAGCAGCCACAGGAACCGCGCCGACCCCGGACGCCGCGAGAGGGCGGCGTCCGGGCTGGGGGTGGTGTCGACCAGGGTCACGACGCCTTGGCGGCAGCCTCGGCGAGCATCCCGACGTAGTCCTCGAGAACCCACGGGATGGCGAGCGGGGTCGGGTTCGCGGCCGTGCCCAGCGGGGTGTTGGGCAGCAGCACGACGGCCCCGTTGCGGACCGCGGGCATCTGCGACAGCAGCGGGTCGGCCTCCAGTGCGTCGACCAGCGCCTGGTCGCCGTAGGTCACGATCATCTCCACGTCCCCGAGCGTGTCGATCTGCTCGGCGCTGATCGCGCCGGAGAACTTGTCCGGGTCGGTCGACGCCGCGGCGATGCTCCCGGGGGTGGTGAGCCCGAGGTCCTCGAAGAACGCGGCCCGCGTGTCGGACGGGGTGTAGTAGCTGACCTCGCTGAGGTCGGTGGTGTCCACGTGGGTGAGGAACATGGTCGCCGTCCCCTCGAGACCGGGGTGCTCGGCGACGGCGGCGTCGATGTCCTGCTGGAGCCCCTCGATCAGCTCCGCCCCCTCCTCGGCCATGCCCATCCCCGCGGCGTTGACCTCGATCATCTCCTGCCACGGCGTCGCCCACGGCGCCTCCGGGTAGGCCACGACCGGCGCGATCTCGCTCAGCGTGTCGTAGTCCTCCTGGGTCAGCCCGGAGTAGCCGGCCAGGATGACGTCGGGGTCGGTGTCGGCCACGGCCTCGAAGTCGATGCCGTCGGTCTCGTCGAACAGGACCGGGGTCTCGGCGTCGAGCTCCTCGAGCCGCTCGGAGACCCACGGCAGCAGCCCGTCGCCGTCGTCGTCACCGAAGTTGGCGGCGGCCATGCCGACGGGGACGACGCCGAGGGCCAGCGGCACCTCGTGGTTGGCCCAGCTGACCGTCGCGACCCGCTCGGGCTCCGACTCGATCGTCGTCGTGCCGAGCGCGTGCTCGATGGTGACCGGCGTCCAGTCCGCCGAGCCCTCCGGCCGGGCGTCCGAGGCGGAGGACGACGAGGAGCAGGCCGGGAGCGCGACGGTCATGAGCGCTGCCGCGGAGAGCGCGACCAGGCGTGTGGGGCGGTGCATGGGGTCCTTCCGGTCAGGTCCAGTGCGCTCAGGTGAGGCTTGCCTAACCTAGGTCATGGTCGCCGCGGGTCGGATCACGAACAGGTAACGCCGGGGTGGGGGTGGCGGGGATCACCGGGCGCCGGGTCGGCGCACGACCTCGGCCGCGCAGGCGAGGCCGGCGTCCAGAGCGGCCGCGGGGGACCGGTCGGGTGTACCGAGCCAGGCGGCCAGCAGCCCGGCCGCGAACGCGTCGCCGGCCCCGGTGGTGTCCACGACCGTCGTCGGGTGGGCGGCGCGGTGCACCACCTCGTCGCCGGCCACCCACAGCGCGCCGTCCGGTCCGAGCGTCACCACCGCGATCGGGTGCCGGCCGGCCAGGGCGCGGGCCGCGGCGGTGGGGTCGGCGCAGCCGGTGAGCAGGCGCGCCTCGTCGGCGTTGGGCAGGACGAGCGTCGCCCCGGCCGTGTCCGCCAGCCACCGGTCCACCCCGTAGCCGAGCAGCGGGCCGGTCGACGCCGGGTCGACCGAGACGGTGCACCCGGCGTCCGCCGCCGCCCGCAGGGCGGCCAGCCCGGCCTCGCGCGGACCGGGGTGCAGCAGCGTGTACCCGGAGACGTGCAGGTGGCCGCCCGGGGTGGGGGCGGGCACGTCCGCCGGCCGCAGGGCGAGGTTCGCGCCGCGGTCGGCCAGCATGCTCCGCTGCCCGTCGGGCTCGACGAGGCTGACGATCGTGCCGGTCGCGGCGCCCGGCACGGTGCGCAGCCGCAGCGCCACCCCGGCCGCCGTGAGCTCGGCGGCCAGTCCCGCGCCCGGTGCGTCGTCGCCGATGCACCCGGCCAGCACCGTCGGCGTCCCGAGCCGGGCCAGGTGCGCCGCGACGTTGGCGCCGGCGCCCCCGCCGCGGCTGGCGATCGACGCCGGCCGGTCCGATCCGGGCGCGGGCTCCCCGGACAGCACGACGACGACGTCGGTGGCCACGTCGCCGACCACGACGACGGGGGTGCGCACGGCGGCGGTCAGGCCGGGCGGGCGGCCAGCGCCGAGGCGATCCGGCCGGCCAGCTCGGCGTTGCGCAGCACCAGCCGGACGTTGACCGCCAGGGTGGCGCCCTCGCTGGCGCGGTGGAGGTGGTCGAGCACGAACGGGGTGACCGCCTTGCCGCGCACCCCGGCCGCGTCCGCCGCCGCCAGGGCGTCGGCGATGACCCGGTCGTGCAGGGCCGGGTCCAGCTGCTCGTCGGCGGGCAGCGGATTGGCGACGACCACGGCGCCGGGGGCGAGCTGCCGGCGCGCGGCGAACACGGCGGCCGCCTGCTCCGCGTCGGCGACCGACCAGTCCAGCGTGGACCCGGAGTCGGCGACGTAGAAGCCCGGGAACGTGGTCGTGCCGTACCCCACGACGGTGACCGACAGGGACTCCAGCCGCTCGAGGGTGGCCGGGACGTCGAGGATCGACTTCACGCCGGCGCAGACCACGACCAGCGAGGTCCGGGACAGGGCGGTCAGGTCGGCGGATTCGTCGAAGGTGTCGGCCGACTGCCGGTGCACGCCGCCCAGCCCGCCGGTGGCGAAGACTTCGACGCCGGTGGCCTCGGCCAGCAGCGCGGTGCTGGACACGGTGGTGGCGCCGCTCATCCCGAGCGCGGCGGCGACGGGCAGGTCCCGGACGCCGAGCTTGGCCAGGTCGGGATCGGCGCAGACGCGGTCGACCTGCGCGGACGTCAGCCCGACGTGCGGGACCCCGTCGAGCACGGCGATGGTGGCCGGCACGGCGCCGCCGGCCCGAACCGCGGCCTCGACGTCGTCGGCGGCCGCCCGGTTGTCCGGACGGGGGAGCCCGTGGGCCAGCAGGGTGCTCTCCAGCGCGACCACGGGACGGCCGTCGCGCAGGGCGTCGGCGACCTCGGGGGACAGGACCGGCTGGGGAGCGGTGTTCGCGTCGTGCACCCTGTCATCATGGTCGGCGGGTGCGCCGAGCACCGCGGCGACCCCGGCCGCGCGGCCGCCGCACGACTGGACCGTCGAGCAGGGAGCCCGCATGAGCAGCAGCGACATCCTCGAGCGGCCGGACGTCCGCGAGTCGGACACCGGCAACGCCAACGAGGTCTTCCACTACGTCAAGAAGAACAAGATCGCCGAGAGCGCGGTCATGGGCACCATGGTCGAGGCCCTGTGCGGCGAGATCTTCCCGGTGACGAAGAGCCCCAAGCCCGGCAGCCCGGTGTGCCCGGCCTGCAAGGAGGTCTACAACCAGCTCCGCAAGTAGCGGGCAGGGGCCGAACACCTGCTCGGTCGTCCCGAGTCGGCCCGGAGGGTCCGCGCAGGGACGACGAATGCGCTCAGCGCAGCCGCGACGGCACCTGGCCGCGGTGTCGTCCGGAGGACGACAGTGCAATCCTCATCGCAGGCCGAGTCGCCGGGCCTCGTCGTCCAGCTTGGCCTGGCGGCGGGCCCGGCGCCGCCGGTCGTGCCGGCTCAGCGGCGCGGGCCAGCGGGACTGGATGGTGGCGTTGAGCTCCGCCCCGAGCAGCACGGCCATGCCGAAGAAGAAGCAGAACAGCAGTGCCCCGATCGGCGCCGCGAGCGCCCCGTAGGGGAGCGCCGTGGTGAGGAAGTCGCCGATGTAGGCGCGCAGCAGCAGCGCGGCGAGCAGGAAGAAGCCCAGGCTGAGCAGCGCGCCGGGCAGCTGCCGCCGCCAGGGGAGCCGGTTGGGCAGGATCACGTGGAAGAAGCTGGTGAGCGCCACCAGCAGCCCGATGACCACCAGCGGCCAGTAGACGGCGTTGATCAGCATCACTGCGGTGTCCCGCCAGTCCGGCGGCACGAGATCGGCGAGGGTGCCCCGGCCCAGCACCAGCAGCGGCAGCATCAGCACCGCCATCAGCAGGCCGACGACGAAAAGCCACAGCGCCTTGAGCCGGGTGCGGATGGGTCCGCGCACGTCCCGCTGGTCGTAGGCGATGACGATGGTGTTCATGAACGTCGCCGTCGCCGACGAACCGGCCCACAGCGAGACCAGGAAGCCGAGGCTGACCACCTCGAGCCGGCCGGACCCGAGGATGTCGGCCAGCGTGGGCCGCACCAGGTCGTCGACGACGTCGTCGGTGAGGAACTGCGAGGAGGCGTCGAGCAGCTGCTCCTCGATCATCGCGACGGCCTCGCCACCGATCAGGTCACCGAGGTAGCCCAGCGACCCGAGCAGCCCGATGAGCAACGGGGGCACCGAGAGGATCTGCCAGAACGCGGCCTCCGCCGACAGGCCGAGGATCCGGTCCTGCCAGGCCTTGGCCAGCGTCCGCCCGAGCACCTGCAGGGGCACGCGCAGGAACCCCGGCCAGCGCCGCAGCCGGGAGGGCCTGGGGGAGTCGGCCTTGGACGCGCCGCCACCCGCGCCCGGGGCGGCGCTCGCCGGCTCGTCCGCCCCGGCCCGGGCGGGCGAGTCGCTGGGCAGGACGGCGCTCACCTGCACAGTGTGCACGCGGGCGCCGTCCCCGACCGGTGCGGTACCGGCGGACGGCGTCCTCCCGGCCGGCCCGGCCGACGGCGTCAGGCCGCCCGTGCCCGCGCCGGCCGCCGGCCGCCCGGGGTCGGGGCGCTGCTGGGCGCCGTGCCCTCGGGGGCCGGGGGTGCCGGCTCGGGCGGGACGCAGTTGATGATCGGCTCCGCCGCGTAGCGGGTCTGGAAGGGCTCCCGCTTGATCTCCGCGCCGCTGGTGAGGTCGCGGAAGACCCGGGTCACCGTGATGTCGAAGCCGGTGGACCCGGACTGCGGCTCGCATGTCGGGCTGTCCGGCTTGTTCTGCACGACGGGCTGGCGCAGGTTGTACCGGTCGCTGCTGATCGACTGGATCTCGTAGCGCGGCGTCCCGTAGAAGGTGACGGTGAGCGAGCCGGGCGTCCAGGCCGTGTCGACGTAGACGCCGGTGTCGCCGTCGTTGCGCCACTTCAGGTCGATCGAGTCGTAGTAGACCGTCGCCTCGCGGCCGGCCGGGTAGCGGCTGATGTAGTAGCTGTGCGGCTTGTGGAAGACGTCCTCGAGCCCGGCGAAGAAGACCGCGTTGAACATCGTGGTGGCGAACTGGCTGATGCCACCGCCGACGGCCTTGGTGAACTCGCCGTTGTTGATGACGGTGGCTTCCACGTAGCCCTGGGCCACGCCGCGGGGGCCGGTGAAGCCGTTCAGGCTGAAGGTCTCGCCGGGCATGATCAGCGCGCCGTCGACCTCCTCGGCCACCACCCGGATGTTCTCGCCGCTGGCGGGGTTGCTGATGTTGGTGGTGAAGCTGGAGATCTCCTCGCGGATGCCGAGCGCCTCGGCCTCCTCGGTGGTGAACTCGGCCGGCACGGGCCCGAGCTGGGCGGTCACTGTCCGCGGCGCCGGGTCGGCCAGCACGGGCAGCAGCTGCTCGACCAGCTGCGCCGGGGCGACGCCGGTCCCGTCGACCGAGGGCACGACGCTCACCGAGCCGCCGGACACCTCGAACCGGGCGTCCTGGGCGGGGGTGCCGAACGCGCCCAGCTCGTCGCCGAGGGCCTCCTGCAGCGCCACCGGGTCCAGGCCGACGACGAGCTCGCCGTCGTCGGCCGGGGTGAAGGTGAGGGCGGCGGCGATCGCGTCAACGGGCACCTCGGCGGAGGTCACCCCGTCCTGGCTGACGACCTGCACCGGCGCCGACAGCGCGGGGGTGACCGTCTCGTCGAGGACGCGCTCGGCCTCCTCGGCGTCGACGGCCACCGGGGTGACCTCGACGGGCAGCTCGATCGGCGTGGCCGGGTCGCCGCCGGCCGCCAGCGCGTCGGTGATGGCCTCGGCGGCGCCGTCACGGTCCAGCGCGCGGCCGTCCAGCGGTTCCACCACCGACGGCGTGGTGCCGTCGAGGGCGATCGTGGCGTCCTGCGGGGCGCGGTCGACCTGCGCGGCGATGCCCTCGATCTGGGCCTGCAGCGCGGTCTCCTCGCCGGTGATGACCGGCTCCACCTCGCGGTCGGCGAAGAGGGTGACCAGCCGGGTCCACGGGTTGAGGGGCTGCTCCTCGGCGGCGTCCACGGTGCCCGGGACGTCGAGGGTGATGCCCGCGGTGGCGGGGGAGAGGGTGGCAGTCACGTCGGCGGCCTGCACGGTGTGGTCGGCGACCACGCGCGGGGCCAGCTGCTCCTCGAGCCGCTGCGCCGCCGAGGCGGGGGCGAGGCCACCGACGTCGACGCCGGCCACGACGGTGTTTCGCGGCACGTCGCCGGAGGACACCAGCAGGTCGGCCCCGTAGGCGCCGGCGAGCAGGACGAGGACGCCGGCCGGGACGACGGCGGCGCGACGGCGCCACCAGGGGCCGCGCGGCCCGGGGGCAGGGAGCTCGTCGCCCGGCGGCGCACCGGCGGGCCCGTCGCTGTCACCCCCGCCGACGGGCGGGACGACGGCGGTGCTCGTGGTCCCGCCGGCGTCGTCCGCCGGAGCGGGCGTCCCGGCCGAGAGGTCGATGCGTTGCGTGCCGTCGGCGTCGTCGTCCGCCGGGTGCTCCTCGGCGCGGTGCTCCTCGGCGGGGTGCTCGTCGGCGGTGTGCTCGTCGGCGCCGGACCCGGCGGCCGGCTGCTCCGGAGACGGCTCGGGGGTGGTGCGCAGCCATTCCCGGCTCACCGGGCGGGTGTCGTCGGGTTGCTCCCCGAACGCCGGCGAGGAGCCCGCCGGCCGGGGCCGCCCCTCGGCGCCCTCGGGGTGCATGCGCACGGTCTCGTCGTGCGCAGGGGACTGCTGGGACATGGAAGGTTCCTCCGGTCGCCGCCGACCGGGGGTCCCCGGAGACGACGGAGCCGCCGGCCCTCCGTCCGCACGAGGCGGTGCGGAGGACGCGGCGGCGTCGTCGGGTGAGGCGGTCATCGCGGGCGCGACGATATCGCCTCCATCAGGCAGTTACGCGCTGCTCGCCCTCTGTGTCGATGATGTCGACGGCGATGTCACGGAGCTTGGTCTCGTACTCCCGGGCGTGGTGCCCGCAGAACACGAGGTCGCTACCGCTGGCGAGCACGACACGGACCTTGGCCAGGGCGCCACAACGGTCGCAGTGGAAGGGCACGACCAGGTCGTCGGCGGCGGGGGTCGTCGTCAGCGTCTGGGTCATCTGGGTCATCACTCGCTCTCTACCGCACGGACCCGCGGCTGCGGATCGGCCTCCTGCACAGCGCCAGGATGGCCCCTCGGATTCCCGTTCCCACCCGGTTCATCCGGGACTCGCCGAAAGAGATGAGTCCGTAACACACCGGGCGTGGGTGGAGCGGGTCCAGCAGGGGACGTCACTGGGGTGGAACTGGTGGTGCACGTGCTGGTGGTGATCTGCCGGCTCGGTGGTGGCCCGGGCCGACCGTGGGTCCGCTGCTGTTCTGACGAGGCCCACGCTACGCCGTCTACCCGACACATGTGGGCGCACACCGGTCGTGACCACACCGGAACCCTTCCGGGTGAGGGAGGCGGTGACATGGCGGCCCTCCGGATCGCACCCGCTCCGAGACGCGGCGACGGCCGCCGACCCGGTGATGGGCCGGCGGCCGCCGGGAGGTCCAGGGTCGTCCCGAGCGGGCCCGGAGGGTCCGTGCAGGGACGACGCAGCGGCTCAGCGCCGCTGGGGTAAGGCACCTGGCCGCGGTGACGTCCGGAGGACGTCAGTCCAGGTAGTCGCGCAACACCTGCGAACGGCTGGGGTGCCGCAGCTTCGACATGGTCTTGGACTCGATCTGGCGGATCCGCTCGCGGGTCACGCCGTAGACCTGGCCGATCTCGTCGAGGGTGCGCGGCTGGCCGTCGGTCAGGCCGAAGCGCAGCCGGACGACGCCGGCCTCCCGCTCGGAGAGCGTCTGCAGCACGCTGGTCAGCTGGTCCTGCATCAGGGTGAAGCTGACCGCGTCCACGGCCACGACGGCCTCGGAGTCCTCGATGAAGTCGCCGAGCTGGCTGTCGCCCTCGTCACCGATGGTCTGGTCGAGGCTGATCGGCTCCCGGGCGTACTGCTGGATCTCCAGCACCTTGTCCGGGGTGATGTCCATCTCCTTGGCCAGCTCCTCCGGGGTGGGCTCGCGGCCCAGGTCCTGGAGCAGCTCGCGCTGGATGCGGCCGAGCTTGTTGATGACCTCGACCATGTGCACCGGGATGCGGATGGTGCGGGCCTGGTCGGCCATGGCGCGGGTGATGGCCTGCCGGATCCACCAGGTGGCGTACGTGGAGAACTTGTAGCCCTTGGTGTAGTCGAACTTCTCGACCGCGCGGATCAGGCCGAGGTTGCCCTCCTGGATCAGGTCCAGGAACGCCATGCCGCGGCCGGTGTAGCGCTTGGCGAGGGAGACCACGAGGCGGAGGTTGGCCTCGAGCAGGTGGTTCTTGGCGCGCTCGCCGTCGCGGACGATCCAGTTGAGGTCCCGCCGCATCTGCGGCGAGATCTTCTGGCCCTCCTCCTCGACCTGGCGGAGGCGCTCGGAGCCGTAGAGCCCGGCCTCGATGCGCTTGGCGAGGTCGACCTCCTCCTCGGCGTTGAGGAGGGCGACCTTGCCGATCTGCTTGAGGTAGGCGCGGACGGAGTCGGCCGAGGCGGTGAGCTCGGCGTCCTTGCGAGCCTGCCGCAGCGCCTCCGACTCCTCCTCCTCGTCCCACTCGAAGTCGGTGCCGCCCTCGGTGGTCTCCTCCTCGGCCGCGACCTCGACGCCGTCCTTGCCGGTGACGACCGTCTCGTCGAGCTTGAGGCCCTCGGAGCCGGCGTCGACGACGGCCACGGCGCCGCCGCCGGTGGCCACCGCGGTCAGCACGGCGCCCTCACCGGCGCCCGGGGACGGGGTGATCGCCGGCTTGGCGCGGCCCTTGGCCGGGCTCTTGGCGCCGGCTGCCTTGGCCGGCGCGCGCTTCCGGGCGGCCGCCGGCTCAGCGGCCGTCTTCTTGGCGCTGGCACGGGTACCGGCTGCGGCCGTCCTGGCGGGCGAGGTGCTCGCTGTGGCTGCTTCCGGTGCTGGCTGATCGGCGGGCACTCAGGTTCCTTCCCGTGCTGGGTTCGTTCCCCGGGGGACCGTGTGGTCCGCGGGCAGCGGCTCCGGCCTGTGCTCTGGAGGGGGTGAGGACCCGGCGGACCGGCGCGGCGTTTGGCCGCGGTCGGGTCGGGGGATCCCTCCCGGCTGAAGGGCGACGGGCTGGGGCGTCACCATTGTAACGACGTCCCCGGGCGAAAGAAGCGCCTCGGATCCGAGGTCCTCGCTCCGACGAGGCGTACCGGCCGCCCCGGGAGGGTGCGGCAGGCCACGAGGGGCACCGGGCAGGTCAGGGCTCCAGGTGCTCGGCCGCGGCCAGGGCGGCCCCGACGATGCCGGCGTCGTTCTGCAGCTCCGCCGGCACCACGGGGGTCCGGGTGGAGAGCAGCGGCACCCACTTGTGCGCCTTCTTGCTCACCCCGCCGCCGACGATGATCAGGTCGGGCCACAGGCCCGCCTCGAGGACGTCGAGGTAGCGGTCCACCCGCCGCGCCCAGTCGGGGTAGCTGAGCTCCTCCCGCTCGCGGGCGGCGGCGGAGGCCTGGCGTTCGCCGTCCTCGCCGTCGACCTGGATGTGCCCGAACTCCGTGTTGGGCACCAGCCGGCCGTCGACGAACAGGGCGCTGCCGATCCCGGTGCCGAACGTGAGCATGAGCACCACGCCGCGGCGGTCGCGCCCGGCGCCGTAGCGCATCTCGGCGATGCCGGCGGCGTCGGCGTCGTTCAGCGTCTCCACCGAGCCGGGGATGCGCTGGGAGAGCCCGGCGTCGACGTCGGTGCCGATCCAGCTCTTCTCGACGTTGGCCGCCGTGTGCGCCACCCCGGACTTCATCACCCCCGGGAACGTGACGCCCAGCCGACCGGTCCACCCGAAGGCGTCCACGATCTGCGCCACGACGTCGTAGACCGGCTCGGGCAGCGAGGGCTGCGGCGTCTCGATCCGCAGCCGTTCGCCGACGAGCCGCCCCTCGTCCAGGTCGACCAGGCACCCCTTGATGCCGCTGCCGCCGATGTCCACTCCGAAGCCCTGCACGCCGACAGGTTAGTGAGGGCCGCCACCGGTCCGGCCACCCCTGCGGCAGGATCGCGGTCATGGCCTCTCCCCGGACCGGTGCCGCCCCGGCCCCCGAGCCCGCCGCGCTGCTCGCTCTCGCGGTCTCGGCGGCCCGCGAGGCGGCCGTCCTGGTCGCCCGCGGACGGGACACGGCGGCCGAGCAGGTCACCACCAAGTCCAGCCCCGTCGACGTCGTGACGGCGGTCGACGCGGCCTCCGAGGAGCTGCTGGTCCGGCGGCTGCTGGCCGACCGCCCCGACGACGGGGTGCTGGGGGAGGAGGGCGCCGAGCGCGGGGGCACCAGCGGGGTGCGCTGGATCCTCGACCCGATCGACGGGACGGTCAACTTCCTCTACGACGTCCCGGCCTACGCGGTCTCGGTCGCCGCCGAGGTGGACGGGGTCGTGCGGGCCGGCGCGGTGCTCGACGTCGCGACCGGGGAGCTGTTCACCGCGACGGCCGGCGGTGGGGCGTGGCTGGCGGCGCCCGGCCGGCCCGTGCGGCGGCTGGCGGTCAACCGCCCGGAGTCGCTGGACCGCACTCTGGTGGCGACCGGCTTCGGCTACCGGGCCGAGCAGCGGCGGTCCCAGGGTGCGGTCGTGGCGCAGCTGCTCCCGCTGGTGCGCGACATCCGGCGGTTCGGCAGCGCCGCCCTCGACCTGTGCGCGGTGGCCGCCGGCCGGGTCGACGCGTACTACGAGCTCGACCTCAACGCGTGGGACCACGCCGCCGGCGCGCTGGTGGCCGCGGAGGCCGGGGCGGTCGTGGCCGGGCTGGGCGGCACCCCGGTCGGCGAGCCGATGGTGGTCGCCGTCGCGCCGTCGGTAGCCGAGCCGTTCCTCGAGCTGGTGGCCGAGCTGCACCGCTGAGGCGCCGGCCTCGTCAGCACCCGGTGGCCGCGTCCTCCGTGGCCGCCAGGGTCTCGGCCACCTGCTCGGGGGTGGCCAGGCTGTCCGGGAAGACGAAGTCCGGGCCGATCGCCAGGTCGACGACGGCGTCGGCCCGGACGTCCCGGTAGGTGGTGGACCCGGGCATGAAGACGGTCAGGAACCGCGCGGCGTCCGCGCCGGGCGCCCCGTACCGCACCTCGCCGACGCCCTCGACCGCCCGGTCGGTGGGGTCGTTGGCGACCTCTCGGACGGTGAAGCCGCGCGCGCCGAACTCGTCGGCGACCCGCTGCGCCAGGCCGGCCTCGTCGGTGGAGTTGAAGATGCGCACCGACACGGTCGCCGGATCCAGCGACGGGGGTGCGGCCTCCGCCGTCTCGCACGCCGCCGCCTCCGCGGCCTGCCGCTCGCGGTCCTGCCGCACGACCGTCCACCACACGGCACCGGCGGCCACGGCCAGCACGAGCAGGAAGATCAGCGGCGGGAGCGGCCGACGGCCACTGCGCGGGCGCACCGGAGGACGGACGGTGCGCTCGGTCACGGTGAAGCTCCTCGGCGAGGACCCGGCAGGAGCGGCGCCGGCCGGCCCTCGGGGGACCGGCGGAGCCAGCGTCCTGCTGCGGACAACTGTCGGCTGAGCTTAGGGGCGCCGGCCGGCACTAGATCGCATCGTCGTCCAGCGCGGCGCGTCCCAGCGCCACGCAGGGGTCGATCCGCTCGGCGTACCCGCTGGTGTCCTTGCCGGCCATCGCGCCGGCCGCGGAGCGGGCCACGATGCCGGCGATGATCGCCGCGAACTTGAAGAACCCGAACCCCACGTACCAGTTGAGGTCGGAGAGATCGGTGCCGGTGACGGCCGCGTACCGCTCGGCGACCTCGCGGCGGGTCGGGAAACCGGGCAGCGCCGTGACCACGCTCTGGGAGGAGGGGCGCTGCTCGCCGGCCTCCGGCCAGTAGACGAGCATCATCCCGAGGTCGGTCAGCGGGTCGCCGAGCGTGGACATCTCCCAGTCCAGCACCGCGGAGATCCGGCCGGGCGTGCCCGGGTCGAGCAGGCAGTTGTCCAGGCGGTAGTCGCCGTGGGTGATGCCCGGCCGCTGGGTGACCGGCACGGTCTCGGCCAGGCGGGCGGCCAGGGCGTCCAGACCCGGGCGCGGGCGGTCGCGGGTGGCCTCCCACTGGGTCGTCCAGCGGCGCACCTGCCGGGCGAGGAAGCCCTCGGGCCGGCCGAAGTCGCCCAGCCCGACGGCGGCCGGGTCGACGGCGTGCAGCGCGCCCAGCGTGTCGACCAGCGCGTTCCCGATCGCGCGCCGCTGCTCGGGCGCGTCGGCGTACCCGGCGGGGAGCTCGCGGGCGGCGTGCACGCCGACGATCCGCTCCATCACGTAGAAGGGCGCACCGAGCACCTCGGGGTCGGTGCACAGGTGCAGGGTGCGGGGCACCGGCACGGGCGTGGGACCCAGCGCGGAGATGACCCGGTGCTCGCGCGCCATGTCGTGCGCGGTGGCCAGGACCGCGCCCGTGGGCGGGCGCCGGAGGATGACGGCGTCGGCCGGGCTGGCCTCCGGGCTCACCACGTAGGTGAGGTTGGACATGCCCGCCGCGATCAGCTCGATGCGCACCGAGCGCCATCGCTGGTCGCCGAAGGCGGCGGCCAGATACGGCCCTACGACGGCTGGATCAGCACCCGGGGGAGTCGACACCGGCGCAGGGTAACCTCTGGCGCTCCGCAGCCGCCCGCCCGTTCCCGGGCCCGATGTGTCACCTCTGCCGAGGCGGGCACAAATCGGGACCGTGCGGCGTTGGCGGGCTGCCGGCCCCGACGTCAGGAGGAGCCAGCGGGGTGGAGGGCGCCGCGTGAGCGGGCTGCCCCCACACCGACCCACCGGTCGCCTACCGGCGACCGCCAGGACGACGGCGCGCATCCCGCGCCGCGTCAGACGAGCGGGCACGACGCCCGCGACAACCCCGGAGGAGGGGCACACCCCATGGCCACCGACTACGACGCCCCGCGCCGCAACGAGACCGACGAGCTCGGGGAGGACTCGCTCGAGGAGCTCAAGGCGCGGCGGGCCGAGGCCCAGTCCTCTTCGGTCGACGTCGACGAGACCGACTTCAACGAGAACCTCGAGCTGCCCGGCGCCGACCTCTCGAACGAGGAGCTGACGGTCCGGGTCCTGCCCAAGCAGGAGGACGAGTTCACCTGCTCGCGCTGCTTCCTGGTGCAGCACCGCAGCCGCCTGGCCGCCACCCGTGGTGACCAGGTCTTCTGCCGCGACTGCGCCTGACGAGGAGCCCGTGGCCCCCGCCGCGCGCACGCCTGCGGCGGGACCCTGCCGGGAGGCTCACCACAGGAGGGACGACCGATGACCGAGGGGCCGCGCACCGGCGCGCCACGTGACGTCCCGCCCCCGCGTCCGGTGACCCCGCCGGCGGAGGCGCCGGCGGAGGAGGGCCCGCTGGCCCGGGCCGGACGGGCCCTCGCCGAGGCCGTCGCCGGGCTCACCGGCACCGGTTCCGACCGGTCCGCGGGCGGCGGCCTGCGCGACGTCGTCGGAGCCGTCGCCGGAGCGGTGGCCGGCGCCTTCGGCCCCACCCCGTCGGCCCCCGGGCCCGCGGGCGCCGCCACGGGTGACCGCGCCGCCCCCGGGGACGGCCGGAACCCCGGCGCGCTGCTCGGCGATCTGCTCGCCACCGCCGTGCCCCGGCTGCCGATCCGGGACCGGGCGCGGCTGCGCGCCGCCCACCCCGGGGCGTCGGACGCGGAGATCGCCGAGGCGCTCGTCCAGCGCACCGCCCGGGTCACCTCGGGCATCGGCGCGGCCACCGGCGGGTTGTCCGCCGCGCACTGGTTCGCGCCGCCGTCGCTGCTCGCCGTCCCGCTGGAGCTGGGCGCGGAGACGGTCCTCGTCGCCGCCGTCGAGGTGGTGCTCATCGGTGAGCTGCACGAGCTGCACGGCCGGCCGGCCCCCGGCGACGCCGCCGAGCGGGCCCAGGCGTACCTGCGCAGCTGGTCCGAGCAGCGCGCCGTCACCGGCCCGGGGCCGGCGGGGCTGGGCTCCCTGCTGGGGACGGCGGGGGTGCGCGCCCTCCGGCGGCGGATGACCCGCCGGCTGGCCGGCGCGGTGCCCTCGGCCGCGCCGTTCCTCGTCGGTGCCGCGCTCGCCGGGCGGGTCAACCGCCGGGCGACCGAGACCCTGGCCCGCCGTCTCCTGGGTGACCTGGGGAGCCCGCCGCCTCGCGACGGCGGCATGGCCGGCAGCTGACCCCGGCCGTGCCCACCGGTGCCCGCCGCGCGGCTAGGGTCGCCGTCGTGCCCGAGCCCTCCGCCGAGCCGGACGTGCCCGTCCTGCTGACCGCGCCCGACGGCGCCGTGCCGCGCTACGCGCTGCCCGGGGACGCCGGCGCCGACCTCACCGCGGCCGAGGACGTCGAGCTGGCCCCCTTCGAGCGCCGGCTGGTGGGCACCGGGGTCGCGGTCGCGATCCCCGAGGGCTACGCCGGCTTCGTGCATCCCCGCTCGGGGCTGGCCCACCGGCTCGGGCTGAGCATGGTGAACGCACCGGGGACGATCGACGCGGGGTACCGGGGCGAGATCATGGTCAACCTCATCAACCTGGACCCGGCGACGCCGGTGCGGCTCTCCCGCGGGGACCGCATCGCGCAGCTCGTGGTGCAGCCGGTGGCCCGGGCCCGGTTCGTGGCGGTGCGCGAGCTGCCCGCCAGCGATCGCGGCGCCGGCGGGCACGGCTCCACCGGCGGGTACCGGGCCGCGGCGCCCGGGTCCTCCGATCCATCAGCACTCGAGGGGCGGAACTGACATGCCGTTCGGACGACGGCGCAATCGCATCGACCGCAGCCTGCGCGAGCGGGGCGTGCCCCCGGAGCCGCAGCCGCGGATCCGGGACGTCGAGGAGACGACGGGCCCCTGGGACGAGGCCGACGATCCCGGCGACGGCCTGGTCCGCATCGACCTGGGGGCGATCCGGCTCCCGGCGCTGCCGGGGATGGACCTGCGGGTCGAGCTCAACCAGCAGCAGAAGGTGATCGGCGCGACCCTGCGCCACGGCGACTCGCTGCTCCAGGTCGCGGCGTTCGCCGCGCCCCGGGCGGCCGGCATCTGGGACGACGTCCGCGCCGAGCTGGCCCGCACCGCCTCGGGGCAGGGGGCCTCGCTGCGCGAGGTCGAGGGCCCCTTCGGCATCGAGCTGGCCGGCACGGTCATCGCCGCGCTGCCGCCCCGGCCCGGGCAGCCCGCGCAGCCGGCGGTGCGGCGGCCGGCCCGCTTCCTCGGCGTCGACGGGCCGCGCTGGTTCCTGCGGGGCCTGCTCAGCGGCTCGGCGGCCGCCGGTGCCGAGGCGGAGGCCCAGGCGCTGGAGACGGCGTTCCGCGGCATCGTCGTCGTCCGGGGCTCGGAGCCCATGCCGGTGCGCGAGCCGCTCCCGCTCGCCCTGCCCCCGCAGGCAGCGGCGCAGCTCGCCGCGCAGCAGGAGGCGGCCCAGGGCACGCCACCTCCGGCCGGCGGCACCGCCGCCGGGCCGGCCTGACGACGCGACGCAGGCAACACCTGTGCCTGCCCCCGTGCCGACGCGCCCGCACTACGCTGGCACCGTGACGGAGACCCGACCGGCGGGCTGGTGGTCGCGCACGTTGCAGCGACTCACCGCCGACGACCACACCATCGACGCGCAGGAGCTGCGGGCCGGGACGGCGAGCGCCGGCTGCGAGCCGGTCAGCTCCTGCCGCAAGGGCGCCGTGGTCACGGTGACCGGCCGGCTGAAGTCGGTGGTCTACACGCCGCGCGAGACCGTGCCGACGCTGGAGGCGGAGCTGTTCGACGGCTCGGGCTCGGTCACGCTGGTCTGGCTGGGCCGGCGGCGCATCGCGGGCATCGAGCCGGGCCGCTCCCTCACCGCCCGCGGCCGGTTCGCCGCCTTCGACGGCCGGCAGGTCATCTACAACCCCTGGTACGAGCTCGGCGCCGGCTGACCGGCGGCGGGGAACCGCCGCGGTCGCGAGCGGAGGTCAGCGAACGAGGGGGACGAGGGTGACCGCAGCAGGTCCGCCGGCCGACGGCGAGCAGGAGCGCCCGGCCGGCGCCGGTGCCGACGCCCCGGCGTCGCTGTTCGACCGGGACCAGATGCTGGCGTCGCTGGGCGGCTGGCGGGGCATGGTCGACGCCACGCTGCCCACCGTCGCCTTCGTGGTGGCCAACGGCATCGCAGGCCTGCGCACCGGGATCTGGGCGGCGGTGGCCGCCGCGGTCGTCGTCTTCGTGCTGCGGCTGGCGCGCCGGGAGAGCGTGCAGCAGGCCGTCGGCGGGCTGTTCGCCGTCGGGATCGCGGTCGCCATCGCCGCGAACACCGGGCAGGCGCGCGACTTCTTCGTGCTCGGCATCGTGCGCAGCCTGGCGGTCGGGGTGGTGCTGCTCGGCTCGATCCCGTTCCGGTGGCCGCTGGTCGGCGTGGTCGCCGAGTTCCTCGCGCCCAGCCACCTGGGGTCGATGGCCGCCCACTCGATGCCGTGGAACCGGCGCGCGGCGCAGGCCCCCGTCCCCGAGCCGGTCGCGGCGGCCCGCGCCGTCCCGGAGGCGCCCGAGCTGCACTGGCGGCACGACCCCCGGCTGCTGCGCGCCTACTCGTGGCTGACCGTGCTCTGGGCCGCCTCGTTCCTGCTGCGCGCCGGCGTGCAGTGGGTGCTCTACCGCGCGGACGAGGTGGAGCTGCTGGGCACCGCGTCGGTCGTCCTCGGCCTGCCGCTGACCGCCGTCGTCCTCGTGGTGACGCTCTGGGTGGTCGCCCGCATGCACCGCCACCGCACGCCCGGACCGCCGGAGGCGGACCCCGCCGCCTGACGGCGTTCGGTTCCGGTCAGCCCTCGGTGCGCCGGGGCCCTCCGGCGGGTGCGAAGACGGCCTGCAGCTCCTCCTCGGTGTCCCCGTGCGAGACGAACAGCAGCTCGTCGCCGGACTCCAGCGGCTCGTCCGGCGACGGCGTCACGACCCGCTCGCCGCGGAGGATCGCGGTCAGCACGGTCTCGCGGGGGAGCGGCACCTCCCGCAGCGCGTGGCCGACCCACGAGGTGTCGTCGCCCAGGGTGATCTCGACGAGGTTGGCCGCGCCCTTGCGGAAGCTCATGAGCCGGACGACGTCGCCGACGCTCACGGCCTCCTCGACCAGCGCGGCGAGCACCCGCGGCGTCGAGACGGCGACGTCGACGCCCCAGGCCTCGGTGTAGAGCCACTCGTTGCGCGGGTCCTTGACGCGGGCCACCACGCGGTTGACGGCGAACTCCGTCTTGGCCAGCAGGGAGACGACCAGGTTGGCCTTGTCGTCACCGGTCGCGGCGACGACGACGTCGCAGGTGGCCAGCTGCGCCTCTTCGAGCGAGGAGACCTCGCAGGCGTCGGCCTGCACCCACTCCGCGCCCGGCACCGACCGGGTGCGCACCTTGCGGCCGTCCTTCTCGATGAGCATGACGGTGTGGCCGTAGCCCAGGAGCTCCCCGGCGATGGACCGGCCGACCGCGCCGGCCCCGACGATCGCGACGCGCATCAGTGCTCACCGTCCCGGGGCCCGCGCTCGACGACCTCGTGGACGCGCGCGGTCAGCTCGTCGGTGGCGGCGACGATGAGCTGGTCGCCGTCCTGCAGCACCGTGGCGGGCGTGGCCAGCTGCGCGTCGCCGAAGCGGACCAGCCAGGCCGCCCGGGCCCCGGTGGCCGCCTCGAGGGCGGCGAGCTTGCGCCCCACCCAGCCCTCGGTGACGGTGACCCGCACCAGCAGCACCTTGCCCGTGGGTTCGCGCCAGAGCTCGCTGACCTTGACCGACAGCAGCTCGCGGAGCAGCCGGTTCACCGTCCACGGGACGGTCGCGACGCTGGGGATGCCCATGCGCTCGTAGACCTCGGCCCGCTTGGAGTCGTAGATGCGCGCCACGACGTGCTGCACACCGAAGGTCTCGCGCGCGACCCGGGCGGAGATGATGTTGGAGTTGTCGCCGCTGCTCACCGCGGCGAACGCGCCGGCGGAGTCGATGCCGGCGTCCAGCAGCGTCTGCCGGTCGAAACCCAGGCCCTTGATCTGGCGGCCGGTGAAGTCCGGGCCCAGCCGGCGGAACGCCTCCGGGTCCTGGTCGATCACGGCCACGCTGTGCCCGATCTGCTCCAGGCGCCGGGCGATGGCCGAGCCGACGCGGCCGCAGCCCATCACGACCACGTGCACGTGTCACTCCCCGCATGTCCCGGTGGCGCCGGCGCCGTCCGCCCGCGCATCCCGGCCGCGAAGCTACACCCGCGCCAGGCGCCCGACCCCGCAGGTGCGGCGGTTCCTCCTCCGACGGGGCGGGCGTGCGCCGAGTCACCGGCGCGCGGGCCCCCGGCGTCCGTACCATCGCGCCGTGCCGACCCTGTCCGACCTCGGACAACTCCCGAAACGTCTCGTACTCGGCCGCCCGGTGCGCAGCGACCGGGCGGGGGAGTCGCTGCTGCCCAAGCGCCTCGCGCTGCCCATCTTCGCCAGCGACCCGCTCTCCTCCGTGGCCTACGCCACGCAGGAGATGCTCATCGTGCTGACCCTCGCCGGGAGCGCCTTCCTCTTCCTGTCGCCATGGCTCGCCGCAGCCGTGGTCGTCCTCCTGGTCACCGTGGTGCTCAGCTACCGCCAGGTGGTCAGGGCCTACCCCTCGGGCGGCGGCGACTACGAGGTCGCGATGAAGAACCACGGGCCCGGAGCGGGGCTCGTGGTCGCCAGCGCCCTGCTGGTGGACTACGTGCTGACCGTCGCGGTGTCGGTGTCCGCCGGCACCGACAACATCATCTCCGCCTTCCCGTCGCTCAACGACCACCGCCTCCTGATCGCGGTATCCCTCGTGGTGGTGCTCGCCGCCGCCAACCTCCGCGGCCTGCGCGAGTCCGGCCGGACCTTCGCGCTTCCCACCTACCTGTTCATCTCGGGCATCCTCGTCATGCTCGTCACCGGGTTCATCCGGTACTTCTTCAGCCCCGAGGGCCTGGTGGCCGAGAGCTCCGACTACTCGATCACCCCGGAGTCGGGATACACGGATCTCGCCGGCCTGGCGCTGGTGCTGCTCGCCCTGCGGGCCTTCGCCTCCGGGTGCACCGCCCTCACGGGCGTCCAGGCGATCGCCAACGGCGTACCGGCGTTCCGGCCGCCCAAGAGCAGGAACGCGGCCACCACCCTGGCGCTGATGGGCGGCATCGCCGCGACGATGTTCGCCGGGGTCACGGCGCTGGCGGTGCTCGCCGACGTCAAGTACACCGAGTTCACCTGCGACCTGGTCGGATTCGAGGGGAACTGCGAGACCGATCCGCAGCGGACGGTCATCGCCCAGCTCGCCGCGGCGGCTTTCGGAGGCGACGGTTCGCTCGGCTTCTACGTGATCCAGACCGCGACGGCCCTGATCCTGATCCTGGCCGCCAACACCGCCTTCAACGGTTTTCCGCTGCTCGGCTCGGTGCTCGCCCAGGACCGGTACCTGCCCCGGCAGCTGCACACGCGCGGTGACAAGTTGGCCTACAGCAACGGCATCCTGCTGCTGGCCGGTTTCGCGGTGCTGCTGATCGTCGCGTTCGACGCCTCGGTGAGCCAACTGATCCAGCTGTACATCATCGGCGTCTTCACCAGCTTCACCATCGGTCAGTGGGGCATGGTCCGGCACTGGCACCGGGAGATGGGGTCGACCGAGGACCGGTCGGCGCACAGCCGGATGCGCCGTTCGCAGGCGATCAACTTCCTCGGCGGCAGCCTGACGTCGGTGGTGCTCGTCATCATCGTCGTCACGAAGTTCACCCACGGGGCCTGGCTGGTGCTCGTGTCGATGCCGGTGCTCATCGTGCTCATGAGGGCCATCGACCGGCACTACTCGCACGTCGCCGACCAGCTGGTGCCCGACACCGACTCCCGCACCCTGCCCAGCAAGGTGCACGCCGTCGTCCTGGTCTCGAAGGTGCACAAGCCGACGCTGCGCGCACTGGCCTTCGCCCGCGCGACGAGGCCCGACGAGCTCACCGCGCTGACGGTCAACGTGGACGACGAGGAGACCCGCGCCCTGCAGGCGGACTGGGAGCGCTACGACATCCCGGTGCCGCTCACCGTGCTGGAGTCCCCGTACCGGGAGGTCACCCGGCCGCTGCTCGACTACGTGAAGAGCATCCGCCGGGACAGCCCCCGGGAACTGGTGGTGGTCTTCGTGCCGCAGTACGTCGTCGGCCACTGGTGGGAGAACGTCCTGCACAACCAGAGCGCCCTGCGCCTGCGCGCCCGCCTGCAGTTCCAGCCCGGCGTGATGATCACGACCGTGCCGTGGCTGCTGGCGAGCACGGCCGGTCACGAGGACGGCGACGGGCGCCGCGGCGGTCCTGCACCCGGTGACCTGCGCCGCGGGTTCACCGACGAGCTGGACGTGACGCCGTATGGCTGACCGGCGTCGTCCCGGCCGCCGTGCGGGCCGGCCGGCCCTCCCGCGGGCGGACCGCGGCGGTGGCTGGACCGGGCGGGAGTTCGAGGTCGAGGTGGGCCCGGTCGCGCACGGCGGGCACTGCGTGGCGCGGCACGAGGGCCGGGTGGTGTTCGTCCGGCACACGCTGCCGGGGGAGCGGGTGCGGGTGCGGGTGACCGAGGACCGGCACCCCGGCTTCTGCCGCGCCGACGCCGTCGAGGTGCTGACCGCGGCACCGGGCCGGGTCGGGCGGCCCTGCCCCTACAGCGGCCCGGGGAAGTGCGGCGGCTGCGACTGGCAGCACGTGGACCCGGCGGAGCAGCACCGGCTCAAGGCGGCCGTGGTCCGGGAGCAGCTGGTGCGGCTCGGGAAGCTGGACGCCGACGACCCGGTGGTGACCGGGCTGGCGGTCGAGGAGCTGCCCGGCGGAGCGCTGCGCTGGCGGTCCCGGGCCCGGTTCGCCGTCGACCGCGCCGGTGCCCCCGGCCTGCGGCGGCACCGCTCGCACGACGTGGTGGTGCTCGACGACTGCCCGATCACCGTCGAGCCGGCCGCCCGCGCGGTGCTGTCCCGGCGCTGGGCGGGCGCCGGTGCGGTGGACGTCTCCATCGACTCCACCGGGGCGGTCACGACCACCCGGCTGGACCGGCGCGGCCGCCCGCAGCACAGCGAGGTGCTGCAGGCGGGGGAGGAGCTGCCCCGGGAGCCGGCCGGGCGCGCCGAGCGGCGGGCGGGCGGCCGGGACTGGGAGGTCGAGGGCACCGGGTTCTGGCAGGTGCACCCGGCCGCGGCCGACGCGCTCGTCACGGCCGTCGCCTCGTTCGCCGCGGTGGGGGCCGGCGACACCGTGCTGGACCTGTACGCCGGCGCGGGCCTGTTCGGTGGCGCGCTCGCCCCGGCGGCCGGCGAGGACGGCCGGGTGGTGTGCGTGGAGTCCGACCCCGGTGCGTGCGCGGCGGCCGACGCCAACCTGGCCCACCTGCCACAGGCCGAGGTCTGGCAGGGCGAGGTGGACGCCGAGGGGCTCGCGGAGCTCCTCGCCGAGCTCGGCACGCCGCCCGACGTCGTCGTCCTGGACCCGCCGCGGGCCGGTGCGGGGCGCGCGGTGAGCCGGCTGCTGGCCGGCACCGGGGCGCGCGCCGTCGTCTACGTCGCCTGCGACCCCGCGGCCCTCGGCCGGGACGTCGCCGCCTTCGCCGAGGCCGGGTACCGGCTCGCCGCCGTCCGGGGCTTCGACGCCTTCCCGATGACCGCCCACGTGGAGAGCGTCGCGCTGCTGGTCCCGGCGTCGTCGTGACCGGGCGGTAGGTCAGGCCGCGGCGCTCGGCCGGCCGTCGGCCGGCCGGGTGCGGTCGCCCTGCTGTGCGCCGACCGGCCGGTGCCGGGCGGCCCATCGGCGGGCGCAGCGCAGGCGCCACCAGCAGAACAGTCGCTCGGCCATGCCGGGAGCCTGCCCGGCCCGATATGCGTGGGCAAGCAACCACGCGGCGTGACGGTGGCGGCGTTCCCACGTCGCTCCGCGGCGGGGGCGGGGTCAGACCTGCAGCCGGCGCTCGTCCCCGGTCCGCCACTCCAGCAGGACGATGCTGGCGTCGTCCTGCAGGTGGTCGGACTGGTGGCTGAGCACGCGGCGCATCAGCCGCCGCAGCGTCTCCGGCGCCGAGTCGCCGTCCGCGGCGGCCCGGTGGATGAAGTCCGCCAGCCGCTCCTCACCGAAGAACTCCCCCTCCGGCGACCGGGCCTCGACGACGCCGTCGGTGTAGAGGATGACCCGGTCCCCGGGGTGCAGCTGGGCCTCGCACACGTCTGGCTTGCGCACCTGCAGGCCGAGCGGGGGGTGTGGCTTGCACGGCCCGAGGTGGAGCAGTGCGCCACCCCGGACGACGATCGGGTCCGGGTGGCCGGCGTTGATCCAGCGCAGCTGGCCGGTGTCCAGGTGCAGGCGGGCGAGCGCGGCCGTGGCGAACCGGCTGTCGGTGAACTGACCGGCGATCACGTCGTTCATCGCCGCGGCGACCTCCGGGAGGTCCCACATGTTCCGGCGCGCGTGGCGGTAGGCGCCGACGGCCGCGGAGGACAGCAGGGCTGCCGGGAGACCGTGGCCCACGGCGTCGAGCACCATCAGATCGACCAGTGGACCGTTGACGGCGTAGTCGAAGGTGTCCCCACCGATGTCGTAGGCCGGCTCGAGCGCGCCGGAGACCACCACGCGGTCGGAGCCGAAGGTCAGCGGGGGCAGCAGCTCCCACTGGATCTCGGCGGCCAGGCTGAGCGTCCTGCGCCGGCGCAGCTGGGCGAAGATGTCGGTGTACTGGTCGCTGACCACGAACACCTCGCTGATCAGCGAGACGAAGGCCCGCAGCAGCCGTTCGCGGTCCGGCGCCAGGTCCGGCACGAGCAGCTCGACCACGCCGAGCCGCTCCACCCCGTCCAGCAGGGGCACCCACAGGCGCGTGGACCGCGGCCCCACGGGTGAGGTCAGCACCTCGACCCGGCGGAACGCGCGCCCGCCGAGGGTCCCGTCGACGGTCAGCTCCTGCCGCAGGGGCACGCCCACGCCCCGCACCGGCTGCAGCAGCAGCTGCTCGTAGTCGCTGAGGTAGACGACGGCCTCGCTGCACCCGAGCTGGCGGGCGCGGGCCGCGACGACCGCGGACAGCTGGTCGGGTGCCAGGAGGTGGACGTCCTCGAGGAAGGCCTGCAGCGGATCCGGGGTCGTCACCGCCCGACGATCGCAGGTCGGCGGCGCGACCACACCCCGGGGAGCCGCCGACGTGACCACCGGCACAGCGGGCCGGACGCCCAGGTGGCCGGTGGTGACGCGCTGTCGACGATCGGGGCCCGCGGAGCGCCTCGGCTACCGTCTGGGGGTGCCCACGTGGGAATACGCCTCGGTCATCACCGCCAACGACGCCGAGTCGCAGCGAGCCGGGGTGAGCATCAAGCTCCCCGGCGGCGCGTCGGAGCGGCAGCAGGGCGACACCAGCTCTGTCCTCAACAAGCTCGGCGCCGAGGGGTGGGAGCTGGTCAGCTACCACTCCAGCGGCGCCGGCACCTGGGGGTTCGAGCAGTTCTGGCTCAAGCGGCAGGTCGGCTCCTGAGCGGCGCGGCACCCCGGGGCTGACCGCGCGGAGCGCCCGGCCCCGGCCGCCGCCGGTCATCGGACGGCGCGGTGTCGAACACCTGTTCGACCCGTGCGGCAGACTGGTGCCGTGGACGCGACGGTGCCGCCGGGCTGGCCGGGTGAGGTGCGCCCGCCGGGAGCGCCCGACTGGGAGCGCACCGCCGTCGTCTGGCTGTTCGACCTCGTGCCACCGGACTACCGCGCGCACGAGGTGCTCCGCCGGTACCCGGTCCTGCTCGCCCGGTTCGCCGCCGACCACGTCTCCGCCGGCCTCGAGGCGGCCCGCACGGGGTGGCGCACGCTGCGCGTGGAACTGGCCGACCAGCTCCCGCCCGACGCCATCGAGGCGGCGATGGTCGCCTACGAGCGGGAGGGTGCGCGGCTGGCCGCCGCCGCCCGCGGCGTCGAGGTGGTCGGCGGCGCGCTCCGGGGCGAGCGGTGGGTCCCGCGACTGTGAGCGGGCAGGGGCGTGAGCATCGCAGCGAGGAACGAGCGAGGAGCGGAGCGCCCCGCGGGAGCGAACCATCGGCGCTGTGAGCTGCATCCGCTGATCCCGCTCGACCGGAAGTGCGGGGAAAGCGCAGTTACAGTGGGTCGGCGGCTGCCGAGCAGCTGCCGCCCGACCGAGAGGACACCGTCGAGCCGTGCCGCTCCTGCGATCGCTCCGGGGTCCCGAGGACCTCCGGGCCCTGCCCCCCGACCAGCTGCCCGCCCTCGCGGCGGAGATCCGTGATGCGCTGGTCACCAGCGTCGCCCGGACCGGTGGCCACCTGGGGCCCAACCTCGGCTGCGTCGAGCTGACCATCGCGCTGCACCGGGTGTTCGACTCCCCGCGCGAGCCGATCGTCTTCGACACCGGCCACCAGTCCTACGTGCACAAGATGCTCACCGGGCGCGTCGACGGGTTCGAGCGGCTGCGCCAGCGCGGGGGCCTGTCGGGCTACCCCAGCCGCGCCGAGAGCGAGCACGACTGGGTGGAGAACAGCCACGCCTCGACGTCGCTGTCCTACGCCGACGGGCTGGCGAAGGCATTCGCCGTCCGCGGGGACCAGCGCCCCGTCGCCGCGGTGATCGGTGACGGCGCCCTCACCGGCGGCATGGCCTGGGAGGCGCTGAACAACATCGCCGCCGCCAAGGACCGCCCGGTCGTCATCGTCGTCAACGACAACGGCCGCTCCTACTCGCCGACGATCGGCGGGGTCGCCGATGCGCTGGCCACCTTGCGGCTGCGGCCCGGGTACGAGAACGCCCTGCTCCAGGTGCGCCAGGCGCTGCACCGCGCCCCCGTCGTCGGCTCGGCCCTCTTCGACGCGCTGCACGCGATCAAGAAGGGGATCAAGGACGTCCTGTCGCCGCAGGGCATGTTCGAGGACCTCGGCATGAAGTACGTCGGCCCCGTCGACGGGCACGACATCGAGGTCATGGAGTCGGCGCTGCGCCGGGCCCGCTCCTTCGGCGGCCCGGTGATCGTGCACGCCGTCACCACCAAGGGCTTCGGCTACCCGCCGGCCGAGACCGACCAGATCGACGCATGGCACGCCACCGGGATCTTCGACCCCGACAGCGGCACCAGCGCCCGCAAGACCGGGCGGCCCTGGACCGACGCCTTCGCCGACGAGCTGGTGCGGGTCGGTGCCGAGCGGCCCGACGTCGTCGCCATCACCGCGGCGATGCTGCACCCGACCGGACTGGCCCCGTTCGCCGAGCGGTTCCCCGAGCGGACGTTCGACGTCGGCATCGCCGAGCAGCACGCGCTCACCTCCGCCGCCGGGCTGGCGATGGCCGGCATGCACCCGGTCGTCGCGGTCTACTCCACGTTCCTGAACCGCGCGTTCGACCAGCTGCTCATGGACGTCGCGCTGCACCGCCAGCCGGTCACCGTCGTCCTCGACCGGGCCGGGGTCACCGGTGAGGACGGCGCCTCGCACAACGGCATGTGGGACATGTCGATCCTGTCCGTGGTCCCCGGCGTCCACGTCGCTGCGCCACGGGACGAGGCCACCCTCCGCGAGGCGCTCCGCGAGGCGGTCGACATCTCCGACGGCCCCTCGGTCGTCCGCTTCCCCAAGGGCGTCCTCCCGCCGGACCTGCCGGCGCTGGAGCGGCGCGGGCCGGTCGACGTGCTGCGCCGCGGGGAGCGGCGGGATGTCCTGCTGGTCGCCGTCGGGTCGATGGTCCCGATGTGCCTGGCCGTCGCCGAGCGCGCCGCGGACCACGGCATCGAGGTCACCGTCGTCGACCCGCGGTGGGTGCTCCCGGTCTCCGACCAGCTGGTCGAGCTGGCCGCCGGGCACCGGCTGGTCGTCACGGTCGAGGACGGCGGCCGCGCCGGGGGCGTGGGCACCACGCTCAGCCAGGCGCTGCAGGACCGGGAGATCGACGTGCCGGTGCGCACTGTCGGCCTGCCGCAGCGGTTCTTCGAGCACGGCAGCCGCGGACAGGTGCTGGCCGACGCCGGGCTCACCGAGCAGGACGTGGCCCGCCGGATCGCCGAGTGGACCGCGGTGCTCGCCGAGCGCGCCGAGAACCGGTCGGCCGCCGCCCCCGCCGACGCGACCGCGGACGAGCGGGCATGACCGTCATCGCGGAGATCCAGGTGGCGCCGTCCCCTCCCGGCACCGCGGAGAACCCGCACGCGCACGTGGAGGCGGCGATCGCCGTCATCCAGGCGTCCGGGCTGCGCTACGAGGTCGGCGCGCTCGGGACCACGCTCGAGGGCGAGGCCGACGAGGTGTGGGCCACCCTGCGGGCCGCCCACGAGGCGATGCTCGCCGCCGGCGCCTCGGCCGGGCTCTCGCACGTCAAGGTCGCCTCGGTGAACCGCACGATGGACAGCCTCACCAGCAAGTTCCGGCAATGACGCTGTCGTCCTCCGGACGACACCGCTGAGCACCTCGCGATCCTCCGGATCGCATCGCGGTCAGGTGCCGTTCCCCCGTGCCGCTGAGCCGTTGAGTCGTCCCTGTGCGGAACCCTCCGGGCCCCACTCGGGCCGACGGGTTCGTCCCCGTCTCCGATGACGACGGCCCGGCTCCCTCGACGCTGAGGGGGCCGGGCCGTCGTCCTGGCTCACCGTGCGGGGTCCTGGCTCACGTCCGACCGCGAGCCAGGACCCCTGATGATCAGGTCACCTGATCATCATGCGGGCAGCGAGGCCACGCCTTCCGGCAGGAACCGCGCGCCGGTGACGCGTTCCGAGACGCCGGTGCGGTCCAGGTAGGCGGAGATGCCGCCCAGCCAGAACGGCCACCCGGCGCCGAGGATCATGGCCAGGTCGATGTCCTGCACCGCCTGCACGACGCCCTCGTCCAGCATCAGCCGGATCTCCTGCGCCAGCGCCCCGACCGCGCGGTCGCGCACCTGCTCCGCGGTGAGCGGGTCGCCGCCGGCGAAGGCGTCCGTGAGCTCGGGGTCGACGACGCCCGGCTCGACGAACACGCCGGCCTTGCCCAGCTCGACGATCCGCCGCAGCCCCTCGCCGACGGCGAACCGGTCGGGGAACGCCTCGTGCATCCGCTCGGCCACGTGCAGCGCCACCGCGGGGCCGACGAGCGAGAGCAGCTCGAACGGCGTCATCGGCAGGCCCAGCGGGTCCAGCGCCCGCTCGGCGACCTCGACCGGCGTGCCCTGCTCGACGGCGGCGGTGACCTCGCCCAGGAAGCGGGTGAGCAACCGGTTGACGACGAACGCCGGGGCGTCGGCCACCAGCACGCAGCTCTTCTTCAGCGACTTCCCGAGGGCGAAGGCGGTGGCCAGCGTGGCGTCGTCGGTCTGCTCGGCGCGCACGACCTCGAGCAGTGGGAGGACCGCGACGGGGTTGAAGAAGTGCAGGCCGACGACCCGCTCGGGGTGCTCCAGCTTCGCGGCCATCTCGGTCACCGACAGCGCCGAGGTGTTGGTCGCCAGCACGCACTCGGGGGAGACGACCGCCTCCACCTCGGCGAACACCTGCTGCTTGACCGACATCTCCTCGAACACGGCCTCGATGACGAGGTCGGCGTCGGCGAAGACCTCCTTGGACAGCGAACCGGTGACCAGGCCCTTCAGCTGGTTCAGCTTGTCGGCGTTCAGCCGGCCGCGCTGCGCGAGCTTGTCCAGCTCGCCGTGCACGTACGCCACGCCCTTGTCCACGCGGGCCTGGTCGATGTCGGTCAGCACGACCGGCACCTTCAGCTGCCGCACGAACAGCATCGCCAGCTGCGAGGCCATGAGGCCCGCACCCACGACGCCGACCTTGGTGACCTTGCGGGCCAGCGACTTGTCCGGCGCGCCGGCCGGTCGCTTGGCCCGCTTGTTCACCAGGTCGAACGAGTAGAGCGAGGCCCGCAGCGGGTCGCTCATCAGCAGGTCGGTGAGCGCATGGTCCTCCGCGGCCGTGCCGGCGGTGAACGCCTCACCGTCCACGCCCGCGCGGGCCAGGTCCAGCAGCTCCACGGCCCGGACGGCGCCGGGGGAGGCGTTGCGGGTGCGGGCACCGACGATCTGGCGGGCCCGGGCGATCGCGTCGTCCCACGCGGACCGGTCCACCTGCGGGCGGTCCACGGTGACGGAGCCGCCGAGCACGCCGACGGCCCACTCGAGCGAGCGCTCCAGGAAGTCCGCCGGCTCCAGGACGGCGTCGGCGATGCCGAGCTTCGCCGCCTTGGCTGCCGGCGTCATCTTGTTCTGCGCCAGGGCGTTCTCGACGACCACCGTGACGGCGGCGTCGATGCCGATCAGGTCCGGCAGCAGCTGCGTTCCGCCCCAGCCGGGCACCAGCCCGAGGAAGACCTCGGGGAAGGCCACCATCGCGGTGCCGGCGATGGTCCGGTACCGGCAGTGCAGCGCCAGCTCCAGGCCGCCGCCCAGCGCGACGCCGTTGACGAAGGCGAACGTCGGGACCGACGAGTCCTTCAGCCGGCGGAACACCCGGTGCCCGGTCTCGGCGATCTCCCGCGCCATGGCGGCGTCGGTGATCGTCGGGACGCCGGAGAGATCGGCGCCGACCGCGAAGATGAACGGCTTGCCGGTCACGCCGATCGCCACCGGGGCGGGGGAGCGGGCCTCGATCTCGTCCAGCGCCGCGTCCAGGGACGCGAGCCCGCCGGGGCCGAACGTCGACGGGCGGGTGTGGTCGTGCCCGTTGTCGATGGTGATGAGGGCGAACTCACCGGACAGGCCGGCCAGGTTCAGGAACCGGACCTTGGCCGCGGTCACGACCTCGTTCTCGAAGACGGTGGTGGTCACTTGGTGAAGCCCTCCCAGTTCGGGTTCTCCCAGATGACGGTGGCGCCCATGCCGAGGCCGATGCACATGGCGGTGAGGCCGTACCGGACGTCGGGACGCTCGGCGAACTGCCGGGACAGCTGGGTCATCAACCGCACGCCCGAGGAGGCCAGCGGGTGGCCGACGGCGATGGCGCCGCCCCACGGGTTGACGCGCTCGTCGTCGTCGGCGATGCCGAAGTGGTCGAGGAAGGCCAGCACCTGGACGGCGAAGGCCTCGTTGAGCTCGAAGAGCCCGATGTCGGAGACGGTCAGGCCGGTGCGGGCCAGCGCGCGCTCCGTCGACGGGACGGGGCCCACGCCCATGACCTCCGGCTCGACGCCCGCGAAGCCGTAGCCGACGAGGCGCATGCCGATGTCCAGCCCCAGCTCGAGCGCGACGTCCTCGGCGGCCAGCAGGCAGCCGGTGGCGCCGTCGTTGAGGCCCGCGGCGTTGCCCGCGGTCACGTGCCCGTGCGGGCGGAACGGCGTCTTCAGCGCGCCGAGACCCTCGAGGGTGGTCTGCGGGCGCGGCGGCTCGTCGACGGTGGCGACGCCCCAGCCCTGCTCGGCCGACCGGGTGGCCACGGGAACCAGCTCCGGGCCGATCTGGCCGTTGGCCACGGCCTTCGCGTACTTCTGCTGGCTGGCCAGGGCGAAGGCGTCGGCCCGCTCCTTGGTCAGGTGCGGGAAGCGGTCGTGCAGGTTCTCGGCGGTCGCGCCCATGACCAGAGCGGACTCGTCGACCAGCTTCTCGCTGAAGAACCGCGGGTTCGGGTCGGCGCCCTCACCCATCGGGTGGCGGCCCATGTGCTCGACACCGCCGGCGATGGCGACGTCGTAGGCGCCGAAGGCGATCCCGCTGGCGGTCGTGGTCACGGCGGTCATCGCGCCGGCGCACATGCGGTCGATCGAGTAGCCGGGCACCGACGTCGGCAGACCGGCCAGCAGCGCGGCGGTGCGGCCGAGGGTCAGGCCCTGGTCGCCGATCTGGGTCGTGGCGGCGATGGCCACCTCGTCCACGCGGTCGGCGGGCAGTGCCGGGTTGCGGCGCAGCAGCTCGCGGATCACCCGCACGACGAGGTCGTCGGCGCGGGTCTCGGCGTAGATGCCCGTCGGACCGGCCTTGCCGAAGGGGGTGCGTACGCCGTCGACGAAGACGACCTCACGCAACGAGCGGGACATGAGACCTCCGCAGAGTTCGGGACCGGGCCCGGAGGAGCCCGGCGAAGCATGAAGTTACCCGCCGGTAACCTCCTCGCCAAGCGCGCCACGGCACCCCTTCGGGGGGTCTGCGGGTCACGGTCCGGCAACGGCGGGGGGCTGTGCTTGCAGTCACAAGGCCCCTGCGCGCAAGATGACCCGCCGGAATTTCTCTGTAACCCCAACGAAATAGAGGTCCCTCTCATGGCGCGACGGCGCACGGTGACGACGGCGATCGCGGCGGCTCTGGTCTTCGGCCTGGCCGCCTGCGGCGGCGGCGACGACAGCAGCGGCAACGGCGGTACCAGCGGCGGCGGTGGCGGCGGCGGCGAGGCTGCCGGCAAGGTCGGCGTGATCCTCCCCGACACGGCGTCCTCCGCCCGCTGGGAGTCGGCGGACCGCCCGCTCCTGGAGGCGGCCTTCGAGGAGGCCGGTGTCGAGTACGACATCCAGAACGCCCAGGGCGACGCCCAGCGGATGGCCACCATCGCCGAGCAGATGATCACCGAGGGCGTCACCGTCCTGGCGATCACGAACCTCGACTCGGCCTCCGGTGCGGCGATCCAGCAGCAGGCCGAGTCGCAGGGCGTGCAGACCATCGACTACGACCGGCTGACCCTCGGCGGCGAGAGCGACTACTACGTCTCGTTCGACAACACCGAGGTCGGTCGGCTGCAGGGTGAGGGCCTGGCCCAGTGCCTCGGCGACGAGCCGGCGAACATCGCCTACCTCAACGGCTCGCCGGACGACAACAACGCCACGCTGTTCTCCTCGGGCGCCCACGAGGTGCTGGACCCGATGGACCAGTACACCGTCGTGGCCGAGCAGGCCGTCCCCGAGTGGGACAACCAGCAGGCCGCCACCATCTTCGAGCAGATGTACACCCAGGCCGGCGGTGACATCCAGGGCGTCCTGGCCGCCAACGACGGTCTGGCCAACGCGGTCGTGTCGATCCTCGGCCGCAACAACGCCGCCGGCCAGGTGCCCGTCACCGGCCAGGACGCCACGGTCGAGGGGCTGCAGAACATCCTCGCCGGCAACCAGTGCATGACGGTCTACAAGCCGATCGAGGAAGAGGCCAACGCGCTGGCCGAGCTGGCCGTGGCGCTGGTCAACGGCGAGGAGCCCGAGGTCGACGGCTCGGTCGAGGACCCCGAGGGCGGGCGCGAGGTGCCGTCGGTGCTCCTGGAGCCGGTCTCGATCTTCCGGGACAACGTCAAGCAGGTCATCGACGACGGCTACCAGACCGCCGCCGACGTCTGCACCGGCGACTTCGCCGCGGCCTGCACCGAGCTCGGCATCTCCTGATCCATCCGGCCGGGGCACCCCATGGCGGGTGCCCCGGCCGCGTGCTCCCCGCCCTGCGGGTCCCGGCTCCACCGGGGCCCGCAGGGCGCCACACTGTCTTCCCACGGTCCGGCCGGGCCGTGCCCATGCAGGAAGGACGCAGCGGTGTCCGCACCCGATCAACGCACGACCACCCCGACCCTCGAGCGGCCCACGCTGAGCCTCCGGGGGGTCAACAAGAGCTTCGGGGCCGTCCAGGTCCTGCACGACGTCCACCTCGACGTCTACCCCGGCACGGTAACCGCGCTGGTCGGTGACAACGGCGCCGGCAAGAGCACGCTGATCAAGTCCATCGCGGGGATCCACCCGATCGACTCCGGCACCGTGGAGTTCGAGGGCGAGCCGGTGCAGCTCAACGGCCCCCGGGACGCCGCCCGGCTGGGCATCGAGGTCGTCTACCAGGACCTCGCGCTCGCCGACAACCTCGACGTCGTCCAGAACATGTTCCTGGGCCGCGAGCGCAAGCGGGGCATCCTGCTGGACGAGGCCTCGATGGAGGAGGCCGCGCGCGACACGCTGGCCAAGCTGTCGGTGCGCACCCTCAAGTCGGTGCGCCAGCTGGTCTCCAGCCTCTCCGGCGGTCAGCGGCAGACCGTCGCCATCGCCAAGGCGGTCCTCTGGGAGTCCAAGCTGGTCATCCTGGACGAGCCGACCGCCGCCCTGGGCGTCGCCCAGACCCGGCAGGTGCTCGACCTGGTCCGCCGGCTGGCCGACACCGGTCACGCCGTCGTCTTCATCACCCACAACATGGTGGACGTCTTCGAGGTGGCCGACCGCGTGGCCGCGCTCTACCTCGGCCGGGTCGCTGCCGACGTCCCCATCTCCGAGGTCGACCGCACCCAGGTCATCGAGCTGATCACCTCCGGCCGGTCCGGCGAGCTGGGGCTCGCGCCGGACGCGCTCGAGGACTGAGAGGACTGCCATGTCGAGCAACACCCTGACCGCCGCCGAGGCGAGCGGTCCGCACAAGCCGGCTGCGGGCTTCGAGGGCGACCGCCACGACAACACCGTGGGCGGCGCCGTCCGCGGCTACGTCAACAAGCTGCGGGCCGGTGACCTGGGCGCGCTGCCGGCCATCCTGGGCATCGTCGTCCTGGGCATCCTGTTCACGGTGCTCCGGCCGGACACGTTCCTGACGCCGTTGAACCTGTCCAACCTGCTCGTGCAGTCGACCCCGATCATCGTGCTCGCGATGGGCCTGGTCTTCGTCCTGCTGCTGGGCGAGATCGACCTGTCCGCGGGTGTGGTGAGCGGCGTCTGCTCGGCGGTGCTCGCCCAACTGCTGGTGCAGGTCGGCGTCGCCTGGCCGATCGCCGTGCTGGCCGCCATCGCCACGGGTGCCGTGATCGGCGTCTTCACCGGCAGCCTCGTCGGGATGGTCGGCATCCCGTCCTTCGTCGTGACGCTGGCCCTCTTCCTCGGGTTCCAGGGCGTCACGCTGCGGATCATCGGCCAGGGCGGCACCGTGCCCGTCCGCGAGCCGGTCATCCGCGCCCTGGCGAACGAGAACGTGCCGGTGACCATCGGCTGGATCCTGGCCGTGGTCGTCGCGGTGTCCTACGCCGCCTTCGAGCTGTGGCGCTGGCGGTCGCAGCAGTCCCGCGGCCTGGCGCACCAGCCGCTCGTGCTGGTGGTGGCCCGCATCGTGCTCATCGCCGCGGTGGTGTTCGGCGTGACCGCCCTGCTCAGCGTCGACCGGGCGCTGGCCGCCGCGATCGACCTCGCCGGCATCCCCTACGCGGTGCCGCTGGTCGTGGTCCTGCTGCTGGTGCTCACGTTCGTGCTCTCGCGCACCACGTTCGGGCGGCACATCTACGCCGTCGGCGGCAACGCCGAGGCCGCGCGCCGGGCGGGCATCAACGTCACCCGGATCCGGGTGCTGGCGTTCGTGATCTCGTCGAGCCTGGCGGCGATCAGCGGCATCCTGGCCACCTCGCGGCTGAGCTCGGTCACGCCGGACGCCGGTGCGGGCAACACGCTGCTGTACGCGGTCGGTGCGGCGGTCATCGGTGGCACCAGCCTCTTCGGCGGCCGGGGCAAGGCCCGGGACGCCGTCCTCGGTGGCCTGGTGATCGCGATCATCGCCAACGGGCTGGGCCTGCTCGGGGTGGCGGCCTACCTGAACTTCGTGATCACCGGTGGCGTGCTGCTGCTGGCGGCCAGCGTGGACGCGCTGGCCCGGCGCCGGGCGGCCACGGCCCGACGATGACCCCTGCCGCCCGCCGTGCTCAGCGCCGGCGGGCGGCAGGTGCCCACGCCGACGCCGGCGTCCTCCGCTCCGCGCGGGGGGCGCCGGCGTTCGTCGTCAGTGGACATGGGCCTAGGCATAGCTTCCTATGCCCGTGGAACGCGGCGCCGATCCGCAGGCATAGCTTCCTATGCCCGTGGAACGCGGCGCCGATCCGCAGGCATAGCTTCCTATGCCTGGGGTCAGGCGCGGGCGATCGCGTCGGTCAGCACGTCGAGGGTCAGCTCCACCTGCCACGCCCGCGCGCCACCGGCGCGCAACGCCTCGGCGACCGCCGATGGCTCACGGGGCTCCGGCGGGCTCCACACCAGCCGCCGCACCAGGTCGGGGGAGAGGATGTTCTCCACCGGCACCACGTGCTTCTCCGAGAGCTCGGCGAGCCCGGCCCGGGCGGCCTGCAGGCGGGTCGCCGCGGCGGGGTCGCGGTCGGCCCAGCGGTTCACCGGCGGCGGGCCGTCACCGGGCTTGCTATGCAGGGGGAGGTCGTCCTCGGGCAGCGCCTTGCCGCGCGCCAGCGCGGTGAACCAGTGCGCGACCAGCCGCCGGTTGGCCCGGCCGCGGAAGACCGGCAGCTCCAGCAGCGCACCCTCGTTCCTCGGGTCGGCCTGCACCGCCGCCACCATCGCCGAGTCGGGCAGCACCCGGCCGGGGGCGACGTCGCGCCGCCGGGCCAGGTCGTCGCGGGCCTCCCAGATGGCGCGCAGCATCCCGAGCTGGCGGCGGCTGCGCAGCCCGTGCACGCCCGAGGTGCGCCGCCACGGGTCCTGCTTCGGCGCGGGCGGACCGGCGGCGAGGATCGCCTCGAACTCCTCGCGGGCCCAGCCGGTCTTGCCCTGCTCCTCGAGGATCGCGGCGAGGGCGTCGCGCAGGTCCACGAGCACCTCGACGTCGAGCGCCGCGTAGACCAGCCACTCCTCGGGCAGCGGTCGGGTGCTCCAGTCGGCGGCCGAGTGCCCCTTCTGCAGCGAGAACCCCAGCAGCGACTCGACGACGGCGCCCAGGCCCACGCGGGGCAGCCCGGCCAGCCGGGCGGCGAGCTCGGTGTCGAACACGCGGGCCGGCACCAGACCGATCTCGGCCAGGCACGGCAGGTCCTGGTTGGCGGCGTGCAGCACCCACTCGGCGTCCGCGATGGCCTCCTGGACCACCGACAGGTCCGGCAGCGGGACCGGGTCGAGCAGGCCGGTGCCCGAGCCGGCGCGGCGCAGCTGCACCAGGTAGGCGCGCTGCCCGTAGCGGTACCCGGACGCGCGCTCGGCGTCGACGGCCACCGGCCCGGTGCCACCGCGCAGGGCCTCGGCGTACTCGACCAGCTGCGTGGAGGTCTCGATGACCGGCGGGAGCCCGTCGCGGGGTGCGAGGAGCGGGGTGGGCTCGGGAGCCGCGGCCGCTGCCACGGCCTCCGGCGTCTCGGGAGTGGGCTCGGTGCTCAGTTGCCGTCCACCTTCTCGCCCGTCCTCGTCTGTCGGTCCACCGGCGCCCGGCCGGGGTCCACCGCGGCCGGCCGCGGGATCCAGGGGGAGCACCGGCGCAACGAGCTCCGGGCCCGTTGTGCCGCACCGATGTTAGAGAGTCTCGCTACCGACCCGGTCGGAGGGACCCAGCAGCCGCACGCCGGGCGGTGGCAGACCGGCCGCGTTGCCCAGCACCTCCAGCCAGGCCAGCAGGTGCCGGTCGAGGTCGGTGCCCTCTGCAGTCCAGGAGGCGCGCATCTCCACGTCGACGGAGTGCTCGGGCCCGGCCAGCTCGCCGAACCTCGTGGAGGCGGTGCGGGTGACCGTGCCGCCGACCGTGTGGTGCGCCGCCCCGGACTCGGCGAGGGCGTCGGTGAGCCAGCTCCAGGCCACCTCGGAGAACATGGCGTCGTCGACCAGCGTCTCGTCGGTCTCCGCAGAGAGGTATCCGACGCAGCGCAGGGTGCCGTGCCAGGCCTCGTGGCCCGCGGGGTCGTACAGGACGATGAACCGCGCGCTGGCGATCTCGACGTCGTCCTCGTCGTCCGGGTCCGGCACCCGCGCCCCGATCGCGTGCGCGAACGGGGCCAGCCGCTGCGGGGCGGGGATGGAGCCCAGCTCGATCTCCGGGCGGGCGCGCACGCCCGCCAGGGACTCGAGGGCGGCGCGGAACACGGCAGGGACGGCGTCGGCGTCCCTGCTCTCGTCCCCGGCGTCGGCCAGGTTGCGCGGCTCCACGCCCGCAGAGTAGGCCGGTAACCGGGACTGGCGTGCCGACGCGCCGCACACCGGCCGGACGCGGCGGACCGGAGGTCGCCGGGCGTCTGGGAGGATCGACCCTCGTGAGTCCCGCTCCTGTGTCGGCGTCCCCGGCCGATTCCGACCTCGTCCGCGCCGCACGTGGCCTCCCGGTGAGCCGCACCCCCGTCTGGTTCATGCGCCAGGCCGGGCGCTCGCTCCCCGAGTACCGGGCCCTGCGCGCCGGCACGGCGATGCTCGCGGCCTGCCAGGACCCCGACCTGGTCACCGAGATCACCCTGCAGCCGGTCCGCCGGCACCAGGTCGACGCCGCGATCCTGTTCTCCGACATCGTGCTGCCGCTGGTGGTGGCAGGGGTGGACATCGAGATCAAGCCGGGCATCGGCCCGGTGGTCGCGAACCCGGTCCGCACCGTCGCCGACGTGGACGCCCTGCCCGACCTCGCGCCCGAGCAGCTCGGCTTCCTGGAGACGGCGGTGCGCGCGCTGGTGGCCGAGCTGGGCCCGACACCGCTCATCGGGTTCGCCGGTGCGCCGTTCACCCTGGCCACCTACCTGATCGAGGGCGGCCCCTCCAAGGAGCACGCCCGCACCAAGGCCTTCATGTACGCCGAGCCCGAGGCGTGGGCGCGGCTGCTGGAGCGGCTGTCGCGCTCGGCGGCGACGTTCCTGCGCGCCCAGGTCGACTCCGGTGCCTCGGCCGTGCAGCTGTTCGACTCCTGGGCCGGGGTGCTCTCGGCCGCCGACTACGCCGAGCGGGTGCTGCCGCACTCGCGGGCGGTCTTCGACGGGCTGGGGGAGCGGGACGTGCCCCGCATCCACTTCGGCGTGGGCACCGGCGAGCTGCTCCCGCTCATCGGCGACGCCGGCGCCGACGTCGTCGGCGTGGACTGGCGGCTGCCCCTGGACGAGGCCGCCCGCCGGGTGGGCCCCGGGCGCTCGCTGCAGGGCAACCTCGACCCCGCGGTCCTGCTCGCCGACCGGGACACCGTGGAGCGGGAGGTGCGCCGGATCGTCCGCCAGGCGGAGGCGGCCCGCGGGCACATCTTCAACCTGGGCCACGGCGTGCTGCCCGACACCGACCCCGACGTGCTCACCCGCGTGGCCGCGCTGGTGCACGAGCTGACCGCGGAGTGACCCCCCGCCGGCTGGTCGTCGTCGGGGCCGGCATCACCGGGCTGGCCGCGGCCTTCGAGTGGCGCCGGCGCCGGCCCGACGACGAGATCGTCGTCCTGGAGGCCGGCGACCGGATCGGCGGCAAGCTCGACCGCGTCCAGCTCGCCGGCACCTGGTACGACACCGGCCCCGAGGCGCTGCTCGCCCGGGTGCCGGAGGCGGTGGCCCTGGTGGAGGCGCTCGGCTGGGGCGACCGGCTCGTGGCACCGGCGACCACGCAGGCCTCTGTGGTGCTGCCGGACGGGCGCTTCCCGCTGCCGGCCGGCACGGTCCTGGGCGTGCCCGTCTCGGCCGACGGGCTCGACGGCGTCCTGACCCCGGCGGGGGTGGCCCGGGTCCGGGCCGAGGCCGAGCTGCCGCCGCTCTCGCTGCCCGAGGGCGACGTCGCGGTCGGTGGGCTGCTGCGCGAGCGGCTCGGGGACGAGGTGGTCGACCGGCTGGTCGAGCCGCTCCTCGGCGGCGTGTACGCGGGCCGGGCCGACGAGCTCTCGCTGGCCGCCACCATGCCGGCGCTGGCCGCCCACGTCCGGGGTGCCCGGTCGGTGCTCGAGGCGGCCGCGGCCGCCCGGGACGCCGGATCCCGCAGCCGCTTCGACGCCGACGGGCCGGTGTTCGTGACCGTCGACGTCGGGATCGGTGCGCTGCCTGCGGCGCTGGTCGAGGCGGCAGGTGCGCAGGTGCGGCTCCGCACGCCCGCGCACGGCCTGCGCCGGACCGCCGGGGGCTTCGAGATCTCGGCCGGGGCGGTGGCCGCCCCGGAGGTCCTGACCGCCGACGCGGTGATCGTCACGGCGCCGGCGCCCAAGGCCGCGCGGCTGCTCGGCGAGGCCGTCCCCGACGCCGTCGCCCCGCTCGGGGGCATCCCGTACGCGTCCATGGCTGTCGTCGCGATGGCGTTCCCGGCGCAGGACGTCCCCGCGGGCTCGGGCCTGCTGGTGCCGCCGGTGACCGGCCGGCTGGTCAAGGGCGTCACCGTCTCCTCGGCGAAGTGGCCGCACCTGGCCGGCGGGGAGGCGCTGCTCGTGCGGTCGTCGGTGGGGCGCTTCCGCGACGAGTCGCAGCTGCAGCGGCCCGACGACGAGCTGGCTGCCGACGTCGTCGCCGACGTCGTCGACCTGCTCGGGCTCTCGCGCCCCGATCCCCTGGACACCCGCGTGGTGCGCTGGGGCGGTGGCCTTCCGCAGTACCTGGTGGGCCACCCGGAGCGCGTCTCGGCGATCCGGACGGCGGTCGGCGCGGTGCCCGGCCTGGCCGTGGCCGGCGCCGCCTACGAGGGGATCGGCGTTCCCGCCTGCATCCGCGACGCGCACCGGGCGGTCGACGCCCTCGCCTGACCCGGTGTGGCGGGCCCGGGTTGCCGGGAGCGGCCGGGGTGCCCAGGGTCGGGGGCATGACCGGGTCCTTCGCACGTGGGCTGGCCGCCGGCGCGGCCGGCACCGTCGCGCTCAACACCGTCTCCTACCTCGACATGGTCCTGCGCGGCCGCCCGGCCAGCCAGGTCCCCGAGCAGCTGGTCGACGCCGTCGCCGCACGGGTGAGCCGGGCCGTCCCCGGCGGCCGCGCGGAACGCGACGCGCGGCGGAGCGCGCTCGGGGCGCTCGCCGGCATCGCGAACGGCCTGGGCGTCGGCGTACTGGCCAGCACGGTCCGGTCGCTGGGCGTCCGCTTCCCGGCGCCCGTGGGCGCGGTGCTGGCCGGCGCGGCGTCGGCGGCGGCGACCGACGGCGCGGTGGCGGCGCTGGGGGTCGCGGACCCGCGCACCTGGTCGGCCGCCGACTGGGCGACCGACGCCGTCCCGCACCTCGCCTACGGCGCGGCGGTGCAGACCGTGCTGGCGGCGGTGCCGACGCCCGCCGAGCGGACCACGCCCCGGGGGCCGGCCCGCGCCGGGCTGGTCGTCCGGTCCGCGGTCCTGGGGGTGGCCGCCGGAGGCCGCAGCTCGCTGGGCTTCGCCGGCCCGGTCCTCACCGCGCCGACGGCCGCCGGGGCCCCGGGGCGGGTGTCCAGGAAGCACCAGGTGCTCAGCGCCGCGGGCGTCGTCGTCGAGCTGATCGCCGACAAGCAGCCGGGCACGCCGCCGCGGACGGAGGGTGCCGTCCTGGTGCCGCGGCTGCTGGCTGCCGGAGAGGGCGGCGGGCGGTTGGCCGCGCGCGAGCGCTCCAACGGCGCGCTGCCCGTGGTGGCGGGGATCGCCGGGGCGCTGGTCGGGTCCTACGCGGGGCTGGGCTGGCGGCGCTGGGCCGTCGGGCGCATGCCGGACACGTGGGCCGCGCTCGTCGAGGACGCCGCCGCGCTGGCGCTCGCCGCGGTCGCCTGCCTGCCCGGTCGCGACCGCCGCCGGCCGGTCGTCGTCCCCCGCTGATCCGGCGGGGCGGCGACCGTCGCGCGGACCACACCGGCCGGGGGGCATCCGGCAGGGCTCGCCGCTGTTGACAGGGACGTGACGACGATGCACCGATCGACAAGGATTTCCGTCCGGTCCTCCCCGCCGGGCCGCTGCCTCCGCCACCACGTGTGGATGGCTGCGTGCGGCGACTGCCGTGCCGCGCACGGCGGCGACCGCAGCGGTCGTGATCCCGCGCACGGCACGGGGCCCGGCGCTTCCACCGCGGGCTCCGGGAGGACAATGGCGGCATGAGCGAGCAGCAGGTCGAGGAACGCAGCATCGGCAAGCGGGCGAACGAGCTGAACGCGAGCATCCGCTACACGATGTGGTCGGTGTTCAAGCTGGCCCGGCCGTTCGGCGACGAGGCGCGCACCGCCGCGGCCGACGAGGCCGCCGCGCTGGTCGAGGAGCTGGCCGGCAAGGACGTCGTCGTCCGCGGGACCTACGACGTGAGCGGCCTGCGGGCCGACGCCGACCTCATGGTCTGGTGGCACGCGACCTCGCCCGAGGCGTTGCAGGAGGCCTACACCCGCCTCCGCCGGACCGCACTGGGCCGGCGCCTGGAGCCGGTGTGGTCGCAGATGGCGCTGCACCGGCCCGCGGAGTTCAACCGCAGCCACATCCCCGCGTTCCTCGCCGACGAGGAGCCGCGCCGGTTCGTCTGCGTCTACCCGTTCGTGCGGTCCTACGAGTGGTACCTGCTGCCCGACGAGGAGCGGCGGGACATGCTCAAGGAGCACGGCATGCAGGCCCGGCCCTACCCCGATGTGCGGGCCAACACGGTCGCCTCGTTCGGGCTGGGCGACTACGAGTGGATGCTCGCCTTCGAGGCCGACGAGCTGCACCGCATCGTCGACCTGATGCGCGACCTGCGGGCCAGCCGCGCCCGCCGGCACGTGCGCGAGGAGATCCCGTTCTACACCGGCACCCGCAAGCCGGTCGCCGAGCTGGTCCACGACCTGCCGTAGAGACGCCTCCGGGGGTGCTCCTCGCGCGGTCGGCGTCTGCAGGACACCCGGAGCGCGAACAACACCCCCGGAGCGGGCGGCTACTCCGCCGCGGAGAGCCGGATGGAGACGCTGTTGATGCAGTAGCGGTCGCCGGTGGGCGTCTGCGGGGCGTCGTCGAAGAGGTGGCCCAGGTGGCTGTGGCAGGTCGCGCACAGCACCTCGGTCCGGCGCATGCCGAAGCTGCGGTCCTCGCGGAGGATCACGTTGTCCTCGGCGGAGGCCTCGTAGAACGACGGCCAGCCGCAGTGGCTGTCGAACTTGGTTTCCGAGCGGAACAGCTCGGCGCCGCAGGCGCGGCACTCGTAGACGCCGACGGTCTTCGTGTCGACGTACTCGCCGGTCCACGCCCGCTCGGTACCGGCCTGGCGGAGGACCGCGTACTCCTCCGGGGACAGCTGCGCCCGCCACTCCTCGTCGGTCTTGCTGACCTGGGGCTTCTGGGGGGAGGTCGTCATGCCTGGAGCAACGACCGCCCCCGGAGCACCATTCCCCGGGCCGGCTGCGCTCCGCCCGTGCCGCCGGGGCGGGGCGCCGTCGTGCGCCGGGCCGGGAGGAGACTGGGGGAGTGACCTCCCCCGATCCCACCGCGCCGCGCGGCCTGCTGCCGGACGTCTGGTTCACCCGTGACCTGCCGGTGCTCCGCGCCATCGCCCGGCTCGTCGACAGCTCCGAGCACGGCAACACGCCCTACCTGCTGGGTGCGGTGGTGCCCGCCAGCGGGCTGCCCAAGGCGGAGGTGGTCGCGGCGGCGAGGGCACTGGCCGACACGGGGTACATCGAGCCGCTGACCAACCACGCGGGCGACATCGTCCGGATCACCGGCATCTCCGCGGAGGCCCGGCGGCTCACCGGCCTCTGGCCGACGCCGCAGAGCGAGTGGGAGCGGCTCACCGAGCAGTTGGCCGCCCGGGCGGCGAACGCGCCCACCGACGTCGAGCGGCAGCGCTGGCAGGCCTTCGCCGACGCGGCCGCCGCCGTCGGCGAGCACGACGGAGCGCTGCTGATGTCGGCGCTGATCGGCGGGTACGTGCCCCGGGCGCGCTAGCGACCCGGCCCCGGAACGACAGCGCCCCCGCCCGGAGAACCGGGCGGGGGCGCTGTGCTGATCAGGCGATCAGAGCGGGGTGACGTTCGCAGCCTGCGGGCCCTTCTGGCCCTGCTCGATGTCGAACGCGATCCGCTGGCCTTCATCGAGCGAGCGGTACCCGCTGGACTGGATGGCCGAGTAGTGGACGAAGACGTCCGGTCCGCCGCCGTCGGGGGTGGCGAAGCCGAACCCCTTCTCCGCGTTGAACCACTTGACAGTTCCTTCGGGCATTGCTCGCTCCTAGCTGAGGTGCTGCATCGGGGTCCTGCCATAGCGCAGGGCCTTCCCGACGGCACAACCCTAGCCAAAGATCGCCAGAAGGGAACACAGGAGCGGCAGAACTGTGACCTGGGATTCCCGGCCGTCCGGTCGGACGGCGTCCCGCGGGCTCACAGCAGGCGGCCCGGCTCCTCCGGGAACGCGGGTGCGACACGCCGTCCGCGCCGGCTCCAGCCGGGGCCGTAGGCGCCCACCGAGTAGGGGCTGCGCACCGGCGCGGCGGGCGGCAGGGCGAGCGGCGCCCGCCACGAGCGGACGCCGAGCGGTGGACCGGCGAGGACGCGCGGAGGCGCCGGCCCCCGCGGCGGGACGGACCGGACCCGGCTCCAGCGCCGCAGGCCCAGCTGGCCGGCGAGGAGGAGGGCCAGGCAGACCGAGACGGTGAGGAACGCGTCGGTGACCGCCGTCGCCACGTCGAGGGCGGTGATCTGCGGCCAGCCGATGGTCTCCAGGCTCCGGCCGACCATCTCGATCACGACGTACAGCACGCCGTACGCCAGCAGCCAGATCCTCACCCGTTCTCCTCCACCGTGGTCGACAGCTGCATCGACCACCGCTACCCGCGGCTGGAGGAACGGCCGGTGCCCGGGCGGCGGGCCTCACCCGTCCGGGGCAAGGGGCGCGACCGTCCGGGCGACCGAGCGGCCGGCGTGGTGACGCTGCGGCCCGGTCGCCCGCGGTCTTGCGCATTTCCTGCGCTTTCCTGCAGGGCGCCCTGCGGGTCGCTCGCGACGGTGGCATCGAGCCGGACGGATCCGGCGCACCACCGATCCAGGAGGACCTCATGCACCCCCTCGCCGCCTCGCCCGCCGCCGCCGTCTTCCTGCGCGACATCGAGGACCTGCACGACGCGGACCTGGACCTGGTGATCGCCGACCGGCTGGCGGAGTCCGCCGACGCCCTGCGCGCCGCGGTGGCAGCGGCGGAGCTGGCCCGGCAGGTCGGGCAGCCGGCCGCGCTGCGGGCGCACGCGCTCGGCGCGTCCGCCTCCCGGCTGGCCGGCTGAGCCCGGGCGCGCCCTCCGCTCACCCCTCCGGGTGACCGGGCGGCCCGGAGGTGTCCGGAGCGCGCGGGCAGGTGCCGATCCCCTCCGCGCGTCATCGACAGCCCGGGGAGGCGGCCGACCAGCGGGACACGCCCACTGCGCTGTGCGGTTCCGGCCGGCCGGCGCGCTAGCTTCCGCCGGGGCGCACCGGCGCCAGCACGTCTCGTTTCCGCAGTGGAGGACCGCCATGACCGAGCCGGAGCACGATCGGCCCGAGGAGAGCAGCCAGGCCGACGTCACCCTCGTGGCGCGAGGGCTGACGGTGACCGCGCAGGTGGAGGTCTCCAACGAGCACACCATCGTCGTCCGGCCCCTCGGCCAGGGCGACGAGTGGAAGCAGAAGGTCGAGCCGGGGAACCCGGTCGCGATCTACTGGGTGAGCGGGTACGAGGAGCGGACCCTCCCCGCGAAGGTCACCGGCGTCGAGGCCACCGAGGAGCCGCTGTGGCACCTCGTCGCCACCGGGCCGGCCGAGCGCAGCCAGCGCCGCCGGACGGTGCGGGCGCGCGTCGAGGTCCCGGTGGTCCTGCCGTGGCTCGACGGCTCGCTCACCGGCACCACCGTCGACCTCAGCGAGGCGGGCATGCGGGCGCTCGTCGACGGGTGGGGGCTCCCCCCGGACCCGGGGACGCCGGCACAGGCGAGCATCACGCTGGACGACGTCACGGTGGACGTCCGCGGCCACGTCGTCCGCCAGCAGGCGGCCGGCCCGCGGTGGCTGCTGTCGGTGCAGTTCCACGAGCTGCCCGATCGGGACGCGGACCTGCTCCGCCGCCGGGTGTTCCGGGCGCTGCGCGAGGAGCGCGCGCTGGCCGACTGAGGCCGGCTCACTCCCCGCCGGCGGCGGGCTTGCGGGCGCGGCTGGGCTGCACCCTCATCGGCTCACCCGGCATCTTGGGGTAGTCGGGCGGGTAGGGCAGGTCACCGAGGCCGTCGTCGGCCGCCTGCCGCTCGGCGAGCTCGAGCAGCGGCTCGATGCCGAAGGCGTGCTCGGCGAGGCCGGCGTGCTTGTCGCCGACCTTCGCGAACCGGGCCGGCATGGTGAGGATGTCGAAGTCGGTCGGGTGGACGTCGGGCAGCTCGTCCCAGTCCACCGGCGCGGAGACCGGGGCGTGCGGCTTCGGCCGGATCGAGTACGCCGAGGCGATCGTGCGGTCCCGGGCCATCTGGTTGTAGTCGACGAAGATCTTCTCGCCGCGCTCCTCCTTCCACCACGACATGGTCACGCGCTCGGGCAGGCGGCGCTCCAGCTCGCGGCCGAACGCGATCACCGCCCGGCGCACCTCGGGGAAGGTCCAGCGCGGCTGGATCGGGACGTAGATGTGCACGCCGCGGCCACCGGAGGTCTTCGGCCAGCCCTCCATGCCGAACTCGTGAAGCAGCTCGCGCACGTGCGGGGCCACCCACACGGCGTCGGAGAAGTCCGTGCCCGGCTGCGGGTCCAGGTCGATGCGGATCTGGTCCGGCTGCTCGACGTCGGCCCGGGTGACCGGCCACGGGTGGAAGGTGAGCGTGCCGAGGTTGGCCGCCCAGGCGACCACGGCCACCGAGTCGGGGGCGATCTCGTCCGCCGTCCGGCCGCTGGGGAAGGTGATGTGCGCGGTCGGGATCCACTCGGGGGCGTTCTTCGGCACCCGCTTCTGGTAGAACGCGTCGCCGGTGTTGTCCGTTCGCGTGGAGATGCGGGCGCCCTCGAACACCCCGCCCGGCCAGCGCTCCAGCGTCGTCGGCCGGTCCCTCAGGGCGAAGAGGATCCCCTCGCCGACGGCCACGAAGTACTCGACGACGTCGATCTTGCGGATGCCCCGGTCGGGGAAGTACGGCTTCTCCGGGTTGGAGACCCGCACCTCGTGCCCGTCGACGTCCAAGACGACGGCGTCCTTGCTGCTGGCCATTCGGCTGCTCCGCTCGCTCCGGGGTCGCCGAGTGTCACGCAGGACAGGTCGCCGCGTCCACGGGTACCGCCAGGTCGATGAGGTAGGCGTTGACCGCGGCGGTCACGCACTCGGTCTTCGGGTAGGCGGTGTGCCCCTGCCCCTCCCAGGTGAGCAGCACGCCGCTGTCGAGGTCCTCGGCGAGGTCGACGGCGCCCCCCAGCGGGGTCACCGGGTCCCCGACGTTGCCGATCACCAGGATCGGGGCGCTGCCCTCGGCGTCGCGCTCGGGGAGGGGCGTGCGCTCGGCCTCCCACGCCGAGCACGTGTACAGACCGGCGGCCGAGCCCGCGCCGAACAGCGGGTACGCGGCGCTCCACTCGGCGACCAGCTCCCGCACGCGGGCCTCCTCCACCGTCTCCTCGGTGTCGGCGCAGTTGATCGCCAGGTTCGCGTCGAAGAGGTTCGAGTAGGTGCCGTCCTCGAGCCGGCCGCTGTAGTCGTCGGCCAGCGAGAACAGCGCCCGGGCGTCCCCGTTGCGGGCGGCGGCCAGGCCCTGCGCCAGCTGGGGCCAGGACGCGGTGTCGTACAGCGCCGCCTGGACCGCGGTGAGCACGACGCCGGGCGTGGCCTGCCGGGTCTCCCCGGGCTCGCTGCTCGGGATGGGCGTGGTCTGCGCCTGCGCCAGCAGCTCCTCGAGGAAGAGCCGGGGGTCCTCGCCCAGCGGGCAGCCGGCGATCAGGCCGCGGCAGTTCTCGGCGAAGGCGTCGAAGGCCGCCTCGAACCCGGCGGCGCTGGCCGCGGCGTCGGCGATCGCGTCGGCGTCGGGGTCGACCGCGGCGTCGAGGACCATGGCGCGCACCCGGTCGGGGAAGAGCTCGGCGTAGGTGGAGCCCAGCGTGGTGCCGTAGGAGTAGCCGAGGTAGTTCAGCTGCTCGTCCCCCAGGGACTGGCGGATCTGCTCCATGTCCCGGGCGGTGTCCACCGTGTTGAAGGTGCCCAGCGCATCGCCGTACTGCTCGGCGCAGCCCTCGGCCACCTCGTCGGTGAGCGCGAAGACGGCGTCGAGCTGCTCCTCGGTGGTGGGGCGCGGCTCGGCGGCGATCGCGCGGTCCTTGAGCTCCTTGGGGATGCACTCGACGGGGGTGGACAGCCCCACGCCTCGCGGGTCGAAGCCGACGACGTCGAAGCGGCGCAGCACGTCCTCGGGCAGGGTGAGGGCCAGCCCGATGGCGGCGTCCGCGCCGGAGCCGCCCGGACCGCCGGGGTTGACCATCAGCGAGCCGATGCGGTCGGTCTGCCCGGCGAAGACGGCCCGGACCAGGAACAGCGGCAGCGTCGCCCCGCCGGGCTCGTCGTAGCTGATCGGCACGTCGGTGCGGCCGCACTCGAAGGCGAGGTCGCGCTCGCTGCCGGGCTGGCCCTCGATCAGCGGCTGGATCTGCGCGTCGCAGTCGGTCCACTCGATCGGCGCGACCTCGGGTTCGGCCGGCGGCGTCGTCGCCGCCGTGGCGGCCGGCGCCTCCGCGGTCTCGGCGAAGGAGGTGCAGCCGGTCAGGGCCAGCGGCAACGCCAGCAGCAGGCCGGACGCGACGGCCGGGAGGCCACGGTGCAGACGCATGATCACGAGCGTAGGAGCCTCGCGCCACCGGTGCAGCGGCGCGCTCCCGATCGGGCGAAGGGGCCGGGGGCGCGGGCGATCCCGGTCACCGGTCCAGCACCTCGGCCAGGTCGTAGCGCACCGGCACGTCGAGCTGGTCGTACGTGCAGCTGAGCGGGTCCCGGTCGGGGCGCCAGCGGAGGAACTGGCCGGTGTGACGGAGCCGACGGCCCTCGAGCTGGTCGTACTTGATCTCGACCACCAGCTCCGGTCGCAGGGGCACCCAGGACAGGTCCTTCTTCGCGTTCCACCGGCTGACCGCACCGGGCATGCGGTTCTCCCCGTCCTCCTGCACCTGGGCGTTGGCCCAGTCCTGCCACGGGTGGCCGTCGAGCGCCTCGGCGCGGTAGGCCGCCAGCTCCTCCACCAGCTCCGCCCGCCGCTTCATCGGGAAGGAGGCGGCGACGCCGATGTGCTGCAGCGTCCCCTCGTCGTAGAGGCCCAGGAGCAGCGAGCCGACGATCGGCCCGCTCTTGTGCCAGCGGAACCCGGCGACGACGCAGTCCGCCGTCCGGACGTGCTTGATCTTGGTCATCAGCCGCTGGTCCGGCCCGTAGGGCAGGTCCGCCGCCTTGGCGACGACGCCGTCGAGGCCCGCGCCCTCGAACGTCTCGAACCAGCGCTCCGCGGTGCCGGGGTCGCGGGTGACGCTCGTCAGGTGCACCGGCGGCCGGACCCCGTCCAGGGCGGCCTCGAGGCGGGCCCGCCGCTCCGCGAAGGGGACCTCCAGCAGCGACTCGTCGCCCAGGGCGAGCAGGTCGAAGGCGACGAAGGAGGCCGGGGTCTGCTCGGCCAGCAGCCGCACCCGGGACTCGGCCGGGTGGATCCGCTGCAGCAGCGCCTCGAAGTGCAGCCGGTCGCCGGCCGGGACGACGATCTCCCCGTCCACGACGCACCGCTCCGGCAGCGCGGCCCGGACCGCCTCGACCACCTCGGGGAAGTAGCGGGTCAGCGGGCGCTCGTTGCGGCTGCCCAGCTCCACCTCGTCGCCGTCGCGGAAGACGATGCAGCGGAAGCCGTCCCACTTGGGCTCGTAGAACATGCCGTCGGCGACCGGCAGCTTCGTCGCGGCCTTGGCCAGCATCGGCTTCACCGGCGGCATCACGGGCAGGTCCATGCCGGTCAGTCAAGCAGCCCGGTGCGGACCTGCGGGCCGTGCCGGTCCCGCCGGTCCGGGCCGCCCGCGCCGTCCTTCCCGCCCACGGTCCGGCCGTGCGAGGGTGCGGGCATGGCCACCGTCCACGCCACGACCATGGCGCCCACCAAGCTCGAGCTCGTCGCCGGCTGGCTGCCCCGGCAGCCCTGGTACCGCGGCACCGGGACGCCGGAGCTGTCCCGCGCGGGTGGCTTCCGCCTGGACGACCCGGCCGGCGCCGTCGGCATCGAGTTCCTGCTGGTCACCGACGGCACCGGGGCGGACGCGACCACGTACGCCGTACCGCTGACCTACCGCGGTGCGCCCCTGGACGAGGCGGCCGACGGGCTCCTCGGCACCTCGGAGCACGGCGTCCTGGGCACCCGGTGGATCTACGACGCCGAGCGGGACCCGGTCGCCGTGGCCCAGCTGCTCGCGTTCGTGGGCGGCGCGGTCGAGGCGCAGCACGCGACCCGGAGCGACACCCTCGATCCGACCGTCGGCCGCTCGCCGGCCGGGAACGGGGAACAGCCGACCGCCGTCGAGATCGTCCGGGTGCCCGGCCCCGCCGCGGCCGGCGACGGTCGCGGGACGGTCGAGGCGGACTGGGCGCGACCGGACGGGAGCGCGGCCCGGGGCGTCGTCGCCGTCGTCCGGTAGCGCCCGTCGGCCCGTCGCGGGGCCGGATCGCCGCCCCGGGCCGGGGTCAGCGGGCCGCCCGGACGCCGTACCGGGTGAACAGCATGCCGTCCTCCTCGAGCACCTGGCGCAGCTCGAGGGGGACGACGTCGGCCAGTTCCCCGCCGAGCAGCCGGGCACCGGCCGGGCCGACCAGCGACGGCGCCATCGAGAGCGCCAGGTCGTCGACCACCCCGGCGCGCAACGCCGCACGGAACAACTGGGGGCCGCCCTCGCAGAGCACCTGATCCAGGCCGAGCCCGGCCAGCCGGTCGAGGGCGAGCGGCAGGTCGACGTCGTCCTCGCCGCAGACCAGCACCCGCACCCCCGCCTCCGCCAGGGCGGCCCGGCGCCCGGGATCGGCCGTCCCGGTGGTGATCAGCACGGTGGGCGAGACCGCGCCGGCCACCAGCCGGTCGTCCGGTGCCAGCGAGGCCCGCCGGGACACCACCACGACCGGCGCGGTGGCCGGACGGCCGAGCTCCACCCGCAGCCGGCCGACGGCGGAGTCGGCCGTGATCGGCCGGTAGCCCTCGGCCGACGCCGTCCCGGAGCCGACCAGGACGGCGTCGGAGAGGGCACGCAGCAGCCGGAAGACCCGCTCGTCGCCGGGGGAGCCGAGACCACCGCTACGTCCGTCCACGGTCACGGCGCCGTCCAGGGAGGCCACGAAGTTGACCCGCAGCGATCGCCCCGGGGGCAGCCGGTAAGCCTCGACCAGCCCGGCGTCGTCCAGCTCGGCCGGTCCGGGGAGGAGGCGGCGCATCAGCGGGTGCTGAACACGGCCGCGCTCTCGGCGGTCAGCGTGACCGTGTCCCCGTCCACCGTCGGCAGCTCACCGGTGCTGAAGAGGACGTCGGCCACCGGCCGGTCGAGGTCGATCTCCCGCGGCTCGCCGGCCAGGTTCGCCACCACCCGCAGCGAGCCGCGGTGCACCACCAGCCAGCGGTCGGCGTCGTCCCAGGAGACCTGCACGGCGGAGAGGTCGGCGTCGACCAGGTCGGGGTGGGCGCGGCGCAGCGCCAGCAGCGACCGGTGCACCGCCAGCAGGCGCTCGTGCGGCTCCTGCGACAGCTCGGACCAGTCCAGCTTGGAGCGGGTGAAGGTCTCCGGGTCCTGCGGGTCGGGGACGACGGCGGGGTCCCAGCCGTGCTCGGCGAACTCGCCGATCCGGCCCTCGGCGGTGGCCTTGCCCAGCTCGGGCTCGGGGTGGCTGGTGAAGAACTGCCAGGGCGTGGTGGCGCCCCACTCCTCGCCCATGAAGAGCATCGGCGTGAACGGGCTGGTGAGCACCAGGGTGGCGCCCACGGCGAGCTGGCCGGGGGAGAGGGAGGCCGAGATGCGGTCGCCCACCGCGCGGTTGCCGATCTGGTCGTGGTCCTGGAGGTAGGCGAGGAACTTCCAGCCGGGCAGCCGGGCGGTGTCCACCGGCCGGCCGTGCGAGCGGCGCCGGAAGCTCGACCAGCTGCCGTCGTGGAAGAAGGCCCCGGTCAGCGTCTTGGCCAGGCCGGGCAGCCCGGCCTGCGCGAAGTCGGCGTAGTAGCCCTGGCCCTCCCCGGTCAGCGTGGTGTGCAGGGCGTGATGGAAGTCGTCGCTCCACTGGGCGGCCAGCCCGGTCCCGCCGGCCGCGCGCGGGGTGACCATGCGCGGATCGTTGAGGTCGCTCTCGGCGATCAGGGTGAGCGGCCGGCCGACGGCGACCGACAGGCTGTCCACCTCGACGGCCATCTGCTCCAGGATGGGCACGGCGCGCTCGTCGACGAGGGCGTGCACGGCGTCCAGGCGCAGGCCGTCGACGTGCATGTCGCGCAGCCACATCAGCACGTTGTCGAGGATGTAGCGGCGAACCTCGTCGGAGTCGGGCCCGGAGAGGTTGATCGACTCGCCCCAGGTGTTGGACCCGCCCTCGGCGAAGATCGGGAAGTACAGCGGCAGGTAGTTCCCGGACGGCCCGAGGTGGTTGTAGACGACGTCCTGGATGACGCCCAGGCCCTGCTGGTGGCAGGCGTCGACGAACCGCTGGTAGGCCTCCGGGCCGCCGTACTCCTCCTGCACCGCGTACCAGAGCACGCCGTCGTAGCCCCAGTTGTGCGTGCCGTTGAAGGCGTTGACCGGCAGCAGCTCGACGAAGTCGACGCCGAGGCGCACCAGGTGGCCCAGCCGGCCGATCGCCGCGTCGAGGGTGCCCTCGGGCGTGAAGGTGCCGATGTGCATCTCGTAGACCGACCCGCCGGCCAGCGGCCGCCCGGTCCAGGCGTCGTCGCCCCACGTGTAGGCGGACGGGTCGAACCGGCGCGACAGGCCGTGCACGCCCTCGGGCTGCCGCCGCGAGCGCGGGTCTGGGCGGGGGGTGTCGTCGTCGCCCAGCAGGAAGCCGTAGTCGGCGTCGGGCCGGGCGTCGATCTCGGCCCGCCACCAGCCGCCGTCGTCCCGGCGCATGTCGTGGACGGTGCCGTCGACCTGCACGCGCACGCGCTCGGGCAGCGGGGCCCAGACGGTGAACTCGACGGGAGCGGGCATGCGGGGGCCTCCAGGAACGGTGCGGGCGGGACAGGCTGCTCATGCCCGTACGGCGGTCGGCCAACCGCCGACCGGGACACACCCGCGCACGGACCAGCCGCCGCCCGGCGTGGCGGGCGACCGGGCGGACGCGACGCGCGGGGCGCTCGTCGTGCGGGCGGGCGAGCTCGTCCACCGCCCGAGCGCAGGTGGGGACGGTGTGTCGCGGCTACAGTCGCCGGGCAGAGGGAAACACATGTCCGTTCCCGGCCGGACGGTCGGCGGACATGCCGGCGTTCCCCGCAGGAGGACTTCCCGATGCCCCGTAGTCGGCTGAATGCAGCCTTGCGTTCGCGCTTGCAGCCCGCGCACCGCCGGATCGCCGGGCTCCTGCCGCCGACCGCCCGGCGGCGGTACCTCTACCTGGCCGGTCACCACCGCCTGCCGCGGCTGCGGGATCCGCGGACGTTCACCGAGAAGGTCAACTGGCGCATCCTGCGGGACCGCCGGCCCGAGCTGGCGTGGACGTGCGACAAGCTGGCGATGAAGGAGTACGCGGCCCGCGTCCAGCAGGAGGCGGGTGTGGCCGTGCCCGAGACGCTGTGGTCGGGGGAGGACCTGGGGGCCGTGGCCGGTCGCGCGTTCGACCGGGCCTGGGTGCTCAAGCCCAACCACCGGAGCGGCCTGGTGCGCTTCGGGGCCGCCGCGCAGCCGATGGATGCCCCGACGGTAGCGGCGACGCGGGACTGGCTGGGCGACGACCAGAGCGTGCTGCTGGGGGAGTGGGCCTACAGCCAGGCCCGGCAGTTGTTCCTCGTCGAGGAGGACATCGCCGGGGCCGGTCCGCTGGACGACTACAAGTTCTTCGTCTTCCACGGGGAGGTCGCCGCGATCCAGGTCGATCGAGGCAGGTTCACCAGGCAGCACGTGCGCAACTACTACTCACCCGAGTGGGAGCCCATCACCGTCCAGAAGACGGTGCCGAGCGGCCCGCCGACCGTGGCGCCGGGCAACCTGGCCGCCATGCTGCACGCGGCGGAGGTCCTCGGGCGCTCCTTCGACTTCATGCGGGTCGACCTGTACAGCACGGGGGACACGGTCTGGTTCGGCGAGCTCACGCCGTACCCGGGCGGGGGCGTCACGCGGTTCGAGCCCCCCGAGTTCGACTCGTGGCTCGGCGAGCGGTGGTCCCTGCCGACGCTGTCCCGCTGAGTCCCAGCGGCGGGCGACGGCGGGGTGGCCGGACCGTCCGGCGTCAGCGCCGGCGCAGCACGTCCAGCGCCGCGGCGGGCTCCCGCACCGCCTTCGCGGCCTTGCGCAAAAGGTCGCGGACCGCGACCAGGACGGGGTTGGCGAAGCGGACCCCCTCGCGGTGCGTCAGCCGGCAGGGACGGCACCGCCCGCACGGCCTGCCGAGCAGCGGGCGGAAGCAGAACCAGCGCAGCAGGAGCAGGTCCAGGAAGCCGGCGGACCGGGCGGCCTCCCGCATCTCGTCCTTGGTCAGGTGGATGACGGGGAACGACCAGAACCGGAAGAGCTCCGACTCCGGTGATCCGTTCAGCACGCCCGGCTCGGCGAAGATCCTGCGCTGCCAGTCGCTGAGGCCGGACTCGTAGCGCTCGATGCAGAGCTCGACGCCGGACCACCCGAGCGCTCCAGCCGGGCCGCTGAGCCACACGTACTGGGTGCCCATCGACGTCTCCCGGCGCAGGCCTTCCCCGATCGCCGCGTCCTGCGGCGCCGGCGGGTGATCGCTCGCCAGGACCACGCGGGTCGGGGCCAGGAGGGACGGGTCCGCCAGCCGGGCGAGCAGCCCCGCGCGCATGGCCGCCATGGCGCGCAGCTCGAAGAGCGTGCTGGGCCGGCCGGTGTCGATCACGTAGATCGGCTGCACGGGGCGCCGCTCGACGAGCAGCAGGTGCATCAACCGGAACGAGGAGTCCCAGCCGCCGGTCCACAGGAGCTGCACGCGATCGGTGTCAGGTCGTCCGGTCATGCGGCGCGATGCTACGCAGACGACCTGTCCACCCGGTCGACGGCGACGGATGCGCCAGGCCGTCCGGGTCGGGAACCCGCAGCTGAGCAGGCCCGGGCCCCTGGAGTTCAGCTACGGTTGGTCCATTGAGGCCTACCCAAAAGGACTCGCGAGGGGTAGGAGACGGTTCCGATGGTGCCGACCGGCAACACCCGGCGATTGATCATCGCGCTCAGCGCGGCTGCCGTCGTCATCAACATCGTGAGCTTCGTGCTGCGGCTGATCGCCACCGATCCGGCGAACGCGGCCGAGCTCGAGAGCGGGATGCGGCAGCCGGTGTTCTTCGGGTACCAGGGCCTCCTGCGCATCTTCAGCGTCGACCAGGAGGCCAACCTGGCGTCCTGGCTGTCCGCGACGATGCTCCTGCTCTCCGCCCTGGTCGTCTGGGGCATCGCGGCGGACCGGCGGGCCGCGGGGGACAGGTGGTGGCGGCACTGGGGGTTCCTCGCCGTGACCTTCGCCTACCTCTCCGCCGACGAGGCGGCCCGGCTGCACGAGTCGGCCGAGGTGGTGGTCGACTCGGTGATCGATGCCGGCGGGATCTTCTCGTTCGGCTGGATCCTGGTCGCAGCACCCGTCGTCGTCGCGTTCGCGCTGACCTACCTCGGCTTCCTGCGGGCACTGCCCGCGCCGATCGGCCGTCTCGTCGTGATCGCCGCCGTGCTCTACGTCGGCGGGGCGATGGGCGTGGAGGCGCTCGGTGGTCTGGCCTACGACCTCGCCGGGGGCCAGAAGGGGAGCCTGGCGTTCGTCGTGGCGTCGTCGATCGAGGAGTCGCTGGAGATGGCCGGCGCGATCGTCTTCCTGGCCGCGATGATCTCGATGTCCCGGCGGACCGTCCGGGCCGTGGGCCGACCGGCCGACCTGGCGGAGCAGCGGTCGGGCACCTCGCCGTCCTGACCTCCTGAGCGGGCCCGGGGGAGCGGCGCGGATCGCGCACGCACGTGCGGGGCGCGGCAGGTTCTCGGCCGAGCAGCGCCACCGGCAGCGGAAGCCGCTCCTGCCGGTACGGATCGCCCGCCCGGCGGCACATCTCCCTCGACGGAGGGGTTACGGAACGTGTCGTGCCACGTAGTCTCGCCCCGGCTGCGGACCGTCTGCGTCGGCCACGGCCAGGAGATCGCCGGACCGGCCGGCGGCGGCACAGAAGGACCGATGATGCCCCGGAGCCAGCTGAACGCGGTCCTCCGTTCGACCCTGCAGCCCGCGCACCGCCGGATCGCCGGTCTGCTGCCGCCGACCGCCCGGCGGCGGTACCTGTACCTGGCCGGTCACCACCGCCTGCCGCGGCTGAGTGATCCGCGGACGTTCACCGAGAAGGTCAACTGGCGCATCCTGCGGGACCGCCGGCCCGAGCTGGCGTGGACGTGCGACAAGCTGGCGATGAAGGAGTACGCGGCCCGCGTCCAGCAGGAGGCGGGTGTGGCCGTGCCCGAGACGCTGTGGTCGGGGGACGACCTGGGCGCGGTGGCCGGTCGCGCGTTCGACCGGGCCTGGGTGCTCAAGCCGAACCACCGGAGCGGCCTGGTGCGCTTCGGGGCATCGTCGGACGTGATCGACGCCGCGACCGTGGCGGCGACGCGGGACTGGCTGCGGGACGACCAGAGCGTGCTGCTGGGGGAGTGGGCGTACAGCCAGGCCCGCCACCTGTTCCTCGTCGAGGAGGACATCGCCGGGGGCGGCGGCCCGCTGGACGACTACAAGTTCCTGGTCTTCCACGGGGAGGTCGCCGCCGTACAGGTGGACCGGGGCAGGTTCACGAGCAACCACACGCGCAGCTACTACACCCCCGACTGGGAGCACGTCCCCGTCCAGCTCGTCGTGCCGAGCGGGCCGCCGACCGCGGCCCCGGCCAACCTGGCCGCCATGCTGCACGCGGCGGAGGTGCTCGCCCGGCCCTTCGACTTCATGCGGGTCGACCTGTACAGCACGGGTGACGCCGTCTGGTTCGGCGAGCTCACGCCGTACCCGAGCGGCGGCGTCATGCGGTACGAGCCGCGCTCGTTCGACGAGTGGCTCGGGGACCGCTGGTCGCTGCCGACGTCGTCCGACCCGGCGGCGGGCGGCCAGCGCGCGCTCAGCGTGGTCCCGGGAGCACCCGGACCACGCTGAGCGCGCACTCGACGTGCGGGCGGCTGCTCAGTCGCGGACGAGCAGCGCCACCGGCAGCCGGGTGAGCAGCCTGTCCAGGGCGACCCCGGCGACGTCGGAGACCGCGCGCCCGCCGGTGAACAGGTCGCGCCAGGCGCCGTTGGGCAGCTGCAGCGCGGTGTCCCCCCAGCCGTCGGCGGCCAGGCGGGCCGGCAGCCGGGTCGCGACGACGACGACGCCCCCGCGGTCGTAGGCGATCACCTGCTCCGCGGCCGACCCGATCACCCCGACGGGCTCGTAGCCGGTGAACCACTCGGGGTGGTCCCGCCGGGCCCGCAGCGTGCGGGAGGTGACCAGCAGCTTGGCCGCCCCGGTCTCGTCGACGGCCGGCACCTCACCGCCGTCCAGGGAGGCCAGCAGCGTGCGGCGCAGCGCGTAGTCGACCGGCCGGCGGTTGTCCGGGTCGACCAGGGAGAAGTCCCACAGCTCGGTGCCCTGGTAGACGTCGGGGACGCCGGGCATCGTCAGCTGCAGCAGCTTCTGGCTCAGCGAGTTCGACCAGCCCAGCGGGGCGATCCGGGTGACGAAGGCGTCGATCTCGGCGGTCGTCGCCGGGTCGTCGAACGCGGCGTCGACCAGCGCGTGCAGCTGCTCCTCGAACTCCTGCACCGGGTTGGTCCAGGTCGTCGAGGTCCCCGCCTCGCGGGCGGCCTTCTCCACGTAGGCGTGCGCCCGCTCGGGCGACAGCGGCCACGCCCCGACGAGGTTCTGCCAGACCAGGTGGGCCAGCGACCGGTCGGCCAGCGGGTGCCGGCCCAGCCAGCCCCGCACCAGCTGCGCCCACTCGGTGGGGATCTCGGCGAGCACCGCCAGCCGGGCGCGGACGTCCTCGCTGCGCTTGGTGTCGTGCGTGGAGAGCGTCGTCATCCCCTGCGGGTACCGCGCCAGCCGGCGAGCCTGCGCCTCGTGGAACTCGGCCACGGTGCTGCCGAAGCGCGCCGGGTCGCCGCCCACCTCGTTGAGCGCGACGAACCGCGCCCACCGGTAGTAGGCGCTGTCCTCGACGCCCTTGGCCATGACCGGGCCGCTGGTCTGCTCGAAGCGGGTGGCCGCCTCGGTACCGGCCTGCGACAGCACCGGGTGCAGCGCGTCCAGGGCCGGGACGAGGTCCGGTCGGCGCTCCCGGACGGCCGCCACCGTGGCGTCGAGGTGCTCGCGGCCGTCAGGCAGGTAGCTGCGGTAGACGCCGAAGGTGGCGAGCAGCTCGGCCAGCGCCTCGGTCTGCTGCGCGCGGTCGATGCCGGGCAGCTCGCCGATGACGCGGACCAGCCGGGCCACCTCGGAGCCGAGCATGCCGTCGGTGACCTCGCGCTTGCAGGTCCGCACCAGCTGCGCGTAGTCGACCGGCCCGCCGGTGAGCTCGGTGTCCAGCGCGGTGAGCGCGGCCTCGCCGGCCGGGTCGACGAGCACCTCGTCGACCTCGGCGAGCGCGTCGTAGCCGGTCGTCCCGGCCGTCGCCCAGCTGTCGGGCAGGTCCTCGCCCGGCTCGAGGATCTTCTCGACGACGGTCCAGCGGTTCTCCGACGCCTCGGCCAGGCGGTCGAGGTAGCCCTTCGGGTCGGCCAGCCCGTCCGGGTGGTCGATCCGCAGCCCGTCGACGGCGCCGTCGTGCACGAACCGCAGCACCAGCTCGTGGGTCGCGTCGAAGATCGCGGGGTCCTCGACCCGCAGGCCGGCGAGGGTGTTGATCGCGAAGAACCGGCGGTAGTTCAGGTCGGAGTCGGCGCGCCGCCAGTCGACCAGCTCGTAGTGCTGGCGGGCGTGCACGTCCTGCGGCGTCCCCTGCTCGGTGCCGGGTGCGATCGGGAAGCGGTTGTCGTAGTAGCGCAGCTCGCCGTCCACCACCTCCAGCTTCGCGACGTCGTCGCCGGACCCGAGCACGGGGATGCGGACCTTGCCGCCGCCGAACTCCCAGTCGATGTCGAACGCCGCCGCGTGCGCGGAGCCCCGGCCGTGCTGCAGGACGTCCCACCACCACGGGGCCGCCGATGGGTCGTCGACGCCCATGTGGTTGGGCACCAGGTCCAGCACCAGGCCCAGGCCGTGCTCGTGCAGCGCGGCGACGAACCGGTCGAAGCCGGCCTGGCCGCCGCGGGCCTCGTCGACGTGCGCGTGGTCGACGGTGTCGTAGCCGTGCGTGCTGCCCTCCGCCGAGCGGAGCAGGGGGGAGGAGTACGCGTGCGTCACACCGAGGTCGGCGAGGTACCCCGCGACGTCGGCGGCGTCCTGCAGCGGGAAGCCGGCGTGCACCTGCAGCCGGTACGTCGCCGCGGGGGTCCCGCGGCGGCGTTCGCTCCCGGGGACCTGGATCGGCTGCGTCACTGGGCGGGACCGGTCAGGACGATGATCGAGCGGCCCTGCACGGTGACGGTCTCACCGGGCTTGACCTCGACCGGCTCCACCTCGTTCATCTCGGCGGTGTCGAGCACCGTCGTCCAGCTGCGCGAGTAGTCGTCGCTGGGCAGGGCGAAGTCGATCGGCTCGTGCGAGGCGTTGAACGCCAGGTAGAAGTGGTCGTCCTTGACGTACTCGCCGCGCTCGTCGGTCTCCCGGATGCCGACGCCGTTGAGGTAGACGGCCAGCGACTTGGCGTAGGCGGCGTCCCAGTCCTCGTCGGCCATCTCCTCGCCGGAGGGGGCCAGCCAGGCGATGTCGGGCACCGGGTCGCCCAGGCCGCGGCGGACCGGCCGGCCGTGGAAGAACCGGCGACGACGGAACGTCGGGTGGTCGCAGCGGAGCTTGGTCACCTTCTTGGTGAACTCGAGCAGCCCCTCGTCCACGTTCTCCCAGTCGATCCAGGTGAGCTCGGAGTCCTGGCAGTAGCCGTTGTTGTTGCCGCCCTGGCTACGGCCCAGCTCGTCGCCGTGCAGCAGCATCGGCACGCCCTGGCTCAGCATGATCGTGGCGATGAAGTTGCGCCGCTGCTGCGCCCGCAGCTGCAGGATCTCCGGGTCGTCGGTCTCGCCCTCCACGCCGTGGTTCCAGCTGCGGTTGTGGCTCTCGCCGTCGTTGTTGCCCTCGCCGTTGGCCTCGTTGTGCTTCTCGTTGTAGGAGACGAGGTCGTTGAGGGTGAAGCCGTCGTGCGCGGTGACGAAGTTGATGCTCGCGAACGGACGCCGTCCCGAGTGCTGGTACAGGTCGGAGGACCCGGAGATCCGGTCGGCGAACTCGCCGATGGTGCCGCCCTCGCCGCGCCAGAAGTCGCGCACCGTGTCGCGGTACTTGCCGTTCCACTCCGTCCACAGCGCGGGGAAGTTGCCCACCTGGTAGCCGCCCTCGCCGACGTCCCACGGCTCGGCGATCAGCTTCACCTGGCTGACCACCGGGTCCTGGTGCACGAGGTCGAAGAACGTGGACAGCCGGTCGACGGCGTGCAGCTCGCGGGCCAGCGCGGAGGCGAGGTCGAAGCGGAACCCGTCGACGTGCATCTCGGTGACCCAGTAGCGGAGCGAGTCCATGATCAGCTGCAGCGACTGCGGCGTCCGGACGTTGAGCGTGTTCCCGGTACCGGTGAAGTCCATGTAGTACCGCTCGTCGCCCTCCACGAGCTTGTAGTACGTGCGGTTGTCGATGCCGCGGAAGGACAGCGTGGGGCCGTTGTGGTTGCCCTCGGCGGTGTGGTTGTAGACGACGTCGAGGATGACCTCGATGCCCGCCTCGTGCAGCGCGCGCACCATGGCCTTGAACTCCTGGACCTGCTGGCCCGCCGAGGTGTCGCTGGCGTACTCGTTGTGCGGGGCGAAGAAGCCGATCGTGTTGTAGCCCCAGTAGTTGCGCAGGCCCTTCTGCTGCAGCGTGTCGTCCTGGACGAACTGGTGCACCGGCAGCAGCTCGATCGCCGTGATGCCCATGTCGGTGAGGTGCTCGATCGTGGCCGGGTGGGCCACGCCGGCGTACGTGCCGCGCAGCTCCTCCGGGATGCGGGGATTGGTCATCGTCAAGCCCTTGACGTGGGCCTCGTAGATGACCGTCTTGTTGTACGGCGTCCTCGGCGGGCGGTCCACGCCCCAGTCGAAGTAGGGGCTGACCACGACGGACTTCGGCATGTGCGGCGCCGAGTCCTCGTCGTTGCGTTCCTTGGTCTCGAAGTCGTAGCCGAAGCACGCCTGGGCCCAGTCGATCTGGCCGTCGACCGCCTTCGCGTAGGGGTCCAGCAGCAGCTTGTTCGGGTTGCACCGGAGCCCATGGGCCGGGTCGTAGGGGCCGTGCACTCGGAAGCCGTACTTCTGGCCGGCATGGATCCCCGGCAGGAAGGCGTGCCACACGTAGCCGTCCATCTCCGGCAGCCGGATGCGCTCCTCGTTCCCCTGCTCGTCGAACAGGCACAGCTCGACCTTCTCGGCCACCTCGCTGAAGATGGCGAAGTTGGTGCCGGTGCCGTCGTACGTGGCGCCGAGAGGGTAGGCGTTTCCGGGCCACACCTGGGTCATGTTGGGCTGTTCCTCCTGCGCAGGGCGCCCCGGGCCGGGGGCGGGTGACCCGGTACATGCTTACGCAGCCGGGTCGGGACGGGCGTCGGGACCCCGTTGCCCGCCCCGGCGGTCCGCCACACCTCCGCGGCGTGTGAGACGTACCGCGAACCCGCCGCGCCCGCCGGGGGGACCGGACCCGTGGTCGACGACGCCCCCCGCGGCGGGCCGCGGGGGGCGTCGTGCGCAGGTCCGGCCTCGGTGCCACCGGTCGGCCCGGCCGGAGGTCCGCGGGCGTCGCACCCCTCCGGGGGCCGGGACCGGCGCGCCGGGTCCGACCTCGCCCGGGGAACCCGGGTGGCGCTGGTCCTCGGCGTGGACCGCTCCTGCGACCCGGCACGCTAGGGCGGTCGCGGCCGGGAGACAAGTACCCGCCCTGCCGCTCCTCCCGCCGGTGCCCCAGTGGTCGCCGGCCGGCGCTCGCGACGCGTCCTGTCACACCCGCGACGTACCGTCGACGGCGTGCGCACGACCACCGATCTCCGGCCCACCCAGGGGCGCTTCCGCGTCGTCAGCGAGTTCGAGCCCGCGGGTGATCAGCCGGCGGCCATCGCGGCGCTCGCCGAGCGGGTGAACGCGGGGGAGAAGGACGTCGTCCTCCTGGGCGCCACGGGCACCGGCAAGTCGGCGACGACGGCCTGGCTGATCGAGCAGGTCCAGCGCCCGACCCTGGTGATGGCGCCGAACAAGACGCTCGCCGCGCAGCTGGCCAACGAGTTCAAGGAGTTGCTGCCCGACGCCGCCGTGGAGTACTTCGTCTCGTACTACGACTACTACCAGCCCGAGGCGTACGTCCCGCAGACCGACACCTACATCGAGAAGGACTCCTCGATCAACGAGGAGGTCGAGCGGCTCCGGCACTCGGCGACCAACAGCCTGCTCACCCGGCGCGACGTCGTGGTGGTCTCGACCGTCTCCTGCATCTACGGCCTGGGCACGCCCCAGGAGTACGTCGAGCGCGCACTGAAGATCAAGCTGGGGGAGGAGCGCGACCGCGACGAGCTGCTGCGCACCCTGGTCACCGAGCAGTACACCCGCAACGACCTCTCCTTCACCCGCGGCACGTTCCGGGTGCGAGGGGACACGATCGAGATCTTCCCGGTCTACGAGGAGCTCGCCGTCCGGATCGAGATGTTCGGCGACGAGGTGGAGCGGCTCTACTACCTGCACCCGCTGACGGGCGAGGTCGTCCGCGAGGTCGAGGAGCTGTTCGTCTTCCCGGCCAGCCACTACGTCGCCGGTCCTGACCGGATGGAGCGGGCGATCGGCTCCATCGAGGCGGAGCTCGAGGTGCGGCTGGCGGAGCTGGACAGGCAGGGCAAGCTGCTGGAGGCCCAGCGGCTGCGCATGCGCACCACCTACGACATCGAGATGATGCGCCAGGTCGGGTTCTGCTCGGGCATCGAGAACTACTCGCGGCACATCGACGGTCGCGCGCCCGGCAGCGCCGGCGCCTGTCTCATCGACTACTTCCCCGACGACTTCCTGCTGGTCGTCGACGAGTCGCACGTGACCGTGCCGCAGATCGGCGGCATGTACGAGGGCGACATGAGCCGCAAGCGCACGCTGGTCGAGCACGGGTTCCGGCTCCCGTCGGCGATGGACAACCGCCCGCTCAAGTGGGAGGAGTTCACCGACCGGATCCACCAGTCGGTCTACCTCTCGGCGACGCCGGGCGACTACGAGCTCGGCAAGGTCCAGGGCGACGTCGTGGAGCAGGTCATCCGGCCGACCGGGCTCATCGATCCGGAGGTCGTGGTCAAGCCGACCAAGGGCCAGATCGACGACCTGGTGCACGAGATCCGCCTCCGCACCGAGCAGGACGAGCGGATCCTGGTCACCACGCTGACCAAGAAGATGTCCGAGGACCTCACCGACTACCTGCTCGAGCTCGGCATCAAGGTGCGGTACCTGCACTCCGAGGTCGACACGCTGCGCCGGGTCGAGCTGCTGCGCGAGCTGCGGCAGGGCGAGTACGACGTGCTGGTCGGCATCAACCTGCTGCGCGAGGGGTTGGACCTCCCGGAGGTCTCGCTGGTCGCGATCCTCGACGCCGACAAGGAGGGCTTCCTCCGCTCGGGGAAGTCGCTGATCCAGACCATCGGCCGCGCGGCGCGCAACGTCTCCGGCCAGGTGCACATGTACGCCGACAAGATCACCCCGTCGATGGCGCAGGCCATCGACGAGACGAACCGGCGGCGCGAGAAGCAGATCGCCTACAACACCGAGCGCGGCGTCGACCCCCAGCCGCTGCGCAAGAAGATCGTCGACATCCTCGACGGCATCTACAAGGCGGCCGAGGACATGGAGGCGGCGACCGAGCTGCTGGGCGGATCGGGGCGTCAGCAGTCCCGCGGGAAGTCGCCGGTTCCCGGCCTGTCGTCGAAGAGCAAGGCCAAGGCCGGGTCCATCGACGTGCAGGGCCTGCCCCGGGCCGAGCTGGCCGACCTGATCCAGACGATGAACGAGCAGATGCTCGCCGCCGCCCGCGAGCTGCAGTTCGAGGTCGCCGCCCGGCTGCGGGACGAGCTGAACGAGCTGAAGAAGGAGCTGCGCCAGTTCGACGCGGCGCACGCCTGATCCGGCGGAGCGGCACGCGGCCCGGCCACACCTGGCCCGGCCGCGCCCCGGTGGTGCAGCGGGTGCGCGGGCCGGCGGAAGCCCGGAAGGCGACGCACGTCACAGCTGACGTACGTTCGCGGCACATCCCCCGGTCGAGAGGCTCCCGCGTGCCCCCGTTGCGTTCCCGGCGTACGAGCGGCGGCCTGACCGCCGCCACGATCGCGCTCACCGCTGCCCTGTCCCTCACCGCCGGCCCCGCGCTGGCCGGACCCGTCCGCCCCGGGCTGCCCGAGGAGGCGCCCGGTCGCGAGGGCCCCCCGCTGTCGTCGGCCATCACCGCCGTCGAGGCGACGACCAGCCCGCTGCGCGTCGGGGACCGGACGTGGCAGCGCACCACCGGGGTGGTGCACGGCGTGGTGGACCCGCGCGAGCAGGTCGCCGGGCTGGCCGACCTCGTCATGGACGACGAGGGCTACCGCTACAGCGCGGAGTTCGAGCTCATCGCACCGCCCGGGGCCGGCGTGCAGGACGTCGTGCTCGTCGAGGCGGAGAACCGCGGCCGCCCCGCCGTCCTGCTCTCCCTGGAGCAGTTCGCCCTCGGGACGGACGCGCGGAACCCGACCGCCGCCGTCTACCCCGACGGCCTGGGCCTCGGCTTCCTGGCCGAGCAGGAGATGTCCTACGCCCGCGTGCAGTGGGAGACCGGCATCGCCGCCGGCGTGCCCGCCACCGCCCAGGGCGTCGGCGAGGTCATCGTGCGCGACTTCGGTCGCCTGCTGGAGCAGCCGGCCGCCCGTCCCACCGGCGCCCCGGCCCTGCCGTCCTACCGGTCGTCGGTCCTCGCCGGCATCAGCCAGAGCGCGTGGTTCGTGAACACCTTCGTGGCCGAGGGCTTCAACGTCGACGACCGCACCGGCCGGGGGGTCTACGACGCCGCCCTCGCCGTCTCCGGCGCCGGGAACTGGCTGGCGATCAACCAGCTCGCCGGCGACGCGCCCCAGCGGCCCTATGTCCTGGAGGACGGCGTCCCGCTCCGCCGCGACGAGATCCTGACGCGCCGGACCAGCGACCCGCTGTTCGTCGACGTCGCCACCTACACCGACTACTACCGCCTGCGCGCCAGCCTCACCGCCGAGCGCGGCCACGCGCGGGGCGGTGGGCGCTACGACTGGCCGGCACCGCACGCGGGGCTCGGCTTCGCCGACGCGCTGGTGTTCGGCGCCCTCGGGTGCAACGGCGGGACCGTCGTGGCGCGCAACCCCCTGACCTACGACCCGTACCTGCGCACCCTGGTGGCCGATCTCGCCGCGATCGTTCCCCCCGGCGGGGCGGACCGCGGGCGGCTGCCCGAGCCGGCGGTCTTCCAGCTCCGGCCCGCGCCGGCGGACGACCCGGCCGCCTTCAACGGCCTCCCCGGCGTGCAGCTCGCCGTCCCCGTCGTGGATCGGGACACCGCGATGCCGCGCGGCGGCGTGCGGTTCCCCGACGCCGTCGTCCCGCTGGGCCGGCCGGTGCCGGTCGCGCTGTCGCCGGTCGGCACGTCGTCGATCACCGACGTGTGCGGCAACTGGGGCGGGTGGCAGCCGTTCACCGCCGAGGAGCTGCAGGCCCGGTACGGCACGGTCGAGGGCTACCTGGTGCGCTACGCCGCCGCCGTCGACCAGCAGATCCGGGCCGGCTACCTCGCCGCCGCCGAGCGCGAGCGGATGCTGGCCGGCGCCCGCGCGGCGTACCTGGCCGCCACGGCCTGACAGCGGCCCGGCCGCCCGGCGACGATGCCGGTGCGGCCGGGCACCCCGCCGCTGCCCGGCTGCCCCGGGGTTGTTTCTCGGGGATCGGGGAACTCCTCGGGATCCCGGGGCGTTGACCCCTCGAACCACACGGGACGTGCGGGCGATGTCGTCTGCACGGCTCCGGGTTCGTGGAGGGGAGTATCCCGACGCGACCGGGTCGTCATTACGGGATCCTCTGCGGTCCCCGGCCCGTCGGCCGCCCGTCCGGGCGGTGGGAGAGACCTCCGGCCAAACTGACAACCGCCAGTTCACCGGAGGCTTTTCTTGGACGTCCCGTTCTGGGTGTGGGCGATCACGGTCACCGCGATCGTCGCCATGCTCGCTTTCGACTTCTTCGGCCACGTGCGCACACCGCACGCGCCGTCGCTGCGTGAGTCCGCGATCTGGTCGGCGGTCTACGTCGCGCTCGCGGTCGTCTTCGGGATCCTGATCTGGATCTTCTACGGCGCCACGTTCGGCGGTGAGTACTTCGCCGGCTACATCACCGAGAAGAGCCTGTCGGTCGACAACCTCTTCGTGTTCGTCATCATCATGGCGAGCTTCGGGGTGCCCCGGGAGCTGCAGCAGAAGGTGCTGCTGTTCGGCATCGCCTTCGCGCTGGCCCTGCGCACGGTCTTCATCGCCGTCGGCGCCGCCGCCATCGCCAACTTCAGCTGGGTGTTCTACCTCTTCGGCGCCATCCTCATCTACACCGCGTGGGTGCAGGCCCGCAGCGGGGGGCACAGCGAGGAGGAGGACTACAAGGAGAACGCCGTCCTGCGGTTCGCGCGCAAGCGGCTGCGCACCACGGACGAGTACCACTCCGACCGGATGACCGTGAAGCAGCAGGGGAAGCGCTACCTGACGCCCCTGTCGATCGCGCTGATCGCCATCGGCACGGCCGACGTCATCTTCGCCGTCGACTCGATCCCGGCGATCTTCGGCCTCACCCAGGAGACCTTCCTGGTCTTCGCCGCGAACGCCTTCTCGCTGCTCGGGCTGCGGCAGCTGTTCTTCCTCATCGACGGGCTGCTCGACCGGCTGGTGTACCTGGCCTACGGCCTGGCCGTGATCCTCGGCTTCATCGGGATCAAGCTCGTCATCCACGCGCTGCACACCAACGAGCTGTCGTTCCTCAACGGCGGCGAGCACATCACGCTCATCCCCGAGGTGCCGACCTGGCTGTCGCTCTCGGTCATCCTGGTCACCCTCGTGGTGACGACGGTGGCCAGCCTGGCGCGGAGCCGGCGGGACCGGGAGGAGCACGCGCGCCTGCGGGCGGAGTCCGCGATCCCGGAGGCGCCGGCCGGGCTGGCCGCCGAGGAGCGGCCGGCGGGTGCCGACCCGGCGGTCCGGACCGACGCCACCCCCGACCCGCTCGGCCGCGGCGTGGGCGACGGCGGTCGAGCCGCGGACGACGGGACGGCGCGCCGGGCGGACGGATCGCTCCGGCGGTAGACGGCGGTGCGCCGGGGTACGGTGTGCGCCACGTACCCCGGTGCTCGCAGTCGACGGCGCCTGCACGGCGACGGGGTCGCACGATGGAGGGGAGTATCCCCCCGCGGCAGTGTCGTCATCACGAGATCCCACGATCTCCGGTGCTGCCGGTCGCCGGCCCTGGGCCGGCGGTGGGAGAGACCTCCGGTGCCGACGCCTGCCTCCGGAGGAACTCGCCCGCATGGAACTCCCCGCCTGGTTCGAGATCGCGACGTTCGTGGGGCTCACCGTCCTGCTGCTCGCCGACCTCGCGATCGTCGCCCGCCGCCCGCACGAGCCCTCCATCAAGGAGGCGAGCCTCTGGGTCAGCTTCTACGTCAGCCTGGCGCTGATCTTCGGCGTCCTCATGCTGGCGTTCACGAACGGCACCTACGCCACGGAGTTCTACGCCGGCTGGCTCACCGAGTACTCGCTCTCGGTCGACAACCTCTTCGTCTTCGTGATCATCATGGCCCGCTTCCAGGTGCCGCGGAAGTTCCAGCAGGAAGCGCTGATGATCGGCATCATCATCGCGCTCGTCCTGCGCGGGATCTTCATCCTGATCGGTGCCGTGGTCATCGAGCGGTTCGTGTGGGTCTTCTACATCTTCGGCATCTTCCTGATCTACACCGCGATCAACCTCGTCAAGCACCGCGGCGAGGACGAGGACTACGAGGAGAACGCCTTCATCCGGCGGATGCGCAAGGTCCTGCCGATCACGAAGGACTACCACGGCGCGAAGATCCGGGTGACCGAGAACGGCAAGAAGATGTGGACGCCGATGATCGTGGTGATCCTCGCGCTCGGCACCACGGACCTGATCTTCGCGCTGGACAGCATCCCGGCCATCTTCGGGCTCACCCGCGAGCCGTTCATCGTCTTCACGGCCAACGTCTTCGCCCTCATGGGGCTGCGCCAGCTGTACTTCCTGCTCGGTGGCCTGCTGAAGCGGCTGGTGTACCTCTCCCTGGGGCTCGCCGTCATCCTGGCCTTCATCGGCGTCAAGCTGATCCTCGAGGCGCTGCACGAGAACCAGCTGCCGTTCGCCGGTGAGCGCGAGCCCCTCGAGAGCATCCCCGAGATCCCGATCTGGCTCTCGCTCTCCATCATCCTGGGCGTGCTCGTGGTCGCCACGGTGGCCAGCCTGGTGAAGACCCGCGGCCAGTTCGCCACGGCCGGTCCGCCGGACGTCGACACCGAGACGGCGAAGTCCGTCCCGACCGGCGGCCCCGAGGCCGCGGCCGCGGCCGAGGCGCGGATCGCCGAGCAGAACGACCCCGGCAAGAGCGCCGGCCAGCGCTGAGGCCCGCCGCCCCCGCACGGGGGCGGCGGACCCGCCGGGCAGCTCGGCTAGCGTCGCCGGCATGCGGCCGACCGACCTCGCGCTCCTGCGCGTCCCCGGGACGCCGGCGATCTCACCGGACGGACGCATGGCGGTCGTGGCCGTCGGCTGGCCCGACCTCGAGGCGGACGAGTACCGCAGCCAGCTGTGGGCGGTCCCGACCGACGGCGCGGCCCCGGCCCGGCCCCTGACCTCCGGTCACCGGGACACCGATCCGGTGTTCTCCCCGGACGGGCGGTGGCTGGCCTACCGGGGTGCCGAGGCCGGGGGCCGCCCGCAGCTGCGGGTGCTGCCCGCAGCCGGGGGCGCCCCGCGCCGGCTGACCGACCACCCGCTGGGCGCCGGAGCGCCGGTCTGGTCGCCGGACTCGCGCCGGCTGGCCTACGTCGCCCGGGTGCCCGAGCACGGCCGCTACGGCACCGTGCCCGGCGTCGACGCGGCCGCCGAGCCACCCCGCCTGATCACCACGCTGGCGTACCGGCTGGACGGCGTGGGGTTCCTGCACGACCGGCCCGGCCAGGTCTTCGTCGTCGCGCTGCCGGCGGACTTCGCCGACGACGCCGCCCCGCAGCCGCGGCCGGCCCAGGTGACCAGCGGCGACGCCGACTGCACCGACGTCACCTGGCGCCCCGACGGCACCGAGCTGGCGTTCGTCTCGGCGCGGCACGAGCGGGCCGGCCGCGACCTGGTCCGCGACGTGCACGCCGTCCAGCCCGACGGCACCGGCCTGCGCCGGCTCACGGGGTCCCGCGCCGACTGCGCGCACCCCGCGTACACCCCCGACGGCTCGTCGCTCGTGGTCACCGCCGTCCCCGACCGGGGCCCCGACGGGCTCGACGTCGTCGCCCGGCAGGCGGTGCCCTGCCGGCTGCCCGCCGAGGGCGGGCCGCTCGTGCCGCTGCTCGACCCCGAGCTGCACCAGCGCGGGGACGCCACGGCGGCGACCGTGCTGGCCGACGACGCCGTGCTGGTGGGCGTGGAGCGGCGGGGCACGGTCGAGCTGCTCCGCGTGCCCCTGGACGGCGGCGCGCCCGAGACGCTCGTCGAGGGGCCGTTCGCGGTCCGGGGGATCGCGGCCGCCGCGGGGGTCGTCGTCGCCACCGTCGCGCACGACCGGTCGGCGGGGGAGCTGCTTGCCCTCACCGACGGCGGGCGCCGGCTGCTCACCGGGTTCGGCCGCGAGCTGGGTGCGACCGGCCGGCTGTTCCCGGCGCAGGAGCGCACGGCTCCCGCGCCGGACGGCTACCCGGTGCACGGGTGGGTGACCACGCCGCCGGGGCCGGGCCCGCACCCGGTTCTCCTGACCCTGCACGGCGGGCCGTTCCGCCAGTACGACCGGGGCCTGCTCGACGAGACGCAGGTGTACGTCTCGGCGGGCTACGCGGTGGTGCAGTGCAACCCGCGAGGCTCGTCGGGCTACGGCGCCGAGCACGGTCGTGCGATCCGCGGTGCATGGGGCGGGCCGGACGCCGACGACGTCCTCGCGTTCCTCGACGCGGCACTGAGCGACCCGGCGCTCGACGCGGACCGGGTGGGCATCGCGGGCGGCTCCTACGGCGGGTACCTGGTGGCCCGGCTCATCGCCCGCACCGACCGGTTCGCCGCCGCCGTGGTGGAGCGGGCGGTCACCGACCCGGCCAGCTTCACCGGCACCTCCGACGTCGGCTGGTACCTGACCGACCAGTACCTCGGCACCGATCCGGAGCGGCTGGCCGCGCAGAGCGCGCTGGCGCAGGCCGGGTCGATCAGCACGCCGACCCTGGTCGTCCACGCGGAGGACGACCGGCGGACGCCCCTGGAGCAGGGCCAGCGGCTCTACGTGGAGCTGGCGCGTCGGGGTGTGCCGACCGAGCTGCTGCTGTTCCCGGGGGAGGGGCACGACCTCCCGCGCACCGGCCGGCCGAGGCACCGGCTGGCGCGCTTCGAGCACCTCCTGCGGTGGTGGGGGCGGTGGCTCCCCACGACCGCACCGGGTGCCTCCGCGCTGACGGTGGGTGAACTAGGCCCACCCTGAGTCATTCGTCATCGCTCTGCGTGTCGTGACTCGCATCACAGCAAACGCGCAGGTCGGCACCGGCGGGTCGTCCGGAGCCAGGGCCGCCCACCGGGCGCGTGGAACCGCCCCGGCCGCTCGACCGCCTATGCAACCCGGGTCGCGGGGGCGAGGGTCCCGGTGTCGACAACGGTGTCGACTGCCGGCGGCCACCCCGCCGGCGAGCACCGATCGAAGGGATCGAGCGTGAGCCAACGACGGACCGCGTCCGCACGACGGACGGCGGCTCGAACGATCGCCCTGGGCAGCGGCGCACTGCTGTTCGCCCTGGCGATGCCCACCACCGCCATCGCCGCACCGCGCGACTCGTGCGACCGCCGGCACAACATCACCTACGCCAAGCTGCTCGAGTGCGTGGACCTCGAGGACGTGCTCGAGCACCAGCGCGCCTTCCAGAAGATCGCCGACAACAGCGACGACCCGGACTACCCGGGCAGCCGCGCGGCGGGCACGGACGGCTATGCCGACAGCGTGGAGTACGTCGCGGGCATGCTGCGGGACGCCCGCCTGGACGTCACGCTGGATCCGGTCGAGGTCACGGTGAACTTCCCCGCCGAGCTGCGGCAGCTCACCCCGGTGGCGGCCGAGTACGAGACCGGGGTCTTCACCGGGAGCGGCTCGGGCGAGGTGGAGGGGACCGTGGTCCCCGTCGACATCAACCTGACGGATCCGGCCGCCTCCACGAGCGGCTGCGAGGCGGAGGACTTCGCCGGCGTGGACTGGAGCGGCAACGCGGACATCGCGCTGGTCCAGCGCGGCTTCTGCAACTTCGGGGACAAGGCCCTCAACGCCGATGAAGCCGGAGCGGAGGCCGTGGTCATCTTCAACCAGGGCAACGGCGAGGACCGGATGGAGCTGATCGTCGCCAACGCGGCCACCCTGGGCGACGGCAGGACGGTCACGCACAGCATCCCCGTGGTGGGCGCCAGCTTCGCGCAGGGCGTGGCCCTCGCGGAGGAAGGCGCGACCGCCTACGTGAACGTGCTCCCGGCGGAGACGCGCACGGACTACAACGTGATCGCCGAGGTGCGGGGCCGGGACAAGGACAACGTCGTCATGGCCGGCGCGCACCTCGACAGCGTCACCGAGGGCGCCGGCATCAACGACAACGGCTCGGGGTCGGCGGCCCTGCTCGAGACGGCGCTGTCGATGGCCAGCATGAAGCCGCACAACACCTTGCGGTTCGCGTGGTGGGCCGCGGAGGAGCAGGGGCTGGTCGGCTCGGCGAGCTACGTGGAGAAGCTGTCCCAGGCCGAGCGGGACCGCATCGCCCTCTACCTGAACTACGACATGGTCGGCTCGCCGAACTACGTCCAGATGGTCTACGACGCCGACCAGTCGACCTGGGAGGCGCCGGTGGTCATCCCCGAGGGCTCCACGGCCATCGAGGACCTCTTCGAGTCGTACTACACCTCGATCGGTGTGCCGTACGACGACGCCGAGTACTCCGGGCGCAGCGACTACCAGGCGTTCATCGAGGCCGGCATCCCCTCCGGTGGTCTGTTCACCGGCGCGGAGGTCGTGAAGACGCCGGAGCAGGCGACGATCTGGGGCGGCACCGCGGGTGAGTCGTTCGACCCGTGCTACCACCAGGCCTGCGACGACATCGACAACCTCGCCCTGGACGCGCTGGACGTCAACAGCGACGTCATGGCCTTCGCCATGCTCACCTACGCCTTCTCCACGGAGTCGGTGAACGGCGTGAAGGGCCGGCCGGTCCCCGGGCCGGCGTTCGAGCTGCCGGCCCCGGCGGGCGCGCGGGGCACGTTCGCGGAGGCCGCCGGCGGCGGTGGCCTGGAGCACGACCACGGTCACGACCACGACACCACGGGCTGACCGCTGACGGTGGCGCGGCCGCACCGGCCGCGCCACCGTCGGACCCCGACCGTTCGAGCCGCCGTCGGCGTTCCCGCGGGGAACGCCGACGGCGGCTCGTCGGCTACCGGGGCTCGTCCAGGCGGCGGACGACGCGCGCCGGGTTGCCGACCGCGACCACGTCGGCCGGCAGGTCGCGGGTCACGACGGCGCCAGCGCCGACGACGGTGTTCGCGCCGATGGTCACGCCGGCCAGCACGATGGCACCGCCGCCCAGCCAGACGTTGTCGCCGATGACGATGGGCAGCGCGGCCTCCCACTTCTGCCGCCGCGGTTCCGCCTCGACGGGATGGGTGGGCGTCAGCAGCTGCACGTTCGGCCCGATCTGCACGTCGTCGCCGATGGTGATGGGTGCGACGTCGAGGGCCACCAGGCCGTAGTACGCGAAGCAGCGGGCACCGATCGAGAGGTGGCGGCCGTAGTCGACCCGCAGCGGCGGCCGGATCTCGGTGCCCTCGCCGACCGAGGCCAGCAGCTCGGCCAGCAGCCGCCGGCGCAGCGGCCCCTGCCGCGCCGACGTCGCGTTGTACGCGTCGGCGAGGTCCAGGGCGCGCGCGCCCAGCTCACCGAGCTCGGGGTCGTCGGCGAGGTAGAGCTCGCCGGCCAGCATCCGCTCCCGCATCGAGCGGCCGTCGTCCTCCGGTGCGGTCGTCACGCGCCGGACCTACGCAGCCGCACGCTCGGCCGGCGGGCGGCGCGGGATCGCCGTTCCCGTCCCGGGAAGAGGTGTCGAACCGGCCGCTGGGGCCTAGCGTGCGCAGGATGGCGCTCATCTACCCGGTCCGGATCGACTCCCCGGAACCTGACGACGACTCACCCCCGGAATTCTCCGAGCTCGCGGCGGACCTGTCGGACAACTGGCTGGTCGAGGTGGACCTCGGCGAGGACGGCGACGACGCCTGCTTCGGCCCGCTGACCCCGCGGGCCGCGTGGGACCTGGCGCTCGGCGTCGACGAGCGGCAGCCGGAGTGGACGGTGTCGGTGCTGCCGCTGCACGTCCCCGGCACCGCCGACGAGCTGGTCGCCCTCTTCACCGAGGACTGACACGCGGCGACCCGGACGGCGCCGTCCGGGTCGGGCCGTCCCGAGCCGGCCCCCGCGCGGGCGCCGGGCGTCCCGGGGATGAGGGCTCTCTCATCCGCGGCTCACCGGGATGCCACCGGCGCGGGGAACGGTGAGGTCACCCACTCGACACCGGACGTCCACGTCCTCGTCGCCGGAGGACCTCATGTCGCTGCCGCTCCACCGTTCCCGTCCCGCCCCGGTCCCATCGCGGCAGCGGCGGGTCGCGTTCTACTCGCACGACACCCAGGGCCTCGGGCACACGCGCCGCAACATCGCGCTGGCCGCCGCGCTGGTGGCGGCCGACCCCCGCACGGACGTGCTCCTGCTGACCGGGAACCCGGAGGCGGCGATGCTGCCGCTGCCGCCGCGCACCGACGTCCTCACCCTGCCGACCATCCGCAAGACCGGGGACGGCGACTACGCCTCCCGGGCGCTGGTCAGCCCGCTCGAGGTGGTGCTCGACGTCCGGGCACGCATCCTGGACGCCGCGCTCGGTTCCTTCGCGCCGGACCTGCTGGTGGTGGACAAGGTCGCCGCCGGGATCCGCGGCGAGCTGCTGCCGGCGCTGAGCACGCTGCGCGAGCTGGGCGGCACCCGTGTCGTGCTCGGCCTGCGCGAGGTGCTGGACCGCCCGGAGGTGGCGATCGACGAGTGGGCGCGGTCGGCCACCACCGAGGTCCTCACCGACTACTACGACGCGGTGTGGGTCTACGGCGATCCCGGCGTCTACGACCCGGTCGTCGAGTACCGCCTGCCGCCCGAGGTGGCGGCCATGGTCGAGCACACCGGGTACCTCGGTCACGGCCGCGGCACCGCCGTCCGCCCGCGCACCCGTCCGACCGCCCGCGTCGCCCCGCCCGCCGGGCCCTACGTCCTCTGCATGGTGGGCGGCGGGCAGGACGGTCAGGAGCTGGCCCGGGCCTTCGCCGCGGCACCGCTCCCCGACGGCCACCGCGGCGTGCTGCTCACCGGCCCGTTCATGCAGCGGTCCGTGCGCGACGCCGTCACGGCGGCCGCCGCGGCCGGCGACCGCCTGACCGTCCTGGACTTCGTGCCCGACAGCGAGGAGTTCATCGCCGGCGCGGCCGCCGTGGTGTCGATGGGCGGCTACAACAGCGTCTGCGAGGTGCTGGCCGCCGGCAGCCGGGCGCTCGTGGTCCCCCGGGTGAGCCCCCGGGCGGAGCAGCTGCTGCGGGCCGAGCGGCTGGCCGCGCGCGGCCTGCTCGACTACTGCCACCCGGCCGGGCTGACCAGCGCCGTGCTCGGCGCGTGGCTGGCCGCCGCGGTCAGCACGCCCGCGCCGCCCGGGACCCCGGTCGACCTGGACGGGTTGCAGCGCGTCCCCTCCCTGGCCGACCGCCTGCTGGGCACGCAGCCCGCCCCCGCCCAGGGGCAGCCGGCCGGCGGCGACGTCCGCGTCGCGCCGAGGGGAGCCGACCGTGCAGCGGCCTGACCCGGTAGTCCCCGCGCCCCGGGTCGGCTACGTGCTGAAGATGTACCCCCGCTTCTCCGAGACCTTCGTGGTCACCGAGCTGCTCGCCCACCAGGAGCGCGGTCTCGATCTCACGGTGTTCTCCCTGCGGCCACCGGCCGACGGCCGCTTCCACGAGTCGCTGGCCCGCCTGCGGACGCCGGTCACCTACCTGCGCTCGTCGAGCATCCGCGCCGACGACCTGTGGACGGCGTTCCGGGACGCCCGCGCCGAGCTGCCCGAGCTGGCCCGGCACGCCGACGAGCTGTGGGACGCCGACGCCCGCGACGCCGTGCAGGCGGTGGAGCTGGCGCTGGCCGCCCGCGCCGCGGGGATCACGCACCTGCACGCCCACTTCGCGTCGGTCGCCACCACGGTCGCCCGGCTCGCCGCCCGGCTGGCGGGGATCACGTACTCCTTCACCGCCCACGCGAAGGACATCTTCCACAGCGAGGTCAGCGACGACGACCTGCGCGTCAAGCTCGCCGACGCCGCCGACGTCGTCACGATCAGCAACTACAACCTCGGCCACCTGCGCGCACGCTTCGGGCCCGCGGCCGACGGGGTCCGGCGGGTCTACAACGGCCTCGACCTGGCGGCCTTCCCGCACACCTCGCCGGCGGACCGCCCGCCGGTGGTGGCCGCGGTCGGCCGGTTCGTGGAGAAGAAGGGGTTCGGGGACCTGCTGGAGGCCGTCGCGCTGCTCCGCGCCCGCGGGCGGGACGTCTCGGTGCAGCTGGTGGGCACCGGCCCGCTGGGGCCCGAGCTGGCCGCCCGGCTCGACCGCCTGGGGCTCCGGGACGCCGTCACGATGACCGGGGCGCTGACCCAGGAGGAGGTGCGGGCGGTGGTCGGCGCGGCCGCCGCGTTCGCCGCGCCCTGCGTCGTCGGCGCCGACGGGAACCGGGACGGGCTGCCCACCGTGCTGCTGGAGGCGATGGCGCTCGGGACGCCGTGCGTCGCGACGCCGGTGACCGGCATCCCCGAGGTCCTGCGGCACGAGGAGACCGGCCTCCTGGTGCCCGAGCGCGATCCGGGGGCCCTCGCGGCCGCCCTCGACCGGCTGCTGGGGGATGCCGGCCTGCGCACCCGCCTGGCGACGGCCGCCCGGCAGCGCATCGAGGCGGACTTCGACGCCCGCCGGCAGGCGGCCGGCGTGGCGGCCGGCTTCCCGCCGCCTGCGCCCGCCGCCCCGGCCGGCGCGCCGGCGGAGCGGCCGCGCGCCGGGGTGGCCGGCTGATGCGCGTCGCCGTCGTCTGCACCGACCCCGGCATCCCGGTCATCGGCCGCAAGGGCGCCTCGGTGCACCTGCAGGCGGTGCTGCGCGTGCTGGTCGCCGACGGGCACGAGGTGCACCTTCTCAGCCCCCGCCCGGGCGGCGCACCACCGGCCGGCGTCCGGCTGCACGGCCTGCCGCCGGTCACCGGGAGGGACGGCGACCGGGAGCGCTCCGCGCAGGCCTGCGACGCCGCGGTCGGTGCCTGCCTCGACCGGATCGGCCCCGACCTCGTCTACGAGCGGTACTCCCTGTGGGGTCGCACGGCGACCGCGTGGGCGCAGGCCGCCGGCGTGCCCAGCGTGCTGGAGGTCAACGCGCCGCTGCCCCGGGAGCAGGCCACCCACCGGTCCCTGGCCGACCGCGCGGGGGCCGAGGCCGTCGCCGGCGCGGCCCTCTCCGCGGCGACGGCCGTCGTGTGCGTCAGCGACGCGGTCGCCGACTGGGCCCGGTCGAGGTCCGGCCGCCCCGACCGGGTGCACACCGAGCCCAACGGCGTCGACGTCGACCGGGTGCGGCCGGCCGCGGGCCCGGTGACCCCGGCGTCGGGAACACCGTTCACGGTCGGCTTCGTCGGCACCCTCAAGCTGTGGCACGGCGTGGAGACGCTGGTCGAAGCCGTCGCCGCGCTGACGGCGCAGGACCCGACCTGGCGGCTGCTGCTGGTGGGCGACGGGCCGACGGCGACCGCGCTGCTCGCCCGCGCGGCCGAGCTCGGCGTCGCGGTCGAGGCGACCGGCTCGCTGCCGCCGGAGGACGTGCCGGCCCAGCTGCACCGGATGGACGTCGGCGTGGCGCCCTATCCCGCCGACGCGGACAGCTACTTCTCCCCGCTGAAGGTGTACGAGTACCTCGCCGCCGGGCTCCCGGTCGTCGCCAGCCGGGTCGGGCAGCTGCCGGCCGTCCTCGGCAGCGGTCCCGGCGGGCGGCCGCTGGGCGTGCTCGTCCCGCCCGGCGACGCCGTGGCGCTGGCCGCTGCGCTGGTGTCGCTCCGCGGGGACCCGGACGCCCGGACCCGGCTGCGCGCCGACGGGCGCGCCGCCGCGGTGGCCAGGCACGCGTGGCGGGACGTCGTCCGCCGCTCGCTGGCGCACGCGCTGGGGACGCCGGCGGGACCGGTGCGGGCGGTGCCCGGGGGGCCGCGGTGAGGGCCGTCCGGGCGATCCGCCGGGACCGGCCGACCGGCCTGCGCTCGGCGGTGCCGGGGCTGCGACGCACGCTGCGCCGCTTCGCCCCGCACGTGCGCAGCCAGCGCGGCCTGCTGGTCCTGGGCCTGCTCGCGCTGCTCGTCGAGGTGGCGATGCGGCTGCTCGAGCCCTGGCCCCTGGCGTGGGTCATCGACGCGGTCGTGGTCGCCGCCGGCGCCGACCTCTCCGTCGCGCCGCCCGACAACCTGGGCGCCGTGCTGGTGGTCGCCTCCGTCGCCGTCTTCGGGGTCATCGCGCTGCGGGCGCTGGCCTCGTTCGCCATGACGCTCTGCTTCGCGCTGGCCGGGAACCGGGTGCTCACCCGGGTCCGGAGCGAGCTGTACGCCCACCTCAACCGGCTGTCGATGGGGTACCACGACCGCGCCCGGACCGGTGACCTGGTCACCCGCGTCACGGGGGACGTCGGCCGGCTGCAGGAGGCGACGGTGACCGCGGCGCTGCCGCTGTTCGGCAACGTCGTCACCCTGCTCGGGATGCTCGTGGTCATCGCCGTGCTCAACCTGCAGCTGGCGCTGGTCGTGCTCCTGGTGTTCCCGATCTTCGGGCTGGTCAGCGTGCGGCTGACCCGGCGGATCAGCGGTGTCTCGCGGACCCAGCGCACGGCCGAGGGGGCGCTGGCCTCGCTGGCCACGGAGTCGCTCGGCGCGATGACCGTCGTGCAGAGCTACTCCCTGGAGGCGCGCATGCAGGAGCGCTTCAGCGGCAGCAACGAGCGCAGCCTGCGCGACGGCGTGCAGGCCAAGCGGCTCTCCGCCGGCCTGGAACGCAGCACCGACGTCCTCGTCGGCCTGGCCACCGGCGTCGTCCTCTACGTCGGTGCCCGGCAGGTCCTCGCCGGCGACCTCACCCCCGGCGAGCTCACCGTGTTCCTCACCTACCTGAAGACGGCGTTCAAGCCGATGCGCGACATCGCCAAGTACACCGGCCGGATCTCCAAGGCGGCCGCGTCGGGGGAGCGCATCGTCGACGTCCTGGAGGTCGAGCCGCAGCTGCGGGACGCCCCGTGGGCGCGCCCGTGCCCCGCGCTCCTGGGCTACGTCGAGTTCGACGACGTCCACCTCGCCTACGAGCCGGGGCACCCGGTGCTGCGCGGGCTGAGCGCGCGCGTCCGGCCGGGGGAGCGGATCGCCGTCGTGGGCCCCTCGGGCGCCGGGAAGTCCACCCTGGTCTCGCTGCTCTCCCGCCTGCGCGACCCCGACTCCGGCACCGTCTCCTTCGACGGGCACGACCTGCGCGACCTCACCGTCGCGTCGGTGCGCGCGCAGGTGTCGATCGTGCTGCAGGAGAGCGTGCTGTTCGCCGCTCCGGTGCGGGAGAACATCGCGCTGGGGGTCGACCGGGAGGTGACGCAGGAGGAGATCGAGGCGGCCGCCCGGCTCGCCGGCGCGCACGACTTCGTGACCCTGCTGCCGCAGGGCTACGACACGGTGGTCGGCGAGCGCGGCTCGACGCTCTCCGGGGGGCAGCGCCAGCGGATCGCCATCGCCCGCGCCGCGTTGCGCGACGCCCCGATCGTGGTCCTCGACGAGGCGCTCACCGGGCTCGACGAGGACACCGAGGCCGAGGTCACCGCGGCGCTGGCCCGGCTGACCCGCGGGCGCACCACGTTCGTGATCACCCACGACCTCGCCGCCGCCCGGAACGCCGACCGGGTGCTCTGGATGGAGGACGGCCGGATCGTCCGCGCCGGCCGGCCCGAGGAGATCCTGCCGCCCGGCCCGGTCGCGCTGCCGGCGGTTCCGCCCCCGGCCGTCCCGGTCCGCGGCGTGCCGGCGGAGCGGCCGCCGGCCCGTCCCGAGGAGTTCCCCCGTGCGGCCCGCTGACGCCGATCTCGCCGCCCGCGACCGGGCCCTCCCGGGTCTGCCGGTGCTGCTGGACGACGACCTGCTGGCCGGCTGGCTGGCCGGGCGCGGCCTCGGACCGGGGCGACGCCGCTACCTCCGGTACAAGCCCGGCACGAGCTGCGTCCTCGGCCTGGAGCTGCGCACCGGCGGGGGCCCGGTCCCGGCGGTGCTCGGCGCCTGGTCCGCCGACAGCTCGCCCAAGCTCGGCAAGACCCGCCTCCGCGCCTCGAGCGGGACGGTCCTCGCGGTCGACGAGGGCAGCCACCTGCTGCTCACCACCGGCGAGGCCGACCGCGACCTGCCGGCGATCGCCGCGCTGGCCGGGCGGGGCGGCCCGGCTGCGGTCCTGGCGCCGCTGCTCCCGGGGTGGCCGCTCGACGCGGCCACGGTCCGGGTGCTGCGCTACAAGCCCGCCCGCCGGTGGGTCGGCATCCTCGCCCCGGCCGGCCGGGACCCGCTGCTGCTGCGCGTCCACCGGCCGGCGGTCAGCGCGGAGCTGCTGGCCGCGCTCACCGCGTTCGGGACGGCCCGGGTGCGCACCCCGGGGGTCGTCGCCGCCGACGTCGGCCTGGGTCTGACGGTCATGGAATGGCTGCCCGGGCAGGCGCTGAGCGACCTCCCGGCCGGCGACCGGGGGCACCTCCTCCGGCCGACGGGCCGGGTGCTCGCCCAGCTGCACCAGCACCCGGCACCCGGGCTGCGCCCGCGCCGCTCCGGTGCGGCGGCGGAGAGCGCGCGGGCGGCCGCCACCCTCGTGGCGCGGCTGCTCCCGGCCCAGGCCGGCCGGGCGCTCGGGCTGGCGGAGGCCATCGGCAGGCAGCTGCGGCCGCCGTCCGGGCTGCGGGTCTCCCACGGCGACTTCTCGGCCGACCAGGTGGTCGTCGGTCCGGACGGCCCCGCGCTCGCCGACCTCGACGAGGTGGCCCTCGACGACCCCGCCGTCGACCTCGGGTCGATGACCGCCAGCGCGCGCCTCGACGGCACCGGGCACGACGGCGACGTCGGCCCCGTGCTCGCCGGCTACGCGACCACCCGGCCCCTTCCCCCCGCGCGGCAGCTGGCCGCTCACACGGCCGCCGCGCTGCTGCGCCGGGCGCCCGAGCCCTTCCGGCTGGCCGCCCCCTCGTGGGAGGCGGGTGTGGTCCGCGCGCTGGACGCGGCCGAGGAGGTCCTGCCGTGAGCGGTGCGGACGGCGGGGGAGCGGCCGCCCGGCTGGCCACCGCCGGCGCCGACGTCGGGAGCCGGGGCGGTCGGCTGCTGCGGGCCTGGCCGCGCAGCCCGGAGCACCTGCTGCTGGAGATCGCCCTGGGCGGGGCGCCGACCGCCGGGCAGTGGTTCGCGGACCCGGACCGGGCCCGGGCGGTCGCCTCGGCGACGGTCGGCGCGACCGTGCGCGGCCGGCTCGTGCTGCAGCCGCGGGGCGCCGACCGCCGGCTGCGCGGCCTCGGCGACCTGCTCGCCGCACCGGGCGCCGCGCTGCTGGCCCACCGTCCGGAGCGGCGCGCGGTGCTGCGCCACCCCGGACCCGGCGGGGCGACGGTCTACACCAAGGTGGTGCGGCCGGACCGGCTGCCGGACCTGCTCCTCGCCGCCGAGCGGGTGACCGGGCTGCCCGTGCGCACGCCCCGGCTGATCGGCTCCGACCCCCGGCTCGGCCGCCTGACCACGGCGGCGCTCCCGGGCCGGCCGCTGCACGAGTTGCTGGGCTCGCCCGCCGCGGTCCCGGCCTGCCGGGCCCTGGGGGCCGCCCTCGCGGCGCTCCACGCGGCGCCGGTGCCGCCGGGCACGCCGGTGCACGACGCGGCGGCCGAGGTGGCGGTGCTCCGCCGGTGGTCGGAGCTGGCCCGCACGTGGGGTGCGGCGGACATCGCCGGCGTCGAGGAGGCGGCCGGTGCACTGGCGGCCGGGCCGGCCGGGCGGCCGGTGCTCCTCCACCGCGACCTGCACGACCGGCAGGTCCTCGTGGCCGGTGACGGCTCCGTCGGGCTGCTCGACCTCGACCTGCTCGCGGCGGGCGAGCCGGCGCTCGACCTGGCCAACCTGCTCGTCCACCTGGAGCTGCGCGAGCGGCAGGGCCTCCTCCGGGACGCGGCGGTGCTGCGGGAGGCGGTGCTCGAGGGGTACCGGCCCTCCGGCGCCACGCTCGACCGGGTGCCCGCCCACGCGGCGGCGACCCGGCTCCGGCTCGCCGCGGTGTACGCCTTCCGCCCCGGCGCACCGGTCAGCTGACGCTGCGTGGCTGCCCGGTCCGGCCGGTCACCAGCCGCGCTCGCGCCACTCCGCGAGGTGCGGGCGCTCGGCGCCGATGGTCGTGTCGCTGCCGTGCCCGGGGTAGACCCACGCCTCGTCGGGCAGGACGGCGAACAGCCGCTGCTCGACGTCGTCGACCAGGCTGGCGAAGTCCTCCGCCGACCACGTCTTCCCGACCCCGCCGGGGAAGAGGCTGTCGCCGGTGAAGACGTGCACGCCGGCGTCGCCGGGGCCGCGCCAGACCAGCGCGATGCTCCCCGGGGTGTGCCCGCGCAGGTGCACCACCTCGAGCACCTGCGCGCCGACGGTCACCGGATCGCCGTGCTCCACCGGCCGCTGCACCGGCACCGGGAGCTCGGCGGCGTCGGCCGGGTGGGCGACGGTGACCGCGCCGGTCTCCCGGACGACGTCGGGCAGGGCCCGGTGGTGGTCCCAGTGGCGGTGGGTGGTGACGACGGTGCGCAGGTCGGTGCCCCCGATGAGCGCGCGCAGCGTCTCCGGCTCCGCCGCGGCGTCGACCAGCAGCGCCTCGCCGGTGGCCGTGCAGCGCAGCAGGTAGGCGTTGTTCGCCATCTCGCTCACCGCCACCTTGGTGATGGTCAGCCCGGGCAGCTCGCGCACGTCGGCGGGACCACCCACCGCGACGTCCCCGGTGTAGGTAGAGGTGCTCATCCGGACTCCGTTCGGAAAGTGTCGGCGGCCGCCGTTACGGTCCAGGTATGGACGCTAGCGGAGGTGTCGGCACTGCTCAGGGCGGAGCGGGGGGCGGTGCGCGGGACGGCGGGCCGATCGTCGGCCTGACGGCCACCGAGATCGCCACCCGGGTCCGGGCGGGGGAGCTGACGGCCGTCGAGGTGGTGCGCGCCCACCTCGACCACATCGAGGCGGTCGACGCCCGCGTCGGGGCCTTCCGCGTCGTCCGGCGCGAGGCGGCGCTGGCCGAGGCCGCGGCGGTCGACGCCAGCCTGACCCGGTTCGCGCTGCCGCTGGCCGGCGTCCCGGTGGCGATCAAGGACAACGTGCAGGTGGCGGGGGAGACCTGCACCGACGGCTCGCCCGGCCGCCGGTCCGAGCCGGAGCGGAAGGACCACGCCGTGGTCACCCGGCTGCGCAAGGCCGGGGCGGTGATCGTCGGGATCACCCGCGCACCCGAGCTCTGCCTCTACGCCGCCACCGACGGGCCCGGCACGGTCACCCGCAACCCCTGGGACACCGCCCTCTCGCCCGCGGGCAGCTCCGGCGGCAGCGCGGCGGCGGTCGCGTCCGGGTCGGTGCCGGTGGCGCACGGCAACGACGGCATGGGCTCGCTCCGGCTGCCCGCCGCGGCCTGCGGTCTGGTCACCCTGAAGCCCGGCGTCGGCGTCGTCCCCGGCGGCATCGGCGCGAACGACTGGTCGGGCATGGCCGTCAACGGGGCGCTGGCCACCACCGTGGCCGACCTGGCCGTCGCGCACGCCGTCCTCGCCGGCGAGCAGCCGGCCCCGCCGGCCGATCCCGGGCGCCCGCTGCGCATCGCCGTCAGCACCCGGTCGCCCGTCCCCGGCCTCGGTGGCGACGCCCCCGTCCGCGCCGCGGTCGACGCCGTGGTGGCGCAGCTGCGCGCCGCCGGGCACACCGTCGTCCGCCGGACGCCGCCGATCACCCCGGCGGCCGCCTTCGGCGCGGTGGTGCGCTGGATGGCCGGTGCGGAGGACGATGCCGAGTTCCTCGGCATCCCGCGGGCCGAGCTGCAGGCCCGCAGCCGCACCCATGCCCGGATGGGCCGGGTGGTGCGCCGCCTCGGGCTCGTGCGGCCGCGCACCCAGGAGCGCTTCCGCGAGCGGATGATCGGGTTCTTCGACGACGTCGACCTGCTGCTCACGCCGGTCACCACCGGCCCGCCGCTGCCCGCCCGGCCGTGGCACGAGCGGTCCTTCCTCGCCAACCTCACGGCCAACGCCCGGTGGGCGCCCTGGACGGCGGCCTGGAACCTGGCCGGGATCCCGGCCGCGGTGCTCCCGGCCGGCACCCGGCCGGGCGGGCTGCCGGTACCGGTCCAGTTCGTCGGCCCGCCCGGCGCCGAGGGGCTACTACTCTGGATCGCCGGAGAGCTCGAGGCGCGGCAGCCGTGGCGGCGGTACGCGCCGGTCTTCGACCCGACCGGGCCGGCGGCCGCGACCACCGCCTGATCGGTCCCGACCACGGCCGCACCGCCGCCGGGACCGGGCGCAGCTCACATCTCCCGGCGGACGACCCCCGGTCGCCGGCGCGTTGCACCGGGTGGCTGCGACCGGAGCAGGACGGCCGCCGAGCACAGCACCATCCGCACATCCACCCGGTGACATCCACCAGAGACCGACAGGGATCACATGGACCGGCTCGTCGTCCGCGGCGCTCGTGAGCACAACCTCAAGGACGTCCACATCGACCTCCCCCGTGACGCGCTCATCGTCTTCACGGGGCTCTCGGGGTCGGGGAAGTCCAGCCTCGCCTTCGACACGATCTTCGCCGAGGGCCAGCGCCGCTACGTCGAGTCGCTGTCGGCCTACGCCCGCCAGTTCCTCGGCCAGATGGACAAGCCCGACGTCGACTTCATCGAGGGCCTCTCGCCCGCGGTGTCGATCGACCAGAAGTCGACCAACCGCAACCCGCGGTCGACCGTCGGCACCATCACCGAGGTCTACGACTACCTCCGCCTGCTGTACGCGCGCGCCGGCCAGCCGCACTGCCCCAACTGCGGCAAGCCGATCTCGCGGCAGACCCCGCAGCAGATCGTCGACCAGGTGCTCGCCATGGCGGAGGGCACCCGCTTCCAGGTGCTGGCCCCCGTCGTGCGGGCGCGCAAGGGCGAGTACGTCGACCTGTTCAGCTCCCTGCAGACCCAGGGCTTCTCCCGCGTCCGCGTCGACGGCACCGTGCACCCGCTGACCGAGCCGCCGACGCTCAAGAAGCAGGAGAAGCACAGCATCGAGGTCATCGTCGACCGCCTGACGGTCAAGGAGAGCGCCAAGCGGCGGCTCACCGACTCGGTGGAGACCGCGCTCGGTCTCGCGGGTGGCCTGGTGGTCCTCGACTTCGTCGACCTGCCCGAGGGCGACCCGGAGCGGGAGCGCACCTTCTCCGAGCACCTCGCCTGCGTCGACGACGGGCTGTCGTTCGAGGCGCTGGAGCCGCGCTCGTTCTCCTTCAACTCGCCCTTCGGTGCGTGCGGCGAGTGCACCGGCATCGGCACCCGCAAGGAGGTCGACCCGGAGCTGGTGGTCCCCGACCCCGGCAAGAGCCTCGCGCAGGGCGCCATCGCGCCGTGGGCCAGCTCGATGAGCAACGAGTACTTCACCCGGCTGCTCACCGGTCTGTCCCAGCAGATCGGCTTCTCCATGGACGACCCGTGGGAGCGGCTGCCGGCCAAGGTGCAGAAGGCGATCCTGCACGGCTCGCCCGACCAGGTGCACGTCCGCTACAAGAACCGCTACGGCCGCGAGCGCAGCTACTACGCGGCGTTCGAGGGGGTGCTGCCGTTCCTGGAGCGGCGCCACGACGACACCGACAGCGACTACATGCGGGACAAGTACGAGGGCTACATGCGCGACGTGCCCTGCCCCGTCTGCCACGGCACCCGGCTCAAGCCGGAGATCCTCGCCGTCAAGCTCAGCGGCCGGTCGATCGCCGAGGTCACCAACCTCTCGATCGGCGAGGCCTCGCAGTGGCTGGACGCCCTGGAGCTGGGCGAGCGGGCCAAGGCGATCGCCGACCGCGTGCTCCGCGAGATCCAGGCCCGGCTGTCCTTCCTCGTCGACGTCGGCCTCGACTACCTGTCGCTGGACCGCCCGGCCGCCACCCTGGCCGGGGGCGAGGCGCAACGCATCCGGCTGGCCACCCAGATCGGCTCCGGCCTCGTCGGGGTGCTCTACGTGCTCGACGAGCCGTCGATCGGGCTGCACCAGCGCGACAACACCAAGCTGATCGAGACGCTCGTGCGGCTGCGCGACATGGGCAACACGCTCATCGTCGTCGAGCACGACGAGGACACGATCAAGACCGCCGACTGGGTGGTCGACATCGGTCCCGGCGCCGGCGAGCACGGCGGCGAGGTCGTCGTCAGCGGCACGGTGGAGGACCTGCTGGCCAGCGAGCGGTCGATCACCGGCGCCTACCTCTCGGGCCGGATGGAGATCACCGTCCCGGAGGTCCGCCGCCGGCCGGAGCCCGGCCGCGAGCTGGTCGTGAAGGGCGCCCGCGAGAACAACCTGCGCGGGATCGACGTCGCCTTCCCGCTCGGCTGCCTGGTCGCGGTCACCGGTGTCTCGGGGTCGGGGAAGTCCACCCTGGTCAACGACATCCTCTACACGACGCTGGCCAACCAGCTGAACCGCGCGCGGCAGGTCGCCGGCCGGCACCGGACGGTCACCGGGCTGGAGCACCTGGACAAGGTCGTGCACGTCGACCAGTCCCCGATCGGCCGCACCCCGCGGTCGAATCCGGCGACGTACACGGGCGTCTGGGACCACGTCCGCAAGCTGTTCGCCCAGACCTCCGAGGCCAAGGTCCGCGGGTACCTCCCCGGCCGGTTCTCGTTCAACGTGAAGGGCGGCCGCTGCGAGGCCTGCTCCGGCGACGGCACGTTGAAGATCGAGATGAACTTCCTGCCCGACGTCTACGTCCCCTGCGAGGTGTGCAAGGGCGCCCGGTTCAACCGGGAGACCCTCGAGGTGCACTACAAGGGCAAGACGGTGTCCGAGGTCCTCGACATGCCGATCGAGGAGGCGGCGGATTTCTTCGCCGCGATCCCGGCCATCGCCCGGTACCTGCGCACCCTCACCGACGTCGGGCTCGGCTACGTCCGCCTCGGCCAGCCGGCGACGACGCTGTCCGGTGGTGAGGCGCAGCGGGTCAAGCTGGCGAGCGAGCTGCAGAAGCGGTCCAACGGGCGCAGCATCTACGTGCTCGACGAACCGACCACCGGCCTGCACTTCGAGGACATCCGCAAGCTGCTGCTGGTGCTGCAGGGCCTGGTCGACAAGGGCAACTCGGTGCTCGTCATCGAGCACAACCTGGACGTGATCAAGAGCGCCGACTGGCTCGTCGACATGGGGCCCGAGGGCGGCTTCCGCGGCGGCATGGTCGTCGCGGAGGGCTCGCCGGAGTTCGTCGCCTCGGTACCGGAGAGCCACACCGGTCGCTACCTGGCGCCGCTGCTCGACGCCGACGCGATCGCCGCCGCCGCGGCCGGCCCGGTGAAGAAGCGGGCCCGCAAGAAGGCCAGCTGACCCACCGGCGTCCACGACGGCCCGCGCCCCGCTGGGGACGCGGGCCGTCGTCGCGCGGACCCGGCGACGGGCGGCGGCGAACGGGTGCGGGAGAGGTCCTCGGCAGCAGGGGTTGAGACGGAGGCGTTCCTCGTCGTATGGTCCCTGTGACCGATGTCACGTACAGGCTTCCGGGCGGCGTGACGGAGTCCCTCGGAGGAGGACAGCGATGAGCGCGCTCACGCCTGACTGCGACCCAGACCTCTCCAACTGCGGCTCGCCCGTGGGCAGCGGAACCGGCAGCATCCGCTCCAACATCGTCGTGCTGGCGCTGCTGGCCGCCTCGTTCTCGGTCGCCAGCGGCGAGGCCTCGGGCACCGTGGCGTTCATGTCCGGCGGGGTGGCGATCGCGTCCGCGCTGGTGCTCGGGCGCCGCTGCCTCCGGCTCGGCCAGCGGCTCGCGTCCAGCGCCGGCGCGCACGCGCCGTGGGCGCTGCACCGCTCGCGACCGGCCGGCTGACGCCGCCGCGGCCGATCGGCTGATCCGTCTCCGGGACGCCCGGTGCGCCGGGCGTCCTGGTGGCATGCCCGACGCGACCCGGGGCCCCTGGGGCCACTGGGTCGGACGGGTCCCGGCGGCTGACGTCGTGTCGGTGGGCCGACCTAGGGTGGAGGCATGGCCGATCCGTCCACGTACCGCCCGGCGGTCGGCTCCATCCCGGAGAGCCCCGGTGTCTACCGGTTCCGCGACCCGAACGGCCGGGTCATCTACGTCGGCAAGGCCAAGAGCCTCCGGCAGCGCCTGAACAGCTACTTCGCCGACGTGGCCGGGCTGCACCCGCGCACCCGCCAGATGGTGACGACGGCGTCGAGCGTCGAGTGGACGGTCGTGGGCACCGAGGTCGAGGCGCTGCAGCTCGAGTACAACTGGATCAAGGAGTTCGACCCCCGGTTCAACGTCCGCTACCGCGACGACAAGAGCTACCCGTCGCTGGCCGTGACGCTGAACGAGGAGTACCCCCGGCTGCAGGTCATGCGCGGGCCCAAGAAGAAGGGCGTGCGCTACTTCGGGCCCTACGCCCACGCCTGGGCGATCCGGGAGACCCTCGACACGCTGACCCGCGTCTTCCCGGCCCGCACCTGCTCCACCGGCGTCTTCAAGCGCGCCGGTCAGATCGGCCGCCCCTGCCTGCTCGGCTACATCGGCAAGTGCGCCGCCCCGTGCGTGGGCCGGGTGAGCGCAGAGGAGCACCGGGGGATCGTCGACGACTTCTGCGACTTCATGGCCGGCCGCACCGACGCGATGATCCGGCGGCTCGAGCGGGAGATGGCCGAGGCCGCGCAGGCGATGGAGTACGAGAAGGCCGCCCGGCTGCGGGACGACATCGGCGCGCTGAAGCGGGCCATGGAGAAGCAGGCCGTCGTCCTCGGCGACGGCACCGACGCCGACGTCGTCGCCTTCGCGCAGGACGACCTGGAGGCGGCCGTCCAGGTCTTCCACGTCCGCGGCGGGCGGGTGCGCGGCCAGCGCGGCTGGATCATCGACAAGGTCGAGGAGGTCACCACCGGGGAGCTGGTGGAGCAGTTCCTCCTCCAGGTCTACGGCGGCGTGGACGAGCAGACCGGGTCGGGCGAGGCGGGGGAGGCCGTGCCCCGCGAGGTGCTGGTGCCCGAGCTGCCCGACGACGCCGACGTCTACGTCGAGCTGCTGGAGGAGCTGCGCGGCGGCCGGGTGTCGCTGCGGGTGCCCCAGCGCGGGGACAAGCGGAGCCTGATGGAGACCGTGGAGCGCAACGCCAAGGAGGCGTTCGCCCGGCACCGGGTGAAGCGGTCCAGCGACCTCACCGCCCGCTCGCTGGCGCTCTCGGAGCTCCAGGAGGCCCTCGAGCTCCCCGACGCCCCGCTGCGGATCGAGTGCATGGACATCAGCCACGTCCAGGGCACGAACGTGGTGGCGTCGATGGTGGTCTTCGAGGACGGCCTGGCGAAGAAGTCCGACTACCGGCGCTTCTCCGTCACCGAGGGGACCGACGACACCTCCGCCATGGCGGAGGTGGTGCGCCGCCGGTTCGCCCGCCACCTCAAGGAGGAGGCCGACCGCAGGGACGAGCAGGGCCTCGCGGCCGAGGAGGGGCGGCCGCGCCGGTTCGCGTACCCGCCGAACCTGCTCGTCGTCGACGGCGGTGCCCCGCAGGTGGCCGCGGCCGCGCGGTCGCTGGAGGAGCTCGGGATCGTCGACGTCGCCGTCTGCGGGCTGGCCAAGCGCATGGAGGAGGTGTGGCTGCCGGGGGAGAGCGACCCGGTCATCCTCCCGCGCACCTCCGAGGCGCTGTACCTGCTGCAGCGGGTGCGCGACGAGGCCCACCGCTTCGCCATCACCTACCACCGGCAGAAGCGTTCCACCGGCATGCTGGTCTCGCTGCTGGACGACGTCCCCGGGCTCGGGGAGGCGCGGCGGAAGGCGCTGATGAAGCAGTTCGGGTCGCTCAAGCGGCTGCGTGCGGCGACGGTGGAGGAACTCATGGCGGTGCCGGGGATCGGGCGGCGGACGGCGGAGGCGGTGCAGTCGGCGGTCGCCGAGCCGGTCCGGGGGGCGCAGGACGCACCGCCGGAGGTGGCGACCTCGCTGTCGCCGCCGGGCCCGGCCGAGCAGGCCGGCCCGCGCGCGGGGTCCGGCGACACCGCCGAGGTCGGCCGGGTGGCCTCGTGACCGCGGGTACCGACCTGGGGGCCGACGCCACGGCCGACGCCGGCGGGGGCGACCAGGGCGCCGGACCCGCGCCGGGGGCCGGGCAGTCCGCCGTCGCCGGTCCGCAGAACGGCGTGTCCCCGGCGCTCGACCCCGCGAGCACCGAGACGCAGCCGCTGGAGGTCGTCGTCGTCACCGGGCTCTCCGGGGCCGGCAAGAACAGCGCCGGCCGGGTGCTCGAGGACCTCGGCTGGTTCGTCGTCGACAACCTGCCGCCGGCGCTGCTGCTGCCGATGGTGGAGCTCGGCGCCCGGGGCGACCTGCGCCGGTTCGCCGCGGTGGTCGACGTCCGCAGCCGTGCCTTCTCCAGCGACCTGGAGGAGGCCATCCGGGTCCTGTCCGCGGCCGGGCACCGGCCCCGCGTGGTCTACGTGCACGCCCGGGACGAGGTCCTGGTGCGCCGGTACGAGTCCAACCGGCGGGAGCACCCCCTCCAGGGCAGCGGCACCCTGACCGACGGGATCACCGAGGAGCGCGCGCTGCTCACCGGCATCGCCGGCGAGGCCGACCTGTGGGTCGACACCAGCGACCTGAACGTCCACCAACTGCGGGCCACGCTGGAGAACGCGTTCGCCCGCGACGGTCGCACCCCGCCGCTCACCGCGACGGTGATGAGCTTCGGCTTCAAGTACGGCCTGCCCCTGGACGCCGACCTGGTCGTCGACGCGCGCTTCCTGCCCAACCCGCACTGGGTCCCGGAGCTGCGGGAGCACACCGGCCGCGACGCCGACGTCCGCGACTACGTGCTCGGGCAGGACGACGCCGCCGACTTCCTCGACCGCTACTCCGAGGTGCTGCGGCTGCTGCTGCCCGGGTACCGGCGGGAGGGCAAGCGGTACCTGACGCTGGCGGTCGGCTGCACCGGGGGCAAGCACCGCAGCGTCGCCATCGCGGAGGAGTTCGCCCGGCGGCTGGACGCCGAGGGCATCGCCGCCGTGGCCCGGCACCGCGACCTGGGCCGCGAGTAGATGGGCGGCACGACGTCCCCGGGGCGGGCGCCCCGGGTGGTCGCCTTCGGTGGCGGCCACGGCCTCGCCGCGGCGCTGGCCGCCTGGCGCCGCATCACCTCCGAGCTCACCGCCGTGGTGACCGTCGCCGACGACGGCGGCTCGTCCGGGCGCATCCGCCGGGAGATGCCGGTCCTGCCGCCCGGCGACCTGCGGATGGCCCTCGCCGCCCTCGCCGGTGACGCGGAGCGGGAGCAGACCCTCGCCGCGCTCTTCCAGCACCGCTTCGGCGGCAGCGGCGTGCTGGCCGGGCACCCGGTCGGCAACCTGCTGCTCACCGGCCTCGCCGAGATGCACGGCGGGGACACCGTGCGCGCCCTCGACGAGCTCGGCGCGCTGATCGGGGCCTGCGGGCGGGTGCTGCCCATGGCCGACGAACCGCTCGACCTCGTCGCGCGCGTGGAGACCGCCGACCCCGACGACCCCGCCCGGGTGCGCACCATCCGGGGGCAGGTCGCGATCGCGGCGACCCCGGGGCGGGTGCGGCAGATCCGCCTGGCGCCGGCCGACCCCGTGGTGCACCCGGCCGTCCTCGAGGCGATCGCGGCGGCCGACGTGGTCTCGCTGGGCCCCGGTTCCTGGTACACCTCGGTGCTGCCACACCTGCTCGTGCCCCGGCTGCGCGCCGCACTGACCGCGTCGCGCGCCCGGGTGGTGGTGGTGCTGAACCTGGAACCACAGCCCGGTGAGACCGACGGCTTCTCCCCGGAGGAGCATCTGGCCGTGCTGCAGGCGCATCTGAACGGAGTGGCGTTGCACACCGTGATCGCGAACGTGGAATCGGTGGTTGACCGCCGTGGTCTCCTTGACGCAGTCAACGGGTGCGGTGCCGAGCTCCTGCTGGCGCCGGTGGCCGAGCCGGACGGCGCGCCGCGGCACGACCCCGTGCGGCTGTCCGCGGCGTTGGCCTCCGTGGTCGGGGTGCGGTGAACGAGTAGAGGTGTGCGAGCGGATACCGGGCGTACGGCCGGCTGGCCGGCACGAGGGGGAAAGGGGACGGCGTACATGACGCTGACCCGAACTGCGGTGGCGGGTTACCGCGGGGGAACGTGGGGGTGGACGGCATGGCGATGACCGCCATGGTGAAGGACGAGCTCTCCCGGGTGGAGTGCACGAAGACCTCCGAGCGCAAGGCAGAGGTGACCGCGCTGCTGCGGTTCTCCGGTGGCCTGCACATCGTCGGTGGGCGGGTGGTCATCGAGGCCGAGCTCGACACCGGCTCGGTGGCCCGGCGGCTGCGCCGGGACATCAGCGAGGTCTACGGCTACACCAGCGGGGTGAGCGTGCTCGCCGGCGGCAACATCCGCCGCGGCGTGCGCTACCTGGTCCGGATCGCCAAGCACGGCGAGGGCCTGGCGCGGCAGACCGGCCTGGTCGACCAGCGCGGGCGCCCCGTGCGGGGCCTGCCGCCGGCCGTGGTGTCCGGCAGCATCAACGACGCCGAGGCCGCCTGGCGGGGTGCCTTCCTCGCGCACGGGTCGCTCACCGAACCCGGCCGGTCCTCGTCGCTCGAGGTCACCTGCCCGGGCCCGGAGGCGGCCATGGCGCTCGTCGGCGCTGCTCGCCGCCTGGGCATCGCCGCGAAGGCGCGCGAGGTCCGGGGCGCGGACCGGGTCGTCGTCCGGGACGGCGACGCCATCAGCGCGCTGCTGACCCGGATGGGTGCCCACGACGCGGTGATGGCGTGGGAGGAGCGGCGGATGCGCCGCGAGGTGCGGGCCACCGCCAACCGGCTCGCCAACTTCGACGACGCCAACCTGCGCCGCTCCGCCCGGGCCGCGGTGGCGGCCAGCGCGCGGGTCGAGCGGGCCCTGGAGATCCTCGGCGAGGACGCCCCGGAGCACCTGCTGGTCGCCGGCCGGCTGCGGCTGGAGTTCGGCCAGGCATCCCTCGAGGAGCTCGGCCAGCGCGCGGACCCCCCGATGACCAAGGACGCCGTCGCCGGTCGGATACGGCGTCTGCTCGCCATGGCCGACAAGCGCGCCAAGGACCTGGGGATCCCGGACACGGAGTCCGTCGTCACCGACGACATGCTCGCGCAGTAGCCGGATCACGTCTCCCGCGCCGCGCACGCGCGGCGCGGGATCCCGACGGGCGGGCGTTCCAGACGTCACCCGTCGGGCGGGCTCCCGGTGCTCCGGGGCGGTGGCGCCCAGGAGGACGGCGCCTCGGGCGGCTGACCCGGTCCGGTGACAGCCGGGGCGACCGGGAGCCGGTGTCCCGCCCGACCGATAGGGTCTGCACGGAGCGAGGCCGCGTGTCTGCGCGGCCCGGCGAAGGTGACGGTTCCTATGGGAGGTCTGCAGTGACGGTCCGGGTAGGCATCAACGGATTCGGCCGGATCGGCCGCAACTTCTGGCGGGCCGCCGCGGCCAGCGGCCAGGACATCGAGATCGTGGCGGTCAACGACCTCACCAGCAACGAGGCGCTGGCCCACCTGCTCAAGTACGACAGCATCCTGGGCGTCCTCAAGGAGGACGTCTCGGCCGACGGCGACGGCATCACCATCGGCGGGAAGACCATGAAGGTCCTCTCGGAGCGCGACCCGGCCAACCTGCCGTGGGGCGACCTGGGCGTCGACGTCGTCGTCGAGTCCACCGGCTTCTTCACCAAGGCCGCCGACGCGCGCAAGCACGTCGACGCCGGCGGGGCGAAGAAGGTCATCATCTCCGCACCCGCCACCGACGACGACATCACGATCGTCATGGGCGTCAACGACGACCTGTACGACGGCTCGCAGACGATCATCAGCAACGCCTCGTGCACCACCAACTGCCTGGCCCCGCTGGCCAAGGTCCTGCACGACGCCTTCGGCATCGAGCGCGGTCTGATGACGACCATCCACGCGTACACGGCCGACCAGAACCTGCAGGACGGCCCGCACAAGGACCTCCGCCGCGCCCGCGCCGCCGCCCTCAACATGGTGCCCACCTCGACCGGCGCCGCGAAGGCGATCGGCCTGGTCCTGCCCGAGCTCAAGGGCAAGCTCGACGGCTACGCCATCCGCGTGCCCGTCCCCACCGGCTCGGCCACCGACCTCACCGTCCAGCTGACCCGTGAGGCCTCCGCCGACGAGGTCGACGCCGCCTACCGCGAGGCCGCCGCCGGCCCGCTGGGCAAGTACCTGACCTACACCGACGCGCCGATCGTCTCCTCCGACATCGTCACCGACCCGGCGTCCTGCATCTACGACGCCACGCTGACCAAGGTCTTCGGCCCGATGGTCAAGGTGCTGGGCTGGTACGACAACGAGTGGGGCTACTCCAACCGCCTGGTCGACCTGACCACGCTGGTGGGCAAGTCCCTCTGACGATGCGCTCTCTCGACGACCTCCTCGCCGAGGGCGTCTCGGGTCGGCGCGTGCTGCTGCGCGCCGACCTGAACGTCCCGCTGGACAAGACGACCGGCACCATCACCGACGACGGCCGGATCCGCGCCAGCCTGCCCACGCTGCAGGCCCTGCGCGAGGCCGGCGCCCGCGTGGTCGTGGCCGCCCACCTGGGCCGGCCCAAGGGCACGCTCGACCCGAAGTCCTCCCTCGCGCCGGTCGCCGCGCGCCTGGGAGAGCTGCTGGGGACGACGGTGCCGCTGGCGGCCGACGTCGCCGGTGACGACGCGCGGGCCAAGGCCGCCGCCCTCGGCGACGGCGACGTCCTCCTGCTGGAGAACGTCCGCTTCGAGGCCGCGGAGACGTCCAAGGACGACGCCGAGCGGGCCGGGCTGGCCGAGCGGCTGGCCGCCCTCGCCGACGTGTACGTCGACGACGCCTTCGGTGCGGTGCACCGCGCCCACGCCTCGGTGTTCGACGTCGCCGAGCGCCTCCCGCACGCGGCCGGCCGGCTGGTCGCCCGCGAGCTGGAGGTGCTCACCCGGCTGACCACCGAGCCCGCGCGGCCCTACGTGGTAGTGCTCGGCGGCTCGAAGGTGAGCGACAAGCTCGCGGTCATCGAGGCGCTGCTGCCCAAGGTCGACCGGCTGCTCGTCGGCGGGGGCATGTGCTTCACCTTCCTCGCCGCCCAGGGCCACGGGGTGGGCAACTCGCTGCTGGAGGCCGACCAGGTGGACACCTGCCGCCGGCTGCTGGCCGAGGCCGGCGACCGGATCGTGCTGCCGGTCGACGTCGTCTGCGCCCCCGAGTTCAGCGCGGAGGCGGAGACCTCGGTCGTCGACGCGACCGAGATCCCCGACGGGCAGATGGGCCTGGACGTCGGCCCGCGCACCGTCGAGGTCTTCGGGTCGATCCTCGGCGACGCCCGCACCGTGTTCTGGAACGGCCCGATGGGCGTCTTCGAGCTCGCCCCTTTCCAGGCCGGCACCCGCGGCGTGGCCCAGGCGGTCGGCGCGGTGGACGGCCTGTCGGTCGTCGGGGGCGGTGACTCGGCGGCGGCGGTCCGCGTCCTGGGTCTCGACGAGGACGCCTACGGGCACATCAGCACCGGTGGCGGTGCGTCGCTGGAGTACCTCGAGGGCCGGGACCTGCCGGGCCTCGCGGTCCTGGCCGACTGAGCGAGGAGCCGACATGGCACGCACCCGTCCCGTCCCCGCCCGTGAAGGGCGCCGGCCGCTCATCGCCGGCAACTGGAAGATGCACATGACCCACCTGGAGGCCATCGGGCTGGTCCAGAAGGTCGTGTTCTCGCTCAAGGAGGAGGAGCTCGACGCCGCCGAGGTCGTCGTCCTCCCGCCGTTCACGGCGCTGCGCAGCGTGCAGACGCTCGTCGCCGGCGACAAGCTGGCGATCGGCTACGGCGCGCAGGACATCTCCGCGCAGGACTCGGGCGCCTACACCGGCGAGGTCAGCGGCGGGATGCTCAGCGCCCTGGCCTGCGGGTACGTCGCGGTGGGCCACTCCGAGCGGCGGGCCCTGCACGGCGAGGACGACGGCGTCGTCGCTGCCAAGGTGCGGGCCGCGCTGCGGCACGGCGTCGTGCCGATCCTGTGCGTGGGGGAGGGGCTCGACGTCCGCAAGGCCGGCACCCACGTCGCCCACTGCACCGGCCAGCTCGACGCGGCCCTCGAGGGGCTGACCGCCGAGCAGGTCGCCGGGCTGGTGCTCGCCTACGAGCCGGTGTGGGCCATCGGCACCGGTGAGGTGGCCACCCCCGATGATGCGCAGGAGGTGTGCGGGGCGCTGCGGGCGCGGCTCGCCGAGCGCTTCGGGAGTGACAGCGCGGCCACGGTCCGTATCCTCTACGGCGGGTCGGTGAAGGCCGCGAACACGGCCGGGATCCTGGCCGGGGCGGACATCGACGGTGCGCTCGTCGGCGGTGCCAGCCTGGACGCCGACGAGTTCGCGCAGATCTGTCGGATCGCCGCCGGCGGTAGCTGAACCCTGCTGCCCCCCCGGCCGGACACGGGGAGGGCGGGCAGCAGGTGGAGCAGCAGATCCGGGAGCGGCCGGCCGACCGGCTCCCGCCGTGGGCGCGCGGCTGGTCCTGGCGGCGAGTCCTCGCTGCTGCAGCCGTGATCGTGCTGGTGCTCGTCGTCGCCGTCAGCTGTCTGGGCAGCGGTGGCGGGCGGGCCGACGTCCCGGTGCTGGCCGACGGGCCCGACGCCGGCGTCGACGGTGTCCGCTCCCCGTCGGACGAGCGCGGTGGCACGTTGCGCGTCGTCGCCCCCGCCGTCGACAGCCTCGACCCGCAGCGGTCCTACCTGCCCGGGGTGTGGAACCTGATGCGCCTCTACACCCGCACGCTCGTCACGTTCGACGCGGCGCCCGGCGCCACCGGTGAGCTGGTGCCGGACCTCGCGACCGACCTGGGCGCCGTGTCGGACGACGGTCTCACCTGGACCTACACCCTGCGCGAGGGCATCCGCTTCGAGAACGGCCGGCCGATCACCAGCGGTGACGTGAAGTACGGCATCCAGCGGTCGTTCGCCTCCGACGTGATCGTCGGCGGGCCCACCTACCTGGTGGACCTCCTGGACGACCCGGCCAACCCCTACCCGGGCCCCTACTCGACCGAGGAGGACGACCCCGTCCTCAGCTCGATCGAGACGCCGGACGAGCGCACGATCGTCTTCCGGTTGCGCTCGCCGCAGCCGGACCTGCCCTACGTCCTCGCCCTGCCGTCCAGCAGCCCGGTGCCGGCGGAGGCCGACACCCGGGGCGAGTACGGCGCCGATCCGGTGTCCTCCGGCCCGTACGCGATCACCTCGGTCGACCCGGAGACCGGCATCGTGCTGGAGCGCAACCCGGAGTGGGACCCGGCGACCGACGAGGTCCGGACCGCGCTGCCCGACCGGGTGGAGGTCCGCACCGGGCTCTCCGGTCTGGCCCGCGACCAGGCGCTGCTGGCCGGCTCCGCCGACCTGGACGTCTCCGGCACGGGCGTGCAGGCGGCGACGACCGCCCGGCTGGCCGCCGAGGACGGCGCCGCCCTGCTGGACCGGGTGGACGACGTGACGACCGGTGCGGTGCGCCTGCTCGCGCTGCCCACCGACGTGGCGCCCATGGACGACCCCGCCTGCCGGGCGGCCGTGGTCGCGGCCATCGACCGGCGCGCGGTCCAGTCGGCCCTCGGTGGTGCGGTCGACGCCGTCCGCAGCACGCAGCTGTGGCCGCGGGCACTCGGGGGAGGTCCCGGGGGGGCCGACGCGGAGCCGGATCCCGAGGCGGCCCGGGCCGCGCTGGCCGACTGCGGCCGCCCGGACGGCTTCGCCACCGTCCTCGCGGTGCCCGACGTGCGCAGCAGCGTCGACGTCGCCGACGAGATCGCCGCCCAGCTCGCCGCGGTGGACATCGACGTCGAGGTCCGCCCGCTGGATCCCGCCACCTTCTACGCCACCGACGTGGGCAACCCCGGCAACGTCGCGGCCAACGGCTACGGGCTGGTGCTCGCCACCCGCACCGCCGACTTCCCGACGGCCGGGTCCTTCCTGGGGCCGCTGGTCGACGGCCGCAGCGTCGCCCGGGTGGGCAACCCGAACTACGCGCGGTTGGACGACCCGGAGATCAACGCCCTGGTCGACCAGGCCCGGGCCGGCGACGCCGACTGGGCGCAGGTCGCCGACGCGGCCCGGGCGAGCGGGGCCTACGTCCCGCTCGCGGAGACCCGCATCCAGCTGGTCTCGGGGCAGCGGCTGCGCAACGGCGTGGTGATGCGCCCGTACGACGGTTACGACGTCGCCACCGCCGGGGTCCGCTGACAGCCCCGGGAGCATCGCAGCGAGCGCCGGCGAGCGAGGAGCGGACCGGGGCGCGGAAGCGGACAGGTCACAGGGTCCGCTGACAGCCCCGGGAGCATCGCAGCGAGCGCCGGCGAGCGAGGAGCGGACCGGGGCGCGGAAGCGGACAGGTCACAGGGTCCGCTGACAGGTCCGGGCGGGGACGTCGGTTAGGCTCGGGACGAGAGCTGGCGTCCGTCGCCGGTCGTCGAGCCTTCCGGAGAGGTCCATGGAGCTGGTGCTCAACGTGCTGCTGATCCTCAGCAGCCTGCTCCTCATCGTGCTCATCCTGCTGCATCGAGGCAAGGGTGGCGGTCTGTCGTCGATGTTCGGCGGTGCGGCGTCCTCGTCGCTGTCCGGGTCGTCGGTGGTCGAGAAGAACCTCAACCGCCTGACCGTCTTCACCGCGATGATCTGGACGGTCTGCATCGTGGGCCTGGGCATCCTGATCAAGGTCCAGGCCTGAGCCCAGCTCCGCCTGATCGGAGATCCGGCGCACAAACGTGACCGGAGAGAGTCCCGTTTCGCCCTAGACTGCCCGCGCGGCGGTCGGCGCTGCCGCGACCTGGACCGATGATCAGGGGGCACACGTGGTGGCTGGTGGGAACGCGATCCGGGGGACCCGGGTCGGTGCGGGTCCGATAGGCGAGGTCGAGCGCGGCGAGTCGGCACCACGGCGGCGCATCCCGTTCTGGTGCGCCAACGGGCACGAGACGCGCGTGGTGCTCGCGAGCGAGGCCGAGGTCCCGGAGTTCTGGGACTGCCCGCGGTGCGGGCTGCCGGCCGGGCAGGACGAGGCCGCGCCGCCGCCGGCGCCGCGCATCGAGCCCTACAAGACGCACCTGGCCTACGTGCGCGAACGGCGCACCGACGCCGACGGCGACGCGCTCCTCCAGGAGGCGCTGGACCGGCTGCGCGTCCGCCGCGGCGGCTGATCCCCGCGTCCGCCGCAGCGGGGCTGATCCCCGCGAACGCCGCGGCGCCGGGGGCGTCAGCTCCCGGGGCGGGGCAGCTCGGCGGCCGCGGCGGCGTCGAGCAACCACCGCGTCGCCCGGGCACCGTGCACGCCGGCAGCCGGTAGCTCCTGCGGGCCGGCGCCGGCCAGCGCCCGGGCGACGGCGGGTGCCTTGCCCTCGCCCGAGACCAGCAGCCAGATCTCCTCGGCGCTGTTGATCGCGGTGAACCCGAGGCTGATCCGGGTCGGCGGTGGCTTGGGGCAGTCGCGGACCGCGAGCACGGGGCGCTCGTCCCGGGCGGCGGGGGAGTCCGGGAAGATCGAGGCGGTGTGCCCCTCCGGGCCCATGCCGAGCAGCAGCAGGTCGAGCCGGGGCAGGTCGTGCCCCTCCGGAGCCGCCGCGGCGAGCTGCTGGGCGTACCAGGCGGCGGCGTCCTCGGGCTCGGCGAAGCCGCCGTCGGACGCCGGCATCGCGTGCACCCGCTCCGGCGGGACGCCCACAGCGTCCAGCAGTGCCGTCCGGGCCTGCTTCTCGTTCCGCTCGGCGTCGTCGGCCGGCACGAACCGCTCGTCGCCCCACCAGACGTCCACCGCGGTCCAGTCGACGGTCTCCCGCACCGGCTCGGCGGCGAGGCCGGCGACCCGTTCGAGGACGGCGATGCCGATGCTCCCGCCGGTCAGGACCACGGCGGCGGTGCCGTGCACGGCCTGCGCCGCGGCGAGCCGGGCGACGAGCGCCTCGGCGGCCGCGCGGGCCAGCCGGTCGGCGTCGGGCTCGATGACGACGTCGGGGACGGGCGCTGCGTCGGCGGAGCGCTCGCCGGGGGAGATGGTCACGAGGTCAGGGCTCCTTCGCCGGTGGTCGGGTCCGGCTCGCCGGCGGCATCATCCGCCGCGTCGCCGTCGCCGTCGCCGTCCTGGGCGGCGGGGTCGAACCACACGAGCTTGCGGACCGAGGAGCGCTCGGACAGCCCGTCCAGGCCCGTGGCGGCCTCCAGGGCCTCGCTGTAGGGCTCGTCGGGATCCAGCCGGCGCAGCTCCTCGCTCAGCAGGTCACCGAGCGGGCGCTCGGCCAGGGCGACGGTCGAGTCGGGCCGGAAGGGCTGCGAGATGACGGCGCCGCCGCGGCGATCGGCCCGGATCTCCACCTCCTCGTCCTGGTCCAGCGACAGCTTGACGGCGGCCACGCCGCTCGGCCCGGGCGTGCGGGACGCCTCGGTGATGTCGACGCTGCAGCCGGTGCGGGAGGACAGCCACCCGGCGAGCAGCCGTGCGGTCGCGTTGTGCGGGTCGCCCTCGATCGAGCCGCCGCGCACGCGGACGGAGTCCCCGCGCCGTCCGGCGACCGAGTCCAGGGTGGAGGTCAACGCCGAGCGCCAGCCGGTGGTGCGCGTCCAGGCCAGGTCGGAGTCGCCGGGGGCGTAGTCGTCGGCGCGCACCCGCAGGCAGTCCAACGGGTCCTCGGCCAGCGAGCTGTCCGTGATCCGCCGGTCGGCCAGGACGCCCAGCGCGTCCCGGGCGATGCGCTCGGGCGGCGCCCCGTGCCACCAGGTGACCACGGGTGCGTCGGCAGCCAGCAGCGGCAGCACGACCGACTCGGCGTGCAGCGCCAGCCGGCCGTACATGCGCATGACGACGGCCTCGCCGGGGCCGAGCCGGCCACCGATCTGCACCTCGGCGTCCAGCCGGGGGCCGGGGGCGTCGATCTGCCGTCGCACCACGACGAGCACCCGGCAGGGGTGCATCTCCGCGGCGTGCGTCGCCGCCTCCTCCGCCTCGGTCACCCGGCTCTCCTCGGCGACGACGACCAGCGTCAGCGCCACCCCGGAGAGCACCGCACCCCCGGTGCGCCGCTGGGCGGCCAGTTCCTTCACCACGGCCGAACCGGTGGTGTCCCACAGCGTTGTCACGACTGTTCCTCCGATCGACGGGGGTGCGGGGGTGCGGGCCTCACGGTCGCCGCCAGCGACGGCCCTCGGCCGCGAGCATCTCGTCGGCGGCCCGGGGGCCCCACTCGCCGGCGCGGTAGGGCTGCGGCTCGGTGTCCCGCCAGAACTCCTCCAGCGGGTCGATGACCGCCCAGGAGGCCTCGACCTCGGCGTTGCGGGGGAAGAGGGTGGCGTCGCCCAGGAGGACGTCGAGCAGCAGGCGCTCGTAGGCCTCGGGGCTGGACTCGGTGAATTGCTCCCCGTACAGGAAGTCCATGGAGACGTCACGGACCTCCATGACGCTGCCCGGCACCTTCGACCCGAACTTGAGGGTGACCCCCTCGTCCGGTTGCACGCGCACCACCAGCTGGTTGTTGCCCAGCTCCTGGGTGTCGGTGTCGGCGAAGGGCAGGTGCGGGGCGCGCTTGAACACCAGCGCGATCTCGGTGACCCGGCGGGGGAGCCGCTTGCCGGTGCGGAGGTAGAACGGCACCCCGGCCCAGCGGCGGGTCTCGACGCCCAGGCGCACCGCGGCGTAGGTCTCCGTCGTCGACCCCGGGTCGACGCCGTCCTCCTGCCGGTAGCCGGGGGCGCGCTGCCCGGCCAGCCAACCCGGCTGGTACTGCCCGCGCACGGCGTAGGCGCCCAGGTCCTCGGGCAGCGAGATCGCCCGCAGCACCTTGAGCTTCTCGGTCCGGATCTCCTCGGCGGAGAACTCGACCGGTTCCTCCATCGCGGTCAGCGCCAGCAGCTGCAGCAGGTGGTTCTGCAGCACGTCGCGGGCCGCCCCGGTCTCCTCGTAGAACCCGGCCCGGCCGCCGATGCCGACGTCCTCGGCCATGGTGATCTGCACCGAGTCGACGTGGTGGCCGTTCCAGACCGGCTCGAACAGCTCGTTGGCGAACCGCAGCGCCATCAGGTTCTGGACGGTCTCCTTGCCCAGGTAGTGGTCGATGCGGAAGACGTCCTCGGCGCTGAACACCGAGTCGACCAGCTCGTTGAGCTCGCGGCTGGACGCCAGGTCGGTGCCGAACGGCTTCTCCACCACCACCCGGCGCCAGCGGCCGGGGGTGTTCTCCGCCATGCCGGTCCGCTGCATCTGCTTGAGCACGGTCGGGAACATCGCCGGGGGGATCGACAGGTAGAACGCCGCGTTGCCGCCGATGCCGTGGCTGCCCTCGAGCTCGGAGAGCGCGCCGGCGAGCTCGTCGAAGGCATTGTCGTCGTCGAAGGAGCCCTGGACGAAGTGCACGCTGCCGGCCAGCCGCTCCCAGACCTCCTCCCGCCACGGGGTGCGCGCGTGCTGGCGGGCCGAGTCGCGCGCCAGCTCGGCGAACTCGGTGTCGCCCCAGTCGCGGCGGGCGAAGCCCAGCAGCGCGAAGTTGGTGGGCAGCAGCCCGCGGTTGGCGAGGTCGTAGACCGCCGGCAGGAGCTTCTTGCGGGCCAGGTCCCCGGTGATCCCGAAGACCACCAGGGCGCAGGGCTCGGGCACCCGGGGCAGCCGCCGGTCCCGCGGGTCGCGCAGCGGGTTGGCGGTCATCGCTGGCCGCGCAGCGGGGGGAGGGTCATCGTCCGTCCTCGTGGTCGGAGTGACCCGCCGTCCGGCCCGAGGGGCCGGACGGCGGGCCGGGACAGGCGCGGATCGGGAGGCGGTCCTCCCGGCCGGGTGCCCCGGGGTTCAGCAGTTCAGGGCGGTGAGCACCTGGCCGATGCCCGCCGCCCGGTCGGTGAGGTGCAGGTGCAGCAGCGGCCGCTCCCGGTCGGCGAGCGCCTTGCGGTCGCCCGCCGCCTGGGCGGCCTGCAGGGTGCCGAACGTGTACGTCTGCTCGGGCACCGGGAGGTCCTCGCCCACCGCGCCGGTCACCTGCAGGAAGGCGCCGACCTGCGGGCCGCCCTTGTGGTACTGGCCGGTGGAGTGCAGGAAGCGCGGCCCCCACCCGAACGTCACCGCGTGCTCGGTCCGCCGGGCGAGCGCGAGCCGCAGGTCGGCGGTGCGTGCGTCGCCGAGCCGGTCGAGGTACGCCATGACGGCCAGGTAGCCGCGGGGCGGGATCGACGCCAGGAGTGCGTCCAGCGCCAGGGAGAGCCCGTCGTGGGACGAGAGGTCCACCCCGTCGAGGACCGTCGCGTTGCCCCGGATCTCGACCGCACCGATCGTCGCCACCGGCTGCTCGTCCGGCAGCCCGGCGGAGAGGATCGCCGAGGTGTTCTCCTTGCTCTCGGTCACGTTGGGCTGGTCGAAGGGATTGATCCCCAGCACCCGCCCGGCGACGGCGGTGGCGTACTCCCACCCCAGGAACTGGGCACCGAGCGGGCCGGTCACGCAGATGGACGGCCGGTGCGCGGGCGCCTGACCACCCACGAGGGCGAACAGCACGTCGGGGGCGTCGGCCCCCGGCGCCTCCGGCGACTCCAGCACCAGCGGCAGGATGCCGCGGCCCTCCTTGCCGGTGGACTCGGCGATCAGCTGCTCGGCCCAGTCGCCGAAACCCTGGATCGGCGTCTCGCCGGCGTCGGCGAGGGCCAGCTTGTCCCGGCCGGTGCGGAAGCCCGCGCCCAGGGCGATGCCCAGCTCCATGGCGGCGTTGCCCGGATCGGCGAGCCGCTCGGCGAGCGTCTCGGCGTCGTCGACCAGGGCGGCCACGTCGGCCCCGGCCAGCGCGGAGGGCACCAGGCCGAAAGCGGACAGGGCGCTGTACCGGCCGCCGACGGTCGGGTCGGCCAGGAACACCGCGCGGGCGCCCATGGCCGCGGCCGTGTCGGCCAGGGGCGAGCCGGGGTCGGTGACGACGACGAACCGCGCGCCGATCCGGCCCTCGTCCAGGCCCGCCCGGGCGAAGGCGGCGACGAAGGCCCGGCGCTGGCTCTCGGTCTCCACGGTGCCGCCGGACTTGGAGCTGACCACCACGACGGTCCGCTCCAGGTCGGTCATGGCCGCCAGGAGCTGCCCCGGATCGGTGGTGTCGAGCACGACCAGGGGCACGCCGGCCGTGCGGCAGATGACCTCGGGCGCGAGCGAGGAGCCACCCATGCCGCAGAGCACGATCCGGTCCAGCCCCTCGGCGACCAGCTGGGCGCGGAGCTCGGCGAGCTGGGCGACCAGCGACCGCGACGTGGCCGGCAGGTCCAGCCAGCCCAGCCGGACCGCGGCCTCGCTCTCGGCGTCGGGACCCCACAGCGTGGCGTCCTTGCGGACGAGCCGCGCGGCGACGTCGTCCTGCTGGAGCTGGCCCCGTACCGGCTCCGGGACCTCCAGGCCGGTGGAGCTGAAGCCCAAGGTCACGCCTTGTCCTCCAGCTCGGTGCGCACCGACTCGGTCAGCTCGTCCCAGGAGTCGACGAACTTCTGCACGCCCTCGGTCTCGAGGACGCGGAACACGTCGTCGAGGTCGACGCCGGCGTCGCGCACCGACTGCATGACGGCGGCCGCCTCGTCGTAGGACTTCTGCACCGGCGTCCCGGGGCTGCCGTGGTCGGCGTAGGCCATCATCGTCTTCTCCGGCATGGTGTTGACCGTGCCCGGCGCGATGAGCTCGCTGATGTACATCGTGTCGGAGTAGGCGGGGTCCTTCACCCCGGTCGAGGCCCACAGCGGCCGCTGCCGCGCCGCGCCCTGCGCCTCCAGGGCCTGCCAGCGGTCGGAGGAGAAGACCTCCTCGTAGGCCTGGTAGGCCAGCTGGGCGTTGGCCACGCCCGCCTTCCCCTTCAGCGACGCGTCGGCGCCGGCCGCGTCGAGGCGCTTGTCGATCTCGCTGTCCACCCGGGAGACGAAGAACGAGGCCACCGACGCGATGCCCTCGAGCGAGCCGCCCTCGGCCACCCGCTTCTCCAGACCCGCGAGGTAGGCCTCCATGACGGCGCGGTAGCGCTCGAGGCTGAAGATCAGGGTGACGTTGACGCTGATGCCGTTGGCGATCGTCTCGGTGATCGCCGGCAGGCCGGCCTCGGTGGCCGGGATCTTGATGTAGAGGTTGGGGCGGTCGACCAGCCACCACAGGTGCGCGGCCTCCGCGGCCGTGGCGTCGGTGTCGTTGGCCAGGCCGGGCGCCACCTCCAGGGAGACCCGCCCGTCACCGGGCTGGCGCTCGGCCACCGGCCGCAGCAGGTCGCAGGCGTCGCGGACGTCGGCGGCGGTGATCGTGCGCAGCGCCTCCTCCACGCTCACCCGGCGGGTCGCCATCGCGTGCAGCTGGTCGTCGTAGGACTTCGAGCCGCTGATCGCCGCGGCGAAGATGCTCGGGTTGGTGGTGACGCCGACGACGGAGTGCTCGTCGACCAGGGACTGGAGGTTGCCGCTGCGGATGCGGTCGCGCGAGAGGTCGTCGAGCCAGACGGCGACCCCCGCGGACGACAGCTCGGCCAGGTTCTCGTTCTGTGCCATGACGGATGCCTTTCGGGCTGGAGGGATGGTCGGCAGCGCTCGGCTCAGCGGTCGCCGGTCGCCTGGGGGAGGCCGCCGGTGGCCGCGATCGGACCGGCGGGGACGGCGGTGCCGGAGCGGGCCGCCTCGAGGCTCTCGCGCGCGGCGGCCACGACGGCCTCGTCGGTGAGGCCGAACTCCTCGTAGAGCACGGAGTAGGACGCGCTGGCGCCGTAGTGGGTGAGGCCGACGATCCGGCCGGCGTCGCCGACGAACTCCCGCCACCCCATGGGGACGCCCGCTTCGACGCTGACCCGGGCGCGGACCGTGGGCGGCAGCACCTCGTCCTTGTAGGACTGGTCCTGGTCGGCGAACCACTCGACGCACGGCACGGAGACGACCCGGGTCGGGACGCCGTCGGCCTCCAGCCGCTCGCGGGCGGCCATGGCGATCTGCACCTCGGAGCCGGTGCCGAGCAGGATCACGTCCGGGCTGCCGTTCGACGCGTCGGCGAGCACGTAGGCGCCGCGGGCCACGCCGTCGGCCGAGCCGAACGCCTCGCGGTCGAACACCGGCAGGTTCTGCCGGGACAGCAGCAGCCCGGCCGGGCGGTCGTTGTTCTCCAGGATCGTCCGCCAGGCGGCGGTCACCTCGTTGGCGTCCGCGGGGCGCACGACGTCGAGGCCCGGCATGGCCCGCAACGCGGCGAAGTGCTCGATCGGCTGGTGCGTCGGGCCGTCCTCGCCCAGGCCGATGGAGTCGTGGGTCCAGACGTAGGTGACCGGCAGCTGCATGAGCGCGGCCAGCCGGACGGCGCCGCGCATGTAGTCGGAGAAGGTGAGGAACGTGCCGCCGTAGACGCGGGTCCCGCCGTGCAGGGCGATGCCGTTCATCACCGCGCCCATGGCGTGCTCGCGGACGCCGAAGTGGATCGTGCGCCCGAAGGGGCCGCCGGACCACATCTTCGTCTGCCGGTCGGGGGGCAGGAACGACGGTTCGCCCTCCACCGCGGTGTTGTTGCTCTCCGCGAGGTCGGCCGAGCCGCCCCAGAGCTCGGGCAGCCGCGGGTAGAGCGCGGCCAGCACCTTGCCCGACGCCTTGCGGGTGGCCACGCCCTTCTCGTCGGCGGGGAAGGAGGGCAGGTCCTCGGCCCAGCCGTCGGGCAGCCGGCGCTCGCGCATCCGGGCCAGCAGGGCGGCGCCCCCGGGGTTGGCCTGCTCCCAGGCGGCGAACCGCTCCTCCCACTCCGCGCGGTCGGCGCGGCCCTTGTCCACCACCGAGCGGGCGTGGGCGAGCACGTCGTCGTCGACCTGGAAGGTGCGCTCGGGGTCGAAGCCGAGGATCTCCTTGGTCGCGCGGACCTCGTCCTCGCCGAGCGCCGAGCCGTGCGAAGCGCCGGTGTTCTGCTTGGTGGGGGCCGGCCAGGCGATGACCGTGCGCAGCACGACCAGGGACGGCCGGGTGGTCTCGGCCTTCGCGGCGGCGAACGCGGCGTCGACGGCGGCGAGGTCCTCGCCGTCGTCGACGTGCTGCACGTGCCAGCCGTAGGCCTCGTAGCGCTTGCCGACGTCCTCGGTGAAGGCGACGGTGGTGTCGTCCTCGATGGAGATCTGGTTGTCGTCGTAGACCAGCGTCAGGTTGCCGAGCTTCTGCGTGCCGGCCAGGGACGACGCCTCGCCGCTGACGCCCTCCTCCATGTCGCCGTCGGAGGCGAAGCACCAGATGGAGTGGTCGAACAGGCTCTCGCCCTCGGGGGCGTCCGGGTCGAGCATGCCGCGCTCGCGGCGGGCGGCCATGGCCATGCCGACCGCGTTGCCGACGCCCTGGCCCAGCGGGCCGGTCGTCGTCTCCACCCCCGGGGTGTGGTTGACCTCGGGGTGGCCCGGGGTCTTCGAGCCCCAGGTCCGCAGCGCCCTGAGGTCGTCGACCTCCAGGCCGTAGCCGGAGAGGAACAGCTGCACGTACAGCGTGAGGCTGGAGTGCCCCATCGAGAGGACGAAGCGGTCGCGGGCGACCCAGTTCGGCTCGGTGGGGTCGTGCCGCAGCCACTTGTGGAACAGCAGGTACGCGGTCGGGGCCATGCTCATGGCCGTGCCGGGGTGGCCGTTGCCCACCTTCTGGACGGCGTCCATGGCCAGCACGCGGGCGGTGTCGACGGCCCGGCGGTCGAGGTCGCCGAAGTCCTGGGGGAGGGTCGGCTGCGGCTGCGCGGGGTTACCGGTCGGCGTGTCGCTCGCCGCCTCGGCCGGGGCCTCCGCCTGGGTGCTTCGCGTGTCCATCTGGTGGGTTCTCCCTCGAGTAGGCCTGACGTCGTGCCCGGGCCGGCGGCCGGCCGCCGACGGGCCGGTCCAGGGGCACGGGCGTGACGACGTCGTCCGTCCGCCCCTACCCGCTGCACCCCCGGCAGCAACGTGATCAACCCTAGTCATCGCAGGTCATGCCGTGCGGCTGCCGGGAAACGGCCCGGGGCTACAGTGGGGGCGTTCCGCCCCCCGGTTCGAAGGGATCCCGTGGTGCCCTGCTGCCCGCGCGCGACCGCGCACGAGGGCACCCGGTGACGGCGCTGTCCGAGCGCCCCGCCGCCTCCGCTGCTCGTCTCACCACCCGCCTGCGTGCCCGGGTCGGTGCCTACGTCGGCCTCACCAAGCCGCGCATCATCGAGCTGCTGCTCATCACCACCCTCCCGGCGATGATCGTGGCGGCGCGCGGGTGGCCCTCCTGGGGGCTGCTGGCCGCCACGATGGTCGGCGGCACGCTCGCCGCCGGTGCGGCCAACGTCTTCAACTGCTGGTACGACCGCGACATCGACCGGCTGATGCGCCGGACCGAGCGCCGGGCCCTGGTGACCGGCGAGGTCAGCGCGCGGAACGCCTTCACGTTCGGCGTCGTCCTGACGGTGCTCGCCATCGGCCTCCTGGCGCTCACGACGACCCCGCTGGCCGCCGCCCTCGCCGCGGGGGCGATCTTCTACTACGCAGTCATCTACACGGCGGTGCTCAAGCGGCGCACCCGGCACAGCACCCTGTTCGGCGGGGTGCCCGGGGCCGCGCCGGTGCTCATCGGCTGGGCCGCCGTCACCGGCTCGCTCGCCTGGCCGGCGTGGATCTTCTTCGGCGTCGTCTTCTGCTGGCAGCTGCCGCACTTCTGGGCGCTGGCCATGCGCTTCCGCGAGGACTACGCGCGCGCCGACGTCCCGATGCTGCCGGTCGTCGCCTCCGAGCTGTCCGTGGGCCGGCAGACCGTCGTCTGGACCTGGCTCACGGTGGCGGTCTCCCTGCTGCTCGCCCCGCTCGGCGGCGAGTACGGCATCGGCTGGGCGTACACGGTGCCGGCCGCGGCCCTCGGCGCGTGGTTCCTGGTCGAGGCGCACCGGCTGCTCGCCCGCATCCAGCGCGGGGCCGAGACCCGGCCGATGCAGCTGTTCCACGTCTCGATCTCCTACATGGCGCTGCTGTCGGTCGCGATCATCGTCGACGTCTTCGTCTGAGCGGCACGCCGTGCGGCGGGAGCTCCCCGGCGGGGACTGGGACGCCCTCGGGATGGGCACGCTGGCCGGCCCGGACGGCCGGACCTACCGGCGCCGCGCGACCCGCCTGACCCGCCACGAGGTCGAGCCGCTGGTCGAGTCCGGCTGCCCGGTGGCGACGTACCTGCCCGGTGGCCGCGTCGTCTGGCACGACGAGGACGACGCCTGGCCGGCGTGGGCCGACGCCCGCACGGCGCTCACCACCGGCGACGCGCCGGGGGCGGGTGGGCAGTCGGTCACCGCGAGCCGCTGGGCGTCGCCCGCCGGGGCGGTCGCCGTCGTGCTCGCCTGGCGGGGCTGACCGCCCGCGCCGGGTCCGGGTCAGCCGGCGGCGACGGCCGGCTCGGCGGGGGTGGCCAGCGGCAGCTCGGACGCCGGCCCGCGGACCGACCACACCAGGCGGGCGGTGAACGCAGCGATCAGCACGGCGCCCAGCATGTGCAGCAGCACCAGCAGGACCGGGAGACCGGTGAAGTACTGCACGTAGCCGACGACGCCCTGCGCCAGCTGCACGACCAGCAGGTCGCGCGCGGCCCGGCGGACCCGGCCGGGGGAGTCGGTCGCGTAGACGGCGACCAGCAGCGCCACGGTGAGCCCGACGAGCAGGAAGACGGCGTCGGCGTGCAGGTGGCTGACGAGCTCGGGGTCCAGCCCGGTGCGCCCGGCCTCGAGATCGCCGCTGTGCGGGCCGCTGCCGGTGACCACGGTGCCCATGACGAGCACCAGCGCGGTGACCGCGGCGATCGCGCCGACGAGCAGGCGGAACGGCCGGGCCAGCAGCGGTTCCCCGACCCCGGGCTCGCGCGACCGCAGCCACAGCACGGTGGTCAGCGCGACCAGGGCCATGGAGACGAGGAAGTGCGCGGCGACGGTCCACGGGTTCAGGCCGGTGAGGACGGTGACGCCCCCGAGCGCGCCCTGCGCGGGGATCCCGAGGAATGCGGCCACGGCCAGGGGGCGCAGGTCGCGGCGTGGGGAGCGCACCACCACGACGACGAGCGCGACGGCCAGGACGGCGAGGACGAAGGTCAGCAGCCGGTTGCCGAACTCGACCACGCCGTGGATGCCCATCTCCGGCGTCGTCACGAAGCTCTCGGTGGTGCACCGGGGCCAGGTCGGGCAGCCGAGGCCGGATCCGGTCAGGCGGACGACGCCCCCGGTCAGCACGATCGCCCCGTTGGCCACCACGTTGGCGAAGGCGACCCGCGAGATGGTCGTCGCGGAGAAGGAAGCGGGCAGGACCGGCACGCCACGATGCTAGGCGGTCGCGCGGGCAGATCCGGCGCGCGCGGCAACCCGGTGGGGGGCGCGACCGCGCCGGGGCGGTGAGCCTGGTCACGACGGGTCCGCAGGCGGCCGTTCTTAGGATGACCTTGCTTGCAGGGTGCCCGAAATAGGACACACTCGTGTTGTGGAATCCATCGCGGCGCACCCCCGGCCGTCGGCGACCGCCGACGACGGGCGCACCCGCGACCGCGTCTCCGCCCTCCTCCTCGAGCACGGCCCGCAGACCGCCACCGAGCTCGCCGGGCGGCTGGGCATCTCCCCGGCCGCCGTCCGCCGGCACCTCGACGCCCTGCTGGCCACCGGCCGGGTCGAGGAGCGGGCGGCAGGCCACGGCGGTACCGGGGCGCACCGCGGCCGCGGCCGCCCGGCCCGTCACTTCCACCTCACCGACGCCGGCCGCTCGGCCTTCCCGCACGCCTACGACGACCTGGCGCTGACCGCCCTGCGGTACGTCGCCGCCGCCGGCGGGCCCGACGCGGTCCGGGCCGTCGCCGAGCAGCAGCTCGCCGGTCTCGAGCGGCGCGCCTCCTCGGCCGTGGAGGAGGCGGTCCGCGCCCGCTCCGGGCAGCCGGTCGACCGCGCGCAGGCCCTCGCCGGCGCTCTCACCGCCGAGGGCTACGCTGCCACGGCCTCGGCGCTCTCCGGCGGCGGGCAGCTGTGCCAGCACCACTGCCCGGTCGCGCACGTCGCGGCGGAGTTCCCCCAGCTGTGCGAGGCGGAGACCGCGGTGATCGGCCGGCTCGTGGGCACCCACGTGCAGCGGCTGGCCACCATCGCCCACGGCGACGGGATCTGCACCACCCACATCCCGGGACCGCTGGTGCCCGGGAACCGTCCCGGCGGCAGCCGGGACTCCACCCGCGCGGGGAACAGAACAGCCCCCGCGCGCCCTGTACCCGGTGAGCGAGGAGCGTCCCGGCCCGGCCGGGCACGCACCGCACCGTCCAGCACCACCACCCCCACGAACGACCGGGAGAGGACGCCCGCATGACCAGCACCCAGCAGCCGGTGGCCACGCCGCTGACGCAGGACGAGCAGATCGACCAGCTCGGCCGGTACGAGTACGGCTGGGCGGACGCCGACGTCGCCGGTGCCTCGGCCCGCCGCGGTGTCGACGAGGACGTCGTCCGCGACATCTCCGCCCGCAAGAGCGAGCCCGAGTGGATGCTCGAGCGCCGCCTCAAGGCCCTCAAGCTGTTCGGCCGCAAGCCGATGCCCGACTGGGGCTCGGACCTCTCCGGCATCGACTTCCAGAACATCAAGTACTTCGTGCGCTCCACCGAGGCCCAGGCCGCCTCGTGGGAGGACCTGCCCGACGACATCAAGAACACCTACGACCGGCTCGGCATCCCCGAGGCCGAGAAGCAGCGCCTGGTGTCCGGTGTCGCCGCGCAGTACGAGTCCGAGGTCGTCTACCACCAGATCCAGAAGGAGCTGGAGGACCAGGGCGTGCTCTTCCTGGACACCGACTCCGCGCTCAAGGAGCACCCGGAGATCTTCCAGGAGTACTTCGGCTCGGTGATCCCCTCCGGCGACAACAAGTTCGCCGCGCTGAACACCGCCGTCTGGTCGGGTGGCTCGTTCATCTACGTGCCGCCGGGCGTGCACGTCGAGATCCCGCTGCAGGCCTACTTCCGGATCAACACCGAGAACATGGGCCAGTTCGAGCGGACGCTGATCATCGTCGACGAGGGCGCCTACGTGCACTACGTCGAGGGCTGCACCGCGCCGATCTACAAGAGCGACTCGCTGCACTCCGCGGTCGTCGAGATCATCGTCAAGAAGAACGCGCGCTGCCGGTACACGACCATCCAGAACTGGTCGAACAACGTCTACAACCTGGTCACCAAGCGGGCCGTGGCCCACGAGGGCGCGACCATGGAGTGGGTCGACGGCAACCTCGGCTCCAAGGTGACGATGAAGTACCCGGCGGTCTGGATGACCGGCGAGCACGCCAAGGGCGAGGTGCTCTCGATCGCGTTCGCCGGCGAGGGCCAGCACCAGGACGCCGGCGCCAAGATGGTGCACGCCGCTCCGCACACCTCCTCGACGATCGTGTCGAAGTCGGTGGCCCGCGGCGGTGGCCGCACCTCCTACCGCGGCCTGGTCCAGGTCGACGAGGGCGCCTACGGCTCGAAGTCGACGGTGAAGTGCGACGCGCTCCTGGTCGACACGATCAGCCGCTCGGACACCTACCCCTACGTCGACGTCCGCGAGGACGACGTCTCCATGGGGCACGAGGCGACCGTCTCCCGCGTCAGCGAGGACCAGCTCTTCTACCTGATGAGCCGTGGCCTCTCCGAGGACGAGGCCATGGCCATGGTGGTGCGCGGGTTCGTCGAGCCGATCGCCCGCGAGCTGCCCATGGAGTACGCCCTCGAGCTGAACCGGCTCATCGAACTGCAGATGGAAGGTGCCGTCGGCTGATGTCGACCGAGAACACCAGCACGACCGACCTCACCACCCAGCCGGCGACCCTCGCCTCGGAGCTCTTCGCCCCGGGCGTGGGCGCGCAGGCCGGGCCCCCGACGACACCGGCGTCCGACACCGGCACCGCCGGTGACGTGCAGCCCGGTGCGCACTCGCACGGTGGTCCGACGCCGACCGGCTCGCCCGCGGAGCGGTTCACCTCCACCGACCCGGACGCCTTCGGCGTGCCCACCGGGCGCGAGGAGACGTGGCGCTTCACGCCGATGAAGCGGGTGCGCGCTCTGCTCGACGGTGCGCCGTCGGACGCCTCCCTGACCTGGACCAGCGACCTGCCCGAGGGCGTCGAGCTGACCAGCGTCGAGGCCGGCGACCCGCTGCTCAAGGAGCTGCCGGAGCCGGTGGACCGGCTGGCGGCCCTCGCCCGGCAGCGTAGCGGCGGCGCCGCCGTCGTCCGCGTGCCCGCCGAGGCGCAGCTGGACCGCCCGGTCACCCTCGGCCTGGCCGGCACCGGCGCGGACGAGGTCGTCTGGGGCCAGCTGGTCGTCCAGGTCGGCGCGTTCGCCAAGGCGACCGTCGTGCTGGACCACACCGGCCTGGCCCGGTACGCCGGGGGCGTCACCGTGCTCGTCGGCGACAGCGCGCAGGTGACCCTGGTGTCCGTGCAGGACTGGGCGCCGGGTGCGGTCCACGGCGGGCAGTACGACGCCGTCGTCGGCCGGGACGCGACCTTCAAGCAGGTCGTGGTGACCCTCGGCGGCGACCTGGTCCGCCTGGTCAGCAACGTGCAGTACGCCGGTCCCGGCGGCTCCGCGGAGCTCTTCGGCGTCTACTTCGCCGACGAGACCCAGCACCAGGAGCACCGGCTCTGGGTCGACCACGCGGTGCCCAACTGCACCAGCAACGTGCTCTACAAGGGCGCGCTGCAGGGCGAGGACGCCCGCACGGTCTGGATCGGCGACGTCCGCATCCGCCCGGCGGCCACCGGCACCGAGACCTACGAGCTGAACCGGAACCTGGTGCTCACCGACGGCGCCCGCGCCGACTCGGTGCCCAATCTGGAGATCGAGACCGGCGAGATCGTCGGCGCCGGCCACGCCAGCGCCACCGGCCGGTTCGACGACGAGCAGCTGTTCTACCTCTGCTCGCGCGGCATCGACGCCGAGACCGCCCGCCGGCTGGTGGTGCGCGGCTTCTTCGCCGACGTCGTCCAGCACATCGGCGTGGACGAGCTGCAGGACCGGCTGATGGGCTCCATCGACACCCGTCTCGGTGCGCTGCCCGGCCTCGACGAGCAGCCGGTCGAGGTGGCCTGACCATGGCTTTCGAGCGGGTCTGCGCCCTCTCCGACATCAAGGAGATGGGCTCGCTGCGGGTCGAGCTGCCCGACATCGACATCGCGGTCGTCCGGTTCGAGGGCGCCGTCTACGCGCTCGAGGACCGGTGTTCGCACGCCGACGTGCCCCTGACCGACGGCGACGTCGAGACCTTCGACGGTGCGCCGACCATCGAGTGCTTCCTGCACGGGTCGTGCTTCGACCTGCGCACCGGCGAACCCACCAACCTGCCGGCCACCGAGCCGGTGTCCGTCTACCCCGTGCGCGTGGAAGGGGAGGACGTGCTCGTCGACACCGAAGCCGACGGCCGCCTGCCCCTCCCGTCCGGCAACTGAGGAGCGAGAAGAGAAGTGTCCGTTCTGGAGATCCGCGACCTGCACGTCACGGTCGGCGAGGGTGACGACACCAAGGAGATCCTCCGCGGCGTCGACCTCACCGTCCGTTCCGGCGAGACCCACGCGATCATGGGGCCCAACGGGTCGGGCAAGTCCACCCTGGCCTACTCGATCGCCGGCCACCCCAAGTACACGATCACCGGGGGCACCGTCACCCTCGACGGCGAGGACGTCCTCGCGATGAGCGTCGACGAGCGCGCCCGCGCCGGCCTCTTCCTCGCCATGCAGTACCCGGTCGAGGTGCCCGGCGTCTCGGTGTCGAACTTCCTGCGCACCGCCGCCACCGCCATCAAGGGCGAGGCGCCCAAGCTCCGCACCTGGGTCAAGGACGTCAAGACCGAGATGGCCGGCCTGGAGATGGACTCGGCGTTCGCCGAGCGCAACGTCAACGAGGGCTTCTCCGGCGGTGAGAAGAAGCGCCACGAGATCCTGCAGATGCGGCTGCTCAAGCCGGCCATCGCGATCCTCGACGAGACCGACTCCGGCCTCGACGTCGACGCCCTGCGCGTGGTGTCCGAGGGTGTGAACCGCAGCCGCGAGGACGGCGACGTCGGCGTGCTGCTGATCACGCACTACACCCGGATCCTGAAGTACATCAAGCCCGATTTCGTGCACGTGTTCGTCGCCGGCAAGGTCGTCGACGAGGGCGGACCGGAGCTGGCGGCCAAGCTCGAGGACGAGGGCTACGCGTCCTACGTCAAAGCGTCCGCGGAGGTCAGCACGTCATGACCCAGACCGTCTCGCGTCCCGGAGCCGGGGCGCAGCAGGTGCCCCTGCCCCTGGACGTCGAGGCGATCCGGGCGGACTTCCCGATCCTGACGCGCACCGTCCGCGACGGGAAGCGGCTGGTCTACCTGGACTCGGGGGCCACGTCGCAGAAGCCGCGCTCGGTGCTGGACGCCGAGCGCTGGTTCTACGAGAACATCAACGCCGCGCCGCACCGGGGAGCCCACCAGCTCGCCGAGGAGGCGACCGCCGCCTACGAGGAGGCCCGGGCGAAGATCGGCGCGTTCCTCGGTGCCCCCGAGAACGAGATCGTCTTCACCCGCAACACCACCGAGGCGATCAACCTCGTGGCGTACGCGCTCTCCAACGCCGTCACGGCGAAGGAGCCGGAGTTCCGCACCTACGCCGTCGGCCAGGGTGACGAGATCGTGGTCACCGAGATGGAGCACCACGCCGACCTCCTGCCGTGGCAGCAGCTGTGCGAGCGCACCGGGGCGACCCTGCGCTGGCTCGGGCTGACCGACGAGGGGCGGCTGGACCTGTCGGACCTGGACACGGTGGTCAACGAGCGCACCAAGCTGGTCGCGGTCACCCAGCAGTCGAACATCCTCGGCACGATCAACCCGCTCGAGGAGATCGTTGCGCGCGCTCACGCGGTGGGTGCGCTCGTGCTGGTCGACGGCGCGCAGTCGGTGCCGCACCAGCCGGTCGACGTCACCGCGCTGGGCGCGGACTTCCTGGTGTTCTCCGGGCACAAGATGCTCGGTCCCACCGGCGTCGGCGTGCTGTGGGGCCGCTACGAGGTGCTCGACAAGCTGCCGCCCTTCCTCACCGGTGGCTCGATGATCGAGGTCGTGCGGATGGAGGCCAGCACCTTCATGCCGCCGCCACAGCGCTTCGAGGCCGGCGTGCCGATGACCGCCCAGGTGATCGGGCTCGGTGCCGCTGTCGACTACCTCCAGGCCCTCGGCATGGACAAGGTCGAGGAGCACGAGAAGGTGCTGACCGGCTACGCGCTGGCCAAGCTCGCCGAGATCCCCGGCGTGACCGTGATCGGCCCGCCCGACACCGTCGCCCGCGGCGGGGCGATCTCCTTCACCGTCGAGGACATCCACCCGCACGACGTGGGGCAGGTGCTCGACGACCTGGGCATCGCCGTCCGCGTGGGGCATCACTGCGCCTGGCCGGTGGTGCGCCGCTACGGCGTCCCGGCGACCACCCGGGCCACGTTCTACGTGCACACCGGGTACGACGACGTCGACGCGCTGGCGGACGGAATTCGGCAGGCCCAGAAGTTCTTCGGAACGGTGTGAGGTCCGCGCACATGAATCTGGCCATCTGATGCAGCTCGAGTCGATGTACCAGGAGATCATCCTGGACCACTACAAGAACCCGCACGGGCGCGGCCTGCGCGACCCGTTCGACGCCGAGGTCCACCACGTCAACCCGACCTGCGGGGACGAGGTGACCCTGCGCGTGAAGCTCGACGGCGAGACGGTCGCCGACGTGTCCTACGAGGGCATGGGCTGCTCGATCAGCCAGGCGTCGGTCTCCGCGATGTACGACCTGGTGGTCGGGAAGCGCGTGACCGAGGCGCTGGAGACCGGCGAGCACTTCATGACCCTCATGCAGGCCAAGGGCGACCCCGCGGTGGCCGAGAAGCTCGAGGACGAGCTGGAGGACGCCGTGGCGTTCGCCGGGGTGTCCAAGTACCCGGCGCGGATCAAGTGCGCGCTGATGAGCTGGATGGCCCTCAAGGACGCGTCCGCCCGGGCTCTGTCCGCCCACCAGACCGGAGGCAGCAACTGATGAGCGAGACCACCGAGAACGCCACTCCCGCCACCGACGGGGCGCCCGGCGACCTGCCGGCCTACAAGTCGGCGCTGCTCGAGGACCTCGAAGAGGCCATGCGCGACGTCGTGGACCCCGAGCTCGGCGTGAACGTCGTCGACCTGGGCCTGGTCTACGGCCTGGACGTCGACGACAGCAACGGGGACAGCAGCGTCGCGATCATCGACATGACGCTGACCTCGGCGGCCTGCCCGCTGACCGACGTCATCGAGGACCAGGCGCGCCAGGCGCTCACCGGTGGCCCCGGCCCCGGCCTGGTCGACGACATCCGGATCAACTGGGTCTGGATGCCGCCGTGGGGCCCCGACAAGATCACCGACGACGGCCGCGAGCAGCTGCGCGCCCTCGGCTTCCGCGTCTGAGCCGGCGTCCCCGCCTCCCGCGGGGCGCCAGGTAGCACCGATCGATGTCCCCGAGACGGACGCTCCGACGTACGGAGTGTCCGGCCCGGGGACATCGTCGTCCCAGGTCCGGGAGCCGGCGGCATCAGGGGCCGCCGTCGAGCAGCCGGTCGAGGGCGGCAGCCCCCTGGAGCAGGGCCCGGGACCGGTCGTCGATGCTCGTGCTCCGGGCGGCCAGCCCGGCCTCGACGTCCGACCCCCGGCCGGTGCGGCGGAGCTGGTCGAGCAGGGCGCGGAGCGGCCCGATGCGGTAGCCGGCCCGGCGCAGCTGGTGGGTGATCCGTGCGTCGCGGACGGCGTCGGGGGAGTAGGTGCGCGTGCTCCGCGGCCCCGAGCGGTGGGCCGGCACCAGCCCCTCCGCGTCCCAGTGCCGCAAGGTCGACGGACGGATCCCGAGCGCGGCCGCGAGCTCGGTGATGCTCATCGCGTCCGACGCCCGCGGGGCCGCGATGGGCTCGGCGGCGATCGCGCCGGCTGCTTCCCGGGCCAGCGCGAGCTCGCGCCGCTCCGCGTGCAGCCGGGCGTGCGCCGCGTCCAGGAGGACGAGCACGGCCGGCCCTCCGCGCAGTGCTGCCCGCAGCACCCGCTTGGCCTCGACCGGGCCGATCCCGGCGGCGAACGCCCGGTAGGCGAGGGCGGCGTGCACGTGCCGCTCGGTGTACCTCCGGTAGCCCGCCGGGGTCCGGTCGGCCGGTGGCAGGACGCCGGCCTGCTCGAGGTCCCGGATCTGCTGGACGGAGTAGCCCGCCCGCCGCGCGACGTCGACGGTCCGCAGGCCCCACTTGCGACCGGCCGACCCCGTTCCGCGGCGGTCGTCGGCCGAAGTCTCCACGAGCACGTGAATGTAACGCTGGAATCCATGCGCATCGAGGAGATCATCGGGTTCGTGCAGGCCCTGGGCGGAGTCCTGACCCTGCAGCCGCAGCCCGGGGACGGCTCGCCGGAGGCCAGCTGGGGCGACAGCTTCTTCTACTACGCGCCCGACGGCGTCGTGCCGCGGACGCAACCGTTCGCGACCATCGTGACCGGGGACCAGCCCGGCGACCGGGGATCGCGCCTCGACCGTCCCGGGGCCTTCCGGCTCAACATCGCCGCCGGGACGGCGGAGTTCACCCGGATCACCGGCTCCGCCCCCCGGGAGCCGGCCGCCCAGGCCGTCGACCCGAGCGCCGCCGACGTCCTGTTCCCGCACCCGGTCTACGGCGAGCTGGGCTGGCTGGCCGTCGTGGACCCGGGCCCGCGGACCGACCCGACCGTGCGCGAGCTGCTCCGCGCGGCCCACGAGTCCGCGCGCGGACGCCACGAGCGCCGCGCGGGGGCCTGCGGCGCGGGCTGACGGGCTGCCGGGTCAGCGCAGGTCGGCGAGGCGGGCGGCGAAGCCGGCCACCGGGAAGCGCTCGCGGCGCATGCCGATGAGCAGCAGCAACGCTCCGACCACGAGGGCGGCGCCCACCGGCCACGGCAGCGCGCGCACCGCCAGCCCCAGGGCGAGCACCAGCGTCGTGACCGCCCCGACCACCAGCGGGGCGCGGACGCCGGCGCGGGAACCGGCCACCATCGCGACCGCCGCCACGGCCAGCACCAGCACGGGGCGCGGGGCGGCGGGGGAGAGCACGGCGAGCGTGGTCGACGGCGCCGCCGCCGTCACCAGGCCCGGGCCCCAGGACGGCCAGGAGGCCTCGCGCAGCAGGTCCCGCCCCGCCGCGAGCAGCAGCCCCGCGGCCGCCGGCAGGGTGTAGGCCTCCACGGTCCCGGTGCCGGCGAGCGCCGCCGCGATCCAGGCGGCGAGGACCAGCTGCGCCGCGCCCACCCGCCAGGCGGTCGAGGTGTCGGTCGCGGTGCCGGCGTCCCGGCGCGCCGCGCGGCCGGTCCACCACGCCCACCCGAGCGTCGTCGCCCCCTGGACCGACAGGTGGACCAGCACCTGCGCCCGGTCGCCCTCGGCCACGAGGATCAGCACGGCCAGGGCGGCGACCGCTGCGGCGGCGATAACGGTGGCCCGGCGGGATTCGCGCTCGAGGAGCGCGGCCATGACGAGCGAGACCACGTAGAGGCCGGTCAGCAGGACGGCGGCCCCGGCGGGGGAGGCCCAGCCGTCGGGCAGGCCCAGCAGCAGCGCGGCGCCGGCCAGGCAGCCGACCGCCGTCGGCGCCGCCACCGGCCGGTCGTCGGGGCGCAGCGCCGCGACCCACACGGTCGGCGCCGCGGTCAGCAGGAGCAGCAGCGCGAGCGCCGACCAGTGCACCCCCGCCACCAGGCGGACGACCGACAGGACGGCCAGCAGCACGCCACCGGTCAGCGCCACGGGCAGGAGCAGCCCGCGGCGCCACCCCGACAACTCCCCGGCCGCCACCGCGGCGACGAGGACGCCGGCGAAGCCCGCCACCGCGACGACCACCGGCCCGCCGGCGGAGGAGGCACCGGCGACGGCCACACCGGTCACGGCGCCGGAGACGACGGGGACCAGCCGCGGCGGGCCGAGCAGCACGTCCAGCGGTTCCCGGAGCCGCGCCAGCAGCAGCCCGCCGGCGGGGACCGCCGTCAGCGCCGCGGCCACCCACCGGTCGGCCGTCCCGGCCGTCCAGGCCTCCCCGATGCCGGTCAGGACCGCGGCGGCGAGCCAGGGGACGGTCGTCGCCATCCCCACCCGTGCCACCAGCGGCCGGCCGAACAGGGCGACCGCCAGCCCGACCAGCGTCACCGCCACGAGGAACTCCGTGCGCAACAGCACGGGTACGGAGCCGAGCACGCGGAGTGCGGCCACCGAGAGCCCGGCCCACGCCGCCAGCGGCCACGCGGCGGTGGCGGGGGAGACGCGGTGCAGCACCAGGAAGACGCCGGTCAGCGCCAGCGGCAGCAGGGGGTCACCGGTCCGGAGGGCGCCACCGACGTCGCTCGCCGCCAGCGCCAGGCCTGCAGCGCTGGCGGCGAACGTCTCGGCGGAGCTGTGCAACCCAGCCCGGTCGCCCCGGAGCGAGCCGGCGGCGGCCGCTCCGGCCAGCGCCAGGAGCGCGACCCGCACGACCGGCCCGCCGGAGGCCGACGCCAGAGCTGCGCCGGCGCAGACCAGCAGCACGGCGCCGACGGCGAGCAGGACCTGCGGCGGGCGGGCGCGGTAGGGGAACGGGGGCACCGACGGCGGTACCGCCGGCGGCGTCGGACGCGCTCCCGGGGTCACCGGAGCACCCTGCCCGGCCCGAGGCGGCCCGAATCACCGGCAATCGGTTCGGAACCGGGCGGTGGAGCGCCTACCCTGGGTTCAGTGATCACGACGACGGGCCTGGAGCTGCGCGCCGGCGCCCGCATCCTCCTCAGCGAGGTCGACCTGCGGGTTCAGCCGGGTGACCGGATCGGACTGGTGGGGCGCAACGGTGCGGGCAAGACGACGACGCTGACCACCCTCGCCGGGGAGCGGCTGCCGCACAGCGGCAAGGTGGAGGTCACCGGCGAGATCGGCTACCTCCCGCAGGACCCGCGCAGCGGCGACCTCGACATCACCGCCAGCGACCGGGTGCTCTCCGGCCGCGGGCTCGACGTGATCCGGGCGCAGATGGTCAAGGCCCAGGTCGCCATGGCCGAGCCCGCCGACGACGCCGAGCGGGACAAGGCGGTCCGGCGCTACGGGCGGCTGGAGGACCAGTTCGCCGCGCTCGGCGGGTACGCCGCGGAGAGCGACGCCGCCCGGATCTGCAGCAACCTGGGCCTGCCCGACCGCGTGCTGGTGCAGCCGCTGCGCACCCTCTCCGGCGGTCAGCGCCGCCGCGTCGAGCTGGCCCGCATCCTCTTCTCCGACGCCGAGACGCTGCTGCTCGACGAGCCCACCAACCACCTGGACGGCGACTCGATCACCTGGCTCAGGGGCTTCCTCTCCAGCCACCGCGGCGGGCTGATCGTGATCAGCCACGACGTCGAGCTGCTCGACGCCGTCGTCAACAAGGTGTGGCACCTCGACGCGAACCGGGCGACCGTCGACGTCTACAACCTCGGCTGGAAGCCCTACCTGGCCCAGCGGGAGACCGACGAGCGGCGGCGCAAGCAGGAGCGCGCCAACACCGAGCGGAAGATCGACACGCTCACCGCACAGGCGGACAAGATGCGGGCCAAGGCCACCAAGGCCAAGGCCGCCAAGAGCATGGACAAGCGGGCCGAGCGGCTCGCCTCCGGGCTGGCCGACGTCCGGGTGCAGGACCGGGTCGCCAAGCTGCGGTTCCCGACGCCGGCGCAGTGCGGCCGGACCCCGCTGACGGCCGAGGGCCTTTCCAAGAGCTACGGCTCGCTGGAGATCTTCACCGACGTCGACCTGGCGGTGGACAAGGGCGCGCGCGTCGTCGTCCTCGGGCTCAACGGTGCAGGCAAGACCACGCTGCTGCGGATGCTGGCCGGCACCGAGAGCCCCGACACCGGTGCGGTGAAGCCCGGGCACGGGCTGCGGATCGGCTACTACGCCCAGGAGCACGAGACCATCGACATGGACCGGTCGCTGCTGGAGAACATGCGCTCCGCGGCCCCGGACAGCACCGACACCGAGCTGCGCCGGATCCTCGGCGCGTTCCTCTTCTCCGGCGAGTCGGTCGACCAGCGCTCCGGCACGCTCTCCGGTGGGGAGCGCACCCGGCTGGCGATGGCCACGCTCGTCGTCTCCGGCGCCAACGTGCTGCTGCTCGACGAGCCGACGAACAACCTCGACCCGGCCAGCCGGGAGCAGGTGCTGGAGGCGCTGCGCACCTACGCCGGCGCGATCGTCCTGGTCACCCACGACGAGGGCGCCGTGCGGGCGCTCGACCCCGACAAGGTCATCATGCTGCCCGACGGCACGGAGGACGCCTGGAGCGAGGACCTCGCCGACCTCGTCGAACTGGCCTGATACATCGTCGGCCTCCGGCCGACACCCGCGGCCAGGTGCCGTCCCCCTGCTGCGACGAGCGCGTCCCTGGCGCCTCGCAGGGGCGGCTCGCGGGGTGCCGCGGCTTCGTGCCGTCCCCGGCCCCGCTCCGCGCGTCCGCGACCTTCCTCGGGGACCTTCGGGCCCCGCTCGGAAGGTCGCCATTCGTATGGCCGAGGTCATGGGTCTGGGTGATCATGGGTTCGAGGGAGCCGTGGTCGACGGGACGGCGGCACCAGGGCGACAGCCAACAACTGGCCACCACGCGGCCGGCATCTCCGGTGCCGGCGGGCCGGTGGCTGACACGGAGGGGAGCCATGGCCGACACGAGCACTTCGGACCTCGGCAAGGGCAAGCGGATCACCGGCGGAGACCGGTCCACGCTCGCCGACGAGCTGCGCAAGCGGTACGACGAGGGCGAGAGCATCCGGTCGCTGGCCACCTCCACGAACCGGTCCTACGGCTTCGTGCACCGGCTCCTGTCGGAGTCCGGGGCCTCGCTGCGCAGCCGCGGTGGGGCGAACCGGAACAGCAAGAAGAGTGAGTGAGCTCGCGGACGAACCGGTAGGCACAGCACCGCGCGGTCCGCGCCTGACGAGCGTCGGCGAGGCAGGGTCGTGACCGCGGACCCCACGTTTTCGTCCGCCACCTCCGGCTGGGTGCGGACCAGCCGCGACGGCGCCGTCCTCACCGTCACGCTGGACCGTCCGGACCAGCTGAACGCCCAGACGCCGGCCACCTGGTCGGCGCTGGCCGACGTCGGGGCCTCGCTCGACGACGAGGTCCGCGTCGTCATCCTGCGCGGCGAGGGCCGGTCCTTCTCGGCCGGCCTCGACCGGAGCATGTTCGACACCTCGTCCACCGCGGGGGGTGGGCTCGGCGAGCTCGTCCGCCTGCCGGTCGAGGAGGCGCAGGAGCGCATCCGGGGCTACCAGGCGGGTTTCCGCTGGCTCCGGTCACCGGGCATCGTCTCGATCGCCGCGGTGCAGGGGCACGCCATCGGTGCGGGCGCCCAGCTGGCGCTCGCCTGCGACCTCCGGGTGTTCGCCGAGGACGCCCAGCTCCGGCTGCCGGAGGTCACCCTCGGCCTCGTGCCCGACCTCACCGGGACGAGCACGCTGGTCGAGCTCGTCGGGTACTCCCGGGCGCTGGAGCTGTGCCTGACCGGGCGGGCCGTCGGCGCGGCGGAGGCCCGGGCGATCGGGCTGGCCACCGCCGTCGTCCCGGTCGCCGAGCTGGACGACGCCGTCGGCGACCTCACCGCGGCGCTGCTGGCGCCGCCGGCCGGGGCCGGCCGGGCGACCGCGGCCCTGGTGCGCTCCGCGGTGCGCAACGACTTCCCGACCCAGGACGCCGCCGAGCGGGCTGCCCAGGTGCAGCGCCTGCACGATCTCGCGGGCGGCCGCTGACCGGTCGTCGGAACAACCGCCGTCGCGCCCCGGTTGGAGGATCCGCCGGGGCGGAACCGGCGGACGGAGGAGGCTCGGTGGACAGTCCCATGACCTCCATGGCGGCGATGCGGTCGTTCCGGCGCGACCCGTCGGTGACCGCACGGCGGCTGCCGAAGGGGACCGTCCGGCGGATCCTCGGCATCGCCCGCCCCTACAAGCGCGAGCTGACCAAGTTCCTGGTCCTGGTCGTCGGGTCCTCGGTGATCGGGGTGATCACCCCGCTGCTGGCCGGCAACATCGTCAACCGGATCGCCGGGCTCGAGGGCACCGCCGCTGGCATCGTGCGCATCGCGCTGCTCATCGCCGGGCTCGCGGTGGTCGACGCCGGCATCTCGCTGGCCACCCGCTGGTACTCGGCGCGGATCGGCGAGGGCGTCATCTACGACCTGCGCAGCCAGGTCTTCGAGCACGTCCAGCGGATGCCGGTCGCGTTCTTCACCCGCACCCAGACCGGGGCCCTGGTCAGCCGGCTCAACAACGACGTCATCGGCGCCCAGCAGGCGTTCACGTCCACGCTCTCCGGCGTCGTCTCCAACGTCATCGGCCTGGTGCTCACCGCCGGCGTGATGCTCACGTTGTCCTGGCAGATCACGCTGCTGTCGCTGGTGCTCGTGCCGCTGTTCGTGCTGCCCGCCCGGCGGATCGGCAGCCGGCTGCAGGAGATCACCCGGGAGTCCTACTCGCTCAACGCCTCCATGAACGCGACGATGACCGAGCGGTTCAACGTCGCCGGCGCGCTGCTGGTCAAGCTCTTCGGCCGGCCCACCGCCGAGGCGGAGTCCTTCCGCGGCCGCGCCGCCCGGGTGCGGGACATCGGCGTGCTGTCGGCCATGTACGGCCGCACCTTCTTCACCGCCCTCACGCTGGTGGCCGCCCTGGCCACCGCGCTGGTCTACGGCCTCGGTGGCTGGCTGGCCTTCACCGGCACGCTGACCGCGGGCGACGTCGTCGCGCTGGCCCTGCTGCTGTCCCGGCTGTACGGCCCGCTCACCGCGCTGGCGAACGTGCGGGTCGACGTCATGAGCGCGATGGTGAGCTTCGACCGCGTCTTCGAGGTCCTCGACCTGCCGCCGATGATCCGGCAGGCGCCGGACGCCGTCCCCGTGCCGGCCGACGACCGCTCGATCGAGTTCGACGCCGTCTCGTTCAGCTACCCCGCGGGTGCGGACGTGTCGCTGCCGTCGCTGGAGGAGGTGTCGCTGCCCGAGCACGGCGGCCCGGTCGACGTGCTGCACGACGTCAGCTTCCGGGTCGAGCCAGGCCACCTGGTCGCGCTGGTCGGCCACTCGGGCGCGGGCAAGTCGACGATCGCCAACCTCGTACCGCGGCTGTACGACGCGACCGGCGGCGCGGTGCGGGTCGGGGGGGTGGACGTGCGGCAGGCGACCCTCGCCTCGCTCCGCGACGCGATCGGCGTGGTCAGCCAGGACGCGCACCTGTTCCACGACACCATCCGGGCCAACCTGCTCTACGCCCGTCCGGAGGCCTCGGACGAGCAGCTGTGGGACGCGCTGACCGGCGCCCGCATCGGCGACCTGGTGCGCGCGCTCCCCGAGGGGCTGGACACCGTCGTGGGCGACCGCGGCTACCGGCTCTCCGGCGGCGAGAAGCAGCGCCTGGCGATCGCCCGGGTGCTGCTCAAGGCGCCCGGGATCGTGATCCTCGACGAGGCGACCGCCCACCTGGACAGCGAGTCGGAGGCCGCGGTCCAGCACGCGCTGGACACCGCGCTGGCCGGGCGCACCTCGCTGGTCATCGCCCACCGGCTGTCCACCATCCGCAGCGCCGACCAGATCCTGGTGGTCGACGGCGGGCGGATCGTGCAGTCCGGGACGCACGAGGAGCTCCTCGCGCGGGGCGGCCGCTACGCCGACCTGTACCGCACCCAGTTCGCGCAGAAGGAGGACGGCCGGGTCGTCGTCGGGTGACCGCACCGAGAATCAGTGGCGCTGTGCTCATGGCCGGGCACGCGCTGTCGTGGGCGCTCGGGAGAACCACGAAACAGCAGTTGAGACGGTGGGTGACTCCGGCGGGGGTCGGACGAGCCTGGCCCTCCGACCACTAGCGTCACTCCTGTCCCAGGCGGCCGCAGCCGGGGACACGTGACCGGGCTGGCGCGGTCACGCAGAACCACAGCAGGCGTCGGACGAACCGGCGAACGCCAGCGAGGAGGAGACGTGACCGCAGCGCACCCGCAGGACTCCCAGATCCGTTCGCTCTACGCCCAGTTCGTCGACGGGTGGAACCGGCGCAGCGGCGCGGCGGTGGCGGCCGGTTTCGCCGACGACGGGGACATCATCGGGTTCGACGGGACCCACCACCGCGGCCGGCTCTCCATCGCCGCGGATCTCCGCCAGGTCTTCGGCTCGCACCAGACCCCCGCGTACGTCGCGGTGGTCCGCTCGGTGCGGCCGGTAGGCGAGGGGGTCGCGATGCTCACCGCGCACGCCGGGATGATCCCCGCCGGCGGGAGCGACCTCGACCCGGAGCTGAACGCGGTCCACACGATGGTCGCCGTCGACGAGGGGCGTGGCCGCTGGCGGATCTCGCTGTTCCAGGCGACCCCCGCCGCGTGGCACCAGCACCCGGAGGCCCGGGAGGAGCTCACCGAGGAGCTCCGCGGGCTGCTCATCCCGCAGTGACCGGGGTCAGTCGACCGTCGCGTCGACGGTGATGACGTCGACCTGCTCCACGACGGCCTTGCCGCCCACCCGGCCGACGTCGTCGACGATCCCGCCGGAGACCTCCAGCGCGACGGCCATCGCTGCGGGCGGGCCGACGACGCGGACGTCGTAGGGGGCGCTCAGCGGCTGCCCGTCGATGCGCAGGTCGCCCGGGGTCCCGGTGACGGCGCTGGACGCGACCACCCGTACGTCGTCGAACTGGAGCGCCTCCGCACCGGCGCCCCGGAGCTCCTGGATGGCGCCCAGCACCACCGACGCCGGCACGGCGCCGTCAGGGTCCTGGATGGTGATCTGCAGGCCGGGACCGGACGCCGGGAGGGTGCCGGCGAGGATGCCGATGGCCTCGGCACGGGACCGCGCCTGCTCGAGCGCCGGGCCGAACTCCTCCTGGTCGCCGCTGAGCTCCTCGACGGTCCGGCGCGTCTCGCCGATCTGCCGCCGCAGCGCCTCTTCGCGGGCGTTGAGGTCGTCGAGGATCAGCACGAGATCCGCCTCGCGCCGCACGTCCTGGTCCTCCGGCTCGGCGGTGTTCCGGATCTGGACGGTGAGCGCGAAGCCCAGCGTCACGGTCAACCCGGCGGTGGCCACGGCCGCGACCGGGCGGCTCCACCCGCGCCGGGACCGTGACGCTCCAGTGGAGGTCGAGGGTTCAGCGGCCGGCGGGGGAACGGCGGATCCGGACGGCGCTGCGTCCGCCCCGTCGGTGGCCGGCTGCGCGGTGGCCGGCTGTGCGGCGGACGGCTGCTCGGAGGACGCGACCTCGGCCGGCTCGGCCCCGCGCGACGACCCGGCTGACGGGTCCGGCACCCCGTCGGTCGTCGGCTCGCGCTCCATCGCACCCCACAGTAGGTCAGCGCCCTCCCGTGCCGGTGGCGCCCGGGCGGGTCAGCGGGCCTGCGCCGATGGGGTGGCTGCGTCGTACCGGTCGAGCAGGATCGCGGCGATCCGGTCGTCCGGCAGCAGGGGCGCGGTGACGACGTCGGCACCCGCCCCGCCCAGCTTGTCGTGGAAGTGCCCCGGCGCCAGCAGGTAGGACGCGACCACCACGGTCGTCGCGCCGGCCGCACGGGCGGCAGCGACCGCGTCGGGCACCGCCGGGCGGGCCGCCGAGCCGTAGCCGGTGGTGACCGGCCCGCCCCACGAATCCTGGACCAGCGCCGCGGTGCGCTCCACGTCGGCGACCGAGCGGGGGTCGCTGGAGCCGGCGGCGGCGAGCACCACGGCGGTCCGCGGATCGGCGGGGTCCGCGCCGGCCTGCACCAGCCGGTCGCGCAGCACGGCCGCCAGCCGGGGATCGGGCCCCAGCGGCCGGGCGGCCACGGTTCCGGGAGCCGACGCCACGGCCTGGGCGATGTCCACGTGCACGTGGTAGCCGCCGGACAGCAGCAGCGGGACGACCACCGCCGGCCGCCCGTCGGCCGACAGCCCGGCGACGACGTCGACGACGGTGGGCGGCTGCACGTCGACGAACGCCGCGGTCGTCACGAGCCCGGGGCGCTGGGTTCGGGCGGCGAGGGCGAGCTCGGCGATCAGCCGGCGGCCGGTGGGGTTGCGGGTGCCGTGCGCGCAGGCGACGAGCACTGGTGCGGGTGTGGGTGTCACAGCGCCCGGGTCGCCCCGCCGTCGACGGCGATCATCGTCCCGTTGAGGAAGGAGGCGGCGGGGGAGAGGGCGAACGCCGCCACCCGGCCGAACTCCTCGGGCCGCCCGACCCGGCGCAGCGGGATCGATGCCTCGGTCCGGGCGCGCATGGCGGCCGGATCACCCGATGCGGCCTCGATCTCGGTGATCCGGTCGGTGGCGATGGTGCCGGGCAGCAGCCCGAGCACGCGGATGCCTCTCGGCCCCAGCTCGTCGGCCAGCGCCTTCGCCGTCATCGCCAGGCCGGGGCGCAGACCGTTGGAGATCGCCAGGTGCCCGACCGGCTGGCGCACCGAGATGGAGAGCACGAAGGCGATCACGGCCCCGTCGCCGAGGTGGGGGACCAGTGTCCTGACCAAGCGCAGGGGGCCGAGGAGGACGCTGTCGACGGCGGTGCGCCAGGCGTCCTCGGGGGTGTCCAGCACGCTGCCGGGCTTCGGGCCGCCGACGCTGATCAGCGCACCGTCCACCTGGCCCAGGCGGGTCCTCGCCTCGCCGACCAGCCGCTCGGCGGCGTCGGGATCGGCCAGGTCGGCGGCCACCCCGGTCGCGGCCGGCTCGCCGCCGAGCGCGTCGACGGCCGAGCCGACGCCGTCCGCGGAGCGGGAGCTGACCAGCACCCGGGCCCCGTCGTCGACGAGGGCCCGGGCGGTCGCGAACCCCAGCCCCCGGCTCGCGCCGGTGAGCAGGAATCCACGACCACCCAGGCCCAGGTCCATCAGCGGGTCCTCAGCCGTCCGTCGGTCAGGCCGCGCTGCCGCGCAGCGACCGCAGGACGTACTGCATGATCCCGCCGTTGCGGTAGTAGTTCGCCTCGCCAGGGGTGTCGATCCGGACGCGGGCGTCGAACTCCACGTCACCGGCCTTCACCTTGACCGTGCGCGGGACCTCGCCGTCGTTCAGGGCGGTGATCCCGGTGATGGTGAACTCCTCGTCGCCGTTCAGGCCGAGCGACTCGCGGTCCTGGCCCTCGGGGAACTGCAGCGGCAGCACTCCCATGCCGATGAGGTTCGAGCGGTGGATGCGCTCGTAGCTCTCGGCGATGACGGCCTTGACGCCCAGCAGCGCGGTGCCCTTGGCGGCCCAGTCGCGCGACGAGCCCGAGCCGTACTCCTTGCCGGCCAGCACGACCAGCGGGATGCCGGCGTCGATGTAGGCGCGCGAGGCGTCGTAGATCGTCGTCGTCTCGCCGGTCAGGTGGTTCTTGGTGACGCCACCCTCGGTGCCGGGGACCAGCTGGTTGCGCAGCCGGATGTTGGCGAAGGTGCCGCGGATCATGACCTCGTGGTTCCCGCGGCGCGAGCCGTAGGAGTTGAAGTCGCGACGGTCCACACCGTGCTCGCGCAGGTACTGCCCGGCGGGGCTGTCGGCCTTGATGGAGCCGGCCGGCGAGATGTGGTCGGTGGTCACCGAGTCGCCGAGCACCGCGAGGGTGCGGGCGCCGGTGATGTCCTCGACCGGGGCCGGCTCGGCCGGCATGCCCTCGAAGTACGGAGGACGCCGGACGTAGGTGCTGTCCTCGGCCCACTCGAAGGTGTCGCCGGTGGGCGTGGGCAGGTTCTGCCACTGCTCGGTGCCGGCGAACACGTCGGCGTAGCTGCGGCCGAACTGCTCGGCGGAGACGGCGTGGTCGATGACCCGCTGGACCTCCTGCGGCGAGGGCCAGATGTCACGCAGGAAGACGTCGTTGCCGTCCTGGTCCTGGCCGAGCGGGTCGTTGTTGAGGTCGACGTCCATGGAACCGGCCAGCGCGTAGGCGATGACCAGCGGCGGGGACGCCAGGTAGTTCATCTTGACGTCGGGGTTGATCCGGCCCTCGAAGTTGCGGTTGCCCGACAGCACCGAGACGACGGCGAGGTCGGCCTCGTTGACCGCGGCCGAGACCGGCTCCGGCAGCGGGCCGGAGTTGCCGATGCAGGTGGTGCAGCCGTAGCCGACCAGGTAGAAACCGAGCTTCTCCAGGTACGGGGTGAGCTCGGCCTTCTCGTAGTAGTCCATGACGACCTTGGACCCGGGGGCCAGCGTCGTCTTGACCCACGGCTTGCTGGTCAGGCCGCGCTCGACGGCGTTCTTGGCCAGCATGGCCGCGCCGATCATCACCTGCGGGTTGGACGTGTTGGTGCAGGAGGTGATAGCGGCGATCACGACGGAGCCGTGGTCGACCTCGGTCTCCGTGCCGTCCTCCATGACGACCTTGGTGGGCTTCCGCGGCCGCTCGGCGACGGCGTGCCCGTCGACGTGGTGCGGCTTGCCGGCCGCGCCGTTGCCGTGCTCGGACGGCGCCGCCGGGTCGGAGGCCGGGAAGGACTCCGCCGAGGCCTCGTCGACGGCGGAGTCCACGCCGTAGGGCTGCTCGTTGCCGGGGACACCGGGCTTGCGGTCCTCGCCACCGGTCTCGTCGGCGGCCACGTAGTCGACCAGGGCCTCGCGGAAGGCGGGCTTGGCGTCGGTGATGGCGACGCGGTCCTGCGGGCGCTTCGGACCGGCGATCGAGGGGACGACGGTCGCCAGGTCCAGCTCGAGGTACTCGGAGAACGCCGGCTCGCGGGACGCGTCGTGCCAGAGGCCCTGCTCCTTGGCGTAGGCCTCCACGAGGGCGACCTGCTCCGGCGAGCGACCGGTCAGCTGCAGGTAGGTGATGGTCTCCTCGTCGATGGGGAACATCGCCGCGGTGGAGCCGAACTCCGGGCTCATGTTGCCGATCGTGGCGCGGTTGGCCAGCGGTACCGCCGAGACGCCCTCGCCGTAGAACTCGACGAACTTCCCGACCACGCCGTGCTCGCGCAGCATCTCGGTGATGGTGAGGACCAGGTCGGTCGCGGTGGCGCCGTCCGGGAGCTGCCCGGAGAGCTTGAAGCCGACGACGCGCGGGATGAGCATCGACACCGGCTGGCCGAGCATCGCGGCCTCGGCCTCGATGCCGCCGACGCCCCAGCCCAGGACGCCCAGGCCGTTGACCATCGTGGTGTGCGAGTCGGTGCCCACGCAGGTGTCGGGGTAGGCGATCACGCGGTCGCCCTCCTGCCGCGGGAACACCACGCGCGCCAGGTGCTCGATGTTGACCTGGTGGACGATGCCGGTGCCCGGGGGGACCACCTTGAAGTCGCTGAAGGCGCCCTGGCCCCAGCGCAGGAACTGGTAACGCTCGCCGTTGCGCTCGTACTCGATCTCGACGTTGCGCTCGAACGAGTCCTCGGTGCCGAAGATGTCGGCGATCACGGAGTGGTCGATGACCAGCTCAGCCGGGGCGAGCGGGTTGATCTTCTGCGGGTCGCCGCCCAGCTCCGCCATGGCCTCGCGCATGGTGGCGAGGTCGACGATGCAGGGGACGCCGGTGAAGTCCTGCATGACCACGCGGGCCGGGGTGAACTGGATCTCCTGGTCGGGCTCGGCCGACGGGTCCCAGTTGGCGATCGCCCGGATGTGGTCGGCGGTGATGTCCGCGCCGTCCTCGGTGCGCAGGAGGTTCTCGAGGAGCACCTTCAGGCTGAAGGGCAGCTTCTCGGAGCCCTCGACCGCGTCGAGCCGGTAGATGTCGTAGTCGGTGCCGTCGACGCTGAGCGTCGAGCGGGCTCCGAAGCTGTCCTTGCTGGCTGCCACTTGTCTGCGCCTACCCCTCGTGGTTCATCACGCTTCGTTGACCACCCTCGATCATCCCAGTTCGCGGCCGGGAGCACCGAGTCAGGCGACCCTTCCCTCACCCGGTGACCTGTGCCACCTCCCGGGAAACACGCGCCGCCCGGTTCGTGCGGACGCCGGGATGCCGGCGTCCCTCCCGCCCGTACCGCCGCACCCGTCCCACCCGGCCCCCGGGGACGGCGTGCCGCGGAGACCTGCCGCTCCGCCGGCCGCCGCGCGGTTACGGTCCCGCGCCATGACCGCGGTCGACCCACCGGCACCCGTCCTCGCCGGGGCGCGTCCCGCGCCGGAGCAGCTCGCCGGCCTCCGCCTGCCCGGGCGGCCGGCCCGCGCCCGGCTGGTGACCTGGGTGCTCTGGACGTGCCTGGGAGTGGCGTTCGCCGGGACCTGCGCCGTCCGTGGGCTGCCGACCGACCGCGTCGTGCTGCTGGGCTGGGTGCTGGCCGGGCTGGGCGTCTCCGCGGCCACCCAGGGCTGGCGCCGGCTCGTCCGCCTGCTGGTGGACTGGCTGCCGCTGGCGGCGGTGCTGCTGGCCTACGACGCCACCCGCGGGCTCGCCGACGGCCTGGGCATGCCGGTGCACGTGACCGAGCCGGCCGACGCGGACCGGTGGCTCGGCGGCGGCGTGCTGCCCACCGTCTGGCTGCAGGAGAACGTGCGGGCCGACTGGTGGAAGGCGCTGGCCACGCTCGTCTACAGCAGCCACTTCGTCGTCACGCCGGTGGTCCTCGCCGTCCTGTGGCTGCGCGACCGGGCCCGCTGGGCGCGGTGCGCCCGCCTGGTGGTGGCGCTGTCGCTGGCCGGCCTGGTGACCTACGTGCTGTACCCCGCCGCCCCGCCGTGGCTGGCCGCGAAGGAGGGCGTGATCGAGCCGGTCGGGCGGGTCAGCAGCGCCGGCTGGGAGGTGCTGGGGCTGCCCCGCGCCGGCGTGCTGCTCGCCACGAGCCAGGGCCAGGTCAACCTGGTGGCGGCGGTGCCGTCGCTGCACACGGCGTTCGCCGTCCTGATGTGCATGGTCCTGCTCCCGCTGGCCCGGCGGACGTGGCAGCGGGTCGCGCTGGTGGCCTACGCCGTGCTGATGCCGCTGGTGCTGGTCTGGTCCGGCGAGCACTACGTCGTCGACACCCTGCTGGGCGCCGCGTACGCCTGCGGCGTCGTCCTGCTCGCCCCGCCGGCCGGACGGCTGGTCCGCGCGGGCGTCCGCCGCGCGGCCCTACCGTGGCGGGCGTGACCGGCGCCGTCCCCGAACCCCTGCCCGGCTGGCTGACCGCCGCCTCCCGGATCACCGCGCTCACCGGCGCGGGCATCTCCACCGACAGCGGCATCCCCGACTACCGGGGGCCGAACGGGGTCTGGACCCGCGACCCGGACGCCGAGAAGCTCGTGACGCTGTCCTACTACGTGCGCGACCCCGACATCCGGCGCCGGGCCTGGCTGATGCGCCGGGACATGGGCGCGCTGGACGTGCGCCCCAACGCCGGCCACGCGGCGCTGGTCGACCTGGAGGGGCAGGGCCGGCTGCGCACGCTGATCACCCAGAACGTCGACGGCCTGCACCAGGCCGCCGGGTCGGCGCCGGAGCGGGTGCTGGAGATCCACGGCACGGTGCACGAGGTCGAGTGCCTGGGCTGCCGGGACCGGACGACGATGCGTGAGGCGCTGGACCGGGTCGCCGCTGGAGACCCCGACCCCGCCTGCCGGGTCTGCGGCGGCATCCTCAAGTCGGCGACGATCAGCTTCGGGCAGCTGCTCGACCCCGCGGTGATCGACGCCGCCGCGGCGGCCGCCGCCGACTGCGACGTGCTGCTCGCGGTGGGGACCTCCCTCCAGGTCCACCCGGCGGCGGGACTGGTCGACGTCGCCGTCCGGCACGGCGCCCGCGTGGTGGTGGTCAACGCCGAGCCCACCCCGTACGACGACGTCGCCGATCTCGTCGTCCGCGAGCCGATCGGGACCGCGCTGCCGCGGCTGGTCGCGGCCGGCTGAACGCGTTCCCTTTCACTGCGCCGGCTGACCCTGGCTCACCGCACCGGCTGGCTCCTGGCTCACCGCACCGGGTCCTGGCTCACGACCGGTGCTGAGCCAGGACCCGGAACGATCAGGTGACCTGATCGTTCCGGAGCGCCACGGCCGCGACCTACCGTGGGCGGCGTGACCGGCGCCGTCCCCGACCCGCGGTGACGCTGCTCGTCGTCCACCTCGCGCTCACCGCGGCGTACGCCGGGTTCCAGTGGGCCGTGCGGATCGTGGTCTACCCGCAGTTCGCCCAGGTCCCACCCGCCGCCTTCGCCGCCTACGAGCGCAGCCACCAGCGGCGGGTCACCCGGGTCGTCGGTCCGCTGTTCGCCGGGCAGGGGGTCACGACGCTGGCGCTCCTGGTAGCCCGGCCGGCCGGGACGCCGCTGCTCCCCGTCCTCGTCGGTGCGGCGGGCCTGGCCGTCGTCCTGGCGGTCACCGCGCTGCTCGCCGTCCCGTTGCACCGCCGACTCGACCGCGGCTGGGACGCCGCCGCGCACCGCCGCCTGCTGTCCGTGGACGGCGTGCGGGCGGGCGCCGCCACCGCCAGCACGGCAGCGGCCGCGTGGGCGCTGCTGGCCACCTGATCGGCACGCGCCCGGCCGCTCGTCGTCGTCCCCGCTGACCGATAGCGTGACGGGGACCACCTCTTCGGCCGGCCCGGTGCCGGCCCAGCACCTCCGGGAGCCGGCATGCGCGTCCCCCTCACCAGTCGCGACTTCCTCGACCGGGCCGAGCTGGTCTACGGCGACCGGATCGGCGCCGTCGACGAGCCGGCGCAGCCCGCGCCGTCGCTCGGCGACGTCACCTACCGCGAGGTGGCCCGGCGGGGCCGCGCCCTGCAGGCCGGGCTCGACGCCCTGGGCATCGCCGAGGGCGAGCGGGTGGCGATCGTCAGCCACAACTCCGCCCGGCTGCTCGAGCTGCTGCTGTCCGTGCCGTCCTCGGGCCGCGTCGCCGTGCCGATCAACTTCCGGCTGCAGCCCGAGGAGGTCGAGTACATCGTCGGGCACTCCGGCGCCCGGGTGCTGCTGGTCGACCCGGAGCTGGAGAGCTCGCTGAAGGGCGTGGGTGCCGAGCACCGGTTCGGCACGGGGGAGGAGTACGAGCAGCTGCTGCGGTTCGACGTCGAGCCGCGGCCGTGGTCGGAGCCGGACGAGGACGCCACGGCGACCATCAACTACACGAGCGGGACGACGGCGCGGCCCAAGGGCGTGCAGATGACCCACCGCAACATCTGGGTCAACGCGGTCACCTTCGGCATGCACATGCAGGTCAGCGACCGCGACGTCTACATGCACACCCTGCCGATGTTCCACTGCAACGGCTGGGGGCTGCCCTACGCCATGGCCGGGGTCGGCGCCCGCCAGGTGGTGATCCGCAAGATCGACGGCGCGGAGATCCTGCGGCGGGTGGACCAGCACGGCGTGACGCTGATGGCCGGGGCCCCGGCGGTCTGGAACGCCGTCCTGGAGGCGGCCGCGGACTGGGACGGCGAGATCCCCGGGCGCGACCGGGTGCGGATCATCGTCGCCGGTGCGCCGCCGCCGTCGCGGACGATCGCCCGCGTGGAGGCCGAGCTCGGGTGGGAGTTCAACCAGATCTACGGCCTGACCGAGACCGCGCCCCTGCTCACCATCAACCGGCCGCGCGCCGAGTACGACGACCTCGACGCCGAGGAGCGCGCCAAGCGGCTGTCCCGCGCGGGCGCGCCGTCGATCGGCACCCGGATGTCGGTGAGCGACACCGGCGAGGTGCTGGCGCGCAGCAACACCGTGCTCGCCGGTTACTGGGAGAACCCCGACGCCTCGGCCGAGGCGCTGGAGGACGGCTGGTTCCACACCGGCGACGGCGGCAGCATCGACGACGAGGGCTACGTCGCCATCTCCGACCGCAAGAAGGACGTGATCATCACCGGCGGCGAGAACGTCTCCTCGATCGAGGTCGAGGACGTCGTGTTCAGCCACCCGGCGGTGGCCGAGGCGGCGGTCATCGGCATCCCCGACGAGAAGTGGGGGGAGATGGTGACCGCGATCGTGGTCCTGGCCGAGGGGGAGCAGGCCACGGAGGCCGACATCATCGCCCACTGCAAGGCCCGGCTCGCCGGGTACAAGGCGCCCAAGCGGGTCGAGTTTCGCGACGAGCTCGCCCGCACCGCCACCGGCAAGATCCAGAAGTTCAAGCTGCGGCAGGACTTCTGGGCCGGCTCCGACCGCCAGGTCAACTGAGTTCTCCGGAGGGCCGGCCGGCGCGCGGCCTCCGTAAGGGGAGGGTTCACCCGCTCGGGCGGTCCCACCCGTCGGGGTGAGCCCTCCTCAACGGTCCTGCCCCACCGCCCGATGACTCCACGGGACGCCCGACCGGGCGTCCCGTGGACGTCGGGAAGAGGCAGGTCGTGGGCAGCGGAACGCGGATGCGCACGGTGCGGGGCGGTACCGGTTCCCCCTCCGGGGTGGTCGGGCGTCATGGCGGCCGCCAGGCGCTGCGGACGGCGGTCACGCTCCTCGTCGCCGCGGTGGCGATCGGCCTGACCCCGTCGCCGGCCGGTGCCGCGCCGCGGAACCCCAGCGATGCCGAGCTCGGCGCCGCGGAGCGGGCGGAGGCCGATGCCGCCACCCGGGTCGGGGAGATTGGCGCGCAGCTGGCGCGGGCCCGGGCCGGCATCGACGCCGCCCACCAGGCGGCGCTCATCGCGCAGCAGGACTACGAGGACAAGCAGGCGGCGTACGACGCCGCCCGCACCGCCGCCGACGCCGCGGCCGCCGCGGCCGTCCGGGCGGCCGCCGACCTGCAGCACGGGCGCGACGACGTCGCCTCCTTCGCGCGGGCCAGCTACATGCAGGGCTCCACCGCGCCGGGCATCACCGCGCTGCTCAGCTCCGGCGGGCCGGCCGAGCTGATCGAGCGCTCGGCGCTGCTCGACGCCGCGGGGGTCAACCGCACCGAGGTCGTGGCCGAGCTCACCGTCCTGGAGGCGGAGGCGGAGACCGCCGAGCAGCTCGCCCGGGAGACCGCCGAGCAGGCCGAGACCGTCCAGCAGCAGGCCGCCGAGCTGCTGGCGAGCGCGCAGTCCCACGAGCTGTCCGCGCGCAGCCAGGCCGACGCGCTCGCCGCCCAGGAGGACGGTCTCCAGGCCGAGCTCGCGCAGGCGCAGCAGGCCCTCGACGGCCTGGAGGGTGCCCGGGCCGCCGCGCAGGAAGCCGCCGCCCGGCCGGCTCCCGCGCCGGTGGCGGCACCCGCGCCTGCGCCTGCGCCCGCGCCGGTGGCGGCCCCGGAGCGCACTCCCGCCCGACCCGCACCCGCCCCGGTGCCGGTACCGGTCAAGCCGACGCCCGTCCGTCCCGACGGCGGCACGGCCGGTGCGCCCTCGACGTCGGCGGTCGCCACGGCCATCGCCGCGGCGCGCTCGCAGCTCGGCGTGCCCTACTCGTGGGGCGGCGGCGGGAGCAACGGCCCGAGCAACGGGATCGCCCCGGACACCCAGATCTTCGGCTTCGACTGCTCGGGCCTCACCCAGTACGCCTACGCCCGCGCCGGCATCGCCATCGGCGGGACCAGCCGCGACCAGTGGTGGCTCAACCGCACGAAGCAGGTGGCGACCGGCGACCTGCGGCCCGGCGACCTGCTGTTCTGGGGCGGCGACCGGGACGACTACATGTCCATCACGCACGTGGCGATCTACATCGGCGGCGGGCAGATGATCGAGGCGCCGGACCGCGGGGAGCACGTGACCGTCGCCAGGGTGCGCACCTCGAGCAGCACGTACTTCGGCGCGGTGCGACCGAGCGCCTGAGGGGGCTGCCCCGACGAGGGGCGCACGAAAAGGCGTCGGGCAGCCACGGGGGGAGCTGCCCGACGCAGTCGCGAGGCTAGCAGTCCGGACGCTCCGCGGGCAGGGGTCTCGACGCCGCTGCAGCGTCCTGTTCGCGCAGGCCACGCGCCGCCTGCGCCGTCGGGGAGTGGCCGAGCCGGTTTCGTGTAGGACACTGGGCAGGGGGCCGGGACGACACCGCCCCGTCGACGGCCTGCCCGAGCCGGGCAGTCGCGGCCCGGCACGACCAGGGAGCCACGTGTCCAGCGCTGCCAGCACTCCGACCGAGAGCGCGCCCGCCCACCCGCAGGCGCCCGTGCCGCCCTCGGTCGACGCCGCCCGGCTGGAACGGGTCCTCTTCGAGATCAAGCGCGTCATCGTCGGCCAGGACCGGCTCGTGGAGCGGATGCTCGTCGCCCTGCTGGCCCGGGGGCACGTGCTGCTGGAGGGTGTGCCCGGCGTCGCGAAGACCCTCGCCGTCGAGACGCTGGCGAAGGTCGTCGGCGGCAGCTTCGCCCGACTGCAGTTCACCCCGGACCTCGTGCCCGCCGACATCCTCGGCACCCGCATCTACAAGGCCGGCCAGGATGCCTTCGACACCGAGCTCGGCCCGGTGTTCGCCAACTTCGTCCTCACCGACGAGATCAACCGCGCGCCGGCCAAGGTGCAGTCGGCGCTGCTGGAGGTCATGGCCGAGCGGCAGGTCTCCATCGGCGGCGTCACCCACCCGCTGCCCGACCCGTTCCTCGTGCTGGCCACGCAGAACCCGATCGAGTCCGAGGGCGTCTACCCGCTGCCCGAGGCGCAGCGCGACCGCTTCCTCATGAAGGTGCTGGTCGACTACCCCAGCTCCGAGGAGGAGCGGGAGATCATCTACCGGATGGGCGCCGAGCCGCCGGTGGCCGAGACGGTGCTCGCGCCCGGCGAGCTGCGCCGGCTGCAGCGGACCGCCTCCCAGGTCTTCGTGCACCACGCCCTGGTCGACTACGTCGTCCGGCTGGTGGTGGCCACCCGGTCGCCGCGGGAGCACGGCATGGAGGACGTCGCCAGCTGGGTCTCCTACGGCGCCAGCCCGCGCGCCTCGCTCGGCCTGATCGCCGCCAGCCGCGCCCTGGCCCTGGTGCGCGGCCGGGACTACGTCCTGCCGCAGGACGTCCTCGACGTCACCGCGGACGTGCTGCGCCACCGCCTGGTGCTCTCCTACGACGCGCTCGCCGACGGCGTGCCGGCCGACCACATCGTCAAGCGGATCGTGCAGACGGTCCCGCTGCCGCAGGTGGCGCCTCGGCAGGGCGCCTCCGGCGGGGGCCCCGGTGCTCCGGGCGGGCCCGCGGTGCCGCCCGGCCAGGGCGCCCCGTTCTTCGGTCCGCCGCAGGGCGTGCCGAACGGCGCCCCGTGGGGGCAGGCGCCGGGCGGCCGGCAGTACGGCCCGGGTCAGCAGGGGCCCGGCGGCCCGGAGGCCGGCCCCCACGGCGGTGCGTCGGCCGCCGGCGGCAACGGCGGCCCCAACGGCGCCGCACCCGGGTCGCAGCCGAGGTGATCCGCCGTCGTCGCCGGGAGGAACCGCTCCCGGCCGCGCCCGAGCACCCCGGCCTGCTGCTGCACCCGGCGACGCCCGGCTCGGCGGCGGGCGGGGGACCGGGCGACGACGGTGCGCCGCCGCGGTTCACCGACGGCCCGGCCGACGTGCTGCTGCGCCGGCTGGAACTGACCGTGCGCCGCCGGCTCGACGGCCTGCTGCAGGGGGACCACCTGGGCCTGGTGCCCGGCTCGGGCAGCGAGGCCGGCGACTCGCGGACCTACCACGCCGGAGACGACGTCCGGCGGATGGACTGGCCGGTCACCGCCCGCACCCAGGTCGCGCACGTCCGCGAGACGATCGCCGACCGCGAGCTCGAGACCTGGGCGGTGGTCGACCTGTCGGCCAGCCTCGACTTCGGCACCGCGAACTGCCAGAAACGGGACCTGGCGATCGCCGGCCTCGCCGCCGTCGGCCACCTCACCGTGCACGGGGGCAACCGGCTCGGCGCCGTCGTCACCACGGGGGAGCGGGTCGACCGCTACCCGGCGATGCCCGGCCGGCTGGCCGCCGAGCGGCTGCTCCGCTCGGTGGTGGCCACGCCCCGGGCCGAGAGCGGACGGCGCGGGGACCTCGCGGCCGCGCTGGAGACGCTGCGCCGGCCGCTGCGCCGCCGCGGGCTGGTCGTGGTGATCTCGGACTTCCTCGGCGACAGCGACTGGGAGCGGCCGCTGCGCGGTCTGGGCACCCGGCACGATCTGCTGGCCGTCGAGGTCGTCGACCCCCGGGAACTGGAGCTGCCCGACGTCGGCCTGCTCACCGTGGTGGACCCCGAGACCGGCGAGACGCTCGAGGTGCCGACCGGGGACGCCGAGTTCCGCGCCCGCTACGCCGAGGGTGCCGCGGCCCAGCGCGAGCGGGTGGCCGCGGCGCTGCGCCGGGCCGGCGCCGGCCACCTGCAACTGCGGACCGACCGTGACTGGCTCATGGACGTCGTCCGCTTCGTCGCCGAACGCCGGCGTGCCGGCAACGGAGGGGCCTCCCGATGACGTTCCAGTCCCCGTGGTGGCTGCTGGCCCTGCTGGTGGTCGCCCTGCTGGTGGCCGTCTACGTGCTGATGCAGCTGCGGCGCAAGGCGTACGCGGCCCGGTTCACCAACGTGGCGCTGCTGAGCTCGCTGGTGCCCAGGCGGCCCGGCTGGAAGCGGCACCTGGCGTTCGGGGTGGTCGCGCTCGGCCTGGCCACGCTCGTCGTCTCCCTGGCCGTGCCGAGCACCGAGGTGCGGGTGCCGCGGGAGAAGGCGACCGTGGTGATGGCCGTCGACGTGTCGCTGTCCATGGAGGCCGAGGACGTCGAGCCCACCCGGTTCCGGGCGATGCAGCGGGCGGCCACCGAGTTCGTCGACGTGCTGCCCGAGCGGATCAACCTGGGGCTGGTCACCTTCGCCGGGACGGCCACCACCGTGGTCCCGCCGACGACGGACCGCGCGCAGGTGGCGACCGCGATCGAGAACCTCGACCTCGCCGAGGCCACCGCGATCGGCGAGGCGGTGTTCACCTCGCTGGCGGCGATCGAGAACTTCCAGACCTCGCTGGAGAGCAACGGCGAGGAGCCGCCGCCGGCGCGGATCGTGCTGCTGTCCGACGGCACCAACACCGTCGGCCGGGACAACTCGCAGGCCGTCGACGCCGCGCGCGCCGCGGGGGTGCCCGTCTCGACCATCGCGTTCGGCACCGACTACGGCACCCTCGACATCGACGGGGAGCAGGTGCCGGTGCCGGTGGACCGGGGGGCGCTGGAGGAGATCGCCGACCAGACCGGCGGCAGCTTCAGCGAGGCCGCCAGCGCGGCGGAGCTGGAGCAGGTCTACTCCGACCTGGGCAGCCAGATCGGCTACACCACCGAGCCCAAGGACATCAGCCCGTGGTTCGTGCGGGCCGGCGTCCTGGTCGTGCTGGTCGGCGCGATCCTCAGCCTGTTCTGGACCAACCGGCTGATCTGAGCCGCGCGGTACCGCAGCCGTCCGCGCCGTCGACGGCACGGACGGCTGCAACACCGCGAGGACGAGCCGCCGTGCGCGGCCAGGGTCAGCGGGCGGGGTCGAGGACGAGCTTGCCGGTGGTGCGGCGGGCGAGCAGGTCCTGGTGGGCGTCGGCGACGCCCGACAGCGGGTAGCGGCCGCCGATCACCGGGTGCAGCTGGCCGTCGGCGACCTGCTGCAGCAGGTCGGTCATGGCGGCGTCCATCATCTGCGGTCGCGCCATGCAGTGCGCCAGCCAGAAGCCGATGACCGCTCGGCTCTTCTGCATCAGCATCCCCGGCGGCACCGAAGGGGTCTGCTGCCGCGCGGCCATGCCGTAGGTGACCAGCCGGCCGAACGGCGCGAGCGCGGACAGCGAGCCGGAGAAGACGTTGCCGCCGGTCATCTCCAGCACGATGTCGACCGGCTTGCCGCCGTTGGCCTCCCGCAGGGCCCCGGTGAACCGCTTCGGGTCCTCGTCGGCCAGCGCCGGGTCGACGGTGGCGTGCGCGCCGAGCTCCTCGGCGAGCTTCCGCTTCTCCGGGCTGGACGCGGTGGCGATGACCCGGCCGGCGCCCCAGCGGCGGGCCAGCTGGACGGCCAGCGAGCCCACACCGCCGGCTCCGGCGATGACGACGACCGTCTCGCCCTCGGCCAGGTGCGCGCTGGTGCGCAGCAGGTGCCAGGCGGTGCTGCCCTGCAACACCAACGACAGGGCCTGCTCGTCGCTGACGCCGTCGGGCACCGGCCAGGTGAGCGCGTCGTGCGCCGCCACCTTCTCGGCGTACCCGCCGCCGTCGAGGAGGCCGACGACCCGCTGACCGCCCCCGACCGGGGTGCCGACGAACTCGGCGCCCGGGACGAGCGGCAGTCTCTGCTCGGCCAGGTAGGAGTTCTCGATCTGGTGTGTGTCGGCGTAGTTCACCCCGGCGGCCGAGACGTCGTGCAAGGTTGTGCCCGGGCCCGCCTCCGGCTCCGGGACGTCGACGACGGTCAGGACCTCGGGGCCACCGAACTCGGTGATCTGGACTGCGCGCATGAGGGTGAGGCTATGACCTGCTCACGCCCGGACGTCGTTCCGGCCAGCCCCGCCGGTCGCCGGGTGCTCGGCCGGGGCGTGGTGGTGAGCCGCCGGATCCAGAGGTGGGCGTGGTCGTCGGCGAGCTCGACGTAGAAGTCGGACAGGGGCGCCCGCAGCCCCACCGGTGGTGCGGGCTCCCCATCGCTCGCGCGGGCGGCTGCCTGGCCGAGGGTCAGCCGCCGGCGAGCCGCTGCAGCCGGGTGGCCAGCGCGCCCCGCCGGTCGGCGTTGCCGTGCAGGTCCACGTACCGCTGCCCGAAGCCGGCCAGCAGCGTGTCGTCCAGCCGGCGCACGGCACCCGGGGGATAGCGGTAGTCCATCCGGGCGGTGATGCCGCTGTCGTCGACACCGCGGAGCACCTCACCCAGCTCCACCAGGCTGGTCACGCCCAGCTCCAGGAGCAGGCCGGAGATCCAGGTGTAGTGGTCCGGGCGTGACCAGCCGGCGTCGGCGTACTGCCCGGCCAGGAACGCAGCCAGCTCGCGGGGCGCGATCCGAGGGTCGTCGGGGTCGATGTCGTCGGCCTCGTCGCTGGGAACCGGTGCCCGTAGGCGTTCGCGGATCGCGGTGAACTGCTGGTCGGCCAGCTCCAGCAGCCCGGCGGCCAGGGTGAAGCGGCGGTCGAACTCGGAGGCGTGCTCGTCCGGCACCGTGCCCTTGTAGCGGATGTCGTGCTCGAACTCGGCCCACGCGTGTTGCAGCACCGTGCGCACCTGCACCTGCACCACGCGCCCGACCAGCTCCGGCAGCTCCGCCGCCCGGCCCGGGTCCACGCCGATCAGCAGGTGCCGGCTGGAGTAGCCGAACCGGCCCTGCTGCGCGGTCCGCCGTCCCATGTCGCGGTCGTCGATCACCCGCACCTGCGCGGCCAGCAGCTCGGCGACCGCCTCCACGTCGCTCTGCACGTAGGTGATCACCCGCACGCCGATCTGGTCGGTGATGTCGCGCGCCGGGTCCGGGTAGGCAGGCGCGCCGTCGACCGTGCGGGCCGCCTTCTCCGCGAACGAGGCGATGGTCTTGGTCCGCCCGGTCACCGACAGGTAGTTGATCCCGGCGTCGTTGAGCACCGCGGTGACGAGCGCGAGCGCCTGCGCCCCGGCGACCAGGGTCTCGGGCCGGCCGTCGGCGTACGCCTGGATGGCCTGCTGCACCGGGTCGGGCGGGGGTGCGGCGACCTGCGGGCCGGGCTCCAGGTCCGGCGGCAGGGTCGGGGTCACGATGGCGCCGCCGGCCGCGTCGCCGTAGGTGGTCACCTCGTCCGGGCGCCGGACGGCGATCCATCCCACGTAGGCGCACACCACGGCGTCCACCTGGTCCTCCGCCACCCGCAGCTCGCTCTTGCGGCTGGCGTCCTGCACCTGCTGGCGCAGCGCGGCGAACGGTGCGCCGAGGTCGAGCTCGGCCACCGCGCCCAGCAGATCGATGAGCAGCAGCAGCTCCGCACGCATCTGCTCGAGCGCCCGGCCCGGCTTGTTCTTGTACTTCAGCGTGCGGCCCAGCCGGAACAGCGCCACCGTCGCCGCGTGCGGGTACACCTCGATCGCGCGGCGGTCGCGGCCCGAGCGGGGGTCGAGGTCGAGCCGCAGGCGCCGGCCGATCCGCCCGCCGCGGGTGTCACCATCGGTGAACTCGGGCCTGCCGGTGTTCGTCGGGTGCGCTCCGGCCTCGAACCTCGCGAAGTCGGCGTTGAGCGCCCGCTCAGCGGCTCGATTCCCGGTGGCGTTGGTGACCACCAGCGGGGCGTCTATCGCCACGATGCACGGGCCGGCGGTGAACGGGGCCAGCGCGGTCTCGATCTCCTCGTCGGTGCGCACCGCGCTGACGTGCACCAGCCGGCCGGCGTCATCCAGCACGGCGAGGCCGGTGGGTTGCCTGAGCCCCCAGGCGAGGTCGATCCCGATGTGGTGCACAAGGCCAGCATGCCCGGCCCCCGCAGCTCGGCGGGGCTCGTCCCATGAGATCTGCCTGGCGGGTCCGTGTGACGAGCTGCCCGAGATCGCTCGGATGAGCGCCGTTCCACCGGCCGGCTGTCCACCGGGTGGACGAACGCGAGGACATGGACCCGCTGCGTGGACGTGACGACACCGACTCGCCGCAGGCGCGGCTCCCCGAGCTGCCCGCCCACAGGCCGCCGTCAGGTCAGTGGCCAGACAGCCGGCGGTGGGGTCGGCGAGGTCGATGCCGGCGGTGGAGACGTCGAAGACCCGCTGGCCGGGGCCGCCTCCGGCTCGGGGGTGTCGACGACGTCGTGGACCCCGGGCCCGCCGAAGCGGGTGATCTGCGCGGCACGCACGCAGGCAGGCAGGCTGGCTGGGCCTGGCCCGGTGACCACTGGAACGGGGAAGACACCCCGGCAGAGTCGGCGTCCGCGCCCGAGGAGGTTGACCGGTCACCGACGGCGGTTCGACACTGGTCCTCTCCTGTGGAGGGAGCCGGCGATGTCGTGGAACGTCAGAGGCAGCTACGCCGAGACCTGCTCGTGCGAGCTGATGTGCCCCTGCAATCTCTCGTTCGACCACGGTGCCACCTACGACTACTGCCGAGCGACCCTGGCCTTCGACATCCGCGAGGGCCAGGTCGAGGGCACCGATGTCAGGGGCCGTCGTGTCGTGGCGATCATCGACACCCCGAAGGTCATGACCGACGGCGGCTGGCGCCTCGGTGTGTTCGTCGACGACCAGGCCGACGACGACCAGTTCGACAAGCTGGTCAAGGTCTTCGGCGGGCAGCTCGGCGGCCCGATGGCCGCGCTCGCCCCGCTCGTCGGCGAGATCGCGGGTGTCGAGCGGGCGAGGATCGAGATCAGCGACGACGGGCTCCTGCACCGCGTCCGCGTGGGTGACGTGATCGAGTTCGAGGTGGAGGACATCGTGCCGTTCGGCAAGGAGGACGGGCAGCCGGTGCGGTTCGACGGGATGTTCCACCCGGCCGGGGCGAACCTGACCATGGCCGAGGCGCGGAGTTCGCGGATCGACGCCTTCGGGATCCGGTACGAGGGCAAGACCGGGCTGTCGACCTCGGACTTCTCCTGGGCCGGCTGACACCCGTGAGCGCGCCGACCCGGGAACGCTCCAGCGCCGGCGGGGGGCTGGCGCCCGCCTTCGCCGCGGTGCGCGTGCGGCTCCTGCTGGTCGCCGCGCTCTTCGCGCTCGCCGGCGCGGGGTGGTGGTGGACGGTCGACCGGATGCGGGGCATGGACGACGGGCCGTGGACCGGCCTCGGCACGCTGGGCTGGTTCCTCGTCCTGTGGGTCGTGATGATGGCGGCGATGATGTTCCCGTCCGTCGCACCGACGATCGCCCTCTACTCCCGCATGACCGGGCGGCGGTCCCCGCTCTCACCGCTGCTGTTCACCGGCGGCTATCTGGCCACGTGGGCCGGCGCCGGACTTTTCGCCTATGCGCTCGCCGTGATCCTCGGCCGGGTGCCGGGCGATCTCCTGGCCTGGGACCGGGCGGGCCGATGGATCGCGGGAGGCACGCTGGTCATCGCGGCGGCGTACGAGATGACCCCGTTGAAGGACGTCTGTCTCGGCAAGTGCCGCAGCCCGCTCGGGTTCCTGCTCGGCGCGTGGCGGGACGGCCGCCGGGGTGCGTTCCTGATGGGCGCGAAGAACGGCGCCTGGTGCGTCGGCTGCTGCTGGGCACTCATGGCCTCGCTGTTCGCCCTGGGGGTCATGAGCATCGTGTGGATGGCCCTCGTCGCCGGGTTGATCGCGGTCGAGAAGACCCTGCCCTGGCGCAGGGTCGCGACGTACGGAACGGCCGCTGTGCTGCTCGGCCTCGGCCTGCTGCTGTTCGTGGCCCCGGATGCCGTCCCGGCCCTCATGATTCCCGGAGCCGGGGAGACGGGCACGATGGGTCCGATGAGTTCCTAGGAACCTGCGGCGGGCGCGGATGGGCGCCCCGAGCGGTGGTCGCCCGTGGTGTCCCGCAGCAGTCTCCTGCAGCGGCAGGCGCGCGAGGGACTCCACGGGTCCTGCGACTCCTCGACTGCGGTTGTGACTCGCGCCACAGTGCCGTGCGGCGTATCGGCCGCCGGTCGCACGAGGAGACACATGAGCGAGACGACGCAGGAGGTCAGGGCGCGGCAGGAGGGTCGGCTCGCCGACCCGGACGTGGAGCTGCGCACCGATCCACGACTGCACCCCGGCCTGCGGGCGACGTTCGCGGCATTCCAGCTGGACCGGCACGCCGCCCCGCCGCCGTTCGACCGCAGCGCCCCGCCGGAGGCGGTCGCCGAGTTCGTCGGCGCTTCGCACGCCGCCTTCGAGGAGCTGTACGCCGCCGTCCCCAGCGACTGGCCCGACGAGGTGCGCGCCGATGTCGACCACCGGCAGGAGACGGTGAGCGCGGTCGACGGATATGAGATCCCGCTGCACGTGCTCCGTCCGGCCGGCGTCGAGGGCCCACTGCCGTGCGTGGTCTACATCCACGGCGGTGGCATGACGATCCTCGAGGCGCACAACGCGGTGCACCGACGCTGGAGCGAGGACCTCGCCCTGACCGGCATGGTGGTGGTCACCGTCGGCTTCCGGAACGCCTGGACCGAGCAGGGGCCCAACCCGTTCCCGGTGGGGCTGGACGACTGCAGCTCCGCGCTCGACTGGGTGCACGAACACCGCGCCGAGCTGGGCATCACCCGGATCGTCCTGCAGGGAACGTCCGGCGGGGCCAACCTCGTGCTGGCCACCACGCTGAAGGCCAAGCGGGAGAACCGGCTGAACCGCATCGACGGCGTCTACGCGATGGTTCCGTACATCAGTGGCGGCTACGGCTGGAGCCGCGAGCGCAAGCTTCGGGAGCTGCCGTCGATGGTCGAGAACGACGGGCACTACATCAACTGCGACATGATGGACATGCTCGTGGCGGTCTACGACCCGACCGGCGAGAACGCGGAGAACCCGCTCGCCTGGCCGTACTTCGCCACCGAGGACGACGTCGCGGGGTTGCCTCCGCACGTGATCGCAGTCAACGAGCTCGACCCGCTGCGCGACGAGGGGATCGCCTACTTTCGGCTGCTGCAGCGGGCCGGGGTCCCGGTGGTCGGCCGCGTGAACCTCGGCCTCACCCACGCCGCGGACATGTCCTTCCGTGCGGCGGTGCCCGAGGCGTACAAGGCGGCGGTGCGCGACATCCGGGGGTTCGCTGACGCGCTCTGAGTGACGACGGCGCTGCTAGTCATCGGCGACGTCGAGGGCACCGGACCCGTTGCCGCTCACCCCGCGGAGCGGGTCGGACGCGGTCGAGGAAGTCGGCGCTCCGGGGCATCCCACCGACTTCCACGTGCCGGTGTCCACCGCGCGACGCGGGTGCGCTGTCGTGATCGAGGGCCGGGGACCCGGACTCGTCACCGCTGGCCCGACGGGGTCCCGGCCGGGCTCACGACCGGACCGGGGCCAGCCAGGGGGAGGCCTGGTCGCACAGGCGCTCGTAGTCGGCGGACAGCGTCAGCGACTCCTTCGCGCTGTCGAGGACGAGGCGCGCCTCCCGCCGGAGCGGGCCGGTGCGGTCGGGAAGGCCTGCGTCCTCGAGCTGGGCCACCAGCATCTCGATGGTGCTCAGCAGGCAGCGGGCGATCGTCGGCGACTGGGCGCCCGCCAGGCGGATGCGCTCGAAGGCGGTGGAGACGTAGTCGCCGAAGCCCTGCTCGTCGGCAAGGACCACCGCGCGCCCGGCACTCGCCGTCCGCCAGCTCGGTGGCAGATCCCGCAGCAGCAGCGCACGCAGGACGATGCCGAGGTGGAGGACGACCTCGCGGACGGTGGTCGAGTCGCTGCTGCTCTGGGAGCCGGCGCGCTCGGCGATGTCCACGAGCAGGGTGAGCCCGTAGCCGAGGTCCTGCTCCAGCGTCGGGTCGGCGCCGATCACGACGGCCGAGCGGACGGCGGAGCACACGCTCTCGTCCGGCTCTCCGTCCGACCCGTTCCGCACCGTCGCCAGCAGGATCCCCTCGGACACGAAGTCCCCGGCGTGCACCGACAGCTCCACGGTCGTCCGCGGCGGCAGGGCGTCGAGCACGGCGTCGAGGTCGATCCGCTGGATCCAGCCGCTGTCCTGCGCCAGCACCGGACGCCCCGGACCGTCGTCGCCTCCCCGGGGCACCGTGTCCGGGGGGTCGGCCGAGTGGCCACGCTCGAGCGGCGGGTGGGTGACCTCGATGAGGCGCAGGCAGTTGTCGGTCATCCAGCGGATCATGCGGCCGATCTCGCCCCAGTGGGTGGCGTTGCGGAGGGCGAAGAGGACCAGCATCGCGGCCATGACCGGGACGGCGCATGCAACGGCCACGGACACCTGGGGCACGGAACCACCGGCGTCCGGGTCGGGGATTGCCCGGGCGACGAGGATCACGAAGGTCATCGAGCCGACGAGGGCGCCCATCGCGTGGCGCTGCACCGGATCGGTCAGGAAGCGACGTCGGACCCGGGCGGACAACGGTTCCGCGCTCATCTGCAGCGCGTAGATCCGGACCATGAAGACGACCGAGATCACGAAGAGCAGGCTCGAGCCGAAGCCGGTGGTCAGGGCCTGCGCGACGGAGGTGCCGACGTGCAACCAGGACGGCGTCCCGTCCGGGCCGAGCCACCGGTCGAGCGTCAGCGTCCCGGCCGCCAGGGCCGCCCCGCCCGCGACGTACAGGAGCGCCACGACCACCGGGTGGTCGGTCGGCGTCCCGGTGCCGGGAGCCGCGGAGAGTCGCCGCTCGGCCCGAGGGCGCCGCGGTTCCGTTCCCGTCGGGGACGCCACCGCCGGCCTACCCCGACCGGGCCACGAGCTGGGCGAACTCCCCACCCAGCTGGGACAGCACGTCGTCGAACTCGCCCGGCTCGACCGCGTCGCGGGTCGTGGCGAGCACGGCGACCATGCCCTCCCGCGCCTGCGCCTCGGGGACGCGCGCCATCCGCGCGACCCGCCGGGCGAACTCGTCCGGCTGGAAGGGCTGTGCCTCGGGTTCCGGCGGGATGAGGTCGGCGTGCAGCTCCCCGGGCAGCTGGGCACGCAGGTCGTCGGCCTCACCGGCGGTCAGCCGCTGTGCCAGCACGCGCAGGGTGGCGTGGACGAGAGTCTCGGCCTCGTCGTGCGGGCGTCCGCTGCGTACCTGGACGGACGAGATGTAGTCGTCGTACTGCAAAGCTCCTCCTCGCGATCCCTGCCTGATCCGGACGCGAGGGACCGACCGCCCGGTGCCCCCACCCTGGCGGGTGCCGCCGGGGGGAGGCCATCGGCAGACCTGCCGATTCGCGCGCCGTCCGGCGACCGGTGGGGCGGCCGACCGGCCTCAGCTGCGCTGCGCCTGGCAGGACATCGCTCGCTGCCGCCGGCGCGGTCGTGGGCAGGGGCGCCTTGACCGACAGCCGCGGTCGTGACCGTCCCGGCGCCCAGACGTCGACGTGGGCCGCCGCACCACTCACCGCGCGCAGCGGCGACCACGGTCCGGGACATCATCTGGCACGACCTGCCATCCGGGCCCACCCGCTGCGCGGAGGCGGGACACGCAGGGCGCGCTGGACGGCAGCGGCCAGGCCGACGCCCACGACGGCGGCGGCTGAGGGTTTCGGCGACCAGCGCAGCGCGGTGACGGCCCAGCCGACGGGGGCCTCGCGTTGCCGGTCGGATTCCCGACCCGGTGTCGTCGTCGCCGGCTCCGGTGACGTCTCCGCGAAGGCGTCGAGCATCCCCCGGACGAAGGCGGTCATGTCCTGGGGCCCTCTGCTCGTGGTCAGGTTGCCGTCCCGGACGATCTCCCGATCGAGCCAGGTGGCACCGGCGTTGACCAGGTCGTCGCGGATCCCGGGCCAGGAGGTGAGGGTCCGTCCGTCCAGGAGGCCCGCCGATGCGAGCACCCACGGTCCGTGGCAGAGGGTGGCGATGGGCTTGCCACGTGCGGCGAACGCGCGGACGAACTCCCGTGCTGCGGCGGACTGCCGGAGCAGGTCGGGATTGATGAACCCGCCGGGCAGCAGCAGCCCGTCGTAGTGGGCGGGATCGGCGTCGTCGACCGGCTGGTCCACGCGGACCCGGCTGGCCGGCATGTGCAGGTTCACCCCGCGGATCCGCCCGCGCCGCAGGGACACGACGTCCACCGTGGCGCCGGCCGCCTTCAGCGCTCGCAGCGGAACCACCAACTCGACCTTCTCGAAGCCGTCGGCCGCCAGGGCAGCGATGGTCCGGCCCTTGAGCCGGCGTCTGGTGGGCATGGCGTCCCCCTGTTGCCTGATGGCGCACGGACGACGGAACTGCCCGGGTAGCGGGAGCTCGATCGGCGGCGCCACGGTCGTTCGCACCTCGCCGGCTGCTCAGCGGTGAGTGGAGTACCCGCACCGGGCGGCCGGACACCTTCCCGGGCGACCACGGTGAATGACGTCCGGGCTCACGGCGGGTCCGCCGCAGCCGGTGCGGCCGTCGGAGCCGGCTCGGGAAGCGCGTCCGGGATGACCTCCGGCTCGGTGTCGGCCCGCGCCGCGGGCACCGCGTAGGCCCAGACGAGGTGCCGCACGACCGTGTTCCCGACGAGGTAGGCGCGTGCCCGCTCCTCCAAGGCGGCGTCGGCGACCGTGCCCCGTTCGACGTGCTGGCGCAGGTGTTCACGCCACGTGGTGACGGTGAACGTCTCCAGGAAGAGCTCGGGATCCTCCGCGTCCTGGAACACGCCCCACAGGTAGGCGCCGGTGCGGCGCCGGGCCCGGGCGGGCGCATGCAGTCAGGCTATGGGCTTGGCGCGTTCGTCACCGGGCCAGGGCCGCTTTGATCACGTCGGAGAGCGCCCCCGGAGCACCCGTCCGATCGCCCATAGCCTGCAGTCCACCCGGGGAGCTGTGCATCCCTCCCTGACCGGGAATCGACGGATCGGTGGGCGTAGCGGCGCCCGGTACCATCAGCGAGCTGACTCCGTGGGACCTCACGTCCGTGTCCCTGTCCTAGGGGGACTCTGTGACTGGCTCGCTACCTGCGGGCACCGCGCTGCCCGCGCAGTCGGATGCGGCGTTCGAGCGCTTCGCCCGGCTGGTGCGTCGGCAGCTGGACGTCCCCGTGGCGCTGGTGACCATGGTGTCGGCCGACGAGCAGGTGTTCCCGGGCGCGCTGGGGCTGCCTGAGCCTTGGCAGTCCACGCGTAGGACGCCGCTGAGCCACTCGTTCTGCCAGCACGTGGTGCGCTCGGCCGCCCCGCTGGTCATCACCGACGCGCGCACCGATCCGTTGGTCGCCGACAACCTGGCCATCCCCGACCTGCACGTCATCGCCTACGCCGGCGTTCCGATGACCGACGCCGACGGCCAGGTCGTGGGCTCGCTGTGCGCCATCGACAGCCGGCCGCGGGAGTGGAGGGACGAGGACCTGGCGGTGCTCACCGACCTGGCCGAAGCGTGCGCCTCGGAGCTGCGGATGCGGGCTGCCCAGCTACGCGCCGACGCCGCCGTCGCCCGGGCGGAGGAGTCCGCGGCGCACGCGCGTCAGTTGCTCGCCGAACGCGAGTTCGACCGGTCCCGGTGGTTGCTGGCGCTGCACGCCGGGCAGGCCGGCACCTTCGACCTGGACCTGGCCACCGGCGCGCTGACCGCGGATGACCGCCTGCTGGAGTTGTCGGGGATGGACCGGGCTGGCTTCTCCGGCCGGCCCGAGGACGTGTACGCCCACGTGCACCCCGACGACCTCGCCGATGTCGTGGCTGCAGTTCAGCACGCCGTCGACACCGGCGGGACCTACGACGCCGAATACCGGATCGTCCTCGCCGACGGCGCGCACCGCTGGCTCGCCGCCCGAGGGCAGGTGGTCGGCGGTGGAGACGGCGTCGGTTCGCGCCTCGTGGGCGTGGTGCACGACACCACCGCCCAGCGGGAGCCGCTGACCCTGGCAGCTCAGGCGGTCGAGTCGATGGCGGTCGGCTTCCTCGCGATGGACACCGACTGGGTGATCACGCACGTCAACGCCGAGGCCGAGCGGATCGCCGGCTTCCCCCGGGAGAAGCTGCTGGGCCGCACGCTGTGGGAGGCGTTCCCGGCCACCGTCGGCACCGAGTTCGAGGACCACTACCGCCGCGCCGCCGGCACCGGGCAGCCGGTGTCCTTCGACGCGTACTACCCCCAGCCGCTGGACGTCTGGGTCGAGGTGCGCGCCGTGCCGAACCCAGCAGCGGTTGCGTTGCACTTCGTCGACGTCACCGCCCGGGCCTCGGCGCAGCAGCAGGCGGAGCGGGCAGCCGGGCGGGAGCGGCTGCTGGGCCGAATCACCGAGGAGCTGGTCGGCACCCTGGACGCCGACGAGGCCGCCGACCGGCTGGCTCGGCTGCTCGTTCCGGCGCTGACCGACTGGTGCATCGTCACTCTCAGCGTGGATGACCAGGCCGCGGGCGTCCGGCGCGGCCTGCGCCCGGCCGCAGCCCAGCACGCCGACCCCGCGATGCAGGAGATCCTGGATAGCTACGCCCAGGTCCGGCTGGCTGCCGTCTCCGACGACGCGGTCCTCAAGCGGGCCATGCGGACAGGTCAGCTGCAGCTCCTCGACGCCAACGCGACCGCGCGAGCCCTCACGAGGCTCACCCCCGGGCCGATGCACGATGCGCTCCGGGCGCTGGCACCCGAAGCAGTGGTGGTGCTCCCACTACCTGGGCGGGACGGCTCGGTCGGGATGCTCACCCTGGCCAACGGCACCGACCGGGGCGGATTCTCTGCCGAGGACCTGGTCACCGCCCGGCACGTCGCCGCGCGGGCGGGGCTGGTGCTGGACAACGCCCGGCTGTTCCGGCAGCAGCGTGGGCTGGCAGAGGGCTTCCAGCGGTCGCTGCTCACCGCTCCGCCCGAACCCGACCACCTGCAGATCGCCGTCCGGTACGTGCCCGCAGCTCAGTCGGCAGAGGTCGGCGGCGACTGGTACGACGCGTTCATGCAGCCAGGGGGTGCGACCCAGCTGGTCATCGGCGACGTCGTCGGGCACGACGTGGCTGCCGCGGCGGCGATGGGTCAGATCCGCAGCATCGTGCGCACCATCGGCGCTCTGGACCACGACGGCCCGGCTGCAGTGCTGCGCCAGGTAGGGCAGGTGATGGAGACCCTGCAGTCACCGATCTTGGCCACGACGCTGATCGCGCGCCTGGAGCAGACCGACGCCGAGCGCGAAGCCGGGCTGACCCGGTTGCGCTGGTCGAACGCAGGCCATCCGCCGCCGATGACGATCGCCTCCGACGGCACGGTGACCGCGCTGACCACCGAGCACACGGACCTGCTGCTCGGTGTGGACGCTGCGGCCGTACGCCGGGAGTCGCAGGTGACGCTGGGGCGGGACGTGGTCGTCCTCCTGTACACCGACGGGCTCGTCGAGCGCCGGAACTCCGACCTCGACGCGGGAACGGCTCGGCTGGAGGCCGTGCTGGCCGAGCTCGCCGGCCGGGAGCTGGACGAGCTGTGCGACGAGCTGCTGGCCCGCATGCTGCCCGACGCGCCCGACGACGACGTCGCGCTGGTCGCCGTGCGGCTGCACCCGCAGGACCGGCCGCGCCCGCCGGAGGCCGGCCCGCACCGGGTGCCGCCGGGCTTCCCGGTGGACTGACCTACGCAGCCGGGTAGGCGGCCTGCTCAGGCCCAGCGGGTGGTGAGCCGGACGCTGCTGCCGTGTGCATCTCGGCGCAGTGCCACGTGGTCGCACAGCTGGCGGGCCAGCCACAGCCCCATCCCGCCGGCCGACAGGTCTTCGCCGTGCGCGGGCCCGTACCCGGCGAAGGGGTCGGCCGGGCCGGTTCCGGCGTCGCTGATGGTGCACACCAGCTGACCCGGCGCGGTCCACAGCCGCAGGCTGACCGGTTGGTGGCCGTGCCGGACGGCGTTGGAGGTCATCTCGTCGACGGCGAGCTGGAAGTCCTCCAGCAGGTCATCTGGTCCGGCGACCATGCTCAGGTGACGGCGGATGGTCCGTCGGAGCCCGATGAAGTCGGTGACGTCGTCGGCGGCCAGAGCCGGCGGCGTGCGCTCCAACGGCTCGTCGGGCACCGGCAGGCCGGCCAGGTAGGTCACCGGGTCGACGTAGTCGCCGTTCGTCGCCCGGCCGGCGCGGCTGACCAGCTGCGGGTGGGTGTGCCTGGCGGTGGCCAGCAGCGGCTCGGGCAGGTCGGTGCTGAACAAGCACAACCCCCACAGCGGTGCGGGCGCGAATGCGGCATTGATGACCGCCTCGTAGCGCTGCCACTCGGTCCAGTCAGCGACGGTGGTGCCGAAGTCCACCTCGCCGACGACCCGGATCCGCTGGCCGTCGCCCGCCTGTTCACCGAGTCCGCGGAACGTGGTGATCGCCGTCGGCGTGCGTGCGCGGTAGAGGGCGTGCCGCTCGAGCACCAGGACCAGGGGGTGGTTCCCGACCGCGTCGTGGAGGGCGGCGGTGGCTTCCGGACTGGCAGCGATCACCGCGCCGTCACCGGCGGCCAGGCCCTCGAGCAGGAACGGGGCGGCGAGGTCGACCAGGTCCTCGGCCGAGTCGTAGAGCAGCGCGTCATGCCGGAAATCCGGCACCGCGCACCCGCCCGGCCCGGCGCCGGTCGTGCTGCCGTGCCGGTCGGCGTCCCCCGTGTGTTCGAGGCCCAACGCGTCCAACCCCCATGTCGTGCCGCTCACGCTCGGTAGGCGCGGCTCCGGTCTACGGTAGCTGCGGTTTCGGTACGAGCCACCGGGGAGATGGGCTGTGTCGTCGTGCGACACGAGTGGCGGGCCTAGGGCTGAAGTTGCTCCGTGTCGCCGGTGAGCCACTCCGGGATGACGATGCGGGCGTCGTCTCGCGGCTCGGCCTGGTGCTCGAGCACCCTGCCCTTCAGCTGCCGAACGGTCTCCGGCGCCGGGTCGCCGGCGGCCAGTGCAGAGCTGACGAAGTCCGCCGGCCGCTGCTCGCGAAGAAGTCGCCGCAGGGAGAGCGGGCCTCGGTGTCGTTCAGGGGCGGGACCCGACCCCTGTAGCCGCTGCTCAAGCGACCTGATCTCGGCCTTCGTCCCGGCCCGACGCGCACTCGGACCGAGTGCCTCCGGCGATGCCCGGCGCTCCGCGGGCGAACGGCTCACACGGACGTGCGCTGCGGGGCGGAGCCGCGTGGCAACTGAATGGTGGGATCAGAGAGCCATGGAATGGGGCTCGATGTCGAGCGGTCCGTGCCTCTCGGCGGGCCGACTGAGCACTCCGACGGTGGTGGGTGTCGGCGAAGTTGACGCCGGCGGCGGAGACGTCGTAGAGCTGCTGCCCGGGGCCGGCCTCCGGCTCCGGGATGTCGACGACGTCGAGGACCTCGGGCCCGCCGAAGCGGTGATCTGCACAGCGCGCATGCGGGTGAGGCTAGGGCCCTGGGCGCAGGGCAGTTCTCCTCGGGCTGGCGGGCGTCGCTTGACGCGGGTATCCGCTGCAGCCAGCGGGCGAAGATGCCCGACCCACTGCATGTGCAGACCTCGAGGTCGGGCGTCCGTGGATCTTGGGGCTGAGCGAGGCCCATCATGCGCAGGGGCGAGGTCTGCGGCCCGCTCAGGACCGCGAGTCGGGCAGGACACGCCGGGAAGACGTATTAGACCGGAGACTGAACCGCAGCCCGGCGCGAGAGGCTGGCAGGGTGTCCGGGTGTGAGACACGTCACAGTCACGTTCGCCGTCCTGAGCTTGCTCCTCGCCGGCGCCAGCGGCGCCCAGGCCACTCCTGCGGACGGCCCGGTCCCCCCCGGGCCTGTGGCGCTGGACAACCCGGAGTTCACCGCGAACGTCATGGCACCGCTGAAGGTGACCGACTGGGCGACGTTCGAAGCCGACCTCGAGACCGTGGCCGCCTATGGCGTGGACGCCGTCAGCGTCGACGTGTGGTGGGGCGACGTCGAGGGTGTGGCCGACAACCAGTTCGACTGGAGCTACTACGACCAGGTCTTCGACGTGATCACGTCCAAGGGCCTGGACCTGGCGCCGATCCTGTCGTTCCACCAGGCCGGCGGCAACGTCGGAGACGACTACACGAGCCTGCTGCCGTCGTGGCTGTGGCCCAAGTACGCGGATGTCACCTACCGCGGCATCGAGCTCGGCGCGACGGGACTCCAGCACCAGAGCGAGCAGGGGAACCACAGCGCCGAGAGCGTGCAGGGCTGGGCCGACCAGCTGGTCATGGACGAGTACCGCGACTTCACCGAGGCGTTCGAGCAGCAGTACGGGGACGTCTATGCCGACGAGGTGATCGAGATGAACGTCTCCCTCGGCCCGTCCGGCGAGTTGAGGTACCCCTCCTACAACCAGCACGACGAGGGCACTGGCTACCCGACCCGGGGTGCACTGCAGGCCTACTCCCCGCTGGCCGTGCAGGACCTCCGCAGCCAGATGCTGCACCGGTACGGCTCCCTGGAAGCGATCAACGCCGCCTGGGGGACCCACCTCGCGTCGGTGCAGGAGATCACCCCGCCGGAGGACGCCGACGCCTTCTTCGCCGGCCTGGACTACCTGGACACGCAGTACGGCCGCGACTTCGTGGACTGGTACAACGGCTCGCTCGTCGAGCACGGCGAGCGCGTGCTGTGGGCGGTCATCGACGCCCTCGGCGAGGACTTCCCCGATGCCGACATCGGCTACAAGGTGCCGGGGATTCACTGGTCGATGACCAACCCCGCCCATCCGCGGGCCGCAGAGGTGACCACCGGCCTGATCCAGACGAGCATCGACCTCGACTCCTGGAAGACCGGGCACGGCTACCAGCGGGTCGTCGAGCTGGCCAACCGGTTCGACGGCGGCCCCCGCGAGGTGGTCATGCACTTCACCGCGCTCGAGATGGACGACGACCCGGGGGAGCCCGCCTACTCGCTGGCGCAGACCTTGGTCGGCTGGATCGGCGACTACGCCTACCGCGCCGGCGTCGAGCTCAAGGGCGAGAACGCGCTCGCCGGCGGCGTCACGTCCGACGAGGGCTGGGACAACATCAACGAGGCCTTCGAGATGTGGGGCTACCTCGGGCTGACCGTGCTTCGCATCGGTGACGTGTCCACGGGCACCGGGGCAGATCGATATGCGAAGTTCATCGCGACGTACAACCCCGACATCTGACGACGCGGCGGCGGTGTCACCGCCGGGTGGAACCGGCAGTTCCCTGTGCTGGCGCAGAGAGCTGCGGCCGCCCGGCGGTGGGGTAGCCGCCACAGCAGCCCACGGCCCGCCTCAGGTCAGTTGGGAGACAGCCGCTGGTGGGTGTCGGCGAAGTTGACTCCTGCGGCGGAGGCGTCGTAGAGCTTCTGCTCCGGACCGGCCTCCGGCTCCGGGACGTCGACGACGTCGAGGACCTCCGGCGCCCAGGTCAGGGCTGGTCGGCTGCTGGAGCCGCCTGTCCGGCCGCCGAGGACGTCGCCTGGGTCGCCGCCCAGCTCGCCAGCACCTTCAAGCCGTCCTCCGACGCCGACCCGGGGACCGCCGTGTAGATGGTCAGGCGGAGGTCCGAGCGGTCCTCGGCGGGCAGCGCCAGGGTGCAGTAGCCGAGGGCGAGCGCGCCGACGACGGGGTGGTGGAACTGCTTGGTGCCGTCGTGGTGGATGCGCACGTCGTGGGCGGCCCAGCGGGTGCGGAACTCATCGCTCACCGTCGAGAGCTCCCCGACGAGCTCGCGCAGGTGCGTGTCGTGCGGCCGGCGGCCGGCCTCGGCGCGGAGCAGGGCGGCGGTGATGGTCGCCGCGCCCTCCCAGTCCTGGTAGAAGTCGCGCGACCTGCGGTCGAGGAACTGGAAGCGAGCGAAGTTCGCCCGCTGCCGCGGGTCGTCGAACATCGGCGAGTGCAGCGCCCGACCCAGGGTGTTGGCGGCGAGGATGTCGAGCCGGCCGTCGGCGACGAACGCGGCCGACCCGGTCATCGTGTCCAGCATCCACTGCACGCGTGGCTGGAGCTGCGCCCTGCTGCGGCGCTGCGGCGCACGGGTCGGACGGGCGGCGCGCGCCAGGTCGAACAGGTACGTCCGCTCGGCGTCGTCGAGCTGCAGTGCCCGGGCGACGGCCACGAGCACGTCCTCGGAGACGCCGCTGATGTGCCCCTTCTCCAGCCGGGTGTACCAGTCGGTGCTCACCCCGGCGAGGACGGCGACCTCTTCGCGGCGCAGCCCTGGTACGCGTCGTCGTCCGCCGCCGGGGAGCAGCCCTGCCTGCTCGGGGGTGATCCGGGCGCGCCGGCTCGTGAGGAAGCCCCGGATGTCCGCGCGGTTGTCCACCCGATCGACGCTACGTCGCTGCGCCGGTGGAGGGAGGTCGAGCTTCTACCCCCCACAAACCCGCCCTCCCACCCGAGGGCTCCAACGCGTTCCGTGGGTCCGACACCCGTCCAGACCACGTCGCGAGGAGCACCCCATGCACGTCAACGCCTACGCCGCCCCCGCCGCCGGCCAGCCCCTGGCCCCCACCACCATCGAACGCCGCCCGGTCGGCGCGAACGACGTCCTCATCGAGATCGAGTACGCCGGTATCTGCCACTCCGACATCCACACCGTCAGCGGCGAGTGGGGGCCGCAGCCGTTCCCCGTCGTCCCCGGCCACGAGATCGTCGGCCTCGTCACCGAGGTCGGCGCCGAGGTCACGGGCCACCGGGTCGGCGACCGGGTCGGCGTCGGCTGCATGGTCAACTCCTGCGGCGAGTGCGCCAACTGCCGGGCCGGCGACGAGCAGTACTGCGTACAGGGCATGGTGCCCACGTACGCCGGCACCGACCGCGACGGCAGCACGACCCAGGGCGGCTACTCCACCCACGTCGTCGTCGACGCCGGCTACCTCCTGCGCGTGCCGGCCGGCATCGACCCGGCCGCAGCCGCGCCGTTGCTGTGCGCCGGCATCACCACCTACTCGCCGCTGCGCCGCTGGGGCGCCGGGCCCGGCAAGCGCGTCGCCGTCGTCGGACTGGGCGGGCTGGGCCACATGGCCGTCAAGCTGGCTCACGCCATGGGCGCCGGGGTGACGGTGCTGTCGCAGTCGCTGAAGAAGCAGGAGGACGGCCTGCGGCTGGGTGCCGACGCCTACTTCGCCACCAGCAACCCGGAGGCATTCACCGAGCTGGCCGGCCGGTTCGACCTCGTCCTCAACACCGTGAGCGCGGCGATCGACGTCGACGCCTACCTGTCGCTGCTGGCGGTGGACGGCGCGCTGGTCAACGTCGGCGCACCGGCCGAGCCGCTGAGCCTCGACGTGATGTCGCTGATCAGCGGGCGGCGCACGTACGCCGGCTCGATGATCGGCGGGATCGCCGAGACCCAGGAGATGCTCGACTTCTGCGCGGAGCACGGCATCGGCGCGGAGGTCGAGATCATCCCTGCCGCAAAGGTGAACGAGGCCTACGAGCGCGTGCTGGCCTCCGACGTCCGCTACCGGTTCGTCATCGACGCGTCCACCCTGCGGTGACCTCGATGGCGGACCGGGCCGGCTGCTGGCTCATCGCGGGGTCATCCGGAAGACGGGCCAGCCGATCTCGGTGCGCCAGGCGTCCGGATCGGGGGTGTCGCGTGGCCCGACGAGGTAGATCTCCCGCACCGGGCCGGCCACGGCCAGTGCGTTGGCCACCACCCAGGTCCCGAGTTCGCCGTAGGTGACGTCGATGTCGTCGTGCTCGCCGGCGTGGGTGGTGACGGCGAGCTCGACGGCCGGCAGGGTGACCGGGTGCACCCGGCCGCTGCGTGGCGGTTCCGCCGTCGGGCGGTACACGAGGAGGTGCCCGCGGCCGTCCTCGAACAGCGCGTTGTCGTAGAGCCCGCCCGGAGCGCCGGTCGGCTGGCGGACCACGGCGTCCAGCTCGGCCATGGCGCCGGCGTACCAGCCGAGCACCTCCTCGTGCGCCACGTCGTCCTCGACCGCGGCCACCGTCGTCGCCGGGACCGCGCGGAGCTCGACGTCCAACGGGGCCGGATCCGGCCGGAGCAGCCGGCGCAGCGACGCCACCGCGGAGCGGGTCCGATCGAGCTCTGCCTCGAGCCGCTGCAGGTGGTCGGCCACGAGGGTGGCCCGGGCACCCGGGTCAGGGGAGCGCAGGATGCGCTGGACGTCGGGCAGGGGGACGTCGAGCTCCCGCAGCCGGTGGATGACCTGGGCGGTCGGGATCTGATCTGCGCTGTAGTAGCGGTACCCGGTCGTGGAGTCCACCGCAGCGGGCTCCAGCAGGCCGGCGTCGTGGTACCGGCGCAGCGTGCGCACGCTGAGGTGGGTCAGCCGGGAGAACTCGCCGATCGCCAGCATGCGTGCACTGTGCACCCTCTCCCCAGGGGAGGGTCCAGCGCTTGCCCCTCCCGCATCGGGAGGCCGCACCGTGAGGACATGACCTCACCGACCAGCATCCAGCCCGACCAGCTCCCCGTGATGATCCGGGGCTACCTCGCCGCGCACGACGCCGGCGACGCGGACACCGCGCTCCGCGCGTTCACGCCCACCGCCGTGGTCGTCGACGACGGCATCACCTACCGCGGGACCGAGGAGATCCGGCGCTTCCTGGCCAAGGCCGGGGCCGAGTTCACGTACACCAGCACCCTCGTCGCCGCGGAGCGCTCCGACGACGCGCACTGGGTCGCCACCAAGCATCTGGAGGGCGACTTCCCTGGTGGCGTCGTCGACCTGCGCTACCGCTTCGCGATGGACGGCGACCTCGTCGCGGAGCTCGTCATCGCGCCGTGACGACCGCGGCGTCGTCGTCGTCGGCGTGCGCGGGACGGGCCGCGCTGCGGGTGCAGATGAGGTCGACGACCGTCATCCGACGGATGTGCGTGGCCCGGCGACCGGTGAGCCTGTCGGCATTGGCTTCGGACCAGGACGGCCCGTCCTCGACAGCGCACAGCAGGGAGCCGGTGACCCGCCGGACGGCGGCCGCGAGCGACCCGCCATATCAGAACCGGAGACCTCGTATCGGACCTATACCTGGTTGTCCCGCGCCCACTACCTTGCCGTCGTCGAGGAGGGCGCGCGGCAGCCGGACGGTGGTGGGCGCAGATGGGCGCGGACAAGACGACAGCCGGCCTGGTGGGCCGGGACGCGGAGATCGGCGCGCTCGATCGGCTGCTCCTCGATGTGCAGCACCGCGGTGCCGCCGTTCTCGTCCGTGGCGAGGCCGGGATCGGGAAGTCCGCCCTCCTCCGCCACGTGTGCGAAGCCGCGGCCGGACGGGGGCTGCGGGTGCTGAGCACGACCGGCGTGGAGTCCGAGACAGCGCTCCCGTTCGCCGGCCTCCACCAGCTGGTCCGGCCGCTGCTCGGTCGCCTCCCCGCGTTGCCCGCTCCGCAGCGGCGCGCGCTGAAGGCGGCCTTCGGCATGACCGACGACGCCGCACCGGAGCTCTTCCTGATCGGGCTGGCGGCCCTGACGCTGATCAGCGACAGCGCCGGGGACCAGCCCCTCGTGCTCGTGGTCGACGACGCGCACTGGCTCGACCGGCCCAGCGCCGACGTCCTCGGCTTCGTCGCGCGGCGGCTGGAGTCCGAAGCGGTGGTGATGGTGGCGGCTCAGCGCGACGGCTACCCGCCCGCCCTCGCCGGCCCGGTGCTGGGCGAGCACCGCCTGGAGCGCCTGGATCGTCGCTCCGCCGAGGACGTGCTGGCGCGCCGGGCACCGCAGCTCGATCCGGCCGTGCGCCGGCGTCTGCTGGCCGTGGCCGCGGGGAACCCGCTCGCGCTGGTGGAGCTGCCCCTGGAGGGCGCGCGGGACGACTGGGCGCCCCCGACGCTGACTGCACGGTTGGAGCGCGCGTTCGCGGCCCGCCTCCCCGGGCTGGCCGACGCGACCCGGGACCTGCTGCTGGTCGCCGCCCTGGAGGACGAGGGCGACCTGGGAGAGGTCCTGGCCGCGGCGTCCGCACTCCGCGGCGACGAGGTGACCGCGGAGGCACTGACCCCGGCCGTCGAGGTCGGGCTGGTCACCGCCGACGGTGGGAAGCTGACCTTCCGTCATCCGCTGGTCCGCCACGCGATCCGCCAGCGGGCTCCACTGGCCGAGCGGCAGCGCGCGCACATCGCGCTGGCCGGGACGCTGCGCGGCGCCGACCGGCAGATCTGGCATCGGGCTGTCGCCTCCGATGTGCCGGACGACGCGGTCGCCGCCGAACTGGAGGACGCCGCGGCCCGCGCCCAGCGCCGAGGTGGCGCGGCTGCGGCGCAGGCGGCGCTCGAGCGCGCCGCCCGACTGACCGCCGACCCGGTGGAGCGGGCACGGCGCTACCTGCGAGCGGCCGAGCTGGCCTTCGAGTGGGGGCGGCCCGACGTCGTCGACCGCCTCCTGCGCGAGGCCGCTGTCCTCGACGTCCCGGCCCGGGAGCGGGCCCGCATGACGGTGATCCGGGAGGGGTTCGAGGAGGGCATCCACGACGTCCGGGCGGGCACCCGGATGCTGACCGAGGTCGCCGCCGCGGCCGCGGCCGACGGCCGGGCCGACCAGTCGCTGCGGTTCGTCCGGGCCGCGGCGCTGCGGTGCTGGTGGGCCGAGCCGGGCCCCGAGGCGCGCGCCCACCTGCTGGAGGTCGTCGAGCAGGCACTCGACCCGGACGACGTGCTCGTGCTCGAGGTGCTCTCGTACGTGGCGCCGTTCGACCGCGGGGCGATGCTCCACGAACGATTGCGCGCCGTTTCCGAGGGCCCGCTCGACACGGCGCGGGCCCAGGCCGCCGGCGAGGCGGCGAGCGTCGTGGGTGACTTCCCGCTCGCCGTCGAGTTCCTGACGTCGGCGGTGACCGGCCTCCGGGGCGACGGTCGGCTCGGCCTCCTGGGCCGAGCGCTGGCCGTGCAGGCGTGGAGTGCGCTCAACGTCGGGCGGTTCGACCTGGCCGCCACGGCCGCGGACGAGGCAGCCCGGCTCGCCGCCGACTCCGCCCAGCCGCTCATGGGGACCGTGGCCCTGGTGGTCCAGTCGGTGGTCTCCGCGGTCTGCGGCTCCGAGGACGTCGAGGAACGCCTCGCCGAGGCGGCCCGGCTGGGCCTGCAGGTGGACTCGAACGCCGTCCTCGCGGGCGTGCAGTTCGCCCGCGGCATCGTCGCGCTCGACCTGGGGCTGCACCAGGCGGCCTGGGACCAGCTCGTGCGCCTCTCCGACCCCGCCGACCCCGCCCACCACCCCGTGGTGCGCAGCTTCGCCGTCGGCGACCTGGTGGAGGCCGCCGTCCACAGCGGGCACCGGGCCGAGGTCGAGCCGATCGTCGCGGACCTCGAGGCGATCGCGGCGCGGACGCCGTCACCCGTGCTGCACATCGGCTTGCGCTACGGCCGAGCGCTCCTGGCCCCCGAGGACGAGGCCGAGGAGCTCTTCGCGGCGGGCCTCGCGGCCGACCTGGGCGCCTGGCCCTTCGCCCGTGCCCGGCTGCAGATGGCCCACGGGGCCTGGCTGCGGCGGTGCCGGCGGGCGGCGGAGTCCCGTGCCCCGCTGCGGGCCGCGCGGGACACCTTCGACGCCCTGGGAGCCGCTGCCTGGGGCGACCGGGCGCGGCAGGAACTGCGGGCGTCGGGGGAGCAGAGCAGGCCGCGCACCCCGGAGGCGCGCGAGCAGCTCAGCCCGCAGGAACTGCTGATCGCACGGCTGGCCGCCGACGGGCTGACCAACCGGGAGATCGGCGCGCGGTTGTACCTCTCGCACCGGACGGTCGGCACGCACCTGCACCGGATCTTCCCGAAGCTGGGGATCACCTCTCGTGTCGCCCTGCGTGCCGCGATCGGCCCGTGACCGGCCGATCCACCGTCGTCGCGACGGTCATCTGACGTACGCGAGGAGAGGGCCTCGCTTCCTACGGTCGGTCCATCAGCGCTGACGCGGCCGAACCGGTCGTCCCGGTCGCTGCGGATCGAGAAGAACGACGATGACCATCGACACCGACGAGCGCACGACGGCCCAGGAGAAGCCCACCGTGGTGCTCGTACACGGCGCCTTCGCCGAGTCCGCGAGCTGGAACGGGGTGATCGAGCAGCTCCGGAGCGAGGGCTACCCGGTCATCGCGGCGGCCAACCCGCTCCGGGGCCTGCGCGCCGACGCCGAGCAGTTGCGCAGCGTCCTGGACCAGGTGGACGGCCCGATCGTGCTGGCCGGCCACTCCTACGGCGGCTCGGTGATGAGCGTGGCCGCGGACGGGTACCCCGGCGTCCGGGCGCTCGTCTACGTGGGCAGCTTCCTGCTCGAGGAAGGGGAGAGCACCGGTGAGCTGGCCGGGAAGTTCCCCGGCAACGAACTGGGGTCCGCGCTGGACCCCGTGCCCGTCCCCGACGGGAACGGCGGCACGGTGACCGACCTGTACATCCAGCCGGACAAGTTCCGGCAGGTGTTCGCCGCCGATGTCCCGCCGGAGGTCGCCGAGCTGATGGTCGCGACGCAGCGGCCCATCACCAGCGAGGCGCTGGAGGAGAAGGCGACGGCGGCGGCCTGGCGGACCATCCCGTCCTGGACCCTGGTCACGCGGCAGGACCTCGCGGTCCCGGCCGAGGCGCAGACCTTCATGGCCCAGCGCGCGCAGTCCACGGCCGTCGAGGTCGACGCCTCCCACGCCGTGGCCGTGTCCCGGCCCGGCGCGGTCGCCGACCTGATCGTCGAGGCCGCCCGCGCGACAACCGGCTGAGACGCCGCTCGCGACCGTCCCGCCCGCTCCGTGCTCCGGTTGACGGAGCGGGCCCGGGGCGGTCGGCACGGCGCCGACACCCAGCGCGAGGAGGCCGGGAACGACATGCAGGTCCTCGACCTTCGAGCTCGGGTCACGACACATCCCCGCCGGCGGCAGCACCGCCGTCACGAAGACTCACTCCTTCCGCTCCATCACCACCCGGACGTACTACCGGGGCCTCATCACGTCACCGTGCAGGCGAACGGGTCCTCTCCCCACCCGAGGAGTTCGTCCTGGGAAGGGCGGACGGGGAGGAGGGCGGTCATGGGAGGTGAGACCGGCGTCGGCCGGAACGGTCGACGAGAGCTCCGATGGACACGCTCGACGAAGGCAGCAGGGGACGACATCGTGAACGACGTGGCCGAACGGGTTCTGAGTCAGTGGAAGACAGCACGTCCGAGCGGCCGCGGGCCGTGCAGCTCGTCGAGTTGGTTGCCCGCGTCAGGCGAGGATCTCGTCGAGGGAGGACGCGGTCAGCCGGTGCGCGTCGGCCACGGGTGCGTTCGTCAGGACGCCGGCGTGGGTGTTGAGGCCCTTGGCCAGTGCCGGGTCCTCGGACAGCGCCCTCGTCCAGCCCTTGTTCGCCAGCGCCACGGTGTAGGGGAGCGTCGCGTTGGTGAGGGCGTAGGTCGACGTGGTCGGCACCGCGCCGGGCATGTTGGCCACGCAGTAGAACGTCGAGCCGTGCACCTGGTAGGTGGGGTCGGAGTGCGTCGTGGCGTGCGAGTCCTCGAAGCAGCCGCCCTGGTCGATGGCGATGTCGACGAGAACCGAGCCGGGCTTCATCGCGGCGACGAGCTCGTTGCTGACCAGGGTGGGGGCCGACGCCCCGGGGACGAGCACCGCGCCGATGACCATGTCCGCCTGGGTGACCTGCTCCTCGATGGCGAGCCGGGAGGAGGCCAGTCCGTGGACGCGGTTGTCGTAGCGCCAGAACGACATGCGCAGCTTGTCCAGGTCGGTGTCGAGCAGGGTCACGTCGGCGCCCATGCCGAGCGCGATGTTGGCCGCGTTCTGCCCGGAGACGCCGGCTCCGAGGATGACGACCTTGGCGTTGGCCACACCGCCGACGCCGCCCATCAGCACACCGCGGCCGCCCTGGGCCTTGTGCAGCGAGAGGGCGCCGACCTGCGGTGCGAGGCAGCCGGCGACCTCCGACATCGGGTACAGCAGCGGTAGCCCGCCCGAGGGCAGCTGCACCGTCTCGTAGGCGATGCCGGTGACCCGGTGGTCGAGGAGGGCGTCGGTGAGCGGCCGGTCGGCAGCGAGGTGCAGGTAGGTGAAGAGCACCAGGTCCTCGCGCAGCAGCGGGTACTCCGATGCGACGGGCTCCTTGACCTTGAGCACCATCTCCGCCCCCGCCCACACGTCCTCGGCGCGGGCGACGATCGTGGCACCGGCGGCGGTGTACTGGTCGTCGGTGATCGACGAGCCGAGGCCGGCCCCGGTCTCGACGGCCACCTGGTGGCCCTGACTGGTCAGCTCCCGCACGCCGACGGGTGTGATGGCGACGCGGTACTCGTGGTCCTTGATCTCCTTCGGCACGCCGATGCGCACAGCTCCTCCTCCGGTCGGGTGCGAGAAGCGTGTTCGCCGCAGCGGATCACGGGTCGCAAGATCGCACGATCGGTGAGAATCCGCGCGACGATCGAATATCCTGCGACGGTGACCGTCTGGAGCGCGGCTCGGCCGAACCCTCTGTCGTCGACCGGGGAGGTCCTGCTCGACGAGGTGGACCGCCAGATCCTCGACGCGCTGGTCGAGGACGCCCGGCTGCCGAACAACACCCTCGCGGCGCGGGTCGGTGTCGCTCCGTCGACCTGCTCTCTGCGGGTGAAGCGCCTGGTGTCCGCCGGGGTGATCCGCGGCTTCCACGCCGACCTGGCCCCGGAGGCGCTCGGTCTGCCCCTCCAGGCCATGATCGCCGTCCGGATGTCGGCGAGCGCCCGGGCGGACATCGGCGCCGTGGCTCCGCGGCTGGCCGCGCTGCCGGGCGTGCTGAACGTGTACTTCCTCTCCGGTGGGGACGACTTCCTGATCCAGGTGGCCGCTGCCTCCCCGGACGCGTTGCGCGAGTTCGTGACCCGGCACCTCAGCGCATCGCGGGAGTTCGCCTCCACCGAGACGAGCCTGGTCTTCGACCACGTCCGGGGCGCGAGCGAGCGCCTAGCGCCGAGCGGTCGCCAGGACGGCGCAGCACTGCACGTACCGGCCCCGGAGCCGCCGCGGGACCGTGGCCGTCAGGCGACGTCGGTGCGGGCGCCGGACAGGTAGGCGCGGACGGCCGGCTCGGGAACCCGGAAGGACCGGCCGACACGGACGGCGCTCAGTTCGCCGCCGTGCACGAGGCGGTACACGGTCATCTTGGAGACCCGCATGATCGCCGCGACCTCGGTCACGGTCAGGAAGGAGACGGTCGGCCGGGGAGCCGGCCGCTGCATTCCCGGAGCGGACGCCATCGGGTGTCCCGGCGCGGGGCGGGTGCCCATGGGGCGCATGCCCGAGGGCTGCCGGACCGCCGGCGCGGGGCCAGGAGCGGGAAGGCGGCTGGAGGGGCGCTGGCCGTAGGCGGCCGGGCGGGGGGAGGCGGCAGCGGGGGAGCGCTGGGGAAGGGACACGTCGATCTCCTCGGTGGTCGTTTCTCGGTCGCGAAGCCGGCTCGTCGTCGGCGACGTTGCGCACCTGTTCTGCTACCGACAGTAGGGCCTGCGGTCGTGTCCGCAGCGGGAACGGAGGACGAGACGAACCGGTCCGGTTCGTCAGATGTTGACCGTGCGCCCGCCGCAGAGTTCGGGATGAGTGGTCGCGGCCCCCGCGTGGTGGGTGCCGTGGCGTGGCCGGCTGACGGGTCCGGCCGGTGCGCGGCCGACGGCGGCGTGCACCCACCCAGCGGCCTGCCGGCACACGGACGCCGGCTGGTGGTCGAGCGATCCGCTGCCGTCGTGAACGATGTCCCGGTGCCCCTCGGACAGCCAGCTCCCCGCCCGCCGTCCGCACCGAGCGCACCCGACCTGCTGGACGGTCGGCGGGCCTGGGCGGTCGTGGCCGCGGCCTTCGTCGCGATGTTCACCAGCTTCGGGGTGGCCTACAGCTTCGGTGCGTTCCTGCTCCCGATGAGCGAGGCGCTCGGCTCCGGGCCCGGGGCCACCGCCGGGGTCTTCTCCCTGACCACGATGGCCTTCTTCGGCCTCGGCGCGTTCTCCGGCCCGGCGGTCGACCGCTTCGGCCCTCGGCGGGTGGTGCTCGTCGGGGCCCTGGCGATGGGGCTCGGTCTCGTGCTCACCTCCCGCGCCACGGCGTTGTGGCAGGCCTACCTCGGGCACGGGCTCGGCGTCGGGCTCGGGGTGGCCTGCAGCTACGTGCCGCTGGTGGCGGTGGTGGGTGGCTGGTTCGCCCGGCGGCGCACCCTCGCGGTCGGGATCGCGGTGTCCGGCATCGGCCTCGGCACGCTGCTCGTCGCCCCGCTGGCCGCCGACCTCATCGCCCGCTACGGCTGGCGCGAGGCCTACCTCGTCCTCGCGGCCGTCAGCACGGTCGCGCTCGTGGCGTGCGCCCTGCTCGTCCGCGCGGCCCCCACGGCCACGGAGGGCGACGCGGCGCCGCTGCTCCCTCGCCTGCGCACCCCGATGTACCTCCGCCTCTACGCGAGCGGGCTGCTGCTCTCGGTCGTGCTGTACATCCCGTTCGTGCACCTGCCGGCGTACGCCGTGAGCCGGGGCGCGGGTGACGTGGCGGCGGCGACGCTGGTGGGGGTCATCGGCGCGGCCAGCATCGTCGGGCGGCTGGCCCTCGGCGCCGCCGCCGCCCGCACCGGGGTGCTCCGCACCTACCAGGCCTGCTTCGCGCTGATGGCCGGCAGCTTCCTGCTCTGGCTCGGGTCGCCCGGCTATCCACGGCTCGTGGTGTTCGCCGCGCTCCTCGGGATCGGGTACGGCGGGTTCGTCGCGCTCGGCCCGCCGCTGGTCGCCGACCTGTTCGGGGTGCGGGGACTCGGTGGGCTGCTGGGCATCCTCTACACGTCCGCGGCCCTGGGGTCGGCGATCGGACCACCGGCCGCGGGCGCGGTGATCGGCGCCACGGAGGGGTACCTGCCGGTGATCGTGGCAGCCCTGGCGATCGGGACGGCGGCCACCGTCGTGGTGCTCACCGTCCGGACGGCTTCCCCGGTGGAGCCGAGCCAGTAGCCGATTGCCGGCGGGTGGTCGGAGTCGAACGGGCACCCGCACGGCGGGCACGACGGCGTGCGGTTCGCCCCGTCGAGCGCTATCCACGACGTGTGGGCCGACTGAGCGTGGGGGAGGCGGGGGACGTGCCCGACAGTGCGGAGTACGCGGTACCGGGCCTGGGCGACCGGGTCGAGATCCTGGTCGACGAGTGGGGCGTGCCGCACCTGTACGCCGGCTCGCGCGACGACGTCTTCCTGGCGCAGGGCTTCAACGCCGCCCGGGACCGCCTCTTCCAGATCGACCTGTGGCGGCGCCGGGGCCTCGGGCAGCTCGCCGAGGTCTTCGGCGAGGAGCACCTGGAGCGGGACCGCGCCGCCCGGCTGTTCCTCTACCGCGGCGACATGCGGGCGGAGTGGCTCTCGTACGGCTCGGACACCAAGCGGGTGGTCAGCGCCTTCGTCGCCGGCATCAACGCGTTCGTGCGCCTCACCCGGGAGGACCCGTCCCACCTGCCGCCCGAGTTCGTCGAGCTGGGCTACCTGCCGGCGCTGTGGGAGCCGGCCGACGTGGCGCGGATCCGCAGCCACGGGTTGTTCTACAATCTGGAGCAGGAGGTGGCGCGTGCCCGCACGCTGCGCGACTTCGGCCCCGAGGTGGAGGACCTGCGCCGGGTGCGCGAGCCGGGCGCGCCCCTGGTGGTCCCGGACGGGCTCGACCTGTCGCTGATCCCCGACGACGTGCTGCGCGTCTACCGGCTGGCCACCACGCCGCCGGTGCTGTCGCAGGTCGCCGACCCGGGCCCGCGGTACGACCCCGAGGGCAGCAACAACTGGGTGCTGGCGGCGTCGTGGACGGCGACGGGGCGGCCCATCCTGGCCAACGACCCGCACCGCACGGTGACCCTGCCCTCGCTGCGCTACCTGGCCCACCTGTCGGCCCCCGGCCTCGACGTCATCGGCGGGGGAGAACCTGCCCTGCCGGGCATCTCGATCGGTCACAACGGCCGGATCGCCTTCGGGCTCACGATCTTCGCGATCGACCAGGAGGACCTCTACGTCTACCGGACCAACCCGGACGATCCGCGCCAGTACTGGTACGACGGCGGCTGGTCCCGCATGCGCGTGGTGCACGAGACGGTGCGGACGGGCCCGGACGAGGAGCGCACGGTCGAGCTGGTGTTCACCCGGCACGGGCCGGTCGTCCTCGAGGACCCGGACCGGCACTCCGCCTTCGCCGTCCGTGCCGCCTGGCTGCAGCCGGGCATGGCGCCCTACCTGGGCAGCATGGACTACATGGGCGCGCCCGACCCCGACGCGTTCGTCACGGCGATGAACCGGTGGGGCGCACCCGGTGAGAACCAGGTCTACGCCGCCCCGGACGGGACGATCGGCTGGCAACCCGCCGGGCTCGTCCCGGTCCGGCCGAACTGGGACGGCACGCTGCCGGTGCCCGGCGACGGCAGGTACGAGTGGGACGGCTTCTACGACGGCGACCAGCTCCCCTCGGTGCAGGACCCGCCGGAGGGCTGGTTCGCCACCGCCAACGAGATGAACCTGCCCGACGACTACCCGAACGACGAGCGGACGGTCACCTACGATTGGTACGCCGGCGTGCGCCACGAGCGCATCGCCGAGGAGCTCGGTTCCCGGGGGAACTGGTCGGTGCAGGACTGCGTGGACCTGCAGACCGACTACGTCAGCGTGCCGGCGCGGCGCATCGTCGCCGTCCTGGAGCGGCTGCTGCCGTCCGCCGCGGACGAGGCGGCGCAGCGCGGGCTGGACCTGCTCCTCGGCTGGGACGGGGACGAGGCGCCGGACTCCGCGGCGGCCGCGCTGTTCGAGATCTGGTACCGCCGGCACCTGCGCCCAGGCCTGCTCGGTGCCGCGTTGGCGCGCCTGCTGCCCGAGGACCGGCGAGCGGAGGCACTGGCGCGGATCTCGCCGGTCGAGGACACCTCGGCGGACTCCCGGGTCGATCTCGGCCTGCTGCTCCGTCCCGGCGACCGCCTCGGGCCCGACCCGGACCGGGTGCTCGCCGGCGTGCTGGAGCGCTCGCTGGCGTCGGCGTGGGCGGAGGTGCGGCAGCTGCTGGGGGAGGACCCGGCGGGGTGGCAGTGGGGCACGGTGCACCGAGCCCGGCTGCGCCATCCGCAGGCCGACCTCCTCGGACCCGAGCACGCCTCGTGGACCGCTCTGGAGACCGTGCCCCGCGGGGGCAGCGGGGACACGGTGGGCTGCTGCACGTACTCCCGGGACTTCACCCAGACGGTCGGCGCGAGCTTCCGGCTGGTCGTCGACGTGGGCGGCTGGGACTCCAGCGTCGCGATGAACTCGCCCGGCCAGTCCGGGGTGCCGACGAGCCGGCACTACCAGGATCTGCTGGGCCGGTGGGCGGCGGACGGGGCGTTCCCGCTGCTGTACACCCGGGAGCGGGTGATGGAGCACCTCGCTCAGCGGATCGTGCTCGTCCCGACGGCGGGACCGGCCCCCACCGCGTGAGGCCGGACCGGTAGCGCGGCCGCCGGAGGACCGACCCGCGGCCGGTCGCGGACTCGTCGCCACGCTCGAGGCGTTCCCGGCGCGTGCCGTGCGCGAGCGCCGTCCCGGCCCGGCCGGGAGCGCCCAGTTCGGCGGCGAACCGCGGTCTACCCGTCCGGTGGGCCGGAACAGCGGCGGAGGTGGTCGGGGATGGGCGGGATCGTCGTCAGCGAGAACGTCTCCATCGACGGAGTCGTGCAGGACCCGACCGGTGAGGAGGGCTTCGCCCAGGGCGGCTGGTTCGGCCGGATCGGCGACGCGGACCGCCGGGCGTGGGCGGAGGTCGAGCACGAGGAGGCGCGCGACGCGGCCGCCCTGCTGCTGGTGCGGGGCAGCTACACGTGGTTCGCCGCGCGCTGGCCGACGCGGACGGGGGCGTGGGCGGACCGGTTGAACGGCCTGCCGAAGTACGTCGTCTCCACCACGCTCCGGGACCCCGGGTGGACCAACACCACGGTGCTGACCGGCGGCGTGGTGGATGCGGTGTCCGGTCTCAGGCGGGCAGTTGCCGGGACGTCGTCGTCTACGCGAGCCGCCCCCTGGTGCGCACGCTGCCGGAGCACGACCTGGTCGACGAACTGCGGCTGATGGTCTTCCCCGTCGTGCCGGGCTCCGGGGAGCGCCTGTTCGGGCCCGCGGTCGACCGCACGGCCGTGCGCCTGCTCGAGGTGGGGACGGGCGGCGACTGCCTCGCCCGGCTCACCTACCGGACCGCGCGGGAGGGCGAGCCCGGCGACGCGTGAGCACCCCGGTGGCCGTCGCGGCCGGCACGCCCGCACCCGCCGGCGGGTGCGGCCTGGCGGGGTGAATCGGGGCCCGGGCAGGACCCGGGAGGCCGCGCACGGTAGACACTCGACCACGGAGCTCGCTCTTCTCCGCAACGACGCGGAAGACCGGAGGTGCTGACATGACGGCTGACCGACCGGGCGACCGCCACGCGCCGGACGCCGGTGGCTCGTCCGGGGGCGCCCGGTGACCGAGCGGGCCGCGGCCGGCGAGCCGGACGGCGGTGACGCGGCCGTCGTCCCGGTGTTCTTCCTGTCCGACAGCACCGGGATCAGTGCGGAGACGATGGGCAACGCGCTGCTCATCCAGTTCCCGGACGTGCACTTCGAGCGCACCGTGATCCCGTTCATCTCCTCGGTCGAGGAGGCCCGCGAGGTCGTCGCCCAGCTGGACGAGGTGATGGCGGGGCCGATCACCCCGCTGGTCTTCACCACCGCCGCCGTCGACGAGGTGCGCGCGGAACTGCTCAGGACCAAGGCCCCGATCATCGACTTCTTCGGCATCCACATGGCCCGGGTGGAGGAGCAGCTGGGCGCCCGCGGGCTGCGCGAGGCCCGGCGGCTGCACGGGCTCGGCGACGTGCGCCGCTACAACAGCCGGATGGCGGCGATCGAGTTCGCCATCGAGCACGACGACGGCCTCAGCCCCCGGGGGCTGGACCGGGCCGACGTGGTGCTGCTGGCGCCGTCCCGGTGCGGCAAGACGCCCACCGCGATGTACCTGGCGCTGCAGCACGGCCTGTTCGTGGCCAACTACCCGCTGGTCGACGAGGACCTGGAGACCACCGACCTGCCCCGCCCCGTCCGCGACCTGGGCGACCGCTGCTTCGGGCTGACCACCACGGTGGCGCGGCTCAGCCGGGTCCGCCAGGAGCGCCGCCCGGACTCGCGGTACGCCTCGGAGGAGCAGTGCCGCTTCGAGCTGCGCCGGGCGGCGGCGATGTACGACAGGCACCACCTGCCCACGGTGGACACCTCGGCGGCCTCCGTCGAGGAGATCGCCGCCGTGGTGATCCAGACCCTGGCCCGGCAACGGCGCCGCCCCGGCGCGCGACCGCAGTCCGGCCACGACCTCCCCCGAGGAAGGACGACCCGCTCATGAGCACCGACACCGCACCCGAGACCCCGGCCGGGGGGACGGCCGGCGACGGCGACAACGTCCGGTGGTTCGCCGAGCTGGGGCTGGGCGACCTGGAGGTGGTCGGCGGGAAGAACTCCTCGCTGGGCGAGATGATCTCCCACCTCGCCGACGCCGGGGTGAGCGTCCCCGACGGCTTCGCCACCACGGCGGCGGCCTACCAGCGCTTCCTCGGCGACACCGGGCTGGCGGCCCGGATCGCCGAGCGGCTGCGCACGCTGGACACCGACGACGTCCGGGCGCTGTCCGCGGCGGGCACGGAGATCCGCCGGGCGGTCGTCGAGCAGCCGTTCCCGCCGGCCCTGGAGGCCGACATCCGGGCGGCGTACGACCAACTGGCCGGGGACGACGCGGAGGCCTCCTTCGCGGTCCGCTCCAGCGCCACCGCCGAGGACCTGCCGGACGCCTCCTTCGCCGGGCAGCAGGAGACCTTCCTCAACGTGCGCGGGATCGACGCGGTCCTGCAGGCCGTCCGGGAGGTCTACGCCTCGCTCTACAACGACCGGGCGATCGCCTACCGGGTGCACCACGGGTTCGACCACGAGGCGGTCTCGCTGTCGGCGGGCGTGCAGCGGATGGTGCGCTCGGACGTCGGGGCCTCCGGTGTCATGTTCACCATGGACACCGAGTCCGGGTTCCGGGACGCCGTCTTCATCACCTCCGCCTACGGGCTGGGGGAGGGCGTGGTGCAGGGTGCGGTCAACCCCGACGAGTTCTACGTCTACAAGCCGGCGCTGCGGGCCGGGCGCCCGGCGATCCTCAAGCGCGGCGTGGGGGAGAAGGCCACCAAGATGGTCTACACCGAGCACGCCGAGGTCGGCCGGACGACGGAGTTCGTCGACGTCGACCCCGCCGACCGCCGGCTGCTGTCCCTCACCGACGACGAGGTGCTCGAGCTCGCCCGCCAGGCGCTGCGGATCGAGGAGCACTACGGCCGGCCGATGGACATCGAGTGGGGCAAGGACGGGCTGACCGGGAAGCTGTTCATCCTGCAGGCCCGGCCGGAGACGGTGCAGTCCCGCTCCGGGAACACCTCCGAGCGCTACCGGCTCACCGGCACCGGCGAGGTCGTGGTCGAGGGCCGGGCGATCGGGCAGAAGATCGGCGCGGGGGCCGTCCGGGTGCTCGGCGACATCGACGAGATGGACTCCTTCACCCCGGGCGACGTGCTGGTCGCGGACATGACCGACCCGGACTGGGAACCGATCATGAAGCGGGCCTCGGCGATCGTGACCAACCGCGGCGGGCGCACCTGCCACGCAGCGATCATCGCCCGCGAGCTCGGCATCCCCGCCGTCGTGGGCACCGGCACCGCCACCCGGGTGCTGTCCGACGGCGCCCCGGTCACCGTCTCCTGCGCGGAGGGTGACACCGGCTTCGTCTACGCCGGTGAGGTCGGCTTCGAGGTGGCGGAGACCGAGCTGGGCGCCATGCCGGAGATCCCCACCAAGATCATGATGAACGTCGGGACGCCGGAGCAGGCCTTCGCGTTCTCCCGGCTGCCGCACGCCGGGGTGGGGCTGGCCCGGCTGGAGTTCATCATCAACCGGCAGATCGGCATCCACCCCCGCGCACTGCTGGAGCTGGACACCCTGGACGCCCCGCTGAAGGCGAAGATCGAGGAGCGGATCGTCGCCTACCCGTCGGCGCGCGACTTCTTCGTGCAGCGGGTCGCCGAGGGCGTCTCGATGATCGCCGCGGCGTTCGCGCCCGAGCCGGTGATCGTGCGGATGAGCGACTTCAAGTCCAACGAGTACGCCAACCTCCTGGGCGGGGAGCTCTACGAGCCGCACGAGGAGAACCCGATGCTCGGCTACCGCGGCGCGTCCCGGTACCTGTCGGCCGACTTCGCCGACTGCTTCGCCATGGAGTGCGAGGCGCTGCGGTACGTCCGCGACGAGATGGGGCTGACCAACGTCAAGATCATGATCCCGTTCGTCCGGACCGTGGCCGAGATCGAGGGCGTGGTCCGCCTGCTCGGCGAGCACGGCCTGCGCCGCGGGGAGAACGACCTCTCCGTGGTGATGATGTGCGAGCTGCCCTCCAACGCGCTGCAGGCGCACGCCTTCCTCGACCACGTCGACGGGTTCTCCATCGGCTCCAACGACATGACCCAGCTGGTCCTCGGCCTCGACCGCGACTCCAGCCTGGTCGCCGGTGGCTTCGACGAGCGGGACCCCGCCGTGCTGGCCGTGCTGGAGATGGCCATCAAGGCCTGCCTGGAACGGGGCAAGTACGTGGGCATCTGCGGTCAGGGGCCCAGTGACCACCCCGACCTGGCCGAGTGGCTGGTGGCGCAGGGGATCGAGTCGATGTCGCTGAACCCGGACACCGTCGTCGACACCTGGCTGCACCTGGCAAGGACCGCGCCCGCGACCTGACGGCGGGGGTCAGCCCAGCGCGCGGCGGTACTCCTCCCGGCGGGCCGCCGGCAGGTCGGGGTCGGGACGGCGGCGCGGGACCGGCGGGGGGAGGGTCCCGGTCACCGCCCGCACGGCCAGGTGCGCGGCGCCCAGCGCCGTGGCCTCGTCGGCGTCGACGAAGGCGGCCTCGCCCTCGCCGACCGCCGTGCGGATCTCCCGCCAGGCCGGTGACTCCGTCGGCCGGCCGGCGAGCAGCCGCCGGACGACGGAGCGGCCGGCGGTCCGGCTCAGCTCGCGGGTCAGGTCCCGGGACGCCACGGCGGTGGTCTCCATGAGCGCGCGCAGCAGCGTCGCCGGCGTCACGTCGAGCGGCACGTCCGCCAGGGACAGCCGGCGCTCGGCGGAGATGCTTCCCCGGACGCCACGGCTGCCGACCGGCTCGTCGCCGAGGAGCAGGTCCAGCGGGGTGGCGGGGTCCAGGCCGAGCAGCCGCGTCCAGGACAGGTACAGCCCGCCGGAGGGCAGCGCGGCGTGCAGGTAGAACAGCCCGTCGGCGACGAAGCAGCCGACCTCGCTGCCCGCGGTCGCCGCGGGATCGAGGGCATCGGTCACCAGCAGGTGCGCCTCGGAGGTCCCGGCCGAGACGAAGAGGTCACCGGGCGAGCGGGCCCCCGCGGCCAGGGCACCGCAGAAGTGGTCGTGCCCGCCGGAGACCAGCGGCACGCCGGGGGCTACGCCGAACTGCTCCGCCGCCGGCGCGCCCAGCTCGCCGACGACGGTCCCCGAGGGCACCAGCCGGGGCAGGGTCAGCCCGCCCATCCCGACCACGTCCAGCCCGTCGGGCCGCCAGGAGCGGGTGGGAGCGTCGAACAGCCCGGTGCGGGACGCGTGCGAGTGGTCCATCACCAGGTCGCCGGGGCCCAGGGAGGACAGCAGCCAGCTGCCCAGGTCGGTCAGGGTCACCGCGGCCCGCGCCTGGTCGGGGCGGGTCCGCGCCCACCAGGCGAGCGCGTGCACGGTGTACTCGGGATGCCGCAGCCCGGTGACCGGAGCGCGCCGGTCCAGCTCGGCGGCGTGCTCGCGGGCGGCGTCGTGCCCGACGCCGGAGAACCAGGTGGGCACGTCGCCGACCGGCCGGGCCGCGGCGTCCAGCAGCACCGCCTCCTCGCCGACCGAGGTCACGGCGATGCCGCCCAGCGCCGCGCGCGCCTCGGGACCGGCGTCGGCGAGAGCGCGCCGGGCCGCGCCGACCGCCACGTCCCGGACCACCTCCGGGGAGTGGACCGCGACGTCGCCGGCGGTTCCCTGGGGCGTCGGGGCGGCGGCGGTGGCGAGCACGGTGACGCCGTCCGGCGCGAGCACCACGGCCTTGGTCCGGGTCGTGCCGACGTCGATCCCGAGGAACGTCGCGCTCACCCGCGTGCTCCCGGGACGGCGGTGGCGACGGCGTGCACCCGCAGCTCCTCGACCTCGTCGGGCCCGCTGAGGTCCGGCTCCAGCCGGGCCGCGTTGGCCGCCCCCGCGGCCGCGCCGGTGCGCAGCGCCGACTCGCGGTCGTCCCCGCGGGCGAGCGACGTGACGAAGCCCGCCAGCATCATGTCGCCGGAGCCGGTGGCGTTGACGACGGGCACCGACGGGCTCCGCACCTCCCACCCCTCGGTGGTCGAGCGGTAGGACAGGCCCGCGGCACCGCGGGTGACGACGACGGCGCCCACCCCGGCGTCCAGGACCAGCCCCATCAGGGCGGGGAGCGCCGGCGGGTCCTCGCCGGGCGCGGCGAGGCCGGCATCGGCCCGCAGCTCCTCCTCGTTGACCTTGAGCACGTCGGGGGCCGCCCGGACGGCGAGGGCCAGCCCCGGCCCCGAGGTGTCGACGACGGAGAGGACGCCGCGACCGCGCAGCGCGGCGACGCACCGCGCGTACAGGTCCGCCGGGGCACCCCGCGGCAGGCTGCCGGTGCAGACCACCAGATCACCCGGCCGGACCGCGTCCAGCAGCCCGCCGACCAGCGCGTCCACCTCCGCGGGACGCACCTCGGGGCCCGGCTCGTTGACGACGGTGGAGGCGCCCGTGGCGCTGTCCACGAGCACCGTGCTGACCCGGGTCTCGCCGTCGATCCGGACGTGCCGGTCCGCGATGCCGAGGTCGCGGCAGCCCGCCGAGATCTGCGCGCCCACCGGTCCGCCGACGAAGCCGTGCAGCGCCGCCCGGCCGCCCAGCCGCACCACGCCGCGGGCGACGATCATGCCCTTGCCGCCGGGCCGGCTGACCACCTGCGTGGCGCGGTTGACCTCGCCGACCAGGAGCCGGGGGACCACCTGCAGCCGGTCCTGCGCCGGGTTCGGGCTGACGACGTGGACCGTCGGGCCGGTGGGACGTCCGTGCACGAGTCCTCCTGGGACGGGTCGGTGCCCAGTGCGTGCGCAGCTGAGCGGTCGTGGAGCGGCTGCTACGTTCGCCGCCGGGCCGAGGGTGCTGATCGACGGGGAGACGGCTCCCCGGTACCGCACCGGGCCCGCTCTGCCACCCCCCGGGCACGGCCCGGACCGTGCCGGGGGACGACCGACCCGAGGAGCACCCCGTGCCACGCGCAGCACTGACCGACGTCCTGTCCACGGCCGCGCAGGCCCGTGGCGGGCTCGGCGCCTTCAACGTCATCCAGGTCGAGCACGCCGAGGCCATCGTGGCCGGTGCGGAGGCGGCCGGCCGGCCCACGGTGCTGCAGCTGAGCGAGAACGCGGTGCGCTACCACGGCGCGCTCGCGCCGGTCGGCAGCGCCATGCTCGCCGTCGCCGACGCCGCCGCCGTCCCGGTCGTGGTGCACCTGGACCACGCCACCGACCTGGACCTGGTGGCGCAGGCCCTCGCGCTCGGGTTCACGTCGGTGATGTTCGACGGCTCGACGCTGCCGGTCGAGGAGAACCTCGCCACCACCCGCGGTGTCGTGGAACGGGCGCACGACCGCGGCGTCTCGGTGGAGGCCGAGATCGGCGAGATCGGGGGCAAGGACGGCGTGCACGCCCCGGGCGTGCGCACCCGGCCGGAGGACGCCGCCCGGTTCGTCGAGGCGACCGGGATCGACGCGGTCGCGGTGGCCGTGGGCAGCTCGCACGCCATGACGACGCGCACGGCGCGGCTCGACCTGGACCTGATCAGCGCCATCCGGGACGCCGTGCCGGTGCCATTGGTGCTGCACGGGTCCTCCGGCGTCCCGGACGACCACCTGCAGGAGGCCGTCGCCGCCGGGATGACGAAGATCAACATCTCGACGCACCTGAACGGCACCTTCACCCGGGCGGTCCGCGACGCCCTCGCCGCCGATCCGGCGCTCGTCGACCCCCGGAAGTATCTCGGGGCGGCCCGCACGGCGACCGCGCTGGAGGTCGAGCGGCTGGTCCGGCTGCTCGCCGGCTGACCGGTCAGTCGTCACCGAGCTCCTGCCGGAGGGCGGCCGCCAGCACCGGGGCCAGCGGGAGCTGCGGCAGCAGGGTCGCCTGGTAGGCGTGGTAGACGTCCGGCTTGCCCGACCAGACGGCGTCGGCGTCCCCGACCGGCAGTTCGTGCACCCAGCTGCCGTGCTCGCGGTCGATGAAGCGGGTGGCGGCCTCGTCCCAGAACGTGCGGTACCAGCGCTCGTAGCCCGGGTCGCCGGTGCGCCGGACCAGCGCGGCCGCCGCGCCGATGGCCTCGGTGAGCACCCAGTGCAGCCGGGAGGCGACGACCGGCCGGTCCGCCCAGTCCAGCGTGTAGACGAAACCGGGCTCGCCGTCGGGCGCCCAGCCGACCTCGACGGCGGCGTCGAACAGGCTGCGCGCGTCGGGCAGCAGCCAGTCGGGGGCGTCGGCGCCGAGCGCGGCCTCGAGGTGGAGCAGCAGCCGGGACCACTCCAGCCAGTGGCCGGGGGTGGAGCCGTAGGGGCGGAACTTGTCGTTCTTCCGGTCGGCGTTGTACTCGGGCAGCGGCTGCCACTGCGGATCGAAGTGCTCGGGCAGGCGCCAGGAGTTCTCCCGGGCCGCCCGGTGCACGAGCCGCTCGGCGATGCTGAGGGCGCGGGTCAGCCACCGGTCGTCGCCGGTGACGGCCGCGGCGGTGAGGAAGGCCTCGACCGTGTGCATGTTGCTGTTCGCGCCGCGGTACGCCTCCGGCTCGGTCCAGGTCCGGTCCCAGCTCTCCAGGCCCCGGCCCTCCTCGGCCGACCAGAAGTGCTGCTCGACCACCGACAGCGCCTCCGCCAGGAGCTCCGCGGCGCCCGGCCGCCCGGCGGCGGTGGCGCTGGCGGCGGCCAGGACGACGAAGGCGTGGTCGTAGGCCGACTTGTCGGTGGCCGCGGGCGCGCCGTCGGCGGCCAGGGACGAGTACCAGCCGCCGTGCTCGGCGTCCCGGAACGGGCCGGCCAGCGCGGCCAGGCCGGAGTCGACCAGCGGCCCGGCGCCGGGGCGGCCGCGCAGGCAGGCCAGGGCGAACACGTGCGTCATCCGGGCGGTGATCCACAGCTGCGGCGGCTGGGCGGGGTCGGGGCGGCCGTCGTCGTCGAGCCACGCGAAGCCCGACGCGGCCCCGCCCGCGGCCTCGGCGAAGGCGAGCAGCCGCTCGCCCTCGGCGTCCAGCCAGGCCCGGTGGGCCGGCAGCGAGGTCCAGGAGCCTGACTGCGGGGAGTCACCGGTCGTCGTCATGCGTCCTCCTCGGGGATGGCCGACCGGGCCGGCCGGAGCAGTCGGTGGAGGGACCCTAGCTCCTGCGGTAGCGGGGGCTCGCTGCGTGCGACAGCCAGGTCTCGGGAAGATATCGATGGCTTGACATCGATGACAACGCGGTTGTTGCATGGCGCGGGTCACACCATGACCGTTCGACGACCCGCAAAGGTGCGCGCCGTGCCCGATCCCGCCCCGACCGCCTGCCCGCTGGGTGGCGTGCGGTCCGGACTGCCGCAGGGCGGCAGTCGTGCGTGAGCGCGTCACGCTGCGTGACGTCGCCCACCTCGCGGCGGTCAGCGCGAAGACGGTCTCCCGGGTCGTGAACGGCGACGCCCACGTCACCCCCGGCACGCGGGCCCGGGTGCAGCAGGCGATCGCGGACCTGGGCTTCCAGCCCAACCTGGTCGCCCGCTCGCTGCGCGTGGGCCGCACCGACGTGGTCGGACTGGTCGTGGAGAGCCTCGCCGACCCGTTCTTCGCCCGGCTCACCAGCGCCGTCGAGCAGGCGGCCCACGAGCGGGGCCTGGCGGTCATGGTCTCCAGCGTCGGCAACCGCGAGCCGGAGCGGGAGCCGCTGATCGTGGAGAGCCTGCTCGTCCGCCAGGTCGCCGGCCTCATCGTCGCGCCCATGGCGCAGAGCCACGCCTACCTCGCCGGGGCGGGCCGGCGGACGCCGATCGTCTTCGTGGACCGGCTGCCGGAGGGGATCGTCAGCGACGCCGTCCTGGTCGACGACCTCGCCGCCGGGGACATGGCGACCCGCCACCTCCTCGACCACGGCCACCGCCGGGTCGCCTTCCTGGGCTCCGAGTTGCGCAACCCGACGACCCGGCTGCGGCTGGCCGGGTACCGCCGGGCGCTGGCCGCGTGCGGGCTGCCCGAGGACGAGTCGCTCGTGGCCGTGGGTGCCGGCTCGGCCCGCGAGGCCCGTGCCGCGGCCGAGCGGCTGCTCGACGGCCCGCGGCCGCCCACCGCGATCTTCTCCTCGAACATGCGCTGCTCGCTGGGTCTGGTGCCGCTGCTGCACGGCCGCGGACGCACCGACGTGGCGGTGGTCAGCTTCGACGACTTCCCGATGGCCGACTCGCTCGTCCCGGCGGTCACGGTCATCGACCACGACCCCGAGGTCATCGGCCGCGCCGCCGCCGAGCGGCTGTTCCACCGGCTCGACGACCTCGACGCCCCGGCGGAGACGGTCACGGTGCCCGTGCGGCTGGTGCCGCGCGGCTCCGGCGAGCTGCCGCCGCCGGGAGCGGGGCGCCCGCGGCGGCGGGACCAGGACGTCGTCCTGGCGCAGGACGGATCGCAGGACAGGGCGCACAACGGAGCAGGAGGGAGGGCGTCAACCATGACGTCGCCGCACGCACAGGAGGGGGCGCGATGACCTACGCACTCGAGGCTCGGGGCCTCCGGCGCGAGTTCGGGCACGTCCGTGCCCTCGACGGCGCCGACTTCGACATCGACCCCGGCGAGGTGGTCGCCCTGATCGGCGACAACGGCGCCGGGAAGAGCACCCTGGTGAAGGCGCTGTCGGGTTCGCTCGCGATCGACTCCGGCGAGCTCTACAGCGACGGGAAGCGGGTCACGATCGACACCCCCGCCGCGGCCCGTGCGCTGGGCATCGAGACCGTCTACCAGGACCTCGCGCTCGCCCCGCACCTCGACCCGGTGCAGAACATGTACCTGGGGCGGGAGGTCATGCGCTCCGGCCTGCTGGGCCGGCTGGGCTTCATGGACCACGCGGAGATGAAGGAGAAGACCCAGCGGGCGTTCGCCGACCTCGGGGCGACGGTGCGGGACTTCTCGGCACCGGTCGGCGCGATGTCCGGCGGCCAGCGGCAGCAGATCGCCGTGGCGCGCGCCGCCGCCTGGGCCAGCCGGGTCATCTTCCTCGACGAGCCCACCGCGGCCCTCGGCGTCGTGCAGACCCGCAACGTGCTGGACCTGATCCGGCGGGTGCGCGACCGCGGCATCGCCGTCGTCCTCATCAGCCACTCGATGCCGCACGTGATCGAGGTGGCCGACCGCATCCAGGTGCTGCGGCTCGGCCGCCGGGTGGCGACCTACGACGCCAAGAAGACCTCGATGGAGGAACTGGTGGGGGCCATGACCGGCGCGATCAACCAGGAGGCGGCGTGACCACCGCGACCGAGCCGGAGCAGGACGCCGTCGCCGACGAGGAGCAGCCGAAGACCGCGCTGCAGCGCCTCGTGGGTGCCCAGGCGTTCCAGATCCTGGGCGTGCTGCTGATCCTGATCGTGCTGTTCAGCCTCGCCGAGCCCGCCGCGTTCCTGTCGGTGAACAACTTCCGCAACGTCGTCGTCAACGTCTCGATCCTGGCGATCATCGGCGTCGGGATGACGTTCATCATCATCACCGGGGGCATCGACCTCTCCGTCGGCAGCGTGCTCGTCTTCAGCGGCGTGGTCGCGGCCAAGCTCATGGAGGCCCTCGGTGGCCAGGGCGTCGGCGTGTCGATCCTCGGTGCCCTGGCCGCCTGCGCCTCGGGCACGTTGTGGGGTCTGTTCAACGGCGTGGTCATCGCCCGCCTCAAGGTGCCGCCGCTGATCGTCACCCTCGGGACGCTCGGCATGGCGCTGGGCGCCGCCCAGATCCTCACCGGCGGCATCGACCTGCGCGGCGCCCCCACCGTGCTGACCGACACGGTGGGCTTCGGCCGGCTGTTCGGCCAGATCCCGTACCTGTCGCTCATCGCGCTGCTGGTCGTGGTGATCGGCGCGGTGATCCTGCACCGCACCCGGTTCGGCCGGTACACCTACGCCGTCGGGTCCAACGACGAGGCCGCGCGACGGGTCGGCGTGAAGGCTGATCGGCACCTGATCCTGGTGTACACGCTGGCCGGTTTCTGCGCCGGGCTGGCCGGCATCCTGAACCTCGCGTTCTTCTCGTCGACCACGATCGCCGGGCAGTCGAACACCGCGCTCAACGTGATCGCCGGTGTCGTCATCGGCGGCACGAGCCTCTTCGGCGGGATCGGCACGATCGCCGGCACGGTGATCGGCCTCTTCATCCCCGCCGTCCTGCAGAACGGCTTCGTGATCATGGGCGTCCAGTCCTTCTGGCAGCAGGTCGTCGTCGGTGCGTTCCTCATCGCCGCGGTGTACGTCGACCAGGTCCGCCGCGCCGCGGCGAGCCGCGGGGCGAGCACCCGCCGCTCTCTGCTCTCCCGGTTCTCCCGCCCATCAGGGGCACGTCGAAAGGAAGCACAGTGAACAGAACCACCACTGCCAGGATCGCCGCCATCTCGGCGCTCGCCCTCGGCCTCGCCGCCTGTGGCGGTGACGACGCCGGTGAGGGCGGCTCCGCCGCGGGCGGAGGGGGCTCGGAGGCCTACGAGATCGCCTTCGTCCAGGGCGTCGCCGGCGACGAGTTCTACATCACCATGGAATGCGGCATCCAGGAGGCGGCCGAGGAGCTCGGCGTCGAGGTCACCACCCAGGGTCCGCAGGACTTCGACCCCGCGCTGCAGACCCCGATCGTCGACAGCGTCGTGGCCAGCGCACCGGACGGGCTGCTCATCGCCCCGACCGACATCAGCGCGATGTACCGCCCGATCAAGGCAGCGGCGGACGCCGGGATCACCGTCGGCCTGGTCGACACCACCCTGGAGGACCCGTCCATGGCGGTCACCCAGGTCGCCTCGGACAACGAGGGCGGTGGCGCCGCGGCGTTCGAGGCGATCCAGGCGGCCAACCCGGACGGGGGCGAGGTGCTCGTCGTCGGCCACGAGCCCGGGATCAGCACCAACGAGGCGCGGATCAAGGGCTTCCTCGACGCTCTGGCCGAGGACCCGAAGTTCACCGCCCTGCCCACGCAGTACGCGGCCAACCAGGTCGCCGAGGGCGCCCGCATCGTCACCTCGACGCTGCAGTCGAACCCGGACCTGGTCGGCATCTTCGGCACGAACCTGTTCGCCGCCGAAGGTGCGGCCACCGGCCTCCGTCAGGCCGGCGCCGAGGAGCAGGTGACCGTCGTCGGGTTCGACGCCGGCCCCGCCCAGGTGGAGGCGCTGGAGAACGGCACCGTGCAGGCCCTCGTCGCCCAGCAGCCGGCCGAGATCGGCCGGCAGGGCCTCGAGCAGGTCATCGCGGAGCTGAACGGCGAGGAGCCCGAGGCCGAGATCCAGACCGGGTTCACCATCCTCACGCAGGAGAACCTGGCCGACAACGAGGACGCGCTGTACCGCTCCGACTGCTGATCCCTCAGCGACGCACGGCGCCCCGTCCCTCTCCCGAGGGGCGGGGCGTCGCGCGTCCGTCCCCGGGTTCAGCCGGCGACGTCGTCGCCGGTGGTCTCCGGGACGTCGAGGTGGACGACGAGGTCGGCGCGCGACCGGGACGCCTCGACGGTGCGGCCGTTGCGCCCGTCGACGGTGCGGACCCAGTCCTCGGCCGCCTGCGGCTCGTGGCCGTAGGACCGCCGCCGGCGGAGCAGGCGGCGCTCGCGCACCTCCGGCGGGACGTCGAGGTACCAGACCTCGTCCAGGCACGGGCGCACCGCCGACCAGCCGTGCTCGTCGAGGAGCAGGTAGTTCCCCTCGGTGAGCACCAGCTGGGTGTCCGGTGTGACCGGGACGGCGCTGCCGATCGGCTCCTCGAGGGCGCGGTCGAACACCGGGGCGAGGACCGGGACGGCGGGCGGCGTGCGCAACCGGCGGAGCAGGGCGACGTAACCGTCGACGTCGAAGGTGTCCGGCGCGCCCTTTCGGTCGCTGCGGCCCAGGCGCGCCAGCTCCACGTTGGCGTAGTGGAACCCGTCCATCCCGACGAGGGCCGCCCGCGCACCGAGCGAGCCGAGCAGCGCCGCGCACAGGGTCGACTTGCCCGCGCCCGGTGCGCCGGTGATGCCGAGGATGCGCCGGCTGCCGGGGACCGCCAGGGTCGCGGCCCGGTCGACCAGCTGCTGCAGCGTCGCGCGGACGACCGGCGGGGGGCCCGCGACGGGCGGAGCCTGCTCGTGCACCGTCCACGCCCTCTCGGTCCGGCTGCCGGCGGGCGGCGCGGGGTGGCCGCACCCGGGCCACGGAGCAGGGTAGGGACGGGCCGGCGTCGCCGTCAACGCGGACGGTGGACCACCATGTCACCGGTGACATGGCGGCCGCGGTGTGGTTGCATCGACCCGCGGACCGGCGCAGGCGCGGCGGTGCACGACCGAGACGGCACCTGCTGAGGAGATGCGCTTCCATGACCGACTTCACCGGCCGCACCGTGCTGGTCACCGGGGCCTCCGGCGGCATCGGCGGCGCCACCGTCCGCCGGCTCGTGGCCGCCGGCGCCGACGTCATCGCCAGCGGCCGGTCGGTCGAGACGCTGGAGAAGCTCTCCGCCGAGACCGGCGCCCGCCCGCTGGCCTTCGACCTCACGTCGGAGGACAGCGTCCGCACGGCGCTCGAGGGGCTGGACCTCTGGGGCGTGGTCAACTGCGGCGGCTTCGGGGGCGAGATCGCCACCCCGATGGAGACCGACATCTCCGTCTTCGACCAGGTCATCAGCATCAACGCGCGCGGCTCGCTGCTCGTCACGAAGTACGCCTCGGCCTCGATGATCCGCCTGGGCAGGGGCGGTGCGATCGTCAACGTCTCCAGCCAGGCCGGCCTGGTGGCGCTGCCCGGCCACATCTCCTACGGCTCGTCGAAGGCGGCGCTGGACAACATCACCCGCGTCTCGGCGCTCGAGCTGGGCCGGTACGGCATCCGGGTGAACAGCGTGAACCCGACCGTGGTCATGACCGAGATGTCGGCCTGGTACTGGGGGCGGCCCGACATCGAGGGGCCGTTCCTGGACCAGATGCCGCTGGGGCGGTGGGCGACCGAGGACGAGATCGCCGCGCCGATCGTCTTCCTGCTGAGCGACGACGCCTCGATGATCTCCGGGGTGTCGCTGCCCGTCGACGGCGGCTACACCGCCCGCTGAGCCGTGGCTGCCAGGCCGGCCCGGCCGGGGGCCGTCGCGCGATGACGACGATGCGGGACGTCGCCGCACGCGCCGGGGTCAGCGCCAAGACCGTCTCCCGGGTCTTCAACGACGACCCGCACGTGCTGCCGGAGACCAGGGCCCGGGTGGGCGATGCGCTGCGCGAGCTGGGCTACGTCCCGAACTCGGTGGCCCGGACCTTCCGCACCGGGCGCCCCCCGGCGCTGGGCGTGGCGGTCCCCGACCTGGCCGACCCCTTCTTCGCCGTCCTGGCCAAGGCGGTGGAGGACGTCGCCGTGCGTGCCGATCTGGCCGTCGTCGTCAGCAGCACCGGGTACGACGCACGGCGCGAGGCGGGGGCGCTCGAGTCGCTGCTGCGCCGGTCGCTGAGCGGGCTGGTCGTCGCGCCGACGTCCTCGGACCAGGCCCACCTCGGCACCTGGGCGACCCGGCTCCCGATCGTCTTCGTCGACCGGCCGCCCCGGGGACTGACCGCCGACGCCTTCACCGGCGACGACCACGAGGGTGGCCGCCTGGCGACCGCGCACCTCGTCGCGCACGGCCACCGGGACATCGCCTTCGTGGGGGACGACCCCGCCATGACCACCACCGGGGAGCGCCTCGCCGGGCACCGGTCCGCGCTGGCCGACGCCGGGCTGCCGCCCAGGGACGAGCTCGTCGCGTTCGGCGCCGACGACCGGGAGAGCGCCCGGCGGGTGGTAGCCCGGCTCCGGTCGGCGGCGTCGCCACCGACGGCGCTGGTCAGCGGCGACGCCCGGACGACGATGGCGCTCGTCCCCGTGCTGGCCGGCAGCAGCTGGGCCGTCGTCGGCTTCGGCGACTTCCCGATGGCGCACATGCTGTCGCCGGCGCTGACCGTCGTCGACCAGGACCCGGCCACCCTGGGACGGCTGGCCGCCGAGCGGGTGGTCGAGCGGCTCGGCGCACCCGACCGGCGGTTCCGCCGGCGCACGATCGTCCCGGTCCGGCTCGTCGAACGCCGGTCGTGCTGGTCGCCGGCGGACGCGTCGACGCTGTTCCCGTCCTCGTCCCCGGAGTCGGGGACCGGCGTCTGGGGCGCCGGCTCCGCCGCACCGGCGGGGGGCGGCACCCGTTCCCCGACATCCCTCCGTCGCTCGTAGAGGAGCCCCTTCCGTGACCGCCATCCCGCTGAGCGAGACGACCCTGCCCGCGTTGCCCGAGGCGGTGCGGCGGCCCGGCTACGACCGCGCCGCGGCCGGCAGCGGCGTCGTCCACCTGGGCGTCGGTGGCTTCCACCGGTCGCACCAGGCGGCCTACTTCGACCGGCTGCTGGCCCTCGGGCACGCGGGGTGGGGGATCACCGGGATCGGGGTGCTCGCCGCCGACCGCCCGCTGCACGAGGCCCTGCGCGCCCAGGACGGGCTCTACACGCTGGTGCTGAAGGCGTCGGACGGGTCGATCGAGCCGTCCGTGGTCGGTTCGCTGGTCGCGCTCCTGCTGCTGGACGACGACCCCGAGGCGGTGCTGGCGGCGATGGCCGCGCCGGCGACCCGGATGGTCACCATGACCATCACCGAGGGGGGCTACAGCACCGACAAGTCGACCGGGCGCTTCCGGCTGGACGATGCGCTCGCCGCCGATCTCACCGGCCCGCACCCGCGCACCGCGTTCGGCCTGCTCACCGAGGCGCTGCGCCGGCGGCGCGCGGCCGGGACGCCGCCGTTCACCGTGGTCTCCTGCGACAACGTGGAGAGCAACGGCGACCTGGCGCGCCAGACGCTGGTGGAGTTCGCCCGGCTGCAGGAGGAGCGGACCGGCGACGGGCTGGCCGACTGGATCGCCGCCTCCGTCGCCTTCCCGAACTCGATGGTCGACCGGATCACCCCCGCCACCACCGACGAGGACCGCCGGCGGCTGACGGCCGAGACGGGCATGGCCGACCGGTGGCCGGTGGTGGCCGAGCCGTACCTGCAGTGGGTGCTGGAGGACCGGTTCAGCGACGCGCGACCGCCGCTGGACGAGGCCGGCGTCCAGCTGGTGGCGGACGTGCGCCCCTACGAGCTGATGAAGCTGCGGCTGCTCAACGCCAGCCACCAGGTGATGTCCTACCTGGGCTACCTGGCCGGGCACCGCCGGGTCGACGAGGTGATGGCCGACCCGCTCTTCGCCGAGCTGGTCGAGCGGTACATGCGGCTGGAGGCCACGCCGACCCTCCCGCCGGTGCCGGACACCGATCTCGCGGAGTACCGGCGCACCCTGCTCGCGCGCTTCGCCAATCCCGCGGTCAGCGACACGCTGGCCCGGAACTGCGCGGAGGGGTCGGAGCGGATCGCCACCTTCGTGCTCCCGGTGATCCGCGAGCAGCTCGCCTCCGGCGGCCCGTTCGAGCTGTCGGTGCTGGCCGTGGCGGCCTGGGCCCGGTACGCCGCCGGGACCGACGAGGACGGCGACCCGATCGCCGTGGTGGACGCCCGCTCGGACCGGCTGGCGCCGCTGCTGCGGCACCGGGACCCGCTGGCCGTCCTGACCGTGGGGGAGGTGTTCGGCGACCTCGCCGGGGACGACCGGTTCCGCCGCGCCTACTCGCAGGCGGCGGCGCTGCTGGACCGGTTCGGGGCCCGGACGGCGACGGCACGCACCCTCGGCAAGTGACCGCGCCCCGACGACGGGTGGAGGAGCGCGGTCAGGCCGCCACGGTGAAGCCGCAGACGCCGCAGACCTCGAGCTGCCGGCGATTCCAGCGGGCGACCGGCACGAAGAACAGCGAGAACTGCTTGTACTGCCGGACCCGCGCCCACCGCGTGGTGTTGGAGCAGTTCGGGCAGGTCCGGGTGTCCCCGGGGCCGAGGTGCTTCTGCCTGGTGCCGAACCCGAAGAGGAAGAACACTCCGTCAGCGTAGGGAGCCGGCCGGCACGCCGCTCGGGCGACCGCGTGCCCGTGGCCCGGGGGGCAGGGCCCGACCGCCGTCCTGCGCCGGCGGGGGCCGGGTGCGAGTGCGGGGACGGGGGCGCGGGATGCTGACCGAGCCGGACCGCCGCCCGCGGTGCGGCCCCATCGAGGCGTTGGAGGACCCGTGACGACGGAGGAGCTCGCCGGTGCGCCGGACCGGACCCTGGCGGACGCCACCCGGATCACCGATCTGCTCATCGACGTGCAGACCCGGGTGAACGGGCAGATCGAGGCCGCCCTGGCCGCGCTGCTGCCGGAGGTGCGGCAACGGCTGGGCGTCGCGAGCGCGCCCGCCACGGACCTCGCCGGGCTGGTGGACGCGCGGATCACCGGCCTCAGCGTCGTGGTCACCCCGGCCGCCGTCGCCTCCGTCGTCCCGCTGTCCGAGGCGTCGGTCGCCACGACCCGGGCCGCGCGCCGGTCCGCGACCGCCGTCCTCGACGGCACCGACGACCGGGTGGTCGTGATCGCCGGCCCGTGCTCGATCCACGACCCGGCGGCCGCCGTCGAGTACGCCGGCTTCCTCGCCCGCATGCGGGAGCGGCACGGCGCGGACCTCGAGATCCTCATGCGCACCTACACCGAGAAGCCGCGGACCGAGGTGGACTGGAAGGGGTTCGCGTACGACCCGTACCTGGACGGCTCCAGCCGGATCAGCGTCGGGTTGGTGGCCACCCGCATGCTGATGTCCCGGATCACCGAGCTCGGCGTGCCGGTCGCCGCGGAGCCGCTCAACGCGCTCACGCCCCAGTACGTCGACGGGCTGGTCACCTACAACGGCGTGGGCGCCCGGAACGTCACCGACCAGACCGCGCGGGAGCGGGTGTCGGGCTTCTCGTCCGTCGTCGGGTTCAAGAACTCCCCCGAGGGGAGCATCGACGCCGCGATCCAGGCGATCATGGCCGCCCGCGCGCCGCACCAGTTCCTCGGTGTCGACGCGCACGGCGTGAGCGCCCAGCTGTCGACGACGGGCAACGCCACCGGGCACGTCATCCTGCGCGGGGACAAGTCCGGCCCCAACTACTCCGCGGCGCACATCGCCGTGACGACGCAGAAGCTGGCCGCCCGCGGGCTGCCCGAGGTGGTCGTGGTCGACGCCTCCCACGGCAACAGCCAGAAGGACCACCGGCGTCAGCCCGGGGTCGTGCGCGACCTCGCCGCGCAGATCGCCGGGGGCGAGCGAGCCATCCGCGGCGTGATGGTGGAGAGCAACCTCGTCGCCGGTCGGCAGGACCTCGACCAGCGCCACCCCGAGCGGCTGGCCTACGGCTGCAGCGTCACCGACGCGTGCGTCGACCTCGACACCACGGAGGAGATGCTGGCCGAGCTCGCGGCGGCGGTGCGGGCGCGGCGGGAGCTCGCCGGGCGCAGCTGACCGGATCGGAGCCGCGACGGCTCAGGCGTCGTAGTCGACGGTCACGGCGTCGGAGAGCGGCAGCGCCTGGCAGGTGAGGACGTAGCCGGCCGCCACCTCCGCGGCCTCCAGCGCGTAGTTGCGGCGCATCTCCACCTCGCCGTCGGTCACCCGCGCCCGGCAGGTGCCGCAGACGCCGCCCTTGCAGGCGAACGGCAGGTCGCCGCGGACCCGCTGCGCGGAGTCCAGCACCGGCACGTCGCGGGGGAGGGCCAGCGTGGTGGTCCGCCCGTCGAGGACGACGGTCACCTGCGAGCTGGGACCCTCGACGGTCTCCTCGTCACCGCGGACCGGCTCCGGCGGGACGTCGTCGACGTAGAAGAGCTCCTGGTGCACGCGCTCGCGGGGCACGCCGAGCTCGGCCAGCAGCGCGCGGGCGTCGCCGACCATCCCGTGCGGCCCGCACAGCCACCAGTGGTCCACGTGCGGCGCGTCGACCAGGTTGTCCACGAGCGTGCGGAGACGGGGGCCGTCGAGCCGGCCGCTGGTCAGCTCGGCGTCGCGGGGCTCGCGGGAGAGGACGTGCACCAGCTGCAGGCGGGTGCCGTAGCGGTCCTTCAGGTCGGCCAGCTCGTCGGCGAACATCACCGTGTTCGTCCGCCGGTTGCCGTAGAAGACGGTCACCGTCGACTCGTCGTCGCCCAGGACGGTGCCGGCCAGTGACAGCGCCGGGGTGATCCCCGAGCCGGCGACGACGAAGACGTGGTCGCCGGGGACGGAGAGGTCGGCGGTGAAGGTGCCCGACGGCGGCAGCACCTCGATCGTGTCGCCGGGCCGCACCTGGTGGACGAGGTAGGCGGAGAAGAACCCGCCGGGCACCTCGCGCACCCCGACGCGGGGCGCGGCGCCCACCGGCGCGCAGATGGAGTAGGAGCGGCGCTCGTCGCGGTCGCCGTCCACCCGCCGCAGGGTGAGGGCCTGCCCGGGCCGGAAGCGGTAGTCCTCGGCCAGGTGGTCGGGCACGTCGAAGGTGACGGCGACGGCGTCGTCGGTCAGCCGCTCCACCTGCGCCACGGTCAGCGGGTGGAACCGCGGCCGGCGGCGCGCGGGCGCCGCGGTCTCTGCGCTGGACACGGCTCAGATCTCCTTGACGTGCTCGAACGGCTCGCCGCAGGCGCGGCAGCGGCGGAGGGCCTTGCAGGCGGTGGCGCTGAACTCGCTCTGCTCGACGGTGTCGGGGGATCCGCACAGCGGGCACGAGGCGGTGCGCCGCGTCGGGCCCAGCGAGAGCGGCACCGGCCCGGTCGTGCGCTCCGGGGCGGGCCCGGGTGGGGCGATGCCGCCGGCGGCGAGCTTGCGGCGGCCCTCGGCGCTGATCCAGTCGGTGCTCCAGGCGGGGGCCAGGACGGTGCGGACGTCGACGTCCGGGAAGCCCGCCCGGTGGAGCGCGTGCACGAGGTCGGCCCGCATCACCCCCATGGCGGGGCAGCCGCTGTAGGTGGGCGTGATCTCCACGACCACGGTGCCGTCGTCCTCGGTGCGGACGTCGCGGAGGACGCCGAGGTCGGCGAGGGTGACCATGGGCAGCTCGGGGTCGGTGACGGACTCCGCCACGCCGCGCGGGTCGGCCGTGCTCGTCGGCGTCGTCACCACGTCGCCGCCGGGTGCTCGCGGGCGAGTCCCTGGAGCTCGGCGAGCAGCACCGCCAGCTCCGCCCCGTGCAGCCCGAGCCGGCCGCGCGGCGGGGCGTCCGCCGGCCAGGCCGGCACGCGCAGCGTCGCCCGGTCGAGGACCTGGGTGAGCACGCCGACGACCTCCTCGCGGGTGCCGGCCGGGTCGGCCGCGACGCCGGCCCCGACGAGCCGCTGCTCGACGTCGGTCGCGGTGAAGGCGTCGGCCAGCAGCGGCCAGACCGCGTCGGCACCGGCCTGCGCCCGGCGGTGTGACTCCGGCGTGCCGTCGCCCAGGCGCAGCACCCAGCGGGCGGCGTGGTCGCGGTGGTAGGTGAGCTCGGCGACGCCCTTGGCGGCGATGGCGGCGAGCACCGGGTCGCGCGAGTCCCGCAGCCGGGCGAAGACGGCGAGCCGGGTCGTCGCGGCGGCGAGCAGCCGGACCATCGTCTGCCCGAAGTCGCCGTTCGGGGCGGCGACGAGGCCGGTGCACCGGAACTCGTCGGCATCGCGGAAGTACGCCAGCGCGTCCTCGTCGGGGATCGACGCGGTCGCCGTGTCCCGGGAGCGGCCGAGGACGCCGACCGAGCCCGCGCGGGCGAGCAGCAGCCGGGCCTGGCCGAGCAGGTCCAGGGCGATGTTGGCGACCGCCACCTCCTCCTCGAGCTCGGGGGCCGCGGTGACCCACTGCGTGAGCCGCTGGGCGAGCACGAGGGCGTCGTCGCCGAGCATCAGGCAGTAGGCGCCCAGGTCGGCCGGGTCGATGCCGTCGGGCACGGTGGTGTCCACCCCGGCCAGCGGCTCGTCGAACCCGGTGCCGAACGCCCACTGGCCCTCGCCGCCGTGCGCGGAGTCGAGCGCCTCGTAGACCGTCTCCTCGTGCCCCATGCCAGCCTTCCGTCGTCTCACATGTGGGGGACGTTCTCGGGGATCTCGTAGAACGTCGGGTGCCGGTAGACCTTGTCGCCGCTGGGGGCGAACATCGGGTCCTTCTCGTCGGGGCTGGAGGCGGTGATGTCGGCGGCCCGCACCACCCAGATGCTCACGCCCTCGTTGCGCCGGGTGTAGAGGTCGCGGGCGGCGTGCACCGCCATCTCGTCGTCGGGCGCGTGCAGCGAACCCACGTGCACGTGGTTGAGGCCGCGCTTCCCCCGGACGAACACCTCGTAGAGCGGCCAGTCCCGCCGGCTGACGGCCGGCTGGTCCTCCACGGGTACCTGCGGCCCGGTCGGGACGGCGCCGTGCCCGCCCTCCGCGGTGACGTCGCTCACGACTCGTGCTTCCGGGCGTACGCGGTCGCGGCCTCGGTCACCCAGGCGTTGTCGTCGCGGGCGGCCCGCCGCCGGGCGATCCGCTCGTCGTTGCACGGCCCGTGGCCGGCCAGCACCTGCTTGAACTCCGACCAGTCGATGGCGCCGAACCGGTAGCGGCCGGTCTCCGGGTCCGGGGCCAGCTCCTGGTCGGGCAGGGTCACGCCGAGCACCGCCGCCTGGGGAACGGTCATGTCGACGAAGCGCTGACGCAGCTCGTCGTTGCTGTGCCGCTTGATGCCCCAGGCCATCGACTGCGCCGAGTTCGGGCTGTCGTCGTCCGGCGGGCCGAACATCATCAGCGACGGCCACCACCACCGGTCGACGGCGTCCTGCACCATCGCCCGCTGCGCGTCGGTGCCGCGCATCATCGTCATCAGCAGCTCGTAGCCCTGCCGCTGGTGGAAGGACTCCTCCTTGCAGACCCGGATCATCGCCCGGGCGTAGGGGCCGTAGGAGGAGCGGCACAGCGGCACCTGGTTGCAGATCGCGGCGCCGTCGACCAGCCAGCCGATGACGCCGACGTCGGCGTAGGTCGGCGTGGGGTAGTTGAAGATCGAGCTGTACTTCTGCCGGCGCTCGATCAGCTTGTCGGTCAGGTCGGCCCGGTCCGCGCCGAGGGTCTCCGCGGCCGAGTACAGGTACAGGCCGTGACCGGCCTCGTCCTGCACCTTGGCCAGCAGGATGGCCTTGCGCCGCATGCTCGGCGCCGCCAGCAGCCAGTCGCCCTCCGGCTGCATCCCGATGATCTCCGAGTGCGCGTGCTGGGCGATCTGGCGGACCAGCGTCCTCCGGTAGCCCTCGGGCATCCAGTCGCGCGGCTCGATGCGCCGGTCGGCGGCGATCGTGGCGTCGAACTGCCGCTGCAGGGCGGCCTCGTCGGGGCGCTCGGCCGCGGGTCGGTCCAGCGTGGGCGCGGACATCGGATCTCCTCGAGCTGTTTACTGACCGTCCGGTCAGGAATAGTGTGACCCAGACCACCGGCGAGCACAAGCGCCGGCCGGTGGGCGGAGCGGCCCGAGCGACGAGGACGGCACGGATGACGACGACCCGACCACGACGGCTCGGCCACGCCCCGGAGCCCGCGAGCCTCGACCCGGCCGAGCGCATGGGGCGCGACGAGCTCCGCGCCCTGCAACTGGAGCGGCTGCGGTGGACGCTGCGCCACGCCTACGACAACGTCCCGCACTACCGGCGGGCGTTCGACGACGCCGGCGTGCACCCCGACGACTGCCGAGACCTCGCCGACCTCGCCCGGTTCCCGACCACCAGCAAGGCGGACCTGCGCGACAACTACCCGTTCGGCATGTTCGCCGTCCCGCAGGATCGGGTCCGCCGCGTGCACGCCTCGTCCGGGACCACCGGCCGGCCCACCGTCGTCGGCTACACCGAGCGCGACCTCGACACCTGGGCCACCGTGATGGCCCGCTCGATCCGCGCCGCCGGCGGGCGTCCCGGCGACAAGCTGCACAACGCCTACGGCTACGGCCTCTTCACGGGGGGCCTCGGCGCCCACGACGGGGCGGAGCGGCTCGGCTGCACCGTCATCCCGGTCTCCGGCGGGATGACGCCGCGGCAGGTCCAGCTGATCCAGGACTTCGAGCCCCGGGTGATCATGGTGACGCCGTCCTACATGCTCACCGTCATCGACGAGTTCGAGCAGCAGGGCCTCGATCCCCGGTCGTCGTCCCTGGAGATCGGCATCTTCGGCGCGGAGCCCTGGACCGAGCAGATGCGCCGGGAGATGGAGGAGCGCCTCGACATCGACGCCGTCGACATCTACGGGCTCTCCGAGGTGATGGGCCCCGGCGTCGCGCAGGAGTGCGGGGAGACCAAGGACGGCCTGCACGTATGGGAGGACCACTTCTACCCGGAGGTCATCGACCCGTCCACCGAGGAGGTGCTGCCCGAGGGGGAGCAGGGGGAGCTGGTGTTCACGTCGCTGACCAAGGAGGCCATGCCGGTCGTCCGCTACCGCACCCGCGACCTGACCCGCCTGCTGCCCGGCACCTCCCGGCCGGGCATGCGGCGCATCGAGAAGATCACCGGGCGCACCGACGACATGATCATCCTGCGCGGGGTGAACCTGTTCCCGACGCAGATCGAGGAGATCGTGCTGCGCACGCCGGGCCTCTCCCCGCACTTCGCCCTCGAGCTGACGACCCGCGGCCGCCTGGACCACCTGACGGTGCGGATCGAGGCGCGGCCCGACTGCCCCGCCGAGCGGCGGGACCCGGCCGCCGCCGAGGTGGCCCGGGGCGTGAAGGACACCGTCGGGACGACCGTGGACGTGCTCGTGGTGGACCCCGACACGCTGCCGCGCTCGGTGGGCAAGCTGCAGCGGCTGACCGACAACCGGGGGAGGGGGTGACCGGCGTCCGGGTGCGCCGCGGGCGGCCGGGCCACTCGCTGGAGTCGCTGCTCGACGTCGCCGTCGCGACCTTCAACGAGCGCGGCTACGACGCGACGAGCATGGACGAGCTGGCCGCGCGGCTCGGTGTCACCAAGTCGGCCATCTACCACCACGTCCCCGGCAAGGTCTGGCTGCTGCGCCTGGCCCTGGACCGCGCGCTGGACGCGCTGTTCGCCGTCACCGAGGAGCCGGGGGCCACGCGGGGCCGGGCCATCGACCGGCTCGAGCACGTCGTCCGCGGCTCGGTGCGGGTCCTCGTCGCCGAGCTGCCGTCGGTCACCCTGCTGTTGCGGGTCCGGGGCAACTCGGAGGTCGAGCGCGCGGCGCTCGAGCGGCGGCGGGCGTTCGACCGGATCGTCACCGACCTGGTCCGCTCGGCCGGGAACGAGGGGGACGTGCGGCCCGACGTCGACCCCGCGGTCACCAGCCGGCTGCTGTTCGGCGCCGTCAACTCCATCGCCGAGTGGTACCGCCCCGACGGCGGTCTCTCCGCCGACGACCTCGCCGACGCGCTAATCGCCACGAGCTTCGAGGGGCTGCGGACGCGCCCCTGAGCGGCGCCGCTCTCAGGCCGGGGCGGTCGGGGCGGCGGGCACCTGCCGGCTGTGGCCGCGCATCTCCGCCAGCAGCGCGCCGTCGGCATCCCGGGTGACGGCGACGTCGTAGATGCCGCCCCGCCCGACGACGACGCGCTCGACGGCCGTCGCCCGGAGGGCGTCGCCGGGGGAGGCCGGTGCGAGGTACTCGATGCTGCAGGAGCGCCCCACCGCCGGGTACCCGTGCGAGTTGCAGGCCAGCGCGAAGGCGATGTCGGCGAGGGCGAACAGCGCGGCCCCGTGCGCGCTGCCGGCCCCGTTGAGCATCTCGGGGCGGACCGTGAGGTGCGCGGTCACCGCACCGGGGGCCACCGAGCTGACGGTGACGCCGAGCGCCCGGGCGACCGCGTCGCCGGCGAGGTAGCGGCGGACCGCGTCCTCCGCGACGCGCTGCGGGGACGGGCCGGTCATCGGGGCCGTCCCGACCCCGGCCGGTCACCCCACGCCGGGGGGCGTGAGCTCGGCCAGGTCGTGATCACGGGCCGAGCCTCCCACGCGGCCCGCCGGCCGGCGCGGCGTCGGCGGACCGCCGGCCGTGGGAGCGCCGGTGCGCCGGCGCCGGGTCAGGCCGCGGGGACCAGCGCCGCCCAGACGTGCTTGCGGGCGCCGACGACGGCCCACCCGAACGCCGTGGACATCCGGGCGATGAGGTGCAGCCCGAGGCCGCCGAAGGCGGGGTCCCGATCGACGGCCGGGACCGGCAGCCGGTCGGGCCGGGCGTCGCTGACGTCGACCAGCCAGCCGCCGTCGCAGCCGACGACCCGCACCTGCACCGCGACCCCGCTGTGCCGCAGGCCGTTGGAGGCCAGCTCCTCGAAGGCCAGCAGCAGCCGGTCGACGTCGTCGGCGTCGGCGCCGACCGGCAGCGCGCCCGCGACGAGGTCGCGCCGGAGGTCGTTCCGCGCACCCGTCAGCTCGGCGGGACGGCTGATCGTCCACGACCACGTGCCGGTGCTGGCGGTGACGCGAGGCAGCGGTCGGTGCGCCCAGGCGGCGGGCCGGTCGGTGCTCATCGCTCCCCACGGGTGCTCGGCGGGGCCTGCGTCCGGTACGACGAGCGGCCGGGTGGCCGGGGAGGTGCTGCGAGCCCGCGGGTTCCCACGGTAGCGGCGGGGCCGGGATCAGGCATCGTGGCCGGCCCGGATCGCGATCAGCGCGACGTCGTCGTCGGCGCCGGCGGGGGGCAGCAGTTGTGTCACCAGGCGGTCGCACAGCTCCTCGAGGTCCTCGTCGGCGGACCGGGTGAGCAGGTCGACCAGCCGGGACAGCCCCTCGTCGAGGTCGCGGGAGCCGAGCTCGCTGCCGCCGTGCTCGATCAGCCCGTCGGTGTAGAGCACCAGCGTGCTGCCCGGCGGGAGCGCCGTCCGGTGCACCGCGCGCGGCCGGTCGGGGTGGACGCCCAGCGGGAGCCCGACCGGGTCGGTGAGCACGTCGACGTGCCCGTCGGGGTGCAGCAGCAGCGGGGGCGGGTGGCCGGCCGAGGACCACAGGATCTCCCGGCCGTGCCCTCCGCCCGTCGCGGAGCGGACCTGCGCCACGAGGGCCGTGGCGAACACGTGGTGGCCGAGGGAGTCGCAGGCGGCGTCCACGGCGGTCAGGACACCGGCGGCGGTCGCCGTCCCGTGGTGGCCGGCCATCCGGAGCATCGTGCGGAGCTCGCCCATGGTCGCCGCGGCGTCGATGTCGTGCCCGGCGACGTCGCCGATCACCACGCTGATGCCGCCGCTGGCGTCGAGGAAGGCGTCGTACCAGTCGCCGCCGACCAGCTGTACGTCCCCGGCCGGGTGGTAGCGGGAGGCCAGCTGCAGCCGGTCGGGCTGCGGCAGCTGCGGAGGCAGCAGGGCCCGCTGCATGGTCTCCGAGAGCGTCCGCTCCCACGCGCGGCCCAGGGCGTTCTCCACCACCAGCGCCGCCCGGTCGGCGACGGCGGTCACCAGCTCGCGGTCGGTGGCCGAGTACGGCGGCGAGCCGGTCGTCCGGGCGACGGTCAGCACCGCGACGACCTCGCGGCGGCTGGTCAGGGGCACGACCAGCGCGCTGCAGACCGAGAGCCGGCGGGCCGCCGCCAGCTGTTCGGGCGTCAGGCCCGGGGCGCCGGGGAGGTCGAGCAGCTCGACCTCCCCGGTGACGGCGACGTGGCCGGGCCCGGCGCTCTCCCCGGCGCGCCGGCCGGCAGCGGTGATCCAGTCCCACAGGACGGGCAGGTCCGCGGGCTCGCGGTGGCGCGCCGCGACCGGCGTGAGGCTGCGGTCGCGCTCCACGGTGCACACGTAGGCGAAGTCGCCCAGCGCGGGGACGGCGAGGGTGGCGATCGACTCCCAGACGTCGGCGAGGTCGGAGCCCGCGGTCAGCAGGTCCGCGATCCGGGCGAGGAGCGCGGCGCGCTCGGCCTCGGCCCGCGCCGCCGCCGTCGCCCGCTCGGCCTGCGTGGTGGCCACGCGCAGGGCCACCTCCCGGGTGGCGATGGCCGCGAGGTCCTCCAGGAGCGCGACGTCGTCACGGCTCCACTCGTGCACGTCGGTGTCCACGACGCAGAAGCTGCCGAGCACCTGGCCGTCGGGGGTGTGCACCGGGAAGCCGGCCCACGCCCGTACCCCCATGCCGTCGATCGAGGGGTTGTCGCGGGTCCGGTCGTCCTCGGTCACGTCCGGCAGCACCAGCCGGTCCCCGCCGAGGACGTACTGGCAGAACGACTCGTCGACGGTGTTCTGCACCGGGCCGTCCTCGGGCAGCCCCTGGCGGCTGAGCCAGTACGAGCGCTCGCCGTCGACGACGGTGAGGAAGGCCAGGGGCGCGCCGGTCAGCCGCCGTGCCAGCGCGGTCAGCCGGTCGAACGAGGCGCCGGCGTCCGCGTCGAGCAGGTCGGTGGCGCGCACCGCTGTCAGCCGTGCTGGGTCCCCGGCGCGTTGCCGGCCGCTCACGAGGCCGACGCCGAGACGGCTGCCACGGGATTCGGTTGCACGTCATCCTTCTAGCAGACGGCGGGCACCGGCCTCCCGGCGGTGCCCGGTCGGGTGATCCGGGTCGCGGTGCCCGAGCGGGTGACACGGGTAGCGGTGCCCGGCCTCCGTCGGCAGAGACTGAGCCGTTCACGACGCTGCCACCGCGACGCCAGGAGTCCCCGTGCCCGACCGCCCCGAGCTGCTGCTGGTCGTCAACCGGTCCGCGGGGACGGCCGGGGACGACGCGGTCGAGGCCGCGCTGGCGGAGCTGCGCACCGGCGCCGACGTCGCCGTCGCGGCGACCGCCGGGGCCGCGGAGCTCGACGAGGCGCTCCGCGCGCACGCCGACCGCCGGGTGGTCGTGCTCGGCGGGGACGGCTCGGTGCACGCCGTGGTGGCCGCCCTCGACCGGGCGGGACGGCTGACCCCGGCAGAGCCGGTCGGCATCATCGCCCGCGGCACCGGCAACGACCTCGCCCGCGCCCTCGGGCTGCCGCTGGACCCGGTCGACGGCGCCGCCGCGGTGCTGGCCGGGGTGCCCCGCTCCCTTGACCTGGTCCGCGACGACGCCGGCGGCATCGTCGTCAACGCGGTCCACGCCGGCGTCGGTGCCGAGGCCGCGGCCGAGGCCGTGCGCCTGAAGGGCCGGCTCGGCGCGGCCGCTTACCCCCTCGGCGCCGCGATCGCCGGGATGACCGGCACCGGCTGGGAGCTGTGCGTGGAGATCGACGGCCGGGTCGCCACCGCCGAGGCGGAGGGCTGGGCGGCCGACGGCACGACCGGGCTCCTCATGGTCGGCGTCTGCAACGGCCCGACGATCGGCGGCGGCACCCCGCTGGCCCCGGACGCCCGGCCCGACGACGGCTGGCTCGACGTCGTCGTCAGCTCCGCGACGGGCCCGGTCGCCCGGGTCGCCTTCGGGGCCGCGCTGACCGGAGGCCGGCACGGGGAGCGCGCCGACGTCCTGGTCACCCGGGCCCGCGAGGTGCGCCTCTCGGGCAGCGCTGTCGCGATCGACGCCGACGGCGAGCTCGGCGAGGTGGCCGTCGCCCGGACGTGGCGGGTGCAGCCCGCCGGCTGGTCGGTGCAGGCACCTGGACAGCCGAGCTCCCCGGGTGCCCGTACCGACCGGTAGGCGGTGCGACCTGCGGCCAGGGGATAGGTTCGACGGGGATCCGGGACGTCGGCGCAGGGGAGTGCACGTGGGCAGGTCGGTGCTGGTGACCGGCGGCAACCGGGGGATCGGGCTGGCCATCGCCCACTCCTTCGCCGAGCAGGGCGACTCGGTCGCGGTGACCCACCGCGGCAGCGGCGCCCCCGACGGTCTCTTCGGGGTGCGGTGCGACGTCACCAGCACCGAGGACGTCGACCGCGCGTTCGGCGAGGTCGAGGCGCACCAGGGGCCGGTGGAGGTGCTGATCAGCAACGCCGGCATCACCCGCGACGGCCTCCTGATGCGGATGAAGGACGAGGACTTCACCGACGTCCTCGACGCGAACCTGACCGCCGCCTACCGGGTGGCCAAGCGGGCCACCGCGAAGATGGTGCGGGCCCGTTCGGGCCGGATGGTCTTCGTCTCCTCGGTCGTGGGGCTGCTGGGCTCGGCCGGGCAGGCGAACTACGCGGCGAGCAAGGCCGGTCTGGTCGGCCTGGCCCGCTCGATCGCCCGCGAGCTCGGCAGCCGCGGCATCACGGCCAACGTGGTGGCGCCCGGGTTCGTGACCACCGACATGACCGCCGAGCTGCCGGAGGCCCGGCAGAAGGAGATCCTGGGGCAGGTGCCGCTGGGGCGGTACGCCGACGCCGACGAGATCGCCGGCGTCGTGCGCTTCCTGGCCTCCGACGCGGCGGGCTACATCACCGGGGCGGTCGTCCCGGTCGACGGCGGACTGGGGATGGGGCACTGATGAGCGGCATTCTCGAGGGCAAGAAGGTCCTGATCACCGGCGTCCTCACCGAGGCGTCGATCGCGTACGCGACCGCCCGGCTGGCCCAGGAGCAGGGCGCCACCGTCGTCCTCTCCAACTTCGGCCGTGCCCTGTCGCTGTGCACGCGGATCGCCAAGCGGCTGCCGCAGGAGGCCGCGGTGGTCGAGCTCGACGTCACGGACGCCGAGCACCTGGCCACGCTCGCCGACCGGCTGCGGGAGCAGGGCGTCGACCGCCTCGACGGCGTCGTCCACTCCATCGGTTTCGCGCCGCAGGAGGCGATGGGGGAGGGCTTCCCCGAGGTCGCCTGGGAGCACGCCGCGACGGCGTTCCAGGTGTCGGCGTGGTCCTACGCCGCACTCGCCCAGGCCTGCCGGCCGCTGCTGACCAACCCCTCCTCCGTCGTCGGGCTCACCTTCGACGCCTCGGTCGCGTGGCCCGTCTACGGCTGGATGGGCGCGGCCAAGGCGGCGCTGGAGTCCACCTCGCGGTACGTGGCGCGCGAGCTCGGGCCCGAGGGCGTGCGGTCCAACATCGTCGCCGCCGGCCCGCTGCGCAGCATGGCCATGAAGTCCATCCCCGGCAGCAAGCAGTTCGAGGAGGCCTGGGAGGGCCGCGCCCCGCTCGGCTGGTCGGTCACCGACACCGAGCCCGCCGGCAAGGCCGTCGTCGCCCTGCTGTCGGACTGGTTCCCCGCCACCACCGGCGAGATCGTCCACGTCGACGGGGGATTCCACGCCGTCGGCGTGTGACACCCCTTCGAGCTCCGCCGTCGGCGGGGGAGTGCATCCGCCGACGCCCCGCAACCGGAAAGAACCCACGTGCCCCGCGCAATCGTCGACATCACCCCTGCCGGTCAGCGACCCGACGAGGACCCCTCGCTCGCCGTCCGCAACAACGGCGGCGTCGCGCCGTCGGCCGAGCCCGCCCCGCCCGGCCGGCGGGAGGCGCTGCTGCTCCTGTCGTTCGGCGGCCCGGAGGGCCACGACGACGTCATGCCCTTCCTCGAGAACGTCACCCGCGGCCGCGGGATCCCGCGCGAGCGGCTCGAGGAGGTCGCCGAGCACTACCACCACTTCGACGGCGTGAGCCCGATCAACGACCAGAACAAGGCGCTGATCGCCGCGCTCGAGGCCGAGCTCCGCTCGGTCGGGATCGACCTGCCGGTCTACTGGGGCAACCGCAACTGGGCGCCCTACGTCGAGGACGTCTGGCGGCAGATGGCCGACGACGGCATCCAGCACGCCTACGTCCTGGCGACGTCGGCCTACGCCTCCTTCTCCGGCTGCCGGCAGTACCACGAGGACATCGCCCGTGCCCGGGCCGGGATGACCGGGGACGCCGCCGCGCCCGGCGGTCCGACCGCGGAGAAGCTGCCGCACTACTTCGACGCCGACGGCTTCGTGCGGGCCAACGCCGATGCGCTGGCCGCGGCGCTGGCCGAGCTGCCCGAGGACGTGCGCGACACCGCCCGCCTGGTCGCGACGGCGCACAGCATCCCCGACACGATGGCCGCCGTCGCCGGGCCCGAGGGGCACGCGTACGAGGCGGAGCTGGTGGCCGCCGCCCGGCAGGTGGTCGACCGCGCTGCCCCGGGGCGCCCCGTCGACCTGGTGTGGCAGAGCCGCAGCGGCCCGCCGTCGGTGCCGTGGCTGGAGCCCGACGTCAACGACCACCTGAAGGCGCTCGCGCAGGCGGGGGAGAAGGCCGTCGTCCTGTTCCCGGTGGGCTTCGTCAGCGACCACCTCGAGGTGATCTGGGACCTCGACAACGAGGCGAAGGAGACCGCCGAGGAGGTCGGTCTCGCGTTCGCCCGGGCCGCCACCGCCGGCACCCACCCGGCGTTCGTGACCGCGCTGCGCGAGCTGCTCGAGGAGCGCCGCGCCGGGGGCGAGCCCCGGCTGGGCACCAACTGCCCCGCGTCCTGCTGTTTCGTCCCGCCGCGCCCGAGCCGGCCGGCGAGCAGCTAACCCGCTTGCGGGGTGTTCCTCGCGCTTCCCGGGTGCTGCAGGGCCCCGGAAGCGCGAGGAACACTCCCAGAGCGTGGCTCCCGCTGGCCTACAGCGCCGTCCCGCTATCGCGGGACGGCGTTGTAGGCGGCGACGACCGCCTCGCGCACCGCGTCGGAGAGCGGGCGCAGGGCGGCGTCGCGGGCGGCGGCCTGCGCGTGGTTGACCGCCGCCCCGGGTGCGTCGGTCGCGGCGAGGTCCAGCACGGCCGCGAGCCGCTGCGCTCGGCCCAGCACCGACAGCGCCAGCGGGTCGTGGTCGAACGGCAGGCCGGGGGCCGGCTTCGGGCGGGCCAGGTCCGCCAGCAGCCCGGGTACCTCCGGGTGCCAGCGCGCGAGGTCAAGGCCCACCAGGGTGCGGGCCGCGTCGCCGACGGCGAGGTCGAGGGCGCCGGACACCGCCCGCAGCGTGCCCTCCACGGGTGGCGGTGGCGGAGCCGCGCCGTCGAGCGGGAACGCCGTCCAGGTGACCACCTCGGGGCCCGGCCGCGGCACGAGCACCACCCGGTCACCGACGGCGGCCTGACCCGCCTCCAGTGCCGCCGGCGCCAGCCCCGGCAGCGCCGGGAGCCCCCGGACGTCGCCGGGCACCGGCAGCACGAGCCGCAGCCGCCGCTCGCCCAGCCCGCGCAACGCCGTCAGCGCCGCCCCGAGCGGCACGGCCCCGGGCTCCCCGGCCATGCCCGTCACCAGGTGCGCGTGCGCGCCGGTCAGCGCGTCCAGCGCCTCGTCGTAGGACGTGCGCCCGGCGAGCCAGGCGGTGGACCAGACCGCGAGGCGGCCGGCGGGGAAGTCGTGCACCGGCCGAGGCTACGACGGCGCGGCCGGGCGGCCGTGTGCCCACCCGGGCGCCCCCGCTCTGCCAGACTCGGGTCATGGCTGCCTGGCTGCTCTGGCTGATCGGTGCGGGACTCCTGGCGATCGGTGAGGTCTTCACCCTCGACCTGGTGCTGCTCATGCTCGCCGGTGGTGCCGTCGGCGGGATGACGGTCGCGCTGCTCGGCGGGGCCGCGGTGCTGCAGATCGTCACCTTCATCGTCGTCTCCGGGGTGCTCCTCGCGCTGGTGCGACCGCTGGCGCAGAAGCACCTCACCGACCGCACGCCGCTGCAGCTCGACGGCGTCGACACGCTCATCGGGAAGACGGCGCAGGTCACCCGGGACGTCGACGTCTCGGGGGGCCGGATCCGCATCGGCGCCGACGAGTGGTCGGCGCGGAGCCAGCACGGCGGGGAGTCCTTCACCGCCGGCGAGACGGTGCGCATCCTGCAGGTGGACGGCGCGACGGCGGTCGTCGGCGACGCACTGGAGTGAACGTCGTCCGCCGGGTGCTGACGTGGGCGTCCCCGGCGGGGGAGGATCGAGGCTGACCCCCGACGAAGGGAGCCAGCCGTGGATGCGGCGCTCATCGCACTGCTCGTCATCGCCGTCCTGGTGATCGTCGTGATCGCCAAGAGCGTGACCATCGTCCCCCAGGCCCAGGCCAAGGTCGTCGAGCGGTTGGGTCGGTACAGCCGGACCCTGTCGCCCGGCCTCTCGCTCCTGGTGCCCTTCATCGACCGCGTGCGGGCCACGATCGACCTGCGCGAGCAGGTCATCTCGTTCCCGCCCCAGCCGGTCATCACCGCCGACAACCTGCAGGTCGGCATCGACACCGTCGTCTACTTCCAGGTCACCGACCCGCGGCTGGCGGTGTACGGGATCGCGAACTACATCACCGGCATGGAGCAGCTGACCACGACGACGCTGCGCAACGTCGTCGGTGGGCTCAACCTCGAGGGCGCCCTCACCGGCCGGGACGGCATCAACAGCCAGCTCCGCTCGGTGCTCGACGGCACGACCGGGCCCTGGGGTCTGCGGGTCGCCCGCGTCGAGATCAAGGCGATCGACCCGCCGCTGTCCATCCAGGACTCGATGGAGAAGCAGATGCGCGCCGACCGCGACAAGCGCGCGATCATCCTCACCGCCGAGGGTCAGCGCCAGGCGGCGATCACCTCCGCCGAGGGCGAGAAGGCCGCCGCCATCCTGTCGGCGGAGGGCCAGAAGCAGTCCGCGATCCTGGAGGCGGAGGCCGAGCGGCAGAGCCGGATCCTGCGCGCCGAGGGTGAGCGCGCGGCCCTCTACCTCCAGGCGCAGGGTCAGGCGAAGTCCATCGAGACGGTCTTCCAGGCCATCCACGACGGCAAGCCCGACCAGGGCCTGCTGGCCTACCAGTACCTGCAGACGCTGCCGAAGATCGCGCAGGGCGACGCCAACAAGATGTGGATCGTCCCCAGCGAGTTCAGCAAGGCGCTGGAGGGGCTGGCCGGCCTCGGCGGCGCCGAGGGCGGCAAGTCCTGGATGGACGTCGACCCCGCGCAGGCCGCCGGCAACGGCGGCTCGTCGGGCGGCGGTCTGGACACCAGCAGCTGGTTCGAGTCGCAGCTGCCGGCCGCGGCCGACCAGCCCGAGGCCCGGATCGAGCTGTCGAGCATCACCGATTCGGCGCCTGCCATCCCGACCCCGCCGCCGCTGTCGGAGGTGACCCAGGACGTGCGGGACAGCGGCCCGGCCGCCGACCCGGTCGTCCGCGAGCAGTTCGGCACCGAGGACGGGCAGCAGCAGTAGGCAGCACCCGTACCGGACGACGGTGGCCCAGGACCGCGAGGTCCTGGGCCACCGTCGTGAACGCCCCCAGCGGGGCGGGTCGCTCAGTCCTTGAGCAGGCCCTCGCGGAGCTTGGCGAGGGTCTGGCTGAGCAGGCGCGAGACGTGCATCTGCGAGATGCCGATGTCGGCGGCGATCTGCGACTGGGTCATGTTGCCGAAGAACCGCAGGATGAGGATGCGCCGCTCGCGGGCCGGGATGGTGGCCAGCAGCGGCTGCAGCGACTCGCGGTACTCCACGCCCTCCAGCGCGGCGTCCTCCTCGCCCAGCGTCGCGGCCAGGGTGGGGGAGTCGTCCTCGCCGGAGAGCCGCTCGTCCAGCGAGCTGCTGCGGTAGGCGTTGGCCACGGCCAGGCCCTCGAGCACCTCGGCCCGCGGGATGCCCAGGTGCTCGGCCAGCTCCGACGGGGTCGGGGCGCGGCCGTTCTTCTGGGCCAGCTCGCCGACGGCGGCGTTCAGCGACAGGTGCAGCTCCTGCAGCCGCCGCGGGACGCGCACCGACCAGCCCTGATCGCGGAAGTGCCGTTTGATCTCACCGGTGATCGTCGGCACCGCGAAGGAGAGGAACTCCACCCCGCGGGTCGGGTCGAACCGGTCGATGGCGGCGATCAGGCCGAGCGTGCCCACCTGGAGCAGGTCGTCGAACGGCTCGCCCCGGTTGCTGAACCGGCGGGCGAAGTGCCGCACCAGCGGCAGGTGCTCCTCGACGAGGATCTCCCGGAGCCGCTCGCGGCGGGGGTCGTCCTTCTCCAGGGTGGCCAGCTCGGCGAACAGCGGCGCGGTGCGCTCGGCCCGCTTCCGGTTCTCCGACAGCGGCGGTGCGTCAGGCTCCGGAACGGGGGCGACCTCGACCGCGGGCTCGTCCGGGCTGTCGGCCGCGGGCGCGTCCGGGGTGTCGACCGGGGCCTCTGCCGCGGGGTCGACCGGCGTGCCGTCTGCAGCGTTCAGGGGCTCCTCCTCGCGGGAGTCGGTGGCAGCCGACTGGCTCACCGGGCCACCGTGAGGTTCTGCCCCGGCTCGCCGCTCACCCCGGTCGGATGCTGGCCGGGCAGGTACTTGTCCAGCGAGATCACGGCGACCGGGCCGTCGGAGCCGTCGCCGCCGGGCACGTCGCGCTCGGTGGACCGGCGGCCCTCCACCGCGTCCACGAGGGCGGCGAGCACGGCCCAGCCGAAGCCGTCGGTGGGCACCTCGGTGCCGTCGCTCGTGGGCACCCAGGCGTCGATGTGCAGCCCGGCGCGGGTGGTCTCGAAGACCACGGTGAGCGGCGCGTCGCCCAGGGCGATGGGCGTCAGGGTCGCGCAGGCCTCGTCGACGGCGAGCCGGAGGTCCTCCACCGCGTCCAGGTCGTAGTCCATGCGCATCGCCAGGTCACCGGTCATCGCCCGCACCGCGGGCAGCTGGGTGGCGGTGGTGGGCACCCGCAGCTCCAGACGCTCGGCGCGTCGTCCGTCCTGCGCGAGGGTGCCCCTCGAGTCGACCATCCGTCGTCCGCTCCTTCGTTGCCGGCGCGCTCGACCCTCGAGTCGCGGCGGTCCATCCTGCCGGGCGGCCCGGCCACCGGAGGGGTGCGGACCGGCACCCGGACGGTGCACAAGACCGCGGCTTACCCGCTGGTGGGGCCCCGCAAAACGTGGTGATCACCACGTGCGCGACGGCCCCCTGGACGCGGTTGCCGCGGCCGGGACCCTGTTGTTTCCTGGCCCGAGATGAGCGCCAGTTCCGGCAGTCTGCCACCCGCATCCGACGGCACCCTGGACGAGGGTGCCGCGGCGCTGCTCGCTGCCCTGGAGAACGCGCCGGACGCCGTCTTCTGCCTCGGCGCGGGCGCCGCCGCGCCGCTGTGGGCCAACGCCCGCGCCCGCGGGCTGGACGCCGGGCGCAACGGCCTGCCGGAGATCTCCGGGCGACCGGTCGCCGACCTGGTCGAGGCCGCGGTGAAGAGCGGCCGGCCGGAGGTCCTGCACGGCACGCTGGAGCCCGACGGGCCGGTGGCGACGGCGACCGCGCGCCCGATGACCGTCGCCGGAGGGCCCGGCGCGATCGTCGTCGTCGAGGCGTCGGCCACCGACGACGTCCAGCGCGCTCAGCTGTCGCTGCTCCCGGCGTCGCTGCCGATGCTCCCCGACGTCGGGCTGTCGGGTAGCTACCACCGGGCCAGCGATCTGGCGGTCGCCGGCGGCGACTGGTACGACGCGGTGCCGCTGGGCAAGGGCCGGGTGGCCCTCGTCGTGGGCGACGCGGTCGGGCACGGCGTGCCCGCGGCCGGTGCGATGAGCCGGCTGCGCGGTGCGATGCGCTCCACGCTGCTGCGCGATCCCGAGCCGGCGGCGGTGCTCGCCGCGCTGGACGCCTTCGCCGCGCAGATGGACGACATCGAGGGCACGTCGGTCTTCTACGGCGTCCTGGAGGCCGCGACCGGGCGGCTGGTGTACAGCGCCGCCGGTCACCCGGCGCCCCTCGTGGTGCAGGCCGACGGGGTCACCTCCTTCCTCGAGGTCACGCCGCGCCCCCCGCTGGGCAGCCTCCCCGGGGCGCCGGCGCCGGTGCACGAGGACGTGCTGCCGCACGGCGCCACGCTGGTGCTGTTCTCCAACGGCGCGGTCGCCGGTGCGACCGTGCCCGCCGAGGCGCTGGAGAGCCTCGGTGAGGCCGCCCGCGCGGTGCTCGGCGCGCCCGGCGCACTGGACGTGGACGCCGTCGCGGGGCTGGCGGGCGCCATCGCCGAGGGCGTGCGCCGGCCGCACGGCTGGCTGGACGACGTCGCCGTCCTGGTGGCCCACCGCCGGGCCACCACGCAGGGGGCGCTGCGGCTGGACCTGCTCGCGGTGCCGTCGGCGCTGCCCGGGGTGCGCCGCCGGCTCAACGCCTGGCTCACCGGGCTCGGCATGGGGGAGCAGGACCGGGTCGGCATCATGGTCGCCGTCGGGGAGGCCTGCGCCAACGCCGCCGAGCACGCCTACCGGGGCAGCGAACCCGGGCCGATGTCGGTGGCCGCCCGGGTCGACGTCGACGGCGTGCTCACCGTGACCGTCCACGACAAGGGCACCTGGCGGCCGCCGGCCCGCGACCCCGGCGACCGCGGGCGCGGGCTGCTGATCATGCGCCAGCTCGTCGACGGCGTGACGCTGGAGGAGGACCACGGGACGACGGTCACCCTGGGCTTCCGGCTCCGCCGCACCCCGGACGAGGACCTCGACCAGCTCCGCCCGTCCGACAACGCCGACGTGGTGGTCGACCGGGACGGCGAGCGCCCCGTGGTCCGGGCCAGCGGCGCGGTGGACGTGGCGGCCGCCGAGCAGCTGCGCATCCGGATGCTGGAGGCCAGCCACGGCGGGGCGACGCCGATGGAGCTCGACCTGGCCCGCGTCGGCCTGTTCAGCAGCGCCGCCGTCCGCGTGGTGCTGGCGATGGCGCGGATCGCCCGCGACGAGTCCTGGCGGCTGGTGGTGCACGCACCCGAGGGTGGGGTCACCCGGCACGTGCTCGAGATCAGCGGCCTGGACGGGCTGGTCGAGCTGCGCTGAGGCGTGACTCTCCGTCCCGGGGGGTTTGCGCAACGCCTCCGGTGCTCATGCACCGCCCGTGAGACTGCGGCGCAGCGACGTGCACGGCCCCGGCTACCGGCGCCGGAGGGCAGGGCGGGGCTTCGCCTACTACGACACCGACGGGACGCTCCTCAGGGACGACCGGCTCGACCGGATCCGGGCGCTGGCCGTCCCGCCGGCCTGGAAGGACGTGTGGATCTGCCCGTGGCCCAACGGGCACATCCAGGCCACCGGCGTGGACGCGGCCGGGCGGCGGCAGTACCGCTACCACGACGCCTGGCGGGCCCGGCGCGACGCCGAGAAGCACGAGCGGGTGCTGGAGATCGCCCAGCAGCTCCCCGACGTCCGGGACGCCGTCGTCTCCGCCCTGCGGACGCGTGGGCTCAACCGGGAACGGGTGCTGGCCACGGCGGTCCGGCTGCTGGACCTGGGCGCCTTCCGGGTGGGCAGCGAGCAGTACGCCGAGGAGAACGGCACCTACGGGCTGGCGACGCTGCGCCGGGAGCACGTGCGGGTGCGCGGTGAGCGGACGTTCTTCTCCTACATCGCGAAGGGCGGCATCGAGCGCGAGATCGAGCTGACCGACCGGCCCACCGCCACGGTCGTCCGGCAGTTGCTGGAGCGCCCCGAGGGCACCGGCGAGGAGCTGCTGGCCTACCGGACCGACGACGGCGGGTGGCGGGACGTCACCAGCGACGAGATCAACTCGTTCCTCAAGGAGATCAGCGGAGCGGAGATCACGGCCAAGGACTTCCGCACCTGGAACGCGACCGTGATGATGGCCGCGACGCTCGCCGAGGCGCCGCCGCCGGCGACGAAGACCGCGCGCAAGAAGGTCGTCACCGCGGCCTACAAGGCCGTCTCGGAGCAGCTGGGCAACACCCCGGCCGTGTGCAAGGCCAGCTACGTCGACCCCCGGGTGGTCGACCGGTTCGAGCACGGCGAGACGGTGGCCGACGCGCTGCGGGCGGCGGCCGACGCGGAGGCCGACCGGGACGCGCAGCGCACGCTCGAGCAGGCCGTCTGCGCGATGCTGCAGGCCTAGGGGCGGGTCCGAGCGCGACGAAGGCCCCCGCTGCGGTGCGGCGGGGGCCTCGTCGTCGTGGGCCCCGGGGGGCCCGCCGTCAGCGCGCGGGGCTGTCGGCGATCGTGAACAGGTCGATCAGACCGGTGACCTCGAGCGGCCGGGTGACGGCGCGGGTCGTGGCGATCAGCCGCAGGGCGACCTCGCGGCTGCGGGCCGACTTCTGCGTCTCGACCAGCACGGCCAGCCCCGCGGAGCCCAGGAACTGGACACCGGAGAGGTCGATCACCAGCTCACGCGGCTGCTGCTCGAGCTGGCTGTCCAGCGTCGAACGGAGCACGGGGGCGGTGAAGGTGTCCACCTCGCCGACGACCGTCACCGTGACCGTGCCGTCCTCGTCGGTGGAGGTCGACAGCGTGATCACGTCGTCGAAGGGCGCCTCGGTGCCCTCGGTCGACACGTCGGGCTGCCCCTCGGTAGGCAGGTCGGAAGTGGTCACGGACAGTTGCTCCTCTCGGCGGCACCCGGACGGCTGCCCGCCCGGACAATCTACCGCTGCTGCATCCGGGGGCTCGTCGTCCCCGGAGCGCCGGTGGTCGAACGTGGTGCGTGCCGGACCACCGGTCCGGCACGTGCGGCTACCTGCTGAACCGCGGACCAAACGTAGACAACCTGGCGGGCGCGCGCCAACCCACCCCCCGGGAGCCACCCGAGGGGGTGGCTGCGAGGGGTGGGCCGGGGAGCGGGACGCAGGCGGCGATCAGCCGTCGATGACGTGCACGGCGCTCTCCTCGGGGCCCTCGCCACCGATGGCCACGTCCGCGGTCGCCTCGACGTCGTCGGCGGTGCGGTTGGTGCCGGAGTCGCTCTCCGGGGTGGTGGAGGTGTCCTGCTCCAGCTGCGCTTCGGCCCGCTGCGGGTCCTCGGCCGGGCGCACGTCCGGGACGTCGTCGGGCAGTTCCCGGTCGAGCCGGCCGCTCAGCGACTCACCCTCGGCCTGCTCGAAGGCGGTGGTGCCGAAGTCGGTGGTCGCGGTGGCGTGCTCGCCGGGCATCGGCTCGAACTGGGGGTCCTCGGCCCGCTCCATGGTGGGCGAGTCGTCCTGGGCCACCTCGGGGACGCCGTCGTCCTCGGGGAAGATGTCGCGCGCGGTCTGGCCCTCGGGCTGCGTCATGCGGTGCCTCCGTCTCTGCGCGGCGTGCGCGCGTGCTGTGCGGGCGTCCGGCGGGGACGCGGAGCCGGTCGGGGGACCGGCGTCGGACCACCGCCCTACCCGGCGGCTGCGCGGGCATGCGCCGGTGTGCGTCGGCGCACTCCCTGCGGCGTGGCGGCATGGCGGTCGCACGGCGGGGGTAGCCGCAGGCCATGGCGATCGCAGACGAGGTGCAGCGGGTCGGCGCACCGATCTTCCGGTGGGCGCGGACCCAGAAGCGCGAGTACACGAACGGCGAGGCCCGGCCGCTGGGCAGCGACCTGGGTGCCATGGGCGTGTACGGCAGCCTCGTGGCAGCGGGCGCCGTCGCGGTGCGCGCCTCGGGCCGGGAGCTGCCGGAGCGGATCCCCTTCGGGGACGCCGCGCTGCTCACCGTCGCCACGTTCCGGCTCGCCCGCCGGCTGGCCAAGGACCCGGTGACCGCACCGCTCCGCGCCCCGTTCACCTCCTTCCAGGGGCCCTCCGGCCACGCCGAGGTGGCCGAGGAGGTGCGCGAGCACGGCGGGGTGAAGCACGCCGTCGGGGAGCTCCTCACCTGCCCGTTCTGCCTGGCGCAGTGGGTGGGGACGGCGTTCGTCTTCGGCTACGTCACCGCGCCGCGGGCGACCCGGCTGGCCGCGCTCACCATGACCACGGTCGCGGGCTCCGACGTGCTGCAGTTCGTGTACGACGCGATCCAGAACGGCGCGCTGAAGCCGGGCGAGAACGGGGCCGAGGGCGAGGACCAGCCGCCGTCCTGACCGGCTGCCGTCCTCCGACGGGGGGAGGTGGGGCGTCGTTCGCGCTGCCGCGGGGACGTCTGGGCACCTATCCTGTGATCTTGACCCGGGTCCGGGACCGGGACCGCTCGGGTAACCGGGTGCGAGGGAGGGTCGGCATGCGATCGATCTGGCGCGGTGCCGTGTCGTTCGGCCTGGTCAGCATCGGTGTGAAGCTGTACTCCGCCACCGAGGACAAGGACATCCGCTTCCACCAGGTGCACGCCGTCGACGGCGGCCGGGTGAAGTACAAGCGGGTCTGCTCCATCGACGGCGAAGAGGTGGAGTACGCCGACATCGCCAAGGGGTACGAGCTGCCCAGCGGCGAGGTCGTGATCCTCACCGACGAGGACTTCGAGGACCTCCCGCTCTCCAGCCGCCGGGAGATCGAGGTCCTCGAGTTCGTCGCGCAGGACGAGATCGACCCGATCATGTTCGAGAAGACCTACTACCTGGAGCCCGACGGCCCGGCCGCGCGCCCGTACGTGCTGCTGCGCGACGCCCTGGAGAACGCCGGGCAGGTGGCGATCACGAAGATCGCCATCCGCCAGCGGGAGTCGCTGGCCGCCCTCCGGGTGCGCGACGGCGTCCTGGTGCTGCACACCATGCGCTGGCCCGACGAGATCCGCCGTCCGGACTTCGCCTTCCTCGACGAGGACATCTCCGTCCGGCCGCAGGAGCTGAAGATGGCCGAGGCGCTCATCGGCTCGATGACGGCGGAGTTCGACCCCGGCGAGTTCACCGACGACTACCGCGAGGCGATGACCGCCCTGCTGGAGGCCAAGCAGAGCGGTGGCGAGGTCGCCCCGCCGGCGGAGACCCCCGACGACGGTGCCGCCGTCGTCGACCTGATGAGCGCGCTGCGGCGCAGCGTCGAGCGGGCCCGCGGCGGGGCCCAGGACGCCGGCGCAGCCTCCCCGGACGCCGACGACACCGACACCGGGGAGGACGCGGCACCCGCCGCGAAGTCCCCCGCCAAGCGGGCGCCCGCGCGGAAGACGGCGGCCGCGAAGGCCCCGGCGAAGAAGGCCGCCGCGAAGAAGCCCGCGGCGGAGAAGACCACCGCGGCGAAGAAGACGACGGCCGCGGGCACGACCGCGGGCGCCGAGAAGCCGCCGGCCAAGCGCGCCCGCCGCAGCGCCTGACGTGCCCGCCCGCCCCGGCGGCCGGCGCCCTGACCCAGGTGCGGACCCGCTGGCCGAGTACCGCGCCAAGCGGGACCCGGCCCGCACCGCCGAACCGGTCCCGCCTGCCGGGCAACCGCTGCCGACGGGCGGGGACGACACGTTCGTCGTCCAGGAGCACCGCACGCCCCGTGGCCGCACGGGGGAGCGGGTGCACTGGGACCTCCGGCTCGAGCGGGACGGGGTCCTCAAGAGCTGGGCGGTGCCCAAGGGCCCGCCGCTGGAAGCGGGCAGCAACCGGCTCGCCGTCCCGACCGAGGACCACCCGCTGGAGTACGCGTCCTTCGCCGGCACCATCGCTGCGGGTGAGTACGGCGGCGGGGAGGTGACCATCTGGGACGCCGGCCGCTACGCCACCGAGAAGTGGGACGAGCGCCACGTCATCGTGACCTTCGCCGGTCGCCGGCTCACCGGCCGGTACGCGCTCTTCCCGCTCGCCGACGGCACCTGGAACGTGCGGAAGCTGGACGCCGGCCCACCGCCGGAGGCGCCGCCCGCGCCGCTGCCGATGCTGGCCAGCGCGGGGGAGCTGCCGACCGCCGCCGAGGACGGCGGCTGGGCCTACGAGTTCAAGTGGGACGGCGTGCGGGCGGTCGCGACCGTGCGGTCCGGGGTCCCGACGCTGTCCTCGCGCAAGGGCACCGACATCACCGTCCGCTACCCGGAGGTGACCCGGCTGCCCGCCGCGCTGGCCGGCCACGACGTGGTCGTCGACGGCGAGATCGTGATGATGGACGCGGCCGGGCGCCCGGACTTCGGCGCGCTGCAGAACCGGATGCACCGCACCGGGCCCGAGGTCCCGCGGATGGCGGCGGCCGCGCCGGTGACGTACCTGGTCTTCGACCTGCTCGAGCTCGACGGCGAGGACCTCCGGTCCCGGCCCTACGCCGCGCGGCGGGAGCTGCTCGACGAGCTCGCGCCGGCCGGGCGCCGGTGGGTGCTGACGCCGTGGTTCCGCGGTGGCGGCGCCGACGTGCAGGCAGCCAGCGAGGAGAACGGGCTGGAGGGCGTCGTCGCCAAGCGGCTGACCTCGCCCTACCGGGAGGGTGTCCGCAGCCCCGACTGGCGCAAGGTCAAGAACTTCTTCACCCAGGCGGTCGTCGTCGGCGGCTGGCGGCCCGGTCAGGGACGGCGGTCGGGCACCATCGGCTCGCTGCTGGTCGGGGTGCCCGACGACGACGGCGCGCTGGTGTACGTGGGGCACGTCGGCACCGGCTTCAGCGACCAGGACCTGCGCGACCTGCAGCGCACCCTCACGGCGCGCACCACGCCGCCCTTCGCCGGCGCCCTGCCGCGCGAGGTGACCCGGGACGCGCACTGGGTCGAGCCGGACCTCGTGGGCGAGGTCGCCTACGCCGTGTGGACGGCGGACGGGCGGCTCCGGCACCCGGCGTGGCGCGGGGTGCGCGACGACCTGGAGCCCGACGACGTGGTGCAGGAACCGTGAGCGGCTCCGTCGTCGGCCGGCGCCGTGGGCGGGGAGCAGCGTGAGCCCGGCCAGGCAGCGGGTGGAGATCGCCGGGCGGCAGCTGGCGGTCAGCAACCTGGAGAAGGTGCTGTTCCCCGAGGTCGCGTTCACCAAGGCGCAGGTCATCGACTACTACGTGCGCATCGCCCCGGTGCTGCTGCCGCACCTGGCCGGGCGGCCGGTCACCTTCACCCGGTGGCCCGACGGCCTGGAAGGGCAGGCCTTCTTCGAGAAGAACAGCGCCCGGCACGCGCCGGAGTGGGTGCGACGGGTGACGCTGCCCAGCCCCGGCAGCTCCACGGGGCGGGAGACCCTCGACATGGTCGTGCTGGAGGACGTCGCCGACCTGGCCTGGGCGGCGAACCTCGCGGCGCTGGAGCTGCACGTGCCCCAGTGGCAGGTGGACGACGACGGTGCGGCGCAGCTGCCCGACCTGCTGGTGCTCGACCTCGACCCCGGCCCGGACACCGGCATCGCCGAGTGCTGCGAGGTCGCCGAGCGGCTCGGGCAGCGGCTGGAGGCCGACGGCCTGGACCCGGTGGTCAAGACGTCGGGGTCCAAGGGGATGCAGGTGTACGCGCCGATCGACCGGCCGGCCGACCGGGAGCACCCCAGCCGGTACGCGAAGCTGCTGGCGCAGGAGCTCTCCGCCGAGACGCCCGACGACGTCGTCTGGCGCATGGAGAAGGCGTTGCGCCCGGGGAAGGTGCTCATCGACTGGAGCCAGAACAACCCGGCCAAGACGACGGTCGCCCCCTACTCGCTCCGGGCGCGCGCCGGGGCCACCGTCTCCACGCCGATCGGGTGGGACGAGGTCGACGCGGTGCGGGAGGGGTCGCTGGACCCGGCGGCCCTGCGGTTCACGACCGGCGACGTCCTGGCGCGGGTCGAGCAGTACGGCGACCTGTTCGACGTCGCCGGGGCCACCCGCGCCCCACTGCCGGAGGTCTGAGGCACCGGCCCCCGGCCGGACCCGTCGGTCGGCCGCGCGGGCACTGCCTGGGACGATGCCGGGCATGCCCGCCGCAGGTCCGACCGATCCCCGCACCGCCGACGTCGGGCGGCTGGTCGTCCGCTGCCCCGACCGGCCCGGCATCGTCGCCGTGCTCAGCGGGCTGATGACCGAGGTCGGCGCCAACATCACCGAGTCCCAGCAGCACTCCTCGGACCCCAGCGGGGGCACGTTCACGCTGCGGCTGGAGTTCGTGCTGGCCGGGCTCGTCGACCGGCGCCCGGAGCTGGAGCGGCGGCTCACCGACCTGGCGGGGGAGTGGCGGCTGACCTGGCGCCTCACCGAGGCCGCCCACCGGCCGACGGTGGCGGTCTTCGTCAGCCGCACCGACCACGTGCTGCAGGAGCTGATCTACCGGGTGCGCGCCGGTGACCTGCGCGCCGACATCGTCGCCGTCGTGTCCAACCACCCGGACCTGGAGCCGGTCGCGGCCGCCGCCGGCATCCCGTTCCACCACGTGCCGGTCACGCCGGGCACCAAGGCCGAGGCCGAGGCGCGGGCGCTGGAGATCGTGGGCGGTGTCGACCTGGTCGTGCTGGCCCGCTACATGCAGATCGTCTCGCCGGAGTTCTGCGCACGGTTCCCCGAGCGGCTGATCAACATCCACCACAGCTTCCTGCCGGCGTTCGTGGGCGCGAACCCCTACCGGGCAGCCCACGACCGGGGCGTGAAGCTGATCGGCGCCACCGCGCACTACGTGACGGCGGAGCTGGACGCCGGGCCGATCATCGAGCAGGAGGTCGCGCGGGTCGACCACCGGGCGACGGTCGAGGACATGCGCCGGGTCGGCCGGTACGTGGAGCGCCAGGTGCTGGCCCAGGCGGTCACCTGGCACGTGGAGGACCGGGTCATCGTCGAGGGCGACCGCACCATCGTCTTCGCCTGACCTCGCCGACGATCGGGGCACCCGATCGACACGGGGGCGGCAGGGGAACGGTAGCCCGCTGTTCATTTGACTAGTTCAAAACAACGGTGTTGAGTGGGTCCCGATGGAGACGACGTGGGCGCACCAGCTGCGCGAGGCCGGTCTGCGGGTCACCCGACCGCGGCTCTCGGTGCTCGACGTCCTCGCCGCCCGGCCCCACGCCGATGCCGAGACCATCGTCACCGGCGCCCGCGCCCAGCACCCCACCCTGTCCCCGCAGACGGTCTACGGGGTGCTCGAGGCGCTGGTCTCCGTGGGGCTCGCCCGCCGGATCGAACCCGCCGGTGCGCCGGCGCTGTTCGAGCTGCGGGTGGGCGACAACCACCACCACCTGGTCTGCCGCTCGTGCGGCGCGGTCGCCGATGTCGACTGCGCCGTGGGCGCCGCCCCGTGCCTGACCCCTTCGGACGCAGCCGGTTTCGTCGTCGACGAGGCCGAGGTCGTGTTCTGGGGGTCGTGCGGCGCCTGCCAGGCGAAGGCAGCAGCACAGTCCGTGCAGTTCGAGGAGCACGAAATCCGAGAAGGAGCATCCGCATGACCGACGTCGCATCGCAGGGCCCCGCTCCGAGCGAGGCCGACCGCGCCGTCCTGACCAACCGTCAGGGCCACCAGATCTACGACAACCAGAACCAGCGGACGGTGGGCGCTCGTGGCCCGGCGACCCTGGAGAACTACCAGTTCCTCGAGAAGATCAGCCACTTCGACCGGGAGCGGATCCCGGAGCGCGTCGTGCACGCCCGCGGCGCCACGGCGTTTGGCGTCTTCGTGGCCGACGGCACCGTCGGCGACGAGCCGATCAGCAAGTACACCCGCGCCAAGCTGTTCCAGGAGAAGGGCAAGGAGACCGAGGTCGCCGTCCGCTTCTCCACCGTCGCCGGTGGCCGCGACTCCTCCGAGGCGGCGCGCGACCCCCGCGGCTTCGCGGTGAAGTTCTACACCGAGGACGGCAACTGGGACCTCGTCGGCAACAACCTGGGCGTCTTCTTCATCCGTGACGCCATCAAGTTCCCCGACTTCATCCACTCGCAGAAGCCCGACCCGGTCACCTTCGAGCGCCAGGTCGCCAACCGGGTGTTCGACTTCGCGTCGCAGACGCCGGAGTCGATCCACATGTTCACGCTGGTCTTCAGCCCCCGTGGCCTGCCGGCGAACTACCGGACCCAGCAGGGCTTCGGGGTGAACACCTACAAGTGGGTGAACGCCGAGGGCGAGACCAAGCTCGTCAAGTACCACTGGCTGCCCAAGCAGGGCGTCAAGTCGATGACGGCGAAGGACGCCGCGGCGGTGCAGGCCAACGAGCTCGGCGCGCACACCAAGGACCTCTACGACGCCATCGGCCGCGGTGACTTCCCGTCCTGGGACCTGCACGTGCAGCTCATGGACGACCACGACCACCCGGAGCTGGACTTCGACCCGCTCGACGACACCAAGGTGTGGCCGGAGAACGACTTCCCGCTGCGCAAGGTCGGCACCATGACGCTGAACCGGGCGCCGGAGAACTTCTTCCTGGAGAACGAGCAGATCGCCTTCGGCACCGGCGTGCTGGTCGACGGCCTGGACTTCTCCGACGACAAGATGCTGGTCGGCCGGACGTTCTCCTACTCCGACACCCAGCGCTACCGGGTGGGCCCGAACTACCTGCAGCTGCCGGTCAACCAGGCCAAGAACGCGCGTGTGGCCACCAACCAGCGGGACGGCCAGATGGCCTACTCGGTGGACCTGGGCCCGGGGCAGAACCCGCACGTCAACTACGAGCCGTCGATCACCGGCGGCCTGCGCGAGGCCACCTACCCCACGCACGACGAGCAGGGCCCGGAGATCACCGGCCGGCTGACCCGCAAGCGGATCCCGCGGACCAACGACTACAAGCAGGCCGGCGAGCGCTACCTGCTGTCGGAGCAGTGGGAGCGGGACGACGTGGTGGCCAACTTCGTCGACGCGCTCTCCCAGTGCGACCGGCCGATCCAGGAGCGGATGGTCTGGCACCTGTTCATGGCCGAGGACGAGTTCGGTCAGCGGGTGGGCGAGGGCCTGGGCATCACCGCGGACGACGTCCGTGGCCTGCCGCCGCTGCAGACGCAGACCCTCTCCGAGGAGGAGCAGCAGCGCGCTGCGAACCTCGGCAAGAACGGTCCGCGTGACGTGACCGGGCTGGTCATGACGCACTGCGTGCCCAACGAGCACGTCACCGTCGCCTGACAGCCACGGGAGCATCGCAGGGAGCGCCGGCGACCGAGGAGCGGATCGTGGCGCGGAAGGCGACCAGCGACACCGTCGCCTGACAGCAGGCACACAGCAGGACCGCGCGGGCCGCGACCGGGATCTCCGGTCGCGGCCCGTCGCGCTGTCCGGGGTGGCCCGTTGCCGCCCGGATGCGCACGGGAGCGGTCCCGGCGCCGCCCGGAACACCGACGAGGCCGGCTCCCACGGGTGCGGGAACCGGCCTCGATCGCGTCCCGGCGCGGGACGGGGGCGTGCGTGCTGGGCTCAGTCGCGGGGGCGGTTGCGGTCCTGGTCGGCCAGGAAGCGCTCGAACTCCGCGCCGATCTCCTCGGCGCTGGGCACCTCGCCGCCGCTGCCGAGCAGGTCGCTGCCCTCCCGGGCGGCCGCGAACGAGTCGTACTGCTGCTCCAGGGCGGCGACGACGGCGGTGTTGTCGGTCGACCGCGCGATCTGCTCGTCGATCTCGGTGCGGTTGGCCTCGGCCGCCTCCTGGAGCGACTCCGTGGGCAGGCGGAGCCCGCTCAGCCGCTCCAGGTGCTCGATGAGCGTGACCGACGCGGCCGGGTAGGTGGCCTGCGCGAGGTAGTGGGGGACGTGCGCGGCGACCCCGAGGGCGTCCACGCCGGCCTCGCCCAGGCGCAGCTCCAGCAGCGCCGAGACGCTGCCGGGGATGCGCATCTCGCCCCAGTACACCGGATAGGGCTCGATCAGCTGCCGCCGCGTCGCGTGGGCGGTGACGGTGACCGGCCGGGTGTGCGGCACCGGCATCGGGATGGCCTGCAGAGCGATGACGGAGGTGACGCCGAGCCGCTCGACCAGTTGCCCGACGGCGGCGACGAACCGCTCCCAGGAGTAGTCCGGCTCCGCCCCGTGCAGCAGCAGGAACGTCTCGCCGGCGTCGTCCTCGACCGCGTAGACGGCGATCTCCGGCACGCTGAAGCTCTCGTACCGGTCGGCGTTGAACGTCATGCGGGGGCGGCGGGCGCGGTAGTCGACGAGGCTGTCGGCGTCGAAGCGGGCGACGACCTCGTGCGGCAGCGCGGCCAGCAGGTGGGCGCCGGCCAGCGTGCCCGCCGACGCGGCGTCGAAGTCACCGGCGAGGTCGTGCACCAGCACGAGCCCGCGGCGTCGCGACGGGTCGCCGGTGGCGGACTCGCGGTCGAGGAAGCGCTCCGCCGCCGGGAGCAGCTCGACGAGATCCTCCGGTCGCTGGGGCACGGTGGTCCTCCTGGGGGTTCGGTCGGCGCGGTACCGGACCGCGCCTGCCGGTACAGCCCCGTCCGGTGTCCTCGCATTCCCGCCGGCGCCGGCGCCGTCCCCCGGAGGGGCGGCTCAGCGCGCCGTCTCGTCCGCCCGCTCGTCCTCGCGCTCGTCCTCGTGCTCGTCCCCGGGCGTCGCCGCCGGTTCCCGGACCAGGTGCGCGCCGGCCTCGTCGGCGCTGATCTGCGCGCGGGTGCCGTCGGGGAGGATCTCCGGCGACTTCCCGTCCAGCTGGTCCCGCGCGTAGCGGTAGGAGACGGCGATCAGCGCGGTCACCGGGACGGCGAGGAAGGCGCCGATGATGCCGGCCAGGCTGGCACCCGCGGTGACGGCCAGGATGACCACGGCGGCGTGCAGGTTCAGCCCGCGGCCCTGCAGGATCGGCTGCAGGACGTTGCCCTCGAGCTGCTGCACGAGGATCACGATGCCCAGCACGATCAGCGCCGTCGTGAGGCCGCTGTCGACGAGTGCGATCAGCACCGCGAACCCGCCGGCGACGAAGGCACCGATGATCGGGATGAACGCGCCGAAGAAGGTGAGCACCGCGAGCGGCAGGACCAGAGGTACGCCGAGGATCCACAGGCCGAGGCCGATGAAGAAGGCGTCGGCGAACCCGACGAGCGCCTGCTGGCGGATGAACTCCGAGAGCGTCGACCACGTCTTGTAGGACAGCGCCGCCACGTGCGGGGCGGCCGGCGGGCCGGTCTGGGCGGCCAGCCACGGGACCCAGCGGGGGCCGTCCTTCAGGAAGAAGAAGGTCAGCACGAGCGCCAGCACCAGGTTGATCAGCAGGCCGCCGATCGCCGTGGCGCCGGTGACGGCGTACTGCGCGATGTTCTGCGCGTTGCCCTGGATCGAGTCGATCGCCTGGTCGACGGCGCCGCCGATCTGCTCCTGGCCCAGGTTGAACGGCGGGCCGGTCAGCCACTCCTGCAGCTGCTGCAGGCCGACGCTGACGCCGGCGGCGAGCTCCTCGACCTGGCCGACAACGGGCGGGGCGATCAGCGCGATGATGCCCACGAAGGCGGCGAGGAAGGTGAGCAGGACGATGAGCGCCGCGAGCGCCGACGGCCAGCCGTGGTTGCGGAGGAAGCGCGTGGGCGGCCACAGGACGGTGGTGAAGAGCAGCCCGAGGACGACGGGGAGCAGGACGACCCAGAGCTTGCCGATGACGTAGCCCACGACGATCAGCCCGCCGACGATCAGCAGCAGCTCGGCCGAGGCGATGGCCACGGACCGGCTCGCCCGCTGGAGCCGCTGCCCCCGCAGGTTGGTCGGGGCGGGTGCGTGCGTCCCGGCCCGGACTCCGGACTCGGGTGCCGACTGGTCGGGCTCGACGTCTGCCGCCTCCTCCGGTGGCGGGTCGGTGCGACCGGGCAGGCGGATCCTCATGCCCCGATCTCAGCACAGATGCGCGGACGCTACCGGGCGGGAAACGATCATCACACCCGCGTCGTAGCGTTCCGGGCATGCCGAAGATCGCGACCGCCGACCGGGTCGACCGGGACGCGCTCCTGGAGTTCCTCCGCCCCCGCCACCGCGCGGTGCTGGTGACCCGGCGGCGCGGTGGCGCCGTCCAGCTGTCGCCGGTCACCTGCGGGCTCGACGCCGAGGGGCGGGTCGTCGTGTCGACCTACCCGCAGCGGGCCAAGGTGGCCAACGCCCGGCGGGACGCCGCGGTGTCGCTGTGCGTGCTCTCCGACGAGTGGGACGGCCCCTGGGTGCAGCTCGACGGCGAGGCCGAGGTGCTCGACCTGCCCGACGCCCTCGAGCCGCTGGTCGACTACTACCGGTCCATCAGCGGCGAGCACCCCGACTGGGACGAGTACCGCGCGGCCATGTCGCGGCAGGGCAAGTCGCTGCTGCGCATCACCGTGACCGGGTGGGGGCCGGTCGCCACCGGGGGTTTTCCCGCCGATCTGGCCGACAAGTCCTGATCCTTGCCTAGCGCCAGGAAAGATGTCAGACTTGCGCGATGCCCTTCGTGCTGACCGTCGACCAGCGTGCCAGCCGGCGCGGCCCTGATCGGGTGGCCGAGGTGCTCGACCGGCTGAACGCCGACGTCCGCGCCGTGCTCGCCTTCGAGCGGACCGCTGGTGACGAGTTCCAGGGCGTGCTGGCCACGCCGGAGGCCGCCGTCGACGTCGCCCTCCGGCTGGTCCGCCTCGGTGGCTGGAGCATCGGGATCGGCGCGGGCGCCGTCCAGTCGCCGCTGCCGTCGAGCACCCGGGCCGCGGCCGGCCCGGCCTTCCTCTGCGCCCGGCGCGCCGTCGACGCCGCGAAGCAGCGGCCGGTGAGGCTGGCCGTGCGCGGCGCGGTGCCCCCGGAGGCGGCGGATGCGCAGGCGGTCCTGAGCGCCCTGACCGTGCTGGTGGGGCGGCGCAGCGAGCAGGCGTGGGAGGCGATCGAGCTGGTCGAGGACGGACGGACGCAGGCCGAGGCCGCCGCGGCTCTGGGCATCACGCGCCAGGCGGTGGGGCAGCGGCTGGCCGCCGCGTCGTGGGAGCTGGAGCGCGAGCTGCGGCCGACGGCGGCGCGGCTGCTGGGGAGGGCCGCCGGATGACCGCCGCCGTCCTGGTGCTGCTCGGGCTGGTCGCCCTCGCGGGCCTCGCGTCCACCGTCCGCGGCGAGCGGTCGGGGGCCGCGGCCGGGGCCGGGGCCGTGGCCCTGGTCGTCGCGCTGGCCGCGGCCGGCGCCTTCGCCTGGGCCGGGGAGGGGAGCCCGGGCCCGGTTCAGGCCGGCGCCGTCCTCGCCGTGCTGGCGGCGGTCACCGGGGGCGGCCCGGTGGCGACGGCGGTGCTGCACGCCGCCGATCCCGCGGCCACCGGGGTGTCCGGCGGCCCGCAGGACCCCGACATCCTCCGCGGTGGCGCCTGGATCGGGGTGCTGGAACGCGGCGCGGTCGCCGGCACGCTGCTGGTCGGCTGGCCGGAGGGGCTCGCCGTCGTGCTCGCCGTCAAGGGGCTGGGCCGGTTCTCCGAGCTGCGCGCCCCGGCGGCGGCCGAGCGCTTCATCGTGGGCACGCTGGCGAGCGGGCTGTGGGCCGCGGCCTGCGTGGGCGTCGCGGTGCTGCTCCGCGGCTGACCGCACACCGAGCGGGGTGATCACCGGGGAACCACAATGGCGGACGACCGCTCCCGCCCCTCCTGGAGGCCCCGTGCCCGAGACGCCCGCCCCCGGTGTCGTCCGCAACCCCGACCTGCTGACCATCTACTGCAACGACCACCTGGCCGCGGCCACCGGGGGCGTCGAGCTCGTCGTCCGGATGCTGGGCCGGCACCGCGGCAGCCGGTACGAGGGTCCGCTGGAGCAGCTGCTCGACGAGCTGCGCGAGGAGCGCGTCGCGCTGCGGACGACGCTGGCCACCCTGGGGCTGCCGGTCCGCCAGTACAAGCAGGTCGGCGTATGGGTGGCCGAGAAGCTGTCCCGCGGCAAGCTCAACGGGCGGGTGGTCACCCGGTCGCCGCTCAGCGACCTGGTCGAGTTCGAGTTCATCGCCACCGCGGTGCTGGCCAAGCGGGCCGGGTTCGAGACCCTCCGCGCCCTCGGCGAGGTCGACGACCGCATCGACACCGCGCTGTTCGAGCGGCTGATCGACCAGGCCGACGGGCAGCACCACTGGCTCTCCGAGGCCCGGCGCGACGTGGCGGCATCGGTCTTCGGCGGGCAGCCGGAGGCCGCCAGCGACGCCGCCGACACCTGAGCCGGGGGCCCGCACCGTGTGCCACAGCCACGACAGCCGCCCGCCGGCCCCGCCGCGCAGCGGGCCGGTGCGCGAGCGGTCCACCACCACGCTCACCTCGGCCGACGGCACCGCCTTCTCGGCGGCCACCGCCCTGCCCGAGGGTGCGCCTCGGGCGGGGGTGGTCGTCCTCCCGGACATCCGCGGCCTGCACCCGTACTACGTCGCCCTGGCCGAGCGGTTCGCGGAGGCCGGCGTGGCCGCGGTCGCCATCGACTGGTTCGGGCGCACCGCCGGCGTCTGCGCGGACGGCGTCCGGCCCGAGGACTTCGACTGGCAGGCGCACATCCCGCGCACGACGCCCGAGGGGATCGACGCCGACGTCACCGCGGCGATCGACCACCTCCGGGAGCGGACCCGGGCCGGGCTGCCGGTGGTCGCGGTCGGCTTCTGCTTCGGCGGCAGCCACTCCTGGCGGCTGGCCGGCGGCGGGGCCGACCTCGCCGGCTGCGCCGGCTTCTACGGTCGGCCGGCCCTGGTGGGCGACGCCGCCGACCGGGTCGTCCTGCCGACGGTGATGCTGATCGCCGGCGCCGACACGGCGACACCGGTGGCCGAGCAGCTGGCCCTGGCCGACCGGATGCGCGCGGCCGGGGCCGAGGTGGACGCCGTCGTCTACGACGGGGCGCCGCACTCCTTCTTCGACCGGTCCGCGCAGGACTGGGCCGACGCCTGCCGCGACGCGTGGGAGCACGTGCTCGCGCTCATCGACCGCGCCGGGGACCAGCGCGCCGGTGGGTGAGCCGCCCGACCCGGCCTGGGGGCCGCTGACCGGCGTGGCCGCGCGCGTGCGGCCGGCCACGGCGGCCGATCTGCCGGCGCTGGTCGCGCTGCTGGCCGACGACGCGCTCGGCCGGCACCGCGAGCAGGGCGCCGACCTGGCGCCCTACCGGGCCGCGTTCGAGCGGATCGACGCCGACCCCGCGCACCTGCTCGTGGTGGCCGCCGAGGGGTCCGGCGTCGTCGGGACCCTGCAGCTGTCCTTCGTGCCGGGCCTCTCCCGCGGGGGTGCCCTCCGCGCGCAGGTCGAGGCGGTGCGGGTGCGTGCGGACCGGCGGTCCGCCGGCCTGGGGAGCGCCCTGTTCCGGTGGGCGATCGCGGAGTCCCGACGGCGCGGCTGCGGCCTCGTCCAGCTCACCACCGACCGGTCGCGCGCCGACGCGCACCGGTTCTACGAGGCGCTCGGCTTCGTCGCCTCGCACGTCGGCTACAAGCTGGAGCTGTGAGGCGCCCGCGCGGAGCGGACCGGTGCGGTGGTGCCCGCCCCGGCTGGCGGTGGTCTCCTAGGCTGTTGCCGTGAGCGGCCAGCCGATCGACCCCGGAGTCATCGAACTCGCCGGGCGGGTCTTCGACCTGGCCCGCAGCGGGTACACCGACGAGCTGTCGGCGTACGTCGACGCCGGCGTCCCGGTGGACCTGACCAACGACAAGGGCGACACCCTGCTCGTGCTCGCCGCCTACTACGGACACGCCGGCACGGTCGCCGCGCTGCTGCAGCGCGGCGCCGACCACCGGCGGGCCAACGACCGCGGCCAGACGGCGCTCGCCGCGGCGGTGTTCAAGCAGTCCGCGGAGACCGTGCAGCTGCTGCTCGACGCCGGCGCCGATCCCGACGGCGGTGGCCCCACCGCCCGGGAGACCGCCACGTTCTTCGACCTGCCGGCCATGACCGCGCTGCTGGACGCCCGGGGCTGAGCGGGACGCCGCACCGCGGCGGTGCGGTGCGGACCAGGCGGGACCGAGGGGGAGGGCATGGCGGCACGAGGGAACCTGCCGGCGGCCGGGCCGCCGCCGCTCGCTGCGGAGCAGCCCGCCGGGGACCCGGGCGGTCCCGGCCCGGCCACCGACGTGCCCGCCGACGCGCTGCCCGACGACCTGCCCGCCGACGCACCGCCCGACGACCTGCCCGCCGACGCACCGCCCGTCGACCTGCCCGCCTCGGCGCCCATCGACCCGCCCGCCGCGGAGCCGTCGGCGCTGGCCCCGTCGTCGAGCCTGCCGCGCTGGCTGCTGCTCGTCGGCGGAGTGGCCGCCGCGACCATCGCCATCGCCGGGTTGCGGGCCGTCGCCTGGCTCGTGGCGCCGGTGTTCCTGGCGCTCGTCGTCGTCATCGCGCTGACCCCGGTGCAGCGGTGGCTGCGCCGGATCGGCACCCCCGGCTGGCTGGCCACCACGGTGCTGCTGCTGCTGGTGTGGGCGGTGCTGCTCGCCTTCGTGGGGCTGCTGGTCGTCGCCGTCGCCCAGTTCGCCGCGCTGCTGCCCGACTACGCCGATCGCGCCGAGGTCCTGATCAACGACGTCGTCGCCGACCTGAACAGCCGCGGCATCGTCTCCGGCCAGCTCTCCGACCTCGTCCAGCAGATCGACTACGGCTCGCTGGTCGGCCTCGCCACCGACCTGCTCAGCCGGCTCACCGACGCGGCGACGACGCTGGTGCTCCTGCTCTCGGCGCTGGTGTTCATGTCCATCGAGAGCAGCGGCTTCGGCCGCCGGATGGCGCTGATCGGCGCGGAGCGCCCGCACCTGCCCGTGGCGATGACCCTCTTCACCCGCGGGACCCGCAGCTACCTGCTGGTGAGCACCGTCTTCGGCGCGATCGTCGCCGTCGGCGACACCATCGCCCTGGCGTGGCTGGAGGTCCCGGCCGCGCCGCTGTGGGGGCTGCTGGCCTTCATCACCAACTACGTGCCCAACATCGGCTTCCTGCTCGGCGTCGCGCCCCCGGCCGTGCTGGGCCTGCTCGCCGGCGGCTGGGGCGAGCTGATCGCGATCATCGTCGTCTACTCGCTGCTCAACTTCGTCGTGCAGACGCTGATCCAGCCGCGCTTCGTCGGCGACTCCGTGGGCCTGTCCATGACCGTCACCTTCGTGGCGCTGCTGTTCTGGGGCTGGGTGCTCGGCGCGCTCGGGGCCCTGCTGGCCATCCCGCTCACCCTGCTGGTCAAGGCGCTGCTCGTCGACGTCGACCCGCGGGGCCACTGGCTGGACGCGCTGCTGCGCGAGGAGCCCCGGAAACCACGCACCATCCGGGCGCGCCGGCGGATGGACGCCCGCCGGGCCACCCTGGCGTCGGTGCGGCGGCTGCACCACCACCCGCACCGCCGGTCGGGCCCCGCCGAGCCCGCCGCGGGCGCCGGCGGCAGCGAGCCGGCGGAGGAGACCACCAGCAGCCCGGCGGGCCTGGCCTGAGCGGGCCGGAGCTGGTCGTCCTGGCCGGGCTGCAAGGCAGCGGAAGAGCACCTGGACCGCCCGTTCCCCGGCCGGTGCCCACGTCGTGGTGAGCAAGGACCACTGGCCCGACGCCCGGCGCCGCGAGGCCCGCCAGCCGCGGGTGGTCGCCCCCCGTCCACCGTCGAGGGGTTCGACCGGGTCGACGTCGTCCGCGGGGGCACCTGACCAGCACGGGAACGAGGCCGCCCGGACCTTGTGACCGGCGCGTCGACCGGCGGCCGTAACGTGTCGGGCACAGCTCGCCGCGCGCCGGGGCCTCCGCCCCGGTGACCGCCGGCATCCATGACGAAGGGAACTCTCATGAGCGAGGCAGGCACCACGGGCGCGTCCCGCGTGGCCATCGTGACCGGCGCGGCCCGCGGCATCGGCGCGGCGACCGCCCAGCGGCTGGCGCAGGACGGCTTCGCCGTCGCCGTCCTGGACCTGGACGAGGGCCAGGCCAAGGGCACCGTCGAGGCGATCGAGGCCGCCGGCGGCCGGGCGCTGGCCGTCGGCGCCGACGTCAGCGACTCCGCGCAGGTGGAGGCCGCCGTCGAGCGGATCGCCGCCGAGCTCGGCGCGCCGACCGTCCTGGTCAACAACGCCGGCGTGCTGCGGGACAACATGCTGTTCAAGATGTCCGACTCCGACTGGGACATCGTGATGAACGTGCACCTCAAGGGCGCCTTCCTGATGACCCGCGCCACGCAGAAGCACATGATCGACCAGAAGTGGGGCCGGATCGTCAACCTGTCCAGCACCTCGGCGCTGGGCAACCGCGGCCAGGCCAACTACTCGACGGCGAAGGCGGGCCTGCAGGGCTTCACCAAGACCCTCGCCATCGAGCTGGGCAAGTTCGGCGTCACCGCCAACGCCATCGCCCCGGGCTTCATCGAGACCGAGATGACCAAGGCGACCGCCGACCGCATGGGCGTCCCGTTCGACGACTTCATCAAGGGCGCCGCCGCGATGATCCCGGTGGCCCGCACGGGCAAGCCGGAGGACATCGCGCACCTGGTGTCCTTCTTCGTCAGCGAGGGCGCCGGCTTCGTCTCCGGCCAGGTGGTCTACGCCGCCGGCGGCCCGAAGGCCTGAGCACGGACCCCGTCCGCACCGGACGGGGCGCATCCCGCGGGGCCGGGCAGCCGCACCGGCTGCCCGGCCCCGCGTCATCCCACCCGCGAGGAGGCGTCATGGTCGACGACGACGACAAGGTCCTGGTGGAGCGCCGCGGCGCCGTCCAGGTGATCACCATCAACCGGCCGTCCGCGCGCAATGCCCTCGACGGCGACGTCGCCCGGGCGGTCGCGGCCGCGGTCGACGAGCTCGACGCCGACGGCGACCTGCGGGCGGGGGTGCTCACCGGTGCGGGGGGCACCTTCTCGTCCGGCATGGACCTCAAGGCATTCCTGCGCGGCGAGAGCCCGTCGATCGAGGGCCGGGGGCTGTGCGGCATCACCCGCACGCCGCCGCGCAAGCCCCTGGTCGCCGCCGTCGAGGGCTGGGCCCTGGCCGGCGGTTTCGAGCTCGTCCTCGCCTGCGACCTGGTGGTCGCCGGCCGCGGGGCCCGGTTCGGGGTGCCGGAGGTGAAGCGCTCGCTGGTCGCGGCCGGCGGGGCCGCGCTGCTCCTCCCGCAGCGGGTGCCGCGCGCCGTCGCGCTGGAGCTGCTGCTGACCGGTGAGCCGATCGACGCCGAGCGCGCGGCGGCGGTCGGCCTGGTGAACCGGGTGGTCGACGAGGGGGCCGCGGTGGAGGCGGCCGTCGTCCTGGCCGAGGTGATCGCCGCCAACGGCCCGCTGGCGGTCGCCGCCACCAAGCAGGTCGTGCTCGCCGCACCCTCGTGGCCGGCGGAGGAGGCGTGGGAGCGCCAGGAGCAGGTCGTCCGCCCGGTGTTCGGCTCCGAGGACGCCCGGGAGGGCTCGACCGCCTTCGCCGAACGCCGTCCACCGGTGTGGCGCGGCCGCTGACCGCGTGACTGGCTGCACACCGCGCAAGATTGCACTGTGTGCAAGAAAAGTGCTCTAGTAGGCGCGTGACCGGACCCGGCCTGCGCGCGCGCAAGAAGCAGGACACCCGCGCGGCGCTGGCCGCGGCCACCCTGGAGCTCGCCGCCGAGCACGGGCTGGCCGCGGTCACCGTCGAGCAGATCGCCGCCCGCGCCGGGGTGTCCTACCGGACGTTCTTCAACTACTTCTCCGGCAAGGAGGAGGCGCTGCTGCGCCCCGGCGGCGCCGGGCCGGGCACCTTCGGCCCGCGGCTGCTCGGCCAGGACCCGGCCCTCCCGGTGCTCGCCGCCGCCCGTGCGGCGCTGCACGAGGAGCTCGCGGTCCTGGAGTCCGACCGGGCCGCCTGGCAGCTGCGGCTCACCCTCATCGCCGACGACGAGGCCCTGCTCCCGCGGCTGGTCGAGCTCGGGGCCACCGGCGAGCGCGAGATGACCGCGGCCGTCGCCGCGCGCACCGGGCAGGACGCCGAGCGGGACCTCTACCCGGCGCTGGTGGGGGCCGTCCTCGGCTGCGCCGTCCGCGTCACCCTCGCCCGCTGGCACCGCCTCGAGGGGCGCGCACCGCTCCCGCGGCTGCTCGACGAGGCCCTCGACGCCCTCGCCGCCGGGCTGCCCGACCCCGCCTCCCCGAGCTGAGCCGCGGGCACGGCGCCGCCGTGTCCGCCCCTGTCGTCCGCCCCTTCCCGAGGAGAACCGTGTCCACCACTGCCGAGCCCGCCGCCACCGCGGCGGGGCCGGACGGGACGGCGCTCGCGCCGTTGTCCCGGCGCGAGGTCCTGCAGGCGCTGTCCGGCCTGTTCATGGGCATGTTCGTGGCCATCCTGGCCGCGACGATCGTGTCCAACGCCCTGCCGGTCATCATCCCCGAGATCGGTGGCAGCCAGTCGGTCTACACCTGGGTGATCACCGCCGAGCTGCTCGCGATGACGGCCACCGTGCCGCTGTGGGGCAAGCTGGCCGACCTGGTCAGCCAGAAGCTGCTGCTCCAGCTGTCCTTCGCGCTCTTCGTCGCCGGCTCGCTGCTGGCCGGGTTCGCCCAGGACACCACGATGCTGATCATCGCCCGGGCGCTGCAGGGCATGGGCGCCGGCGGCCTCACCGCGCTGGTGCAGATCGTGATGGCGGCGATGATCCCGCCGCGGGAGCTGGGCCGCTACGCCGGCGTCTTCGGCGCCATCTTCGCCGTCGCGACCGTCGGCGGGCCGCTGATCGGCGGGGTCGTCGTGGACACCTCCTGGCTGGGGTGGCGCTGGTGCTTCCTGCTGGGCGTGCCGTTCACGCTGCTGGCGATGGTGCTCGTGCAGCGCACGCTCAAGCTGCCCGCGGTCGCCCGCCGCGACGTCTCGATCGACTGGCTCGGCGCCCTGCTGCTCACCGGCGGGGTGAGCCTGCTGCTCGTCTGGGTCACCTTCGCCGGAGACCGGTTCGCCTGGCTGTCGGGAAAGACCGCGCTCATGGTCGGGGGCTCCGTGCTGCTGCTCGCGCTCGCCGTGCTGGTGGAGACGCGGGTGCCCGAGCCGATCATCCCGCTCGCCATCTTCCGCAGCCGGACGGTCACCCTGTCCGTCGTCGCGAGCGCCCTCGTCGGCGTCGCGATGTTCGGCGGCACGGTGTTCCTGGCGCAGTACCTGCAGATCGCGCAGGGTTACTCGCCGACCGAGGCCGGCATGCTCACCCTGCCGCTCGTCGGTGGCCTCCTGGTGTCGTCGACGGTGGCCGGCGCCCTGATCACGAAGACCGGCCGGTGGAAGGGCTGGCTCGTCGGCGGCGCGACCTTGATGACGATCGGCTTCGGGCTGTTCTCGACCATCGACGCGCAGACGTCGCCGTGGCTGCTCGGCGTCTTCATGGTGGTCCTGGGCGCCGGGGTCGGCGCGCTCATGCAGAACCTCGTGCTCGCCGCCCAGAACGACGTCCCGGCCCAGCAGCTCGGCGCGGCCACCTCGGTGGTCTCCTTCTTCCGCAGCCTCGGCGGCACCATCGGCGTCAGCGCGCTCGGCGCCCTGCTGGCCGGGCGGGTGACCGAGGACCTCCGCGTCCTGGGCACCGCGGGCGGGTCGGAGGCCGGCGCCGTCCCCGACGTCTCGCTGCTGCCCGAGCCGGTGCGGGCGGTGGTGGAGAACGCCTACGGCGACGCGACGGCGGAGCTGTTCCTCATCGCCACGCCGCTGGCGGCGCTCGCCCTGGTCACCGTCCTGTTCATCAGGGAGCGGGCGCTCAAGACGACGTCGGGCAGCCAGCGGCTGGCCGAGGAACGGGCCGGTGTGCCGCCGCACTGAGGCGCCATGCCAGGCATACCGGGGCGGTCCGCGTCGTTGCCCAGGACGTGGATCGCCCCGCTCTCCGCCTGCTCCTCCTCGGTGACTCCCTCGCCTTCGGCACCGGCGCCGCCCGCCCCTCCGACGCCCTCGGACCCCGGCTCACCCGTGCGCTGGCCGACGACGGGTTCGACGTCGACCTGCACGTCCTCGCCGTCCCCGGCGCCGTCTCGGCCGGCCTGACCGACCAGGTCCGCCGGGCGCTGCCGCTGTCGGCCGACCTCGCCGTCGTCGTCGTCGGCGCCAACGACCTTGCCCGGTTCGTGCCGGCCGAGCAGGCCGCGACCGCCCTCTCGGCCGCGGTGACCACGCTGCGGGCCGCCGGCACCGACGTGGTGGTCGTCCCGGCGCCGGACATGTCGATGGTGCCGTTCGTGCCGCCGGCGCTGCGGATGCTGGTCCGGGGGGCCTGCGCGGTGCTCCAGCAGCGGCAGGCGCAGGTGGCCACCAGCGGCGGCGCGACGGTCGCGCTGGTCGCCGCCGAGGTGGCCCGCGCGTTCGCGGCCGACCCGGGGCTCTTCTCCGCGGACCGGTTCCACCCGTCCTCGGCCGGCTACGCGCGCATCGCCGAGCTGCTCGCGCCCGCCGTGCTGGCCGCGGCCCGCACCCGGCGGGACGACGCCGCGGCGTGACCGCTCACGCGGGCGCCGGGGTGCGCAGCAACCGGGCCGACAGCGGCTCCACGAAGCGGGTGAGCACCGGGCCGGTCACCGCGAGCACCAGCACGTAACCCGTCGCCACGGGGCCCACGGCCGGGATCCCGGCGGTGACCGCCAACCCGGCGATCACGATGGAGAACTCGCCGCGGGCGACCAGGGCGGTGCCGGCGCGCAGCCGGCCCGGGACGGCCACCCCGTCCCGCTTCGCGGCGAACCAGCCGGTGCCGATCTTCGTGACGGTGGTGACCGCGGCCAGCGCCAGCGCGGCGGGCAGCACCGGCAGGATGGCCCCCGGATCGGTGGCCAGGCCGAACGCGACGAAGAAGGTGGCGGCGAACAGGTCGCGCAGCGGGCCGAGGATCGCCCGCGCGCGCTCGGCGAAGGACGCCGGCAGCGCCAGCCCGACCAGGAACGCACCGACCGCCGCCGAGGCGCCCATCGCCTGCGCGGCACCGGCGACCAGCAGGGTCAGCCCGATCAGCCGGAGCATCACCTGCTCGTCGTCGTCGTGGGTGAGCAGCCGGCCCAGCCGGTGCCCGTGCCGCTGCGCGGCCAGGAGCACCAGCAGGACCGCCCCCACTGCCAGCGCGATGCCGCCGGCGGCCTGCGCCGGCCCCTCGCCGGCCAGCGCCACGACGAGCAGCGGCAGGAAGAGCGCCATCGCGAGGTCCTCGAGCACCAGCACCGAGAGCACCGCCGGTGTCTCCCGGTTGGCCAGCCGGCCCAGGTCGCCGAGCAACCGCGCGATGATCCCCGACGACGAGATGTAGGTGACCCCGCCCAGCGCCAGGGCACCCTCCCAGGACAGCCCCAGGAGCAGCCCGGCGACGAAGCCGGGTGGGCCGTTGAGCACCAGGTCCACCAGCCCCGACGGCGCGTGCCGGCGGAACGACGCGAACAGCTCGGTGGCGGAGAACTCCAGGCCGAGGGTCAGCAGCAGGAGGACGACGCCGATCTCCGCGGCCGCCTCCAGGAACGGCGCGGCGTTCTCCACCGGCACCAGCCCACCCTCGCCGAGGGCCAGCGCGGCCAGCAGGATGAACGGGACGGGGGAGAGGCCCAGCCGCCGGGCCAGCAGCCCGAGGAGCGAGAGGCCGAGGAAGAGCAGGCCCAGTTCGACCAGCAGGGCGGCGACGTGGTCCACCGCGGACCTAGACCTGGCCGGCGATCCGCCGGTCCAGCTGCTCCAGACCGGCCGCGGAGCCGATGACGACCAGCACGTCGCCGGCGAAGAGCGCGTCGGCGGGAGCGGGGGAGGGGACGACGTCGGCGCCGCGCACGATGGCCACCACCGAGCAGCCGGTCACCGTGCGGGCCCGCGTGTCGCCCAGGGTCCGGCCGGCGAAGGGGGAGCCCTCCCGGACGGTGATCCGGGCCGACTCGAGCCCGGGGACCTCGCGGGAGAGGTCGGCGAACCGCTGGGTCAGGCGGGGGGCGCCCAGCACCTCGGCCAGGGCGTCGACCTCCTCCGGGTCGAGCCGGAACGTCTCCCGCGCGCGGTCGGGGTCGCGCCGGTCGAACACCGCGATCTCCGCGCCGCCCTCGCGCTGCACGACGATGCCGAGCAGCTGACCCGACCGGGTCCTCATCTGGTAGCGCACGCCGACGCCGGGCAGCAGGGTCTCCTCGAGCTCCACGCCCGGCATCGTCGCAGACCCGCCGTCAGCCCAGCCGGTCCGCCAGCAGCTCGGCGAGGTGGCGGCCGCGCCGGTCGGTGAGCTGGTCGAGCTGGGTGCGGCAGGAGAACCCGTCGGCGAGGACGACGGCGTCGGGCGCGAGGTCCCGCACCGCGGGCAGCAGCTGCTGCTCGGCGATGGCCACCGAGACGTCGTGGTGCCCCTTCTCCACCCCCCAGTTGCCGGCCAGCCCGCAGCAGCCGCCCAGCCGGGTCACGGTGGCACCGGCCTGCTGGAGGAGGCGGGCGTCGGCCGCCCAGCCCAGCACCGACGTGTGGTGGCAGTGCGGCTGCGCGACGACCTCGACCCCGGCCAGCGACGGCGGGGTCCAGCCCGGGGTGTCGCGGAGCAGCTCGGCCAGCGTGCGGGTGGCGGCGGCGACCTGCTCGGCCTCCGGACCCCCCACCAGCTCCAGCGCCTCGCTGCGCAGCACGGCGGTGCAGGAGGGCTCGATGCCGACGACGGGCACCCCGGCGGCGGCCAGCGGCGCCAGGGCGCGCACGGTGTGGCCGAGGATGCGCTTCCCCGCGTCGAGCTGACCGGTGGTGATCCAGGTGAGCCCGCAGCAGGTGTCGGCGCCGGGCACCTCCACGCGGTAGCCGGCGGCCGTGAGCACGCGGGCCGTGGCGACGGCGACCTCGGGGGCGAAGTGGTCGGTGAACGAGTCCACCCACAGCGCCACCCGCGGGCCGCCGTCCGGGCCGGGCAGCCCCTCGGCCGCCCACTGCCGGCGGAACGTGCGGGGGGCGAAGGCCGGCACCTCGCGGCGCTGGTCCATCCCCGCGCCCCACTTCGCCAGCCGGCCGCCGAGCGTCGAGCCCAGGACGCCGTTCACCAGCCGGGGTGCGCGGGCGGCGAGGTCGGCCCAGCGCGGCAGCCAGCCGAGCGTGTAGTGGGCGCGGGGCCGCAGCCGGCGCCGGTAGGACTGGTGCAGCACCTCGGCCTTGTAGGAGGCCATGTCGACCCCGGTCGGGCAGTCCGACGAGCAGCCCTTGCAGGACAGGCACAGGTCCAGCGCCTCGTGCACCTCCGGCGCCCGCCAGTCCTTCACCGGGCCGCCGGGGGCCACCATCTCCTGCAGCACGCGGGCCCGCCCGCGGGTGGTGTCCTTCTCCTCCCGGGTCGCGGGCCAGGACGGGCACATCACCGCGCCGGTGGACTGCAGGTCGGCGCGGCACTTGCCGACGCCGGTGCAGCGGTGCACGGCCGCGGAGAAGTCGCCGCCGTCGTGCCGGTAGGCCAGCGCCAGGTTCTCCCGCACGCGCGGGGCGACGGCCATCCGCACGTCGTCCTCGACCGGAACCGGGCGGACGAGCACCCCGGGGTTGAGCAGGTCGTCGGGGTCGAACACCGCCTTCACCCGCTCGAAGAGGGACAGGGCGGCGGGGGAGTACATGAGCGGCAGCAGCGCGCTGCGCGCCCGGCCGTCGCCGTGCTCGCCGGACAGCGAGCCGCCGTAGCCGGCGACCAGCCGCGCGGCGTCCTCGACGAACGCCCGGTAGGCGCTGCGCCCGCCGTCGTCGCCGGCCCCGAAGGGGAAGTCGATGCGCACGTGCACGCAGCCGTCGCCGAAGTGCCCGTAGGGCACGCCCTGCAGCCCGTGGCCGTCGAGCAGCGCCTCGAACCCGCGCAGGTAGTCGCCGAGCCGCTCGACGGGGACGGCAGCGTCCTCCCAGCCGGCGTGCGCGGGCCGCCCGTCGGAGGTGCGCGCCGCCAGACCCGCGCCGTCCTCGCGGATCCGCCAGATCGCGGCCGCCTCTGCCGGGTCGGTGACGACCAGGGAGTCCAGGGCGCCGGCGTCGGCGAGCACCCCGCGGGCCTTGTCCTGCACCTCGGCCACGGTGTCCCCGGTGAGCTCCACGATCAGCCAGCCGTCGCCGCGCGGCAGGTCCGGCACGGTGGCGGCCGGCACGTCGCGCAGCCGCTGCACGATCCGCTGGTCCAGCCCCTCGACCGCGGTGGGCTCGTGCGGGAGCAGTCCGGGGGTGGCGTCTGCGGCGTCGGCCATCGAGGGGTAGCCGAGGACGACCAGCCCGCGGACCGGGGCGTCGGCGACCAGCCGCACCGTGGCGCCCAGGACGACGGCGAGGGTGCCCTCGCTGCCGACGAGCGCCCGGGCGACGTCGAAGCCGCGCTCGGGCAGCAGGTGCTCCAGCGAGTAGCCCGACACCTGCCGGCCGAAGCGGCCGAACTCGGTGCGGATCGTCGCGAGCTCCGCGCCGACCAGGCGGTGCAGATCGGCGAGGACGCCATCCCGGGGCGTGGTGCCCGGGCCGACCGTCAGCCGGGCGCCGGTGCCGGTGACCACGTCGAGGGCCACCACGTTGTCCGAGGTGCGGCCGTAGCCGAGCGCCCGGGAACCGCAGGCGTTGTTGCCGATCATCCCGCCGACCGTGCACCGGTTGTGCGTGCTCGGGTCGGGCCCGAAGCGCAGGCCGTGCGGGCGGGCGGCCGTCTGCAGCGCCGCCTGGACCACCCCGGGGTCGACCGTGGCGGTCCGGGCCCCCGGGTCGACGGCGCGCACCCGGTTCAGGTACCGGCTGGTGTCCAGCACGACGCCCGGGCCCACGGCGTTGCCGGCGATCGACGTGCCCGCGCCGCGCGGGGTCAGCGGGACGCCCAGCGACCGGCACACCTCGAGCGCGGCGACGATCTCGTCGGGGTCGCGCGGGCGGACCACCGCGCGCGGCAGGACGCGGTAGAGCGAGGCGTCGGAGGAGTAGAGGGCCCGGGCCAGCCCGGAGTCGTCGACGTCGCCGATCCCGGCGCGGCGGAGTTCCTCGGCGACCGCCCGGCCGTCGTCGGTGCGCGTCGTCGGGTTCGCGGCCGGTGCGCTCATGCCGCCGAGTCTGGTCCCCGTCCCCCGCGCGGGCACGCCCGGGTGGTCCGGGAACGGCCGTGGCCGGGCACCGGTGGTGCCCGGCCACGGCCGGAGGTGGCGCAGGGAGGTCAGGACGTCGGCGGCTCGTCCTCGCCCGACTCCTCGGCCTCGTCGGCCTCCTCCTTGGTCTTGTGCACCGCGCCGTCGGCGTGCTCGGGCGGGCCGTAGACCGTGTAGAGGACCAGCGGGTTCTGGCCGGTGTTGAGGAAGTTGTGCTTCGTGCCGGCCGGGACGACGACCAGGTCGCCCTGGGCGACGTTCTTCTCGGAGCCGGAGATGACGGCCTTCCCGATGCCGCTGACGAAGGTGAGGATCTGGTCGATGTCCTCGTGCGTCTCCTCGCCGATCTCCCCGCCCGGCGGGATCGTCATGATCACCAGCTGGGTGTTCTTGCCGGTCCAGAGCACCCGGCGGAAATCGGGGCTCTTCTCGGCCTCGGTGGCGATCGTGTAGTGGATGACGGACGCCATGGACGGCGCTCCTCTCGTCTCGGGTGGACTGGTGCGGTCGGCCTCCCCGCGGCAGCGGGGCCGACCGGCGACGCCGCTGCTCCTGCCCTGTTCGGCCCGGGAGTAGTCGTGATCACCCGGCGGGGTGGCTCACGCTCCCGCGGCGGGGACCGCGCCCGGGCCGGCCTGGACCGGGACCCGCCGGGCCCGGCGGAGCCGCACCACGCCGGTGACGACGAGAGCCCCCGCGACGAGCATCGCGGTGCCCGCCAGGGCCACGAGGGACAGCCGGCCGGAGGCGGCCAGCGCCGCGACGACGGCGGCCTCCGCGGCGGCGGCCGTCCACACGGCGACCGTCGCGAGCCGGTCGGCGGTGGCGATGCCGGAGAAGAGCAGCAGCTGGGCGAGGGCGAGCAGGGTGCCCAGCGCGGCGAAGACCCAGACGGCCGACCCGAGCGTGCCGGCGTAGGCGGCGCCGCCGATCAGCGGCAGCGCGGCGCCGCCCAGGACGGCCGCGCCCAGCGTGAGCACCGCGCCCAGGCCGGCCACCGCCGCCAGGGCCCACGGCAGCGCCCGCTGCCGTCCGGCGGCGTCGGCCAGCCGGGGCAGCAGCACCACCCCGACGCCCTGCGGCAGCCAGAACGCCACCTTGGTCACGATGGCCGCCACCGCGTACTCGCCGCTGGCCGCGGCCGGCAGGTGGTGCCGGGCCAGGAGCACGTCGAGGTTCATCAGGACGACGAAGCCCAGGAGGGCGCCGGCCGCGCGGGCCGAGGCGGCCGGGGCGCCGCCCAGCCGTCCGGCGAGGCCCGGGCGGCCGGCGCCCACCCACCCGGCCAGCGCGCCGACGGACGCGCCCAGGGTCATCCCGGCCAGCGCCGCGGCCGGCGTGCTCCCCAGCAGCAGCCCGGCCAGGCCACCGGCCACCTTGGCGACGCCGAAGCCGACGGTGACCACCGCCAGCCGCCGGTAGCGGCCCGACCCCTGCAGCAGCCCCTGGTACCCCTGCACGAGCGTGTGGGGGAGCAGCATCGCCACGAGCCACAGCAGCCCGGCCGCGCCCGGGAGGTGCAGGGCGGCGCGGACCGGCGCGGCGGCCAGCAGCCCGGCGGCGCACACTGCGAGCCCGACCACCCACGCGGTGGCGTGCAGGCGCGCCAGGGTGCCCGGTGCCGCCGGCCGGCCCCCGAGGAGGAGCGCCGCCGCCGTCTGGACGCCGGTCGCCGGCACCGAGCCGACGAGCAGCAGGCTGAGCAGGGCGGCGAGCTCGCCGTAGGCGGCCGGGGCGAGGCCGCGGGCGGCCGCCACGGTGAAGACGTAGCTCAGCGCGTTCACGCCGAGGAACGCGACCGACACCACGGCCGCGGAGGCGAGGAACCGGCCGGACGTCCCCGGCGCGACGGAGGACGTCCCCGCCGGGGTCAGCGGTTCGGCCACGGTCAGGTCCTACTCTTCCGTCGTCGGTCGGCTCCGCCGTGCCACCGGAGGGCAGGGAGGTGCCGATGGACGCGACGGTCGCGCCCGCCCGCCCGGACGCCGACCGGTGGACGCGTCCCGACCCGGCGCCGTGGCCGGCCCGCCTGCTCGCCGCGGCGGTGGCGCTGCTGGTCACCGCGCCCGCGCTCGCGCCCGGCTTCGTGCTGCTGCGGGACATGGTGTTCGTCCCGCGCCAGGACCTCGACCTCGACGCCCTGGGGCTGGGCGGCACGCTGCCGCGTGCGGTCCCGGTCGACGCGGTCATGGGGCTGCTCACCGCCGTCGTCCCCGGGGACCTGGTGCAGAAGCTGGTCCTGCTCGGCATCGTGTACTTCGCCGTTCTCGGGGCGGCCCGACTCGTGCCGGCCGGCCCGGACGGCCGGCGGGGCGCAGCGGGCCTGGTCGCCGGCCTGGTCTACGGCTGGAGCCCGTACCTGGCCGAGCGCCTGCTCATGGGCCACTGGACGCTGCTGCTCGGCTTCGCCGCGCTGCCCTGGGTCGCGCGGGCCGCGTTCCGGCTGCGCGCCGGCGAGCCGCGGGCGCTCGCCCGGCTGGTGCTCTGCGCCGCGCCGGCCGCGCTCTCGCCGACCGGCGCGCTGCTGGCCGCGGGCGTCGTGGTCGCCGTGCTCCGTGGGCGCCGGCTGCTCCTGGCGTGCGCGGCGCTGCTCCTGCTGGCGCTCCCGTGGCTCGTCGCCGGCCTCCTGCACCCGTCCGGCGGGGCCTCCGACCCGGCCGGCGTGGCCGCCTTCGCGGCCCGGGCGGAGGGCTGGGGAGGCACCGTCCTCTCGGTGCTGGGCACCGGCGGCATCTGGAACGCCGACGCGGCCCCGGCGAGCCGGTCCTCGCCCGCGGCGCCGCTGCTGGCCCTCGCCGTCGGAGGGCTCGCCGCCGTCGGCTGGCGGGTGCTGCTGCGGCGCGGCGCCGGGCGAGGGCTGCTGCTGCTCGGCGCCGTCGGCCTGGCGCTGGCCTGCGCCGCCGCGGCGCCGGCCGCGGCCGGGCTGCTCGAACTCCTCGTCCGGGAGGTGCCCGGGGCGGGCCTGCTCCGGGACGGTCAGAAGTGGGCGGCCTGGTGGGCGCTCGCCCTGGCCGTGGGCGCCGGCGCGGGTGCCCGCGAGCTGGCCCACCGGGCGGGGGAGCGGGGCGGGGCCTCGGCCGGTCGTGCCGTGCTCGCCGCCGCGCTGCTGCTCCCCGTGGTGGCGCTGCCCGACCTCGCCTGGGGCGTGGCGGGCCGGCTCGAGCCGGTCGGCTACCCGGCGGACTGGCAGCGGGTCCGGGACCTGCTCGCGGCCGACGAGCGCCCCGGTGACGTGCTGGTGCTGCCCTTCGGGGCCTACCGCGCCTTCGGCTGGAACGACGGCCGGACGCTCTACGACCCGGCCTCGCGCTGGCTCGACCGGCCGACGGTGGCCGACGACGCGCTGGTCGTCGACGGGCGTGCGGTGCCCGGCGAGGACCTCCGGGCGCGGACGGCGGGCGCGGCGGTCGACGACCCGCCGCGGCTGGCCGCTCTCGGCATCGGCTGGGTGCTGGTCGAGCAGGGCACGCCCGGACCACCCGTGCCCGGCGCGATCGGTGCGCTGCCCGTCGTCCACGAGGGGCCGGCGCTCACGCTGCACCGCGTCCCCGGAGCCGTGGACGGGCCGCGCCCGCACCCCGTCCGGGTGACCGCGGTGACCCTGGCTCACGCGGGTGCGCTGGGCATCGTCGGGGGAGCGGCGTTGTGGATCATGGCCGGGGCGTCTACGGTTACGCGCCGTCGTCCCCCTCTACGAAAGCGGGTACCGGGATGAAGTCGCTCACGGGTGCGCTGGTCGCCCTGCTCGTCGGTGCCGGGCTCGGCATCGCCGTCGTCGCCGGCATCTCCGCCGTCGCCGACCCCGACCGCACCGCCACGCAGGGGAACGACACCCCCATCGACGTCCTGGACTACGGCTCCCGCAGCTGAGCCGCCCGCGGCCGTGTCCAGCACGGCCGCGAACGTGGCCACGCCGGCCGGCCACGTGAGCGACGCCGCGTACCGCGCTGCCGCCCGGCCCATCGCGGTCCGGGCGGCATCGTCGTGCAGCAGGCCGTCCACGGCCTCGGTCAGCCCGTCCAGGTCCTCGACCAGGATGCCGGTCCGGCCGTCGAGCACCGACTCGCGCAGGCCACCCGCCGAGCGGTAGCCCACCGTCGGCACCTCGTGGCCGCCCGCCTCGCTCACCACGAGGCCCCAGCCCTCCTTCACCGAGGGGCACAGGTGGACCCACGACCGCGCCAGCAGCTCGTGCTTCTCCCGCTCCCCGACGTAGCCGTGGAAGTCCACCCGCCCGGTGATCCCGAGCCGGTCCGCCTCCTCGCGCAGGCGCTCCTCCCACCAGCCCTCGCCGACCACCGAGAGCCGCAGCCCCGGCCACCGGCCGCGCAGCCGGGCCACCACCTCGAGTGCGTGCTCCACCTGCTTGTGCGGCACCAGCCGGCCCAGCACCACCAGCCGCGGCGCCGCCGACCGCGGGACGTCGACGGCCGGCGGGGCGTCCAGCCCGTTCGGCACGATCGTCGTGCGCGCCGGGTCGACGCCCAGCGACGCGAGCTCCTCGGCGGTCGCTCCGGAGACCGTGACGTACCGGCTGCGCCGGTAGAGCCGGGGGGCGAGCACCGACTCGATCCACCAGCCCAGCGCGCCGGCCCTCGGCCCGAACACGATCGGCCACTGCTCCCGGTGGACGTGGTGGACGAGGACCACGACGGCGCCGCGGGTGACCAGCCGGCTGAAGAACGGCAGCCCGTTCTGGACGTCGACGACGACCCGCGGCCGGGACCGCAGGACGTGCAGCATGGCCCGGGGGTAGACGCCCAGCCGACCGCCCCGGCGCACGATCCGGACGCCCCGGAGGACCTCGTCGGCCGGGGCGCGGTCGTGGGCGGCGCAGAACAGCACGACGCGCAGCCCGCGGGCCGCCATCCCCTCGGCCATGCGGTGCACGTAGCGCTCGGACCCGCCGCCCTCGGGGTGCGAGGCGTCGCGCCAGCTCAGGAAGAGGACATCGATCGGCGCTGACCGAATGGGCATCGCGGCAGAGTACCTGCCGGTAAACCCCCTTCCGCCGTCGTCACCCGTTCGTGAGTGCGCGGGAAATGCGTCGTCCGCCGGCGCAGTGCCGCTGCTCGCCCGCCGCCCGCCCCGTCCGGGGTCCGGAGACCCCGACCGCCGTCGTCACCAGGTGTTTCACCGTCGGCCCGGCTGAGGAGCACGAGCGGGGTCGGGTCGGTACCCGCTGTTACCGTCCGGGCCCGGAAATACCCCGGTGGTGCACCGGCCGGCTGGTACGTCGCTGTACCGGCCATTCCCGGCGTCGTCCGGAACGCCGGTCACACGGTCGTGGTACGGGTACGTACCGAGCTGTTCCCTGTCGGCCTACCGGCCAGTAGGGTGTCGACGCCGCGACGCCACCGGAGCCGTCGCGCTGACCTGAGGAGCCCCCCGCATGCGTGGTCGCGCCGTCAGTTTGAGCTTGATCGGCCTGGGCGCCTTCCTCCTCGCCGCAGCTGTCGCCGTGCGCCTGGTCCTGGCCCCGGACCTGGTCAAGCTCCCGCTGGACCAGACCGCCGAGCCCACCGCCGTCGCGAGCGACCTGAGCTGGTTCAGCCTCGCGGACATGGAGCAGGTCGAGGGCGGCACGGGCACCGTGGCGCAGCGGGTGCAGGGCGACCCCGCCGACGAGGCGGCGGGCGACGACGTCGCGGTCTGGCACGTCGGCACGGTCATCAGCGACAGCGAGGGCAACCAGGTCAACATCGGCGAGTACACCGCCTGCCTGGACCGGAAGACCGCCGAGGGGCTCTCCGACTGCAACACGGCCAACATCGACGGCGACTACGCCGCGGAGCCGCAGGGCCTGACGGTGACCTTCCCCTTCGGCACCGAGAAGCGGGACTACGACGTCTTCAACCCGACCACCGGCGAGACCTTCCCGGCCCGCTACGTGGGCGAGGAGGAGCTCGGCGGGCTCACCGTCTACCGGTTCGAGCAGCAGATCCCCGAGACCGTCGTGCGCACCGAGCGGGTACCCGGCGCGCTCGCCGGGTCCCCGGACGAGGCCAGCGTCGAGGCGGACTTCGTCTACTCCAACACCCGCACGCTCTGGGTGGAGCCGGACAGCGGCGTCGTCGTGACCGCCGAGGAGCAGCCCGACACCGTCGTCACCGGGCCCGACGGCACCCGTGGCGTCACCTGGTTCGCCGCCGACGTGGCCGCCACCGACGAGACGATCGCCGCCGGCGTCGAGCGGGCCGAGGACACCCGCTCGCAGATCATGTGGGTCGAGGTCTACGGCCCGATCGCGCTCGCCGTCCTCGGCCTCGTGCTGCTGATCGCCGGGGCGGTCCTCGGGCTGCGGCCCCGGCGGGAGCCGCAGCACCGGTACGAGCCGGTCGAGGAGCAGTCCCACCCGGTGGCCGAGGTCCGCTGACCGGTAGGGGGCGGGGTCGTCCCGCTCCCCGCCCCGGCTCCCCATGGCAGCACCGCTGACCCGCCCGGCACCACCGTCGTCCGCTGCCCTGGCAGGCGCGGTCGCCGGAGGCCGGGCGGAGGGCGTCCCCGGGGCCGGGCGAGGCGGGCCGCCGCGGACCGGCCGCTCCACCGGCGCGCCGGGCGGACCGCCGGAGCCGGGTCTGGTGCACCGGGCGCGGCTGGCCGTCGTCTGCGTCGGCCTCGTCGGGCTGGCGCTGGCCCAGCAGCCGGGCCGGATCGTCGCGGACACCAAGCTGGACCTGTTCGTCGACCCGTGGGGCTTCCTGGGCCGCGCCCTGCACATGTGGGAGCCGAAGGGCTTCGCCGGCCAGGTGCAGAACCAGGCGTACGGCTACCTGTTCCCGATGGGGCCGTTCTTCGGCGTGGGCGACTCGATCGGGCTGCCGCCGTGGGTGGTGCAGCGGCTGTGGGTCGCCGCGCTGCTGTGCACCGCCTTCCTCGGGTGCGTCACCCTGGCCGAGCGCCTGGGCATCGGCACGCCCGGCGTGCGCCTGCTCGGCGGGCTGGCGTACGCGCTGGCCCCCCGCATGATCACCGGGCTCGGGGCGGTCTCGATCGAGGTGCTCCCCATGGCGCTGGCGCCGTGGGTGCTGGTCCCCCTGGTCACCGGGGCCACCCGCGGGTCCCCACGGCGGGCGGCCGCCCTGTCCGGGGTCGCCGTCTTCTGCGTCGGCGGGGTCAACGCCGTCGCGACCGCCGCGGTCCTCCCGCTCGCCGCGCTCTGGCTGCTGACCCGGCCCGCCGGGCCGCGCCGGCGGCGGCTGATGGCCTGGTGGGTGGTGGCGGTGGGCCTGGCCACCGCCTGGTGGGCCGGCGCGCTCCTCCTCCTCGGTCGCTTCAGCCCGCCGTTCCTCGACTTCATCGAGGCGGCGCCGACCACCACGATCCCCACGGAGCTCACCCAGACCCTGCGGGGGACGTCGCACTGGGTCGCCTACCTGGCCACCGCCGGAGGCCCGCAGTGGCCGGCGGGGTGGTCGCTGGTCAAGGACCCGGTGCCGGTGGTGGCGACCGTCGTCCTCGCGGCGGCGGGGCTGGCCGCGCTGACCCTGCGCGGCCTGCCGCACCGCCGGTGGCTGGTGCTCGGCGTGCTCGGGGGAGCGGTGCTGGTGACGGCGGGCCACGTGGGCACCGTCCAGGGCGTCGCCGCAGGCCCGCTCCAGGACGCGCTGGACGGTGTCCTGGCGCCGCTGCGGAACGTGCACAAGTGGGACCCGGTGCTGCGGCTGCCGCTCGTGCTGGCCCTCACCCACCTGGGCGCGGTGCTCGTGGGTCGGGCCTCGGCCCGGCGCCCGGCCCGGCACGCGTGGGCCGCCCGGGCGGTCCGCGGGGTCGCCGCCGTCCTCGTCCTGGCCCTGCTGGGCACGGCGTCACCGGCGCTGGCGGGGCGGCTCACGGCGCCCGGCGGGGCGGTGTCCGTCCCCGGGTACTGGCAGGCGACGGCCGACTGGCTGGCGGAGCGCGATCCCGACGGCCGGGCGCTCCTGCTCCCCGCCTCCTCGTTCGCCGTCTACTCCTGGGGCACCACCCTGGACGAGCCGATGCAGCCACTGGCGGACGCACCGTGGGAGGTGCGCAACGCCATCCCGTTCACCCCCGCCGGCCACATCCGGATGCTCGACGCGGTGGGCGGGGCGCTCGAGCGGGGCGAGGGGTCGGCCGGGCTCGCGCGGTACCTGGCCCGCTCGGGGATCTCCCACCTGGTCGTCCGCAACGACCTGGACGCCGGTGCCGCCGGCGCCACCCGGCCGCTGCTGGTGCACCGCGCGCTCGCCGACTCACCCGGGATCGACCGGGTGGCGGCCTTCGGGCCGCGGGTGCCCGCCGAGACCACCGTCCTCGGGGTCACGCTCGACGCCGGCCTTCCCCTCCAGCGGCGCGCCGTGGAGGTCTACGCCGTCGAGGGCGCCGCTCCCGTGGCGTGGACGACGCCGCTCGACCGGGCGGTCACGGTGCTGGGTGGCCCGGAGGGCGTGCTGGCGCTGGAGGAGCGGGGTCTCCTCCCCGGGCGGCCGGCGCTGCTGCCCGGGGAGGAGGACGCCGCCGCGGAGCTCCCCACGATGGTCAGCGACGCCCTCGTCCGGCGCGAGCGCACGTTCGGGCGGATCGACGACGCCTCCTCGGCGGCGCTGACCGCCGACGCCCCGCTCCGGCTGGACGCCCCCGTGCGGGGTTACCTCACCGAGGGGCTGGAGCGGGCCGAGAGCGTCGTCCGGCTGGCGGGCGGCACCGTGCGGGCCTCCAGCGCACGCTCGGACGCCGACACGTACGGGCCGGTCCACCCGGAGGACCAGCCCTACGCGGCCCTCGACGGCGACGTGACGACGGCCTGGCGCCCGGCGGGCCGGCTGGGGCCACCGGAGGCGGCGTGGTGGGAGGTGCGTGCCGACGAGCCGATCACCGCGACCGAGATCACCGTGGTGCTCGCCGTCGACCCGTCGAACCGGCCACCGAACAGCCTGGTGGTCCGCACCGACGCGGGGGAGCGCACGGTGCCGTTGGCGGCCACCGCCGAGCCCCAGCGGCTGCTCCTGCCGGCCGGGGCCACCCGCACGCTCCGCCTGGAGGCCACCGTCGAGGACGGTTTCCCACCCGCGCTGCAGCTGGCGGAGGTGCGGGTGCCCGGCCTGGTCGTCGAGCGGTCCCTGGTGACCCCGGCGCCGACGGGCGCGGTCGCCGCCTACGCCTTCGACACGGCGTACCCGGCGACGTCGGGGTGCGTCGCGGACCCAGCCGGCCGGCCGCGCTGCGGGGCCGCCCTGGTCGCCGGTGCCGAGGAGCCCGGTGGGCTGGACCGGGTCTTCACCGTCGCCGAGCCCGCCGCCTACGAGCTCGCGGTGACGGCCGTACCGCGGGCGGGGAACCCGCTCGACGCGCTGATCGCCGAGGTCGCCGGCCTCGACGCGGAGGTCTCGGCGACCAGCACCGCGGTGCCGGACCCCCGCGGCGGGGTGCTGGCCGCCGTCGACGGCGACCCGGCCACGACCTGGACCGCCGCCGGGGACGACGACGCCCCGGCCATCACGGTGCGGTTCGACGGTCCCCGGACGCTGGACCGCATCCGGGTCCAGCTCGACGAGGACGCCGCCGCGGCCGCACCCACCGCGGTCGTCCTGCGCACCGGGGGGTTCTACGAGGCGCTGCTCGCGCTCGACGAGGACGGCGTCGCCACCTTCGCCCCGGTGGTGACCGACGAGGTGACCCTCTCCTTCCCGCTCGCGGCTGGGCTGGACTCCTTCGATCCCTACACCCGGATGCGGGCGCCGCTCGGGGTCGGCGTCAGCGAGCTCGAGATCGGCGGGCTGGCCCCGCCCGACCCCGGCACCGCCGTCACCGTCCCGTGCGGCGAGGGCCCGGTGGTGAGCGTCGACGGCGTGGCCCGGCAGACCGAGGTCGTCACCACGCTGGCGGGGCTGCGGTCCCTCGCGCCGGTGCCGGTCACCGTCTGCGAGGGGTCACCGGAGACGGGCCGGCTGGCCACCGGGGAGCACTCGTTCAGCGCCACCGCGACGGCGGCCTTCGCGGTCGACGCGGCCACGCTGACCGACGTGGCCGGCGCTCCGGACGCCGGCGTCCGGACCCCCGCCGGCCCGACCCGGTGGGACGCCGAGCACCGGGTCGTCCCCGTGGCGGCGCGCGAGGAGCCGACGCTGCTCGTGGTGCCGGAGAACGTCAACGAGGGCTGGACTGCGCGCCTGGACGGCGAGCGGCTCGAGAAGGTCACCGTCGACGGCTGGCAGCAGGGCTACCTCCTGCCGGCCGGGGCCCCGGGTGAGGTCCGCCTCGACTTCACCCCGGGGCCCGCCTACCGGGCGGTGCTGCTCGGCGGCCTCGGTGCGGTCGCCGTCCTCGTGCTGCTGGTACTCCTCCCGGTCCGGGGCGCGGGACCGCCCGCCGGGTCCCGGCGCGGCCGCGGCCTGGTCGTGGCCGGGACCGGCCTGGGCGCGATGCTGCTCCTGGCCGGGCCGGTCGGTCTCGGCGCCACGGTGCTCCTCGGGGGTGCCGCCACTCTGGCGCGCCGGCGCAGCGGGGCGCTGCTGGCCGGTGTCGCGGCGGCCGGGATGCTCACCGCCGGCGCGGTCCTGCTCCTGGCCCCCGGCGTCGCGACGGAGCCGTGGCGTCAGGCGTCGGCGGCGGTCGCCCTGGCGGCGGTGGTCGCCGCGCTGCTGCCCGTGCTCCCGGACGGGAGGTCCCGGTCGGTCACCGGCCGGTCCGGGACCAGGAACCGCCACCGGCGCAGCGGCCGCTCCACCAGCTGGTAGACCACCGCGGCCACCAGGGCGCCACCGAGCCAGGTCGCGAGGAAGACCAGGACCAGGCTCCCGGTGAACTGCTGCCACCCGAACAGCGCGTAGGCGCCCGCGAGCACCGGCAGGTGGAAGAGGAACACCCCGTAGGAGATCTCGCCCAGGTACGTGACCGGGCGGCCGGCGAGCAGCCGCCGGGTGCGTCCGGCGCCCTGGTCGCCGAGGACGAGCGGCCACACGAGGAGCGTGCCGACGCCGAGGAAGAGCACGTTGCGCAGGACCGCCTCCGCCGGCGTGGACGGCAGGACGAGCACCGGGCCGGTCAGCGGGTTCGCCGCGACCAGGAAGAGCACGCCGGCGCCCGCCCAGCAGGTCCACACGTCCGCTCCCAGGGCGGTGGCCACCTGCACCGGCCGCCAGTCCGCCGGGCTCACGCTGAGCACCGCCAGCGCCATGCCGGCGGCGAACCAGCCCAGGTGCGCGGGCAGCCACAGCTCCGCCGTGCCGCCGACCAGGACGGAGCTCCAGGCGACCGCGAGGAGCGAGAGCGCGGTGAGCGCCGCGAGCGCGGCCAGCACGCGGGCCGGGCGCCACCGGTCGCGTGCGGCGAGGCGCACCAGCCCGCCGGCCAGCAGCGGCAGGCAGGCGTAGAACGCCACCTCGGTGCACAGGCTCCAGGTGTGGTTGAGGCCGTCCCCGAAGCGCCCGGTGTACAGCTGCACGAGCGTCAGGTGCTCCACCCAGGTCCGGGCGTCCGCCCCCCGGTTGGTGGGCAGCAGGAGCAGGGCGGCGGCCACGGCCAGCCAGTACGCCGGCAGGATCCGCAGTGCCCGGCGCCACAGGTAGGCGGCGGCCCCCGGCGCGCGACGGCGCTCCACGGCGGCGAGGAACACCGGCCGGGAGAGCAGGAAGCCCGACAGCACGAAGAAGATCGCCACGCCGACGCCGAGCCGGTTCAGCAGGTGGCCGGTGAGGTCGGGGGTGTAGCCGCCGGTCCAGAAGCCGGCGTGGGTCAGCACCACCGCGCCGGCGGCGATCGCCCGCATCCCGTCCAGGCAGGGGAAGGCCCGCTCGACGCGCGCCTCCGGGCCGCCCTCCAGGGCGGCGGATGCGGTCATTCGGTCCTCCGTTCGGTGGCTGTCCGAGGGAGAGTATGGAACGCCCGGTTACCGGCAGGTAGCGTGCGGCGTCCCGGTCGTCCGGCCGGGTGACGCCCCGGCGCGGCGGTAGGGCGCGGCGGGGCGGCGAGGAGGGTGGCGGATGAGCCTGGAGCAGGTCCGGCGGGACTGGACGCGGCTGGGGGCCGAGGACCCGCTCTGGGCGGTGCTGGTCGAGGACGGGAAGCGCGGCGGCCGCTGGGACGTCGAGGAGTTCCTCGCCCTGGGCCGCAAGGACGTGGCCCGCTCGCGGGAGGACCTCGCCCGGCTGGGGCTGCCGGTGCGGTGGCACCGGGTCCTCGACTTCGGCTGCGGCGCCGGGCGGCTGAGCCAGGCCCTCGCCCAGCACGCCGACGAGGTGGTGGGCGTGGACGTCTCGGCCCCGATGCTCGACACCGCCCGCCGCCTGGACCGCAGCGGCGGCCGCTGCACCTTCCTGCTCACCGAGCACAGCGACCTGCGCGAGATCGGGTCCGGCAGCGTGGACCTGGTCTACAGCGAGCGGGTCCTGCAGCACCTGCCGCGCCCGGCGCTGGAGTCCTACGTCGGCGAGTTCCTGCGGGTGCTGAGGGCCGGGGGCGTCGCCGTCCTGCACTGCCCCACCCGGCCGCAGTGGACCCTCCGCGGGGTCGTCTGGCGCACCGCACCGTTCCCGGTGGTGGCCTGGCTGCAGCGCCGCGTCCTCGGGTACCCCGCGCCGATGCGCATGACCGGGGTGCCCGAGCAGCGGATGGCCGCCCTGGTCACCGCCGCCGGCGGGGAGCTCCTGGCCGCGCTGCCCATGGACGAGCGGGCGACGAACTGGCGGGCCTGCCGCTACGTCGTCCGCAAGGCCGGCGGGTGACCGGGCCCGAGCCGTCCCCGTCGCCGCCGCACCACCGCGGCGCCCCGGACCGTCCCCCGAGCGCCTCCGGGCCGGGGGCCGGACCGGCGTCCACGGACGAGGCCTTCCCGGATGTCTGGGCGATCGCGGACGACATCCCCGGCTGGCTGACCCGGGGCCAGGCCGAGCTGCTGTGCGAGGAGGTCCGGTCGGTCCCCGCCGGCGGCACCGCGGTGGAGATCGGCAGCCACCGCGGACGGTCGACGGTGGTGCTGGGCCGCGCGCTCCGGGCGCGCGGGGGCCGGCTGGTGGCCATCGACCCGTTCGTCGACGGGCGGCTGTTCGGCGGGCGCCGGACCCGCGACGACTTCCGGGCGAACGTGGCGCGGGCCGGGGTGGAGGACACCGTCGAGCTGGTGGACGACTACTCGACGCGGGTCCGCCCGACCTGGGACCGGCCGATCGACCTCCTCTACATCGACGGCAAGCACGACTACTGGACCTTCTCCGACGACCTCGCCTGGCGGGCCCACCTGCCGGAGGGCGCGCCGGTCCTGGTGCACGACAGCTTCTCGTCGATCGGGGTGACCCTCGGCATCCTGCGCCACGTGCTGCCGGGGCGGCACCTGCGCTACGAGCGGCGGGTGGGCTCGATGGCGCTGTTCCGGGTGGGCCGGCCGTCGAGCGAGGACCGGCTGCGGATCCTCGGCGAGCTGCCGTGGTGGACCCGCAACGTCTTCCTCAAGGTGCTGCTCCGGCTCCGGCTGCGGCCGCTGGCCCGGCTGTTCGGGCACGACTCGCCGTACGACCCCTACTGACCGGCGCGGGCGGCGCGGTGGATCAGCGCTGCTGCAGCAGGCCGACGAGAGTCGCGGTGGCGGCGTCGACGTCCTCGAGCAGCCGCTCGGCCTCGCCGCGCTCGACGCGGGCCAGCATCAGCTCGTTGATCCCGCCGACGGCGGCCAGCACCAGCTCGCGGGGGAGCGGGCGCACCTCGTCGGGGTGCTCCCGGGCCAGCCCCCCGACGACCTCGACGAGCAGGTCGACGTAGGTGTCCACCACCCGCCGGCGCAGCGCCTGCGCCTGCCGGCCGGCCGCCTGCACCTCCACCAGGGACGCCCACGCGACGGCGGGACCGGCCGCGAGGGTGCCCAGGTAGGCGGCGAGGCCCGCCCGGAGGCGCTCCGGCCACGGCAGCCCGGCCGCGTGCGCGTCCTCCTGCGCCCGGCGGACGGTGGCGAGCACCGTGTCGTTGGCGCGCGAGTAGAGCTCGAGCAGGCACTCCTCCTTGTCCCGGAAGTGCGCGTAGACGACGGTCTTGGAGACGCGGGCCGCCCGGGCGATGTCGGAGATCGTCGTCGCCTGGTAGCCCTTCTCCGCCATGCAGTCGGCGAGGGCCCACAGGATCCGGCCCCGCCGGTGCGCGTCGTCGAGCCCGGGGTCCGCGGTGGGGTCGACAAGGGTGTGCACACAGGCAGAATCTCACGGGCGGTCCCCTCGGTGAGGGAACTCACTCCCGGAGGCGGGAAGGCCACGGGGTGCTCCCGGTGTCGGGTACGAGGTGGACATGACGGCTCCTGAGCGGGCGACCGCACGTGCGTACACCGTGTGGGCGGTGGGGCTGCTGGCCTACGTCGTCGCCGTCTTCCACCGGTCCTCGCTCGGTGTCGCGGCGGTCGACGCGCAGGAGCGGTTCTCCGCCGGTGCCTCGGCGGTGTCGCTGTTCCTCGTGCTGCAGCTGGCGGTCTACGCCGGGCTGCAGGTGCCCGTCGGGGTGGCGCTGGACCGGTTCGGGTCCCGCCGGATGATCCTGGCCGGTGCGGTCACGATGGCCGCCGGGCAGCTGGCGCTGGCCCTGGCGACCGGGGTACCGACGGCGGTGGCCGCCCGGGTGCTGGTGGGCGCCGGCGACGCCATGACCTTCATCAGCGTGCTGCGGCTGGTCTCGGTCTGGTTCCCCGGGCGCACCGTCCCGCTGGTCACCCAGCTGACCGGCATCCTGGGCCAGCTCGGCTCGATCGCGGCCGCCTACCCGCTGGTCGCCCTGCTGCACGGCACCTCGTGGGAGGCGACGTTCCTGGGCGCGGCCGCGACCGGCCTGCTCGTCGCCGTCCTCGTGCTGGTGGCGCTGCGCGACGCACCGGACGGCAGCGTCCGCGGCCCGGCCGTCGGGCTGGCCGCCGTGCGCCGCAGCCTCGCCGACACCTGGCGGGAGCCGGGCACCCGGATGGGCCTCTACACCCACCTGGTCACCCAGTTCTCCGGCACCGTGTTCGCCCTGCTGTGGGGCTACCCGTTCCTGGTTGTCGGGCAGGGGCTCGCCCCGGGCACCGCGGCCGGGCTGCTCACCCTGCTGGTCCTGGTCGGCATGGGCGTGGGGCCGCTGCTGGGCCGGCTGTGCGGGCGCTGGCCGCTGCGCCGGTCGGTCCTGGTCTTCACCATCCTGGGCGCCACCGTCTCGATGTGGACGGTCGTGCTGCTCTGGCCCGGCCGCGCACCGCTGCCGGTGCTGATCGCGCTCGTGATGGTGCTCGGCACGAACGGCCCCGGCTCGATGATCGGCTTCGACTACGCCCGCACGGAGAACCCGGTGGAGCGCCTGGGCAGCGCCAGCGGGGTGGTCAACGTGGGCGGCTTCGTCGCCTCGCTGCTGACCATCCTGGCCATCGGCGCGGTGCTGGACCTGCAGACCCCGGGAGCGTCCGCCGACTACGGCCTCGATGCGTTCCGGGCGGCCTTCGCCGTCCAGTACGTCTTCTGGGCGATCGGCCTGGTCGGGGTGCTGCGGCACCGGCGCGAGCTCCGGGCCCGGCTCGCCCGCGACGGCGTCGTCCTGGCGCCGCTGCACGAGGCCGTGCGCGCCCGGCTGCGCGGCACGTCGGCCCCCCGCTGAGGGGTCAGCGCCCGAACTCGGCCACCACCACGGCGTGGGCGGTGTACAGCAGCCAGTCGTAGGGGACGTCCCGGACCTGCGCAAGCGGGACCTGCTCCCACCGGTTGTCCCGGCCGGTGCGGCGCAGCGCGGTCAGGCGGGTCGCGCCCAGGCCGTCGGTGTGCAGCCGCTCGTCGAGCGCCGGGTTGTAGCCCGCCGGGATCGTGCACCACAGCCGCCCGCCGGGCGCCAGCAGGGAGCGCAGGTGCGCGATGGCCCGGGCCGGCTTCCCCGGGTCCTGCACCGCCTCGTCGAGGCCGACGTGCTCCAGCGTGCTCACGGCCAGGACCAGGTCGAAGGGCCCCGGCAGGTCGATGTCGACGACGTCGACGTTGCGCACGCCCGGTGCGCGCTCGTACTTGTCGACGACGGCGTGGTCCACCGGCCGGTAGTGGGCGAGCACGTTGCCGACCTCGAGCACCCGTGCACCCGGCCCGGCGCCGGCGAGCACCGCCGCGGCCAGCGGGACCTCCACCGCGCGCTCGTTGAGCCAGGTGTAGTTGTAGGGGTGCCGCAGGTAGGCGTGGGCGGTGCCGTCGACCTCGAAGGTCGCCGTCGACGGCCGCCCGGCCCGCGCCCGCCCGGCCAGCCACCGGGCCCCCCAGCTCGCGCAGTCGGCCAGGACGGGGCCCGCGCCGCGGGTACGCGCGTGCCGGACGACGCGACCGGTGATCGTGGAGAGCTGCACGGCGGCGCAGTCTAGGGGCACCGGCCACCGCGGCCGCGGGAGCCGCCGTCGCGGTCGTGCGCCGAGCGGTTGCCGCCCACCTCCGGGGGCGGGCACGATGCGGCCAGCGCGAAGAGCCGGTCGAGAGGGGTGCTGTGGACGTCGTGGTCGGTCTCGACTCCGGGACGACGGCGACGAAGGCGGTGACGGCCGGGTCCGACGGGCGGGTCCGCGACGTCGTCAGCGTGGCCTACCCGCTGCTCGTGCCGGCGCCCGGCCGGGCGGAGCTGGAGTCCGAGGCCCTGGCGTCCGCGGCCGTGACGGCGCTCGCCGAGATCACCGCCTGCGCCCGGGAGCGCGGCGACACCGTCGTCGCGGTCACCCTGTGCGCCGCCATGCACGGCCTGGTCCCCCTCGACCGGGAGGGGCGCCCGCTGGGGCCACTCGTCACCTGGGCCGACGACCGGGCCGCGCAGTGGGCCCAGGCGCTGGTCGCCGACGGCCGGGCGCCGGATCTGCACGCCCGGACGGGCACCCCGGTGCACGCGATGTCGCCGCTGGTGAAGCTGTCGTGGGAGCGGGCGCAGGACGCCGACCGGCTGGCCGCGGTGCCGCGCTGGGGCGGGGTCAAGGAGCTGGTGGTGGCGACGCTGTGCGGCGGGCCGCACCTGGTCGACCGCTCCTGCGCGTCCGCGACCGGGCTGTACGACATCCGGGCCGGCCGCTGGGACGAGGAGGCGATGCAGATCGCCGGCGTGCGTGCCGGTCAGCTGGGGGAGGTGCTGCCGACGACGGCGGTGCTGCCGGGGCTGCTGCCGGAGGTGGCGGCGGCCACCGGGCTGCCGGCCGGGCTGCCCGTGGTCATCGGCGCCTCCGACGGGGTGCTGGCCAACCTCGGCATCGGCGCGGTGCGCTCCGACGTCGCCGCGGTCTCCCTCGGCACGAGCGGGGCGATGCGCGTCGTCGTCCCGGCCCCGACGGTGGACCCCGGCCGCCGGCTGTTCTGCTACGCGCTCACCGACGACGCCTGGGTGGTGGGCGGCGCGATCAACAACGGCGGATCGGTCGTGCGGTGGGCAGCGCAGGCGCTGGCCGCCGGGCTGGACGGCGCACCCGCCCCCGAGGGGGAGGCGGCCGACGAGCTCGACGCCCGGCTGCTGGCCGAGGCCGGGTCCGTGCCGGTGGGCAGCTCCGGGCTGATCTGCCTGCCCTACCTGCTGGGCGAGCGGGCGCCCTGGTGGCGGTCGGGGATGCGCGGGGCCTACCTCGGGCTGCGCCGCGAGCACGGGCGCCCGCACCTGGTCCGGGCCGCGGTGGAGGGGGTCTGCCAGCAGCTGGCGCTGGTGCGGGACGCCTTCGACGCCACCGACGTGCCGGTGCGGGAGGTGCGGGCCACCGGGGGCGCGGTCGCCTCGCCGCTGTGGATCCGGACCCTGGCGGCCGCCCTCGACCTGCCGGTGCGCGTCGCCGAGTCCCCGGAGGGCACCGGGCTCGGCGCCTGCCTGCTGGGCTGGCACGCCCTCGGCGAGCTGCCCGACCTGGACGCCGCCACCTCGCTGGTCGCCGTGCACGACCCCGTGCTGCCCAACCCCGACGCCGTGGCGGTCTACCGGCGGCTGCGCCCGCTCGTCGACCGGTCCACCGAGGCGCTGGTCGACGTCCTCACCACCCTCGACGCCCTGGACGACACCCCGACCCGACCCACCTGACCTCCTGGAGGAGCCATGACGGACGTCGAACCGGCGCTGGGTGCCGGACCGCTGCTGCTGATCGCCGCGGCCGCGGTCGGCGTCCTGCTCTTCCTGATCATGAAGGTGAAGCTGCACGCCTTCCTGGCGCTGGTCCTGGTCAGCCTGGCGGTGGCCCTGGCGGCACGGGTGCCGCTCGAGGACGTGGTGGAGGTGATGACCACCGGCTTCGGCGCGACGTTGGCCAGTGTCGCGCTGCTGGTGGGCATCGGGGCGATGCTCGGCCGGCTGTTCGAGCACAGCGGTGGCGCCCAGGTGCTCGCCGACAGCCTGATCGGGCGCTTCGGCGAGCAGCGGGCGCCGCTCGCCCTGGGCATCGCCGCGCTGCTCTTCGGCTTCCCGATCTTCTTCGACGCCGGGCTCGTCGTCTTCCTGCCCATCGTGTTCACCGTGGCCCGCCGGCTGGGCGGCTCGCTGCTGACCTACGGGCTGCCGGTGGCCGGCGCGTTCGCCGTCATGCATGCGTTCGTGCCGCCGCACCCGGGGCCGGTCGCGGCGGCCGGGCTGATCGGTGCCGACATCGGCCTGGTGCTGGTGTTCGGGCTGCTCATCGGCGTCCCGACCTGGTTCCTCGGCAGCTACCTGTTCGGCCTGTGGGCCGGGCGCCGGTTCGAGCTGCCCGTCCCGAACATCCTGTCCGGCGAGGCGAAGACGGCCGACGACGCCCCGGACGCCTCGGTCGAGGGCAGCTCGCCGGGGATCGCGTCCGGGCGGACGGGCACGGAGACGGCGACCCGGCCCGCACCGCCGCGGTTCGCGACCGTGATCTCGCTGCTGCTCCTGCCGATGCTGCTGATCTTCATGAACACCGGCCTGACCACGCTCGCCGCCGAGGGGATCGTGGACGAGGAATCGACCGTGGTCCGCTGGGGTCAGCTGATCGGGGCCACGCCCATCGCGCTGCTCCTCACCGTCCTGGTGGCCATGTGGGTGCTCGGCCGTCGTCGGGGTGACAGCGGCGCCGAGGTGGAATCGGTGCTCAACAGCGCGCTGGGCCCGGTCTGCGCGATCATCCTGATCACCGGCGCGGGCGGCATGTTCGGCGGCGTGCTGCGGGCCAGCGGCATCGGAGCCGCGCTGGCCGACGTGCTCGGTGACATCGGCCTGCCGGTCATCGTCGCGGCGTTCGTCATCTCCGCCCTGATCCGGGTGGCGCAGGGCTCGGCCACGGTGGCCCTGACCACCGCGGCGGGCCTGATCGCGCCCGTGGTCGCGGCCACCGACGGCCTCAGCTCCCCGGACCTCGCGCTCATCGTCATCGCGATCGCCGGCGGCGCGACCGTGCTCTCGCACGTCAACGACTCGGGGTTCTGGCTGGTCAGCCGGTTCTTCCAGATGGACGAGAAGACCACGCTCAAGACGTGGACGGTGATGGAGACGCTGCTCGGCACGATCGGCTTCGTGCTGGCGCTGGTGCTCAGCCTGTTCCTCTGACCCGGCGGCAGGCGGGGCGGGCGGGCTGCCCGCCCGCCACGTCGCCCGCGCCTGCGCGGCCGGCCCGACCGCGCGATAGTGGGGCATGCCGCTTCTCCCGCGCGCTGCCGCAGCCGGCCTCTCCGCCCTGGCCGCGGTCGCCGTCCGTGACCTGCTCCAGCGCGAGCACACCCTGCTGCGCAACTTCCCGGTGGTGGGCCACGCCCGCTACCTGCTCGAGTCGATCGGGCCAGAGCTCCGCCAGTACCTGGTGGCCGGCAACAACGAGGAGCGGCCGTTCACCCGCGACCAGCGCCGCTGGGTCTACGCCTCGAGCAAGCGGGACAACAACTACTTCGCCTTCGGCACCGACAACGACCTGGAGTACACCGCCGGGTACCCGGTGATCAAGCACCGCACCTTCGGCCGGGCGGTCCCGGCCACGCACGTGCAGGCCGGCCAGGACGTCTCCCTCCCGTGCGCCAAGGTGCTCGGTGCCGCCCGCGGGCGCGCCGGCGCCTTCCGGCCCCCGTCGGTCGTGAACATCTCGGCGATGAGCTACGGCTCGCTGTCCGGCGCCGCGGTGGAGGCGCTCAACCGCGGTGCCGCGCTCGCCGGGTGCCTGCACAACACGGGGGAGGGTGGCGTCTCCCGGTACCACCGGCACGGCGGGGAGCTGGTCTACCAGATCGGCACCGCCTACTTCGGCTGCCGCGACGAGCACGGGCGGTTCGATCTCGACAAGCTCAAGGACCTGGTGGCGTCAGCGCCGGTCCGCGCGTTGGAGATCAAGCTGAGCCAGGGTGCGAAGCCCGGCCTGGGCGGGGTGCTGCCGGCGGCCAAGGTGTCGGCCGAGATCGCCGCGACCCGGGGCGTCCGGGAGGGCGTCGACTGCATCAGTCCGTCCCGGCACGCGGAGTTCTCCGACACCGACAGCCTGCTGGACTGGGTGGAGCTGCTCGCCGCCGAGACGGGGCTGCCGGTGGGCATCAAGTCGGCCGTCGGCGACATGGAGTTCTGGGACGAGCTCACCGGGTTGATGGCGAGCACCGGCCGCGGCGTGGACTTCGTGACGATCGACGGGGGCGAGGGCGGTACCGGCGCCGCGCCGCTGATCTTCACCGACTCGGTGTCGTTGCCCTTCGCGCTCGGCTTCTCCCGCGTGCACGCCACGTTCGCGCGCGCGGGCCTGGCCGACGACGTCGTGTTCATCGGCGCGGGGAAGCTCGGCCTCCCCGACAACGCGGTGGTCGCCTTCGCGCTCGGCTGCGACATGGTCAACGTCGGGCGGGAGGCGATGCTCGCCATCGGCTGCATCCAGGCGCAGAAGTGCCACACCGACACCTGCCCGACCGGGGTGGCGACGCAGAACGCGTGGCTGGAGCACGGGCTCGACCCGGCGCTGAAGTCGACCCGGGCCGCCAACTACATCAGCACGCTGCGCCGCGACCTGCTGAAGGTGGCCGAGGCCTGCGGCGTCGAGCACCCCGGGCTGATCGACACCGACTCCGTCGAGGTGCTCACCGGCCGGACCGCGTCCCGCCCGCTCCGCGAGGTCTACGGCTACGAGCCGGGGTGGGGCCTGCCGTCAGCCGAGGACCGGGCCGCCGTCGTCGCGCTCATGACCGGCGAGGCGCCCGAGGGCGGCTCCGCGCCGCCGTCGGAGGACGCCGTCGGCTGAGCAGGTGGCCGGTGCTCGCACCGCCGTGGAGCCCGCCGGGCGGACCGTTGACGTCGCCGCGGTTCGGGATGGGGTGGCCGGGGCGGGGTACCGCCGGGCGAGGTACACCCGCTCCCGACCCCCTGTCGGCCGCCCTGGAGGAGAGCCCATGAACCGCACGTCCCTGCCCACCCGTCGCCTGCGCGCCGGTGCGGCCGCGCTGGCCATCGCGGCCGCGTCGTTCACCATGACCGCCTGCGGTGGCGAGGAAGGCGCCGAGGAGGGCGGCATCGTCGAGGAGGAAGGCGGCGAGGAGGAAGGCGGCGAGGAGGGCGGCGACCTCGAGGAGGAGGAGGAGGACGACTGACCTCGCCGGCGTCCCGCCCGCACGTCGCCGCGGCGGTGTGCGCGCGGGAGCCGGCCGGCGTCAGGCGCCGGAGCCGCGGAGCAGGTCCTCGAAGGAGGTCGCCGGGTCGGCGAACGGATCCGCCGGTGCGGCCGGCGGCCGCCCGGCCACCAGGTCGGCGAGTTCCCCGGCGGCCCGGTGCACCCGGCCGGTGAGGGCCGGGCTGCCGACCTCGCCGCCGGCCCAGTCCTCGGAGGCGGCGAAGACCGCGGTGGGGGCGACCGTGGCGCGCAGGTACGCGAACAGCGGCCGCATCGCGTGCTCCAGGGCCAGCGAGTGCCGGGCGGTGCCGGCGGTCGCGCCGAGCAGCACCGGCTTCCCGGTCAGGGCGTCGCGGTCGAGGACGTCGAAGAAGGTCTTGAACAGCCCGCTGTAGGACGCCGAGAAGATCGGCGTCACCGCGATCAGCCCGTCGGCCCCGACCACCGTGTCCACGGCGCCGCGCAGCGCCTCGCCGGCGAACCCGGTGACCAGGTTGTCGGCGAGGTCGCGGGCGCGCTGCCGCAGCTCCACCACCTCGACGGTGGTGGTGACGCCCCGTTCGCGCAGCGCGTCGACCGTCGCGGTCGTCAGCCGGTCGGCCAGCAGCCGGGTGGACGACGGGACGGCCAGCCCGGCGCTGACGACGGCGAGCGTGCGGGTGCTCATCGCGCCACCGCCTCCGCCGTCCGCCCGGTGACGCCGTCGGCGGCGGCGGGGACGGTGGCGTCCTCCGTGCCGCCGGCCGCGGCCACCCGCGCGGCGTGCGTCGGCGCGTCGGGCACGTGCGCCGGCTTGAGCGCCGCGAACTCGCGGCGGAGCACGGGGACGACCTCCTCGCCGAGGATGTCCAGCTGCTCGAGCACCGTCTTCAGCGGCAGCCCGGCGTGGTCGATGAGGAACAGCTGCCGCTGGTAGTCGCCGACGTAGTCGCGGAAGCCTAGCGTCCGCTCGATGACCTGCTGCGGGCTGCCGACGGTCAGGGGCGTCTGGGCCGAGAAGTCCTCCAGCGAGGGGCCGTGGCCGTAGACCGGCGCGTTGTCGAAGTACGGGCGGAACTCGGCGACGGCGTCCTGGCTGTTCTTCCGCATGAAGACCTGACCGCCGAGGCCGACGATCGCCTGGTCGGCGCCGCCATGGCCGTAGTGCGCGTAGCGGCGGCGGTAGAACTCCACCATCCGCTGGGTGTGCTCGGGCGGCCAGAAGATGTGGTTGTGGAAGAAGCCGTCGCCGTAGTACGCGGCCTGCTCGGCGATCTGCGGCGAGCGGATCGAGCCGTGCCAGACGAACGGCGGCACCCCGTCGAGCGGCCGCGGCGTGGAGGTGAAGCCCTGCAGCGGGGTGCGGTGCTTGCCCTGCCAGTCGACGACGTCCTCGGTCCACAGCCGGCGCAGCAGCGCGTAGTTCTCGATCGCCAGCTCGATGCCGTTGCGGATGTCCTGCCCGAACCAGGGGTAGACCGGACCGGTGTTCCCGCGGCCCATCATCAGATCCACCCGGCCCTCGGCCAGGTGCTGCAGCATCGCGTAGTCCTCGGCGATCTTCACCGGGTCGTTGGTGGTGATCAGCATCGTCGACGTGGACAGCTGCAGCGTCGACGTCCGTGCCGCGATCCACGCGAGCGTGGTGGTGGGGGAGGAGGAGAAGAACGGCGGGTTGTGGTGCTCGCCGAGGGCGAAGACGTCGAGACCGACCTCCTCGGCCTTCTGCGCGATCGCCAGCACCGCCTTCAGCCGCTCCGCCTCGGTGGGCGTGCGCCCGGTCGTCGGGTCGGTGGTGATGTCGCTGACGGTGAAGACGCCGAACTGCATCTCGATCTCCGCATCTGGTTGAGAGTGCAATCATCTACGTCCGGGCAACGTGCCGCACCCCTGCGCTATGCCCGGCCGGTCCGAAAGGGTGGGGCGGGCGTCGGCGGCAGCGCCGCGTAGTCGTCCCGGTACGCCCCGGCGTGACGCCGCCGGGGTGCCCGCGACACGGGTCACGGACCCGTCACAGCGGCCCGCGCGTCGGGTGGTGCTCTGGCAGATTCCGCCTCACCTACTTCCCAGGGGGGCCATCCGGATGCTCCGGCACGTCGAGTTCGTCGCCAACCGTGTCCAGGACGAGGGGGTGCCGCCGGAGGGGCCCGAGGCCCGGGTCCAGCGTCCGGCGGGCGCCCTGGAGGCGCTGCTGGACCACCGACCGGCCTTCCGCGGCGCGCTGCGCGGCTACGACCGGATCGAGGTGGACAACTACGTCGCGTGGGCCGAGGGCGAGCTCACGGCGGCGCAGCGCGAGCGGGAGCACCTGCTCGACCGCGTGGTCGCCTGCGGGACGGAGCTGGAGATCTCCCGTCGGCTGCTCGCCGAGCAGCCCGTCGGGCGTGAGCGGCCGGGGGTCAGCGCCCGCGTCGGGGAGGTGCTGCGGCTCGCGGAGAACCAGGCGGCCCAGGTTCTCGAGGCCGCCGAGGCGGATGCGGCGCAGATCCTCGCCGACGCCCGGCTCGAGGCCGACGCCCGGCTGCGCAAGGCGCACGAGATCAAGGAGCTGGCGATCGACGTCGCCGACCAGCTCCGGGTGAACGCCCAGCGGGACCGGGCCGAAGCGGTGGCGGCGCTGGAGAAGGCGCAGGCCGAGGCCGCCGAGCTGCTCCGGGTCGCCGCCGCCGAGCGCGACCGCGCGGCCGCCGAGGCGGCGGCGGAGCAGGACCGGCTCGCCGCGGAGGCGGCGGCGGAGCGCGACCGGCTGGCCGCCGAGGCCGCTGCCGAGCGGGCGGCGCTCGCCGCGGCGACCGCCGCCGAGCTCGAGCAGGCCGCGGCGCAGGCGCAGCGGGACCGCGAGTCCGCCGACGACCTCGCCGGCGCCCGGCTGGCCGCCGTCCGCGCGGAGGTGGACGACCTCTGCCGCCAGCGGGACCAGGCTCGGGAGTCGCTGCGGTGCCTCACCGACCGGATCGGTGCGGCGCTCCAGGCGGTGGGCGTGCCGCCGGCCGACGAGCTCGCGCTCCTGGGGGCCCGGCCGGAGCCCGTGTCGGGCTGACGGCGCGCCGCCGGCCGCCGGTGACGTGCGGGTCGCCGGGTGATGAGAGGCTCACGGAGACAGTGATCGCGCCAGCAGGCAGGAATGAGGAGGTCAGCGGTGGACGAGGTCCGTGAGGTCGTGCAGGTCGAGGGTGGCGTCGTGGTCGGCCACGACGGCTCCAAGTGCGCGCAGGAGGCGCTCCGGTGGGCTGCGCGGCTGGCCCGCCGGGCCGACGTCGACCTGCACGTGGTGCGCGCCTGGTCGATGACCACCGCGCCGCAGCCGAGCAGCTGGGAGCCCGGCTACGTGCCGCCGCTGACCGACTGGGAGCAGGCGGTGCTGGACGAGCTGGAGGCGCACGTCGCGGCGGCCGGGCTGGACCCGGCCACGCGGGTCACCTGCCACGCCGTCCACCGCCCGGCGGTGGCGGCGATGCTCGCCGCCGCCGAGGGCGCCAGCCTGCTGGTCGTCGGTGCGCGCGGCCGCGGCGGGTTCGCCGGGCTGCTGCTCGGCTCGGTCAGCGACCAGCTGGTGCACCACGCGGCCTGCCCGGTCACCGTGGTCCGCACCGGTGCCGGCGGCCGCGACTTCACCACCGCCGAGGCCGGCTCCGCCGCCGTCGGGGAGTGACCGCGCGGCCCGGCCGGGGCCGTCGGGCACACTGCCGCTGACCTGCGGACCGACCGCGGGGGGAGCGGGAGGACCGGCGTGCGCGACTTCGGTGGGACGACGGTGGTGCCGGTCGGCGAGGGGCCCGAGGACGTCGTGGTCGACGCGGCCGGGCGGGTGTACACCGGCCTGGCCGACGGGCGGATCGTGCGCGTCGCCGGGTTCACCGGCCCGGTGGAGACGGTGGCGGAGGTGCCGGGCCGGCCGCTGGGACTGGAGCTCCTCGGGGACGACGAGCTGCTGGTCTGCGCCTCCGATGCCGGCCTGCTGGCGGTCTCGCTCGCCGACGGGGCCGTGCGGACGCTGGTCGACCGGGTGGCCGGTGCCCGGCTCGAGGCGGTGAACAACGCCGCCGTCGCCGCCGATGGGACGATCTACTTCACCGATTCCTCGCAGCGGTTCCGCATCCCGCAGTGGCGCGCCGACCTGGTCCGGCGGACCGCCACCGGCCGGCTGTTCCGGCGGACGCCCGACGGTGCGGTGACCGAGCTGCTCGGCGGCCTGGAGTTCGCCAACGGGGTCGCCCTGGCCGCCGACGGGTCCTGGGTGGCCGTCGCCGAGACCGGTGCGGCGCGGGTGCACCGGGTGTGGCTGACCGGCGCGCGTGCCGGCACCGCGGAGGTCTTCGTCGACGACCTCCCCGGCCACCCGGACAACATCGCGCTCGGGTCCGACGGCCTGGTGTGGATCACCCTGCCGAGCCCCCGCGTCGCCGCGCTGGCCGCCGTCCACCGGCTGCCCGCAGCGCTGCGCGCGCTGCTGAGCATGCTCCCCCCCGGCCTGCAGCCCGGCCCCGGCCGGACGCTGGGGGTCCTGGCCGTCGACGACCGCGGGGCGACGGTGCACCGGTTCAGCGGGGAGATCGCCGGGTTCGAGATGCTCACCGGCGTCCGCGAGGCCGGCGGCCGGCTGTGGTTCGGCAGCCTCACCGGCAGCACGCTGGCGACCGTGGCGCTCTGACGGGCAGCGGCCTCAGTCGGGGATCGCCGCGCCGTAGACCGCCGACAGCCAGATGCCGAGGAGCACCTCGACGACGTCGGCCTCGGCGACGGCGGGCCCGTCCCCGCTGAAGGTCGCGTAGAGCACCCGCTCGTTCATCGACGTCAGGGCGACGGCGAGGTCGCGCGCGGGCAACCCCGCCGGTGCGGCCCCGCGCGCCCGCTCCGCATCGATGGCCGCGGTGCTCTGCTGCACCCAGCGCTCGAACACCGCCGACCACAGCCCCCGGACCTCGTCGCTGGTGGACCGGGCCTGCGCCCAGGCGACGGTGAGCGGGCGGTGCGCGCGGAAGGTGTCGTAGTAGGCGCCGATGGCCCGGGCCCAGCCGTCCCGCGCGCCGGTCGCGGGGGAGCCGAACGCCTCGCGCATGGCCGTGTCGGCCTCCTCGACGACGCGGTCGAGCAGCGACAGCAGGACGGCGTCCTTGGACGAGAAGTAGAAGTAGAAGGTGGGCCGGGAGATCCCCGCGCCGCGCGCGAGGTCGTCGACCGAGATGGCCCCCAGCGGCCGCTCGGCGAGGAGCCGCTCGGCGGTGGTGAGGATCGCCAGTTCGCGGTCGTCGCCGGACGGCCGGGGCGGCCGGCGGCCGCGCCCGGTGCTGGGGAGTTCGTCCGCGGCAGCCGGCACGAGACGCAGACTAGCCGCACCACCGCAGTCCTCGACACCCTGTTGACTCGTTCGACATGGTGTCGATACCGTCGTCGGCGCATCGTCCCGTGACGGGGTCGACCCAGCTCCGGCCCCCGCCGGACGAGCGAACCGGAGATACGGCATGGCAACCGAGCACGTGGACGTCCTGGTCGTGGGCGCCGGCCTCTCCGGCATCGGCGCCGCCTGCCACCTGGAGCTGGAGCGGCCGGGCACCAGCTACCTGCTGCTCGAGTCCCGGGCGGCCCTCGGCGGCACCTGGGACCTCTTCCGCTACCCGGGGATCCGGTCGGACTCCGACATGTTCACGCTGGGCTACTCCTTCCGGCCGTGGGACGAGGCGACGTCGATCGCCGACGGCCCGTCCATCCGCCGCTACATCGAGGACACCGCACGCGAGTACGGCGTCACCGGCAAGATCCGGTACCACCACCGCGTCCTCTCCGCGGAGTGGTCGACGGCGGACGGCCGGTGGACGGTCACCGCCGAGCGCACCGACACCGGCGAGACGGTGCAGCTCACCTGCTCCTGGCTCTCGGTCTGCTCCGGGTACTACCGCTACGACGAGGGCTTCCGCCCCTCCTTCGCGGGCGAGGAGCGCTTCGGCGGGCAGCTGGTGCACCCGCAGCACTGGCCCGAGGACCTCGACGTCACCGGCAAGCGGGTGGTCGTCATCGGCAGCGGCGCCACCGCCGTCACCCTCGTGCCCAACCTCGCCGAGCAGGCCGAGCACGTCACGATGCTGCAGCGCACCCCGAGCTACGTCATGTCGCTGCCCAGCCGTGACCCGCTGGCGCAGTGGCTGCGCACGCGGCTGCCGGCCCGCATCGCCTATCCGGTCGTCCGCTGGAAGAACGTCCTCACGGCCACCGCGCTCTACCAGCTCAGCCGCCGCCGACCCGCGACGGTGCGGAAGATGATCCGCCGGCTCACCGAGAAGCAGCTGCCCGGGTTCGACGTCGACACGCACTTCAACCCGCCGTACGACCCGTGGGACCAGCGGCTGTGCCTGGTGCCCGACGGCGACCTGTTCCGCGCGCTGCGCCGCGGGAAGGCCTCGATCGTCACCGACCGGATCGCCGGCTTCACCGAGGACGGCATCGAGCTGGCGTCGGGGGAGCACCTGCCCGCCGACGTCGTGGTCACCGCCACCGGGCTGAACCTGCTCCCGGCGGGCGGGATGACCATCGCCGTGGACGGGGAGCAGGTGGAGCTGGCCGACACGGTCTCCTACAAGGGGATGATGCTGTCGGGCGTGCCCAACTTCGCCATGGTCATCGGCTACACGAACGCCTCCTGGACGCTCAAGGCCGACCTGGTCAACGGCTACGTCTGCCGCCTGCTCGACCACATGGACGCGCACGGCTACGTCTCGGCGACGCCGCTCGCCCCGCCCGAGGGCGCCGACGCGCCGTTCCTCGACCTCGCGGCCGGCTACGTGCAGCGCAGCCTCGCCGGGCTGCCGAAGCAGGGCGGCCGTGCGCCGTGGCGACTGCACCAGAACTACCTGCGCGACGTCGCGGTGATGCGCCGCGGCCCGCTGGAGGACGAGGGCATGACCTTCCAGCCGCGCGTGCCGGCCGGTGCCCGGACCGTCGCCACGGCCGGGCGGACTGGAGCGTGATGGGTCCCTACGCGTTCGCCGGCGGGACGGCGGTCGTCACCGGCGCGGCCAGCGGCATCGGGGAGGCGCTGGCCGGGCAGCTCGCCGGCCGGGGCAGCCACCTGGTGCTGCTCGACCGCGACGCCGAGCGGCTCGACGGGGTGGCCGGGCGGATCCGCGCCGACCACCCCGCGCTGCGGGTCGCCACCCACGTCGTCGACCTCGCCGACGACGAGGCGACCGCCCGGGTGGCCGCGCGGCTCGTCGCCGAGCACCCGGAGACCACGCTGCTGGTCAACAACGCCGGCGTGGCGCTCGGCGGGCGCTTCGACCAGGTCACCCTCGAGGAGTTCGAGTGGGTGATGGCGATCAACGTCCGCGCCGTCGTCCGGCTCACCCACACCCTGCTGCCGGTGCTCAAGGCGCACCCCGGCGCCCACGTGGTCAACGTGTCCAGCGTCTTCGGCATCTTCGCCCCGGCCGGCCAGGCCGCCTACGCGGCCAGCAAGTTCGCCGTGCGCGGGTTCAGCGAGGCGCTGCGGCACGAGCTCGCCGACGACGGCATCGGCGTGACCGTGGTGCACCCCGGCGGCATCCGCACCCGGATCGCGGAGAGCGCCCGGACCGGCTCCGGGGTCTCGGTGGAGGAGTACGAGGAGGGGCGCAGGCAGTTCGCCAAGCTGCTGCGGATGCCGCCGGAGGACGCCGCCGCGCAGATCGTCGCGGCGATCGAGCGGCGCCGGCCGCGGCTGCTCATCGGCTGGACCGCGACGGTGCCCGACGTCCTCGTGCGGCTGCTGCCGGGCACCTACTGGCGGCTGATGGCCCGCCGGGCGGCGCCGGCGAAGCCGAAGGGCGCAGCCTAGGCCGACCCCGGCCGGGGCTCGGTGACGGGAAAAGCGGTTGCGGCGGGCGGTAGGACTTCGGACGTGAGCGCTCCGACCTCCCGCATCGTCGATCTCGGTCCCGAGGACGGCCTGTTCGCGCCGTGGTGCGAGGTGTGGGCGGCGTCCGAGCGGGCCGACCGTCCGGAGGACCCGTCGCGCCCGGCGCAGGAACACCTCGCGCTCGGCCGCGAGCTGGTGGCCCCCGGGGGCTCCCGGGACGGCGTCCACCGGGCGGCCGTGGTCGACGGTGCCGTCGTCGGCGCGCTCCGCGTGCTGCTCCCGCGCAAGGACAATCCGACCGTCGCGATCGTCGACGTCGCGGTGCACCCCGACGCCCGTCGCCGGGGGCTGGGCAGCGCGCTGCTGGCGTCGGGGCGGGCGCTCGCCGCGGAGCGTGGCCGCACCGTGCTGATCGCGGAGGTCGACGAGCCGGGGCCCGGGTCGCCGGGGCGCGCCTTCGCGGCAGCGCACGGCTGGGCCTGCGACCTGGTCGAGACGCGGCGGGACCTCGTGCTGCCACCCGACGAGGACCGGCTGTCGGCGCTGGAGGCCGAGGCCGCGCGGGCGGGCGCCGGGTACGACGTCCGCACCTGGCAGGACCGGACGCCGGACGCGCTGCTCGACGACCGGGCGCTGCTGGAGCGGCGGATGACGACCGACGCCCCGCACGGCGACCTGCCGGTCGAGGAGGAGGAGTGGGACGGCGGGCGGATCCGCGAGTACGAGCGGTCGCACGTCGCCCGGGGCCGCACGGTCCTCTCCGCCGGTGCGGTGACCCGGGACGGCCGGCTGGTCGCGTTCACCGACCTGCAGATCCCGCTCGCCCAGCCGGCGCGCGCTTCCCAGGGCGGGACGCTGGTGCTCCGCGAGCACCGCGGTCACCGGCTCGGCGCCCGGGTCAAGGCGGCCGTGCTGCGGGAGGTGGCCGAGCGGTTCCCCGAGGTGCGCCGGATCAGCACGTACAACGCCGAGAGCAACACCCCGATGGTGGCGGTCAACGAGGCGTTCGGGTTCCGGCCCGCCGGCCGGCTGTCGTCCTGGTCGGCGCGGCTCTGAGGTCCCCCGGTCGCCCGCACCGGCGCACCGCCGGTGCGGTTGACTGCCCGGGTGGACCGTCCCGTTCCCCCGGAGTTCGTCCGCGCCCACACCCGCCCGGTGCGGCCCGAGCTGGTGCCCGAGGTCGAGCTGCTGGTCGCCGCCGACGTCGTCGCCCTCTGGGAGGCGATGGAGACCGAGCAGGGGCGCACCTCCACCGAGCCGCCGTTCTGGGCGGCGGCCTGGCCGGGCGGTCAGGCCCTCGCCCGCTACGTGCTGGACCACCCCGCCCTCGTGGCCGGGCGCACCGTGCTCGACCTGGGTGCCGGCAGCGGGCTGGTCGCCGTGGCGGCGGTGCGCGCCGGGGCGAGCTCCGTGCTCGCCAGCGACGTCGACCCGTTCGCGCTGACCGCAGTCGCGGTGAACGCCGAGCGGAACGGGACGCCGGGGATCACCCCCGTGGGCCACGTGCTGGGGGAGGGGCCGCCGGACGTGGCGGTGATCCTGGCCGGCGACGTCTGCTACGACCGCGAGATGACCGATCGGGTGCTGCCCTTCCTCGAGGCCGCCCGCGCCCGCGGGGCCGAAGTTCTGATCGGCGACCCCGGCCGCGTCTACCTCCCCGAGGACCGGCTGACCGCGCTGGCGGTGTACGACGTCCCCGACACCGAGCCGTCGCCCACCCTCCCCGCGGCGGTGCGCCGGACGACCGTCTGGCGGCTGCCCTGAGCTGTCCGCGAGACGACCCGCACACAGGAAGTTCCCCCGGGGGGATTGTCACGAACGGATAACGCTGGTTACCGTGGCTCCGCCCGGCCGGTCGTTCACTCCCCATCCGGGGAGGTCCGCCGGGCGCCGCCGAGTTCTCCGCAGCATCGCGCCGCGGGGGAGCCGGGGACCCACCGCAGCACCGGGGTGAATCGCGCGCCGCGTACGTCGCGGCGCGGGTAGGGCGACTTCCACGCCCGAATCCGTCAGCTAACTCGGTAGGCGGCACGACGGAAGAAACGGAGAGCCGCCGCATGGCGAGCCTGCGGGCCCACCTTGCACGGAACCGGAGCCGGTACGGAGCCTCGCGCGCGCCTTCCCCGCGCTGAGCGCCCGGGCGCCCTGCCCGACACCCGCTGCCACTCGACCACCCCCCTGCAGCTGTCCGCCGCGAACGGCGGGCCCGCTGTGCCCTGCCCCTGGAGCAGTTCCTCCCCATGAACCTTCGCGCCACCTCGATCACCCGCGCTCTCCGGCCGAAGGCCGGGCGCCGTCCCGCCGGTGCCGTCCGCCGCCCGGCGCTGCTGCTGGCCGTCGCCGCCGCCGGCGCACTGGTCGTCAACGTCGTCGTCACCAACGAGCCGGAGGCCCATGCCAAGCCGCAGCTGGCGTCGGTCAGCGTCGCCGCGCAGCTGGGCATCCCCGCCGAGGCGCCGCCGGCCGACGCCGTCGAGTCCGCTGTCGACTCCCTGGCCCCGCTCGCGGCGAGCCGCAGCGAGCGGGCCGCCGAGCAGACCGCGGCCGCCGAGGCCCGGGCCGCCGCCGAGCAGGCCGAGCTCGACCGCCGGGCCGCGGAGGAGGCCGCTCGCCTGGCGGCGGAGGAGGCCGCCCGGCGCGCCGCCGAGGAGGCCGCCCGCGCCGAGGCCGCGCGTGCCGAGGCCGCCCGCGTGGAGGCCGCCCGTGCCGCCGAGGCGCAGGCCGCGGCCGCCGCCCCCCGTCGCAGCACCAGCGCCCCGGCCGCTACCGCGCCGGCCGCGCCGGCGGCCCCGGCCCCGGCGCCCGCCGCGCCGGCCGGGTCGTTCAAGGAGTACGCGATGGGCAAGGTGGGCGCCGGCCAGTTCAGCTGCCTGGAGAGCTTGTGGGGCAAGGAGAGCGGCTGGAACCCCAACGCGCAGAACCCGAGCAGCACCGCCTACGGCATCGCGCAGTTCCTCGACTCGACCTGGGCCGGGACGGGCATCGCCAAGACCTCCGACGGCTACCGGCAGATCGACGCGGGGCTGATCTACATCCAGAACCGCTACGGCACGCCGTGCGCCGCGTGGGCGCACTCCCAGTCGACCGGCTGGTACTGAGCCGGCTCGCAGCGGGAGCTGCAGCGCAGCAGGAGGACGAGGTCGCCGATCCCGCAGGGGTCGGCGACCTCGCCGTCTCCGGGCCCGGCCCCGGTCGGTCGCCCGGGCGGTCGCGCCCGTCGGCGAGCTCCGCGGCCGGCTCCGGCGAGCCCGCTCCCGCCTGACCGGGCACCGACGGCGCGCCCTCCCTAAGGTCGGGTCAGGACCACGGCCGGAGGGGGAGCGATGACCGAGGGCGAGGACAGCCGGCGAGCCGCCGCGCAGAGCGGGATCGTGGGCCGGTCGATCGACGAGTTCGTGCACCAGCTGCGCGGGTTCAGCGACCGCGCGCGCAACCTGGCCGGCGCCGTTCCCGGCAGGCTGTCGCTGCCGGCCCTGCCCAGCCCGCCGGGGGCTATGTCGGCGGCGCAGGTGCGCGCCATCGCCGACGTCGTCAAGGCCCAGCGGCAGTCGATCGCGGCGATGAGCGCCCAGCTGCAGGCCTTCGACCAGCAGCTCGCCGTCCTCGAGAAGATCCTCGACCCGCTGGTCGAGTGGAGCTCCAGCTGGGCTCGGCTGGAGGAGGCCGTCGGCGACTTCGTCCGCCGGGAGCCGCCTCCCGAGGGCTGACGGTCAGCCGGCCAGCGACCTGACCAGCAGCGCCGCGCCGGAGACCACGCACAGGACCAGCGCCGCGCGGCGCATGGCCGGCAGGGCCAGCCGCCGCCGCAGCGGGCCGGCGGCGGCGTAGCCGAGCAGCACGAACGGCACCAGGACCGCACCGGAGCCCAGGCCGGTGCCCGAGAGCTCGCCGCCGGCCACCAGCACGGCGAGGGAGAGCACCGTCGTCCCGACGAAGAACAGCGACAGGTTGGCTCGCTGGGCGGCCGGTGTGGGCGCCCGGTAGGTGAGCACCAGCGGCGGCCCCGGCGTCGCCGCGACCGTCGACAACGCGCCCGAGGTGAAGCCGGCGACGGTCAGCGCGCCTCGCCCGCCCGGCAGCCGGATCCCGGCGAGCGCCGCCCCGCAGGCGGCCAGCACCACGACGCCGACCGTTATGCCCAACACTCGTCCGTCGATCACCTGCACGAGCCCCAGACCGGCGACGACGCCGGGGACCGAGGCCAGCATCGCCCCGCGCATGGCGGCGAACTCCAGCGCGGCCCGCTCCCGCCACAGCACCGGCAGCAGGGAGGCGAGCGTGCCGACCAGTAGCGGCCCGGGTACGAGTGCGGGCTGGACGAGCAGCACCAGCGGTCCGGCGAGCAGGCCGAAGCCCATGCCGGTCGCCGTCTGCACGATCGATGCCACCAGCACCGCCACGCCGCAGACGAGCAGGGCGAGAGGCTCGGGGGCCGCCTCCACGCTCAGTGGCCGTCGTCCTCCGCCGCGGGACGACGGCGCAGCAGGCCGGTCACCGACCCCACCCGGTCCTGCGCCTGCCGGAGGCCGTGGATCAACGGCATCAGGTCGTCGTGGATGCGGCGCAGGGTGTCGGGCACGGTGTCCACGGCCGGGTCGTCGAGCACCCGGCCGACCCGCTCGAGGCCGGGGCGCAACGCCCGCACCGGCTCCTCCAGGTCCTCGACCAGGTCCTCCAGCCGCTCGGCGATCCGCTGCGCGGAGGCGATCGTGTCCCGCGCCGACGTGGTCGCCGCGGTCAGCTCGCGGACGGTGGCGTTGAGGTCGGAGAGGGTCCGGGGCAGCTGCGCCAGCGCCTCGGTCTGCGTCTGCAGCAGGGCGAGCAGCTCGCTGAACCCGGGGATGCGGGGGATGCCGAGACCGCGGAAGGGATCCACCGGGAAACCGTGGGCGACCGAGACGTGCAGCGCAACCCGGCGCGCCCGGGGCGACGCAGAGGCCGTCGCTTCGACCGCTGGATCTGGGCCCCCGGAACCGCCGGCAGTCCTGGCGACCGTGCCGCCGAGGGTGCCCACCCGGAACCGCCGGCACCCCTCGCGCGCTCGGGGGCCTGGCGGGGAGGAGAGGTGTGACGCGCGAAGTCGCAGCGGAGAGCATGGTCGTCGTCGCCCAGGGACGACGGCGAGGTCAGCAGGTCAGCGGGCCCCGGTGAACGAGACCGTCACCCACTCGTCGAGCGCCAGCAGGTGCCAGGCGCGCTCCATGAGGGGCGGGGCGTTCCGCAGCTCGACGCGGATCCCGTGCGCGGTGCGGCTGCGCGCCCAGCGGGCGATCGCCCGGCAGCCCGCGACGTCGGCGAAGCGGAGCCCGGAGAGGTCGAGGGTGCAGACGCCGCCGTCCACCGGGGAGGCGGCCAGCACCCGGCCCAGCCGCTCGGCGCCGACCGCGTCGACGTCCCCGCTCAGCGCCACCCGGGGCCCGTCGACGACGGCCTGGAACGCAGGCGGCGGCGCGGCGGCGTCGTCGAGCTGACCGTGAACGAGCATGCGCTCACAGTAATGGCGATCGGTCGGGCTGGCCAGGGCGTCGTCCCTCACAGGGCCTTGAGGATGTCCTCCACGCGCTCCCGCGCATCGCCGAAGAGCATCCGGCTGTTGTCGCGGAAGAACAGCGGGTTCTGGACGCCGGCGTAGCCGGTGTTCATGGAGCGCTTGAACACCACGACGCGCTCGGCCTCCCAGACCCGCAGCACCGGCATGCCGGCGATCGGGCTCGCCGGGTCCTCGGAGGCGGACGGGTTCACCGTGTCGTTGGCCCCGATGACCAGGACGACGGAGGTGGAGCGCAGATCGTCGTTGATCTCGTCCATCTCCAGGACGACGTCGTAGGGCACCTTCGCCTCGGCGAGCAGCACGTTCATGTGGCCCGGCAGCCGCCCGGCGACCGGGTGGATGCCGAAGCGCACCTCGACGCCGCGCTCGGTGAGCTTGCGGGTCAGTTCGGCCACGGCGCTCTGGGCCTGCGCGACGGCCATGCCGTAGCCCGGCGTGATGACGACGGACGTCGCGTCGCGCAGCAGGTCCGCCGTGTCGTCGGCGGTGATCTCGGTGTGCTCGCCGTAGTCGACGTCGGAGGAGCCGACGCTGCCCTCGTTGCCGAACCCCCCGGCGATGACCGAGAGGAACGACCGGTTCATCGCCTTGCACATGATGTAGGAGAGGTAGGCACCCGAGGCGCCGACCAGCGCACCGGTGATGATCAGCAGGTCGTTGCCGAGCAGGAAGCCCGCCGCGGCCGCGGCCCAGCCCGAGTAGCTGTTGAGCATCGAGACAACGACGGGCATGTCGCCGCCGCCGATCGATGCGACCAGGTGCCAGCCCAGGGCCAGCGCGATCACGGTGAGCACCGCCAGCACCGGCAGGTTCGGCTCGACCACGAACACGACGGTCAGCGCCACGAAGGCGGCCAGAGCGCCGAGGTTCAGCCAGTTCTTGCCCGGCAGCATCAACGGGTTGCTCTTGATCCGGGCCGAGAGCTTCAGGAACGCCACGATCGAGCCGGTGAAGGTCACCGCGCCGATGAAGACGCCGATCGCGACCTCGCCGGAGTGGATGCCCAGCAGGTCGGCGGAGACCTCGGTCTGGCCCTCCGGGTCGGCCTCGACCGTCAGGTAGCCGTTCCAGCCGACGAGCACGGCGGCGAGGCCGACGAAGCTGTGCAGGAGCGCGATGAGCTCGGGCATGCCGGTCATCTCGACCTCGGCCGCGCGCCACAGGCCGATCGCGGCGCCGATGACGACGGCGACGACCATCAGGATCGCGCCCGTGCCGGAGAGGCCGTGGTCGATGGCCAGGCCGATCGTGGCGACCAGCGCGATGGCCATGCCGGCGATCCCGTAGGAGTTGCCGGCCTTGGCGGTCTCGTGCTTCGACAGGCCGGCCAGGCTGAGGATGAACAGCAGGGCGGCGACGATGTAGGCCGCGGACGCAGCACCGGTGGCGGTCATCGGGCGGCGACCTTCGTGCTCGGGCCGCGCGAGAACATGCCCAGCATGCGGCGGGTGACGGCAAAGCCGCCGAAGACGTTGATGCTGGCCACCAGCGTCGCGAGAAAGGCGAGTGCGATGACCACGCCGTCGTCGCTGCCCAGTTGCAGCAGGGCGCCGACGACGATGATCCCGGAGATCGCGTTTGTGACGCTCATCAGCGGGGTGTGCAGCGCGTGGTGCACACCGCTGATGACGTAGAAGCCGACCACCACGGCGAGCGCGAACACGGTGAAGTGCTGCACCAGCTCGTTCGGCGAGAAGGCCGTCAGCCCGAACAGCAGCGCGGCGGCCAGGCCGACCAGCGCGAACCGCCGCCCGGGCGCCGGCGTCCTCGCGGGCACGCTCGGCGCGCCCGCGGTGGCACCGGCCGGGACCGGTGGCGGGGCCGGTGCGGCCGAGACCTGGACCGGCGGTGGCGGCCAGGTCTTCTCGCCCGCGCGCACGACGGTGATCGTCCGCTGCACGACGTCGTCGAAGTCGAGGACCAGCCGGCCGTCCTTGCCGGGGGTCAGCAGCTTGAGCAGGTTGACCAGGTTGGTGCCGTAGAGCTGGGAGGCCTGGGCCGGCAGGCGGGCCGGCAGATCGGTGTAGCCGATGATGGAGACGCCGTTGGGGGTGACCACGACCTCGTCGGCCACCGAGCCGGCGACGTTGCCGCCCTGCGCGGCGGCCATGTCCACGATCACGCTGCCCGACTTCATCGAGGCGACCATCTCCTCGGTGATCAGCCGGGGCGCGGGGCGGCCGGGGATGAGCGCGGTGGTGATGATGATGTCGACGTCGCGGGCCTGCTCGGCGTACATCTGGGCCGCCCGCCGGTTGAAGTCCTCACCCATCTCCCGCGCGTAGCCGTCGGAACTCACCTGGGTCTCCGCGGCGTCCGGCACCGCCACGTACTCACCGCCGAGCGACCGCACCTGCTCGGCGACCTCCGGCCGCACGTCCGTGGACCGCACGATCGCCCCCAGGCTCGAGGCCGCACCGATCGCGGCCAGCCCGGCCACGCCCGCGCCGGCGACGAGCACCTTCGCCGGGGGGACCTTCCCCGCCGCGGTCACCTGGCCGGTGAAGAACCGGCCGAAGACGTTCGCCGCCTCGATCACCGCCCGGTACCCGGCGATGTTGGCCATCGAGGAGAGCACGTCCATCGACTGCGCCCGTGAGATCCGCGGCACCGCGTCCATGGCCAGGACCGTGATCGGCCGGGCGGCCAGCGACTCCACCAGCTCCGGGTTCAGCGCGGGGGAGAGCAGGCTGATCAGCGTCGCGCCATCGGCCAGCCGGCCGATCTCCGCCGGCGCCGGGGCGTTGACCCGCAGCACCACCTCGGCGCCCCACGCCTCCTCGGCCGTGCCGGCGCGCGCTCCCGCCGCGGCGTAGGCGTCGTCGGGGAAGCTGCTGGCCGCGCCGGCGCCGGTCTCGACCACGACGTCGTAGCCCAGCGCTATCAGCTGCGTCACCGTCGCCGGTGTCGCGGCGACCCGCGTCTCGCGTGGCCGCGTCTCGCGCGGCACTCCGATCTGCATCGTGGCGCTCCATTCCTCGGTGGGCAGGCCTCGTCGCCTGTCCGCCAGTGGCGGGGTCGTTCGCGGTGCTCGGTGGACTCGGAGGGATCTTGCCTGCTGACGCACGGTCGCGGGACGTCGCCCCGGCGATGTGAGGCACAGCACGTGCGCCGAACGGGCGGGGGACACGGGTGACGGCCCGGTGCCGGAGACCCTCCCCCCAACGGGGTGCGGGGCCGCCGCCCGGTTGCAGAGAGCACCGCCTCCCGGCCGAAGGACATCGTGGCGGGCCCGGATCTCGGCGCCTGCTCGAACCGAGGGGAGGACCGTGTCCGTCATCATCGCCGACGCCGACGACGACCGGGTCCCACCGGAGATCGTCGCCTCGGTCTTCTACAGCGCCACGGTCAACGACAACCTCGCGCTGGTGGTCGCCGAGACGGTGGCCGGCCGGCTTCGCCTGAACTGGGGCAACGCGGGAGCCGTGGACCTGCTGGGCTACGGCCTGGACGACCTGCGCGCCCTGCCCCTCGAACACCTCTTCCCGAGCCTCCGCGGCGGGGAGCTGAAGCTGCTGCTGCGCCGCGAGCGGACGGCCCGGATGACGCTTCCGGTGCGCACGGCCAGCGGCGCCACCGTCGAGGCGCTGGTCACGACGACGCCGTCGCCCGGCGGCCGGATGTGGACGATCCGCATCCTGTCGACGACCAACGAGCAGGAGCGTGCCCTGCGGGCCACCGCGGACGCGCACGAACGCCGCTTCTCCACCCTCACCGAGCGCTCCCCGGTGCCGACGCTGCTCTCCGAGCAGGGCATGCGGCTGGCGCACGTCAACGACGCCTTCTGCACCCTCGTCGGGCGCCGGGCCGAGCAGCTGCTCGGCACCGGTTGGATCGGGACGGTGCACGAGGACGACCTGGACGCCGTCATCGAGCAGGTGTCGGCCGCGCTTGGCGGCGAGGAGGTCGAGACCCAGGCCCGCCTGCTCCGCGACGACGGCACGGTGCGCACCACGATCATCCGGTTCGCCCACCTGTTCACCCCCGGCGTGGGAGCCGGCTTCGTCGGCACGATCGAGGACATCACCGACCGGCTGGCCTTCGAGGCGCAGCTGGCCCACCAGGCCAACCACGACCCGCTCACCGGGCTGCCCAACCGGACGCTGCTGGCCGAGTACGTCGCCGGGCGGTTCACCCCCGGCGACGGCGCCCTCGCCTGCCTGTTCCTGGACCTGGACGACTTCAAGGTCGTCAACGACTCGCTGGGGCACACCTCCGGCGACGAGCTGCTCACCGAGGTGGCCGGCCGGTTGCGGTCGGCCGTGCGCCCGGGGGACCTCGTCGCCCGGTTCGGCGGCGACGAGTTCGTCGTGGTCTGCGAGGACGTCGACCAGGCCGCGGCGGTGGCGCTCGCGGAGCGGATCTGCGCCGAGCTGGCGCAGCCGGTGCGGCTCGGTGGGGTGGACGTGCGCCCCCACGCGAGCGTCGGCGTCACCGTGCAGACCGCGGAGCACGCCAGCGCCGAGGAGCTGATCCGCGACTGCGACATCGCGATGTACCAGGCCAAGGCCGGCGGCAAGGGGCGGATCACGGTCCTGGACCAGCGGGCCCGCGAGGACGCCCGCGACAAGCTGCGCCTGGTGGCCGACCTGCGGGGCGCCGTCGAGCGGCGGGGCATCACGCTGCTCTACCAGCCGATCTTCAGCACCAGGACCGGCCGGCCGGTCGCCGTGGAGTCGCTGGCCCGCTGGATGCACCCCGAGCGGGGCGTCATCAGCCCCGCGGTCTTCATCCCCCTGGCCGAGGAGAGCGGGCTCATCGCCGGCCTCGGGCTGCTGGTGCTCGACGAGACCTGCCGCCAGCTGGCCGAGTGGATGTCCCGGATGGGATCGGCCGCGCCGCCGCGGGCCAACGTCAACGTCTCGGCGCTGCAGCTCGACGCCAACCTGCCCCCGCAGGTCGCCGACGCCCTCGCCCGGCACGGGCTGGACGCGTCGCGGATCTCCATCGAGATCACCGAGTCCGCGCTCATGAAGGACCCCGAGTCGGCCCGGGAGGTCCTGCACCAGCTGCGCGACCTCGGCGTCGAGCTCGCCATCGACGACTTCGGCACCGGCTACTCCTCGCTGGCCTACCTGCGGCACCTGCCGGTGAACTGCCTGAAGGTGGACCGGTCGTTCGTCGCGGAGCTGGCGCACGGCCACGCCGAGATCGCCTCCGCCGTCATCGCGCTGGCCCGCAGCCTGGACCTGAGCACCGTCGCCGAGGGCGTCGAGACCCCCGAGCAGGCCGCCGAGCTCGTCCGGCTGGGGGCCACCTACCTGCAGGGCTTCGGCCTGAGCGAACCCATGACCGGGGAGCAGACCGCTGCCTGGTTCGCCTCCTCCGGAGAGCGCACCCGATGACCGTGACCCCGCTGCCGGCCCGCGAAGGACCGGTCTTCGACCTCGAGAGGGTGCTGGCGAGCATCGACACGATGGCCGCCCAGCGCCCGGTCGCGGCGCAGATCGTCTCGGTGGCCAACTCCGACGACACCAGCGCCAAGGCGCTGTCGCGGATCCTCGCCTCCGACGTCGCCCTGGCCGGCCGGGTCATGAAGCTGGCCAACTCCGCCTACTTCGGCATGCGCGGCCGGGTCACCTCGCTGCAGTTCGCCGTCACCGTCGTCGGCTTCACCACCGTGCGCACGATGGCGACCGTCGCCCTGACCGAGCTCGACGACGAGTCGCGGCTGCCGGAGAACTTCTGGGACATGACGACCAGCCTGGCGCTGGCCTCCGCCACGCTGGCCCCCCGCTTCGGCGAGCGGCCGCAGGACGCGCTCTGCGTCGGGTTGCTGGCCCAGCTGGGCGCGGCGCTGCTGCACCACGACGACCCGGAGGGCTACGGCGAGCTGGTCGCCGAGCACCGGGACGCCACCGCCCGGCGCTCCGCCGAGCTGCGTCGCTACGGCCTCAACAGCGTGCGGCTGACCGCGGTGGCGCTGGAGCAGTGGGGCTTCCCGCACACGATGACCGGCCGGCTCGACCAGATCGACGACCTCACCTCGCTCGAAGGGGGCCTGCTGCGCGGGGCCTTCGAGGTCGCCGCCCGGCTGACCGTCGCGGACCACGACCCGGTGCCGATCGTGCGGCTCACCTGCGGCCGGCTGCGCGAGGACGACCTGGTGCCGGTGCTGGACGCGGTGCGGGCCGACGCCGACGAGCTGCGCCGGGCGATGCTGGGCGACTGACCGCGGAACGCAGCGGAGCCCCGCCCCCCTGTGGAGGGGGACGGGGCTCCGTCGTGCGTGGTGCCGCGGTCAGCCCGCGTAGGGGGCACCCAGCGGGTCGACGGTCGGCCGGTCGCCCACGGTGCGGGCGAGCCGGGCCGCGGCGAAGTCGCCGTCGCCCAGCAGGTGGTCGATCGCGGTGAGCCGGCTGACGTAGTGCCCCACGGAGTACTCCGCGGTCACGCCGATGCCACCGTGCAGCTGGATGGCCTCCTTGCCGACGTGCCGGCCGGCGCGGCTGGTCTGCAGCCGGGTCCGGTCGGCGGCGGAGAGGACGTCGCCGCCGGCGTCCTGCACCATCGACGCCCACAGCGCGGTGCTGCGGGCCAGCTCCAGGGACACGTACATGTCCGCGGCGCGGAAGGTGAGCGCCTGGAACTTGTTGAGGGTGACCCCGAACTGCTTGCGGGTCTTCAGGTACTCGGCGGTGGTCCGCAGTGCGGTGTCTATCGCGCCGATCGCCTCGTGGCTGTAGGCGATGCGCGCCTCGGCCAGCGCGCGTTCGACGGCCGCCGTCTGGTCGCCGCCGGTGCCGAGGAGGGTCGCCGGGGTGCCGTCGAAGCGGACGTTGGCCGCGCGGGTGCCGTCGTGCGTGCGGTAGCCGGTGCGGGTCAGCCCCGCCGCGTCGCCCTGGACGACGAACAGCCCGGTGCCGCCGCTGTCGACGACGGCCGAGACCACCAGGACGTCGGCGCGGGCGCCCGTGGGCACCGGCTCCTTGACACCGGTCAGGGTCCAGCCGTCGCCGGTCTGCGTGGCGGTGACCGCCGACGCCGACGCGCTCCACCGGGTGCCGATCTCGGCGTGCGCGAACGCGGGCACGCTGGTGCCCTCGGCGATCGCGGCCAGCAGCTGCGCCTTCTGCTCGTCGGTGCCGACGGCGGCGATCAGCCCACCGGCCAGCACGACCGCCTCGATGAACGGCTCGGGGGCGATGACCCGGCCGATCTCCTCGGCGACGATCGCCACCTCGATCGGTCCGGCGCCCATGCCGCCGTGCTCCTCGGCGAAGGGCAGGCCCAGCAGGCCCATCTCGGCCAGCCGGGACCAGGTCTTCTCGTCGAAGCCCGGCTCGTTCGCGGCGGCCTTGCGGCGCGCCTCGCTGTCGGAGTAGGCGCGCTCCAGCAGGCCGCGGACGGCCTCCCGGAGGTCGTTCTGCTCGCTGTCGAAGGTGAAGTCCACGTCAGATCACAGCCCCAGGATCGTGCCGGCGATGATGGTGCGCTGAACTTCGTTGGAGCCTCCGTAGATGGAGACCTTCCGGTAGTTCAGGTAGTGCGGCGTCGCGACGCGCGCCCAGTCGGGCACGTCGGAGCCCTCCTCCGCGAAGGACGCGACCGAGAGCGGGCCGGCGATGTCGACCAGCAGCTCGGTGGCGGCCTGCTGCAGCTCCGAGCCCTTGAGCTTGAGGACCGAGGACGCGGGGTGCGGCTTGCCGTCGGCGGAGTTGGCGACCACGCGCAGGGCGGTCAGCTCCAGCGCGACCAGCTCGTTCTCCACCTCGGCGATGCGGGTCGCCATGAACGGGTCCTCGAGCAGCGGGCGCCCGTCGACGGTGATCTCGCGGGCGTAGTCCTTGGCCTGGGCCAGCATCTTCTTGGTGGCGCCGACGCGGGCGATGCCGACGCGCTCGTTGCCGAGCAGGAACTTCGCGTAGTCCCAGCCGCGGTTCTCCTCGCCGATCAGGTTCTCGGCGGGGACGCGGACGTCCTCGAAGAAGACCTCGTTGACCTCGAACCCGCCGTCGATGAGCTCGATGGGGCGCAGCGTGACGCCGGGGGTGTCCATCGGGAAGACCAGCATCGAGATGCCGCGCTGCTTCTTCTCCGCGGTCGGGTCGGTGCGGACCAGGCAGAAGATCCAGTCGGCGTGCTGACCGAGGGTGGTCCAGGTCTTCTGGCCGTTGACCACCCAGTCGTCGCCGTCGCGCACGGCGGTGGTGCGCAGCGAGGCGAGGTCGGAGCCGGCGTCGGGCTCGGAGAAGCCCTGGCACCACCAGATGTCCAGGTTCGCCGTCTTGGCCAGGAAGCGCTCCTTCTGCTCCTGGTTGCCGAAGGCCGCGAGCACCGGGCCGATCATGCTGGTGTTGAACGCCAGCGGCTCGGGGACGCTGGCCAGCTGCATCTCCTCGCGCCAGATGTGGCGCTGCAGCGGCGTCCAGTCCCGGCCGCCCCACTCCACCGGCCAGTGCGGCACGGCGAGGCCGGCGGCGTTGAGCGCGCGCTGGGCCTCGACGTACTCCTCCTTGGACACGTGCCGGTGGGCCGCGACCTTGTCGCGGATCTCCTGCGGCACCTGGGTGGTGAAGAAGGTCCGCATCTCCTCCCGGAAGGCCTCGAGCTCCGGGGACAGCTGCAACCGCATCGATCCTCATTCCTGACGGCGGCAGCGCCGTCTCGACGTAGTACCCCCGACGATCCCACATGAGCTACCGGCCGGTAGATGCGGCACCCGGGGGCGGCGTGCCGCCCACGCGAACGGGCCCCGGGCAGCAGTGCTGCCCGGGGCCCGTCCCAGGACCGGTCGCTCAGTCCAGCGTCGACCAGAACGCGCAGTCGGCCTCGGCGGCGACGTCGACCGGGCCGATCCCGCCGTCCGAGGCGATGTCCAGGCCCTGGACGTCCTTCGAGGCGCGGTAGCGGGTCCAGGTCGGGACGTCACGGCCGTTGGGGTTGCCGTGGGCGGCGAAGTTGGTCCAGTAGCGGACCATCGCCGTCGACAGCTGCTCCTGCTCGGCGGTCAGCCCGTCCCCGAACAGCCCCGGGAACAGGTAGGGCAGCTCGGTGGCGTGCTGGGCGTCCTCCGGATAGCCCGGGTACGGGAAGTCCACCAGCGGGTCGGCCGTCTCGTCGCGGAACTGGTAGGCGAATACGGGGGCCGGCACCGGCGGGCGGGCGAGGGTGTCGTAGGCGTCGACGTGCTCGCAGGTGGACAGCGCGCTGCCGGCGTCGCTGTTGACGGCGGCCAGGGCGCGCAGCGGCGACGGGTAGGCACCGGCCGGGTAGCGCGCGAGCACCTCGTCGGCGTCGTCGCCGAAGACGCCGGCGAGGACAGCCGCGTAGTCGGCGTCGGTGAAGCCGTCGGCGGCCAGGCCGGCGACGGTCGGGTTCAGGGGCGTGAACAACGTGTTCTCGTCGCTGAGGTTGCCGTGCATGACCGGCACCCTGGCGTGGTCCCCGGCGGCGATCGCCTCGGCCGGCTGCACCGGCAGCGCCGAGCCGCCGACGACGAAGGCGCCGCCCGGCCAGGCGTCGAGCAGCTGCTGCACCGGTGTCTCCCGCAGGCAGGCCGCGACGTCGTCCGCCGTGGCACAGCCGACGGCCTCCGCGACCCGGGCGCCCTTCGCCTCCGCCGTCTCCAGCGTGTCGTAGGGCGCCGTGCAGCTGTAGCTCTGCGCGATGGCGCGGTCGAACAGGCCCCGCGCGCTCGGCGAGGTGAGCTGGGCGCAGACCGCCGAGCCACCGGCCGACTCGCCGAAGATCGTCACCCGCCCGGGGTTGCCGCCGAAGGCCCGGATGTTGCGCTCCACCCAGCGCAGCGCGGCCTGCTGGTCGAGCAGCCCGGCGCTGCCGGAGGCGACGTCGCCGTTCTCGCGGGAGAGGTCCTCCTGCGCCATGAAGCCCAGAGCGCCGAGCCGGTAGTTGATCGTCACCACCACGACGTCGCCCTCCAGGGCCAGCTTGCTCGCGTCGTACCGGTCACCGCTGCCGGTCTGCCACGAGCCGCCGTGGATCCACACCATCACCGGGAGGTCACGGCGCTGGGTGTCCAGGCCGGAGGGCGTCGTGACGTTGAGGTAGAGGCAGTCCTCGACCACCGACGTGACCGGGTTGCTGGCGCTGGGCTCCTGCGGGCAGGCGCTGTCGGGCGTGGTCGCGTCGAGGACGCCGTCCCAGGGCTGCGCCGGCGCGGGCGGGGCGAAGCGGAGGTCGCCGACCGGCGGCGCGGCGTACGGGATGCCCTCGAACAGCCGGTAGCCGTCGGCCGCGGTGCCCTCGACGGCGCCCTCGGCGGTCTGGACGACCAGCGGGGCGCGGTCCCGCGGATCGGGCGCGGCCCCGGCGGGCGCGGCGGTGGCGAGGGCGCCGGCGGTCAGCACCGCGCCCAGGCCGAGTGCGAGCAACGACCTTCGGGCGGGACGTGGGGGAGTGGTGCGCACGTGACCTCCAAGGAGTGCCGGCCGAGCCCGGGGTGAGCTGGACCACAGCGCTCGGGACACTAGCCCGCCGTGTCTCACCCTGGTGTGTCGGGGGTCACTCCTGTCCGTCGCCCGGGCGGGGCCGCGCCGGACCGGTCAGCAACCGGGCAGCGGGCGGGTGGTCATCCGGTCGATCGTCTCCACCCACGCGGCGCGGACGTCGGTCGGCCGGTCGGCGACGAGGTCGAGCAGGCTGGTGCAGTCGGCGTGCCGCCCACCGACGACGGCCGCGAAGCCCAGCCGGGTGACCAGCACCCGGATGTCGTCGAGGGCCAGCCCGGCGTCGAGCAGGGGCTGGACTATCCAGTGCGTCTCCCGGTGCGGCGCGAAGGACTCCACGACCGGCTTTCGCCGCCCGGCACCGATCCGGATGCAGCGCTGCCCGCTCAGCCCTCGACGGGCAGCCCGGTGTAGTTCTCCGCCAGGTCGCGGGCGGCGGCCTCCGACGAGCACACCCGCTGCAGCTGGGCGAGCTGGAGCTGGGCGTCGAAGTCGTCGCCGGAGGTGTGCAGCATCGAGGTCATCCACCAGGAGAAGTGGGTGCAGCGCCAGACCCGGCGCAGCGCGGTGTCGGAGTACGCGTCGACCAGATCGGTGCGCTTCTCCTGCAGCAGGCGGGTCAGCGCCGTGGCCAGCAGGGTGACGTCGGCGACGGCGAGGTTCAGCCCCTTCGCGCCGGTCGGCGGCACGATGTGCGCGGCGTCCCCGGCGAGGAACAGCCGCCCCCGGCGCATCGGCGCGCTGACGAACGAGCGCATCGGCAGGATCGACTTCTCCGTGACGGGGCCGGTGCTGATCTCCCAGCCGTCCAGGGCGAAGCGCCTGGCCAGACCGTCCCAGATCCGGTCGTCGGACCAGTCCTCGATCTTCTCGGCGGGGTCGACCTGCAGGTAGAGCCGGGACACCGTGGGCGAGCGCATCGAGTACAGCGCGAAGCCCTCGGGGTGCCAGGCGTAGATCAGCTCGTCGGTGGCCGGGGCGGCGTCGGCGAGGATGCCGAGCCACGCGTAGGGGTACGTGCGCTCCCACGTGCGACCGGACGTGCCGGCCGTGACCACCGGGCGCGAGACGCCGTGGAAACCGTCGGTGCCCGCGATGACGTCGCACGCGAGCACCTGGGGGGTGCCGTCGGCGTCGGTGAACCGGATCCGCGGGGAGTCGGAGTCGACGTCCTCGGGGCGGACGTCGGAGACGTCGAACAGCAGCGGCGGGCCGCCGTCCAGCTGGGCCGCGATGAGGTCCTTGGTCACCTCGGTCTGGCCGTAGACCCACACGGTGCGGCCGCACAGCTCCGGGAAGTCCAGCTTGTGGCGCGTCCCCGGGTGCTGCAGGTGGATGCCGGAGTGCTCGAGCCCCTCGCGGTGCAGCCGGTCGCCGAGGCCGGCGTCGGTGAGCGTGTCGACGGTGTGCTGCTCGAGGATGCCGGCCCGGATGCGCGCCTCGACGTAGTCGCGGGACCGGTTCTCCAGGACGACGTTGTCGATGCCCCGCATGGTCAGCAGCCGGGAGAGGAGGAGGCCGGCGGGGCCGGCGCCGATGATGCCAACCTGGGTGCGCACGGAGGGAAGTGTTCCCCCGCGCACCCGCGGACGGAACCACGGCCTTCCGCCCAGCGGGAGGGATCGGCCGGGAGGCGGTCGCTCAGACGAGGGGGCCGACGGCCCGCCACGGCCCCCACTCGCCGGCGGCCGAGCGGATGCGGTGCACGAGCGCGCCGCCGGCGTCGACCGCCGCCACGACCAGCCGGCCGTCGGGCGTGCCGGCGGCGGTGGGGAGGTCGGGGACGAAGCCGCCCAGGTCGGTCCACGGGCCGTAGTGGCTGTCGGGGGCCACCTGCGAGGTCACGGAGATCCCGCCGCCGGCGTTCCGGGTGACGCAGGTGATCCGGCCGTCCACGGTGGCGCTCGCCGTCGGCCCGGTCCCGCCGTGCCCGCCGAGGGCGGTGGCCGATCGCCACGCGAGGTCGGTGTCCTGCCAGCTCGTCGCGACGGCGGCGGTCCCCGCCTGCCGATAGTGCACCTCCGGTCGCCCGTCGGCGTTGACGGCGAACGTGGCGGGGCTTGCCGGCGCCAGGGAGGGCAGCGGGCCGGCCAGGAACTCGCCGCCGGGCACGACCTGCCGCCACAGGAGGAGCCCCGTGCGGGAGGCCGCGACGACCTCGATGCGCCCGGTGGCGTCCAGCAGGGCGTCGCACGGGTCCTGCAGGTCGGCGCCCCGGAGGTCGAGCCAGGGGTGCCAGCCGCCGTCGGCGTCCTGCCCGCGGGTCGACAGGCCGCCGCCGGCGTTGACGACGACGACCTGCAGCCGGCCGTCCGCGTTCGGCGCGAGGGCGGGGCTCCCGACGTAGCGGGCGTCGGGCCCGGGGTTCGGCGTGCCGAGGTCGGTCCACGAGCCGCCGGCGACGGACCGCACGGCCAACCGGCCGTCGTCGGTGCGGGCGGCGAGGTGGATGCCGCCGTCGGTCCCTTCCGCCGCGACGACGGTGGTGACCCCGGCGCCGAGGCCGTCGGGGCCGAGGTCGACCGGACCCTGCCAGGAGCCGGGGCCCGTCCAGGCCACGACCCGGCCGTCGCGCACGGCGAACAGCCGCACCGCGCCTCGGCCGTCGGTCGCCGACCAGCGGGTTCCGCGGGAGGACCGGTTGTAGGCGCGGTCGGTGGCGCCGAAGACGTCCGCCGCGGCCGGGTCCCACGGCTGGTACGCGCCGGCGAACAGCGCGAGCTTGCGGGCGCGCGTGGCGGCCGCGAGGTTCACGGGGTGCTGGCCGACCCCGTAGTCGCGGTGCTCGAGGACGGAGGGCAGCCAGGTGTCCTGCACCGCCCGGTACCGGCGCGCCGCATCGAGGGCGAGCGCGGTCGCCGCCCGGTGGTCCGGGTGCGACTGCGGGACGTCGTACCGGCGGTCCGCGAGCAGTTCGGTGACGTGCAGCACCGTCGGCCGGTAGCGCTCCATGAGCCCGCACAGCACCGACACCACGTCGTCGGCGTCGTACTGCTGGCCGTCGGCGACGAGCCCACCGGCGGCGGGGACCGTCGTCAGCGTCGCACCGGAGGCGAGCCGGGACAGCCGGCCGTCGGGCAGCCCGAGGAAGACCACCCGCACGCCGGGCCGCTGCCGCAGCCGGAACTCCTCCACCCGGCGACCGCCGAGCTCGACCACCTCGCCGTCCCACTCGTCCTGCAGCCAGAGGTCGCGCACGCCGCCGGAGATCCGGTAGGCGTCCTGGATGCCACGCCGCCGGTCGCGGGCGCGGACCGCCCCTTGGGCGAGAGGGAGCAGTGCGTCCCCGGCGCTGACGTAGACGACGGTGGTCGGGATGCCGGCGTGGATGCCGGCGTCGAGGTCGGGGTTGAGGAAGAGCAGGTCGTCATCGGGGTGCGCGACGATCGCCAGCACGGAGGCGCTCACCGACCGCATGGTGCTCGGGTCCACCGGCGAACGGAAGCAGGACGGCGCGGCGCGCCGGTGGGCGTCAGTGGAACTCCTGCGACCGGGCCAGTTCCCGGCCGATGCCCCGGGCCGCCATCTCCAGGGCCGGCACCAGGCGGGCGAGGTCCCGGCGGTGCGGGGGGACGACGATGCCGAGGGCGGCGACGGCCAGCGGACCGGCGGCCCGCTCAACCTGCACGGGGACGGCGATCGAGGCCGCGCCGGCCGACATCTCCTCGCACGTGCGGGCGTAGCGCCGCCGGCGGATCTCGGCCAGCTCCCGGGTGAGCTGCACCGGGTCGACGACGGTGTGCCGGGTGATCGGCCGCAGGGAGCGCAGCGTCTGCTCGACGACGTCGTCCGGGGCGGCGGCGAGCAGCACCTTGCCGACGCCGGTCGCGTGCAGCGGTAGCCGGCTGCCGACCTGGCTGACCACCGGCACCGACCCCCGGCCCGACACCCGGTCGACGTAGAGGGCGCAGAGCCCCTCCCGGACGGCGAGGTGCACGGTGTCGCGGATGGTGGTGTGCAGGTCGAGCAGGAACGGGGCGGCCACCTGCCGCAGCTCCAGCTGCACCGGCGCGAGCAGGCCGAGGTCCCAGAGCTTGCGGCCGACCTCGTAGCGGCCGTCGGAGCGCCGCACCAGCGCGCCCCAGTCGGCGAGCTCGGCGAGCAGCCGGTGCGTCGTGGTGAGCGGCGTGCCGGTCCGCTCGGCGATCTCGGACAGCGACAGCCGGGGGGTGTCGCTGCCGAACGCGTCGAGGATGCCGAGTGCGCGGGAGGTCACCGAGCGGCCCGGGGTGCTGCTCCGACCGGCCATGTCCGGAGATCTCCCGCCCAGTGGAAGCCAGGGGTTGGGAGCCTAGCGTCCCGGTCGTACCGTCCCGGCATGACCGGGACCACAGCGGCCGGTGGCCTGCACCTACCGCGGTACGTGCGCGAACCCGCCGCGCTCCGCACGCCCGTGGGCTTCCCCGACTACCGCAGCGCCGCGCTGCGGGCGCCCCTGCGGACGCCGGTCGACCTCCCGCACCGGCTCACCGAGATCACCGGCCCGGTGCTCGGCGAGGACCGGGTGCGGCCGGGGGACGCCGACCTCACCGTCCGCAGCGGCGGCGAGGCCCTGGGGCAGCGGGTCCTCGTCCACGGCCGGGTGCTCGACAGCGACGGCCGCCCGGTGTCCGACGCGCTGGTCGAGGTGTGGCAGGCCAACGCCGCCGGCCGCTACCGGCACGTCGGGGACAACTGGCCGGCGCCGCTGGACCCGCACTTCGACGGGCTCGGCCGGGTGGTCACCGACAGCCTGGGCCGCTACGAGTTCCTGACGATCAAGCCCGGCGCGTACCCCTGGGGCAACCACCACAACGCCTGGCGCCCGGCGCACATCCACTTCAGCCTGTTCGGCCGCGCCTTCACCCAGCGGCTGGTCACCCAGATGTACTTCCCGGACGACCCGCTGTTCGGCCAGGACCCGATCTTCAACGCCATCCCGGCGGCCGCGCGGCACCGGGCGATCAGCCGCTGCTCCCTCGAGCGCACCCAGGACAACTGGGCGCTGGCCTTCGAGTGGGACGTCGTGCTGCGCGGGACCGACCAGACGCCGTTCGAGACCGACGACGACGGGGATGTCGCGTGATGACAGCCGAGGGAGCATCGCCACAGGCTGGGGGCACCTCCCGCTTGCGGGGGACAGCGACCGAGGAGCGGACCGAGGCGCGGAACCGCGCGGGAGATGTCGCATGAACCCGCTGGACGTGCCGCCCGATCCGGCGGGCCCCTCCCAGCCGCGCACCGGTCGGCGCGGCTCCGGCTTCCTCACCGAGCCGCTGCGGCTCGGCACCACCCCGAGCGCGACGGTCGGGCCGTACCTGGCCATCGGCCTCACCTGGCCGGACGGCGCCTGGGCTGCGGCCGAGGGCGCCGAGGGCGGGATCTGGCTCCGCGGCCGGGTGCTCGACGGCGCCGGCGACGTGGTCACCGACGCGATGGTGGAGACCTGGCAGGCCGATCCGGACGGCGGCTTCCCCTCGCCGGAGGACCCCCGCGGGGCGTCGACCTACCCGGGGTTCCGCGGCTTCGCCCGCGCGCAGACGCTTCCTGGCGAGTTCGCCGTCCACACCCTCAAGCCCGGCCGGGTGCCCGACGGTCAGGGCGGGCTGCAGGCGCCGCACGTGGCCGTGTCGGTGTTCGCGCGTGGGCTGCTCGACCGGGTGGTCACCCGCGTCTACTTCGCCGACGAGGCGCAGGCCAACGCCGACGACGTCGTGCTGCGCGCGCTGCCCGACGACGCCGCGCGCAGCACGCTGCTCGCCACGCCGGCCGACGACGGCTACCGGTTCGACGTCCACCTGCAGGGCGAGCGCGAGACCGTCTTCTTCGCGGTATGAACGCACCTGTGACTGGAACCGCCGCGTGAGCGGCCTCTTCAGCGGGACCTTCGCCCGCGGTGGGGCGGCGGCGGCCGTCTCCGACGCCGCCTGGTTCGACGCGCTGCTGGACGTGGAGGCGGCGCTGGCCCGCGCGGCCGCCGCGACCGGGCTGGTGCCGGCCACCGCGGCCGACGCGGTGACCGCGGCCTGCGCGGAGCCGGCCGGCCTGGACCTGGCCACCGTCGTGGCCCGCGCGGCCGACGCGGGCAACCCGGTGCCCCCGCTGGTGCGGGTGCTGCAGGCTGCGGTCGGGGAGCGCGATGCCGTCGCGGTCCACGTCGGCGCCACCAGCCAGGACGTCCTGGACACGGCGCTGGTGCTGCTGGCCCGGCGGGCGATCACCGCGATCGACCGCGACCTCGAGCTGGCCGCCGAGGCCGCCGCCGGCCTGGCCCGCGCGCACCGGGACGACGTCGTCATGGGCCGCACCCTGATGCAGCAGGCGCTGCCCACCACGTTCGGCCTCAAGGCCGCGGGCTGGCTCAGCGGCCTGGACGGCGCCCGGCTGCGGCTGGCCGAGGTCGTGGCCACGCTGCCCGTGCAGTACGGCGGCGCGGTCGGGACGCTCGCCGGCTCGGACGGGTCGGGCACCGCGCTGCGGGCCGCGCTGGCCACCGAGCTGGGCCTGGCGACGACCCCGGTCCCGTGGCACACGGTGCGGCTGCCGATCGCCGATCTGGCCGGTGCCCTGGGGGCGTCGGCGGGCGTGCTGGCGACCGTCGCCGTCGACGTGGTGCTGATGGCGCAGACCGAGGTCGGCGAGGCCGCGGAGAGCGGCGCGGGGCGCGGCGGCTCGTCGGCGATGCCGCACAAGCAGAACCCGGTGGCCGCGATCTCGGCGCGGGCCTGCGCCCGCCGTGCGCCCGGCCTGGTCGCCACGCTGCTGGCCGCCATGGAGCAGGAGCACGAGCGGGCCGCCGGCGCCTGGCACAGCGAGTGGCCGGCGCTCACCGACCTGCTCGCCACCGTCGGCTCGGCAGCGGCCTGGCTGGTCGAGAGCCTCTCCGGTCTCCGGCCCGACGTGCAGCGCATGGCGGCGACGGCCGCCGCGGCGCGCGACCCCGAGCTCGCCGGTGCGCTCGCCGAGGCGCTGACCCCCGTCCTCGGCCGCGGGGCCGCGCACGACGAGGCCGCGGCCGCCGTGCGCGAGGCCGCCGCGACCGGCCGCCCGCTGGCCGACGTGGTCGCCGGCCGCGACGACGTCGACCTCGCCGACCTGCTCGGCGCCGGCCCCGACGTCGGGGAGGCCGGCCCCCAGATCGACGCCGTGCTCACCGAACACGCCCACCTGACCGAGGGAGCCCGATGACCGCCATCGCCGTCTCGTACACCGTCGACGGCCCCGCTGACGCGCCCGTGGTCGTGCTGTCCAACTCGCTGGGCGCCACGCGCGCGATGTGGGACCAGCAGGTGCCCGCCCTCGCCGAGCGCTTCCGGGTGGTCACCTACGACACCCGCGGGCACGGCGACTCCCCGGTGCCGCCCGGGCCCTACTCGCTGGACGACCTCGCCGACGACCTCGTCGCGCTGCTCGACGAGGTCGGCGCGGAGCGGGCGCACGTCGCCGGGTTGTCGCTGGGCGGCATGACCGGTATGCGCCTAGCCGCCCGCGACCCGCAGCGGGTGCACCGGCTCGCGCTGCTGTGCACCTCCGCCCTGCTGGGCCCCCGCCAGAACTGGATCGACCGCGCCGTCACGGCCCGGTCCGAGGGCACGGCGGCGCTCGCGCCGACCGTCGTCAGCCGGTGGGTGACGCCCGGCTTCGCCGCGGACCACCCCGACGTGGTCGCCCGGCTGCGCGAGATGGTCGCCGGCACCGACGGCGAGGGTTACGCGAGCTGCTGCGAGGTGATCGCCGACATGGACCTGCGCGCCGACCTCCCGAGCATCACGGCGCCGACGCTGGTCGTCTCCGGCGCGCAGGACCCGGCGACGCCGCCGGAGCACCAGCAGGCCATCGCCGAGGGCATCCCGGGCGCGCAGCTGGTCTCGGTCAGCCCCGGCGCGCACCTGGCCAACATCGAGCAGCCGCTGCAGGTCACCGGCGCGCTGCTCGCCCACTTCGACGCTGCGGGAGCTGCCCGGTGAGCGAGCTGCCCGACACCGACCGGGCGCGCCGCGAGGCGGGCATGCGCACCCGCCGGGAGGTGCTCGGCGACGCGCACGTCGACCGCGCCGTCGCCACCACCACCCCGTTCACCGCCGATTTCCAGGACTTCATCACCCGGACCGCGTGGGGCGACCTCTGGCAGCGCCCGGGGCTGTCCCGTCGCGACCGCAGCCTGCTGACGCTGTCGATCACGATCGCGCTGCGGCACTGGGACGAGTTCGCGCTGCACGTGCGCGCCGCGGTGACCAACGGCCTCACGGACGAGGAGATCGGCGAGGTGATCCAGCACGCCGCGGTCTACGCCGGCGTGCCCGCCGCCAACCACGCCTTCACGGTGGCCGCCCCGATCCTCGCCGAACTGCACCGCACGCCGGGCAGCTGAGCCACCGCACTCGCGACCGCCTCCGGCCGGGCGCAGCGCCCGGTGTCCGTCGGCAGCGGCAGTCCGTCACTGCCCAGCACGGCTGGGCAGTGACGGACTGCCCCGGAACAGGCGGGCGGTGAGGGGGGCGCCCCCGGTCAGACGGTGGCGGGGAGGGGCATCTCGCGCACGTCGTCGGCGACGGTGAGCGGGGCGCCGGTCTTCTGCACGACCTCGTCGGCCCTCACACCGGGGGCGGTCTCGCGGAGGACGAGGCCGGTGTCGGTGACGTCGATGACGGCGAGGTCGGTGACGATGCGGTCGACGCAGGCCTTTCCGGTCAGCGGCAGGGTGCACTCGGCGACGATCTTGGGCGATCCGTCGCGGGCCGTGTGCTCCATCATGATGATCACCCGCTTGGCGCCGTGGACGAGGTCCATGGCGCCACCCATGCCGTTGACCATCTTGCCGGGGATGAGCCAGTTGGCGAGGTCCCCGCGGGGGTTGACCTGCATGGCGCCGAGGACGGCGACGTCGAGGTGCTGCCCGCGGATCATGCCGAAGGACAGGGCGGAGTCGAAGAAGCTGGCCCCGGGCAGCACGGTGACGGTCTCCTTGCCGGCGTTGATCAGGTCGGGGTCCTCCTCGCCCTGGTAGGGGTAGGGGCCGACACCGAGCACGCCGTTCTCCGAGTGCAGGACGACGTGCACGCCGTCGGGCACGTAGTTGGGCACCAGCGTCGGCATGCCGATGCCGAGGTTGACGTAGGCGCCGTCCTCCAGCTCCAGCGCGACGCGGGCGGCCAGCTGCTCACGGGACAGGGCCATCAGGCTGCTCCTCCGGTCGCTTCCTCGCCGGCGGCGGCCGGCGCGGCGGTGTCGGCGGTGCCCGCCGCCGGGCGGGGGCGGGTGGTGCGGTTCTCGATCGGCTTCCGGTCGCCGCCGACGACGACGACGCGGTCGACGAAGACGCCGGGCAGGTGCACGTCCTCGGGGGTGATCTCGCCGGGTTCGACGAGCTCCTCCACCTCGGCGATCGTGACGCGGGCGGCCATCCCGGCCAGCGGGTTGAAGTTCCGCGCCGACTCGTGGAACACCAGGTTGCCGTGCCGGTCACCGATCGCGGCGCGGACCAGGCCGAAGTCGGCGGTCAGCGCGGTCTCCAGCACGTACTGGCGGCCGTCGAACTCCCGCACCTCCTTGGGCCGGGACACCTCGACGACCTCCCCCTGGGCGTCGTAGCGGATCGGGATGCCGCCGTCGGCGACCATCGTGCCCACGCCGGTCGGGGTGTAGAAGGCGGGGATGCCGGCGCCCCCGGCGCGCAGCCGCTCGGCCAGCGTGCCCTGCGGCGTCAGCTCGACCTCCAGCTCGCCGGACAGGTACAGCCGGGCCAGCTCCTTGTTGCCGCCGACGAACGACGAGATCGTCCGACGGATCCGCCCGGCGTAGAGCAGCACGCCCAGCGCCTGGTCGTCGACCCCGCAGTTGTTGGAGATCGTGGTCAGCCCGTCGGTGCCCTGCGCCAGCAGCGCGTCGATCAGCTCGAACGGCACCCCGCAGAGGCCGAAGCCGCCCACGGCCAGCACCGACCCCGCTCCGATGTCGGCCACGGCCTCCGCCGGGGAGGCGACGAGCTTGTTCACCGGGAGCCCGGTTCGACGGGGACGGTGTCCCGCCCGTGGTCCGTGCGCGTCCGCTCCACCGCAGTGCTCCCATCGCTCGCCGGTTGCCGGGCCCAGTATCGCCGTCCGCGGCCGCACCGCGGGACGAGATCCTCCACTGACCGGAACCCGGGTGGGCGCGGGTGGCTCAGCGCAGGACCGTGGTGAGGCGGACGCGGACCCCACCGTCGCCCGGGTGGTGCGCGCCGCCGGAGATGTCGACGTGGTCGCAGAGCTGGCGGGCGAGCCACAGCCCCATGCCGCCGCGGGAGAGGTCCGCGCCGTGCGCGGGGCCGTACCCGGCGAACGGGTCGTCCCAGCCGGGGCCGCCGTCGCTGATCGTGCAGACCATGCGGTCGGGCGCGGTCCACAGCCGGAGGCTCACCGGCGGCCGCCCGTGCCGCACGGCGTTGGAGGCCATCTCGTCGACGGCGAGGAGGAAGTCCTCGACCACGTCGGCGGGGGCCGGGACGCCGGCCAGTTCCGCGGCGACCGCGTGCCGCAGGCCGATGAAGTCCGCGACGTCGGCGGCCGCGAGGCGCGGGGCAGTGCGCTCCAGCGGCTCGTCGGGCACCGGAAGCGCCCGGAGGTACTCGGCCGGGTCGGTGTACCCGTCATTGGCCGCCCGCCCGGCGGCAGTGACCAGGGTGGGGTGCGTCCGGACGGCGGACTCCAGCACCGGCTCGGGGAGCCGGCGGGTGTCGAAGGCGCAGAGCCCCCACAGCTCCCAGCCGGTGAGCGCCTCGTTGATCACCGACTCGTAGCGCTCCCACTCGAGCCACTCCCGCTCGGTGCGCCCGAAGTCGATCTCGCCCACGACGCGGACCCGGCGCGCGCCGTCGGCGGTCTGCTTCTCGGCCAGCCGGCGGAGGGTCGTGATCGCCGCGGGCGTGCGCATCCGGTAGAGCTCGGCGCGGTCGAGCAGCTGCAGCCGCGGGTCGTCGTCCAGCGCCTCCCGCAGGGCCGCCGTGCTAGCGGGGCCGGTCATGACCACCGCGGCCTCGCCGGCGTCCAGCCCCGCGCGCAGGAACGGCGCCCCCGCGGCGACCAGCTGGTCGGGCGAGTCGTACAGGAGGGCGTCGTGCGGAAAGCCCCCGGCGGGGGGATGTCCCACCCCGCCTGCTGCTGTCCAGTCCACCCGTTGCCCCTGCCGTGTCGCGTCCGCTGCCCCGGAACGTTGCCCCACGGTAGGCCAGTGCGGCGGATCGGTCAGCCGCAGGGGCGCATCCTGGGGACCGTGCCGGCCGTCCCGGCCGGGTCGGGACGGCCGGTTCTCGGCGGCCGACCTCCGGGCAGGGCGCCGCGCACCAAGGGCAGCACCGCCGGAGCCGCCGCCGGATGACCGGTACGGCACCCCCTGGCGCCCGCGCTCAGTGCAGGCGGGAGCTCCAGTCGGCGGGCACGCGACCGCTCGGTCCGGGCACGGGCTGGTCGAGGGGGCGGTGCTGCGGCGGCGCCAGGGCGCGGCCGACCACCGGCCGGTCCGCGTCGAAGTCCCAGAACCAGTCCTCGCCCGGTTCGAAGCTGCTGATGACCGGGTGGCCGGCCGACGCCGCGTGCGCGCGGGCGTGCCGGCTGGGTGAGGAGTCGCAGCAGCCGATGTGGCCGCACTGCGCGCAGCGGCGGAGGTGGAACCACCAGCCGCCGGTGGCCTCGCACTCGACGCAGCCGGTCCCGCTGGGCGGCACCGTGGGGTCGATGGCGGGTGCTGTCATGGCCGCCTCCGGGACGGACGGACGTCGTGGGGACGGAGGCAACGCTACGGACGCCGTCCAGTGCCACACGACGAAGCCCGTGGGGCAGCGACCGGTCTGGGCCTCGACGTGTCGTGGCGGGTCGTGGTCAAGCGGCACGGCGAGGACCTGCGGGTGACGTCGTCGCCGGGGGACACCCGCTTCCAGGTGCTGCTGCCGCTCGCCGAGGCGACCGGCTGACCCGCGGGCGCCGCGCTGGGACAGTGGAGGCGTGTTCGACGTCGACTGGATGGGCCTGCTGACCCGTGAGGTGCTGCGCGAGCGCGGCGCCGCGCTGATCGCCGAGAGCTGCGCGTGGGCGGTCGGGCTCTCCGACCGACCGCACTACCGGCGGCGGTCCGGCCGGGTCGCGCCCAGCGGGCTGACCGTGGGGGAGCGGGCGGCCAACGGCCAGCCGCTGGGCGGCGCGGAGGACGGCCGGGTCGACCTCGAGGACGCCCGGCCCGGCAGCTTCCCGGACGCGCTGAACATGATCGGCCCGGACGGCCGGCTGGAGGCCGAGCGGTTCGACGACGAGGTGCTGGTGCCCTTCGTCGCCGAGACCTGCCGGGTGGCCGGCGAGCGGGCGCGCACCACCCGCCGGGCGGACTGGGCCGAGCTCGCCCACGACCTGGGCGAGGACCCCGCCGACGTGGCCGACGTGGTGCGCGCCGGCGGCTGGGAGGCGCCGCTGCGCATCGACGCCGAGCACCTCGTCCTCGCCGCGCTGCGCGACGTCCCGCTCATCGAGGCGGAGGCCGAGGGCCTGCCGCTGTCGCTGGTCCGCGCTGCCGAGGCGGCGACGCGGGCCGCCGCCCCCGCTCCCGCCCCGGTGCCCGACGACAGCCTCGCCGGGGCGCTGTTCCTCGCCCGCGCGGCCCTCGAGGAGTCCGGCTGCACGGTGCCGGTCCGGCCGGCGGACGCCGACCTGCTCCTGGCCGCGCTCGGGGACGCCGGCCTCGAACCGGACGAGGTGAGCAGCGTGCTGCCCCACCTGCCGGTGGAGGAGCAGACGATCACCCGGATCGCGGCCACCCTCGCCCAGCGCTGAGGGCCGGTCAGACCTCCTCGACGGGGAAGGTCCGCGACGGCGTCACGAACTCCTCCTGCGCGGCGACCATCAGGATCTCCCGGGAGCGGGCGTCCTCGGTGCGCTGGAGGAGACCGAACACCGACGAGGCGGCGCGGCCCAGCGCCTCGGCCGCCGAGCGGGTGTCGAGCCAGTGGGCGAGGAACAGCGCGGCGATCGCGTCGCCGGCGCCGTTGACCGAGACGCCCAGACGCGGGGTGCGCACCCGGAAGTGCCGGCCGCCCTCCGACGCCAGCAGGTCGACGGCGTCGTCGGGGGTGTCCTCGGCGACCAGCGAGGTGGTGAGCACCACCCGCGGGCCGAGGCCCTGCACGGCGGCGACGGCGTCCTTCACCGAGGCGAGCGAGCGGGTGGCCGCGCCGGAGAGCAGGTCCAGCTCGTAGTGGTTGGGCGTCACGACGTCGGCGGCCGGCACCGCGACGTCCCGCATGAACTCCTCGATGCCCGGCCGCACGAACACCCCGCGGCCGACGTCGCCGATCACCGGGTCGCAGCAGTAGACCGCCGCGGGGTTGGCCTCCCGCACGCGGGCCACCGCGCCCACGACGGCGTGCCCGATGTCGGCCGAGCCGAGGTAGCCCGAGAGCACGGCATCGCACGAGCCCAGGACGCCCCGCTCGGCGACCCCCTGCACCAGCTCGTCGATCGACTGGCCGTCGTACACCCGGCCGGTCCACTCGCCGTAGCCGGTGTGGTTGGAGAACTGGACGGTGTGCACCGGCCACACCTCGATCCCGAGGCGCTGCAGCGGGAACACCGCCGACGAGTTGCCCACGTGCCCGTAGGTGACGTGCGACTGGATGCTGAGGACGGCGGTCACGGGGGCACCCTGGCACACGCTCCCGCACCGGTCAGCCGGCGGTCGCGCTGCCCGGGTTCACCTCGGTGTGCGGGCGGGCCTGCCACAGCGCCCACTCGGCGCTGACGTCGCCCGCCGTCCGCAGCAGCAGTGGGAGGTGGTCGCGCAGCAGCCGCTCCGAGGAGGTCTCCGCCGCGTGCACCGTCACGTTCATGGCGGCGCGCACGACGCCCTGACCGTCCCGCACCGGGACCGCCACCGAGCGCACCCCCGGGGCCAGCTCCTCGTCGGCGAACGCCCAGCCGCGGGCGCGCACCTCGGTCAGCTCCGCCCGCAGCTGCTCGGGCGACCGGCCGATCATCGGCGGCACACCGGCCCGGCTGCGCTGGGCGAGGGTGTCGGCCAGCTCCTCGGGGGAGAGCGCGGCGAGCAGCACCTTCCCCTGGGACGTCTGCGCAGCGGGGAAGCGGGTGCCGATGTCCACCCGCAGCGCGATCAGCTTGGGCACCGACACCCGGGCGACGTACACGATGTCCGAGCCGTCCAGCTGGGCCATCGACGAGGACTCCCCGGTGCGGGCGACGAGGTCCTCCAGGTGCGGGCGGGCGATGTCCCACAACCCCAGGGCGCCGACGTAGGCCATCCCCAGCGTCAGCACCTTGGGGGTGAGCGAGAAGGCCCCGCCCCGCGAGCGGACGAAGCCGAGCTCCTCCAGGGTGAGCAACAGCCGCCGCGCGGTGGGCCGAGCCAGGCCCGCGGCGGCCGCCACCTCGGTGAGCGACATGGTGGGGGAGTCCCGGTCGAAGCAGGCGAGGACGTCGAGACCCCGCGCGAGCGCCTCGACGAAGTCGGGCCCGGTGCCGCGCCCTGCCATGTCCGTGGTCCTCTCCTCGGTCCCGGTCGGAGGCGGTCCCGCACACCCCGCTGACGGGAGTGTGCGAGACCGCCGGCCCGGACCGCTCAGTGGTGGCCGGTCGACTGCCCGCCGGCCGGCCGCTCGGTGGCCAGGTGCTCCTCGAACACCTGCTCGCGGGCGGCGTGCGTGCCGTGCGACCTGTAGTCGGTGTACTGGTACGGGTTGTCCAGCACCTCGGCGTCGGGGAGATCCGGGTACATCCCGCCGGCCCACGCCGCCTCACCCATGGCGCCGCGCAGGTGCTCCACGGTCGCCTCGATCTCCTCCCGCACCGCCGCCAGGTCGACGTCGACCAGCCGGTGCGCGTGCTTCACCACCCGGCCGTCGACCAGCACGGTGTGCACGTCCCCGCGCTGGGCCTGGAAGGCGACGTGGCCGAAGGGGTTGAGCAGCGGGAACGAGACCGGCGAGGCGTCGTTCTTGATCAGGACGACGTCGGCCTTCTTGCCCGGCTCGAGGCTGCCCAGGTCGTCGCGGCCCAGCGCCAGCGCCCCGCCGCGGGTGGCCCACTGGACGACGTCCTGGGCGCGCAGCTGCAGGTGGGTGACGGTGTCGCCGGCGAGGTGGGCCTCGAAGTGCTCGCGGGAGCGGTCGGCGCCCAGCGTGGTGCGCATGGCGGAGAACAGGTCGCCGCTCCACCAGACGCTGGTGTCCATCGACAGCGAGACCGGGATGCCGTGCGAGCGGACCTGCCAGGTGGGGGGATAGCCCTGCCCGGCGCTCTGCTCGGACTCCGTGGACACCGAGATCGACCCGCCTGTGGCGGCGATGCGGTGGTAGGAGTCCGGCGTCAGCGTGGCCGCGTGCACGTAGACCGTCTCGGGGGTCATGAAGCCGTGCTCGTGCATGAGCCGGATGCCGTCGTCGTTGGTCGCGCCCCAGACGCCGGCGTGGGTGGTGACCGGCAGCCCGAGCTCCCGGGCCACCTCGAACGCCGCCTTCTCCGGGAAGGCCGGGTCGCCCGTGACGTCGAAGGCCAGCTGGAGGCCGAGGCTGTCGTCGGCGGCGTCGCGGTGCCGCTCCAGGAAGGCGCGGACGGCCGGGTCGGCGGTCCACTCCCACGGCGCGGCCTGGATGTTGCCGTAGGCGAGCACGAAGCGGCCGGGCACCGAGCGCAGCGCGGCGACGGCGGCCTCGGCGTGGTCCACCGTCTGCAGGCCGTGCGACCAGTCGACGGTGGTGGTGACGCCGGACTCGATGGCCTCGAGCGCCGACAGCCGGTTGCCCGCCGCGACGTCCTCGGGGCGGAACCTCTTGCCGTGCTCGAGGTAGTACCAGACGAAGTACTGCGTGAGCGTCCAGTCGGCGCCGTAGCCGCGCATCGCCGTCTGCCACATGTGCCGGTGGGTGTCGATCATCCCCGGCATGACGATGCCCCCGCGGGCGTCGATCTCCTGGGTGCCCTCCGGCACCTCCAGGGCCGGCCCCACGGCCGCGATGCGGTCGTCGACGACCAGGACGTCGGCGCTGTCGAGCACGGTGCAGCTGCCGTCCATCGTCAGCACGGTCCCGCCGCGCAGGACCACCGGGCGGCCGGCCACCGGGGTGGGCTCGGACTGGGTCATCGTCTCCTCCTGGACGTCGTCGTCGCGTCGCCGGACCATCGTCCGCATAGCGGACAGCATGTGCGACCTGCGTCACCTTGGCCGCTCCGGAGGTGCCTGTCAACCGGCCGCCGAGCCGATCCCGGAGGACCTCGGTGCTGCGGTTGACAGCGGTCGACGGAGCGGCAGAGACTGCGGCGACGGCAGCGGACAGTGGTCCGCAGGGACCGCGAAGGAGTGGCGGAAACCAGATGAGCGCTGACGCGACGCAGCCGGCGAGCACCGGTGCGGCGGCCCCCGGGCCCCTGGCCGGGCTCCTGGTGGCCGACTTCTCCCGGATCCTCGCCGGTCCGTACGCCACCATGCTGCTCGCCGACCTCGGCGCCGAGGTGGTCAAGGTGGAGGGGCCCTCCGGCGACGACACCCGCACCTGGCAGCCGCCCGTGCGCGAGGGCGTGTCGACGTACTACATGGGCGTCAACCGCAACAAGCGCTCGGTGGCGCTGAACCTGGCGGACGAGGCGGACGCCGGCGCCGCCCGCGAGCTGGCCCGCCGCGCCGACGTGGTGGTGGAGAACTTCAAGCCCGGCGGCCTGGCGCGGTTCGGTCTGGACTACGACTCGGTGGCCGCGACGAACCCCGGCGTCGTCTACGCCTCGATCAGCGGTTTCGGCAGCGGGCCCAAGGGCGCGCCGCTGCCCGGCTACGACCTGATCGTGCAGGCCATCTCGGGCTTCATGAGCCTGACCGGCGACACCGACGGCGCGCCCTACCGGGGCGGTGTCGCCCTCTTCGACGTCATGGCCGGCTTGCACGCCACCATCGGCGTGCTGTCGGCGATCAATCACCGGCACGCCACCGGGCAGGGGCAGCACATCGAGGTGAACCTGCTGTCCTCGGCGCTGTCCGGGCTGGTGAACCAGACCAGCGCCTACGTCGCCGGCGACGTCGTCCCGTTCCGGATGGGGAACAGCCACCCGAGCCTGTTCCCCTACGAGCCGCTGCCGTGCTCCGACGGCGACCTGATCATCACGGCCGGCAACAACGGCCAGTTCCGCCGGCTGGTCGAGGTCCTCGGCGTGCCGGAGCTGGCCGACGACCCGCGGTTCAGCCGCAACGAGGACCGCACCGCCAACCGCGACGAGCTGCGCCCGCTGCTCGTCGAGCGGCTGCGCACCCGCAGCAAGCAGGAGTGGTTCCGCGACATCATCGGCGCCGGCGTCCCGTGCGGGCCGATCAACACCATCGACCAGGGCGTGGCGTTCGCCGAGGAGGTCGGGCTGGACCCGGTCGTCCGGGTGGGGGAGGGCGACGCCGCCGTCCCGTCGGTGCGCAACCCGATCACCTTCTCCGTGACCCCGCCGGCCTACCGGCTGCCCCCGCCGGACCTCGACGAGCACGGTGCGGAGGTCCGCCGCTGGCTGGCCGCCCCCGAGGAGTCCCGGTGAGCGACGAGCGGCCCGCCTACCCGACCGCCCTGGGCGCCTCCAGCCTGGAGTCGATCACGCTGCTGGGCAGCGACCTGGCCCGTGACGTCATGGGGTCCGTCGGCTTCGGTGAGCTGGCCTTCTGGCTGGCCACCCAGCGCCGACCGAGCACGGGGGAGACCCGCGTGTTCGAGGCGGTGCTCGCCGCGCTCGCCGACCACGGCTTCACCCCGACCGCGATCGTCACGCGGCTGACCTACCTCTCGGCCCCCGACTCGGTCCAGGGTGCGCTGGCGGCCGGCCTCCTCGGGGGTGGCTCGAGGTTCCTGGGTGTGACGGAAGACTGCGGCCGCTTCCTGCACGAGGTGCTCGCGCGGGTGGACGGCGACCTGCCCACCGACGACGCCGGCTGGGACGCCCTCGCCCTGGAGACGGTGACCGCGCAGCGCGCCGCCGGGCGGTTCGTCCCGGGGCTGGGCCACCACGTGCACAAGCAGGGCGACCCGCGCACCCCGCGGCTGTTCCAGATCGCCGCCGAGGAGGGGTTGTACGGGCCGCACCTGTCGCTGTTCGCGGCGATCGGGCGGGTGCACCCCCGGGTGCTCGGGAAGACGCTGCCGCTCAACGGCGCCGGCGTCTGCGGCGCGGCCCTCGCCGACCTCGGCCTGCCGCTGGAGCTGCTCCGGGGCTTCGCGCTGCTGGCGCGCACCGCGGGGCTGATCGGCCAGCTCGCCGAGGAGCTGCGGTACCCGGTCGCCAACGACGTCTTCCTCTCCGTCGACCTCAACAACCGGCCGGTGGACCCCGATCCGTTCGTCCCGTCGCCGCTGCCGGGCGCCGGCGACGGCGCGCGGGGCTGAGGCGCCGGCCGTGCGCGCCGCCGTCCTGCACGCACCGGGGGAGACCCCGGAGCTCGCCGAGCACCCCGACCCGGTACCCGGGCCGGCGTCCACCGTCGTCCGGGTGACGGCGGCCCCGATCGTCCCGCTCGACCTGCTGTGCGCGTCGGGCACGTCCTACTTCGGGCGCCCCGCCGTGCCCTATGTTCCCGGGGTCCAGGGGACGGGGGTCGTCGAGAGCGGCCCGGGCGCCGCGGCCGGCACCCGGGTCTGGTTCAGCACCAGCGCCGGCATGGCGCCGGGCGACGGCAGCCTGGCGCAGCGCTGCGCGGTGGCGCCCGAGGACCTGGTGCCGGTGGACGCCGACGTCCCCGACGCGGCGATGGCCGCGCTCGGGCTGTCCGCCGTCGCGGCGTGGATGTCGCTCGGCTGGCGCGGCGCGCTGCGCCCGGGCGAGCACGTGCTCGTCCTGGGCGCCGGTGGCGCGGTGGGCCAGGCCGCGGTGGGGGCGGCTCGGGTGCTCGGTGCCGGCCGGGTGGTGGCGGCCGCACGGTCGGCCGCGGCGCGGGAGCGGGCGCTGGCCGCGGGGGCCGACGCCGTGGTCGCGCTGGACGCCGATCCCGACGCGCTGGCCGCCCGGTTCGCCGAGGCCGCCGGTGGGCGACTGGACCTCGTCGTCGACCCGGTGTTCGGGCGGGCGGCCACGGCCGCCGTCCGGGCCCTCTCGGCCGGCGGGCGGCTGGTCAACCTGGGCGGCGCGTCGGGTGACCTCGCCGAGTTCTCCTCCGCGGTGCTGCGCGGGGGATCGGTGTCGGTCCTCGGCTACACCAACAACGCGCTGACCCCGGCCCAGCGGGCCGAGGCGGTCACCGCCGTCGCGCGCGAGGCCGCGGCGGGCCGGCTGGCCGTGGCCCACGAGCGGGTCCCCCTCGCCGACGTCGCCGCCGCCTGGCGCCGGCAGGCGACCGGCGACCCCGGCGTCCGGCTCGTCCTGACGCCCTGAACGAGCACGGCCCCGCGGGAGCCGCGGGGGACGAGGTCGCGCGGCCGGACCCGGCCGCGCCGGACGGCAGGAGGATCGGCGTGCAACTGGTCACCGAGGACAACATCACCGACCTGGCGGTGGAGCGCTGGGCCACTGCCCGCGACCCGCGGCTGGCCGAGGTCATGACGGCGCTCGTGCGTCACCTGCACGACTTCGCCCGCGAGGTGCGGCTGACCGAGGCCGAGTGGATGGCCGCGGTGCAGTGGCTCACCGCCACGGGGAAGATCAGCACCGAGAAGCGCGAGGAGTTCATCCTCGCCTCGGACGTGCTGGGCCTGTCGATGCTCGTGGTCCAGATGAACCACCGGCTGGACCCGCGGGCGACACCGGCGACCGTGCTGGGCCCCTTCCACATCGAGGGCTCGCCGGAGCTCGGCTACGCCGAGGACATGTCCGAGGGGCTGGCGGGGACGCCGCTGTTCCTGCACGGCCGGGTGAGCGACCTCGACGGAGCCCCGGTGGCCGGCGCGGTGCTCGACGTCTGGCAGTCGGACTCCGAGGGCTTCTACGAGTCGCAGCTCGCCGAGGTGGACGAGGCCCGGCTGCGCGCCAAGTACACGACCGGGCCCGACGGCGGCTACTGCGTCCGCACGATCGCGCCGCTGGGCTACTCGATCCCGATGGACGGCCCGGTCGGGGACCTCGTGGGCCGCACCGGCATCAGCCACTTCCGGCCGGCGCACATCCACTTCCTGATCAACGTCCCGGGGTTCGAGCCGCTCATCACCCACCTCTTCCAGGAGGGGGCGGAGTACCTCGACAGCGATGTCGTCTTCGGCACCAAGCAGGAGCTGGTCACCTCGTTCGACCAGCGGGAGCCGGGGGCGACGCCCGACGGCGGTTCCCTCGACGTGCCCTGGCTGGAGTCCCGTTACGACTTCGTGCTCCAGCGCCAGGGCTGATCCGGGGCGCAGACTCGGTGCAGTGCCTGCATCGAACCGGTGGGACGCCGCCGGTCCGGTGCTGCGGTGCAGGTCGACGGCGTCCCGCAGCTCGTTGCAGCGGCTGTAAGAAGTGGACGGTCGGCCGGGACCCTGGTGCGCCGCCGCGCTGGCGGGGCGACCGGGCCCGGCCCGGGCCGCCCTCGGTTTGCCGCGGGGTCGGCCCGGCGGGAGGCTGCGGGGGCCGGCAGGCACCACCCCGAGGAGGCGACCATGGCGGCTCGTGAACCGCAGGAGATGGCCCAGGTAGCGGCCGCGACCGGTGCCAAGAAGGTGCACCGCACGTGGGACCGTGTCCTGGTCAGCGCCTTCCTCGCCGGCGCGTACATCGCCTTCGGCGGGCTGGTGGCGATCACCGTGTCCTCCGGCCTGGACCCGGCGACCTGGGGCACGCTGCCCACGCTGTTCATGGGCGCCGCGTTCACCCTGGGCCTGGTCCTCGTGCTCATCGCCGGCTCCGACCTGGCCACCGGCAACATGATGCTGGTCCCGTTCGGCGCCATGAACGGCAAGCTCAGCATCGGCGACGTCGTCCGGAACCTGACGCTCGTGCTCCTGGGCAACCTGCTCGGCGCGCTGCTCGTGGCCTACTTCCTCGCGGTGCAGACCGGGGTGATCGGCGACGCCGACGCGACCGGCACCGCCGCCCTGACCCACGAGCGGCTGGCCGGCATCGCCGAGGGCAAGGCGCTGGGGGAGACGCCGTGGCAGACCTTCCTGCGCGCGGTGGGCTGCAACTGGCTGGTCTGCCTGGCCGTGTGGATGTCGCTCGCGGCGACCACGGTCTCGGGCAAGATCCTGGCGATCTTCTTCCCGATCATGGCGTTCGTCGCGATGGGGTTCGACCACGTCGTGGCCAACATGTTCTTCCTCCCCGCGGCGATCTTCGCCGGGGTCGCGGACATCGGCTGGGAGGACGTGCTGCTCAACTGGCTGCTCGCCGGGGTCGGCAACCTGGTCGGCGCCGTGGTGTTCGTGGCGACGTCGTACTGGTACCTGTTCCTGCGCGAGACGCCGGACACCTCGTCGGGCACCTCGCCGGCGGCCGACGCCGCCGAGCCGGCCGAGCGGGGCTGACGCCGGCACTCCCCGCCGGTGCGGCGCACCCGGTCGGCGGCGCGGCCACGGGCGGTGCCGTCACGTGATCGTCATGGTCGATCGCGTGCCGGGCCGGGAGGCCCGGGTAGGGCGACCGGTGGCGAGAGCCCCCGGGCGCGACCGCGCACCGGGCCGACTCCCCGAAGGAGACCGACATGACCGTCGCCGCCCAGATGCTCGACACCTACCCGAAGGACCTCGGCGGGGTGGACAAGCAGAAGCTGCTCGAGTGCATCGAGGCCTGCTTCGAGTGCGCGCAGGCCTGCACCGCCTGCGCCGACGCCTGCCTCGGCGAGGACATGGTCGCCGAGCTGACGAAGTGCATCCGCACCAACGCCGACTGCGCCGACATCTGCGACATGACCGGCCGGGTGCTCTCGCGGCACACCGGCTACGACGCCAACCTCACCCGCGCGGTCCTCGAGGCCTGCGCCACCGCGTGCAGGTCCTGCGGTGACGAGTGCGGCAGCCACGCCGACATGCACGAGCACTGCCGGGTGTGCGCCGAGGCCTGCCGCCGCTGCGAGACGGCGTGCCGGGAGCTCATCGCCAGCCTGGGCTGAGCGCCGTGCGGAACGTCGCGGGCACGTCCGGCGGCCACCGATGACCGTCGACGTGCTGCTGACGGCGGCGGGCGCCCTGGCGCTCGTCGCCGCGGCGTGGTCGGAGCGGATCCGCCGGCTGCCGGTGAGCGAGCCGCTCCTGGCGCTGGGCATCGGCGTCGTGCTCGGCCCGGCCGTGCTCGGCGTCCTGCCGCTGCCCGACCTGCTCGCCGAGCACGCCTGGCTGCACACCGCGGCCCGGCTGCTGCTGGCGGTCTCGGTCATGTCGGTGGCGCTGCGCTACCCGTTCCACGTCGCGCGCGCCCGCTGGCGGCCGGTGCTGCTGCTGCTGGCCGTGGTGATGCCGGCCATGGCAGTGGTCACCGCCGGGCTGGCCGCGCTGACGCTCGGCGTCGGGCTCGGGGTGGCGGCGCTGATCGGGGCCGCGCTGACGCCGACCGACCCGGTGCTGGCCTCGACCGTCACCACCGGCAAGCCCGCCGAGGAGGACCTGCCCGGTCGGGACCGCCAGGTGCTCTCCCTGGAGTCCGGCATCAACGACGGCCTGGCGCTCCCGCTGGTCCTCGTCGCCCTGGCGCTGGCCGGCCCGCTGACCGCGGGCGAGGCGCTGGTGGAGTCGGTCTGGGACGTCGCCGGTGCGGTGCTGCTCGGCCTGCTGCTCGGCTGGCTGGGCGGTCAGGCGCTGAGGGCCGGCGCCGACCACGGGGCCACCGACCCCGGGCCCGAGCTGGTCTTCACCATCGTGCTGGCGTTCGCCACCCTGGGCGCCGGCGGGCTGATCCGGGTCGACGGGGTCCTGGCCGTGTTCGTCTGCGGGCTCGCCTTCAACGCGGTGAGCACCGGACGGGAGCGCGCGGCGGACGTCCGGATCGACGAGGCGGTGAACCGGTTCGTCGTCCTGCCGCTGTTCCTGGCGTTCGGCGCGATACTGCCGTGGGCCGAGTGGCGCGCGCTGGGCTGGAGCGGGCTGCTGTTCGCCGTCCTGGTGCTGCTGCTGCGCCGGCCGCCGGTCGTCTACCTGCTCCGCCGCCCGCTGCACCTGGCCCGCCCGGACGCCGTCTACCTCGGCTGGTTCGGCCCGATCGGGGTCTCGGCGCTGTTCTACCTGACGCTGGAGTCCGAGCGGCTGCAGCTGGACCCGGTCGTCCTGGTGGCCGGCACGCTGGTGGTCGCGGTCAGCACCGTGGTGCACGGCCTGACGGCGACGCCGGGGCGGGTGGTCTACCGGAAGGTCGCCGGTCCGGCGGGTCGCGAGGAGGGCGACGACGACCCGGCCGGGGATCACGATCGCGACCGATCCGCTTTCCCACCGGGATCGCAGGGGTAGGGGGCCGGCATGTGGTTCGACTCGTGGTCCGATGTCATCCGGGTGCTGCTGGTGGGGACGGCCGCCTACGTCACCGTGGTCGTCGTGCTGCGGTTGTCCGGCAAGCGGACGCTGACCAAGCTCAACGCGTTCGACCTGGTGGTCACCGTGGCGCTGGGTTCGACGCTGGCGACCATCCTGCTGAGCACCGACGTCGCCTGGACCGAGGGCGCCGTCGCGCTCGGCCTGCTGGCCCTGCTGCAGGCGGTGGTCGCGTGGGCCACCGTCCGCTGGCCGGGCCTGCGGATGGTCGTCACCTCACGGCCCACGCTGGTCCTGCGCAACGGTGAGCCGGTGCACGACCGGATGCGCGAGGTGCGGGTCGGCATCGACGAGATCCGCCAGGCGATCCGCTCCTCGGGCTCCGGTGATCTGGCCGACGTCGCCGCGGTCGTGCTGGAGAGCGACGGCTCGCTGAGCGTCATCCCGGCGAAGAAGTACGGCGCCGGCTCCGCGCTGGCGGGCGTCGCCGGGACCGACGACATCGCCCGCCGCGCCCAGGCCTGACCGACCCCGCGGCGGTACGTGCGCATACCGCCGCGGGACGGGTCCCGACGTGCCGTGCCTCAGCTCGTCGGGGCGTGGGGGGTGGCGGGCCGGCGGCCCGGCTCCGGCACGACCGACCACCGGCCGGCGAGCGCGTCGTCGACGGCGGCCCGCCACAGGGTGGCCTCCCGCTCGTCGACCGACGTCGTCTCCGCGGCCAGCCGGGCGGCGCGCTCCACGAGGGCGGTGAGCTCCCGGTCCAGCCCGTGGCCGCGGACCCGCCAGGCCAGCTCGCGCAGCAGCCCCGCGATCCGCCGCAGCACGGCCGGCTGCCCGGAGGAGTACTCGATCGTCTCCTCCAGCCCCAGCCGCAGGAGCTCCTCGGCGGTCCAGCGGTGCACCACCAGGCGCAGCGTGCCGTCGGTGTCCCGGCAAGCCAGGGACGGCGAGTGGCGGGGCAGCAGGTCGCCCAGCAGCGCGGAGAGGTGCGAGAGCGCGTGCACGGCCGTCGTCGGGTCGTTGATCCCGGGGGAGAGGGCTCGACCGGCGATGTCGACGATCTTGCGCACGCTGTAGGCCGCGTCCTCCTCCGGGGTGCGCTCGTAGGACAGGGTGACCGCCTGGGTGACGGCGTCGGCCAGCTCGTCCGGATCCCGCACCGGGCCCCCGTCGCGGGGCCACACGTGGGCCAGCGGCGTGCCCCTCACCACCGAGTCGCCCATCCGCGGCCGCAGCACGAGCACCAGGTCCCGCTCGCGCGCGACGGCGACCAGCCGCTCCTCGTCGACCGCCACGACGAAGCCGCTCGCCTGCGCCTCGACGGGCGTCCCCGGTCGGCCGGGCAGCTCCGGCGGGGCGTCGTCCGGGTTCTGGTCGGTGCGCTCGATCGTGGCCACGGCCTCGTCGTGGACGTTGCGCAGCATCGTCTCCACCCGCAGCATCCGGGCGAGGTGGCCGAGGAAGAACACCAGCGCCGCGACGCTGCCCAGTGCGAACAGGAACGCCAGCGTGATCGACAACCGCGGCACGAACGCCCGGCCGTCCAGCGTCGCCTCCGCGGTCCGCACCGTCCGGAGCACGGTCAGCGCGTAGACGAACGTCCCGGTCAGCTGGGCGAGGGTGCCCTGCACCACCGGGTCGGTGACGAACGTCTGCAGCAGCCGGGGGGAGTACTGGCTGCTGCCCAGCTGGAGGGCCACCACGGTCAGCGAGAAGGTCACGCCCGTGACGGAGATCAGCGAGCCCGCGATCGCGGCCAGCAGGTCGCGCGCCGCGCCCGGGTCACCGCCGAACACGAACCCCAGCGGGGAGCCTTCGTCGGCGGTGCTCAGCGCCTCGTCCAGCACCGGCAGCAGGAGGCCGGCGGTCACGGCCAGGGTGACGGCGAGCAGCGGGATCGGCCAGAGCGCGCCGCGGGCCAACCGCCACACCCGGCCGATCGGATTGATCCGCGTCACCGGGTCACCGCCGCCGGGGTCTGCTGCACGACGTGCATGATGATCGGCTCCTTCCAGCCGTGCGGGACCGGGGTGATCCCGGCCGGACCCCGTTGCCCACGAGGGGCCCGGCGGGCCGGGAGCCGCGCCCGGCACCGCGGAACCGGTCGGTCAATCCGCCTCCTCGGCGGGGGGCTGCGGGCTGGACGGTCCGTCCCCGGCCGGCGCCACGGAGCGGAAGTGGTCTCGGTCGACCGGCTGGTCGGTGAGCCCGCTGTCGGTCGGCACCTCCACGGGCACCCCCTCGACGAGGAACCGCACCTGCGTGGTGCCGGGCAGGTCGGTCAGGGTCCAGACGACCTGGGCGACGGCGAGCAGCTGGTTGCCGCCGGTGATGCCGGTGAACTCCCGGGTGACCGACACGGAGGTGATCCCTCCGGGCACGCCCTCGTCCGCCAGGAGCGACTGCGGCGCGAGGGCGGTGCGCAGACCGCCGATGACCTCCACCCGCGTCGGTCCCTGGGACAGCAGCTCGAGCGCGGACGGCGCGTCGGCGATCTGCGTGGCGCGCTCCGCTGCGGCCAGGGTGGTGCCCTGGACGAAGTAGACGGTCAGCGCCGGGCCGTTCGCCTCGGTCCGTTCCCCGGCCGCGCTGACCTCCGGCACCGGGATGGTGAGCACCTCAGGACTCCCCTGCGGCTCCACGCCGCAGCCGGCGAGGAGGAGGAGCGCGCACAGCAGCGCGGGAACGGCCCTCACGGCTGCGTCTCCACCGGCAGCTCGACGACGAAGCGGGCGCCCCCCGCCGGGCTGCGCTGCACCCGGACCCGCCCGTCCATGGCGTGGACGTGCCTCGTGACCAGTGCCAGCCCCAGCCCGGAGCCGTCGGTGTGCGTGCGGATGCTGCCCGACCCGCGCGCGAAGCGCTCGAAGATCCGCTCCTGCTCGTCCGCGGGGACGCCCGGCCCGGCGTCGTCGACCAGGACGACGGCGGTCTCGCCGTGCCGGGCCACGGTGACGGCGGTGACCCCGCCCCCGTGCTTGTCGGCGTTGTCCAGCAGATTGCTCAGCACCCGCTCGAGGCGCCGCTTGTCGGCGCAGACCAGGACGTCGGCGGCGTCGTCCTCGACGGTGAGCAGCTGCGCCGCGCTGCCGTCCAGCCGGTGGCGGGTGACCACGGCACCGGTCAGCGACGCCAGGCGGACCGGTTCGGCGACCAGGTCGGCGCTGCCTGCGTCGGCCCGGGAGATCTCCAGCAGGTCGGCGACCAGGCGTTCGAAGCGGACCACCTCCGAGCGCAGGAGGGCCAGCGCCTCGGTCTGGTCGTGGTCGGCGGGGTCGGCGGTCGCGTCGACCAGGTCCAGCGCGCCGAGCATCGTGGTGAGCGGGCTGCGCAGCTCGTGGCTGACGTCGGCGGCGAAGCGGGCGTCGCTCCGGACCCGGGCCTCGAGGGCGTCGGCGGTCTGGTTGAACGAGGTCGCGATGGGGACCAGCGAGGGGTCGCCCCGCGGGTCGATGCGGGTGTCGAGCGCCCCGCCGGCGACGGCGGCGGCGGCGCTGGAGATGCGGTCCAGCGGGCGCAGCGTCGGGCCGGTCACGTACCAGCCCACCAGCAGCGACAGCGGCACCGTGCCCAGGACCGCCGCGGCGAGCACCGCCGCCAGCACCCGGTAGGTCCGGTCCAGCTCGTCGAGGGGGAAGACCTCCACGTAGGCCTGCCGCAACTCGGCCAGCGGGATGCCGACGGCCATCATCGTCTGCCCCTGCACCTCGATCCGCTGCCGGGCCGGCGTGCCGGCGATCACCGTCTCCCGGAGCGACTCGGGGAGGGCGTCCCGCCCGAGCAGCAGGGAGGTGGTGGTCCACGCGCCGTCGTCGACGAGCAGCGACGTCGAGCCGGTCTCCCGGGGCAGCTGGGAGAGCACCTGGGGGACGCCGAGGCCCTCGCTGGCCAGGGCGCGCTGCACCTGCGCGGCGTTGTCGGAGGCCTGGACCAGGGTGACCCGCTCCCGCTGGACGAGCAGGTACTGCGACACCCCCACCCAGACGGCCAGCGCCAGCACGCCGGAGAGCAGGAAGGTGACCGCGGCGAAGGCCACGGTCGCGCGCCCCCGCAGGGTCCTCGGCCGGAGGGACCAGGCCGGCCGGGGCGGCGGGCCGTCGCCGTGGTCGTACCGGCTGCTCACCCCGGGACTCGGTAGCCCATGCCCCGCACGGTGGTCACCAGCGTGGGGTTGCCCGGGTCCGGCTCGATCTTCTTCCGCAGCCGGCGGACGTGCACGTCGACCAGCCGGGAGTCGCCGAAGTAGTCGTAGCCCCACACCCGCTCGAGCAGCTCCTCGCGGCTGAGCACCCGCCCGGGCTCGGTCGCCAGCTCGCAGAGCAGCCGGAACTCGGTGCGGGTGAGGCTGAGCAGCTCGCCGTCGCGCGTGACCGTGCCGTCCGCGGGGGCGATCTCCAGGTCGCCCACCTGCAGGTGGACGCGCGGCTCCGGCGCGCGGGTGCGCCGGGCGAGCGCCCGGATCCGCGCCGACAGCTCCTTGACGACGAAGGGCTTGGAGACGTAGTCGTCGGCGCCGGCCTCGAGTCCCGCGACGACGTCGTGGCTGTCCGAGCGGGCGGTCACCATGATGACCGGCGTGTTCGAGGTGCGCCGGATCTCCCGGCACACCTCGAAGCCGTCCTTCCCCGGGAGCATCAGGTCCAGCAGGATGACGTCGAAGGTCCGCTCCGCGAGCCGCTCCAGCCCGTCCTCGCCGCTCCCGGCCTCGGTGACCTCGAGCCCCTCCCGCTGGAGCGTCATCTGCAGCATGCGGCGGATCCGCGGATCGTCCTCGATGATCAGCACCGACCGCGACATGCCCCCAGTCTGCCGACCCGGGCAGCGGCCTGCAGCTCCGGCCACCCGGACGGGCGTCGCCGCGGCGCGGCGTCGCGGGCCGAACCGGGTCCGGGCGATGTGACAACTGCGTGACGACGGGGTCGGGCCCGCCCAGGTGGGCTACCTGCTCCCGGACGGACCGGGCGGCGGCCGCTCCGGCCGGGGAGGGAGCGAGCGTGCAGGCCAGCCACAGGGGCCGGTTCAAGCGACGGGGCCGCGGTGCGACCGCGGAGGTCTCCCCGACGTGACCGACGTCCTGCTCGTCGTCGGAGGGGCGCTCGCCGTCGTCCTGGTGGTCTGGGACGTCACCGCCACCACCCTCACCCTCGGGGAGGGCGCCGGTCCGCTGACCCGGCGGCTGCTCGCCGCGGCGTGGCGCCTGCTGCTCCGCGTCCACCGGCGGCGCGGGGGCCGGCCGCGCCTGCTCAGCTCCGCGGGGCCGCTCCTGATGGGTGTGACGGTGTTCCTCTGGGTGGCGCTGTTCTGGGCCGGCTGGTCGCTGGTCTTCCTCGGCAGCGGCTCGGTGGCCGAGGCGCGGACCGGCCGGCCGGGCTCGGTCGCCGACGTCGTCTACTTCGCGGGCTACGCGGTCTCCACGCTGGGCGTCGGCGACTTCGTCGCCACCGAACCCGCGTGGCGGGTGATGACCTCGCTGGCCAGCTTCAGCGGCCTGGCGCTGGTGACCCTCTCCATCACCTACCTGTTCTCCGTGATGTCCGCGGTGGTCGGCCGCCGGGCGACGGCCACCCAGCTGCACGGGCTCGGGGACAGCGCCCAGGGGATCGTGGTCGGTGGCTGGGACGGGGACCGCTTCGACCCCGCCTTCACCCAGCAGCTGCTGCAGCTGCCGGCGCAGCTGGCCGCGGTGGCCGAGCAGCACCTGGCCTACCCGGTGCTGCACTACTTCCGCAGCGAGCGGGCCACCGCGTCGGCGCCGGTGGCGATCGCCCGGCTCGACGACGCGATGCTGCTCCTCGGGAAGGCGGTCGCCGCGGACGTGCGGCCGCCCGCCGCGGCCGTGCTGCCGGTCCGCCGGGTCATCGACCGCTACGTGGCGACGGCGACCCACGGCCGGGAGTCGCCGCACGACGCCGAGCCCCCGCCCGGCCCGGGGCTGGACCGGCTGGCCGACGCCGGGATCCCGCTCGGCGACCGGGAGGAGTGGCGGCGCGCCGTGGACGCCGCGGCCCCGCGCCGCGCCCGGTTGCGCCGGCTCGTCGAGGACGCCGGCTGGGAGTGGCGGGAGTGAGCGCACGGGTCACCCCCCGGCGCGGAGCTCGAAGAGGACGAGCTCCGGCGGGGCGTTGATGCGCATGGGCACCACGCTGAACCCGAGACCGCACGAGACGAACATGCGGTTGCCCTCGGCGCCGTAGCCCTCGGGGGCCCAGCCCTCCGCGACGATCTTCTCCTCCTCGGTCAACCCGAGGTAGGACCAGCGCGGGGTGCCCGGCAGCGCCACCTGACCGCAGTGCGTGTGCCCGGCGAGCACCAGCGGCGCGGTGCCCGCGGGGAACTCGGGGAACGCCGTGGGGTTGTGCGAGAGGACGACGCGCGGCGCGCCGTCGGGCACGTCGGCCAGCGCGGCGTCGACGTCGGCCTCGCCCGGCCGGACCGGCCCGATCCCCACGACGTGCAGGGCGTCCGCCCCCTCACCCGTACCGGGGACCGGGGCGGCCTCGTTCCGGAGCACGGTGATGCCGGCGCCCTCGAAGGCGGTGACCAGTTCCTCGGCCGCGCCGACCTTGTAGTCGTGGTTGCCGAGGACGGCGTACGTGGGGATGCCGGAGTCGATCAGCGGCCGCAGCAGGTCGAGCACGTTCGCCACCTGCTCGGGGATGCCCGGGTCGGTGCTGTACACGTAGTCGCCACCGAGGAGGGCGATGTCCGGCTGCTCCTCGACCAGCGTCTCGACGGCGCGGGCGACCATCCCCTCGTTGGCCCACCACATGCCGATCTGCGGATCGGAGATCATCGCGATCTCCGTGCCGTCGGCCGCGGCGGCGAGCCGGGGGAGCGGCACCTCCGCCCGCTCCTCGTCGAGGATCAGCCGCGGTTCGACCAGGACGCCGTAGCCGACGAGGAGGAGCAGCAGTCCGCCGAGGAGGGCGGCGATGCGCAGGGTCCAGCGCTTCATGCGGGGTGGTTCCTCCGGGGTACGGGGGCCGGGCGTGACGCCGGTCGGCATCGTCCGGGGCTTGCCCCGGGAACCGGCGGCGGATGCGCCGGCGGAAGTGATCGCCACGCGCTCGTCATGTCCGGTCCGGCGGCCCTCGGCGCGGAACCGCGACCACGGTGGACGCGGCGCGGCACCGCTGTCACCGTTCCGCAATCACCGTCCGGCCCGGTGCTCCCCGGTCATTGCGGATCGGTGACGAAGCGGTGCGCACCGCTCGGCGCCGCCGCCGTCCGGGCAGGAACCGAGCGTGACCATCGGCCACGGGGAGACCGTGGCCGGCCCGCGGCACGGAGAGGACCGACGGCCATGAGGACCTGCCCGCGACCGACCGGGGCACCGCCCGCACACCGCCTCGACCTGCGGGCCGGGTGAGCGGAGGTGTCGTCCGGCGTCCTGCCCGTCCGTCGTCGCGCACCACGCCTGGCCGGTGCCGTCCTCGTCGCGGCGGTGGGCGGCGCCGTCCTCTCCGGCTGCTCGGGCGTCGACGACGAGGAGGCCGTGGGCGGTGAGCCGACCACGGCGGCCGACCCCGACGTCCGGCCCCCCGACGACCTCGAGGACCCCTACGACGGGCCCTACACCGCGGAGTTCCGCGAGGACCTCGACGCCTACGCCGGGCTGGAGGTGACGCTGACCGGCGAGGTGGTCCGCATCGTCTCGCCGGTGGCCTTCACCATGACCGGGCCCGACGGCGGCGACGTCGAGCCGATCCTCGTCGTCACCCGGACCGAACCGGCGCTCATGCCGGGGGAGCAGGTGGCGATCGGCGCCGTGCCGGACGACGAGTTCGACCTGGCCGAGGTCGAGGAGGCGCTGGGTGCTGATCTGCCCGACGAGGCCTACGCCGAGTGGGACGACGAGCCCTTCCTCGCCGCCTCGCTCGTGCAGCCCGGCGACTGAGCCCGGTTTCGATCAGGTGACCTGGTCGTCCCGGGTCCTGGCTCACGGTCGACCGTGAGCCAGGACCACAGGAGGTGAGCCAGGTGGGTGGCTCAGCGGCGGGCGCCGAGCGCTGCGATCTCGTGCGCCGACTCGAGGGTGGGCGCCGTGGCGAGCGCCCGCGCGAGGTCGCGCTCCTGGCGCAGGTGGACCCGCTCGGCGTGCCGGCGGGCGAGGGTGGTGCGGATGCGGGTCATGGCATGTCCTGTCGTCAGAGCAGTGGTGGTTCCGCGAGCTCTGCAGGGGGCCGGGCGGGCCGGCCGGAGACCGTCCGCCTCCTGGGTTCGCACCCTGAACTCTGCTCCTCCGGACGAGGTTCGGCAAGTGAACCCAGCATGGTTAGGCTCACACGTGTGAGCGACGCCTCGTTCGACCGTTCCCGCTGCTCCGTCGCCGGCACGCTCGCCGTGGTGGGGGAGAAGTGGAGCCTGCTCGTGCTCCGCGAGACGTTCCTCGGCGTCCGCCGCTTCGCCGACCTGCAGCGGGCCCTCGGCATCCCCAAGGCGGTGCTGACCGACCGGCTGGCCACCCTCGTGCAGGAGGGCGTCCTCCGCCGGGAGCCGTACCAGGACGAGGGGGAGCGGCAGCGGCACGAGTACCGGCTGACCGGGAAGGGGCGCGACCTCTACCCGACCCTGGTGGCGCTCATGGAGTGGGGCGACCGCCACCTCGCCGACGGTCCGCCACCGCTCGCCCTGGAGCACCGCGACTGCGGCGCCCGGGTCCGGGTCGCGCTGGTCTGCGACGACGGGCACGAGGTGGCCGGCCCGCACGAGGTGGCCGCCCGGGCCGCCGGCGCCGGCGTGGAGCGCCGCGCCTGAGCCCTCCGGCAGGTACGGGCCGATGAGTTCTCCGCCGCGTGCGCGTCTTCCCTGCGACGGCGTCGTCCGCCCGGACGGCGGCACCGCAGCACCGACCGAGGAGTCCCCCGTGCGCATGATCTTCGTCAACCTGCCGGTCGCCGACCGGGACCGCGCCGACGCCTTCTACGCAGCGCTCGGCTTCCGGCGCAACGACCAGTTCTCCGACGAGCGGTGCGTCTCGTACTCCGTCGAGGAGAACATCGCCGTGATGCTCCTGACGCGGGAGCGGTTCGCCGACTTCGTGACCGGCGAGGTGGGCGACCCGGCGCAGGCCACCTCGGTGCTGAACTGCCTGTCGGCCGGCAGCCGGGAGGAGGTCGACCGGCTGGTCGCGACGGCGATCGCCGCCGGCGGGAAGCCGTGGCTGCCGGCGCAGGACCACGGGGTCATGTACGGCGCCAGCTTCACCGACCCGGACGGCAACGTCTGGGAGGTCATGTGGATGGACCCGTCGGTGGTCCAGGGCTGAGCGCCGCGGCGAAAGCGTCGGACCCCGCGGCGACACTGCGGTCCGCGGACCGGGATGGCGGGACCGCCCGGCTTCGATCACCCTGAGTCTCCGGCCGCGCACCTACGGTCGTAGGACATCGGGCGGTCCGCCGTGACGCCGAGGGGGAGCAGTGATCGATCCACAGCAGCCGGGGGAGCCGGGCAGCGTCCGGCACGGGGCGGTCGGGCCGATGGCCCGGCAGACCGGCCGCCAGGTCGTCGTCTTCGCCGACACGGGGGACGACGCCCGCATCGACTGGGGCCGGGCCGGCGTCCGCGAGGTCGCCGACTCCCGCGACTTCGCGGACGGGGACGTGCCGCCGGAGACGATGCAACACGCGGGCGCCACCGTCTTCGCCGCGCTCGGCATCGCCGTCGTCGCGGCCGGGCCGGAGCAGATCGGCGCGCTGCGGAAGATCTCGGCCCGGCCCGTCCTGTCCGTCTCGCCCGAACTCGTCCACTCCGTCCTGGCCGACGCCGGGGAGTACGCGCGGGGCTACCGCGACGGCGTCGCCGACCTGACCGGTCGGCTGCTGGTGCCCGGGGCGGCGGAGGAGGAGGCGGCGGCCCGCTTCGCGGACACGCCCTCCGCGACCTGGGGGGTGCAGGCCGTCCGGGCCGACGCCTCCTCCCGGTCCGGCCGGGGCGTCCGGGTCGCGGTGCTCGACACCGGCTTCGACCTCGCCCACCCCGACTTCGCCGGCCGGGCGGTGACGGCGCGGTCCTTCGTGGCCGGTGGGGACGCACAGGACGGCCACGGCCACGGCACCCACTGCATCGGCACCGCGTGCGGGCCTCGGACCCCGCCGAGCGGGCCGCGGTACGGCATCGCGTCCGAGGCGGAGATCTACGCCGGGAAGGTGCTCGGCACCGACGGCAGCGGCACGGACGCGGGCATCCTGGCCGGGATCAACTGGGCCGTGACCAGCCGCTGCCCGGTGATCTCGATGTCGCTGGGCGCGGACGTGGTGCAGGCCCATCCGCCCTACTCCGCCGCCGGTGGGCGTGCGCTGCGCCAGGGGTCGCTGGTCATCGCCGCGGCGGGCAACAACGCCGACCGGCGGGCGGGGGACGCCGGCTTCGTCGGCGCCCCGGCCAACAGCGTGGAGATCATGGCCGTCGGCGCGGTCGACCAGGAGTTGCGGATGGCGTACTTCTCGGCCCGGAGCCTGCCGTCCCGCGGCGGGCAGGTGGACATCGCCGGCCCCGGCTGGGAGGTCTCCTCCGCCTGGCCCATGCCGGTGCGCTACCAGACGATCAGCGGCACCAGCATGGCCACGCCGCACGTCGCCGGGGTCGCCGCGCTCTGGGCGGAGGCGACCGGCCGCCGGGGCCTGGAGCTCTGGGCGACCCTGTGCCAGGAGAGCGAGCGGCTGCTCCAGCCGTCGGTCGACGTCGGCTGCGGCCTGGGGGTTGCCCCGCGCTGACCGGTTCCGGGCGGCGCCGGGCCCGCGTAGCGTCGGGGCATGACCGACGTCAGCGTCACCGTGGACGACCGGCACCTGGCCGCCCTCGACGGCGTCGTCCAGGGCCTGCGCGCCCGCGGCATGCGGGTGGACCAGGTGCTCGACGGGCTCGGCATCATCACCGGCTCGGTGCCGTCGGGCACCCTCGGCGCGCTGACCGGTGTCGCCGGCGTGCTGTCGGTGGACGAGCAGCTGACCCACCGGCTCGCTCCGCCGGACGCGCCGGTCCAGTAGCCGCCGGGTTCAGACCCGGCTCGGCACGGCCCGGATCGGGTACCCGGCCCGCAGCGGTCCGGCCGACGGCAGCGGGCGGTGGCCGCCGGCCGCGGGCGGCGCCGCAGCGGTGGCGGGACGCAGCTCGAGCAGCTGGTCCAGGCCCACGAGCAGGAGCAGCCGGTGCAGGCTCGGGCTCGGTCGCTCGACCACCAGCGCGCACCCGTGCCGGCGGGCCAGGTGGTGGGCGGTGACCAGGGAGCGGAGGCCCGCGGCGTCGCAGAAGACCACCCCCGCGGCGTCGAGGGCCCAGCGGTCGTGCCCGGTGCCGACGAGCGCCGTCAGCCCGTCGAGGACGTGGTGGGCGTTCTCGCGGTCGAGCTCGCCGGAGACCGTGACGGTCGCACGGACCAGGTCGACGCACACGTGGAAGGGGATCGAGTCGGCATCCAGGGAGGCGGCCGGCGGTCGGGCGTCTGCTGCCATGGCCGATCTCCCCTCTGACGATCGTGCCGGAGCGGCTGCTCCGAGCGCGTCGCACGCGGTCGGGCGTGCAGTGGGCCGGAGCGTCGACCCGTGCGCCACGGTATCGCCGAGATGGGGACCTGAACAGTTCCGCAGCCGCGGTGTCGGCCCGGCCCTCACCGTCCGCGAGCAGCCGATGACGGTGCTGCGGAGACCGGTGGCGCGTGCGCCGCACCCGTCCGTGATGGGATGGGGCCGATGAGCGAGAACGCGACCCGACTGCGTGATGTCCGCCCCGAGGACGCCTTCGACGTCGAGGCGGTGCACGCGTGGCTGGCGCCGCGCGTGCCGGCGCTCGACGGGCGGCCCGCGCCCCAGGTGCAGCAGTTCACCGGCGGCGCGAGCAACCTGACCTACCTGCTGGACTACGGCGACCTGGACCTGGTGCTGCGCCGCCCGCCGCACGGCCACAAGGCGGCGTCGGCCCACGACATGGGCCGGGAGGTCCGCGTGCAGCAGCGGCTGCGGCCGCACCTCGACGTGGTCGCGCAGATCCACGGCTTCTGCGAGGACCGGTCGGTCATCGGCAGCGACTTCTACGTGATGGAGCGGCTGGAGGGGGTCGTGCTGACCCGGAAGCTGCCCGAGGGCGTGGAGCTGGGGCCCGATCGCGCGCGGGTGCTGGGCGAGACCGCCTACGACACCCTGGCCGACCTGCACTCGATCGACGTCGACGCCGCCGGGCTGGCCGACCTGGGCCGGGGCCCCGGCTACGTCCGCCGGCAGGTCGAGGGCTGGTCGCGCCGGTTCCGCGACGCCCGCACCGACGACGTGCCCGCCGCCGAGGACCTCATGGCGTGGCTGGCGGCACACCAGCCCGAGGACGTGCGCGCCAGCCTGCTGCACGGCGACTGGAAGCTGGACAACCTCGTGCTCGACCTCGCGGGCACGCCGCGCATCACCGGCGTCCTGGACTGGGAGATGGCCACCGTGGGCGATCCGCTCATGGACCTCGGCGCGTCGCTGGCCTACTGGGTGACCGCCGACGACGACGAGGAGTTCGGGCTGATCTCCACCCAGCCGAGCATCCTGCCGGGCATGCCGACCCGGGAGCAGCTGGTCGAGCGCTACCTGGCGCGCACCGGTCTGCAGCCCGGGAACTGGACGTTCTACGAGGTCTTCGGCCTGTTCCGGCTCGCCGTGATCATCCAGCAGATCTGGGCCCGGTACAGCTCCGGGCACAGCACCAACCCGCGGTTCGCCACCTTCGGCATCGCGGCGGCGGTCCTCCTCCAGCGTGCGGAGAGGCTGGCCGGATGCCGCTGATCTGCCTCGTCCGTCACGGGCAGGCCTCCTTCGGTGCCGACGACTACGACGTGCTCAGCGAGCTCGGCCGCGAGCAGGCCCGCTGCCTGGGCGAGGAGCTGCGTCGGCGCGAGCTCCGCGATCCGCTGGTCGTCTCCGGGACGCTGCGCCGCCAGCGGGACACCGCCGCGCTGCTGGCCGAGGCGGCCGGCTGGCCGGTGTCCGCCGAGATCGATCCGCGGCTCGACGAGTACGACCACCTCGATCTGCTGAAGCGGTATCCCACCGAACCCGCGAACGAGCCGGCCGGCGAGTCCGCGTCCCGCCGGATGCAGCGACTGCTCGACGCCGCGCTGCGCTCGTGGGTGGCCGCCGGTGCGGCCGACGGGTGGCCGGCGTTCTCCTCGGGCGCGGTGGCCGTCGTCGAGGAGCTGGCCGCCGGGTTGCCGCGGGGCCGGGACGCCGTCGTCGCCACCTCGGCCGGGGTCATCGCGGCCGTGACCGCCGCGCTGCTCGCGGCGCCGGCCGACGGCGTCGTCGCGCTCAACCGCGCCGCGGTGAACGTCGGGATCACCTCCGTGCTGGCCGGTGCAGGCGGGCTGTCCCTGCTCGCCTTCAACGACCACGCGCACGCCACCGGCACCCGGCGGCACCTGCTCTCCTACCGCTGAAGGCCGGGCGGTCGCTGCCCGCAGCCGGACCCGGCGGCTAGGGTCGCGGCATGACCCAGCACGGCGGCGAGGTCGGCCTGCACCACCTGGGTGAGCTGATGAGCCGGGTCGCCCGGCAGCTGCAGGGGGAGCACGGCGACGTCGAGGCGACGCTGCACGCCATCACGGACGCCGCCGTGGGCGCGGTGCCCGCCGCCGAGGAGGGCAGCATCAGCTACGTCCTCGCCCGCTCGGAGGTCGAGCCGCGGGCGGCGACCGGCGAGCTGCCGCAACGCGTCGACGAGCTGCAGGGGCGGCTCGGCCAGGGCCCGTGCCTGGACGCGATCTCCCAGTACGAGGTGGTCCGGGTCGACGACGTGGTCACGGACGGGCGCTGGCCCGAGTTCGGTCGCGAGGCGGCGCGCCTGGGCGCCCGCAGCATGCTGTGCTTCCGGCTCTTCGTCGAGGGCGACCGCATGGGGGCGCTGAACCTCTACGCGCGCGCGCCGGGGGCCTTCGACACCGAGAGCGAGGAGATCGGCCAGATGTTCGCCGGCCACGCGGCGGTGGCCCTGGCCGGCGCGGAGCACGAGGCGAACCTGCGGACCGGCATGGAGAACCGCGACCTCATCGGGCAGGCCAAGGGCATCCTCATGGAGCGCCACCGGCTCACCGCCGACCAGGCGTTCGGCGTCCTCGCCCGGGTGTCGCAGCAGCTGAACCGGAAGCTGGTCGACGTCGCCCGCGAGCTCACCGACACCGGCGCGGTGCCGGGCGCGGACCGCCGCGACTGAGCCGCGGCGGCTCCCGGCCCCTGGTCGGCCACGAGGCAGGCCGGGACGGCGCGGGTCAGGATGGAGCGGTGCCCGACGAGCCCGGTGCCGACGACCCGGCCCTCCGCAAGCCGGTGCCCGACATCGTGGCGCCCGGGCTCGACGTGCTCTTCTGCGGGATCAACCCGTCGCTGCTGTCGGCCGAGCGCGGCCACCACTTCGCCCGGCCGGGCAACCGCTTCTGGCCGGCGATCCACCTCGCCGGCTTCACGCCGCGGCAGCTCACCCCGGACGAGGACCGGGAGCTCCTCCGCTACGGGCTCGGGGTGACCAACGTGGTGGACCGGCCCACGCGGACCGCCGCCGAGCTCTCCGCCGACGAGCTGCGGGCCGGCGCGGTCGCGCTGGAACGCCTGGTCGCCCGGTACCGGCCGCGGGTGCTGGCGGTCCTGGGCATCACCGCGTGGCGGCAGGGGTTCGGCCGGCCGAAGGCCGCCGTCGGCCGGCAGCCCGAACGGCTGGGCGGCGCCGACACCTGGGTGGTCCCGAACCCGAGCGGGCTGAACGCCCACGTCCAGCTGCCCGACCTCACCCGCGTCTACCGGGAGCTCCGGCCCGGCTCCGAGGCGGGATGATGCCGAGGTGCCCCGCCTCCTCGTCGTCCACCACACCCCCTCGCCGGCCCTGCAGGCGGTGCTCGAAGCCGTCCGGGAGGGCGTCGCCCTCGTCGACGACGTCGAGCTGACCGTCCGGCCGGCCCTGTCCGCCGGGGCCGCCGACCTGCTCGCCGCCGACGGGGTGCTGCTGGGCACCCCCGCGAACATCGGCTACATGTCCGGGGCGCTCAAGCACTTCTTCGACACCGTCTACTACCCCTGCCTCGACGCCACGGCCGGGCTGGCGTTCGGCGTCTACGTGCACGGCAACGACGACACGGCCGGCGCGCTGCGCAGCATCGAGCGGATCACCGGGGCGCTGCGCTGGAAGCAGGTCGCGGCGCCGCTGAGCCTCACCGGGGCGCCCGGCCCGGCGGACCTGGAGGCCTGCCGCGAGCTCGCGGCGACGGTGGCCGTCAGCCTCTGACGGTTCCGGAGCCGTCGCGGAGGACGCGGAGGACCACGAGCGCGACGTCGTCGGAGAAGTCCGGCGCCACGCGGGCGAGGAGGGTGTCCGCCACCGCCTCGACCGGCAGGTCGGGCAGGTCACCGGCCGCGGCGGCCAGCCGGTGCAGCCCCTCGTCGAGGGTCGAGCCGCGCCGCTCGACCAGCCCGTCGGTGTAGAGGACCACGGTGGCGCCGGGCGGCAACGGGAGCGTGTGCTCCGACCGGCGCGCGTCGGGGAGGACCCCGAGCAGCACGTCGTGCGGGCGTTCCAGCAGCTCCACGGTGCCGTCGGGCCCCACCAGCAGCGGCGGCGGGTGCCCGGCGTTGGACCACCGCAGCACCCGCTCGCTCCCGGGCGCCCGCCCGGAGGGCGACTCGATCCGGGCCACCAGCGCCGAGGCCAGCGTCGAGATCCCGAGGCCGGCCATGGCACGGTCCAGGGTCGACAGCACCCGCGCCGGATCGGACCCGAGGGCGTGGGCGATGCCGCGGAGGACGTTGCGCAGCTGCCCCATGAGCGCGGCCGCCGTGCGGTCGTGGCCGGTGACGTCGCCGACGACCAGGGTGGTGGCGCCGTCGGGGGTGCCGAAGGCGTCGTACCAGTCGCCACCCACCCGGGCCTCCTGGGCGGCCGGCCGGTAGCGCACGGCGATGCCCAGCCCCTCGGGCCGGGGCGGGTCGGTGAGCATGGAGCGCTGCAGCGCCTCGGCGAGGCTGCGGGTGGCCCGCGCCTGCCGGCGTTCCTGCTCCAGCCGCGCGACCCGGTCCAGCGCCTGGCCGCACTGGGCGGCGAACGCCTCGAGGACCCGGACGTCGTCGTCCTCGAGCGGCTGCGGCCGGTACCAGCCCACGGCCAGCGACCCGAGCGCGCGCTCGGCGCTCCGCAGCGGCAGCGCCGCCCACGCCCGCAGGCCCGGGCCGGGCGGGGGAGCCGGAGAGGTGCCGGCGTCGGCCACCAGCACCCTGCGGCCGGCGGCGGCGACGGCCAGCGGTGAGGGGGCGTCGCCGGGCAGCTGCCGGGCGCCCGGCCCCGTCCCGCCGCCGGCGTCCACCACGGTGAGCTCCGAGGAGCCGGGCCGGTGCAGGGCCACCGCGAGGAAGTCGGCGGAGAGACCGGGGCCGCCCAGGTCGGCCATGATCCGGAGCAGCTCCGCCCGCGTCTCGGCCGCGGCCAGCGCGGAGACGGTGCGCGCCAGCCCGGCGAGGGCGCGCGCGGTGCGCTGCTCCCGCTCGCGCAGCGCCCGCAGCTGCGCGTTGCTCTGCTCCAGCTCCCGGGTGCGGGTCAGCAGGTCGGACTCCACCTGCATCGCCCGGTCGTCCAGCCGGCCCTCCGCCGCGGCGGCGGCCACCCCGGCTCGGGCACGGATGTAGTCGGTGACGTCGTCCGCCCGGTGCAGCAGCAGCACGACCTCGCCGTCGTCGTCGAGGACCGGCACGTTGCGCGGGCTCCAGAAGCGCACGTCGTAGCTGCCGTCGGGCAGCCGGATGTCGTACTTCTGGAGCGCCATCGTGTGTGGCTGCCGGGTGTCGCGCGCCCGCTCCAGCGACGCGCGAAGGTTGACCGGACCGTCGGCGTGCGGGTCGTCGGGGTTCAGCGGGAAGACGTCGAACAGGTACCGACCGACGGTCCCCGCCAGGGTCGTCGCCGTGGCGTCCAGGCGCGCCTGGTTGGCGTGCACGATGACGAGGTCGGGGGTCAGCAGCAGGAACGGCGTAGGGGCGACGTCGAAGACGCGGCGGAAATCCGGCACGGGCAGCTCGCGGATGACGCCACTCCCTGCTCTCGCCGTTTCCGGGTGCCCGGATCCCCGACATCCTCCCCGATCACGGGACCCGGTGACGGGCGGCCCCGGACCCGCGGTGTCGCCGGCCGGGCGGGGGGTACCCGGGGACCGGACCTGCGGGGGAGGAGGCCGACCGTGCCGACCCGACGAGCTGTGCTGGGAGCCGGGGCCGCGACCTCGCTGGCAGTGCTGATGGCCGGGTGCGCGCCCCGGTCGCCGGGACCGTCCGGCGGTTCGACGACGGGGCGGGACGGCGCCGCGCTCGCGGCCCGGCCGCCCGCGCGACCGCCGGTGGGGCCGCCCGCGCCCGGTACCCGCTCCCTCGGCCTCGCGTCCTCCGGCGATGCGCTGCTGCACGTCCCGCCGGAGCCGGGCCCGAACCCGCTCCCGCTGGTCGTCTCCCTGCACGGCGCCGGGGGCGACGCCGAGGCCGGCCTGGGCCTGGTGCGGGCGGCGGCCGACGAGCACGGGACGGCGGTGCTGGCGCCGTCCTCGCGAGGGCCGACCTGGGACGCGGTCGGGGGCGACTACGGCCCGGACGCCGAACTGGTCGACCGCGCGCTCGCCGAGGTCTTCCGCACGGTGCCGGTCGACCCCGCGCGGATCGCCGTCGCCGGGTTCTCCGACGGCGCCTCGTACGCGCTGGGCCTGGGCCTGGCCAACGGCGGCCTCTTCTCGCGGATCCTCGCCTTCTCCCCGGGGTACGTCCCGCCCGCCCCGCGGGCGGGCGCGCCCGCGGTGTTCATCTCCCACGGGGTGGACGACGAGGTGCTGCCGATCGACCGGACCAGCCGCCGGATCGTGCCCGCGCTCGAGGAGGACGGCTACGACGTCACCTACCGGGAGTTCCCCGGGCCGCACACCGTGCCGCCGGAGGTGGTCGGCGAGGCCGTGGCGTGGCTGGTCGGGGGCTGACCCGCGCCGAGCCGACGGCCGGGAGGTGGTTCCCCGGCCGGATGCCGCCGGCGACCGCTGCGGGGCGACGACGGCGTCCGGCCGGGGATGCTGCAGGGCGGGGCCGGGACACCCGCGATGCAGCAGCTTCAGGGAGCCGGCAGTTGCGGCGTCACCAGCGCAGGGGGTGCGTGGACCGCGAGTGCGCGGTGCGGCAGGCCCGGCAGTTGCCCCAGGAGACGATGGCCAGCGGGGTCGTCGGACCGCCGCACTCGGGGCACTCGACGGCCCCCTCGGAGCTGGCGCGAGCGTCGCTGAGGGCGCGCGTCCGCTCCTCGTGGATCCGCTCGTCGCCCCGGCAGGGGCACCCGAGATGGGCTTCCGCACAGCGTCCGGCGTGTCCGGCGATGGGGGGTCTCCTCGCAGATGGTGGTCGGCGGTGCGCCCGCGGCGCCCGTCGTCGTGGCCGGTGCGGCGATCGCGCCGGGACCGGACGCGAAGGGGGCCACGGCGCAGTGCGCCGTGGCCCCCTCCTCACGCGTCGATCAGATCGCGCGGACGTTCTCCGCCTGCGGGCCCTTCTGGCCCTGCGTCACGTCGAACTCGACCTGCTGGCCCTCGTCGAGGGACTTGTAGCCGTTGCCGCTGATGGCGGAGTAGTGGCAGAAGACGTCGGCGCCGCCGCCGTCCTGGGCGATGAACCCGAAGCCCTTCTCCGCGTTGAACCACTTCACAGTGCCCTGAGCCATGTTCGATCTTCTTCCGTGCTGGGGGGTGACCGCACAGGTACGTACCGGGTGCGGGGCCGCCGCACCGACCGGCAGGACCGAGAGGAACGTCAGGCAGAGACGACTGCGGACGTCCAAGAACGAAAGCAGAGGCGCAACAGCGACCGAGGTGAACTGTACGCCCTTCGCGGCCGTCCTGGGAAGGGCCTGCTCGGAGGCCCCCCTCGACGGGGGTGACCCGCCCGACGGGCGCCACGGGGCGGTGCGCGAGCATCGCCGGCATGACTCCTCCGGATGCCGGCGAGCCGGGCTGGGTGCACGACGCGATCTGGTGGCACGTCTACCCGCTGGGCTTCGTCGGGGCCGAGCCGGGCGCCGAACCCGCCCGGCCGGTCCGCCACCGGCTCCCGCAGCTGGTCCGGTGGCTGGACCACGCCGTCGAGCTCGGCGCCTCGGGGCTGGCGCTCGGCCCGGTCTTCGCCTCGGAGAGCCACGGTTACGACACCACCGACCACCTGCGCATCGATCCCCGGCTGGGCGACGACGCCGACTTCGACGACCTGGTCGCCGCCTGCCGGTCCCGCGGTCTGCGCCTGCTGCTCGACGGCGTCTTCAACCACGTGGGCCGCGGTCACCCCGCGTTCCAGCAGGTGCTGGCGGAGGGGCCCGCGGCGCGCACGGCGGGCTGGTTCCGGCTGCGCTGGCCGGGCGGACCGCAGGCGTGGGCCCCGGGCACGGAGCCCGGGTACGACGACTTCGAGGGCCACTCCGCGCTGGTCGCCCTCGACCACGGGTCGCCGGACGTCGTCGACCACGTGAGCGAGGTGATGGCGCACTGGCTGGACCGCGGGGCCGACGGGTGGCGGCTGGACGCCGCCTACGCCGTGCCGACGCCGTTCTGGGCGGAGGTGACCGCGCGGGTGCGCGCCCGGCACCCCGGCGCCTACCTCATGGGCGAGGTCATCCACGGCGACTACGGCCGCTTCGTCGCGGAGTCGGGGCTGGACGCGGTGACCCAGTACGAGCTCTGGAAGGCCGTCTGGAGCTCGCTCAACGACGGCAACTTCTTCGAGCTCGACGCCGCGCTGGCCCGCCACGACGACGTCCTCGGCCGCTTCGTGCCCTACACCTTCGTCGGCAACCACGACGTCACCCGCATCGCCAGCCGGCTGGACGACGACCGGCACCTCGCGCACGCGCTGGTCGTGCTGCTCACCACCGGTGGCACCCCGTCGGTCTACGCCGGCGACGAGCACGCCTTCCGCGGCGTGAAGGAGGACCGGGCCGGCGGCGACGACGCCGTGCGCCCGCCGTTCCCGGCCTCGCCCGAGGAGCTCTCGCCGGTGGGCCTGCCCGTCTACCACCTGCACCAGGAGCTGATCGGGCTGCGCCGCCGGCACCGCTGGCTGCACACCGCCCGGACCGCGACCCTGCACCTGGCCAACGAGCAGGTGGTCTACGAGACCCGGGCCGACGGCGAGCGGCTCGTGGTCGCGCTGTCGGTCGGCGACGGCGCGACCGAGCTGCCGGCCCCGGGCGCCGGGCGCGTGCTGGCCGGCGACGCCGAGGTCCTCGCCGCCGGGACGAGCGGCGCCCGGGTGCGGCTGCGCCCGCACGGCTGGGCGGTGCTCACCGGCTGACGCCCGCTCAGCGGCTGGTGGCCAGGTCCTTCACCGCCTTCGCCACGTACATGACCGACAGGGCCAGGAACAGCGCCCCGATCGCGGCCCGCACCTGGTCGTCGGAGACCGACGTCCGCTGGGCCACCGGCCCGGCCACGGTGTCGGCCACGCGTGCGCGCCAGCCCTTGAGGCCGGCCTTCCCGAAAGTGACTGCGTCCATCGCCGGTCCCTACCCCGCCGACGGCGAGGTGAACAGGGCTTCCGGCGCATCACCGGCCACGGGGGGGGGGGGGGGGCACTGGCCCGATCATGGATCTCCCCATCGGTGGCACCCGCACGGTCGACGTCGGCGGTCGCCGGCTGAACGTCCGGGAGGCCGGCGAGGCCGGACCGACGGTCCTGCTCGTCCACGGCATCCCGACCAACTCCCGGCTGTGGCACGACGTGGTGCCGGAGGTGTCCGGCCGACCTCGCCGCCCAGGCGGCGCTGCTGCTGCGGCTGCTGGACGCCCTCGACGTGGCGCGCGCGGTGGTCGTCGGTCACGACCTCGGCGGCGGGGTGGCGCAGATCCTGGCCACCACGAGCACCGACCGCGTCGCCGGGCTGGGCGTGGTCAACGGGGTCTGCTACGACGCGTGGCCGGTGCCCCTGGTGCGCGCGCTGAAGGCGACGTGGCCCGCGCTGCGGTTCCTCCCGCCGCCGGCGCTGGCCACCCTGCTGCGCCCGGCGCTGCGCACGCTGTTCGCCTCCCAGGAGCGGGCCGCCCGGTTCCTCGACCGCTTCGTCGAGCCCTGGTCCCGCCCGGGCGGTCCGGCCCAGCTCGCGCGGCACCTGCGGTCCCTGGACTCGGTGTACACGCAGACGGTCGCCCCGTTCCTGCCCCGGCTGGACCTGCCCGCCGAGGTGGTGTGGGGTCGCCGCGACCACCAGCTGGAGCCCGGCTACGGGCAGCGGCTCGCCGACGACATCCCCGGTGCGCGGCTCACCTGGGTCGACGACGCCGGCCACTTCGTGCCCGCGGACCGGCCCGACGTCGTGGTGGACGCGGTGCTGCGGCTGGTGGCGCGGGCCTGACCGGGCCGGAGGAGGTGTCCTGCCGACCGGCCGCGGGTAGGGGTCACCGATGACATCACCGCTGGTCAGGCCGCGTTCGCAGAAGATCATCGCCGGGGTGTGCGCCGCCCTGGCCAACCGGTTCGGCGTCTCCCGGGGCATCGTCCGGCTGGGGTTCGTGCTCTTCGGGCTGTTCGGGGTCGGGGAGATCGTCTACATCGCGCTGTGGCTGATGATCCCGAAGGAGCGCTGACCCGCTCCCGGGGAGGGCCGGGGCCCGGCGATCATGCTTGACTGTCCGCCGTTCCCGCCCTCCCGCGAAGGGACAGCGATGTCGATCCTGGAGAGCCTCGCCGAGGCGCTCGCCGCCGCGCGGGTCGAGGTCGTCGACCTCACCGCGCCCCTGTCGGCGGAGACGCCGGTCATCCAGCTGCCGGAGCAGTTCGCCCAGACCGCCCGTTTCGAGCTGGAGGAGCTGAGCCGCTACGACGACCGCGGCCCGGCCTGGTACTGGAACAACTTCCGCACCGGCGAGCACACCGGGACGCACTTCGACGCGCCCAACCACTGGGTCACCGGCCGGGACGGTGACGACGTCGCCTCGGTGCCGGCCGGGCGGCTGATCGCCCCAGCGGTGGTCCTCGACTTCTCCGCGCAGGCCGCCGCCGACCCCGACTTCCTGCTCGAGGTGGAGCACGTCCGCGCGTGGGAGGCCGAGCACGGGCCGCTGCCCGAGGGCGGGTGGCTGCTGTTCCGCACCGGCTGGGACGCCCGGTCGGGTTCCCAGCAGGCGTTCCTCAACGCCGACGACACCGGCCCGCACACGCCGGGGCTCTCCCCGGCCTGCGCGCGCTGGCTGGCCGAGGAGTCGCCGGTGCTCGGGCTCGGGGTCGAGACCGTCGGCACCGATGCCGGCGCCGCGCACTCCTTCGACCCGCCGTTCCCGTGCCACGCGGCGCTGATGGGCAGCGGCAAGTACGGGCTGACCCAGCTGCAGAACCTCGACCGGCTGCCGGCCACCGGTGCTCTCCTCGTGGCCGCGCCGCTGCCGATCGTCTCCGGCTCCGGCTCGCCGTCGCGGGTGCTGGCGCTGGTCGAGCGGGGATGACGCCGGCTACCGGGCGCACGGTCGCGGCCGCCGTCGGGGAGACGCTGGTCCGGCGCGGGGTCGACACGGTCTTCGGCGTCGTCGGCTCCGGGAACTTCGTGGCGACCAACGCGATGGTCGCCGCGGGCGCCCGGTACGTCGCCGCGCGGCACGAGGGCGGCGCGGCCACGATGGCGGACGCGCACGCCCGGACCACCGGCCGGCCGGCGGTGCTCAGCCTGCACCAGGGCTGCGGGCTCACCAACGCGCTCACCGGCGTCACCGAGGCGGCCAAGAGCCGGACCCCGCTGGTGGTGCTGACGGCGGAGGCCGGCTCACCGCGGTCGAACTTCTTCGTCGACCAGTTCGCCCTGGCCACGGCGGTCGGGGCGGTGCCGATGCGGGTGACGTCGGCGGCCGGCGCGGCTGCGACGGCCGCCGCCGCGGTGGACACCGCCCGGCAGGAGCGCCGCACCGTCGTGCTGAACCTGCCGCTGGACGTCCAGTCCCTCGCCGCGGGTGACGACGAGCTCCCGCCCGCGCCGCACCGGCCCGACCCCGTGCCCGGCGATGCCGATGTGGCGCGGCTGGCCGAGGCGCTGCGCGCGGCCCGCCGGCCGGTGTTCGTCGCCGGCCGCGGCTCGCGGGGTCCGGGCGCGCGCCGGGCGCTGGAGGAGCTGGCCACCCGCTGCGGGGCGCTGCTGGCGACCTCGGCGGTGGCCAAGGGCCTGTTCCGCGGCAGCGACTGGGACCTCGACGTCTCCGGCGGCTTCGCCACGCCGCTGGCCGCCGAGCTGATCGGTGACGCCGACCTGATCGTCGGCTGGGGCTGCCAGCTGAACATGTGGACGATGCGGCACGGGCGGCTGATCGCCGACGACGCCACCGTCGTGCAGGTCGACTCCGATCCCGGGGCGATCGGCGCGCAGCGGGAGGTCGCCTTCGGCGTGCCCGGTGACGTGCGCGCCGTCGCCGAGGCGGCGGCGGCCCGGCTGGGGCCGACCGCGGCCGCCGGCTACCGCACGCCGCAGGTGCGCGCCGCGCTGGCCGAACGGGGCCGCTGGCGGGACGAGCCGCTACCCGGTCCGGGCGACGGCGAGCGCATCGACCCCCGGACCCTGACCGTCGCGCTCGACGACCTGCTGCCCGCCGAGCGGGTGGTGGCGGTCGACTCCGGCAACTTCATGGGCTACCCGAGCATGTTCCTCGACGTGCCCGACGAGCAGGGCTTCTGCTTCACGCAGGCCTTCCAGTCCGTCGGCCTGGGGCTGGCGACGGCGGTCGGCGCGGCGCTGGCCCGGCCCGACCGGATGCCGGTCGCGGCCCTCGGCGACGGCGGGGCGCTGATGGGCGCCGCGGAGCTGGAGACCGTCGTCCGGCTGGGGCTGCCGATGGTCGTCGTGGTCTACGACGACGCCGGCTACGGCGCCGAGGTGCACCACTTCGGCCCGGACGGTCACCCGCTGGACATCGTCCGCTTCCCGGAGACCGACTTCGCCGCGATCGCCCGCGGCCACGGCTACGCGGCGGTGACCGTGCGGTGTCCCGCCGACCTGGACGGCGTGGCGGCGTGGCTGGCCGGTCCGCGGTCGGCGCCGCTCCTGGTCGACGCCAAGGTGACCCGCGACCAGCCCTCGTGGTGGCTGGAGGAGGCCTTCCGCGGGCACTGACCAGCCGGACGCACTGGTCGGGTGTCGGCCCGGCTACCAGGCGGTGGTGGCCTGGAGGACGGCCTCGGTGAGCGCGCGGGTGCGCAGCTCGGTCACCTGCTGGTACTCGGGGTCGGCGACCATCCTGCTGAACGCCTCCCGCGAGGGGTAGCGGACCAGCAGCACGGTGTCCCAGGCCTGCCCGGACTCGGCGACCAGCGCCGTCGACCCGTCGCCGGCGTAGAGCACCTCGCCGCCGTACCGGGGCAGGAAGGTCGTCGACAGCGCCTCGGCGTACTGCGCGTACAGCTCGCGGCCGCCCTCGGCGTAGCGCAGCAGGTTCAGCATCACCACCGGCCCGCCCGGGTCTTCGGAGAGGTAGCGCTTGAGGTCCGCACCGCGGGGATCGATCGCCATGCGGGCAAGCTAGCAACCCGGCGGGAGGGCGGGCAGGCGGTGCGCCGGGCGGTGGACGCGGGCCGCTCGTCCCCGGGTCCGCCGGGTGAGGTCGGCATCCCCGGGTAGGGGAGCCCCATGGTCGAGTACACGCCGCCCCGGGAGGACAGGATCCGGCTGCGCGACGGCCGGATGCTCGCGTACGCCGAGTACGGCGATCCGGCCGGCTGGCCGGTGCTGGGCTGCCACGGTTCACCGAGCTCGCGGCTGGAGCGGCACGTCGAGGACCCGGACGCCTACCAGCGGTGGGGGATGCGGGTGATCGTCCCCGACCGCCCCGGCTTCGGGCGCTCGGACCCCCATCCCGGGCGCCGGGTGATGGACTGGCCCGACGACGTCGGCCAGCTGCTCGACCACCTCGGCGTCGACCGCTTCTCCGTGGTGAGCCTGTCGGGCGGGGCCGCCTACGCCCTGGCGTGCGCGCACGTCTTCGCCGAGCGCGTCCGGGCCGTCGGCATCCTCGGCGGTGCGCCGCCGCCGGACGTGCCGTGGCCGTGGCCGCGGTGGGTGTCGCGGCGGCTGCGGGACACCGTGCACCGCCCTGCGCGGCTCGCGGCGGTGCTGCGTCCGGTGCTCGCCCCGGTCGGGCTGCGGCCGGCGATGATCCCGCGCTACCTGCAGCTGCGGCTCAACGCGGCCGACCGACGGGTCCTCGGGCGGCCCGCGGTCCGCCGGATCATGGCCGCGACGTTCAGCGAGGGGCTGCGGAACGGGACCGCCGTGCTGGCCGAGGACCGCGCCCTGCTCTTCCGGCCGTGGGGGTTCCCGCTGTCGGAGGTCCGCCAGCACGTGCACGTCTGGCACGGGACGCAGGACTGGCAGGTGCCCGTCGTCCTCGGGCAGGTGCTGAGCGCGATGCTCCCCGACGGCACCGCGCACTGGCTGGCCGGCGAGGGGCACTTCGCCGTCTTCGACCACGCCGAGGAGGTGTACGCGGCGCTCCGGGAGTGACCGCGGCGGCTCAGGCCAGCTGCGCGGCCACCAGCGGCTCCAGCGTCAGGTCCGGGTGCCGCTGCTGGAGGATCCGCAGCGCCCACTTGTCCGGGAACAGGACGAGCAGCTCGCCGTTGGTCCGCTGCACCACCTCGACCCCGCCCGAGGTCGCGATCAGCGGCAGCGACGCCTCGTCGGTGCGCATCGCCATGTTGTAGGGCAGCCGGTCCAGCGCAACGGGGGCGTTGAACTCGTGCTCCATGCGGTGGGTGGCGACCTCGAACTGCATGGGCCCCACGACGGCCAGCACGGGTGAGCCGTCGCCCCGTCGCTCGGAGCGCAGCACTTGCACCACGCCCTCGGAGTCCAGCTGTTCGATGCCCTTGCGGAACTGCTTGTGCTTGGCGGTGTCCCGGCTGCGCACCACCGCGAAGTGCTCCGGCGCGAACGTGGTCAGCGGCGGGTAGCTGACCGGCCGGTCGGTGTAGAGGCTGTCGCCGACGCCGAGCGCCGAGGCGTTGACCAGACCGACGACGTCGCCGGGGTAGGCGACGTCGACGCTCTCCCGCTCGCGGCCGAACACCTGCTGGGCGTACTTGGTCGCGAACGGCCGCTTCGTGCGGCCGTGGGTGACCACCATGCCGCGCTCGAAGACGCCCGAGCAGATCCGGATGTAGGCCAGCCGGTCGCGGTGGGCGGCGTCCATCCCCGACTGCACCTTGAACACGAAGGCGCTGAACGGGTCGCCCAGGGCGCGAACCGCGCCGTCGGCGTCCGGCCGCCCGGCCGGCGGCGGGGCGAGGTCGACCAGGGTGTCCAGCAGCGCGCCGACGCCGAAGTTGGAGACGGCGGAGGCGAACAGCACCGGCGTGGTCACCCCGGAGAGGAACGACTCCTGGTCGTGCTCGGCCCCGGTGGCCTCGAGCAGCTCGGCCTCCTCCTCGGCCTGCTGCCAGACCTCGCCCTCCCGGGCGGTGGCCTCGGCCGCGGTCAGCAGCTCCTCCGGGGCGATCGTCGCGCCGCCGGCGGTGCGGGTGAACCGGCGGAAGGTGCCGTCCCGCCGGTCGAGGACGCCGCGGAAGTCACCGGCGATGCCCACCGGCCAGGTCAGCGGTGTCGGCGTCAGCCCGGTGCGCTCGCTGATCTCGTCCATCAGCTCGAGGGCGTCCTTGCCGGGCCGGTCCCACTTGTTGATCACCGTGACGATCGGGATGCCCCGGTGCTTGCAGACGGCGAACAGCTTCATCGTCTGCGTCTCCAGGCCCTTGGCCGCGTCGACGAGCATCACGGCGGCGTCGACGGCGGTGAGCACCCGGTAGGTGTCCTCGGAGAAGTCGGCGTGACCCGGGGTGTCCAGCAGGTTGATCACCGCGTCGCGGTACTCGAACTGCAGTGCCGCCGAGGTGATGGAGATGCCGCGCGCCTTCTCCATGTCCATCCAGTCCGAGACGGTGCCGCGCCGGCCGGCCTTGCCGTGCACCGCGCCGGCCTGCCCGATCACCCGGGCGTGCAGGGCCAGGGCCTCGGTCAGCGTGGACTTGCCGGCGTCGGGGTGGCTGATGACGGCGAACGTGCGCCGCCGGCCGGCCTCCGCGAGCGCCGAGCGGGCGGTCCGGTCCGCGTCGCCGGGGGTGGGAGCGGCAGTCACGGGTGGTTCTCCTCGCGGGACGGGGGTGCGCGCCGCCGTCTCGCGGGACGGCGTGCGCCGGGTGGCGCGCCGGGCACCGCGGCCGGGGCGCTGCGCCGGCCGGGCCCCGGGGGTCCGGAGGGCCGGGCGCGTGGCGTCGGTGTCCGAGGACCAGAACGCTACAGGCGTGCGCCCGGCCGCCGCGGCCTGCTCGCGTCAGCCGGTGTAGCCCGCCCGCATGTCCGCCACGATCCGCGGCCGGTCCAGCGTGGAGGGCGCCAGCTGCTGCCGGGGCCGGTCGAGGGGGAAGACCGCGGCGGCGGCCAGCACCGCGCGGTCGAGGAACCGGGTGGCCGGGACGGCGGGGGAGAGGGCGAGGGCCGGCGGCTGCGCACCACGCTGGGCCAGCGCGAAGCCCCAGTCGCCGAAGCTCGGCACGTGCACGTGGTAGGGCACCGCGGCAAGCCCGGCGGCGTCCAGGGTGGCGACGGTCCGCCAGAACGCCGTGGGGGTGGAGTACGGGCTGCCGGCCTGCACGACGACGAGCCCGTCGGGGGCCAGCGCGGCGGCGACCAGGCCGTAGAACTCGGTGGAGTAGAGCCGGCCCAGCACCGGGGTGTCCGGATCGGGCATGTCCACGACCACCGCGTCGAAGCCGGTGGCGGCCGGCGAGCGCAACCAGCGGAAGGCGTCGGCCGCCACGACCTCGACCCGGGGGTCGTCGAGCGCGCGGTCGTTGAGCGCGGCCAGCCGGGTGCGGGCCAGCTCGATGACGGCGGGGTCGAGCTCCACCTGCACGATCTCCTCGACCGAGGGGTGGCGCAGCACCTCGCGGGCGGCCAGCCCGTCGCCACCGCCGAGGATCAGCACCCGGCGGGGGTCGCGGGACAGCACCGGGTGCACCAGCGACTCGGTGTAGCGGTGCTCGTCCCGGCTGGAGAACTGCAGGTCGCCGTCGAGGTACAGCCGGAGGTCACCGGAGCGGTCGGTGAGCACGATCTCCTGGTAGTCCGACCGCTCGGCGGCCACCACCGGATCGGCGTAGAGCCGCTGCCGCGCCGTCGTCTCGATGTCCTGCGCCCGCAGCAGCAGGAAGCCGAGCCCGGCGGCCGCCACCAGCAGCGCGGCGGTGGCGGACCGGCGCGCGCGGGTGCTCATCTGCGGCCGCAGCAGCAGGCCCGCGACCACGGCGGCGGCGAGCAGGTTGACCAGGCCGGTGATCGCCGCACCGCGCACCTGCCCGGCCACCGGCAGCAGCAGGAAGGGCCAGACCAGCCCGCCGAGCAGCGCTCCGGCGTAGTCGGCGGCGTTCAGGTCGGCGAGCACCTTGCCCGACCCCTCGGCGTCGATCCCGGCCCGGCCGGTCTGCAGCAGCGTCATCAGCAGCGGCACCTCGGCGCCGACGAGCACGCCGATCACCCCGGTCGCGACCAGCAGGACGGCGTTGCTGGTGCCGTAGAAGGAGAACGACACGTACAGCGTGACGGCGCTGAGCCCACCGACGACGCCGAGCAGGATCTCGACCGCGACGAACGTCGTCGCGGCGTGCGGCAGGAACGGCTTGACCAGCAGGGCGCCGGCGCCCAGCGCGGCGACGAACCCGGCGACGATCAGCGAGGTCTGGGTGATCCCGCCGCCGACCAGGCTGGCCGACAGGGTGAGCAGGACCAGCTCGTAGATGAGCCCGCAGGCGGCGCAGACGCCGACGGCGGCCAGCAGCAGCGGCCGGGAGCGGACCGCGCCGCGGCCCGCCGCCGGTGCCAGCCCCGGGGCCGACGCGGTCACGGCGTCAGGACAGGGCGGCGGCGTTGACCGCGCCGATGGCGACCAGGCTGGCGCCGACGGCCCAGGCCGAGCCGCGCATCCGCGGCTCGTTGACCAGGTCCCGCAGGTGCTCGGGGATCACCGCGTCCAGCAGCCGCAGCGCCACGGCCTGCAGCACGACGCCGACCAGGCCGTAGACGGCGGTGTCGACCAGCCCCTGGCCGAGGCTGTCGGCGCTGGTCATGATGGCGGTGACCACGATGATCGCCAGCGCCAGGTGGTTGGCGACGAGCAGGATGGCGGCGTTCGGGTTGTGGTCGGTGTAGACCTGCGTGCGCAGGTTGCCGGGCGTGAGCAGGTCCAGCGCGAGGAACCCGAGCGCGAGCACGCCGAAGCCGATGGCGAAGAAGAGCAGCGTCGCCACGACGCCCTGGACCAGCAGGTCGCTGTCGACGTTGCCGAACTCCAGCGCCTGCCACGAGGTGCTCATGTCGGGGTTCTCTCCTGGGATGGGGGACGGGGAGGAGCTGCGGGAGGCGGTCACTTGACGTCGCCGGGCCCGCCGCCGCCGCCGGTGCCGACCGGGGAGCCGGGCCGGAAGCCGGGCCCCAGGAAGGCGAAGAAGCCCCCGCGGTACCGGCCGTCGAGGTCCTCGACGCGCACCGAGCTGCCGCCCGGGGCCGCGCTGACGATGACGATGTCGTCGTCGTAGCGCAGGTACTCGTTGCCGCCGTCGGCCTGCCGCTCCGCGGGCGGGACGGCGTCCACGATGGCCTCGGTGGTGGTGCCGACCGGGTCGGGCGAGGCGTAGACCGACGCGTCGCCGACGATCTCGGTCCGTTCGTAGGTGTTCTCGAGGAAGTCGCGGATGCGGGTGCCGCTGCCGCAGCCGGCCAGCAGGACGGCGACCAGGAGCGCGGCCAGCACGCGGGACATCGGCCTCACGGCGTCCACCTGCTCCGGGTCGTGACGACCTCGCCACTGGTGCCGGCGGGGTAGAGGTGCCAGGTCTGCCAGGCCCAGCCGCCGCCCGCGAGCGGTTGCGCGGTCATGGCGGTCAGCGCCCCGGCCGATCCCGGGAAGGTGCCGCACAGCCAGGTCGGATCGGCCGCGGCGAGCGCCCGCAGCCGGTCGGCGGTCGCGTCCAGGTCGCGGTGGTCGGTGGCGGTCACCTCGGAGGTGAGCCGGTAGCCGCCGGACCGGGCGGCGCGGGGCAGCGGGCGGCCGCCGGCGCCGACGGCGTCGCAGGAGACCTCCTCGGTGAGCCGGTGGCCGCCGGTCTCGACGGTGACCACGTGCGAGGCGCCGAGCACCCCGAGGGTGATCGAGCTGCCGTCGGCACCGGGGAGCCGCAGCCGGGCCAGCGTCGCCGGCGGGGGCCCGTCGAGCAGCAGACCCAGGGCGGCGGCGGAGACGTCCCGCGGCTGGACGTCCAGCTGGTGCAGGCTCATGCCTCGGGCGTCCGGTGGTAGACGGTCAGCTCGCCGCGGCTGACGGCGCGGCCGGTGGAGACCTCCCACGACTGGGTGGGCGCCCAGCGCTCGAAGGCCAGCAGGCCGGTCTTGTCCGCCGTCGCGTAGTCGGCGTAGTCGACGGTCCCGGTGGGCGGCGTGCCCGTGGTGCCCTCGGCGGTGTAGGCGGCCCGGCCCCGCTCGATCTGCCGGTGCACCCGGTCGTCGAGGACGACGTCGCCTTCCGGCGTGAGGTTCGTGCCCTCGCGGCGCATCCAGAGAGTCATCTCCAGGTCGCCCTCGTCGTCCTCCACGGTGAGCCAGCGGCGGCCGGTGGACCCGTCGAGCAGGTGCTCGCGCCAGGTCATCCCGCCTTCCTCGAGGACGATCGTGCCGCGGACGACGTGGTCGATCCCGGCGTAGGTGATCACGTCGCCGACGCCGATCCGGTGCGGGTCGTAGACGTCGGGCTCGTCGGCGAGCGGGTCGACCCGGGGGCGGGGACCCGCGGCGCGGGCGAGGTTGCGCCGGCGCAGCACCAGGATGACCGCGGCGAGGACGGCCAGGGCCACCAGCACGACGATCAGCAGGACGAGGAGCACGTCGGACATGGCGGGTGGCCTCCTGGCGGTCGGCGGACGGGCCGGGAGCAACCTATCGCGCCGGCACTCCGGGCCGGGCGCCGCGCCCGCCGCCGTCAGCCCCGGGTCAGCCGCCGGGGGAGTGCGCCGCCGCGGGCGCCGCCCGGTCCGCGTCCGCGCCGTCCTCCTGCGCCGCGTTCCCGGCGCTGTTGCCGTGGAACGACGTCTGCGGTGCCGCGGTCCCCCCGGGGCGCCGGCCGGCCTGCCCGGCGGAGGCGAGCGCCTGCGGGGCCAACGCGGGGTCCACCCGGCCCCACTCGGTCTCGACGTCGGTGAGCAGCGCCTCCAGGTAGGCGCGCAGCTGGGCGCGGCAGGCCTGGGCGTACGCCTTGAGGAAGGCGACCTGCTCCTCGAGCTCGGCGGCGGTCCGGGAGCCGGGCGCGGCGTCGTCGTCCTCGAGCGCCTTCCCGCCGGCGGTCAGCCGGGCGGCGGCCTCCTGGGCCGCCTGCATGATCGCCCCGGCGTTCTCCCGGGCGAGCCGCAGCTGCTCCTCGTACTGGTCGCGGGCCTCGGTGGTCATCTGCCGGCTGAAGTCCTCGGCCTCGGCGACGTAGTCGTCGGCCGTCTGCTGGGCGCTGGCCAGGATCTTGACTGCCTGCTCGCTCGGCGGCTGGGGCATGGGCGCGCCGTCCAGCCGCTGCTGGAGTGCGGTGACCTGCTCCTGCAGGAAGGCGCGCTCCCCGGCGAGCGCCTGCACCTCGGCGGCCAGCGTGCCCACCTCCGCCGCGACGAGGTGCTGGAAGCGGTCGACCGAGGCCTGGTCGTAGCCGGGGTGCAGCATGGATCCGGTGGCGAACCGCGTACCGCGGATCTGCGCCGGTGTGAGCCGTCGGTCGTGCCCTCCGGTACCGGACACATCGGTGGTGGTCATTCGGTCACCTTCCCCTCGGCACTGGGCCCCGGTCGGCTGGGGGCGAACACCTCGCTGCGCACCCGCTCCCGCGGCACGCCGTGCTGGAGCAGCCCGTCGACGGTCTGCTCCACCATGGGCGCCGGGCCGGCCACGTACACCTCGCGGCTGAGCCACGGACCGTGCCGGAGCACCACGTCCCCGATGTCGCCCCGCTCGAGACCCGACCGCTCGTCGGCCGACACCGCGTACGTCACGCTCAGCCAGGGGCAGGACTGCTGCAACGCGTCAAGCGCGGCGCGGTCGTGGAACTGGTCCTCGGTGCGGGCACCGACGAAGAGATCCACCCGGCGGGGAGGTCCCTGCCGGTCGACCTGGTCGACGAGGGCCTCGAGCGGGGCCAGGCCCATGCCGCCGGCCACGAGCAGCAGGTCGCGGTCGGAGCCCTCGCCCAGGGTCAGGTCGCCCAGCGGGGGGCCCAGCCGCATCAGGTCACCCACCTCGGTGCTGCGCACGAGGGCGGTGCTCACCGGGCCGCCCGGGCGGGCCTTGACGTGCAGGTCGAGGGTGCCGTCCTCCCGGGGGGCGTTGGCCGGTGAGTAGTAGCGCCAGAGCCGGGGACGGCGGTCGATCTCCAGGGACAGCGACTGGCCGGCCAGGTAGTTCACCGGTACCTCGGGGCGTATCCGCAGCACCGCCACGTCGATGGCGCGCCGCTCGTGCGCCACGACCTCGGCCCGCCAGGTGGCGGGGTGGTCGGCGGACTCCTCGGCGCCCTGGATCATCACCGAGGCGACGAGCTCGTAGGCCTCGGTCCAGGTGCGGGCGCGGTGCTCGTCCCACTCGTCGTCGAAGTGCTCGAGCGTCGCCAGCAGGCTGGGCATGACCGCCGGGTAGTGCGCCGGGAGGGTGCCGAACTTGCGGTGGTCGTGGCCGAGCTGCTTGAGGATGGGCACGAGACCCTCGAGGTCGTCGACGTGCGAGACGACCTCTCCGAGGGCGTGGAAGAACCGGTCCCGCTGGTGGGCCATCGAGACCGGGAACATCGCCCGCGTCTCCGGGTGGCTCAGGAAGAGGTGCGAGTAGAAGTACAGCGGGGCCTCGTCGCCCGTCGCCGCGGCCTTGGCGAAGCTGGCCCGCATCGCGGCGATGTCCATGCGTGCCTCCTCGCGGCGTGGTCGATCCGGCTGCGCGAGCGCCCGCCCCGGCTCCGGAGTGCGACCACGCCTGCGCGCTCGGCTTGCCCTTCCCCGGCCCGGCGGCCGCCACACGGACGCCGCCGATCTTTCTCATCGGCCCAGGTCAGGCGGCCGTCGTACCGGCCGGTACCGGGCGAGGGGCCTCGCGCGGCATGACGAGGGCCCCGACCAGACCGGCCGCGAGGACGGCGGTGCTCACCCCGAACGCCAGCTGGAAGGACACCACGTCGGTGAGCCAGCCGGCCACGAGCGGACCGGCGATCGCGCCGAGGTCGGCCGACATCTGGAACACCGCCACGACCCGCCCGCCCCGCCCGGCGCTCATGTCGCCGACGAGGGCGGCCGGGGCGCTGGCCAGCAGCGACGCCGCCAGCCCGAAGACCGCCATGGAGAGCAGGAAGGCCCAGATCACCGGCGGCAGGACGAGGATCGCCATGGCGGCGGTGCCCAGGGTGGCGCCGAGGACGAGCGAGGGGCGCCGTCCCCAGCCGTCGACCAGCCGGCCCGACCGCAGCAGACCCAGCGCCTGGGCCACCGACCCGGCCAGCAGGCCGGCACCCGCCCAGGCGACGGTCCGGCCGAGCTCCTCGGTCACGTACAGCGGCACGAGCGAGTTGCGGACCCCGAAGAGCACCCACCCGACGCCGAAGTTCGCCACCAGCGCGGCGAGGTAGACCCGCGAGCGCAGGGCGGTGCCCAGGGGCATCGGGCCGGCGTCGAGGTCGGGGGAGGCGACGTCCGCCGGCTCGGGGGCGGCGGGGTCCGGCTCGGCCGAGCGCAGCAGGAGCACGCCGACGCCGCCGGCGACGAGCAGGAAGCCGGCGTAGAGGAAGAACGGCAGCCGGGGGGAGAGCTCGGCCAGCAGGCCGCCGGCCGCGGGCCCCGCGATCCCGCCCAGGATGAAGCCGCCCTGCCAGGTGGCGGCCGCCCGGCCCCGGTGCGACGGCGGAGCGACCCGCAGCAGCAGCGAGAGCGCGGCCACGGTGAACATGGCGCTGCCCACGCCGCCGGCCGCGCGCAGCCCGAGGAACAGCGGGAACGACCCGGCCAGCCCCGCCGCCCCGGTGGTGACGGCGACGATCACCAGGCCCGACGTGAGCACCAGCCGCTCGCCGAACCGCTCGACCAGCGTGCCGCCGCTGAAGGCGGAGACGAACCGGAAGAACGCGAAGGCGCTGACCGCCAGCCCGATGGCCGTGGTGCCGACGCCGAAGGAGCGGGCGAACAGCGGGATCGCCGGGGCGACGATGCCGAACCCGAGCGCCACCACGAAGGCGATGACCGCCAGGACCTTGACCTCGCGGGGCAGCTCTCCCCGTGTCCCGACCCGCACGGAACGCGATCGTCGCACGCCGGGCCGCGGGGTGTCCGGGCAGGCGCCGGCGCGCGGGGCGGCTGACCGCCCCGCGCGCCGGGAGACCACCCCGGCGATCCGCCCGGGCGCCCTGGAACTGCTGCTAGGCGATCCGCCGGGCGCTGTTGTAGCCGCCCATCGAGTCGACCGAGGCGACCTTCACCGGCACGCCGAACGTCGCGGCGTGCACCATCTGCCCGTTCCCGATGTAGATGCCCACGTGGCTGACCGGGCTGTAGAAGAACACCAGGTCGCCCGGCTGCAGGGCCGACCGGGACACCGGGGTGCCCATGGTCGACTGCATCCGGCTCGAGTGCGGCACGGAGATGCCCGCCGCGGCGTAGGCGTACTGGACCAGGCCCGAGCAGTCGAAGGCGTTGGGTCCGGCGGCGGCCCACACGTAGGGGTCGCCCACCTGGGCCAGGGCCGTGTTGACCGCGGTCTGGGCCGCACCGCTCCCGCCGCCGACCGGTGCCGGGGGTGCGGGAGGCGCCGGGGCGGGGGCCGGAGCGGCAGCGGGGGCCGGGGCGGCGGGTGCCGAGGCGCGCGGTGCCGCCGGGGCGGCGGCCGGGGCCTCGTCCGCAGCAGCCGCCTCCTGCGCGGCGGCCTCCTGGGCGGCGGCCTCCTGGGCGGCGTGCCGCTCCGCGGCGGCGCGCGAGGCGCGCTGCTCCTCCTCGGTGAGCCGCTCGTACTGCGCCTGGTACTCCGCGATCTGCTGGTCCAGGCGGGTGCGCTCGGCGGTCACGCGGTCGACCTGCGCCTGGGCGTCCTGCGCCGCCTGCTGGGCCGACGCCTGGGCGCGGTCGGCGTCGGCGCCGGCCTGGCGGGCCTCACCCAGCACGCCGTTGTTGTGCTGGGCGATGGTGTCGAGCAGCCCCACCCGGTCGACCAGGTCGCCGGCCGACTCGCTGGTCAGCATCGCCTCGAGGGTGCCGAGCCCGTCACCGGTGTAGGCGCTGCGGGCCACGGTGCGGACCCGGTCCTGGGCCTGCCCGAGGGCGGCCTGCGCGGCGGTGAGTTCCTCGGCGGCGCGGTCGGCGGCCTCCTGGGTCGACTTGAGCTGCTCGCGGGTCTCGTTGAACCGCTCGGTGAGCACTTCCAGGTCGTGCGCGCGGCCGGCGATCAGCTCCGCGGCTTCCTGGGACGTCGTCGGCCGCTCCGGGTCGGCGAACGCGGGGAGCGGCGTCAGGGCGACGCCGCCGGCGGCCACGAGGGCCACCAGAGCCCGGCGGCCGGTGATCCGTCGCTGGGCAGGGGTGAGCGAACTCGCCATGTTCGGCGGGTGGTCCTTTCTTCCACGGCCGCCTACCGGGTTAGCTGACGGGTTCGGGCGGGAAGACGCCCGGCGTCCGGCGGCCCCAGGGGACCTCCGGTCGCTTCACCCCGGGAGTGCGATGGGTCCCCGGTCCTGCTGCCGGCCGGTGCCGGCGGATGGTTCGGCGGCGCCCGGGCGGCTGTCGCCTGTTGAGCGACGGACGGGTCCGTCCGGACGGACCCACGCTAGGGGGCGTTCCCGTCTCCCACCATGCGCGGGGGCGACTTCGTCCGGAACTGAGGCGGAACAGGATCGACCGCACACGAAGGGTCACCGACATGCCGGAGCCGCGGCCGCCGCGGCGGTGGCCGGCACGGGCCCCGGGGCGGCCAGGTCGACGACGTCGCCCACCACCCAGACGGCGGGCGGGCGGATCCCGGCGGCGCCGATCGCCCCCGGCAGCTCGGCCAGCGTCGTCCGCAGCGACCACTGCGTGGCGGTGGAGCCGTCGGCCACGACGGCGACCGGTGTCCCCGGTGCCCGGCCGTGCTCGACCAGCGCCGCGGCGATCGCCGGGGCGGTCTCCACGCCCATGAGGACGACGAGGGTGCCGCGCAGCCGGCCGAGTGCGGCCCAGTCGACCAGCGACTGGGGGTGCCCCGGCGGCAGGTGGCCGGAGACGACGACGAACTCGTGGGTGAGCCCGCGGTGGGTGACCGGGATGCCGGCCAGCGCGGGCACGGCGACGGCGCTGGTGGTGCCGGGGACCACCTCGACCGGGATGCCGGCGGCGGTGCAGGCCTGCAGCTCCTCGAAGCCGCGCCCGAAGACGAACGGGTCGCCGCCCTTGAGCCGCACCACCCGCTTGCCGGCCCGCGCGTGCTCGACCAGCAGCGCGTTGATCCGCTCCTGGGCCATGAACCGGCCGCGGGGCAGCTTCGAGGCGTCGATCACCTCCGCGCCCGGGGCGAGGGAGGTCAGCAGCGACTGGGGCGCCAGGTGGTCGACCAGCACGACGTCGGCCTCGGCGAGCGCCTGCCGCCCGCGCACCGTGATCAGCCCCGGATCGCCGGGGCCGCCCCCGACGAGCACCACGCTCCCGGCGCCGCCGCCCCCGCCGCAGGACCGGACCGGCAGCGTCCCGTCCCCGAGCCCGGCCAGCAGGGCGTCCCGCACGCCGGCGGCCCGCCGAGGGTCCGCGGCGCCGTGCACCGCCACCGCCAGGTCGCCCGCCCGCCCGGTGACCGGCAGGGCGGCGCTGGCCAGCGCCGGGTCGTCGGCCCTGGTGCAGAAGGTGCGGCTCCGCTCCGCCTCGTCCGCGACCGCCGCGTCCACCCCGGGGTGGCCGGTCGCCGCGAGGGCGAACCACGCGCCGTCGAGGTCGCCTGCGGCGTAGGGCCGCGCGCGCCAGGTGAGCGCGCCGGCCGTCGCCAGCGACTCCAGCGCCGGGGTGACCGCGGGGCTGACCACGGTGACCACCGCGCCCGCCGCGAGCAGACCGGCGACCCCGCGGTGCGCCGTCGCGCCCCCGCCGACCACGACCACGTGCCGCCGGGCCAGCCGGAGCCCCACGGGGTGCAGCACCTCGCCGGCAGCGTCGGTGGTCACGGGGCCTCCTCGGTCGGAGCGGTCGGGGTCGGGATCGGGCAGCGCGCCGGCGTCCGGCGGGCGGGCGACGGCGACCGTCACCCGGCCGTGGACGGTCTTGCCGACGACGAGGACCCCGCCGCCGAGCAGGGCGGCCGCCTCGGCCACCGAGGGCGTGCCGACGCGGTCCGCGACGGCGGCCGAGGGCGAGGGCACCCGGACCGCGGCGAGGTCCGCCGCCGGGTGGCCGGTGAGCGGCCAGCCGCGCCGCGCCGCGGCGGCGACCAGCCCGGGCTCGGCCGACCGGCTGTCCAGGGTGGCCAGCCGCACCGGACCTCCGGTACCGGGCAGGACGGCGTCCACGGCGGCGAGCACCTCGGCCGCGCTCACGCCCGAGGTCAGCCCGATGCCCACGGTCCTCACCTGGGCACCGCCGGGCGGTCGGGGAGAGCGGCCAGCAGCGCCGCGGCGTCCCGGGGGAGCGGGCTGTCCGGGAGGAGCCCGAGGTCGCGCAGCCGGGCCCCGACCTCCAGCGCCCACGGGCGGGACAGCCGGGCCCGGCCGAGCAGGTCGCCGTCGCCGAGGACCGCGCCCGGGGTGCCCTGCACGACCGTGCGGTCGACGACCACCGCGACCTCGTCGGCCCAGCGCAGCGCCAGGTCGACGTCGTGGGTGCTCATCACCACCGTCGAGTCGTGCTCCTGCAGCCGGGCCAGCGCGGCCAGGGTGTCGGCGACCGCGGTCGGGTCCAGCCCGGCGGTCGGCTCGTCGAGGAGGAGCACGCACGGCCGCATGGCGACCGCGCCGGCGATCGCCACCCGCTTGCGCTCGCCGTAGGAGAGCTGGTGCGTCGGCCGCTCCGCCAGGGAGTCGACGCCGAGCAGCTCCAGCGCCTCGGCCACCCGGCTGCGGACGGCGTCCTCGGCCAGACCGAGGTTCAGCGGCCCGAAGGAGACGTCCTGGCCGACCGAGGCGCTGAACAGCTGGTCGTCGGGGTCCTGCAGCACCAGCTGGACCACCTGCCGGTGGGCGCGCAGGCCGCGCCGGGTGTGCACCAGCGGCTCGCCGTCGACGGTGACCGTGCCGGCGGCCGGGCGCAGCGCCCCGGACAGGCAGCGCAGCAGCGTGGTCTTGCCCGAGCCGTTGGCGCCCAGCAGGGCCAGCCGCCGGCCCGGCGGGATCCGCACCGCGGCGCCGGAGAGCACCGGCGCCGCGCCGGGGTAGCCGGCGACCAGCCCCGCGGCGGCCAGCGTGCGGTGGCTCACCGCACCACCAGGGTGACCGCGGCGATGCCGACGGGCAGGGCGAGGCCCAGCGCCAGGAAGGGCCGCGACGACGGCTGCGCGTCCGGCAGCACCCGCAGCCCGGTCTCCATCCCGCGGCCGGCCAGCCCCTCCTGCATGCGCCGGGCGCGGTCCCACGACCGGGTCAGCACGGCGGCGGCCAGCATCCCCGCCGACCGGTACGAGCGGCGCGGCGAGGACCAGCCCATCCGGGCGGCCTGCGCCTCCCGCACGGTGCCCAGGCTGTCGAGCAGCACGAACAGCAGCCGGTAGGTGACCGAGGCGATCTCCACCACGGCGGCCGGGACCCGCAGCCGGCGCAGCTGCGGGAGCAGGTCCGACATCGGGGTGGTGGTGGCCAGCAGCAGCACCGCGGCGCTGCCGGCGACCGCCCGCCCGGCGAGCGCACCCGCCCGCTCCGCGGCGTCGGGGGCCCAGCCCAGCCCGCCGCCGTCCACCGTGACGACCGCCGTTCCCGCGCCTATGGCGATGAACGCCAGCGGCCACCGGATCGCGCGGAGGAACGTGCCGGCCGGGACCCGCGCCGGCCCCAGCGCCAGCGCCACGGCGCTCGCCGCCACGAGGAGGGCGCCGGGCCAGGGTGGGAGCAGGAGCGCGCACCCGACCAGGCCGGCGCAGAGCAGCAGCTTGTCGCCGGGGGCGCGACGGCGCCAGGCGCTGGCCCACGCTGCGTCGTCGACGGCCAGGCCGGTCACCGGGCGTCGGCTCCCGCGGGGCCCGGTCGTCCGGCCGACCGGCGGCCGCGCAGCCGGCCGAGCACGTAGCCCAGCACGCCGCCGCCGATCGCCGCCTGCAGCGCGAACAGCCCCGACTCCACCTCACCGCTGGGGCTGAACAGCGACTCGGCCCAGGGCGCGTGGCCGTCGGCCGCCAGCTCCTCGGTGACGGCGGCGTCGGTGCCGCCGTACTCGGAGGCGCCGCCGTCGAGCAGGAGCGGCACGGCGAAGAGCGCGACGACGGCGAGGACGAGCAGCGCGGTGACCAGCGCCCGCCGGCTCACGCGGCACCCCCGGTGGGAGCCAGCGGGGCGGGCCGCAGGATGCCGAGCCGCTCGAGCTCGGGCCGGGCGTTGACGGTCAGCACCCGGAACAGCAGGACGCCGAGCAGGCCCTCGCCGACGGCGAGCGGGACCTGGGTGAGGGCGAAGACGCCGAGGAACTTGACCAGCGCGCCGGCGAACCCGGTGCTCGCGTCGGGGAAAGCGAGCGCCAGCTGCAGCGACGTGGTGACGTAGGTGGCGAGGTCGGCCAGCGCGACCCCGGCGAAGACCGCGGGCAGCAGGCCCACCCCCGTCGCGCGGGTCAGCCGGTAGACCAGGTAGCCGGTCCACGGGCCGACCACCGCGAAGGCGAAGGCGTTCGCGCCCAGGGTGGTGAGGCCGCCGTGCGCCAGCAGCAGCGCCTGGAACAGCAGGACGACGGTGCCCAGCAGCGCCATGACCGGTGGGCGGAAGAGGATCGCTCCCGGCCCGGTCCCGGTCGGGTGGCTGGAGCTGCCGGTGATCGAGGGCAGCTTGATCGCGCTGAGCACGAAGGTGAACGCCCCGGCGGCGCCCAGCAGCAGCGTCGACTCCGGGTTCTCCCGCACCTCCTTGACGACCGCCCGCGCCCCGTGCGCGACGAAGGGTGCGGCAGCGAGCGTCCAGCCGAGGGCGTGCGGAGCAGGGAGGAACCCCTCAGCGATGTGCACGGCCGACCTCCTGGGGGAGCCGCGCGGCGGCGGCGACGAAGCGGGTGGCCATCCCGGGGGAACCGGCCCAGTTCAGGTGCAGGTACGAGGCGTGCACGTTCCCGCTGGCGAAACCCTCGGGCCCGTCGGCGTTCCACTGCCAGGCCGGGGTGGGGCCGGCGGCCGGTGCGGCCGTCGTGCGGTGGAACTCGTGCCCGCGCACCCGGGTGCCGGCCGGGGCCAGCACGCTGTCGGTGAGCGCCACCGCGGCGCGGTAGCCGAGCGTGAGCCGTGGGTGCATCGCCGTCGTCGTCGGCAGGACGCCGCACATCGGCTCGCCGTCCAGCTCCTCGGAGAGGTAGAGCAGCCCGGCGCACTCCGCGGCGATCGGGCCGCCGCGGAATGCGAGGTCGGCGATCGCCGTCCGCAGGCCGACGTTGGCGCTGAGCGCGGGAGCGTGCACCTCGGGGAAGCCGCCGCCGACGACCAGCGCCCGGGTGCCCTCGGGCAGCGCGGCGTCCCGCAGCGGGTCGACGGTCACCACCTCGGCGCCGGCCGCGGTGAGCAGCTCGGCGGTCTCGGCGTAGCCGAAGGTGAAGGCCGGTCCGCCGGCGACGGCGACCACCGGCCGGCCCGCCACGCGGGTGACCTCGGCGGCCGGGTCCCACGGCTGCCCGGCCAGGTCCGGCGCGGTGCGGGCCAGCCGGAGGACGGCGTCCAGGTCGACGCTCGACTCGACCACCGCGCCCAGCGCGCGCACCGTGCGCACCGCCTCCGCCGACCGCTCGGCGGCGGGCACCAGGCCCAGGTGCCGGGACGGCGTCTGCAGCTCGGCGATCCGGCGGACCGCGCCGAGCACCGGCACCCCGGCCGCCCCCAGCGCCTCGCGCAGGATCGCCTCGTGCCGGTCGCTGCCGACCCGGTTGAGCACCACGCCGCCGATGCGCACCGTCGGGTCGAACGTGGCGAAGCCGTGCACCAGCGCGGCCACGCTGCGGGCCTGGGACGCCGCGTCGACGACCAGCACGACCGGGGCCTGCAGGTGCGCGGCGACCTGCGCGGTGGACCCGTAGCCGGGCTCGACGCTGGCGTGCGCGGCGCCGTCGAACAGCCCCATCACGCCCTCGACGACCGCGACGTCGGTGCCCCGGGCGCCGTGCAGGAACAGCGGGGTGATCCGGTCGTCGCCGACCAGCCACGGGTCCAGGTTGCGGCCCGGGCGGCCGGCGGCGAGGCCGTGGTAGCCGGGGTCGATGTAGTCCGGGCCCACCTTGTGCGGGCTCACGGTGAGCCCGCGGGCGGTCAGCGCGGCGATCAGGCCGGTGGTGATCGACGTCTTCCCGGCGTTGGACGACGGCGCGGCCACGACGATGCGCGGGATGCGCTGGGCGCTCATCAGACCGACCCGGCGTTGATCATCGGCGTGTGGTCGCCCGACGCGCCGACCGGATCGACCGTTCGCCGATGATCAATTCGGCAGGGGGTCACGGGGATCACCACTCGATGCCCCGCTGGCCCTTCTGGCCGGCGTCCATCGGGTGCTTGACCTTGGTCATCTCCACGACCAGGTCAGCGGCCTCGAGGAGCGCCGGGGGTGCGTCGCGGCCGGTGATGACCACGTGCTGGTTGCCGGGCCGGGCGGACAACGTCGCGACCACGTCCTCGATGTCCACCCAGCCCCACTTCAGCGGGTAGGTGAACTCGTCGAGCACGTAGAACCGGTGCGCCTCGGCGGCGAGGTCGCGCTTGATCTGCGCCCAGCCCTCGGCGGCGTCCGCGGCGTGGTCGGTCTCGTCGCCGTGCTTGCGCGACCACGACCAGCCCGAGCCCATCTTGTGCCAGACGACGGGCCCGCCCTCGCCGGTCTCGGTGTGCAGCCGGCCGAGCGCGGTCAGCGCGTTCTCCTCGCCGACCTTCCACTTGGCGCTCTTGACGAACTGGTAGACCGCGATCGACCAGCCCTGGTTCCACGCCCGCATCGCCATCCCGAAGGCGGCGGTGGACTTCCCCTTCATCTCCCCGGTGTGCACGGCCAGCACCGGCCGGTTGCGGCGCTGCCGGGTGGTCAGCCCGTCGACCGGGACGGCGGTCACCTGCCCCTGGGGCACTGGTCCTCCTCGCCGGCGCTCGTCGGCCGAGAGCCTGGCACCGTGCTCATCGGTGAGCTCGCACGCTCGCTCACTAGGCCGCCTCCCGGACCGTGCGGACCAGCGACTCCGCGCCGAGCTCCTCGAGCCGCATCGTCCGCGCGCCCAGGGCCGTGCCCAGGGAGGCGGCCAGCCCCAGCCGCACCGGCCCCGACTCGCAGTCGACGACGACGCTCGCCGCCCCGGCCGCGGCCAGCAGCCCGGCAGCGCGGCGGGCGTCGCCGAGGGAGTCGCTCCCGCGCGCCCCGGTGGCCCGCCCGTCGGTGACGACGACCAGCAGCGGGCGGCGGCGCGGATCGCGCACCCGCTCGACCCGGAGCGTCTCGTGCGCGCGGAGCAGCCCGGCGGCCAGCGGGGTGCGCCCGCCGGTGGGCAGCTCGGTCAGCCGGGCGGCGGCGGCCTCCACCGACCAGGTCGGCGGCAGCACCAGGTCGGCCCCGGCGCCGCGGAAGGTGACCAGCCCGACCTTGTCCCGGCGCTGGTAGGCGTCGAGCAGCAGCGACAGGACGGCGCCCTTCACCGCGGCCATGCGCGCCCGCGACCCCATCGAGCCGCTGGCGTCGACGACGAAGAGCACCAGGTTGCCCTCGCGGCCCTCGAGGGTGGCCTGCCGCAGGTCCTCGCGGGCGAGCGTCAGGCCCGGCCCGGTGCGCCCGCGGGCGAGCTGGTGCGGGGCGGCCGCGAGCACGGTGCCCGGCAGGTGCAGGCGGGTGACGGTGCCGGCCGGGCGGGTGGCACCCACGACACGGCCGTGCTCGCTGCGGGCGCGCGACCGCCGGCCGGCCGCGCCGGCGCCGAGGCCGGGGACCTCGAGGCGGCGGGCGCGGAACGGGTCCGCCGGCGCGACCGCCGGGCGCTCGGCAGCGGCGGCGTCGGTGCGCCCGCCGCCCTCCCCGCGCGGGGCGCTCGTCGGGCCGTCGTCACCCGCGCTCTCCCCAGGCATAGGAGGCTTTGCCCGGGATTCGCCGTCCGATCCGTAGGCATTGCTTCCTATGCCTGGACCGTCGGGACCACCGCCGTCGCGGGGCGGGCCACCGCCGTCGCCGGGGCCGTCGGTCGGGTCGGTCGGCTCGTCGTCGGGGCCGCCGGCGTCCTCGGGGCGCGAGTCGGCCAGCGCCTGCTCCAGCGTCCCGTCGTCCAGCCCGGGGGCGTCGAACGGGTTGCGCCGGCGGCGGTGCGGCAGCGCCAGCCGGGCGGCGACGCGCACGTCGTCCTCGGTGACCTCGTCGCGGCCGCACCAGGCGGCGTGCGCGATCGCCGCGCGGGCGGTGACCAGGTCGGCGCGCAGGCCGTCGACGTCGAAGGCGGCGCAGACGGCGGTGACCTGGCGCAGCGCGGCGTCGGAGAGGACGACCCGCGGCAGCCGGGCGCGGGCGGCGGCGATCCGCTCGGCCAGGGCGGTCTCCTCGGCGGCCCAGGCGGCGGCGAACCCGGCCGGATCGGCGTCGGAGGCGAACCGCCGGCGCACCACCTCGGCGCGCACGTCGGGGTCCCGCGGGGCGGCGACCTCGACGGTGAGCCCGAACCGGTCGAGCAGCTGGGGGCGGAGCTCGCCCTCCTCGGGGTTCATGGTGCCGACCAGCAGGAAGCGGGCGGCGTGCCGCACCGAGATGCCCTCCCGCTCGACGTACGCGGTGCCCAGCGCGGCGGCGTCCAGCAGCAGGTCGACCAGGTGGTCGTGCAGCAGGTTGACCTCGTCGACGTAGAGAACCCCGCGGTGGGCGGCGGCGAGCAGGCCGGGCTCGTAGGCCTTCACGCCCTCGGTGAGCGCCCGCTCGAGGTCCAGCGACCCGACCAGCCGGTCCTCCGAGGCGCCGACCGGCAGCTCGACCAGCCGCGCCGGGCGGGTGCGGGCGGCGGTGCCGGGCTCGTGCGGGCCGTCGGGGCAGGCCGGGTCAGGAGCGCCGGGGTCGCAGCCGAAGCGGCAGCCGGCCACCACCGCGACCGGGGGCAGGACGGCGGCCAGCGCGCGGACGCTCGTCGACTTCGCGGTGCCCTTCTCACCCCGCACCAGCACGCCACCCACGGCGGGTGAGACGGCGTTCAGCAGCAGGGCCAGGCGCAGGTCGTCCATGCCGACGACGGCGGTGAAGGGATAGGTCATGCGCGGGTACGGCGCACGGAGCACGCGTCCTCTCCCCGGGTGTCCACGCCCGGAGGTGGCAGGTCGCGACGGCGGGAGTTCCTGACTGACCGGGGAACCGGCTCACAGTGGCGGGACCGCGCCGGAATCTCACCGGGCTTCCTCCACTGCCGTCGCGTGTGGCGGCGTCATCAGACCACGACCACCCCGCAGCCGTCACGCGGGGGCGGCGCGTCCCTAGGATCGGCGCCCGTGCCAGCGCCCGAGGTCCCCGCGGACCGCCCGATCGTCGTCGTCGGCGTCGGCGCCGACGGCTGGGACGGCCTGTCCCCGCGCGCCCGGAGCGCGATCGCCGCGGCCGACGTCCTCCGCGGCAGCGCCCGCCAGCTGGCCCTGGTGCCGGCCGAGGTGACCGCCGAGCGGGTGCCGTGGCCCTCGCCGATGGGACCGGCGATCCAGGTCCTGCCCGGTGATCACCCTGGCCGCCGCGTGGTGGTGCTGGCCAGCGGCGACCCGATGCTGTCGGGCATCGGCACCTCGCTGGTGCGGCTGCTCGGCCCGGAGGCGGTCGACGTCGTGCCGCACCCGTCGTCGGTGTCGCTGGCCTGCGCCCGGCTCGGCTGGGCGGTGGAGGAGACGCAGGTGGTGTCCGTCGTCGGCCGGCCGGTCGAGCTGCTGGTGCCGCACGCGACGCCGGGGCGCCGGCTGCTGGTGCTCGGCTCGGACTCCACGACACCGGCCGCGGTGGCCGCCCTGCTCTCCGGTCGTGGCTACGGGGCGAGCCGGCTGGTCGCCCTGGCGCAGCTCGGTGGCCCGGGGGAGCGGCGCTTCCCCGGCACCGCGGCCGACTGGCCGCACGCGGCGACCGATCCGCTGGTGGTCACCGCCGTCGAGGTGGTCGCCGACCCCGGCACCGTGCCGCTGCCTCCCGTGCCCGGCCTGCCCGACGACGCCTACGAGCACGACGGGCAGCTGACCAAGCGCGACGTGCGGGCGGTGACCCTCGCCCGCCTCGCCCCGCTGCCCGGGCAGCTGCTCTGGGACGTCGGCGCGGGCGCCGGCTCGATCGGCATCGAGTGGCTGCGGACGCACCCGTCGTGCCGCGCGGTCGCCATCGAGGCCCACCCGGACCGCGCCGCGCGGGTGCGCCGCAACGCGCTCCGGCTCGGCGTGCCCGGCCTGCACGTGGTGGAGGGGCGCGCCCCGGAGGCAATGGCCGGGCTGCCCGCGCCCGACGCGGTCTTCGTCGGCGGCGGCGCCACCGTCCCCGGCGTGCTCGACGCCTGCTGGGCGGCGCTGCCCGAGGGCGGCCGGCTGGTGGTCAACGCCGTCACGCTGGAGAGCGAGGCGGTGCTCGCCGAGCGGTACGCCCGGCACGGCGGCGAGCTGGTGCGGCTCGGCGTCGCGCAGACCGTGCCGGTGGGGAGCTTCAGCGGGTGGCGGGCGGCCATGCCCGTGACGATCTGGTCGGGGGTCAAGCCGTGACGGTGCACTTCATCGGAGCCGGTCCGGGCGCGGCGGACCTGATCACCGTGCGGGCCGCGCGGCTCATCGCCGCCGCACCGGTCTGCCTGTACGCCGGCGCGCTGGTGCCGCGCGAGCTGCTGGACACCGCACCGCCCGGCGCCCGGCTGGTCGACACGGCGGACCTCGACCTCGACCGGATCACCGCCGAGCTGGTGGCTGCGCACGAGGCCGGTCTCGACGTCGCCCGGCTGCACTCCGGCGACCCGTCGGTGTACAGCGCGATGGCCGAGCAGATGCGCCGCCTGGATGCGGCCGGCGTCCCCTACGACGTCGTCCCCGGGGTGCCGGCGTTCGCCGCCGCGGCGGCCTCCCTGAAGCGGGAGCTGACCGTGCCCGGCGTCGGCCAGACGGTGATCCTGACCCGCACGTCCGCGCGGTCCACGCCGATGCCGCCGGGGGAGGACCTGGCCACCCTGGGGGCGTCCCGGGCCACCCTCGTGCTGCACCTGGCGGTGCAGCGGATCGCGGTGCTGGTGCCCGAGCTGGTGCCCTCCTACGGGGCGGACTGCCCGGTCGCCGTCGTGGCGCGGGCCAGCCGGGACGACGAGCTGGTGCTGCGGGGCACGCTCGCCGACATCGCCGGTCAGGTGGAGGCGGCCGGGGTGACCCGCACCGCCGTGGTGATCGTGGGCGCGGTGCTCACCGCCGGGGAGTTCCCCGACAGCCACCTGTACTCGACCGCGCGATGCCGCTAGGCGCGGCCGACGACCGTGCCCGCGCGGTCGATCACCAGCACGTCGACGGCCACCGGGGCGCCGCGCAGGACGCCCAGCGCGGTCTCGCGGGCGCCGGCGGCCACCAGGTCGCCCAGCGGCAGCCCGGCGGCCTGGCACTGCTGCAGCGCGTCCAGGGCGGTGTTGGCGGCCCGCACCCGCTCGGCCAGCGCGGCCGGCCCGCCGGCCCCCAGCACCATCGCCGCCAGCGACTCCGTGGACACCTGGGAGCGGCCGGAGTGCAGGTCCAGGTGGCCGTCGGCCAGCTTGGCGAGCTTCCCGATGCCGCCGGCGACGGTCAGCCGCTCGACCGGGTGCCGGCGCAGGTACTTGAGGACGGCGCCGGCGAAGTCGCCCATGTCCAGCAGCGCGTCCTCGGGCAGACCGTAGGTCTCCACCGCCACCCGCTCGCTGGTGCTGCCGGTGCAGGCGGCAACGTGCGCGTACCCGGCGGCGCGGGCGACGTCGACCCCCCGGCGGATCGAGTCGATCCAGGCCGAGCACGAGTAGGGCACGACGACGCCGGTGGTGCCGAGGATGGACAGCCCGCCGAGGATGCCCAGCCGCGGGTTCCAGGTGCGGCGGGCCAGCTCCGCGCCGTCCTCCACGGACACCTCGACGACGACGTCGCCGGTGCCGCCGTGCCGGGCGGCGACCGCGGCGACGTGCGCGCGGATGAACTGGCGGGGCATCGGGTTGATCGCCGGCTCGCCCACCGGCAGCGGCAGCCCCGGCTTGGTCACCGTGCCCACGCCCTCGCCGGCCCGGAAGGCCACCCCGCGGCCCGGTGCGCCGTGCGTCACGCGGACCGAGACCAGCGCGCCGTGGGTGACGTCGGGGTCGTCGCCGGCGTCCTTGACCACGCCGGCGGTGGCGGCGCCGTCCTCCAGCCGCTCGGTGGCCAGGGCGAAGGACGGGTGCCGGTCCTTGGGCAGGTCGATGGTCACCGGGTCGGGGAACTCGCCGGTGAGCAGCGCGGTGTAGGCGGCGGTGGCCGCCGCGGTGGCGCAGGCCCCGGTGGTCCAGCCGGAGCGCAGGCCGGTGCCCTCCGCGCGGTCCGCCGTCGTCACCGGACCAGCATGCACGGCGGTCCCCCGGGCGGTCGCGACCGCCCGCATGCGCACGAGCGCGGGAATCCGTGCCGCCGAAACCGCGCGCAGGCGTATCGGGGCGGATCCCGGCCGGAGCACCCCGCGTGACCGGGGGCGTGCTGGTGCTGGGCGGCACCGGGGAGGGGCGCCGTCTGGCGGCGGCGCTGGCCGGGGCGGGGGTCGACGTGGTCAGCTCGCTGGCCGGCCGGGTGGCCGATCCGGCGCTGCCGGCGGGGCGGGTGCGGATCGGCGGGTTCGGCGGCGTGGCCGGGCTGGTGGCCTGGCTGCGGGACGAGGCCCCCGCCGCGGTGGTCGACGCGACGCACCCGTTCGCGGCCGGGATGACGGCCGCGGCGGCCGAGGCGTCGGCGGCCACCGGCATCCCGCTGCTGCGGCTGCAGCGCCCCGGCTGGACGGCCGGACCGGGCGACGACTGGCGCTGGGTGGACTCGCCGGCCGACGCGGCCGCGGCGGTCGCCGGGTACGGCTCGGTGTTCCTCACCACCGGCCGCCAGGGGCTCGCCGCGTTCGCCGACGTCCCCGGGCACTGCCTGGTGCGCTCGGTGGACCCGCCGGCGCCCCCGCTGCCGCACCGGGTCACCGTGCTGCTCGCCCGCGGGCCGTTCGACGTGGCCGGCGAGCGGGCGCTGATGCGGGAGCACGCCGTCGAGGTCGTCGTCACCAAGGACAGCGGGGGGCCGATGACGGCCGCGAAGCTCACCGCCGCCCGCGAGCTGGGCCTGCCCGTCGTGCTGCTCCGCCGTCCGCCGCTGCCGCCCGGCGTGCCGGTGGTGGCCACGGTGGGGGAGGCGGTGGAGTGGATCCGGTCGTGCGCAATCTGATCGTCATGTGTGACGGCCGGGGGCGCGGGGGCAGTCCACGGTCATGACCGAAACCGCGTCCCTCCGTGCCCTGGCCCTCGTCTGCAGCCTCAAGCCCTCGCCCGCTCCCTCGAGCAGCGACCTGATCGCCCGGCAGATCCTGGGCGAGCTGGCGAAGCACGGCGTCACCGGGAACGTCGTGCGGGTCGTGGACTCCGACGTCAAGCCCGGCGTCGAGGTGGACATGGGCGACGGCGACGAGTGGCCCGCGATCCGCGAGCAGATGATGGCCGCCGACATCCTGATCGTGTCCACGCCGACCTGGGTCGGTCACATGAGCAGCGTGGCCCAGCGGGTGCTGGAGCGGCTGGACGGCGAGCTGTCGGAGACCGACGGGTCCGGGCGCCCGCTGGTCGCCGGCAAGGTCGCCGTGGTGTCCGTCGTCGGCAACGAGGACGGCGCGCACAAGATCGTCGCCGACCTCTTCCAGGGCCTCAACGACATCGGCTTCACCATCCCGTCGCAGGGGTCGACCTACTGGAACGACCAGGCGATGGGCGGCACCGACTACATGGACCTCGACGAGACCCCGGAGGCCGTCGCCTCGACGACCGCCACGCTGGCGGAGAACGCTGCCCGGCTGGCGCGGGCGCTCCAGGCCACGCCGTACCCGGGTCGCTGACCGGCGGTCAGGCCGGCAGCCGCTCCGCCGCCGTGCCCGGCGCCCCTTCGGGCAGCCCGGCGCGGCGGCGGCGCAGCCGGACCCCGCCGATCGCCAGCAGCGCCAGGACGACGAGCACCGCCGCGTAGATCTCGGCGACGGTCTCCAGCCCCACGGACGTCGCGGCCGATCCCGCGATCACCGCCGGCACGCTGAAGCTGAGGTAGCCGACGACGAACACGCTCGACAGGAGGCCGGCGCGCTCGGCCGGGGAGACGCCGGCGCTCACGGTCGCCACCGAGCCGAGGAACGACAGGCCGAAGCCGAGGCCGGAGACGACCGCCGAGGCGAAGAGCAGGGGGACTGACCCGGTGAGCAGAGCCGCGATCGTGCCGGCGACCCCGCCGGCGAAGAGCGTCGCGCCGCGGAGCATGGCCCGCTCCGCGCCGAGGTTCCGGCCGAGGATCGCGCCGATCCCGCCGGACCCGTGCATGGCCAGCACCAGCAGGCTGCCGACCAGGTGGTCCTCGATGCCGAAGACGGCGGCGACGAGCGACGGCCCGAGGGACAGGTAGAGGCCGCCCAGCGCCCAGGCCGCCACGATGACCGGCAGCGCGGTGAGGAAGGCGGCTCGCTGGGACCGGGGCACCCGGACGGTCGGGCGCAGCGATCGCAGCGCACCGGGCGACCGCGGCGAGGTCTCGGGCAGCACCAGGACGAGGGCCGTCGCCAGCAGCACGACGACGGCGAGGACGCCGAAGACCCAGCGGGACGGCGTCGCGACGTACTCGACGACCAGGCCGGCGCCGACCGCGCCCAGCGACAGACCCAGGCCCGGGGCGGCGCTGTTCAGCAGGGCGCCCAGCGGACGGCCCGGGCGCTGCGTGTCCAGCAGCAGCGCGCCGAGCGTGCCGGTCAGCACCCCCATGGACAGGCCCTGCAGCACGCGGGCCACCAGCAGCCAGCCCACGGCGTCCGCGGTCAGGAAGACGAGCATGGCCGCCGCCTGCAGCAGCAGCCCGCCGGCCACCACCGGCCGGCGGCCGACGTGGTCGGAGAGGCCGCCCGCGACGAGCAGCGCGGCCAGCAGGGCGACGGCGTAGATGCCGAAGACGGTCGTGAGGATGCCCGGACCGAAGCCGAACTGCTCCTGGTAGACGCGGTACAGCGGCGTCGGGACGCCGGAGGCGGCGAGCACGAGCAGCAGCAGGCCGGCCGTGGTCCAGAACGCCGGGGTGCGGGAGAGCGTCGGGGCGGCCACGGAAGTGGGCAAGGGCAACGATCTCCCGCGCATTCCCGCCCTGCGTGTCAGCCCGGGTAGCTGCGCGAGGTGTAGACCGCGCCCGAGGGCGTGACCCGGGTCTGCGAGGAGCCGACCAGCACCAGGCAGCGCATGTCCACCGTCGCGGGGTCCAGCGAACCGAGGGTGGTGACCCGGACGGTCTCCTCGGAGCCGCCGACGTCCCGGCCGACGACCACCACGGTCTCCGGTGCACGCGTCTCCAGCAGCACCTGCAGCGCCTCGCCGAGCTGGTGCGGGCGGTGCCGGGACCGCGGGTTGTAGAGGGCGATGACCAGGTCGGCGGCCGCCGCGTGCCGCAGCCGGCCGACGATCACCTCCCACGGCTTGAGGACGTCGGACAGCGACATGACGCAGAAGTCGTGGCCCAGCGGCGCCCCCACCCGGGAGGCCACCGCCTGGGCGGCGGTCAGGCCCGGCACCACGCGCACCGGCACCCCGGCGAACTCCGGCCGCTCGGCCACCTCCAGCACCGCGGCGGCCATCGCGAAGACGCCCGGGTCGCCGCTGGAGACGACCGCCACCCGCCGGCCGGAGCGCGCCAGCTCGAGGGCGTGCGCGGCGCGGTCTGCCTCGACGCGGTTGTCGCTGGGGTGGCGGGTCTGGCGCGGGTTCGCCGCCACCCGGTCCAGGTAGGGGCCGTAGCCGACGAGGTCGTCGGCGCAGGACAGGGCCTCGGCCGCCTCCGGGGTGGTCCAGCTCCGCGCGCCGGGACCGAGACCGACGACGACCACCTCGCCGTGCACCGCCGCCTCGCCGGACGGCCGGGCCGGCTCGGTTCCCTGCGGGGTGAGCGGGCTGGGCAGCAGGGCGAGGGAGAAGTACGGGACGCTCGCCGGGTCGACGTCGGCCAACGGCAGGCAGCGCTGGCGGTCGGTGGTCGCCCGCTCGACGTAGAGGGCGCGGTCCATGACCCCGGCCCGCTCGAAGGCCTCGCGCACCTGCGGGAACGTGCGGCCGAGCTTCATGACGGCGGCGGAGTCGGTGGCGGCCAGCCGCGCGGCGAGCTCGTCGGCGGGCAGCGTGCCGGGCAGCACGGTGAGCACCTCGTCGCGCTCGACCAGCGGCCGCCCGACGGCGGCGGCCGCGCCGCTCACGCTGGTGACGCCGGGGACCACCTCGGTCGGGTAGCGGTGGGCCAGCCGCTTGTGCATGTGCATGTAGGAGCCGTAGAAGAGCGGGTCGCCCTCGGCGAGCACGACGACGTCCCGGCCGGCGTCCAGGTGCGCGGCGAGCCTTGCTGCGGCGGACTCGTAGAACTCGTCGATCGCGCCCTGGTAGCCGCCGGGGTGGTCGGTGGTCTCGGTGGTGACCGGGTAGACCAGCAGCTCCTCGACCTGGCCCTCGCGCAGGTAGGGCTCGGCCAGCGCGCGGGCGACCGAGCGGCCGTGCCGGGCGGCGTGGAACGCGACGACGTCGGCGGCACCGATCAGCCGGGCGGCCTTGACGGTGACCAGCTCCGGGTCGCCGGGGCCCAGCCCCACCCCGTAGAGGCGACCTGTTCCGCCCTGCTCCCCGCTCCCGCGGGCCGCGCCGCTCACTCCTCGGTGCTCGCGATCGCGTTGACGGCGGCCGCGGTGATCGCGCTGCCGCCGCGCCGGCCCCGGACGACCAGGTGCTCCAGGTCGGAGGCGGCCAGCGCCTCCTTGGACTCGACCGCGCCGATGAACCCGACCGGGATGCCGATGACGGCGGCGGGCCGGGGGGCGCCGGCGGCCACCATCTCCAGCAGGTGGAACAGCGCGGTGGGCGCGTTGCCGATGGCGACGACGGCGCCGTCGAGCCGGTCGCGCCACAGCTCCAGCGCGGCGGCGGTGCGGGTGGTGCCCAGGTCTGCGGCGAGGGCGGGGGTGCGCGCGTCGTTGAGCGTGCAGACGACGTCGTTGTCCTTCGGCAGCCGCCGGCGGGTGATGCCGCTGGCGACCATCTGGGCGTCGCAGAGCACCGGCGCGCCGGCGTCCAGCGCCTCGCGGGCCCGCTGCACGACCGCGGAGGAGTAGGCGACGTCGGCGACCAGGTCCACCTGCCCGCAGGCGTGGATCATCCGCACCGCGACCTGGGCGACGTCGGCGGGCAGGCTCGCGAGGTCCGCCTCGGCACGGATGGTGGCGAACGATCGCCGGTAGATCTCGGCGCCGTCCTTCTCGTAGTCGTACATCGGCGAGGAGGCTACGTCCCGTCGTCCGACCGCCTGCCGCGGGCAACGGTGGGCAGCACCGCTCCAGCGTGGTCCCGACCGCTGCGGCCGCGAGCTCCGGGGGAGAGCGAGGCGGCCGGCCGGACCCGAGCCGGGCCTGCCACAGCAGCATCCGGAGAAGTCAGCCGGAGCTGTCGATCCGGTAGCCGCTGCCGGTCGCGACCACGTCGACGACCTCGCCGGAGGGGCGGCCGCAGCGCCGGCCGCAGCCGGCCCAGTGCTGCCGGGCGCCGCTCGCGGGCAGCGCCCCGTCGGCGACCGCACGGGTCGCGTCGGACCGCACGTCGGCCAGCGACTTCGCGCAGCCCGGCCGACCCGCGCAGGCGGTCACGCGCAGCCAGGCGCTGCCGGGGTCGAGCACGAGCCCCGCGGCGGCGAGGGCCCGGGCGGACGCGGCGTCCGGCAGGTCGGGGACGACGACGCTGCGCCACGGCGTGAGCTGGACCCCGTCCGCCGCGACCGACGCCAGGAGGTCTGCCTGGTCGGCCGTCAGCCGGCCGAGCGGCACGACCGCGGCCAGCGCCGTCCGCCCGTCGTCCTGCCGCAGCGCCCCGGCCGGCCCGTGCGGGGGTGCAGCGGGGACGGCGACGGGCGCGGAGCGGGGGCCGCCGATCGCGGCGGCGATCCGCGCCGGCCCCTCGTCCAGCTCGGACACCCGCCAGGCGGAGCCGCCCTGCGCCCGGCGCTCGGCGACGAAGGCGCGCGTGGCCGCCAGCGCGAGCGGGACGGCGTCCGCCGGCGTGCTGCGCAGGCCGCTGTCGGCGCCGGCGAGGAGCAGCGCCACGGTGCCCGGGTCGAGGGCGAGCAGACCGACGTCCGGGGCCTGCCCCGCGACGTCGCCGCGGCCGTCGTCGAACGCGGCGAGGAAGCGGCCGGGCAGCTCGGCGAGGGCGGGGTCCGCGCACAGCGCGGCGTCGAAGCCCGGCGGCCAGGGGCGCACGTCCAGCAGCCCGCCCGCGCGGCCGCTGAGCACGCTGGCCAGCACGTTGCGGGCCGTCTCGTGCGTGGCGCTCGGGAGCAGCCCCGCCACCGCCAGCCGGTCGCCGAGCGCGGTCTCCGCACCCGGCGCCAGCCCTCGCAGCTGCACGTTGCCGCGGCTGGTGAGCTCCAGCGCTCCGTCGCCCAGCTCCCGCGCCGCGGCGGCGAGCACCCGGAGCTGGGCGATCGTGAGGGCACCGCCGGGTACCCGCACCCGGGCGAGCGCGCCGTCGGCGGCCGGATGGGTCTGCAGCGCGCCGGGGCAGGAGTCCGCCCGGTCGCGGGCGGGCGCCTGCACGGTCATGGCGCCGAAGGCTACTTCGTGGCGCCCGACCCGCCGGCGTCGAAGGACATCCAGATCCGGCGGCGGTCCGACCGGCTCCGTGCGTCGGCCATGGCCGCCACCCGGCGCTGCTGGTCGGGGGTGGCGGTGTGCTGCACGACCGCGAACTCCGCGTCCCGCATGGCCCGCTCGGCGGCGAACTCGGCCGGGGTGGACGGGAACCCGTCGTCGGAGTCGTCGTCCTCGCTCCCGGAGGGGTGGGCGTAGGGGCTGTCGGACGGCAGGTTCCCGCTCACCCGGCCGTAGGCGCCGAGGATCAGCAGGACCAGACCGGCGACCACCGAGAAGACGACGTTGGCGAAGCGGAAGGCCAGGAAGTTCAGGTCGGTCTCCAGCACGGCGAGGTTGGCCAGCGCGGAGATCAGGAACAGCACGCCGACGACGATCATCACCGTCGAGGCGATCCGCGGCCCGCGCACCGCGGCGGCGATGAGCACGGCGGCGGTGACCACCGAGATGGTCGACAGCAGGCCGTTCGAGGACAGGCCCAGGACCCGCTCGCCGTCGGTCGAGAAGAAGTCCAGGCCGTCGGCGAAGCCGAGGATGCCGAACACCGCGATCACCGCGGCGACGACCACCGCGCCGATCCGGTGCACGGCCGGCACCCGGCTGCCGGCCGGGCCGTCCTCGGTGTCCCGCCGCTGCGGCCTCGCGGGCTCGAGCCGTTCGGAGCCGGCTGGGCCGAGCCCCCGGGAGCCCGCCGGCTCGCCGGCGCGTTCGGACGGGGCGGCCGGCCCCGGCGGGGCGGATGGGGTGTCGGGTGCGGTGCGGGTTCGCGTGCGGTGGAGGTGCGGACGCAGTGCCATGGCGACTCCCTCGAAGAACCGGTCTGTACCCCTCCTTCCCCTCCGGCACACCGGGCGGATGCGACCGTCTGCACCGCCGCCCGGTGGGCACGCCCGTCACCCGCCGGGGGCCCGCATCCGACCGCACGTCCTGCGGCCGGGGCCGCCCTGTCGTCCGAGGCCCGCCCCGGGGCACCCGGTAGCGTCTGCGGTCAATCACGGCAGTCCAGCGAGGAAACCGGTGCGAATCCGGTGCGGTCCCGCCACTGTCAGCCCTCGCGGGCGAGCCAGACACTCCGGCTGCCGTGCTCGACGACCCGGGGCGCGGACCCCGAGGGAGGCACTGCCGTGAGCACACGCTCCTTCACCCTGCTGTCCACCTCCGACACCGACCTGCTGTCGGCCCGGTCGAGCACCGCCGACTGGCGGCTGGGCAACCCCTACCGCGCCGGCGACCTCGCCGAGTTCGCCGCCGGTACCGATCTCGTCGTGGTCCGCATCCTGGGGTCCCGCCGGAAGTACGAGGACATGGTCGCGCCCCTGTTGGGCCTGGGCGTGCCGGTGGTCGTGTTGGGTGGTGAGCAGCTGCCCGACGCCGAGCTGATGGAGCTCTCGACCGTGCCGATGGGCGTGGCCACCGAGGCGCACACCTACCTGGCCCAGGGCGGTCCGGAGAACATGGTGCAGCTGCACCGCTTCCTCGCCGACACCGTGCTGCTGGACGGCGAGGGCTTCGAGGCCCCGGCCGTCGCACCGGACTGGGGCCTGCTGGACCGCCCGGCCCCCGCCGGTGACGGGGGGGTGAGCATCGCAGGGAGCGCCGGCGACCGAGGAGCGGAGCGAGTCCGGAACGGCGGCGAGGACACCGCAACCGGCCCGCGGGTCGCCGTCCTCTACTACCGGGCGCACCACCTGGCCGGGAACACCGCCTTCGTGCACACGCTGTGCGAGGCGATCGAGACCGCCGGCGGCGTGCCGGTGCCGGTCTACACCGCGTCGCTGCGGTCGGTGGACCCGGAGATGCTCGACGTGCTGCGCACCGTCGACGCCATGGTCGTCACCGTGCTGGCGGCCGGCGGCTCGAAGCCCGCCACCGCGCAGGCCGGTGGGGACGACGGTGCCTGGGACGTCGGCGAGCTGGCCCGGCTGGACGTCCCGGTGATCCAGGGCCTGGTGCTCGGGACGCCGCGGGAGACCTGGGCGGCCAACGACGACGGCCTCTCCCCGCTGGACGTGGGGAACCAGGTCGCCATCCCCGAGTTCGACGGCCGGATCATCAGCGTGCCGTTCTCCTTCAAGGAGGTCGACGACGAGGGGCTGACCTCTTACGTGCCCGACCCGGAGCGGGCCGCGCGGGTGGCCGGCACCGCCGTCGCGCACGCCCGGCTCCGGCACACCGCGCCGGCGGACCGGAAGATCGTGGTGATGCTGTCGGCGTACCCGACCAAGCACTCCCGGATCGGCAACGCGGTGGGCCTGGACACGCCCGCTTCGGTGGTCCGGCTGCTGGCCGCGATGGCCGGGCAGGGCTACGACATCGGCCCGTTCGACGGCGCGGGCTCGCTGCCCGGCGTCGCCGACCTGGACGGCGACGCACTGGTGCACGCCCTCATCGAGGCCGGCGGCCAGGACCCGGACTGGCTGACCCAGGAACAGCTGTCCGGCAACCCGGTCCGCATCCCGGCCGCCGAGTACCGCCGGTTCTTCGACACGCTCCCCGCCGAGCTGACCGACCGGATGGTGGAGCACTGGGGTCCGCCGCCCGGTGAGCTCTTCGTGGACCCGACCGACGACTGCATCGTGTTCGCCGCGCTGCGCGCCGGCAACGTCGTGGTGATGGTCCAGCCGCCGCGCGGCTTCGGGGAGAACCCGATCGCGATCTACCACGACCCCGACCTGCCGCCGTCCCACCACTACCTGGCCGCCTACCACTGGCTGCGCTCGTCCTTCGGCGCGCACGCGGTCGTGCACGTGGGCAAGCACGGCAACCTGGAGTGGATGCCCGGCAAGACTGTCGGGCTGTCCGCGTCCTGCGCGCCGGACGCCGCCCTGGGCGACCTGCCGATGGTCTACCCGTTCCTGGTCAACGACCCGGGCGAGGGCTCGCAGGCCAAGCGCCGCGCGCACGCGGTGCTGGTCGACCACATGGTCCCGCCGATGGCCCGCGCTGACACCTACGGCGACATCGCGCGGCTGGAGCAGCTGCTCGACGAGCACGCCAACATCGCCGCGATGGACCCGCCCAAGCTGCCCGCCGTCCGGCAGCAGATCTGGACGCTGATCCAGGCCGCCAAGCTCGACCACGACCTGGGCCTGGACGACCGGCCGCACGACGCCGAGTTCGACGAAATGATCCTGCACGTCGACGGCTGGCTGTGTGCCATCAAGGACAGCCAGATCCGCGACGGGCTGCACGTCTTCGGCTCCCCGCCGGAGGGCGACGCGCGCGTGGGCCTGGTGCTGGCCATCCTGCGGGCCCGGCAGATCTGGGGCGGCTCGGTCGCCATGCCCGGCCTGCGCGAGGCGCTCGGCCTGGTGGAGGACGGCTCGGCCGGGCTGCACGAGACCGACGAGGTCGAGGCCCGGGCGCTCGCCCTGGTCACCGCCATGGAGGAGGCCGGCTGGGCACCCGGTGCGGTGCCCGCCGTCGTCGAGCGCGTGCTGGGCGGGCCGCACGCGGAGGTCTCGAAGGTGCTCGACTTCGCCGTCACCGAGGTGGTGCCGCGCCTGGCGAGGACGACCGACGAGATCGACATGGCCCTGCACGCCCTGGACGGCGGCTACGTGCCGGCCGGACCATCGGGCTCGCCGCTGCGCGGGCTGGTCAACGTGCTGCCGACCGGGCGCAACTTCTACTCCGTCGACCCGCGCGCGGTGCCCTCCCGGCTGGCCTGGGAGACCGGGCAGGGGCTGGCCGAGTCGCTGGTCGAGCGGTACGTCACCGAGACCGGGGAGCACCCGCGCTCGGTGGGGCTCTCGGTGTGGGGCACCTCGGCGATGCGCACCTCCGGCGACGACGTCGCCCAGGTGCTGGCGCTGCTCGGCGTCCGCCCGGTCTGGGACGAGGCCTCCCGCCGGGTCACCACGCTCGAGCCGATCCCGCTCGCCGAGCTGGGCCGGCCGCGGATCGACGTCACGGTGCGCATCTCCGGGTTCTTCCGGGACGCCTTCCCGCACGTGGTGACCATGCTCGACGACGCCGTCACCCTGGCGGCGGGGCTGGACGAGAGCCCGGAGCAGAACTACGTCCGCGCCCACGTCGAGGCCGACATCGCCGAGCACGGGGACCGCCGCCGCGCCACCACCCGGGTGTTCGGGTCCAAGCCCGGTGCGTACGGGGCCGGGCTGCTGTCGCTCATCGACAGCCGGGACTGGCGCACCGACGCCGATCTGGCCGAGGTCTACGCGGTGTGGGGCGGCTACGCCTACGGCCGGGACCTCGACGGCGTGCAGGCCCGCCCGGACATGGAGACCGCCTACCGGCGGATCGCGGTGGCGGCCAAGAACATCGACACCCGCGAGCACGACATCGCCGACTCCGACGACTACTTCCAGTACCACGGCGGGATGGTCGCCACGGTGCGCGCGCTGACCGGTAGCTCGCCGAAGGCCTACATCGGCGACTCGACCCGGCCCGAGCACGTGCGCACCCGCTCGCTGGTCGAGGAGACCTCCCGGGTGTTCCGGGCCCGGGTGGTCAACCCCAAGTGGCTGGCCGCGATGCGCCGGCACGGCTACAAGGGCGCATTCGAGATGGCCGCGACCGTCGACTACCTGTTCGGCTACGACGCCACCACCGGCGTGGTCGCCGACTGGATGTACGAGAAGCTGGCCCAGAGCTACGTGCTGGACCCGGAGAACCGGGAGTTCATGGAGCAGTCCAACCCCTGGGCGCTGCACGGCATCGCCGAGCGGCTGCTCGAGGCCGTGGACCGGAAGATGTGGGCCGAGCCGGACCCGGCGCTGCTCGCCGAGCTGCAGCAGGCCTACCTGGACACCGAGGGGGACCTGGAGGGCGGGGAGACGCCGGCCGCCGCCGAGGCGGGCCGGGCCTGACGCCCGCCCGCCGTCACTGCCGCCAGGCGGGGTGGAGGAGCCGGCGGGCGGTCTCGTCGTACCGCCGGGCCGGCCGCGGGGGCCGGGGGCTGCGGCCCTCCTCCCAGGAGCGCGCCCCTGTCCGCAGGCCGTAACCCACCAGGTGGCGCAGCGCGATGACGACGGCCGTGGTGGCGATCGCCTGCCAGCTGGGGTCCCCGGCCAGCCGGAGCAGGCCGGCGGCGACCAGCAGGTCCAGCAGGATGCCGAGCGCCAGCGCCGGGCGGCGGGTGGCGGCCAGGGCAACCAGGCCGCTGACGACCGCGACTCCGGCGACGAACTGCGCGGCGGTCCCGGTGACGGCGGCCAGCGTCGAGCTCACCCCGCCTGCCCGGAGCGCGACGACGACGCATCCCGGTCCTTCTCGTCCGACGACGAGGTGCCGGACGGCCGGTCCCGGTCGCGGTCCTCCTCGACCTGGCGGCGTTCCTCGGCGATCTCCTTGCCCAGGAAGTAGTTCAGCACCGTCCGGATGGCGGCGATGGCGGCGAGCTGCCCGATCTCCTCCCAGCTGGGCGCCACGGCGGTGCGCAGGACGTCGCTGGCGAGCTGGAACTCCAGGCCCAGGGCCAGGAAGCGCCCCAGCGTCAACCGGACCGGCACGAAGCCCGCGGCCCCGCGGTGCCGCAATCCCGCCCAGAGGAACCGGAGGAACGCGTAGACGGCGCCGATGATGATGACCGCGGCGCCGCACGCCTCGACGATGACGACGAGGACGTTGACGACTTCTTCCAGCAGCGTCTCCACGCGGCGCGCATACCCGCGGCCGGCCCGCGCTCACCCCTGCGGTGGCGCGGACCGGGCGGCGTCGGGCGTGGGTGCAGAGCGAGTCCCGAAGTGGCCACAGCGCCCAGACGCTGCTCCGCGACGCCGATCAGCCGGTGCAGACGAGCCCGCGGCGCAGGGCGGCGAGGTTCGCCGTCATCAGGCCGGGATAGCTCTCCTCGTCGGCCACCCGCTCGATGGGGTGCAGCACGTCGGTGGCGAGGCCCAGTTCGTCGGCGAGCGTCTCCGCCACGCCGAGCCCCGCCGCCGCCTCGAAGAAGATCGTGCGCGCGCCGGTGTCGCGCACGTCGTCGACCACCCGGCGCAACCGGGTCGGGGAGACCTCGACGTGCGGGTCGAGGCCGGCGACCCCCACCTGGCGCAGGCCGTACCGCTCGGTCAGGTAGCCGAAGGCCTCGTGCGAGGCGAGCAGCGTCGCCCCGCGGCACGGGGCGAGCGCCGTCGCGTACTCCTCGTCCATCTCCTGGAGCGACGCCGCGAGGCGCTCGGCCCGCTCGGCGTACCGGTCCGCGTGATCCGGGTCGACCACCGCCAGTTCGTCGGCCACCTGCGTGCCCAGTGGGGCCAGGCGCACGGGATCGAGCCAGAAGTGCGGATCCTCGCCGTGGTCGGCCAGCGCCGTGGCGTCCACGACGTGCTCGGGTTCCTGCTGGGCGAGCACGTCGTCGATCGCCGGCTGGAGCGCGCCGGAGAGGTGGACGACGACGTCGGCCTCGGTCAGCGTCATGACGTCGCGGGGCGTGGGTTCCAGCCCGTGGCTGTCCCCGCCGGCCGGGACGAGGTTCGTGACGTCCACGCGGTCCCCGCCCACCTCCGCCGCGACGTACTCCAGCGGGTACGAGCTCACCACCACGTCCACCCGGCCGTCGTCGGCGGCGCCGGCCTGGTCGCCGCCGCACCCGGTGAGCCCGCAGCCGAGACAGCCGGCCAGCGCGAATACGCCCAGACGTCCTGGGCGGGTCACTCGTCGTGCTCGTCGTCGTGCGCCTGCTCGCCGTCGTGCTCGTGGTCGTGGTCGGCGTGCTCCTCGACGTCACCGGAGACGCCGGAGAGCTCGTTCGGCGTGACGTCCAGGCTCGCGGACTTCCACACCTCGCCGGCCTCGACGTCCACGGCGTGGATCTGCTGGGTGGCCGGGTCGGTCACGTAGGCCATGCCGTCGACCACGACGACGTTGGGGTGCGGGTCCTGCCAGTCGTCGGACTCCTCCCATGCGCCGGTCACCGGGATGGACCGGGTGACGGTGCCGGTGACGGGGTCGATCACCTGGAGGGCGCCGTCGTAGGTGAGCACCAGGCCCTCGCCGTTCGGGCCGCGGCCGAAGGAGCGGTACCAGTACGGCGCCGGCAGGTCGACCAGTCGCAGCGAGGCGGTCGTGGTGTCGAGGAGCGCGACGGTGCTGGAGCGGTCCTCCGCGCTGCGCTCGTAGTCGCCGAGCACGATCGGCGACGACTCGGTCCCGAACTGGTTGCCGATGCGGCCGTACTCGTCCGGGCTCTGGATCTTGGTGAGCTCGCCGTCGGCGTAGAGGACGGCGCCGTCCTGGCAGCCGATCACGACGGCCTCGTCTGCAGCCACGGCCTCGCCGTGCACGGAGGGGCAGTCGTCGCGGGCGGTGATCTCCTCGCCGTCGGCATCCAGGATGCGGATGCCGCTGCGCTCCTCCTCGGTGCCGTCGGAGACGAGCATCCGGCCGTCCGCGAGCTCGACGGCCACGCCGTGGTGCGGAGCGGACGTGGAGAACTCGAGCACCTCCCGGTCGGGGTCGGCGATGTCGGCGCTGTCGAACGCGGTCACGTCGCCGGTCCCGTCGTCGAAGAGGACCGTCCGGCCGGCGTGCGCCACCACGTGCGCCGGCTTCTCCGCCGCGAACAGCACGTCGGTCAGCTCGGGATCGGCGGTGTAGTAGTGGTCGTGGTCGCCGTGCGGCTCGCCCCAGGCCCCGCCGTCGAGCAGGCGGAAGCCGCCCGAGGTGGACACCAGGAAGTGCCGGCCGTCGCCGGCGGGGTTGAGCCGGTTGAAGCCCTCCAGCGGCTCGTCGGCCAGCACCTCGAGCGTCGTCGCATCGAGGACCTGGACGCCGCCGTCGTAGGTGAGCGCCAGCCGGGGCGCGCTGCCCCCGACCTCGGTCGGCGCGGACGCCTCGCTCTCCTCGGCGGTCCCCGTCGGTCCGGCCGACGGGGTGGAGCTCGTGGGGGTCGCCGCCGTGGCGTCGGTGCCGTCGGACGCCGCGCATCCGGTCGCGAGCGCGAGCGGCAGCACCGTGGTCAGCGCGGCGGCTCGCAGCGCGGGGGACAGGGGGGAACGCATGGGGGCTCCTCGTGAGGTCGATGGGAGCCCGACCGTATAGGAACGACAATCGTTCTCATTAAGGGGGGCGACCATCGACGCTAGGTCCGGCGTCGGGGGACCCGTGCGGGGCGACTCGGGGCCGCCGTCCACGTGCGCAGCACCTCCCTGTCCCGCGGCATCCGGGGAAGCCCGGTGGCCGCCGTCCCCGGGCGGAGGGCCGGTCGGGAGCGGTGGCTGCGACACTGCGGGCGTGCGCGAGCTACGTCACTCCGGGTCGATCACCGTCGCGACGTCCCCGGAGGACCTCTACGACCTGGTCTCCGACGTTCCCCGCACCGGCGAGTGGAGCCCGGTCTGCGCCGCCTGCTGGTGGGACGAGGGCGCCTCGGGGGAGGTCGGCGACTGGTTCAGCGGCCGCAACGTCACGCCGGAGCGGACCTGGGAGACGCGCTCGCAGGTGGTCGCGGCCGACCGGGGCCGGGAGTTCGGCTGGATCGTCGGCGGCTCCCTGGTGCACTGGAGCTTCACGCTCGCCCCCGTCGACGGCGGGACGGAGCTCACCGAGTCGTGGGAGTTCCTCCCCGGCGGGCTGGCCTTCTTCGCCGAGCGCTACGGCGACGCGGCCCAGGAGCAGATCGCCGAGCGGACCCGCCAGGCCCACGAGGGCATCCCCGTCACGCTCGCGGCGATCAAGCGGATCGCCGAGTCCGGCTGAGCGGTCCGGGTACCGGCGTGGACACGCGGAGGCTCCTGCTCGGGGACTGGACGCCGGTCGTCCGGGACGGCATCGACGTGCTGCGGCTGGTGCTGCTGGGCGGGGCCGTCTGGTACGCCGTCGCCGGGGACGCCGGCTCGGCCGCGGTGCTCGCCGTCATGGGGGCGGTCACGCTCGTCGCGCGGCTGGTGAACCTGCCGCGGGTCTACGACCTGTCGGTGACCCTCGGCATGGCGCTGCAGGGGTTCGGCGAGGTGTGGGGGCTCTACGACCGGTTCGTCCGGTTCGACGACCTCGTGCACTTCTCGCTGCCCATGCTCACCGCGCCGGTCGTCTACATCGCGCTGGCCCGGCTCGACGTCGTCCCCGACCCACGGGACGAGACGCACCTGCGGCACTACGTCGGCATGGCCGTCGTGACGGCGGCGCTCGGCGTCACGATCGGGGCGCTGTGGGAGATCTACGAGTGGCGGTCCGACGCCTGGTTCGGCACCGAGTTGTCCGAGGGCAACGACGACACCAACGGTGACCTGGTCCGCGACGCGCTCGGCTCGCTCGCCGGCGCCGCGCTGCTGGTGGCGTGGGCCCGGTTCGGCTGGGGCTCGGTGCGCCGGATCCCCGGGGTCAACACCCACGAGGCGGTCGACGCCTGAACCCGCGGCCGGGGCGGTTCACCCCGGCACGCCGGCGGGCCCGGGGACCCGGCCGCGCGACCGGCCGGCGGTGCCGGCGGCCACCAGCAGCCCGGCGGCGACGGCTCCGGCGGCGTTGAGCGCGGCGTCCAGCGGGGACACCACGCGGCCGAGCGGGAGCAACCACTGGAGCAGCTCGATGCCGGTGCCGGTGGCCGCGGCGGTCAGGAGCAGGCGGTCCGGCCGGCCCAGCGCGGGCCACCGGAGCACCGCGAGGACGGCGGGGACGACCAGCAGAGCCAGGTTGCCCAGCAGCTGCCGCACCGTGGCCGGGGAGTCGAGGCCGGTGAGGTACCACCGCAGCTCCACGGCCGGTGACCCCCACGACCAGCCGGCACCCTCCGGGGCCAGCGTCAGCGCGGCCACCGGGACCAGGGCCGCGCCCAGGAGCACCGCGAGGGCGGTGCGCCGCGGAGCCGCCTGCCGGTCCCGCCCGCGGGACCCGGGTGCCCGGCCGCGGGCGGCGTGGTCGTCCATGCGGCCACGGTCCACCTGTCTGCTGTGACCCGGCTGGACGGCGGCTGGACGTCGTCCGTGGGGAGCCGCGGCCGGATGCACGGCCGTTTCGGAGCGGATTCACAGACGCCGCACAGCTGTCAGCGGGACACTGACGGCGACGGTCGGAGGGGCCGGCCGCGGAGGAGGACCACCGTGAGGAAGAAGATCGCCATCGGCGTCGCCGCCGGTGCGCTGAGCCTGTCCTGCCTGGCCGTCGCCGTCCCGGCGCTCGCCGCCCCGGACGCGACGGCCGAGGCGGCCACCACCGCCGCCGACCGCATCCGGGACGCCCTGTCCGGCCTGGTCTCCGACGGCTCGATCACCCAGGAGCAGGCCGACGAGGTGGCCGGCACGCTCGCCGAGAGCGGTCTCGCCGACCGTGGCTGGCACCACGGGAGCTGGCACCGCGGGGGCGGGTGGCCGGGCCTGTCGGTCGCGGCCGACGCGCTCGGGCTGACCGAGGAGGAGCTCCGCACGGCGCTGGAGCCCGCGGGGACCAGCCTCGCCGACGTCGCCGAGGAGCAGGGCGTGACCACCGACGCGCTCGTCGACGCCCTGGTGCAGGCGGCCGAGGAGCGGATCGCCGAGGCCGTCGAGGAGGGGCGGCTCACCCAGGAGGAGGCCGACGAGCGGCTGGCCGACGTCGAGGCGCGGGTCTCCGAGTGGATCGAGCGCACGCATCCCGGCCGCGGCCACGGCTGGGGGCACCGCTGGGACGACTGACCCCGGCCGGCCGCGCAGCGGCGCCGCACCCGGTCGGCGGGGGGTGGCGCCGCTGCGTCGTTCCCGGGGTCCCCCCGGGACCGGGTCGCCCGTAGCCTCCCGGCATGCCGGATCAGACCCTCTCGATCGACTCCGCCTCCGACGTCCGTGTCACGGCCTACCGGTGGGACCCCGCCGGCCCGGTGCGCGGCATCCTCCAGCTCACCCACGGGATGGGCGAGCACCTGCTCCGCTACGAGCGCCTGGCCGCGGCGCTGACCGGCGCGGGCTGGGTGGTCGTGGGGCAGGACCACCGGGGGCACGGTGCCACTGCGCAGGACGGCCGCTGGGGCGACCTCGGTCCCGGCGGCTGGGACGAGCTGGTGCGCGACATCGGCCGGCTGAGCGCGCACGTGCGCGCCGACCTGCCCGATGTCCCGCTGGTGCTGCTCGGCCACAGCATGGGCTCCTTCGCCGCCCAGCAGCACGTCCTCGACCACTCCGCCGACCTGGCCGGCCTGGTGCTCACCGGCACCGCCGCGCTGGACCTGCTGGAACCGGCCATGGACCTCGACGGGCCGACGGACCTCTCCGCCTTCAACGCCGCGTTCGAGCCGGCCCGCACCGAGTACGACTGGCTCTCCCGCGACGAGGCCGAGGTCGACGCCTACGTCGCCGACCCGCGCTGCGGGTTCGGGCTCACCGCCACCGACAGCCGGCAGATGTTCGTCTCCGCGCGGCAGGTGGCCGACCCCGAGCGGCTGGCCGGGCTGCGCACCGACCTGCCGGTCTACGTCGCGGTCGGCGACCAGGACCCGGTCACCGGGCAGCTCGCCCTGGTGCACGGCCTGGTCCAGCGGCTGCGCGGCACCGGGCTGACCGACGTCACCCTCGCCGTGTACGAGGACGCGCGGCACGAGGTCTTCAACGAGACCAACCGCGACGAGGTCGTCGCCGACCTGCTGGCCTGGCTGGACCGGGTGGTGCCGCCCGCGGGCTGAGCCGCGCACGGCCCCGGGGATGCGGCCGTCGGCGGCATCCAGCAGATCCCCAGCCGGCGCACACGTCGGCCGGAGGATCGGCGCGCACCGTCGGGACCGACCGACGGAGGCGGAGCGCATGACGATCGCACCGACCCGGGGCCGCCCCGGCACCGAGCGCGGGAGCGCACCGGCGACCGGGCGCGTCCTCGTCGTCCTCGCGGGGCTGCCCGGCAGCGGCAAGACGACGCTGCTGCGGCGGCTGTCCGCCGGGAACCCGGGCCTGGCCGGCGTGGACTCCGAGCAGGTGGCCGAACGGCTGCGCGGAGCCGGGCTGCGCCTGCCCTACCGGCTGCTCCGCCCGGCGGTGCACCTGGCGCACCGCCGGCGGGTGCTGCGGCGGATCGCCGGGGAGGCGCCGGTCGTCGTCCTCACCGACCCTTGGACCAGCCGGACCTGGCGGGCGACGGTGCTGCGGACGGCCCGTCGCGCCGGCCGGCCGGTGCGGCTGGTGCTCCTGGACGTGACCCCGGAGGTGGCCGTGGGCGGCCAGCACGCCCGCGGACGGCGGATCTCCGCCCGCCGCATGCGGCGGCACGTCGCGCGGTGGGCCGAGCTGCGGGGCACCCTCGACCGCACCGGCGACGGCGCGGGGGGCGCGCAGGTGTCCGTGGCCGACCGGGAGGCGGCGGGCCGGCTCACCCTCGTCGAGGTCCTCGGCGCGTCCGGCTCCTGACGCGCCCGCCGCCGGCCGGCGCCCGGGGAATCACCGGGCCCGCGCGGCGTTGACTGCCGCGAGGACCGGTCGCCCGACCAGCCCGCACCCGAACTCCTGGAGGACGGCCATGCACCTCGGCGTCGACAGCTTCGTCTCGGCCGTCACCGATCCCCGCACCGAGCGGGTGGTCGGCCCGGAGGAGCGCATGGCGCACCTGCTCGAGGAGATCGAGCTCGCCGACCGGGTGGGGCTGTACTCCTTCGGCATCGGCGAGCACCACCGCCCGGAGTACTACGACTCCGCGCCGCCGGTGATCCTCGCCGCCGCGGCGGCGCGCACCTCCCGCATCCGGCTGGGCAGCGCGGTCGCGGTGCTCAGCGCCGCGGACCCGGTGCGGGTGTTCCAGCAGTTCGCCACCCTCGACCTGATCAGCGGGGGCCGCATCGACCTGGTGGTGGGCCGCGGCTCGTTCACCGAGGCGTTCCCGCTGTTCGGTCTGAGCTTGGGCGACTACGACGAGCTGTTCACCGAGAAGCTCGACCTGCTGCTGCGCATCCGGGAGTCCGAGCACGTCACCTGGTCGGGGAAGCACCGGCCCGCCCTGACCGGCCAGGGCGTCTACCCCCGCCCGGTGCAGGACCCGCTGCCGATCTGGGTCGGGGTGGGCGGGACGCCGGAGTCGTTCGCCCGCGCCGGGCTGCTCGGCCTGCCGCTCATGGTGGCGATCATCGGCGGCGAGCCCCGGCAGTTCGCCCCGCTGATCGACCTCTACCGGCGGGCCGGTGCGCACGCCGGCCACCCGCCGGAGCAGCTGCAGGTGGGGCTGCACGTGTTCGGCTTCGTCGCCGACAGCACGCAGGCCGCCGCGGACACCATCTTCCCCGGCTGGCACGAGCTGTTCACCAAGGTCTCCCGCGAGCGTGGCTTCGCCGCACCCACCCGGGCGCAGTTCGACGCCACCAGCGGGCCCGACGGCGCCTTCTTCATGGGCGATCCCGACAGCGTCGCCGAGAAGCTGGTCCGGATCTCCGGGCAGCTCGGCGGCGTCGACCGCGTGTCGATCCAGATGACCAACCCGAGGCTGGCGCACGAGGACCTGCTGCGCGGGATCGAGCTGCTGGGCACCGAGGTCGCGCCGCGCGTCGCGGAGGCCTGAGCCGGGACCCCGGCGTGGTCAGCCGCCCGCAACCAGGGCCTGCACCGCCTGGAGGGTGTCGGCCTCGGCCGGCGTCTTGTCGGGCCGGTAGCGCAGCACGCGGGCGAACCGCAGGGCGACGCCGCCGGGGTAGCGCGTGCTGCGCTGGGCGCCGTCCACCGCGATCTCGACGACCAGCCCGGGCCGCAGGAACACCCCCTCCGGCGTCTCCTCCCGCAGGTGCTCGGGGAAGGTGCGGGTCTGCCAGTCCAGCAGCTCGTCGGTCATGCCCTTGAACGTCTTGCCGACCATCACCGGCTCCCCGCCGTCGGGGTCGCGCGCGCCGAGGTGGATGTTCGAGAGCTTGCCCGTGCGGCGGCCGTAGCCCCACTCGGCGCCGAGCACCACCAGGTCGAGCGTGTGCACCGGCTTGACCTTCTGCCACGCCTTGCCGCGGCGGCCGGCGGCGTAGCGCGCGGTCAGGTCCTTGACGACGACGCCCTCGTGCCCGGCGTCGAGCGCGTCCTCGAGCACCTGGGCGGCCTGGTCGCGGTCCGGCCGCCGGACCCCGGGCATCCGCAGCGGGGCGGCGGCGTCGTCGGCGAGCAGCGCGGCGAGGGCGTCCAGGCGGACGTCGAGCGGCGCGTCGAGCAGGTCGCGGCCGTCGAGGTGCAGCAGGTCGAAGAAGAACGGGCTGAGCAGCACGCCCGCGTCGTCCGCCGCGCTGCCGAAGCGGCTCATCGTGTCCTGGAACGCCCGCGGGCGTCCGTCGTCGTCCAGGGCGAGCGTCTCGCCGTCGAGGACGGCGGTGCGGCACGGCAGCGCGCGGACCCGGTCGGCCAGCTCCGGCACGCCGTCGGTCACCTCGCGCAGCGTGCGGGTCCAGACGCGGACCTCGTCCCCGTCCCGGTGCACCTGGATGCGGGCGCCGTCGAGCTTGAACTCCACGGTCACCTCCGCCCCCAGGTCGGTGAGCGCGGCGTCGAGCGAGGCCCCGGGCGCGGCGAGCATCGGGCGCACCGGGCGGCCGACCTGCAGGGTGATCGCCGCCAGGGCGCCGGCTCCGCCGTCGAGGGCCGTGGTCGCCGTGGCCGGGAGGCTGCCGGAGAGCATGAAGGCGCGCCGGACGTCGGTCGCGGCGACGCCGGACGCGGCGGCCACCGCCTCCAGCACGACACCTTCCAGGGCGCCCTGCCGCAGCTCCCCGGTGATGAGCCGGACCAGGAACCGCTGCTCCTCGGCGGTGGCCTTCGCCAGCACGCCGCGCAGCAGCGCCTCCCGCCGGGCGGCCGATCCCGCACCCGAGGTGGCGGCGAGCGAGGCGAACGCGGCATCGACGTCGGCCACCGTCAGGGTCGGCGCCGCGGCGGCGCCGCCGGTCAGCGCCGCCAGCGACCGCCACCCGATCCCGAGCCGTCGCTGCAGCGGCTCGCCCGAGAGCCAGGCGGTCACCGCCGGCACCTCCCCGCCCTCCGCCCGGCGCAGCGCGTCGGCGATGAGGGCGGCCTTGGCCTTCCGCCCGCCGGCCGCCGCCACCGCGGTGGAGGCGGCCACGACGTCGGCGAGCAGCATGCCGCCATCCTGGCAGTGGACCGCGCCGACGAGCCGGTGCACGTCGCCGTGGTACCTCGGAGGGCCCCCGAGCGGTGCGACGGCATGATCCGCGCGAGGATGGACGGCGTGGCGAAGAACCGGAAGGTCGGTCCCGAGGACGCGCGCTCCTGGCTGCTGGTGAACGGTGCCCGCACGGAGCTGTTCGACGTGGCGCACGAGTCGCGCGCCGATGCGGTGGTGCTCGACATCGAGGACGCCGTCGATCCCGCCCGCAAGGGGGAGGCACGCGAGGGCGTCGCCGAGTGGCTCGCCCGGGACGACCGCAGCGCCTGGGTGCGGATCAACGACCACGCCACGCCCTACTGGGCCGACGACATGGCCGGGCTCGCCGGGCTGCCGGGGCTGCTCGGCGTCATGCTCGCCAAGGCCGAGGCCGCCGAGCACGTGACCGAGACGTTCGACCGGCTCGGTGGCGCCACGCCGGTCCTGGCGCTGGTCGAGTCGGCCCTCGGCATCGAGGAGGCGGTGAACATCGCTCGCGCCCGCGGGGCCTTCCGGCTCGCGTTCGGGAGCGGCGACTACCGCCGGGACACCGGCACCAGCGCCGACGAGCTGGCCATGTCCTACCCGCGGACCCGCCTGGTGCTGGCCAGCCGCATCGGTGGCCTCCCCGGACCGATCGACGGGCCGACGGTGAGCAGCAGCCTCCCGGTGCTGCGGGAGCAGAGCGCCGTCACCGTCTCCCTCGGGCTGACCGGGAAGCTGTGCCTGGACATGGACCAGCTGCCGGTCATCAACGAGGTCATCAGCCCGGCGCCCTCCGACGTCGCCTGGGCGCGCGACTTCCTCGCCGACTTCGACGCCCGCGGCCAGGTGATCCGCGACGGCAGCGACCTGCCCCGGCTGGGCCGCGCCCGGAAGATCGAGCGCCTGGCCGGGATCTTCGGCGTCGAGCCCGTCTGACCTGCCGAGCACGGTGGTCCTCGCGCGCCGAACACGGCTGAGGGGGCGCGGATGACGGGCGGGGACCGCGTGCTGCTGTCGCCCGACGTCGGCTCCGCGTCGCTCAAGGCGGCGGTGCGAGACCCGGCGCTGCGCCTGCACGTCGACATCGCCGGGTCGGACGGGCCGGACGCCCGGCTGAGCGTCACCGTGCCCGGCGGGCCGCCGCGGGCGGAGCGGTGCCCGGGCGGCTGGCCGGGGGCGCTGGACGAGGTCGCCGGCGCCCTCGAGCGGCACGGCCTGCGTCCCACCGCCGTCGCGCACCGGATCGTGCACGGCAGCCCGGCGCTGGACTCCGCGCGCGTCGCCGACGACGCGCTCCTGGAGCGGCTGGGCGCGGAGGCCGATCGCGATCCGCTGCATCTGCCCCGGCAGCTGCAGGTCGTCGCCGACGCCCGGGCGCACTGGCCCCGCTGCGCGGAGGTGCTGGTCCCCGACGGCGGCTGCCACCGCGACCTGCCCGACGAGGCGGTCACGCTGCCCCTGCCGGCGGAGGACCGGGCGGCGGGCCTGCGCCGCTGGGGCTTCCACGGGCTGGCCGTGCAGAGCGTGGTCGACCTGGTCGGGGCACCGGGATCCACCGAAGCACCGGCGGCGGCGGATCGATCAGGGTCCTCGGTCACCGGTGTCCGGCGCGGCCGGGTTCACGCCTGCGCGGGGTAACCGGTGACCACGGGACCGGCGGACGGGAGGACGGCCGGCAGCCGCATCCGCCAGCCGCTCAGCAACCCGATCTGCACGGCGATGTAGCAGCGCCCCGGTCCGGACGGCGGGGAGAGCAGACCGAGCCGGTCGTGCGCGAGGACGTGGGCGGGGTCGCTGACCACCCGGGACGGCCCGACCACGGTCACGCCCCAGCCGGTGCGCGTCTCGCCGTCGTAGGCGTCCACCCCGAGGACGACCACCGTCCGGCGGACGGCGTCGACGATGCGGTTGCCCAGCCGGCCGGGGATCAGCACGCTGCCGTCGTGCAGCGCGAAGCTGACCGGGACGATGGCCGGGAGGGCTCCGTCGGTGAAGCCGAGCCGCCCGATCCCGGCCGTGCCGAGCAGGCGGCGACACTCCGCCTCGTCCAGGACGTCGACGATGCGGTCCTCGTCGGTGGTGGGCACGATCACTCCTCCTCGTCGTCGGGCGGGCCGGGGCCCGGCCACCCCACCATCGGTCGTGCGCGACCGGGTGTCGCAGGGCCGTAGGTCCCGACCCGTGCGCCGCTCGTCCCAGGCCGCCGGGGACGGGCGGCCGGCGACGGGCGGCCGGCGGACCGGAGGGGACGAAGGTCCTCCGCCCAGGGACGGTCGGCCCCCTGACGGCGCCCGCCCGGACGTCCAGGATCGGCTCCGTGGCCGGCCGACCGGGCCGCCGAGGGAGGCGTGCCATGACCGTGCCGATCGACCGTCCCGACGCCGAGCCCGTCGAGGTGCCGGGCGGCGGTGCCCGCCCGCGCGTCGTGGTGGGGGTCGACGGGTCGCCCGACGGACGGGCCGCGCTGATCGAGGCCCTCCTAGCCGCAGCCCGGCTGGGGGCGGACGTCGAGGTCGCCACGAGCTACGCGCTGCCGGTCGGAGATCCCGGCGCCGGGGCGCTGGCCGTCCCGGACGCGCCCGGGATCCGGGCGGCCACCGAGTCGCAGGCCCGGGCGCTGCTCGACGAGGTGCGAGCGGAGGTAGCGGTGTCCGCCGTCCCCGGGGTGCGGGACGTCGGCATCCGGCTGGTCGTGTCCGCGGAGCCGGCGGCGCCCCTCCTGGTGCAGCTGTCCGCCGGGGCCGAGCTGCTGGTGGTCGGCAGCCGGGGGCGGGGCGCCGTCCGCAGCGTCCTGCTCGGCTCGGTGGCCCTGCAGTGCGTGACGCACGCCGCCTGCCCGGTCCTGGTGGTGCACCCGCCGGTCGGGATCTCCGATCCGCCCCGGGTGGTGGTCGGCGTGGACGGGTCGGACGTCTCGCGCGCCGCGCTGGCCGTCGCCCTCGACGAGGCGGCGCGCCGCGGCGCGGAGTTGGAGGTCGTCGCCGCCTTCGCCTCCATCGACCACTGGGCGGGGCCCGAGGCGGTGGCCCTGCCGCCGGCCGACGAGCTCCGGCGCGACCTGCAGGCCGCGACCGAGCAGGTCGTCGCCGACGTGCTGGCGGAGCGGGCCCGCGCGGGTGCCGACCCGGTGCGCGCCGTCCGGACGGTGGTCGTGGAGGACGCGGCGGGCGCCGGCCTGGTGGCGCGGGCGCGGGCTGCCGACGTGCTCGTCGTGGGCAGCCGGGGGCGGGGCACGCTGCGCGGGCTCCTGCTCGGGTCGGTGAGCCTGCACTGCGTGATGCACGGGCGCTGCCCGGTGCTGGTCGTCCGACCCGGGCCGGACCGGCGGCCGGCCCCGCCCGGCGGCCCGGTCGCCGCCCTCGCCGCGGGCTGAACGGGCGCCGCCCGCCTCCGGGAGCAGTGCCGGGGTCAGCCCTCGGCGAGCCAGATCGCGGTGTGCGGCGGCAGCGCCACGGTGGCCGACGACCGGCGCACGCTGGTGTTGGAGGCCAGCAGCACGGTGCCCCGGGAGCGCACCAGCGACGTCTCCGAGCCCATGTTGACCACGCACCGCACGGCGCTGCCGTCCGCGGCGGTGCACCGCACGGTGAGGACGTCGCCCCGCGTGCTCACCGTCGCCTCGCCCGAGCCGAGTGCCGGGTGGGCCTCGCGCAGGGCGAGCGCGCGGCGGTACAGGATCAGCATCGAGCCGCCGTCGCGGGACTGGCGGGAGACGGCGTAGCGGTCCCACCCGTCGGGGACGGGCAGCCACGGCTCGGCGGGCCGGGTGGAGAAGCCGACCCCGGGGGAGGGGTTCCAGGGCATCGGCACCCGGCAGCCGTCGCGGCCCGGGCGCGCCCCGCCGCTGCGGAAGAAGATCGGGTCGCGCTTGGCCTCGTCCGGGACGACGGCCTGCGGCAGGCCCAGCTCGTCGCCGGCGTAGACGTACGCCGAGCCGGGCAGCGCCAGCATCAGCAGCGCCGCCGCCCGGGCGCGGGCGGTGCCCACCGCGCCACCACCGAACCGGGTCACCTGCCGGTCCTTGTCGTGGTTGCCGAGGACCCAGGACACCGGGGCGCCGACCGCGCCGAACGCGTCGAGGGCGCTGCGCACGCCGTCGGCGAAGGACTCCACCGACCACGGGGACTTCAGCAGCCGGAAGGAGAACGACTGGTGCATCTCGTCGGGGCGCGAGTAGAGGGCGACCTCGCGCGGGTCGGCCAGGCAGACCTCGCCGACCAGCATCGTGCCCGGGTACTCGTCGCAGATCGACCGCCACTGCCGCCAGACGTCGTGCACCTCGGGCTGGTTCCAGGTCATCGCCTGCTCGGGGCCGTGGCCGAAGAGCGTGGGGGAGTAGGCGCCGGGGTTGTTCCGCAGCCCGGCGTCCTTGAACAGGCCGTAGGCGACGTCGACGCGGAAGCCGCTGACCCCGCGGTCGAGCCAGAAGCGCAGGGTCCGCTCGAAGTCGGCGGCGACGGCCGGGTCACGCCAGTTGAGGTCGGGCTGCTCGGGGGCGAACAGGTGCAGGTACCAGCGGCCGTCCGGGGTGCGCGACCAGGCCGGCCCGCCGAAGAGCGACTGCCAGTTGTTCGGCGGCTCCTCCGACGGGGGCGCGAAGTGGTAGCGGGCCGCCTCGGGGGAGTCCGGGTCGGCGAGCGCGGCCTGGAACCAGGGATGCCGGTCGGAGGTGTGGTTGGGGACGACGTCGAGCACGATGCGCAGGCCGAGCGCGCGTGCCTCGGCGACCAGCGCCTCCAGGTCGGCCACGTCCCCGTACTCCGGGTCGACGGCGCGGTAGTCGACGATGTCGTAGCCGCCGTCGGCACCACCGGAGGGGTAGTGCGGGTTGATCCACACCGCGTCCACGCCCAGCCACGCCAGGTAGGGCAGCCGGGAGCGGAGGCCGGCCAGGTCGCCGATCCCGTCCCCGTTCCCGTCGGCGAACGAGCGCAGGTAGACCTGGTAGACCACCGCCGACCGCCACCAGGGGGATGACGACGTCCGGGCCGCGACCTGGGGACGGGTCGCGGTCCGCACCGTTGCGAGCCGCACTGCCATGCGACCTCCATCGGCACGGGCTCGTCGGTGCCTGTGCCTGCCGGGCGGGCAGTGACGCGTGGTGCGTCCCGTGACCGATTCGAGAGGTTCGACCGCACCGACGCCGTCCCCGCGCCGGCCGCCGTGCGAGTCCCCGCCGGACCGGGAGGAGCTTCTCCGCGGAAAGCGCGGGAGCTTCTCCGCGGAGATCCGGAGGAGGGACGCCGGGCGACCGCGGGGCCCGGGGGCCGCGGGCTGCCGACGCCGCCGGGGCGGGTGAGGATGGCGGCATGGCAGATGGCGGACGGACCTACGACCTGGTCGTGTACGGGGCCACCGGCTTCGTCGGGCGGCTGCTCGCGGCCTACCTGGCCGAGCACGCCCCGGAGGGCACCCGGATCGCGCTGGCCGGGCGGTCCCGGCGGCGCCTGGAGGAGGTGCGCGACGCCCTGCCGGCCGGTGGCCGCGGCTGGGCGCTGGTGGAGGCGGACTCCACCGACGCGGCGTCGCTGGCCGACCTCGCCGGCAGCACCCGGGTGCTGGCGACCACCGTCGGCCCCTACGCCCGGTACGGCCTGCCGGTGGTCGAGGCCTGCGCCCGCGCCGGGACGCACTACGCCGACCTGACCGGCGAGGTGCTGTTCGTCCGGGACGCGATCGAGCGGTGCGACGCCGTCGCGAAGGAGACCGGTGCGCGGATCGTCCACGCCTGCGGCTACGACTCCATCCCCTCGGACCTGAGCGTGTTCCTGCTGGCGCAGCGGGCCGCGGCCGACGGCGCGGGTGGCCTCCGCGACGTCCAGCTGGTCGCCACCGCCCGGGGCGGGTTCAGCGGCGGGACCATCGACTCGATGCGCGCCCAGGTGGAGGCGCTGCAGGACGACCCGGCGCTGCGCCGCGTGGTCGGCGACCCCTTCGCGCTGAGCCCGGACCGGGCGGCCGAGCCGGACACACCTCAGCCGCGGGACGCGAGCCTGCCGTCCCAGACGCCCGACGGGCGGTGGACGGCGCCGTTCGTGATGGCGCCGTTCAACACCCGCATCGTGCGGCGGAGCAACGCGCTGCAGGACTGGGCGTACGGGCGGTCCCTGCGCTACGGCGAGGTCATGGGCGTCGGCCGCGGCCCGCTGGGTGCGGTGACCGCGGCCGGGGTCAGCGCCGGGCTGGTCGCCGCCGTCTCCGCCATGAGCCTGGCTCCGACCCGCGCGCTGCTCGACCGCGTGCTCCCCGCGCCCGGCAGCGGACCGAGCGAGGCGGTCCGGCAGAAGGGCTTCTTCCGCATGATCGTCGACGCCGGCACCGAGGACGGCCGCCGGTACCGGGCGACCGCCGCCGGGAAGGGGGACCCCGGCTACGCGGCGACGGCGGTGATGCTCGGCGAGAGCGCCCTCGCGCTCGCCCTGGACGGCGACCGGCTGCCCGACCGCGCCGGCTCCCTCACGCCGGCCACGGCGATGGGCGAGGTGCTGGTCGAGCGGCTGCGTGCGGCCGGGCACACCTACGAGGTGACCGTCCGCTGAGCGGCCGCCGCGTCGGCGGCCCCGGAACGGCGTCGCTAGGGTTGGCCGACATGCCGACCAGCTCGCCGGACCTGCCCGTGGGGACGATCCAGGATCTCGGCCTGCCCGGACGGGCGGTGACCGCGCTGACCCGCGCGGGGATCACCGACGTCGCGGCGCTGGCCGCCCTCACCCGGCGGGAGCTGACCGCCGTCGCCGGGCTCGGCCCGGGCCTGGTGGCCGCGATCCGGGCCGTCGTGCCGGAACCCCCCGCGCAGCTGCCCGGGGCCGCCGGCCCGACCGCGGACGCCGGCCACGCCGGTGCGCCCGCCGAGGCGCCCGCGCCGGACGAGGCGGAGTCCCCGGCCGCGCCGGCCATCCCGTCGTTCGCCTCGCTGCGCGGGCCGCGCCGCCGGTCGGCGGTCGACCTGCTGCTGCCGGATGCCCCGACCGTGCCGGAGCCGCTTCCGGCCCCCGCGGAGTCCGAGCCGCCGGCGGCCGGCGGGCCGGCGACCCGACCGGCGTCCGCGCGGACGACGTCGGCCGGGCCGGTCGCCGCGGCACCGGTGCGGCCGCCCGAGTACGCCGATCTCCTGGGGCTGGGCGTGCACGTCGTGCGGGCGGTCCTCACCGCGCCGGCCCGCTGCCTTCGCCGGCTGCTCGGCTAGGGACCGGCCCCGTAGGCGTCGGTGCCGTCGGCGACACTGCGAGGGTGCAGCGGGTCGTGCTCCGGCGCCGCGAGTCCGCGGTCGAGGTCGCGGAGCTCGCCGACGACGGGACGACGTCGGCGCTCACCGGGATCCCGGCCGACGCGCTGCCCGCCCTCGTCGCGGCGCGGGAGGCCGCCCCCGCGGCCGTCCGCTGGGTGTGGGACGACACCACCCGCTGGTACCCGGCGCTGCTGGCGGCCGGGGTGCGGGTGGAGCGCTGCACCGACCTGCGGCTGACCCACGCCGTCCTCCGGCGGTCCCCGTTCGCCGACCAGGCGCTGCTCGCCGGTGCCGACACCGCCGGGTGGGATGCGCTGCAGCCGGTCGCGGCGGCCGACCCGGCGCTCTTCCCGCCCGCCGACCCGGCCGACCTGCTCGACCCGGCGGCCGAGCACCGCCGGCAGCAGGCGGCCCTCGCCGCCTCCCCGCGGGGCGACGGGCTCGCGCTGCTGCTCGCGGCGGAGTCCTCCGGTGCCCTGGTGGCCGCCGAGATGACGCACACCGGCCTGCCGTGGCGGGCCGACGTGCACGAGCGCCTGCTGACCGGGCTGCTCGGCCCGCGCCCGGCGGCCGGCGGGCGCCCCGCGGTGCTCGAGCGGCTGCTCGGGGAGATCCGCGCCGCCCTGGGCGCCCCGGGGCTGAACCCGGACTCGCCGGCCGAGCTGCTGCGGGCGCTCCAGCAGGCCGGCCTCCCGGTCGCCGACACCCGCTCGTGGACCCTCGAGCAGCTCGACCACCCGGGCGTCCCGCCGCTGCTCGAGTACAAGAAGCTGATGCGGCTGCTCACGGCCAACGGCTGGAGCTGGCTGGAGGCCTGGGTGCGGGACGGGCGGTTCCGCTCCTCCTTCCTGCCCGGCGGGGTCGTCACCGGGCGGTGGGCGTCCAACGGCGGCGGCGCGCTCTCGGTCCCCACGTTGATCCGGCCGGCCGCCGTCGCGGACGACGGCTGGCGGTTCGTGGTCGCGGACGTGGCCCAGCTGGAGCCCCGGGTGCTCGCCGGGATGAGCGGCGACACCGCGATGGCCGAGGCGGCGCGCGCCTCGGATCTCTACGAGGGCATGGTCGCCGGTGGGGCGGTGGCCACGCGGGCGGAGGCGAAGCTCGGCATCCTCGGGGCGATGTACGGCGGCACGCGCGGGGAGAGCGGCCGCATGATGCCCCGGCTGACCCGCCGCTACCCGCGCGCCATCGGCCTGGTCGAGGAGGCCGCCCGGGCCGGCGAGCGCGGCGAGGTGGTGCACACCCTGCTGGGCCGGGGGTCGCCGACGCCCACCGGGTCGTGGGCGGAGCGGGCGGTGGACCTCGGCGAGCCGGCGGAGCAGGCGGGTACGCGGGAGGACCGCGACCGCGCCCGCCGCGCCTGGGGCCGGTTCACCCGCAACTTCGTGGTCCAGGGCACCGGCGCGGAGTGGGCGCTGTGCTGGATGGCCGACCTGCGCAACCGGCTCTGGCGGCTGGGTGGCGACGGTCCGCTGGGGCGCCGGCCGCACCTGGCGTTCTTCCTGCACGACGAGGTCGTCGTGCACGCCCCCGAGGCCCTCGCCGACGACGTGGTGGCGGCGGTGCGGGCGTCGGCGTCCACCGCCGGGCGCCTGCTGTTCGGCGCCTTCCCGGTGGACTTCCCGCTCGACGTCGCCGTCGTCCGGTCGTGGGCCGACGCCGGCTGAGCGGGGGCGGCCCCTACACCTCCGACCGGGCCGGATCCGGCACGCGACACACGTCACGCCGTGGAATTAGCCGCCGATCGATTGTCACGTATGCATAACGGCGGTTACCGTGGCCGGGTCCGATCGGTCGCCACGTCCCCATCCGGGGAGTCCGATCGGCGCCGCCGAGTCGCCCGCAGCCATCGCGCTGAGGGGGAGCCGGGGACCCACCGCAGCACTGGGGTGAATCGCGCGCCGCGCACGTCGCGGCGCGGGTAGGGCGACTTCCACGCCCGAATCCGTCAGCTAACCCGGTAGGCGGCATCGGAAGAAACGGAGAGCCGCCGCATGGCGCGCCCTTGCACCGCCGCACGCCCCAGCGCCCGCCGGCACCACCGCAGCCAGGTGCGCCCGCTGAGCTGATCGCCCGCGCACCCGGCGTCCCGCCCCGCTGACCGGCCACCTCCGAGCACCTCCCGCTCGACCGGCTCCTCGCCGTCCCCCGGTGGCCCACCCAGCCGGCCCGACGTCGGCGCACTGCTGCCCGCACCCCGCCGCGGCCCGCCCTCCGGCCGGCCGCGTGACACCCTCGGAGCCCCCGTACCCATGAATCCCCGCACCACCACCTCCGGCCGTCGCCGGTCGCCCGCGAACGTCCGTCGCCCCGCCGTCTACCTGGGCGTGGCCGCGGCCGGCGCCCTGCTGGTCAACCTCCTCGTCGGCGTCGAACCGGCCGCGCAGGCCGAGGCGGACGCGCCGCAGTCGCTGAGCGTCGCGCAGGAGCTCGGGCTCACCGCGCAGTCCGGCCCGATCGACGTGACCGAGGACCTCGCGCCGCTGCAGGACCTCACCGCCAGCCGCAGCACCCGCGACGCCGAGCAGGCCGCGGCGCAGCAGGCCCAGGCCGCCGCCGACCAGGCGGAGCTCGACCGGCAGAAGGCCGAGGCGGAGGCCGCCGCACGGGCCGAGGCCGAGGCGAAGGCCAAGGCGGAGGAGGAGGCGAAGGCCGCCGCCGCAGCCGCTGCGGCGTCCGCTGCAGCTGCCGCTCCGGCGCCCGCGGCCGCGGCCGCCAGCCCGAGCCAGCAGGCCCGCGCCGCCACCACGGCCGCCGCCACGGCCGCCGCCTCGGTGGCCGCCTCGGCGGTCGCCAAGATCACCAACACCGCCGGGAGCCACCGGCCGCAGGTGCAGGCGGCGGCCGACGCCGTGGTCAGCAACGTGCCCGGCGCCGCCGGCATCACCCTCGGCGGCACGCGGGCGAGCGCGGCCGACCCGGGCGGCCACCCGTCCGGCCTGGCGCTGGACTACATGGTGATGTCGAACGCCGCTCTCGGCGACGCGATCGTCGCCTACCACCGGGCGCACTGGGACGAGCTCGGCGTGGACTACCTGATCTGGCAGCAGCGGATGCTGTCCTCCGCCGGAGGGTCCTGGAAGGCGATGGAGAACCGCGGCAGCGCCACGGCCAACCACTTCGACCACGTGCACGTGAACTACCTGGGCTGAGCGACGTGGCCCCGGGCCCGTCGGGCCCGGGGCCCGTCAGGGTCCTGGACGTCGTCCCGCCGGCCTGCGGACGACCGGGCGCGCCGGCACCGGCACGGCCACGGCGCGCACGCCGGTCGGGGCGCCGACCCGCCCGATCAGCCGGGACGGGTGGCGCGGCGGGTCCCGTCCTCGGCCAGCGCCCGCGCCAGCTCCGGCGAGCGGCGCACCGGCAGCGGGCGGCCGGTGCGCGCCGCCGCGGCGTCCAGGTGGTCGACCAGCAGCTGCCGCCCGGCGGACGACAGCCCGGTCACCGATCCCGCGTCGACGGCGTCGACCCGCACCGGCTCACCCCCGTAGCGGTGCAGGAACGCGGCGACGGCGTCGTCGTCGACCTCTCCGGCCAGGCACAGCACCCGGCCACCGGCGGTGTTGAGCAGCCGGACCACGCCGCGGACCTGTGCGAACGGCCGGGAAGGGGGTGCGAGCACGGGTCCAGTCTGACGTCCCCGGGCGCGGCGGGGGTTCAGGTCCGCCGCGAACGGGCACCCAGGGGAGCGCGGGGCGACGGGCGGGGAGCAGCTCGCGGGGACGAGAACGAGGGGATCGGGAGTGACCACGGCCGACACCAGCCGGCAGATCCTCGGCGATCGCTACGAACTGCGCGATCTGATCGCCGTCGGCGGGATGGGCGAGGTGTGGCGCGCGCGCGACGTGCTGCTGGACCGCCCGGTGGCCGTGAAGGTGCTCCGCAGCGAGTACGCCGACAACCCGGTGTTCGTGGCCCGGTTCCGCACCGAGGCCCGGAACGCGGCCAGCCTGAGCCACCCCAACATCGCCGCCGTGCTCGACTACGGCGAGTCGACGGCGGAGCGCACCGGCGAGCACCTGGCGTACCTGGTGATGGAGCTGGTCGACGGGCCGCCGCTGTCGGCCCGGCTGGCCGAGGACGGCTCGCTCGGCACCAGCGCCGCGCTCGCGGTCCTCCAGCAGGCCGCCGCCGGGCTCGCCGCGGCCCACACCGCCGGCGTGGTGCACCGCGACGTGAAGCCGGCCAACATCCTGCTCACCCCCGACGGCACCGTGAAGCTCACCGACTTCGGCATCTCCTGGTCGGCGGGGAGCGTGCCCCTGACCCAGACCGGCCAGGTCATCGGCACCGCGCAGTACATGTCGCCCGAGCAGGCCATGGGCGAGCACGTCGGCCCGGCGAGCGACGTCTACGCTCTGGGTCTGGTCGGCTACGAGTCGCTGGCCGGGCACGCCGCCTTCGACGGCGACAACCCGGTGACCGTCGCGCTCAAGCAGGTGCAGGAGCACCCCGAGCCGCTGCCCGCCGATCTGCCGCAGGACGTCCGCGCCCTGATCGACGCCGCGCTGGTCAAGAACCCGGACGACCGCCTGCCCGACGGCAACGCGTTCCTGCACGCGGTCGAGGAGACGATGCACGGGCCGCCCGACACGGCGTCGCTCACCCGGCCGGTGGCCGTCGTGGCAACGGGCCACGGGGTGGCGCCGCGGCGCGGTACGGGCGCGCACCGGGGGGCCGGCCACCCCGGGGTCGCCATCCCGAAGGGCCCCGGTGCCCGTCGGGTGGCCGGACCGGCGGAGCAGCCCGCGGCGCGCCGTCGGGCGCTGCTGGTCGCGCTCCCGCTGCTGGCCGTCCTCCTGCTCGGCGGGGGCGTGGCCGCGCTGATCGGTGCCGCCGGCTCCGATCCCGGCGGATCGGCCGGCGCCGTGGAGTCGCAGCCGACCGACGTCGTCGACCTGGTCGCCGCGGACTACGTCGGGCGGCCGGTCGAGGAGGTCGTCGCCGAGCTCAGCGCGCTGGGCCTGACGGTGCGGCTGGCAGAGGATCCCGCACCGGGTGGCGTCGCGGGGACCGTGACCGGGGTGCAGGGCGCGGGTGCGCGGCTCTCGCCGGGCGACGAGGTCGTCGTCCTGGTCGCGGCCCCGCCGGAGGCACCGAGCACGCCGACCCCGGCCGACGGCGGCGACGCCCCCGCGCCGGCGCCGGCGCCGGTGCCCCGCCCCGAGCCGGCGGCGACCAGGCCGGTGCCCCCGGCCCCCGAGCAGCCGGAACCGGGGACGCCCGCACCCAGCAGCCCGGCGGACGAGGCCGGCGGAGCCGGGACCGCGACCCCCAGCACCCCGGTCGACGGGGCCACCGGCACGCCGACGCCGACGGAGGAGCCGGCCGAGCCGACGCCCCCGACGGAGCCGACGGAGGACCCGACCGAGCCGACGGAGGACCCGGCCGAGCCGACGGAGGACCCGGCCGAGCCGACCACCCCGACGGAGGACGGCGAGGAGCCGGCCGAGCCGACCACCCCCACCGAGCCCACCGCGACCGAGCCGACCACCCCGACCGAGCCGACGCCCACCGACGAGCCGACGACCCCGCCCACCGCGACGACGGAGGCCCCGACGACCCCGGAGCCCGAGGACGGCACGGGTGACGGCGACGAGGACGGCACGGGGGAGAGCGACGAGGACGGCGAGGACGACGGCGGGACCGACCCCCGGGTCTGAGGCCCCAGCCGCCCCACCGCTCAGCCGCGGACCCGGATCAGCACCTTCCCGGTGGCGCGGCGCTCCTCGAGCTCGACGACGGCCTCGGCGGCGTCGGCCAGGTCGTGGACCGAACCCAGGGGCGGGTCCAGCCGGCCCTGCTCGAGCAGCGGGGCCAGCTCCTGCCACTGCTCCGCGGGGTAGCCCCGCTCGCTGCCCGACCAGAACGCGCCCCAGCCGACACCGACCACCGACACGTTGTTGAGCAGCAGCCGGTTCACCTTGACCGTCGGGATCTCCCCGCCGGTGAAGCCGAGCACGAGCAGCCGGCCCTCCCGGCCCAGGCTGCGCAGCGAGTCGGTGAAGCGGTCCCCGCCGACCGGGTCGACGACGACGTCCACCCCGCGGCCACCGGTGAGCTCCTTGACCCGGTCGCGGAAGCCCTCGGCCAGGACGACCTCGTCGGCGCCGGCGGCCCGGGCGACCTCGCCCTTGGCCTCGGTCGAGACCACGGCGAGGACGCGGGCCCCGGCGGCGTGGGCGAGCTGGATCCCCGCCGTCCCGAGGCCGCCGGCCGCGCCCTGCACCAGCACGGTCTCGCCCTCGGCCAGCCGGCCCCGGCGGTGCAGCGCGAAGTGCATGGTCAGGTAGTTCATCGGCAGCGCGGCGCCCTGCTCGAAGCTCGTGCGGTCGGGCAGCGGGAAGACCAGCGACGGGTCGACGGCGACGACCTCGGCGAAGCCGCCGAAGCCCGGGAAGGCGGCCACCCGCTGCCCGGGCCGCAGCCCGCTGCCCTCGGGGGCGCTGCGCACCGTGCCGGCGACCTCGCTGCCGGGGACGAACGGCAGCTCCGGCTTGAGCTGGTACTGGCCGCGGCTGAGGAGCACCTCCGGGAAGGTCACCCCGGCGACGTGCACGTCGACGAGGACCTTCCCGTCGGCGGCTGGCTCGGGGACGTCGACGGCCCGCAGCGCACGGGGGCCGTCGAGGGAGCTGATCTGGGCGGCGCGCACAGGTCCTCCTGCTCGGTGGGGACGGAAGGCCGGCGCGGCGCGGCGCCACGACGACCGGGTGCCGCGAGCCTCTCAGACGGGTGCGGCGGTGGCGGCGGGGAGGCGGGCCGGACGGCTCAGAGCAGCCGGTCGAGGTCGTCGGGACCCGGACCGGTGCCGCCGGAGTCGGCCAGGGGAGAGGCGTCGGGGACGTCGTCGTCCGGGGGCTCGGCGGCCACCGGCCCCTCGGCGTAGAGGGTGTCGGGGTCCTTGGGATCCATCTCGCGCGGCACCAGCCCGCACTACCCGGGCGGGCCGGCCCCAACCCGGCACCGGCCGGCACCGACCCGCCGGCTGATCGCGCGGGCGCGGCTCAGGTGCCGCAGAAGGTGCGGTAGGCGCCGAAGTCCTGCGGCGCCGGCGCGGCGTACCGCTCCAGCCCCGGCCGCTCGTCGAACGGCGCGGTCACGGCCTCCAGGAGCCGGCGCAGGGGAGCGAGATCGCCCTCGGTCGCGGCGTCGAGGGCCTCCTCGACCAGGTGGTTGCGGGGGATGTACACGGGGTTGACCCGGTCCATCCCCGCGGCGTCGGGGGCCAGGGCCCGCCAGCGCTCCAGCCAGCCGTCGATCCCGGCCAGGTCGAGGAAGAGCAGCCGCACCGGCTCCACGTCGCCGCGCGCGGCGCCACCGAGGGCGCGGAAGAACGTCGTCAGGTCGACGTGGTCCTGCCGGAGCAGGGTCAGGGCGTCCTCGGCCAGGGCGCGGACCACCGCGTCGTCCAACCCCTCGGGCAGCCCGAGCTTGCCCCGGACCCCGGCGGTCCAGGCGGCCTGGTACTGCGGCGCGAACCGGTTCAGGGACTCCACCGCCAGGGCGACGGCCTGCTCCTCGTCGTCGGCGAGGAGGGGGAGGAGGGCCTCGGCGAGCCGGGCCAGGTTCCACTGGGCCACCGCGGGCTGGTTGCCGTAGGCGTAGCGCCCGCCGGAGTCGATGGAGCTGTAGACCGTGGCGGGGTCGTAGGCGTCGAGGAAGGCGCACGGGCCGTAGTCGATGGTCTCGCCGGAGATCGTCGTGTTGTCGGTGTTCATGACCCCGTGGACGAAGCCGACGAGCATCCACCGCGCGACCAGCGACGCCTGGGCCGACACGACCGCGTCGAACAGGGCGAGGTAGGGCTGCTCGGTCGCGGCGGCGGCGGGGTGGTGCCGGTCGATCGCGTGGTCGGCCAGCCGGCGCAGCAGGGCGACGTCGCCGGTGGCCCGTGCGTACTGGAAGCTGCCGACGCGCAGGTGGCTGCTGGCCACCCGCGCGAGGACGGCGCCGGGCAGCAGGGTCTCCCGGCGCACCGCGCGCCCGGTGGCGACCACGGCCAGCGAGCGGGTGGTCGGGATGCCGAGAGCGTGCATCGCCTCGCTGATCACGTACTCGCGCAGCATCGGGCCGACCGCGGCCAGACCGTCGCCGCCGCGGGCGAACGGCGTCCGGCCGGAGCCCTTGAGGTGGAGGTCGCGGGGCACCCCGTCGGTTCCGGCGAGCTCGCCGAGCAGCAGCGCGCGCCCGTCGCCGAGGCGCGGGCTGAAGTTGCCGAACTGGTGCCCGGAGTAGGCCTGCGCCACCGGGGTGGCGCCCTCGGGGACGGACGTCCCCACCAGCAGCCGGAGACCCTCGGGCGTGCGCAGCGAGTCCGGGTCGAGACCGAGCTCGGCGGCGAGCGGCTCGTTGAGCACGAGCAGGCGGGGGTCCGGTGCCTCCTCCGCCTGCCAGGGGAGGGCCAGCTCGCCGAGCTCGCGGGCGAAGCGGTCCCCGAGGACGACGGTCGGGAGGGGGGCGACGCTCACCCGCTCGAGGGTACGTGGGCCCCGCACCCGGCGCCCGGGTTCAGCCGACCCGGCGGCGGATCATGCCCTCCTGCGCGACGGTGGCGACCAGCCGGCCCGCCCGGTCGAACAGCCGGCCGCGGCAGAGCGTCCGGCCACCGCCGGCCCAGGTGCTCTCCTGGTCGTAGAGGAGCCACTCGTCGACGCGGGCCGGCTCGTGGAACCACACCGCGTGGTCCAGGCTGGCCGCGGCGACGCCCGGCGAGCCGATCATGGTGCCGTGCGGGGCCAGCGCGGTGCCGAGGAGGAGCATGTCCGAGGCGTAGGCGAGCCCGCAGCTGTGCGTCAGCGGGTCGTCCGGGAGGGGAGCACGGCTGCGCAGCCACATCTGCTGGTGCGGTGCCGCGCGCTCCCCGCGCACCGCGGTCAGCCGGGGGAGCTCGCCGACGAAGCGGAAGTCGAACGCGTGCCGCGCGGCGAGCCAGCGGAGCCACTCCTGCGCCGGGCCGTCGGTCGAGTCCGTCACCTCCTCCAGCGTCGGGAGGTCCTCGGGCGCCGGTGCGTCGAGCTCCGGCAGCTGGTGCTGCCAGCCCTCCTCGGCCACCTGGAACGACGCGGTGAGCGTGAAGACCGCCCGGCCGTGCTGCTCGGCGACCACGGAGCGCGTCGTGTAGCTCCCGCCGTCCCGCACCGGGGTGACGGTGAGGTCGGTGGGCGCGGTGACGTCGCCGGGGCGCAGGAAGTGGCCGTGCAGGGAGTGGACGGCCCGCTCGGGCGGCACGGTGCGCCCGGCGGCGTGCAGGGCCTGCGCTGCCACGGCGCCCCCGAAGGCGTGGCCGGGGACGGCGCTGCGGGGACCGGCGCGGAACCGCTCCGGCCCGACGACGGCCAGGTCGAGCAGGTCCACCAACCCGCTGGTCCCTGTGGCGGTGCGGCCCAGGGGTGCCGGCGGATCGTCGTCGATCCGCATCTCGTCGTCTGCCTCTTCCCGCCGGGGCCCGTAACGGGTCGATCGAATCATGCGCGGATCCGGGCCCTCACGGTCTCGGCGGGAGCCGGGCGCCCGGGCAGGGGCGTCAGGCGCTGATCGAGCTGCGGCGCTGCAGCCGCAGGCGGCGGCGCTCGCGCTCGGAGAGGCCGCCCCAGATGCCGAACCGCTCGTCGTTGGCGAGGGCGAACTCCAGGCACTCGGCACGCACGGGGCAGCCGGTGCACACCCGCTTGGCCTCCCGGGTGGAGCCGCCCTTGTCGGGGAAGAACGCCTCGGGGTCGGTCTCGGCGCACAGCGCGTCCTGCCGCCAGGCGGCCTCGCCCGCCGCCTCCTCGGTCCAGGCGGGCGCCTCGGGCCACGGGGAGCCGGCGCCCCGCTGCGGCGCGATCTCCCACTCCGGAGCGGCGGCCCACTCGGGCGCGGGGTGCGCGCCCCAGCCGGGAGACGGCTCGGTGGCGTCGTGGACGAGGGTCAGGGCGGGGCGGGAGAAGGAAGGCACGGGAAGCTCCTCGGGGGTCGTGGGACACGACGGGTGACGGACCGGTACGGGCCGACTGCTGTGGGTGACGTTACGGACCCGGCGGGCGGGTCGGCACCGGCAACAACCGGACGAAACAGGCCCGGTTCGTTGGTGACATCTGCCCGGGTCGACGGCCGGGGCCGGCGTCGGCGCGGCACCCGGTCACTCCTCCTCGCGCCACCGGCGGCCTGGCGGGAACGGCGCGTTCACGTCGAAGTGGACCCCGAGCATCCGGATGGTGAAGCACAGCAGGGCCGCTCCCACGGTGGCCGCGGGTCCCCGGACGTCGAGCAGCTCCGGAACGACGACGGCGGTCGCCCCGACGATCGCCGGTACCGCGTACAGCCCGCTGCTGAGCACCGACGGCACCTGGCGGATGAGCACGTCGCGCAGCGTGCCGCCACCCACGGCGGTGATCCCGCCGACGACGACCGCCTGGGCCGGGCCGAAGCCGAGGTCGAGCGCCTTGAGGGCGCCGGTGACGGCGAAGAGGCTCAGGCCGGCGGCGTCGAGCACGTTGATCGCGCCGTAGATCCGCTCCAGGTAGTGGCCGGTGGAGAAGGCGATCAACCCGCCGGCCGCAGCCACCGCGAGGTACCGCCAGTCGACGAAGGTGGCCGGTGGGAGGGCGCCGAGGAGGACGTCGCGGATCGTGCCGCCACCGAGCGCGGTGGTCATGCCGAGCGTGACCACGCCGACGATGTCCAGCCGGGTCGAGCGGACGGCGATCAGCGCTCCGTTGAGGGCGAAGGCGAACGTGCCCACGAGGTCGAGGACCAGCAGCACCGTGGTGGGCACGTGGCGCGTCGTTCCTCCCTGCCGGGGACCGCGGGGTCGCGGTCGGCTCACTCTGCCGGACGGCTCGTCCACCGGGTCGACCGACCGGATCGGCCGTCTACCGTGCCGGCATGACGTCGGCCGCCCGGACCGCTGCCCGCCTGCTGCTCGGCGCGGCCATGGTGGGGGCGGGCGTGCTGCACCTGACGGTCCAGCGGCAGGAGTTCCAGGCCCAGGTGCCGGGATGGTTCCCGGTCGACGCGGACCTGACGGTGCTCGTCTCGGGCGTCGTCGAGATCGTGCTGGGGGCGGCGTTCATCGCGCTGCCGGGACGGCGCCGGACCGTCGGTGCGCTGCTGGCGGCGTTCTTCGTGGTGGTCTTCCCGGGCAACGTCGCCCAGTACCTCGAGGGCACCGATGCCTTCGGCCTCGACACCGATCGCGAGCGCCTGGCCCGGTTGTTCTTCCAGCCGGTGCTCGTGCTCTGGGCGCTGTTCGGTGGCGGCTGGCTGCGCCGCCCCCGGCGCGGCTGACCCGGCCGCCGGGCGGGGGAGTCAGCCCCGGCGGGTGCGTCCCCGCGGCCCGCCCTGCCGGCTCCCCGGCGCGCGCCCGGCCGCCCGGCCCGCCGTCCGCCGGCCACCGGGGCGGCGGTCCCGGTCGCCGCCGGGCCGGCCGGCGGGGGCGCTGCACGGCCGGCAGGTGGTGAACCAGGGCGCGATCGCGCTGCCGCACTCCACGCACTTGCCCGACCTGCCCAGGGAGATGGCGTCGGGCAGCAGCTCGGTGATCATCTCGGCGCACTCCTCCTCGACCCACGCGGCGTCGTCGCTGTCCAGACCGGCGACCCCGGGGAACTGGCGGAGCAGCGTCTGCGCGTCGCGGGCGGCGGCGGCTGCCTGCTCGAACTCCTCGACCCCGCCGCCGCGCGGGACGTCGGGCAGCACGGTCTCCGGCAGCACGGGCAGGCCGACGGAGTGCCGGAGCGCCGCCTGGGCGAGGGTGAGCCAGCGGGTGCGGCGCGGCGGGTTGTAGTCGATGGCCAGGTTGACCAGCCGCCAGACGGTGTCCAGGTCGCCGGCCGCGCCGAGCGGTCCGCGCAGCAGGGGCAGCAGGGCGTGCACCCGCAGGATCAGGCTGGTCACGTCATCGGGGGTCATCGCGTGGTCGCGGGTGGCGGCGCGCGCCCACGCCATCCAGCGGGTCAGCGCCTCGGGCAGGTCGACGGCCTCCATGGCGCCCAGGTCGGCCAGCTCCGGCCGCAGCCGCGGCGCGCGCTTGGGCAGGTCGCTCATCGCGTCGCCGCGGGCGACCGCCGCACCGGTGGCCAGGACGCCCGGATCGGGCCGCAGGCCGGTGACGCCGGTGAGGACCCCGACGGTGCCGTGCCCGGTGAGCCCGTAGCGCCCGGCCCGGCCGGCGATCTGGGCGGTCTCCCAGCTCCGCAGCGGCCGCACCTGGGCGCCGTCGAACTTCGTGGTCTCGGCGAACAGCACGGTGGTGGCCGGCACGTTGATCCCGTGCCCGATGACGTCGGTGGTGACCAGCACGTCCACCTCGCCCTGGGTGAACCGCTCGATGACCTCGCGCCGGGTGGCCGGGGGCAGCGCGCCGTACAGCACGCCGACCTTGCCCGGCCGGTGCTGGTCCAGCTCGGCCGCGGCGGCGTAGACGGTCTTGCGGGAGAACGCGACGACCAGCGTCTGCGGCCGGACGTCGGCCGGGCGCACCGGCGTGCGCAGGACGTCGAGGCGGGAGAGCCGCTTGTGGTTGACGACCGTGACGTGCTCGGCGTCGGAGACCAGCGGCTTGAGGAGCAGGTAGGCCTCGGCCGCCGAGATCAGGTGCATCTCCCGGTACTCGCCGGTGAGCAGCAGCCGCGCCCAGTGGTGGCCCCGGTCGGGATCGGCGATCCAGTGCGACTCGTCCAGGACGAGCAGCTCCCCGCGCATCGGGGCCTTCTCGACCGTGCAGCAGACGATGGGGGCGAAGGGGTCGATCTCCTCCTCGCCGGTGGACAGGCCCACCGTGCCCGGCGGCAGCACCGCGGAGAGCTTGGCGTAGGCCTCGTGGGCGAGCTGGCGGAGCGGGGCCGCGTAGACGCCGGACCCGTTCGCCGCGAGGGCCTGCAGCGACTCGTAGGTCTTGCCCGAGTTGGTCGGCCCGAGGTGGAACACGACCTCGGCCGGCCGGGTGGCGCGGATCGGCAGCGCCGGGGCAGCGCCCTCGACCCAGCTCTCCTGGGCCCGCCGCTCCTCGCGGGCAGCGGCGCGGTCGGGCCGGCGGTCCTCCGGACGGCGGGTGGCCGAGCGCTCCCGGCGTCGCGAGGTGGCGGCGGGCTGCGGGTCCTGCTGGGACAAACGACGTCCTTCGGTGGGGAAAGGCTGGCGTGCTCGGTCGACGTCCCTGTGGACGGACCGTCGCACAGCCAACACCGACGGCCGTCGATCCATGCCCCCGGGGTCGCCCGCGCGTCGCCCGGGGGCTGCCCGGCCTGCGTGAGCGGCCGACACTGCCTAGCCTCCGGAGGTGCCCGGAGCGCCGTTCCCGACCGTCCTCGCGGCCGACGACGCCCCGCTGGTGACCGACCCCATCACCTGGCAGGAAGCCGTGCTGGCGCTGTCGGTCTTCCTCCTGGGCCTGGTGGCGGCGGTCGTGGTGCGCCGCGTGATGGTCCGGGCGATCGACCGCGAGGGCAGCCGCCACGTCGGCCTCGTGGTCGGGCGCTTCGTCAGCGTGGTCGTCGCGGCGGTCGCGGCGGTCTACGCCCTGGACCTGCTCGGCGTGAGCATCGGACCGCTGGTGGGTGCGCTGGGCGTGGGCGGCATCGCCATCGCCTTCGCCGCCCAGGACATCCTGCAGAACTTCGTCGCCGGCGTGCTGCTCCAGGTGCGGCGCCCGTTCCGCGTCGGGGAGCAGATCGGCAGCGGCGACCACGAGGGGGTGGTCGCGGACGTCAACCTGCGCACCACGGTGCTCAGCACCTACGACGGCCTCGTCGTCTACCTGCCCAACGCCGAGGTGCTGAAGAACCCGATCACCAACTACACGCGGACGCCGGTGAGCCGGACGTCGCTCACCGTGGGGCTGCCCTACGACGCGGACCTGGAGCGGGCCCGGCAGGTGCTCCTGCAGGCCTGCGCGGAGGCCGAGGGCGTCGAGTCGAGCCCGCCGCCGGAGGTCTGGGTGGAGGAGTTCGGCGAGTCCTCCATCAACGTGGCGGTGCGCTACTGGCACCCGGCCGACATCGCCAGCCGCTGGCGGGTGCGCAGCGCGGTCGCCGTCTCGCTCAAGGGGGCGCTGGACGCGGCCGGGATCGAGATCCCCTTCCCGCAGCGGGTGCTCTGGTTCCCGCCCGACCGCGACGCCGGCGCCCCGGAGGGGGACGGGAGCGGCGAGCGCTGAGGTGTCACCGGACGGACGGCGCACGCCCCGCCCCCCGGGGGGACGGGCCGTGCGCCGGTGCGGTGCGGTCAGGCGCGGGTGGCGCCCACCGGCTCGCGGTCCCGGGCGGGGGTGGCGCCCTTCTCCAGGGCGGCACCCTCGACGTCCAGCACGGGCAGCCACCGCAGCCAGCGCGGCAGCCACCAGGCCCGCTCGCCGAGCAGCGCGAGCGCGGCCGGCACGAGCACCATCCGGACGACGAAGGCGTCGAACAGGATGCCCGCCGCGAGCGCGAACGCGATCGACTTGATCGTGGCCTCACCCGCGGGCACGAAGCCGGCGAACACCGAGAACATGATCAGCGCCGCGGCGACGACGACCGGGGCCGCGTGGCCGAAGCCGGTGCGGATCGACTGCAGCGGGCGGGTGCCGTGGCTGTGCGCCTCGTGCATCCGGGACACCAGGAAGATCTGGTAGTCCATCGCCAGGCCGAACAGGATGCCGATCACCAGGATCGGGGTGAGGCTGATCAACGGGCCGGTGCTGTCCAGGTTGACCGCGTCGGCCAGCCAGCCCCACTGGAACACCGCGACGGTGGCGCCGAGCGCGGCGCCGATGGTGAGCAGGAAGCCCAGCACGCCGACCAGCGGCACCAGCAGCGAGCGGAACACCAGCACGAGCAGCACCAGCGCCAGGCCCACCACGAGCGCCAGGTAGACCGGCAGCGCCTCGTCCAGGCTCTGGGCGACGTCCACGCTCACCGCCGTCTGGCCGGTGACGTAGGCGTCGATGCCGTCCACGCCGGCGAGCTGGCCGCGCAGGTCGGCGACGAGCTGCTCGGTCGCCGGGTCGGTCGGGCCCGAGCCGGGGATGACGGTGAGCAGCGCCGCCGTGTCGTCGGCGTTCGGCACCGGCGGGGTGACCAGCGCGACGTCGCCGAGGTCGCCGATCGGGCCGGCGGCCTGGCCGGCGGCGCCGGAGGCACCCTCGCCCTCGAACAGGATGGTGATCGGGCCGTTGAAGCCCGGCCCGAAGCCGTCGGACAGCAGCTCCTGCGCGCGGGCCTGGGTGGAGTCCTCGGGCGGGGTCTGCACCAGCGTCGTCTGCATCGAGAAGAACGGGATGGCGATCACGCCGAGGACGACGACGGTCAGGAGCAGGGAGAGCACGCGGCGGTGGGTGACCGTGGTGGCCCACCCGGCGAGGAAGCCCCGCCCGCCGGCCGGCGCGGCGGTGGCCGCGGTCGCCGACCGGGCCTCGGCGCGGTGCTTGCGGGGGAGGGCGCGGTGGCCGAGGAAGCCCAGGACGGCCGGCACCAGGGTGAGCGCCACGAGGACCGCGACGACGATGGTCAGCGCGGCGGCGACACCCATCTGCGTCAGGAACGGGATGCCGACGACGAAGAGGCCGGCCAGGGCGATGACCACGGTCAGGCCCGCGGTGACGACGGCGGAGCCCGCGGTGCCCACGGCGGTGGCGATGGCCGTGCCGACGTCGGAGCCGTGCCGCAGCTCCTGGCGGTACCGCGTGACGATGAAGAGCGCGTAGTCGATGCCGACGGCGAGGCCGAGCATCGCGGCCAGGGTCGGGGTGGTCGAGGAGAGCTCGATGAACCCGGTGGCGATGGTGACGCCCAGGACGCCGATGCCCACCCCGACGAGCGCGGTCAGCAGGTTCAGGCCGGCGACCGCCAGCGCGCCGTAGGTGACGGCGAGGACGACCAGGGCGACGACGACGCCGATGGCCTCCGTGGGCCCGCCGACGTGCGGCGCCTCCTGCGTCGCCTCGCCGGCGGCCTCGACCGTCCACCCGCCGTCGCGGGCCTCGGCGACGGCGTCGAGCAGCGCCTCCTGCTGCTCGGGGGTCACCTCGCCGGGTGCGGCGTCGTAGGTGACGGTGCTGTAGGCCGTCGTCTGCTGCGCGTTGACCGACGGGGCGGCCGGGTCGAGCGGGTTCGTGGCCGAGACCACGCCGGGCAGCTCGGCCAGCTCGGCGACCAGCTGCCCCAGCGCGCCGGCGTTCTCCGGGGTGGTCAGGGTCTGGCCGTCCGGGGCCTGCACGACCACGCGGGCGGAGGCGCCCTCACCGCCGGCGCCGAACTCCTCGCCGATCCGGTCCAGGGCGATGGTGGACTCCTGGCCCGGGATGGAGAAGCTGCTCGACGTCTCCCCGCCCAGGGTGACCGCACCCACGCCGCCGCCGACGAGGAGGACCAGCCAGACGGCCACCACGGACAGCCGGTGCCGGTGCGAGAAGGCACCGATCCGGGACAACAGCACAGCCATGCGGGATCAGACCTCTACCTGGTGGGGGACGGGAAGAGCAGCGCCGGGCCGGGAGTGGCCGAGTGCGTCGAAGCAGGTGGCGACGATGGCGGCCCGCCAGGTGGCCGGCTCGTCCTGGGCGTGCGCCGCCAGGGTGAGGACGGCGAGCGCGGACAGCGCCCCGATGGCGCGGATGGCCCGCTCGGAGACCGGCGCCCCCGGCGGGACGCCGAACGCCTCGAGCGCCGCGGCGCCGGCGGCGTCCATCGCGGACTCGTCGCAGCCTGAGCCGGAGCCGCCCTGGGTCAGCGGGGTGAGCAGCAGGGCGACCACGCCGGGGTGGTCGAAGGCGATGTCGACCAGGACGTCGATGGCGCGCCGGTCGCGGTCCGCGCCGAGGGGGAGGTCGCGCACCTGGGCCAGGACGCGCTGCCCGAGCGTGCCCGCCTGGGCGAGCACTGCGTCGTACAGCGCTTCCTTGCTCGGGAAGTGGTGCAGCAGGCCGGCCTTGGAGAGCCCGACGGCGTCGGCGATGTCCTGCAGGGAGGTCTTGGTGAACCCGCGGCGGGCGAAGAGCGCGGCGGCGCGGTCGAGGATGTCGTCGTCGGCCTGCTGCCGGAACGGTCGCGCCATGGCGACCAGGGTACGGCCGCGCCCGACCGGATCGGTAGGTTAGCCGACCGGATCGGTCGGTGGATCTTCGTCACACCAGTCGGGACCGTCGGTCGACCTCGCCCCCCGCTCCCGGCCGGCTGCCGACGGGGCAGCCGGCCGGCGACGGGTCAGGGCTTGACGGCGAGCACAGGGCGGTCGGCCTCCAGCAGGATCCGCTGGGCGCTGCTGCCCATCAGGAGCTTGCCGACGGGGGAGCGGCGGCGCAGCCCGATCACGATCACCGAGGCGTCGACCTCACGCGCGACCCGGAGCACCTCGTCGCCGGCGTCGCCGTCGTGCGAGGTCTGGCGCAGGTCCAGCGCCACGTCGTCGGCCGCCGCGCGCTGGGTCATCTGCCCCACCGCGTCGTCGGGGGCGACCTCGGTGCTCACCGGCGCGCCGCTCCGGGCGGTGTTGACCACCACCAGCGGTTCCGAGCGCCGCCGCGCCTCCTGCAGCCCGGCGGTGAAGGCGGCCTCGCCCGCGGGGGTGGGCAGGTATCCGACCAGGACGGTCATGCGTACTCCTCCGTGTCGCCACGGCGCCCGGCGGTGCCGCGGGGCGCGGCTGTGGGCATCCGGTACGAGCGCCTCGGCAAGACATACCACCGGCGCAGGCCCGGGAACCGGACGGAGCTCCGCCCGGCGACCGGAGCAGCGCGGCTCAGCGGCCCAGGTGCTCCCGGAGCGCCGCGACGACCATGCGGTGGTCGGCCACCTGCGGCAGCCCGGAGACCGCGACGACGCCGACCGGGCCGACGTCGCGCACCAGCAGCGGGAACGCGCCGCCGTGGGCGGCGTAGCGGGCCGGGTCCAGCCCGAACTCGGCTTCGAAGGTGGTGCCCCGCTCGATGCTGTCCTGGCGGACGTGCAGCGAGCTGTGCCCGAACCGGTGCACCACCCGCGACTTGCGCTCGATCCAGGACGCGTTGTCCGGGGTTGCGCCGGTCAGCGCGGCGGAGAACAGCCGGTGGGAGTTGCGGGAGATCTCGACGGCGACCGGTGCGGCGGCCCGGCGGGCGGCGGCGACCAGCGCGGAGCCGAGCTCCCAGGCGTCGTCGTTGGTGAAGGAGGTGAGCTGCAGCTCGGCCTCCTCCGCGGCGAGGTCGGCGAGCGACGGGAACGCGTCAGGCATGCCCCCTTCCTACCGTCCGGCCGCACCGGAGCGGGCCGGGCGGTCAGAACGCCTCCACCCGGGCGAGCAGCGTCGGGCCGTCCCAGGTCGGCGGCGGCATGATCCGGCGGAGGGTCAGCAGGGGGTACGTCGGGTCCAGCGGATCGGCGAGCTGGAAGGCCGCCCGGTAGCCCGCCGCCTCGACCCGGGGCAGCGCCTCGGGCGACCACATGCCGTGCGGGTAGGCCATCACGTCGACCGGGTGCCCGAGGATCCCGGCCAGCTCGGCCCGCGGCTGGTCCAGCTGGACCGCCCACTGGTCGCCGGTGAGCCGGTCGACCCGCTGGTGGTCCCAGGAGTGGGCGCCGATGGTCATGCCGGCCCGGTCCAGGTCGCGCAGCTGGTCGGCGCTCAGCCAGTCGGTCTTGCCGAGGACCACGGTCATCGGGAAGAACGCCGCCGGGAAGCCGAACTCCTGCAGCACGGGGAGCGCCACCGAGTGGTGGGTCACCGAGCCGTCGTCGAAGGTGAGCACGACCGGCCGGTCGGGGAGGGGCGCGCCGAACTGCAGGTGGTCCAGCAGGTCGGGGACGCCGATCGGCGTCCGCCCGCCGTCGCGCAGCGCCTGCAGCTGCGCCCGGAACACCGGCGGCGGGGTGATGAGCGTGCGGGCGTAGGCGCTGTCGTCCGGGCGGAAGTCGCGCAGCTGGTGGAAGCAGAGCACCGGCACGGTGGCGCGGGCCAGCACCTCCGCGGCCGTCGCGGGGGTCGGCGGTGCGCTGGACGTCGTCGGTGCGGCGGACGTCGGCGCCGGCCCGGAGGTGCGGGGGCTGCGGCCGGCCGGGGTCGGCGCGGCGTCGTCGGCCGGGCGGGAGCAGGCCGCGAGCAGGGCGGTCCCGGCGGCGGCGAGGAAGGTCCGTCTCTGCACGCCCCCACCCTCCCGACCGGCCGCCGCGGGGGCAAGGACCGCGCACCGCGCGCCGGGTGCGGCGGATGCCGCTGATGGACACCGCACCCGCGCGCCGACAGACTGCCGGGACAACGCCGACAGCGCCGTCAGCGGGAGGTCGCCAGTGCCCTACCCCTTCGACCGGAGCGGGACCGAGGTCGGGCCCGACGGCATCCGCCGCTACACCGGCCTGCCGCAGAACCTGGTCCAGCTGCTGCGCACGGCGGTCGACGCCCGCCCCGACGCCGAGGCGCTGGTCGAGCTGGGCGGCGACCGGCTCACCTACCGGCAGCTGTGGGACCGCGCGACCCGGGTGGCCGGCGGGCTCCGGGTCGCCGGCGTCGCACCGGGCGACCGGGTGGCCAACCGGCTGCCCAACGGGAACGACTGGGTCCTCGCCTTCTGGGGGACCCTGCTCGCCGGCGCCGTCGTCGTCCCGGTGAACACCCGGTTCGCCGAGCCGGAGCTGCGCTACGTCGTCGAGGACTCCGGCGCCGCCCACGTCCTCGAGCCCGGCACGCCGCTGCCGGACGGCGAGCCCCTCGCGGTCACCGACCAGGCGCACACCGACCTGGCCGGGATCTTCTACACGAGCGGGACGACCGGGTTCCCCAAGGGGGCGATGACCACCCACGAGAACTTCCTGTCCAACGTCGAGACGTGCCTGCGCTGCCTCGGGCTGCCCCGCGACGAGCCGCTGTCGACGCTGATCTCGGTGCCGCTCTTCCACGTGACCGGGTGCAACTCGCAGCTGCTGGTCGTGACCGCGGTGGCCGGGACGGCGGTGGTCATGCCGGCGTTCGAGGTGGGCGCGTTCCTGCGGGCCATCGAGGACGAGCGCATCTCGGTGCTCACCACCGTGCCGGCCATCTACTGGCTGGCGCTCCAGCAGCCCGGCTTCGCCGACGTCGACACCTCCTCTGTGCGGGCGCTCAGCTACGGGGGTGCGCCGATCGCGCCGGACCTGGTCCACCGGTTGCAGGCGGCCTTCCCGACGGCGCGGGTCGGCAACGGCTTCGGGCTCACCGAGACCTCGTCGGTGTCGACCTTCCTCCCCGACGAGTACGCCGCCGAGCACGCCGACTCGGTCGGGTTCGCCGCGCCGGTCGTCAACCTGGAGGTGGCCGACCCGGACCCGGCGACGGGCGTCGGCGAGCTGCTGATCCGCGGCCCCAACGTGGTCGCCGGCTACTGGCGCAAGCCCGAGCAGACAGCGGAGACCTTCGTCGACGGCTGGCTGCACACCGGCGACCTCGCGCGCATCGACGACGAGGGCCTGGTGTCCGTCGTCGACCGGAAGAAGGACATGATCAACCGCGGCGGCGAGAACGTGTACTGCGTCGAGGTCGAGAATGCGCTCGCCGCGCACCCCGCCGTCGGCGAGGTGGCGGTCGTCGGCGTGCCCGACCCGATGATGGGCGAGAAGGTCGGCGCCGTCGTGGTCCCGCTGCCCGGGCGCACGCTCGACCCGGCGGACCTGCTGGCCTTCGCCCGGGAGCAGCTCGCCGACTTCAAGGTCCCGCAGTTCGTCTCGGTCCGCGCCGAGCCGCTACCGCGCAACCCCGGCGGCAAGGTCCTCAAGCCGTCGCTGCGCCAGGGGACCGACTGGCAGCCCGTCCGCTGACCCGGCTCCCCTCCCCGCCCGACCGACGCACGACCCCGACCGACCCCTGGAGGCCCCGCAGTGCCCACCGTCGAGACCGTCCGTGGCCCCGTCGACACCGCCGATCTCGGCGCGACGCTCATGCACGAGCACGTGTTCGTGCTCTCCACCGAGCACGTGCAGAACTACGGCACCGGCGACTGGTGGGACGAGGACGAGCGGGTCGCCGACGCCGTCGACCAGCTGGACCAGCTCAAGGCGCTGGGCATCGACACGATCGTCGACCCGACCGTGTGGGGGCTCGGGCGCTACATCCCGCGGGTGCAGCGGGTCGCCGAGCAGACCGACATCAACATCATCGTGGCCACCGGGCTCTACACCTACGACGAGATCCCGCACCAGTACGAGCACCGCGGCCCCGGCCTGCTGCTCGACCTGCCGCGCGACCCGATGGTCGACGACTTCACCGGCGACATCCGCGACGGCATCGCCGGCACCGGCGTGAAGGCCGCGTTCCTCAAGTGCGTCATCGAGGCGAAGGGCCTGACGCCCGGCGTCGAGCGCACCGTGCGCGCCGTCGCCGCTACGCACCGGGAGACCGGCGCGCCGATCACCGTGCACACCTCCTCGCACACCGGCGCGGGCCGGCTGGCCGTCCAGGTGTTCGGCGAGGAGGGCGTCGACCTGTCCAAGGTGGTCATCGGCCACGCCGGCGACAGCAACGACCTGGATTACCTCAGCGAGCTCGCCGACGCCGGCTGCCTGCTCGGCATGGACCGGTTCGGCCTCGACATCTACAACCCCACCTCGTCGCGCGTCGACACGATCGCCGCCCTGGCCGGGCGCGGCTACGCCGACCGGATGGTGCTGGCCCACGACGCGAGCTGCTACATCGACTACTTCCCGGGCGCCGACGGGCAGGCGGCCAAGCAGCAGATCGCGCCGAACTGGAACTACACCCACATCAGCAAGGACGTGCTGCCGATGCTCCGCGAGCGGGGGGTGACCGAGGAGCAGATCAGGCAGATGCTGGTCGACACCCCGCGGCGCTACTTCGAGTAGCGGCCGCCCCCTGGCCCGGCGTCGCCGCCGGGTCGGCCGTCAGCGGAGGCGGCTGAGGAGGCGCCCGCGCGCCGGAACCCGAGGGCCCTCCGTCGGCAGCGCGATCGAGCCGGCCGTGCGCCGGAGCTCCGCCTCGAGCGCGGACCGCCGGTGCTCGAGGGCTGCCAGGTCCGCCAGCAGCGCGGCACGGCGCCCGGTGGCCACGGCGTCAAGGCGCTCCCGCTCCGCCTCCGCCGCGGCGTCCGCGCGCCGGCGCTCCTCGCGGCCGGTCGCCAGCATCCGGACGACCTCGTCCCGGCCCTGCAGCCGGAGGTGCGCGACGTCGGCCGCGGCCTGCTCCGCGAGCAGGGCGGCGTGCTCGGCGGCGGCCTGCTCCACCGCGCGCGCCTGCGCGACGCGGGCTGCTGCCTCCTCGGCGGCGTCCCGGCGGGCCTGCTCGGCGTCCGCGAGCGCCCGGCGGGCCGCGGCGAGGATCCCGTCGGCCTGCTCGGTCGCGGCGGCCACGGTCTGCCGGGCGCGGAGCCCGGCGTCGGCCAGCTCCACGGCGGCACGGGCGGTCAGCTCCTCCGCGTCCGCCTGCGCCGCGGCGAGCACGGCCTCGGCCTCGGCGGTGATGCCCGCGGCCTGGTCGGCCGCGGCGGCGAGCATTGACCCCATCCGGTCCGACAGGCGGAGGAACTCGCCGCCGCCGGCCGAGTGGTCGAGCAGCTCCCGGGCCTCGGTGAGGGCGGCCTGGGTGTCCAGGCAGCGGGCCAGCAGGTGCTCGCGCTCCCGCTCCGCCGTCGCCAGCTCGTCCTCCGCCCACTGGACGTAGGTGTCGACCTGGAAGCGGTCGTAACCGGCCAGCGCCCGGGCGAACATCGGCTCGGCCCGGAAGAGGGTGGGCAGGTCGCCCGTGACGTTCGGCCGGCCGCGCTCGGCCGGCAGGTCGCCGCCGGTGAGCCGGGTCGGGATCTCGTGCTGCGTCGCAGTGCTCATCAGGTCGCCTCGTGTCCCCGCCTGGTTGCCATCGCACCGACGGTAGGGGGCTGGTGCGGCGCCCCGCCCGCCTCCGGAGCCCGGGCTCACCCGGCCGGGTGGGGCGGGCACCCGGTCCGGTCGGCGCGGTCGCCGGCCATCGCCCTGGGTGATCTGCCACCTGCGGGTGAGTGACGGCGCGCGCCGGATCGACTCCCGCGAGCCGGGGGCACACCCTTGGTCATGACCTCGCCTCCCGACTCGCCGGCCCCCGGCAACCTGACGGTCCCGCCGCTGTTCGACTGGGACGTCCTCGCCTCCGTCGTCGGTCTGGTGGCGGTCCTGGCGGTGGTGGCGCTGTTCGCCCTGTCGGCCCGCCCCGGGGCGAGCGGTCGCGCGGAGTGGCAGCAGCTGCTGGCCGCGCGGTCACGCGTCCCCCACGACCCGGAGGACCTGCGCGCCGAGCGGTAGCGATCCCCCCGAGCGCCGGTGGCCGGGGGAGCGGCACCTCGGTACGGTCCGGGAGTGCGCCTCCCTGACGGTCTCGTCGCCGTGGTCAAGCGCGACTGCCCGACCTGCGTGCTGGTCGAGCCGGTGCTGCGGGGGCTGGGCGCGGCCGTGTGGTGCCAGGACGACGCCGGCTGGTTCCCCGGGGACGACACCGAGCTGGAGCTGTCCTACCGGCTCGGCATCGAGACCGTCCCCACGCTCCTGCGGGTGACCGACGGCGAGGAGACCGCCCGGGTCGTGGGCTGGAGCCGGGAGCAGTGGGAGGAGCTGACCGGCGTGGCCGGGCTCGGCCCCGAGCTGCCCGAGCACCGGCCGGGCTGCGGCTCGCTGTCGGTGGACCCGTTCCGGGTCGACGCCCTGGAGGCGCGCTACGGCGGCAGCGGCCTGGCCAGCCGGCGGGTGGAGCTGGCCGACCTCGAGGACGAGCACGAGGCGTTGTTCGACCGCGGCTGGACCGACGGGCTGCCCGTCGTCCCGCCGACGCCGGAGCGGGTGGTGCGGATGCTGCGCGGCACCACCCGCGACCCGGCCGAGGTGGTCGCGCTCGTGCCGCCGGACCTGGTGGAGTGCACGGTCGAGAAGGTCGCCGTCAACGCGGTGATGGCCGGCTGCCTGCCGGAGCACCTGCCGGTCGTGCTGGCCGCGCTGGAGGCCGCCTCCGCGGAGGAGTTCGCGCTGCACGGTCTCCTGGCGACGACGTACTTCGCCGGCCCCGTCGTCGTGGTCAACGGCCCGGTGGCGGCCCGGATCGGGATGAACAGCGGCGTCAACGCGCTCGGGCAGGGCAACCGCGCGAACGCCACGATCGGCCGCGCGCTGCAACTGGTGGTGCGCAACGTGGGCGGGGGAGTACCGGGCGGGGTCGACCGCGCGACGCTGGGCAACCCCGGCAAGTACACCTTCTGCTTCGCCGAGCGGGAGGAGACCAGCCCCTTCGCGCCGCTGGCCGCCGACCGCGGCGTCCCGGGCGACGCCGTCACGGTCTTCGCCGGATCGGGCGTGCAGCCGGTGGTGGACCAGCTCAGCCGTGACCCGGAGTCGCTGTCCCGGACGTTCGCCGCGTGCCTGCGGGTCAACGCGCACCCCAAGCTGCCGATGGCCTTCGACGCGATGCTCGTCGTCTCCCCGGAGCACGGCCGGGTGTTCCGCGAGGCGGGCTGGGACCGGGCCCGCCTGCTGGCCGAGCTGGAGCAGCTGCTCGCGCTGCCGGCCGACGAGCTGCTGCGCGGCGCCGGCGGCATGGCCGAAGGCCTGCCCGCCCCGTTCGAGGGCACCCTCCCGAAGTTCCGCCCCGGCGGGCTGCTCGTCGCCTCCGCGGGCGGCGACGCCGGGTTGTTCAGCGCGATCGTCGGCGGCTGGGTGGCCGGTGCGACGGGAAGCGTCCCCGTGACACGAGAGGTGCGCGCATGAGAACCGTCCTGGACCCGACCGGCGAGCGGCAGGCGGCCGCCCGGGAGCTGCTGCCCCGCCCCGAGTCGCTGCGCGGCCGCAGCGTCGGGCTGCTCGACATCAGCAAGGCCCGCGGCGACGTCGTCCTGGACCGGCTCGAGCAGCTGCTGACCGCGGACGGCGCGCTGGTGCGCCGGTACCGCAAGCCAACGTTCGCCCGGACCGCCCCGGTCGACCTGCGCCACGAGATCGCCGAGCAGTGCGAGGTGGTCATCGAGGCCCTCGCCGATTAGGGCTCCTGCACGTCGTGCAGTGTGCACGACATCGCAGACCTGGAGCGGCGCGGCGTGGTGGGGGTCTTCCTCGCCAGCGAGGCGTTCGCCGACGCCTCCCGGCTGCAGGGCGAGGCGCTCGGGTTCCCGGCGCCCTACGTCCTGGTGCCGCACCCGGTCCAGGACCGCACGGACGCCGAGCTGCAGGCGGTCGCCGAGCAGATCTACCCGGCGGTGGTGAGCGCACTGACGACGGCCGGGTAGCCGCCGACGAGGGAGGGGGGCACGGATGGGGGTCACCGACCGGCTCGACGCCTTCCAGGCCCGGCACCCCTCGGTGGCCTTCCCGCTGGCGGTGGTCTACAAGTTCGCCGACGACCGCGGGCCGCACCTCGCCGCGCTGATCACCTACTACGGCTTCGTCTCGCTGTTCCCGCTGCTGCTGATGCTGACCTCCGTGCTCGGCTTCGTGCTGCAGGACGACCCGGGGCTGCAGCAGCGGATCCTGGAGTCCGCGCTGTCGGACTTCCCGCTGCTCGGCCCGGTGCTGGTCGACAACATCGGCACCTTCCGGGGGAGCGGCCTCGCGCTGGGCATCGGCATCCTGGGCAGCCTCTACGGCGGGCTGGGCGTCATGCAGGCGGCGCAGGCGGCGCTGAACCGCATCTACGCCGTGCCGCGCTTCGCCCAGCCCAACCCGCTGCTGTCCCGGCTGCGCAGCCTGCTGCTCGTGCTGGCCCTCGGGCTCGGGGCGGTGGTCTCGACGGCGCTGACCGCCTTCGTGCAGACCTTCTCCGGCGCCCTGCCGGTCTCGGGGCCGGTGGTCGCGGTCACGGCCACGCTGACCAGCCTGGCGATCAACGTCGCGATCTTCCTGGTGGTCTACCAGGTGCTCACCGCGCGCCGGCTGGACTGGCGCAACGTCGCCGTCGGCGCCGTCATCGCGGCGGTCCTCTGGGAACTGCTGCACGTGCTGGGCACGTACTACTTCGGCACGTACGTGACGCGGTCCAGCGACGTCTACGGGATCTTCGGCGTGATCCTCGGCCTGGTGGTCTGGATCTACCTGCAGGCGCTGGTCGTCGTGCTGGCCGCGGAGATCAACGTCGTCCGGCACCGGCGGCTGTACCCCCGGTCGCTGCTCACGCCGTTCACCGACGACGTCGAGCTGACCCCGGCCGACGTCCGGGCCTACACCGGCTACGCCCGCAGCGAGCGCTACAAGGGCTTCCAGCGCGTGGAGGCCTCGTTCCGGAAGGGGGCGCGGCCGCGGCCGGCCGACGCCGAGGGTTTCCCCGGCGACGTCGCGCAGGACGACGCCGAGGCCGCCGGGATCAGGCCTTCGCCGGGATCCGGATCAGGTTGACGTAGCGGTCGGTGCGGGACTGCTTGTCGGCGTACATCCGCTCGTCGGCGCGGCGGACCAGGTCCTCCACCGAGCACGGCCGGTGCGGGTCCCACGACTCGGCGCCGATGGAGAACCGGAGCTCGAAGGCGGCGCTGGACGCGGAGTTGAAGTCGTCGAGGGCCGCGGCCAGCCGCCGCCGGACCTCCGCCTCGTCGGTGCCGTCGCCGAGCAGGACGACGAACTCGTCACCGCCGAGCCGGCCGACCACGTCGCCGGACCGGCATGCGGCCCGCAGGACCGACGCGGCGGACGCGATGGCGCGGTCGCCCTCCTCGTGCCCGAGGACGTCGTTGACCTGCTTGAGGCCGTCGAGGTCGATGAACACGGCCAGGCGGCGCTCGCCGTTCCGGGCGGCCCGGGCCAGCTCCTGCTCGGCCAGCTCGAACCAGCCCCGACGGTTGTGGATCCTGGTCAGCTCGTCGGTCGAGGCGATGACGGCCATGGCCCGTTCGCGGCGGCGGCTCAGGACGACGAGCGCGGTGCCGGTGATGAGCAGCATGGCGAGGACCAGCGCCCCGGTGCGCAGGGAGGCGCGGTCCAGGTGGCCCTGGAAGGCGTCCTTCGTCTGGACGTTCACGGCCAGCCACGTCGTCCCGGGGACCCGCTGCCAGCTGACGACGTGGTCGGTCCCGTCGTCGGTCGTGTCCGCGATGCCCTGGTCGCCGCCGGACCGCACCGCGGCGAGGGCGCGGGGGTACGGGAACGGCGAGCCGATCGCCTGCCGGTCGGCCGTCCCGACCACGAGGCCCGCCCCGTCGACGATCCAGCCCTCGCCCGCACCGCCGGTGACGTAGTCGCCGGAGGCCTCCCGGGCGGCCCAGGCGCACATGAACAGCCCGGTGGACCCGTCGGACAGCGCCACGGGGACACCCAGCGCCAGAGCCGGCTCGTCGGCGATCCGGACGATGCCGGACAGCGGGAGGCGGTCCGCGCCGGCGTCGGTGAGCGCCGCGAGGAGGGGGCTGAACCCGGGGTCGGAGGGCGAGGCCGTCTCTCCCGTCGGCGCGTAGGACGCCACGACCTGGCCGAGCGGGTTGACGACGGCCGCGCCGCGGTTCATCGCGTCGCCCGCGCTCACCACCAGGCTGCGGATGCGCTCCTCGTCCTGGCCGGCGGCGTCGGTCCCCGGCGTGGCGCCGAACGCGGGCACGCCCGCGCCCTCCTGCGCCGCGAGTACGGAGGCCAGCTGGCCGAGACCGTCGCGGACGACCTGCGCCGTGAGCTGGCCGGCGAAGCTGGTGTTCTGGACGCGGTCCGCCCGGTGCTGGTCGACGGCCAGCTCGCCGGCCTGCTGCGTGGACAGCAGCCCGAGCGCACCCATGACGGCGACGAGCACCCCGGAGACCACGAGGGGCCCCCAGCGCCGCCGCCCCGCCGTGGTCCTGCTCCGTGCACCGATCGTCACCGTGCCTCCTCTGGCTCTGCCTCCTCCATCGGCCTTCGGTGGCGGAGCTTGAGGAGGCACGGTGACGCGATCTCACCCGGGAGGAGGGTGCGACGGCGCCGGCTCAGCGGTAGACGACGTCCACGCTGCGGAAGGCGCCGAGCGCGTGGTCGGCGGTGAAGTAGCCGTGGTCCCGGCGCACCCGGTCGGCTGCCTCCTCGGCGAACCGCAGGACGTCGTCCACGAACAGGTCCCGGTTGCCGATGGCATCCAGGATCGCGGGCTCGACGTCGTAGTCGACGTTCCCGGTCTCGTCGGACATCGCGTGGGTGTGCGCCAGCACCCGGCCGCAGATGCCGGCGTACTGCTTCCACTCCCGCGGGGAGAGGGAGCCCAGGCCGATGTCGTCCCGGTAGGGCGCCCGCTCGCGCACCATGAAGCTCTCGCCGTCGATGTCGACGCTGCCGTAGAAGACATCCCCGCTGACCAGGTGCACCCGCTGGGCGTGTCTTATCCGGTCGGCCTGGCCGTCCACCTCGTAGCCGGACGGCGGCACCAGCCCGGCGAGCGCCGAGCGGCGGGCGCGCTTGAACTCCAGCAGCAGGTCGTCGGTCCCGTCGTCGCGCACGCCCGCGATCAGCACGTAGTACCGGGTCAGCCCGAGCGAGGCGGTGCCGGCGCCGCGCCGCTCGGCGACGTCCTTGACCCGCATCCGGCCGGCCCGCTCGGGCACCGGCACCCCGTTCTCGGCGACGTAGCGGTCGACCAGCTCCTGGAACTCCTTCCGGCGGCTGCTGACCGGTACCAGCTCCTCGTCGGTCCGGAAGCCGCTGCGGGTCTCGTCCAGCAGACCGGCCAGCCAGTCGGCGCGGCTGGTCTCGAGCGTGCCGGCGATCAGCTGCCGGATCAGCGGCGGCGCGTTGTCCATCCGGAGCTGCTCGGTCTGCTCCTGGCCATCCGCGGCGTAGGAGGCGATGCCGGCCGCGTAGCCGCGCACGAACCGCTCCGCGATGGCCCGCTGCTTCTTCCGGCCGTGCCCGGACTTCTCGGCCGCGCCGAGCATGAAGCCGACAGCGCCCCGCTTGAGGTCCCAGGTGAACGGCGCGTAGTAGGCGTCGTCGAAGTCGTTGACGCCGAAGATCGGCACGTTGTCGGAGCTGGGCATGACGCCGAAGTTGCCGGGGTGGACGTCGCCGAGCGCGAGCACCGTGGGCAGCCGGGCGTCCTCGCCGACCAGGTCCCGGTAGAAGAGCAGGTTGGTGCCGCGGAAGAAGTGGAAGACCGAGCCGGCGAGCTTGTCGAACTTGGCCCGCGCCTCCAGGTCGCCGGTCGCGATGCGGGTCTCGTGGTCCTCGCGCACGGTCTCCCGCACGTGCACCCGGCGGTCGTTGCCGGTGAGCATGCGGGGGATCAGCACCATCTCGCCGGCCGCGCGTGCCTCGGCGAGCTGGCGGAACGCGTCGACCCGGGAGCTGATCTGCGGCCGGCCCGTCCCGGGCTCGTCGGTCTCGTGCAGCGGCGTCTGCCGCTCCCGCTGCCGCAGCTCGGCGACCAGCTGGTCCTTGGTCATCCTGCTCCGGCCGGGGATGCCCTGTGCCCGGGCCAGGCGCAGGAGCTCGTCGCGGTCGGCGGTGCGCAGCTGCGCGGAGGGGTCCATGCCTTCCCGGCTACCCGCCGGCGGCCTGAGCAGGCACGACGGTTGTGTTACGGCGGCCCGCCCGGACCGGGGTGCCCGGACGGCTGGCGCGCCCGTCCCCGCGGGTGTCCCATGTACCCCTGCGCAGCGAGCACCCCCGAGGAGTTCCCATGCCGCGTCCGCGTACCACCCTCCTGGCCCTGACCGTGCTCGCCGGCGGCTCCCTGGTGGCCGGTGGCCCCGCCAGCGCAGCGCCGGGCGATGCCCCGGGGGCCGCTCCACCGGAGCGGCGCGCGCTGGCCGTGGGCACCGGAGGTGCGGTCGCCACCGTCGACCCCGACGCGACGCAGGTGGGGCTGGACGTCCTGGCCGCCGGCGGCAACGCCGCCGACGCCGCGGTGGCCGCGGCCGCCGCGCTGGGGGTGACCGAGCCCTACTCGGCCGGCATCGGCGGGGGCGGCTTCTTCGTCTACTACGACGCCGCCACCGGAGAGGTCACCACGATCGACGGCCGGGAGACCGCACCGCTGGCCATGGGGGCGGACGCCTTCCTCGACGAGGCGGGTGACCCGATCCCGTTCGCCGAGGCCGTCTCGAGCGGCCTGTCGGTGGGCACGCCGGGCACCCCGGCCACCTGGGTGACGGCGCTGGAGGAGTTCGGCACCTGGTCGCTGGCCGACGCGCTCGGCGGCGCGACCCGGCTCGCCGACGAGGGCTTCGTCGTGGACGAGACGTTCCGGCAGCAGACGGCGGAGAACGAGGAGAGGTTCCGCCTGTTCGCGCCCACCATCGAGCTGTTCCTCCCCGGCGGCGCGCTGCCCGAGGTGGGCTCGGTGTTCCGCAACCCCGACCTCGCCGAGACCTACCGGCTGCTGGCGGGCAAGGGGGTGGACCCGCTCTACACCGGGGAGCTGGCCGAGGAGATCGTGGCGACGGTGCAGGACCCACCCGAGGCGGAGGGCGTCGCGGAGGTCCGGCCGGGTCTGCTGGAGGCCGTCGACCTGGCGCTGTACGAGGCGCCGCTGCGGGAGCCGACCCGGGTCGACTACCGGGGGCTCGAGGTCTACGGGATGGCCCCGCCGTCCAGCGGCGGCTCGACCGTCGGGGAGTCGCTGAACATCCTGGAGCCCTTCCCGCTCGCCTCGCTGCCCGACGTGCCGGTGCTGCACGCCTACCTGGAGGCCAGCGCGCTGGCGTTCGCCGACCGGAACGCCTACGTGGGCGACCCGGCGTACAACCAGGTGCCGCTGGCCGAGCTGCTCTCGGACGAGTTCGCCCGGGAGCGGGCCTGCCTCGTCGCCCCGGACACCGCGCTGCCCAAGCCGGTCCCCGCGGGCAGCCCGGACGGCGAGTACGCCCCGTGCCCGGCCGGCGAGGGGCCCACGGCGGAGGAGGGCACGGAAGGGCCGTCCACCACCCACCTCACGGTCGGCGACGCCGCCGGCAACATCGCCAGCTACACGCTGACCATCGAGCAGACCGGTGGCAGCGGGATCACGGTGCCCGGCCGCGGGTTCCTGCTCAACAACGAGCTGACCGACTTCACCTTCCAGGCCGCCGACCCCACCCGTCCCGAGCCGAACCTGCCGGCTCCGGGCAAGCGCCCGCGCAGCAGCATGGCGCCGACGATCGTGCTGGACGACGGCGAGCCGGTCCTCGCCCTCGGCTCCCCGGGCGGCAGCACGATCATCACCACGGTCCTGCAGACGCTGGTGAACCGCATCGACCGGAACATGGACCTCGCGGAGGCGATCGGCGCTCCGCGGGCCAGCCAGCGCAACACGTCCGCGGTCAGCGCGGAGCCGGCGTTCGTCGACGCGTACGGCGAGGCGCTGACCGCGCTCGGGCACGAGTTCACCGTGGTGGAGGAGCTCGGGGCGGCCACGGGCATCGAGTACCTGCCGGGCGGGCTGGTGCTGGCCGCCGCGGAGGTGGAGCGCCGCGGCGGCGGGAGCGCCGGGGTGGTGCACCCCGTCGTCGGCCCGGAGGCGCCCGGCGCGGGGGAGCTCGCCCCGCCGCTGGGGGGCTGACGGTCAGCGGCCGACGGCGTCCTCGGCCTCGATGGCGGCGTTCCACTCGCGCTTGCCCGACTGCCAGCGGTCCTCGGTGTCGCCCCGCCGCCAGTAGCCGGAGATCGACGTCCACGCCGGGTCGAGGCCCCGCTCGGCCCGCAGGTGCCGGCGCAGCTCCCGGACGGCGTAGGCCTCGCCGTGCACGAAGACGTGCCCGCACCCCGGTGGCAGCGGGACAGCCCGCACGGCGTCGACCAGCAGTTCGCCGGGCTCGGCGCCGTGGCGGTGCAGCCAGCGCAGCTCCACGCCGGGCCGCACCGCCAGGTCGGGCTGCTCCTCCTCGGGCCCGGCCACCTCGACGAGCACCCGCGCCGGTGCGCCGGTGGGCAGCCGGTCGAGGGTCGCCGCGATCGCGGGCAGCGCGGCCTCGTCGCCGGCCAGCAGGTGCCAGTCGGCGTCCGGCCGGGGCGCGTACGCGCCGCCCGGGCCCATGAACTGGATCCGGTCGCCGGGGCGCGCCGCGGCGGCCCAGGGCCCGGCGAGCCCCTCGTCGCCGTGGTGCACGAAGTCGATGGTCAGCTCACCGGCGCCGGCGTCCCAGGCGCGCACGGTGTAGGTGCGGGTGACCGGCCACCGGTCGGCCGGCAGCTCGGCGCGCACCTGCTCGACGTCGTAGGGGACGGCGTAGGCGGCGTCTCGGGGCGGGAACAGCAGCTTCACGTAGCGGTCGGTGAACTCGCCCTCGGGGAACCCGGCCAGGCCCTCGCCGCCGAGCACGACGCGGACCATGTGCGGGGTGGTCCACGAGGTCCGGACGACCTCGCCGATCCACGGGGTCCGCCTGCGACCCGGGCGCCCGTCGCCGTTCCGCCGTGGCTCGCTCATCGCTGCTCCGCTCCTGGTCGCGCCGGCGGCCGCTCACCACCTGGCGGACGACGCTACAGAGCCCGGTGATCACCGCCCCCGGTCGGCCCGCCCCGGGCGGCGCTCCCGTCGGGCGGTGTGCGCCCGTGGCGCGTTCCGCGGCCACCGCGCGCCCTCGGTGCACCTCCCGGCCCGGTCGGGGCGGCCGGTGGGCGTACCGGGAACCCGTCGGGCGGACCAGGGGGCGGCGGCTACTGTCCCGGCGTGGGAACCGTGGCGGCCGGCACCGGCGAGGACCGATCCGGAGCCGAGCCGAGCGTGCTCGACGTCCTGGCCCTGGAGGAGCTCGACCGGGACCTGTACCGCAGCACGCTGCTGTTCACCGACCCGTTCCCGCTCTACGGCGGCCAGGTGGCCGCGCAGGCGCTGCTCGCCGCGGGCCGCACGGTGGCCGCCGACCGGCTGCCGCACTCGCTGCACGGGTACTTCCTGCGCAGCGGCGACGCCGCCCGCCCGACGATCTTCCGGGTCGACCGGGACCGGGACGGCGGCTCTTTCTCGGCCCGCCGGGTGGTCGCCATCCAGGGCGGCGAGGTCATCTTCAGCATGTCCTCCTCCTTCGCGGTGCCCGGGCCCGGGCCCGACCAGCAGGTGCAGGAGACGCCCACGGTCGAGGTGCCCGGCACGCTGCCGTCGTTCGACCTGCCCCGGTTGTTCTCCATGGCCGCCCGCCGGCCCGCGCAGCCGTTCCCGTCGGCGCACCTGCCCACCCGCTTCTGGGCGCGGGCCACCGTCGCGCTGCCCGACGACCCGCTGGTGCACGCCTGCGTCCTGGCCTACCTGTCCGACATCGGCACCGGGCTCTCCGCGCTGCCCGAGGACGAGGCCGCGCCCGGGCCGAGCCTGGACCACGCGGTCTGGTTCCACCGGCACGCCCGGCTCGACGACTGGGTGCTCATGGACATGGTCCCGCGCACCGTCTCCGGCGGCCGCGGCTGGTACACCGGCTCGATCACCACGCCGGGCGGGGTGCTGGCGGCCAGCTTCACGCAGGAGACGCTGTTCCGCCCGGGCCGCAACCCCTTCCGCCCCGGCCGCTGACGGCCCGGTCCCGGCACGCGGCGACGGCGGCGGGCGGGCCCGCGCGTCGCCGTGTCGTCTAGACGTCATGACGTATGGTCGGTCGTGTCCCGGCCCACGACCGCGAGGAGCCAGCCGGTGCGCATCGGAGTACTGACCGGAGGCGGGGACTGCCCCGGCCTCAACGCCGTGATCCGCTCGGTGGTCCGCACCGCGGGCACCCACTACGGCAGCGAGGTGGTCGGTTTCCGCGACGGCTGGCGCGGGCTGCTGGAGAACCGGACGACGCCGCTGGACGTCGCCGCCGTCGACGGGTTGCTGACCCGCGGCGGCACCACCCTCGGCTCGGCCCGGGTGGCGCCGGAGAAGCTGAACGCCGGCATCGACGAGATGATCGGCACCCTCGACGAGCACCGGATCGACGTGCTCATCCCGATCGGCGGCGAGGGCACCCTGACCGCGGCCCACCTGCTGTCGGAGGCGGGCGTGCCGGTGGTGGGCATCCCCAAGACCATCGACAACGACATCGACGGCACCGACCTGACCTTCGGCTTCGACACCGCGGTGAGCATCGCCACCGAGCTCATCGACCGGCTGCACACGACCGCCGAGTCCCACCAGCGGGTGCTGCTGGTCGAGGTGATGGGCCGGCACGCCGGGTGGATCGCGCTGCACGCGGGCCTGGCCGCCGGCGCGCACCTCACCCTGGTGCCCGAGGAGCCCTTCGACGTCGACGAGGTCGTCCGGCTGGTCTGCGAGCGCTTCGCCCGCGGCGACTCGCACGTCATCGGCGTCGTCGCCGAGGGGGCGGAGCCGCTGCCGGGGCAGATGGCCTTCCGGCGGGGCGGCGTCGACGAGTTCGGGCACCGCCGCTTCACCGGCGTGACCCAGCAGCTCGGGGAGGAGCTGGAGCGGCGGACCGGCAAGGAGGTGCGGGCCACCGTGCTGGGCCACGTGCAGCGCGGCGGGACGCCGACCTCCTTCGACCGGGTGCTGGCCACCCGCTTCGGCCTGCACGCCACGATCGCCGCGCACGAGGGGCACACCGGGCAGATGGTCGCGCTGCGCGGGACGGAGATCGAGCTGGTGCCGCTGGCCCGCGCCGTCGCCCGGCTCAAGACCGTGACCCCCGCCCGGCTGGCGGAGATCCGCGCGTTCACCGGCTGACCGGCCAGGGACGGCGGCGGGCGCGGCCAGGCGCTCACTAGCATCCGTCCCGGCCGCGACGGTGCGGCCGACGACCTCCCGGAGGCAGCCGTGAGCGACCAGGACCGACGCGTGACCCTCGACGTGACCGACGGGGTCGCCTCCGTGCGGCTCGACCGGCCGGAGAAGCTCAACGCGCTGGACCCCGCCATGTTCGAGGCGCTGGTCGCCGCGGGGACCGAGCTGATGACGCGCGACGACGTCGGTGCCGTGGTGCTCGCCGGGAACGGCCGCGCCTTCTGCGCCGGGCTGGACTTCGCCCAGTTCGCCGCGATGGGCGACGGCCGCCGGTCGGGTGCCGCGGCGCCCCGGGAGCCGCTCGGGGCGGCGCGTGCCCTGGCGCAGCAGGCGGTGCACGTGTGGTCGCTCGTGCCGGCCCCGGTGATCGCCGCGGTGCACGGCGTGGCGCTCGGCGGGGGGCTGCAGATCGCCCTCGGGGCCGACATCCGAATCGTCGCCCCGGACACCCGGCTGGCGGTGATGGAGGTCCACTGGGGGTTGGTGCCGGACATGATGGGCACCCAGCTCCTGCCCGAGCTCGTGGGCCGCGACGTCGCCAAGGACCTGGCGCTGACCGGCCGGCAGGTCGACGGCGCGGAGGCGGTGCGCCTCGGCCTGGCCACCCGGCTGGCCGACGACCCGCTCGAGGCCGCCGGCGCGCTGGCCCGCGAGATCGCCGGGCACAGCCGGACCGCCACCCGGCACGTGAAGCGCCTGGTCGACCTCGCCGGCCGGGTCGGCCTCGCCGAGGGGCTGCAGGCCGAGCAGGAGGCCATCGGTGGGCTGATCGGCTCCCCGGAGCAGGTGGCCGTGGTGAACCGGCGCCTCGCGGCGTCCCGCGGAGCCGGCTCCCCGCGCACCTGATCCCGGTCCGCGCGCCCGCCGGTCCGCGCGCGGGACCGCCGTCGGCACCCCGCGGTCGGGTCGGCGGGGGACGGGCCCTACCGTTCTGCGTCAGGCGCCCGGGGACGAGGGGGCGGGGTACGAGGAGGTCGACGGCGGAATGCTGGACGCCGTCCCGGCCGACCTGCTGCCCGAGGGGGTGACCCCGGGGATCCTGCTGCTGCTCCTGCTCGCCGCCCTCACCGCCGGGTGGATCGACGCCGTCGTGGGCGGGGGCGGGCTCGTCCAGCTCCCCGCGCTCCTCCTCGTCCCGGGGATGAGCCCGGTGCAGGCGCTGGCCACCAACAAGCTGGCCTCGATCTTCGGCACCACCACCAGCGCGGTCACCTTCTACCGCCGGGTGCACCCCGACCTGCGGACCGCGCTGCCCATGGCCGCGATCGCGCTGGGCGGCAGCTTCGCCGGGGCGTCGGTCGCCGCCGCGCTGCCGGCCGCGGTGTTCAAGCCGGTCATCGTGGTCGCGCTGATCGCCATCGCCGCGTTCACCGTGCTGCGGCCGGACCTGGGCGAGGTGACGGCGCTGCGGCACACCGGGCGGCGGCACCACGTCGTCGCCGGGGGAGTGGGGGCGGTGATCGGGTTCTACGACGGCATCCTCGGCCCGGGGACCGGGTCGTTCCTCGTCTTCGCCATGGTCTCCCTGCTCGGCTACGACTTCCTCAACGCCAGCGCCAAGGCCAAGATCGTCAACGTCGCCACGAACCTGGGCGCGCTGCTGTTCTTCGCCCCCGCCGGGGCGGTCTTCTGGGGGCTGGGGCTGGTCCTGGGCGCGGCGAACATGCTCGGCGGCTACATCGGCTCCCGGACGGCGACCGCCCGGGGGAGCGGCTTCATCCGGGTGGTCTTCCTCGTGGTGGTCACCGCGCTGATCGGCCGGGTCGGCTGGGACGTGTGGACGGAGAACGTCCGTCCGCTGCTGGGCTGATCCCCGGCCGGTCGGCGGCGGAGGCGGGCAGGCATGCTGGTGCCCGTCCCGCACGGACGGCGGGGCGGCGCCGTCGACGTCGGTGCGGAGGAGCAGGGGAGAGCGCGTGAACGACCTGAAGGCACTGTTGGTCGAGGGGATCCACCCGGTGGCGGCCGAGGTGCTCGACCTCTCCGGCATCGAGGTCGAGCGGGAGAACCGGGCCCTGGGCGGCGGAGAGCTGGCCGCCCGCCTGGCGGGCGTGCAGGTGCTGGGTCTGCGCTCGGGCACGCACGTCACCGCCGAGGTGCTCGAGCAGGCCCCCGACCTCCGGGTGATCGGCGCCTTCTGCATCGGCACCAACCAGATCGACCTGCAGGCCGCCACCGAGCGCGGGATCGCGGTGTTCAACGCGCCCTTCTCCAACACCCGCAGCGTCGTCGAGCTCGCCGTCGCCGAGATCATCGCGCTGACCCGCCGGCTCACCGTCCAGGACGACGCCATGCACGCCGGGGAGTGGCGCAAGTCGGCCAAGGGCAGCCACGAGCTGCGCGGCCGGCGGCTGGGCATCGTGGGCTACGGGAAGATCGGCAGCCAGCTCTCGGTGCTCGCCGAGGCGCTCGGCATGCACGTGCGCTTCTTCGACACCGCCGACCGGCTGGCGCTCGGCAACGCCCGCCGGTGCGCCACCCTCGAGGAGCTCCTCGGCGACTCCGACGTCGTCTCGCTGCACGTCGACGGCCGCCCGGGCAACAGCGGGATGTTCGGCGACGCCCAGTTCGGGCTGATGCCGCAGGGCGCGATCTTCCTCAACCTCTCCCGCGGGTTCCTGGTCGACCACGGGGCGCTGCGGGAGCGCATCGTCAGCGGTCACCTGGCGGGCGCGGCCGTCGACGTCTTCCCGAAGGAGCCGGCCGGCGCGGGTGACCCGTTCGAGTCCGAGCTGCGCGGGCTGCCGAACGTCATCCTCACCCCGCACATCGGCGGCTCCACCGAGGAGGCGCAGCAGGACATCGGCGACTTCGTCGCCGGCAAGCTGGTCGGCTACCTGCGGGCCGGGGTGACCGGGCTGTCGGTGAACCTCCCCGAGGTGCAGCTGCCGCGGCTGGACGGCGCCACCCGGCTGCTGCTGCTGCACCGGAACCAGCCCGGTGCCCTGGCCCACCTGGCCGGGGTGCTCGCCGAGGGCGGGATGAACGTCGAGCAGCAGCTGCTCACCACCACCGGCACGGTCGGGTACGCGGTCACCGACGTGCGGGGGACGCTCGGCGCGGACGTGGCCGACCGGCTGCGCGGGCTGCCCGAGACCATCCGGCTGGACGTCCTCCCGGGCTGATCCCGGCCGGCCCCCGGGGGCCCGGCCGCCCCGCGACCTCAGACGAGGACGCGGCACCCGTACCGGCGGTCGGCGGCCTCGGCGGCGAGCAGGATCCGGCGCGCCGGTCGGTAGCGGCCCTCGCGCAGGGTGCGGGCCTTGTCCGGGTCGGTGGCGGCCAGGGCGGCGCCGGCGGCAAGATCACGGCTGTTGCCGACCAGCATGACCAGGCGGCCGAGGGGATGGGCGGCCGCCCGCCGGACGAGGCCGGACATGTAGGCCTCGCCGGGGCGCTGGGTCACCGCGTCGACCGCCTCGACGACGACCTCGGGGACGCCGAGGCCGCGCAGCCGGTCGAGGTCGTAGCGGCGCTCGGGATCGGGGTGGTCGCGGGTGGTCGCGACGATGTCGGAGAGCAGGCCGGCCATCTCGGCGTCCGGACCGTACCGGCGCAGGGCGGCGCCGAGCGGCCGCAGGTGGGCGAGGTAGTGGTCGTCCCCGTGCTGGTCGACCTGCCCGTCGTGCGCGTCGAGCGCGAGCAGGTGCGCGTCGGGAACGGTGAAACCCACGTCTGCGAGGCTAGGCGCCGTTCCGGCCGGACGCGTCCGACGCGACGGACGGCGGCGCGGGCGGGCAAGCCGGGTCGGCCCCGGACGCGAAGGCGAGCAGGCCGGCGAGCGCCCGGCCGGGATCGGGCGCGCGGACGCCGATCCGGTCGGTCGGCCCGTCGGGCAGGGCGGAGCCGATCACGTCGCCGCGGCGGACGGCCGCGGAGAGCCAGACGACGGCCGCCTGGAGATCCCACCCGGCCGGGCGCGCGGACCAGGCCCACCCCGCGCGGGCGCAGGCACGGCCGGGCGCCGCGCGCGGCAGCCCGGCGGCGTCCCACAGCTGGTCGAGGTCCGCGGCCACCCGGGCCCGCCCGGTCGCGGCCGTGACCAGGTAACCGCCGCGCCAGGTCGAGACCCGCACCGGCCGGCCGGTCAGCAGCCGGCCGGCCGCCGCCGCGCGCGCGGCCCGCTGCGCCGGGCCGGCCCCGGCGAGCAGGTCCTCCGCGGACGTGACCGCGGCGGTGCCGCAGGCGCCGCACATCAGGCGCGCCCTGACCTCACGAACCCCCGCCCGGCCGGGGGCGGCGCCGGAGGAAGTCCTGCGCGATCTGGTCGAACGTGGCCCAGGTGACGCCGTCGTGGGTGTTGATGTGCTCGATGAGCCGCTCCAGCGCGAGGAGCACCTGGGGCCGACCGGCCACGTCGGGGTGGATCGTCATCGTGTAGACGGCGTAGTCCTGCTCGCGGTACACCCAGTCGAACTGGTCGCGCCACGACTGCTCGATGTCCCGGGGGCTGACGAACCCGTGGCTGTTGGGGCTGGACTTGATGAACATCATCGGCGGCAGGTCGTCGAGGTACCAGTTCGCCGGGATCTCGACCAGGTCGGTCTCCTCGCCGCGCACCAGGGGCTTCATCCAGCTCTCCGCCGGCTGCGAGTAGTCGATCTTCGTCCAGCTGTCGCCCACCCGCACGTAGTAGGGCTCGAAGTCCCGGTGCATGAGCGAGTGGTCGTAGGTGATGCCGCGTTCGAGCAGCAGCTCGTTGGTGACCTGGCTGAACTCCCACCACGGCGCGACGTAGCCGGTGGGGCGCCGCCCGGTGCGCTGCTCGATGAGGTCGATGCAGCGGTCGAGCACCGCCTGCTCCTGCTCCCGGCTCATCGCGATCGGGTTCTCGTGGCTGTAGCCGTGCACCCCGATCTCGTGGCCGGCCGCGACGCAGGCGTCGAACTGCTCCGGGAACGTCTCGATGGAGTGCCCCGGCCAGAAGAAGGTCTGGGTGAGCCCGTGGCGCCGGAACAGCTCGAGGATGCGGGGCACGCCGACCTCACCGGCGAAGAGCCCGCGGGAGATGTCGTCGGGCGAGTCCTCGCCGCCGTAGGACCCGAGCCAGCCGGCCACCGCGTCGATGTCGACGCCGAAGGCCACGTAGATCTCCTTGCTCATGCCTGTTCGTTCCTCTCCGGGTGGCCGCGCGCGGCCTCGGGCGGGGTCGGGGGGCCGGGGGGCAGCCGGTCGGCCAGCCACCGGTGCGGCTCGGTCGGGTCGAGGGAGAGCGCCGCGGCCAGCAGCAGCCGGCCCTGCCACGGGCTCAGGTCACCGGCGAACAGCGCCCCGGCCCTGGCCAGCCCGGCGCCGCCACCGGCGTAGAGCGGCGCGACCGGTCCCGAGGGCACCCGGGAGCAGACCAGCACCGGGATGCCGCGGGCGACGAGCCGGCCGGCCTCCGCCGCCACGTCGGGCGGGACGTTGCCCGCCCCGAAGGCCTCCAGCACGACGCCCTGCGCGCCGGCCGCGACCGCGGCGCGCAGCAGCGCGGCGTCGGCACCCAGGTAGCAGGCGACGACGTCGACGCGCGGCAGCTCCCGGTCCAGGTCCAGCGGCAGCGGCGTCGGCCGCACCGGGCGGGCCAGCGGCACCGGGGGCCCGTCGGCCACCTGCAGCACGGGGCCCCGGCCGGGCGCGGCGAAGGCGGCGCTGCGCAGGGTCTCGACCTTGCGCACCCCCCGGGCGGGGAAGACCTGCCCGTCGAAGCAGAGCAGCACGCCCAGGTCGCGGGCCGCCGGTGCGGCGGCCACCCGCAGGGCGGCGCCCAGGTTGCCCGGGCCGTCGGGGGCGGGGGAGTCGAACGGGCGCTGGGAGCCGGTGAACACCACCGGGCGCGGGTCGTCGTGGACCAGGTCGGCGAGGTAGGCCGACTCCTCCATGGTGTCGGTGCCGTGCGTGACCACGACGCCGTCGACGTCGTCGGCCAGGCACCGGCGCACCTCCGCGACCAGCCGCCGGAGGTCGGCTCCGGACAGCGCGTAGCTGCCGACGGTGCTCAGGTCGCTGACGGTGACCTCGACGCCGTCCGGGCGTCCGGCCGCGGCGAGCAGCTCGACGGCGGGGGTCGTGGCGGCGAGGCCGTCCGGCCCCTGCCGGCTGGCGATGGTGCCACCCGTGGCCACGAGATGGACCCGTCGCATGCGCCCTCCCGGTCCGCCGGCGCACCGGCGGGTCCGGCGCGGGTACCGCTCCTGCCGTCAAGGTCACCACGGGGCGGAGGCGCGCGCACGTCGAGGGCCCGGGGACGTCGCGCACCGGGGGCGTCGCTGCCAGAGTGGGGCGGTGACCCAGATCCCGATCAGCCGTTTCCCCCTCCGGCCGGCGGACGAGCTGCCGGCCGACCTCGCCGAGCGCTACGCGGAGGTCCAGGAGAAGTCCGGCTTCCTGCCCAACGTCTTCGCCGCGCTGGCCTGGCGGCCGGACGAGGCCCGTGCGTTCTTCGCGATGCACGACGCCCTCATGGACAAGGACACCCCGGGGCTGTCCAAGGCCGACCGGGAGCTGATCGTGGTCGCCACCAGCGCCGGCAACGACTGCCTGTACTGCGTCGTGGCGCACGGTGCGGTGGCCCGCGTCCGCACCAAGGACCCGCACATCGCCGACCACGTCGCCGTCGACTGGCGCAAGGCGCCGCTGTCGCCGCGGATGCACGCGGTGCTCGCGGTCGCCACCCGGCTGGCCGCCGACCCCGCCGCCGTCACCGCGGACGACCTGGCGGGGCTCGCCGAGCACGGCCTCACCCAGGACGACGTCTGGGACGTCGGCATGATCACCTCGTTCTTCGCCCTGTCCAACCGGCTGGCGCACTTCGCGGCGATCACGCCGAACCCCGAGTTCTTCCTCATGGGGCGGCTGCCCCGGTCCGCCGAGCCCGCCCGGGACGCCACCGGCGGGTGAGCCCGGCTACGGTGCCCGGCGTGACGACGACCACCGTCCTCGCCGAGGACCTCGGCTTCCCGGAGGGGCCCCGCTGGCACGAGGGCCGGCTCTGGTTCTCCGACTTCCACGACCGCGTGGTGCGCCGGCTGGCGCCCGACGGCGGGCTGTCGGTGGCCCTGGAGCTGGACGACAGCCCGTCCGGGCTCGGCTGGCTGCCCGGGGGCGACCTGCTCGTGGTCTCCATGGTGCGGCGGGCCCTCCTGCGGGTGGGTGCCGACGGGCCCCGGCTGCACGCCGACCTCACCGGCGCCACCCGCTTCCGGGCCAACGACCTGCTCGTCGACCCGGCCGGCCGGGCCTACGTCAGCAGCTTCGGCTTCGACCTGGAGGCCGGGGCGGCACCGGAGCCGACGGCGCTGCTGCGGGTGGACCCCGACGGCTCGGTGCACGTGGCCGCCGAGGACGTCGTCTTCCCCAACGGGATGGTGCTCGGCCCCGACGGCGCGACCCTGGTGGTCGCCGAGACCTACGCGGCCCGGCTGACCGCCTTCGACGTCGCCGCGGACGGGTCGCTGTCCGGGCGGCGGGTCTTCGCCGAGCTGCCCGGCGTCGCCCCCGACGGGATCTGCCTCGACGCCGAGGGCCAGGTGTGGGTCGCCACCGCCCGCTCGCCCGAGGTGCTGCGCGTGCGGGACGGCGGCGAGGTGACCGACCGGGTGACCGTGGGAAGCGGCTCGCTGTCCTACGCGTGCGCCCTGGGTGGCGCCGACGGCCGCACCCTCTTCGTCTGCACCGCGCCGAGCTGGCGCCCCGGCCCGCGCGCGGGGCGGATCGAGGTCGCCACCGTGGGCGTCGGCGCCGCCTGAGCCCGGGCGGCGCCGACGGTCGTCACCCCAGGTCGAGCGCGATCTTGTACTGGCCGGGCCGGGGCTGGACGGCCTGGGCGAACGCGGCCTGCACGTCGCCGACCGGGTGCACGTCGGTCACGTAGGCATCCCGGAGCGCCGGGTGCTCGGCGAGGTAGCTCCCGGCGTCCCGGAGCACCCGGCGCCGCTCCAGCGTGACCCCGGCACGCAGGACCAGGCTCTTCCGCAGGAACGTCAGCATGTCCAGCGGGTAGACCGGGTCGTCGGGGATGCCGAAGTAGAGCACCTGCCCACCCGGGGCGGCGCACTGCAGGCAGTCCTCGAGCGTGGTCACCTGGTGGCCCACCGCCTCGACGACGGCGGAGGGGCGGTCGGCCTCGGCCAGGGTCGCCGCCCACATGGTGGCGGTCGCGGTGACGGTCTCGTCCACGCCGAAGGTCGCCGCGGCGGCGCTGCGGTCGACCCGGTCCACCCCGATGACGTGGCCCGCGCCGCGCGCCTTGAGCACGTGGCTGAACAGCAGCCCGATGGGCCCCTGGCCGATGACCGCGACCGTCCGGCCGCGCACGTCCCCGAGCTGCTCGACGGCGTAGAGCACGCAGGCCAGCGGCTGCAGCATCACCGCGGTGGTCGGCGCCAGGGCGGTGTCGTAGCCGGCCAGCCCCTCGCCGTCGGTCACCACCAGCTCGGCCAGCCCGTCGAAGGACGACGCCCAGCCGACGACCAGGTCGCCCGCGGAGTGCGCCGGGTGCCGGCTGGCGACGACCTCGCCGACGACCTCGTGCAGCGGGAAGCCGGGCGCCGGTGACGTCGGTGTCCCGCGGCTGGCGGCGTGCGCGAACGGCAGGCCCTTGAAGTAGGGCAGGTCGCTGCCGCAGATGCCGCCGGCCCGCGGCGCGAGGAGCACCTGCCCGTCGGGGAGCTGGTCGGCGCGCGGTGCGTCGATCTCCACCTGTTCGAAGCTGAAGGGTCCGCGCAGCCGATGGGCCCACATGTACGTCGTCTCCTGTCTCGCTGGTCCGCCGGCGCCGGTCAGGCCGGCTCGGGCACGCCGCCGGGGTCGCCGCCCGGGTCGTCCGGCGTCGCCTCGATGGGCGGGGGCGGGAGCGTCTCGGGGGTGTCGGGGAGCAGCTCGCCGGCGTCGTCGGGCACCGGCTGGTCCGGATCGAGTTCCGGGGTGGGCTCGGGCAGTGGTTCGACCATGCGGGGAGTCAACCAGCGCGCGGTCGCCGGCGCAGCGCCTCCGGCGCCGCGTGGCACCCGGCCGGGCCCGCTGTGCGGGTTGGCACGATGTGCCCATGGCGTCGACAGGAGGGCCGCCCGGGGGCGGCGGCACGGCATTCGTCCTCGGTGGTGGGGGAGTGCTGGGCGCGGCCGAGGTCGGCATGCTGCACGCCCTGTTCGAGCGCGGGATCCGCCCCGACCTCGTCGTGGGCACGTCCGTGGGCGCGATCAACGGGGCGCTGGTCGCCGCCGATCCCACGCCCGGCGGGGTGGAGCGGCTGCGCGGCGTGTGGGCGGAGCTCACCTCCCGCGGCGTGTTCGCCGGCTCGATGCTGTCCCGCGTCGGCACCCTGGTGCGCACCCGCACGCACGTCCACGCGCGGGAGCCCCTGCGCGACCTGCTCACCGAGCACCTGCCGGTGCACACCTTCGGCGAGCTGCAGGTGCCCTTCCAGTGCGTGGCCGCCAGCATCGAGCGGGCCGCGGAGCACTGGTTCACCGACGGCGGGCTGGTCGACGCGGTGCTCGCCTCCTGCGCGGTGCCCGGCCTGCTGCCGCCGGTGGAGCTCGACGGCGAGCACTACCTCGACGGGGGGCTGGTGCACAGCATCCCGGTGGGCCGGGCGGTGGCGCTCGGGGCCGGCACGATCTACGTCCTGCACGTCGGGCGGATCGACCGACCGCTGCGACCGCCGACCCGGCCGTGGGAGGTCGCGCTGGTCGCCTTCGAGATCGCCCGGCGGCACCGGTTCGCCGCCGACCTGGCCGCGCTGCCCGACGGGGTGACGGTGCACGTGCTGCCCTCCGGCGAGCAGGCCGCGCCCTCGGCCGGTGACCTGCGAAGCCTGCGCTACCGCGACTTCTCGGGGGTGACGGACCGGATCGACCGGGCCCACGCCGCCGCCGGCGCGCACCTGGACGGGTCCGGCCCGGCCGTCGGCGGGGCCTGAGGTGCTGCCACCCCGCCGGGTGCGCCGGCTCACCGGGCCGCTGCTGGTGGCCGCGCTGGTGGCGGCGGTCGCCCTGCTGCCGGTCCTGGTGATCGGCGCGGCGGTCGTCTCCGCGTGGCTGCCGGGGCGCTGGCAGGCGCTCCGGCTGCTGTGCTTCACCCTGGTGTACCTGGCGCTGCAGGTCGTCGGGCTCGCGGCCGCCGGGGTGCTGTGGGTGCTCGCCGGCTTCGGCCGCCGCGCGCACACCGCGGGGTACCGGGCGGCCCACTACACCGTGCTGCGGCTGCTGCTCGACGTCCTGATGCGGGCGGCGCGGCGGCTGTTCGCGCTGCGGCTGGTCACCGACGGCGAGTCCTGGTCGCCGCTGGACGACGGCCGCCCCGGCTCGACGAACGCCATGGTGGTCCTCTCCCGGCACGCCGGCCCCGGTGACTCGTTCCTGCTGGTGCACACGCTCATGGACCGCGACCACCTGCGCCGGCCGCGGATCGTGCTCAAGGACGTGCTGCAGCTCGACCCGCTCCTCGACGTCTACCTCAACCGGCTGCCCAACCACTTCGTGACGGCGGGGGCCGGCGCGACGGAGGCGATCGCGGACCTCGCCCGGGACCTGGGGGAGGAGGACGCGCTGCTGATCTTCCCGGAGGGCGCCAACGCCACCCCGCGCCGCCGGGTGCGGGCCATCCAGCGGCTGCGGGACCGGGGGCTGCTGCAGGCGGTGCGCCGCGCGGAGGCCATGCAGCACGTCCTGCCCCCGCGCCCGGCCGGGGTGGGAGCGGCGCTGCGGGCGGCGCCGCACGCCGACGTCGTCTTCGTCGCGCACACCGGGCTGGAGCACCTCAGCACGGTCCGGGACCTGTGGCGGCACCTCCCGACGGACAAGACCCTGCACCTGCGCTGGTGGTTCGTCCCCGCCGCCGAGGTGCCGCGCGGGGAGACCGAGCGCACCGAGTGGCTGTACCGGTGGTGGCAGACCATCGACGAGTGGGTCGACGTCACGCAGCGGCAGGAGGACGCCCGGCGGGCGGCCGCGCACCGGGGCCGCCGGTGGCCGGCACCCGGCCACCGGCGGCGCGCCTGACGGGATGCCGCGCAGCGCCGGCTTGCCTCCCGGGCGGCGTCGGAGCAGCCTCGGGGGCATGAGCGGCGGCGGCACCACCTTCGGCACCGTGGTCCGGTGGGACGACGAGCGCAGCGGCGCGCTCATCGAGGCCCCGGACCTGCCCGGCGGGTGCTGGGCCGATGCGGCGGTGGTCGAGCCGGGCACGTCGGCCGCGGGGGAGCTCCGCGCCGGCCAGACCGTCGAGCTCGACTGGGCGGAGCCCGGTGCGGAGGGGCTGCCCTTCCGGGCGCTGCGGGTGGCGCCGCGCGGCGACCTGCAGCAGACCGTCGGCGGCTGACCCCGGGTCGGGCTCAGGCCCGGCCGAACAGCGCGGCCAGCGCCGCGTCGGAGGCGGCCAGCGCGCTCCGGTCGAAGGTGCTGCTGCCGGCCACCAGCTCGGCGGCCTCCGTCCGGTCGAGCAGCTCGGCGAGGCGTGCCGCGACCTGGGCGGGGGTGCCGGCGATCGCGGCCGCGGCGGTCCGGTCGAGGTACTGCTGCTGGCGGGGTGTGCGGTCGGCGGCCCGCACGGCGGCGACCGGCTCGAGCGCCGGGAACGATCCGGAGGTGCGGGCCCGGGCCATCGCCCACGCCTCCGGAAGGAGCAGCTCGGCGGCCTCCGCGGCGGTGTCGGCGACGAGCACGTCGAGGCTGACCGCCACCCGCGGCTCCGCCTGCTGCGCCGACGGCCGGAACGCGCGCCGGTAGCCGGCCAGGGCCGCCAGGCCCGGCTCGGGATCTCCGCCCACCCCCAGCAGGGGGCCGCCGACGACCACCGGCAGCCCGAGCTCGGCGGCCACCTGCAGGCCCGTCCCCGTGGCGAGCACGTGCATCGGCACGGGGGCGGCCGGCTGCGGGTGCACGGTGATCTCCGCCGCCCCGGTGAGGAACGCCCGCAGCTCGGCCAGGTCGGCGGCGAAGTCGCGCTCGGTCTCCCGCAGCGCCCGCCGCACGGGCGGGGTGAAGCCGGGGGAGCGGCCCAGACCGAGGTCCACCCGGCCGGGCGCGAAGGCGGTGAGCGTGGCGAACTGCTCGGCCACCACGAGCGGCTGGTGGTGCGGCAGCATCACGCCGGCCGAGCCGAGCCGGATGGTCGCCGTCCGGCCGGCGAGGGCGGCCAGCAGGACCGCCGGGGCGGCGCCCGAGATCCCGGGTACGCCGTGGTGCTCGGCCACCCAGAACCCGTCGAAGCCGAGCCGCTCGGCGTCGACGGCGCGGCCGGCGGTGCCGTCCAGCGCGGCGGTGTCGGGTTCCCCGACCCGGGTGCGGGACCGGTCCAGCAGGGAGAGCCGCGCGTCGATCACGACCGCTCCAGCGCGGGCCGGCCGGAACCTGTTCCGCACCCGGCGGGGACCCCGCCGACGGGCGCCGTCCGCCGCGCCGCACCAGCAGGGGCTAGCATCGTGGCGTACCGACCCCGGGCGAGCCCTCGCCCGCGCGGCGACGTCGTCCCTGATCAGCCGGCGCCCCGGTCGTCGACCGGTGGCCGGCCCGCCCCCTCCGGGTGGACCTCCGGGCCGTCGCCGGCCCGGAGGACCGCGTCGCGTCCCGGAGCGGCAGCGAGCGCTCTCCGGGGACACCGGCCGCCCGACCGCGGGACCGGGGAGGCGGCATCGCGCTGCGGCAACAGTGCCGGGCGCTGCGAAGGAGGAGCACGTGGCTCGACGAGGCCAGTCCCGGACGGGCACTCGCCGCACCGCTCCGCGGAGCCAGCGACGCGTCAAGGACGGTGACGTCATCGGCGTGCTGGCCCGCACCGTCCGCGAGGTGGAGGCCGCCGCCCAGCGCGGCCGCGTGACGCCGTCCGTGCGGACGAAGTTCCAGGCCGTGGCGCTGCTGCTGCGCGAGGAGCGCGCCCGCGTGCGGGAGGACGCGACCGGCAGCGAGTCCTCCCGGACCGAGCAGCTCAAGCGCCTCGACGGCGTCGCCACCATCCTGGCGACGACCGCCGTGCAGGACGCCGGGCTGCTGGCGCTGCTGGCCGAGGACGCCGTCACCTCCGACGCCGCCCGCACGCTCCGCCTGGAGCTGCTGAAGGACGCCGGCATCGAGCCGCCCGCCGAGGAGGCCCCGGCGCCCGAGCCCGTGGCCGCCGCCCCCGCCGCCACCGAGCGCCGGGTCGTGCCCCAGTCGGTGGTCTCCCGGCAGCTGGCCAACCCCTTCCTCGCGCCCGACTTCTCCGCCGCGCCGCAGCGGGTCTCACGACCGCGCCGGCTGGCCGGCTGGGAGCTGCTCGACCCGCTGCTCAGCTCCTTCGAGCGCGCCGGCGCCGGCGACGCCGCGTGCATGCCGCTGCCCACGCCGTCCTGGCTGCCCGTGCCGAAGGGCCTCGAGCTGATGCCGCACCAGGCGCAGCTCGTCGCCGCGGCCGCCGCCGGCCACCGGACGTTCCTGCTGGCCGACGAGCCCGGCCTGGGCAAGACGGCGCAGGCGCTGCTGGCCGCGGAGGCCGCCGACGCGTACCCGCTGCTCGTGGTGGTGCCGAGCGTCGTCAAGACCAACTGGGCGCGGGAGGCGGGCCTCTGGACCCCGCACCGCCCGGCCACCGTGGTGCAGGGCGACGGCGAGACGATCGACGGCTTCGCCGACATCGTCGTCGTCAACTACGAGGTGCTCGACCGGCACGCCGGCTGGATCGGCGACTTCGGTTTCCGCGGGATGGTCGTCGACGAGGCGCACTTCATCAAGAACAAGTCCTCGCAGCGCTCGCGCAACGTGCTCGAGCTCGCCGAGCGCCTCCGGTCCCGCACCGTGCGCCCGCTGCTGATGGCGCTCACCGGCACGCCGCTGATCAACGACATCGACGACTTCCGGGCCATCTGGCAGTTCCTCGGCTGGGTCGACGACAGCAAGCCCCTGGGCGAGCTGGTCGACGCCCTCGAGGACACCGGCCTGACCCCCGCGGACCCCGGCTTCTACCCGGCGGCCCGGCGGTGCGTCGTCGACATGGGCATCGTCCGCCGTCGCAAGGTCGACGTCGCCGCCGACATCCCCGCCCGCCGCATCGCCGACCTCCCGGTCGAGCTGGACGGGGCCGCCGGCCGGTCGATCCGGGCCGCGGAGCAGGAGCTCGCCCGGCGGATGGTGACCCGGTACGAGACCGTGCTGGCCAACCGCTCGTCCGACGACGCCGTCGAGGGCATCGACGCCGACCTCGTGCGCCAGGTGGCCCGGTGGGAGCTGAAGGAGGCGACCACCGCGACGGCCGGCGAGAACGTGTTCGGCATGATGCGCCGCATCGGCCGGGCCAAGGCCGGCCTCGCGGCGGACTACGCGGCGCAGCTGGCCCGCAGCGCCGGCAAGGTCGTCTTCTTCGCCAAGCACGTCGACGTCCTGGACGCCGCGGAGGAGACCTTCACCCGGCAGGGCGTGCGGTTCTCCTCCATCCGGGGCGACCAGACGCCGACGGTGCGGCAGAAGAACATCGACGCCTTCGTCGGCGACCCGGACGTCGCCGTCGCGGTGTGCTCGCTGGTCGCGGCCGGGGTGGGCATCAACCTCCAGGTCGCCTCCAACCTGGTGCTCGCCGAGCTGTCCTGGACCGACGCCGAGCAGACCCAGGCGATCGACCGCAGCCACCGCATCGGCCAGACCGAGCCGGTGACGGCCTGGCGGATCATCGCCGCGCAGACGATCGACGCCCGGATCGCCGAGCTCATCGACAGCAAGGCCGGGCTCGCCGCCCGGGCGCTCGACGGGTCGGACGAGGAGGTCCAGTCCTCCGCGGACGTGCAGCTGGAGGCGCTCGTCGCCCTGCTCACCGACGCGCTGGCATCGCGTTAGGCGCACCGGACCCGCGACGCCTCGGTCGCGCTGGGCGCACCGTCCGCGCAGGATCGTCCTGGCCGCGACGGGGCGTCGCGGAGTCGGCGGAGAGGGAGTCGGGATGGCGATCAGCGAGGTCGAGCTGCGGCAGCGGTGGGCGCGGGGGGAGCCGTGCCACGGCCTGTGGAACAGGCTGCCCGGGGCGGTGACCGGTGCGGTGCTGGCGCGGACCGGCGCCGACTTCGTCGTGGTCGACCTGCAGCACGGGGCCACGGCGGAGGCCGACCTGCCGGGTGCGGCGGCGGCCGTCACGGCGGCGGGCTCGGTGCCCCTGGTCCGCACCCGCAGCTCGCTGTTCGCCGACGTCGGCCGGCCCCTCGACCTCGGCGCCTGCGGCGTCATCGTGCCCAACGTCCGGGACGCCGACCACGCCCGCGAGGTCGTCGCCGCCAGCCGGTACGAGCCGCGTGGCCGGCGGTCGATCGGCCGGCTCTTCGGCGGGGCGGACGAGCCGCTGGTCGTCGTGATGGTGGAGGCGGCGTCCACGCTCGCAGATCTCGACGCCGTGCTGTCCGTGGAGGGGCTGGACGGGGTCTACATCGGCCCGGGCGATCTCGCGCTGTCCCTGCAGCTGACCGGCGCCGACGACCGGGCCGAGCTGCGGGGCGTCCTGTCCTCGATCATCGCCCGGGCCGTCGCGGCGGGGGTCCCCGTGGGGGTCCACGCGCGCAGCGGCGAGGAGGCGGCCGGCTTCGCCGCCGAGGGCGCCACGATCGTGACGGTCGCCGTGGACGACGCCTCCCTCGCGGAGGCCACGGCGCACCACCTGCGGACCGCGCGGAGCGGGGTCAACGGCTGACGCCGCGCGGTCGCGGGGCGGGACTCGATCGGGTCACATCCGGCGCGGATCCGTGTGGCCCGCCGCGGAGCGGGCACGTACTCCTGTCGTGATGTACCGCGCCGCAGCCGCCCTGCCCTACGACGACCGGGACCGGGTGACCGCCGGTCTCCGTGGGCAGCTCCGCGTGATGGCCGCCGCCGCCGGGGCCGACCCGGACTGGTCGACGCTGCGGGTGGAGGGACCCGCCCGCGGCGGGGAGCACCGCGGCACGGGTCTGTCGGAGTGGGCGGCGACCGTCGTGGTCTCCGGCGACCGCTGCCTGCTCGACGACCGTTTGATCGACGCGCTCGTGCCGGCGGCCCCGCGCCGGTCCGCCGCCACCTCGGAGGAGACCTCGCCCCTGCTCGTGGGCTGACCGCGCCGGCCCGCCGTCAGCCGAAGGCGGCCACGGTCCGGTCGAGGTAGTCGTTGCGGAAGGCCCCGCGCGGGTCCCAGCGGCGGACGAGCTCCCGGAAGTCCGGCATCCGGGGGTAGCACCCGGCCAGCTCGTCGGCGCCGGTGGTGAAGAGCTTCCCCCAGTGCGGGCGGGCGCCGTACGGGCGCAGCGCCGCCTCGATCTCGGGCAGCAGCGCCCGCACCCGGTCCTCGTCCGGGAGCCAGGTGAAGTGCAGCGCCAGGACGTCGCCGCCCTGCGCCGGGCTCAGCCACAGCTCGTCCGCCGCCACGGTGCGCAGCTCGCTGACCTGCAGCAGCGGCGCGATCCTCGGGGCGAGCGCGCGCAGCGCGTCGCAGGCGTGCTGCCCGTGCCGGCGGGGCACGAAGTACTCGGTCTGCAGCTCGTCGCCGTTGCTGGGCGTGAACCCGGTGCGGAAGTGCGGCAGCCGCTCGTGCCACTCGCCGGGCAGGCCCAGCTGGTCGGTGAGGTTCTCGACCGGAGTGCCCGGCAGCATGTGCGTCGGCACCGTGGCCGAGCGGGCCCCGAAGAACTCCTCGGGTGCGACGTCGTGCTCGTCGGTGCGCGCCTTGACCCACACCTGGGTCACCTCGTGCCAGTCGGTGAACACGCTCACGCTGTAGGCCGCGTCCGCCACCGCGTCGAAGTCGGCGAACAGCCGGTCCCACGTGAGGCCGACGTAGACGTTGGTGCGGACCTGGAACGTCGGCTGGAACCGCAGCCCGATCCGGGTCACGACCCCGAGCGCGCCGAGGTGGACGACGGCGCCGGCGAACTCCGGGTCCCCGGGCGCGAGGGTCACGAGCTCGCCGTCGGATCGGACCAGCTCCAGGCCCGCCACGGCGGTGCTCAGCGACCCGTTGCGGTTGCCCGAGCCGTGCGTGCCGGTGGCCGTGGCACCGGCGACGGTGATGTGCGGCAGCGAGGCGAGGTTGTGCAGGGCCCATCCGTGCTCGGCCAGGCGCGGCACCAGCTCGCTGTACCGGGCGCCGCCGGTCACCCAGGCGATCCCGCCCGCGCCGTCGGGGGACCGCTCGAGCTCGACGTCCCCGGGCAGCCCGTCGAGGGTCACCAGGTCGGCGGTGCAGTCGGCGATGTCGTTGAAGCAGTGCCGGGAGCCCAGCGCCTTGACCCGCCGGCTCCCGGCCACGATCTCCTGGAGCTCCGCGACGCCGGTCGGCCGGTGCAGCCGCGCCGCCCGGTAGACGACGTTCCCCGCCCAGTTCGTCGCCGGCCGCGCCGCGCCCGCGGGGACAGTGGGCACCGTCTCGTTCATGGTCCGCTCGCGATCTGCTCGGGGGACGCCACGTGCGTGCCGTCCGTCGGGGTCCTCGACGAGGCCTGACTCTGCACCACCGGGCCGCCGGCCCCGACGGGGGAGGAGCCCCGTCCGGCCGTCGGCGACCCGGTCGGCACGTGCATCCGGGTGTGCGGGGGTATGGCCGGGGACATCCGATCGGACGACCTCGGGAGGAACCGGCATGGGACTCGTATCCGGACTGATCAAGGCGAACCTGCTGAAGCGGCTGTTCAGCCGGCTGAGCGGCCGTCGGCGCACGCACTGACGGCCTGACGTGATCCGGCGGGGCCGGTGCCTGTCCGCAGGCACCGGCCCCGCCGTGCGGGCGGGCGGGCGACGCCGGGCCGACTGCTAGCTCTCGACGTCCATGCGATGGACCAGGTCCCCGTCGAAGGTGTAGACGTGGCGGACGTCGGAGCGGTCGAGGACGTAGCCCCCGGGGTCGCGGACCACCTGCCGGACCGCGACCTCGACCGTGCCGTCCGCCCGCTCGGAGATGCGGGTCGGCTGCACGTGCGGGCGGATCTCGGCCCACTGGCGCTCCCAGTAGCCGCGGACGGCGTCGTGCCCGGCGACCCGGCCGCCCTGCCAGCCGTTGGGCCAGTCGACGTCCGGCGCCATGGCCGCCAGCACGGCGTCGATGTCGCGCGCGTTGAAGGCGGCGTAGAGCGCGCGGAGCAGGGTGTGGCGGTCCGCGGTCATGGACGTCTGCCCTCCTGGGACGGTGTCGTGGCCCGATGGTGCACCGGCGAGCGGTGTCCCCGGCGGCCGGACGCTTCAGCGGACGAGGCATGGTGGGGCGATTCGGAGCAGCGACGGCCGAGCAGCAGGTGACCGGGCACGAGGAGGGAACGACCGTGGCGAGGACGACGAGGACCGATGATGCGGCGAAGCTGCTCGAGAAGATCGCTGCCTGGCCCGAGGAGCAGCGGGCGGTCGGCGAGCGGCTGCACGCGCTGGTCGTGGCCGCCGTCCTCGAACTGCGGCCCAGGCTCTACTACGGCCAGCCGGGGTACGCCCGCGGCGGCCCGGTCCTGGTCTTCTTCCGGAACGACGACGGGCTGATCTCGTTCGGGCTCACAGAGAAGGCGAACCGGTCGGCGACCGACCCCCTCGTGGAGTCCGCCTGGTTCGTCAACGCGCTGGACGCCGCTGCGGAGCGGCGGCTCACCGCCGTCGTCCGGACGGCCGCGGGCTGACCCGTCCGCCCGAGGGCCGGGCACCTGCGGGTGCCCGGCCCTCGGGTCCCCCGGCGGCGCCGTCCTCCTACCACGCCGGACAACCGTGCGTGGGGTTCGCCGGCCCCACCTTCGTCCGGCGTCGGACGAGAGGCGACATGGCGGGATTCCGGGGGGCCCGTGCGGTTCCCCGGCGCCACGGTGGTGCCGGGAGGAGGAGACGCGGACGTAGGCGGGGAGGACTGGGGGAGTCAGGCGAGGACGCCGGTGAACCACAGCGCCCAGGCGAGGAGGCCGAGGGTGAGGACGGCGTTCACCGTGCGCCGCCGCCAGGCGGCCGGCTGGAGGGCGGCGAGCGCGGCGACCAGCAGGAGCTCGGCGGCGACGGTGACCGGGCCGAGCACTCCCGGCGCGTGCCGGGCCGGGGCGATCTCGCCGGCCATGGCGACCGGACCAGGGGTGCTGATCGCCACGCCGTCGGAGAGGTCCACCCCGGTCACGGGGTCGATTCCCGGCAGGTGCGCCGCCTCGCCGTGCCCGCCCCCGTGCCCGCCGTCGGACACCGCGAAGGCGTCGAAGGCGCTGGTCGTGTGGGCGACGAGGTAGAGCCCGACCAGCGCCACGGTGCCGGCCAGGGCGAGGGTGACGACGCGCGGTCCCGGTCGCAGACCCGACCAGCTGCTCAGGAGCAGCCAGGCCGCAAGGCCCAGCTGCGCCAGCCCCACCAGCAGGAAGAACCCGACCGCCAGCTCGCCGGCCTCGAGGTGGTCCACCCCGACGACGAGGTGCAGCCCGCCGGCCGCGCCGGCCCCGAGCGCGCCCGCTCCGAGCCACCGGGCGACGGAGCGGTCGCGGCCCGGCGCGGTCGTGGTGCGGACCGGCGCCGGCTCCGCGGTCGTCGTCGGCGCGCTCACGGTGCGCTCGTCGGGGTCGGCGTGGCGCTGGTGGTCGTGGCGGTGGTGGTCGTGGCCGTGCTGGTGGCCGCCGCCTCCGAGGTGGGGGCGGCGCTGGTGGTCGCGGCCTCCGAGGTCGGGGTGCTGGTGGTCGTGGTCTCCGACGCCGGCGCCGTGGTCGTGGCCTCGGCGGTCGCCGTGCTCTCCGGCTCCGTCGTGCTCGTCGGCTCGGTGACGGCGGGCTCCGGGGCCGCCGGCTCCTGCGGGACCAGCGGGGGCGCGGGCAGCGGCTTGGGGGGATCGCTGTTGATCGAGTCGCAGTCGATGTCGTGATGACCCACCTGGTACTGGAACATCATGTCGTGGTCCTCGTGCGACAGGTTGTGGCAGTGGATCATGTAGCGGCCGTCCTCGTGCTCGAACCGCATGAGCAGCCGGACGGTCTCCTCCTCGCCCACGTAGACGACGTCCTTGGGGCCGCGCTCCTCGGGCCGCGGCGGCTGGCTGACGCCGGCCACCGTGCGGCTGAGCACCTTGAAGTCGATCAGGTGGATGTGCAGCGGGTGGAACCAGCCGCTCGAGGTGTTCTCGACGTCCCAGATCTCGATGGCGTCGCGCGGGACGGTGGCGAAGACCCGCTCGTAGTTCGACCTGACGACGTCGTCCCACGTCGTGTCGTTGATCTTCCACAGCCCGTTGCTCCGGTGCAGCTCCATCCTGCGGACCGCCGACCGGTCGGCGGCCTTGAGCGTCATCACCGGGTGCGCAGCCCCCACCGAGTTCGGGGACAGGTTGCCGTCGAAGCTGGTGACCCCGCGGCCGACCTCGAACTGCATTACCTTGCCGGTGTGGTCGAAGTCCCGGGCGTTCTTGACGCCGTCGTTGAGCAGCTGGACCTTGGTGCCCTTGAGGTCCTTGAAGTCGAGGATGAACTCGAGGCGCTCGGCCATGCCGATGGTGAACTCGGTGACGGTCTGGGCGGCCTGCATGAAGCCGCCGTCGGTCGCGATCACCTTGAACGGCATGCCGTTGCTCATCCGCAGCTTGTAGCCGCGCGCCAGTGAGCCGTTGAGCATCCGGAACCGGTACTTGCGCGGCTCGACCTTCATGTTCGGCCACGGCACGCCGTTCACCAGGATCACGTCGCCGTAGAGACCCGACTCGTTGTCGTCGTCGAACATCAGCTGGCCGGTCGAGGTGAACATGACGTCGCTGAGGATCAGCGGGAACTCGTACTGCGGCTTGCCGTCGGCGGCCTTCTGCCGGTCCCAGCGCGGGATGCCCAGGCCGATCTCCAGCTCCTCGTCGACGACGTGGTACTGCGCGGCCAGGCCCATGTACACGTTCTGCGCGGTGTGGTGCACGCCGTGGTCGTGGTACCAGAGGGTCCGCGGTGAGCAGCTGTTCGGGTACTGGTAGTTCTTCCACTCGCCCGGGTGGGTCAGGTCGCCGGCGTAGCCGTCGAACTGCGGCTTGGACGGCGAACCGTGCAGGTGGGTCGACGTCCACGGGATGTAGCCCAGCGTGGGGTGGCGCTTGGGCAGCTCGTTGAGCACCTGCATGACGGTGCGCCGGGGGATCTTCCGGCCCGGGTTGTCGGGGTCGGGCTGCAGGTAGGTGCGGATCGTCGGTCCGGGGACGGACTTGTTGTAGCCCCACATCTTCGTCCAGAGGCCGGGGACGATCTGCACCTGCACGTTGGTCTGCGTGACGCGGTAGTAGTCGGTGCCCAGGTACTCCGAGCCCAGGATCGGCTCGCCGGGGTAGTGGGCGTTCCCCGGCACGGGCACGTAGTCGTCCGGCACGTGCCCGAAGACGTTGCTGCGCACGTCGTCCCGGACGGTCGGCGTCAGCACGGGAGGCGCCTTGAAGGCGGCCGCGTACGGCGTGGGCAACCGGCTCTCGTCGAGGTCGGATGCCGACGCCGCGGACACCACGCCCTGGAGGGGCAGGGCGAGTGCGGCGGTGCCCGCCGCAGACAGCTTCAGCACGTCACGTCGGTTCAGGCTGGGCGTTTCCATCGGTACAGCTCCTCGGCAAGTCCCCTTGTGGCAGGGGAAATGCTTCTGGTTCCGCCACACGCGCCACAGCCGCACCGAGGGGGTGGGGAACTCCCACCATTTGGGGGGTGCATTACGCGACACGCATTCGGAATGACTGGGTGCGAGCGAGCCATTTCCCTGCGTTCCCGATCCGCGCGCATCCGGGGCTGACCTGCGCCATCGCCCGGTCCGGCGGCGTCGCCGCGCCGGGCCCGCGCAGCTGCGGGAACCGCTGCGGCGTTCCTGACTTTCGGTCAGGACGGTCGGACAACGGGTGACGCAACGGTATTGATCGGTGGTGGTGGAATGGCGAGAGGAATGGCTCGGCGCAGCGGCTGCGACGTCGCCGTCGCCGTGCGTCCCGGGACGTGGCAGGGCGTGCGCAGGGGTGGCCGGAGGCACGCTGCTGGGGGCGCCGCTACCCGGCACCGGGCACCGGGCAGCGGCGTGCGGGGTCCCGCCGGGGCCGCGGGACCGGGGCGGCGGACCGGCGGGGTCAGGCGCCGAGGTTGCCGATCAGGACGGTGTCGCCGGCGCGGTCGGTGACCGGCTCGGTGTGGTCGAGCCCGGTGAAGTCGTTGCCCTCGATGGCGACCCCGCTCGACGTGGGCGACACCCGGATCGCCCGCGCGGTGGAGGCCCCCGCGGCCTGCTCGAAGGTCGAGCCGGCCACCCGGGCCCCGGAGACGCCGAGGAGGTCGACCGCCCACAGGCTCTCCAGACCGGTGAAGCGGCAGTTCTCCACCGACAGCGCCGTCACCTCGGTGACCGGGCCGACCACGAGCAGCCGCTTGCCGGGGGCGCCGACGAACGTGCAGTCGGAGAAGCGCGGCCGGTCGGTGCCGTCCACCACGACGGTCGTCGGTGCCGCCCCCGACGGGGCGGTGAACGTGCACCCGTCGAAGGTCAGGCCGCTGATGTTCGGGCCGCCGACCCGCAGCGGGCTGTTCACGGCGGCGAGGACGTCGGTGCGGGTGAACGTCACGTCGCGGATCGCGCCCTGGGACGCCGCATCGGTCTGCACCCGGATCTCCTGGGTGGACGCGTCCTCGGCACCGGACATGTCGACGGTGCAGTCGGTGAAGGTGACCCGCTCGATGGCGCCGCGGCTGTGGGTGTTCTTGACGACGATGCCCCGGTTGGCGGCCGAGCCGTGGCAGTCGCGGAACGAGCAGTCCGACACCGACGCGTCCATGTCGGTCGTCCCGGGCTCGCCACCGGTGAACTCGAGCAGCGCGACCATGAACCGGCTCACCGAGCTCGCCCCGGTGCACCCGTCGAAGCTGCCGCGGACGATGCTGCGGTTGTAGAGCGAGGGCTCGGCCTCCGGGTTGCCGATCGGCACGAACTGGTAGCAGTCGTCCCCGGACTCGACGTGGCACCCGGTGCCGAGGAAGTCGGCACCACCGAACACCCGGATCCCGCCCGTGCCGGTCTCCTGCGCGCTGTTCCGGACGGTGACCTGGTGGATGCGGCCGCGGTCGCCGCTGTACATGATCGCCTGACCGCCGGCGTAGGTGTCGATGGTGAAGTCGCTCAGCAGCACGTCGTGGCCGTAGAGCCCGATCACCACCCCGGTCCGGGTGTGGTCCCGGGCGCCGATCGTCCCGGTCCCGGTGATCCGCACCCCGCTCGACGGCACGGCCAGGTCGGCGTTGCGGAGGAAGGCGTCCTGCAGGCCGACGGGCGCCGCCCAGTCCTTCAGCAGCAGCGACCCCCGTGCGAGGTGCAGCTGCGCGCCCGGGGGCACGGAGAGGCCGGCCGTGCAGCGGTACACCCCGCGGGGCACCACGCCGACGACCCCACGGCGGGCGCTGGCGTCGATCAGCCGCTGCACCGCCCTCGTGTCGTCGTCCCGGCCGTTGCCCTCCGCGCCGAAGTCGCGCAGGTCCAGTACGTCGTCGTCGTCGCCGCGCAGGGCCAGCGGCGTGGCACCGGCCGGCGGGGAGGTGGACGAGGAGAGCCCGGCGAGCACCGGGGCGGTGAGTCCGGCGCCGCCGAGCAGCAGGAGCCCGCGCCGGCTCAGCGACGGGCCGGCCGGCCGCTCGCGGCCGGCGGTGGAGCCGGTGTCGGTGTCGTGCTCGCGCATGGGTTTTCTCGTCTCGGGACGCCTCCACCGGCCGCGGCCGGTGAAGGCACAGGGGTGGGTCAACTGCTGGTCACCGTGCGGACGGCCGTGTGGAGAGCCTGCCGCTGCACGGCGGCGGTGGTACGGATCAGGATGACGACGTCGCGCCAGAGCGACCACTGCTCGATGTACGCGTTGTCGAACCGGGCCCGCTCCTCGATGGAGGTGTCCCCGCGCAGGCCGTGGATCTGGGCCCAGCCGGTGAGGCCGACGGCCAGCCGGTGGCGGTCGCGGTAGCCGTGCACCGAATCGGCGAACTGGGCGGCGTAGGTGCACTCCTCCGGCCGCGGGCCGACGAGGGACATGTCGCCGCGCAGGATGTTCCACAGCTGGGGCAGCTCGTCGAGGCTGGTCCGCCGCAGCACGTTCCCGAGGCGCGTCTGCCGCTGCTCGACGTCGACCTGCCGGGCGTGCATGGTCGTCCGCGTCGAGCCGCTCGTCCGGGGCCCGTCGGCCGGCTGCTGCGCCGCGGGCACCCGCAGGGTGCGGAACTTGAGGATCTCGATCCGCGCGTCGCCGTGCCCGGTGCGCGGCTGCCGGAACAGGACCGGGCCGGGGCTGCTGATCCGCACCGCCGCGGCGAGCAGCGCCATGACCGGCGAGAGCAGGGTGAGCGCCACCCCCGAGACGGCGACGTCGATCACCCGCTTCACCCGCCGGGCGCCCCGGCGCAGCGCGGCCCGGCGCACCCGGTGCAGCGGGATGCCCCACAGGTCCTCGATGTCCGGGCCGCCCGGGGACATGCCGACGTCGAAGAACCGCGGGACGACGTAGACCTCGACGTCGCGCAGCGCCGCGCTGCGCACCAGGTCCACGAGCTCGGCCTCGCGGGTGGGGCCGTAGGCGACGACGACCTTGCGCACGCCGTAGGTGTCGAGGACCAGGTCCAGGTCCTCCAGGTGGCCCAGCGGCTCGCGCTCGTCGAGCGGGCTGCCGTCGGTGAGGAACCCGACGCCGCGGAGGCCGAACTCGGGGTGCTCCTGCATCGTGGCCAGCAGCTGCATCCCCAGCCGGCCACCCCCGACGACCAGGGTGAGCTCCTCGACGACCCGGTGCCGCCGCGCGCTGCGGACGGCCGCGTAGCCGAGGCCGCGGCCGATCACGACGCACGGCACGGCCCATGCCGCGTGCAGCGCCAGGTCACCTGCCGCCGAAGAGGCGAAGGGTGCGACCAGGAGCAGCGCCACGCCCACGCGGGGGAGGAGCCGGGGGGCCTCGTCGAGGGCGGAGAGGGTGATCCGCGGGCGGTGGGCGCCCGAGCACGCCAGCACGAGGAGGGCGACGACGACGAACGCGGCACCGGCGCGGACCGCCCCGCCCGGCCAGGCCATCGGCAGCGCCAGCGCGACGGCGTCCAGGACGAGCAGCCCGGCGCGGACCACGGGTGCGGAGTCGCGGACCTCGCGCTCGGGCAGGTGCAGATCGGCGGCCGAACCGAGGGCGTCGGGATCCGACGCGGGGCGGACATCGGCGAGGATCCGCCTGAGCGGCTCCGGACGCCGGCTGGTCCGGCCCTGCTCGTACGACACCTCGGTCATCCGGCTCCTGTCTCCGTGGTCTGCTGACAGGGTCCGGACTTGCCGGGGCCGGGGACACCGCCACCCGTGGGTGCGCCGGCCCCCCAAATCAGGGGGTCGCACGCCGGCCGCCGCCGGGGCCGGCGCCGGTAGCATCCCGCCGGTGGCGGCGGCGGCGAACTTCCTGGTCATCGGGGCGGCGCGGAGCGGGACGACCGCACTCACCTCCTTCCTCCGCGAGCACCCGGACGTCTTCGTCGCCACTCCGAAGGAGCCGCACTTCCTCGCCTTCCCCGGTGGCGGCCCGCACTTCGCCGGGGTGGGCGACGACGACCTGGTCAACCGGTCCGCGGTGCGCGGCGAGGAGGCGTGGCGGCGGCTGTTCGAGGGCCGCTCCGAGGCGCGTCTCGGCGAGGGGTCGGTGACCACGCTGGCCTACCCCGACGCCTCCATCCCCGCCATCGAGCGGTACTGCGCGCCCGGGTGCCGGCTCGTGGTCTGCCTCCGGGACCCGGTCGACAGGGCGTTCTCCAGCTGGCTGTACCTGCGGTCCCGCGGCCACGACGCCGGGACGTTCGAGGAGTGCCTGGCCGCCGAGGAGCAGCGCACCCGGGACGGGTGGAGCCACATGTGGCAGCTGGCCCGCCTCAGCCGATACGCCGAGCAGCTCGCGCCGTTCGCCGCCGCCTTCGGCGACCGCCTGCTCGTCGTCGTCCAGGAGGACTTCGCCGCGGACCCGGCCGGTCAGCTGCGGCGGGTGCTGCAGTTCCTGGAGGTGGACCCGGACGTCGACATCGACCCGACGCGCCGGGTGAATGCGGCGGGCCTGCCGCGCAGCCGGGCGGTCGCCTCCGCGCTGAACGGCCTGCGCCGCTCCCCGTCCTTGCGGCGGCTGGTCACCGCGGCCGTGCCGGCGCGGCAGCGGGAGCGGATCCGCTCGGCGAACCTGGACCCGATGGCGGTCGACCCCGCGACGCGGGCCCGGCTGGCCGCCTCCCTCGCCGACGACGTCACCGACCTGCAGGCGCTGCTCGGGCCCCGGCTGTCGAGGTGGCCGACGGCGGCGCACCTGGAGGGACGGGCATGAGCGGACGGGTCAAGGTCCTGCAGCTGACCGGGATCACCGTCGGCGGGTCGGCCGAGCACCTGCTCCAGCTGGCGACCCTGCTGCCCCCGGACCGGTTCGAGACCACGATCGCGCTCTCCGGCGGTGGCCCGCTGGACGACGCCGTCCGGGCGAGCGGGCTCCCCGTGCTCGACTACGCCCCCTCCCACGGCGCCGGTCACTTCAAGCAGGCGACGCCGGACGGGCCGGCGGAGCTCCTCCGCCAGTTCCTGCGGATCCGGGCACACATCCGCCGCTCCGGCTACGACGTGGTGCACACCCACACCTCGGTGGCCGGCGCCATGGGCCGGGTGGCGGCCTGGTCCGCCGGCACGCCGGTCCGGGTGCACATGCTGCACGCCTACGCCGGGCACGCCGGGGTGCCGCAGCCCAGGCGCTCGCTGTACCGGACGGCCGAGCGCGTCCTCGGCCTGTTCACCACGCACTACGTCGCCGGCTCGCGGTTCATCCGCGACGTCGGCGTCCGCTCCCGCCTGTTCCGGCCCCGGGACTGCACGGTGATCCCGTACTCCACCCGGATGGCCGTGGGCGACGCGACCGCGGCCGACCGGTCCCGCCTGCGGGCGGAGCTGGGCCTGCCCCCGGACGCACCGCTGGTCGCACTGGTCGGTCGGATCGAGGACCAGAAGGGCGTGGACCTGCTGGTCCGGGCGGTCCCCGCGGTGCTCGCCCGGGTGCCGGGCGCCCACGTCGTCGTCGTCGGTGACGGCACCCGGCGGGCGGCGGTCGAGGCGCTGGCCGGCGAGCTGGGGGTCAGCGACCGCGTGCACGTCACCGGGTGGCGGCACGACCTCGCCGACGTGATGCGGGGGATCGACGTCCTCGCCCTGCCGTCGCGCTGGGAGGCGTTCGGCATCGTCAACCTGGAGGCGATGGCGGCGGCCCGGCCCGTGGTCGGCTTCGCCGTCGAGGGGATCCCGGAGGTCGTCGTCGCCGGGGAGACCGGGCTGCTGTCGCCGGCCGGCGACGTGGACGTGCTGGCGCGCGACCTGGTGCGCGTGCTGACCGACCCCGAGCTGGCCGCCCGGCTCGGCGCCGCGGGACGGCGGCGCTTCGTCGAGCACTTCGCGCCGGAGCGGATGGTGCAGGCGCACGTCGAGCTCTACGACCGGCTGCTGGCCCGGCGGCGCGACCGGGTCAGCCGGCGGCGGCCCGTCCTGGACCGGCTGCGCCGTCCGGGGGGAGCACGCCGCGGACCAGCCGGCTGAAGGTGCGGCCGAGGTCCTCGGCCCGGTAGTGGGCGCGGATGAGGGCGGCGCCCGCGGCGCCCATCGCCGCGCGCCCGTCCGGGGACAGCGCCGCCAGCTCGGTGATCCGTTCCCGGACCGACGCCGGGTCCCCGGTCCGGGCCAGCAGGCCGTCCCGGCCGGGCTCGAAGACCGGTGGCCGCCCCGAGCAGTCGGTGAAGACCGTCGGGCAGCCGGCGGCCATCGCCTCCATGACCGCGAGCGGCAGCGCGGGGCCCTCCCACCGGGCGGTGTGCACGTACCCGTCGGCCGCGGCGAGCAGCCGGGCGACGTCGTCCCGCCAGCCGAGGAAGGTGACGGTGCCCGCCAGGCCGAGCTCGCGGACCTGCCGGCGCAGGGACGTCGCGTAGTCCTGTGTCCGCCGGGCAGCGACGGAGTCCCCGGCCGAGCCCACCAGGGCCACCCGCACCGGTGCGGGCAGGCCGGCGAGCGCCGCCAGCAGCACGTCCTGGCCCTTCTGCGGGTCCAGCCGGCCCACGTTGAGCAGCAGCAGGTCGTCCTCACCGGCCCCCATCTCCGCCCGGAGCCGGGCCCGCTCCGCGGCGGCCGGCCGGGCCGGGGGAGCGACCACGATGCCGTTGGGGAGGACGACGGTCCGCTCGGCCGGCACGCCGAAGCCGGTCATCTCGTCGCGCACGACGGCGGAGGTGCAGACGGCCAGCGTCGTCGCCCGGGCGACCACGGCCCGGTAGCTGCGCCGCTTGAGGGCGGCCAGCGGCCGCGGCCCCCAGAAGTGGTGCTGGTTCTGCACCATGAGCACCCCGGGGACACCGGCGCGGGCCGCGGCGAGCAGCGCCGGGGCGCGGTCCCGCTGGTTGACCCCGATGACGCAGCGCCCGCCCTCGCGGCGCACCCGGTCGGCCAGGGCCGGGACCAGGCGGGGGTCCCAGGGCCGCTCGAGCCGCTCCTCCAGCACGGTCGCGACGCCGAGGGCGGCCATGTCGGGCAGGACGCTCGGGCCCGCGCGGGGGACCGGGCCGTGCACCAGGGTCAGCTCGAAGCCGTCGGCACGCAGCGCCCGCGCGAACTCCAGCGCCATCTTGGCCGCGCCCGTGCGGTCGGGCAGCCGCAGGGTCATGACCAGCCGGCCGGCGGAGCCGGTCACGGGGCGCCGCCCGCCGGCCGGTCCGGCGACCGCCACGCGGCCACGTCCAGACCGGTGAGCTGCTCGAGCAGGTCCAGGTCCGGGGCGAAGCGTGCGACCAGCGCGCGCCGGGTCTCCGGGCGGTAGCCGATCCGCACGATGTTCCCGGCGACGATCCGCCGCCGCAGCGCCCGGCGCACCGACGTCGGGACGACGGGGGCGAGCAGCTTCTTGAGTGGGTGGTGCGTGCTGACCACCCGGCCGAGGAACCGGCTGCGCGGCTCCCCGGAGCGGTGCGGATCCGGCGCGACCGTGCGGGGGACCGGCGGCACCCCGAGGTGGGCGTACACCCGGGCGAGCACGGCGTCGGGGTCGGCGGTCAGGTCCTCGTGCCGCAGCACCAGCAGCTGCTCCCGCGGGAAGACCTCCAGCACCCGCTGCAGCTGCTCGCCGTACCGGCTCATCGCCGTGTAGTGCCAGATGTGGTGCCACCCCGCGGCGATCCGGCGCTCCTCGTCCCGCAGCGCCTCCTCGAAGGTCGGGCACGGCTCCCACCCGCGGGTGCGCATGAAGCCGTAGGCCGACAGCGCCCGGTCCACCGGGTCGCGCAGGACGCACACCAGCCGCGCGTCGGGGGCCATCTCGCGGATGCGGGCCGCCGCCTCCGGCGAGTACATCGTCGAGACCGACGCCTCCCCGCGGAGCTGGCCGGGCCGGGCGTCCCGGTACAACCGCAGGTAGGCGTCCCGGTCGGGCACCGCGAGCCGGTTGATCGTCTGCCGGTCACCGGGCCCGGTGAACGCCGGCGTCGTCCCGGCCAGCGCGAAGTAGTGCGGCTCCTTGGGCTCGGTGAGGAACAGCCCGGGGTGCTCGGCGAGGTACTGGTACAGCGCCGTCGTGCCCGATCGTGCTGCGCCGATGACGAGGAACTGCGGTCCGGGCATGCCTCACCTCCTGGTCGGGTGCGCGGTCGTGCGGATGCCGAGCGACCGGGAGGCCGCCCGGGCGAGGTGCAGGTTGCGCGCGCTCATGGCCACCGCGGCGGCCGCGGCCACGCCGGTGCCGCCCCAGGCCGAGCCCCACCAGACCGCCAGCCCCGCGAAGGCCGCCGCCGCGGCCAGGGCGCTGACGGCGACGGTGCGCTGCCGGCCGGCGTGGGAGAGCACGACCGAGCACGGCCCGGTCCAGGCGTTGACGACGACGCCGGCGCTCATCACCAGCGCCGGGACGAGGGCGGCCGCGTACGGCGGCCCGAACAGCGCCGGCAGCAGCAGGGAGCCGGTCGCGGCGAGCAGGACGACCGCCGCCGCGGTCGCGGCGGTCGACCAGACCGCGAACCGCCGGACCGGCTCCTGCAGCGCGGTCAGCCGGCCGGCGCCCGAGGCGGCGGCGATCCGCGGGGCGAGGGTGCGCACGCCGATGGCGGTCGGTACGGCGACCAGCACCGCGATCCGCACTGCCACCGCGAAGACGGCCACCTCCTCGACCGGCGCGACCACGGCGAGCAGCCAGACGCCGGACTGCGGCAGGGTGACCGACGCCAGGGTGGCGAGGGCGAACGCGCGGCCCGAGCGCAGCAGCCGCCACGGCGACCCGCTGCCGGCCGCGCTCCCGATCGCCCCCGAGGGCGCCTCCCGGGCCGGCCCGTCGTCGGGCACCCGGCGGGCCGCGTGCCGGCCGGCGGCGTCCGGACCGGTGTCGCGGGCCAGGAGCAGCAGGGCGGCGAGGACGACCGCCGTCTCGACGGCGACCGTCCACGCCACGGCGGCCCGCGCCGACAGGGTGGCGGCGGCGCCGGCCGCCCCGAGCAGGAGCACCCCGACGAGGACCACCCGGCGGACGTGCTCGCCGAACACCAGGGCCAGCCCGAACCGGGCCCGGGCCCGCAGCACGTTGACCAGCACCGGGCCCAGGGCCGCCGCCGGCAGCCAGAGCGCCACCAGCAGCACCAGCGGCCGGTAGGCCGCGGGCGGGGTGCCGGCCGCGGCGGTCGCCGGCCCGATCGCCCACTGCCAGAGCGCGGCGGTGACCAGCACGCCGACGGTCTGCGCGAGCACCAGCCGGCGCAGCAGGGCCGCGTGCGTGCGCCGCGCGCGCTGGGCGACGGCGACCGTGGCCACCTGGGTCAACCCGAACTGGGCGAGGACCGCCAGGAAGGCCAGCCAGCTCAGCGCCCAGGACAGCGCGCCGAACTCGGCCGTCGGCAGCACGCGCGCGCCGACCACCGCGACGAGCAGGGCGCTGACGACGGCGGCCAGCTGGCCGACCGCGACCAGCACCGTGTCCCGGCGGAGTGCGCGGTGCTCGGCGGCGGGCCCGCGGTCGTCGGTGAGCGGGGAGGTCACCGGGCGGGCGCCGTCGGTTCGGCCCGGGCGTCGCCGGCCCCCTCCGGCTGCGGGTGCGCCGGGGAGGTCTCCCCGTCCCCGCGCTCCCGCCGGAGGAAGAGGTTGACCAGCACGGTGAAGGCGATGATCGGCAACCCGATGGCCACCCACTTCGGTGCCGACGTCGCCCACACGCCCCCGGGGAACACCCGGATCAGGAAGACCAGGCTGAAGCCCCAGACCAGCGGATCGCGCAGGAACCGGCGGAACGCGAACTGACCGGCCCGGGCGACCAGACCGCTGAGCAGCCCGCCGAGGACCACGCCGGGGTGGCCGAGGTTCACGTACCAGTCGCCCACCGGGGTGGCCGGGAAGCCGTTGTTGCGGTCGATGTAGGTCTGGGCCAGCTGCACCGCGGGGGAGACGAACGGGTCCTGCGGGCCGACCAGCAGCGAGGGCGCCGCGGCGACCGACCCGTCGACGAAGTCGGCGCCACCGGTGAAGTCGAACCGGTCGGGCCAGTCGTCGAGGTAGAGCAGCAGCGCGTCGTAGAAGGTGTTGTTCGTGGCGACCGCGACCTGGCGGACGGTGCCCTGCCCCTCGATCGTCGGCGCCAGGTCCCCCCACAGCACGGTGTCGCGGGCGGCGCGCAGCGTGAAGGCCAGCGCCAGCGCGAGCACCGGCACCAGCAGGAACCGGAGGCGCCAGCGCGGGTCGCGCAACCACTGCCCGTCGGGGCGGCGGGCGGCCCGGCGCCCGGTCCGGCCGAAGATCAGCCCGCCGGCGAGGAGGGCGACGGCGGAGAGCACCGGGACGTCGCGGGCCCCCCACGTCCAGCTGAGGTAGCCGTTGAGGACGACGAGCCCGAGGACGAGCAGCCGCTGCGGCCCGGCCCGGCGCACCGAGAAGAAGGCGGCGACACCGAGGAGCGCGGCGAGCAGGGGGATGCTCCGCAGCGCCCGGCTGTCGGCGATGTCACGGTCGACCTTCGACGCCTGCAGCAGACCGGCGGGACCGCCGTACCGGACCCACAGCGCCGCGGTCGCGACCGTGGCGGCGGCGGTCAGCACGACGGCGAGGACCACCAGCGTCCGCGCGGGCAGCGGGCCGCGGGGCTGCGGGAACAGCAGCGACGCGGGGCGGACGAGCGGGGTCAGGAAGCGGGCACCGGCCCACAGCGCCAGCAGGAACAGCACGACGACCGCCTGGCCGCGGAGCAGGAGGAGCTCGGTGTCCCGCTCGGCGAACAGCAGCGTGGGGAACGGGCTGTCCAGACCCAGGGCCAGCACCAGCGGCCGCCACAGCAGTTGCAGCGCCAGGTAGTAGAGGACCAGCGCCATCGCGTCCAGCGGATGACGGACGAGATCGCGGTAGACCAGCGCCCACACGGCGACGGACGCGGTCACCGCGAGGAGGGGCACGATCACGACCGCGCTCCCGCGTCCTGCGAGGGGCCCACCGCATCCTCCGACCGTCGCCGTCCCTCGACGGCGGCACGAGGCGCGAGGCTAACCCAGCGGAGCCGCATTGCGGCCATCAGCGGTTCCGCGACCCGGTCCGCGCCCCTAGCATCCCTCGGATGCGCCCGGGCCCGAAGCTGATGATCGTCGGTGCGCCCAAGAGCGGGTCCACCGCGCTGTTCCGCTATCTCGCCGAGCACCCGGACGTGCACGGTCACGTGCACCGGGAGATGCCCTTCTTCGGCCGCGACGACGAGTTCGCCCGCGGCTGGGAGCACGCCGTCGAGAAGTACTTCCCGCCGGAGGCGGAGCACGCGCCGCTGGTCGCCAAGCACACGATGGCGATGTACGACCCGAGCGCGGTGCGCCGCATCGTCGACACCACCCCGGCGGTGGTGGTCGCCGTCCTCCGCAACCCCGTGCCGCGCGCGTACTCGCACTTCCACTACGCCCGGCTGCGGGGCTGGGAGGACGCGCCCACCTTCGAGGAGGGGCTGGCGCGGGAGGCACACCGGACGGTCAGCGCACCGCCCCGGGCCCGGGACCTGCAGTACGTCGGCAACGGGATGTACGCCCCGCACGTTCGGGCGCTGCGCGAGCTCGTGCCGCCCGAGCGGCTGCGCATCCACCTCGCCGACGACCTGCGCGAGGGCGCCGCCCGGATCTGCGCCGAGCTGTTCGAGCTGGCCGGGCTGGCGCCCTACGAGCCGGACGTGACGAGGAGCCACAACGAGGGGCGGTCGGCCCGGTCGGCGCGCTTCGCCCGGGCCTTCCTCGCGGCGCAGCGGCCCGGCAGCCCGGTCCGCCGGCTGGTCGCGCGGGTCCCGAGCCGCACGCTCTACCGCGTCCGCCACGTGGTCAACCGGCTCAACGAGGGCCCGGCGTCGATCCCGCCCATGGCCCCGGCGACCGCCGCCCGGCTGCGCGCGGTGTTCGCCGGACCCAACGCCGCCCTCGAGGGCGAGCTCGGGCGGTCCCTGGGCGCGTGGGAATCGTGATGCGAGGAAGCTCCCGGGAACGCGGTCCGTGCCGGTACGTTCTCCGCCGTGCTCGAGACTGCACCTGACGTGACGGCGCACGCACCCGCGGACCGCGCCGGTGGCGTGCACCGGCAGGATCCCGCCCAGCCCGGAGCGGTGGAGTACCTTGCCGCCCTCCGCCGCTACTGGTGGCTCGCGCTGGCCACCTTCCTCGTCGTGCTGGTGGTGGCCGTCGCGTCGCTGTTCGTCGTCGGCCCGGTGTACCGGGCGCAGGCGGAGGTGCTGGTCCGCACGGAGGACAGCCGCCAGCTCTTCCCGCGGACCGGCGGCACCTCGGCCGGCGCCCTGATCCGGTCCCCGGCTGCCGAGCTCGTGTACGTGGGCAGCGACGTCTTCCAGGAGCTCGCCGCCGAGGCCGCGGGGGACGAGGCCGAGGTCGAGGTGCGCGGCACCGCCGACTCCAGCGCGCTGGTCTTCGTCGCCGAGGCCGGGAGCCCCGAGGGTGCGCGGGAGGCGGCGCAGACCTGGGCCGAGACCTACGTGGCGGTCCGCCACGCGAGCGACGTCGCGGAGACCGCGGCGCTGCGGGACCTGCTGATCGCCGACCGGGACGCCCTGCGGGCGCGGCAGCAGGAGATCCTCCAGCCGGTCGCCGCGCTGGACGAGGCGGTGGCCGTGGAGACCGACCCGGTCGAGCTCTCCCGGCTGCTCAACCAGCGGCTGGCCATCCAGCGGACGCTCAGCTCCGAGCTCGACCCCGTGGAGACGGAGCTGCGCCGGCTGAACACCCAGATCGCCGGCCTGGACGTCGACCTGCGCGTGCTGGAGAACGCCCAGGCGCTCGCGTACGTCAGCAGCGCGGCCGAGCTGCCCGAGGAGCGGGCGAACGGGTCGTTCCGGCAGAGCCTGCTGGTCGGCGTCGTCGCCGGCCTGGTCCTCGCCGGCGGCGCGGTCGCCGCGGCGCAGGCGTGGCGCCGCCGCTGAGCGACGGGTGGGCGGCCTCCTGCCTCAGCGGGCGGTGCGCACCACGTCCGGGTGGGTGGAGAACCAGTCGATGGTGCGCTTGAGGCCCTCGTCGAGGGCGACCTGCGGCTCCCAGCCCAGCGTCCGGCGGGCGAGGGTGATGTCGGGCTGGCGGACCGTCGGGTCGTCCTCGGGGCGGGGGATGAACTCGATCGTCGAGGTGGAGCCGGTCAGCTCCTGAATCCGCCGGGCCAGGTCGATGACCGGGAACTCGTGCGGGTTGCCGATGTTCATCGGGCCCGGCTCCGACGACAGCAGGAAGCGGACGAGCCCCTCGACGAGGTCGCTGACGTAGCAGACGGACCGGGTCTGGCTGCCGTCCCCGGCCACGGTCATCGGCTCGCCGGCCAGGGCCTGCCGGATGAACGTGGGGATGGCCCGGCCGTCGCGCGGGCGCATGCGCGGGCCGTAGGTGTTGAAGATCCGCACGATCGCGGTGTCCACGCCGTGGGTGCGCCGGTAGGCCGACGTCAGCGCCTCCGCGAACCGCTTGGCCTCGTCGTACACCCCGCGCGGGCCCACCGGGTTCACGTTGCCCCAGTAGGTCTCCGGCTGCGGGTGGACCAGCGGGTCGCCGTAGGTCTCGGACGTGGAGGCCAGCAGGAAGCGGGCGTTCTTCTCCTTGGCCAGGCCGAGCGAGTGCAGCGTGCCGATCGAGCCGACCTTCATCGTGTGGATCGGCAGCTCGGCGTAGTCGATCGGGGAGGCGGGGGAGGCGAAGTGCAGGACGTGGTCGACCGGCCCCGGCACGTGGACGTAGTCGGTGACGTCGGCCCGGATCAGCCGGAAGCCCGGGTGCTCCAGCAGGTGCGCCACGTTGGCCGGCGTCCCGGTGAGGAAGTTGTCCAGGCAGACCACCTCGACGTCCCGGTCGAGCAGCGCCTCGCACAGGTGCGACCCGAGGAAGCCGGCCCCGCCGGTCACGACAGCACGAGACATCGAAGGTCCTCTCCGACTGCAGCAGATGATCCGTGGGCGGGCACCGTAGCCCGTCCGGCCGCCTCGTGGGCGACCTGGTGCGGCGGACGGTGATCACGGCGGGAAGGCCCACCTCGAGCGACGGTGGACCTCAGGGGGTGAGGAGGTTGTCCGAGCCGACCGGGGAGGTCGCCTCCGGGTTGATCTCCTCCTCGGGCTCCAGCGGGAGGGGGCCGGTCTCCTCGACCTCGTCCTCGGGCTGGACGATCCGGGAGCGGGGGTCGAGCGCGTCGGCGAGCAGGATCAGGTCGCCGATCGTCTTCTTCTCCTGCCACTGGAACGCGGGCTTGAGGTTGAAGTAGGACTCGGGGTCCAGCGCCATGATGCCGAGGATGGTCTCGGCGACGATCCGGCCGCCGACCGGGCCGAGCTTGCGGCCCCTGGCGAGCAGCTCGGCCTCCTTGAGCACGTAGTACCAGAGCGGCGCCTTGCCCTCCCAGCCCGGCTGCTTGAGCCCGAGCTCCGCATTGGTCAGCGGGGTGATCCCCATGGCGGTGGCGACGTCCTGCCCGCACGGCAGCCCGAGCCGCTTGCCGCGCAGCAGGTTGCGCTCGGCGAGGGCGACGATCGCCTTGGCGGTGGGGGCGACCACGGTGGAGGGCAGCGTGAACAGCGGCAGGGACAGCTGGGTGTCGATCAGCCGGGCCATGTTGCGGTCGTCCGGCGGCTCGAGGCCGGGGATGTCGAAGAAGTAGTTCCAGTCGCACCACAGGTCGTGCGGGATCGGCCGGTTGCCGCGGAGGTCCTCGAAGCCGTCCGCGCCGAAGATCGGCACCGTGTGGCCGTCCTGCATCTCGTACTCGGCGCGGATCATGCTGTGGCCGAAGCGGTACGCGGCGCCCGAGTACTCGATCGGCATGTACGGGTTGTCGGGGTGCTCGGGCCGGTAGAAGGTGCCGGTGAACGTGATGGTGCCGTCGCGCTTGATCAGGCTGCTGACGACGTCCCGGCCGACGATGCGCGGCAGGTAGTCGTTGACGATCAGCCACTGGTAGTGCCAGCGGGTCTGCCGGCGGGCCTGGGCGTAGGTCATGCCCTGGTCCATGAACCGGTTGTGCAGCCGGATGAAGACGGTGTGCAACTGGGCGACGATGAGGTTCTCGTCGTTCCGCGGGTCGCCGAGGTAGGCGGCACCGACGTCGTCGCGCGGCAGGTCGACCAGGTCGTCGTGCGCCCAGACCCGCAGGTAGCCGTAGCGCTCCGGGTCGTACAGCTCGGGGCTGCCCTTGATGCCCTTGCCGTAGACGCTCCCCAGGTCGAACCACGGGGTGTCGTAGTTCCGCATGGCCATCGGGTCCTGCAGCCGGTGGGTGAGCGGCGTCTTGTCCAGGGTCATGTCGTGGTCGACGAACTGGCCGAAGTAGATGTAGCCGGCCGGCATGCCCGGGTTGTCGAAGGCGACGTCGCTGTCCTTGACGTCGGTCAGCGGCGCCTTGCCGTCGTTCATGCTCGCCGCGAGCCACAGCAGCAGCCCGTCGGTCGGGGCGAAGGGCGGCAGGTCCTTGAACATCAGCCCGAAGCGGGCCTCCAGCGTCCGGTCCACCCGGGCCGCGATCTCCGCGCCCCGCGGGTCGCCGACGGCGTGCGCGGCGGTCTCGGCGGGTGCGTCGGGGGCCGCGGTCGGTTCCGTCCCGGCCAGCGCCTCGGCGCGCGCCGTGCCGGCGAGGCCGCCGACGACGGGCACGGCCGCCATGGCGAGCGCCCCGGCGAGAAAGCCCCGCCGGGCCACCTCCCGCGATGCGCCCGCCCCGCTGAACGGGCAGCCGCCCGCGGCCCGGGAGTCCGGCTCCACCCTCATCGCCTCCACGCGTGCTCTCCGGCCCTGCGGCCCGTGACGGGAGCAGCCTCGCGATCGGGAGGACGGCGCGGCAGACGTGTCCGTGGGGTCGGCGGACCCCTAGTTCTGGGGGCGTCGGAGGGGTGGCCGGACGGGGTGCCTGGTTCCCGCGCCCGGCAACGGGTGTACTCGCGGGAGACGGGCGCCGTCGTGTCCTCCCGGACGACCGCGGCGGAGGCGGCCCCGGCCGAGGAGAGGAGATCCGGTGCAGGTCAGGGTCACCGACCCTGCCGAGCAGCACCGCTACGAGGGACGCGTCGACGGGGAACTGGCCGCGATCGCGGAGTACATCCGCACGCCGGAGCAGGTCGTCCTCACCCACACCGAGGTGCTGGCCGGGCACGAGGGGCGGGGGATCGCGTCGGAACCGGTCCGCCGGGCGCTGGACGACGTGCGACGCCAGGAGCTTGAGGTGCTGCCGCTGTGCCCCTTCGTCGCCGGCTGGATGGCGCGGCACCCGGAGGGCCACGGCGACCTGGAGTACCGCTCGCGCACCGCGCTCACCGCCGCGACGGACGGAGCGGCGGGCGCGCCGGAGGCGGGCCGGGTGCCCGGCCCGCCTCCGGCCCCGGTCAGCGCCGGATCAGCTCGCCGAACCGCCGGCAGCTCTCGTCGATCGCCTGCTGGGCGGCGGGGGAGACGGCGCCCATGTCGAAGAAGCCGTGGATCATGCCGTCGTAGCGCTGCACGGAGGCCTCGACGCCCGCGGCGCGCAGCGCCTCGCCGTAGGCCTCGCCCTCGTCGCGCAGCGGGTCGTACTCGGCGGTGACGACCACCGCCGGGGGCAGCCCGGAGAGGTCCGAGCCGTGCAGCGGGGACAGCCGCGGGTCCTTGGCGTCGTCCCAGGCCCCGGCGTAGTGGCCGTAGAACCAGTCCATCGTGTCCTTCTCGAGGAAGTAGCCCTTGGCGTTCTCGACGCGGGAGGGGTACTCGCCCTCGGCGTCGACGGCCGGGTAGATGAGGAACTGGCCGGCCAGCGGGGTGCCGTCGGCGCGCAGCGTCTGGGCCACCACCGCGGCCAGGTTCCCGCCGGCGCTGTCGCCGGCGAGCCCCAGCCGGTCGTCCCCGCCCAGCTCACCGAGGTGGCCGGCGACCCAGCGGGCCGCGGCCACCGCGTCGTCGGCGGCCGCCGGGAAGGGGTGCTCGGGGGCCAGCCGGTAGTCGACGGCGACGACCACCGCGCTGCTGCCCCGGCAGATGTGCCGGGCCATGTTGTCGTGGGTGTCGAGGTCGCCGATCACCCATCCGCCGCCGTGGAAGAAGACCACGGTCGGGAAGGGGCCGTCGCCCTCCGGCCGGTAGACCCGGGCCCGGAGGTCGCCGCCGGCGCCGGGAACGGTGCGGTCCTCCGTGCTCGCCACGGGGGCCAGCTGCTCGGGGGTGCGGGCGCCGTGGGTGAGCTGGAGGTACAGCGCCCGGCCGGCCTCGGGGCTGCCCTCGTACATGGGGGGCATCCCGGCGTCGTCCAGCATGGTCAGCAGTGCGGCGATGTGCGGGTCTACCGGCACGGGGATCTCCTGGGTCTGGGAGGGGTGGGGGACGACGGGTGGTGCACGCCCGTCGGTGGATCGTGGCTCAGCGGTAGCGCAGCGTCCCGTCGTCGAGGTCGGCGGCGGGCAGCGTCGTCCGTTCCTGGGCGTACTCGAGCAGGTGCGTCCACGGCTCGCGGTCGCCCTGCTTGAACATCAGGTGCATCGAGCGCGTGACGTAGCCCGGGTTGAAGTTCTCCGCGTCGGCCCACGGCAGCAGCGGCATGTCGGCGTCCTCCGGGCGGAGCTCGGGCACCACCGTCCCGGCACCCCGCTCGTCCGCGTGGGCCAGCAGCCGGCAGACGAACTCGCTGACCAGGTCGGCCCGCAGCGTCCAGCTGTGCCGGAAGTAGCCGAACACGTAGGCCATGTTCGGCACCCCGCTGATCATCACGCCGCGCCAGGTGACCCGGCTGGAGAAGTCGACCGGTTCGCCGTCGACGGTGAACGCGACGCCGCCGAAGACGCTGAGGTCGAAGCCGGTCGCGGTGACGACGACGTCGGCCGGCAGCTCCTCACCGGAGGCCAGTGCGATCCCGGTCGCGGTGAACCGCTCGATCGTGTCGGTGACCACCGAGGCCGTGCCCTCGCGCAGCGCGGCGAACAGGTCGCCGTCGGGGATGAGGGCGAGGCGCTGCTGCCACGGCCGGTAGGTCGGGTTGAAGTGCCGGTCGATGTCGAAGCCCTCGGGCAGCTGCTCGCGCATCGCGTCGAGCAGCATGGTGCGGAGCTCGTCCGGCGACTCGAACGACATCCGGGTGATCTCGTCACCCTCCGCGATGTAGGCCCGGCGCAGGATCTCGTGCGTCCACTCGTCCGGGACGTCGAGCAGCCGCAGCGTCTCCGCCAGCTCATGGGTCTTCGGGCGGGCGAAGAAGAACGTCGGCGACCGCTGCAGCATCGTCACGTGCTCCGCGGTCTGCGCGATGGCCGGGATGAGGGTCGCCGCCGTCGCGCCGGAGCCGATCACCACCACGCGCTTGCCGGTCAGGTCCAGGTCGTCGGGCCACTGCTGCGGGTGGACGACGAGCCCGCCGAACCGGTCCATGCCTTCCCACTGCGGCCGGTAGGGCCGGCCGTGGTCGTAGTAGCCCTGGCACATCCACAGGAAGCCGGTCGTGAAACGCAGCTCCTCGCCGGTGTCCTCCCGGGTGACCTCGACCGTCCAGAGCCGGTCCTCCGACGACCAGCTCGCGGCGCTCACCCGGTGCCGGAAGCGGATCCGCTCGCGCAGCCCGTCCTCGTCGATGACCTCGTCGAGGTAGGAGAGGATCTCCTGCGACGTGGCGATCGACGCCCCGCGCCACGGCTTGAACCGGTAGCCGAAGGTGAACAGGTCGCTGTCGGACCGGACGCCGGGATAGCGGTGGGTCCACCACGTGCCGCCGCGGTCCTCGAGCGCGTCGAGGACGGCGAAGGACTTCCCGGGGAACCGCTCCTGCAGGTGGTGCGCCGCACCGATCCCCGAGATCCCGGCGCCCACGATCAGGACGTCGACGTGCTCGGTCGCCGTCTCCGTCGTACCGGTCTGCTCCAGCAGTGTCATGGTGTGCGACCTCGCCCTCCGCGCCGTGTGCGTCCTGGCGGACGGTAGGTGGCCGACGCGGTTGTGAGCCATGACACAATTGGACATCCATTGAGAAATCCGGCCAAACCCATGCACGCCTCGATCCGGGGCACGGGCAGCGTCGCGCTCCTCTGCGCCTTCGCCGCCGAGCACGGCCTGCCCGTGGAGCGGGCGCTGCACGCCACCGGCATCAGCGAAGCCGCGCTGAGCGATCCCGCCGCGGAGATCACCGCGGCGCAGGAGGTGCGCCTGGTCGCCACCCTCACCGGCGAGCTGCCCGAGCACCTCGGCCTGGTGGCCGGTCCGCGCTACCGGCTGACCACCTACGGCATCTGGGGCTTCGCCCTGCTGTCGAGCCGGACGTTCCGCGAGAGCCACGAGGTGGGGATGCGCTTCCTCGACCTCACGTACGCGCTGACCCGGATCAGCGCGGAGGAGCGCGACGGCGAGCTGCTGATGCTCTTCGACGACCTGGACCTGCCCGAGCCGGTGCGCCGGTTCGTCCTGCTGCGCGACACGTCGGCGACGGTGGAGATCTGGCGGGAGACGCTCGGCCGGGCGGTCGTGCCCCGGCGGGTCGCCCTGCGGATGCCGGCGCCGCCGGACCCCGCGCCGTACGAGGCCGCCTTCGGGGTGCGGCCCACCTTCGGGGCGAGCCGTTCGGTCCTGGCCTTCGACGCCGGGCTGCTCGACGAACCGCTGCCGCACGCGGCTCCGCTGACCGCGGCCTCGTGCGCCGCCCAGTGCCGCGAGCTGCTGGAGCGGCGCCACGCGCGGTCGGGGATCAGCGGCCGGGTGCGCGACGTCCTGCTCCGCGAGCCGTGGCGGATGCCGGCCCAGGCGGAGGTGGCCGCGGCGCTGCACCTGAGCGTGCGGACGCTGCGCCGCCACCTCGACGACGAGGGGACCAGCTACCGCGCGGTCGTGGACCAGACGCGCGAGCACCTCGCGGAGGAGCTGCTGCTCACGGCCGGCCTGAGCGTCGAGCAGGTCGCCGAGCGGATCGGCTACGCGGAGGCGTCGAGCTTCGTGCACGCCTTCCGGCGCTGGAAGGGCCTCACCCCCGGCCGCTGGGCCCAGGCCGCCCGGGCCGGGACCACCCGCTGAGCCCCCGGTTCAGCGGTCCTCCGGGTACGGCGGTGCGCTGTCGGCCACGACGGCGCCCCGCTCGCCGAGCGGCTGGTCCGGGCCGACCGTGGAGTCGCGGGTGGTCTGGCGCTCGGTCTCGGCGTTGATCGCCGCGCCGACGATGATCAGGAAGACCGTCACCCACAGCCACAGCATGCTGATCGCCACCCCGGCGAGGGAGCCGTACGTCGTGCGGTAGCTGCCCAGCTGCTCGACGTAGGTGAAGAGCCCGAGCGTGGTCGCCAGCCACAGCACCGTCGCGATCGCCGAGCCGGCGGAGATCCAGCGCAGCCGGGCCCCCTTCCGGTCGGGGGCGAACCGGTACAGACCGGCGAGCACCGTGGCCATGAGCAGCGCGAGCATCCCCCAGGTCAGCACCGGCGCGCCGGCCCGGACGGGGCCGGGCGCCCCCGCGAGCCACCGCGAGACCGCCCCCGACCCGGCGATGACGCCCCCGAGGACGGCGGCCCCGGCCAGCACGAGCAGGAGGGCGAGCCCGGCGCGGCGCAGGAAACTGCGGGTCTCGGTCTCGTGGTAGGCCAGCGTCAGCCCGTCGATCAGGTAGGTCATGGCCGTCGTCGCGGTCCACAGCGCCACGACCAGGCCGGTCAGCCCGCGCCAGGTGAGCACCTGCCCCGACGCGGTCGTGATCGTCGTGAGCTGGTCGGCCACCATCGGCTCCAGCTCGCTGGGCAGCATCTCGGTCACGTCCGAGAGCTGGGCCAGTGCCTGCTCCGGGGTGTTGACGGCGCCGTAGACCGAGATCGCCGTCACCAGCACCGGGGCGATCGACAGGAGCGCGAAGAAGGCGACCCCGGCGCTCTGCACCATGAGCCGGTCGCTCAGCACGTGCCGCGCCACCCGCCGGAGGACCGAGCGCCAGGACCGGGCCGACAGGCCGCCGGGGGAGCGCGCGTCGTACGACGGGGCATCGCGCCCAGCCGTGGCCGCCGCACGCGCACCCCCGTCGCCCGAGGTCATGGCTCATCACACCTGCGGTTCCGCCCTCCCGCAACACCGCCGGTGCCGCTCGGACCGACCCGGTCGGCGCGAGCGGGCGGCAGGACCGGGTCCAGCCCGACCAGCCGCAGCTCGGCATAGCGGTACGGCCCGTCGGGCAGGTGCCAGAAGGCGGCGCCCACGGTCATCCGCGGCCGGCCGTCGACGACGGTCCAGCCGTCCACCGGGGTGCTCCAGAGCGCCCGGACCCGGCCACCGGGCAGGTCGGCCCACCGGTCGGAGCTGCGGACGTCGCGCGGCCGGCCGGCGTCGTCGAGGAGGACCTCCGCCCTCAGGTGTCCCAGCCCCACATGGGCAGCACGCGGGCGGCCACCAGCCGCATGCGGAACAGCCGTCCGACCTCGACGGCGGAGTCGTACTGCCACGCGTCAAGCGGCAGTCACGGGCCGCCGGGACGGAGCCGGAACCGGCCCCGGAGGTGGGCGCGGAACGACCAGGTGCGCGGCCGACCGACCACCCCCATGGCCCGCAGGTACCGGGCTGCCGCGGCAGGCAGGCCGGCGAGGTCGGCCTCGGTCACCGGTCCGGCCGCGGACGGCCCGGTGGGCAGCCCGGCCTCGGCGACCCCGCGGGTGGACCCCCGGGGCGGCCGCGCGGCGCCGGCCGGGACGTCAGGCGTGGACATCGGCATCCCCGGCCTCCGCGCTCGGGACCCGGGAGGGCACGGCCCGGACCAGGCGGACCAGCAGCCGGGTGCCCAGCGCGCCCAGGACGCCGAAGCCGGCGATCGGCCCGATCACCTCCGCGGCGGTGAACGAGATCCCGGCCGCGGCCTGCAGCACGGTGCTCAGGGCGATGGTCGGCAGCAGCAGGGCGATGGTGACCAGCAGCGGCGCGGCCAGGAGGTAGCCCATCGGCTCCCGGCGTCGCACCAGCATCCCGGCCAGCGCGGCGGCCGGGGCGACGACGGCCAGGTCGAGGGAGAAGGTGACGGGCGTCGTGTAGACGTCGAGGAGGTCGGGGGCGCCCCCGCGCAGCAGGGCGGTGACCAGCGGCTGGAGCCAGACGACGGCGGTCACGGCGGCCGACGCCAGCAGGAGGCGCGAGAGGGAGCGGTGCGGGAAGTCCGGTGCCGCGGCGACCGCGGCAAGGGCCGCCCGGTCCATCCCGGCGACGGCGGCACCGAGTCCGAACAGGCTGGTGGACAGGAGGGTGACGTAGGCGAGGTACAGGGGGTTGTACGCGACCCCCAGCGCGTAGTTGGCGTAGACGTACAGCAGGTAGCCCAGCGATCCGGCGAGCAGCAGCGTCCCGCGAGGTGAGTGCCTGCGGTGTTCCAGCCAGGCGGTGACCACCAGCGGGATGCCCAGGCCGAGGACCACCGCGTCCACAGCGGTGTTGCCGGCTGCGGTGAAGACCGTGTCGTAGCGGTACAGCCCGCTCCCGGCCAGCTCCGCGGTCTGACCGCGCGGTGTCACGACGGGAACCGGCTGACCGGACGGGCGGCGGAGCAGGCCGGTGGCCGCCACCGCCGCACCGATGGCGGCCACCAGTCCGGGCAGCCGGCGCAGTGCTCGCTCCACGCGGCCTCCTCTCCGTCGGGGGCGGCCCGCGGTCGGGCCGGCGCGGACCCGACGCTAGGGAGCCGGCCGGTGTCAGCAGCACCGCCGAACGACTCCCCGGGGGAGGGACCAAGGCACCTGGCCGCCCGCGTGCGCGGGCCCGGACGGCGGCTGCCCGACGGCACCCGGCCACCGCGGGGCAGCTCCTGGCCGGCTGCCGCCGCTCCGAACACCACCGTGGTCCGCGCACGTCGTACGCCGGGCGCCGGGTAGCCGCCTCCGGCGGGGGAGTCGGGCCCTTCGACCCTCCCCGGCGCGCGGGGGACGACGTCACCGTGGCCGCATGGCCACAGCACTGCAGACGGTCGGCGCCCTGCGCGGCGCCGGTCCGGCGTCCAGGCCGGTGGTAGCCGCCGGAGCCGCGTGCCGCCGCCCGGTCGCCGAGCGGTGAGAACCGCCGAGAACGGCCCGACCTCGCCGGCTCCGGAGCCGCCGGCCGCCCCGGTGCGGGCCGCGGTGCCGCCCGCCACGGCCCGGCACGTGCCGACGCGTCCGGTCCGCGTGCTCCTGCGCTCGGGCGTGCCCGCCCTGATCGCCCCGCTCGGCCCGGCGGACGCCGGGGAGCTGCTGGACCTGCACGAGAGCCTGTCCGACCGCGACCGGTACCTGCGCTTCGCCACGGTGCACCCCGGCGATCTCCCGGCCTACATCGCCCAGTCCCTCGCTCCCGCGCACGGCGGGTCGACGCTCGGTGCACGCGTCCGCGGCCGCCTCGTCGGAGCGGTGCAGCTGCTGCCGGTCGGGGGTGATCTCGCCGAGGTGGCCGCGGTCGTCGACGCCCACGACCGGCACGAGGGGGTGGCGACGGTGCTGCTGGAAGAGCTGGCCGCGGTCGCGCAGCGGATGGGCGTGCACCGGTTCCAGGCCTACGTGCTCGCGGAGAACGGGCCGATGGTGCGGGTGCTCACCGATCTGGGGATGCCGCTCGAGCTCCGCCGGAACGGCGCCGATCTGTCGCTGGAGGTCGTGCTCGAGCCCGGCGACCGGTACCGCGCCGCCAGCGAGGACCGGTACCGCAGAGCCACCGCGGCCAGCCTCGAGCCGGTGTTCCGCCCGGCCGGCATCGCCGTCGTCGGCGCCGGCCGCGGCGAGGCGTCCGTGGGCCGCGCGGTGCTGCGCGGGCTGCGCGCCGCGGGGTTCTCCGGCGCGGTGCACGCCGTGAACCCGGCCGCCGACGAGCTGGAGGGGTTCCCCTGCCGCAGGTCCGTCCGGGACGTCCCCGGACCGGTCGACCTGGCCGTGCTCGCCGTGCCGGCCGCCGGCATCGCCGCCGCGGTGGAGGAGTGCGGCGAGGCCGGTGTGCGCGGGCTGGTGGTCCTCTCCGGGGGTTTCCCGGCGGTCCCCGGACTGGCCGGCCGCGTGCGGGATCTGGTCGACCGGTACGGCATGCGGATGGTGGGCCCGAACAGCGTCGGCGTCGCCGCGCCGGGGGAGCCCGCGCACCTGGACGCCACGTTCGCCGGCCGCACGCCTCCGGCGGGCGACGTCGGCCTGGTCGCGCAGTCCGGCGGGGTCGTCATCGCCGCGGCGGCCGGGTGGCAGCGGATGGGCCTGGGCCTGTCGACCATGGCCGCCATCGGTGACGCCCACGACGTGGGCGCCCGCGACCTGCTGGCCCGGTTCGACGAGGATCCAGGGACCCGCATCGCCGTCCTCTACGCCGAGAACGAACCCGATCTCCGCGGGCTCGCTCGCACCGCCGCCCACCTCGCCCGTCGGATGCCCGTCCTGGCGCTGGCGTCGGGCACCTCGGCCGCAGGCGCCCGTGCCGCTGCCTCCCACACCGCCCGGGCGGCCACGCCGTACGCCGTCCGCGAGGCCGCCTACGCCGGCGCGGGCATCCAGAGCGTCCCCGACCTCACCACCCTCACCGCGGCGGTGGCGTTGCTGCGCGGTCAGCCGCTGCCCCGGGCCGGCACCGTCGCCGTGCTGACCAACATCGGTGGTGGCGGCGTGCTGACCGCCGACGCCTGCGTGGCCGAGGGGCTGCCCGTCGAGCCGCTGCCCGGCGATCTCCGGGACCGGCTGAGCGCGGTGCTCCCGTCGCTGGCCGCGACCGGCAATCCCGTCGACGCCGGGGCCGCGGTCTCCGCCGACGCCTTCGCCGCGGCGTTGCGCTGCCTGCTGGCGGATCCGCGCGTGGGTGCGGTGGTCACGGTCACGGCGCCGACCGGGGTCAGCCATCCGGCGGAGGGCGTGGCTGCGGCGGTCGCGGCGGCCGGCAGCCCCGTTCCCGTGGTCGACGTCCGTCTCGCCGGGGACGGCATCCTGCACCGCCTCCCCGTCCGGGGTGGACCGGAGGACCGCTTCCTGCTGTCGGTGACCGAGCCGGCGCTGGCGGCCCGGGCCCTGGCCGTGGCGTGGCGCCGGGCGAGCTGGCTGACCCGCCCCGAGGACGGGCCGGTCCCGCCGCCGGACGTCGACGTCGTGGCCGCCCGGGCCGTCCTCGCCGGCGTGCTGGCCCGGTCGGCGGACGGTGGCTGGCTGCTGCCCCACGAGGCGGTGGCGCTCTGCACCGCGGCCGGGATCCCGGCGGTGCCCACCCGTTGGGCGGGCACCCCGGCCGTCGCGGCGGCCGCTGCCGTGGAGCTGGCCGGGCCGGTCGCGGTCAAGGGGGTGGTACGGGGCGTGGTGCACAAGGGCGACGCCGGGCTGCTGCGCCTGCCCGTGACGGACCCGGAGGAGGTGGCGGGCGTGGTGGCGGAGTGGCGGCACCGGGCTCGGGGGGACTGGCTCGGCGCCGTGGTGCAGCCGCTCGCGCCGGCCGGCGACGAGATCCTCGTGGGAGCGGTCCGCGACGCCGCGGCCGGTGCGGTGGTGGTGCTCGGTCCCGGTGGCCGGGCGACGGATGCGCTGGGCCACCGGGTGCACCGCCTGGCGCCGGTCGCCGACGCCGACGTCGCCGAGATGCTCGCCGGTACCGGGCTGTTCGCCACGGCGCACGGCCGGACGCTGGCGGCCGGCGCCGTGGCCGACTGCCTCCGCCGGGTGGCCTGGCTGGCCGACGCGCTGCCGGAGATCGCCGAGCTGGACGTCAACCCGCTGGTGGTCACCCCCACCGGTGCCCGGGCGCTGGACGTGCGCGCGCGGATCTGCCCGTTGCCGGGCTGAAGCCCGCGCTCAGACCACGGTCGCGGTCGGCGTCCGGGCCGGTTCCCCGACCGGGACCACCTGCACGGGGCAGAGCGCCCGGTGGAGGACGGCGTTGGTGGTCGACCGCAGGCTGCCGAGCACGCCGCCCCGCCGGTCGCGGCGGCCGACCACGAGCAGCTCGGCGGTGAGGCCGGCCGAGAGCAACACCTCGGCGGCGCCCGCGCGCTCGACCACCTGCCGCACCGGCACCCGGGGGTACCGCGCCGTCCACGGCTGCAGGAGGTCGGCCAGCAGCTCCTCCTCGCGGCGCTGGGCCGCGTCCACGCCGACCAGCGGGTCCAGCGCGACGTGGGCCGGTCCCGGGACCGGATGCCGCCAGGTGTGCACGGCCACGAGCGCGCACGCCCGGTCGGCCGCCGCGCGGAACGCCGCCTCCAGCACGGCTCCGTCCGCGCCGTCCGCCACGCCCACGACGACACCGGCACGGCCGCGGACCGACACTGCCGGCCGTCGGGGGACGACGAGCACCGGGCAGGCGCAGCCCCGCGCCACGGCGGCGGCCGTGGACCCGAGGATCACGTCCTCCAGGGAGCCGCTGCTGCGCGAGCCCAGGCACACCAGCTGCGCCGATCGCCCGGCGGCCAGCAGGACATCGGGGGCGCGTCCCTCCACCAGACGCGACCGCACGGTGAGCCCGGGCACGCTGCGCCGCAGCTCGTCCACCGCCGTCTCGAGCACCAGCTCGGCCATGACGTGCAGCGCGGCACGCCCGTCGAAACCCTCGGGCGCCGGCACCCTGCTCCCCACCGGCCACGGGAAGGCCAGCACCAGCTCCAGGGGCGCGCTGCGGCGGACCGCCTCCGCCGCGGCGAGCTGGACGGCGGCCGAGGCGTCGGCCGACCCGTCCACGCCCACCACGACCGGCGGCGTCACGGCCGGCCGGGTCACGGGGACACCGCCGCGGTCCGCCGGGCGGCCTCGAGCAGGACCCGCCGCTCCGCGGTGGCCAGGGCCCGGCGCGTGGCCGGGACCGCGGCCGGTTCCACCGAGACCGAGGTGATGCCGGCCCGCACCAGGTGCTCGACGTACTCCGGCCTCCGGGACGGGGCCTGACCGCACAGCGACGACGGCACGCCCATCCGCCGGGCGGTCGAGACGACCGAGTCGATGACGGCCAGCACCGCGGGGTCGGCCTCGTCGAACAGGTCGGCCAGGTCGGCGGAGTCGCGGTCGACCCCCAGGACCAGCTGGGTCAGGTCGTTGCTGCCGATCGAGACACCGCCGACGCCCAGGCCGATGTACTCCGGCAGCCAGTGCGCCACCGAGGGCACCTCCGCCATGACCCACCGGCGCAGGCCCCGCTGGCGCCCGAGGGGGCTGTCGTCGATCAGCTGCAGGCACGCCTCCAGCTCCCACCGGGTGCGCACGAACGGCACCATGACCGCCACCCCGGGGAACTCCTCGCGGACCCGCGCCAGCGCCGCCAGCTCCAGCCGGAGCAGGGAGGGGTCGTGGACGTAGCGGATGCAGCCGCGGAGGCCGATCATCGGGTTGTCCTCGACCGGCTCGTGGATCTCCCCGCCGGTGAGCCCGCGGAACTCGTTCGTGCGGAGATCGGCGGTGCGGTAGACCACGGGCCGGGGGGCGAAGGCGCGGGCGATGGTCCGCAGCGAGCCCGCCAGGGCGTCCACCACCTGGTCCGACTCCCCGCGCGCGATCATCTCCGACGGGTGCCGGCCGCCGAGCGCCCGCGTCAGGAGGAGCTCCGCCCGCAGGAGGCCCACGCCGTCCACCGGCAGCGCGGCCGCGGCCTGCGCCTGCCCGGGGTCGGCGAGGTTCACGTGCAGTCCCGTGCCGGTGATCTCCGCCGCGGTCGCGGAGGTCGCACCCGGCGCAGCGGCCGTGCCGGGAGCGGGTGCCGCCGGGGCGGCGGGCGTCCGCCGGCCGGGGAGCACGTCGCCGGTGTCGCCGTCGACGGTCACCTCCATCCCGTCGGACAGCGTCGTCGTCCCGGTCCGGGTGCCGACGACCGCGGGCACACCGAGCTCCCGCGCGACGATCGCGGCGTGGCAGGTGACCCCGCCGCTGTCGGTGACCACCGCGGCCGCGCGGCGCATCGCGGGCATCCAGTCCGGGTTCGTGAGCGGGGCCACCAGGACCTCGCCGTCCCGCAGCCGGCTGCCGTCGGCGGGGGACTGCAGGACGCGGACCCGACCGGACGCCCGGCCCGGTGAGGCAGCGAGGCCGTGCAGGAGGCGCTCTCCGGCGGGCTCCGCGGCGGCCGGGGCCGGAGCGACCTGCCCGAGGGTCGTGACCGGCCGTGCCTGGACCAGCCAGAACCTCTCGTCGTCCGCCGCCCACTCCACGTCCTGAGGTCGCCCGTGCAGGTCCTGGACCCGCAGGGCGAGACCGGCGACGGCCACGGCCTCCGCCTCCGAGAGGACCGGAGGCCCACCGGCCACGACCGGCGCGGTGCGGTCGCCGCCGTCCGGACCGCGGACCACCTGCACCCGCTGGGTGCCGCGGTGCACGGTGAGCAGCCGCGGGCCGTCCGCGTCCAGCACGTAGGTGTCGGGCTCCACCTCGCCGCTCACCACCACCTCGCCCTGGCCCCAGGCGGCTTCGACGACCACCCGGTCGCGGCGGCCGGTGACGGGGTCGGCGGTGAAAGCCACGCCCGCGCGCCGCGCGGTCACCATCAGCTGGACCACCACGGCCAGGTCGGGGACGTCCGGATCGCCCCGCTCCGCCCGGTAGGCGACCGACCGGGGCGCGAACACCGACGCCCAGCAGTCGACGACCGCGGCGAGCACGGCGTCGACCCCGGAGACGTTGGTGAAGCTGGCGTTCATCCCGGCGAAGGAGGCCTCGCCGCTGTCCTCGCCCACGGCCGACGACCGCACGGCGACCGGGGGGGCCTGCCCCAGGGCGGCGTAGGCGGTGCGCAGCTCCGCCACCAGTGCCGGCGGCGGCCCGGCCCGGCGCACCAGCTGCTGGACGTCACGGCAGGCCGCCGCCAGCCGGTCGCGGACGGCGGCCGGAGCACCCGGGCGGGCCGCCGCCAGCGCCTCGCGGTGCCGCCGGTCGAGCTCCTCGGGCAGCCCGGCCGCGGCGACGGCCGCCCGGAGCGCGGCGGCCGTCACGACCAGGCCGTCCGGCACCGGTAGCCCGGCGTGGAGCAGCTCACCGAGGTTGGCGCCCTTGCCGCCGACCCGGTCGACGTCCGACAGGCGGACGTCGCCCAGCCGGGTGACCAGCGCGGTCCGTTCCGGCGCGTGCGCGGTCATCGCCGGGGCCCGCGGGGGTACCCGGCCGCCGGGGCGCGCAGCTGTCCTGACATGGCTGCTCCTCTCGAGGGTGCTCGGGGGCCAGCCTGGTGCGGTCGCGCCCGCGCGGCCGGGGTCCCCGGTCCCCGGCCGGCACGGACCTTCGGCCTGCTCGTGCCCGACGCGCGCCTCGGGCCCCACGGGCACGCGGGACCTCCGGCCCTGCGGTGCCCGCCACCCCCGGGACGACGCTGCCCCGGTGGCGGACGCGGTGGCGCACCGGTGGGCGGGGGAGGGCAGCCGGCTGCTGGCCGTCGCACGGGACGGGGCGCTGCTGGGGCTCGTCGAGCTGGACGACGCGGTGCGGCCGGAGGCGGCCGCCGCCATCGCAGCCTGCCACCGGGCGGGCATCCGCCCGGTGCTCGTCACCGGCGATCACGCGGGCACGGCCGAGGCCGTCGCCCGCGCAGCGGGCCTCGTCGACGACCAGCACCCGCTCGAGGGCAACGTGCTGGCGCGCGTGGAACCGGATGGGTGCCTCTCGCCGCGGCCGCCAACCTGCTGCTGCTCGTCGCCGGGGTCTACCTCCCGGGGCTGACCGGTCTCCTGCGGACCACCCCGCTGGCGCTCGGCGAGTTCGCCGCGGCCGGTGCGGTACCGGCGCTCCTCGTCCTGCTGGGCCGTCACCTGCGTGTGCGGGTCGGCTGACGGGGTCCCCGACGGACCTTCGTCCCTCCGGCGACGGACGAGCGGACGTGTCCCGGAGCAGGTGCGGCGGCTGGACTGGCCGCACCCCCTGACGACGAGGAGACGAACATGTTGGCGCTCGCTTACCACGGTCCCGGCACGCGGTCCTGGGAGGAGGTGCCGGACCCCCGCATCGAGGACCCCGAGGACGCCCTGGTCAGGGTGGACGCCTTCACCATCTGCGGCACCGACCTGCACATCCTGCGGGGGGACGTCCCCGAGGTGACCAGCGGCCGCATCCTGGGCCACGAGGCGGTCGGCACCGTCCAGGAGGTCGGTGCGGGTGTGCGCACCGTCCGCGCGGGCGACCGGGTGCTCATCTCCTGCATCACCGCCTGCGGTCGCTGCCGCTTCTGCCGCGAGGCTCGCTACGGCCAGTGCCGCGGCGGAGGCGGCTGGGTGCTGGGGCACACCATCGACGGCGTGCAGGCCGAGGCGGTGCGGGTCCCGTTCGCCGACGGCTCCGTGCACCGGCTCCCGGACGACGTCTCCGACGAGGCCGCGTTGATGCTCGCCGACATCTTCCCGACCTCCTACGAGGTGGGTGCGCTCAACGGCGGCGTCCGGCCCGGTGACACGGTGGTCGTCGTCGGCGCCGGGCCGATCGGCCTGGCGGCGGTCATGACCGCCGGTCTCTACAGCCCCGAGCGGATCGTCGTCGTGGACCCGGTGGAGAGCCGGCGGGACGCGGCGCTCGCCTTCGGGGCGGACGTGGCCCTGTCGCCGGAGGACGCGGTGGGCGACGCCGTGCGGGGCCTCACCGACGGCCTGGGCGCCGACGTCACCATCGAGGCCGTCGGGCTCCCCGCCACCTTCGACATGGCGGTGGAGCTGGTGCGGCCCGGTGGCCGGGTGGCGAACGTCGGCGTGCACGGCCGGCCGACGACGCTGCACCTCGAGGACCTGTGGATCAGGGACGTCACGATCACCACCGGGCTGGTGGACACCTCGTCGACCCCGATGCTCCTGCGGATGCTGCGGGCCGGCCGGCTGGACGCGGGGCGCATGCTCACCCACCGGTTCGGCTTCGACGAGGTGCCCCGGGCCTACGACGTGTTCGACGACCCGGTCAGCTCGAAGGCGCTCAAGGTCGTCGTCGCGCGGAGGTAGCAGGGAGGGGTGGCCGCCGGACGGTCGGTCCGGCGGCCACCCCTCCGGTGCTCAGGACGCCGGACCGGACGGCCAGGGCCGGTCCAGCGGCTCGATCGTGTCGGCGAGCGGGCGCCGGCCGGTGCGCGGGACGGGGAGAGCGCTCATGGGCGCCCAGCCGAGGCGCACGATGACCTGCGGCTCCCCGCCGTCGCCGAGGAGGCCACGCAGCTGGGCGCGCGTCCCGGGCACCTCCAGGGGCTGGCTGATCGGATCGGTCGCCAGGCCCTGGCGCGTCGCGGTGAGCAGCACCGCGCTGAGCGCCTCGCCCGCCCGCAGCTGGTCGACGGCGCCGTCGGTCGGCGTGCCCAGGACCGCCAGCACCGTGCCGTCGGTCTCCTCCTCGCCGAGCGTGTTCTGGCGCTGCTCGGCGGCACCGAAGTGGCGGACCGGGACGGTGCCGTCCGGCCCGTCCGGGACGTTCGCGGCCGGGACCCCCTCCCGGGCCCCCCGGGCGCGACCGGTCCACGTCGCCGTCTCCTGCGCGAGGCCGGGGGTGAGTGCCTGCTCGACCGCCGCGTGCTCGACGAGGCGGGCCACGAGGTCCCGCGGGGCGGAGCCCTCGAGCACCTGCAGGAGGCCACCCTGTGCTGCCGCGGCGTCGCGCAGCTCGTCGAGGAACTCCGGCGGCACGGGCCAGGTGGAGAACACCCGCCGGTCGCTGCGCCGCCGCTCGACGGCCTGGGCCAGCGCGAGGTCCTGAGGGGTCGGGCGGCCCGGCATCGGCTCGACGGCGGCGAGGTGCGCCGGCTGGCGCGGATCGGGCATGCGGTGGACGGTGGTGCCGATGCCGGCGGCCAGCAGCGCCACCCGCAGGTGGTGGAGGGCCGCACCGCAGCTCAGCCGCAGGTCCCGGCCATCGGGGTCCGTGGCCGGCAGCGCGCGGGCCGGATCCGCGAACAGGTGGATGGAGCCGTCGCCGATCCGCCAGGTCCACGGTTGGGAGTTGTGGACCGACGGTGCCAGGTTGGCGAACGACACGGCGGCTCGGGCCGTCGATCGGTCCAGACGGGTGGTCAGCACGGCATCTCCTCGGATCAGCTGGGTCAGGGGTGGGCGTCGGCCGGCGGAGTCGCCGGCGGGCTCGGCGTGGGGCGGGCGTGCGGGAGCGCGGCGGCGACCGAGCGGGCCCACTGACGGACCGCCGGCCAGTCGCGGTGGTCGCCCGGGGCGGTGCCGGTCAGGCGGTAGAACACCCGTCCCCACAGCGGGGCCCGGGACAGGTCCACGACGCCGGCGAACATGCGGTGGTCGCGCGGTGCGAAGGCCGGCGGGAAGCCCTGCTGGATGCGCCGTAGCTCGCTCCCCGTCATGAACCGCATCCGCCGGCTGCCGTACGGGTCGGCCAAACCGCCCACGCTGAAGCACCAGACCGGCAGGCCGGTGCCCGCCGCGCGGCCGAGGAACTCCAGAGCGGGGGCCAGCCAGGCCATGTCGTGCACGGCGCTGCCGACGACCAGGGCGTCGAAGGCGCGCGGGTCCAGGTCCGGCCCCGCCGGGCGGCACGTCGTCCGGCAGCCGTGCCCGGTCAGCTCGGCCGCGATCGCCTCGGCCACCTCGACCGTGGACCCCGCCGCCGTCGCGTAGGCGACGGCGACCCGTGTCGATGCATCCATGGCGTCACGCTGCCGGGGCAGCCGCCCTCCGGGGGAGGGGCGGAGGTCACCGGGCGGGCGCTGCCGGGTCCCTGCCACCGTCGCCGATCGGAGGCGGCAGGTCGGGACCTTCGGCCCTGCGCCTCCCGCCGCCTCGTTCCTAGCGTTCACCCGGACGGAGGCGCCGCCGGTGCCGCCGGACGGCCGTGCCCGGGGACGGGCGGAGACCTCCAGGATGGACCCGTGAGCACCGAACAGCCGAGCCCGATCAAGGTCTTCCTGCTCGACGACCACGAGGTGGTCCGCCGGGGCGTCGCCGACGTCCTGGAGAGCTCCGGCGAGATCACCGTGATCGGCGAGGGCAAGAACGCCTCGGAGGCGCTGGCCCGCGTGCCGGCGCTGCAGCCGGACGTCGCCGTCCTCGACGTGCGGCTGCCCGACGGCGACGGCGTGACGGTCTGCCGGGAGCTGCGTTCCCGCATGCCCGACCTCAAGGTGATCATGCTGACCAGCTACAGCGACGACGAGGCGCTGTTCGAGGCGATCATGGCGGGGGCCTCGGGCTACCTGCTCAAGCAGATCCTCGGCCAGGACCTCGTCAGTGCCGTCCGCACCGTGGCCCAGGGTGGGTCGCTGCTCGACCCGACCGCGACCACGGCCGTCCTGGAACGCATGCGCCGCGCCGCCGAGCCCGCCGGCCCGCTCGCCAAGCTCAGCGACCAGGAGCGGACCGTGCTCGAGCTGATCGGTGAGGGGCTGACGAACCGGCAGATCGGGGAGCGCATGTTCCTCGCCGAGAAGACGGTGAAGAACTACGTGTCGCACCTGCTCGCCAAGCTCGGCTTCGAGCGTCGCACCCAGGCCGCCGTGCTGGCCGCGGAGCTGCGCAGCGCGCCGTCGGGCAGCCGTCCCCGCTGACCGCGACCGCCCCGCTCAGCGCAACGGGGCGCTCCAGCGGAACCGGGTCCCGCCGTCCGGCAGCGCACCGATGCGGGCGACCCCGCCCCGCTTCCGGGCGCGGTCCTCCAGGTTCCGCAGGCCGCTGCGCGCTGCGGCCTCGTCGATCCCGCTCCCGTCGTCGACGACCTCGACGACGACGTCGTCCGCGACGTCCAGGGTCACGGTCACGTGCTGGGCGCTCGCATGGCGGGCGACGTTGCTCACGGCCTCCCGCACCACGGCGACCACGTCCGCGCCGAGCGCGCCGGAGACCACGCTGTCCACCGCACCGGACATGCGGACCGTCGGCCGCAGCGCATCGCCCGCCGCCTCCGTCACGACGTCGAGGACCTGCCGGCGGAGGCTGTCACCGCCGTCGGCGGTGTCGGTCGAGTGCAGGTCGAAGATGGTCGTGCGGATGTCGCGGACGGTGCCGTCCAGCTGGCCGATGACGTTCTGGACGCGCCGCCGCCCCTCGGGGTCGCCGACCCGGGGGAGGACCGACTGCAGCGCGAGGCCGGCGGCGAAGACCCGCTGGATGACCAGGTCGTGCAGGTCGCGGGCGATGCGATCACGGTCCTCGTAGACGTCGAGCCGGCGGGCCAGCCGCTGGCGGGCGGCCATGTCCAGCGCGACGACGACCTGGTCGGCGAACACGCTGACCAGCGGGACCAGCGCCTCCGGGAACGGTGGCGCACCGGCCCGGCGGGCCACGACGACGACGGCCTGCCCGGCGTCCGAGCCGTGCAGCGGGATCCCCAGGCACGGCCCCCAGCGGACGTGCGCGTTGGGCCCCGCGTGGTCCAGCGCGGCGAGGTCCACCGTGCTGACCGAACCGGAGTCCTCGACCGCCAGGAGGACGGGGCTGTCCGCGGCGTCCAACCGCAGTCCCACGGTGTCCTCCAGCTCGAGGACGCTGCGCTGGGCGAGCACCACGTACCGGCCGTCGGCCTGGTCCGGGCCCGCCAGCAGCCAGGTGGCCTCGGCGCCGGTCAGGTCGGTGAGCCGGTCGGCCACCACGCCGAGGGCCTCGTCCGGTGACGTGGTGCCCAGGAGCGCCTGCCGGATGTCGGAGACCGCGGTCGTCCAGCGGCGCCGGCTCTCGGCCTCCTCGAACAGCCGGGCGTTGTCGATCGCGATCCCGGCGGCACCGGCCAGTGCGGTGAGGACGGCCTCGTCCTCGGCGGTGAACTCGCCCGAGGTCTTCTCCGTCATGTACAGGTTGCCGAAGACCTCACCGCGGACCAGCACCGGCACCCCGAGGAAGGTGTGCATCTCCGGGTGGTGCTGCGGGAAGCCGACCGAGGCGGGGTGCTGTCGCAGGTCGGCGATGCGCAGCGGGTAGGGATCGGTGATCAGCTGCCCGAGGACGCCCTTGCCCTCGGGCAGCGCGCCCATCCGCTCCGCCTGCTCCGCGTCGATGCCGACGGTGATGAAGGCCGCGAGCCCGCCACCGGCACCGAGCACCCCGAGGGCTCCGTACCGGGCCTCGACGAGGCCCGCGGCGGCCTCCACGATGCGGCGCAGCGTCGAGTCGAGGTCCAGGCCGGTGGACACGCTGAGGAACGCGTCGAGCAGGTGCTGCACGCGCGCCTGCGTGCGCGCGACCACCGAGAGCCGGTCCTGGACCTCGTCCAGCAGCTCGGTCAGCCGCATGCCCGAGAGGACCGACGAGAACTCCGCGGACGACGGCAAGCCGGTACGTGGGGAGGGGGCGCCGCCGGACGTCGACGGTCTGGTCTCTGCCACGGAGGCCAGACTGCCACCGCCCGCTGGGCGGCGGAAGACGTCCCCGAGTCGCACGGGTGCCGCATCTGCCGCGGTCGGCGGTTCGCCCCGCTCGACGGGCCGGGCACCTCCGCGAGCGGCGCCCGTCAGGCCTGCACGGCGGCCGGGGAGGACAGCGCGTCGGCGACGCCCTCGGCCCAGGCGGCGACGGCCGGCCAGTCCCGGAAGTCGCCGACCGGCGCCCGCATGGCGGTCACCATGGCGCGCTCCCCGAACGTCAGGCGGGCCTTGTCCAGCCGGCCGGGGAAGAGGCCGTGACCCCGTGCACCGGTCAGCCCGGTCAGGGGCTCCACGTCGTGCGGCACGTCGGGCGGGAACGGGGGATCGCCGATCGGGCCGCTCGAGAACAGCCACACCCGCCTGGTCCGCAGCAGCGAGGCGTGCGTGGCGGCGTACTCGCGGGCCGGCTCCAGCCAGCGGCCGGCGTACACGGCGCTGCCCAGGACGACCGCGTCGAAACCGGCCGGATCGGGGTGCTGCTGCACGGGGACCGCGACGGCGACCAGCCCGGCCGCGCGTCCCCGGTCGCACGTGCTCAGCGTGCGCGCGATCTCGGCGCCGATCTCGGCCGTGGCGCCGTGCCGGCTGGCGACCGTGACCAGCACCCGCAGGCGGTGGCCGCTCACCGGCTTCCGCCGTCCAGGACAGGGACGACCGCCACCGGGCAGGTGGCCCGGTGGAGCACTCCGTGGGTGGTGGAGCCGAGCGCGTGACGACGCCGGTGTCCGACGACCACCAGCTCTGCGGTCATGCTCGCGGTCACCAGCGCCCGTGCCGCCCGGTCCCGGACGACCACCTCCTGCACCGGCACGTCCGGCTCCTTGTCGCGCCACCCGGCGAGCGCCTCGGCGAGGGCGCGTTCCTCCTCCGCGGCCACGCCGGTCGAGTCCACGAGCGGGCTCATCGACCGGTGGGCCGTGCCGAGGACGACGTCCTGCCAGGCGTGCACCGCGACGACGTCGGTGCCGCGCGCGGACGCCTCCTCGAAGGCGAAGTCGAGCACTTCCTGGTCGCCGCGCCGCCCCTCGACACCGACGACGACCGACCGGCGCGGGCTGACGCGGGCGGACGTGGGATCGGGGAGCACCACGACGGGGCAGTCCGCGTGCCCGACCAGGGCGGTGGCGGTCGAGCCGGTCAGGAGACCGGCGACCCCACCGGCGCCGCGGCTGCCCACGACGACCAGCTGGGCCGTGGCCGAGGCCCGGCGCAGGACGTCCACCGGGTCCCCGTCGGCGACCGTCGCGGTGACCTCCGTGCCGGTCGTCGCCGTCGCTGAGGTGATGGCCGTGCGGAGCACCTCGTGGGCCGCCGACCGCACCATGCCGGCCACGTCCATCTCCGGGGGCGGCATGGTGACCCCGTCGAGGGGCCAGTCCATCGCGTGCACGAGGCGCAGCGGCGCACCGCGGCGCCGCGCCTCGTCCGCGGCGAACGCGACGGCCCGCAGGGCCGCCTCGGAGGCGTCGACACCGACGACGACGGGTCGGTCGTGCGCGGGGGCGATCATGGTGGGTCCTCCCGTCGGGGCGGTGGCCGGGGCGTTCACGAGGAGGCGTTCACGTCGACCGGCGCGCCGCGGTGACCGTCGGCGTCACCGGGCAGCACCTGGGCACCGACCACGCCGGGGACCGTCCGGGCGAGCGCGTGCAGGGCCCGCTGCTCCACCGCGGCGGAAGGCTCCGGGGTCCCGGCGGTGCGCCGCACCGTGGCGATCCCCTCGACCACGGTCACCTCCCAGTCGCCGAGGTCGCCGGTGTAGCCCTCGATCAGGCGCAGCAGGTCGCGCCGGATCTCGTCATCGGGTCGCACGAGGGCGCGCAGCAGGTCGCGCCGGCTCACGATGCCGGCCAGGCGGCCGTCCTCCAGCACCGGCACGCTGCGGAGCCGGTCGTCGACGAACAGCCGGGCGACGTCGGAGACGTCCCCGCCGGCGTCCACGGTCCGCACGCCCCGGGTCATGACGCCGCGCACCAGGAGTGGCGGCGTCGGGTCGGCCGGTCCGTCGCGGCGAAGGTGGAGCCGGGGATCGGCGGGCAGCCGGTCCCGGAGCACGTCGGCCTCGGCGACGATGCCCACCAGCCGGTCGTTCCCGTCGACCACCGGCAGCGCGGCGTACCCGTGCTCGGCCATCACCTCGGCGGCGTACTTCGTCGACGTGTCGGGGCCCACGGTGACCACCTCGCGGGTCATGACGTCGCGTACCTGCACGATGCGCTCCCTGGTCGGGCTCTGCCTGTCCGGTCGGACGCCGACGCTAGGAGGGGCGGGCGCGTCGTCGCAGGGTCGCCCGGGTGGGTTCCGCCGGGACGTTGGTCCCGGATCGCGGGACTGGAGACCCGGCGACGCGGTGGCGGACCGGGCCGATCGTGGGCTTGAGCCCGGCACCGGCCGGGCCGGTCAGCACCGGGGAGTTGCCGTGGGCGTAGCAGGGGACCGGGGCGTCGGCGGTCCGGTGCCGCCGGACCGCGTGGTCGTGGGCGTGGACGGCTCCGGGCCCTCCCGGGCCGCTCTGGCGCACGCGCTCGTGGCGGCGGCGCGCCGCGGTGGCCGCGTGGAGATCGTCACCTGCTACGTCGTCGAGCTCCACCAGCTGGGCGGGGTGCCGGTCGTCCTCCCCGACCTGGCGGGCACCCGGGAGGACGCCGCCGCCCGGGCGCGGGCGCTGGTGGACGAGCTGCGAGGAGACGGCTCGCTCGCGCACGTGCCCGGCCTGCCGGAGGTCGAGGTGGTGGTTAGCGCGGTGCCGGGCCCGGCTGCGCAGGCGCTCGTCGACCGCTCGCGGGACGCCGACCTGCTGGTGGTCGGCAGCCGCGGACGCGGCGGCGCGCGCAGCGCTCTGCTGGGTTCGGTGGCGCTGCACTGCGCCACCCACGCCGCCTGCCCGGTGGTGGTCGTGCACGCAGGTGCCGGCTCCGACCGGATGCGCGTCGTCGTCGGTGACGACGGGTCCCCGGGAGCGCGCGCAGCCCTGGTCGCGGCGGTCGACGAGGGGGCCCGCGCCGGGACGGACGTGGAGGTGGTGGTGGCCTACGCGATCGAGGACTTCTGGCTCGACCTGACCACGGTCGTCGTGCCCCCGACGCAGCAGATCCGCGACGAGCTCCGCGACCGCACCGAGCGGACGGTCGCCGGGATCCTCGCCGACCGGGCCGCGGCGGGCCGCCCGGTGCCGGCGGTGCGCACCTCCGTCGTGCCCGGGCATGCGGCCGACGTGCTGGTCGACCGTGCCGGCGCCGACGGTCTGCTGGTGGTCGGCAGCCGGGGCGGGGGGATGCTGCGCGGGCTGCTCCTGGGCTCGGTGGCGCTGCACTGCGCCATCCACGCGCCCGGTGCCGTCATGGTGGTCCACCCGCGGGAGGAACGGGGCGGGCCGCACCCTCCGGCCACGCGCGCGCCCGAGGAGGGCCGCCCGGCGCCCTCCGTGCCGGCATGAGGCCGCTCACCTCCCTCCGGCGCTCGGCCCGCGTCCTCCGGCAGCATCACCCGGCTGTCCGGGACGGCGGCCCGGCCGTCGGCGCCCGCACCGGGACGGCGGCCGGCGCGATCCGGGTCCTGCTGGCCCTGCTCACCTCACCCGGCCTGCGCGCCCGCCGGGCGGTGCGTGGCGCCACGACCGCCGAGGTGGCCGCCCCGATGCCCGGCGACGAGCTGGTGCCTGCGCCCGTACTCGGCTACACGCGCGCGGTCACGCTCGAGGCGCCCGTCGAGGACGTGTGGCCCTGGCTGGCCCAGATAGGGCAGGGCCGCGGCGGCTTCTACAGCTACGACGGGCTGGAGAACCTGGTCGGCTGCCGGGTGCGCAGCGCCACCACCCTGCTGCCCGAAGACTTGCGGTTGCGCACCGGGGACCTGGTGCGGCTGGGGCCCGACGGGCATCCCTGCTTCCGGGTCGAGCGGGCCGAGGCGCCGGCCACCCTGGTCCTGGTCAGCGCCGACCCCCGGCCGCCGCACGCCGCCGGCTCCGTCCGGACCGATCGCACGGTGGCCACCTGGCAGTGGTCGCTGCGCCCGGCGCGGGAGGGCCGGGCCACCCGGGTCGTCGTCCGGCAGCGGCTCGTCCACCCGCGGTCGCAGTCGCTGCTTTGGCGCGTCGTCGAGCCGCTGAACTACGTCATGGAGCAGCGGATGCTGTCCGGTCTCGAGGCCCGGGCACGGCGCGGTGGCAGCGCTCGACCGGCCGGGCGTGGCCGGCCCCGCCCGGGACGGTTCCGCCGGGGGCCGAAGGTCCCCGCGACGGCGGGACGTCGGCCCGCGGCCCCGCCGGCCGCGGCCGGTGAGGCTGTCGATGCCAGGACGGGCGAGAACGAGGAGACCCGGTGACCGACGTGAGCGCGCAGGGACCACCTTCCGACGCCAGCGGCCGGCCGCGGCTGGTGGTGGGGATCGACGGGTCGGAGCATTCCCGGTCGGCCCTGGCGTGGGCCCTGGCCGAGGCCACCCGCCGCTCGGCTACGGTCGACGTCGTCACCACCTTCCAGGTCGACTTCTACTGGAGCGAGGCCTATCCGCTGGACGCGGAGCGCATCGACAGCGTCCGCGCCGAGACCGAGGCCCGGTCCCGTGCCTTCCTGGACGAGGTCCGGGCGGCGCCCGAGGTGGCGGGGGTGCCCGGCGCCACCGACGTCCCCGTCACGGTGCACGTGCTCGACGGTGCGCCGGCCGAGCAGCTGGTCCACCGGTCCGCGGCGGCGGATCTCCTGGTCGTGGGCAGCCGGGGACGGGGCGCGGTGCGCAGCACCGTGCTCGGCTCGGTGGCGCTGCACTGCTCGGTGCACGCCCACTGCCCGGTCGTGGTCGTGCGGCCGGGGCAGCGGGCGGTGGACGGGCCCGTCGTGGTCGGGGTGGACGACTCGCCCGCCGGGCGGACCGCCCTGCACCACGCCGCCGGCGAGGCGCGGCGGCGCGACCGCCGGCTCGACGTGGTCGTCGCCCGGGTCCCGGCCGACACCTGGAGCGAGCTGTCCGCAATGAGCGGCCCTTCGGCCGAGGAGCTGTGCGCGGACGCCGTGCGCTCCGGGCAGCGGCTGGTCGACGAGGTCCTCGGCGGCGCGCCGGACGTGGACGTGCGGGTCGTCGCCGACGTCGGTCCGGCCGACCGGGTGCTCGTGCAGCAGGCGGAGGGCGCCTCGCTGCTCGTCGTGGGCAGCCGCAGCCGCAGCCGGCTCGCGGGCATGGTGCTCGGGTCGGTCGCGCTGCGCACCGTCGTGCACGCACCCTGCCCCATCATGGTGGTGCACCCGCCACGCACGGGGACGCCGGGCCGGCCCGCCGTGGCCGCGGCCGCGCCCCAGGGCTGAGCCGGCGGCATCCGGGATGCAGGCGTGGACGGTCGCCGCACCGGCGCCGATCGACGCCGGGCCGTTGCGCCGGGTGGAGCGGGCCCTGCCCGAGCCCGGGCCCGGCCAGGTGCGCGTGGCGGTGAGCTGCTGCGGTGTCTGCCGCACGGACCTGCACCTGGCCGAGGGCGACCTCGCCCAGCGCCGGCCGGGCGTCGTCCCGGGGCACGAGGTGGTCGGACGGGTGGACGCCCTCGGTCCCGGGGCCGGTCGCTTCGCGATCGGGGACCGGATCGGCGTCCCGTGGCTGGGCGGCACCGACGGCACGTGCCGGTTCTGCCGGCGCGGCCAGGAGAACCTGTGCACGTCGCCGTCGTTCACCGGCTGGGACCTCGACGGCGGGTACGCCGAGGCGTGCCTGGTGGACGAGCGGTTCGCCCACCGGCTCCCGGACGAGCTACCGGACGAGCAGGCCGCCCCGCTGCTGTGCGCCGGGATCATCGGCTACCGCGCCCTCCGCTGCGCCGCGGTCCCGCCCGGCGGCCGGCTGGGCATCTACGGCTTCGGCGGCAGCGCGCACCTGACCGCCCAGGTGGCGCTCGGCCAGGGACTGCGGGTGCACGTGCTGACCCGCGGCGAGCACAACCGCCGCCTGGCGAGGGCACTCGGTGCGGACTCGGTCGGGGACGCGACCGACGCCCCGCCCGAGCCGCTCGACGGCGCGATCCTCTTCGCGCCGGCCGGGGAGCTGGTGCCGGTCGCCCTGCGGGCCCTCGACCGCGGCGCCACCCTGGCGGTCGCCGGCATCTGGCTCTCCCGCATCCCCGGGCTGGACTACGCCCGGGAGTTGTTCGAGGAGCGGCGGCTGCGCAGCGTCACCGCCAGCACCCGGCGTGACGGCGAGGAGTTCATGCGGCTGGCGGCCCGCCTCGGCATCGCCGCGACCACGGTGGCGTACCCGATGGCGGACGCCCCTCGAGCGCTCGCCGACCTGGCGCACGGGCGGTTCGGCGGGGCGGCCGTGCTGCACGCCTGAGCGGCAGCCCCCCGGCAGCCACCGGGAGGACCGGGGGACGACGGTGGTGCCGGCGGTGGTCAGCGGGCGGCGAGGGGCGGTACGACCCGCCCCAGGTGCAGCAGGTGCTGCGGATGCGCGTCCCAGGTCAGCGCGGAGCGGACCTGCAGGCGGACGACCGGCACCTCGACCACCTGCGGCAGCGGATCGCCCGCCCAGCCGTGGGTGGCGGCCACCAGGAGGACACGCCGCAGGGCCTCGCCGGACCGCAGCCAGGCGAGCTCGTCGTCCCGGTCGGTGACCAGCAGCGCCAGGGTCCGGCCGGTGCCCGATCCGTCCCCGGTGGGCCGGGCGACCCCGGACTCCGGCTGCCGCGTGGTCCAGAGCACCTGCCCGGCGCGGGCTGCCGGGTCGGCGTGCTGCGCACGGTCCGCCTCGCGCACCAGGTGCACGAGCAGCCGGAGGTGGTCCTCCCGCAGCACCGGCAGGAGCGTCGCCCCCTCGGCGGCCGCGGCCCGGACGAGCGCCCGCACCAGGTCCTCGGGCGCCCGCTCGGCGGACAGGTGCCCCCGAGCGGGCTGCCCGGCGGTGACGGCCGGTGCGAGGGCGGCGAGCTCCGCGTCGGGGAGGCCGCGCACGGGCGTCACCGTGGCCAGCAGGTCGGGGTCGCCGGGGCGGGGCAGCCGGTGCACCTCGACGGCGAGGCCGGTGGCGGCCAGTGACACCCGCACGCCGAGCAGCGCGGAACCGGCGCTCTGGGCGAGGCCCCGCCCGTGGCGGTCCGGCGTCGCCGGCCGGCGGGAATGGTCGGCGCACACCTCGAGCACCCCGGCACGCAGCGCGAGCCGCCACGGTGGGGCGTCGGGCACGGACGGCGCACGGAGCACCGACCCGACCGCGTCCTCCAGCGCGCGGGCGACCGTCCGCGGGTCCAGAGCAGGGTCAGCGGCCACGCGAACTCCTCCGACGGCGATCCCTCCCATCATCGGCCGCGCGGCTCCTGCGGCCCCGGGGACGGCGGACCCCACCGGTCCCGACGAACGTCCCGTCGTGCCGGGACCACCGGCCGCGCCTCCGGCCTGCCCGGGCGGGCCTTCGGTCCGTCGCGGGACGGACGTTCGCCCGTCCCGCCGCTGAGGGTTGGGGTCCACGCTCGGTGGATCGCCGCGCACCACGGCTTGCGGCGGACGGAGGAGGCCCCGATGACCGAGCACCGCGAGCCCTATCCGGTCCGGGTGGACGGGATCCTGGACCCGCCCCTCTCGCGCTGGCTGTGGCTGGTCAAGTGGCTGCTGCTGCTCCCGCACTACGTCGTCCTGGCGTTCCTGTGGGTCGCCTTCGTCGTCCTGACGGTGGGGGCCTTCGTCGCGATCCTGGTCACCGGCCGGTACCCACGTGCGGTCTTCGACTTCAACGTCGGGGTGCTGCGCTGGTCCTGGCGGGTGCACTACTACGGCTACGCGGCCCTCGGCACCGACCGGTACCCGCCGTTCAGCCTGGCCGACGACCCGGACTACCCCGCCCGCCTGGACGTGCCCCGTCCCGAGCGGCTCTCCCGCGGGCTGGTGCTCGTCAAGAGCTGGCTGCTCGCGCTGCCGCACTACGTCGTGCTTGCGCTCTTCGTCGGCGGCGGCGTCTGGTTCGGCACGGCGGGCACGGCCGGGGGTGCCTGGGACGACGGATGGGCCGCCGGCGGCCTGGTGGCCCTGCTCGTCCTGGTCGCGGGCGTCGTGCTGCTGTTCACCGGCCGGTACCCGGCGCCGGTGCACGAGTTCGTGGTCGGCATGGACCGGTGGGCTCTGCGGGTGGCCGCCTACGCCGCCCTGATGACCGACCGCTATCCGCCGTTCCGCCTGGACATGGGCGGCACCGATCCGGGGCATGCGCCGGTTCCCCCACCGGTGGCCACCGGCCCGTCGACCGGGACGTCCGCCGGAGAGCCGCAGGGGGCCACCACCACCGGGACGGCGCCGGCGGGGACGTCCCGCAGCCACTGGACCGGCGGCCGGATCGTCTCCGTGGTCGCCGGGGCGCTGCTGCTCACGCTCTCCACGGGGTTGCTCTTCGGCGGGGGCGGCCTGCTGTGGGCCGACCAGACCCAGCGCGAGGACGGCGTGCTGCTCAGCGGCGACGTCGCCGTCGACGTCGACGGGTACGCCGTGGCCAGCGACGACATCGAGCTCGACGTGGACGGCGGGCAGTGGGTGCTCGACGACTTCCTCGGGACCGCCCGGGTCATCGCCACCCCGGCCGACGCCGGCGACCAGCTGTTCCTCGGCGTGGGCCGGTCCTCCGACGTCGCCGGCTACCTGGCGGGCGTGCGGCACTCCCGGATGGACGGGATCGGTCCGCGCGACGAGGGGTGGCAGGGCGGCGGTGGCGGGATGGACGAGGGCCGGCTCCAGGAGCGGCCCGGTGTCGCCCCCGGCACCCCGCCCGGCGCGGCGGACGTCTGGGTCGCCTCCACCTCGGGTCCCGGTACGCAGGTGCTGGACTGGCGACCCACGGACGGGGACTGGACGGTGGTGCTCATGCGGGCCGACGGCGCGGCCGGGATCGACGCGGACGTCCGGGCCGGCGCCACCGTCCCGGGTCTGACCGGACTGGCCGCCGGACTCCTCGTGGCCGGCGGCGTGCTGTTCGCGGCCGGTGCGCTGCTGGTGGTCCTCGCCGTGCACCGCGCCCGGCTGACGCCCCCCGACGCCGGCACCGGAGCGGTTCCGCCCGCACCCGCACCGCCGGCTCCCGGTGGCACGGCGCCCGTGCTCAGCGGCGGCGCGGCACCACGCGGCTGACCTCGCCGGCCGGCAGTCACCCCGACGGGCGCCGGCGCCGGGCGGCGAGTCGCTTCGCCGCGGCGTCGGCGAGCAGCACCACGGGGATCGCGGCCGCGGCGACGGCGAGGCCGGCCGGCGGCGGGACCCGCTGCCCGAGCAGGTCGGCGATCGGCGGGACGGCCAGCATCGCCACGAGCACGAACAACTCGACGGCGACCGCCCAGACCAGCAGCCGGTTGGTCCGCCAGGCCACCCGCCAGGCCGGGCGGCTGGTGCTCCGGCAGGCGAAGGCATTGGCGAACTGGCCGAAGACGACGGCCGCGAACGCGGCTCCGGAGGCGGCGGCCAGGGTGCCCGGGGCCACGTCGGCCCCGTAGCTCCACCCGGACGGCACGAGCACCGCGAGGAAGGCCGCCATGGCGATGGTCGCCTCCACCGGCCCCAGCACGAGCAGCGCCCGGCGCAGCAGGCTCCGGTCGACCAGCCGGCGGCGGGGCGGCGGGCCCTCCAGCACCCGGGGTGACGCCGGTTCGGCGCCCAGGGCCAGGGCGGGGAGCAGGTCGGTGGCGATGTCCAGGCTGAGCACCTGGAGCACGCCGAGCGCGAGCGGCACCGAGCCGCCGGTGACCGTGAAGACGACGAAGGGCGTCAGCTCGGCCACGTTGTCGGTCAGGTGGTAGGTCAGGAAGCGGCGGATGTTGGCGAACGTCGCCCGGCCCTGGCGGACGGCGTCGACGATCGTGGCGAAGTGGTCGTCGAGCAGCACGAGGTCGGCCGCCTGGCGCGCCACGTCGGTCCCGCCGACACCCATGGCCACGCCGATGTCCGCGGCCCGCAGCGCCGGTCCGTCGTTGACGCCGTCCCCGGTCATGGCGACGACGTGCCCCCGGGCCTGCAGCGCGCGGGCGATCCGCAGCTTGTCCTCGGGTGCGACCCGGCAGACCACGGTGCCGTCGGCGTCGAGCAGCTCACCGAGCGCCGCCTCGTCGGCCGGGAGCTCCCGGCCCTCGAGGAGGCGGCCGGTCGGCCGCCACAGGCCGGTCTGCCGCGCGATCGCCTCGGCCGTCGCCCCGGAGTCGCCGGTGATCATCGCGACCGCGATGCCGGCCTCGCGGCAGCGGGCCAGCGCCTCGTCGACGCCGGGCCGGGGCGGGTCCTCCAGCCCGACCAGGCCGAGCAGCTCGAGGTCCCGCTCGGCGGCGTCGGCGTCGGCGTCCTCGGGCAGGGGCCCGCTGCGTCGGGCGACGGCGAGCACCCGCAGCCCGTCGGCGGCCAGGCGGGCCGCCTCCTCGGCGGCTCCGGCGGGGTCGGTGCACCGGGCCAGCACGCTGTCCGGTGCGCCCTTGAGCGAGAGCACCCCGTCCTCCCAGACCGACATCCGCCGACGTCGCGGGTCGAAGGGGAAGCGCCGGGCGCCCGGGGGAGTGCCGGCGACCGTGCCGGGGAGGTCCACCCGGCGGGCCAGCGCGTCGAGGGCGGCCTCCATCGGGTCGCCGATCGCGATCCAGTCACCCTCCTCCTCCCGCTGCGCCCGGCCGGTGGAGCAGACGACCGCGGTCCGGGCCAGCTCACGCGTGGCCCGGACGGCGTCCGCGGTGCCGTGCACCTGCGCCGTCGGCTCGTAGCCGGTGCCCTCCACGGCGACCTCGCCGGCGGGTGTCCAGACGCGGACCACCGCCATGCGGTTCTGGGTGAGCGTGCCGGTCTTGTCGGTGCAGATGAAGGTCGTCGATCCGAGCGTCTCCACCGACTCCAGCCGGCGGACCAGGGCGTGCCGGCCGGCGAGCAGCTGGGCGCTGCGGGCCAGGGAGAGGGTGACCGTGGGCAGCAGCCCCTCGGGGACCAGCGCCACGGTGACCCCGACCGCGAACAGGAAGCCCTCGCCCGCGGGCAGGCCGAGCAGGGACCCGGCCGCGAAGCAGACCGTGCCGATGCCCACCGCCAGCACCGTCACCGTGCGCACGACCCGGTGGAGTTCCCGGGCCAGCGGCGTCCTGGCGCGCTCGACCGTGCGGGTCAGCGTCGCGATCGACGCCAGCCTGGTGTCGCCGGCGATCGCGGTGACGACGGCCGAGGCCTCACCTTCCACGACGAAGCACCCGGCGGACAGCGGGTCGCCGGGGCCCTTGCCCACGGGCTCGCTCTCGCCGGTCAGGAGTGCCTCGTCCACGCGCAGCCCGTGCGAGTCGAGCACTCGCAGATCGGCGGCCACCCGGTCACCGGCCTCCTGGAGGACGAGGTCGTCGACGACGAGGTCGACGGCGTCCACCTGCTGCCGGCGGCCGTCCCGGACGACGGTCACCCGGTGCGGCACCAGATCGCGCAGGGCCTCCGCGGCGCGGTCGGCGCGGTACTCCTGCACGAAGGCGAAGACACCGTTCAGGACGACGACCACCCCGATGGCGACGCCCAGCTGCGGCATCCCGCCGATGAAGGCCAGAGCCGCCGCCGCCCAGAGCAGGAGCGCGAAGAAGTGCACCAGCTGGGCGGCGAGCAGCCTCACCGGTGAAGGCGGCCCCTCCACCGGCAGGCGGTTGCCACCCTCGGGCCGGCGCCGGGCCGCCTCGGCCTCCGTGAGGCCGGCCAGGGACGTGCCCGCCCCGGCCGTGACGTCCCCGGTCACCCCCGGTCCCGGACGGCCTCGTCGCGGCGGGCGTACGCGGCGCGCCGGTGCACCCGGAGCGCCGTGCCCCAGACCGCCAGCGGGACCAGCGGCCACGGGAACCAGGCCCCCGTGGCGAGGGCACCGACCAGCCAGGCCACCACGAGCACGGTGTTGACCAGGGCGTAGGCGAGCAGGTGCTCGGCGAACCGGCGACGTCGGCGCAGGACGTCGGGGGCAGGGACGGACCCCTGGGCGGGCATGGGTGCTCCGGATCGCGGGATGCGGCGGGGGCCGGGTCCCCGGCCGCCCCTCAGCCTCGGTGGCCCGGTGTGGCCCGCACCGGGTCCGGAAGTCCCTACCTGGGGGCCGAGAGGCCCGCACCGTCGCCGACCTTCGGCACTCACCCGCTCCGCGGTGGCCGACCTGGTCGTCCGTCGGCTGCGGCGGGACCGGCGGGCTGTGGTCGGCCACGTCCATCGCCGGCGCACCGGTCACCGGGGTCGTCCCCGTGGCGGTGCGCGAGTCGGGGGACCTGACGGTGTCCTTCCTCGCGCTCTCCTACGCGGGCCTGCAGGGCCGGCTCGACGAGCTCACTGCGGACGGAGTGCGTCGAGGGTGACGAACCCGTACCCGGCCGCGCGGATCCGCTCGATCACGTCCGGTAGGGCATCGGCGTCCAGGGTGCTGCGGTCGTCGGGATGGCCCCCGACGTGCATGAGGACGATCGCGCCGGGCCGCAGGGCCCCGTCGACCCGGTCCACGACGGACTGCACGCTGCGGCCACCGCTGGTGCCCTGCCAGCCGAGGGTGTCGACGGTCCACCGCACGGCCACGTAACCCAGGTCGTTGACGGCGGCGATGGTGCGGGCGTCCCGGTCCCCGAACGGGAAGCGGAACAGCGGCCGCGGATCGGCACCGGCTGCACGCAGGGTGCGCTCCGCGCCCAGGACCTCGTCCCTGATCGCCCCGTCGGAGAGCTGGGGGAGGTGCGGGTGGCTGGTCGAGTGGTTGCCGACGCGGTGACCGGCGGCACGGATGGCCGCGACGGCAGCCGGCTCGCCGGCCGCCCAGCGGCCGGTCAGGAAGAAGGTCGCGGGGACCCGCTCGGCGGCCAGCGTGCCGAGGATCGAGGAGAGCCCCGCGCTGTCGGCTCCGGCGTCGAAGGTCAGCGCCACCACGGGCCGGTCGGTGGGGATCGTGGTGACGTCCTGGCCGCGCAGGGTCGCCGGCACCGCCGGTACCGGGACGGTGGACGGCGGGGAGACGGTGGTGGGCGGGCCGGGCCGCGGCGCTGTCGGTGCAACGGGGACCGGTGTCTCCGGTACCGGGGACGGCGGGCCCGCTGACGACGGGAGCGTGGACGAGGTCGCCGGCCCGGACCCCGACGCGTCGCCGTCCCCACGGCCGCCGGAACCGCCTCCGAGCCCGAGGACGACGGCCACCACCAGGCCGACCAGCGCGACGGCGCCGACGGCGGCGCCGAGCCACCTGTTCCGGTTCCCCACGACCACGGCCCACCTCCCGTCCCGGTCCAGCTCAGCGCGCGGAGCGCCCGGGAGGGAGCGGCGGACGGCACCCGGCACCGGGACCTAGGGCACCGGTTGCCGGGACCGGCGCCGGGCCGGGACCCCGAACGCCAGGTTCAGCACGGCCGCGACGGCCGCACCGGCCGCGGCCCCGCCCACCACGTCCAGCGGCGCGTGCCCGCCGAGGTAGACGCGGGCCGACGAGTTGAGCACCGCCAGGACCACCACCGTCACCTGCCACCTCCGCGACAGGTAGGGGAGGAGGAGCACGACGATGCCGAACGCGATGACGGCGTGCCCCGACGGGAACGAGTCACCGGCCGACGGCACGTCACGCAGCACGGCACCGGGGATCGTCGTCCCGGGGCGCTCCCGGTGGACCAGCTCCTTGAGCACGGCCCGTTCCACCAGCAGTTTCAGCGGCACCAGCAGCACGAGGGCGACGGCCAGTCGCCGGTGCCCCCGCAGCAGCGCACCGGCCGCGACCAGCAGCGGCATGCCGAGCACCCCGAGCAGCTGGAAGTACCACAGCGGCCACTCCCAGACGTCGGATCCTCCGTTGACCAGGTGGAACACGCGTCGTTCGAACGCCCCGACGGCCCCGGGGGCCACCGCCCACGCGCACAGGGCGGTGAGCGCGGCGGCGCATGCGGCCGTCGCGGCATCGCCCCACCGGCGCCGGACGCGCACGCTCAGCCCCGCGCCGCGCCGGGGAGCACGCGTCCCGCACCCCGGCGCCACAGCACCCACGCCAGCGCCCCCAGCGGGATGGGGAGGAACCAGGTGAGCAGGCGGAACACGAGCACGGTGCCGGCCGCAGCGGCGCCGTCCACGCCGATGGCGACGAGGCCTGCGACGTAGCTGAGCTCCGCCACCCCCAGCGCTCCGGGCGTGATCGGCACCATCGTCACCAGCCGGGTCACGGAGAACACGGCCAGCACGGCGAGCCACGACGCGTCGGCGCCCTGCCCGTCGACCGCGCGCAGGCAGCCGAGCAGGAGCACGAACAGCGCCGTGTGGCTGACCAGCGCGGCGGCCGTCAGCTGCGGCCACCGGTGGCGCACCAGATCGAGGGACGCCTGCCGGAAGCCCTCCGTCTGCACCACCCAGCCGGTGGGTGCCCGGCGGCCCCACCGGCGCAGCGCCCGACCGGCGATCCGCTGGGCGGCGCCGGCCAGTGCCGCGGCTGCGCGGCGCGAGGTGAGGGCGAGGACCAGCGCCGTGATGGCGAGCACGAGCAGACCGCTGCCGAGTGCCGCGGCCGCCGTGAGGGCCGGCGTCGTGTCGTGGACCAGCACGAGCCCGCCGAGGGCCACGGCCGGCATCGCGAGCTTCACCAGGTTGTTCCAGACGCCGGTCAGGGTGACCGCCCGGGCGATGGCGGCGGGCGCGATCCCGAAGGAGTGGTACATGGCGGCGGTCGTGCCCACCCCGAAGGCGAACCCCACCGGCACCGTGTTGGCGATGGCTGTGGACGCCTGGTCGGCCAGCACGGCCCGCCACAGCCGCAGCCCCGGCACGGCGGCCACCCACAGCGGCGCGTACGAGAGCACGTTGACCACCGCCAGCACGGCGATGGCAGCGCTCTCCCCCCAGGTGAGGGACCGCACGAGCGCCCAGGCCTCGCCGTAGTCGGCGATGCGGGGCAGGACACCGGCGAAGACGGCCACCACGACGGCCACCGTGAGCAGGGTGCGTGCCCCCCGGCTGGTCAGCACCACCCGAGCCCGGTCGGAGCGAGGACGGTCGAGCTGCACCACGTTCACGGGCCGAGGCGGTGGTCGAATTGTGCGGTGAGGGCCGCACCGGCCGCCGCGGGGAGCCAGAACGTGAGCAGCCGGAAGAGCAGCACGCCGGCGCAGGCGCTCGCCAGCGGTGCACCGAGCGCCGTCAGCGCCAGCAGGAGCGCCACGTCGGCGGCCCCGGGGGCGGCCGTGACGGGCACCAGCGACCACAGCAGGTGCAGCGCGCCGTAGACCGTGGCCGTGGCCAGTAGCGCCACCTGGCCGCCCACGCTGTGCAGCGCCGCGGCCAGCACCGCCGCCTCGAGGAACACACCGGTCACCGTCCACGCCACCTGGGCGCCGCGTCGCCACACCGGCCCCTCGGTGCGCTGCCGGCGGGGGGCGAGCAGCTCGCGGAGGGCCCGGCCGACGTCCTCCCGGACCAGGGACGGCGCCCCCCTGCCGCGGGAACGGCGCAGGGCGAGCCACTGGCCCGTCAGCACGAGCGCCCAGGAACCCAGGCCCACGAGGACGGCGGGGACGAGGGCCTCGGGAGTGCGCCAGCCGGTCAGCCGTCCCTCGACGAGCGCCAGCACCAGCGTCGTCCCGGCGACGACGACGGCGGCCACCGCGGCTCCGGCGGTGAACCGGGCCAGGGCCGCGACCGCGGCGTCGGGCAGGACGCCGGCACGCTCCAGGAAGCGGGCGGCCGCGCGCCGCCAGCCGTCGCCACCGTGCAGCAGGGTCGCGGCGTCGGCCACCATCCCGGCGCCGTACGTGCGGCCGAGAGCGATCCGGCGGTCCACGGTCAGCAGCGCGCCGGCGGCCATGGCGGCGCGGGCCAGGACGGCGAGGGCGAGCGCCGCGCCGAGCCACCGCCAGCCACCGCGCTCGACCGCCTCCGCCAGCGGGGCGGCCCCGGCGAGCAGCGGCACGCCCACCAGCGCGCCGATCGACCCCAGGACGACGGCGGCCCTCGCCGGCCGCCCCGGTGGCGGGAACTCCGGACGGTGCGGATCGGGCAGACCCAGCTGCGCCCGCACCTCGCTGCGCAGCAGGTCGAGCAGGTCGGGCCGGGCGCGCAGCCGTCGGCGGGTGTCCGCCGAGAGGCTGAGGGGGGCGAGCGCCGGCAGGGCCGCCGCGACGTGCTCCGCTCCCAGCCGGGCCACGGCCGCGTCGACGACGACGCGGGGTTCGGCCATCAGCGCGAGGGAGGCCATGAGCTCGGCGACGTCACCGGCGAGGGAGTCGTCCGAGGCGCCGGTCAGTGCGTTGCCGAAGTCGACGATCCAGGGCCGGCCGTCCTGGTCCACCAGCACGCTGGCCGCGACGAGGTCGTTGTGGGCCACCCGTGCGTTGCGCAGCAGGCCGACCTGCTCCCAGACGCCGGCCAGCAGGTCTGCGGTGACGGCCGCGGGTGGCAGCTCGTCGAGCGGTAGCGCGGGCACGAACTCCTGCACGACCACCGCGCCCCGGTCCCCGCCCCGGGCCAGGAGGACCCGCGGGGTCCGCACCCCGCGTTCGCGGGCGGTCATGGCGGCGACCGCCTCGTGCTCGGCCTGCTGGCCGAGCGGTGCGACGGCGTCGGCGTCCTTCACGTCGCGGACGGCGAGCAGGCGGTACAGGCGGTACAGCCAGTCGCGCTCGGCGCGGTCCGACTCCAGGTACTTCACGTACAGCCGGCGGCCCTCCGGCGTCGTGGCCTCGAACGGGTGCGAGCTGCGGGCGGCCACCGCGGCGGGGCGGAGCTCGTGCACGGGCAGGCCCAGGCGGGACAGCAGGCGGCGCAGCCGGGAGGCGTCCACGTCACGGCGCGGGACGCCGAACACCCAGTGCACCAGCGAGCCGATCGCCCAGCCGACGGCCGCGCCCCCGACGACGTCCAGGGGGAGGTGCGCGCCGACGTAGATGCGGGCGAGCGCGACGGTCCAGGCCAGTACCCACACCGCCCGCCGGGTGCGCCGGGACAGGTAGGGCACGGCGGCGGTGGCCAGGGCCGCGGCGACCGCGGAGTGCCCGGAGATGAAGCCGAGACCGGTCACCGGCCCTTCGGGGAAGTTCACCTCGACGGCGAAGCCGCCGGGCCGCTCCCGCCGGACGACGCCCTTGACCAGGTCCGCGGTGACGTAGGCCAGCAGGCCGGAGACCAGCAGGTCCCGCGCCATGCGCACCTGCCGCGCGGCCAGCGCGGCGGCGGCGACCACGGGGACGGCGACCACGTTGCCGAGCTGCATGACGACCCACACGACCGGGAAGACGGCCGGTGGCAGGTCGTTGACCAGCTGGAAGAGGTCGCGTTCGAAGGTCGGCAGCTCGCCGCGCTGCGCCACCAGGAAACCCAGCCCCAGCACGGCGGCGCCGAGCACCACCCGGACGAGGTCCACGGCATACCGGTGCACCGGGGAGCGGGGGGTGGGGGCCGGTTCGGGGCCGGTCGGACCGGCGTCCCGGTGCCCCACCTGCAGCTGCGTCGTCACCGTAGGAGTGCACCGCGGGGGTGTCCCCGGTCAGCAGGGTCTTCCGACCCCGACCCGGGTGCCTCCCGTCCCGTCAGGTCGCGGGCGCGGCCATCGTCACCCGGTGGGAGACGAGCCGTTCCCCGGTCCACGTCCAGCCGGCGAGGGTGACGGTGACGGCGCTCCCGCCGTCGTCGTCCACGGTGACGGTGCCGAACTGCCCGGCGCCCGGGTAGGCGCCCTCGCTGTAGGGACCACCCTTGACCGAGCCGGGGCGGTCCAGGGCCGCGGCGTGCAGGAGCGGGAAGCCGGCTCCGCCCGCGGTGCTGTAGTCGGTGTGGCTGCCGTCGTCGACGGCGACCATGTGGGCGTCACCGGAGAGCATGACGAGGTTGTCGATCCCCGCTCCGGCGATGACGTCGGCGAGCTCGCGCCGCTCCTCGGCGTACCCGCCCCAGTCGTCGCGGCCGGGCTGGTCCGGAGCCACCCACGGATCCGGGTTGACCCACAGCACGGCCGCGTGCGTGCGGGCTGCGCGCACCAGCTCGTCCGCCAGCCACGCCTTCTGCTCGGCGCCGAGCATCGACGTCGCGGTGCGCGCCGACCGGGTGTCGGTCAGCACGATCCGCACCCGGCCCACGGTGAAGGCCTGGTGCACGGCACCGTCGGCGGGCAGCGCGTGGTGCGGGACGTACTCCCGGTAGGCCTGGCGCGCGGCCGGTGCCACGGGGGATGAGCCGTCGGACCCGTCCCCGCCGAAGTCGTGGTCGCCCCACACGTAGGCCACCGGGACCTCGCGGTACAGCGCCGCCTGCGCCGGGGCGGTGAGCACGGTCTCGTAGCGGTCGCCGAAGGCGCCGACGTCGTTCCGGGTGACGTCGGCGTAGTGCAGGTCGCCGGTCTGCAGGTAGAGCAGCGGGTCGACGTCGCGGATGGCGTCGAACACCGCGCCGCTGGAGCCGGTGCGCGCGCAGCCGGACACGGCGAGCGTGAAGGACGCCGGGCCCTCGGGTGCGGTCCGGAAGCTGCCGCGTCCGCGGCCCTCGTCCGGCCTGCCGTCCACCTCGACGACCCAGTGGTACTCCGTGCCGGGCACCAGCCCGTCGACCGGGAGCCGCACCACGTCGCGCTCGGTGGGGACGGCGGGCTCGGAGCGCACCGGCTCGCCGCCCGCGGCCGGGGCCACCACCAGCCGGGCCGCGGACGCGGGGCCGTCCAGGCCGGCCACCACCCGGGCCGACCGTCCGGTGACGCCCCCCGACCAGGCCCACAGCACCTGGTCGACCTCGACGGCGAGCGCGGGTGAGACCGGGTGCGCCGGTCCGAACAGCCGGTCGAAGACGGCGGCCGACGCGCCGTAGGTGCCACCGAGCACCAGCGCCGTGACCAGCGCCAGCGTGGTGACGGCGCGCATGGAGCTGCGGTGCTGCCACACCAGCCAGAAGCCGACGGCGGGCACCAGGAAGGCGGCACCGATGAGCACGCTCACCCAGGGCTGGTAGGTGAGGGCGGCGAAGATGCCCAGCGACGTGCCGGCGAGCGCTGCGAGCAGGGCGCCCACCGCCTCGAACCGGAGTGCGACCAGCAGCCCGACGGCCGCCAGGCCGAGCAGCCCGAGCTGGACCGCGCGGGACGTGGTGGGGCCCATGGTGTCGCCCTCGGGGCTGGTCGGCAGCCCCTCGACCAGCGCGAGGACGACGAACAGCAGGAGGGCGGCGGCGAGCCACCCCCGGGCCAGCCGGCGGACGGCCCGTTCCCGGGTGGGGCCCAGCGTCAGCAGGCCGGGGGACGGCGTGGCGCCCGCCGGCTGCCAGGGACAGCCGGAGCAGTCGCGGTGGAACCGTCGTCGCTCCAGCGCCCACCACGTCGTCAGGACCAGCGCCGTGCCGACGAGGACTCCGGCGCCCACGTCCGACGGCCAGTAGAGCCGGTCGCGCACCAGCAGGACGGCGTAGCCGGCCAGCAGGACGACCGTCCCGGCGAGGACGGCCAGGGCCGGGCGGCGCCGCCGGCTGCGGACGTACACCGCCAGGGGCACGAACCCGGCCAGCAGCGTCGCCTGGAGGGCGGGCCCGCTGGGCAGCGAGTCCAGCATGCCGGCGAGGGGGCCGTCGGGCGGGTGCGCGCGCTCGACCGCGTCGGTGAACCACAGGTGCACCACCAGGGCCGCACCGACCACGGTGAGCTGGCCGAGGGCGAAAGGCGGGCAGCGGCGGGTCAGCAGGCCCACGAGCACGGCGAGCGCGACGGCGACCGGTATCGCGCCGACCAGCTCCAGCGGCAGGCCCGTCCACCCGGGTAGCTCGGGCACGGCCTCGTCGACGCCCTCCAGCAGTTGCGGCGCGCCGGCGACGGTGAAGACGAACTGGGCCGCCGCCGCACCGGTGAGCACCGCGGCCCAGCCGAGCAGGAGCACCCCGAGGCCGGAGGGGGCGCCCGGTGGCGGTGGGCGCCGGCCGAGCGGGGTGCCGGCCAGCAGCGGCCGTACCGGACCCGGGACCTCCGGCCAACGCAGGAAGACCACCAGCGCGACGGCGGCGACCGCGGCGAGCGCCGCGGCAGCCAGCAGGAGGAGGGCGTACATCCAGGACACACCGGCGCCGAACAGGCCCTCCGCCTGGGTGTAGTTCTTCGTCGCGCCGCGCGCCCCGTAGCCGGCCAGCCCCCCGGCTGCGAGCGCCAGGAGGAGGTAGTGGACGCGCAGCCGCACACCGGCCGTGAGGGCGGTGTCCGGCGGTTCCCCGCTCCGGACGGACCGGGCGGTCGCCAGGGCGTGCAGCGCCGTCCGCCGGCTCCGGCCCGCCCGGTCGCGGCCGTGCAGGGCGTCCCGGACCAGCGTGAAGGCCGAGACCAGGATCCCGGCCCCCATGATGGCCGGCACGAAGATCTGCGCGCGGTCGATGTCGGCCTGCGCCCACCAGTCCTCGCGCACCCGGCGCCTCACGACGGCTCCTCCGCCGCCCGGGACGACCGCTGCTCGCGGGCCTCCCCGGCGTGCAGCAGCACGGTGCCCGCATCGCCGTCGACGGTCACCGTCCGGCCGTCCAGCACGGAGCTCGCGCCGGTGACGTTGAGGACGGCCGGCACCCCCAGCTCCCGGGCCACGATGGCCGCGTGGGACAGGGGGCCGCCGCGCTCGACGACGATGGCGCCGGCGCGGAGGAACAGGGGGGACCACCCGGCGTCCGTCGCGGCGGCCACGAGCACCTCCCCGACCTCGAGGAGGTCCGGGTCCGGCTCCCGCAGGACACGCGCCCGCCCGGTGTGCCGGCCCGGTGCGGCGGCCCAGCCGTCGAGGCGGTCACCCACGGGCACCGCCACGGGGGCGGTGTCCGGCACGCCGGTGAACCGGACGGGGAGCGGTGGCTCCTCCGTGCGCTGCCGCAGCCAGCGGCGCCGGCGGGCGAGCTCGGCCGGTGCGGGCGGGACACCGGCCAGCGCAGGCGCCAGTTCGCGCTCGCGCAGCAGGTCGACCGCCTCCGCGTCGGGCAGTGCACCGGTCGCGGCCAGCCGTCGGCCGAGCTCCAGGTGCACGCGCCGCACCTCGCCGCCCAGGGCCAGGACCGCGGCCTTGACGTTCTCGCGGCGGGCCAGCCCGTCGCTCGCGTCGGTCACGAGCCGGCGGAGCACGTGCAGCCGCACGTCGACGACCTGCCCGGTGAGGATCCGCACCCGTCGCCACGCCCGCTGCCCGGTCAGCCGCTGCTCCAGCTCGTGACGTGCCGCCTCCCGCTCGGGCCGCCGGGAGCGGTGGTCGGGGAGGGACTCCTGCCCGCTCTCGGCCCACGTCGGACCGGCGAACACCGAGCGGGAGGTACCGGCCGACCGCGTGCGCCGCGCGCCGGCGCCGGAGGTCACCCCCTGCGCCACGGCGGCCGCCTCCTGCTCGCCGAGGTGCCCCGCGAGGGTCGCCTCCAGCTCCGCGTAGGCACCCACCGCGGCCGAGGCCACGGCGAGCTCCACCGTCATGGCGCGCGTGCCCAGGTCGACCATCCGCCGCCGGTAGGCCAGCAGGTCGGCGGTCGGCATCGCCGGCAGCTCCGGCGGGTCGGCGAGGAGCAGGTCGGTGGCGGCGAGGACGACCGCCGCCTCCGCCGTCGCGCGCCGCCGGGCCGAGGCGGCCCGGAGCTGGACCCGCGCGGTCCGCCACCGGGGAGCGGGTGTCCCCTCGTCGGCATCGGGAGCCGCCGAGCCGAAGTACTGGCGCTCCAGCTCCGCCTCCGAGCCGCCCGGGACGCCGCGGGCGGCGGTCTTCAGCAGGTCGAGGTCCAGGGCGGCCCGACCGCGGACGCGGCGCACCAGCTCGTGCGGGCCGCAGCGGTCGGCGGGCAGCGCCCACGAGCGGCCGAGCACGCTGCGCAGCGCCTCCTCGACCAGGAAGGAGGCGACGTCCCACACCAGGGGAGGGAGGACGCCGGGCAGCGTCTCGCCGATCCCGGCGGTGGTCAGCTCGGCGTCGTCGACCGGGGTGTCAGCGCCGTCGTCGGTACGGCCGGGGCCGGTGGTGATGGGCCGGGCCTGCACCACCCAGGTGCGGTCGCCGTCCCACGCCCACTCGACGTCCTGCGGCCGGCCGCCGGCCGCCGTCTCGACCTGGAGTGCCAGCTGCGCCGCCTCCTGCACCTGGCGGGGTGCCCCGGGGGCGTCGAGCGCCTGCCGCGGGAGCAGCCACACGTCCGGGGTGCGGGCGCCCGACACGAGCGCCTCGCCGAGCTCGGGCACGGCCTCGACCCGCACCCGGTCCGGGGAGCCGCCGGGATCGACCGTGAAGACGACACCTGCCGAGCGCGCCGGGACCATGCGCATGAGCACCGCCGGCATGGCGACGTCGTCGCTGCTGATGCCCCACGCCCGCCGGTAGGCGCACGGCGCCGGGTGCCACAGCGAGGCCCAGGTCAGGCGCACCGCGTGGAGGACGTCGTCCGGTGCCACGTCGAGCGAGGAGCGGTACTGGCCGGCGAACGAGGCGCCGGCCATGTCCTCCACCGTCGCGGAGGACCGCACGGCCAGCGGCGCGCCGCCACCGACGGCCCGAGCCGTGGCGACGAGCTGCTCGTGGAGGGCCGGCGGGACGGGGACCGCGAGGAAGGCGGCATCGACCTCGGCCGCGGGGACGGTCTCCCCGGCGCGCAACCGGGCGAGCAGCCCGGCCAGGCCGGGCTGGGCGGCGACGGCGCGGTAGGTCGCCGCGGTGACCACCGCTGTCGGCGGGACCGGGAAGCCCGCCTGGACCAGGCGGTCCAGCGAGGCGGCCTTGCCCCCGAGCTCCTCGGGCACGGACGGGTCACCCCGGCGGAGCACGATCACCCCGGGCGCGGTGACCTGGGCGCGGGCGCTGGCCGGAGCGGTCACCGGACCGGGTCCTCGGTTCTCGTCAGGCCGGCCCGGTAGGCGGCCACGCACCGGTCGGCCAGCCGGTCGGCGGGTTCGCCGGTCGCCGCCCCCTGCCGGCGCAGCCAGGCCGCGAGGTCGGGGCGCAGCGAGATGCGGGCCCGGGAGCGCAGGACCTCCCAGAGGGCCACCGACAGGACGACGACGACGGCGGCGAGCAGCACCACCAGGTCGTCCGCGCCGTCCCGGGACGCGTCGACGAGACCGACGAGCACCCCGGCCAGGGCGAGCAGCAGGAGCGGCAGCAGGCGGGGCACGAGGACTCCCATGGACGGTGGACGGGGCGGGACCGACGCTAGGCGCGCCCGGGAACGTGGCCCCGGGTCCACCGACCCCAGCCGCAGGGACCTTGGGCCGCTGAGGCGCCGGCGACGACCGCGGATCGACGGGACGTTCGACCCTGCCGTGCGGGACCGCGGGCCCGGGTCCCCGACCGGGCAGCGGGTGACGATGCCGGGAGCACCGCCGGGACGCGACCGTGCGGACGGGCGGGGAGGACGGCAGGTGGAGACCGGACACCGCAGCCGCATCGGCGACCTGGAGGTGCGCCGGCCGCGCTGGCCGGACGAGGACCGGAGGCGCCGGCCCTCGGGACTGGAGCCCGCCGGCCACGGCAGGATCCCGCGGCCGGTCTGGGGGTGGTCGCTGGCGGTGGTCGTGGCCGTCGGCGGGCTGCTGCTGCGCAGCGCGCACCCCGGACTGGTGGACGACCTCGACCAGGCGGTGCGCGACCTGCTCACCGGGGAGAACGGTCGGCCTCCGGGATGGGCCCGCGACATGGACGGCGTGGGGCCGGCGCTGGGGTACCGGGTGCTGTGGATCCCGGTCCTGGCGGTCCTGGCCTGGACCACCCGGTGGCGGCACCTGATGGTGTACATGGGCACCGTGTCGGTCGTCGCGGCCGTGGCGCAGCTGGCCCTGGGCCACGCGAGCCTGGCCCGGGCCGTCCGCGACGAGGTCACCGGCTCGCCGGAGGCGGTGGAGCTGCCGGCCTGGCCACTGCTGGTCCTCGCCACCGTCGCGACGGCGACCCTCTTCGTGCTCACGCCGTCGGGGCGGCCACGACGGTGGGGGTGGGCCGCGCTCGTCCTCGTCCTGGCCGTGGTGGCCGCCGGCCGGGTGGCGATGGGGCACGACGTGACGTCGAGCGAGCTGCTCAGCGCGCTGCTGGGCTGCGGCGTGGCCGCCGTCGCGTTCCACCTGCTGGCGCCCGAGCGCGCCTTCCCGGTGACCTTCCGCCGGGAGGTCAAGGCCCACCTGCGGCTCGACGGGGAGCGCCGCGAGGCCGTCTTCCGGGCGGTCCAGGAGCAGCTCGGGTTGACGCTGACGGCCCTGGACCCCTACCGGCTGGACGGCTCGGCGGGCTCCACCCCGTGCCGGCTGCGCGTGGCCGGTCCACCCGAGGAGCTGCTGTTCGGGAAGCTCTACTCCAGCACCCACCTGCGTTCGGACCGCTGGTACAAGCTCGCCCGCGTGCTCCGCTACGGGCGGCTGGAGGACGAGGCGCCCTTCTCCTCCGTCCGCCGGCTGGTCGAGCACGAGGACTACATGCTGCGGCTGCTGCGCGATGCCGGCGTCCGCGTGCCGGAGCCGGTCGGCGTGGTCGAGGTCGCGCCGGGACGGGAGTACCTGCTGGTCACCGAGCTGGTCCCCGGAGCCGTCGAGATCCTCGAGGCGCCGGTGGGGGACGACCTGGTGGACGACGCGCTGGCCCAGATCCGGCGGCTCTGGGCGGCCGGCGCCGCGCACCGGGACGTCAAGCCGTCCAACGTCCTCGCGCAGGGCTGTCGTGCCGTCCTGGTCGACGTCTCCTTCGGCGAGCTGCGCCCCTCCCGCTGGCGGCAGGCCGTGGACCTGGCGAACATGCTGCTGATCCTGGCGCTGGCCGTGGGACCGGAGCGGGTGCTCGAACGGGCGGAGGCGTTCTTCGACCGCGACGAGCTGGCCGAGGCCTTCGCCGCCACCGGATCGGTCACCGTGCCCCGGCAGCTGCGCCGCCGGATCGACGGATCCGGTCGAGACCTGGTGGCGGAGTTCCGCGGGCTGCTCCCGCCGCACCCGCGCATCCGCATCCAGCGGTGGAGCCTCCGGCGGCTGCTCCTGGCGCTGGCCACGGTGGGCGGCGTGACGGTCGGGGTCGCCGTCGCCGCCCTCAACCTCCGGGCCGGCGGCCTGCTCTGAGCCCTGCCGCCCGCCGGACGCGTCGTTCCGACCGGGGACCAACGGCCCGGCGCGACCGGGCCCTCGGACACCACGGACGACCGGGGCCGGCTGGTCGGATGGTCCCGGAGCCGAACGATGCCCGCAGAGGAGCGACATGGACGCCGACGTCGTCGAGGCCACGGTCCACCGGACCGCGCCGGTCCTGGTCGCCCCGGACGTGCACCGGCTGACGCTCGGCCCCGGCCCGCTCGCCTCGAACGTCTACCTCGTGGGCACCCGGTCGTCGTGGGCGCTCGTCGATGCCGGCTGGCCCGGCAGCGCCGGTGCGATCCGCGGGGCCGCGGAGCAGCTGTTCGGGGCGGGGACCCGCCCGGAGGCCGTCCTGCTCACCCACCTGCACCCCGACCACTCGGGTGCCGCCGGCGAGCTCGCCCGCTCCTGGGGGGTCCCCGTCCTCGTCCACCCGGCGGAGCAGCCGATGGCGGCCGGGGTGTACCGACCGGAGTTCGCGATGCCCCTGGACCGGTGGGTCGTGGTCCCGTTCATGCGCCTGCTCCCGGCCGCGGTCCGCCGTCGTGCCGAGGACGCGGGGAACATCACCGACGTCGTCCGGTCGCTGGACCCCGCGGCGGATCCGCCCGGGCTGCCGGGGTGGGACGTCGTGGCCACCCCCGGGCACACCCCGGGGCACGTCGCCTTCCGCCGACGGTCCGACGGGCTCGTGATCACCGGCGACGCCCTGCTCACCGTGGACCTGAACTCGCCGCGGGGGTGGCTCGGCGGACGGCCACGGCTGGGCGGTCCGTGGTGGTTCACGACGTGGGACCGGGCGGCGGCGCGCCGGTCGATCGAGGCCGTCGCGGCGCTGCGTCCGTCGGTGCTGGCGACCGGGCACGGGCCGGTCCGCGGCCTCGACACCGACGAGCCGCTCCGGGAGCTGGCCGCCCGCACCCGGGTGCGCGGCCCGGCGTCCGGGGGCTTCCTCCGTCCGGTCACCTACGCCGGGGAGGGCCGGTACCGCCCGCCGCCGCGGACGTACACCCGGTTCCAGTGGCTCGGCTTCGTCCTCACGGCCCTGGGCCTGAGCCCCGGCTTCGTCGTCACGCTCGAGGTCCCGGGCCGTCGGACGGGCCGCATCCGGCGCACCAACCTGGTGCGGACCGATCTCGAGGGGCAGTGCTACCTGGTGGCGCTGGCCGGCGAGTCCGAGTGGGTGCGCAACGTGCGGGCGGCCGGCGGCCGGGTGGTCCTCGGGCGGCGGCACCGCTGCGCCGCCACCCTGGTCGAGGTGCCGGTGGAGGAGCGACCGCCGGTGCTGCACGCCTATCTCCACCGGCCGGGGCGCGCGCCGGGTTCGCGGGCGATCCTCCGGGAGGCACGCGCCTACTTCGGCGTCGACGGCGACCCGACCCCCGACCAGCTGGCGGCGGTGGCCGACCGCCACCCCGTCTTCCGCGTGCTGCCGGCGCCACCCGCGTCCTCGTGACCGGTGCCCGGCCCGGAGCCGGCCGGCGCGTTCCGGCCCCGTGGCGCCCGGCACCCGGCGACGAGGGCGTCCCCGCACCGGCGGCCGGGCCGCCCGGGACGCCGTCGTCGGGCTTGTCGGCGTCGGAGGTCGCCGAGCGGGTGGCCGCCGGCCTCAGCAACGCGTCCACCGTCCGCACCAGCCGCACCGTGGCCGAGATCGTGCGGTCCAACGTCGTCACCTTCTTCAACGGACTGCTCACCGCGCTCTGGGTGGTCGCCGCGCTCACCGGACGGTGGCAGAACGCCCTCTTCGGCGGGGTGGTGGTCGCCAACGCCGCGATCGGGATCGTCCAGGAGGTGCGCGCGAAGCGGACGCTGGACCGGCTGGCGGTGCTGAACGCCCCGACGGTCCGGGTCGTGCGGGACGGTGCGACCACGGAGGTGGCGGTGGCCGACGTCGTCCTCGACGACCTGCTGGAGCTCCGCGCCGGGGACCAGGTGCCGGCCGACGGCGTGGTCCGCTCCGCCACCGGCCTGGCGGTCGACGAGTCGCTGCTGACCGGTGAGTCCGAGCCGGTGGCCAAGGCGCCCGGGGACGCGGTGTGGTCCGGGGCGATCGTGGTGGCCGGCCGGGGCGGCGTCCAGGCCACGGCCGTGGGCGACGACGCGTACGCCGCCCGCCTGGCCACGGAGGCGCGGCGGTTCACCACCACCTACTCCGAGCTGGTGGCCGGCACGAACCGGCTGCTGCGCTGGATCGCGGTCGTCCTGCTCGTCGTCGCGCCCGCCGTGCTGTGGAGCCAGTTCCGCAGCGAGGACAACGTCGGCTGGCGGGATGCGGTCACCGGCACGGTGGCCGCCCTGGTCGGGATGATCCCCGAGGGGCTGGTGCTGCTGACGACCCTCGCGTTCATGGTCGCCACCGTGACCCTCGCCCGCCGGCAGACGCTGGTGCAGGAGCTGCCGGCCGTGGAGGGCCTGGCCCGGGTGGACGTCGTCTGCCTCGACAAGACCGGCACGCTCACCCACGGCGACGTCCGGTTCGACCGGCTGGAGCGGCTGGGGGAGGAGGGGCACGGTCCCGGCGACGACGAGGTGCGCGCCGGCCTCGGCACCCTGGTGGCCGCCGACACCGCGAACGCGACGGCGGCGGCCCTGGCCGAGCGGTTCCCGGCTGCCGGCCCGGCCGCGGTGCAGGTGGTGCCCTTCTCGTCGGCGCGCAAGTGGTCGGCCGCCCGCACGGCGGCCGGGAGGACCTGGGTGCTCGGTGCTCCGGAGATGGTGCTGCCGGCCCCCGGAACGGGCCCGTCCGCCGGCGCCCGGGACCGCGCCGACGAGCTCGCCGCCGAGGGGCGCCGGGTGCTGCTCCTGTCCTGCTCGCCCGCCGCGCCCGTCGTCACCGGGGAGGACGCCGCACTGCCGCGCGGCCTCGCGCCGGTGGCCCTCGTGGTGATGGCCGAGCACATCCGGGCGGACGCCGCCGAGGTGCTGGGCTACTTCACCGACCAGGGCGTCGCCCTCAAGGTGATCTCGGGGGACAACCCCCGCACCGTCGGTGCCGTGGCGGCGGCCGTGGGCGTGCCCGGCGTGGTGGGGGCGGTCGACGCGGTGGACGCCCGGATGCTGCCCGAGGACCCCGACGAGCTGGGCGCGCTGCTGGAGACGGCGAGCGTCTTCGGCCGGGTGACCCCGCACCAGAAACGGGCCATGGTGCAGGCGCTGCAGCGGCGCGGGCACGTGGTCGCGATGACGGGGGACGGCGTGAACGATGCGCTCGCGCTCAAGGACGCCGACATCGGCGTGGCCATGGGCAACGGCTCGCCGGCCACCCGCGCCGTCGCCCAGCTGGTGCTGCTCGACGGGCGGTTCGCGCACCTGCCCGACGCGGTGGCCGAGGGTCGGCGGGTGATCGCCAACATCGAGCGCGCGGCCAACCTCTTCCTGGTCAAGAACGTCTACTCGCTGGTGATGGCGCTGATCACCGTCGTCACCCTGGCCGCCTATCCGCTCGCGCCGGTCCAGCTCACCCTGATCTCGACGGTGACGATCGGCATCCCCGGCTTCTTCCTCGCCCTGCTGCCCAACCGGCGGCGCTACGTCCGGGGCTTCGTCCAGCGGGTGCTGCGCTTCTCGGTGCCCACGGGAGTGGTCACCGGTGCTGCGGCGTACGCGGGGTACGCGACCACCCGCTGGCTCGATGCCGGGGGCGGTGTGGCGGCGGCCCGGACCACGGCGACCCTGGTCGTCGCAGCGGTCGCCCTGTGGACGCTGGTCGTCCTGGCCCGGCCGCTCACGGCGGCGAAGGCCTGGCTCGTCGCGGCCATGGCCGCGATCGCTGGTCTCGTCGTGGCGGTCCCGCCGCTCGGCGAGGGGGTGGTCCTGCTCGACCTGTCGGTGCAGGGCGCGGTGGTCGCAGGAGCGATCAGCGTGCCTGCGGCGGTCCTCGTCGAGCTCGCCGCCCGACGAGGCGGGTTGTCGGCGGGTCCGCCGGAGCGGACGACGTCCCGAACCGCGCCGACCGGTTCCGCGGTCAGGTAGCCGCGCGTCAGCTGGCCGCGGTCACGTGGACGCGGGAGGGAGCCCGTGCACCGGATCCCCGCAGCCAGCCGGACCGGCGGCCGATCGCGCGCGTCGGGGCGGGGTCCTCCCGGACCTGGTTCACGGCGACGACCCCGCCCGGATCAGGGCCTGGGGGTGGTGGTCCCCGCACAGGGAGGCGCGGGCGCGGGCGCGGATCAGCGGGGCGTCCAGCGCGTCGGGGAGCAGGGTGCCGGCCCACCCCGCACGCGCGAGCTCCAGGAGGACCCGTTCCACCGCTTCGCCGGACCGGATCCAGGCGAGCTCGTCGTCGGCACCTGTGGCGAGGAGGAGGAACGTGTCCGCGGACACGGCACGGACCGGCCCGGGCGACGCGCCCGCCGCCGGACCGGCGGCACCGCGGTCGCGCGCGGCTGACTCGGGCCCCATGGTCGGCGGGCGTGCCGCGACGGGCACGAGCAGCGCGTCCTCGGCGGCCGCCGCACCGCGCAGCCGGTCCACCAGGGCCGGGGGGAGCGCCCCGTCCGCCGGGAGCCGGCGGCCGACCGGACCGGCCGTCGCGATCGGTGCGAGCGGGGCGAGCCCCGGCTCGGGGCCGCCGCCCACGGGACGCGCGACCGCCAGCAGACCCGGGTCGTCGGCGCACGGGAGCCGGTCGACGTCCACGGCCCATCCCCGCGCGGCGAGCGCGACCCGGACGCCGAGGAGCACGGCTCCCACCCCCTGCAGCGTGCGGCGCCACGGGGACCGGTGGTGGGCGGACCGGTGTGCCGGCACCACCCGCAGCTCCAGGCGGTCACGGTGCAGCACGAGGGCGCAGTCCGGGACGTCGGTGAAGGCGGCGGCCAGCGTCGCGCGGGTCGCCGCCTCCTCCAGCGCCTGCATCCGCTCGTCCAGGGCCGGCACCGAAGCACGTCCGGTCGGATCCGGGTGCACCCGGGGTGCCTGCATCGCGACTGGTCCCACCACGTCCTCCTCACGGCCGGTGCTCACAGCATCGACGGGTGGGGGCTCCCGGACCCGGGTCCTCGGTCCCGGACCGGCACGGTCCCAGGACCCGATCCGCCGGGCATCCGTCGCCGTACCCCTCGCCCGTGCCGGGGCGTCCACCGCCCCGGGCGGGCCGGCGCCCGGCGCCCCGGCTATCGGGCACCGTCCCGCCGGTGCGTTCCCACGGCCGCCCCCGCCGCGGCGCGGAGCTCGCCCAGCCCCGCCTCGATGCCCTGCGCGAGGGCCCAGACGTCGGCGGCGGCGTCGCGGTCGCCGGTGACCCCGAAGGTCACCTGGCCGCAGTAGCTGAAGATCGCCACTCCGGTCCGCATCGTGGAGCCGATCGGCACGTACGGGATGATCTCGAGCAGCCGCCGGCCCAGGGCGTACAGCGGCGTGCGGGGCCCTGGCACGTTGGTCGTGACCGTCACCACCGAGCGCTGCGGCAGGCGGGCGGCCCACCGCACGGGGAGTGCGGCGGCGAGGAACGGCTCCTGCCGCGCCAGCTGCACCAGCACGGCGCCGGCATCCGCCTCGTGCTCGGCCTTCGCCCGGTCCAGGTGCTGCCGGACGGCCACCAGCCGCTCCACCGGGTCGGCGAGGTGCACGGGGAGCTCGGGGAGGAGCATCGACACCTGGTTGTCGCGGATGCTCTCCGTGCCCGGCGCACGCACGGACACCGGGACCAGCGTCCGGACGGTGTGCTCGGTGGGCAGCTCGCCGCGGGACAGCAGCAGGTGCCGGAAGCCTGCGGTGACGGCCGCCAGGACGACGTCGTTGAACGTGCCGCCGAGGGCGTGGCGCACCGCGCCGACGTCGGCCGCGGAGGTCCGGGCGAAGGCGAAGCGCCGGTGCGCCGACAGCCGGCCCGACAGCGACGACGCGGCGGCCGGCCGCAGGGCGCCCGCGAGCGCGGTCACCCCCTGCGCCGCGGCCACGGTCTGCCGGAGGAGCGTCGTCGGCCGGCGGAGCGCACCGGTGACCGCCCGGGCCTGCCGCAGCGGCAGCCGGGCTGCGTCGAGGGCCGCCGCGGCGGCGAGCCGGAGCGGGGACGGAGCGGCTCCGGGGTGCCAGTCGTCGGCGACGGCGGCACCCGGTTCGGGCGTCTCGTCCAGGACGACCCGGTAGAGGTCGGTCCCGGAGACGCCGTCGACCATGCAGTGGTGGACCTTGGAGATCAGCGCCCACCGGTCCTCGGCGAGCCCCTCCACCAGCCAGTACTCCCACAGGGGCCGGTCGCGGTCCAGGCGGGTCGACATGATCCGGCCCATCAGGGTGGCCAGCTCCTCGTCCCCGCCGGGGGAGGGGAGCGCGGTGCGGCGCAGGTGGTAGCCCAGGTCGAAGTCGCGGTCGTCGACCCAGACGGGCGGCCCGAGGTCCAGCGGCACCTCGCGGGCCTTCTGCCGGTAGCGGGGGACGAGCGGCAACCGGCCGGCGATCATGGCCTCGAAGTCGGCTGACGCCGGCGGCGGTCCCTCGAACACCGCGATCGAGGCGATCGCCAGGGAGACACCCGGTTCCTCGTCCTCGGCCTGGAGGAACGCGGCGTCGAGCGGGCTCATCCGGTCCATCAGGCGGTCAGCGCCCGCTTGAGGATCTTCCCGGTCGCGTTCACCGGCAGCCGGTCGCGGAACTCGACGGACCGGGGGTACTTGTAGGGAGCGACCCGTTCGCGCACGTGGTCGATGAGCTCCTCCGCGGTGGCCCGTCGACCGGGGCGCAGGCTCACGAAGGCCTTCACCTCCTGACCGAGCCGCTCGTCAGGGACGCCGACGACCGCCGCCTCGGCGACGGCCGGGTGCAGGTAGAGCACGTCCTCCACCTCGCGCGGGTAGACGTTGTAGCCGCCGCGGATGATCAGGTCCCTGGTCCGGTCGACGACGAAGAAGAAGCCGTCCTCGTCGACGTAACCGAGGTCGCCGGTGTGGAACCAGCCGCCGGCCATCGCCTGCGCGGTCGCCTCGGGGTGCCCGCGGTAGCCCTTCATGACGTTCACGCCCCGGACCACGATCTCGCCGATGTGCTCCCGTCCCGGCGGCAGCGCCCGGTTGTGGGCGTCCCAGATCTCCACGTCGACCCCGTAGATCGGCTTGCCGACGCTGTACACCCGCCGCTCCTCGGCGCTGACGTTGAAGGTGGTCGTCGAGGCCGTCTCCGACAGCCCGTACCCCTCGAGGAGCACCACACCGAACTCGCTCTCGAACTCGTCGATGACCTCGGCCGGCAGCGGTGCGCCCCCGGAGATGCCCACCCGCAGGGCCGACAGGTCGTACCGGGAGCGTCCCGGGTGGAGGAGCAGCGCGATGTACATCGTGGGCACGCCCTCGAACACCGTCACCCGGTCGCGCTGCATCACCTCGAGCGCCGTCGCGGCGTCGAACCGCGCCATCAACGACATGGTGGCTCGGAAGCGGACGCAGACGTTCAGGATGCTGGACAGGCCGAAGACGTGGAACAGCGGCAGCGCGACGAGCACGACGTCGTCGTCACGGATGCCGAACACCCGGCCCGGGGTGTCGGCGTTCGCGTACAGCTGGAAGTGGGTGAGCTCGGCGCCCTTCGGGCGGCCGGTCGTCCCCGCCGTGTAGACGACGACCGCGGTGTCGCCGGGATCGGACTGGTGCAGGGGCGGCCGGCCCGCCACGGGGGTGGCCAGCAGCTGCTCGAACGGGCGGCCCACCGTGGCGGGCGGCATGCCCGGCACGTCCAGGACGACCATGTCCTGGACGCCGGCATCCGCGGCGCCCTTGGCCGCCTCCTCGGCCGAACCGTTCCAGGTGACGAGCATGCGGGCGCCGGAGTCGCCCAGGACCCAGCCGATCTCGCCGGCCCGGAACAGCACGTTGACCGGCACCACCACGCAGCCGGCCTTGAGGATGCCGAAGTAGGCGATGACGAACTGCGGGACGTTGGGCAGCTGGAGGGCCACGGCGTCCCCCGGGCCGAGCCCGCGCGCCTGCAGCCCGGCAGCGAAGCGGTCGGAGGCGGCGTCGAGATCCCCGTAGGTGACCCGCCCGCCATCGACGAGCAGAGCGGGCTTGCCGGGAGAGGTGCGGGCCGCCTCGCGCAGGATGAGGGCCAGGTTCAAGGTCATCGGGGTGCTCCTCGCCGAGACGGTGGCATCGACTGTCCGGGACGCGGTGGACCACGCCAAGCGGGCGGAAGGCCGCCGGACCGGGGACTTCCGGCCCCGGTCGGGCGCGGTGCCGGGGACGCACGAGGACGCGGGTCCCGCGAGACGGGGACCTTGCGCCCTGCCGCCGCGGGATCGAGGTGGGAAAGCTGGTCAGCACCGGCAGACCCGAGGAGGCGTGATGAGCACCGAGGACCGATCGGCGCAGGCACCGGGAGGTCGCACGCGGCGGGACACCGATCCGCTGCAGATGACCGAGGCCGAGAAGCGGATGGCCGAGTGGGAGGCGCGGCACGACGTGTCCGCCCGTGGCCACCGGGGTGCGCCCGACGTCGTGCAGCACTACCTCGCGCACGAGCGGCTCTCCCACGCCGCCGCACCCCGCCCGGCCCCCGGCCGCGCGCGCCCCGTGCCGGTGCAGCCCGCCGTGCCCGAGCCCGAGCCCGAGGCAACGCCCCCGCGCCGGCTGGGGCTGCTGCGTCGCCTGCTCGGCCGGCGATAGCACCGGCCGGCAGCCCCCGTCGCCCGGCGGAGCGCGGTCCCGCAGGGAAAATCGCTGGCGTGCGATGACTCCTCGGCCCACATTCGGTCAGACCCGGCAGAGACGCTCGTGCCGCCCCTGACGTGAGGAAGCCGATGACCGCTCAGCACCCACTCGCGATCGACGCGACCGGGCTCGGGAAGTCCTTCGGGCAGACGCGGGCCGTGGCCGGGGTGGACCTCGCCGTCCCGGCCGGCACCATCTACGGGGTGCTCGGCCCCAACGGCGCCGGGAAGACCACCACCATCCGCATGCTGGCCACGCTGATCCCGCCGGACGAGGGCAGCGCCCGCGTCCTGGGGCACGACGTCGTGTCGGAGGCCGACACGGTCCGCGAGCTGGTGAGCCTCACCGGTCAGCTGGCCTCGGTCGACGAGGAGCTGACCGGCCGGGAGAACCTCGTGCTGCTCGGCCGCCTCCTCGGGTACTCCCGCGCCGCGGCGAGGGACCGCGCGGACGAGCTGCTCGACGCGTTCGACATCGCCGAGGCCGCCGGCCGGCTGGTCAAGCACTACTCGGGGGGCATGCGCCGCCGGCTGGACATCGCGGCGAGCATCGTCGTCACCCCCCGGCTGATGTTCCTCGACGAGCCGACGACCGGCCTGGACCCGCGCTCGCGCAACCAGGTCTGGGAGATCGCGCGGGCGCTGGTCGCCGAGGGGACGACCATCCTGCTCTGCACCCAGTACCTCGAGGAGGCCGACCAGCTCGCCGACGGCATCGCCGTCATCGACCGGGGCCGGGTCATCGCCGAAGGGACGCCGCGGGACCTCAAGGCGTCGGTCGGCACCGGGTCCCTGCACCTCCGGCTGGCCGACGCCGGCCGGCGCGCCACCGCCGCCGAGTTGCTGGAACGCACGGTGGGCCCGGTCGTCCTGGAGCCGGAACCGACGGCGCTGTCGGTCACCGGGGCGGATGCCGGACGGGCTGCGGTCGCCGTCGCCGAGCTCTCCCGCGCGGGGGTGCCGCTCGCGCACTTCTCGCTGCAGCAACCCAGCCTCGACGAGGTCTTCCTCGCCCTCACCGGCCACGCCGCCGAGGAGACGCCCCCGCCCGCCGACACCCTGCAGGAGCACCGGTCATGACCACGACGACCCGCGCGCCCGGCTCCGCCGACACCGCGGCGGTGCGGCGGGCCATCTCGTCCACACCGCGCCCCACCCGGCCGGGGCCGCTGGCGACGGCGCTGGCCTTCGGCTGGCGGGGCATGCTCAAGGTGAAGCACGTGCCCGAGCAGCTGCTCGACGTCACCGTCACGCCGGTGATGTTCCTGCTCATGTTCACGTACCTGTTCGGTGGCGCGATCGCCGGATCCACCAGCGCCTACCTGGACTACACCCTCCCGGGCCTGCTGGTCATGTCGGTGCTGTTCACGACCGTCTACTCCGGGGTCGCGCTGAACACCGACCTGACGAAGGGCGTCGTCGACCGCTTCCGCTCCCTGCCCATCTGGCGCCCGGCGCCGCTGGTGGGGTCGCTGCTCGGCGACAGCGTCCGCTACGTGATCGCCGGGACGGTGCTCATCGTCGTCGGCGTCGCCCTGGGCTTCCGGCCCGACGGCGGCGTCACCGGGGCGGTGGCGGCCCTGGCGCTCGTCGTCGCCTTCTCGTTCGGCCTGTCCTGGGTCTTCTCGGTCCTCGGGCTGCTGATGCGGTCGCCGAACGCGGTGATGAACGCCGGCTTCATGGCCATCTTCCCGCTGACGTTCCTGTCGAACGTCTTCGTCGACCCGGCCACGCTGCCGGGCCCCCTGCAGGCGTTCGTCGACGTCAACCCCATATCCGTCCTGGCGACCGCCTCCCGGTCGCTCATGGCCGGCGCGCCCGACGGTGCGGCGATCCTCGTCTCCCTGGCGGTCGCGGCCGCGCTGGCCGCGGTGTTCCTCCCGCTGACCACGCGGCTGTACCGCAGCCGCTGAGCGAGGCCGGTGGCGCCAGGCGGTGCGGCGCCACCGGCGGGGACTGCGGCGTGCCGCGGTCGGGCACCGCCGTCCCGGTACGCCCGGTCGTGTCGCGGAGCGGCCCGGTCGTTGGCTCCGTCCGCGGTGGCGGGCACACTGCCGGTGTGATGGACGGCGCCGAGACCACGACGGAGCCCGATACCGATCCAGGTATCGGGCTGCCCTCCTCCGGGCGCACCGGCGACGGCGGCCGCCCCGAGCAGGGCGCGCCGCTGCTCATCCCCGGCGAGACGTGCTGGCGGATCGAGCGGGCCACCCGCTTCGCGATCTTCGTCGACGCGGCCGACTACTTCGCCACGGTGAAGCGTGCCGTGCTGAGCGCCGAGCGGCGGGTGCTGTTCATCGGCTGGGACTTCGACCCGCGGATCCAGCTCGACCCGCTCGACGGTGGCCGGCCCGAGGACGACCGGCTCGGCGCCGTGCTGGACCAGGCGGTCACGGCGAACCCGCAGCTGCACATCGGCGTCCTGCAGTGGGACCTCGGCATGCTGCGGGCGCTCGGCCGGGGCCTGAAGCCCATCGTGCTCCTCGACCGGCAGACCCCCGACCGGCTGACCTTCGCCGTCGACACCCACCACCCGGTCGGCGGCGCGCACCACCAGAAGATCGTGGTCATCGACGACTGCCTCGCCTTCGCCGGTGGCATCGACATCACCGCCGACCGCTGGGACACCTCCGAGCACGCCGACGGCAACCCGCACCGGCGTCGTCCGGGCTCCGGCCGGGCCGAGGGCCGGCTGACCGGTCCGTGGCACGACGCGACCAGCATCATGGCGGGGCCCGCCGCCCGAGCGGTCGCCGAGCTGGCTCTCGAGCGGTGGGAGAGCGGCACCGGCGAGCGGCTCGAGCCGCTCACCCTGGAGCGGGACTGCTGGCCCGAGGACGTCGAGCCGCTGCTCACCGACGTCGACGTCGCGATCTCCCGCACCCGGCCCGAGCACGGCGGCCTGGACCTCGTGCACGAGATCGAGCTGCTGTGGCTGGCGGTCATCGCCGGAGCTCGCCGGGCGATCTACGTGGAGAGCCAGTACTTCGCCAGCCGGCGGATCGCCGACGCGATCACCGAGCGGCTGCGCGAGCCCGACGGCCCCGACGTGGTCGTGGTCAACCCGTGGACCGCCGACGGGTGGCTGTCGGAGAAGGCGATGGGCACGGCCCGGGCACTCGTGCTGGAGTCGCTCCGCGAGGCCGACGTGCACGACCGGTTCCGGCTCTACACGCCCGTGACGGAGCAGCGCGAGCACATCTACGTGCACGCCAAGGTGACCGTGGTCGACGACCGCCTGCTGCGCATCGGATCGAGCAACGTGAACAACCGCTCGATGGGCCTGGACACCGAGTGCGACCTGGCGATCGAGATGGTGGAGGGCCGGCCCGGGGCCGACCGGCTCGCGGAGACCATCGTCGGCTTCCGGGACCGGCTGCTCGCCGAGCACCTCGGGTGCACGCCGGAGGACGTCGTCGCCGCGATCGCCGACACCGGTTCGCTGGTCCAGGGCATCGAGCGGCTGCGCCGGCCCACCGGCCGCTCGCTGGTGCCCTTCGAGCCGCCCGAGCTCGGCCCGGCCGACCGGGCGCTCGCCGAGTCCGAGGTGATGGACCCGGAGAAGACGCCGAACCGGTGGCGCCGGGTGGAGCGGTTCTTCGCCCGCCGGCGGCGGCCACGGGCCCTCGTGCGTCCCTGATCACCGGATCGCCTGCGACCTGTCGGCCGCGGGGCGGGTCACCGTCAGCGTGACGCCGGGAGCCAGCCGGTAGGGGTTGGTGGTCACCAGGCCGCCGACGACCTTCCGGAGCCGGGAGATCTCCGCCCGGACGGTGACGCAGTGCTGGTCGTCACCGAACAGCGCGGTGCTCAGCCGGGCGGCGCCGAGCCCGGTGCGGCCGGCGCGCTGCAGCAGCACCAGGAGGTCGGCGTGCCGACGGGTCAGCGGGGTCACCCACGGCTCGCTGCAGGACCGGAGCCGGAGCACGGGTGGGCCGGTGAGGTCCAGCTCGGCGGCGATCTCGGCACCGGCCTCCCGCGGCCGGACCAGCCAGCCCTCGCCGACCCGTTCCGGCGCGCAGAGCCCGAGGCCCGGGACGGCGATCAGCGTGCCTCCGCGGGGCACCGCCACCCGGTCCCGGGCGGCGATGCCCGACTGGTGGGCGACCCAGCCGTGGTCGTCGACCAGCAGCAGCGGGCCGGGGACGGTGGCCAGCACGCTGCTGGCGGACTGGCGCAACCGCTCCAGCCGCTGCTCGTGGTGCCGCCACAGCTGCGCCTCCGCCAGCCGGACAGCGGTCTCCACGAGCGCGCCGATGACCGGGTGCAGGGTCAGGGCGGGCCCGCTGACGTCGACGATGCCCAGCAGTTCCCCGCTGACCGGGTGGTGGATCGGGGCCGCCGTGCAGTACCAGGGGTGCTGCGCCTGCTCGAAGTGCTCGGCCGAGAACAGCTGCACCGGCGCGGCCTCGGCCAGCGCCGTCCCGATGGCGTTGGTGCCCACCGTCCCCTCGGTCCACCGGGCGCCCTCGGTGAACCCTAGGGCGTCCGCGCGCAGCCGCACCCGGGCCGATCCCTCGCGCCAGAGGATGACGCCGTCGGCGTCGGTGACGACCAGGAGGAACGCCGAGGCGTCGGCAGCACTGCCGAGGACCTGCCGGAGCTCGCCGATCACCGGCAGCAGCGGTGAGCCACGGCGCCGCCGCTCGACCTCGGCGGGGACCAGCGGCTCGCGGGCGTTGGTGCGCGACGGGTCCAGCCCGAGGCCGAGGACGCGCGACCACGAGCGGGCGACGACGGCGCGCGGACGCACGGGTGGCCGGCCACCGCCGATCACCGCGTCGTGCACGCGCACCAGCACCCGGGCGTGCTGCGACAGGTCGGTGCCGGGGGCGATCGCGGAGTAGCCGGTCACGTCGCACCTCCACCTCGGGCGTACCTCACCCCGGCCGGCGGCATGCAACACGCTGCAACGCTTCCGCCGCCGGGCCGAGGGCGGTGTGCTGCCCATCACACCACGCAGATCGGCGTCCGCAGGAGGAAGACGGCATGACGCAGACCCTGGACACGACGACGCAGGCCCCGGCGCAGCGGGCCGAGCGCTGGCTCGCCGACTTCGAGGAGGCGCTGCGCGACCGTGATGTCGCGCGAGCGGCCGGCATGTTCGCCGGCACCAGCTTCTGGCGCGACCTGATCGCCTTCACCTGGAACATCACGACGGTCGAGAACCCGGCCGGGGTGACCGACCTGCTGACCGCGACGCTCGAACGCACCGACCCGTCGTCCTTCGCGGTGGAGGAGCCGCCCGAGGAGGCCGACGGCGTCACCACCGCGTGGTTCACCTTCGAGACCGCTGTCGGCCGGGGGCGGGGGCTCGTGCGGCTGGTCGAGGAGGACGGCGCACCGAAGGCGTGGACGTTCCTCACCACGGTGCACGAGCTGAAGGGGCACGAGGAGCCGCGCGGCCCGGCCCGGCCGATGGGCGCCGAGCACGGGGCGAACAAGGAGCGCCGCACCTGGCTGGAGCGCCGCGAGCAGGAGGAGGCCGACCTCGGGATCGGCGTCCAGCCCTACGTCCTGGTCATCGGCGGTGGGCAGGGCGGCATCGCGCTCGGCGCGCGGCTGCGTCAGCTCGGGGTGCCGGCGCTCGTCGTCGACAAGCACCCGCGGCCGGGGGACCAGTGGCGCGGGCGCTACAAGTCCCTCTGCCTGCACGACCCGGTCTGGTACGACCACCTGCCCTACCTGAAGTTCCCCGACACCTGGCCGGTGTTCTCGCCCAAGGACAAGATCGGCGACTGGCTCGAGAGCTACGTCAGGGTCATGGAGGTGCCCTACTGGGGGAGCACCACCGCGACGTCGGCGACGTTCGACGAGGAGAGGGGCGAGTGGACCGTCGAGGTCGAGCGCGAGGGCAAGCCGCTCACCCTGCGGCCGAAGCACGTCGTCCTGGCGACCGGGATGTCCGGGAAGCCGAACATCCCCGTGATCCCCGGGCAGGACGTCTTCCGCGGCGACCAGCAGCACTCCTCGGCGCACCCCGGCCCGGACGCCTACGCCGGCAAGAAGGTCGTCGTCATCGGCAGCAACAACTCCGCCTTCGACATCTGCGGCGCGCTCTGGGAGCACGACGCCGACGTCACCATGGTGCAGCGGTCCTCGACGCACATCGTGAAGAGCGACAGCCTCATGGAGATCGGGCTGGGCGCGCTCTACTCGGAGCAGGCGGTGGCCGCCGGGGTGACCACGGAGAAGGCAGACCTGATCTTCGCCTCGCTGCCGTACCGGATCCTGCACGAGTTCCAGATCCCGCTGTACGAGCAGATGAAGCAGAAGGACGCCGACTTCTACGACCGGCTGGAGAAGGCCGGTTTCTGGCTGGACTGGGGCGAGGACGGCTCGGGGCTGTTCATGAAGTACCTGCGCCGCGGCTCGGGTTACTACATCGATGTCGGCGCCGCGGAGCTCGTCGCCGACGGCCGGGTCAAGCTGGCGCACGGCCAGGTCGTCCGGCTCACCGAGGACGCCGTCGTGCTGGACGACGGCACCGAGCTGCCGGCGGACCTCGTCGTCTACGCCACCGGCTACGGGTCGATGAACGGGTGGGCCGCCGACCTGATCAGCCAGGAGGTGGCCGACCGGGTCGGGAAGGTGTGGGGCCTCGGCTCGGACACCTCCAAGGACCCGGGGCCGTGGGAGGGCGAGCAGCGCAACATGTGGAAGCCCACCCAGCAGGAGGCGCTCTGGTTCCACGGCGGCAACCTGCACCAGTCGCGGCACTACTCGCTCTACCTCGCGCTGCAGCTCAAGGCCCGGTACGAGCAGATCCCGACCCCAGTCCACCGCCTCCAGGAGGTGCACCACCTGAGCTGACCGGACGGGCCGGCGCCGACGCCGGGGGCAGGAGGTGCGCGCCTGCCCCCGGTCAGGCGAGGGAGACGAGGAGCTCTCCAGCCGGGCGCGGTCGAGCGTGCCGCCGTCCCTGCCGGCGGAGAGGTCCCCGGGCTCGGCTACAGCCGGCCGCCGTGGGTGGGCCCGGAGAGCCGGCCCCATCGGAACCAGGCGAGCGGGCCGATCCAGTTGATCGCGATGACGGCCGCCCACCGGACCTTGCTGCCGTTCACCTCGTCGACCGGCCGGGTGGCGAGATCGGCCCAGGCCGTCGCGGCCAGGGAGAGCTGCGCCGAGCCCAGGACCAGGACGAGCGTCCGCTGCCGGGGGGTGAGTTCCTGCCACCGGCGGCGCCAGGGACCGCGCGTGCTCACCGGCCGGCCCACAGCGGCTCCACGGCCCGCCACTCCTGCTCCCACCGCCGGGAGCGGTGACGCCACAGCAGCCGGCACACCACCAGGTGCCCACCGACGGCCGCGCCCACCATCACCAGCAGCGTGGTGAACCCGGTGAACAGGGCGGCGAGCACGACGTCGGAGGTCCCCAGAGGACGATCCACCGACGTTCCTGACGGGTCCACCCAGATGTCCACCGGGTCTCCGGCCGCCGCGGTCCGGAGCGCGCGCACCGTGCCTTCCCGGCGGGTGCCGTCCGGAGCCCGCCAGGTCGCCGGGGTGGCCACGGAGAGGGTCGCGATCTCCCCACGTCCCGCGTCCGGGGCGTCGACGAGGAGGACGGCGGTCACCTCCGTCCGGCTGGCCGCCTGCGCACGGGCCTGGGCGGCGGTGTCCATCCCGACCACGGTGCCCACGAGCAGGGCCACCGGGAAGGCGAGCACGACGACGAGGGCGCACAGCAGGCGGGACGCCAGCTCCACGCGGTCCGATCCGCGCTTCAGCGGCCCGGAGCCCAGGGTGGCGCGGCTCAGCGCCCGGCGGGCGGGGTCGATCTGCTCGGGCATGGCGTCCTCCCGGTGCCGCTCCTCCCGGCAGCCTGCTCCCGGGACCGGGCGGGACGGAGGGGCCGAGGTCACCGTCCCCGGCGGCGAAGGTCACCCCGGCAGCGCTGGTCCCTGCCCGAGTGGATCCCCGGCCGGACCGGTCTCGCGGACGAGCCGGTGCCGGAGGTCCCTGCCGGGAAGTGCCGCTCGGCACCGGCCGCCGGGGCACCCGGGCGACACCGTGTCCCCGAGCCGTCTCGGAAGGGAGATCCCGTGGACCAGCAGAAGACCCCGCTCCCCGTTCTCCAGGCGTGGACCGGCGTCGCCCGCTCCGTGCTGCGCTGCTGCGTGCTGCTGGGGCAGCGCCGGCTCCACCTGCCGCGGGTCCACGTCGGCCGGCGGCTGACCTTCGCCGACGGGACGGCGGGCACCGTCTACCGGGAGACCCGGGTGACCGGGGCGGCGCCGGTGGCGCCCTGCCTGCTGGTGGTGGGGTTCCGCCTCCGCGGGGTCCGGGGGCGCTGGGGGCACGCCTTCTTCCGTGCGGAGAGCCTGCTGAACACGCCGTTGTTCGCCGGCTTCCCGGGTCTGGTGTCCAAGCTGTGGGTGGCCGCCGACGAGCGCGGCGTCTACCGCGGCGTGTACGAGTGGGACGGGCCGGCGCGGGCGGAGGCGTACGCGCGCTCCCTGTGGCGGGTGCTGGCACTGGTCAGCGTGCGGGGCTCCATCTCCTTCCACGTCACCCCGGGGCTCCGCCGGGACGACGTGCTGGCCGACCCCGCCCTGCTCGGGACCGGCCTACCGGCCGAGGGCGCCGACTGGTGGCGGCTGGTCGGTGTGGCGTGAGTGCGCCGCTCGACGTCCTCGTCGTCGGCGCCGGTCCGACCGGCCTGACCCTCGCGCTGCAGGCGGTGGCGCACGGGGCACGCGTCCGGGTGGTGGACCGGCGGCCGGCCGCGCTGCGGCCGTCGAGGGCGCTGATCGCGCATGCCCGGACCCTCGAGGTCCTCCGCCCCCTGGGCGTCACCGGTGACCTGCTGGCCGGTGCCGACACCGCCCCCCGCGCCCGCCTGCACCTGGGCCGGCACGAGGTGGCCGTGGAGCTGGGGGAGCTGGACCTGCCGGACACCGCCTTCCCGCACCTGACCTTCGTCCGCCAGGCGCACGTCGAAGCCGTGCTCGGCGAGGCGCTCGCGTCCCGCGGCGTCACCGTGGAGCGGGGCACCGAGCTGGTGGCGGCCGTCGAGGAGCCGGCGGACGTCGCCGCCACCCTGCGCTCCGCCGGTGCGGTGGAGGTGGTGCACACCGCGGCGGTGGCCGGGTGCGACGGCGTCGACAGCACGGTGCGTTCGCTGGCCGGCATCGGGTGGCCGGGCGGCGCGGCGCGGCCGGAGGTGGTGCTGGCCGACGTGGACCTGGAGGGGGCGCTGGAACGCGGTGTCGCGCACGTGGTGGCCGGGCGGCACGGTCTGGTGTTCCTCTTCGCCCTGGGCGAGTGCGCCCCGTGGCGGTTGCTGGCCACCCGCGTCGTCGCCGACCGGCTGCGCCCCGGGGGGCCCGGCCCGCCGGTCCCGGACGACGAACTGCAGGGGCTGCTCGACGCCGCCGGCCTGCCCGTCCGGCTCACCGCCGCCCCGTGGTCGGAGCGGATCGCCCTCCAGCACCGGCTGGCCGACCGCTTCCGGGCCGGCCGGCTGTTCCTGGCCGGGGACGCCGCGCACGCCTGGTCGCCGGCCGGCGGGCAGGGGATGAACACCGGCGTGCAGGACGCCGCCGGCCTCGGCTGGCGGCTGGCGCTGGTCGGCGCGAGCAGCGGACCGGAGAGGCTGCTCGACTCCTACTCGGCCGAACGCCGACCGGTGGCCGCCCAGCTGTTGTCGATGACCCGGCTGCTGTTCTGGGGCGAGTCGGCCACCGGCCCGCTCGCCTCGACCCTGCGGGGCGTCGTCGCGCCGCTGGCGGCACCGCTGGCGCCCGCGCTGCTGCAGCACCGTCGGCTGGTGGGCCGCGGGTTCCGCCTGCTCGCCCAGCTCGACCAGGGGTACCGCGGGGGAGCGGTGGGCGGTCGCGGCAGCACCCCGCATGCCGGACGGCTCCGCCCGGGCGACCGGGTGCGGGACGGGACGGTCGCCTGCGGCGGTCGAGCGGTGCGGCTGCACGAACTGCTCGCCCGGCCGGGGGTGCACCTGCTGCTGGACCGGAACGCGCCCGACCCGGCCATCGGGCCCGGCCCGCTGCTGCACCTGCACCGGCTCACCAGCAGCCCCGGACGGGGGGTCGTCGCCGTCCGGCCTGACGGGCACGCCGGCTTCACCAGTGGCGCGGTCGACGGCGAGCTCGTCCGGTGGCTGCGGTCGATCGGCGCCGTTCCGGCTCGGTGAGCCGGAGGTCACCCCCGCGTGGTCCGGGGGTCCCCGGTGGGCGGGCCTTCCGGCCCTGCCTGCTCCAGGCCGAGACGGGCACCGTCCCGGGCAGCGACGTCCGGCAGCGGGCCGGCAGGTCGACGGCGGCGTGGGGGTGGGCATGAGTGCTCGTAGGAAGGGTGCACGGGCAGGAACCGTGCAGCGGAGGCCGGTGCGGGTCGGGCCCGTGGCCGGGGGCCCGGTGGCCCTGCGCGCGCTGGCCGCCGGCGCCCTCGCCCTGGGATCGTTCGCCGTCGGCGCCCTGGCCGTGGGCGCCCTGGCCGTGGGCCGGCTGGCGGTCGGCCGGGCGGACCTCGGGCGGGTGCGGATCGCCAGGCTGGAGGTCGACGAGCTCGTCGTCCGCTCGGCGACCCTGCCACCTCCAGGAGGGTCGCGATGAGGGGCTACGGCATCGCGACCACGCTGCACCTGCCGTTCGCGGAGGCGGTGGCGCGCACCCGTGAGGCGCTGGCCGCGCAGGGGTTCGGGATCCTCACGGAGATCGACGTCGCGGCCACCATGCGGGCGAAGCTGGACGTCGAGGTGCCACCCCAGGCGATCCTCGGCGCCTGCAACCCGCCGCTGGCCCACCGCGGCCTGACCGTGGAGCCCGACCTCGGCCTGCTGCTGCCCTGCAACGTCGTCGTCCGTGCCCTCGACGGCGGACGTGCCCGGGTGTCGGCGATCGACCCCGGGGTGCTGGTCGAGACGACCGGGAACGCTGACCTGGCCGCGGTCGCCGAGGAGGCGCGGTCCCGGCTCCGTGCGGCGGTCGAGGGCCTGCCCGCGCAGGTCCAGGACGACGGGCCGTGACGTCGGCCGCCGGCGGGGCGACGACCCGGCGTGGCCTGCGCTGCCGGCTCGGTCTGCACTCCTGGGTGCGGCGGCACCCGCCGGACGAGCGCTACGAGGGCCCCGACCGGCTCGTCTGCCGGCGGTGCGGCAGGCAGACCGGCCCGCCGGACATCCCCCCCGGCTTCTTCCACGGGCTCGGCGGCGGGGGCACGACCTGACCGCGATCGCGCGTCAGGGCTCCGGTGGTCCGGCGCGCGCCGCGGCCTCCGCCAGCCAGCCCACGACCTCGTCGTCGACCTCAGCGGTGTCGGCCAGCCCCAGGTGGTGCATCCAGTGCGCCGGAGCCGGGTGGACCACCTCGAGGAAGCGCGGCGAGGGGTCCTCCCGGCCGAGGACCAGCGAGAGGACGACCTCGGCCGACGGGGACCGCACATACCGGCCGGGCAGCCACAGGTATGCGAAACCGCGGCGCCGCCGGAAGGCGACCTGGCTGCGCGACACGCGTTCCTGCGCGCCGCCCAGGGTGACCACCACCTCCCGGACGCGGGCGAGGACGGCGAGTCCGAGCGGTGAACCGGCGAAGAACTCCTCCGCCGCTGCGCCGGACGCGTCCCCTTCGGCGGTCACCCCGGGTGACCCGGTCCACGAGCACCGGTGGGGTCCTCGACGAGGCGGACGCGGACGGGCACCTGCGCGGGTGCTCAGCGCTGGCGTGCCAGTGGCCGTGCGGTGCTCCCCTCCTGGCGCGCGGCCGCCACCTCGGCCGTCGCCCAGGTGAGCACGATGGCGACGACGAATGCCGCGAGCAGCGCCTCGCTGGTCTCGGCCCACAGGGCCGCGATCCCGAAGCCGAGCGCGACCACGCCGCAGGCCTGCGCCAGCCGGTGCAGGGGGCCCGGGTCGACCACGTCCCGGCCCGCGACCACGGCCGCGGCGATCCCGAGCACCAGGCCGGTGGCGGCCATCCCGCGCGGGTCCTGGATGAAGGGCATCTGGTCCCAGATCAGGTATCCGACGTACGGGACGACGATCGCCGCGACGAGCAGCGTCGCGACGGCGTTCCTGGCGGTGAACTTCATGGTGACGCACCCCTTCCGGTGTCCGCCGGCGGCGGTCGCTCGGCGGTGCACCTAGCCTGGGCCGCGGCGGCGCCGCCGGACGCGGTCGGACGTCCCGTCGTGCCGGAGGCCGAGGTCCGTCGCCCTCAGTGCCGGCCGCCCCGGCGGTGGGGGAGTCGTACCTCCAGCGTCGCGCGGGGGTCGATCCGGTGGTCCTCGTCCCGGATGCGGACGGGCAGGACGGCGGCCTGCCGGGACGACGCGCCGACCGTCAGCGAGGTGTGGCTGACGGCCAGCTCGATCTCGGTGTGCCGCCGGTAGCGCATCCGGAACCGGAGCCCGGTCAGCGCGTCGGGGAGGGCGGGGTCGAGGCCGAGGACGTCGCCGCGGGTCTCCAGGCCGGTGAAGCCACGGGTCAGCAGGTCGACGGTCCCGGCCATCGCCCCGAGGTGGATGCCCTCCCCGGTGGTGCCGCCCTGGACGTCGGCGATGTCGCTGTCCAGCGCGGCGAGGAAGTAGCTCCAGGCCTTACGGCGGTCGGTGCGGGCCAGGACCCAGGAGTGAACCATCTTCGACAGCGTCGAGCCGTGGCTGGTGCGGTCCAGGTAGTAGCCGACCGTGCGCGGGATGGACTCCCGGTCGTGCGGATAGCCGAGCCGGTCCAGGACGGCGTAGTACTCATCGGCCGTGAGCAGGTGGAAGAGCATCAGCACGTCGGCCTGCTTGGAGAGCTTGTAGCGGTTGGTGGTGTCGCCCTCGGCCTCCAGGATCCGGTCGAGCCGGCTGATGTCGCCGTAGCGGTGTGCGTAGCCGGCCCAGTCGAACTCCTCGAGCCGCTCGTAGCCGCAGAACTGGCTGAGGATCCCGTCGTCGTGCCAGCACAGCCGCAGCCGGCGGCTGACGTGGTCCCAGCGCTCGAGGTCCGTCCGATCCAGGCCGAGGCCGTCCAGCAGCTCGCCGCGCCCCCGCGGCGGCAGCACGTCGAGGCAGTCCAGCGCCCGGCCGAGCACCCAGGCCGCCAGGACGTTGCTGTAGGCGTTGTCGTCGAGTCCCGGCTCGCTCCGCCACGGCAGGCGGTCGTGGTACTCGTCGGGGCCCATGACGCCGCGGATGCCGAAGCGGTCCTCGACCGGGTCGTAGTCGGCGAGGTCCGCCCAGAGCGTGGCGATCTCCAGGATCATCTCGGCGCCGTAGCGGGCGAGGAAGTCCAGGTCCCCGGTGGCCTCGTAGTACCGCCAGGTGTTGTAGGCGACGGCGAGTCCGACGTGCCGCTGGAGCGCGGAGGAATCCGGCAGCCAGTGCCCCGACCGCGGGTTCAGGTGCAGGGTCTGCGTCTCCTCCCGCCCGGTGGCGCCGCTCTGCCAGGGGTACAGCGCGCCCCGGTGCCCCGCCGTCCGGGCGTTCTCCCGTGCCTGGGGGAGGCGGCGCCACCGGTGGAGCAGCATCGCCCGGGAGATCTCGGGCAGTCGCAGGTTCAGGAAGGGCAGGACGAACACCTCGTCCCAGAACACGTGGCCGCGGTAGGCCTCGCCGTGCAGTCCTCGGGCGGGGACGCCGACGTCGAGCTCGATGCTGTGCCGGGAAAGGGTCTGCAGGAGGTGGAACACGTGCAGCCGCAGCACCAGGGCGGTGTGGTCGGGGCCCTCGATCGCCACGTCGCAGCGGCTCCACAGGTGGTCCCAGGCGAGCTCGTGGCCGGCCATCAGGGCTGCGAAGGGCGGCGCCCGCAGCGCCCGGTCGCGCGCTTCGGCGACGGGCTCGCCGATCGCCCGGTCGCGTGAGGTGCACAGCGCGACGACCTTCTCGACCGTCACCGTCCGCCCCTGCGCCACCTCGACGGTGAGATCGCAGGTGGGCCGGCCGGGCACCGACGCCGCCGTCCGCCCGGCCTCGTGGTCCTCGCCGTCGACCAGGACGCGGTGCCGGGCGGCCACGCCGATCCGGATGAGCGACTCGGTGGTGCAGGCCCCGAGCACGAGCGGCCCGTCGTCGGCCTGGGCGGCGTCGTCGAGCTGCAGGTGGGTGCCGCCGAGCCCCCGGTAGCGGGCGACCCCCTGATTGGTGACCCGGCCGTCCAGCGCCGAACGGACGGACAGGCGACCGGACCAGTTCTCCGGCCGCAGGCTGGTGTCCAGCCCGGCGAGGTAGGGGTCGGCCATGGACACCAGGCGCCGCTGGGCGACCCGGGTGCGCCGCCCGGCGGTGTCCACCACGAGGAAGCGCCGGGTCAGCACCCCGCGTCGGAGGTCCAGTTCCTGGACGTGGTCGGTGACGGTGGCAGCGGACGGCTCCAGCCAGTTCCCGTCGTCGACGCGGAAGGTCAGGGACTGCCAGTCGGGGAGGTTGACCAGGCTCTCGTTCTCGACCTCGCGGCCGGCCACCACGTCGACGAGCCGGTTGTAGACCCCGGCCGCGTAGGTGCCGGGGTAGTGCACGTCGTCGGCGCGGGACTCCGGCGCCGAGGCGCGGGTGGCGAACCGACCGTTGCCCAGGGCGCAGAGGACCTCGCGGAGGGCCTCCCGTGCGGGATCGAGGCCCTCGTAGCGCAGCAGCCACCCTCCGGTCGGCGCCTCCGGCATCGAGCACTCCCGTCTTTCCCGTCCATCGTGGCCGGCCGCGGCGGCGCCGGGAACGGACCTTCGGCCCCTGCGTCGCGGCCATGGGGACGTGGTGGGCAGCCCCCGCGCGGGATGGACTGACCCGGTCCCTGCCGACCGCTCCGCCGTCGGACGGGAGGAGCCGTCGTGACCGATTCGCGAGCCGGAGGCGGGTCGCCGCCGCGGACCCACCGCGTGCGCCTGCTCGCGGTCACCGGCCTGGTCCTGGCGGCCTACTACCTGGTCCCGGTGGCCCAGCCGACCGCGGACGGCGTCATGCTCCTCCGCGCCGGCCTGACGGTCCTCCTGCTGGCGCCGGCCGCCTGGTTCGTGGGCCGTGAGGTGATGCGGGGCGTCCGGGCCGGCGCAGCCGGCCTCAGGGGCCGTCGGCTGTACCTCGCCCTGCTCCTCGGGATCGTCGTCTTCGCGCTCGCGGACTTCACCGTGGCCCGGGCCGCGCCGGGGCAGTTCGTCGGGTTGGAGACCCGGACGGACGCGCTGTACTTCGCGCTGGCGACGCTGGCCACGGTCGGCTTCGGTGACGTCCACGCGGCCGGGCAGCTGGCCCGCGCCCTGGTCTCGCTGCAGATGGTCTTCGACGTCGCGGTGCTGGCGTCGGCGGCCCAGGTGCTCTGGCGCGCGCTGGTGGCGGGCGAACCGGGTGGCACGCCGGGACCGGCGCCGGACTGACCGGCTGGTGCACCGGCTGCGGCCTCGACGGCGTAGCCACCGACGACCCGGGGTCGGCCATCACCGAGAGGGCGAAGGCCGCCGGCAGCAGGGAGCGGGACGGGGCGGACGGGACGGCGCCGAAGGGCACCAGGAGCCGGCACGGAGGTCGAAGGACCCCGGACACGACCGGGGCGACGGCCGACACTGGCCGTGGAGGCGACGGGAGCCCACTTCTCCCAGTGCTCCAGGGCGACGGCAGGGGGTGCCGGTGGACTGGCTTCTCGTCATCGTGTCGGTGCTGCTCCTGGAGCTGGTCGCGATCGTGGCTCTCGGTCGCAGCGCCACGGGCGCCTCCGACGGAGGGGACCCGGCCACCGGTGCAGGAACCCCCATCGGGTCAGCCGACGACGGTGACGGGACACGGCGCGCGGTGCGCGGCGGCGTGGCCGGGATGTCCGACCCTGCGGGGACGACGACATCGCGGTCGTGGCGTGCCTCCGGGTCGTAGCCGAGGTGAACGGCTCGCCGGCGAGGGGGCGGGAGCCTGACGCCGCAGCGGGAGGCCAAGGTCCCTCATCGCCGAGCCGTTCGCCCGATCCCCGCGTCCGGGGGAGGAGGAAAGGTCGGTCGGGAGGCCCTGCGCCGGCGGGGCGGAGCCGAGGAGGACCCATGGACGTCCCGAGCTGCCAGCCCGCTGCCGACCGTCCCGCACCCGTCGGCGTGACCGGGCGCGTGGTCGTAGGCGTCGACGGTTCGCCGGGCAGCCGTGAGGCCCTCGTGCAGGCCCTCGCCCAGGCTGCCCGGCGCGGGACGGTGGTCGAGGTCGTGGCGACCTATCCGCTCCCGTTGCCGTGGTTCGGGGGCGCGCCGATGCTCTCCCACCCCGAGGCCCTGCACGACGTGACCGAGAGCCGGGCACGGGCGTTCCTCGACGAGGTCCGGCACAGCCCCGCGGTGTCGCGGCTCCCCGGCGTGGACGGGGTCACGACCCGGCTGTACGTCTCCGAGGGGCCGGCCGGAGCAGTGCTGATCGAGCGCTCCCGGCACGCCGGGCTGCTGGTCGTGGGGAGTCATGGACGGCGGGCCGCGCGCGACGCCCTGCTCGGGTCGGTCGCACTGCACTGCGTGACCGGCGCCGCCTGTCCGGTGCTCGTCGTGCACCCCGAACCCCCCGCGCCCGCCTCGCCATCCGTCGTGGTCGTCGGGATCGACGGGTCCGCGTGCTCCCGAACCGCGCTCCGGGCCGCGGTCGCGGAGGCCGACCGGCTCGGGGCCGAGGTCGAGGTGGTCGCCGCCTTCGGGAGCGACGGTCGCTGGACCGACCTGGACCAGGCCTCCGCATCAGCATTCGAGGGCATCCGCGCCGACGTCGCACGAGGGGCCGCACGGATGGTCGACGACGTGCTCGGCTCGCTGCCCGAGGGCACGGGCCGGCCGGCCGTCCGCATCCTGACCGTCGAGGGCGCGCCCGCCGACGTCCTGGCCGCCCGGGCGGCGCGAGCGGTGCTGCTCGTGCTGGGTAGCCGGGGGAGGGGTGGCGTGTGGGGACTGCTGCTGGGATCGGTCGCCCTCCGGTGCCTGTCGACGGTGCGCTGCCCCGTCCTGGTCGTGCACGGGCGCCGGGACGAGGAGATCGCGGTCGGTCGGGCGGCGTCGTCGGAGGCCGTCACGGCGGCGCCGTGACCGGGACCTCCCCCGGCCACGTGATCGGCTCGGGAGCCGCCGCCGGGGGCCGGGCCGGGCTCGTGCCCCCCCACCCGGCGGTCCTGACCGCCGTGGGCGGACGGACCCCAGGACGCGGGACGTCCGACCCTGCGCCCGGTCGGACCGGGGGGGTCACGGTGGATCCGGGCACAGAGCCCACCACTGTTCGAGGAGCCGGTGCCATGACCGCCACCCGCAATCATCCCGGGCCGGCCGTCGGTGTGCCGGTGCGGTTCAGCGACCGCCGCGCGGCAGGCCTGCTCCTGCTCGTCGCCGGGTCGGCGGTCGTGCTCGGCATCATGACCGCCGAGGCCCTGTACCCGGCGGCCTACGACGTCCACCGGAACACCGTGAGCGATCTGGCGGCCATGCGCCCCGGGGACGTCGTGCGCCAACCCTCGGCCGCGATCTTCAACACCACGATGATCGCCTCCGGAGCGCTCATCGCGATCGCCGCGGTCATGCTGCACCGATCGCGCGCGGGCGTCCTCGCGACCGTTCCCGTGCTCGGCCTGGGCGTGGGGATGGTCGGCGTCGGGGTCTTCCCCGGGAACACCGTGATGGCCGTTCACCAGCTGGTCTCGATCGCGACCTTCCTGTGCGGCGGCGTCGCGGCGATCGTCACCGCCCGGCTGTCGGCCCGGGTGCTGCGCCCGGTGCACGCGGTCCTCGGGGGCGTCGCCCTCGCCTTCCTGCTCGGCTACACGTTCCTCGGCGACCTGGCGGTCTTCGACCGGCTCGGCGAGGGCGGCGTGGAGCGCTGGGTCGTCTACCCCGTCGTCCTGTGGATCGTCGTGCTCGGTGCCGGGCTGGCCACGGCACGCCCCGACGACACCTCGACGGGGTGATCGGGCCCGGCACGCACTGGCACGTCGCCGGTGGCCGCCCGGCCACCGGCCAGCGTCCCGGGCGGAGCGGCCGTGGTCCGGTCCGTCGGGACTTCCGGAAGAGGAGAACGACATGACGACACCGCAGACCCCGCCCCCTCCGCGGCAGCACGGTCAGGTGGATCCCGACCTCGCGTCCGACCGGCCGGGCGGCGCCCCGCAGCAGACCCCCTACGCGCAGATGCCGGGCCTGCCGGACTACGCCCTGTTCCCGCAGCCGACTGGTCAGCCCGGCCGCATGCGACCGACGGGCACGACCATCCTGCTGGTGTTCGTCACCCTGGGCATCTGGGCGTTCGTGTACTACTACCAGGTCCACGACGAGATGCGCCGGCACAGCGGGCAGGGCCTCGGCGGCGTGCTCGCCCTCGTCATCAGCATCGTCTTCGGCGTCGTCTCGCCGTTCCTGCTGAGCAACGAGGTGGGCCAGCTCTACGACCGGCGTGGGCAGCAGAGCCCGGTGAGCGCGCTGACCGGGCTGTGGTTCTTCCCCGGCCTGTTCATCCTGGTCGGCCCGTTCATCTGGTTCATCAGGACCAACAACGCGCTCAACGAGTACTGGAGGGGCCTGGGTGTCACCGAGACGACTCTCGTGTGAGGCGGTCCGACCGGGGTCCGGACGCCCCTGACGGCGGCAGCGGCCCGTGATGTCACCTGACGCCACCCTGGTCGGCGCACCGGCCTGGCTCGACCCGCCCACCTCCGACGTCGCCGCCGCCGCCGACTTCTCCGCCCGAGCCACGGCCCCGGGAGCCGCGCCGGTCGCCCGCGGCCGACCGGCCCGGTCCGGCCAGGGACCCTCGGCCCGCAGCGGCGGCCGTTGTCCTCCGGATCTCCCGTCGGGCGTAGGTCACCCTGGTGGTGCGGGCACGACAGGAGGAGGTGGGCGACGTGGTCCGACCTCTCGGGGAGCACTCCGGAGCTACGGCTGCCCGGCCGGCCGAATCCCCCGGGCGACGCGGCCTGGTGATAGGGGCCGGCGCGGCCCTCGGCGGCGCCTGGGCGCTCGGTGCGCTCCTGGCCCTCCACGAGGTCGAGGGATTCGATCCCGCCGGGGTCGACGTCGTGGTGGGGACCTCCGCGGGGTCGGTGCTCGCCGCACTGGTCGGCTGCGGCGTGCCGCTGCAGCAGATGGTGCAGCGGCTCTCCGGCGGCAGACTCGAGGTCGAGGGCACCGAGCCGGTCAACTTCCTCGATGTCGACGACCACGTGCACCGGGTGGTCGGTGACCTGCCGTTCCCGATCCCGCTGCCCGGCAACCTGGCCCTGGCCGCCCGGAGTCTGGGATGCCCCGGCCGGTACACGCTCATGACGGCCGCGGCCGCCCTCGCCCCGCGCGGGCGCGGCAGCCTTGCGCCGGTCGGGGAGCTGGTGGCGGAGTTCCAGGCCGGCGGGAGCTGGCCGGAGCATCCGCGCACGTGGGTGGTGGCCATGGACTTCGACTCGGGCCGACGCGTCGTCTTCGGACGGCCGGGAACCCCCTCGACGCCCCTACCGGACGCGGTCATGGCCTCCTGCGCGGCCCCCGGCTACTTCCCCCCGGTGCCGGTCGGGGGGCGGCGCTACGTCGACGGCGGCGGGGTGTCGGTCACCAATGCCGACGTGCTGGTCCGCGACCGCCTCGACGAGGTGGTGGTGCTCGCGCCCATGGCGCTCGCCGGTCACGACCCACGCCGCGGCGCGCGGGCACGGCTCGAGGGCACGCTGCGGGGCTACGCCACCCGGCGTCTCGAGAAGGAGGTCGGCCGGCTGACCGACGCCGGCAGCCGGGTCCGGGTGTTCGCCCCGACGGCGGAGGACCTCGCCGTCATCGGGCCCGACGTCATGGACGCCACCCGTCGCTCAGCGGTGTTCGCGACGGCCTGCCGCACCACGGCAGCGGTGCTGTCCACCGGCTCGGGTGGAGCGGGTGCCCGGGACCGTAGCCGCCCCGTCGCCTCGTGAGCTGGTGCCGGCGGCAGGGAAGCCGGGCCGGCTCCGGTCAGCCGTCGGTCGGGGTGGGCTCCTGCGGAGTGGATCCCACCGTCCGCAGCGGGGCGAAGCTCGTCGTCGGCCGGGCGGTGGCGCCGTGCTCGGCGTGCCGCTTCATCGACACCAGCGCGCCACGCAGCATCAGGCGGACGAACGGGCGCAGGACGAGCCAGTAGGTGGCGAACCGGCGACGGGCGGGAGCATCGGTGCAGACGCTGCGGCTCTCGTAGGTCAGCAGGGTCCGGCCCTCGCCGTGCGGGTGCAGCGCCAGACCGGCCAGCGTCTTGGCGTAGCCGGGGCGGTCGAACGACACGAACTCCTCCGGAGAGACCGGCACGATGCCGTAGTCCCGGTGCCAGAACTGGCCGACCAGGCCCGCGAGCAGTTCGACTCCAGGCTCGTCACGGAGCACCACCCACCCCGAGTTCCCGCGGGCCGCATCTCGCATGCGGAACGCGGGGCGGCCCGGCTCGGTGTCGTCCGGCGGTTCCTCGGTGGGATGCGCTCCCGCGCGCAGGCGGTTCGGCAGGTCCCGCACGGTGACCATCAGGTGGGTCATCCGGTTGTCCATGAGGTCGGCGTCCAGCACGGCCCGGTAGGTCTCGCCGGCGTCTGCGTTGACGACGATGTGCTGCACGACGTTGGCGTCGAACCACGGCATCACCTCGTCGATGAGCAGGCGCGGGGAGGTGGGGACCGGCGAGGGCTGATCCTGGATCCTGGTCATGCCTGCCAGCGAATCGTTGCGGCTGCCCGCCGGACAGGGCACAGCGACCCGCTCGCCGGGCCGCAGGTCCCTGCTCCGCCTCCTCGTGGAGCAGGCCGCGTCCTGCGCGGGGGCGTCGCCGGGCAGGTGCCGATCCGATCGGCGTCCTCACCGGACCCGTGACCGGCCATCCGGGCGCGGGAGATGCACGGCGCCGGCTGCCCTCTTCCCCGCTCCCACCCGCCGCGGATGTGTGCCCGGTCCCGCTCGGCTGCATCCGCCGCGCCGCCGCTGGGCGAAAGGCACACGTCCAGCACCTGAGCGGAGGCGATGTGAACGTCGAGAACACCTTCACCTACGACTTCTTCCAGTACACGATCGTGTCGCACGTCTTCACCCTCGGCTATGCCGCCATGGCGGCCGGCCTGGTCTACTTCATCCTGACCAGCAAGAACTCCCTGCCGCGCTACCAGCTGTCCTCGACGCTGTCGGCGGTCGTGATGCTGTCGGCGTTCCTGGAGCTGCTGGTCATCTCGTTGCGCTGGGACGGTGCCTTCACCTGGGACGGCGAGGCGTTCAGCTCGACGGGCGCGTTGTTCTCCAACGGCTACCGGTACATGAACTGGACGATCGACGTGCCGGTGCTGCTCACCCAGCTGCTCATCGTCCTGGGGATCACCGGCGCCGCGTTCCGCCGCGGCTGGATCACCTTCACCGTCGCCGGGCTGGCGATGATCTACACCGGCTACGCCGGCCAGTTCTACGAGGTCGAGCGCAGCGCCCCGTTCTGGGTCTGGGGCTCGATCAGCACCGTCTTCTTCCTGGTCATCCTCTGGCTGGTGCGGCGCACCGTCTACGGCAACGTCGGGCGTCTGCCCGAGGAGGTCCGCCCGCTGGTCAAGGCGGTGTGGTGGCTGCTGCTCGTCTCCTGGATGCTCTACCCCGGCGCCTACCTCATGCCGGCGCTGTGGGACTCCGCCGACGGCGTGGTCGCCCGGCAGATCACCTACACCGTCGCCGACATCACCTCCAAGGTCGTCTACGGCATCCTGCTGGCCGTCATCGCCCGCAAGGTGAGCAAGCACGAGGGCCACGACGAGGCGGTCGCGGCCGACGTCACCATGCCCCGCGGTGGCATCACCGAGGTGGCTCCGCCCGGCCGGACCACCTGACCTCGCGCAGGCGTCGTGACGGCACACGCAGCACCGCGGGTGACCGCGCTGACGACCCGGCTGTCGGTCGGGGTCGTCGGCGCGGTCGCCGGAACGGCCGTGCTGCTGCCCGCGCAGGTGTCGGCGTGGGCGCTGGGCATCCTGGCCGCCGGGGTGCTGGTCGGCCTGCCGCACGGCGCGGTCGACCACCTGGTCCCGGACTGGACCGCCGGGCGGCCGGGGACGGTGCTCCGCCCGGGGGTGCTGGCCGGGTACACCGCCACCGCCCTCCTGGCGCTGGGTGCTCTCATGGCGGCGCCGGCGGTCAGCCTGCTCCTGCTGCTCGCCGTCTCCGCGGTGCACTTCGGCCTGGGCGAGGTCGCGTTCGACGCCGAGCGGTCGGGGCGGCCACGGCGGCCCGGCGCGCGGGACCTCCCGGCGGTGGTCGGCCTGGGCGGGCTGCCCGTCGCGGTGCCGCTCGCCCGGTGGCCGGAGGAGTCCGACCGGGTGCTGGCGGCACTCTCCCCGGAGCTGCCGGTGCTGCTGACCCCCGGCGTCCGGCAGGCGCTGGTCGCAGTCGTCGGCGGGGCGTTGCTCGTCCTCGTGCTCGGCGCGCTGACCTCCGGCCGGACCGGGTGGGCGGCCGAGGCCGGCCTGCTGGCCGCGCTCTTCGTCCTGGTACCGCCGGCTGCCGCCTTCGGCGCCTACTTCGGTGGCTGGCACGCCGTCCGCCACATCGGCCGGCTGCTCGCGCTCGACCCCCGCAACGGCGCGGACCTGGCGGCCGGCCGGCTGGCTGCCCCGCTGCTCCGCTACGCGGCCGCGGCCTGGGCGCCGACGGGCGTGGCTCTCGCCGGCATCGCGCTCCTGGTCCTCGCCGCGCAGCGACCCGACTGGACGGCCGGCGCGCTCGCCGTCCTCCTGGGACTCACCGTGCCGCACATGGCCGTGGTCGCGCTGCAGGACCGGCGCGCGGGCGGGCCGGCCGCGCCGCGGGCCGTCATCCGCCCCGCCGGGCCACCATCCGGTCGGTGATCCGCTGGATGCGGTGCGCCTGCCGCGACAGGGTCATGTCGAGGAGGCGGTCGACGGGCGGGACCTCGCCGAGCCGCGCCAGCCCCATCCACCGGGGCACCGCCACCGTGCGGGACCAGTACGAGCCGAGGCTGCGCGCCACCTGGTCGGCCACCCGCTCGGGCCGGATGCCGGGGGAGAGCCGCCCCTCGGCGTCCTCGTCGGAGACCGGGGCCGCACCCCGGCCACGGACCAGCCACTCGGTCGACACCGGCCCCGGGGTGATCGAGTGCACCCGGACGCCGCGGGACGTGACCTCCCGCCGCAGCCCCTTGACGAAGCCGTGCGCGCCGGCCTTGGTCGCCGAGTAGACGGTCAGCGGCGGTACCTGCGCCAGCGCGGCGGAGGAGGCGGTGACGAGGATGTCGGCGCGTCCCCGCTCGGCCGCGGCCGCCAGCAGGTGCGGCAGGGCGAGGCGCGCGAGGTCGACGACGCCGGTCAGGTTGGTGGCGATCATCGCCTCGACGGCGTCCTGCGGCGTCTCCTCCACGAGCCCGGCGTAGCCGATCGCCGCGTTGAGGACGACCGCGTCCAGGCGCCCGTGCTCGGCGACCACCCGGTCGACCAGCGCCACCCGGTCGGTCGGGGAGGAGACGTCCGCCGGCACGCCGGTCGCGCCGTCGATGCCGGCCAGCGCCTCGGACAGCCGCCCCTGGTCGCGGGCACAGGCCACGACGCGGGCGCCGTCGGCAGCCAGCCGGTGGACGACGGCGCGGCCGATGCCCGTGCTCCCGCCGGTGACGAGGACGACGCGATCCCGCAGGCTTGTCATCGCGCGGTTGTGCCCCGGCCGCGGAGGGCACAACCGCGAGGTGCGTGACAAGACCTCCGTCCCACCCACCTACCTCGACGGCACCCGCCTGTGGGTGGACTCGCGTCCCCGGGCGTTCGTGCAGCGCAGGGGAGAGGCGCCCATCCTGCGGCGCCTCGGCGGGGAGGTGCCGGGCGGCACCGTCCTGGAACTGGGCTCCGGGCGGCGGGGCACCGGGCTGCGGCTCGCCGTCGACGTCTTCGGCGCCGCCCGTGCCGAGGGCATCGACCGGTACCCCGCCAGCGTGGCGGCGTGCCGGACGGCGGTCGCCGACCTCGGCGACCGGGTCGACGTGCGCGAGGGCGACGCCACCGCCCTCGCCGCGGCCGACGGGTCCTACGACGCCGTCTTCGCCTACCACGTGCTGCACCACGCCGAGGCCTGGCGGGACGCGGTCCGCGAGGCGGCGCGGGTGCTGCGACCGGGCGGCCGGTTCTTCTCCTGCGAGATGACGGAGCGCTTCGTCGACAGCCGCCCGTTGCGGGCGGTCGCCTTCCACCCCGCCGACGCCGACCGGCCCACGCCGTCCGGGCTGGCCGCCGCCTGCGGGGCCGCGGGGCTGGACGTCGTCGCGCAGGAGACCCGGCTCGCCGGGTGCTGGACGGCGCTCGTCGCGACCCGGCCGTGACCCGGGCACCGGCGCGGCCGCTGCCCACGGTGCGCACGGCGCTGGTGCTGCTGCGCCGGCACTGGCGGCCGGCCTACCTGGCGGCGGTCGCGGCGACGCTGGTCAACACCGTCCCCGACGTCGTCCGGCAGCTGCTCGTGTGGGACGACCCGCGGGTGTGGACCGCCGTCCTGGTCGACGTCGTCGGGTTCCTGACCGCCCTGGTGGCCCAGCTCTGGGTCACCGGGGCGGTCGCCGCGATGCCGGAGGGGGGTCCGTTGCGCGTCGCCGGTGCGCTGCGCCGGGGGACCGGCCTGGCCTGGGCCGCCGTCCGCACGGCTCCGGGCACCGTGGCCGCCGGTGTGGCCCTGGGTGGTGCGGTGTCCGCGCTCCTTACCGTGCCGGCGTCGGTCGCCGCGATCGGTCTGGACAGCGTGCTGGGGCCGCTCGACGACCCGCCGGTGGGCGGCTTCGCCGTTGCCGCCGTCAGCGACGTGGTGGCCAGCGCCGTCACCCTGCCCTTCCTGGCGCTGGTCCTGGTCCTGGCCGGCGGACACCGGTTGGCCGTCCGCGCGACCGGGCAGTAGGCCGTCATGGACGAGGAGTGGGACATCACCCGGAAGAGCATCGGGACGCTGTCGATCTGGCTGGGGACGGCGGCGCTGTTCGTCCCGCGGTGGCTGTCCCGGGTCCTCGGGGTCCGCGACACCGCGACGCACTCCGACGTCGCGCTCCCGCTGCTGGTCCGGCTGATGGCGGCGCGCAACATCACGCTGGGTGCGGCGCTGCTGATCACGCCCGCGTCGCAGGCGCGCCGCGCCACCGAGGTGACGCTGCTGCTCACCGGGCTGGACGCGGCGGCCGTGCTGGTGGCGCGCCGGGGCGGGGACGTCGCGCCGCGCAGCGCCGCGCTGTCCCTGGCGGTGCTCGGCACCGCGGCGGCCGGCGCCGTCCGCTGGCACCGCCGCTGACGCGGGCGCCCCGCCGCCGACGTCGTCCCGTCCCGCTCCCGGCGCGTCCGGGACGGACCGTCCCGGACGCGCGGCGTCAGACGGAGATGCCGACGAGCTTGGTGTCCAGGTACTCGTCGATGCCCTCGTACCCGCCCTCGCGGCCCAGGCCGCTGGCCTTGATCCCGCCGAAGGGAGCCGCGGCGGACGTGGGGTTGATGTCGTTGATCCCGACCATCCCGAACCGCAGCTTCTCGGTCACGCGGATCGCCGTGGACAGGTCGTTGGTGTAGACGTACGCGGCGAGGCCGTACTCCGTGTCGTTCGCCCGCGTGACGACCTCGTCCTCGTCGTCGAACGGGGTGACGGCGGCGATCGGGCCGAAGGTCTCCTCGCGGGAGATGAGCATGTCCGGCGTCACGTCGGCCAGCAGCGTCGGCGCGAAGAAGGTCGTGCCGCCCAGCCCGTCGACGGAGACCCGCTCGCCGCCGGCCACGATCCGGGCGCCGCGGGTACGGGCGTCGAGGACCTGGGCCTCCATCTTGGCCACGGCGCGCTCGTCGATGAGCGGACCGATGGTGACCCCGTCCTGGTCGCCCCTGCCGACGCGGAGCGCCGCGATCCGCTGCTCGAGCGTCGTGACGAAGGTGTCGTACAGCGAACGGTGGACGTAGATCCGGTTGGGGCTGATGCACGCCTGACCGGTGTTGAGGAATTTCACCAGCGCCGCGCCCTTGGCCGCGCGCACCGGGTCGGCGTCGGGGAAGACCAGGAAGGGTGCGTGCCCGCCCAGCTCCACCGACACCCGCTTCAGCGTGCCGCCGGCCTTCGCGGCCAGCATCTTGCCGACCGCGGTGGAGCCGGTGAAGGTCAGTTTCCGGACCACCGGTGACTCCAGCAGCGCGTCGCCGACCTCCGCCGGGCGCGTGGTCGTGACCAGGTTGACCACCCCGGCCGGGACGCCGGCGTCGGCGAGCAGCTGCACCGTCGCCACCGCGCAGAGCGGGGTCTGGTCCGCGGGCTTGAGCACCGAGGTGCACCCGGCCGCGAGGGCGGGCGCGAGCTTCCGGGTGAGCATGGAGATGGGGTAGTTCCACGGGGTGATGGCCGCGACCACGCCGACCGGCTGGCGCATGGTCAGGAACCGCTGGTCGGCCCGCGCCGACGGGATCGTGACGCCGCCGATGCGCTTGGCCTCCTCGGCGAACCACGCCAGGAAGTCGGCGGCGTACGCGACCTCGTTCATCGCGGCCTTGAGCGGCTTGCCCTGCTCCCGGGTCATCAGCGCGGCGAGCTCCGCGCGACGCTCCCGCATGAGGGTGTCCGCCTTCGCCAGCACGGCCGCGCGCTGGTAGGCCGTGGCGCCGGACCAGGCCGGCAGCGCGCGGTCCGCGGCGGCGATCGCCGCGTCGGTGTCCACCCGCCCACCGTCCGCCGCCTGCCCGAGGACCTGACCCGTCGCCGGGTCCGTGACGGCGAAGGTGGCGCCCCCGTCGGCCGGGCGCCACTCGCCGTCGATGTAGATCGTGCTGCCGTCGTCTCGGGTCATGGCGTGTTCCCTCACTGGCTGATCGGGTGGGGCGTCCGGCGAACTCGGGTGCAGCGGGTGGAGCACGGCCTGACCGGTCCGGTGGACCGGCCGGGAGCCGCCGTCCCGCGGGACGATGGTGGCATCCGGGGCCAGGTGACCCGCCCCGGCCCCGGGGATCCCGGCGGCAGCCGACGGATCTCGTCCGATTCCGGCGCGAGGGCGTCGGCGGACGGCTGCGGGGGTAGCGGGGAGGTTCGGTACCACGCAGCTGACGAGCGAGAGGACTGAGCGATGACGACGAAGGCTGAGAAGTCGATCCAGGTCGACGTACCGGTGACCACCGCCTACAACCAGTGGACCCAGTTCGAGGACTTCCCGCACTTCATGGGCGGGGTCCAGGAAGTGCACCAGCACAGCGACCAGAGCCTGCACTGGACGGCCGAGATCGCGGGCGTCCGGCGGGAGTGGGAAGCCACCATCCTCGAGCAGATCCCGGACCAGAAGATCGCCTGGGCGGCCAAGGACGGTGCGACGAACGCCGGGGCCGTGCGCTTCCAGCCGGTGGGCACCGGGTCCACCCTCGTGCACCTGTCGCTGGAGTTCGAGCCGGAAGGGCTCGTGGAGAAGGTCGGCGACAAGCTCGGCCTCGTGGAGCGCCAGGTGGAGGCGGACCTGAAGCGGTTCAAGAGCCTGGTCGAGAGCGAGGGCTACGCCACGGGTGGCTGGCGAGGGACGGTCAACCCGGGGGAGGACGTCGGCACGCCCGGTGCGAACGCCGCCTTCACCTCGCGGGGGGACAGCGGCAAGGCGGGCGTCTCGGGCAAGGTGAAGGCCGCCGCCGGCGTCGCCGTCGCCGGAGCTGCCGCCGCGGCCGCCGGCGCTGCGATGGCCGGGTCGAAGGGTGACCAGCAGGAGACGGCGCAGCCGGGAAGCCGGCCCGAGGGGGTCGCCGTGGTCCCGCAGCCCCCCGTGGTCGAGGTCCGGGACGACGTCGTGGTCGAGGAGTCCGACCCCGGTCGTCACACCGCGGGCTCGTCCACGGAGGGCGTCGAGAAGGGCACGGTCGACCGGGGCGACGACCCCATGATCGGCGGCGGCAGCCGCTGATCGCGCGGTCGGTGGAGGACGCACGCGTCCTCCACCGACCGGCCGCTCGGGCGACGTGGGGACGGCCCGGTGGTCAGCTCGACTGCAGCAGCGTGTGCTCGCTCAGGAAGCCGGTGACCAGGCGCACCACGTCCTCGGGTCGCTCGATGTGCACGCCGTGGCTCGACCCCGGGCCGGTCAGCAGCTCGAAGCGTGCGCCCGGGACGGCGTCGGCGACCTTCTTCGCCTGCCAGGGCGGGGTCAGCAGGTCCTGCTCGCCCACGATCACCAGGGTCGGGGCGGTGATGCCGCCGAGCCGGTCGAGGGTGTCGTGCAGGAGGTCGGCGTCCCACTGCTCGACCGTGACCTGCATCTGCTCCTCGTTCTGCGGGAACGCCGGCAGCATCGGCTCGAGCATCTTCTCGAACTCCGGGTGGTCGAGCAGCTGCGGGGAGAAGGCGATGCCGGCACACGCCAGCGCCGCCTCCATGTCCCGGGTGGCGTAGGGGAGCCGCAGCGCCGAGAGCACGGAGCGCTGGAAGCCGTCGCACCGCCCCCAGGTCGCGTACATGACCGCGGTGGCGACCTGCTCCGGGTGCGCCAGCGCCATCTCCTGGACCACGGCGGAGCCGAGCGACCAGCCCATGAGGTGCGCCCGTGGGATCTCGAGCGCCTCGAGCAGCGCCGAGGCGTCCTCGGCCATGGAGGCCACGGAGATCTCGCCCGTCCCGCGCTCGCTCCCGCCCAGCCCGCGGTTGTCGAAGGCGATCACCCGGTAGTGCTCGGCCAGCCGGGGGATCAGCTCGCCCCAGAGCAGCAGCGATCCCGACGTCCCCATGACGAGCAGCAGCGGGTCGCCCTCGCCGCTGATCTCGTAGTTGAGCGTCACTCCGGTCCGGACGGCCGTCTGCGGCATGGTGGCTCCTCACTGAGCGGTGGAACCCGCCGGGCACGGCACCCGGCGGGCGAGCAGAGGTGCTGCGGGACGGCGTCACCGGTAGACGAGCGACCCGTCGTCGAGATCGGCCTTCGGCAGGATCTCCGCCTCCGCCGCGTGCTCCAGCATGTGCACCCACGGCTCGCGATCGCCCTGCTTGAACAGCACGTGCTGCGAGCGCAGGACGTACCCGGCGTTGAAGTTCTCCGGGTCCGACCACGGGCGCAGCTGCATGCCGGCGTCCTCCTCGCGCAGCGTCGGGGTGACCATGGTCGCGTCCTTGAGCTGCATCGTCTCCATCATCCGGATCACGAGGTCGCAGACGAGATCCACGCGCAGCGTCCAGCTGTGCCGGAAGTAGCCGAAGACGTAGGCCATGTTCGGGACACCGCTGATCATCAGGCCGCGCCACGTGACGCGTTCGGTGAAGTCCACCGCTTCGCCGTCCACCGCGAAGGCGACGTCCCCGAGGACCGACAGGTCGAAGCCCGTGGCGCTCACGACGACGTCCGCCTCGAGCTCCTCCCCGGAGCTGACCCGGATCCCCTTCTCGGTGAAGGTCTCGATGGTGTCCGTGACGATCGACGCCTTCCCTTCGCGGAGCGCGGCGAACAGATCGCCCTCCGGGACGATCGCGATGCGCTGCTGCCACGGGCGGTAGCGCGGGGTGAAGTGCCTGTCGATGTCGAAGCCCTCGGGGAGCAGCGGCTTCATGGACTCCATGAGGAAGGTGTGCAGCTCGTCCGGCGCCTCGTGCGCCAGCCTGGCCAGCTCGTTGAACTCGGCGGAGTAGGCGCGGCGGAGGATCTCGTGGGTCCAGTCCTCCGGGATGTCCAGCTGCCGCAGCGTCACCGCCAGCTCGTGGGTGAGCGGCGGGGCGAGGAAGTAGGACGGCGAGCGCTGCAGCATGGTCACGTGCGCGGCCTGCGAGGCGATGGCGGGGATCAGCGTCGCGGCGGTGGAGCCGGAACCGATGACGACGACCCGCTTCCCGGTGAGGTCCAGGTCGTCGGGCCACTGCTGCGGGTGCACGACCAGGCCCTCGAACCGGTCCATGCCCTCCCAGGTCGGCTGGTAGGGCTTGGTGTGGTTGTAGTAGCCCTGGCACATCCACAGGAAGCCGGTGGTGAACCGCAGTTCCTCCCCGGTGTCGAGCCGGGTGACCTCCACCGTCCAGCGCCGGTCCTCGCTCGACCAGCTCGCCGCGGTCACCTTGTGCAGGTAGCGGATGTGCGGGGCCAGGTCGTCCTCGGCGATGACCTCGTCCAGGTAGTTCAGGATCTCCTCGCCCGCCGCGATGGAGGGGCCGCGCCAGGGCTTGAAGCGGTAGCCGTAGGTGAACAGGTCGCTGTCGGACCGCACGCCCGGGTACCGGTGCGTCCACCACGTGCCGCCGTGGTTGTCCTGCGCGTCCAGCAGCACGAAGGACTTGTCGGGAAAGCGTTCCTGCAGGTGGTGGGCGGCGCCGATGCCGGAGACGCCGGCTCCGACGACGAGGACGTCGACGTGCTCGGCGCGGGACGGGGCGCTGCCGTGCTCCGGCGCGGTGCGCTGCTCGGTCGCGGTCATGGTCCGACCTCCACGGTGCGGATGTGACGTGGACCACGAACAGTACCGAGGTGTCGACGCGGGCGGAGCAATTGCGGCGTGGCGGTCCGCGCGGGCCGGGACGTCGTCGGTCAGTGCGGGTCCTCGGGTGGAGGCAGGAGCCACAGGACCCCGGCCAGCGCCCCGTAGACCAGTGCCGGCCCGGTGTGCGGCAGCCGCTTGCCGGCGGCCGCCCGCGCCTCACCGCGGCGGAATGCCCACCGTTCCCCGGCGAGCACGCCGCCGGCCGAGCCGGCGAGCACGGCAGCACCGATCCCGAGGACGACGGCCTGCCTGACGACGGGCAGCGAGCTGAACGCCGTCGAGAAGACGGGCTCGCCGTCGACCTGCAGCTGCTCGCGGGTGGTGGCCCACGTCGCCCGGAGGTCCGGGAACGCGGCGGCGAGCGCGACAGCGGTGATCCCCGCCTTGGTCCAGCCGCGAGCCGTCCGCGAGGGGACGAGGTCGGGCAACGCGTAGTGCAGGGTGGTCGCCACCCCGGTGACCAGAGCGGGGAACGTCCGGGGCGGCGTCGGTCCGGTGGGCATGCCGCCATCCTGCCGTCCTCCGCCGTCGCCCGACGCCTTGTCCCGCGGACGGGCCGCGGGCACGCTGTCGGCCATCCCGGCAGCAGCGGCGCCGGTCCGGGCGCCGCCTGGACCTCAGGAGCGCCCCGATGCTGTTCCACCTCAGCTTCCGCGTCGAGCACACCCGGCTGGACCGCGACGAGTTCTGGGACGAGTGGGAACGGGAGACGCAGGCGGCGGTCGCCGCCATGGAGGCGGGGGTCATCAAGAGCCTCTACAAGGTCGCCGGGCAGCGCCGGGTCATCGGCATCGTGGAGGTCGACTCGCACGACCAGCTCGACCAGATCGTGATGGGTGCCCTGCCGATGAGCCACCACCTGACCTTGGAGGAGGTACTCCCCGTCCGGGAGTACACCGCGTTCGCCGCCGACGTCCGCGCGCGCTGGCAGTCCTGATCCCCGGCGCAGGGCCGGACAGCCGACCACCGGCCCGGGCCGCTGGCCCGGACCGGTGGTCGTGGTCGATCTCGTCGCTCCGCCGGAGCGGAGCCGGTCGGTCAGGCGACGGCTGCGTCCCGCGCGGCGGGCCGCGGTCCGCGGAGCTCCCTGCCGACGAGCACGAGGGCCGCGCTGATCAGGACCAGGTTCTTCAGGACGAACTCGCCGTCGGCGGTGAGCAGCAACGGGTTGCCGTCGGTGACCATGAGCCCGGTGGCGGTGACGAAGGACAGGAACGTCCCGGTCAGGTGCCCGGCCAGGACGAGCAGCACGACGCGGGGCGCGATCCCGGCGGCCACGGCCAGGCCGATGGCGATCTCCACCAGGCCGAGGACCGGGACGGCGACGTCCGGGCTCACGAACGGCAGCGTCGCGGCGATGAGCCCTTCGACGGGCGTGTCACCGGTGAGCTTCAGCGCGCCGAACCACACGAAGACCAGCGCCAGGGACAGGCGGAGTGCGATGTGGCCGTAGCGCTCGCACGCGGTGGTGAGGCCCATCAGGAGGCTGTCGACGCGGGACCGCAGACCGGCCGGCTGCTCGTCCGGCGGCATCGGTGACCACGGCCGGTCCTGGAGAGCCGACAGGTTCTGGGTGGGTGGCATGACCGTCCTCCTCGTGTGGGTCGGCGCCGGAGCGGCGTCGTGTGAGAGCAGAGGAGCCGGGTCGACACCTGATACGGCTTCCGCCGGGATGTCTCCCCGAGGGGCGCCGGATCCGGACCGGCCGGTACCCGCGCCCGGACGAGGCGGCCGACCGCAGCAGGTATCAGCAGCCTCCGCCGGGTGCTCCTCCTGGTGCGTCCACCGTCCAGGGCGCCGAGGAGGACCGGTGATCCCGACAGCGCTGCCGGCGCGGCCCCGGCACCCCGTGCTCGACCTGCCCGGTTCCGTCGCCCGCGAGCTGGGGGAGCTCGCGACGACGGCGCTGACGGCCCCGCTGGCCTGCACCGAGCTGGGCCACCGTGCCCTGCGCCGGCCGCTGACCGCCCGGGCGCCGCGGGCCGGGAGCGACGCGCCGCGCACCCCCGTGGTGCTCGTGCACGGCTACGGCGGCGGCCGGGCCGGCTGGCTGCCGCTGGAGCGCAGGCTGGCCCGCGAGGGTTTCCGGCACGTCCACAACTACACGTACGACGTCCTGACGAGGTCGGTCCCGGAGATCGCCCGGGCGCTGGCGGCCCGGTGCGCGGCAGCCGCGGAAGAGGCGGGGACCGAGCGGGTCGACGTCGTCGGGCACAGCCTCGGGGGCGTCGTCCTCCGGTGCGCGGTGGCGCGCCACGGGTTGGCGCCCCGCCTGTCGACGGCGGTGACCGTGGCCGCGCCGCACCGCGGGACGCGGGTGGCCCTGCTGGGTCCGGGCACCGTGGCCGCGTCGCTGCGCCCGGGCTCCGCTCTCCTGGCGGAGCTGTGCCGCCAGACGTGGAGCAGCGACCTGCGCTGGGTCGCCTACTACGCCGACCGCGATCTGGTGGTGCCGGCGGGATCGGCCCGGCTGGCCGGCGACGTACCCGGCGCCCGCGACGTCCTGGTCCCCGGAGCGGGGCATCTCGGCGTGCTCCGGGCGCCCGCCTTCCTCGACTCGGTGGTCGGCCTCCTGCGGGACCGGGACCGGGACAGGGACCGCGCGACCGCCGCGGCGACCGACCGGCGACGGCGCGGCGGGCAGGCGGTCGACGCTCGTGCAGCCTGACCCCCGCCCGTCCGGAGCCGCGGCCGGGTGCGGACGGGGCACCGCCTGGCCACCGCGGCACCAGGCGGAGGACGATGCGGACGACAGCCGGCCCGGCGGAGGAGACCGATCCCGATGACGACAGCACCGTGGGACGACGACGAACGGCTGCTGGCAGAGCTGCGGGCGGCGGTGCGGCAGGCCGGGGCACCGACGCCGGGCATGACGGCGGGCGCCGAGGCCGCGTTCGCGTGGCGCACCGTCGATGCGGAGCTCGCCGTGCTCTCGGAGGAGGCCGCCGCGGCGGAGTCGGCCCTGGTCCGAGGGACCTCGACGGCGCCACGCGTCCTCGAGTTCGCCGCACCAGAGCTGTCCGTCGAGCTCGAGCGCACGGGGAGCGGCCTGGTCGGGCAGCTCGTCCCGCCCACCCCGGCGCGGGTCGCCCTCATCGGGCGCGGGGGCGAGCTCGGTCGCGCCGAGGCCGATGAGCTCGGCTGCTTCGTCCTCGACCACCCCGCCGGTGAGCTCGTCCGGGTGCGCTGCGAGACGCCGTCCGCGGCCGTGGTCACGGAGTGGTTCCGCCTGTAGCGGGAGGGCCCGGCGCGGTCAGGGACCGGCCAGGTCCAGGAACGGTGGTCCGCCGTCCTCGGAGGCGACCGCCGTGTGCCTCAGCTGCTGCCACGCCTGGCGCGCCGGTACCCGGCCCGGCACCGTCCGGGCGGCGATGGCCCCGCCCACCAGCGCGGCGGCGAACGAGCTGCCGTTCCACCGGGCGTACCCGTCGAACGTGCGCTCCGTCGCCGGGGCACCGGAGAGGTCCAGCTGCACCCTCCCGGTGAGATAGGTGCTGCGCACGTCCATGCCAGGTGCGAGGACGTCGATCCACGGAGCTCTGGTGGGGGTGATCGGAGCGGCCACCCCGGTGTCGTCGGCCGCGCCCACGGCGACCACGTCGTCCAGCGCCGCCGGCCACGCGGGCGCGCGCCTGATCCGGGAGCCGACCTCGCCGACGGCACCGTGGTTGCCGGCAGCGGCCACCACGACGACGTCCGGGTCCAGCCGGTCGACCGCGGTGGCGAGCACCAGCGGCGGTCGGCCGTCGTCGGTGAAGCAGACGATCGACAGGTTGAGGACGTCCAGACCGGTCCGCCCCAGCGCGACGATCTGCTGGGCCACCGTCCACGCGTCGGCGTCGCCCGTCTCGTCGGAGAGGACCTGCCGCACGTGGACGAGGCAGCCCGGCGCCGCGTGCCGGACCAGGCCGGTCACGAAGGTGCCGTGGCCGGCCACCGCCGCGTGGCGGGAGCGGACGGGCAGCACGTCCCGCGCGCCGCCGACCCAGCCGCCGGCGAGCGCCACCTGGGGGTCCACCCCCGTGTCGAGGACCCCGATGCGGGGGGCCGGCCCCAGCCGGTCCTGGCTGAACCGGGCCTCGGCCGGTGCCTCGGCCGGTCGCGGGTCGTTGCCGCCGCCGTGGGAGATCCGCCCGCCGCCGACCACGTTCCCGACCAGCCGGTTCTTCCCGAGCGTGGGGGTCCAGCCGGCGTACTCGGCCGCGAAGAGCTGCCGCAGCCCCCAGAGCAGGCGGTCCAGGTCGGCACCGAAGGTCCGCTTCGCGGCCTCCTCCTCCGCGTGCCCGGCCTCCACCACGGCCGTGGCGGCGCGCCCGACCGCATCCGCGGGCAGCGGCAGCCGCGCCAGCCCCAGGTCGGCGTCGTCCTGGCGTTCCTCCATCGGGACGCCGAGATGGTGCAGGCGCCCGGCGACCGTGTCGGCGTGCTCGAGCGCGACGATGATGTCGGCGGGCTGGAAGGCCGTGTCCGGTCCCGGGTCGTCGGCCATGGCATGTCTCCAGACGGGGCGTTCCGGTAGGTGCCGGAAGTGTCGGGGCGCGCACCACCGCGGGTCACCCCTGTGGCGCGCCGGACCGTTGACGCGCGCCGATCTGCAGCCCACCGTCCTGGTGTGACTTCCGTACGTGACGTCCCGGTCCGCGACCCGGCCGTCGCGGACCTGGACGGCGCAGCCGAGCGGGCGTTGCAACTGGCCGGGATCCAGCCGGCCGAGGCCCGCACGCTGGGCCGGTCGGTGCTGCGCCGGGCCCGCCGGGCCGGTGCGTGGTGCGTGGTGAGCACCGGCGAGCGGGCGGTCGGCGTCGCCGACATGAACCTCGGCGACCTCGACGGGGCCGTCGCCCACCTGCGTGCCGCGGAGGCCGCCGGGCGGCGGGCGGGCTGCCGGCGCCACGTGGGCGAGGCGCGGATGAGCCTGGCGTCGGCGCTGGTGATGCGCGGCCGGCCCGGCGCGGCGGTGCACGCCATCGACGCGGCGATCGGCGACCTGCAGGGACGGGCCGCCGCCCGCGCACGGGTGCAGCGCGCCGCCATCCTGCAGGAGCTGGGGCGGTACGACGGCGCGCTGGAGGAGCTCCGGCGGACGCTGCCCCTGCTCCGGCGGTGCGGGGACGCGGAGTGGGCCGTCCGGGCGCTGTCCAACCGCAGCCTGATCCACGCCGCCCGCCGGGCCCTCACCGCCGCCGAGGCGGACCTGCTCGCCGCCCGCAGGCTCTGCGAGGAGCACCACCTCGACCTGCCGGCGGCCTACGCCGAGCAGAACCTCGGCTGCGTCCGGGCGCTCCGCGGCGACGTGCCCGGCGCGCTGCGGTGCTTCGACGCAGCCCAGGAGCACTACGACCGGCTGCGGATCGTCGAGCCCTCCCTGCTGGTCGACCGCGCAGAGGTGCTGCTCTCGGTGCGGCTGCTCGGCGAGGCCCGGGCAGCCGCGGAGTCGGCGGTGGCCGGGTACCGGCAGCAGAAGCGGGACGTGCACGTCCCGGAGGCCGAGTTGCTGCTGTCGACGGTGGCCCTGCTGCAGGGGGACACCACGGCTGCCCGGCACAGCGCGGAGGCCGCCGCCCGTCGCTTCCGCCGGCTCGGCCGGACCGGCTCCCTGGCCCTCGCGCGCTTCGCGCGCATCCAGGCCGTGGTGGCGGCGTCACCCGGGGCGGGGAACCCAGCCCAGGTGGCGGCCGCGGCGGACCGGCTGGATGCGGCCGGCTGGCCGGTCCCGGCGCTCGAGGCGCGGGTGACGGCCGGCCGGATGGCGCTCGAGCGGGGCCGGTCCACGACCGCCCGCCGGCACCTGTCCCGGGCCAGCCGGGCCCGGCGGGCGGGTCCCTCCGACGCCCGGGCGCGCGCCTGGCTCGCCGAGGCGCTCCTGCGCCGCGCGGACGGTCGCCGGCCGGCCGCGCTGTCGGCGCTGCGCGCCGGGCTGCGGATCGTCGAGGACCACCAGGCGACGCTGGGGGCCACCGAGCTCCGGGCCCACGTCAGCGTGCAGCGGGGCGCCATCGCCCACTGGGGGGTGCGCATGGCCCTGGAGGACCGGAACCCCCGGCGGGTGCTGTGGTGGGCCGAGCGCAGCCGGGCCAGCGCCCTGCTGGTCCGGCCCGCCCGGCCGCCCGACGACCCGGTCCTCGCCCGTGCCCTGGCCGATCTGCGGACGACGATGGCGGAGATCGAGGAGGTCCGCGGCGACGGGAGGTCCGTGGAGGCGCTGGTGTCCCGCCAGGTCGCCCTCGAACGCCGCGTCCGCGACCGCTGCCGGACGCTCGGCGGAGGGGAGCGGGCCGAGCGCGGACGGCGGTCCGTGGACGAGCTCGTCGCCTGCGTGGGGGAGGCGGCGCTGGTCGAGTACGTCGAACTGGCGGGGGAGCTGCACGCGGTGACGGTGTCCGGGGGGCGCACCCGGCTGCACGCGCTCGGGCCGGTGGACGACGTCCGCCGGGGGCTGCAGCACGTGCCGCTGGCGCTGCACCGCCTGGCGACCCCGCGGGCGGCCGCGGGCTCCCGGACGGCGGCGGCCGCCGCCGTCCTCCAGCGGGCGGCCGCGGTCCTCGACGACCTGCTCCTGCGCCCGCTCCGCAGCGCGGTGGGAGACCGCCCGCTGGTGCTCGCGCCCTCGGCGTCGCTGCAGTCGGTCCCGTGGTCGGTCCTGCCCTCCTGCCGGGGTCGGCCGGTGGCGGTCACCCCGTCGGCGACGCTCTGGCAGCGGGCCCGCACCGGTCCGCCGCCGGGCCCCGGTGCGCGGGTCGTCGTCGTCGCCGGACCGGGGCTGCCCGGGGCGGTCAGCGAGGCCGCAGCGGTCGCCCGGGTCCACCCCGGTTCGGAGCTGGTGTCGGGCGGGGCGGCGACCGCGGACGCCGTGGCCCGGTGCATGGACGGCGCCGGCCTCGTCCACCTCGCGGCGCACGGCAGCATGCGGTCGGACAACCCGCTGTTCTCCGCGCTGGTGCTCGCCGACGGGCCGTGGACGGTGTACGAGCTGGAACGGCTGGAGCGGATGCCGCACCTCGTCGTCCTGGCGGCCTGCGACGCGGGGCGGTCGCAGGTGGTCGCCGGCGAGGAGGTGCTCGGGTTCGGCGCGGCGCTCATCGGCGGGGGCACGGCCACCCTGGTGGCACCGGTCGTGCCGGTCCCCGATGCGGCGACGGTCCCCCTGATGCTGGCCTGCCACGACGGGCTGCGGGCCGGGCGTCCACCGGCCGAGGCGCTCGCCGCGGCGCAGGCACGGTTCGGCCCCGCGGATCCGGCCGAGTGGGCGGCGGCGGCCGCGTTCGTCTGCCTCGGCGCCGGCTGAGGGCCCGACCGCCTCACGCCCGGAGCAGCGCCTGCACCGTCGGGTCGGACCGGACGCGGTCCAACGCACGGGCGCGGGTCGGGCCGATGCTCCCCACCGGGATGCCGAGCCGCCGGCTGATCTCCTCGTAGGGGAGCGGCGGGTCGTGCAGCAGGAGCAGCAGCAACGCCCGCTGCCGCTCCGGCAGCGCCGCCATGGCCGCGAGCAGCGCCTCGTGCCGCTCCGCGGCCAGCAGGTCGGTGTCCACCGGCGGGTCCCCGCCGCCGTCCGGCCAGGCCTGGTCGGCGAGGTCCGTGGGCGCGACGCGACGCCGTCCGTCCAGCACGTGCAGGCACTCGTGCCGGGCCGTGGTGGCGATCCAGCCGGGCAGCGCCTGCGCCTCCCTGATGCGGCCGAGCTGCTCGACCAGCCTCAGCCAGACGGTCTGCACGACGTCGTCGGCGTCGCTGCCGTCGAGCCGGAACCGGCGGACCACCGACAGCAGCAGGGGCGTGTACCGCTGGACGAGGCGGTTCCAGCACTCGACGTCGCCGGCCGCGGCTCCCGCGACCAGCTCCCCGACCGGACCGTCGTCGTCGCCGTGCAAGCGGTCACCCCCTCGCCACCGGTAGGTGCGCGACCCGGGTCAGCGTAGTGCCGCGCGCCGGGCGGAGCGCCTCGATATAGGGCCGGCCGGCGGTCGCACCGACGGCCCGGACGCCGAGCCGACGCCTGCCGGCGTATCACCGTCGCCCGGCCGCGCTCCGGTGGATGACAGACGTCGTCCCGACGGAGGGATCGCACGATGGACATCCTGGACGAAGCCCGGTGCCCGCACCGGCGGACGGACGCGCCGGCCCCCGGGGCCGGGCGGATCACGTTGCTCGACGGCTTCGCGTTGCGGTGGGGGCGCCCTGGGTCGGAGGCGCGGGGCGACGAGCTCCCGCACTCGGTGCAGCGGCTCGTGGTCTACCTGTGCCTCGCCGGGCGGCCGGCGCGGACCGCGGTCGCCGGCGACCTGTGGCCCGAGGTGCCCGAGGAGCAGGCCCACGCCAGCCTGCGGTCGGCGCTGTGGCGGTCGCGCAAGGCCGCCCCGGGGTTGATCGAGGGGGTCGGGGGCGCGCTGTCCCTGGTCCCGGGGGTCCGCGTCGACGTCCGGGAGCTGAGCGACTGGGCGCGTCGCGTGGTGGACCCGCGGGTCCCCGGCGCGGCGGTGAGCGTGCCCGACCGCGACCTGCACGGGGAGCTCCTGCCCGGGTGGTACGACGACTGGGTCCTCCTCGAGCGGGAACGGCTGCGCCAGCTCCGGCTGCACGCGCTGGAGGCGGCGGCGGCCCGGCTGGCCGGCGCCGGTCGCTTCGGCGAGGCGCTGCAGGCCGCCCTCCTGGCGGTGCAGGCCGAGCCGCTGCGGGAGAGCGCGCACCGCACGGTGGTCCGGGTCCACCTGGCCGAGGGCAACGTGGTGGAGGCGCACCGCGCGTACGAACGTTTCCGGCAGCTGCTGGACGACGAGCTGGGCGTGCCGCCCTCCGAGCAGATGACCCGGCTCGTGCCGGGCATCGCCCGGCGCCGGCGGGCCCTGCACGCCCTGGACGACGCGGGGCGCGGCCCGGCTCCGCACCCGCTCCGGTCCGTGCCGGCCCCCGGCCGGTCGGCGGCGGTGCGGTGATCAGCCCACGCAGGGCAGCCGGACCGGCCGGTGGTCCGCCGGGCGGACGAGCGCGGTGAGCCGGACGCTGACCCGGTCGGCCAGCTGCGCCCCGAAGCGGATCGGCCGGCCGTCGGCCCTGACGTCCCCGACCCGGTACCCGCGCTCGGCCGGGACGGCGTAGCTCGCGCGGAGGACGTGACCGGGGGTGCCCCGCTCCACCGTCCAGAACGACGCCGGGTCCGCCCCGTCCGGGGTCTCCATCCCGCCCACGAGGAACCGGTGGATGTAGAGGCCCAGAGGGTCGGCGAGGGAGATCTCGGCGCCCTGGGCCGCGGCGTCGTTGACCGCGCTGGCGATCTGCGGGTCGCTGTTCCGGAGGGGCTCGCCCAGGCCACCGCACCGGGTGAGCTCCTGGGGGGAGGTCACCGGTCGGCCGTCGGCGCTGCGACGGAGCACCGTGGCCTCGGCGGCCAGGCGCAGCGCGGCGGTCAGGTTGTTGTTGCGCTGGATCAGGTGGGCCGGCCGCCCCTCGGTCGACCGGTTGTGCACGTTGTCCCGCCGGTAGACGCCGCCGACGACCAGGTCCTCGAGGCGTACCTGCGGGCCGACGAGCTCGGCGTACAGCGCGAGCAGCCGGTCCGGGTCGCGCTCGGCCAGGTGCTCGAAGTACTCCGGCGTCTCGCACGTGAAGGTGACCCGGGTGACCACGCCGTCGCCGTCGCGCTCCACGCCCCACTCGCAGTACTCGTCCTGGCGCGACCGCGACGCGTCGGCGGTCGCCCAGCGCTGCTCCTGGGAGGTGGCACCCTGCAGCAGCAGGGCCGGGAAGGCGGTCCAGGTGATCGCCGGCGTCAGCGCGTCCGGGCCCGGGTCGGTGGCGGTCGGGTCGAAGAACTGGTCGAACTCGTCGGCCAGCCGGGCGACCACCGCACCCATCCGCTTGCTCCAGGCGTCGCGGTCGGCCTCGGGCTCGGGCAGCCGGGCGGGCGTGTCGAATCGGATCAGGACGGGCACTGGTCACACCTCCGTGACGGTCGCGTCGGCTCTCATCTCCCGCGGCGCCCGCGGGACGTCGGTCGTGACGAACAGCAGCGGCGTCTCGGAGATCGGCATCGTGCGCACGCGCGCGCGGCGGGACTCCGCGAGCCGGACGTAGGCGTCCACGCCGTCCTGGGTGCGCAGCCGCGCACCCACCGCGGTGTAGTAGGCGCGCAGCTCGTCGTCGAGGGGCGAGAGGTCCTCGCCCCGGGCCCAGCGGGCGGCGAACTCCCGTTCCGGGCTGCCCTCGGGCGTGTTCGGGGCCGCGGCCGTGATGCTCCCCGCCATCCGCTCGGAGAAGTCCCCGGCGCCGTCGGCGACGGTGGCGGTGGGCGGGACGTGCGCCAGCAGCGCGGCCCGGCGGTCGGAGAACACGGGATTGGGGAAGTCGGTCATGAGGAGGCAGGCGGCCAGCCGGCGGGTCAGCAGGCCGACGCGCACCGCCTGCCGGAGCACGACCTGGTCCTCGAACGCCCGCTCGGGCACGGCGAACGCGAAGTGCGTGTCCCCCGGCTGCACGAACCCGGCGCCGTCGGTGACCCGGGCCCCGGCGGTGGCGAGGGCGGTCAGGTAGAGCTCCCCGTCCACCGAGAACGGCGGCGGCGGCAGCAGCCCCAGCACCTCGGTGAGCCCCTCGGAGTCGACGAAGAAGGTCTGGGGCAGGTCGACCGGCCGTCCGGGAGCGGTGTCCCGGCTCTCGGTCTGGCTGGACACGATGTTGACGCTGGGCGTCCCGAGCACCTGGCGCAGGATCCGCGCCGGGTCGTCGATCCGGCCGCCGTCGGCCAGCATCCGGTCGAACCGGTGCCGGGCCCAGCGCTCGATGCCCGGCTTGGCGACCTCGATCTCGCAGACGTCGGCCCCCTGCGGGTTGTCCCCGGTGACCCACGGGTGCCCGACGAGCGCGGGGTCCTGCGAGAGCACCGAGGGCAGGATCGGCGCGGCCTTGGAGTGCCAGTGCAACCACGGGAAGCGCAGCTCCTTCATCACGAAGGTGCCGCTCAGGTGGCTCTCGAAGGGCCCCTTGCCCTGGGTCGGGTCGCGCAGCGCGTGGCGCGAGTTGCCGGCGAAGACCCAGGCCGAGCTGGTGCCCACGGTCTGGTAGTAGTTGAAGCCGCCGCTGCGCCGGTCCCAGGCCATGAGCTCGACGTCCCCCTCGTCGGGCGAGAAGGCGCTGAGCAGGACGTCGGCGCCCTGCGCGCCGACGCCCCGGGCCACCAGGAACCGCAGCCGGCGGGCCACCGACCCCGTCTCCGGGGTCAGCGCGATCTGGCTGCCCTCGCCCAGCAGGAAGAAGAACCCGTCGCGCAGGGGGTCACCGGCCGGGGACTCGCGGTCCAGCGCCTCGAGGACCTCGCCCGCGGTCCGGGGGAAGACCCCCCGCAGCAGCAGGAGCGTGGCGAACGGGTCCCCGAGCTCCGCGGCGGCCTCGTCGCGGTCCAGGACCCGGAGGCGGGTGTCCTCCCCGACGACGAAGCGGTGCACCGCGTCCGGCCGCAGGGCGTCGGCAGGCAGCCGCCGGAACGCAGCGCACGTCGTGTCCATGACGGGGGAGCCCATGGTTTGTCCTCCTCGGTGCGGTCGGAACCCGTCGGGCCGGGCCGGAGGCATCCGTCCCGGCTTCGCCTGCAGGCAGGCTCCCCGCCGGGCGTCATCGGCCCGTCAACGCCGCGTCACCGCGGCCGGGCGGGGAGCACCGCCGCGGGGACGGGGTCCTCGCCCGCACCCGTCCCCGCGGACGCACCGGTGCTCAGAGCAGCGGGACGCGCAGCACCTGGCCGGGGAAGATGCGATCGGGGTCCATGACCGTGTCCCGGTTGGCCTCGAAGACGTCGCCGGCCGTCGTGCCCTGCCCGTGGTCGCGCGCGATGGCCGACAGCGTGTCCCCCCGCACCACCTCGTGCAGCCGGAAGCCGCTCAACCCGGTGAAGAGGGTGACGCGGACCTGGTTCAGGTCCGTTCCGGGCGGGTTCTCCCCGGACGCGTCGTCGCCGAAGACCTCGAGGAGCACGTGGGCCCCGCGGGCGTCCACCCCCGCGGGCAGGGAGACCTGGTGGCCGAAGTCCCGGACGACGCCCATCGACCCGGCGCCGTGGATCTGCCCCTGGCCGAGGACGTCGCCGTCGGTCTCGGTCAGGCGCCACAGCACCGTCGCCTCGAAGCCCGACGCGAAGCCGGCGACGGTGAAGCTCCTCCCGACGAGGTCGTGCTCGCGGGGCTGACGGACCTCGATCAGACGCACCACGGTCTCCTCCAGTTCTCGGCGCGGGGACGGCCCCGCGGTTCTCGTACACGGAGAGCTTCGGGCCGGGGCGTCACCCGGCCGTCACCGGCGGCGGTGCCCGACGATCGCGAGCCGCCCGTTCCTCGGTCGCCGGGGTCGCGACGTCCGGTGACGGATCCGTGACGCCGGCTCGTCGAGCATCGCTCCCGGCTCCGCCAAGCCCCTGGAGAGAAGGAGAGGCCATGTCAGCGCCCGTCACGACACCGCAGGGCACGGATCCCGGTCGCACCGTCCGGACGACGGCGACGAAGGCCTGGGTGGCCGCGCTCTACAGCGCCGTCCTCGCGTTCCTCTCCTCGCTGCTCACCGCGGTGGGTGGAGCGGAGACGGGCTTCGGGTCCGTCACCGACGGCCAGTGGCTCACCGCGGCGGTGTCCGCGCTCGTCGCCTTCGGCGGAGCCGCCGGCCTGACGTACTACGTGCCGAACGCGCACCGCTGACGCCGGCCCCCGGCGGCCGCGTCGCCGCCGCCCATGACGACGAGGTGACGCGGTCGTGACGGCGTCTCAGCAGCATCGACGACGACTCGGCCGCCCGTCGTCGAGGACATCCCGACCACCGACAGGACAGCGAGGCAACCATGACCACGACACCGAACCGCCCGCGGGTGCGCGACGGCATCCCCGGACAGCGCGCCGGGACCCCGGACCGGACCCGGGGAGACGGGGCGGGGCCGGCGCCCCGGGTGCCCCGCGTGCTGACCGACGTGCACCACGGCGGGCACGTCCTCGCCGACGAGGTGCCCACGGTCGACCCCGACTGCGCGTCGGCCGAGGGCATGCGGTGGGTGGAGGTCGAGGAGCGGTCCACGCCGTTCGGGTACATGTTCGAGGACCTCCAGGGCCTCTACCCGTGCGCGCACCTGCCGATCGAGTCCTCGGCGGCGGTGGTCGCGTGCCTCAAGGCCCTCGGGGCCGCGATGGTCGAGCAGCCGCCCTCGGCGGCCGGGGACTCCACCGTCCCGGCCATCTACACCTACTGGGGGCAGTTCGTCGACCACGACCTGACCGCCAACACCGACCGCGACGACGACATCAGCATCACCGACCTGCCGCTGCAGCCGCTGCAGCCGGAGAAGGTCGTGCGGAAGATGCGCAACCTGCGGCAACCCCAGTTGAACCTGGACTCCGTCTACGGCAACGGACCCCAGGCCTCCGGCCAGGAGGGCCAGGTGCCCTACGACGGGGACCGGCTGGCGATCGGTGACCTGTCGACGGCGCGGCCGCCCGGCAACGTGGCCGTGCCCGGTGCGGACCTCCCGCGCGACGAGCACGGCAAGGCGCGGATCGGCGACGGCCGCAACGACGAGAACCTCATCGTGGCCCAGCTGCACCTGGCCTTCCTGCGGTTCCACAACGAGGTCCTCGCGTGGATGGCGGAGCACCCCGGCTCCGAGGTCACCGGCGACGGGACGTTCGCCCGGGCGCGGCAGCTGGTCCAGTGGCACTACCAGTGGATCACCGTGCACGACTTCCTCAAGAGGATCGCGGATCCGGCGGTCGTGGACGGGCTGTTGGACGGCAGCATCCCCGCCCGGCTGGCGCTGGACGAGACCACGCCGCCCGGCAAGGTCTTCATGCCGCTGGAGTTCTCCGTCGCCGCCTACCGCTTCGGGCACAGCATGATCCGCGGCGCGTACGACTGGAACGAGAACTTCGGCGCGCCGGGGACCCGGCTGCCGTCCTCCCCCTTCGGCCTGCTGTTCCTCTTCACGGGCAACGGCGGTCTCGGCGGCGACACGAAGCTGCCGGACAACTGGCCCGCCCGGTTCGAGCGGCTCACCGGCGCCGAGGAGCGGCCGGCCGATACGCCCGACAACGTGCCGGTGCGGGTGGCACGGAAGATCGACACCCGCATCGCCTCGCCGCTGGCCGACCTGTCCAACGAGGGCACCAGCGAGATCTCCGACCGCACCCGGCGGATGCTCAAGCGGCTGGCGGTGCGCAATCTGCTGCGCGGGTACCGGCTGGCCATCCCGACCGGCCAGGCGGTCGCGCGGTCCCTGGGGATCCCCTCGCTCAGGCGCGAGGAGCTGATCGCCGTCCCGGGCGCCGGCGGCGGGCGCCCCGTGCCGCCCTCACCGGTGGACGACGCGCTGATCGACGGCGGCTTCCTCGAGGACACCCCGCTGTGGTTCTACGTGCTCAAGGAGGCCGAGGTCCTCGGGCAGGGCGAGCGGCTGGGGCCGGTGGGCAGCCGGATCGTCGCCGAGACGATCATCGGCCAGCTCCGCGCCGACCCGACGTCCTTCCTCAACGGGACCCCGGCGTGGGACCCGAGCGCGGGCGTCACGCTCGCCGGAGGGCAGCCGGTCGACAGCATCACCGCCTTCCTGCGGTTCGCGAAGATGCACCCCTGACCGGCCGGCGCACCGGGTGACCCGGTCGAGCCCCCTCCGGCGGCCCGCCGCCGGAGGGGGCCCGCTCCGTGCCGGCAGCTCCACCGCAGCGGCTGTCGACCGGGAACCGGTCCGACCGCTCCTGCCTCACGGAGCGTCGACGCATTGACACGACCCGCGCAGCACCAGGAGCATCGTGCGACGAGGTCCTGCCTCTCCACCCCTTCGCCCGAGGAGCTCCAAGGGGGGTGCGCCGACGTGCCTGCCGCCTCGACGCCACGGATATCGCTGCTGGACGGGTTCGCCGTCCAGCTGGGGGACGACGCCCGGCCGCGGCCGGTCGACGACCTACCTCGCGGGGTGCAGCGGCTGGTGGCCCACGTCTGCCTCTCCGGCCGGCCACCGCGCGCGAGCATCGCCGGGCACCTGTGGCCCGACGCGCCCGAGGCGTGCGCCCAGGGCAGTCTCCGGTCGGCCCTGTGGCGCCTGCAGCGGGTGGCCCCGGGGCTGCTGTCCGCCTCCGGCACCGTGCTCTCGCTGGCTCCCGGCGTCCGGGTGGACGTGCACGAGCTCGCCGACTGGGCACGGCGGGTCCGGGACCCGGCGGGCTGCCCGGTGGACGTCGACGTCCCCGAGGCGGGGCTGCTGGGCGACCTGCTGCCCGGCTGGTACGACGACTGGGTCCTGCTGGAGCGCGAACGGCTGCGGCAGCTGCGCATGCACGCGCTGGAGGAGGTCGCCGCGCGGCTCGCCGCCGCCGGGCGGTACGGCGACGCGCTGCAGGCGGCCTACGCCGCCGTGCGCGCCGAGCCGCTGCGGGAGAGCGCCCACCGCACGGTCGTCCGCGTCCACCTGGCGGAGGGGAACGCCGCCGAGGCGCTGCGGGCCTACGAGCAGTTCCGGACCGTCCTCGCCGAGGAACTCGGGGTGCGCCCGAGCGAGCACATGCACCGGCTCGTGGTCGGCCTCCGCCCGGAGCGGCACGCCGCGGTGCGCCCGCGGCCGTGCCCGGAGCGGGCTGCCGTGGGTGCGGCCGCGCGGTGACGTGCGCGTGACGCCGCCTGCCTAGCGTTGCCAGCCGAGGGCCGCCGGCCGGCGGTCGCCCGCGCACCGACGCTGCTGCCGGGGGGATGACATGTCCTACGAGCCCGACCGCCGCACCACCTCCCCGCTCATCGGCGACCTCCACCTGCCACCCGGGGAGCACGACCCGGAGCTGATGGAGGAGCGCGTACCGGCGGTGGTCGAGCTCAACGTCATGTTCCCGGGCGGGCTCACCGAGGTCGCGAGCCGCTTCTGCCTGGTGCTCTGGGAGCAGGACTACGAGTCGTGGGCGCGCGAGCCGCTGCCGGCAGCGAGCGAGGGCAGCCGGCAGAGCGTGACCGAGCCGCGGGTCCCCGCGGGGCTCCGCCGGGTGACGCCGAAGCTGTACCAGTGCGTCCTGACCCGGCCGCAGCTGCACGCGCTCGTCGACTGGGACCGGAAGACGTCCGCGCGGCTGGGGCTGCCTCCGACCATCTTCAAGGTGTGGCCGGACTACGAGCTGCAGCCGCAGATCGACCGTTCCGCGCCGACGGTCAAGGCCGACGCCGCCTGGCGCTCCTACAGCGCACGGGGTCACGGGGTCGTCTGGGCGGTGCTGGACTCCGGCATCGACCAGCGCCACGGTCACTTCTCCCACCTGGAGCTGGCCCGGGAGGGGCGGCTCCCCGGACGGGCGGGCCCGGGCGGAGACGGCGAGGAGGCCGCGCCGCTGCTCACCGCGGGCCTGCACCGCGACTTCCGCGACCTGGTCGTGCTCAAGCGGGTCGACGAGGTCGGGGAGCCGGCGCCGCTGGAGGACGAGCTGGGCCACGGGACGCACGTGGCCGGGATCATCTCGGGGTGCACCCCGGCGGGGCGCTGCGCGGTCGTCGCCTCCTCGGAGGAGCCGAGCGCCGGCGGCTACGTGCAGCGGCGGCGCGTCGCCGTCCTGTCCGGGATGGCGCCGGAGTGCGAGCTCATCAGCCTGCGCGTGCTGCGGCGGAACTCGCAGGGGGAGTACGTGACCTCCTCGGCGGCGCTGATCGCCGCGCTGCACTACCTGCGGCAGGAGGTCAACGTCGACCCGAACGTGCTGCGGGTGCACGGGGTGAACATGAGCCTGGGGTGTCCCTGGGAGCCGAGGCACTACGCGGCCGGGCAGTCGCCGCTGTGCCAGGCGGTCAACCAGCTCGTCGACTCCGGGGTCGTGGTCGTGGTGTCGGCCGGCAACTCAGGCGCCGGCGACGCGCTGGCGCCCCGTCCGGTGGGGGCGCTCGGCTCGGTCACCGAGCCGGCGCACGCCGAGAACTGCATCGCCGTGGGGTCGACGCACCGCGAGGCCCCGCACGCCTTCGGCATCACGTGGACCTCCGGCAAGGGACCCACCCTGGATGGCCGGATGAAGCCCGACGTCGTCGCGCCCGGTGAGTGGATCACCTCGGCCGCCACGGGATCGGTGCGGGCCACGGCGGGGCTCCCGCCGCCGGACGAGCCCGCGGCAGATCCCGACCTCTGCTACGCCGAGCAGTCGGGCACGTCGATGGCGGCGCCCCACGTGTCCGGCGTCGTCGCCGCCTTCCTGTCCGCCCGGCCCGAGTTCATCGGGCGGCCCCGGGCGGTGAAGGAGCTGCTCATGCGGTGCGCCACCGATCTCGGCCGCGAGCGGTACGCGCAGGGCGCGGGCCTGATCGATCTCATGCGGATGCTGTCGAGCGTCTGACGCCGTCCCGGCCTCCGGCCGGGGGAAGGGACCGGGAGGACCACATGGAGAGGCTGGCCGGGCTTCCGTACTGGGACCTGCACTTCTCGGAGGACGGCGACCTCGTCGCCGGGTCGGTCGAGGAGCTGCTCCGCGAGGGCCGGGACGAGGGGCTCACCGACCTCGTCGTCATGAGCCACGGGTGGAACACCGGCACCGACGACGCGACGGCGCTCTACACGTCCCTCGGGACGCTGGTGGCCGACCAGGTCGGGCACGCGCCCCGGGTCGGACGGCTCGGCTTCGTCGGCGTCCACTGGCCCGCCGTCTGGTGGCCGGACGCGCCGGCGACCGGCCCGGGCGCGGCCCGCGCCGGTGACGCGATGACCAGCGGTGCGGCCACCTCCGGCGCCGGCCCGGACCCGGCGGCGGTGCTCGATGCCTCGGGCGCCGAGCTGGCCGCGGCCCTGCAACCCGGTTTCCGCCGCGACGACCAGCGGGCCGCGCTCGGGGAGCTGGGCAGGCTGATCGACGAGGGTGAGGCGGCCGCAGCCCGCGGCCGGGAGCCCGAGGCCGTGCAGCGGGAGCGGCTGGCGGAGTTCCACCGGCTGCTCACCGACCTCCTCCCGCCGGGGAACGCGCCCGCCGAGGACGCGGGGGAGGAGCGGTTCCTCGACCGCGACGACCCCGAGGCGTTCGTCGAGCTGGCGCGGGCCTTCGGCAGCGTGCCGGAGGGCGGCGCGGCCCAGGGGGCGGGCGACCTCTTCCGGACGGTGTGGAAGGGGGCCAAGGACGGCCTGCGGGTCTTCAGCTATTACACGATGAAGGCGCGGGCCGGGGTCGTCGGCCGCCGGGGCCTGGGCGCCGCCCTGGTCCGGTTGCACGCGCCGGACGGGCTGCCCGACGTCCGCGTGCACCTCGTCGGGCACAGCTTCGGCGGGCGCCTGGTGTCCTTCGCGCTGGCGGGCATCCCGTCCGCGGACGCGAGCCCCGTGGCCTCCCTGGTGCTGATCCAGGCGGCCTTCTCCCACTTCGCGTTCGCCACCGCGAAGGGCAACCCGTTCGGCACGCAGGGAGCGCTGCGGGAGTACGCCGACCGGGTGCACGGTCCCCTGGTGGCCACCTGGAGCAGGCACGACTGGGCCGTGGGCCGCTGGTACCCGAAGGCGTCCGCGCTCGCACGGCAGGACAACCAGGACGATCCCGCGGTCAGCCGGTGGGGGGCGCTGGGCGCGGGCGGCTTCCAGGCCGTGCACCCGCTCGAGCCGGTGGACCTCCTCGACGCCGGGCAGGAGTACCCCTTCTCGGCGGGCTGCTACTACGCCGTCGACGGATCGGAGGTGATCGACGACTGGCGGCAGTCCGCCTTCTCGGGCGCGCACTCCGACATCCGCCGTCCCGAGGTCGCGTGGCTGGTCGTCGCCGCCGCGGGCGCGACCGCCCCGGCACCGCGGTGACGTGCGCTCTCGGTGCTTTCATCCGTCCAGGGGAGTGCGATGACGCGCCGGCACGGGAACCCTCGGTGACCCGGGGCGACGGACCCGGCCCGGTCCCCGACGTGGCGTCGGGCCGCGGGACGACGGGGGGTCGAGAGGTGGCCGTGGTCGAGGATCCGAGCGCCGTCCTGCTCGTCCGCGTCTGGCTGGAGGGCGAGGACCGGACGTTCCGCGCCCGGCTGTCGGGGATCAGCGGCTCGGGAGCCCCGGGGGAGAGCACCGTGGCGGTCGCGGCCTCACCCCGGGACGTCGTCGCCGCGGTCGAGCGGTGGCTGACGGAGTTCGTCCGGGACGCCGAGCACCGGGGTACCTAGGCCCGGGCGCCGCCTGCATCCGTGTCGTGACGCCCCGGTGACGCCGGACCGGCAGGCTCGGAACCCTCGACGGGACCGAGGGCAGGTGATCACCCTGGCACCCACGGAGACGCCCGACCTGCGAGCGGGACTGCTCGACACGATCCGGGCCAGGAGAGCCGACATCGCGGCCTACGTCCGGACGAAGGCTCCGGTGAGCAGGCGGCTGTCGACCGTCAGCATCGTCAGCAGTTCGGTCGTGGCCGCTCTCACCGCGGGCCCCGCCCTGGGCGGCCCGGACTTCGCGGAGAGGGTCCGGCGCGGGCTGTCGCTCGACGCGTCGGAGACGGTCTGGCAGGTGCTGTGCTTCGGCGCGCTGGTCGTGTCGATGACGGCGGCCGTGTCGGCCCACCTGGAGAAGACGAGCGACCTGCGAGCACGGGTCGGCGCCGCCGAGGCGGCAGGGGCGATGCTCGCCGGGCTGCAGGCGCGGCTGGAGTACGGCCGGCTCGCCGTCGAGGAGGCATCCGAGGAGTACCGGAACATCCTCGCCGGCATCCCTTTCGTCCCGGAGCGGGGCGGCACCACGTCGTCGTCCGCAGGTCGTGAGCCCCGCCTGGCAGGGCAGGTCGCGGTCGTGGTCACGGCGGCGGTGCTGCTGGCCGTCACCGTCGTCGGACTGGTCCGAGGCGTGGCCGTCGAACCGGCCGGCAACGGCGCGAGCGCTGCGCCGACTGCATCGGACGTGCCGGCGCAGCCATCTGCCCAGACGTCCGTCGCGCCGACGCCTTCGCCATCCGGGAACGTCACGCAAGGCGTCTTCGGGGGTGGGACCAGCGAAGGGGGTGCCGGCCTGGCGATCGTCATCGACGCGGACCGGGCGATCGCGTACGTCTGCGACGGGCAGCAGTTCGAGGCGTGGTTGCAGGGCTCGTTCGTCGACGGCCGGCTGGACCTGAGCTCGCCGAGCGGGGCGGTCCTGACGGGCGACCTCGAGGACGGCGCCATCTCCGGCGAGCTGCGGACCGCCTCGGTGGACACACCGTTCACGGCCACCGTCGCCACCGAGCCAGCCGGGGTGTACGAGGCGACGATCCCGGTCGACGGCGCCCCGGCCCGCATCGGCTGGGCCGTCCTGCCGGACGGGAGCCAGGTCGGCGTCATCGCCGTCGCGGACTCGCGCAGCGCCGCGCCCCCGTTGGACCTGGGCGACCTCACCTTCCAGCACGACGGCGGCCGGTTCACGGCCCAAAGGCTGGCACCGTGATGCCCGGGCCGGATCGCGTCGCCGACCGTGGACCGCGGAGGCCCCGCCGGGTGTCGGACGAGCACGCACCCAGCGGCCGCCCGTTCACCGCTGCGTCGGCTCCCGGACCGAGGCCTCCGGCGAGGGGGAGGGGACCGGGGGCAGCGGGGGCACCGCCGGCGGAGCGGTGAGCTCCTGGTACGCGGTGGTGTGCGCGCGCAGGGCGGTGACCGCGTCGGCGACGTCGGTGACCGGGCGGCCGGCCGCCGCGGCCGCCTGCTCCGCCTCCCGCACGGCGTCGCAGACGTCGGCGAGCGTGTCCAGGTACGCCCGGGCCTCCGGTTCCGGGTCGTCCCGGTCGGCGGGGTCGGCGACCAGCGCCCGTTGCCGCAGGCGCTGCTCGAGCCGGCCGCCCTGGGCCTCCAGCGACGGCAGCACGTCCGGGACGTCGCCGAGGTGGGCACCGGCGGCCTGCGCGCCGGCCACCTGGCGGCGCAGCCGGTCACGGGCGCGGGCGATCTCCAGCTGGAGCTCCGCGGCGGTGCGCCGCCGGCCCGGCGGCAGGCGGCGCGCCGCGGCCGCGGTGGCGCCCTGCATGCCCAGCTCCCGGCCGCGGGAGGCCAGCTCCCGGCTCCGGGCCACCAGCGGACTGCGCCGGACCCGCCGGAGGACCAGCCACCCGGCGAGAGCGGCGACCAGCATCAGCACCACGAGCACGCCCCCGAGGACGGCGATCACCGTGGGGTCCAGCGCGAGCAGCCACGACAGCTCGTCGTCGGCGCGCACGTCGAGGGCGCCGGCGGGGCCGGTCGGCAGCGGGGTGGTCATGGGGCTCCTCGTGCAGGGGCGGTGTGCCGGCTCCCTGGAGAACGTCCCCACCCCGTCCGGCGGTTCCCGGGCCGACGACCGACCGCACGGCGTGGACCGGGGGTCGGCCCTTGACCGCTGCGCGCGGGCGAACGAGCATGCGGAGATGACCGGAACCGCGGGTGCACCGGCCGGGGACTTCACGCGCCAGCGGCCCGTTCCGGACAACCTCGTCCCGGACCTCGGTGACGTCAACGCCTTCGACCGGGACAAGGTCGCCGCCGGCGTCATCGACCGGCACGCACCCTGGGCCCGCGGGCGGGCGAGCGAGCTCGGCGCCAAGGTGTGGGACCCGCGGGTCCTCAAGCACGCACGTGACGCCCAGCGGTTCACCCCCGAGCTGCGCACGCTGGACCGCATCGGCAACGAGGTCCACGACGTCGACTTCCACCCCAGCTACCACGAGCTGATGGGGCTGGCGTTCGGGTCCGGCGTCCACTCCCTCGCGTGGACCACCGCCGAGCCCGGGGCGCACTCGGCCCGGGCGGTCCTGTCCTACCTGTGGAACCAGATCGACGGGTCGACAGCCTGCCCCACCGGCATGGCCTACGCCTCGATCCCGGTGCTGCGCAGCCAGCCGGAGCTCGCGCCGTTCGCGGAGAGGATCGCCGCCGAGGCCTACGACCCCGCGGACGTCCCGATCGAGCAGAAGCGGGCCGGGACCATCGGCTACTTCATGACCGAGAAGCACGGCGGGTCGGATCTGCGCGCCAACGTGACCGTCGCGCGCCCCGTCGGCAGGCGCGGGGCCGGCGAGACCTACCTGGTCAACGGCCACAAGTGGTTCGCCTCGGTGCCGATGTCGGACGCCTACCTGACCGTCGCGCAGACCGAGGGCGGGGTGTCCTGCCTGCTGGTCCCGCGACGGCTGCCCGACGGCAGGCTGAACGGCATCAGGATCAACCGGCTCAAGGACAAGCTCGGGAACCGGGCCAACGCCTCCTCCGAGATCGAGTACCACGAGGCCGTCGCCTACCTCGTCGGCGAGGAGGGGAAGGGCGTGCGCACCATCCTGTCCTCGGCCGAGTACACCCGCCTCGACTTCGCCGTCGGCTCGGCCGGGCTCATGCGCGCCGCGCTCTCCCAGGCGCTGCACCACAACGACTCCCGGACCGCCTTCGGCGCCCCGCTCGCCCAGCTGCCCATCCAGGCCGCCGTCCTGGCCGACCTCGCCCTGGAGTGGGCCGGCGCCGCGCACCTCGGCTTCCGCGTCGCCCGCGCCGAGGACGCGCCGGGCGACGTCTCCGAGGCCCTGGTCAGCCGCCTGCTCACCCCCGTGGCGAAGTTCTGGAACTGCCGCCGCGTCTCCGGTGTCACCGAGGAGGTCATCCAGTCCATCGGCGGGAACGCCTACATCGAGGAGCACCCCTGCCCGCGCTACTACCGCGAGGCGCCGCTCAACGCGATCTGGGAGGGCACCTCCAACATGATGGTCATGGACGTCGGCCGGGTCCTGACCCGGGAGCCCAAGGCCATCGAGCCCGTCCTCGACGAGATCCGGCCGGTCGCCACCGAGTTCCCGCTCCTGGCCGCCGCGGTCGCCGACATCGAGGAGCTCGTCACCGCCCCCGAGGACACCGCCCGCTACCTCGTCACGAAGCTCGCGCTCGCCGTCCAGGCGAGCCTCCTGGTCCGGGAGGCCCCGACCGTGGTCGCCGAAGCCTTCATCTCCTCCCGGCTCGGGAGCGACTGGGGGCCGGGTTACGGCACCCTGCGCGGCGTCGACCACCAGGCAGTCATCGACTACGCCCGCCTCAGCTGATCGGGCGGCGCGTCGCGGGCGCGGCCGATCCGGCCGCCCGTGCGGCCGGGTGGTGACCCGGAGGACGTCCAGGGGTCACAATCGCCCCCCGTCCCCGGCGGGCGGGCACCTCGTGCTCGCCGACCGGGTGGCGGAGCCATGCACGCCCCTCCCGTCCCGGCAGGACCGATGTCCGTGACCCCGCCCCCCTTCCAGCGCGAGATCCGCTCGGCCCGCTACCCCCACGGGCTGCCGGACCGCTGCGACGACACGGTCGTCGAGGCGTTCGACGACGCCTGGCTGCTGCTGGAGCGGACCGGGAGCGGGTACCGGGTCCTCGGCGTCGCGCGGGACTACGAGTCGGCCCGTGCGTGGCTGGTCGCCGTCGAGGACGCGTCGGGGTCCTGATCCGCCGAGCCGGCTTCACCGGGGGACCGGCGGCCCCGCACGACCGGGCGCGCCGGTCGCCGGAGCCGCTGCTGCCAGCTCCGCGGTGGTTCGCCGAGGCGGGTCCGGAACCACGCCCAGGTGAGCGACCCCCCGACCACTGCCGCACCGACGACGACGAGCACCGTGCCGGTCGGCACCCCGAGCAGCTTGAGGCCCGACGCGAAGAGGACCACCGCGAGCGCCCTGCGCACCAGGCCGCCACGTGACCGGGAGGACAGCCGCGCGCCCAGCCAGACGCCCGGGACCGCGCCCACCAGGACGCTCCCGGTGAGGCCGAGGTCGAAGTCCCCGAGCAGGACGTGGCCCAGGGATGCGGACGCGACCAGGGGAACGGCCTGGACCAGATCGGTGCCCACCAGCTGGCCCGCCTTCAGCGACGGGTACAGCAGCAGGAGCGCCACGATCATCAGGGAGCCGGCGCCCACCGACGTCAGGCCCACGACGAGGCCGCCGGCGGCGCCGACGATCGCGGTGGCGAGCGGGCGCACCGGCACCGTGGCGATCGCCCGCTCCGGCTCGGCCAGCCGGCCCGCCTTCCGCCGGCGCCGGCGGTCCAGCAGGTGCAGCCAGGCCTTGGCGACCATGCCGACCGACGCCACGACCAGGACGGCGCCCATCACGACCAGCAGGATCTCGGTGAGCCGTTCTCCCGAGCCGAGCGCGCGCAGCACCAGCACACCGCAGAGGGCGCCGGGGACGGAGCCGACGCACAGCCAGCGGACCAGGCCCAGGTGCACGGTGCCGCGCCGCAGGTGCACCAGGCCGCCGACCGGCTTCATGAACAGGCTGGCGACGACGTCGCTGGACACCGCGGCCAGCGGAGGAACCCCGAAGAACATGATGAGCACGGGGGTCATGAGCGCTCCGCCGCCCATGCCGGTCAGGCCCACCACGACTCCCACGAGCAACCCGGCGGCCGAGACCGCTGGATCGCAGCAGTCCATCGGGGCCTCCGGGCGGTCGGGTGGGGCGCCGACCCGGGAGGCGTCCTCCCGGGACGGTCCCCGTGCGGCGTGGGCAAGCGACCCTAGGGCTCACCGGCGGGGAGGAACAGGTGGATGGCTGCTTGATCCGCCACGGAGCCCGTCCGTCCGCCGTCAGCGGGGATGGTCCGCCTGCGCCGTCCCGGTGGAGCCCAGGACCTGCTCGGGCAGCAGCCCCGTCTCCACGAGTTCGACGAGCTCCCGGCTGGCGGCCGCCGCGGCGAGGCTGTGCACCTGGCGCACGCGCAGGGCGCGGGCGTCCTCCCCGGACCGGGTGTCCAGCTCGCTCAACTCCGCGACGGCCCGCTGCTCCCAGTCGGCGAAGGTGCGTCGCGCCTGGTCGACCGTCTCCTGCCGGATGGCCGGCAGGTCGTCGAAGATCTCGAGCGCGTCCGCCGTCCGCCGGGCCGCCAGCCGGCGCGCGGTCGCCTCGGCGTAGGCCAGCTCACCGGGTTCGTCGCTCGCCGGTTCGGGGAGCAGGCCGGCCAGCCGCCGGCTGACCCGCTCCAGACGGCCGGACGGCGCTCGGCGAGCCGCCCCCAGCCGGTGGCTCGAGGCGTGCAGCGAGAAGTCGTCGATCTCGTCGTCCACCTCGTGCAGCAGGGTCCGGGTCACCGCCGCAGGGAGGAGCCCCTCGTCGCTGAGCTGCTGGTAGGTGCGGCGCTCGACGTGCAGGCCACGGCCGACCACGATGCGGTACTCCTCCCCTTCCTCCACGTGGAGGTCGACCATCTCCTGGCGCGCCGCCTGCTCGCTGCTCTCCAGGTCCGCGCTCGTGCGCGGATCAGGGTCCAGCCCGAGATCGTCCATCTCCTTCCGGGCGGCCTCGATGGCCGAGACGCGGGCGATCGCCATGAGGTAGCGGTCGACCCGGGTGGGCCTGTCGAGGCCCAGCCGGGACACCAGCCACCGGATGGATGTTGCGTTGAGCACCAGCGTGGCCAGCACGACCCCGCCGGTCAGGGCGACGAGGAGCTCCCGCTCGGCCAGCTCCTCGGGGAGGGCCAGCGCAAGGGCCAGGGCGACGCCGCCGCGCAGCCCGCCCCAGACGAGGACGGCCTCGTTGCGCCAGCCCAGCCGGGGGATGTGGGCCACCCGCTCGAGCAGCCAGACCAGGGGCACCACGGCCAGGGCACGCGCTAGCAGGACGACGGCGGCGGCCAGCGCGATCGGACCGAGGTGGTCGAGCAGCTGCTCGGGACCGATGACCAGGCCGATGATCAGGAACAGCAGGGCGTTGGCGACGTAGTCCAGCGCCTCCCACAGCTGCTCCCACATCTCCCGCACCTCCGCGGAGGCCCGGCTCGGCGCGAGGCCGGCCAGCACCATCCCCGCGGCCGCGGTGGCCATCACCCCGGAGAACCCGAGGACGGCGTCGGCCAGGACGAAGGAGCCGTAGGCCGTCGCTACGGACAACCCGGCGGCCGGCAGCCGGCCGAGCCAGGGCAGCACCGCGGAAGCGGCCAGGCCCAGGGCGATGCCGATCACCGCTCCGCCGCCGAAGACGACGACGAAGTCGAGGACGCCGGCGGCGACGCTCACCGATCCACCCGTCGCGGCCTCGACGAGGATCGCGAAGAGCACGATCGCGACACCGTCGTTGAGCAGGCTCTCCCCCTCTACCAGCGTCAGGAGCCGGCGCGGCACGCCGACCTCCCGGAACACCGCCACCACCGCGACCGGATCGGTGGCCGAGATCAGCGCACCGAAGACGAAGGCCGCCGCCAGCGCCGTGCCGAGCACCCAGTGCAGGGTCAGGCCCACCACCACCGCGGACAGGAGGAAGGCGACGACCGCCAGGGCCACGATGGCGCCGAGGTTGCGGAGAAAGGCGCGCAGGTCGATGCCCAGCGCGGCGGCGAACACCAGCACCGGCAGGAAGAGGAAGACCACCACCTCCTCGAAGGCCTCACCTTCGAGCCGGCCCATCTCCGGCGACAGACCCACCGCGGCGGCGAGGAAGCCGACCACCACGAGGGCGACGCTCAGCGGCACCTTGATCCGGCGGGCCACCAGGCCCAGCAGCACGGCCAGCGTGAGCAGGGCGGACATCTCCAGCAGCAGGCGCGGCAGCTCCACCGACGCTCCTCGATCTCACGGACGGGTCCGGCACGTCACCGGGGTCACCGTCCCACCGCACAGCCGTGGCGGCATTCCCGCGCCGCGCCGACATCCGTCCGGCGCCTGCCGGTGGCGCGCACGAGGCGGTAGCGGATCCGGACGGTCCGCGTCATCGTGTGGGGCGCACGGGGAGCAGCCACGACTCCGCACGGAGGCCTCATGCGTCCGACGTCCCGCCGCACCGCCGCGGCGGTCCTCCTCCTGCCGCCGCTCCTGCTCGGTCTCGCCGCCCCCGTCGCCGCGGACGACGGCGACGGCCACTCCCGGGACGGCCACGGGCATGACGGCCACCCCCCTGACGGCCGTGGTCTGCCGGACTCCTACCGGCTGTTCGGCGACCTCGGGGGCTCCCAGTTCGAGGGCATCGACGTCGTCGAGCACGGGCGCACCTTCTACGTCACGGAGACCTCCGGCGGGGAGATCCACCGGGGCCGGCTCGACCACCGCGCGACCCGCGTCTGGCTGGACGAGGAGGACGCCCTCGAGGACGGCCGGCGCACCGCCGTCGGCATCGCCACGGACCGAGGCGACCGGGTCCACGTCGCGGGGGGCGACAACCGCACGCAGGACGGCGCGCCTGCCGACGCCCCCGACTTCTGGGTCTACGACGACGACCGGGAGCTGCTGGCGGCGCTGCGGGTGCCCGTGGACGGCCCGGTCTTCCTCAACGACGTCGTGATCGGCCCGGACGGTGCCGCCTACGTCACCGACTCGACCACCCCGCGGATCTTCCGGATCGCCCGCGAGCACGGCGACTGGACGGCGACGCTCTGGTCCGACGCGGCCGGGCCCATCCCGCAGGAGCCGGACACCTTCGGCCTCAACGGCATCGAGGTGGCACCCGACGGCCGGTCGCTGGTGGTCGGCCACAGCGCCGCCGGCCAGCTGTGGCGCTTCGACCTGGCGACGGCGACCCCCACCCTCGTCGACACCGGGGACGTCGACCTCACCTCGGCCGACGGGCTGGTGGTACAGGGCGGCACGCTCGTCGCCGTCCGGAACTTCCCGCGCGTCCTCACCTACCTGGAGCTCGACCGCGATGCTGCGTCGGCCGAGCTGATCGCCGAGGTCGCCACCGACCCCGACCGGGTGCTCACCACCGCGGACGTCGTCCGCGGGCGGCTGCTCCTGGTCGACAGCCAGTTCGAGGAGGACCCGCCGTCCCGCACCTCGGAGGTGGTCGTCCTGCCGTTCGGTCCGTGACGCCCGCTCGCGGGTCCGCACCGGTCGCCGAAGCAGCGCCGCCGGGCGAGGCCGCCCACCGGGACACGGGACCTAGCGGCAGGCCCCGGCCCGGAGAGCCGGCCCCGAATCGGCGAGGAAGGCCTCCATCGTCCGGGCCGGCCGTCCGGTCACGCGCTCGACCGCGTCGGTCACGACCGCGAAGACGCCGGCCCGCACACGCTCGAACGTGAGGACGTCCAGTTCCCGTGCGAAGCCCTCGGTACCGGCCACGGCGTCGTCGATCGTCACCTCGCGGTGGACCACCGGGCGCCCCGCGGCACGGGAGAGCAGCTCCGCCGTCCGCGGCAGCGAGAGGCTCTCCGGCCCGGTGAGCTCGTGGACCCGACCGGCGTGCCCCTCGTCGAGCAGGGCGCGCTCGGCGACTGCGGCGATGTCCCGGGCGTCGATCCAGGCCAGGCTCGCGCCACCGCCGGCGAAGGGCAGCTCGCCGGTGTCCACCAGCTGGTCGCGGTAGAAGCGAGGGTCGGTGAAGACCTGCATGAACCAGCCCGGTCGCAGGATCGTCCAGCTCCGGCCGCTGCTGCGCACCGCGCGCTCGGCCCGCACCGCCCACCCGTCGGGCCCGACCTGGTCGGCGTCGCGCTCGGACAGCAGGACGACGTGGGTCCGGAGCGGCGTCGCGTCGAGGAGGGCACCGATCAGCTCCGGCGCGTCCGCGCGATCGGGTCGGACGACGTACACGGCGTCGACGCCGTCGGTCGCCGCGGACCAGCCGGCGGGGTGGTCCCACGAGAAGTGCGTCGGCGTGACGCCGTCGACGTCGACCTTGGCCGGGCTGCTGCTGCCGCCGAGCACCTCGACGCCGGGTCGGGCGACGAGCAGCTCCGCGAGCGGGGCGCCCGTCTTGCCGCGCACCCCGGTCACCAGGACGCGGGTCACGGCAGCTGGCAGGTGCTCGGCGGCTGCACGGTGCACTCCCCGGTCGGTAGGTGGACGGACCTCGCGCTCATGTCAGCACGGCCGCGTGGAGCGATCAACCCGTCCACCACGCCGAACGGTCGGTGGGTCACCGGGCGTCGCCGGCCTGGCTGCGCGCGACCCCGATTCTCGTCGCGCCGCATCGCGGCTCCGACGGGCTCGGGGACCTCGTCGGCACCCCGCTCGTTGGGGAGGTGTCACAGCGGGACGACCGAGGGAGCACGATGCCGTCCGGACCAGGTGGGGGACGGCGACCGCCGTCGGCGCTCGGCGGGTGGCTGCCGGTCCTGCTGGTCGCCGGCCTCCTGGCGGTCGCGCTGGTGGTGCTGACGCGCCAGAGCGGCGCGGAGGCGCCGCGGTCGGCGGAGTGCGCCGTGGCCGAGGCGGGGGTGCGGGTGGACGCCGGCGCCGTGCCGGACGGCCCGGTCGCGGGTTACCGCGGGGACCAGCTGGCCAATGCGGCCGCGATCGTGAACGCCGGTCAGGCGCTGGGCCTGGACACCTGCGCCCAGACGATCGGCGTCATGACCGCGATGGGGGAGTCCTCGCTGCGGGTCCTCGACCGGGGGGATGCCGTCGGTCCGGACTCGCGCGGGCTGTTCCAGCAGCGGGCCAACGGGGCCTGGGGCTCCTACGCCGACCGGATGGACCCCACGACGAGCGCGACCAACTTCTTCCGGGCGCTCCAGGAGGTGCCCGACTGGCAGTCGCTCCCGCCGACCATCGCTGCGCACCGCACCCAGCGCAACGCCGATCCGTACCACTACGAGCGGTACTGGGACGCCGCCGTCGAAGTGGTCACCTCCCTCGCCGGCCGCCCGGTCACGGGGGTCCGCCCGTAGCACCGGACGGACGGCCGCACCCGGTGGGCAGTCGCACCTCCTCGACGCCGGGGGGCGCGGCGTCCGGAGCTGGAGGAGCATGCCGGCATGCCCGGGAGCGAGCTGCCGACCGACGGCGATCCTGCCCGTGCGGTGGCGCGCCGGATGGCCGAGGCGGCGGCGCTGTGGCTCGACGGGCTGGACGCCGAGCAGCGACGGGCGGCCACCGGCCCGGGGCCCGGCGACGGATCGTCCGACGCCGAGCGACGGCGCTGGTTCTACCCGCCCACCGACCACGGCGGCCTGACCCTCCACGACCAGCGGCCGGCGCAGCAGCGGGCCGCCATGCGGCTGGTCGCCTCGGGTCTGTCCACGCCCGCCTACGTCACCGTCGCGACGATCATCGGGCTGGAGAACGTCCTCGACCAGACGGAGGGCTTCGTCACCCGCTTCGACCGGGAGCGCGGCCGGGATCCCGGTCTCTACTACCTCCGGGTCTTCGGCGAGCCGGGGGAGCGGTCGACGTGGGGCTGGCGGTTCGGCGGCCACCACGTCTCCCTGAACAACCTCGTCGTCGACGGCGCCGTGGTCGCGACCACCCCGTGCTTCCTCGGTGCCGATCCCGCCGCGTCGCCGTTCCTCGGGGGCGCGGTGGACCGGCCGCTGGGCCGCGTGGAGGACCTCGCCCGCGACCTCGTCCGCTCCCTGCCCCGCGACCTGGCCGCCCGGGCCGTGCTGCTGGACCGGGCGCCGTCGGACCTGGTGACCGCCAACCGCACGACCGTCGCCCCGGGGGACCGGGTGATCCCGCTGGCCGGCATCTGGCGCGACGAGCGTTTTCCCGACGCCGCCGAGCAGACGAAGCTGCAGGCGATGAGCGACGCGATCGACGAGGCAGCCGGGTTCGGGGAGGAGGAGCACTCGGCCGTGGCGTACAGCGCCGAGCCGAGGGGCGTCGCTGCGGCCGAGTTCGACGCCGGGCAGCGGGGCGTGCTGCGCGCGCTGCTGGGCACCTACCTGGACCGGGTGCCCGCCGAGGTGTCCCCGCTCCGCCGGTACGACGACGACGCCGCTCTCGCATCCGTGCACATCGCCTGGGCGGGCTCGACGGAGCCGGGAGCCCCGCACTACTACCGGGTGCAGGGCCCTCGGCTGCTGATCGAGTGGGACAACACCCAGCGCGGCGCCAACCACGCGCACTCGGTGTGGCGCGACCCGGTCGCCGACTTCGGGCTGGACGTGCTGGCCCGGCACCGCGCGGCCGCGCACGGCTGACCGGCGGTCGGATCCCGCTCAGTAGGGGGCGGCGGGCAGGGTGAGCCCGTAGTGGGTGATCTTGCGGTAGAGCGTCGCGCGGGCGATGCCGAGGGTCTGCGCGGCCCGGGTCACCGTGGTGCCCGGTTCGGTGAGGCAGCGGACGATCTCGTCGCGCTCGAGCCGCTCCAGCCGGCTCAGTGCCCGGGTGCCGCCGTCGAGGACCTCCGGAGCCAGGTGGTGGACGTCGACGACGTCGGCCCGGGCGACGGCCTCGCGCACCACCCGGTGCAGCTGGCGGGTGTTGCCCGGCCACGAGCAGCTGGTCAGCGCACCGGCGGCCCGGGCGGAGAACTCGACCGGACGGTGGCGCTCGGCGGCGGCGACGGCGTGCGCCACCGCCATGACGTCGTCGGGACGCAGGCGCAGCGGTGGCACCTCGACGACCGTGTCGACCAGCCGGGCCAGCGGCGGGGGGAGGGCGGCGTACTCGGGGCTGGTCAGGACGAAGGGCTGCGGACGGCCGTCGGTCCGGCGGGCCGCGGTCAGGGCGGCGGCCAGCTCCTCGACCGCCCACGCCGGCAGCTGGTGCGTGCCCGACACCACGACGTGCACCTCCGGGTCGCGCAGCTCCGGCACCCACAGGTCCAGCCACGCGGCGGCGCCCTCGTCGCCGGGGGAGCGGACGCGCAGGACGCGCCGCCGCGGCCCCGCGCGGCGCCGGGCCCGGACGGCCAGCGTCGACTTGCCGACGCCGGGCTCCCCGACGACCGCGGTCACCCGGCCGGCGGCGTCCGCGGCCGTCGCCGCGGCGAGGGCCGCGCGCCATCCGGTGGAGGCGCAGGCGTCCTGCCCCTCGGTGGCCGGGGCGACCACCCGGAAGACCTCGCCGCGGGGCGCGGACCGCGCCGGGCGGCCGGTGGCGCGGTGCAGCATGAGCCCGCTGGTGGCGCCGGCCGCCGCCTGGGCCAGGGCCAGCAGCAGCTCGGACGACGAGTCCGACCAGGTGGTGAGGTTGATCGACCCCGCCAGCTCGCCGGTGACCGGGTCCAGGACCGGGACGGCCGCGCAGGTGTAGCCGCGCAGCTCGGCGCAGTAGTGGTCCCCGGCCCGGACGAGCGAGGGCGCCCGGTCGGCGAGGGACAGGCCGAGGCCGTTCGTGCCGGCCTGCTGCTCGGAGTAGTAGAACCCCGGTGCCAGGTGCACCGCGTCGAGCGAGCGCCGCATGTCCGCGTCGCTGCACAGCCGGGTCAGCACCAGGCCCTCGCGGTCGGCGATCATCAGGCTGACCGGCTCGTTGGCGATCGTCGCGTGCAGCCCGGTGAGCACCTCCGACCCGCACTCGTAGAGCAGCGACCCGGTGTCGACCGAGCCGGTGAAGCACGGGAGCACCTGCTCCGGCGGGACGCCGTACAACTGGCTGCGCCGCCACGAGGCACGCAGCCGTGGCGCGGCCAGCCGCCCGTCCGGCCGCGGGTCGGGCGCGCGAGGCGGGGGCGGGGGAGCGGTCGGTCCTGCCGCCACGCGAACACCTCCCCGGAGGGTGCGGGGCGCCGGGGCGCGGCCGCAGCTCGTTGCCGGATCCCCGGCACGGTACGCCGCCGCGTTCCGCCGGGCCGGGCAGGACGGCGTCTCAAAGTGAGACAGGTCACGTCTTCCCGGTCGTCCGCGGTGTTCCTAGCGTGGTCCCCGAGCAGCGTGACCGCTGTCACTTCCCGAGCTGGAGGCCGGCATGTACCACAAGGACGGCGACGACTACTTCATCGTGGACGCGCACATCGCGCTGTGGGACGCGCGCCCGGAGAACCAGCGCAACGTGCACGGCCGGCAGTTCATCGACTGCTTCTACGACTACCACCGCAACCTCAGCCCCGAGTCCGAGGTCTGGCCCTACGAGGAGTACCTCTACCAGGGCGGCGAGCGGCTGATGCGCGACGTGTTCGGCGACGGCATGGTCGACCACGCCATCTTCCAGCCGGCCCGGCTCGCCGAGTTCTACCACCGGGGCTTCGGCCAGACCGAGGAGGCGTTCGCGCTCGCGCAGGCGCACCCCGACAAGCTCACCTACAACCACTACTGGGACCCGCGCGACGGCGAGAACGGCCTGGACGCGCTGCGGGCGGCCGCCGAGCGCATGGGGCTCAAGGGCGTGAAGCTCTACACCGCCGACTGGCACGGCGAGTCACGCGGCTGGAAGCTCACCGACCCGATGGCCTACCGGTACCTCGAGCTGTGCCGCGAGCTCGGCATCGGGAACATCCACATCCACAAGGGCCCGACCATCCGGCCGCTGGACCGGGACGCCTTCGACGTCGCCGACGTCGACCACGTGGCCACCGACTTCACCGACCTGACCTTCGTCGTCGAGCACTGCGGCCTGCCGCGCCTCGAGGACTTCTGCTGGATCGCCACCCAGGAGCCCAACGTGGTCGCGGGCCTGGCCGTGGCCATCCCGTTCATCCACACCCGGCCCCGCTACTTCGCCCAGATCATGGGCGAGCTCCTGTACTGGATCGGCGAGGACCGCATCCTCTTCTCCAGCGACTACGCGTTGTGGACGCCGCAGTGGCTGGTCGAGAAGTTCGTCGACTTCCAGATCCCCGAGGACCTGGCCGAGTACGCCCCGCTGACCACCGAGGTGAAGAAGAAGGTGCTGGGGCTCAACGCCGCCAAGCTCTACGACATCCCGGTGCCCGAGCACCTGCGGCTGCCCGACGCCGACGAGACGGCCACCGGCCCGCGCCAGCCCGACGCCGCCGACCTCGCGACGGTCTGAGGAGGCACCCGTGACAGCCGTCCTCCCGGACCTCACCGCCGCGGTCCGCGCGGCGCTGGCCACCGTCGTCGATCCCGAGCTGGACGAACCGATCACCGATCTCGGGTTCGTCCGCTCGCTGACGCTGGACGGGGCGCGCGTCGAGGTGCACCTGAGGCTGCCGACGTCGTTCTGCGCGCCCAACTTCGCCTACCTCATGGCGTCGGACGCCCACGACGCGGCGGCCGCCGTCCCCGGTGTCGAGCGGGTGGTGGTGCAGCTCGACGACCACCACGACTCCGACCTGATCAACCGGGGACTGGCCGCCGGGGCCGGCTACCGCGGGACCTTCGGGCACGAGGCGGAGGACTCGCTGGACGAGCTCCGCGCGGTCTTCTCCCGCAAGGCCCACACCGCGGCGATGGAGCGGGCGGTCACCGCCGTGCTGCGCACCGATCCCGCGGTGGACGTCGCCGCGCTCACCGTCGGGGACCTGCCGGCGGGGGAGCGGACCACCGACGCGCTGCTGCGGCGCCGGGCGGCCCTCGGCCTGCCGGTGGACGACGGCGCCCCGGTGCTCCTGCACCCCGACGGCACCCGCCCCAGCCCCGCGGAGGCGCCCGTGGTCCTGCGCCGGGCCCGCTCCGTCCGCATCTCGGTCGACGGCAACGCGCACTTCTGCCGCGGCCTGCTCCGCACCCGCTACCCGGGGTCGGGGGCCGATCAGGCACCCCGCCCCGAGGACCGCCCCCTCATCCCGCTCACCGTCCCGGAAGGAACCCGCCCGTGAGAGCCGTCCGCGTGCACGAGTACCACGCCGACCCGACGATCGACGACATCCCCGAACCTCAGCTCCGGGGTCCGCTCGACGTCATCGTCCGGGTCGGTGGCGCCGGGGTCTGCCGGACCGACCTGCACATCCTCGAGGGACAGTGGGCCGACCTGCAGAACCCCGACCTGCCCTACGTCATCGGGCACGAGAACGCCGGCTGGGTGCACGCGGTCGGGGAGGGCGTCACGAACGTCGCGGTCGGCGACACGGTGATCCTGCACCCCCAGCCCAGCTGCGGCCTGTGCATGGCCTGCCGTGCCGGCCGGGACATGCAGTGCGAGAACGCCTTCTTCCCCGGCCTGTCGAACGACGACGGCGGCATGGCCGAGTACCTGCGCACCACCGCCCGCGCCTGCGTGAAGCTCGACCCGTCCACCGACCCGGCCGACGTCGCCGCGCTGGCCGACGCCGGCATCACCGCCTACCACGCCGTGCGCAAGGCCCTGCCGCTGCTGCACCCGGGCACCACCGCCGTCGTCCAGGGCGCCGGCGGGCTCGGCCACATCGGCGTCCAGTGCCTCGCCGCGCTGTCGGGCACCCGGATCGTCGTCGTCGACCGCAACCCCGACGCCCTGGAGCTGGCCCGGCAGATCGGCGCGGACGAGACCGTGGTCGCCGACGGAAGCCAGGTGCAGGCCGTCCAGGAGCTGACCGGCGGCGGCGCGGACGTCGTCTTCGACTTCGTCGCCGAGCAGGGCGCGGAGATGGACGGCTGGCGCATGACCGGCCCGGCCGGGTCGCTCTACGTCATCGGGTACGGCGGCGAGCTCCGGATCCCGACGCTGGAGTTCGTCGCCGGCGAGAAGAACATCGTCGGCAACATCGTCGGCACCTACACCGACCTGGCCGAGCTGATGGTGCTCGCGCAGGCGGGGAAGGTCACCCTGCACACCCAGCAGTACCCGCTCGACCGGGCCGTCGACGCGATCCGCGACCTCGACGCCGGGAAGGTCCGCGGCCGGGCCATCCTCGTGCCGTGACCGGGCCGACCCCGTCCGACCGCTCCGCCCACCCGTGCGCCGAGCCGACGAAGGAGACGGCGTGAGCACCCCGACCGACGACCGCCCCGACCTGCTGACCGTCATCGCGCACATGCGCGCCCGGCCGGGAAGGAGGACGAGCTGCGGCGCGAGCTCACGGCACTGGTCGAGCCCACCAGCCAGGAGGAGGGGTTCGTCAACTACGACCTGCACGAGTCCGTCGAGCAGCCCGGGACCTGCTACCTCTACGAGAACCGGGAGTCGGGCGAGGCGCTCGACGCGCACCTGGCCATGCCGCACCTGACCCGCTTCGCCGGCATGATCGGCGACCTGCTCGACGACGACGGGCTGCGGATCGACCGGCTGCGCCGGATCGCCTGAGGACGGTTCCCGGGGTGGGAGCCCCCGCCCCGGAACGGTGGGACAGCTGCCGCGGGGTCGCGGACTTCCGCTTCCAGGCGAGCGCAAGTCTTGCTAGCTTCGTGGCGCAGCTCACACCCGCCAGCACAGACGCGGATCCGCCCACGGCGGTCGGGCACCCGTGCGGCCGCCGTCAGCGGCGGCACGGGCGAGGCGATCGGCGATCGACGACGGGCGCCGTGTCTCCGTTCGAGAGGGATCCATGAAGGTGACGAGAAACCTGCGCCACACGCCGAGGGCCGTCCTGGTCGCTGCCCTGTCCGCGCTCCTGTTCCTCGGGCTCGTCGGCACGGCGAGCGCTGCTCCGCCCTCCGCCGACGCGCGAGGCAGCTCCGACTGCGTCGACCGGCCCGTACCGGCGAGGGCGGTCTCCATCCAGCTGTGGACCTTCGCCGAGTTCATCGGCTTCGGCACCGACGAGGCCACCCAGGCCCGCCACGAGGAGGTACTCCGCCGGCTCAGCGAGATGGGGTACCGGAACGTCGAGCCGTTCACCCTGAGCGGGATGACGGCGGAGGAGTACGCGGCGCTGCTGCGCGAGTACCGGCTCAAGGCCTCGGGACGGCACGTCGACGTCGGCATGCCCGCCGAGCCGGCCGACATCGGGCAGATCCTCGAGGAGAACCGGGTCCTGGGCGTGAAGTACTTCGGCTCCGGTGGCACCCCGCAGTTCACCACCGAGGCGGAGTGGATCGCCTACGCCGAGTACCTCGACACCGTCGGGGAGCAGGCCCGGAAGGCCGGGCAGTGGCTGATGGTCCACAACCACAACTGGGAGTTCGAGACCACCTTCGGTGACCGCACCGCCTTCGACATCCTGATGCAGCACACCGAGCGGCGGCACGTCGTGTCGCAGCTCGACCTGTACTGGGCCGTCTTCGCGGGCGCCGACCCGATCGACGTCATCCAGGAGTACGGCAACCGGATCCGGCTGTTCCACGTCAAGGACCTCAACGAGGAGCTGGACCGGCGGATCGAGATCGTCGGACGCGGGGACATCGACTTCTCGTCGATCTTCCGGGCGGCCGGCGGCAGCACCCGCTACTTCGTGGTCGAGCACGACCCGCGCTTCGGTGACCCGTCGTTCGACCCCTTCCAGGCGGCGCGTGAAGGGTTCGCCTACCTGACCTGCACGTCGCACTGACCCGCAGCACGACCCCGCTCCGTAGGAGGCGGTCCCGGACCCCGGGGCCGCCTCCTCGTGCGTGCTGCCCTCCTGCCCTCCTGCGCGGCCGCGCCCCGTCCGGAGCCAGGAGGACGGCACCGGGACGCCGGGGCCGGCTGCTCCCGCCGCCGACGTATCAGCGCCCTCCTCCCGGCCTCCTCCCGACGAGGCCCGGACATCGGACCTCGTCGGGCACGGCCGCACGGGCCGCCGCCCGGGGATCTGCGGCTCCGACGGAGGACCGACATGACATCCGATGCACCGCCCGGCTACGGCGCCCGCGGCTACAGCGCTCCCGGCTACGGCGCTCCCGGCTACGGCGCTCCCGCCGAGGAGGCGCCGGCGGCCCACCACGGCGGGTTCCTGACGACGCTGCCGGGCATCCTGACCGCGGTGGCGGCCGTCATCACCGCGCTGAGCGGCGGACTGGGCATCTACCTCGCCCAGGGTTCCGGGAACACCTCCGGCGGGCTCGGCCAGGACGCCGCGCCCGCCCCTGTGGGCACCGTCCAGGCCGACCCGGACCGGGTGGCGGGGCAGCTGGGCGGGGTGAGCGTCGGCGACGAGATCGACGCGCTGGTCGGCGACTGCGCCGCCGGGTCGGTCGACGCCTGCACGGCGCTGATGGATCGGCTGGTCGACGAGTGCCACCTCGGCGACCCGCTCAGCTGCGACGCCCTGTACTGGCTCTCGCCGTTCGGCTCGGTGTACGAGGACTACGGCGCGACCTGCGGCGGCCGGTACGACTGGACGTACGCCGGCGCGTGCAGCGGGTCATGAACAGCCCACGCGCCCGCGTCCCGGCCGTCGACCGGCCGCTGTTCTGGTGGACGGCCGCCACGGTGTTCCTGGTCAACGCAGGCCTCTCGGCGGGGGAGGAGCGCTGGCCCGTGGCACTCCTGCAGGTGCTGACCGCCCTCTGGGCCGCGGTGGCCGGGGTCAGCGCCGCCGAGCGCGGCGCCGGATCGGCGGTGGACGGCCCGGGCGGGCACGCCGACGACCGGGGGTGGTCACAGCAATGACAGGTCGAGCCGCTCCGACAGCAGGTGCAGCGCGGCCCGTCCGGCTCGCGAGTTGCCTTTCTCGTCCAGCGGCGGCGACCACGCGCAGACGCCGAAGCGCCCGGTCACGTCACCCATGACCGCTCCCGCGACCCCGCTCTTGCACGGGAACCCGAGGTCGTAGGCGAACTGGCCGGCCGCGTCGTAGGTGCCGCAGGTCAGCATCAGGGCGTTGACCCGCCGGGCGAGGGGCTCGGACAGCACCGCCGCGCCGGTCCGGGGGTTGACGCCGTCGTTGGCGAGGAAGCGGGCGGCGCGGGCGAGGGTGCGCGTGGTCACCGTGACGGAGCAGAGGCGGACGTAGAGCTCCACGACCTCGTCGACCGGGTGGTGCACGTTCCCGAACGAGCTCATCAGGTGGCCCATGGCGCGGTTGAGGGAACTGCCCTCCCGCTCGGCGTCCAGCGCGGTCCGGTTCACGGCCGCCTCCTCGCCGGTCAGGTCGGCGAGGAGGCCGGCGACGGCACCGAACGGGTCGTCCGCCGCGTCGAGCAGGACGTCGCAGACGACCAGTGCCCCGGCGTTGATGAACGGGTTCCGCGGCACGCCCTTCTCGTGCTCGAGCTGGATCAGCGAGTTGAACGGGTCCCCGGAGGGTTCACGGCCCACCCGGTCGAACACGACCTCGCCCACCAGCTGGAGGGCGGCCGTCAGCGCGAAGACCTTCACCACGCTCTGGACCGCGAATCCGACGTCGGCGTCGCCGGTCACGTGCTCGGTCCCGTCCAGCTCCGCGAGCGCCAGGCCGAAGCGCGCGGACTCGGCCGAGGGCAGCTCCTCGGGCTGCTCCTCGACCTCGCCCTCCTCGGCGAGGTGCCGCGTCCGGTCGGCGACCTCGGCGAGCACCGCCTCGAGGTCGGCGGTCTCGTCGGGGGAGGGCGGCGTGGGCGAGGGCATCCACCCCCGCTACCCGTCGTCCGGGTGCGGACACGCCCGCGCCGACCGGTGTGACACGTACTACCCGGGGACGCGTCACCGTTCGTCGCGAACCGGGACGGTGGCGTCGCGGATCAGGTGCGGTTCCGTTGACGTCGGCGGCCGCGCCCAGGATGCTGCGCGCGTGCCCGGCGTCGGGGCACCAGGCGGCAAACCGCCGTTGCTCCAGCCCCGCGGGCCACGGTGAGGCGCGCCGCGCCCAGGGAGGACGCCATGACAGCTACGCAGGAACGTTCGACGAGGCCCGGGGAGAAGCTGCTCGGCAGGGTGGCCTTCGTGACGGGCGGCACCCGCGGGATCGGCGCGGCCATCTGCCGGAGCCTGGCCAAGCAGGGTGCCGACGTCGCGGCCGGATACAGCGGTAACCAGGAACGGGCCGAGATGTTCGCGCAGGACTTCGCCGGCGCGTACCCGGAGAGCAAGATGAGCGTGCACCGGGGCGACATCGCGAATCCCGACGACTGCCGCCGGACCGTCGCCGAGGTCATCGAGCAGCACGGCCGGCTCGACATCCTGGTCAACAACGCCGGCATCACCGTGGACCGCACGGTCCTCAAGATGAACGACGACGACTGGCGCCGGGTGATCGACGTCAACCTGTCGGGTGCCTTCTACCTCTCCCAGGCCGCGCTCCGGCACATGCACGAACGGGGCAGCGGGCGGATCGTGATGATCTCCTCGGTGATCGGGGAGACGGGCGGCATCGGGCAGTCGAACTACGCCTCGGCCAAGTCGGGACTGCTGGGCCTGACCAAGACGCTGGCGCTCGAGGCGGCGATGCAGCTGAAGCGCTCGGGCAAGACCGACGGGCCGGGCATCACCGTCAACGCCGTGACGCCCGGGTACACCGCCACCGAGATGCTCGATGCCGTGCCCGAGAAGGTGCTCGACGGCCTCAAGGCGAAGATCCCGCTCGGCCGGCTCGGGGAGCCGGAGGAGGTCGCCCGCGTCGTGCACTTCCTCGCCGCGGACGACTCCGGGTACATCACCGGCCAGGTGTGGGGCGTCAACGGCGGTCTGGACATGTAGCGGGGGCAGGTGGCGAGAACACGACCGTCGGCGTGGACCGATCGCGAGGAGGAGGAGCGCCGGTGTTCAGCCGTATCGCCGTGATCAACCGGGGTGAGCCGGCGGTCCGGCTCATCCGCGCCGTCCGCGAGCTCGACGCGGAGCACGGGACCGCCACCCGTGTCATCGCACTCCACACCGAGGCCGAGCGCCGGGCGACGTTCGTGCGCGCCGCCGACGAGGCGGTCCTGCTCCGCGAGACCGGTTCGGGGAACGCGTACCTCGACCACGCCGAGCTGGCCCGCGCGCTGCGCACGACCCGCGCCGATGCCGCCTGGGTCGGCTGGGGCTTCGTCGCGGAGGATCCGGCATTCGCCGAGCTGTGCGCCGAGCTCGGCGTGGTGTTCATCGGGCCGCCGCCGGAGGCGATGCGGCTCCTCGGCGCCAAGATCGAGGCGAAGGTGCTCGCGGAGCGGACCGGCGTGCCGGTGGCGGCCTGGAGCGGCGGCCCCGTGCACGGCGTCGAGGACGGGCACCGGCACGCGGACGCGATCGGCTACCCGCTCATCGTCAAGTCCCGGAGCGGTGGTGGGGGGCGGGGCATCCGGATCGTGCGGTCCGCCACCGAGCTGGGGGAGGCGCTCAGCCGTACGCAGGCGGAGGCGGAGCGCACCTTCGGTGACCCCGTCGTCTTCCTGGAACGCCTCGTCGAGGGCGGCCGGCACGTCGAGGTCCAGGTCATCGCCGACCAGCACGGGACGGTGTGGGCCCCAGGCGTGCGCGACTGCTCGGTGCAACGGCGCAACCAGAAGGTCCTGGAGGAGTCGAGCTCGCCGGCCCTGACGCCCGAGCAGGACAGGTCGCTGCGCGACTCGGCGACCGCCCTGGTGCGGGCCGCCGGCTACGTCGGTGCCGGCACGGTCGAGTTCCTGTACCAGCCCGACGAGGAGCTGTTCACCTTCCTCGAGGTCAACACCCGGTTGCAGGTCGAGCACCCCGTGACCGAGGAGACCACCGGGCTCGACCTGGTGAAGCTGCAGCTGCACGTGGCCGGCGGCGGTCGGCTGGGGGCGGAGCCACCTCCGGAGTCCGGCCACGCCGTCGAGGTCAGACTCAACGCCGAAGACGCCGAGCAGGGCTTCGCCCCCGCGCCCGGCCGGGTGGAGTTGATGCGCCTGCCCACGGGCCCGGGCGTGCGGGTGGACACCGGCATCGGGGTCGGCGACGTGATCCCGCCGCAGTACGACTCGATGATCGCCAAGGTGATCGCGTGGGGACGGGACCGCCCCGAAGCCCTGGCCCGCCTGCGCGTCGCGCTCAGGGAGACCACCGTGGTGCTCCGAGGGGGAACCACGACCAAGTCGTTCCTGCTCGATCTGCTGGACCGGCCGGAGGTCGTCGCCGGGACGGCGGACACCGGCTGGCTGGATCGCACCGGGATCGCCGGTGCGGCCGATGCCATGCCGTCGGCGCACGTGGCCCTGGCACAGGTGGCGATCGACGCCTCAGATGCCGAGGAGCAGCGCGAGCGGGCGGCATTCGTCGCCTCGGCCCGGGGCGGTCGCCCGCGTTCCCGGCACGAGGTCGCCCGCACGCTGGAGCTCGGGTACCGCGGTCAGGTCTACCGGGTCACCGTCGCGAAGATCAGCCAGGACCGGTACCGCGTCGAGCTGGACGGCCGGTACGTGGACGTGGACGTGGACCGGCTCGGCGCGCTCGAGAGCCGGGTGACCGTCGGCGACCAGCGGTTCTCGGTCGTGGCCGTCGAGGCGCCCGGCTCGCACCTGGTCGAGGTCGACGGCGTCTCGCACCGCGTCACGCGGGACGCCGGAGGAGTGGTGCGCGCCCCGGCACCCTCGGTGGTCGTCGCGCTGCGCGTGCAGCCGGGACAGGCGGTCGAGGCGGGCCAGACGGTCGCCGTCCTCGAGAGCATGAAGATGGAGACCGCGGTGCGGGCGCCGTTCGCCGGCCGCGTACGCGAGCTGCTGACGGCAGCCAACTCGCAGGTGGATGCGGGCGCAGCACTGCTCAGTCTCGAGCGGGCCGGCGACGACGCCGGGGAGGCGACGGGGGAACGCGTGGTGTTCCCCGGGAACGGCGCACCGGCACGCAGCCCCCGGGACACGGCCCTGTCCCTGCTCGCGGCCCTGCAGGCGCTCATCACCGGGTACGACGTCAGCGCCCGGTACGCCCAGCAGCTGGTCGCCGAGTACGGCAGCGCCCGTGCCGGAGTCCCCGTGGACGACGCCGAGCTGCTGGACGGCGAGCTCGCCGTCCTCACCACCTTCGCCGACATCTCAGAACTGTCCCGGAACCGGCCGGCCAGCGAGGAGGAGGAGGCCGACGCACAGGTCCACAGCCCGCGGGAGCACTTCCATGCCTACCTGCACTCGCTCGACGTCGAGCGCGAGGCGCTCCCGGAGAGCTTCCGGAGCCGGCTCTCCCGGGCGCTGCTCCACTACGGGGTCGGGGACCTCGAGCCCGGCCCCCGGCTCGAGGAGGCGGTCGAGCGGATCTTCCTCGCCCAGCAGCGGGCGGCCGACCAGCTGCCCGCCGTCCTGGCGCTGCTGGACCGCTGGCTGACGGCCGGGCAACCGCCGAGCGGCCCGGCGCGGGCACAGGTGGGGGAGGTGCTCGACCGGCTCGTGGTCGCGACGCAGCTGCGCTATCCCTCGGTGGGCGATCTGGCCCGCGCCGTCCGGTACCGCTACTTCGAGGAGCCCGTGGTCCTCCAGGCGCGGCAGCAGGTCCTCGACGAGGCACGACGGCTGCTGGACGAGGTGGACGCCGGTGCGCGGGACGAGGACCGCGACGACATGGCGCGCATCGAGGCGCTCGTCGCGAGCCCCGAGCCGCTGATCCGCCTCCTGGCGCAGCGCTTCGAGAGGGACACCGCCGAGCCCGATCCCGTCCTCGAGGTCCTGACCCGCCGCTACTACCGCAGTCGCGACCTGCAGGACGTCCGGTCCTTCCTGCTCGACGGACGCTCCGCCGTCTCCGCCGGCTTCGAGCTGAACGGGACGCAGCTGCAGCTGATCTCGGTGATGGTGCAGGCGACGGGTCTGCCGACGGCCCTCGGGTCCGTGGCGGAGCGGATCGCGGACGTCCCCGACCCGTCGCACGTCCTCGTGGACCTCTACCTCTCCTGGCCGGACCGCCCGGCCGACGCCGACGCCATGGCGGCCGAGTTGCGGGAGGTCATCGCCGGCACCGCCGTGTTCCGGACCGTCCGCCGCGTGACGGTCACCGTCTCCACCCCGGACGGCGACGTGGAGACCGTGACCTTCCGGCCGTCCCAGGACGGGGCGGACCGGGACGGGCTGGCGGAGGAGCGGGTCATCCGGGGTCTGCACCCGCTCACGGGACAGCGGCTCAACCTGTGGCGGCTGAAGAACTTCGACGGGGAGCGCGTGCCCTCGGCCGAGGACACCTACGTCTTCCACGTCACTTCGAAGGAGAACCCGGACGACGAGCGGTTCATCGCCATGGCCGCAGTTCGCGACCTGACCCCCCTCCGGGACGACGCCGGCGAGATCGTCGCGTTCCCGACGGTGGAACGGCAGCTCACCGCCTGCCTCGACAGCCTGCGCCGGGCGCAGTCCCGCCGACGGTCGCGCCGGCCGCTCGAGCACAACCGGGTGTTCCTCTACGCCTGGCCGTCGATCGAGGTGCCGTTGGCGGAGGTGGCGGCCTTCGCCCGGACGGCCGCGCCGCTGACGGTGGGGGCCGGCATCGAGCAGATCGTGCTGCTGGCCCGCCTGCAGGAGGAGGAGGGCGCGCCGCCCCGCGAGGTGGCGCTGCGGTTCTCCTACCGGCCCGGCACCGGCGTCCAGATGCAGCTGACGGACCGGCCGACCGAACCCATGCGCCCGCTGGACGACTACACCGAGAAGGTGCTCAGCTCCCGTGCCCGGGGCGCCGTCTACCCCTACGAGCTCAGCACCCAGCTGGCCGGGCCCGGCGGCTCGTTCGTCGAGCACGACCTGGACGACGACGGCCGGCTCGTCCCCGTGGAGCGGCCGGCCGGGCAGAACCGCGCCGGCATCGTCGTCGGCGTGGTGAGCACGCCGACGACGCGCTACCCCGAGGGTGTGACCCGGGTGGCCCTGTTCGGCGACCCGACCAAGCAGCTGGGCACCGTCGCCGAGCCCGAGTGCGCCCGCGTGAACGCCGCGCTGGACCTGGCCGAGGAGCGCGGCATCCCCGTCGAGTGGTTCGCGCTGTCCTCCGGCGCACGCATCTCGATGGACAGCGGCACGGAGAACATGGACTGGGTCGCCCGGGCCCTGCGCCGGATCATCGAGTTCACGCAGCGCGGCGGCGAGATCAACGTCGTCGTCGCGGGGATCAACGTCGGGGCCCAGCCGTACTGGAACGCCGAGGCCACGATGCTCATGCACACCAAGGGCATCCTGGTCATGACCCCCGACAGCGCGATGGTGCTCACCGGCAAGCACTCGCTGGACTACTCCGGAGGCGTGTCGGCCGAGGACAACTTCGGCATCGGCGGCTACGACCGGGTCATGGGCCCCAACGGGCAGGCGCAGTACTGGGCGCCGAACCTGACCGCCGCGGGCGAGCTGCTGATGCGGCACTACGAGCACACCTACGTCGCGCCGGGTGAGCGCTGGCCTCGTCCTGCCGACACCGACGACCCCGCCGACCGGGACGTGCGCTCCTTCCCGCACCGGCACCCGGGCAGCGAGTTCACGACCGTGGGCGACATCTTCTCCGCGGCGACCAACGCCGAGCGCAAGAAGCCGTTCGACATCCGCACGGTCATGCGCGCGGTCACCGACCAGGACCACCCGGTGCTCGAGCGGTGGGCGGGCATGGCCGACGCCGACACCGTCGTGGTGTACGACGCGCACCTCGGCGGGCACCCGGTCTCGGTCCTGGGCATCGAGTCGCGGCCGATGCCGCGACGCGGCAGTTTCCCCGCGGACGGCCCGGACCAGTGGACGTCGGGGACCCTGTTCCCGCACTCGTCGAGGAAGACCGCCCGCGCGATCAACGCGGCCAGCGGCAACCGGCCGCTGGTCGTGCTGGCCAACCTCTCCGGCTTCGACGGGTCACCGGAGTCGCTGCGCAAGCTGCAGCTGGAGTACGGCGCCGAGATCGGCCGCGCCATCACCAACTTCGACGGCCCGATCGTCTTCTGCGTCGTCTCCCGGTACCACGGCGGTGCCTTCGTCGTCTTCTCCGGCGTCCTCAACGACAACATGGAGGTGCTGGCGGTCGAGGGCTCGTACGCCTCGGTGATCGGTGGCGCTCCCGCGGCCGCCGTGGTGTTCACCCGGGAGGTCGACAAGCGGACGGCTGCCGATCCGCGGGTCCGGGAGCTGGAGGCCGCGATGAACGCGGCCGAGGGCGTCGAGCAGGCGCATCTGCGGGTCGAGCTCGCCACCCTGAGGGCCGCCGTCCGCTCGGAGAAGCTGGGCGAGGTGGGCGCCGGCTTCGAGGCGGTCCACGACATCGAACGAGCCCGCCGTGTCGGATCGGTGCACGACATCATCCCGGCCGCCGAGCTGAGGCCGCGTCTCATCGCCGCCGTCGAGCGGGGGATGGAGCGCGCGGCCGGACGTTGATCCCAGGAGAGAGAGGCCCGTCGATGAACGCCTTCGTCATGAACCGGCACGGCCGCATGGTGTTCCCCTCGAACATCATGCCCGAGCTGGACTTCTCCACCATGGAGACGCTGGAGCAGCTCGACAGCGTCGTGCGCCGGGACTTCGAGACCAAGGCGCCGAGCGGCACCGAGATCCTCGAGCGGGTCCGGACCGGCGCCTACGGGACCCGTTACGACCTGATGCGAGACCTCGCGCTGAACCTCTTCTGGGCCAACCGCTTCTCCATCACGATGTACGACAAGCGGCCGACCCGCTGGGCCGACGTCCCGCGCAACCGGCCGGACGTCTTCCTCCCGGTCCTGCAGCCGTGGGAGGACGGCGACGCCAAGGTCACCGGGGTCCAGCAGGCCTTCCCGCAGCTGCCGGCGAAGTGGAGCGAGGGCTGCGAGGACCGCATCTTCGACATCCTGTTCGACGTCTTCGCCAACCGCCGGCACCACGCGTCGACGCTGCCGGCCCTCAAGCCCACCGTCGCGGAGTTCCTGCAGCAGCCGGGGAACCTGACCTTCCGGCTGCCGAGCTACGACCCCGACTACCCGGTGTACGACTACACCGACATCCTCGACGTCTCCGAGGACGTCCCCGAGCTCGAGGCGCTGCACCGCTGGGCCATGGTGCTGCACAACCAGTACCCCTGGGAGCGGTCGCAGGTGGAGCTGGCCGAGGCCGGCGACCTCCGGGACGACGACTACGTGGTCGCCTTCCACCCGCGCGACAAGGAGGTGCGGGCCTTCCTGCGCCGCCTGCGGGCCGGAGCCGAGCCCCGGCACGTCGGCGGGCCCCGGGAGTCCCGCCCGCCGGTGCGGCCGTACCCGGAGCTCGACGTGCGGCGGCGGTTCGCGGTGCGGCCGCGGATCGAGGCGCTGGCAGCCGTCCACGGCGACCAGGTGTGCAGCAACGACGACCTGATCCGCAACACGGCCTACAACTGGTCGCCGATGAGCGCCGAGGAGATCGCCGCCAAGACCGGCATCGAGCAGCGCGAGTACAGCTCGCTGCCGCTGGAGGAGCTCGCCCTGCAGGCCGCCGAGGCGGCGCTGGACAAGGCCGGGCGGCAGCCGGAGGAGATCGGCGGCGTCCTGGTCTGCACCTGCACCAGCTCGCGGCTCATCCCGTCGCTGGCCACGTACCTGTGCGGGCAGCTCGGGATGCACCAGGTCTATGCCGCCTACGACATCATCGCCGCCTGCGCGGGCATGCCCTACGGCGTCGCGGACGCCGTCCGGATGCTCCAGGAGGTCGAGCGACCGGTCCTGGTGGTGTGCGTCGAGAAGTTCTCCGACAAGATCGGCAACGTCCGCACCTCGCGGATGATCTTCGGGGACGGCGCGGCCGCGCTGATCGTGGGCCCGGCCGCGGACGGCGCCGACGGCGACATCGAGTACATGAAGACCTACGCCAGCGGCCCGGCCAGCGAGGTGAACTCGATCCTCTGGCCCAATCCCGAGTTCGACAACAACATCACGGTGTTCGGCCCGCAGGTGAAGGCGCTGGCCGGCCGCTACCTGGCCCAGATGATCGACGAGCTCGGGAAGCTGCCCGCGCCGGAGGGACGGGACGGCTCGCTGCTGGACGCCATCGACCTGATCGTGCCGCACCAGGCGAACAAGACGATGGTGATCCAGCTGGCGGAGCGTGCCGGGCTGACCGCCGACCAGCTCTACTTCAACATCGAGAAGGTGGGCAACACGTCGTCGGCGAGCATCCCGCTGGCCATCCACGACGCGGTGCGCGACGGTGTGATCACCGAACCGCTGCGGGTCTTCGCACCGGGGTTCGGCGCGGGCGCCGTGGCCGGGTACGCGGTGATGCGGGTCGACCCGGCGGTGGTCGCGGTCCAGCGCCCGGGGGAGCGGGGGACCGGACAGGCTCACGCGGAGGTGCCCGCGCACCCCGAGCGCGCCACGGCGTCGGAGGAGATGCAGACGGCGTTCGGCTGAGGAAGTGCCCCGTCCCTCCCCACCCCTGAGCCCTCGGGGTGGGGAGGGACGGGCTCAGCCCGAGCGGCGCTCCACGACGTACGTGCCGGGTGCCGGCTCCCGGGCGGGATGGGTCGCGCTGCCGAGCGTGGTGGGTGCGGGGATCTCGTCGCCGGAACGGTCGAGCATCCACTCGGCCCAGGGCTCCCACCAGCTGCCGGTGTGCTTCGTCGCGGCCGCGCGCCAGGCGTGCGGGTCCGGGCCGGGATCGCCGCCCGTCCAGTAGCTGGCCCTGGGGTTCCCGGGTGGGTTGACCAGGCTCTGGATGTGGCCGCTCGAACTGAGCACGAACGTCGTCGGCCCGGAGAGCAGCTGCGTCGTCCGGTAGCACCCGTGCCACGGCGTCAGGTGGTCGGTGAGCGCGCCGGTGACGAACGTGGGCACGGTGATCCGGCTCAGGTGGACCGGTGTGCCGAGCACGCGCATCGCTCCGGGTCGCACCAGGGCGTTCTTCCCGAAGATGTCCAGGAACTGCTCGTGCAGGCGCGCCGGCAGGTTGGTGCCGTCGGCGTTCCACGCGAGGATGTCGAAGGCGGGCGGGTCCTCACCCATGAGCCATTCGCTGACCAGGTAGTTGAAGATCAGGTCGTCGGGTCGCATCCAGGTGAACGCCGAGCCCATCTGCCGCGCGGTGATGACCCCGCCGCGACGCGAGTTCCGCCGCGCCAGGTCGATCACGCGCGGGGCGGAGAACGCGCCCAGCGGTGCCCGGCTCGAGAAGTCGAGCAGGGTCACCGCGTAGCCGGCGGCGTGCACGCGGTCGTCGCCGGTGGCGGCGAGGTGGTTGAGCGCAGTCGTCATCACCTGGCCGCCGGCGCAGAACCCGAGGGTGGTGACGTCGGGGGAGCCGGTGATCTCCCGCGCGACGTCGACGGCGGTCAGGACGCCGCCGGAGTACGTGTCCAGGTCCCAGTCGGCCTCCTCCTTGGTCGGGTTCCGCCAGCTGACCATGAACACCTGGAAGCCCTGGCCGACCGCGTACTCGACGAAGCTGCGTCCCGGGCTCAGGTCCAGGAAGTAGAAGCGTCCGATCGGTGGCGGCACGATCACCAGCGGCCGGTGCCGCACCCCCGCCGTCGACGGTGCGTACTGGATGACCTCGATGACCTCGTCGCGGTGGACCACGGCCCCGGGGCTGACCCCGAGGTCCTTCCCGACGGTGAAGGCGCTGCGATCGACCATGCTCGGCATCCCGCCGTTGTGCCGGATGTCGTGGAGCATGTGGCCGAGGCCTCTGACGAGGCTGCGCCCGCCGGTGTCGAAGGCGCGCTTCAGCGCGGCGGGGTTGCCGAGCAGCGTGTTCGTGGGGGCCGCGGCGCTGATGAAGGCGTTGAGGACGAAGCGGGCCTGCTCCACCTCGCGCCAGTCGGGGCCACCGGTCTCGTAGTCGTCGACGAGGCGATGCAGCGACCCGGAGAGCGCCATGTAGGACTGCGCAAGCCGCCGGTAGCCCGGGTGCTGCGACCAGGCGGGGTCGGCGAACCGCTTGTCCTTCGGCGAGGGGGCGAACTCATCGGTCCCGCGGAGGATGCGGACGGTGTCGCGTCCGAGCCGGGCGGTCTCCCGCGCCAGCGGCCGGGGGCGGGCGAACGTGGCGACGAGCCCGCGGACGACACCTCGGGGCGTGGGCAGGGCGACCGTCTCGCCGCCCTCGACGGAGGCGAGGGCTTCGGACTCGGTCGTCGGCGCCGGGTCCGCAGGAGCCCGGCGCCCGCGATCCGGCGAGGTCGGGTTCGGCGCTGCGGTGGTGGTCGACATGACGCCCCCTTGTGACCCGGATCACTGCACGACGTGACCGTAGCGGCCGACTGCCGTCCGAGGGGCTCCTGGCGCCCTGGCCATCGGCGATGTCACCGACGAGAGCCTCGCCCGCGCGGCTCGCCCTCCTCGGCGAGGTGGCGTGTCCGGTCGGCGACCTCGGCCAGCACCGCCTCGAGGTCGGCGTTCTCGTCGGGGAGAGGGCGGCGTGGGCGAGGGCATCCACCCCCGCCACTCGTCATCCGGGTACGGACAGGCCCGCGCCGACCGGTGGGAGCCGCGTCACCCGGACGCGGCTCCCGGTGTGCAGCGGCTGACCGCGAGGTCCGCACCCGGGCCCGCGCCGCCGTACCAGGCGGCCAGGCGGGCGAACCCCTCGTCCAGGCCGACCTCCGGCCGCCAGCCGAGCGCGGTCCGGGTCCGCCGCTGGTCGAACCAGTGCGCCGTCGTCAGCTGCTCGGTGAGGAACCGGGTCAGCGGGGGGGTCGAGCGCCGGCCGGTCGCCGACCAGATGCCCTCCACCACGGCGCCCGCGAGCCAGGCCGCGTGCGCCGGCACCCGTCCCCGTGGCGCGGGCACGCCGGCCGCCGAGCACAGCCGCGACAGGATCTCGTCGACCGTGCGGGGCTCACCGTTGGAGACCACCAGCGCCTCGCCGTGCACGGGCCCGCAGGCGTCGACCGCGGCCACGAGGGCGGCTGCGGCGTTGTCGACGTAGGTGGTGTCGATCAGCGCGGCGCCCGAGCCGATGAGCGGGAGACGACCAGTGGCGGCCCGCGCCACGATCCGCGCCACGAGCTGCTCGTCGCCGGGCCCCCACACCAGGTGCGGGCGCAGGACGAGCACCGCCAGGGCGGCCGAGTCCGCGTCCAGCGCCACCTGCTCGGCCACCGCCTTGGAACGGGAGTAGGAGCCGCGGGCCCGCGCCGGGTCGGCGGGGCCGGCGCCGGCCCCGAACAGCGGGGACCCGGCGTGCGAGACGGACGGCGACGACACGTGCACGAGCCGCCCGACGCCCCCGGCGGCGCAGGCGGCGACGACGTTCTCCGTCCCCCGGATGTTGGCGCGCGCGTACTCGTCCCACCTGCCGGTGACGTCCACCTTCGCCGCGAGGTGGACGACGGCGTCCTGCCCCGCGGCGGCGCGCGCCACCACGGCGGGCTCGGCGACGTCCCCGAGCACCTCGGCGCAGGGCAGGCCGGACGGACGGCGCTGCAGGACCGTCACCTCGTCCCCGCGGGTGAGCAGCCGCTGGGCGGTGGCCCGCCCCAGCATCCCGCTCGCCCCGGTGACCAGGACCCTCATGGCGTGCTCTCGCGCCGGGCCCCCCACCGGACCGGCGTGCCGGAGAGCACCCGGGTCGCCCGGCGGGCCAGTGCCGCCCGGTCCACCTTCGACTGGTGCCGGATGTCGACCGGCAGCGCGCCGGACACGAGCACGGCGGCGAGGTCGATCCCGGCCGCTTCCCGCACCGGCTCCGCGAGGCCGGCGGGCGCCACGGCGAGCCGCTCGGCGCCCGGCCGGGCCGGGAGCGGGCGGCGCCGGTGCCGGGCACCGGCGGGCACGACGACGGCCACGGCGACCTGGGCGCCCACCGGGCCGACCCCGACCACCGCGGCGCCGGAGACGGCGCCGAGCTGCTCGATCCGCTGCTCCGGGCCGACCGGGGTCACCGGACCGTCCGCGGTGGTGAGCACGTGCGCGAGGCGGCCCTCGATCCAGAGCCGCCCCTCGCCGTCGAGGTGGCCGACGTCCCCGGTGCGGTGCCAGCCCGGGTCGCGCCCGGCGGCACGCTCGGTGGCCCACAGGCCGTCGTAGCGGTCCTTCACGTGCGGCGCGCGCACGGCGATCTCACCGGCAACACCGGCAGCGCTCGTGAGCGGGCCGTCGGCGACGCCCGAGGGGGTCAGCGGGCTGATCCGCACCTCGACGCCGGGCACCGGGCGGCCGACGCAGACACCGTTCCCCGGCCCGGCGGCCTCGACGTCGTCCAGGGAGACGTCGGTGACCGGCAGCGCCTCGGTCATGCCGTACGGAGTGTGCGGCTCGGCCGCCGGGAAGGTGCCGCGGAGGTCGCGCAGGAGGGACGTCGGCACGGGCGCCCCGGCGGACATCAGCAGCCGGATCCGGCCGAGCGCCGACCGCTGCGCCACGGTCAGGTCCGCGGCGGTGGCGGCGACCCGGCGCAGGGCGGCCGGCGCGGCGAACACCACCGTGGCGTCCACCGCGGCCGCGGCGTCCGCCAGCTTCGCGGCGGTGAGCGTCCCGGGCGCCGTGACGTCGATGTCGGGGACGGCCGAGGCGATCCCGAGACCCGGTCCGAGGATGGAGAAGGGGGCGAACGCGGCGACCAGCGAGTCGCCCGGCGTGAGGCGGTAGGCCGCACGGACGAGCTCCAGCTGGGCGCCGACCTGGCGGGACGTGTAGACCACGCCCTTGGCCGGGCCGGTGGCCCCGGAGGTGAAGACGACCGCGCAGTCGTCGTCCGGCGCGGCCTCCGCCGGCGCGGGCGACGTCCGGCCGAGCGCCTCCAGCGAGGCCAGGTCGTGCTCGGCGCCCAGTGCCCGGCGGAGCCGGGCCGTCATCTGCCCGGCTCCGATCCGGGTGCCCGGCAGGCCCATTCCCCGTGCGGCGGCCAGCCCGGCGGCGCTGCCGAGGACGTGGTCCGGCGCCGCGCCGCGCAGCGCGCGCCGCATGCCCCGGAGGCCGAGGCCCTTGTCGGCGACGACGATGACGGCTCCGGCGCGCCAGGTGGCGTAGACCGCTGCAGTCAGGTCGGCGGAGGGCTCCAGCAGGAGGGCCACCCGGTCGCCCGGACGGACGCCGGCCGCCGCCAGACCGGCGGCGAGGTGGGAGACCCGGCTCGCCAGCTGCGCCCAGCTGACCGAGGCCCCGCCCGCCGCCACGACGGCCGGGGAGTCGTCGTCGGAGCGAGCGGCCAGGGCCGCCCACGGCCGGGCAGGCTCGGCCGGGGCCTCACCCTCGCCCGGCGCCGGGGCGCCCGGCGCCACGAACGTGTCGGTCACCCACGTGGCCACCGCATCGGCGTACTGCGGAGCGTCCTCGGGGAGGAGGTGGGAGGCGTTCTCGTAGCGGTGCACCGCTGCCCGGGGCAGCCGCTCGCGCAGGTCGGCCAGGTACTTCTCGCCGAAGACCGGGTCGCGGGGACCCCACAGGAGGAGGGCCGGGACGTCCAGCGTGCGGATGCCCTCCGCGATCGCCTCCTGCGCCGGGCGGGAGGCGTGCCCCGGCGCGAACGGGATGTCGGCGACGAACTCGCCCACGGCCCGGCGCCGCTCGGCCGTGCGGTAGGGCTGCGCGTACGCCCGGCGGATCTCCCGGGGGAGCGGCGGCCGGGACAGCGCGGTCGCCCCGCGGACGAACACCGAGCTGGCCTGGGTGACGGCGGAGCGCAGGACGGGCGCGTGCGCCAGCCGGATCAGCGCGGGCCCGAGGTCGCCCTCGGGCATGGCGACGGCGGTGTTCGTGAGGACGACGCCGCGCACGTCCTGCCGGTGCTCGAGGGCCCAGCCGAGGGAGATGATGCCGCCCCAGTCGTGGGCCACCGTCACGACCGGCCCGTTGACGCCCAGCTCGGCGGTGAGGCGTCCCAGGTCGGCCACCCGCTGGGTCAGGGTCCGCGGTCCGGCCGGGCGGTCGGACCACCCCATGCCGAGCTGGTCCGGGGCGACGACGCGCCACCCCGGCGGGGCGGCGGCGACGAGGCGGCGCCACAGGTAGGACCAGGTCGGGTTGCCGTGGACGCAGAGCAGGGTGCCGACCGGGTCGGGGACACCGTTGTCGAGCACGTGCCAGCGGTGCTTCTCGCCGTCCGCGTCGGAGACGGTGATCCACCGCGACCAGGACGGGTCCAGCCCCGGCAGCTCGACCGGCGATCCCGCCGTCACCAGGCGATCTCGAGGCAGCAGGCGTTGAGGCCGGAGCCGATCCCCATGAGCAGCACGCGGTCGCCGTCGGCGAGGGTGTCGGCCTCGCCGGCCAGGGTGAACGGCACCGATGCGGGGCCGAGGTTGCCCCGGGTCGGGAAGGTCGTCGGCACCCGCGCCCGGTCGATGCCGAAGCGGTCGCACAGCGCGCCGGTGTGCACCTTGGAGACCTGGTGGATGACGTAGCGGTCCATGCCCCGCGCCCAGTCGAACTCGGCGTCGGCGTCCGCCCAGAGCTCACCGGACAGGGCGAGGCCGGCGTCGAGGAGGCCCTTGAGGTCGGTCTGCATCCCGTCGTTGTCGCCGGTGCACAGCTCGTGGTGCCGGGTGGCCGCCCGGCTGACGGACCCGACCAGCCGGTGGCCCTCGGGGTGCTCGTCGGCCCGGCCGAGGACCATCGCCACGGCCCCGGAGCCCAGGGTGAGCGTGGCGAAGTGCCCCATCACGTCCTTGGCGACGGTGTCCGGCCGGTTGAGCAGGTCGATGGTGCGCTCCTGCACGGGTCGTGAGTCCTCGCCGTTGACGACGAGGGCGTACCGGACCATCCCGACGTCGATCATCGCCGCGGCCAGCTCCATGCCGTTGATGAAGCCGAGGCAGGCGTTCGTCACGTCGAAGTTCTGGCAGGAGCTCGGCAGCCCGAGGGCGTCGTGCACGGCCACGGCGGTGGACGGCTCGAGGTGCTTGCGGCTGACCGAGGTGTTCACCATCAGGCCGATGTGCGCGGGGTCGACACCGCTCTCGCTGATCGCCTTGGCGCCCGCGGTGGCGGCGCCGTCGGCGAACGAGACGCCGTCGGCCCACCAGCGGCGTTCCTTGATGCCGGCGAGCCGCTCCAGCAGCCCGGGCCGCAGCCCGACGCGCTGGTAGGTGTCACCCAGCTGCTCGTCGAGCGCAGCCGAGGTGACGATCTGGGACGCGTCCGCCGTCTGCACGGTGAGGATCGCGGTGTTGCTGAATCGGTGTGTGGCGTTGCCGGTCATCAGGTCCACTCGTGAGGTGCGGCGGGCGGCCGCCGTCCTCGTGCGCCACCCTCGTCCGGCGCGCTTACCCCCCAGGGCGGCGCGTACACCGGCCCATTGTGCCGTCGAAGGCGGACCGACCGGCCGCGGGGAGGGTGGACGGCCGGGCGGCGCACCTCCGGGACGTGGCCCGCCGTCCGCCACGGCAGTGTCGTTCCCGGCGCGGACGACGTCCCGACAGCGGGCGCCGCCGGGTGGTCGCTGGCAGGGTGGACGGCATGGTGACTTCCTCTCCCGTCGTCGTGGTGACCGGTGCGAACGGGCTGGTGGGCACCGCCGTGTGCCGGGCGCTGGTCGAGCGGTCGGCTCAGGTGCGCGCCGTCGTCCGCCGCGCCGGCAGCGCGCCCGTGCTCGACGGGGTCACCGAGCACGTCGGCGAGTTCGCCGACGAGGGTTTCGCCCGCGAGGTGACCCGGGGCGCCGACGCGGTCGTCACGACGGTGCACCCGATGGGCTCGCCCCGGGACGTGCAGCACCGGGTGGGTGCCGAGCAGACGCCGGCGCTAGCCCGGGCTGCCCGGGACGCCGGGGTCGCCCGGCTCGTGCACGTCTCCACGGCCGGGGTCTACGACCGCTCGGCCGGCGTCGGGGACGTGGCCGAGGACGGCGCCCTGCTCCCCGAGGGCAGCGGCGACTACCCCGACACCAAGAACGCCACCGACGTCGCGCTCGCGCAGGTCGGCGGGCTGACGACCGTGCTGGTCCGCCCGCCGGCGATCATCGGAGCCGGCGACACGTCGGTCTGGAACACGCTGCGCCCGCGAGCGGTCCGGGACGGGGAGCGCACCGCGAACCCGGCGCAGACCTGGGCGTGGGTGCACGTCGACGACCTGGCGGCCCTGATCGCCGACGTCGCCTCGGGCGCCGTCGCGAGCGCCGACGACCCGGAGCGGGGCCCCGTCGCCGGGAGCACGACGCCGGTTCTCGTCGCGGGCGAGCCGGCGACGTGGCGGGACTACCTCGGCACGGTGACCGACGCGCTGGGCGTCGCGCCCGAGTGGACCGACGAGCCGGTCTGGACCGGGCAGCTGCGCGCCGACCGTGCGCGCCGGTGGGGCTGGACGCCGCGGGTGAGCCTCGCGCAGGCCATGGACGAGCTGCGGCGGGGTCTTACGTCCCGTCCGTGACGGCCCCCGCCACCGCTGCTGCTCCCGGGCGCGGCCCGTGGAGCCGGGGAGCGGGGCAGGTGTGACGGGTCGTTGACGCGGCGGTGACAGGGGCCCGAGCACACTCCCGCCGTCGGGACGCGGTGCGACGGCGGGACCGGGCGGCCGCCTCGTCCCGGAGCCGGACGACCGCCGTCCGCCGCCCCAGGGAGCCCCCATGACGCTGCTCGACGAGGTGCGGGACGCCTGTGCCCGGCTGGCCCCCCACGGGTGGGCGGAGCTGTTGGCCGCCCACGGTCTGGACCTGACCGCGGCGGACCTGTCGAGCGAGCTGGCCAGACCACTGGCCGGGGTGGATCGCTCGATCCCCGGGTTCGAGGACTTCGCGCAGGAGGGGGAGCGCGGGATCGAACCAGGGGACCCCGACCGGAGCCTGCTCCACCACGCGCTGGCATCGCCCACCGTGCTGCAGGTCGGCGGCGTCGACCTGACGGCCTTCCCGACCCCGGCCGAGCTCGAGGCGGTGGAGAACTACGTGTTCGGGGTCCGGCCGCCGTCACTGGCAGAGCTCGCGGGGCGCGCCGGGGGAGACCTGCTGGCCGTCGCCGTGTTCGCCACCGAGTACCGGTCCGCCGTGGACTCGGTGCACCGCCGGCACGGAGAGCTGTGCGCCGCCCGCACGGGCATCGCCCGCGTGGGCACCCACGACCCGGAGTACGACGGGTCACGGCGCGGCTTCACGCCGTTCGTCGACGGTGACCCGCACGCCCTCCGCGTGCTCCCGGCGAGGTACTCGGCCTGGATCGCGGTGCAGCGCGAGGGCGACGAGGCGAGCTTCGGGCCGATGCGCTTCAGCTTCCGGGCGCGGCACCCGGAGCTCTTCCGGCGCGGTGCCGACGACCCGGTCGACCCCCATGACGACGCGCGCACGTTCTGGGTGCCGCTGCACAAGTTGTTCGACGGCCCCGAGTGCATCCACGGGATGGACCTGCGGGTCGACCTCCGCGCCCACCACGTGAACGAGAAGCTGCGCCGCGCGCACCGGGAGATGGGGCGCCGGGGTGCGGACTCCGGCTGGAGCTCTCCCGACATCGACCGGCCGCCGTTCCGGTTCACCGACGGCATCGCCGAGTTCTCCGCTCGTCCCGACGACGGCCGCGGCCTGCTGGTGCCCGTCCCGCACCCGTCGGTCGTCGCGGAGGCGGTCTACCAGGGGCGGCCCCTGACCTTCCGGGTGCCGCCGGAAGCGGAGCTGCGCAGCCGGACGACCTTCTCGCCCACCCTGGAGCTGACCGCCGACGGCCCGCGGCGGGCACCGGAGTACGTGCACGTGCGGACGGCGCCCGATGAGCCGGTCACCGACCTCAACGACCTGGCCGACCCCGCGGCCCGGGTGCGCGAGGGCGGCTACCGGGCGCAGCACTACGTCGACTTCACCGCGGACGGCTGGATCGAGCCGGTGTGCCCGCAGCTGCGCGTGGCGGTACCGCGGACGGTGCCGGCCTACTCCCTCGTCGCCGCGCCCGACTTCTTCTTCCGCTGCGAGCAGCGGAACGTCATGGAGTGGTGGCTGCAGCGGGTGCCCAGCGCGCTGCGCGCCACCCTCTGGGAGACCCCGCCGTTCACCCTGGCCGACGAGCGGATCGCGCCGAACCTCAAGCTGAACAACCTCGACTTCCGGGCCGGCGACCCCGCCGTCCCGGCGGCGGGCTTCCGGGAGGCCGACGACACGGTCACCGCGATCGTCTCGCTGCCGCGCCGGTCGCCCGTCGCGCGACGTCCCCTGCGGGACCCCCACCGCGAACGGCACAACCCCCTGCCCGACGGTGCCGCGGGGGTGTTCGCGCCGGGGTGGGACACCAGCTTCGACGTCAGCGGCGGGGTCACCCACCTCGCCGCCTACGGGCTCGGCAGCCCGTTCCCGGAGGACTCCAAGCTCTGCGCCGCGCTGAGCACCTTCTGGCCGGCGGTGGCCCCGGATGCGGGCCGCAGCTTCTCCCAGGTCTTCCCGACCGTCAGCCCGCTGACCGACGAGGAGATCGGCAGCACCGGGGACCTGCCGTGGGACGGGGTGCCGGGGCCACGCCCCGTCGGGGGCGCGGACGTGGCCGAGTACGCGAGCTTCGACCACGTCGACTACGTGGCCAACGCGCTCGCGGGGCGGTTCACCCTCGCCCTCACCGGACGCCTGGGGACGGCCGAGTACATGGGGCGCGTCCTCGCCATGGCGCGCGCGTACCTGGCGGTCGGCGTGGCGCCGGGTGACCCCCGCGGCAAGCGGGCCTGGAACGTCCTGTCGTTCCGCGCGGCCGGTGCGGGTGACGCGGACCTGCGCGCGGCGGAGGAGGCGACCGGGGAGGAGCTGGGCGCCGACGTCTGGCGCATCGAGATGTACCAGCCGGCGGCCGGCGCGGAGCAGCCGGCGGATCACCGGCTCCGCCGCTTCCGGGTCACCGAGCGTCGGCTGGTGCTGGTCGGCGGCGCCCCGGTGGTGCTGGTCCGCGCCGGGGCCACGTGGCACGTCCGGCATGTCTGACGGCGCGGGAGCGGCCGGGAACGGAGCTGACGACGCCGACGTGCTCGTGCTCGGCGGCGGCCCCGCGGGCTGCGCGGCCGCGCTGACCGCCGTCCAGCGGGGGCTCCGCGTCACCCTGCTCGAGGCCGAACACCTCCCGCGGGACCGCCCGGGGGAGACCCTGCACCCGGGCGTGGAACCGCTGCTGCGCGAGCTCGGCGTCGCCGAGGCCGTCGCGGCAGCCGGCTTCGAGCGGCACGAGGGGCACTGGGTCGCCTGGGGCGACACGCCCCGGTTCGTGGCCTTCGGCGCCGACGACTCCGGGCCGTGGCGGGGCCTGCAGGCCCGGCGGGCGGAGTTCGACGCCCTGCTGGTCGCACGGGCGTCGGCCGCCGGGGTGCAGGTGCACACCGGACGGCGCGCCCGCGCGGTCCTGGTGGACGGTGGGCGGGTGGCCGGCGTGGGAACGGACGACGGCGACGTGCACGCCCGCACCGTCGTCGACGCCACGGGCGCCCCGGGGTTCCTCCCCCGGCGGCTGGGGCTGGGTCAGGTGCGGTTCTCGCCGCCCCTGGTCGCCCGCTACGGCTACCTGCAGGGCAGGTGCGCGGTGCGGGACGAGGCCCCGTCGCTCGTGGCCGACGCCGACGGCTGGACCTGGACCGCGCGGACCGGCCCGGGCCTCTACACGTGGACGCGGGTGTGGCGACCGGGGCTGCGCGTGCCGCACGACTGGCTCCCCGGGGAGTTCCAGGGTCTGCGGCGACGCGTGCCCGACCGGGGTGCGGACGTCGGCTGGCGTTCCGCCTCCCGGGCGGCGGGACCGGGCTGGTACGTCGTGGGCGACGCGGCGGCCGTGCTCGACCCCGCGTCGTCGCACGGCGTCCTGCGCGCATTGATGTCCGGGATGCTCGCGGCGCACGCGATCAGCCGGACGGCGGTCGGCGCCGTCACCGAGGAGCGGGCCGCAGCCGCCTACCGGTCGTGGCTGCGGGACTGGCTGGGGCACGACGTGCAGGCGTTGGGCGAGCTGTACGCCCGCCTCCCGTGGCCGCCCTGGTCGGCGGCCGGACCGGGCTGACGCGCCCGACGCCACGGGCCGGGCGGGAACCGGTGCCCCTGCCGGTCGGCGGGCGTCCTCGCCCGGGGAGCGCGACCACGAGTCGCGCGCGGACCTCCGGGCACCGCACGATGTCCGCCAGGAGGTGAGGCCGGTGGCGGCGGGTGCGGACGGTCGGAGGGGGGAGCCGGACGGCCACCGATCGGACCCCGCCCTGGGCGGCTTCCCGGACCGGGCACCGGGAACCCGGCGCTGGTGCTTCGCCGACCAGCTCGGTCCGCACTTCCTGGACGGGCCGCAGCAGCCGGTGCTGCTGATCGAGTCCCGGGCCGTGTTCGCCCGCCGGAGGTTCCACCGGCAGAAGGCGCACCTGGTGCTCTCCGCCCTCCGGCACCGCGCCGCGGAGCTGGGGGACCGGGCCGAGTTCCACCAGGTGGGCACCTACGCCGAGGCGCTCGACCGGGTCCGGGAGCCGCTCAGCGTGTGCGCACCGACGTCGTGGGGCAGCCGCGACCTCGTCCTGCGGCGCCCGGGCGTGGAGATGCTCGCCGCTCGTGGCTTCGTCAGCAGCCAGGCGGACTTCGCGGCCTGGGCCGCGGGGCGCGGCCGGCAGCGGCTGCTCATGGAGGACTTCTACCGCGACGCCCGCCGGCGCCACGACGTCCTGATGGACGGCGCCCAGCCGGTGGGTGGCCGGTGGAACCTCGACGAGGAGAACCGGCAGCCGCCGCCCGCCGACGGCCGGTCGCCGGCCCCCGAACCGTGGTGGCCGGAGGAGGACGAGATCGACGAGGAGGTCCGCGCCGACCTCGACCGCTGGGTGGCCGCCGGCGACGCGTCCTTCGTCGGGGACGACGGTCCGCGGCTGTTCCCGGTCACCCGGCGCGAGGCGCTGCACCGGCTGGACGACTTCCTGGACACCCGGCTGGGCGCCTTCGGGCCGCACGAGGACGCCATGCTGCGCGACGAGCGGTGGCTGGCCCACTCCCTGCTGTCGCCCGCGCTCAACCTCGGCCTGCTCGACCCGATCGACGTCGTCGGCCGGGCCGAGCAGCGCTACCGCGACTCCGTCGCCGACGGCGACCCCCTGCCGCTGAACAGCGTGGAGGGCTTCGTCCGGCAGGTCATGGGCTGGCGCGACTACATCTGGCACATGTACTGGCACCTCGGCCGCGACTTCCGGCAGCGGAACTTCCTGGCCGCCCGCGAGGGGGTGCCGGGCTGGCTGGCCGGCCTCGACGACACCGCCGTGGACGCCGCGTGCCTCTCCGACGTCCTGGGCGACCTGCGCCGGGACGGCTGGGTGCACCACATCCCGCGCCTGATGGTGCTCGGCAACTACGCGCTCCAGCGCGGCATCGACCCCTCGGCGATGACCGACTGGTTCCACGAGACCTTCGTCGACGGCTACGAGTGGGTGATGGTCGCCAACGTCGTCGGGATGAGCCAGCACGCCGACGGCGGTGTGCTGGCCACCAAGCCCTATGCCTCCGGCGGCGCCTACATCGACCGGATGAGCGACTACTGCCGCGGTTGCCGCTACAACCCGAAGAAGCGGCTCGGGGAGGACGCCTGTCCCTACACCGCGGGCTACTGGGCCTTCCTCGACCGCACCCGCGACCTGCTGGCCGGCAACCACCGCATGCGCCGGCCGCTGCAGGGCCTGGACCGGCTCAAGGACCTGCCCGCGGTGGTCGAGCAGGAGCAGCGCCGCGGGACCGAGCCGCCGTAGGCGGCCGGCGACGGCGCCACCGGCCGACAGCACGCCGCGGGACACGATCCGTCGCCCTCATCGGGGACGCGACGGTCGACGAGACCCGGCGGGCCCTGACCGCGGAGCACTCTGCGGTGTCCACGAGGCCGGTCGCCGTCTGCTCCGGCGTCGCTTCCACCCACGCCGGCAGCGCCGCTACCTTCTGATGGTGTCCGGCGACGACGTCCAGGGCTGGGACCTGTCAGTACGTGGACAGCGGCATCGCGTGGAGGTCACCGGTTCGTTCTCCCGGACGGTCACCTGGCACGTCGACGGGCAACTGGTCGCCGTGACGAGATCCTCGGAGGACACCGTGCGGCTCGAGCCGGGTGACCGGCTGGAGAAGAGCGGCTCGGGAACCGACGCGCATGCCGAGGAGCTCCCGGACGTCGGCGCGATCGGGGTGAGGTTCACCGCCGTCGGGCGACCCAGGCGGGTCACCTGGTACCGGGCCGACGGCGAGGTCAGCGCCGCCACCCGCGCCCTGCTCGGAGCGGGTGGGATCGATCTGGATCCCGAGCCCGGGTCGCCCGCTGCCCTCCGCGAGGAACGGATCCGGCGGCATCCTCGACGGCACGCGGCGGTGACCGTCGCCGGAGGCGTCGGCAAGGTCGTCGTGCCGCTGCTGCTCGGCCTCCTCGCGGTCCGGCTGGCGACCGCCATCCCGTGGCCGGACTGGAACCTGCCGTCGATCCCGTGGCCGGACGTCGACCTGCCGTCGATCCCGTGGCCGGACGTCGAGCTGCCGGACTGGCAGGTCCCGGGCTGGGTGAGCTGGCTCGCCGACAAGATGACGTACGTCTGGCCGGTCATCCTGGCGGCGGCCCTCGCCCGCGCGGAGATCCGGCGCCGGCGCCGGCAGGACGCGCTGAAGGCGCAGCTCAAGGCCGAGGCGCTCGGCGACGAGGGCCCGACCGGCTCGCATCCGGACCAGTCGCGGATGCCGGGGCAGACCGATCGGGACCCGGGCCCCACGACGGCGGGCTGAGACCACGTCTCGGTCGTGTCCGATGCCGACGCCGGCTCCTCATCGGCCGTCGCGGACGACGTCGAGAACCGTTGTCCCACCGGGACGGAGGGGTGATGCTGGTGCATGGCGTCTCATCCGTCGTACGAACAGTCGAAGCAGGTCGCCGAGGCGAGCCGCGAGACCGAATGGACCCAGCCGTCGTTCGGCAAGGAGTTGTTCCTCGGCAACTTCCGTCTCGAGCTGATCCACCCGCAGCCGGAGCTCGATCCGGGCACGGCGCAAAAGGGTGAGCAGTTCCTCGCGCGCCTCCGCACGTTCCTCACCGAGCAGGTCGACCGGCAGCAGATCGAGCGTGAGGCAAGGATCCCCGAGCGCGTGCTGCAAGGCCTGAAGGAGCTGGGCGCGCTCGGCATGAAGATCCCCGAGGAGTACGGGGGTCTCGGGTTGAGCCAGGTCCACTACAACCGGGCGCTGGCCATGGCAGGTACGTGGCACTCGTCGATCTCGACGCTGCTCTCCGCGCACCAGTCCATCGGCCTGCCCGAGCCGCTGCGCCTGTTCGGCTCCGAGGAGCAGAAGCGCCACTGGCTGCCCAGGCTGGCCAGGGACCACATCTCGGCGTTCCTGCTCACCGAGCCGGACGTCGGCTCGGATCCGGCGCGGATGAGCACGACCGCGGTCCCGACCGATGACGGCACCGGCTACCGGATCAACGGCACGAAGCTGTGGGCGACCAACGGCGCCATCGCCGACGTGGTCGTGGTCATGGCCGTCGTCCCGGAGTCGGACGGCCATCGGGGCGGTATCACCGCGTTCCTGTGCCCGTGCGACCGCGCGGGCATCACGGTCGAACACCGCAACGAGTTCATGGGGCTCAGGGGCATCGAGAACTCGGTGACACGGTTCGACGACGTCTTCGTGCCCACCGAGGACGTCATCGGCGGCGAGGGCAAGGGCCTGCGGATCGCGCTCACCACGCTGAACACCGGCCGCCTCTCACTTCCCGCGTTCTGCTCGTCGGCGGTGAAGCACTCGCTCAAGATCGCGCGCGAGTGGTCGGGCGAGCGGACGCAGTGGGGTCGGCCCATCGGCGAGCACGACCCGATCGCGCAGAAGCTCGCCTGGCTGGCGGGCACCGCGTTCGGGCTGGAGGCGGTGCTCGACGTGTCCAGCCGGCTGGCCGATGACAAGCGCAACGACATCCGCATCGAGGCCGCCCTCGCCAAGCTCTACGCGTCGGAACTCGGCTGGACCGCCGTCGACGAGATGGTGCAGATCCGCGGCGGTCGCGCCTACGAGACCGCCGAGTCGCTCGCCCGGCGCGGCGAGAAGCCGGTACCGGCGGAGCAGATGCTGCGCGACATGCGCATCAACCGGATCTTCGAGGGCTCGACGGAGATCATGCACCTGCTGATCGCCCGGGAAGCCGTCGACGAGCACCTGAGGGTCGCGGGGGACCTGGTCCTCGGGAACGCCCGTCCCGCCGACAGGGCCAAGGCCGCCGCGAAGGCGGGCGTCTTCTACGCCCGGTGGCTCCCGACGCTCACCACGGGCGCCGGGCAGCGTCCCGGCTCCTTCTCCGAGTTCGGGCGGCTGGCCCGTCACGTGCGCTACGTCGAGCGCCACTCCCGCAAGCTCGCGCGTTCGACCTTCTACGCGATGGGGCGTCACCAGGCTCGCCTCGAGCAGAAGGGCCACCTGCTCGGCCGGATCGTCGACATCGGTGCCGAGCTCTACGCGATCTCGTGCACCTGCGTCTACGCGGACACCATCGGGCGAGAACAGCCCGCCCGCAGGCAGGAGGCCGTGGAACTGGCCGACCTGTTCTGCCGTCAGGCCCGTCGCCGAGCCGATCGGCTGTTCGCGGAGCTGTGGGACAACGACGACCACGACCAGTACCGGGCCGCGCAGCAGGTGCTCTCCGGCCGGTACGCGTGGTTCGAGGAGGACGTGCTCGACCCGGCGGGGAACGGCCCGATGATGCCTGCGCACGCCCCACCGGCGGCCGAGCAGTTCGACGCGGCTCCGCCCACGGTCGGGGCCGCGCCCGCCCCGTAGGCCGGTGTCCGCCGAACGGGTCCGAGGCCCGACGCAGCGCGGCGGACACGGGGTCGCTCCGCCGACCGCGGCGGAGTGCGTCAGCGCGCTGCACGAGCTCCGGTCGCCCGCGGAGCTGCCCACCACCAGGCAGCGCCTCTCACCCGGGGAGGAGGCGATCGGCATCCGGATGCGGGACGCGGCTCAGCGGCGCCGGCTCCTGGACTGACGGGTTCCGAGCGCGGACGGATCGTGCGACGGGTACGGATCCGCTGCCCGACCCTGTACGGGTCGCGCTCGCCGCCCCCCTGGGTGAGGCTGTGCCGGTGAGGATCCTGGTCACCGGCGCGTCGGGGTTCGTGGGCAGCCGGCTGGCCACCGCGCTCGACGAGGCCGGGCACGACGTCCGGGCGATGACCCGACGGCCGGAGCACTACGAGGGGGCCGGTACCCCGGTCGCGGGCGACGTCGGCGACGAGGCATCGCTGCGGGCGGCGCTCGAGGGCTGCGAGGTCGCCTACTACCTGGTGCACTCCCTCGGCGACGCGGACTTCGAGCGCAAGGACGCCGACGCGGCGCGCGCCTTCGCCCGGGCCGCCGCCGCGGCCGGGACCGGCCGGATCGTCTACCTCGGCGGCCTGGGCCGGGAGGACGAGCGGCTGTCGCGGCACCTGCGCAGCCGTCGCGAGGTCGAGCGGCTCCTCGCCGGCACCGGCCTGCCGGTGACCGTGCTGCGGGCGGGGATCGTGGTCGGCCACGGCGGGGTGTCCTGGGAGATGACCCGCCAGCTGGTGGCCCACCTGCCCGCCATGGTCACCCCCCGGTGGGTCAGCACACGGACCCAGCCCATCGCGGTCGCCGACGTCGTCCGGTACCTGGTCGGTGTCCTCGATGCACCGGACACGGACGGCCGGGTGTTCGAGGTGGGCGGCCCGGAGGTGCTCACCTACCTGCAGATGCTCACCCGGGTGGCCGACATCCAGAACCGCCACCTGTTCGTCGTCCCCGTGCCGCTGCTCAGCCCGCAGCTGTCCTCGCGCTGGCTGGCCCTGGTCACCGACGTGGACGTCGCCACCGGCCGCTCGCTCATCGACTCGATGACCATCGAGGTGGTCGTCACCGACGACGCCATCCGCTCGGTCGTCCCGTTCGAGCCCATGGACTACGACGAGATGGTGATGACCGCCCTGGTCGAGCGGGCGCGGGATCGCCGGCAGCAGGTCGGGGAGCGGCGCGGCGGGTGGCTGAGCCGCGGAGCCCGGCGGTGACCGGCGGCCGAGCCCTCCCACGGCTGCGGGCCGCGGTCGAGCGGGCGGCCGGGCCGCTGCTGCGCAGCGTCCCGCGCGACCACCGGGAGAGCGACGCGGCCTTCCGGCGCCGCCGGCGGGTCACCGGCGCCGTCGCGGTGACCGGCGCGTCCCTGCTGGGGGTGTCGTTGTCCACGCCGCCGGGCTCCCCGCGGTTCTACGGGCTGACCCTCGGGGTCGCCGGCACCTGGGTGGCCGGAGGGCTGGCGTCCGGGCCGCTGCACCTGGGCCGGATGTTCGGGCCCGGGGACCGGCTGCGCCGGCCGCTGATCACCCCGGTGGTCTCGGGGGCCGCCGTCTTCGGGGCCTTCTACGCCGCGGCGCTGGTCGCCCGGCGGATCCCGGTCCTGGAGCGGGCGATCGGCTCGGTGCTCCGCTACGCCGACCAGGGGTCGACCCCGCTGGTGCTCACCACGACGCTGGCCAACGGCATGGCGGAGGAGGTGTTCTTCCGCGGCGCCCTGTACGCGGCGGCGGGCGAGCACCGGCCGGTGCTCGTGTCGACCGCCGTCTACGGCCTGGCCACCACGGCCACCCGCAACCCGGCGCTCGTGCTGGCGAGCGTCCCGATGGGGCTGCTCTTCGCGGTGCAGCGCCGGATCACCGGAGGGATCCAGGCGCCCATGCTCACGCACGTGGTGTGGTCGGCCCTGATGCTGCGCTACCTGCCTCCGCTGTTCGTCCGCCGGCTCGCGGAGGAGCGGTCGTCGTCGTCCGGGAGGGCGGACGGCAGCCGCTGACGGGCGCGGCCGGCTCGACGACCGGCCGCGCCCGTCAGCGTCATCTGCGGCGGCGGGCCAGGACGGTCGCCAGCACCACCGCGACGGCGCCCGCGGCGAGCAGCCGCCGGCCTCGGCCGGCGGCGATCACCACCACGGCGGCACCGGGCCGCACCAGCCGGGTGCCGAGCAGCAGCGCCCCGGCCGGCGAGTCGACGCCGGCACCGGCGACGGCCACCGGACGCGTGGGGGACTCCAGGTGCGCGGTGATCCCGGAGGCGGCCAGCGCCTCGGCCAGCCCGCCCAGGTCACGGCGACCCGGCGCCACCCCCGTCCGTGCGGTCGCCGCCTCCCGGACCCGGGCCACGAAGGTCCCGACGTCCGCGGCGACGATCCGCACGTCCGCGCCGTCGGCGCGCACCTGCACGCCCACCCCGTCCACCTCCAGCGACAGTTCGCCGGACAGGTGCACCGGGCCGCGCGGGTCGGTCATCCCCGGCTGGCGTTCTCGGTGGTCGTGATGCGCAGGGTGCCGTTGAGCCGCCAGACGGCTCGCGGCGCATCCGGCCCGGTCTCGCGCGGCACTTCGACGACCATCTCGACGAACTCGTAGTTGATCGCCGCGCCCTTGCCGGTCAGGTAGGACCACATCTCCTTGCCGAGGTCGGCGAAGCTGGTGGTCTCGTGGCTCTTGATGTCCCGGGAGCCGGTCGCGGCGTCGCTGTCGGTCATGCTCATGGGGGAGTTCTCCTCGCGCGTCGGGATGGCCGCCGGCGCGCCCGCCGACGTCAGTCGCGCGCTACCCGATCGCGCCCCAGCCGAACCGGGGGCGGTGGCCGGCGTCGCCCGGGGGCAGGGGACGACGCCGGCCGCTGCGGTCAGCGGACCGCGGCGCTCGCCCGGGCTGCCCGGCGAGCCGCCTGCTGGGCGCGGGGGTTCCAGCGCCGGGCCGCGATGAGCCGACGGGCGTGCGGGTCCGCCGCCGGACCGCCGCTGAACCGCTCCGGGCGGAGCGCCACGGACCGGTGCTCGGTGGTCCCGCGCTCGGTCCGCTGCGTCCGGACCTCACGCGGGGCCGGCAGGCCGACGGTGGTCCCGGCGCGGGGTGCCGGGGTCTCGGGCAGGGCGGCCATGTCTCAGGCCTCCACGTAGTCGACGCTGCCGTCGGACAGGACGGTCGCGGTCACGGCCAGGCTGTCGGAGACGTCGTCGACGTTGGTGACCGTGCAGGGCAGGGGCGTCTGCGAGCCGTCCACCAGGACCCGCCGGCCACCGGCGTCGCACGAGGCCGTGACCGGCACCCCGTAGTCCGCGCCCACCTGCTCGGCAAGGATCTGCTCGACGAGGTCCAGCATGACGATCTCGTCGTCCAGGTCGAACCGGACGTTGCCGTCGCCGTCCTCCTGCCGGACGGTGAAGGTCACCGGCTGGCCGTCGAGCTGCGCGGAGCAGGTGAAGGTGCCGCCGGCCTCGGCGGTCACGTCGGTCGGGCAGTCCACGTCCGTGGCGGCCACGCCGGCCTGCTGCGCGGTCTCCGCGGCGATCCGGTCGGCGACCCCTGCCGTGTCCAGCGTGGGGTCGCCGAGCAGGAGCAGGGCGCCACCGGCCAGACCGGCGACGGCGAAGACGACGCCACCGACGGCCGCGGCGATCCGGCCGGTGCTGCGGCGGGGCGGCGACGGCGGGAGCGGCGACGGGCCGAACCCCGGCGGCGGCACGGGCGGCACCGGCGGCAGCGGGTGGTAGCCGGCGGGCCGGCCGGGCGCGACGTAGCCCGGGGCCTGGGCGGTGGACGGGTAGGAGCTGGTCTCTGGTGCCATGATCTCTCTCTTCCGGGGTGGTGCGAGAACCATGGCGGAGAGCACTTGTGCGGCGCTTGCCGCTGACTTGGGCCCGGCCTGCCCCCCGGCAGCACCGCCGGCGAGGGCAGCCGGCTGACGTCAGACCGGCTCGGCGAGCGGCTGGGGACCGGCCGCGGCGAGCTCCCATCGCATCCTGCACGGAGCACAACGGCGCGGCCGGCACCGTCCGTGAGCGTCGCTCGCCGGTGCGGGGGCGACCCTCCTCGGTGACCGCGCGATGACGCGGCCGTGACGGGGGCGGTGGCGTAATCGGGGATCTCAGCACAGCAGCTGTCCGCGCGGGCGGGGGCCGCCCCCGGTGGGGCGTGGCCGATCGCGGCAGGAGTCCAGTCGAGCACCCGAGGAGGGGCCGTGACCAATCCGTTCAACCCGAACCTGCCGCCGCCCATCGTGAAGATCAAGGCGGACAACGAGAAGCTCCAGGAGAAGGTCAAGATCGAGGACGAGAACTTCAAGCTGTTCGAGAAGCCCCCCAAGGAGAAGTTCGAGAAGAGCGAGAAGCACGAGTTCAAGGAGCACAAGCTCGAACTCAAGGAGCACAAGAACGAGATCAAGGAGGTCAAGGGCGACAAGGAGAAGGACAAGGAGAAGGAGCTCAAGGAGAACAAGCTCGAGATCAAAGAGGCCAAGATCGAGAAGATCGAGCGCGAGGAGATCAAGCCGATCGAGCAGAAGGTCGTCAAGGAGAACAAGGAGGCGGAGGTCCCGGGCTTCGAGCAGCTGCGGGTCTCACCGCTCATCGACCGCGACATGCTCATGCGTCATGCGGACGCGTTGGAGGCGATGGGCCGCGAGCTCCGGCACTTCATCGAGGCCGGCGACCGTCCCGACCTGAGCCGGGGCGCGTTGCACGAGGAGCCTGATCAGCGCGACGACCAGCGCGACGACAACCGGTAGCGGGCCCGACGTGTGGCTCGTGCTGACCCATACCGCTGACGAATCCGGTCTGTGGGCCTACTCCCGGCTGCGTGCGCGCTCGCGGGGAGAGACCCGGATCGTCCTCCTGGAGGAGCTGGACCTCGCGAGCACGACCTGGGAGCACGGCGTCGGCCGGCAGGGCACCCGGACGTGCGTGCACCTGGCCGATGGACGCCGGGTCGAGGCGGGCGGGGGAGGCGCTGTCCTGAACCGCCTGCCCCGGGCGCCCTGGGCGCTCCTCACGACGGGGCCACCCGGCGAGGCCGCCTACGCCACGAGCGAGCTGCACGCCTTCGCCATGAGCTGGCTCCGATCCCTGGCGCCCGTCGTCGTCAACGCGCCGACGGCGCAGGGGCTGAGTGGCCGGTGGCGTTCCGCGCTGCACTGGCGCGCCCTGGCCGTCCAGGCCGGGCTCCCGGTGGTCCCGCTCCACCTGAGCAGCACCGAGCCGGCGCCCCTCGACGACGCCGGGCCCTCCGCCGTCGTCCTGGCCGTGGGCGGCGAGATCGTCGGCGCACCCGCCCCGCCCGCGGTGCGGTGTGCGGTCCGGCGTCTCGCGGCCCTGGCCGACACCGCCATCCTGGGTCTGCGCTTCTCCGGTGCCGTACCCGCATCGGGCGGCTGGCGGCTGCTCGACGCCACTCCGCAGCCCGATCTGCGGAGCGGCGGCGAATCCGGGATCGCGGCACTGGAAGCGCTGGCCCGGTGATACTCCTCTGCGGCATCCCCAGCGAGAGCTCGCTCGGGATGGTGGCTGCCGCGCTGGAGCGCCGCGGCGCCGACTGCGTCCTGGTCAACCAGCGCCACGTACGGGAGACCGCGGTCCACCTCGTCGTGGACGACGACGGGATGCGTGGTGAGCTCTCCGGCCCGGGCTACGCGGTCCGGCTCGACGAGGTCGACGGCGTGTACCTGCGGTTCATGGACGACCGGTGCCTCCCGGAACTGGAGCACGAACCCCACGACTCGAGGGTCCGAGCCGCCGGCCGTGCCCTGCACGAGATCCTCGGGCAGTGGGCGGACGTGGCGCCGGCGCAGGTGGTGAACCGCTACGTGGCCATGGGCTCCAACTTCTCGAAGCCGTACCAGGCGCAACTCATCCGGGAGCACGGTTTCGACGTGCCGGAGACGCTGGTGACCGACGACCCCGACCGCGTCCTGGCGTTCCGCGACGCCCACGGCCCGCTCGTCTACAAGTCGATCAGCAGCGAGCGCTCCGTCGTCCAACGGCTCGAGGAGAAGGACGTCGCGCGCCTCGATCGCATCCGGTGGTGCCCGGTCCAGTTCCAGGCCTACGTGCCGGGCCCCAACCTCCGCGTGCACACGGTGGGCGACGAGGTCTTCGGCACGCTGATCGAGACGGAGGCGGTCGACTACCGGTACGCGACGCGGCAGGCGGGGCGCGCAGCCACGTTCCGGCCCTACGAGCTCGACGGGGACCTGTCCGGACGCTGCGTCGGCCTGGCGGCGGACCTCGGTCTGGCGGTGGCGGGGATCGATCTCAAACTGGCGCCCGACGGGCGGGTCGTGTGCCTCGAGGTGAACCCGAGCCCGGTCTTCAGCTACTACGAACTCCACACCGGCCAGCCCATCGCGGAGGCGATAGCCCGGCTGCTGGATCGGAGGTGAGCCGTCCCCGACGGGTCAGCCGCCGGCGCAGGACACGAGGACCTCCGGGTCGTGGGTGGCTGCCTTCGGCAGTCCCGCCCACGCCCGGAGGTCCTCCTCGGACGCGATCAGCCGACCCGTGCCGTCGCACGGGCTCGGCCGACGTCTTCGGCCACGACCACTAGAACGAGCGCTTGGTCAGCCGCCAGACCTGCCCGTCGGTGCCCGGCGCGCCGAGCCCGGTGCCCGGGGAGAGCGAGTACGCGGACACGTACACGTTCCCGGGCTGGTCGACGACCACGCCCGCCGGCGACGGCACGGGCAGCGTGGCCCGTGCGCCGTTCTTCGGCACGAACACCACCTGACCCGCCCCGTCGGCGCCGCCGAAGAGCTCGCTGACGTACAGGTTGCCCGCCTGGTCCTGTGCGGCACCGGTCACCCCGGTGAAGCCGGTCCAGGTCTGCTGGATCGCCCCGGTTTGGCGGTCCAGCTCCCAGACCCGCCCCGCGCCGGGCACCAGCGACCCGAGGCCCGCCACGATGACATCGCCGTCCCGGCTGAAGGTGAGCGACGTCGGGACCGGGTCGCAGAAGTTGCCACCCTGGTTGGGGCGCGTGTCACAGGCGCCACCGCTGACGTTGGGCAGGACGGCGAACACGCTGATCTCGCCGCTACCGTCGACGGCGAGGATGTCGTTGCCGGCGGCGTCGGCCACCAGCACCCGGTCGCCGAGGTCGAGCACCCCGTACGGGTTCGACTCGACACCCTGGCCGTCCGGGTCGTTCGCCGACTCGTAGGCGCGGATGTCGGCGACCACGACGGCCGGCTGGCCCGCCGCCGCGCGCAGCAGGCTGCCCTCCTGCTCCTCCGGGAGCCCGTTGATGCCGTCCGGGACGTCGACGTCCTTGGCGATGAAGATCCGGTCCAGGGACCGCGCGCTCGCCGCGTCGTTCCCCGTCGCGCCGATCCCGGACGGGCCGGCCTCGGACAGCAGGCCGGTCACCACGCGCTCCGCGGTGACCCCCTGGGCCTTGCTGGGGCGCCGCACGATGCTGACCGCCCCGGTGGTGCCGACGCACACCTGCTCCCCGCCTACGACAGCACAGTCATCGCCGCCGGTTCCGGACTCCGCGATGACCAGCACCCCGTCATCGGTCAGGCCCAGCTGCCGCGGGTTGTCCAGCTGCCGCGCCACCGGCACCGGAGCCAGCCGCGACGCTTCGGCCGGACCACCTGGCGCCGCAACGGCGGGACTGACCAGCACCGTCGTGATCGCCAGGCCGGTGGTGGCCGCTGCACACACGAGACGTTTCATCGTTTCCCCTAGTGGGTCGAGGGCCTGGGCCGTCGGCGCGGCCCCGTGAGGGAGGCGAAGATTGGCAGCGCGGCCCAGGGCCGTCAACCACTGCGCCGTCTCGCTCTCGGGACGTTCTCGTTCCGCAAAACGCCGTCCCTGCAGTGTCCGAGGGGCGGCGGCCGACCGCGTGCAGCGCGTGGCGAGGGTGAGTACGAGCAGCCGGGCCTGGAGCGGATCGTCAGCAGACCGGATCGATCAGGCCGTGGTGGATGGCGAAGCGTGTCGCCGCAGCACGGCTGGTGACGGCGATCTTGGCGTAGGTGCGCTCGATGTGCGTCGCTGCGGTCTTGGGTGAGCTTCCGAGCATGCGAGCCACCTGCTTGGCGGAGGCTCCTGTGCCGATCAGCACCAGCACCTCGGTCTCCCGCGGGGTCAGGCCCGCCGGTCCGGAGACCCGTCTCGATCTCCGGCTGACCGCGCTCAGGACGATCTCCACGGCCCCACCGTCGAGTCGTCCGGCGCGGGCGTCGGCCCGCAGTTCGGCCACGGCGTCGGTACGGATACCGCGGTGGCCGCGCAGCGGTCCTGCCCGGTCGGCCATCCGGCGGTGGGCATCGCCGGCCGCGATGAGGTGGCTGTAGTCGGCGGAGGTGTCCACGAGCTCGCTCGGGTCGTCGCCCACGGTCCAGGCGTCGTGGCCTGGGGGGATCACGACCGCATCTCCTTCGGGAGCCGGTGGCCGGCTCGGCAGAGGTCGGTGCCGACCACGGGCCGGACGTCGTCCGACCACCGCCAGCAGCACTCTTCCCCCTTGTCCCCTTGTGGGCGGCGGGAACACACTCGGTCCATGGCAGCGGTCTGGGCGGCGCTCGTCACTGGTGTGACCGCAGTTGCAGTCGCCGCGGTCACGATGTTCGCCCAGGCACGTTCGGCCCAGCGGCAGCGGGAGCATGATGCCGCTCAGCGCGCTGCCGAGAGGAAGGCCGCGGCGTACGCCGAGGCATTGGCGGCCATAGCAGTCGCGGCGGGCCTCATCGCAGAGATCGCGGCCGTCAAGAATGGCGGCTGGAGTCCGCTCGACGAAGAAGCACTCGGCGAACAGCTGCATGACGCAGACATGGAGATCCGCCGGGCACGCGAAGCTATCCGACTGAGCGCCGACCGTGAGGCCCTTACGTTGTTCGAGGCCATGTGGAAGCCGGCGCGCGACCTGCGAAAGATGCTCGTAGCCGGTCACGGCCCGGCTGACCAGAACTGGCTCGACCTCCATGAACGACTCGACAGCGCGCGGCAACAGTTCGCGGCGACGCTCGTCCCGCGTGCCGTCGAGCGGCTGTGAAGTGGATCCATGGAAGCAGCCCGGGCCACAGGGGGTCGTGCGGAAAGGGAGCTGTCGTCGGTGTCCGCCCGGAGCGGGTCGCCGACGAGGGTGAGCCAGGCGGCGTAGCACCGCTCGGTGCGTTCCACGCCTCCACGGTGGGAGGACGGGGCGCATCGAGGGGGCTTCCGCGGCGCCGGTCCGCTCGTCCCGTGCGGACGCCGCCACCGTCCGCCCTCCGGCGCCTGGGACGGCCGATGACCGATGGCCGACCCATCGCGGCCTCCGTCGCCTGGTGACACTCCTGTTGATGGCGCCGACGTGCGCATGTGTGGGTGCAGACCCCCGTCCGCGCCGTCCTTGGCCTCCGGTCCGAGGCAGGGACAGCGTCACCGGAGGGGGGACAGGGTGACCACGTCCGCCTGCGAGGGGGTACGTCCGCGGGCTGAGGCCATATCCGTTTGCCACGTCGCGCGGTGCCTGCGAGGTTCCCGGTATGCCGCTCCGGGGCGTGGACCCACCGTTCGATCAGCTCCTGGCCACAGCAGAGGCAGTAGCCCGGGCACGGCCCGAGGTGGATCTCGAGATGGCTCGTGAGGTGTTCCACGAGGCGGCCACCCTGCTCCACGACGGCCTCGCCCTCGACGGTCTCGACGAGCACGACGCACGTGCTGTCGTCTCCGGGCTCAGCGCCGATCTCGTCGTCGAGGATCCCGGCGCCGCGGTGCGCGCACGTTCCCAGGCCGTGTCGGAGCATCCTGGCGATCTGCACGATCCAGAGGGTGTGTCCGCTTCCTACCTCGTCGCGGCAGCGATCCTCCAGCTCTGAGTCCCCGGAGGTGTCCAGCGACGAAGCTCCCCTGTCCCGTGAGCCGTGGAGGCGGCCATGTCTCGGTGTACGAGCCGACCTGCTGGACAGGCCCGGGCGGCCCCGGTCGACAGCGGGTGGCCCGAGCGGGAGCATCCGGTCACATGGACGCCCCTGCACCGCATCGCTTCGTCGCCCGCGTCATCGAGGAGGCCGAGAACAAGATCCACGAGGACAGCGTCGCCCGGCAGTTCGGTTTCCACGGCGCGCTGGTGCCCGGGGTCGAGCTGTTCGCCCGCACCACCACACCCCTGGTCGCGGCCTGGGGGGCGACGTGGCTGTCCGAGGGGCGGATCGACCTGCGCTTCCGCCGGCCGGTGTACGACGGCGAGGAACTGCTCGTCGACGTGACCGATGGCCGGTTGACGGTCGCCGGCTCGGACGGCGACGTGCGCTGCCTGGGATCGGCCGATCACACGGCGGACCGCCCCGGCCTGGCCGGACTCGCGGAGGCGCCGGTTGCGGACCAGCCGGTGGTCGACCCGGTCGTCGGGCCGTTCGGCAGCCTCCACGCGCAGCGCACCGTCGAGGAGAACGAGTGGTACCTGGATGCGATCGGCGAGCCGCTGCCGCTCTACCGGGAGGAACGGTGGGCGCACCCCGGCCTGCTGCTGCGGCTGGTCAACGAGCTGCTCAGCAGCAATGTCGCCCTCGGACCGTGGATCCACACCGCGAGCCACTGCCACTTCCTCGGCGTCGCCCGATTGCCCGCGCACATGGCGGTGCACGGGCGCGTGACCGACGTCGGCCGGCGCGGCCGGCATGACGAAGTCCGGTTCGACGCGTTGGTCCTGGCCGGCGCGGAGCCCGTGATGCGGGTTCACCACACCGCGCTCTACCGGTTGTCCACCGAGGCATGACATCCCGAGCCGACCCAGCCGTCCAGCTCTCGCGCCGCGCGGCAGGTTCACGACGACGCCCTGGAGTCAGCGCGGGAGCGTGCTCGGGCAACCGAGCGGCGTAGGGCGTGCGAGGCGTTCGATCCGCACGGCCCTCCGCCGACGCGGCGACCACCCGGGGCCCGGTCACCACGGTGACCGGGCCCCGTCGTCGTTCGGCCCGCAGGGCGGGCCTGCGCCGGATCAGGGGCCGGCGAAGACGCCGTCGCCGAGGCCCTCGGAGCGACCGGGGGCCGGATCGGCGTAGCGACCGGCCTCCTGGCGGGCGACGACGAAGTGGTGCACCTCGTCGGGTCCGTCGGCCAGGCGGAGGGTGCGCTGGCTGGTGTACATGTTGGCCAGCGGCGTCCACTGCGACACCCCGGCGGCGCCGTGGATCTGGATGGCCTGGTCGATGATCTGGCACACCTTCTCCGGCACCATCGCCTTCACCGCCGAGACGTAGACGCGGGCCTGGGAGTTGCCGAGCACGTCCATCGCCTTGGCGGCCTTCAGCACCATGAGCCGGCAGGCATCGAGCTCGATGCGCGCCCGCGACACCAGCTCCATGTTCTTGCCGAGGCTCAGGATGGGCTTGCCGAACGCCTCCCGGAACTTGCCCCGGCGGATCATCAGCTCGAGCGCCTTCTCGCCCTGGCCGATGGCACGCATGCAGTGGTGGATGCGCCCGGGCCCCAGACGCACCTGGCTGATCTCGAAGCCACGGCCCTCGCCGAGGAGCATGTTGGCGGCGGGCACGCGCACGTCGGTGAACCGGATGTGCATGTGGCCGTGGGGGGCGTCGTCACGGCCGAAGACCTGCATCGGTTCGAGCACGGCGACACCGGGGGTGTCCATCGGGACGAGGATCTGCGACTGCTGCGCGTGCGCCGGCGCGTCCGGATTCGTCTGGCACATGACGATCATGATCTTGCAGCGGGGATCCCCGGCCCCGGAGATGTAGAACTTCTCGCCGTTGAGGACGTACTCGTCGCCGTCCCGCACCGCCTGGAGCCGGATGCTCTTGGCGTCGGAGCTGCCGACGTCGGGCTCGGTCATGGCGTAGGCGGAGCGGATCTCGCCGTTGAGGAGCGGCTCCAGCCACTGGGCCTTCTGCTCGGGGGTGCCGACGCGCTCGAGCACCTCCATATTGCCGGTGTCGGGGGCCGAGCAGTTGAGCGACTCCGAGCCGAGCGGGTACTTGCCGAGCTCGACGGCGATGTAGGCGTAGTCGAGGTTGCTCAGGCCACCGACCTCGGAGTTGGGCAGGAAGAAGTTCCACAGACCGGCCTCCTTGGCCTTGGTCTTCGCCCCTTCGAGCGCCTCGAGCTGACCCGGCGCGTACGACCACGGGTCGGGGTGCCCCGCGCCGAGCCGGAAGTACTCCTCCTGCATCGGCGCGACCACGTCCTGGAGGAACCGGACGACGCGGTCGTAGAGCGGGCGGGCCTCCTCGCTCATGCGCAGGTCGAACAGCTCCGTCGGCTCAGCGGTCTGCATTCGGTGTCCCTCTCGGCTGGTTCGTTCGGCGGCAGGGTGGTCCTACCGGAAGCGCGGCGAGGAGCGGCAGCAGCGACACGGATCCGGTGGGACGGGGAATCGAGCGTGGCACAGCGGGCGGTCAGCCGCTCGACCCGGACCGGACCGGTCGCCGGAGCGAACGTCGTGGACCTCGGTGTTCCGGGTGGCTCGGGTCACCGTGCGCACGTCGACACCGGGCACCCGAGCAGCGGGAGCGACCGTCCCGACGACAGCGCTCGGGGGTCCGGTGGACCCGGCGCCCCGGGACCGATCAGTTCTGGCTCGCCCTACTGCTGACCGGCCGGCTCCCGGTCGGTGTCGGCGACCGGGACCCCGGGTGAGGTGGGCGGCAGTCCGTTGGAGTGGGGGATCTCGTGGAGGTGGGCGATGACGGCCCGCCGGACCTGCGGGTCCAGCGTCGAGGTGTAGGGCTCCCGGCGCAGCTCGCGCACCAGGTTGACGCAGATGGCGATGAGCACGACCACGAAGGGCGTCGCCACCAGGATGGTGGCCGACTGGATGACGGTCAGGCCACCGGCGAGGGTGAGCGCTGCGGCGACGGCCGCGATGCACACGCCCCAGAGGATGACCACCGCGCGGGCCGGCGAGGTCGTGCCCCGCTGCGAGAGCATGCCGAGGACCATGGAGGCGGAGTCGGCGCTGCTGACGAAGAACAGCGTGATGAGCACCATCACGAGCAGCACGGTGAGCGTCACCAGCGGGAACTCGTCGAGCAGGGCGAACAGCGCGCCCTCGGTGCCGTCGTCGAGCAGGGCCTGGCTGAGCTCGGCCTGGCCCGTGAGCTCGAGGTGGGTGGCGGTGCCGCCCAGGACGCCGAACCACACGATGCTGACCATGGTCGGGACGATCATCACGAAGGTGACGAACTGCCGGATCGTCCGGCCGCGGGAGATGCGCGCGATGAACGTCCCCACGAACGGCGTCCAGGACATCCACCACGCCCAGTAGAACAGTGTCCACCCCGCGAGCCACTCCTGCCCGCCCCAGGCGCCCGCGGCCAGGCTCATGGCGGGCAGCGCCGCCAGGTAGTCCCCGGTGGCGTCGGTGATGGTGTTGAAGAGGTGCGTGGTCGGGCCCAGCACGAAGACGAAGGCCACGAGCAGCGCGGCGAGCACGACGTTGGTGTTGCTGACCAGCTTGATGCCCTTGTGCACGCCGCTGACCGCGGACAGGACGTAGAGCAACGCCAGGCCGGCGATGATGGCCACGGCCACGCCGTTGTTGCGCGGGACGCCGTAGTTCGCCGCCAGACCGCTGTTGACCTGCAACGCGCCGAGGCCGAGCGAGGTGGCCGCGCCGAAGACCGTGGTGAAGATGGCGAGGATGTCGACGGCGCGGCGGACGCCCGTGCGGTTCTCGCTCACCAGTGGGACGACCGCGGAGCTCACCAGGCTCGGCCGCCCCTTGCGGAAGACGCCGTAGGCGAGGGCCATCGCCATGACGGCGTACATCGCCCAGGGGTGCAGACCCCAGTGGAAGATCGTGTACTGCAGCCCCAGTCGGGCGGCCTCCGGGGTCCCGCCCTCCTCGAGGCCGAGCGGGGCGTCCGCGAGGTGGGAGAGCGGCTCGGCGACGCCCCAGAAGAGCAGACCGATGCCCATGCCGGCCGCGAAGAGCATGGAGATCCACGAGCCCGTGCTGAACTCCGGCCGCTCGTCGTCCTTCCCCAACCGGATGCGCCCGTAGCGGGACAGCGCCAGGAACCCCGCGAGCGCGACGAAGCCGGAGCTGGTGACGACGAATACCCAGCCGGCGTTGGTGATGACCGTGCCGAACGCGGTGCTCACGGCACTCGAGAGGCTGTCGCTGGCGAGCACTCCCCACAGGGCGAACCCCACCACCAGCGCCAGGGAGACGCCGAAGACGACCCGGTCGGTCTGCGGCCGGGCTACGGGCTCCCGCGCAACGGCCGATTCGGTGCCGGTGGCCGGACCGCCCTTCGGCTCGGCACTCGAAGAACTGGAGGGCGAGGCCTGCTCACGACCCGAGTGCTCCATGTGCCTCTCCTAGCCTGTTGCGTAGTGCGACACTCGCTGCGCATGAGGGAACCAGACGCTCCAGAACGGAACAAGAGGCCCGAGTGACTTTCGCCACAGGAACCGCGTGACCGAACCCTGTGTGGCGGAGCGGTGACAGGAGGAACCGGGATTCGGTCGTGCCGAGGAGGCTCCGTCGACCCCGCCGGCCCACGCATTCCGCTGATCCGGGCCGGAGCGACCGGCCCCGACCACGGCGCGACGCTGATCGCCGAGCGCGGCGCCGACCGGTCCACCCGTCGCCCGCTGTGCGCGCCCCGGCGTGCTCCGCCGGACCATCCGCCGCAGCGGCCGGAGCCGGCGCAGGCCGGGGTGTCCCGCCGTCTCCGTGGCGCTCCCTCGTCCGCCGCCCCGAGGCGGCGGACGGTCAGGACTGCGTCAGGACGGCCGAGCGCAGCTGTCGGCGCCAACGGGTGAACAGGCGGGGTTGATTCATCCCGAGAACGGCGACGGGTTGCCCGTGGCGTTCGTAGACCACCAGGAAGCTGCGGTCCGCGCAGCTGCCCTCCAGCACGCGGGCGACGTCGCCGTCGCGGCGCGATCCCGCGAACTGGATGCGGGCGCCGTACTGGTCGGACCAGAAGTAGGGCACGGGCGTCGTCGTCGGTCCACCGGTGCCCAGCAGGGCGGCGGCCGCGGTGGCCGGCTGCTCGAGGGCGTGGGTCCAGTGCTCGATGCGGACGTGTCGCTCCGCGGCGGCCGACCACGCCGCGGCGCAGTCGCCGACGGCGACCACGCCCGGGATGTTGGTGACGCAGCGCGCGTCGGTGAGCACGCCGTTGCCGAGGGCCACGCCGGAGTGGGCCAGCCACTCGATGTTGGGTGTGGCGCCGATCCCCACGAGCACCACGTCCGCGGGCAGGCGGGTCCCGTCGGTCAGTTCGACGGCCTCGACCCTGCCGGCGCCGACCAACCCGGCGACCCCGGTGCCGGTCAGCAGGCGGGTGCCGTGATCGGCGTGCAACCCGGCGCACACCGCGCCCATCTCTGCGCCCAGCGGGCCGGCGAGCGGGACGGGCTGGGTCTCGACGACGGTGACCTCCAGCCCGAGCGCGCGGGCTGTGGAGGCGACCTCCGCCCCGATGAAGCCGGCGCCGATCACCACCAGGCGTCCGGCGGCGGCCAGTTCCTCGCGCAGGGCGATCGCGTCGTCCAGGGAGCGCAGCACGTGCACCCCGTCGAGCCCCTCGCTGCCGGGCAGGCGTCGGGCGCGGGCACCCGTGGCGAGAACGACGCCGTCGGCGCGGATCTCGCTGCCGTCCTCGAGCAGCACCGAGCGGCTGAGGTGGTCCAGGCCTACCGCCGTCGTGTGCAGCCGCCACTCGAGCCCGAGGTCCTCGTCGTCGGGTGCGCCCAGGGTGATGTCGTCCAGCGAGGCCGTACCGGCCAGGAACTCCTTGGACAGGGGTGGGCGGTCGTAGGGGGCGTGCGCCTCGTCGCCGATGACCACGATGCGGCCGTCGTAGGACTGGTTCCGGAGTGCACGGGCGGCCGAGAGGCCGGCGAGGGAGGCCCCGACCACGGCCACCGTGGGGCTCATGCGGCACCGTCCGTGGCGGCCGCCGGCTGCACGTAGATCATGCCGTCCTGCACGACCACCCGATGGGTGCGGACCGGGGTCTTGGCCGGCGGTCCGGACACCTTCCCCGTGCGCAGATCGAAGCAGGACGCGTGCAGGGGGCACTCCACGGCGCAGCCGTCCAGCCAGCCGTCGGCCAGGGAGGCGTCCTGGTGCGTGCACGTGTCGTCGATCGCGTAGAAGTCGCCGTCGACGTTGAAGACGGCGATGGGCTCATCGGCCTCGACTCGAGCCGCCTCACCGGGCGGCAACGCGGTCGTGGGGCAGACCGGGATCATGGACGCTCCAGCCATAGATGTTGCGGGCTCCGCAACGCTGCGCTGATAGCGCAACAGCATGGGACGGAGTTGCCCTGCTCGTCAAGAGCCGGGGAAGGGGATGTGCCCCCGTCTACGCTGAGGTCATGAATGGGCCGCAGGGTGAGAACGCGGATCGGGGCTCGGTCGCCGTCGTCCAGTCCGTCGACCGTGCGCTGACCGTCCTGGAGATCCTGGCGGCCCAGGGCGAGGCCGGTGTCACGGAGGTGGCCGCCGAACTCGGGGTGCACAAGTCCACGGCCTTCCGGCTGGTGGCGGCGCTGGAGAGCCGGGGGTTCGTCGAGCAGCTGACCGACCGGGGCAAGTACCGGTTGGGCTTCGGCGTCGTGCGCCTGGCCGGCGCGGCCGCCGCGCAGCTGGACATCGCCCGGGAGGGGCGGCCCATCTGCGAGGCGCTGGCCGCGGATCTCGAGGAGACGGTCAACATCGCCATCCTGGACGGCGACCGCGCGGTGAACGTCAGCCAGGTTCGTGGGCCGGCGGCGCTCAGCACGCACAACTGGGTGGGGCAGGGCACCCCCTTGTACGCGACGTCGAGCGGGAAGGTGCTCCTGGCCCATGCCCCCGACCCCGTCCGCAAGGACCTGCTCTCCCGGGAGATGCAGCGCTTCACCGCAGCCACGATCACCGATCCCGAGGCGCTCCGGCAGTGCCTGGACCGGATCGTCGAGCAGGGGTGGGGCTGCACCGTCGAGGAGTACGAGGTCGGGCTCAACGCTCTCGCCGCGCCTGTCCGGGGCGCGGACGGAGACGTGATCGCAGCCCTCAGCGTCTCGGGGCCGGCCTTCCGCATGGACCCGGAGGACTTCCCCCGGCTGGCTCGGCGGGTGGTGTCGGCCGCGGACGAGCTGAGCCGGAAGCTGGGCTTCTTCGGCCAGCTCCGCTGATCGAGCGGGTTCCGGCGGCGACGGCGGGCAGGACGTCGTCCTGACCTCGCCGGTTCCCCCGCGTGCGGGGTTGGCACGCGGGGCGCACGGGGTGGCCGTTGTCCGGGAGCGGGGTCGACGCTGCGCGTCTCCGCGCTGAGCTGTCGAATTGTTGCGCCTGACGCGAGCGGCTGAGTAATGTGCAACACATCCGGTCGTCAGGAGTTCGCTGGCGGACGACGACCGTGGCTAGTCGCAGACCTGAGTCGTCCCGACTTCCGGCGTCCCTCCGGTCGCCGACGCAACCCGAGGTGCCGCATGACCACCACCGAACAGCCCGCGAGCCTGATCTCCACGCTGCCGGGCCGCTACTACACCGACCCCGCCGTCTTCGCGCTGGAGCAGTCGCACGTCTTCGAGGACATGTGGTTCTGCGCCGTGCGATCGAGCGACCTGCCGACGCCCGGCTCATTCCAGAAGGTCCAGGTGGGCAGGGAGAGCGTGCTCGTGGTCCGCAGCCGGGACGGGCAGCTGCGCTCGTTCCTCAACATCTGCCGGCACCGCGGTGCACAGATCTGCACGGAGGACTCCGGTGCGGTGAAGCGGGCCTTCCAGTGCCCGTACCACGCGTGGACCTACGACCTCGAGGGCAAGCTGATCGCGGCCCCCAACCTGACCAAGATGCCCGACATCGACCGGATCGAGTACGGCCTGGTCCCGGTGGCGTTGCGGGAGTGGCTGGGGTATGCGTGGGTGTGCCTGGCGAAGGAGCCCCCGTCCTTCGAGGACGACGTCGTGGGCGCCGTCGTCGAACGTCTCGGGAGCGTGCAGGCGATCGACGGCTACGAGATCGATTCGCTTTCCGTGGGGCGCCGCGTCACGTACGACGTAAAGGCGAACTGGAAGCTCATCATCGAGAACTTCATGGAGTGCTACCACTGCGCGACGATCCACCCGGAGCTCACCGAGGTGCTCCCCGAGTTCGCCGACGGGTACGCGGCACAGTTCTTCGTCGGGCACGGCGCCGAGTTCGGGGACGACGTCAAGGGCTTCACCGTCGACGGCAGCGAGGGTTTCGACCGGCTCCCGGGCGTCGACGAGGACCAGGACCGCCGCTACTACGCCATCACGGTCAAGCCGACGGTCTTCGTCAACCTGGTGCCGGACCACGTCATCTTCCACCGCATGTTCCCGGTCTCGGCCGACCGGACGATCGTGGAGTGCGACTGGCTGTACACGCACGACGTGGTCGAATCGGGCAGGGACGTGACGCGCTCGGTGGAGCTGTTCCACCGGGTCAACGAGCAGGACTTCGCCGCGTGCGAGCGGACCCAGCCGGCCATGTCCTCCCGGGCATACGCCAACGGCGGCGTCCTGGTGCCCTCCGAACACCACATCGGTGCCTTCCACGACTGGCTGACGTCGCGCCTGTCGGTCTGAACCGGGCACCTGTCGCTGCGGGGCCGGGAGGCCGACGTCCTCCCGGCCCCGCAGCGCGTGCCCGTGGCCGGCGGGCGGGACGCCGTCCGCCGCCGCCGCCAGGATCGGTCGCCCGCCAGGCTCACTTGTCCAGCACCACGACCGGGCGCAGCACCTCGCCCTTGTGCATCTTCTCGAAGGCGGCCTCGACGTCGTCCAGCCCGATCGTCCCGGAGACGAAGGCGTCGAGGTCGAAGCGCCCCTGCAGGTAGAGGTCGACCAGCATCGGGAAGTCGCGGCTGGGCAGGCAGTCGCCGTACCAGGAGGACTCGACGGCGCCGCCGCAGCAGCCTCCCTGCTGGTCCCGGCCCCCGTCCCGGCGCCGCCCCGGGCTGGTGGGGGCGGGCGGACGGGGCCTGCTACGAGCGGTGGGGCGGGGAGGACGTCTTCGGCGCCCCTTGACCCCGCCTGACGGCCACCCTACTGTGATGGACGACTGATATACCAGTCTCCGTCTCCCATTCCGAAGAGGAGGGACCCGGCATGGTCGTCGAGGTTGAAGAGGCCCTGCGGGCGCCGGCCGTTCCGGATGGGGTCCTCGACCGGTCACTGGCGGACACCGACCCGCAGGTGCACCGCGCGATCGCCGCGGAACTGCACCGGCAGCAGACCACGCTGGAGATGATCGCCAGCGAGAACTTCGCTCCGGTGGCCGTTCTGCAGGCGCAGGGCTCGGTGCTGACCAACAAGTACGCCGAGGGGTACCCGGGCCGGCGCTACTACGGCGGCTGCGAGCACGTCGACGTCATCGAGCAGCTGGCCATCGACCGGCTGAAGGACCTGTTCGGGGCCGAGTACGCCAACGTCCAGCCGCACTCGGGCGCGCAGGCCAATTCCGCGGCGATGGCGGCCCTGCTGGAGCCCGGCGACACGATCCTGGGGCTGGACCTGGCCCACGGGGGTCACCTCACCCACGGGATGAGGCTCAACTTCTCCGGGAAGCTCTACGACGTCGCGGCCTACCACGTGCGGGCCGACGACCACCTCGTGGACATGGCCGAGGTCGAGCGGCTGGCCCACGAGCGGCGGCCCCGGCTCATCGTGGCGGGCTGGTCGGCCTATCCGCGGCAGCTCGACTTCACCGGGTTCCGGCGGATCGCCGACGAGGTCGGGGCCTACCTGATGGTCGACATGGCGCACTTCGCCGGGCTGGTGGCCGCCGGGCTGCACCCGTCGCCCGTCCCGCACGCGCACGTGGTCACCTCGACCACCCACAAGACGCTCGGCGGGCCGCGCGGCGGCGTCATCCTCGCCACGGGGGACCTGGCCAAGAAGTTCAACTCCGCTGTCTTCCCCGGTCAGCAGGGCGGCCCGCTCGAGCACGTGATCGCCGCCAAGGCCGTCGCCTTCAAGCTGGCCGGCGAGCCGGCCTTCCGCGAGCGCCAGGAGCGCACCCTCGCCGGCGCCCGCTTGCTGGCCGAGCGGCTGCTGGCCCCCGACTCCCGCGAGGCCGGGATCGGCGTGGTCAGCGGCGGCACCGACGTCCACCTCGTGCTGGTGGACCTGCGGGAGTCGGAGCTGGACGGCCGGCAGGCCGAGGACCGGCTGCACGCGATCGGCATCACCGTCAACCGCAACGCGGTGCCCTTCGACCCCCGCCCGCCGATGGTCAGCTCCGGTGTCCGCATCGGCACCCCTGCCCTGGCAGCGCGTGGCTTCGACCTCGACGACTTCGCCGAGGTCGCCGACGTGATCGCCGCGGCTCTCCGGCCCTCGGTGGGCGAGGAGCGGCTCGCCGCACTCCGCACGCGCGTCACCCGGCTGGCCGACCGCCGTCCCCTCTACCCCCACCTGACGGAGATCCCCCGATGAGCCCCCGCACCCCCGGCGCAGACCTGCCGGAACACCCGGACTTCCTGTGGCGGAACCCCGAGCCGAAGCGGTCGTACGACGTGGTCATCGTCGGCGGGGGCGGGCACGGGCTGGCCACCGCGCACTACCTGGCGAAGAACCACGGCATCACCAACGTCGCCGTGGTCGAGAAGGGCTGGCTGGCCGGCGGCAACATGGCCCGCAACACCACGATCATCCGGTCCAACTACCTGTGGGACGAGAGCTCGGCGATCTACGAGCAGGCGCTCAAGCTGTGGGAGGGGCTCGAGGAGGACCTCGGCTACCCGATCCTGTTCAGCCAGCGCGGCGTGCTCAACCTCGCCCACACCCTGCAGGACGTCCGCGACAGCGTGCGGCGGGTCGAGGCCAACAAGCTCAACGGGGTCGACGCGGAATGGCTGGAGCCGGACGAGGTCCGCAAGGTCTGCCCGATCGTCAACACCTCCGCTGACATCCGCTATCGCGTCCTGGGGGCCACGTACCAGCCCCGGGCCGGCATCGCCAAGCACGACTACGTCGCCTGGGGCTTCGCCCGCCGCGCCTCTGAGGCCGGCATCGACCTCATCCAGGACTGCGAGGTAACGGGGTTCGCCACCGACGGCAACCGCGTCACGGGTGTGCGGACCACCCGCGGGGACATCGCGGCCGGCACGGTCGCCCTCTGCGCGGCCGGCCACACCTCGGTGCTCACCGACATGCTCGGCATCCGGGTGCCGGTGCAGAGCCACCCGCTGCAGGCGCTGGTCTCCGAACTGCTCGAGCCGGTGCACCCCACGGTCGTCATGTCCAACGCCGTGCACGTGTACGTCTCCCAGGCGCACAAGGGCGAGCTGGTCATGGGCGCCGGCGTCGACTCCTACAACGGCTACGGCCAGCGCGGCGCCTTCCACATCATCGAGCGTCAGATGGCCGCCGCCGTCGAGCTCTTCCCGGTGTTCGCGCGAGCGCACCTGCTCCGTACCTGGGCCGGGATCGTGGACACCAGCCCCGACGCCTCGCCGATCGTGGGCCGGACCCCGTACGACAACGTCTACCTCAACTGCGGCTGGGGGACCGGCGGGTTCAAGGCCACGCCCGGCATCGGCTGGGCCCTGGCGCACACCATCGCCCACGACGAGCCCCACCCGAACGTGGCGCCCTTCGCCCTCGACCGCTTCGTCTCCGGCGCACTCGTCGACGAGCACGGCGCGGCCGCCGTGGCCCACTGACCCAGGGAGTTCCCGTGCAACTCATCGAATGCCCGTGGTGCGGCCCCCGCGAGGAGGTCGAGTTCTCCTACGGCGGCCAGGCCCACGTCCCGTACCCGGACACCCCCGGCGAGCTCACCGACGAGGAGTGGGCGCGCTACGTCTTCTTCCGTGACAACACCAGGGGCCGCTTCGCCGAGCGCTGGCACCACAGCGCCGGCTGCCGCCGCTGGTTCAACGCGATCCGCGACACCGCCACCTACCGCTTCGAGCGCGTCTACCGCCTCGACGAGCCCAGGCCGGTGACCCCGTGACCAGCCCCTTCCGCACCGCCGAGGGCGGCCGCATCGACCGCGCCACCACCCTCGAGTTCACCTTCGACGGGCAGACCCACACCGGCCACCCCGGCGACACGCTCGCCTCGGCGCTGCTCGCCGCGGGGCGGCACCAGATCGCCACGAGCATCGCGCTGGGCCGACCGCGCGGCGTCGCCGCGGCCTGGGCCGAGGACCCGGGTGGCCTGGTTCAGGTCGAGGAGCCCTTCCCCGAGCCCATGCTGCTGGCCACCACGGTGGAGCTCTCCGACGGGCTGGTCGCCCACGGACTGCCGGGGCAGGGCCGCCTCGCCGAGGTCGCCGACTCCGCCCGGTACGACGGCGTCCACCACCACGTCGACGTGCTCGTGGTGGGTGCGGGCCCGGCGGGGCTGGCTGCCGCGCTCACCGCCGCCCGCTCCGGTGCCCGCGTCGCCCTCGTCGACGAGCAGTCCGAGGCCGGCGGGTCGTTGCTGGGCGGCGCCGACCGCCTCGACGACGCCCCCGCGATGCGGTGGGTCGCCGCGGCGGTCGCCGAGCTCGCCGCCCACCCGGAGGTCCTGCACCTGCAGCGCACCACCGCGTTCGGCAGCTACGACGACGGCTTCGTCCTGGCACTGGAACGGCGCACCGACCACCTCGGGACGGCGGCGCCCAAGCAGGTCTCCCGCCAGCGGGTGTGGCGCCTCCGCGCGCGCTCCGTCGTCGTCGCGACCGGAGCGCACGAGCGACCGGTCGTCTTCGCGGACAACGACCGCCCGGGCACCATGCTCGCCGGTGCCGCGCGCACGTTCCTGCACCGCTACGGCGTGCTGCCCGGCCGCCAGGCCGTCGTGTTCACCACGAACGACAGCGCCTACGACGCCGCCCTCGACCTCCACGGCGCGGGTGTGCGGGTGGAGGCGGTGGTCGACGCCCGGCCGGCCGGCTCACCGCAGCGCCGGGAGGCGTGCGAGCGCGCCGGCATACCCGTCCTTCCCGGGGCGGTCGTGGTCGGCACCCGGGGCGTCGAGCGGGTCACGCACGCCCTCGTCGCCCCGTTCGCGGACGGGGAGGTCGGGGCCGCCAGCCCGATCGCCTGCGACCTCCTGCTGGTCAGCGGTGGCTGGAACCCGGCGGTGCACCTGTTCAGCCAGGCCCGCGGCCGCCTGGTGTACGACGAGACCCTCGGCGCGTTCCTCCCCGGGGAGGAGCTCGACGGCCTCTCGGTCACCGGCGCGGCGGCCGGTGTGCTCGACCTGGCCGGGTGCCTCGTCGACGGGCAGCGGGTCGCGCGCGCGGCGCTGTCGGCCCTCGCGGTCGAGCCGGCGGGGGAGGACCGGCTGCCCACCGCGCCGGAGGAGGTCGTCCCGGCCGCGCCCCTGGTGCTGTGGCGGGTGCCGGACACCTCCGGGGCCGAGGGGACGACGTCGTTCGTCGACCTGCAGCGCGACGCGACGGTCGCCGACATCGCGCGCGCGGTCGGCGCCGGCCTGCGCTCCATCGAGCACATCAAGCGCTACACCACGATCGGCACCGCGCACGACCAGGGCAAGACCTCCGGCGTCCTCACCTCGGGCATCACCGCCGAGCTGCTCGGGGTCCCCGTGCAGGACACCGGCACCACCACCTTCCGGCCGCCCTACACCCCGGTGGCCTTCGCCGCCCTGGCCGGACGCGACCGCGGCCGGCTCTTCGACCCCGAGCGGGTCACCGCGCTGCACGACTGGCACGTGGTGGCCGGGGCGGTGTTCGAGGACGTCGGTCAGTGGAAGCGCCCCCGCTACTACCCGCGGCCCGGCGAGGACATGGCGGCTGCGGTCCTCAGGGAGTGCGCGGCCGCCCGCACCGGTGTCGGCATCCTGGACGGCTCCACCCTGGGCAAGATCGACGTGCAGGGCCCGGACGCCGCCGTGCTGCTCGACCGGCTGTACACCAACATGATCAGCAGCCTCAAGGTCGGCTCCGTCCGGTACGGCGTCATGTGCGGCGTCGACGGCATGGTCATCGACGACGGCACGGTGCTGCGGCTGGCCGAGGACCGCTTCCTGCTCCTCACCACCACCGGCGGCGCGGCGAAGATCCTCGACTGGATGGAGGAGTGGGCGCAGACCGAGTGGCCCGATCTGCGGGTCCACTGCACCTCGGTCACCGAGCAGTGGGTCACCTTCCCCGTCGTCGGCCCCCGCTCCCGCGACGTCATCGGGGCGGTCTTCCCCCAGGTCGACGTCTCCAACGAGGCCTTCCCCTTCATGACCTGGCGGGACACCATCCTCGACGGGGTGCCGGTCCGGCTGGCCCGGATCAGCTTCTCCGGGGAGCTGGCCTTCGAGGTCTACGTCAACCCCTGGTACGGGGTCGCGGTGTGGGAGCGGCTGCTCGAGGCCGGCCGCCCGCACGGCATCACGCCGTACGGCACGGAGACCATGCACGTCCTGCGCGCGGAGAAGGGTTACCCGATCATCGGGCAGGACACCGACGGCACCGTCACCCCGCACGACCTGGGCATGGCGTGGGCGGTGTCGAAGAAGAAGCCCGATTTCATCGGCAAGCGCTCCTTCGCCCGGCCGGCCAACCAGGACCCGCTGCGCAAGCAGCTGGTCGGGCTCCTGCCCGTGGACGGGCAGACCGTGCTGCCGGAGGGGTCACAGATCGTCGACTTCCTCGCCGACGGCCGGCTACCGCCCCCGCCGGTCCCGATGCTCGGCCACGTCACCTCCAGCTACCGCAGCGCCGAGCTCGCCCGGCCGTTCGCCCTCGCCCTGGTCAAGGGGGGCAGGTCACGCATCGGCGACACCCTCCACGTCCCCGTCGACGGCGCCCTCGTCCCGGTCGAGGTCACCGGCTCGGTGCTGGTCGATCCCGAAGGAGCCCGTCGTGATGGCTGAGCTGCTGCGCACCCACCCGCTCATGGCATGGAGCAGGGCCTTCGAGCGGCTGCCCGAGCCCGTCGGCATCACCGTCGAACCGTTCGTCGCGACGGCCGACGTCCGGCTCGCGTCGGTCGGCGCCGCAGCGTCGGAGGCGCTGGGCGTCGACCTGCCGACGGTGCCCAACACCTGGGTGCCGACCGGCACGGGGCGGGCGGTCTGGCTCGGTCCCGACGAGTGGCTGCTGAGCAGCACCACGGAGACCCCGGAGCAGCTCGAGGCCCGGATCCGCGCCGCCGTCCTCCCGCTGGGCGGGTCGGCGACCGACGTCTCCGCCCAGCGGATCGGCCTGCGGCTGACCGGCGCGCGGGTGCGCGACGTGCTCGCCAAGGGCTGCTCGATCGACCTGCACCCGAGGGTCTTCGCCCGGGGGAGCAGCGCGCAGACGTCGCTGGGTCAGGCGGGCGTCGTCCTGATGGCCCTCTCCGACGCCGGCGACGACTACGTCGTCCTCGTCCGGTCGTCCTTCGCCGGCTACCTCGCCGACTGGCTGCTCGACGCGGCCCTCGAGTTCACCACCACCCACGACAGCTGACCGACCCCCGTCGGCCGTCCCCGGATCCACCGGCACGTCAGGAGCGAGAGCAATGCCCACCACCCCTCGTGTGGTCATCATCGGAGCGGGGATCGTCGGCGCCAACCTGGCCGACGAGCTGACCCTCCGTGGCTGGGACCGCGTCACCGTGGTCGACCAGGGACCCCTTCCGCTGACCGGCGGCTCCACCTCGCACGCGCCCGGGCTGGTCTTCCAGACGAACGCCTCCAAGACGATGACGGCGCTGGCCAGCTACACGGTCGAGAAGTTCAGCAGCATCGACGTCGACGGCGCCTGGTGCTTCAACCAGGTCGGCGGCCTCGAGATCGCCACCACGCCGGAGCGGCTCGCGGACCTGCACCGCAAGCAGGGCTGGGCCACCTCCTGGGGCGTCGAGGCGCAGGTGGTCGACGTGGACGAGTGCGTGCGGCTGCACCCGCTGGTCGACCGCGACCGGATCCTCGGCGGCCTGCACATCCCCAGCGACGGTCTGGCCAAGGCGTCCCGGGCGGTCGTCGCGCTGGCCCGCCGCGCCGAGGCCCGGGGAGCCCGCTTCCAGGGCTCCACCCGGGTGACCGGCATCGAGCAGTCCGGCGGCCGGGTGACCGGCGTCCGGACCCCGGACGGCACCATCCCCGCCGACGTCGTGGTCTCCTGCGCCGGCTTCTGGGGGGTGGAGCTCGGCGCCATGGCCGGGATGGACGTGCCCCTGCTGCCGCTGGCCCACCAGTTCGCGTGGACGGGGCAGGTGCCGGAACTGGTCGGGCGCAACGACGAGCTCAGCGAGGCGAGCCTGCCGATCCTGCGCCACCAGGACCAGGACCTCTACTTCCGCGAGCGCGGCGACTGCCTGGGCATCGGCTCCTACGCCCACCGGCCGATGCCCGTCGACCTGCGCGAGCTGCCGCAGGGAGACGGCGTGCGGGAGTCGTCGATGCCCTCGATGCTGCCCTTCACCGAGGAGGACTTCGCCCCGGTCTGGGAGGAGAGCCAGCTGCTGCTGCCCTCGCTGCGCTCGTCGAAGATCGACTCCGGCTTCAACGGCGTCTTCTCGTTCACCCCGGACGGCGGCCCGCTGGTCGGCGAGTCCAGCGACGTCGCGGGCTTCTGGATCGCCGAGGCGGTCTGGGTCACCCACTCGGCCGGAGTGGCCAAGGCGGTGGCCCAGCTGCTCGTCGACGGCCGGTCGGAGATCGACCTGCACGGCTGCGACGTGCACCGCTTCGAGGAGATCCAGCTCGGGGCGGAGTACGTGAGCGAGACCTCGCAGCAGAACTTCGTGGAGGTCTACGACGTGCTGCACCCGCTGCAGCCACGGCTCTCCCCGCGCGACCTGCGGATCAGCCCCTTCCACGCCCGGCAGCGCGAACTCGGTGCCGTCTTCCTCGAGGGAGCCGGGTGGGAGCGGCCGCACTGGTACGAGGCCAACGCGGACCTGGTGGCCGCCCTGCCGACGGAGTGGGTGCCGCCGGAGCGCGACGCCTGGAGCGGGCAGTTCCACTCACCGATCGCGGCGGCGGAGGCGTGGAGAACCCGCACCGCGGTGGCGATGTACGACATGACGCCGCTCAAGCGGCTGGAGGTCAGCGGCCCGGGAGCGCTCGACCTCCTGCAGCGGCTGACGACCGGCGAGATGGACAAGTCGGTCGGGGCGGTGACCTACGCGCTGATGCTCGACGAGGCCGGCGGCGTCCGGAGCGACGTCACCGTCGCCCGGCTCGGCGAGCAGCTGTTCCAGGTCGGGGCCAACGGCCCCCTGGACCACGACTACGTGCAGCGCCAGGCTCCCGACGACGGCACCGTCTGGATCCGGGACATCACCGGAGGCACGTGCTGCATCGGGCTGTGGGGGCCGCGGGCCCGTGACCTGGTCCAGCGCGTCAGCTCCGACGACTTCTCGAACGAGGGGCTGAAGTACTTCCGCGCCAAGCGGGCCCGGATCGGGGGAGTGCCGGTGACGGCCATGCGGCTGTCCTACGTCGGCGAGCTCGGGTGGGAGATCTACACCAGCGCCGACAGCGGTCAGCGGCTGTGGGACGTGCTGTGGCGTGCCGGCCAGGACCTCGGCGTGATCGCCGCAGGCCGGGCCGCGTTCGGCAGCCTCCGGTTGGAGAAGGGGTACCGCGCCTGGGGCCACGACATGACCACCGAGCACAACCCCTACGAGGCCGGTCTCGGGTTTGCCGTCCGCACGCAGAAGAAGGCCGACTTCGTCGGCCGGCAGGCCGTGGCCGGGCTGAGCGACGAGACGGTGGGCCGCCGGCTCTCCTGCCTGACGATCGACGACGGCCGCAGCGTCGTCCTCGGCCACGAGCCGGTGTTCGTCGACGGCCGGCCGGCCGGCTACGTGACCAGCGCGGCCTTCGGGCACACCGTGGGCCGGCCGATCGCCTACGCCTGGCTCCCGGCGTCGGCGGGCGTCGGCACGGCCGTCGAGATCGAGTACTTCGGCAGTCGCATCCGGGCGACCGTCGCCGCCGAACCGCTCGTGGATCCGGAAATGACCCGGATCCGCGGCTGAAGAAGCCCCCTCGCCGGCTCGGGGCGCCGACCTGGAGGGGGCGGGCCGCCCGTTCGTCGCCTCGTCCACCCGAAGGGCTCCCGATGCGCACCGAGACCCTCCTCGCGCACGCCCGCGCACTGCCGGCCGGTACCGGCCCACCCAAGGGCGTCGCGACGTCATGAGGGACGCGGTGCCGCAGGGCGCATCGGGCACCCCGGGGCCGAACGGGAGTGCCCACTTCCTCGGCCGGGCGCACGGCGGGGGACGGCCGCTGGTCTGCGGCATCCTCAACGTCACCCCCGACTCCTTCTACGACGGAGGGTTGTTCGACAGCCTCGAGCGTGCCGTCGAGCACGGCTGCCGCGTGGCGGCCGAGGGCGCCGACCTCATCGACATCGGCGGGGAGTCGACCCGGCCGGGCTCGCGGCCGCCGAGCCTCGCCGAGGAGCTGGACCGGGTCGTCCCGGTGGTCGGGGCTCTCGCGCGGGTGGTCCCGGTTCCGCTGTCGGTGGACACCTCGCGTCCCGAGGTCATGAGGGCAGCGGTCGCCGCGGGGGCGAGCATGGTCAACGACGTGCGGGCGCTCCGGGCGCCGGGCGCTGTGGCGGCCGCCGCGGAGTTGGGCGTGCCCGTGTGCCTCATGCACATGCGGGGCTCGCCGGTGACCATGCAGCAGGATCCCCGCTACCAGGACGTCGTCGCCGAGGTGCGCGACTTCCTCGCCGAGCGGAAGCGTGCCTGCCTCGACGGCGGTATCCGGCCGGAGCACCTCCTGGTGGACCCGGGCTTCGGTTTCGGCAAGACGCTGTCCCAGAACGTCGCGCTGCTGGCTTCGCTCGGCAGGCTCGGCAACCTCGGCCTCCCGATCATGGTGGGGCTGTCCCGCAAGTCCATGGTCGGGCAGCTCACCGGACGGGCCGTCGGGGACCGGCTGGCCGGGTCCCTGGCTGCAGCGGTCATCGCCGCCCAGCGGGGTGCCGCGGTCCTGCGTGTGCACGACGTGGCAGCCACGCGGGACGTCCTGTCGGTCCTGGGCGCCGTCGCCGCGCGTGACCGCTCCGGGGCGCCCCCGGGGTGATGACCGGTCCCGGGGCCCTCGTCAGATCACCGCACGGATCGCCTGCTCGAAGCCCAGGACGTGCGCACGGGCGAGGTCGTCGGCCCGATCCGCGTCGCCGGCGGCGATCGCGCGGAGCAGCTCGACGTGCTCCCCGACGTGCTCGTCCACCGTGGGCAGCCGGTCGAGGAACAGGCAGAAGATCCGCGTCGCCAGGTTGTCGTAGCGGACGAGGACGTCCTCCAGGTGCGGGTTGCCCGCCGCCCGGTAGATCGCCCGGTGCACCGCGAGGTCCCAGCGCATCAACTCGTTGCGGTCCACCTGCGTGACGTCCAGCTGCTCGATCCGTGAGGCCAGTTCCTCGAGCTCCGACCGGACCGGGCGGGCGGCGCGCTCGGCGGCCCGGCGGGCCGCCAGGGGCTCGAGCTGGGCGCGGATGTCGGAGATGTGGGCCAGGTCGGAGATGTCCATGCCGGTCGCGAACGTCCCCCGGCGCGCATAGGACACGACCAGCCGGTCGACCTCCAGCCGCTTCAGCGCCTCGCGGACCGGTGTCCGGCCGACGCCGAGGTCCTGCGCCAGTGCGTCGTCGTCGATCGGATCGCCGGGGCTGATGGCCAACATGATCAGCCGATCCCTGATCGCCACGTAGGCCTTGTCCGCCAGGGAGGTGACGGCGGACGGATCCAGATCGAGCGGTACGGCGGTCACGTTCGGATCGTAAGGGCTGACGGCCGCCGAGGCTTGCCTCCATGTGATGAGCGGCATACTCTTGTTACACATCTGGTATATCAGTCGTCGGTCCACTCCGTACCGGGGACGCCGCGAGAGGCACGCATGACCATCAGCGCCTTCGACCTGTTCAAGGTGGGCATCGGCCCCTCCAGCTCGCACACCGTCGGGCCCATGCGTGCGGCCTGCTCCTTCGCGTCCCGGCTCCGTGACGAGGCCTTGCTGCCGCGTGTCGCCGCCGTCCGCTGCGAGCTCTTCGGGTCGCTCGGTGCGACCGGGCACGGGCACGGCACCGTCAAGGCGGTCGTCCTGGGTCTCGAGGGCGAGCAACCCGACCTGGTCGATCCCGTGGCCGCGGAACCCCGCCTCGCGGCCGTCCGTGCCGGAGGCGAGCTCCGGCTGGCGGGCGAGCACCTCATCTCCTTCTCCGTGGACGACGACGTCGTGCTCCACCGGCGCAAGCGGATGGCGTTCCACAGCAACGGCATGCTCTTCCGGGCACTGGATCCGGCAGGCGACGAGGTCAGCCGACGCGAGTACTACTCGGTGGGCGGCGGCTTCGTCGTCGACGAGGACGACGCCGGCAACCCGGCCATCGTCGAGGACCCGACGCCGGTGCGGTATCCGTTCCACACCGGCGAGGAGCTGCTGGCGCGGACGCGCGGGACGGGTCTGCGCATCAGCGATGTGATGCTGGCCAACGAGCTGGCCTGGCGCAGCGAGGCGGAGGTCCGCGCCGGCTTGCTCCACATCTGGTCGGTGATGCAGGAGTGCGTGGATCGCGGCAGCCGTGCCTCCGGCGTCCTGCCCGGGGGGCTCAAGGTCCGCCGGCGCGCCGCCGCGGTGCGCGCCCAGCTGGAGGAGCGCCCGGACGAGGCCGACCCCCTCCGGGCGATGGACTGGGTGACGCTCTACGCCCTGGCGGTCAACGAGGAGAACGCGGCCGGGGGACAGGTGGTCACCGCGCCGACGAACGGCGCCGCCGGCATCGTGCCGGCCGTCCTGCACTACTACCGCGACTTCATCGACTCCTACTCCGATGACGGGGTGGTGCGCTTCCTGCTCACCGCCGCTGCGATCGGGCTGCTGTTCAAGGAGAACGCCTCCATCTCGGGCGCGGAGGTGGGCTGCCAGGGAGAGGTCGGCTCCGCCTGCTCCATGGCCGCCGCCGGCCTCGCCGAGGTCATCGGGGGAACGCCGGAGCAGGCGGAGAACGCCGCCGAGATCGGCATCGAGCACAACCTCGGCCTCACCTGCGACCCGGTCGGGGGGCTGGTGCAGATCCCGTGCATCGAGCGCAACGCCGTCGGCTCGATCAAGGCCATCACCGCGGCTCGCATGGCCGTCCGGGGCGACGGCCGGCACCACGTGTCCCTGGACAAGGCGATCAAGACCATGCGCGAGACCGGCGCGGACATGAAGGACAAGTACAAGGAGACCGCCCGTGGCGGGCTGGCGCTCAACATCGTCGAGTGCTGAGGAGGCACCCGTGTCCCATCCCTTCACCCTCACGCTCAGCTGCGCCGAGCGCCCGGGCATCGTGCACGCCGTCAGCTCGTTCCTCTTCGAGCACGGCTGCGACATCGTCGAGCACCAGCAGTTCGACGATCCGCTCCGCGGGCAGTTGTTCCTGCGCACCGCGTTCGTCTGCGCCGAGGACTCCGACGTCGACTGCCTGTCCCAGGCATTCCGAGCGGTGGCCGACGAGTTCGGGATGTCGTACCGGGTCGCCGGCGATCAGCCGGAGCGGGTGCTCGTGATGGTCTCCAAGCTCGGGCACTGCCTCAACGACCTGATCTTCCGGTGGCGTGGCGGCAACCTCGGCGGAGAGCTGGTCGCGGTGGTGTCCAACCACGAGGACCTCCGGCCGATGGCCGAGGCCGCCGGCCTGCCGTTCGTGCACGTGCCCGTCACCCCGGCCACCAAGCGCGAGGCCGAGGCCCGGCTGCTCGAGCTGGTCGACGAGTTCCGCGTCGACCTGGTGGTGCTGGCCCGGTACATGCAGGTCCTCTCCGACGAGACGTGCGCGGCGCTGCACGGACGGACGATCAACATCCACCACTCGTTCCTGCCGGGGTTCAAGGGCGCCAAGCCCTACCACCAGGCCTTCGACCGTGGCGTCAAGCTGGTGGGGGCGACCGCCCACTACGTGACCCCCGACCTGGACGAGGGCCCGATCATCGAGCAGGAGGTCATCCGGATCGACCACACCTACGATCCGCGGGCGCTGGCCACCGTGGGCCAGGACGCCGAGGCGCTGGCGCTCTCCCGGGCCGTGCGCTGGCACAGCGAGCGGCGGGTGCTGCTCAACGGTCACAGCACGGTCGTCTTCCGCTGAGCCTGGCGGCGGCGGCCTGATCCACGAAGACCTCCGGGAGCGGGCCCTTGCCACCTCATCAACGGGCCAGGAAGTGCACCCCGATCCAGAGCCAGGTGAGCAGGACGACGGCGCGGCCGGGCGTCGTCCGCATCGCGGCGCCCAGAGCCTGACCCGCGGTGGCCGGACCGAGCCCGAGGCGGGCGCAGATGTCGATCGCCAGACCGGCGACGAGCAGACCCAGGAAGCCGGCAGCGCTCATGAGGACGCCGCTCGTCATCGCGGTGGCCGGCGCCGCGGGCGATCGAGCAGCCAGGCCCCGACGGCCAGCCAGCAGACGGTGGCGCCGCCGCGCAGCAGCGGTTGGGCGAGGAAGGGGTCCGCGAGATCGCTCGCCGTCGGCAGTTCGTCGTCGGCGAGCGTCACGAGTTCCCAGGAGACGGCGGCGACCGCGAGGGCGAGCCACGGCAGCGCTCGCCGGCCCACCGGTGGGACGGTCCCGCCCGACTGCCGGACCAACGCGACGACGACGACGGCGGTGCCGGCGGTGCCGATCGCGAGGAGCGCGCCGACCGACAGTTCGCCCCAGGCCATGACCGCGGCGGCGCAGAGCAGCGTCATGGCCGGAAAGGTGAGCCGGCGCGCGAACGGGGAAGACCTCACACGTGCATGCTCGCGCAGGAGGCCGCCGGGGAGCGCTCCTGTTCGCCGCTTCCGTCGCCCTGCTCCTCGGCGCCTGGAACAACGTCGTCATCACCCGGATGCCGGGCTATCCGCAGTCCTACGTCCCGGTGAACCTGGCGGCGACGGGCCTGGTCCTCGTGGGGGCTCGCTGTGTCGGCGTCAGCTGGCCGGAACTGGGATTCGATCCGCGTGGAGCGCGGGCCGGACTGCGATGGGGCGGGGCGTGCGTCGCCGTGGTCGCCGCCGGTTACGCGGTCGGCCTCGTGGTCCCGGCGGTCCGCCCCCTGCTGGCGGACGCACGGCTCGCCGGTGCCGGCTCCGCCGAGATCGCCTACCAGACGCTGGTCCGGATCCCGCTCGGCACCGTCCTCTGGGAGGAGATCGCCTTCCGTGGCGTCCTGCTGGCTGCGCTGATGCGCGTGGTCGCGCCGCGTGCGGCCGTCGCGGTCTCGGCGGCCCTGTTCGGGATCTGGCACATCCGTCCCACGATGAGCGCGACCACGGCCAACGCTCTGACCGACGGGTCCGGGGGACTCGTCGTCGCCGTGCTGCTGGGATGTGCCTTCACGGCGGCAGCGGGGGTCCTGTTCGCCTGGCTGCGCCTCCGGAGCGGCAGTCTGCTGGCCCCCGTCCTCCTCCATCTGGCGACGAACAGCCTGGGTGCGCTGGCCGCAGCCGCTGCCCACCGCCTCGGATGAGGCTCAGTGCGGGCATCGGCGGGCGGCTCGTTCCCGCAGCGCCAGTCAGCCCCGTCCGTCCCGTGCAGACGCCGCCATCTGACGATGCGGTGCCTGTCCCGGTCGAGGGTCGGCCCGTCGTCCGTCTCCCGGTCCCGCTCGGGTTGCGTGCGGGTCTGTACGCACGTGTGCGTACAGACCAGCCGTCCGCGCCGTCCCTAGCCTCCAGTCGTGAGGCAGACTGCGTCGGTCGAGGGGGACAGGCATGCCCGGTTCGCTCGGTGAACACCACCTGCAGGAGCGCTACGGGACCTCCACCCGCGCCCGGGCCTTCTACGACCACCAGGTGCTGGAGCATCTCAGCGAGCGGATGCAGACCTTCATCGAGCGGATGGACATGGTCTTCATCGCCACGGCCGACCGGACGGGACAGGCTGACTGCTCGTTCCGTGCGGGGCCACCGGGGTTCATCTGCGTCCTGGACGACCAGACCCTGCTGTACCCCGAGTACCGCGGCAACGGCGTCATGGGCAGCTTGGGCAACATCGCGGAAACCCAGGGCATCGGCATGCTCTTCATCGATTTCTGCGGCGATGCCATCGGGCTGCACGTCAACGGCCGGGCGGCGATCCTGGAGAACGAGCAGGTGCTGTCCGCCGGCCCGTTGCCCGAGCACGTGGTCGAGGGACTGCTGCAGCAGGGCGGTCGCCGACCGGATCGCTGGGTGCGCGTCGACGTCGCCGAGGCATACATCCATTGCGCCAAGCACATCCCCCAGCTGGCGAGGCGGTCAGACTCCGCCCAGGCCTGGGGGACCGACGACCAGGTGCGCAAGGGGGGCGACTACTTCGGGGTCAAGCACCTGCCGCGCCCGTGGGTCGACGCCACCCCCGGCCCCCTCCTCGGCACGTGGCGCACTGAACCCGGTGAGACTCGGGAGCGGGTGAGTGGCTGATCCAGCAGACCGACGACCACCGCCGGTCGCACCGGGGACGTGACCCCGGGTCCTCGCCGAGCCCGGCAGCACACCGGCCTCACCGGCCGTCGTCCGGCACCGCTCCCTGACCCAGGCGGGGCAGTGCGCTCCCTTCGTCGACTTGCACGGCCGACTCTCGCGCCCCCTGCCCGATCGTGGGCGTAGTGAGCACGGTGGGGTGCTCGGCGCTGCGGGGGAGGGGAATCGGAGGTACGACATCCGGGATCCGGCGTCGTCCGCCGGGCTCGACGGGTGTGGCCAGGAGGCCGGCCTCGCGGGCTCGCTGGACCGCCACCAGTCTGTCCCGCACGCCGAGCTTCCGGTACAGGTGCTCGAGGTGCTTGTGCACCGTCCGAGGAGAGGTGTGCAGGCGACGAGCGATCGACTGAGCGGTCAGACCTGCTCCGAGCAGCCTGAGGACGGCGTACTCGCGCTCCGTCAGACGGGTGTCACGGACGCGTTCGATCTGCCAGTTCGGTACGCCACCCATCAAGTCCTGCTGGCATACCAGCGCAGCAAGTGCCGGTCGGACCAGGTCAGCGAGCTCCGCATCGGCGTCGTGGTAGTCGTCGTCGGGACGACTGACGACGTAGGCCTGGGCGCCGTCGCCCAGTCGGAGGGGCAGCGCGAGCTGGTGCGTGATGCCGAAGGGACGTGCGAACGCCGACCAATCGGCCGCCATCCTCGCGGAGGCCACTTCGCGGGGCACTCGCCCCAGGATCTGCGCTTCGCAGCTCCCGGTGACGGAGTACCAGCGGATGAGTGGGTGTGTGGTCGCATCGGGGAGCTCACCCGACGGCGGTGTCGTCGGCAGGTAGCCGTTCGGCCAGACACCGATCACATGATCCGTCCACGCGGCGTCCACCACGTTCAGCGAGCAGCAGGCTGCGTCGAAGGAGCGGAGGAGCAGCTCGGCGACGTCCGCGTGCGGGAACTCGAGTGTGCCGGGCCGCCCCTGCAGGATGTCCCCCACAAGTTCCAGCCACGCCGCGGGGTAGGTCGTGGGGCCCGACACGCAGCCGAGCGTATTCAGGCGCTCGCTGATCGTGCAATGAGTTTCCGGACGATGCTGTTCTGGCGATTCCCGGAGCCGGCCGGCGCCTCCTGTCACTACGCACAAGTGCGTACGGTCACGATGCCCCGCCCCGAATAGCGTTGCCCACACGTCTCACGTGCTGCGTCGGAGGGGGAGCCATGTCGGTCAGGGCGGTACATCTGCCCGCGGGGGACGGGCAGCGAAGACCGATCCGGTCACGACAGCCGGCGACAGCGAGTCGCCTCGTCTGATCCGCCGTCCGCACCGCATGCACGCCAAGGGGCACTGCGACCTCCGGCTGCTACGCGGCGACCTCCGGAGCGGAGGTCGCCGGAGGCGCGATCGGAAACCGGACGAAGGGTGACCGCGGCGATCACGGGCCCCAGCCGCTGGCCTCCGAGAGGAAGGGTTCCTCACGTGGACCGTCCGTCTACATCCCGCGTCACGCTGCTCGACGGCTTCGGGCTGCACCTTCCCGGCTGTGCACGACGGTCCACCGGGGACGACCTGCCTCGGGCTGTTCAGCGGCTGGTGGCACTCGTGTGCCTGTCCCACCGGCCGACCCGGACCGCGATGGCCGGCCGGTTGTGGCCGGACGTTCCCGAGGACCACGCACACGGGAGCCTGCGATCAGCGCTGTGGCGGCTGAACAAGGCGGCGCCCGGTCTGGTCGAGGTGTCGGGGAGTGCCCTCCAGCTCGCGACGGATGTCCGGGTCGACGTGCGCGAGATGAGTGACTGGGCGCTCCAGGCGGTTGCGGCGGGCGGCGGATCCGACCACGCAGCCCTGCCGGACACCGCGCTCCTCGGCGACCTCCTGCCCGGGTGGTACGACGACTGGGTCCTCCTCGAACGTGAGCGACTGCGTCAGCAACGCATGCAGGCGCTCGAGGCGGTGGCGGCGCGACTCGCTTCCCTGGGCCGGCACGGTGAGGCTCTGGAAGCAGCGCACGCGGCGGTCAGCGCCGAGCCCCTGCGGGAGAGCGCCCGTCGGATCGTCGTGCGGATCCACCTGGCCGAGGGGAACCTGGCCGAGGCGGTCCGGGCCTACGAGCTCTTCCGGAGCATGCTGGAGGACGAGCTCGGCGTTCCTCCGACCGAGCAGATGACCCGGCTGGTGCAGCACATCCCGCAGTTCCGCCGGGAGCTGTCCGCCCGAGCTCGAGCGCGGCCCGACGAGCGCTTCCCGAGGCGCGAGGCCACGGTGATCAGGACCCTCGAGGGTCGAGCGGTGGTGGGGCTGACGCGCGGGCAGTGAGGAGAAGCAGCCGGCGTCGTCCTGCGCGCGTCGTCCTCGACGGGGTCGCCGAGGCGGTCCCGGCCTGGCTGGACGACTTCCTCGGCGGGGTGACGGGCTCCGTGGACGGCGGCGGCTGAGGCGGCGGACGGCAGCCTGACCACCGGGCCGGCAGCCTGCCCCCTGGCCCACGCCAGGTGTGCCGCGTCGCCGGCTCAGAACGCGACCAGCTGGGCGGTGCCGGAGAGCTGGTGGACCCGGTGCGTCTGGAGCACCCCGACCGGACCGGGTGCCCCGACGAAGGCTCCCGACCGGTCCGTGGTCTCGATGCCGATGGCGGAGAACTCGACCTCGTCACCGAGGTGGAGTCGGACAACAGGTACCAGCAGGGTGAACGAGCGGAAGAAGGCGTCGACGACGTCGTCCAGGATCACGGTCACCAGTTCGCCGATTCGGGTCTGGAGACGGGTGATCTCCTCGCCGGAGAAGTTCAGGTCGTGCTCCGTGTCGCGGTAGGACAGCAGCGGCGCACCGGTGATGCTCGAGCGGGAGTAGTGGATCCCGATCGGAGCGGAGATGTCGAACAAGTTCGCGTCGGCCAACTGGGTGACCACGGGTGTCGCGTGCTCTCCGGACATCACGCTTCTCCTCCTCGATCAGTGCGGTGGGTGAGCGCGGCTGGGTCGCGACTGTTCCGCTGGTCCGGGCGACCGGGTCCCGGCGACGACGTCCTCGCAGGCAGTGCCGCGCACGGCGGAAGTCTCGTGCGGCGGGCGTCACCGTCTCGTCACTCCACCGTCACGACGGACCCCGCTTCCGTGACGGACGGGGTGGAAGAGCCGTGGCGACCCGGCTTCTGGCGGTGGGGCGATCACGCCTCAGCGATGTCCCGGGACACCACCGGTCGAGGTGTCGCAACACAGCAGAGGCGTCCGCCCGACGGGCGACACGGTGGGACGCCCACAGCGGCGGCCCCAGCTATCACGGTGCGGTCAGCGATGTGGTCTCGGTCGCGTCGGCGGGAAGGTCGGTATAGGTCACGGTCACCACGGGCTCTCCCGGGCTGACCTGCTCGGTGACGAGCACCGCCAGCGGGCGGACGCTCTCGGTGACGTCCGGGGCTGCGGCCTGCGCGCGCTTGGTGATCGTCGGGTTCACCGCTGTCCGCGTGACCGACACCTTGGGCTCGGCCGGCAACGGGTACTGGACCACGTTGTCGGGTCCCGGATTGCGCTCGATCTCGACCCAGTAGATGGACATCGGCACGAGTCGGCCGGTGGAGGTCCACCAGTGGTGGTGCACGTACGTGAAGGTGTCGACGACGGTGGCGGTCGTGTAGGTGTTGAGGGTCTCGCCCTGTCGGGTGATGGTCACGACGTTCTCGTACGCCTGCGTGGACGTGACCACGGCGCTCCGTCGCTGGGTGGTGACCGTGACCTCTTCCTGTGGCTGCTCGGTGAGGGTGACGACCTCGGTCGGTTGCGTCGACGTCTTCACCAGGCGGTGGGGCGTGGTGGATTCATCGACGGCTTCCACCACCACCGGGGAACCGACGCTCCTCGTCGACGTGGTGGTTCGTGCGTCTCCGGCGGCACGGACCTCCGTCGTGACGATGGCCTCTCCTTGCGGGACGTACTCGAGGTGGTCGACCGGCTCCCCGACCGGAACGCGCTCGCGCACCAGGACCGGGTCTCCCACCTGCTGCCACACATGGCTCTCCCGGGTCGGCCCCACCATCATCGGATAACCGTCGACGGTCCAGGTCTCCACCGCGCACAGATCACGCCGCGTCGCCGACGGATACCTGTTGGCAAAGGGATTGTCCGCGGCCGGGACGAAGGTGCCGCCGGCGTCGAGGCACTGCTGCTCCTGGACGGGCGTTGCCGCAAGCGCCGGGGTGGCGGTGAGCACTCCGAGCAGACTGGTGCCTGCGAGAGCGCACACGGTGACGAGGGACTTGCGCACGGTGCCTCCGATGATGGCTGGGAGTCGGATGGAGAAAAGCAGGCGGCTCTCGACGTCGTCGCGGTTCCGGTCGTCCTCACGGGCGGCGGTCATCGGGCTCACGGGCTCGGCGTGACCGGACCCCGCCCGGTCGGGTCATCGACCGGTGGACATCCGCGCCGCGCCCAGCGCCTGCCGCATCACGGCGGACGCGGTGCGGACGAGGATGACGACGTCCTGCCACAGACCCCAGTGCTCGATGTAGTGGTTGTCGAACCGGGCCCGTTCCTCGATCGAGGTGTCGCCCCGCAGGCCATGGACCTGTGCCCACCCGGTGAGCCCGACGGCCAGGCGGTGGCGGTCCCGGTAGCCGTGCACCGAATCGGCGAACTGCGCGGCGTATCCGCATTCCTCCGGTCGCGGCCCCACCAGTGACATGTCTCCGCGGAAGATGTTCCACAGCTGAGGCAGCTCGTCGAGACTGGTCCGGCGCAGCAGCGCCCCGATCGGCGTCGCGCGGAGCTCGACGTCGACGCGCCGTGCGTGCATGGTGCTCCGCGCCGTGCCGGACGGATCCGCTGCGGCCGGCTCACACGGCGCCACCCGCAGGCTACGGAACTTGAGCATCGCGATCTCCGCACCGAACTGCCCGGTGCGGCGCTGCCGGAAGAGCACCGGCCCTGGGCTGCTCAGCCGGACGGCGAGGGCGAGAACGGCGAGCAACGGGGAGAGGAGGATGAGCGCTGCCCCCGACACGAGGACGTCCAGGAGGCGCTTGGCACGCCAGCCCCCGCGGCGCAGGGCGGCGCGGCGCACTCGGTGGAGCGGGATGCCCCACAGGTCCTCCACCTCGGGACCGTTGGGTGTCATTCCCACGTCGAAGAACCTCGGGACGACGTACACCTCGACGTCCCGCATGGCCGCGCTGCGGACCAGTCCGACGAGATCGGCCTCCCGGGTGGGCCCGTAGGCGACGACGACCTTGCGCACCGCGTTGGCGTCGAGGACGGCATCGACGTCGGCCAGGGTGCCGAGGGGTTTCCGGTCGTCGAGCCGATCGCCGTCGCCCAGGAAGCCGACTGCCCGTAGGCCGAGCTCCGGGTGCTCGTCCATCGTGCGGAGGAGGCCCATCCCGAGCTTGCCTCCGCCGACGACGAGAGTGGCCTCACCGACGAGCCCCCGCCACCGCGCCCAGCGGATCGCGGCGTAACCGATGGCACGGCCCGAGAGGAGCGCCGGCAGGCTGACCAGCGCCTGCAGCGGAAGCGTGGAGCTCGATGTTCCGGGCAGGACGAACGGCGCGACCAGCAGCAGCGCGAAGCCGAGCCGCAGGACGTCGTGCGGGGCCTGCTGCAAGGCCCCCAGCGTGATCCGGGGGCGGTAAGCGCCTGCCACGGCGAGCAGGGCGACGGCGACGGCGACGTATGCGGCAGCCGGTGCTACCGGGCCACCCAGCCAGAGGACCGGCAACGACAGGGCCACGAGGTCTGCGCCGATCAACGCCATGACGACGAGCCCACCCCGGGACCGCGGCGCCGATGTGCGCGACGGCCCGGCGACGCCGCCTTCGCCGCAGCCGTGACGACCCTCCTGCTCGGGGTCGACGTGCTCGGCGCTGACGCGCGAGGGTCGGACACCGGTCACTCGTTGCGCCGGGATGGCGACCGACTCCCGCAGGGCCGAGCCGGTGGCCGACCCGCCCTGGGTCGGAGGAACGGTCGACCGACGCTGTCGAGGAAGGGCTGTCGATGCGGGCTGACGGATCAGGACCGTCGAAGGCGTCCGCTCTGAGATCTCGTCCTCGCACACGCCGTGATCGGTCAAGTACCGCCCCCTTGTTGTGGCCTGGAATTAGTATGGTAGGGAATCGAACCTCCCTCTACTAGCCTCTTCATCCAAACCGCAATCGGTAATCTCATGGTCACGAATCGTGCACGTCGACAGCGAAATCATCTCCCTGTCATCTGTGCAGCAAATTGGTGCCCTTGGTGCTCGACCGATCGGTCATCAGTGCGTGAAGGTCCCTCAGATATCGGGTCGGGCAGCCGGCCGATGTGGCCCTCCAGGCTTCGAACGGACGCGGTGGCAACGCTCGCCGGGCGGACGGAGCAGTGCAGGGTCTCGCATCACCGCTGCCACGACCTGGGCGAATTGGGCGCCCCCGTTGCGTTCCCGTCGCAAGGGCGTGCAGGTACGACATGCCTTTCCCAGCGACGTGGGCGACCTACATCGCCCTGCGCGAGAAGCTCTCGGGCGTCCTGCGCAGCTCGCCGGCGGCGCTCCGGGCGAGTCGACGGACGGCATCGGGCTCTCGGCCGCCTCGGACGGCCGGCCCCGGGTGCCGGTGCTGCGCGCGACCGATGCCCCGATGACGACGTGCCAGGTCTCCTGGCTGTCCCACGGGGCGTGCCCGGTGAGGCGAGGGGCGGTCCCGTGGCGGAAGCCGGAAGTGCCGTCACTTGACGCTGTCGTAACCGGGCTCGTGCGACCACCGGCGCGGCGTCCGGTCAGGGTCCAGGGCGCACGACCGGCCGCCGCGCGCGACCTGACAGGTGGACCTGGGTCAGCTCCCGGAGCTCAGCGAGCAGGTGTTCAGCAGCTCCGGGTCGGTGGCGCCGTTACCGGCCGGGCGCGGCACGGTCGTGCTCGCCGGCGGCTGCTGGCGGTCCTCGACCCAGGCGGTGAGGGCGTCGAAGGCGGTCCGGAAGCAGGGCAGCATCGGGCGCAGGGTGTCCGGGTCCAGCCCCACCAGGCTGTCGACGTGGTTGCCGCCTTCGATGCGGTAGTAGCGGTGCAGCCGGCTCCGGTGCTCGTCGGCGACCATCTGGGCGTACACGTCGCTGTCGGTGCTGATCGGCAGCAGGGTGTCCAGCGTCCCGTGCAGGGTCAGCAGCGGCTTCTTGATCTTGCCGGTCAGGCTGATCCGAGCGAGTGCGTCGTGCACCGCCTCCGACTCCGGGTCGGCGAACCACGCGTCGTAGGCCGCGTCACTCGCGCACGGCGCCAGGATCTCGGGCAGCGTCGTGCCCGCCGTCGCCCCCGGGCAGTCCGGGTCGTACGCCGGGTCGAACTCGGCCCGGTAGACCTTCTGCGTCAGACCCCAGTACACCTGCTGGTGGTACGGCCACAGCGCCTCCGACCCGCGGGCGAAGCCGGCGGCGTACATGTCCTCTGCGTCGGCTTGGCCCAGGACGTAGCGCACTGCCGTGGGCAGGTAGGTGAACAGGTTGGGCCCGTCCGGCGTGAACAGGGTCCCCTCCCAGTCGACACCACCGTCGTAGAGCTTCGGGCGGTTCTCCAGCTGCCAGCGCACCAGGTAGCCGCCGTTGCTGATGCCGGCCATGTACGTCCGCTCGGGCGCGTGGCCGAAGCGCTCGCGCAGCGCGCCCTGCGCGGCGATCGCGAGCTGGGTCACGCGCTCGTGCCACTCGGCCACGGCGTCGCCGGGCTGGTCGCCGTCCAGGTAGAAGTCGGGACTGTTGTTGCCCTTGTCCGTGGAGGCGAAGGCGAAGCCCTGAGCGAGCACGAAGTCGGAGATCAGGAAGTCGTTGGCGTACTGCTTGCGGTTGCCCGGCGCGCCGGTCACCACCAGGCCGCCGTTCCAGCCGTCCGGGATGCGCAGCACGAACTGGCTGTCGTGGTTCCAGCCGTGGGTGGTGTTGAAGGTCGAGGTGTCCGGGAAGTAGCCGTCGACCTGCAGCCCCGGCACACCGCTGGGGTTGGCCGTGCCGGGCGCATGGAGGGAGATCCAGTCCGCCTGGTCGGTGTACTGGCCCTCGGGTGCCTGGAGCAGCCCGGCGGTGGTGATGTCCGGCAGGCAGGCGGTGACGGCCAGCTCAGCCCCCGGCACGTGCACCGTGTCGCCGGGGGTGCACTGCACGCTTCCCGGATCGGCGCCGGGCCCGTGGCCGCCTGGATGCGCGGCCGCCGGTCCAGCCGGCAGGGCGAGTGCCACCGCGATGCCGAAGGTGAGGATCGGGGTGGAACGTCGTCGCAGGCGCATCAGGACTCCCTAGGCGGACGGGCCTGGAGATAGTGACGCAGGTCACGGTCGGGAGCAAGTGGCCGGCGTCGGCCCGGGTGGCCCGCCAGCGGCTCACCGGCTACCGCGATGACGTCGTCGCTGCGAGCGTGACGTTCGAGGATCCTGCCGGCGCACTGGACGATCCCTGCCCCGCCGGCTGGAGCTCCGGACACCGCGACTCGGCGGAGGGAGCCGCGCGGCGATCCCGGGGACGTCCGTTCAGCCTCGAGCGCTCGGGCCAGCCGGCCGATGCAGTCCTTCAGGCAGTCGGCGGGTACGCCGATACCAGAGAACCCCCATCGGCCAGAAGACCGTGGGGGTTCAACACGGTGTCCGAGGGGCGACTCGGTCCATACGCGCACGGCGGTCCTGCGCCATCCTGGCGGGGGACGGCCTGCTGCAGCCGGGAGCCGGACGAGCGCCGTGATCCGCGTGCCGACGCCAGTGCGGTCTTCGCCCCGGTCCGGCGGGCCGGTGGATCAGGCTTCGACGGGCGTCTCGTGCTCGTGCCCGGTGGCGAAGGCCGGGTGCTGCGCGGCCATCTCGCTGGCCTGCCCGAGCCCGGACAGCGGGCTGGCAGGAAGGTACGCGTCGAGGTTCCGGCGGGCGACCTCGACGAGGTGAGTGGTCAATCGTGACATGCTGCTGGTACCTCTCCATGTGACTCATCAGTGACATCAGGACCAGCGACGAAGGCGCGAGAGCTGTTCCGGTTGCCGGCGTGAGGTCCCTTACGCCACGAGGCACGGCCGGCGACTCTCCGATCCCCTCGGCACGGTGGTCCCCTCGTCGCCGAGAACGCCGGCCGACGTCCACGTGGTCGTCCTCGCCGCCTGGCCCCGGGTACTGACCGCTGGCCTCGGGTACTGATAGACAGTTCTCGTCGATTGGAGCAGGCCGATGTTCACGGTGGTCGGGGAAGCGCTCGTCGACCTCGTGGGGCAACGGGGCAGTCGTACGTTGGTGGCGCACCCGGGCGGTAGTCCGGCCAACGTCGCGGTCGCGCTGGCCCGCCTCGGGAACGAGGTCGCCCTGACGACGAGCCTCGGCCGGGATGCCCTGGGAGAAATGCTCTCCGAGCACCTGACGGCTAGTGGCGTGCGGGTCGACGGCGGGGCCGATGCCGGCGCCAGGACGAGCCTGGCCGTCGCCAGTCTGGCCTCCGGAGCCGCCTCCTATGACTTCCGCATCGAGTGGGACATCGGTGACCTGGCGCCCCTTCCGGCAGAGACCCGATGCGTCCACACCGGCTCGTTGGCGACCGCCCTGGCGCCCGGGGCAGCGCAGGTGACGATGCTTCTGGAACGAGAGCGCGACCGGGGACGGGCGACCATCTCCTACGACCCCAACGTGCGCCCTGCCCTCCTGGGGTCGCCGGGGGAGGCCCGCCCCGGGATCGAGCACCTCGTGTCGCTGTCGGACGTGGTGAAGGTCAGCGACGAAGACCTGCGCTGGCTCTATCCCGACCGCCCTGACGAGGACGTGGCCCGGGATTGGCTGGCGCTGGGTGCCCCGCTCGTCGTCGTGACCCGCGGCGGGAGGGGCGTCTTCGCGGTCACCGCGCACCTGGAGCTGGACCGCCCGGCGATCCCGATCGACCTCGTCGACACCGTGGGGGCGGGTGACTCCTTCACCGCGGGACTCCTGGACGGGCTGAGGCGGGCGGACCTGCTCGGCGGTGTCCGCAGGGACGCGCTCGCGACGATCGGCGAGTCGATCCTGGTCACTGTTGTGGACGAGGCCCGCCTCGTCTCATCGATCACCTGCTCCCGTCCGGGCGCCGATCCGCCGACCTGGGCGGAGGTGGAGACCGTTCGCGCCGCCCAGCAGTCGACACGGCAGGTCATCCCGCGCTGAGCACGGCCCGAGGAAGCCGTGGACGCGCACGTCGACATGCGGGTGCCGGTGGTCGGGGGAGCGGCTTGAGCCGGTGCGGGCCGGCTCACACGCGGACCGAATGACCGCGCCGCCGCGGCCCCCCTGGTTGCCGGCGTGGATGGAGGCTACCTTCCGCGATTGTGGCGACTGAGGTGCTCGCGATGGTGCTGGCCGGTGGCGAGGGCAAGCGGCTGATGCCGTTGACTGCCGATCGCGCCAAGCCGGCGGTGCCGTTCGGCGGCATGTACCGCCTCATCGATTTCGTCCTGTCCAACCTGGTCAACGGCGGCTACCTGAAGCTGGTCGTGCTCACCCAGTACAAGAGCCACTCGCTGGACCGGCACATCAGCAAGACCTGGCGGTTGTCGACGTTGCTGGGCAACTACGTCGCCCCGGTGCCCGCGCAGCAGCGGCTGGGCCCGCGCTGGTTCTCCGGGTCGGCGGACGCGATCCACCAGAGCATGAACCTGATCAGTGATGAGCGGCCCGAGTACGTCGTCGTCTTCGGCGCGGACAACATCTACCGGATGGACCCACGGCAGATGGTCGCCCAGCACGTCGAGTCCGGAGCCGGCGTCACCGTCGCCGCCATCCGCCAGCCGCTGTCCATGGCGGACCAGTTCGGGGTGATCGAGGTCGACCCCGGCGGCCGGCGGATCTCGGCGTTCCGGGAGAAACCGACGGACGCGCGGGGCCTGCCGGATGCCCCGCACGAGGTGTTCGCCTCGATGGGCAACTACGTGTTCACGACGAGCACGCTCGTCGACGCCCTGACCCGTGACGCGGAGGACCCGGACAGCAAGCACGACATGGGCGGGAGCATCGTCCCGATGCTCGTGGAGCGCGGTGAGGCGGGGGTGTACGACTTCCGGGACAACGACGTCGCAGGCCAGCGGACGGCCGAACGCGGCTACTGGCGGGACGTCGGGACCCTGGAGAGCTTCTACGACGCCCACATGGACCTGATCTCGGTCGATCCCGAGTTCAGCCTGTACAACCCGCAGTGGCCGATCCTGACCAGCCAGGACCCCTGGCCACCGGCACGGTCCGTGCACGGCTCGAGCGGCCGCGTCGGAATGGCGACGGAGTCACTGCTCTCGCCGGGGTCCGTCGTGTCGGGGTCCACCGTGAACCGGTCGGTGCTGTCCCCGGGAGTTCACGTGCACTCCTGGGCCCAGGTCGACTCATCGGTGCTCATGCACGGCGTGCAGGTCGGACGGAACGCGGTGGTGCGCAACGCCATCCTCGACAAGGACGTCGTGGTTCCGGAGGGCGCGAGAATCGGTGTGGACATCGACCGGGACCGCGAGCTGTACACCGTCTCCGACAAGGGGATCGTCGTCGTGGGAAAGGGCCAATCGGTCGTGTCCTGAGCCCCCGGTCGGATCGAGGAGCCCGGGGGCCGGTCCCGGGGGATCGGACTACACGCCCGGCTCGCAGGGAACGGTGCCCCGCGCCACGGCGTCGACGAGACGCTGGTGGTCCTGCTCGGTCTGGTCGGCATAGACGCGGGCGAATGCACACAGGGCGCGGTCCACCTTGTCCGAGCGACCCAGGTAGCCGGCGATCATCGAGGCGCCGCTGGTGCGCGCGTGGCCCTTGGCCAGCAGCTGGCCGCAGATCCCCGCGTAGTCGGCGAGCGCGTGGGGGTCGATCGTGTCCAGTGCGACGCTGCCCTTCATGTTGCGGAACTGGCGCACGTAGTACTGACGTCCCCCGACGCTGGCCCAGCCGAGCAGGGGGTCGCTCACGGTCTGCAGTGCCTGCTGGTACTCCACCACCCGCTCGCCCTGGTGGGCGTGCCACGCGGAGTCGCCGTGGACGAAAGGGGCGACGACGGAGCGCCGAGCCTGCTTGAGCTGGAGGAACAGCACGTCCTCCGGGTCGGATCCCTCGCACAGGACGACGTAGGCCCGCAGTCCCACGCTGCCCACGCCGACCACCTTGTGGGCGATGTCGACGACGGTGTAGCCGCCGAGGATGCGGCGCCAATGCGGGGCGAGCGTCGCCAGGTAGCCGTCCAGGGCCTCGGCGAGCTCGTCGGCCTCGGCGGCCTCCACCCTGGTGATCAGCGGCGGCTCCTCGACGATGCGCCGGCGTCCTTCGTGCTGCTCGGTGAAGCGGGGAAGTGCCCGGTCGCTCGTGCGGGACCGGGCCTTCTTCGCGGCTCGGTCCAACTCCTGGCGCAGTGCCTCATCGGACGCTGCCGTCTGGAGCCGGTCGAGATCCAGGCGCTGGAACGAGCGCCAGAGCAGCGGCTGGTCCGACAGCTCCCAGAGCTGCCTGCGGTAGGAGGCAACGCAGGAGGTGGCGGCGTCGGCGCAGGAGTCCTCGCTCATGGCGTTCTGCCGTCCGGCGACCCAGACGCTGGCGACGAGGCGGCGCAGGTCCCATTCCCAGCTACCCGGGTGAGCTTCGTCGAAGTCGTTGAGGTCGAGCACCAGCTCCCGCTCGGGTGAGCCGTAGAAACCGATGTTGCCCACGTGCGCGTCGCCGCAGATGATCGGGGTGATGCCGGTGGCCGGCAGTCCGGCGAAGTCCTCGGCCATCACCACGGCGGCGCCGCGCAGGAACCCGTACGGCGAGGCGGTCATCCGCCCGATGCGCACCGGCACGAGCCAGCTGATCCGGCCTCGGTGCGCTTCCTCGAGCAGATCCAGGACGTCGCGCCGGTCGGCCGAGGGGTTCCACTGCGACAGCGACGACCGCGGCACCTGCTTCCGCAGGCGGCGGCCGAGCGCATACCGCTCGGCGCGGGGTGTGCTCCGGGTGCGCAAGGAGCCGTAGGTGTGGCCGTCGTCGGTAGCCAGCACCGTCGGGGCGGAGGCGCGCGGGCGTACGTGTGTCATCTCGACCTCCCCGGCGGCCCCGCGTGCGTGCCCTCGATCCTGGCACGGTCAGCGTGCGGCCGCGTCGCCCCCGCCCAGGGTCGCGAGGACGGCGCTGCCCGGTTCCGTCAGGCGCCGGAGTTGCGCGGCAGGAGGACGCCTGCGGCGCTGCGGGTCGCGGGGTAGGCGGCGAACTCCCGGGCGATGGCGCGACGCCGGCTGCGGTCGGCCCGGACCTGGGCTCGGCGGTCGGCACGCGCCGCTCGGAGAGCGGTGGGCTCCGCACCCGAGCGCCCCGAGAGGAGCGCCGCGCGCAGCGCGGTGCGCGCACGGTCGCCGACGCGGACCGGGGCGGAGGTGTCCGTGGTGAGCGTCGAGGGGGTCATGACCCAAGTCTGCGGAGTTCAGATCCATGCGTCCAATGAAAGTTCGGCATGTCACCCATGCCTTAAAGTCATGAGATGGAGACGCGGGTGCTGTTCTGGTTCCAGCAGATCGCAGACGGCGCGACCGTCACGCAAGTGGCCGAGCTCGAGCACACCACCCAGCCCGGGATCTCCCGCGCGCTCGCCCGGCTCGAGTCGGAACTGGGCACGCCGCTGTTGCGACGAGACGGGCGCACCCTGCGGATGACGCACGCGGGGGTGGCGTTCAAGCGCCACGTCGACGCCGTGCTGCACGAGCTCGGGGACGGTCTGGCCGCGGTCCACCAGCTCGTGGACCCCGAGACGGGCACGGTGACGCTGTCGTTCCAGCCCTCCCTCGGAACCTGGCTCGTGCCCGACCTGGTCAGCAGCTTCCGCGCCGCGCACCCCGCGGTCGGCTTCGACCTGCGGCCGAAGCGCGACGAGCACCTCACCGACGTGCGGGAGCGCAGCGACGTCGACCTCGAGCTCTCGACGTCCCGGCCGAGGGGTGGGGACGTGCGCTGGCGCGGCCTGGTCCGCCAGCCCCTGCTCCTGGCGGTGCCCGAGGGGCACCGGGCCGCATCGCTGCCCTCGGTCGCCCTCGCCGAGCTCGCCGGTGATCCGTTCGTCGTCATCCGGCCGTCGTCCTCGCTGCGCCCGCTGTCCGACGGGCTCTGCGCCGCCGCCGGGTTCACCCCCGCCGTCGCCTTCGAGTGCGACGACCTGCCGACCATGCGTGCGTTCGTGTCGGCGGGGCTCGGCGTCGCGATCGTCCCCGCGATGCCGGGGACCGCGGGTGGCGTCGAGGCGGACCGGTGCGCGCAGGTGCCGATCAGCGATGCCGGCGCGTTCCGCGAGGTCGGCGTCGCGTGGTCGCCGGAGCGCCGGCTGCTCCCCGCCGCGGAGATGTTCCTCGCGCACGTCCTCGACCGTGCTGCCGCCGGCCTGCTCGCGGCCCCTGACTACGCCGGCTGACGCCCGCGCCGTCAGGGCATCACCGCGGCTCAGTCACCCCAGCAGTTGCGCACCCCGAACGCCACGTCGCGCGACTCCACGCCGTCCACCGCATCCCCGGTGATGAGACTGACCCCCGTGTTGAGGAAGCCAGTGGGCGTCTCGCCGCCGCGCGCGGCGTCGGCGATGGCACGCACGCCCTCGCGGGCCATGTTCTGCGGGTACTGCTGGGCGGTGGCGTCGATGTCGCCCGGTCGCACAGCCGACTTGATCGCCTCGCAGCCGCCGTCCACCGACACGAGGACGACGTCCGACATGTCCCTGCCCCCGGCCTGGAGGGCCTCGACGGCACCGAGGGCAGCCGGCTCGTTGACGGTGTAGACGATGGAGATGTCCGGGTGCTCCTCGAGCAGCTGCCGCATGCCTTCTTCGCCCTTGGCCCGGTCACCTTCGGTGTAGACCTCCCCGACGATCCGCGGGTCGCCCTCCTCGAGTCCGAAGCCTGCGAGGAAGCCCTCGCGACGGAGCTCACCCGACCTGATCCCCGGTGCCAGGTCGAGCAGCGCGACGCGCGGGTCTATCCCGTCCCGCTCGGCTCTGGCCTGCGCGTACCGGCCGACGAGCTCGCCGGCCAGCCGGTTGTCCGTCGCGTACAGGGCGTCGACGGCGCTCTCGGGCTCCGTGGGTGTGTCCACGGCGATGACGACGATGCCCTCCTCGCGCGCCGCCTCGATGGCCGGGACGACGGCCGAGGAGTCGTTCGGGGCGATGAGGATCCCGTCGACCCCGCTGGCGGTCATCTCGCGCAGCGCTTCCACCTGCGCCTCGACGTCGACGTCGCTCTCGCCGGTCGCGCTGATCAGCTCCGCGTCGCGCTCGCCGGCGACGTCTTCAGCGATCTCCCGCATCGTGACCCAGAAGGGGTTGTCCTCCTGCTTGGTGATGAGGCCGACGGTGATCGGGTCGCCGTCGTCGCCGCCGCTGCAACCGGCGACGACGACGAGCACGAGCACCCCGACCAGCCCGATGGCGCGGGTCGGTCGGCGGTGGCGGCGGTCGGCCATCGGCCTCTCCTTCCGGTGCGCTCAGACGGCGGACGCGAGGTCGCGTCCGCCGAGGCTCCGGTCGGTCCGGAGGATGAACAGCGCGTACGCCGCCACCACGGCGAGGCACGCACCCGGTACGACGTAACCCAGCGCGGTGCTCCCCAGGGCGTCCATGACCCCGCCCTGGACCATCGGCAGCAGGGCTCCACCGAGGATGGCCATCACCAGGCCGGCAGCGCCGAACTTCGCGTCGTCACCCAGGCCGTGCAGGGCCACGCCGTAGATCGTCGGGAACATCAACGACAGCGACGCCGAGATGGCCACGACGGCGAGCAGGCCCAGCAGGTTGAGGGACAGCACCGCGACGAGGCAGCAGGCCACCCCGAAGGCCGCCATGACCAGCAGCAGCAACGCCGGCCGCAGGATGCCGAGGAGGTACACCATCACGAAGCGCGACACCAGGAAGAGGATGAGGCTGGCCTGCAGGTACCAACCCGAGTTCTCGGGGGACACCCCGACGACGTCCTGGGCGTAGATGATCGTGAAGGTCCACACGCAGGTCTGGGCGGCGACGTTGAAGAACTGCGCGATGACGCCGTAGCGGTAGTGGCGGTTGCCCCACAGCCGTCGGGCGGCCCCGCCGGTCGGCATCGCCACGGCCGCCTGCTCGACCGGGACCGACATCCTGCGGAACGCGATGAGCAACCAGATGAGCACGAGCACAGCGGCGATGCCGAGATACGGCGGGAGCACCAGCGCGAGGTCCTGCTCCTGGCTCGCCCGCAGCTCCTGGGGCGACATGATGACCTTCGACGCCTCGGAGGTGAGCGCCGGCAGGATGAGCACGGCCCCGAGCAGCACGCCGATGTTCGCCCCGACCGGGTTGAACGCCTGGGCCAGGTTGAGCCGTTGCGTCGCCGAGCTCTCCGGTCCCATCGCGATGACGAACGGGTTGGCCGATGTCTCCAGGATCGACAGGCCGGCGGCCAGCACGAACAGCGCGAGCAGGAAGAACTCGTAGACCAGCAGCTGGCTGGCCGGGATGAACAGCACGCCTCCGGCCGCGGCGAGACCGAGCCCGGTGAGCACGCCGGCCTTGTAGCCGAACCTGCGGTTGATCAGCGCCGCAGGGATGGCGAGCGCGAAGTACGCGCCGTAGTAGGCGAACTGGACCAGCGAGGACTGGAAGTTCGACATGTCGAAGATGCTGCGGAAGACGCCGACCAGGATGTCGGTGAGGTTGGCCGCCGCGCCCCACGCGGCGAAACACAGGACCAGCAGGACGAACGGCATCCTGAGCTGCGGGTCGAGGAGGCGCGCTCGACGCCGCTGAGGCTCTGCGGAGGTAGCTGGGGCTGCCACGGGCACCACCTTTCCGCGTGAGGTGCGTCACGTCGCGGGGCGCCAACGGTAGCCGCTCGTGAGCGCTTTGGTACCGCCGGTCTACGCCGAGAGGCGCAGATGCGGTACCGAGTCAGCACGAGACCTGACGATCACGGGGAGAGGGGAGGCGCGTCGCCCGCGTCGGGCGCCGGGGCATGGGATCGCGAGTCCTGCGGCGAGGTTCGCCGCGCCACGTCGGGCGACCGGGGCCCGGGGCCGAGCGAGCGCTGCAATCCGCTCCTCGGCCGCACTTCGAGGTTCGCGGTACGCGGCCCAGCCGCGTAGGCCCACCGTTCGATCGGTTCCTGGTCGCCGCAGAGGCAGTAGCCCGAGCACGGCCCGAGGTGGACCTCGGGTGGCTCGTGAGGTGTTCCACGAGGCGGCGCCCTGCTCCACGACGGCCTCGTCCTCGACGGTCCCGCACGGGCACGACGCTCTGGGCCTCCGACGTCGGAGATGCCGACCCGTGCCGCCGTCCGGACGTCGCTCGAGGCGGGGCCCTCGAACCGAACGGGTCTGCCAGGGGTGCCGATCAGTCGGCGTAGAGCTCGTCGATCACCGTCCTGGCGAGCTCGACGGCCGGGCCGTCGCCGTTGGGTGCGGGGGCGGTGGAGGCCCAGGTGACGACGGTGATGTCCCGGACCGGGTCGTGGCCCATGAAGGAGTTGGTCCCGGGCAGCTCACCGGAGTGCCCGTACACGGGCCCGAATCTGGCCAGGCCGAGCCCGTAGCCGGGGCTGGCCGGGTCGTCCGGGTCCAGCGGCTGGACGCTGGCGACCCGCTGCTGCTGCAGCTGCGGGCTGAGCAGGCACCCGTCGACCAGTGCTTCGACGTAGTCGGCGAGGTCGTCCGCGGTGGAGATCCCGGCGCCGGCGGTCCATCCCCAGGAGGGGTTGGCGTCGGTGACGTCCATCGGCTCCAGGGTGCCGTCGCTGGCTGCGGCCTGGATCTCCGGGGAGAGCACGAGGCTGTCGATGGTCTCGACGTTGGTGCCGAAGGTGTACATCTGCGGATGCGGCTCGGGGATCGACGCGTCGGCAAGCGCCGGGAAGGAGGTCTCGCTCAGCTCCAGCGGGTCGAAGATCCGGTCCTGGAACGCCTGCTCCACCGGCTTGCCGGTGAGCTGTTCGATGATCAGGCCCAGCAGCACGTAGTTGGTGTTGGAGTACAGGAAGCCCTCGCCCGGTGGGAAGGCGGGCGGCTCGGCGAGGCCGATCGCGAGCAGTTCCTCGGGGGACCAGACCCGGCCGGGGTTGCTGTCCATCTGCTCGTTCAGTTCCAGGTCGGTGGTGTAGTTGGCCAGCCCGCTGCTCATGTCCAGCAGCTGGGCGATGGTGATGTGGTCCCCGTTGGGCACGTCGGGGCGGTACTGCGAGACCGGGTCGTCCAGACCGATCCTGCCCTCGTCGACCAGCTGCAGGATCACCGTGGCGGTCCAGGTCTTGGTGTTGCTGCCGATCCGGACGTGGTCGGCGAGCGTGACCGGCTCGCTGCCGTGCCAGGTCCGGGTGCCGATCGTGGTGGTCCAGTCGCCGAGTTCGGGGGACCGCACCAGGACGACGGCGCCGGTGACCGCCATCTCCTCGACGAGTCGTTCCAGTTCGGGCTGGACCTCCGCGGCGTACGCCGGGTCCTCCACCGGCCACCACGCCCAGCGCGGTGACGCGTGCGCTTGGGCGGGAGCCACGACCAGCAACGCCACCGCCGATGTCGTCGCGATCGAGGCGGCCAGTGCACCGGGTGACCGGTGACGACGCGACCCGTACGAGTGCTCTCGAGCTGTCATGGTCGACCCTCCGATGGGTGTCCGGTCCGGGGTGGACGGGTGGCTGTTGTGTGCCGGGGGGCGTGCACCAGGCGGCGGACCGGCGGGGTGCACCGCCGGTGTCACAGCGCCTGCTGGAACGCGGCGGCGACGGCCGCCACGTCCGCGTTCGCCTTCTCGAGGCCGGTGGGCAGGTCGGCGTAGGTGGCCCCGCTCATGGACAGCGAGAGCACCAGCCGTTCGCCCCGCTCGGTCGTGAGGTACCCGGCGAGGCTCTGCACCTTGTAGTAGATCCGGCCCGTGGTGGGGTCGACGTCGACGCTGGTCCCCGTCTTGGCCGCGACCTCGCCCGCGGCGGGACCGTCCTGACCGGTGCTCGCCAGAGTCCCGCTCACCCCGAGGACGGGCTGGCCGGCGGCGAGCCCCTCGCCCCAGGGCTGGGTCTGCGCCCACCTCAGCCAGGTGACCATCTGCTCCGGCGTCGTCGAGGCCGGGTCGGCGCCCTGCCCGTCGAACAGCACCACGTCGTCGGTGTCGACGCCGGCCAGGCCGAGCTGGGAGTGCACCGCGGCCAGCCCGTCGATGCAGTCCGTCGAGCCGCCGTGCACCGCGAGCAGGCACATCAGGGCGTTGGCCCCGGTGTTGTAGCTGGTCTCCAGGATCATCCGGCCGAGGGCCGACAGCGGCGGAGAGGTCAGGGCGGCCACCCGCTGCTCGGCCGGGTACGGACCAGCGGAAGGCAACCCGGCCTGGTCGTTGGGTCCGACGGCGGGGGAGGTGACCGTGACCCCGGCGCGACCGAGCGCCTCGATGAACAGGGTGCGCGCCCAGGAGGCGGCATCCGGGACCCGGTGGATGGTGAGCTGGGACTCGCCGGCCGCGATGGTGCCGCTGACCGTGACCGAGGTGGGGTCGCCCGGGTCGGCGGTGACGGTGAGCGACGTCGGTGTCGCCGCGTCGGTGGTGGTCACCGTCGACTCCACGGTGACGGCCTGGGTCTGTGGCCGGAGGTCGAGGGCGGCGGGCTGACCGATCCCGGCCGCCGTCACGGTGATGTCCAGGATGTTGTCGTTGACGTAGATCGACGGGGCCGGTCCCTCCTGGCCGTCGAAGGTCTCCCACAGCCGGGTGTCGATGACCACGTCGCCGGCGATCTCGGTGACGCCGGTGGCGGCGACCTGCCGGGCGAGGTCGTCCAGGCCGGCCAGCGGGTCGTCGGGGACGAGGGCCGCGTTCGGGGCGATGTCGCCGTAGACGTGGTCGATCGTGCTGGCGGTGAACGTGTGGTCCACGCGGCCGCTCATGGCGCCGCGGCCGCCCATGGTGAGGTCTCCCGACGCCACCAGCACCAGGTCCCCGGCGACGACGCCACCGACCGGTTCGGCCGTCGCGTACACCGGCGTGGTGAGCGTGGCGTCGGTGCCCAGCGCCGCGTACGCGGTGCCCACGGTGAAGTTCTTCGCCGTCGACGCGGTGAAGACGAACTCCCCGGCGCGGCCGGCCAGCACGACCCGGCCCGTGTCCGCCTCGGCGACGGAGTACAGCCACCGGGCCGTGTCGTACTCCGGCTCGGACATGATGGCGGCGGCGGCCGCCGGCAGCTCGCCGACCTGCGCCTGGACGCCGGGCCCCCCGCCCGGCCGGGCGGGCGACCCGGCCGATGAGGTGGACGCGATCAGCACGGCGGTCGACACGAGCAAGGGGAGGGCAGCCGCCCGGCGCTTCATGCAGGTGACCCTGGCGACGTCGGAACCGCCGGGCAATGGACCTGGGTGCCTCGCCCACGTGGACCTGGGTACAGGGTTCCCGCGGGCCTCGTGGCCGGTGCGATGCCGCACCGAGGAGGCACCGCCGGTGCCATGCTGGCGCGATGGCGCCTGGGGGAGAGGTGCGGTCGTCGCTGACGCTGAGCCTCGCGCTGATCGGCACGTCCGGTGCCCTGGTCGCCGGCGTCGAGATCGCACTGTTCGCCGACCAGCCCCTGGCCCCGTGGTGGCTGCTCGCGTCCTTCCCGGCCGGGGGGCTCGTCCACCTGGCGGCGGGGCTGGTGGCCTGGCGCCGCCGGCCGAGCAACCGGACCGGCCCGATCATGGTCATCGGTGGTCTGTCGTGGTTCGCGGCCGCGCTCGCCAACACCACGGCACCCGCGCTGGCGTCGGTGGGGGTCGTGCTGGCCACCACCCCGCTCGCCGTGACGGTGTGGCTGCTGCACGCCTTCCCGTCCGGCCGCCTCCGCTCGCCCACCTCCCGCCTCACGGTGGTGGGGGCCTTCTTGGTCTCGCTCGTCCTCGAGGTCCCGCGCTACCTCTTCGACCCGGGCGCCAGCCCGGACGGCGTGCTCGCCGTCGGCCATCGGGCGGATCTCCTCCAGGTAGGCACCTGGCTCCAGCGCGCCGCGGGGATGCTCGTCATGCTGGTGACCGCCGGGGTGCTGATCGACCGGCTGCGCACCGCCGAGCACGGCCAGCGTGGGGTCCTGCTGCCGCTGTACGGCTACGGGACGCTGGCCGTCCTGGCGACGCCGCTCGGGCCGGCACTGGGTCCGCCCCTGGGTCTCTCGGTCGCCCAGGTGGTCGGGCTGCAGATCGTCCTGCTGGCCGGGGTGCCCGTCGCCTTCGCGGCGGCGATGCTGCGTGGCGGGTTCGCGAGGACGGCCGAGGTCCAGGAGCTCAGCGCCTGGCTGGTGTCGTCCGCCGCCACGCCGGGTCTGCTCGCCGATGCCCTCGGTCGCACCCTCGGGGACGCCTCCTTGCAGGTCGTCTACGCATCGCGGGACGGGCGTGCGCTGGTGGACGGCGACGGCGCCGCAATCGACACCTCGGCGCTAGGGGAGCACCGCGGCCTGGTCGACATCGAGCTGGGGTCGCGACGGATCGGCGCCATCGTCTACGACGCGACGGTCGTGGAGGACGCCGAGTCGGTCCGCAGGGCCGGGCAGGTGGCCGCCCTCGCCATCGACCACGACCGGCTGACCGCCGAGCTGCGGGCCAGCCACGCCGATCTGAAGCGGTCGCGCGCCCGGCTCGTGGAGGCCGGCGACCGGGCGCGGCAGACCGTCGCCCAGGACCTGCACGACGGTCTGCAGGTGCAGCTCGTCCTGCTGGCGCTGGAGGCACAACAGCTGACCCGCGTCGAGGAGGCGGCCGATCTCCCCGACGCGGCGACGCACCTCCGGCTCGGCATCGACGGTGCCGCCCGGGACCTGCGGGGGATCGTCCACGCCCTGATGCCGGCCGCCCTCGTCGAACGGGGCCTGACCGCGGCGATCGAGGACCTGGTCGATCGCATGCCGCTGCCCACCCGGCTGGCGGTGGACGAGCTCGACGGGCGTCTGCCGGCGACGGTCGAGCGGACGGCCTACTTCGTGGTCGCCGAGGCGCTGACGAACGCGGTCAAGCACGCCGCGGCCGGGACGTTGACCGTGACGCTCGAGCACGTGCCGAGGCGGCTGGTCATCGGCGTGACCGACGACGGTGTCGGCGGTGCGACCCAGCAGGCCGGTGCCGGGCTGCACGGGCTCGCCGATCGGGTCGACGCCCTCGGTGGCCGGTTCAGCATCCACAGCCCGGCCGGCGGAGGCACCCATCTGCAGGTGGAGCTGCCGTGCGGGTCGTGATCGGTGAGGACGAGGCGCTGTTGCGGACCGGGCTCACGCACGTGCTGCGGGCAGCCGGGTTCGACGTCGTGGCTGCGGTCGGTGATGCACGCGACCTGGTGCGCAGCGCAGGCGAGCACGTTCCCGACATCGTCGTCACCGACATCCGGATGCCGCCCGATCACAAGGACGCCGGCCTGCGGGCGGCGCTGGAGATCCGCCGCGCCCATCCCGGGATCGCCGTCCTCGTGCTGTCGCAGCACCTCCAGCGCGCCTACGCCGTCGAACTGCTGGGCGATCGCTCGTCGGGTGTCGGGTACCTCCTCAAGCAGCGGATCGCCCACGTCGACACGTTCACGGACGATCTCCGCCGCATCGCCGCCGGCGGCACCGTCCTCGACCCCGAGGTCGTGAGCCTCATGGTCGCCCGCGCCAAGGGGAATCACGACGCGCTCGATCGGCTGACGCCTCGCCAGCAACAGGTGCTGGCCCTGATGTCCGAGGGCCGGACCAACGCGTCGATCGCCCGGGCCCTGTCGATCACCGAGCGGGCCGTCGTGCAGCACACGTCCCACATCTACGACGAGCTCGACCTGGCACTCAGCGACGACGACCACCGCCGGGTACTGGCGGTGATCCGCTACCTCTCGTCATGAGCGGGATCACCGAGATCCCCGGCACGGCCGTGGTCGACACACCCGCGATGCTCCACCAGCCCGCTGCACCCCGACCTCGCCTCGTCGGTGATCCCGTGGTCGGGGGTCGCGAGCGTCACCATCACGCGCACCGTTCACCGGCACGCGCAGCCCGGCAGGGGCCGCCGGGCTGGTGGCCGCCTCGGCGCGCTCCCGTAGCGCTGGTCGGCAACGAAGCATGACGTGGGTGTCGCGAGGGGCCGCAGAGGCCGGTGCAGGAGCACGCCCGAGGCCTCTGACCTCCAGGGACGCCCTGGAGAGAACTGTGTCCGAGGGGCGAGACGCTGCATACGCACACGGCTACGGCTGCCGTGGCGTCGCTGGGTTCGCGGCCCGGCCCAGCGCGGCTCGAGTCGCGTCTCCTACAACCCCGGTCGTGCTCCCGGACAGCCATCGACGATCGCGGCGGACGGGGTCGGTCGGAACGCCTCGAGCGCGGTCGGCCGTCCGGTGCTGCCCTCCAGCAGCTCTCGCAGCCGCGTACTGGCGGTCGCGTCCACAGCCGTCGCTTCCTTGACGCCCGCTATGACCCAGGCCACAGTTCGAGCGGCATATCGCCAGCTCGTCGCCTCGGGAGGACACATGAACCAGATGTCGCAGGAGCAGGTCCAGGCCCGGCGCGAGGGTCGGCTGGCGGACCCGGACGTCGAGCTCCGTACCGATCCCCGCCTGCACCCGGGCTTGCGGGCCGGTCTCGCCGCCTTCGGCATGGACGGGCACGCCCCGCCGCCACCGTTCGACCGCACCGCCGACCCTGCGGTGGTCGCCGAGTTCGTGGGCCAGTCGCACGCCGCCTTCGAGGGCCTGTACGAGGTCGTCCCCAATGAGTGGGACGGCGAGGTGCGTGCTGACGTCGACCAGCGGGTGGAGACGCTCACAGGCGTCGACGGCAACGAGATCCAGCTGCACGTGTTCCGACCGGCCGGCGCCGAAGGGCCGCTGCCGGGCCTGGTCTACATCCACGGCGGCGGCATGACCATCCTCGAGGCGACCAACCGGGTGCACAACCGGTGGAGCGAGGACCTGGCCGCGACCGGCATGGTGGTGATCACAGTCGGCTTCCGCAACGCCTGGACCGCCGAGGGCGCCAACCCGTTCCCGGCCGGCCTGAACGACTGCAGCAGTGCACTCGACTGGATCCACGAGCACCGTGAGCAGCTGGGCGTCACGAAGATCGTCCTGCAGGGTGAGTCCGGCGGGGCCAACCTCGTGCTGGCGACGGTGCTCAAGGCCCGACGGGAGAACCGGCTCGACCGCATCGACGGCGTCTACGCGGCGGTGCCCTACATCAGCGGCGGGTACGGCTGGAGCGATGAGCGCAAGCTGCGCGAGCTGCCGTCGCTGGTCGAGAACGACGGGCACTACCTCAACTGCCAGATGATGGACATGCTCGTCGCGGTCTACGACCCGACCGGTGAGCACGCCGAGAACCCGCTGGCTTGGCCCTACTTCGCCACCGAGGCTGACGTCGAGGGGCTCCCACCGCACGTCATCTCCGTCAACGAGCTCGACCCGCTGCGCGACGAGGGCATCGCCTACTTCCGACTGCTGCAGCGCGCCGGCGTGCCGGTCGTCGGGCGGGTGAACCTCGGCATCACCCATGCGGCGGAGATGTCGTGGCGGGCGGCGGTACCGGAGTTCTACCGGGCGAGCGTCCGCGACATCCACGGCTTCGTCGCCGACCTCTGAGGGGAGTGGGTGGACGACGCGGGGTGCCGGGCGCTCGCCGAGCGCTCAGCACAGGTGGGCGCCGGCGTCCGGCGGGCAGGCACTGCGTCCGCATGTGGACGGCGTCGTCGCCCTCCATCCTCGCCGGCGACGTGGCCGACGGGGATGTCCGGCGTTGCTGCGCCGGCACGGCGGTGCTCGTCCTGGTTTCCGACCTCGCACATCCGCGTGCTGGGCACCAGCGGACGGCTACTCCTGGACCTGGCTCTCGACCCGCCCCGGGGCCACCAGCCGCGGGCCTGGACGTGAACGATGTCGCGGGACACCTGCGCACGGTGTCCCGCGACAACACATCGGTGTCCGAGGGGCGACACGGTGCATTCGCACACGGCCGAGGTTGGCGTGATCGGGATCCGGGCCTCGTCGAGGACGACTCGAGAGCCGTCGATCGTGGACGGGCCGGCAACACCTGCTGGCTCCGGCTTCGTCGGGCGATCCCGGCAGGCGCGTTCCCCGCGCCGCGCCCCTCCGTGTATTGGCCGCCTCTCCGGTCACCGATGCGGGTGCTGCCCCGGACGAGGTCGCGCGCCGGGAGCTGGGGTGAACTGCCGGCGGTCCGTCGTCGCGGGCAGGGCCCTTTCGGCCGCCCTGGCGACGAGGACAGCAGGCCGGGTCCGGTCGGGACCCGGCTACTACTCCTCGCGCCGCGACGGCCGAGTCGCTCCCGTCGGCGGGGGCGGATGTGTCCGATCGGGCGCCGGCGCGCTGACCAGACCGCCGCCGGAAGCTGCCGGCGACGTCGGTGGTCACCGGTGCCGGCGTCTGCGCCCTCTCCCTGAACATGAGCAGCACCGCGGCCGGCATCAGGATGGCCAGCGCCGCCGGCACCATCGACATCGCTGCCGATGGCTCGTTCTCCGGGCGCCGGTGGTTCGTGCCGCGGGACAGCGACCGTGGGGTTGCGGCTGGGTCTCCGAGGCGACACGCCACATGCGCGTCCGACTGCCGGCCCCCGGTCAGCTGAGGCCGAACTCGCGCATCTTGCGATAGAGGGTGTTGCGCCCGATGCCGAGCGCCTGGGCAGCACGGCTCCGGTTGCCGTCCGCGGCGCGGAGGGCCTCGCCAACGGCTATCCGTTCCGCCGACTCGAGGAGCCCCGCCGTCCGCCCGGAGCCGTGCAGCTCGTCGGGTAGGTCGTCGACCTCGACGGTGCCGCCGCCGGAGCGGCGGGCCAAGAGCACGACTGTGTTCCGGAGCTCGGCGAGGTTGCCGGGCCAGTGCCACGACATCAGCCGATCCCACGCTCCCGGTGAGAACCGCGTCGCGGACTGCGGATCCGGCAAGTCCGCAAGCATGGCTTGGACGAGGGCCGGCAGGTGCTCACGGCTCTGCGCCAGCCCGGGGAGCCGCACGGTGGTGGCCACTCGGCGGACGAGACCGAGCACGGCCTCAGAGGCGCGGCCGAGGTCGACCGTGAGCACGACCGGCATCCCCGGCCCGGCAAGTGCCTCCAGCTGCTGGACATGCGGTGACGGGGTCCCGTGCAGCCTGCGGAGCACCAACCCGCGGTTCTCCCCGACTGCCGTCCGCGCCGCCTCGAACCACGCGCCGTCGACATGAGGCTCGACGACCAGTGGGTCGTCGACGCCGGCTCGGTGCAGTGTCCGCAGTGCGGTCCACAGCTTTCCCGTGCCGCTCCCCCCGGTCAGGGCCACCATCTCGCCGTGCCGGACAGCCGTCTCCAGCTGACGGGCGACATCCTCGTGGAAGTGCAGCGGCTCCCGCGGGGCGACGGGTGCGACCGTCCTGTTGGACGCGGCGCCCGCGGGCGATCCGTCCGACGCCGGCGCGGACCGGCGGGACAACAGCCGCACGGCGTAGGCCATGGTGCCGCCAGAAGACATCGGTTCCACCAGCGCCTCGTGCATGCCGTCCGTGAGGGGGACCTGCATCCGCCGGGTCCGATCCGGGCCGTTGTCCGACAGGAAGCGCCACAGCAACGGGTGCAGCTCCGGTCCCGCGTGGGCCAGACCGAGGCGGTTCGCGAGCACCGCGTCCTCGTCGACGACCAGCGCTCCAGTCCCCGTGCGCTCCACCTTGAGGTAGGCCTGCACGAGTCGCTGGCGCCGTTCTCCACCCTCGTCGAGGATGCGCGCCTCGATCTGACGCCCGATGTCGCCGGTCATGACCGCCATCAGCGCGTGGACCTCGCGAATCGAGCAGGCCAGCGAGAACGACCCGACCAGCTGTCCGGTCCCGGGCTCCATGATGGGCGTGCTGGCGCAGGTGAGTTCCTCGAGCAGCGCGTTGTAGTGCTCCGGACCTCGGACGAGCACCGGTCGACGCTCGACCAGCGCAGTCCCGATCCCGTTGGTGCCGACGGACCGCTCGGAGTAGTCGAAGCCCTCAGCCGCGCTGGCGCGGTCCATGACCACCCGCTGCCGCCTGGCGGCGTGCCGCCACACGATCCGGCCGTGGGCGTCGGACAGGACCATCGCCACGGGAACGTCGGCGAAGCTGTCCTTGAGGCGGTTCAGCACCGGGGCCGCAGCCCTGCAGAGCGCCGGGAAAGTGTCCTCGGGCTTGCGGTAGTCGACGTCCATCGGCGCCACCGGCACCCGGTCGCCGACGCAGCGGCGCCAGCTCATCTCGATGTGCCGGGGTACGCCGCTCGCGCCGGGTGGCGCGCTGAGCAGCCCGCCACCGATCAGCGACTCTCGTGTGCGCCTGATGTGCTTCCGCTCGGCCGGTGACAGGGTCGGCAGGTTGCGGATCTCGTCTCGACGCATCGTTGCCCCGCGCTTCTCCAATGCGGTGCCGCCCGCCGGCCGCGCCCGCTCCGTCCCGGCCCTTACGGTGCCTCAGATCACACTCCCGCCGCCAGTACCGGTCGTGCTCCGATCCGGCAAGCCGAGCGGGCTGCCCCGCCGGCTCCGGTTCCGGCGGGGAGTACCGCCTCGCGCGGTCCGCTTCCTGGACCGGCTCGACGGCGCCGGCCCGCTCCTCGGGCGCGGAGTCGGGGGCCCGGCGACGAGCCCGGTCACCTGCGAGAAGTCGCTGGGAGGCCGCCGCTCCGGCTGGTGGCCAGGACGCCACGACCGTTCCACATCGGAACACCCGTCCGCTCTGCGATGTCCCGACGATGAGGCCCAGGTCACACCGAGATGGGGCCGATCGACGGTCTCCGACGCGACTTGGAGGAACTCCAGATGACAACGACGCCAGAGATCCGTCCGGCGGGCACATCGGCCGAGTCCGACGCCCTGCGGGCCCTCTACGCGGACTGGTCGAACATCATCGCCACCACGCCCGACCTCACCATGCGGCTGTTCCGCAGCATCTTCGACGAGTGGCACCAGCCCACCCGCGAGCCGGAGGACGTCACCTACCGCGAGGAGACGGTCGGCGGAGTGCCGGGGATCTGGACGCTGCCGATCGGCGCGGACACCTCCAAGGTGCTCCTCTACACGCACGGCGGGGGCTTCGCCGTCGGCTCGGCGTCCAGCCATCGCAAGTTGGCCGCGCATGTGGCCAAGGCGCTGGGCGTCGCGGCCCTGGTCCTCGACTACCGCCGGGCCCCGGAGTACCCCCACCCGGCGCAGGTGGAGGACGGCGTCGCGGCCTTCACCGCGCTCACCGAGCGTGGCGTCGCCCCGGGCGACATCACGACGATCGGCGACTCGGCGGGTGGCAACCTGGCTGTCGCCATCCCGCTGGCGCTGCGGGAGGAGGGCAAGCCGCTGCCCGGCCGCGTGATCGCATTCTCGCCGTGGCTCGACATGGAGAACGCCGGCGAAACGCTGGTGACCAACGCCGCGACCGACGCGCTCGTGACCGTCCCGCTCCTCGAAGGCATGATCGCCGGCGTCCTCGCCGAGGGGAAGATCGACCCGAAGGCACCGCTGGCGAACCCGCTGTACGCCGACTTCACCGGCTTCCCGAGGCTGTACATCAACGCCGGGGCGGTGGAGGCCCTCGCCGACAACGCGATCCGGCTCGCCGAGAAGGCGCAGGCCGCCGGCGTCGACGTGACCCTGTCCGTGGCGGAGGGCATGCAGCACGTCTTCCCCTTCCTGGCCGGCACCGCGCCCGAGGCTGACGACGAGATCGCCGCCATCGCCAAGTGGTACCGGAGCTGAGCGCTCCACCGCCCCTCACCGCCTGCCCGGCGAAGCCCACCCCCTCTCACACCTGCAGGAGGACTCCATGAGCACCACCCGTACCCCGGATGTCGACGCGATCGTCATCGGCGCCGGGTTCGGCGGCATCTACATGCTGCACAAGCTGCGCAACGAGCTCGGCCTGACCGTCAAGGCCCTCGAGAAGGGCGGCGGCGTCGGGGGAACCTGGTACTTCAACCGGTACCCCGGTGCGAAGTCCGACACCGAGGGGTTCGTTTACCGCTACTCCTTCGACAAGGACCTGCTCCGGGAGTGGGACTGGACCACCCGCTACCTAGACCAGCCCGACGTCCTCGCCTACCTGGAGCACGTCGTCGAGCGCTACGACCTGGCCCGCGACATCCTGCTCGACACCGAGGTGACCGAGGCCGCCTTCGACGAGGGGACCGACCTCTGGACGGTGACCACCGCGGACGGTAGGAGGCTCACGAGCCGCTACCTGGTCAACTCGCTCGGTCTGCTGGCGAAGACCAACATCCCCGACATCCCCGGTCGCGACACCTTCGCCGGCGCGCTGGTCCACACCAACGCCTGGCCGCACGACCTGGACCTCACCGGCAAGCGGGTCGGCGTGATCGGCACCGGCTCCACCGGCACGCAGTTCATCGTCGCCGCCGCGAAGCTGGCGAGCCACCTCACCGTCTTCCAGCGCTCGCCGCAGTACTGCGTGCCGTCCGGCAACGGCCCGGTGGAACGGGCCGACGTCGAGCGCATCAAGGAGAACTTCGACGCCATCTGGGAGCAGGTGCGCAACTCCGTCGTCGCCTTCGGCTTCGAGGAGAGCGGCATCGAGGCGATGAGCGTCTCGGAGGAGGAGCGCAACCGGGTGTTCCAGGAGAACTGGGACAAGGGCAACGGGTTCCGGTTCATGTTCGGGACCTTCTCCGACATCGCCACCAACCCGGAGGCCAACGCGGCCGCCGCGGCCTTCATCCGGTCGAAGATCTCCGAGATCGTCGAGGACCCGGAGACCGCGAGGAAGCTGACCCCGACCGACATCTATGCCAAGCGACCCCTGTGCAACGAGGGCTACTACGAGACCTACAACCGCGACAACGTGGAGCTGGTGTCGATCAAGGAGAACCCGATCCAGCAGATCACGCCGGCCGGGGTGCGAACCGCCGACGGGGTCGAGCACGCGGTCGACGTTCTCGTCCTCGCCACCGGGTTCGACGCGGTCGACGGCAACTACCGGGCGATGGACCTGCGCGGGCGCGGCGGGCGGCACATCGATGAGCACTGGGCTGACGGCCCGACCAGCTACCTGGGTGTGTCGAAGGCAGGTTTTCCCAACATGTTCATGATCCTCGGCCCGAACGGTCCGTTCACCAACCTCCCGCCGAGCATCGAGGCGCAGGTCGATTTCATCGGCGAGCTCATCCGTACCGCCGAGCGCGACGGCGTGCGGACCGTGGAGCCGACGCAGGTAGCGGAGGACGCCTGGACCGCCACCTGCGAGGAGATCGCCAACATGACGCTCTTCCCGCAGGCCCAATCGTGGATTTTCGGGGCGAACATCCCGGGCAAGAAGAACGCCGTCATGTTCTACATGGCCGGTCACGGTGCCTACCGGCAGAAGCTCGGTGAGGTCGCCGACAGGGGCTACGAGGGCTTCGAGCTGAGCAGGGAGGCCGAGACCGCGGGCGTCTGATCCTGCTCGTCCCGACGACGACGGGCTCGGCCGTTCAAGCCGGGCCCGTCGTCGTGCCGGAACTGCGTCCGCGCCGGACCCGTACCGCCGCCGGCTGGTGAGGCCCTCGACGTACCAGTTGCTCGCAGCGCTCGACGCCCGCTGCACCACCCGCTCCGCCTGTGCAGCGGATCGGCATGCTGGACCGGCCCCGCGGCGGGCGCCTGGAGACCCGGGGTCGGCACGGGAGCCCACCGATCCCGGGCATGAGAGGGAACCCGATCAATCGGATCGTCCGAGGCAGCAGGCCGGGCCAAGTCGTCGAGGCGGGCCGCAGGCGTCACTCCCTCGGCGTCCTACGCGGGCACCGAGGGAGCAACCGGCTCGTCGTCGTCCGTGAGCAGGCGTCTGGTCCACCGTTCGGATGCTGCGACGTGCACAGAATGAGTTGGTGCTGCGCGTAGGTCCAGTCCCGCGCGCCGCCGTCCGAATCCGTGCACGGGTGGTCCTGCGGAACCTTGCCTCGAGTCGGGACGCGAGCGTCGTGCTACGCACCAGCGGACAGCTACTCCGGGACCTGACCCTTGACCCCACCAGGGACTACCGACCACAGGCCCAACGTCAGCATGTCGCGGGACACCTGTGAACGGTGTCCCGCGACAGCGCGCTCATGCCCGAGGGGCGACACGCTACATCCGCACACGGCTCCGGTCGCCACGTTGATCGGCCGGCACGACCGGAGACCTCAGCCTCGGCTGTGGCCGTGGCGCCGCTCCCCGGGCGGCGCGGACAGCTGTGGAAGCACCTTCACCGTCACCTCGCTGCCGGTCGCGACCAGGTGGGCAGGTGCCCCGGGGCACTTTCGCGAGGTCAACCGGAGGCTTCATTCCGACCGCGCCGCCAGGACCCGTGCTGCTTCCCGCTCGGCCTCGGGATTGGCCACACCGGCCCGAGAGCCGGCCAGCTTCGCCCGGATGTGCTCACCCACGGTGATCGGCGGGTACGCCGGCCTGCCGCCGGCGTCCAGGCACGTGGTCAGGGTTTCGATGACGGCGTCGATGTTGCCGTCGTGGAAGAACGCCGCGGAGCGCCGGCGCTCGATCCGGCCGCCCACGATCGGCGGCTTCACCCGGTGCAGGGTCGACATCCACCGCTCATTGGTCCAGCGGGCCATGAGGTCGCCGAGGTTGATCAGCAGCGCGCCGTCGGCGGGCATGACGTCGTGCCAGGCGCCGTCGCGGCCGAGCACCTGGAGGCCGCGGACCTGGTCGGCCCACAGCACTGTGACGATGCCGTAGTCGGTGTGCTCGCCCATGCCCGTGAGGTCGCCGTCGAGGGTGACCTCACCCGGGGGCAGCGCGTAGTTGTTCATCCGCAGCACGTCGAGGCTGTGGTCGGTGTACCGCTCGAAGAAGCCGGCCGGGAGGCCGAGCGCGTCGGCGAAGATGGTCGTCAGGGTCCGTGCCACCCGGCCCGCCTCGTCGAAGTAGGCCGCCACCGCCTCGCGGAAGCCGTCGGCCTCCTCGGGCCAGACGTTCTCGGCGTAGTCGGTGGCCGGGAGCTCGACCCCGGGGTAGTCGGTGTGGGCGGCACCGATGTTGAAGGCTTCGAAGAAGTCGTGCATCCGGTTCGAGGACGCCAGGCCGAGGCTGAGGCTCAACGACTCGGTCTTGGGCGGGCTGTAGCCGCGGTTGATCTCCGGTGCCGTCCGGTAGCTCTTCTTCGCCTCCAGGGGCAGGTCGAAGAACGAGTCCAGTGCGGCGGCGAAGGCGTCGGTCACGGACGTGGGCACGCCGTGGCCGAGGACCTGCACGAAGCCCACGGTGCGCGCGGCCTCGTCGAAAGCCCGCGCCGCGGCCGCGCGGGCCCCCGGCGAGCCGCCGGGGTCGACGTAGGCGGAGATGTCGACGACGGGCACGGTGAACTCGGTCAACGCGGGGTCTCCTCGGTGGGATCGGAGGGGGGTGGGGGAGGAGCGTCGGGCGTGGCGGCCACCATGGCCTCCGCGCGAGCACGCAGGGATGCCTTGCCGGTCTCGTCGAGCCAGCAGGCGTCGATGGCGTTCCAGGTGAAGGAGGCCAGTTCGTCCCGGCGGTAGCCGAGGGCGTGGGCGAGCACCCGGAGGTCGTGGGTGGGGTCGGTGCCGAACATCGGCGGGTCGTCGGAGTCGATGGTGACGCGCAGCCCGGCGTCGACCATCTGCCGGATCCGGGCGTGCGTGCCGTCACCGCTGCCGGAGTACCGGCCGATGTCGGAGCTCACCGGCGTGCAGTTGAACGGAACGCCCTCGGCTACGCAGCGGGCGGTGAGCTCCGGGTCGTCGACGACGTGGTAGCCGTGGTCGACGCGGCTGCAGCCGAGCTCGTCCAGCAGCGTGCGGATGTGCCCGGGCGGACCCGACTCCGAGTGGGCCGTGCGGCCGAGCCCGGCCCGGCCGGCGAGCTGGTAGGCCTCGACGAACCGCCCCGGTGGTCCGTTCACCTCGGCGTAGTCCAGGCCGATGCCGACCACCTCGTCGATGCGGTGCTCGACCACCTGCTCGACCAGTTCGACCGCCTCGGCGCCGCTGCGCTCGCGGTTGATGCCGATGACCAGACGCGCCTCGATGCCGGTGTCGGCACGGGCGTCGCGCAGGCCTGCGACGACGCCCTCGAGTATCCGCGGATAGGGCACGCCGGGGTGGCCTGGCGGGCTGAGCTGGATCTCGCGGTAGACGACGTTGTGGTCCGCACCGCCCGCGGTCAGCGACTCGTACGTGACCCGGTGGAAGTCCTCGACGTCGCGGATCACCGAGCCGACCACGTCCAGCACCCGCAGGAACTCGCCGAGGTCCTCGTAGCTGTCGTGGTCGTAGAGATCCGCCGCGCCGCGCTCGGGCCGCACGCCGTGCTTCGCGGCCAGTTCGACGACGGTCTGCGGCGACACCGCGCCGATGAGGTGGCAGTGCAGGCTCACCTTGGGCAGCGCCGCCACCAGTGCGTCCACGGCGGGGTCGGTCGGCACGGGCCGGGAGCGCGGCGGGTGACCGGGGAGCCGGCCGGTGGGGGCGGTCATGCGCGGTCGGCTCGTCCGAACCGGCTGAGCACGAGCGCCTCGACGAGCTGGGCGATCAGGTAGAGCAGCAGCGAGACCACCGTGATCACCACGACGAGCGCCCACACCTTGCCGATCTGGGAACGTGCGGCGGCGGAGACCACCGCGTACCCGATGCCCTTGCCCGTCGCCAGCCACTCGGCGAGCAGGGCGCCGGTCAGCGAGCCCGGGACGGCGATGCGGACCGAGGCGAACAGCGCCGGCAGCGCGGAGGGGAAACCCACCTTGCGCAGCACCGTCATCGGGGAGCCGCCGTAGACCAGCACGAGGTCGCGCATCTGGGGGCTGACCGAGCGCAGTCCGACCACGATGTTGACCAACGCCGGGAAGAGCACGACGACGGCGCTCATCACGGCGACGATCACGTAGCCGCGGCCTACGAGCAGGATGAGCATCGGCGCCAGCGCGATGAGCGGCACGGTCTGCAGTATCAGCGCGACCGGCATGACCGCGCTCTCCGCCGCGCGGAACCGGACGACCACGGCGGCCAGGGCGACGGCCACGAGCATGCCCGCAGCGAAGCCGATCCCCGCGTCCACCAGGGTCTGGCTCAGCAACCCGGCGATCTCCGCCCGCAGCGCGGGGGCATCCTCGTCGACGAACAGGATGTCGACGACGTCCAGCGGCCCCTTGCCCACGTAGCTGGACACGTCGAAGGCCCACAGCGCGACCACCCACAGGGCGACGACGGACACCAGGACCAGTGCCGTGGTGCCCACCGCCCTGACGGTGGCGGCCAGCAGCGGGTGCCTCGGCCGGCCGGCCGGCGACGCGCTCCCGGCGCCGCCGGTGACCAGCAGGTCGGCGCTCATGCCGCGCCCCGCGACCACGGGGTGACGACCCGGGCGAGCAGCGCGAACAGCCCGTAGAAGGTTCCGGCGACGAGCGCGCAGCCGAGGCCGATCGCCCAGGCGCCTTCGACGTCGACGTTCTGCTGAGCGATCTTGAGCGTGATCGCGACGCCGCGCTGCACGCCGCCTACGTACTCGCCCAGGATCGCGCCCAGGAACGCCAGCGGCGCGGCCACGCGGAGGGCGGCGAGCACCGAGGGCAGCGCCGCGATCAGCCGGACCTTCGTGAGCTGGCGGAAGGCCCCGCCGCCGAAGACCCGGACGACCTCGAGGCTGGCCGGATCGGCCGAGCGGAGGCCCAGCACGGTGCCGACGACGGTGGTGAAGAAGACCGACAGGGCGGCCAGAGCCGTGGCGGTGCCCGCCCGCTGCCCCTCCTCGGGGTTGCCGATGACGATGAAGAGCACCGGGGCGATCGCGACCAGCGGCACGCAGTAGGTGATCACCGCTACCTGCATGACCAGCCGCTCCAGCGCCGGCACGAGGAGGGTCAGGGCGGCGAGCGCGACGGCCGCGACGGTCCCGTAGCCGAAGCCGACTGCGGCCTCCTGCAACGTGACCCCGAAGTGCCTGGCGTTGTAGTCCCAGCCGCGGTCGATCGCGGCCCGGACCACGCCGGCGGGGGAGGGGATGCGGGCGTCCGCGAGCACGGTCAGCTGGAGGAGCCACCAGAGCGCGACCACGCCGAGGAGACCCAGCAGGCCGAATCCGGCCGAGCGCAGCGAGTCGCGGTTGAGCAGGGCGTTCACCCCGTCGCCTCGCCGCCGCCGAAGAGCAGCTCGGAGGCGTGGTCGTGCAGGGCGTGGAACTCCGGCGTCCGCATGATCTCCGGGTGCCGCGGGCGGGGGAGGTCCACCTGGATGACCTCGGTGATCCGGCCGGGCCGCGCGCTCATGACCGCCACCTGGTCGGAGAGGAAGATCGCCTCGGAGATGCCGTGGGTGACCATCAGCGTGGTCGCCGGCTTCTCCGTCCAGATCCGCAGCAGCTCGACGTTCAGCCGCTGACGGGTCATGTCGTCCAGCGCGCCGAAGGGCTCGTCGAGCAGCAGCACCGAGGGCTGGACGACGAGCGCGCGGGCGATGGAGACCCGCTGCCGCATGCCCCCGGAGAGCTGGGCCGGCTTGGCCTTCTCGAAGCCCGAGAGGCCGACCAGCTCGATCAGCTCGCGTACCAGCGCGGCGTCGGGCCGACTGCCGGAGACCTCGAAGGGCAGCCGGATGTTGGCCTCGACCGAGCGCCAGGGCAGCAGGGCGGAGTCCTGGAAGGCGATGCCCAGGGCGTGCTGGCGGCGCAGGTCGAGCGGGGTCATGCCGTCGACCAGCGCGGTGCCGCCGGACGGCTGCTCCAGCCCCGCGAGGATCCGCAGGATGGTGGATTTGCCGCACCCGGACGGGCCGAGCAGCGAGGAGAAGCTGCCCTGGTAGGTGTGCAGGGTGGTGTCGGTGAGGGCCTGGACCTGCTTGCGGCCGGTGCCGAAGGTCTTGGTGAGGCCCTGAAGGTGGATGCCGGAGCCTCCGGCCGGCCGCGGGGCGGCCGGCCGGAGGGCCTCGGTCTGGGTGAGCGAGGTCACGATGCTCTTCCGGTCCGGTTCAGACGGGGACAGGGGTCAGGTGGTGCTGGGCACCTCGAGCAGATCGGGCTTCTCCTCGAGGAGTTCCTCCAGCAGCGAGAGGTCGAAGAGATCGGCCGAGTCGGTCAGGTCGATGTCGGCGGCGGCGAGCGTGGCGAGGTTCTGCTCGATCAGCTCGTCGGTGATGGTGAAGAGCCCGTTGCCCTCGACGTCGGGCGTGACGATCAGCGTGCTCTGCACCTCGGCCTGCTGGACCTCCTTGGCGAGGTCGAGCTCCAGGTCGGCGCCGTACTCCTCGACCGCCAGCCGGGCACCTTCCTCGGGGTTCCGCAGGTAGTCCTGCCAGCCCCGGATCTCGGCCTCCAGGAAGGCCTTCACCATCTCCGGGTTCTCCGCGATCATCTCGTCGGTCGTGATGATGCTCTCGGCCACGAACGGCAGCCCGTTGTCGGCGAAGGGCAGGTTGGTCACCGCGTAGCCGGCGTTCTCGACCGTGATCGACTCGTTGGTCAGGTAGGCGAGGAACCCGTCGACCTCGCCGTCGATGAGGGGCGCCGGGTCGTACTCGACCGGCACCTTCTCGACCTGGCCGGGATCGATGCCGTTCACCTCGAGCAGCGCGTCGAACAGCGTCTCGTTGCCTCCGGCCTGGACGCCGATCCTCTTGCCGACCAGGTCCTCCGGCGTCGCGATGTCGCCGCCGTCGGCCAGGGACAGGATGGTGAAGGGGTTCTTCTGGAACTTGGTGCCGACGATCTTGAGCGGCGCGTCCTCCTCGGCGATGACCTGCGCGGTGGCGACGGCGTTGCTCAGGCCGAAGTCGGCTTCACCGCTGGCCACGAGCGTCTCGATCGGGCCAGGGCCGGGGTCCATCGTCACGCCGGAGAAGCCGACGTCGGTGTAGTGGCCGTTCGTGTCGGCGAAGAACTCGCCGGCGAACTCGGCGTTCTTGATCCAGGACAGCTGCAGCGTGACCGGGCCGAGACCGCCGTCCTCCGACGCAGTGTCGGACCCGTCGGAGCCGTCGGAGCCGCCGCACGCCGCGACGGCGAGGACGGCAGCGGTGAGCGCTGCGGCGGTGCGCACGGCGCGCGTGTTCATGGGCGTCTCCTGGTCGGAAGGGGGGCGGTCCGTCGTCGGCGTCGGGGCGGTGCTCCGGCCCGTCGCCACCTGGTGCCGAACGCTAGGAGCGGCGGGTTTCGGCGCAGGTGGGCGGGCGTTTCCGGCCGGTAAAAGAAACGCTCATCTCAGGCCGGAACTCTCATTTCGCCCGCGTCAGTAGTCCACGCGGACCGGGTTCTCCCGCCAGGCCAGGAACGGCGCGACCGCGGTGCCCAGGCGCAGCTCCTGGACCGAGGTCGGCCAGGCCATCGGAGCCGAGGAGAGCAGGTCGTAGAACGCCCGGTCGTCGAAGCCGCCGTCGGCCGCGTCGTGGCGGTTGGCGGCGAACACCACCCGGTCCAACCGTGCCCACAGGGCCGACGTCGCGCACATGGGGCAGGGCTCGCAGGAGGTGTACAGCGTGCAGCCGCCCAGAGCGAAGTCGCCGAGCTCGCGGCACGCCGCCCGGATGGCCGTGACCTCCGCGTGCGCGGTGGGGTCGAGGTCGCGGGTCACCCGGTTGACGCCGGTCGCGACGACCACGTCCCCCCGGACGATGACCGCCCCGAACGGCCCGCCGCCGGCGGCCACGTTGGCGGTGGCCAGCTCGACGGCCTGCTGCAGCCACTTCTCGTCGACGGCGGACATCATGGATTGCCTCCTCGGGCCAGGCGCCAGATGCGGTCCCTGCTCATCGGCAGGTCGTGCGGGCGGACGCCGAGGGCGTCGCGCACCGCGTTCGCGATCGCGGGTGCGACCGGGTTGTAGGGGGCCTCGCTCATCGACTTCGCGCCGCGCGGTCCCACGGTGTCGTACGTGCCGGCGACGAGGACCCGCGTGGCCGGCACGTCCGCCATCTGCGGGGTGCGGTAGGACCGGAAGCCCTGGGTCAGCACCTCGCCGTCGACCACGGCGACCTGCTCCTGGAGCGCCGAGCCGACGGCCTGGGCGACACCGCCCTCCACCTGTCCGCGCAGCTGCTCGGGGTTGATCACCACACCGGCGTCCACGGCCTGCACCGAGTCGAGGAACCGCACCTCACCGGTCGCCGGGCGCACGGCGACGCGCACGGCATGCACGTTGAACGCCACCGACCGGCGGGTCCCGTCGCTGGCGCCGGTGGCCACCAGCGGCCCCTCCAGGTGGCGCAGGGCAGGTAGCCCACCCAGGGAGTCCAGCCGTCGGCGCACCTCGGTAGCGGCCCGTTGGACGGCCAGCCCGGCGACGACCGAGCCGGTGGAGCCGAAGGCGCCGGAGTCGTAGCCCGAGGTCGCGGTGTCGGAGGAGACCACGCGCACCCGCGTGGGCGGGATGCCCAAGGCGTCGGCCACGAACTGCGCGTGCACCGTCGCGGTGCCGTTGCCGAACTCCGCCGTCCCGACCGACAGGGTGGCGGTGCCGTCGGGGTCGAGGGCGATGCGCGCGTGCGAGTGGTGACCGCGCGGCGGGATGGTCGCGATCATCGACAGTGCCATCCCCTCGCCGACCAGCCAGCCGTCTTCCGGCGGAGCGCCGGTGCGGGTAGCGGTGAGCGCCTGCTCGGCGAGGTCCAGGCACTGGTCCAGGCCGTAGCTGCCGTACTCCAGGTCGGTCGACGGCGGTCCGTTGACCACCAGCGGGTCGCCGGGCACCACCACGTTGCGCCGCCGCAGCTCGTACGGGGAGATGCCGACCTCACGCGAGAGCTCGTCGAGGGCCGACTCGATCGCGAAGACCACCTGGCCCAGGCCGTACCCCCGGAACGCGCCGCTCGGCGGGTTGTTGGTGTAGACCGCCTCTGCGTCGACGCGCTTGCTGGGGCAGCGGTAGACGGCCACCGATTCGTGCACGCCGTGGAACATGACCCCGGGCCCGTGGTTGCCGTGGGCCCCGGTGTCGCTGAGCACGTCGACCCGCATCGCGGTGAGCCGGCCCCCGGCGTCGGCGCCCAGTTCGACCGAGACCCGCATGGGGTGGCGCAGCGGGATCGCGGTGAACTGCTCCTCGCGGGTCATGTCCAGCTGCACCGGCCGCCGGTCGCCTCGCTCGGCCAGCCGCAGCGCCGCCAGGGCCACCACGTCCTCGACCAGCAACTCCTGCTTGCCGCCGAACCCGCCGCCCACCCGGGCCGCGACCACCCGCACGCGGTCGGGGTCGCGGCCGAGCACGCGCGCCAGCTCGTCGCGCACGAGGAACGGCACCTGCGTGCTGGCGCGGACCACCAGCATCCCGTCGTCGTCGACCCATGCCCTGGCGCCGTGCGTCTCCAGCGCCGCGTGCGCCACCCGCCCGCTGCTCCAGGTGCCGCGCACGGTGTGCGCGGCGGATCGCAGCCCTGCCGCGACGTCGCCCACCTCGCCGTGGGTGCGGGCGACGACGTTGCGGGACGGGTCGGCGATCCGCGAGGTGAGCGGGTCCTTGTCGCCGTGCAGCAGCGGTGCGCCGGGCGAGCGCGCGTGCTCCGGGTCGAACACCGCCGGCAGCGGCTCGTAGGTCACCTCGACCAGCGCGGCGGCGCGCTGGGCGAGGGCGGCGGACTCCGCGACCACCGCCGCGACCCGCTGGCCGCGGAAGCGGACCACGTCGTCGAACAGGCGGGTGTCGTCGGGGTCGTCGAGCCGGCTCTCGTGCCGGGCGGTCGAGTACAGGACGTCGGGGGCGTCGGCGGAGGTGAGCACCAGCACCACGCCCGGCAGCGCCTCCGCACGCGCGGAGTCGACCGCGACGACGCGGGCGTGCGCCTGCTCGGAGCGGACCAGCTTCACGTGCAGGATGCCGGCGTCGGGCAGGTCCAGCGTGAACGGCTCCCGGCCGGTGACCACCCGTGGGCCGGCGGGCGCGGCGACCGAGCAACCGAACGCCCCGTCGGCCGTCACGTTGGCCCGGCCCTCGAGCGCGTCACGGATCGACCGGTAGCCGGTGCAGCGGCACAGGTTGCCCTTGAAATCGCGTTCCGGTTCGGGGACCCGGACCGTTCCGTCCTCCTCGGCGAGGGCCGTCGCCGTCACCACCCACCCGGGGGTGCAGTAGCCGCACTGGAAGGCCGCCGCCTCCACGAAGCGGCGCTGCACCGGCGACAGCTCGCCCGGGGTGCCGAGCCCCGCCGCCGTGGTGACCGCGCGCCCGTCGGCGCGGGCCGCGGGGGTGATGCACGAGTGCACCGGGACGCCGTCGAGGAGAACGGTGCACGCTCCGCAGTCCCCGGTGTCGCACCCCTTCTTGACCGCCGTCCCGCCGCACTCGCGGATCCAGCTACGCAGGCACTGCCCGGGAGCGGGCCGGCCGCTCGCCGCCTCGCCGTCGAGGATCACGCCACCACCCCGGTGAGCTCGGCGCAGACCTCGGCCGCCAGGAGGTCCGTCTGCGCGGCCCGCCAGTCGGGGGCGCCGTGCGGGTCGTCGTACCAGCCGACATCGTTCCCCGCGTCGGCCACGGCCCGGCGCACCGCGCCCGCGGAGGGCGCCGGCGGGAGCACGAGCACCACCGGCCGCGGCACCGACGCGGTGAGCGTGAGGACGACGGCGTCGGACTCGCGGCGGCCGATGACCAGCGCGGCGCTCCGGCCGTAACTGGTCAGGGCGGCCCGCCGGAAGGCCGTCGGCGCCCGGAGCGCCCGGCCGGGCAGCTCGACGGCGCGCAGCACCTCGCCGGGGCCCAGGTCGACGACACCCGCGTCCCGCACGAACGCAGCGACGGGGGTGCGCCGCTCGGCGCCGTCGGGGGTCCAGACAACGGCCTCGCCGGCGAGTGCCGCGGTGAGCGCGATCATCGCGCCCGCCGGGAGGCCGAGGCACAGGTTGCCGCCGACCGTGGCGGCGGCCTGCACCTTGAACGACATCAGCAGGGCGTCGGCGCACTGCCGGGCGAGCACCGGCGAGGGCCACGGCGCCTGGCGGGCCTGCTGGACGGTGCACGTCGCGGCCAGCCGGAGACCGCCGTCCGGAAGGGCTTCCCAGGGCTCCCAGTTCATCGCGGTGAGGTCCACCAGGCCGGTGACGTCGGGCTGCGGCTCGGAGAACAGCCAGGTGCCGCCGGCCAGCAGCCGCTCTCCCGGTCGCGGGACCAGGCCGCTGCGGCTCTCCGGGCTCCGGTGGCTCTCCACCCAGGCGAGGTCCACCTACTCCACCTCTCCCAGGAGCGTGTAGGTCGCGCTGATCGTCGAGATGCGGTCGCGCCCGGCGCGGCCGACCCGCGACAGGACGCCGTCGGCCAGCACGGCCACCACGCTCATCGCGGCGGCGTAGGAGTCGTAGGCGAGCGTTCCCTGCACCGGGCAGGGCAGCCAGACCCGAGCCGAGCCGGCGTGTCCGGCCGCGGTCGGGTCGCCGAGCAGCACCACGTCGGCGCCGGTCGCCGATGCCGTGGTCAGGAACCCGGCGAACCCGGCCGGCCGCCTGCGGAAGCCGACGGCCACCACCGCGTCACCGGGGCCGAGATCGGCCAGCTCCTCGCCGAGGACCTGGCCGGGCAGCGGGGCGAGGTGCACGCGCGGGCGGGCCTGCACGAGCTGCTCGCGCAGGTGCAGCGCGACCGGATGGCTGTTCCGCCACCCGACGACGAGGACCTGACGGGCGTCGGCCAGGACCGCCACGGCCGCCGCGACCGCGGGCTCGAGCACCGCGGTGGCGACGGCGCCGGCCTCGGCGCCGGCGTGCTCGGCCAGGTCGGGTGGACCCGCGACCCGGCGCGGCTCGCCGGCGGTCCGCAGCGACCGGAGGTGGTCGCGGACCTCGTCGAAGTCGCTGAAGCCCAGCGAGCGGAACAGCCGGCTCATCGTCGCCTTGGACACGCCCGCGAGCACGGCCAGCTCGGCGGCACGGTAGGTGGCGAGGTCGTCCAGGTGCTCCAGCAGGGTCTCGGCAGCGCGCCGCTCCTGTGCGGTCAGCGCCGGGTGGCAGTGGCCGATCCGCTCGTCGATGCGCAGCCCGGTCACGTGCCCTCCTCGCTGGCGCTCGTCGGCCGCGTGCCCGTGGGTGCTCTGCTCTCTCGTGATCTCCCGAGCTCGGTCACGTGCGCGCCTCCACCGCGGTCGCGACCCGCAGGACCGCGGCCTCCAGCGCGTCCAGCCCGCGCGCGACGTCGGCCTCGCGGACGTCCTCCTCGGGGGCGTGGCTGATCCCGTCGGCGCAGCGGAGGAAGAGCATGCCGACGTCGGTGACCGCCGCGACCGCCATCGCGTCGTGCCCGGCGCGGCTCCACAGCCCCAGGGGATCGGCGGCGCCGGCGTCGTCGGTGGCGCCGATCCCCGCGACGACCGCCTGCTGCAGCCACGGGGCGCAGGGCACGGCAGGGGCGCGGTGGGTCTCGACGACCTCCAGCCCGAGGCCCCGCCGGGCGCAGATCGCGCCGATCTCGGCGTGCAGCACCTCCCACATCCGGTCGCGGTCGGCGTCGGTGGCGGCGCGCAGGTCGAGGGTGAGGTCGGCGCGGCCGGGGACGACGTTCACCGCGCCCGGCCGCACCTCCAGCCGGCCGACGGTGGCGATGCAGTCGCCGGCCCGGGCGATCCGCTCGACGGCGACGACCGCCTCGGCGGCGCCGACGAGGGCGTCCCGGCGCCGCTCGTACGGCGTGCCCCCGGCGTGCCGCGCCTCGCCGAGGACCGACAGCCGGTACCGCCGGGCCCCGGCGATGGCGGTGACGTAGCCCAGCGAGCGGCCGGCGGCCTCCAGGCACGGCCCCTGCTCGATGTGCGCCTCGAGGTAGCCGACCAGCTCGTCCGGTCGGCGAACCGCCTCGCCCACCCGCGCCGGGTCGAGGCCGAAGTCGAGGAAGGCCTGACGCAGCGTCACCCCGCCGGCGTCGCGCAGGTCCCACCAGACGGGGTCCCAGGTGCCGGCGACCGCCTGGCTACCGAGGAGGGCCTTGCCGAAGCGGGCGCCCTCCTCGTCGCCGAACCCGACGACCTCGAGGGCGAACGGGAGGTCGGCGCCGCCCAGCCGCTCCGCCACCGCCACGGCCATGACCACGCCGAGCATGCCGTCGTAGCTCCCGGCGTCCGGGACGGTGTCCAGGTGGGAGCCGAGCACCAGCGCCGGCAGTCCGGGAGAGCGGCCCTCGCGGCGGCCCCACTGGTTGCCCGCCGCATCCTGCCAGGGGGCCAGCCCGGCCGCCGCCATCCAGGAGGCCACGAGCAGGTTGGCTGCCGCGTGCTCCGGGGTGAGGTGGACCCGCTCCAGGTGGTCAGGGCTCGCGGAGAGCCGGTCCAGCTCGGCGCAGCGGGCCAGGACGTCGGCAGCGGTGGTCATCCGGCGTACACCTCGCGCGCGGCGCCGACGCCGCCGCCGGCGGGCACCGCCACCCCGGAGCCGCGCAGCACCTGCTCGAGGGCAGCCAGCGTCGTGAGGACGGCGTCGCGGCGGGCGTTGTAGCCCATCGTGCCGATCCGCCAGACCCGCCCGTGCAGCGGCCCGAACGAGGTGCCGATCTCGATGCCGAAGTCGTCGAGGAGGGCCGCGCGGACGGTGTCCGCGACGACGCCGTCCGGGACGTGGACGGCGACGACGTTGGTCATCTTGTGCGCGGGGTCGCCGAAGACCGTCAGGCCCAGGCCGCGGACGCCGGCGAGCATCGCGCGCCCGTTCAGCTCGTGCCGGGCGGTCGCGGCGTCGAGCCCCTCCTCGACCAGCAGCCGGGCGCACTCGCGGGCGGCGTAGAGCATGGAGCTGGCCTCGGTGTGGTGGTTGAGCCGGCGCGGTCCCCAGTACGCCATGACCTGGGCGAGGTCCAGGTAGTTGCTGGCGATTCGGGTGCCGCGGTCGGTGTCGCCGTCGTCGCGGATGCCGGCCTCCACGTGCGTGCGGGCCTCGATCAGCTCGACCGCCCGCGGCGAGAGGGTGATCGGCGCGCTGCCCGGCGGTCCGCCGAGGCACTTCTGCAGCCCCGCGGTGGCGACGTCGACCCCCCAGGCGTCGGCTTCGAAGGGGTTGCCGCCGAGCGAGGCGGTGGCGTCGCAGTAGAGGAGGACCCCGTGCCGGCGGCAGAGCTCGCCGATGTCGGCCAGGGGCTGGCACATCGTGGTCGACGTGTCGCCCTGGACCAGCGCGAGCAGCTTCGGACGCACCCGGAGAACCGCCTCTTCGACCACCTCCGGCGGGACCACCTGCCCCCATGGCACCTCGACGGTGTGCACCGCGGCACCGCAGCGCTCCGCGATCTCGCGCAGCAGGGCACCGAACCGCCCGAAGACCGGCACGAGCACGCGGTCGCCCGGCTCGAGCAGCGAGACCAGCGCCGCCTCGATGCCGGCGCGGGAGGTGCCGTCGACGAGGAACGTCTGCTCGTTGGCGGTGCGGAACACCTGGCGGTACAGCGCCATCGTCTCGTTCATGGTGGCGGTCATGAACGGATCGAACTGCCCGACCAGCTGGGCCGACATCGCGCGCAGGACCCGGGGGTCGACGGTGACCGGCCCCGGGCCCATGAGCAGCCGTGGCGGGACGTCGAGACCAGCGGTGGCGACCATCAGGCGCTCCTCCTGAGCTGCTGGCCCCACCCGTGGTCGGGCAGGTCGGGGTCGAGCGCGTGGCCGCGCACGAGGGTGCGGGTGACCCGGCCCGGGAAGGTGAGCCCGTCGTAGGCGGAGATGGGGTTGCGATGCGCCAGCCGCTCCGCGGCGACGGCGGTCTCCTGCGCGGTGTCGTAGACCACCAGATCGGCGTCGGCGCCGACCGCGATCCGGCCCTTGGACCGGAACCCGACCAGGTCAGCGGTGTTCCGGGACGTCCAGCGGCTGACCGTCGCCACGTCGATGCCGCGCCGGGCGGCCTCGGCGGCGACGGCGGTGAACCCGACCTGCAACCCCGAGACGCCGCCCCAGGCCTGCTGCAGGTCGCCGCCGCCCCGGGTCTTCTCCTCGGCCGTCGCGGGGGAGTGGTCGCTGACGACGCAGTCGATGACCCCCTCGGCCAGCCCCGCCCACAGCTCGTCGCGGTTGCCGGCGTCACGGATCGGCGGGCAGCACTTGAACTCGGCCGCGGCGTCCGGGATCTGCTCGGCGCTGAGGACCAGGTAGTGCGGGCAGGTCTCGACAGTGACCGCCAGGCCCTCGTCCCGGGCCTCCCGAAGCATGGGGAGCGCCCGGGCGCTGGAGAGGTGCAGCACGTGCACCCGGGCGCCGGTCTCCCGGGCACCGTCGAGCACCTGCCGGATCGCCCCGGTCTCGGCCTCGTCGGGCCGGCTGAGCAGGAAGTCGGCGTACGCCCGGCTCGGGCGGGCAGGTGCGGCGTCCAGGACGGCGGGGTCCTCGGCGTGCACGACGACCAGCCCGCCGAACCCCGCGACGGTCCGCAGCGTGCGGCGGAAGCCGTCAGGATCCAGCGGCGGGAACTCGTCGACGCCGCTGGGGGAGAGGAAGCACTTGAAGCCGAGCACGCCCGCATCCCAGAGCGGTTCCAGGTCGCGCTCGTTGCCCGGCACCGCGCCGCCCCAGAACGCCACGTCGATCGCGAGCCGGCCCCGCGCGGCGTCCTGCTTGCGCCGCAGGTGCTCGACCGTGGTGGTCGGCGGGATCGAGTTCAGCGGCATGTCGACCAGCGTGGTGACGCCGCCCAGCGCGGCGGCCAGCGTCGCCGTCGCGAACCCCTCCCAGTGCGTCCGGCCCGGTTCGTTGACGTGCACGTGCGTGTCCACCGCGCCGGGCAGCAGGTAGGCGGTGTCCGGCACGTCCGGGGGGAGGTCGCCGTCGTAGGGCTCGATCGCCGCGATACGGCCACCGGCGACGCGCACGGTGGCCGGCCGGACGGTGTCGCCGATCAGCACCCGCCGCGCGCGCAGCGTCGAGGTGACGGTCGGAGCAGCGCTCATGCGAAGGCCGGCACGGCGGTCCAGGCGCGGGGCTCCGCGGGGACGCCGGCGCGCTGGAGGGTGGCCTGGATCAGCCCGTAGGGCCGGTCGGCCGCGACGAAGACCTCACCGCCGTTGGCCAGCCCGAACGGGCTCAGGTCGACCTCGAAGTGGTGCTTGTTCGGGCAGCTGATCCGGATCTCGGCGACCTCGGGGACGGCGTCCATCGCCGCCGTGCCCATGGCGTGGATGGTCTGCTGGAGCGCCAGGCTGTGGGTCGCGGCGAAGGCCTCCACGAGCGCGGCGCGGATGGTGGCGTGGGCGGCGTCCCAGTCCGGTGGGGTGCCCGCGTACCGCCACCAGGCGGTGACGCTGGTGGCGAGGATCCGGTCGGTCGTCCCGGCCAGGGTGGTGAACCGGTCGCGCGGGAACCCCGAGAACTCGCTGCCGGTGCTCTTGAGGAGGGTCAGGCCGGTGAGCCCGCCGAGCACGAAAGTCTCGTCGCCGTCGGTCTGCACGACCGCGGTGCGCACCTCGCCACCGCTGCGGGCGAAGGAGTGCCCCGCCCCGGGTGTACCGGCACCGACGCGGTCCCAGGCGTGCTGCTGGACGGTCATCTGCGTGCCGGCCACCCACGGCTGGGCGCGCCAGTGGCCGGCCAGCACGAGCAGGAACGCCTCGGGGGAGGCCACGCCGTGCTCCTTGGCGAGCGCGTAGACGGTGTTCTTCTGCGTGTCCGTGGCGTGCACGTGCGCGTTGTCGCCGTCGGTGTAGGCGGCGTCGAAGTCGCCGCGCAGCTGGGTGGTGACGGTGAGGTCGGCGATGCCGTGCTCCGGCGTCTCCCGCTCGAGCCGGACCAGGCGGACCTCCGCCTTGCCGTACTGGTGCGGGCCCAGCACGTACGAGCTGCCCATCAGGACCCCCGGTAGGTGGTGTAGGAGAAGGGGCTCAAGAGCAGCGCCACGTGGTGGTGCTCGCCGTCGACCATCGCGAAGGTCACCGTCACGGAGGGGTAGAAGGTGGCGCGCCCCTGGCCGGCGAACCAGGCGCCGGTCTCGAACCGCACGGTGTGCACGCCCGCCGGCAGGTCGGCGTCCATCCGGGCACGCCCGTCGTCGTCGGTCCGGCCCGGCTGCGTGCTGCCGTCGGCCAGGGTGAGGAGGAGGTCGATCCCGGCGGCCGGGCGGCCGAGCCCGGCGTCGAGGACGTGCGTGCTGAACGAGCTCACGGGCTCACCAGCACTTCCAGCCGGAGAAGGGCGATCTCGGCCAGCTGGGACCGGGTGACCGCGAGCTCCGTCGCGGGGTCGTTGGCCAGGCGCTGCTCGAGCAGGTCCAGCAGCTCGGGCCCGCCGCGCCCGGCGGCGCGGACGAGGTAGATCCGGCCGAAGCGCTGCTCGTACCGCCGGTTGCCCTCAGCGAGCCGCTGCCGCAGCAGCTCGTCCGCCGGATCGACGCCGGCCTGCTCCCGGGAGGCGAGCGCGGCGGTCGGCCCGCTGCCGGCCGGCCGCTCGCCGATGCGGGGGTGGTCGGCCAGGGCGGCGTCGACCTCGGCGTCGGTCCAGGAGGCGGTCTGCTCCCGGGCGGCGGCGATGAGGGTGTCCACCGAACCGTAGGGGCGCCCGTCCGCGACGGCCGCCGCGAAGGAGGGGATGTCGGCGCAGCGCCGCAGCAGCGTCGCGGCGTCCCCGGCCGCGAGGGAGTCGAACTCGGCGATGCGCACCGGGCGAACGTAGGAAGCCGGCGTTTCAGGCGCGTTGCGTTCGTTTCAGCGTTGTGTGTACTCGACGACCAGGTCGAGCAGGTCGCGGTCGCGCCCCGCTCCGGCCACCAGGCAGACGCCGGCGGGGAGCCCATCGGCGGTGCGGACGGGGATGCTGACGGCGGGCAGCCCGGCGATACCGGCCAGGCAGGTGAGCCGCATGGTGGCGTTGCGGTCCGCGAGGGTGGCGCCGGTCGAGATCGACGGAGCCACCGAGGGCGCGCTCGGCAGGACCAGCACGCGGTCGTCGACCAGGTCCCGCACCCGGACGCGGGCGTCGTCCAGCACCGCGCGCGCCCGCTCTGCGGCGTCGTCGTCGACGCCCGAGGCGGCCTCGAAGCGGGCGCGCACGTCGTCGCCCAGCCCGTCGAGGTTCTCGTCGAGCCACTCGCCGTGCGAGCGCCAGGCCTGGTACGCCTGCCAGGTCTGGAAGGCGGTGCGCCACTCGTCGAGCTCGTCGAGCGGCACGTCGACGTTTCTCGCGCCGGCCGCGGCCGTCCAGGCCCGCACGGCCCCGGCGACGTCGGGCTGCGCACTGCCGAGGAGCTGGTCGTCGACGACGAGTTCGGCGCTGCCGCCCGGGGACCCCGGCGGCAGGAGCACGTCGCCGACCGTGCGCAGCAGCTCCGGCGACCGGGTTAGCCAGCCCACCGCGTCGAAGTCCGGCGCCAGCGGGACCAGGCCGGCCCGGTCGACGGCTCCGTGGGTCGTCCGGATGCCGAAGAGCCCCTGGTAGGCGGCCGGCACGCGGACCGACCCGCCGGTGTCGGTGCCCAGGCCGACGGTGGCGTGGCCGAGGGCGACCGCGCTGGCGCTGCCGCTGGAGGAGCCACCCGGGATGCGGTGCGGGGCCCGGGGGTTCGGTGGGGTGCCGTAGTGCGCGTTCGTGCCGGCGAGGGAGTAGGCGAGCTCGTCGGTGCGGGCGATCCCGCGCACGGCCGCGCCTGCTGTCAGCAGCGTGGCGACGGCGGCCGCGTGCCGGGGTTCCGGGCGGGCGCCCGCCAGCCAGGCGGGGTTGCCGGCACCGACGGGGTGGCCGGCCACCGCGTACAGGTCCTTCACCGCGACGGTCTGCCCGGTCAGCGTGCCCGTGCTCGTCGGCCGGACGAGCGGGTCGCCGACGACGCGCCAGATCCGGGTGTCGAGGGCGGGGGGCGCTACCGAGACGTGCGCGGCGGTGATCTGCCAGCCCCCGTGCTCCGACACACCGGGGAACCTCCGCCACAGCTGGGTCTGCAGTCCGCACCCACCGCGGGCGAGCTCGGTCACCGCTACGACGAGGGCGGAGTCGGCGTCGATCACCTGCACGTGCGTCTCTGCCAGCGTGCGCAGCGGTGCGCCGCCGCGGCGCGCCCGGAAGGCGGCGATCCGGTCGTGCCCGACCAGCACGCCGTCGGCGTCGGCGCGCAGCGTCTCCGGCCCTGGGGCGAACAGCCGGTCGAGGACGGCGACGTCGTCGGCCATGAGCGCGGCCTCGTAGGCGGCGAACGCCTCGAGCAGCCCCGGTGGCATCCCGGCGGCGGTCACGCGAAGTCGGCCTTCCGGATCGTTGCGTGCACACCCTTGACGACGTCGACCACCTGGCTGATCCGGAAGTCGGTCGCGGCGGAGAGATACGCGTAGGCCAGCCGCGGGTCCATCCCGAACCGCGCCTGCAGGAGCGCGATCGCGGCGCGCACGCAGTTCTGCACGGCGGTGTCGAGGTCCTCGTCCAGGCCGGTGGGCACCAGGAAGTCGGTGGTCTCGACGAGCGGGCCGGCCAGCTCACCGAACTGCCCCACCGCCTCCTCCCGCGCGAGGACGTCCAGCCGCAGCGTCGCGCGCAGACTGCCTTCCATGGCGGTCAGGCTCACCTCCCCGTCGCCCTGGGCGAAGTGCGGGTCTCCGACGTAGGCGAGTGCGCCGTCGACCTGGACCGGCAGGTAGAGCGTGCTGCCGGCCGTCAGCAGGGCGATGTCGATGTTGCCGCCGTGCCGGCCGGGCGGCACCGAGTGCGGTCGCTCGCCGCCGGGTACCGCGACGCCCATGATGCCCAGGAAGGGGTGCAGCGGGAACCGCACCCTGCGCTTCCCGCCCGGGGTCAGCGGCAGGGAGGCGTGCGCTCCGTCGGCGTCCACGCCGGCGAAGGCGCTGTAGACGGGCACGTCGTCGCCGGGGTACTCGCCGGGCAGCGCACCCCGGCCGTGGCGGTTGGAGATGACGCCGTAGGGGATCCGCGGCGTGGCGTCGAGGAGGGTGATCGCCAGCAGGTCGCCGACGCGGGCCCCGTCGACGGCGATCGGCCGGGTGACGACGTGCGGCCCGTCGACGCCGAAGCGGTGCGGGTCGTCGCTCTTCGCCAGGGCGATGGCGTCCTCGAGCACCTCGGCGACGCCGTGCCGGCCGAAGTAGGTCACGGGGTCGCGACCCTGGTCCTCCAGGATCCCCTCGTGGCTCACGGTGTCGACGGTGATCTCGGTGCCAGCGGCGACGGTGAGCGCCGGAGAGTCCGCGGCGCAGGGCAGCCGGCCCCACAGCACGGCGTCCGGGGTGGCGGGGAGGTAGGTGTCGGCGGGGATCGGGCCGCTCCCTGGCTGGAGCACTGGGGTGATCACCGGCGGAAAGCTACGGATCCGACGTTTCGGCCGTGTTCCGCGCCCCGACCTCCATCCCGGTGCACGGCTCCGCGGGGCCGGCATGCGACGAGGACCACACCCGGCCGAGCGCGTGATCCCGGCGGGAAATGTCCGCGCTACGACTGCGCAACAAGCGCCCACGAGCATCGGGCCCATGCCAACTGCGTCGCCGCCCTCGTCCCTCCTGCGCCGATCCGTCAGCGCGCTCGCGCCACTCGCCCTGGTGGCGGCGGTGGCCGGTTGCACGTCGACGGGCGCCAGCACGGACGACGGCGGGGGAGCCCAGGTCGTCACGGTCGGGACCTTGCGGGGCCAGCCGCACTTCTACGCGCCGTACCTCTACGAGGAGCACGCCGAGGGCGATGTCGAGTTCGAGGTGGTCGCGCTCGAGACGGCACCGGCACTCAACGACGCGCTCGCCAGCGGGTCGGTGGACTTCGCCGTCGGCAGCATCACGGCGTCGATCGCCGGCGCCGCGGCCGGCCGTGACGTGCGGATCGTCGCCGCCGCTGCAGACGGCGGCAGCGGCATCATCGGCACCCCGGAGATCGAGTCCGTGCGCGATCTGGTCGGCAAGCGGATGGGCTACCTCGAGTCCAGCTCCCAGCTGGTCGCGCTGCGGCTGGTCCTCGAGCGCGAGGGCGTGGACGTCGAGGACGTGGAGCTGGTGTCCCTCAGCGCGCCGGAGTTCTACAACGCCTTCAGCACCGGCCAGATCGATGCCTTCGCGGCACCCGAGATCGGCGTGTCCCTCGCGCTCGGCGCCGGCGGTCACGTGATCGCCGACCCGTACTCGACCGAGATCGGCCGGCTCAACATCGCCCTGCTCACCACCGGCGGGATGATCGAGGAGAACCCTGACCTCGTGCAGGCCGTGGTGGACACCCACGCCGCAACCACCGCCTACATGGTCGGGAACCAGGACGAGTGGCTGCCGGAGATGATCGAGGAGTACGGCGGCGACCAGGCGGTTCTCGAGAGCGCGCTGGAGAACTTCTGGCTCCGCGCGGACCTCTCGCCGACCTACGAGGAGCAGATCGGCAACCTCGCCGCGCAGATGGCTCGCCTCGGGATGATCGCGGAGGCCCCGGCGCTCGAGGACGTCGTGGACGCGTCCTTCGCGTCCCGCGACGAGCCCGCAGGGTCGTGACGACCCCGACGACCGGACGGTCGGCCGCGGCCGGCCGGGCGGCACTGGGCTTCGGCGTCCTCATCGGCATCGTCGGCCTCTGGCACCTCGGCGTCCGCGGTCAGTGGGTGCTCGTCTTCGACATCAAGATGGGGTTCCTGCCCGAGCCGGCCCAGGTCGCCCGCATGCTGTGGGACTTCGCTTTCGGCGGATTGCTCGGCGACGCCTTCAGCGGCACCATGTGGCGCCACCTGTGGGCGAGCACCGGCCGGGTCGTCGCCGGGTTCGGCCTGGCCGCCGCGCTCGCGATCCCACTCGGCGTGCTGATGGGCCGCTACCGGTTGGTCAACGCGGCCCTCGACCCGGCGGTGAACCTCTTCCGCCCCATCCCGGCGACCGCCTGGGTTCCTCTCGTCCTGCTCATCATCGGGTTCGGGAGCCAGGCGACGGTCTTCCTGATCACGCTGTCGGCGTTCTTCCCGATACTCCTCAACACCGTGGGAGCGGTCCGCGAGGTGCCGCCCCGTCTGCTCGAGGCGGCGCAGATGCTCGGCACCTCGCGCGTCAACGTGCTGCTCAAGGTGGTCGTCCCCGCCGCCACTCCGGGCATCGTCAGCGGTCTGCGGATCGGCCTGGGCCTCGCCTGGGTGATCCTCGTGCTCGGCGAGAGCAACGGCATCGAGTGGGGGCTGGGCAGCATGATCACCCTGGCCCGTGAGCAGGTCCGCACCGACCGCGTCGTCGTCGGGATGATCGTGATCGGGTTGGCCGGCTTCCTGTCCGACCGCATCCTGCTGCACGGCCTGCGCGGGATCTTCCGACGCCGCCCCCTGGTGAGGTCCACATGAGCGTGTCCGACCTGTCCCGTCTCACCCGGCACACCGACGGTGGCCGGGTGCTCGTCGACGACCTCGGGAAGCGCTACGGCGGTGCCGCGGGCGTGGACGCCGTCGCCGGGGTCTCCCTCGACATCGCGCCAGGGGAGTTCGTCGCCGTCGTCGGCGCGAGCGGCTGCGGGAAGAGCACCCTGCTGCGCATCCTCGCCGGCTTCGAGGCCCCCACCCGGGGGCGGGTCGAGGTGGGCGGCCGGCCGGTCACGCGCCCCGGTCCGGACCGGGGGGTCGTCTTCCAGGACTACGGGCTGTTCCCCTGGCTCACCGTGGCCGAGAACGTCCGGTTCGGGCTGCGGCAGCGGGGGATGCCCCGCCGCCGGGCGGGGCAGATCGCCGATGCGTTCATCGAGGTCGTGGGTCTGACGCGCTTCGCCGACCGGTTCCCGGGGGAGCTCTCGGGCGGGATGCAGCAGCGCGTGGCGATCGCGCGGGTGCTCGCCAACGACCCGGCTGTGCTGCTGATGGACGAGCCGTTCGGTGCCCTCGACGCGCTCACGAGGACGCAGATGCAGCACGAGTTGCGCCGGCTCTACCGCGAGGCCGGCACCACCGTCGTCTTCGTGACCCACTCCATCGAGGAGGCGGTGTACCTGGCCGATCGGGTCGTGGTGATGACCGGCGGCGCCGCCAAGGGTGTGCCCGGCCACATCACCGAGATCTTCCCGGTGCAGCTGGGGGACGACCGGGACGTGAACGCGGTCGACTTCAACGCCCTCGAGCGTGAGATCTCCCAACGGGTCCACGCCGGCTGAACGATCGAGTTCTCGCGCTCGGTCCTCGCCCGGAGTGCCATCGCGCTGGTGTCCGCGGGGCGACACCTGCATACGCACACGCCTACCGTTGTTCGCCTGACCACTCGGTCCTCCGGTCAGCCGTAGACGTCAGCTCGGTGAGAGATTCGCACGACTCGCACGAGGACCTCGTCGTCGTGAATGGAGTAGATGACGCGGTACTGGCCCCGCCGCGCCGACCAGTAGCCCTCGAGCTGAAAGCGCAGCTGGTTGCCAACGCGGTAAGGGTCCTGGGCGAGCGGGCCGAAGAGGAAGTCCACGACGGCCGCCGCTATCGCTTCCGGGAGGTCTTGTTCGATCGCGCGCTTGGCCCCGGGAGACAGCAGGACGGTGTACCGATCTGCCGTCACCGACGGCGGCCGACCAACGCCGCCCGGATCTGGTCCTCGCCGTAGACCTCGCCCTGGGCCATCTGCTGCTCCGCCTCGCGGACGTCGGCAACCGCGTGCCGATCCGAGAGGACCTCCAAGGTCTCCATCATCGACTCGTAGTCCTCGAGGGCGAGGATGACCGCAACTGGGCTGCCGTTCTTGGTCACGGTCACTCGCTCATGAGTGCCGGCGACGTCGTCGATCACCTGGCTGAAGTGGGCTTTGACGGCCGCGAGCGACTGGGTCGACATGACCATTATCTTGGTCACGCAGCCACGTCCGGTCAAGCAGGTCCTGCAGTGACTGGACGGCCACCCGCCGGGGACCGAATCGTGCGGCCGGAGGTTCGATCACAGGAGTGAGCCATCCGCCGGCCGCCACGTGAAGGCTCCACGTGCCTGCGCGAGGTTCCTGCATCGCGGTTGAGAGGGCCTGCGCCCACGCGCGGTCCTCCTCGTCGATCGTGGCTCTCCCGGGCCGGGAGAGCGCGAACGCGAAGTGGCAGTCGGCGGCCTGAGGGCGCTCCGCGAATGTGCCGTGGATCTGCGGGATAGCTTGGATCACCCTCGGTGGGGGAGTGGCGGAACGCCGTCGAGCGACAGGACCCGGGCGAGCACGTGCCCTCGATAGTCCAGCCACATCATGGACAGTCGCCGCGCCTCGACGTGAAATTCGGACACGACCTCGGCCCACCAGACGCTCAGCTCTGCGGCCGACGTGATGGGCGTGGACGAGCGTGGTGTCGATGGCATAGTCGCACCGTCGCCCGAGACGGGGACGGTAGGAGCACCTACGCCTGAGGCATATCTCTGCGCCGAGCGCGATCAGCGGAAGCTGGCTCCGGTTATCCGAGCGCGGAAGAACTCGCCCTCGGACTCCCGCTCGGTGCCCCACCACCACCCGGCACGCAGGGCCGAGCCGATGGTCACCCCGGCGAAGGTCTCCTCATCCTCGATGGCGACACCGAACGGGTACCGGCCGAAGGGCGCGCCGTTGGGGTTGCCCCACCGCTGCATGACCACCTCGAGCAGTCGTCCGCCTGGGCCGACTCGGAACTCGGCGCTCTCCTCGTCACCGTCGATACACCAGGTGACCAGGGCACGGTCCTCGGCGGATCCGGGAGTCCAGGCGGCAGCGCGGAAGCTGGTCGGCACGAGCGCCATCTCACCCGCGAGCCGCCCGGCGGCGCTGCGGGTGACGTCAGGTCCCGTGGCGGTCATGACGGGGATCAGGCCGCCCAGCCGCCAGTTCATCTGCCCTGAGCCGGAGCTGTACCGGTCGAAGCCCCCCACCGGCAGCCCGAAGATGTGGGTGGTGGCCGCCCAAACGAAGCCGCGTGGCGGGGCGAGAACCTGATGGGCGGTGAAAGACCTCCACGAGCCCAGGCGGATCTCGCCGCTCATGGTCAGGACCACCGACTGCCACAGGGGCGTCCCCGGGGCGATGGCGTGCCTCAGCCAGCGGCGCGCCGGCTCCGGCAGGTCAGCGACCATGGACTCGTCGAACGGCTCCGGAGACCCGCTGGCGCTGGCCAGTTGCTCCCAGTCACGCCGGACGGCGCGAGCGGCCCGCGGCACGGGTACGTCCTCCATCGGGCTCCTCCTTCCTGGCGCAACCGGCAGCTGACGCACCCTGGTCCGCGGCCGGCTGCCTACTCCCGACGTTACCGGCGGGCTCGGCCTGGCACGCTCGTCCGGTGTCGCCGTCAACGGCGGCGATCGTGGCAAAGGTCGCGGCGGGACGGGACCTCCGGCCCGCGACGGCGGTGCGGCACGCCGCGCACCATCCGCGTAATGCTTGCAGCAGCTGCCGGTGCGGGCGTGCAGGCGACACTCCACGCCCCGTTCTGGCATCGGCGGCCCTCGAGCCGTCGGCCGGCCGGACGCGTGCCCATCGTCCCCCGACCGAGGAGGCCCTCGTGTGGCTCCGCAACCGCGTGATCAACCCCGTCGTCCGCGCCCTCGGGCATAGCAGGGCCCACCGCCTCCTCGGGTCCCATCTGGTGTTGCTGGGCTACACCGGGCGCCGGACCGGCCGTGCGTACGAGCTTCCGGTCATGGCTGCTCCGGCCGGTGCCCACCTCGTGGTCGTTGCCGGGCAACACGAGGCCAAGACGTGGTGGCGGAACTTCACGACGGCGCCGCAGGACGTCACGGTTCGGTCCCGCGGGCGTCGGCTGCATCGGAGCGCTCGACGGCTCGCGCCCGGCGATTCCGGCTATGGGGACGCGGTGGCGTCCTACCGTCGGGCGTTCCCGCAGCTCGCCGTCGAGCCGGAGGTGCCCGTGCTGCTGCTCGTCGCCGACGGCGACCGAGACGATGAACGAGCCTGAGGCCAGCTGCAAGCGTGCCGGCGGTTCCAGTACAAGGGCGGCGGGAAGAACGTCGGCACCAGGGCCATCTCACCGGTCATGACCGCCCGCCGGAACGGGGCTGCCAGCGGAACGACCGGACCGCGACTGCGGCGGCCACCACGCCCCAGGCCGCGAGCACTGACAGATCGCTCCCGGAGAGCTCGGCACCGGCCGGGTTCCACGCCTGTGTCAGGGCGTTCTGGAAGTGCAGGAGGGGGAAGAGGGTGCCCACCGCGCGCATCCACTCCGGTCCGTCGAGGAAGAAGACCTCGGAGAAGAACGCCAGCGGCAGGAGCACGACCAGGCCGACGGCACCCACCGCCCGAGCATCGGGGAGCAGCGCCGCCAGTACGAAGCCGCACGCGGCCAGGGTGAGTGTCCCGACCACCAGTACCGGCAGCCCCATCAGCAGTCCGGCCGCCGACACGCGCACGTCGAAGAAGGCCGCGCCGACGGCGAGTACCAGCGCCGCGACGACGAGGGAGAGCCAGAGCGCGGCGGTGATGCGGCCGGCGAGGTACTGCCACGGGGCCAGCGGTGTGCCCCTTAGCCGCTTGAGGATGCCGCGGTCCCGGGCCGTGGCCACCGACTCGGGCAGGTTGAGAAAGGCGGTGACTCCGCTGCCCCAGACCGCCATGCTGGCGGCGAACACCGTGGGGAAGGGCACTCCGTCGATCACGGTGTCAACGCCCGCCATCGCGACGAACAGGGCGTAGAGCCCCACAGGCATGGCCAAGGCGAAGAAGGCCGAGCCACCGTCGCGCCAGGTGGACCGGCTGGCCGCCAGCGCCTGGGCGAGCACCAGGCCTGCCGAGCCCGGCCGCCGCCCGGTCGCCGTGTCCGTGCTCAGGTGCGACACCATCCGCCGTTCGGCCGGAGCGTGCGCCGGGCGGGCGGCCGGGGTGCCCCGCGTGCCTGGTTCCCGGCCGAGCAAGCGAGCGGCGACGACGGCGCCGGCCAGTCCCCAGGCCAGCAGGACGGCCGACGCGGCCGCGTCCCAGCCAGCACCGGGGGAGAAGGGATCGAACTGGTCCCGGAGCGCCTCGGCGAAGGGCCGGACGGGGAAGACGCCGCCCACGGTGGACATCCAGGGCAGTTCACCGCCGATGGTGAACACGCCAGAGACGAATGCGAGGACGACGGCGCTGCTCACCGAGGCCGCCTGGGCGAAGGCAGCGGTCGGGGACAGCGCCGCCACTGCCAGCCCGAGGGCCGCGAAACAGGCGATCCCGAGCACCACGGTGACCATGGTGGCCGGTGCCGTGCGGCCGATGACCTGCACGCCGAAGCCGAGGACTCCGACCACGACGGCGAGGAAGGTCGCTGCGGATGCGAACACCACCGCCCCGCCGATCCGGCCGGCCACGTACAGCCACGGTGGTAGCGGGGTGCCGCGGAACCGCTTCACGACGCCACGCTCGCGTGCCTCGGCCAGCCCGATGGCCACCGGTGGGTAGGACGCGAACAGCACACCCATGGCGACCGCGCTCGGCGTCGCGAACTGCATCACGCGCAGGCCGGTCGCCTCGTCCACGACGTCGTTGCCGGCGGCAGCGCCGATGACGAGCAGCCACACCAGCGGCAGGGCGAAGCTGAAGACGAGCACCACCCGGGAGCGCCACAAGTCGGTCAGCGTGTACCGGAGCTGAGCCAGCAGGAGCTTGCCGGTCCCCGGCCGTTCCGCCGGACGGCTGCCGGTAGCAGCCGCGGATCGGCTCATCGCCCGCTGCGGACCGAGTCGCCCGCCGAGGCAGGGGTGGCGGCCGACTCGTCGTCCCCGGTCGGTCCACCGACCAGTCGCAGGTAGACGTCCTCCAGGGAGGGGCGGCGCACCGACAGCGCCGGCATCTCCAATCCCTTCTCGAGCGCCCAGCCGGTCAACGTGTGCAGTACCGCGGTGGGTCGCGCCGTGGTCAGCTCCCATGCAAGACCGTCGGCGACCGGGACCCCGTCCAGCGCCGGCAGGTCGGAGACGGCGACCTGCGCCGGCAGGCGAAAGCTGACCACCGCGTCCTGCTGCCCGGCAGCGAGCTCAGCGGGGGTGCCCAGGGCGACCAGCCGGCCGGCGACGACGATCGCCACCCGGTCGGCGAGATGCTCGGCCTCGTCCATGTAGTGGGTGGTGAGCACCACGGTCGTGCCCAGGGTGCGCAGCCCTTCCACCAGATCCCAGGCGCGACGACGAGCGGACGGGTCGAAACCCGTGGTGGGCTCGTCGAGGAACAACAGCTCGGGTGCCCCCACCAGACCGAGCGCAAGATCCAGCCGTCGTCGCTGACCACCGGACAGCGTCTTGATCCGGGCGTCCCGCTTGTCGGAGAGGCCCACCTGGTCGATCACCTCGTCCACCCCGAGGCTGCGGGGGTAGAGACCACGGTGCAGCCGGACCAGCTCCCGGACGGAGAAGTCCTCGTCGAACCCGGCCTCCTGGAGCACGATCCCGATCCGCTCGCGGAACTCCCGCCCCCCCGTCTGCGGGTCCTGCCCCAGCACGCGGACCCGGCCGGTGGTCCGCCGACGGTGGCCCTCCAGAATCTCGACGGTCGTGGTCTTACCTGCGCCGTTGGGCCCCAGCAGCGCGAAGACCTCGCCCTCCTCGATGGTGAACGACAGGTCGTCCACCGCCGCCACCTGTCCGTACTCCTTGCGCAACTGCTCCACCTCGACGGCGGTCATCGGCACCTCCCCGGGCCCACGTCTCCGGTCGGGAGGCATGGGTGCGTTCGGTGGCCACCGAGGCACCACGTCGAACGCGTCCACCCCCGGTGGTCGGTTACGACGACTGCTCTGTCCGGCACGGTCCCCACGCTCGCCTCGACGCCATGGAGGAGGCAGGGGCGAGGGACCTCGCCGGCCAAGGACGTACGGCCGTCGTCAGGACGGATCCGCCGTCCGTACCCGGCAGCCCGCAGCCCGGCAGCCCGCTCGTCCGCGGGGACCGTGGCACTGACGGAGGTCCCTCTCGGCACGACCGTTCGCCCGTGTTCACCCACGCTGGTCCTCGGGATTCTCGGAGCGAAGTCGACACCGAGGAGTCCCCGTGACCGACCGACCGCCGCCCTACCCCGTCCGCATCGACGCTGTGCTGGAGCCGGCGCTGTCCCGCTGGTTGTGGCTGGTGAAGTGGCTGCTGCTGATCCCGCACTTCATCGTCCTGGCGTTCCTGTGGATCGCCTTCGTGGTGCTGAGCGTCGTCGCCTTCTTCGCCATCCTGTTCACCGGCCGCTACCCGGCCGGGATCTTCGAGTTCAACGTCGGGGTGCTGCGCTGGACGTGGCGGGTGCACTACTACGGCTACGGGGCGCTGGGCACCGACAGGTACCCGCCGTTCACGCTCGCCGACGTGCCCGACTACCCGGCTCGGCTGGACGTGGCCTATCCCGAGCGGCTGTCCCGGGGGCTGGTGCTGGTGAAGTGGTGGCTGCTGGCCATCCCGCACTACCTGGTGCTGGCCGTGTTCGTCGGCGGCGGGATCTGGCTGGGTACCCGCACCGGCCCCGACAACGGCTGGGACTCCGGCTGGGGAGCCGGGGGACTGGTCGGCCTGCTGGTGTTCATCGCGGCGGTCGTGCTGCTGTTCACCGGCCGCTATCCGCGCCCGCTCTACGACTTCGTCATGGGCATGGACCGCTGGGCGCTGCGCGTGGCGGCGTACGCCGGCCTGATGACCGACCGGTACCCCCCGTTCCGGCTGGACATGGGCGGTACCGACCCCGGGTCCGTGCCCGGAGGTCCGCCACCGGTCGCGCCCCCCGGCGCGGGCGCCGCGCCGGCCGCAGGCCCGCCGACGGCCGGATACACCGCCTCGCCCGCCGCCGGAGCGATCCCCACGGCTCAGCCGCGCAGCAACTGGACGGCCGGCCGCGTCGCCTCGGTGGTGATCGGATCGGTCCTGCTTTTCGCCGCGACCGGCCTGTTCGGTGGCGGCGGTGCGCTGCTCTGGGCCGACCAGGCCGAGCGGGACGACGGCTACCTCTGGACGCCGACCGTCGAGCTCGGCACCGACTCCTACGCCGTGGTGTCGGACAGCCTCCGGTTGGAGACGGCGGGGGAGCAGTGGGTGATCGACGAGTTCCTCGGTACGGCACGGCTCGAGGTGGCCGCCGTGGCCCCCGACACCGAGCTCTTCGTGGGGATCGCCCCGACGGCAGCCGTCGACCGCTACCTGAACGGCGTGGCACACCGCGAGGTCGAGGACGTGGGCACGACCTGGCCCGGTAGTCAGCCAGAGCTGGACCGCTGGACCGACGTGGCCGGCGGCGCACCCGAGCAGCCGCCCGGCGACGTGGACATCTGGGCCGCCCAGGCCAGCGGCAAGGGCACCCAGACGCTCACCTGGCGACCGGCGGACGGTTCGTGGACGGCCGTGATCATGCGGGCGGACGGTGAGCCGGGTCTGACCGCGGACGCGCAGGCCGCGGCCACAGTGCCCGCGCTGGGTTGGATCTCCGTCGGCCTGCTGGTCACCGGGGGCGTGCTGCTCGCCGTCGGGGTGCTGCTGGTGGCACTCGCCGTGCCCCGCGCCCACCGCTACCCGCCGTCGAACGCCGTCCCGGTCCACCCCTCCCCGCGACCCCCACCGCCGCCGGACTCGCCCTCGGCGGCGAGTCCGGGCGCCGGCAGCAGCGTCTCGGGCGCCCGCCGGTGACGACGACCTCGGCGGTGCGCCCGCTGCGCCAACGCGTCGCCGCCCGTCCGCTGCTGGGTTACGTGCTGCTGGCCTACGGCATCTCCTGGCTGCTGTGGGCGCCGGCGATGCTCGGTGTAGGTGGCGGCGCCGGTGCGGTGCTCCTGGTGGCCGGGGCGTTCGGACCGGCGGTGGCCGCGGCGGTGGTCGTTCGTTCCTCCGGCGGCTCGGTGCGCGGCTGGCTGCGCCCGCTCCTGCGGTGGCGGGTGCCGGCCCGCTACTGGGCCTACGCCCTCGGTCTCCCGGCGGCCCTGTTCCTGGCGGTGAACGGCGTCCTCGCGCTCCTCGGCGAGCAGGTGCACCTGGGCCGGCTGGGTGCGGCGGCCGCCTCGTGGATCGGCACGTTCGTCGTCGTGGCGCTGGTCGGCGGCGGGCAGGAAGAGCCCGGCTGGCGCGGGTTCGCGCTGGACCGGCTGCAGGGCCCGCCACTCACCGCTCGTTGCCACCGCGCTGCTCGGCCTCATCTGGGGGCTGTGGCACCTGCCGCTGTACGGCATCGGCTTCGTGGGGCCGATGCTGTTCGTCGTCTTCTACACCTGGCTGTGGAACCGCACCGGCAGCCTGCTGCTGTGCGTCGTCCTGCACGGGGCCTTCACCCCGTCGCTAGACCACCTCGTGCTCGTCGACGACAGCCTGGTGGTCGACGCGGCCATCCTGGGTGTGCTGGTCGCAGCGACCGTCGTCCTCGTGGCCCTCACCCGCGGCCGGCTCGGCTTCGACCACCGGCCGGCGCACGTGGAGACCCGGGTCCCCGACCTCGGTCGCGTCGCCGGCCACTGACCGGTGGAGAGGGAAGACCATGGATCGGCGCAGCACTGCCTTCTACCTGACCGGAGCGGTCGTCGTGTGGGTCGGCACCCTGATCGCACTGGCGGTCGTCCTGTCTGGCAGCGGCCGCTTCGGCGACGTGCTGACGATCCTGGTGGGACCCATCGTCTGGTTCGTGCTGCTCGTACCCGCCGGCTGTCGAAGGCGGCGCGGTCGCGGTCACGGTGAAGGCCCCGCCTCTCGACCTGCGAGCCGTCCACGACCCCTGCCCATCGGCGCCGGGTCCATCCGCCGGCGCAGGACGCCTCGTCGCCAGACGCGAACGGAAAGGAGGCCGAGGGGTCATGGAACGCCTCGTCCCAGGAGACTTTCGGGCCCTCGTGGCGGCGGCGGTGCTCGCCCCGTCGTCCCACAACACCCAGCCGAGGCTGTCCGGGCGTGCGGATGGCGGTATCGACCTGTACGCCGCCCGCGCGGTCAGACCTCGTACTTCCGGCGGTCGGCCGCGCGGCCCGTCGGAAGCCGGATCCGGGGACCGCACCGGGGGCGTCGTCGCTCGGCCGAGGTGCGGCCCACTGCCCGGGTGCCACAGCTTCGCGTCACCCAGGACGACGCCGTCGACGCGCTGCTCGTTCGCGACCCGCTTGCGCTGGTTCTCGACGTGCCGCTGGACCGGCACACGGGTCGACGGAGCAGTTGAGCCTGGGGCGTAGCCCTGTCGTGCGGGCCCTCGCCGATCGCGCACCGCCGTCGATTGCCGCAGCCCGGCCGAGCAGGGCCGGGTGTCAACTTCTCTCGTCAGCTCTCGAGCCCACACGGGTCAGCAGCCATCGGCCGTACGCCGCCCCGACGGCAAGACCCACCAGGTGGGCCACAGAGCCCAGCGGCTGCGTCAGCAGGAACACGACGTTGATACCGACCAAGGCGGCGAACCACTGAGTGGTGGTGCCTCCGAAGACCTTCGACGACGGCCGCATGGCGAGGATGGCCGCCGCCACGCCGAACACCGCCGCCGAGGCACCGACCAACGTCCCGTCCGTCTCGACCGCCGCCACCACGGCGAGGGCGGTGAACGAACCGGCCAGTCCGGCGAGCAGGTAGACCGCGACCACGTCCCGGGTGCGAGCGGTCTGCTCCAGCAGTGTGCCGAACGCTGACAGCATCAACACCATTACCGCGATGTGAGCGATGTTCTCGTGGACGAACATCACAGTCAGCGGGCTCCACGGCCGGTCGCTCAAGCCGTCCAGGTCACCTGGCAAGGACAGCCGGTCTGCTACCCCCGAGTTGACCGCCTGAGCGACGAATACGACCACCTGAAGGGCGATCAGCGCGAGTGTGGCCGGGCTTCTCCTCAGCTTCTCAAGAAACGGCACGTCAGCCCCTCTGCACTTCTCGCCGAGGCGGTCTCAGTCTTGGGGCGCACCGGCCCTTCGCGATTGAAGTCGGAGGCTGCGCCAGTCTCCAGACGTACAGCTGTGAGCATTCTGTGTACTGCCAAGCTCCGCAAGGGCGTCATCGCGCCGCGGCGGCCGGTGCATGCCTTGGCGGTGACGGTCCGGGGTCCAGAGCGCAGCGAAGTGACGCGAGGACCGCGGCATCACTCGACGTCAGGAGCAGACGCGCGCAGCAGGAACGCGAACACCACCAGCGCCGCACCGCTGAGCCAGCCGCCCACGCTGAACTGCTCCGGGAGCCACATCGCCAGGGCGACCCCACCGAACACCAGGAGCGCCGCGAGGAGGGCGAACAGTTGCATGCCGTAGAGGAACACGAATGGCAGGTAGTGGGCGCCGACGATAACCATGCTGGCCGGGAAGAACCACCCCAGGCGGTACGCGGCTGCGGCCAGCGCCACCAGCAGGCCGAACGGAACGGTGAAGGCCACCTGCGTCGCCAGGCCGGCCATCGGGTGCCCTGCCGGAAGCGAGGCCTGCCGCCCGGAGAGGCGAAGCAGCAAGGTCGTCAGCGGAAAGATCAAGATCCCGCCGACGAGCAGGGTGGCCATTGCCGCCACCGGAGACACCCAGGTCCCGGCCGCGGCGGCCAGCAGCCACAACGCTCCGGACACCAGTTGCCCGAAGAAGCCCCCGACGTACGTCCTACGCACATCGCGCTGTGCAACAGCGATCTCGATGAATCGGAGGATGCCAGCGCTCGACTCGTGAACGGAGGACCCGGCAGGGCTCGTCCGGCCGACCACCTGCGCCGGCCACAGCAGAGACGATGCGTCGCGGTGGACGACCGCTCCGGCAAACCGGCCATTCTCTACGCCCCGATTTCCGCAGGTGGTACCGCGGCGGCTCAGCGAAGTCGGGGCCTGCCTCGTCGAGTTGGCGAGGAACGGTCGCGCGCTGGATCGGTGGCGTCGGCATGATCGTGGTCCCGCGGCCGATGCACTGCCGGCACCGATCCGGGAGGCTTTCCTGGGCACAGGCTCGTCCAGCGGCCGACGAATTGTCGTGTCGGTGAGGACGCCCTGTTGGACGACGCATCCCACGCATCCCGAATGTGACGCAACGGGGCGGGGCGTTCGCGGCCACGCCGCTACCCGGTGCGCTGCTCGGCCCGGAGGCGCCCGCGGGCCCACTTCTCGGTCTCGACCACCAGGAAGACGACGACACCGACACCAGTGGTCCAGAGCCACCAGACTGGGTCGACCGGCGCGCTGTGGAAGAGCCTGTTCATCCACGGGGCATAGGTGAACAGCAGCTGCAGCCCCAGCATGGCGACCATCCCGGCCAGCACCCACCGGTTGCGCAGCGGGCCGATGGAGAGCACCGAGCGGTCCAGCGACCGGCAGGTCAGCAGGTAGGCCACCTGCACGACGACGAAGACGTTCACCGCGATGGTCCGGGCGGTGGGGACCGGGTGGCCCTGGGCGAGGGCCCATTCGAAGAGGCCGAACGCGCCCACGAGCATGAGCGACGAGACCAGCACGATGCGGCCGGCCAGTTCCCCGGTGAGCAGCGGCCGGGACGGCAGGACCGGCGGGCGTCGCATGATCCCCTGCTCCAGGGGCTCGAAGGCCAGGGCGAGGCCGAGCGCCACCGCGGTCGTCATGTTCACCCAGAGGATCTGCACGGGCAGGATCGGCAGTGTCGTGGCCAGCGCGACGGCGGCCAGGATCACCAGGCCCTGCCCGAAGCTGGTCGGCAGGATGAAGGTGATGAACTTTCGCAGGTTGTCGAAGACCCCGCGGCCCTCCTCGACCGCCGCCTCGATCGTGGCGAAGTCGTCGTCGGTGAGCACCATGTCGGCGGCTTCCTTCGCCACCTCGGTGCCGCCGAGGCCCATGGCCACACCGATGTCGGCCCGGCGCAGCGCGGGGGCGTCGTTGACCCCGTCCCCGGTCATCGCGACGACGTGTCCCTGCGCCTGCAGGACCTCCACCAGCCGCAGCTTCTGCTCCGGGTCGACCCGGGCGAACACGGCCGTCCGCAGGGCCAGCGCCGAGAGGTCCTCGGGCGGATGGGCCGCGAGCTCCCGACCGGTGACGACGGCGGGATGCCCGTCCTCTCCCAGGCCGAAGCGCTCGGCGATGGCGCGGGCCGTGCCGGCGTGGTCGCCGGTGATCATCTTCACCTGGATGCCGGCCGACCGGCAGGCGGCGACGGCGTCGATCGCCTCCGGCCGGGGCGGATCCACCATGCCCTGGAGCCCGAGGAGCGTGAGGTCCTGCAGCAGCGCCGGGTCCAGCGTGGTGGTGCCGGGCGGCAGGTCGACCCGGCCGAACGCGAGCACCCGGAGCGCCCCGGCGGTCATCTCCTCGGTCCGGGCGTGCACGGCCGCCGCGTCCAGCGGGCCGGTGGAGCCGTCCGCCCCTACCTCGGTCGCGCTCATGCCGAGGAGGCGTTCGACAGCCCCCTTGACGTAGGCGACCGTCCGGCCGTCGGGGTGCCGGTGCAGGGTGGCCATGTAGCGGCGGTCGGAGTCGAACGGGACGGCGTCCACCCGCGGTAGCGACGCGCGCAGGGCGGCGGGGTCCAGGCCGGCCTTCTCCGCCACGACGAGCAGCGCCGCCTCGGTCGGGTCCCCGACGACGGTCCGCGCGCCGTCCGGTCCGGCGAGCCGGGTGTCGTTGCACAGCACTCCCGCCACGAGGCATTCGCGCAGCGCGGGAGCGTCCGGGGCCGGGTCCAGCCGCCCCTCGGGGGAGTAGCCGGTGCCGCTGACCGACCACTCCCGCCGTCCCGCCACGAGAGCCGTCACGGTCATCGCGTTCGCGGTCAGGGTGCCGGTCTTGTCGGTGCAGATCACGGTGGTGCTGCCCAGCGTCTCCACCGCCGGCAGCCGCCGGATGATCGCCCGCCGCCGCGCCATCCGCGCCACACCGATGGCCAGGGTGATCGTGACCACCGCCGGCAGGCCTTCGGGGATCGCCCCGACGGCCAGGGCGACCGCGGCGGTGAGCATGTCGGCGACCGACTCGCCGCGGACGGTCCCCAGCAGGAAGGTCAACGCGGCCAGCGCCAGGATGGCCACCGTCAGGATCCGGCTGAACCGGTCGATCTTGCGGGTGAGCGGGGTCTGCAGCACGCGCGCGTCGCCCACGAGGCGGTGGATGCGCCCGATCTCGGTGTCGCCGCCGGTCGTGACGACCACCCCGCGGCCCTGGCCCCTGGTCACCAGGCCGGTCGAGTACCCCATGTTGGCGCGGTCCCCGAGCACGGTGCCCGGGGGCAGCTCGACCGGCGACTTGTCCGCCGGCACCGACTCACCGGTGAGCGCCGACTCGTCGACCTGCAACTCCCGCGCCGCCACGAAGCGCAGGTCTGCCGGCACCCGGTCGCCGGCCTCCAGCAGCACCGCGTCACCGGGCACGAGCTCCGCCGACGGGATGCGGTGGCGGCGCCCCTCCCGTACCACCGTCGACTCCGTCCGGACTATCGACGTCAGCGCCTCCAGCGCCAGTTCCGCGCGGGACTCCTGCACGAACCCGATCCCGGCGTTGACGAGCACGACGGCGACGATGACCGCGCCGTCCACGTACTCGCCGAGCAGCAGGGTCGCCGCAGCGGCGACGAGCAGGACGTAGATGAGCGGGTGGTTGAACTGCGCGAGCAGTCGCCGCCACGCACCGCGCCGGTCGCCCGGAGGCAGGACGTTCGGGCCGATGGCGTCGAGCCGGCGGGCGGCCTCGGCGTCGGTGAGACCCGTCTCGGGATGGGTGCCCAGGAGGACGACCACCTCGTGCACGGGCAGCTCGTGGTGCTCCCGCGCGGCCGCGGACGTGTCCTGGTCGGGGAGGGCCATGCCCCGAGCGTCGGCACCGGGTCCGGGGACGGACAGGGACCTAGGTCCCGCGACCCGGTGTCCGGCGGAGGTGCAGCCACGCCGCCAGCCGTGATCCGGTGAGGCGACGCGGCGTGGTCACCGGTTGCCCCCCGGAACCCGGTCCGATGGGATCGGACGCGCCGCACCTGACGCCGACGCACCAGGAGGACGACCGCATGGACCTCGCCGCCGCGGAGACGACGAGCGCGACCACCGGCCCGCTCTCCACCGAGGAGCTGGCCGCCCTCGATGCCTGGTGGCGGGCAGCGAACTACCTGTCGGTCGGGCAGATCTACCTGATGGGCAACCCGCTGCTGCGCGAACCCCTGCTGCCCGAGCACATCAAGCCCCGGCTGCTGGGCCACTGGGGCACCACCCCCGGCCTCAACTTCGTGTACGCGCACCTCAACCGGGCCATCACCGCCCGCGACCTCGACATGATCTACGTGATGGGGCCGGGCCACGGTGGACCCGGGCCGGTCGCCGCCGCGTGGCTGGAGGGCACCTACAGCCACTACTACCCGGACGTCTCCCAGGACGAGGTGGGGATGCAGCGGCTGTTCACCCAGTTCTCCTTCCCCGGCGGGATCCCCAGCCACGTCGCCCCCGAGACGCCGGGTTCGATCCACGAGGGCGGTGAGCTGGGCTACGCGCTCGTCCACGCCTACGGCGCCGCGTTCGACAACCCCGACCTCGTGGTGGCCGCGGTGATCGGCGACGGGGAGGCCGAGACCGGCCCGCTGGCCGCCAGCTGGCACAGCAACAAGTTCGCCGACCCGGTCACCGACGGCGCGGTGCTGCCCATCCTGCACCTCAACGGCTACAAGATCGCCAACCCCACCGTGCTCGCCCGCATCCCGCGCGAGGAACTGCTCGAGCTGCTGCGCGGCTACGGCCACACGCCCTACCTCGTCGAGGGCGACGACCCGGCGACGATGCACCAGCAGTTCGCCGCCACCCTCGACCGCTGCCTGGACGAGATCGCCGCGATCCGGCGCCGCGCGCGCGAGGAGGGCGTCACCGAACGGCCGCGCTGGCCGATGATCGTGCTCGCCTCCCCCAAGGGCTGGACCGGGCCGGACGTCGTCGACGGCCTGCAGGTCGAGGGCACCTGGCGTTCCCACCAGGTCCCCTTCAAGAACGCCCGCGAGGACGACGGCCACCGCGCGGTCCTCGAGGAGTGGCTGCGCAGCTACCGGCCGGAGGAACTGTTCGACGACGACGGCGCCCCGGTGCCCGCCGTCCGAGACCTGCACCCCGCCCACGACCGGCGGATGAGCGCCAACCCGCACGCCAACGGCGGGAAGCTGCTGCAGCCCCTGCGCATGCCCGGCTTCCGCGAGCACGCGGTGCCGGTCGAGGCGCCCGGCACGGGGGCGGTGGAGTCGACCCGGGTGCTCGGGGAGTTCCTGCGCGAGGTCATGCGCGAGAACATGAGCACGTTCCGGGTGTTCTCACCCGACGAGAACAACTCCAACCGGCTCGGCGCCGTCCTCGACGTCACCGACCGCGCGTGGATGGCCGAGCGGCTGCCCGGCGACGACCACCTCGCGCCCGATGGCCGGGTCATGGAGGTGCTCTCCGAGCATCTGTGCCAGGGCTGGCTGGAGGGCTACCTGCTCACCGGCCGGCACGGCTTCTTCTCCTGCTACGAGGCGTTCATCCACGTCGTCGACTCGATGTTCAACCAGCACGCCAAGTGGCTGAAGACCACCAACGGCATCCCGTGGCGGCGACCTATCGCGTCGCTGAACTACCTGCTCACCTCGCACGTGTGGCGGCAGGATCACAACGGGTTCTCCCACCAGGACCCCGGATTCATCGACCACGCCGTCAACAAGAAGGCCGACGTCATCCGGGTCTACCTGCCGCCGGACGCGAACACGCTGCTCTCGGTGGCCGACCACTGCCTGCGCACCGAGCAGTACGTGAACATCATCGTGGCCGGCAAGCAACCCGCCCTGCAGTACCTCGACGTGGACGCCGCCGTCGAGCACTGCACCAAGGGCATCGGGATCTGGTCGTGGGCCAGCACGGACGCGGGGGAGGAGCCCGACGTCGTCCTCGGCTGCGCCGGCGACGTCCCCACGATGGAGACCCTGGCCGCGGTGGAGATCCTGCGCGGGTACTTCCCCGACCTGCGCATCCGCGTGGTCAACGTCGTCGACCTCATGCGGCTGCAGGACGACCGCGAGCACCCGCACGGGCTGTCCGACCGGGAGTTCGACGCCTACTTCACGACCGACAGGCCGGTCATCTTCGCCTACCACGGCTACCCGTGGCTGATCCACCGGCTCACCTACCGGCGGACCAACCACGACAACTTCCACGTGCGCGGCTACGTGGAGGAGGGGACGACGACGACCCCGTTCGACATCTGCGTGATGAACCGGATCGACCGCTACGACCTGGCCATCGACGTCATCGACCGGGTGCCCCGGCTGCGGACGATCGGCGCCCACGCGCGCGACCGGCTGCGCGACCAGCTTATCGAGCACCGGCAGTACGTGCGTACCCACGGCGAGGACCTGCCGGAGATCCGCGACTGGCAGTGGTCCGATCGCCAGGGGCCGGAGACCTCCGGCGGCGATCCGCTGCGGGAGCCGGAGCCGGGATGAGGCTCCTGGTCGTCAACGCAGGCTCGAGCAGCCTCAAACTGGCCCGGCTGGACGAGGACGGCACGGTCACCGCGGCCACCACGGTGCAGCACTGGCAGGGCGAGGGCCACCTGCAACCGCTACGGCAGTTCCTCGACGGCTGCGGTGCGGTGGACGCCGTAGGTCACCGGATCGTCCACGGCGGACGACGACACACCGATCCCGTGGCTGTGGACGACATGCTGGTCGCCTACCTGTACTCGATCAGCCACCTGGCGCCGCTGCACCAGCCGCGTGCGCTGGCCGGCGTCCGGTCGGTGCGTGGCTTGCTCCCCGCCGTCCCGGCCGTCGCCTGCTTCGACACCGGCTTCCACGCGACGATGCCGCCGGCTGCCACCACGTACGCCGTCCCGCGAGAGTGGAACGAACGCTGGGGGCTGCGCCGGTACGGCTTCCACGGACTGTCACACGCGTACGCCGCCCGCCGCGGCGCCGAACTCGTCGGGAGGACGGCCACCGACCTGCGGACCGTCACCTGTCATCTGGGTGCGGGCGCCTCCCTGGCCGCGGTCCGGGACGGGGTCTCCGTCGACACCACCATGGGGTTCACGCCGCTGGCCGGACTGGTCATGAACACCCGCCCGGGCACGCTGGACCCGGGCCTCGTGCTGTGGCTGCTCGAGCACGGGCAGGTGCCGGAGCCCGAACTGGCCGACGTCCTGGAGCACCACGCCGGGCTGAAAGGGCTGTCCGGGACCTCCGGGGACCTGCGCGACGTCCTCGCCGGTCGGGCGGAGGGCGACCCTGACTGCGCGTTGGCCATCGGCGTGTACCTGCACCGCCTGGTGCGGGAAGCGGCGGCCATGGTGGCGGCGGCAGGCGGGCTCGACCTACTGGTCATGACCGGGGGAGTGGGGGAGCACTCGTGGGAGGTCCGCGCCGCGCTGGCCGAGGGCCTGGCGCACCTGGGCGTCGCCGTGGACGCCGACACCAACCGCGCCACCACGAGCGACGCGGACATCGGCGAGGCGGGGGCGACCGTGCAGACGGTCGTCGTCACGGCGCGGGAGGACCTGGAGATCCGGCGGCAGGTACTCGCCGTCCTGGGGAGGTGACGTCCGTGCCGCTGCCGGCCCAGGCGGCTGAGACGCGAGGCGGCGAGCCGAGCGGGGCCATCGGCGGAGCACTGACGTGGTTGCGTGGGCTCGACGACCCGGTGGTGGCGGTGCGGCTGGCGGTGCACGTCCCGTCTCCCGCGGATCCACCGCTGGACGCGCTCCGGCTGCGGCTCCAGGGCGATCGGCGGATCGCGGCCGTGTTGGCCGGGCAGCACGGCGATGGCAGCTGGAGACCCTCCGGAGATGCCTCCCGCCAGGTGCTCCGCACCCTGTGGCGGATGAGCCTGCTCGCCGAGCTGGGAGCGGGAACCGGATCGGAGGGTCGGCAGGCCGCGGTTGCCTTCCGGCCGCGATCCGCCGCCGCCTTCGGCCTGTGGTGGCTGCTGGACCCCGGGCCTACGTCCTGGACGACGTCTCGGACGAACCGACATCGCTGATGATGGTGCTCCCCCCGGGCAGATCGGGGCGCCGACCGCCGAGCTGTTCGGTGAGATCCGCGACGGGCTCGCTACCGCAGGGCCGCGCCCGCTGGTGCTGGTGTTCATGCTGGCCGGCGGCCTGCTCGTCACCGCGACCACCCTGACGGCTCCCGCCTGGCGGGCGGTCAGGGCACGGCCGAACGCGTCCTGGCGCAGGAGCGGCTGCAGCGGGGCAGCCGGCGCGGCACGATCCTGGCCGCGGTGTCCCCGCTGCCGTACGCCCTCCTCCGGATGACCTGGCTCGGCGCCCTCGCGGCGCTGCGCGCTGCGCGCCACGCCGGGACGTGGTTCAGCGGCGAGCTGTGGGCCAGCATCTCGCTCCGATGAGCCCCGCCATGAGCGCGTACTGGCTCAGCGTGAACAGCTTCGGCCCCCCGCACGTCCTCATCGGCCTGACGGTGCTGTGGATGAACCGACGAGGGATCACGCCTCCGACGTTCATCGCACACGCCCTGTGGGCGTGGACCGTGATCGGTGTCGTGGCCGCCGGGCCGGGCATCGGTCAGGACCTGATCCTCCTGGTCGCCTCCGGCCGGCTGGTGGCTGGAGCCCGCCGCACCGAGATCCGGCACGTGCACCCGCCAGATCGCCCGCCGGCCTCGTTCGGTCCTGGCGCCCGAGCACTGGCGTGGCCATCGTGGATCGGAGGCGGCAGGGAGCCACCGGCAGGTCAGTTGAGCGGACGGCCGGCGCACCGGCCGTAGGCGTCATGCCACGGGCGAAGTCGTTCGTACGCCCCACTCGCGGCCAGGACGTCTGCGTCGGCGTAGCGACGGCCGATCAGCTGCATGCCGACGGGCAACCCGCCGACGTCCCCGGCCGGGATCGATGCGGCTGGGTGCCCGGAGAAGTTGGTGAAGTAGGTGAGGCACCAGCCGATGAGCGGATCGACCTCGACGCCCTCGATGCTGCTGGGACCTACCGTGTTGCCGTCGTCGGCGTTCTCCACCGGCAGAGCGGCGAGGGTCGGCGTCACGAGCAGCTCGTGCGACCGCAGCACCTGCTGGATCTGGTCGTACACATGGGTACGCATGCGCTGATCGCGGAGCACGTCCTGCGCGCTGAGCCGGAACCCTTCGTCGATCCACCGCAGGTATTCGGGCGGGAAGCTGTCGCGGTGCTCGCCCAGCAGATCGAGGCCCTGCGCCTTGAGGCCCTCGAGGCCCTCGATGTTGAGCGGCAGGATCAGCCGGCACCACAGGTCGCTCAGCTCGCGCTGGTCGTAGTCGAACGTGAGATCGACTTCCTCTACGACGGCGCCCGCCTCCTGGAAAGCCTGCACCGCCTGCTCTACGACGGCTGCGACCCTGCGGTCCACCGGGTACACGCCGAAGTCGGGGCTGTACGCAATCCTCCAGCCACTGATCGACCGGCGGGTCGCCCCGGCGAAGCTCGTCGAATCGTCGAGGGCGAACGGGTCGCGGTCGTCGTACCCGGCCAGCACGTCGAGGGCGAGGGCCGCGTCGTCGACCGTGCGCGTCAGCGGGCCCTCGAACAGGAACGGGTTGAGGGCGCCGAAGGCGTTCGGTCGCGCCGTGTAGGGCACGCGCCCGAAAGAGGCCTTGTAGCCGTACAAGCCGCACCAGGCTGCAGGGATGCGGATGGACCCGCCGCCGTCCGTGCCTTCGGCCAACGGCAGCAGCCCGTCGGCGACGGCGGCGGCGCTACCGCCGGAGGACCCGCCCGTGTTCTTCGTCGTATCGAAGGGATTGCGTGACGGGCCGAACAAGTAGTTGTCACACGTACCACGGAAGCCCATCACCGGGCTGTTGGTCTTGCCGACGAGGACGGCGCCTGCGGCCTCCATCCTTTCCGCGTAGGTGCAGTACGCGGGAACGCTGAAGTCCCGCAGTGCCCGCACCCCGCCGAGCGTGGCAGGCCATCCGGGCTTGAAGTCGAACAAGTCCTTGATCGCCGTCGGGACCCCGTGCATGGGGCCGAGCGCATCGCCGGACGTCAGGGCACGCTCGGCCTGCTGCGCCCGCTCGCGGGCCTCGTCGAAGGCAGTGAAGACGAGGGCGTTCAGGCTCGGGTTGCGCGCCTCGATACGGGTGATCACTGCGTCGATGAGTTCGACGGGGGAGAGGTCCCGGCGCCGGATGCGTGCGGCCAGCTCGGTGGCAGGGGCGTAGGCCAGATCGTCGGACACCGTCGTCCGCCCTTCGTTCTCCACAAGACCCAGAGTTCAAGTCTGCCCAGCCGTTGTGCCCCCGGCAACAGAAAGGACAGCGGCCCGCGACCAGGACGGAGGTCATCCATCGGCCGTGGTCGCGGAAGACCCGTCGCGCAAGGGGTGCGAAGCGGTGTGCGTCAGCTCGTGTCCGAGGGGCGCCACGGCACGTCCGCACACGCCTGGCTTGCGCGTGATCGGAGCCCTGCGAGCGGTGGTCACCCGCGGAGGTCTTCGAGGAGTGACACCGTCTCGCATCCCGGGGGGCGTTGGGGCAGGCGGCGCGGTACTGGCGATGCAGGGGAAGGCGTCCGCGTCGCCGCGTCGATAGACGCTCAGGGGATGGTGATGACGACCTTCGCACGGGCGTGCTCGGTCTCCAGGTAGCGGATCGCGGCCGGCACCTGGGCCAGCGAGTAGGTGCGGTCGATGACCGGGCGAATCCGCCCGGACTCGGCCAGCCGAGCCAGCGCGTTCAGGCGCTCGATGGTCGGTGTCGCGGTGAACGGCTGGATCCGCTGACGGACCACCCGGCCGGCCAGCCCGCCGGCGACGATCAGTCGCATCGGGCCGACGAGGCTGCCGCCGTCGAACACCCCGCCGCCGGCCAGCACCAGGACTCCGCGCTCGGTGAGGACCTGGCGCAGCTCACGGAGGCGGCGGTTGCCCACGAGGTCGAGGACGACGTCGAAGCGGCGAGCGGCCGCGATGATGTCCGCGGTCGTGTAGTCGACGACGTCGTCTGCGCCGAGGGAGCGCACGAGTTCCACGTTCCGGGTGCTGCAGACGGCGGTGACGTGCGCGCCGAGGGCCTTGCCGATCTGGACGGCGAATGTGCCGACCCCGCCCGAGGCGCCGTTGACGAGCAGCCGGTGGCCGGGCTGCATCCGCGCGACGTCGCGGAGCCCCTGGAGGGCGGTGCAGCCGGCGAGTGGCAGGGCGGCGGCCTGCTCGAAGGTCAGGCCGGCGGGCCTGGGCGCCACCTGATCAGCCGGCGCGCAGACGTACTCGGCGAAGGCGCCGTCGGTCATGCCCGTCTCGCCGTACACCTCGTCGCCGGGCTGCACATGGCTCACCCCCACGCCGGCCTCGACGACCTCGCCGGCGAAGTCGCGGCCTCGGATGGACGCCTTGGGGCGGCGCACGCCGAGCTGCAGCCGGGCCAACGTGGGATCACCGCGCATGACGTGCCAATCAGCCGCGTTGACCGAAGCCGCTCGGACCCGCACCAGGACGTGGCCCGGTGCGGCGTCCGGGCGGTCGACGTCCTCGAGTCGCAGGGCGTCGGGGGATCCGTAGTGGTGCTGGACGATCGCCTTCATGGCTGCCCCTCGGTGCGTCCTGGTCGTTGCGCGGAACGCTAGGAACTGGGCAGGGGCAAGGTCATCAGGGAAGACCCTGAACGGCGCCCTGATCACGCGGTGCCGGCGCGTCGCGCCCGGCACCGATCTCGACACAGCCCCGGCCTCCCGGGTCCACGTCGACACGGACCGGTGACAGCCCCCGCGCCCTGCCCGGCGGCCGGTGCCCCGGGGACGGTCGACTCACCACCCGAGAGCGCACCGACGTCGCCGGCCACGCTCCCGTCGCATCGCCGACCGCGTCCGCGGCCGGTAGTCCTCCAGGCCTCGGGCGGGCATCAGAGAGCAGAAGAACCCCTGGCGGGCCTGGACCGTGGGGGTTCGACTCGGTGTCCGAGGGGGAGACGGTACTTCCGCACACGCCTGCGGGCAGCCCGCTGACCGGTCCAATGGCGGGGGCCCGCACTGAGGTGCACGACGGTGGCAGTGGAACCATGCCTCGACCGACAGCGCACGTGCTGATCGCTGATACGCAGCGAGTCCCAGACCGGGTTCCGCCGCAGTCCGGTGTCACGACGTGGACCCCAGCCAGGGAACCGCTTCGTCCACCCGGCGTCGAAACGGTCACGGCGGCCGGCCGCCGACGCGGTCCTCCGGACGCTTCCACGTCGGCGACGGCGCAACCTGATGCAGGTCCTGAGGCGTTCCTGACGATCATGTGTCGATCCCGGTGAGGGGTACCGAGGCTCCTGCCGCTCGGCCTAGCGTTACACGACCGGATGCAGCAGGAAGACGACGGATGGACGGGATGCCGGGGTCCGGATCGAGGGTTCTGGGCCGGTAGATACCGAGGGTGGGTGTGCAGATGCCCGACCTGGTGGAACGCGCAGCGGCACTCGACGCGCTCGAGGCCGCGCTCGAGGCCGCGGCTGGGGGTTGCGGATCCGTCGTCCTGGTGACGGGGGAGCCGGGCATCGGGAAGACCGCCCTGGTGACGCACTTCGCCGACCTCCATCGGACCGACGCCCGGGTCCTGATCGGGCTCTGCGACGACCTGGCCACGCCGCGGCCGCTGGGACCCTTCCGTGATCTGGCCGATCAGCTCTCCGGTACCAGCGCCGAGCTGGTGCGTCGTGACTCCGCGACCGCTGCTGCCTCGGTGCACCAGATGCTGCTGGAAGACCTGCGCCGAGGACCGGCGCCGACCGTGCTCGTCGTCGAGGACGTCCACTGGGCGGACCAGGCGACCATCGACGCCATCACCGTGCTGGGTCGGCGGCTCGCCGACGTGCCGGTCCTTCTGGTGCTGACCCTGCGCCTGGGCGACGTGGACCCCGGCCACCCGCTGTGGTCGGCGGTCGACGCGCTGCAGCGGGCGTCGACGGTGACCATCGATCTGTCGCCGCTGTCTCGTCAGGCTGTGCTCGCACTGGCGGGTCAGGATGCCGACCGCATCTATGCGCTCAGCAACGGCAACCCGTTCTTCGTCACCGAGCTCCTGGCCTCCGGGGACGGGCCACCCCCTCCGTCACTGGCCAACGCGGTCCTGAGCCGCGTCGCGCAGCTGCCCGATCGGCCTCGGCGGTTGCTGGAGCTGGTGTCCATGGTCCCGTCCCGCATGCCCACACGACTCCTCGACGTCCTCGAGCCCGACTGGGCTGCCGCGGCAGAGCCGGCCGAGCGTCGGCAGCTGCTGACCAGCGATGCCGAGCATGTCCGCTTCCGTTCCGAGCTGACCCGGGCCGCTGTGCGTTCCAGCGTCCCGCCGGTTCGTCGGCGGCAGCTTCACCGGAAGATCCTCCGGCACCTGCAGGAGGTCGGCGCCGAGCCCGCCGAACTCGTGCATCACGCCGAGGCCGCGGGGGATCCGGACATCGTGGCCGAGTACGCACTACCGGCCGCCCGGCAGGCGAGAGCTGTGGATTCCCATCGGGAGGCCCTGGCCCACCTCCGGCGCGCAGCGGACCACTGCGACCGGCTCTCCCCGTCGGAGCGGGCTCGGTTGTGGGGGGAGCTGGCGGAGACCGCGCACCTGGTCGGACACGGCGACGAGGCCCTCCGGGCGGCCGACGCGGCGATCGCGCTGGCGGAGGCGACGGGCGACGAGGAGGCGACTGGACGCTGCACGCGGCTGCGGTCCCAGCTCCACTGGTTCGCGGGGGAGGGGGAATCGGCGTGGCGGGACGCTCGCGCCGCGCTGCGGGTGCTCGACCGTAGCGGGTCCCCGGCCCAGTTGGCCCTCGGCTACGTCGGCTACGCCGAGCTGGCCATGCTCGCCAGTCGCACGGAGGACGCGCTGCGGTGGGGGGCCCGGGCCGTGGAGCTCGCTGGAGGCGACGACGCCGTCCTCGCCCGGGCCCTGGCCGCCGTCGGAGCTGCTCGCATGCAACTCGATCCTTCGGACACCGGCGTGCTCCACGCGGCCCTGGACGCTGCCCGCAGAACCGGGGAGCACGAGCATGCGGTGCTGAGCTACACGGCGTTGGCCTTCTGCAACCTGCTGTGGGTCCGGCCCGAGCGAGCGCTCCGTTCTCTCCAGGACGGGGTGCGGTACGCCCGTGAGCACGAGGTCGACACGATGGTCGGCTATCTGGAGGCGATACGTGCCTGGTTGCTACTGCGGCAGGGGGCCGAGGACGAGGCGACCGGATTGGCCCGGGCGACACTGACCCGTGCCGCCGCCCCCGAGAGCACGGTCGCCGGCCTGGTCGCCCGCACCGTGCTCGCCGAGCGGGCGGTGCGGCGGGGGGCCGACGACGCCGACATCCGGCTGGCCGCCGTCGCATCCGATGCCGACCGCACCGGAGAACTCAAGCGGATCGGCCCGGTGCTGGAGCTGGAGGCCGAGCGGGCCCTCACCCGCGGTGACCCCCTTCCGGTGAGCCGGCTGGAGGACATCTCCCGGAGGGTCGGCCCTCAGCCGCTGCGCTGCGGTGTCGCAGGCGCACGGCTGGCTGCCTGGGCCACCGTGTGCGGCGCCCCGCATGAGTTCGAGGGGCGGGCTCCGGAGCCGTATGCCGCCATGCTGGAACGCGACTGGCAGGCGGCCGCCGATGCGTTCGGCGCCGTGGGATGGCAGCACGACAGGGCCCTCCTGCTTTCCTTCACCGACTCCGAGCAAGCGCTGGCGGAGGCCGTCGAGATCGCCCGCACACTGGGCGCCCGCCCGCTGGAGGGGCGCATCCGCCGCCGGATGCGCGGGGCCGGACTGGCTGTTCCGCGGGGGGCGCTCCCGTCGACCCGGAGCAATCCTGCCCAGCTGACCGACCGCCAGCTGGAGGTCCTCGCCCTGGTCCGGGAGGGCCGCGGCAACGCCGACATCGCCGCGTTGCTGCACCTGTCACCACGGACCGTCGAACACCACGTGGCCGGCATCTTCACCAAGCTCGGGGTCGCCACCCGCGCCGAGGCGGTCGCGCGCTGCGCCGAACTCGACCTGGTCTAGGTACCTGCCGCCGCCGAAGCCCGTAAGGGTGCGGGCTGATGCCCGTGCAGCTACCGATGTGGCCGTTCGGCGTCCTTCCTAGGTTCGTGGCAGGCGGTCACTCCAGGGCCGCCGGACGAGGCCACAGGGAGGACACCGTGACCACCAGCACGATCGACAACGGGATCGACGTCCACGCGCTGACCGAGACCATCGAGGCCGTCAAGCAGGACCCGAGCATGGGTTCGTTCACCTTCCGCGCCCGCAGCAGATGGCAGGACGGGACGTACAACACGGGGGAGATCCACACGTTCGACCAGGGCGGCAGCGAGGACCGCAGCCGCGCGGCGGCCTTCACCCTGCACGGCGACGAGCCACCCGTGCTGCTGGGCGCCAACCGGGGACCGAACGCCGTCGAGCTGCTGCTCCAGGCGCTCGCGTTCTGCTACGCGGTCGGCTACGTGGCCAATGCCGCCGCCCGCGGCATCGAGATCACGCGCATGGAGTACGAGATCGAGGGTGACTTCGACGTCCGGCCGTTCCTGGGACTGGACGGACCCCGGCCGGGCTTCACCGTGATCCGGGCCCGAGGCCGCGTGTCCAGCCCGAATGCCACCCGCGAACAGCTCGAGGAGCTGTGCCGCTACGTCCAGGACACCTCGCCCGTGCGCGACTCGCTGGCCAACGCGGTGCCGGTCGAGACCACGCTCGAGGTCGTCTGACGGGGCCGACACGCCTGGAGGGGAATAGTCATGACGCGGACCACCGCCATCGACACCGACGCGCTCACCGCGAAGGTGCAGGAGATGTACCGGGCCGTGGCCCGGACGCCGCAGCAGGAGTTCCACTTCAAGACCGGCCGGGCGCTGGCCGAGCGGCTGGGCTACCCGCCGGCCGAGCTCGACCGCATCCCGGCCGAGGCCATCGAGTCCTTCGCCGGCGTGGGCTGGTTCTTCGACCTGGCCGATCCGCGCGAGGGGGACACGGTCCTGGACCTCGGGTCGGGGTCGGGGATGGACGCCTTCTTCGCCGCGCTGCGGGTCGGCCCGACCGGACGTGTCGTCGGGATCGACATGACCGACGCGCAGCTGGAGAAGGCCGACCGGCTCCGCGCCGAGCACGGCCTCGACCACGTCACGTTCCGGGCCGGGCGGATCGAGCAGCTGCCGGTCGACGACGCCAGCGTCGACGTCGTCATCTCCAACGGGGTGATCAACCTGATCCCCGACAAGGAGGAGGTGTTCCGCGAGGTGGTACGGGTGCTGCGGCCCGGTGGCCGGCTGGCCATCGCCGACATCGTCACCGACACCGCGCTCACCGAGGCGATCGTCTCCGACGTCGACCTGTGGGCCTCCTGCATCGGCGGCGCGCCCAGGCAGCAGGACTACCGGGACGCCATGGCGCGCGCCGGCCTGCGGGTGGAGGAGATGCGGCCCAACGACTACCAGTTCCTGTCCGAGCAGGCGCGCGCGGCCAGCGGCACCTACGGCGTGCGCAGCATCTCCGTCCTCGCGCGGAAGCACACGCCCTGACGTGGGCGCACGACCCACATCGGAAGGAGAAGCCGACCATGTCTGCTCCCTACCTCGTGCAGGACCAGCTGGACCAGCTCCGCCGGCGGGTGGACGGCGCCGTGACCGCTCCGGGAGACCCGGAGTACGACGAGGCCCGCACGGTCTGGAACGCGATGATCGACCGGCGTCCGTCGGCCGTGGTCCGGGCGGCCGACGTCGACGACGTCGTCTCGACGATCGCCGTGGCGCGGGACCACGGGCTCGACCTCGCGATCCGGGCCGGTGGGCACAACGTGGCCGGCAACGGCACCGTCGACGACGGGATCGTGCTCGACCTCGGGGCCATGAACGGGGTCACGGTCGACCCGGACACCGCCACGGTCCGTGTCGAGGGCGGTGCGACCCTGGCCGACGTCGACGCCGCCACCGAGCCCTACGGTCTGGCGGTGCCGCTGGGCGTGGTGTCCGCGACCGGCGTCGGCGGGCTCACCCTCGGCGGCGGTGTCGGCTGGTTGACCCGGCCCCACGGACTGACCGCCGACAACCTCCTGTCCGTGGAGATCGTCACCGCGGACGGCGAGCGGTTGACCGCCGGGCCGGCCGAGCACGCGGATCTCTTCTGGGCTCTTCGCGGGGGCGGGGGCAACTTCGGCGTGGTCACCGCGTTCAACTTCCGCGCCGACCCGCACGGGCCCGAGGTGTTCAGCGGCAACCTGGTGTACGGCCAGGACCGCTGGCCCGAGGCCTGGGCGGCGCTGGAGCGGTGGACCCGGGACCTGCCCGACGAGTTGACCATGATCACGACGACCCTGACGCCACCACCGGCCATGGAGATGGGAAGCGATCCGCTCCTGGTCGTCGGCTTCGTCTGGGCCTCGCCCGATCGGGCAGCCGGTGAGGCGGTCGTCGGGCGGCTGCGCGAGGCTGCGCCGCCGGACGTGGAGCAGGTCGGGGACAACCGGTGGGTCGAGTGGCAGTCGGTCCTCGACGGGCTGGTGCCGAAGGGCGTGCGCGCCTACTGGCGCAACGCCTCCTTCGACCGGCTCGACGCCGAGGTGATCGACGTCCTCACCCGGCGTGGCCGCGAACAGACCTGGGTCGGCACGGCCTTCGACGTCCACCACCTCGGTGGCGCCTTCGGCCGGGTGCCCGAGCACGCCACGGCGTTCCCCAACCGCTCGGCCCGGTTCTGGATCAACATGTACGGCTTCTGGGACGACGCCGCGGTGGACGACGAACGGGTCGCCTTCGTCCGCGGTCTGTCCGGGGACATGGACCGGTTCGCCACGGGCGGCCAGTACCTGAACTTCCAGGGCCACGAGGCATCCGGTCATCGGGCCATCGACCCGCGCACCGTCTTCGGCCCGGTCAAGTACGAGCGCCTGGTGCAGGTCAAGCGGCGCTACGACCCCGGCAACCTCTTCCACGTCAACCACAACATCCCGCCCGGCTGATCCCGGACCGGCCGGCGGACGAAGGAAGCGTTCCCGAGTCCACGGAGGCACGACCATGCTGGAACACACGAATCTGGACACCGGCGTCGAGTCCGTGCAGCAGTTCGAGCACGGCCACATCGCCTGGGGAACCGTAGGCGAGTACACGGCCTGGCGGCTGACCGCCGGACCCGGCTGGCGCTACTCCCAGCACCTCGGCCCCCTCGAGGGCACCGAGACCTGCCCGGAGGACCACATGCTCTTCGTCGTGGCCGGACGGATGGGGATCCGGACGGACAGCGGCGAGGAACTGGAGAGCGGCCCGGGGGACGCCGTGCGCATCCCCCCGGGGCACGACGCCTGGACCGTGGGGGCGGACACGCTGGTCGCGCTGGGGGTGGATCCGCGATGAACACGCAGAAGCTCTCGCTCGACGGTGCCCGTCTGGCCTACGACGAGCGAGGGTCCGGCGACCCGGTCGTCCTCGTGCACGGTGCGGGGACCGGATCGGCGGTGTGGGGAGCCGTGCCCGCGATGCTCGCCGAGGATCACCGCGTCATCCGGTACGACCGCCGCGGATTCCTCCGGTCCGAAGGCAGTCCCACCCCTGATGCCCGACGCCACGTCGCCGACCTGGCCGCGGTGCTCGAACGCGTGGCACGCGCCCCGGCGACGGTCTTCGGCTGGAGCAGTGGTGGCAACGTCGCACTGGCCCTGGCCACCCGGCGGCCGGACCTGGTCTCCTCCGTCGTGGTCCTGGAGCCCCCGTTCCACGGGCTGCGGAGGCCGCGGAACGGGTTGATCCCGGCGCTGCTCGGCGCCAAGGTTCGCCAGGTGCGGGGTCGACGCCGCGAGGCCGCGGCGCACTTCTTCCGCTGGGCGGGCGTCCGGAGATCCGGCGGGAACTCCTTCGACGACGCACCGGCGGAGGTCCGGGAGGAGCTGCTCGACTGCGCGGAGGCCATGCTCGCCGAACTCGACCCGCATCCGGCCGGCATCCTGATGCACCACGTGAAGGCCGGCGAGGTCGCGGCCTGCCCGGTGCCGCTCACCTGGCTGCTGTCCGAGGACAGCGGCCCCTGGTACGAGCAGCTGCACGCCGACATGCAGCGCCGCATCCCGGCGATGCGCACCGTGCGGATCGAGCGGGCCGGCCACTTCGCCGTGCTCGACCGTCCGGGCGCCGTGGCCGACGCGATCCGCGAGGCCGCCGTTGCTCCGACCAGGCGAGTCGGGGCAACCGACGGAAGGAGTCCACGATGACGAACGGCACAGCACGAACCGAGTCGGAGGACACGTTGCCGGTCGTGGTGATCGGGGCCGGGCCGACCGGACTGGCCACCGCGGCCGCCCTCGGCCGCCGCGGGGTGCCGGCCATCGTCCTCGAGGAGGGGGACGGGGTCGGCACCGCCTGGCGCCGTCGCTACCGGGGGCTCCGGCTGAACAGCGGCCGGGCCTTCTCGGGGCTGCCCGGGATGCGGATGCCTCGCCGGGCGGGCACCTTCCCGGGTCGGGACGACGTGGTCGCCTACCTCGAGGCGTACAGCGCCGCCGCCGGGCTCGACGTGCAGACAGGCGTGCACGTTCGGCAGGTGGCCGACGACCGAGGGCAGTGGCGGGTCGCCACCGACCACGGCGACTGGTGCACCGGGGAGGTCGTCGTCGCGACCGGTCTGCTGGCCCGGGGCGCCGTGCCGCCGGAGTGGGACGCGGACCGATCCTCGATCCATGCGGTCCACTCCGGCGACTACACCGACCCGGCCCCGTTCACCGGGTCCGACGTGCTCGTGGTGGGGGCCGGCTCGTCGGGGCTCGAGATCGCGCACGACCTGGCGCACGGGGGAGCGCGCAGCGTCCGGCTGTCGGTGCGCACGCCCCCGAACATCCTGCCCCGGTCGGTGGCCGGGATGCCCGGTGACCCGGCGGTCCACCTGCTGCGCCGGCTGCCACCACGGGTGGCCGACGCGGCCGTGCGTCCGCTGCAGCGGCTCGCCATCGGCGACCTCAGCGACGTCGGCCTGCCCGCACCGGACGAGGGGCCGTTCACCCGCCAGTGCCGGCCGCACGACGCCGGTCCGGCCATCGTCGACCGCGAGGTCGTGGACGACCTGCGGTCCGGCCGGATCCGCGTGGTGGCGGCGGTTCACCGGCTGGAAGGGGACCGCGTGCTCCTGGCCGACGGCAGCAGCCTCCGGGTCGACGCCGTCGTCGCCGCGACGGGCCTGCGCCCCGGGCTCGAGCCGATGGTGGGCGACCTCGGCGTGCTCGACGACGGCGGTCTTCCGGTGGCCCGGGACGAGGAGCCCGCGCTGCCGGGGCTGCGGTTCGTCAACTTCGGGATGCGGCCCGGGCTGCTCGCCGCCGCCGGCCAGCGCGCCCGTCGCACGGCCGCCGCGATCGCCCGCGAGTACTGGGAGCGCGACGAGGAAGCGGCGCCCGCCCGGTGGGTCACCCGCCGGTCCGAGCGCGCCTGACCGTGCTCGGCCGTCCGTCCTGAGCGGGCGCTCGCTCGCTGGTCAGCCGTGAACAGCTGCGGAGGGCCATGGCAGTGTCGGAGATCGCGTGGGTCCGCATGGCAGTGCGGCTCGGTGGCACCCGGTCGACCTCCGGTCCGCGTAGCACGACGAACCAGACGACCGCGACGAGACAGCCGATCGCCGCGATCCGGCAGAGAAGTGGGGCCGGCACGGCGCGGGCGTTGACGAGCACGGACGTCAGCCCGGCGATGGCACCGATGATCGAGCCGATGGGTCCGGTCCGCATCCGCGAGGCGGGCAGGAAGGGCAACCGGCATCCGGCCTCCGGTCGGGGCACGCCCGGGGGCAGCGAGGTCAGACCCGTTCGTAGTCCTCCAGCGGCGCTAGCGAGCTCCATCGTTCCGGGAGCCGCACGACCGCCCGCTCGGACAGGGGTAGAACGTGGTCCGGATCGAGCAGCGCCACCTCGGCGCCGTCCAGCTGCAGGCGGCGGAGCATCTCTGCGAGCATCCGTCGAGCGACGTCGTCCACCGACGACACCCGCCGAAGGTCCAGGACGAACACCGCGACGGGAATGCCGTCGGCCACCGTCCGCAGCACCCGTTCCGCGCTGCTGAACTGCAGGGAGCCCTGCAGGCTGCACACGCGCGCGAGGGAGCCGTCCGGCCCACGGAGCGTCCGGTCCCGTCGAACCGTCGACCGGGCCGGCTCCGGGGCCTGCATGATGTGCAGCCCCATATCGGCAGACATGCGGGTGCAGATCCGGACCCCTCGCGTGCTGTTGCCGTGGGAGTCCAGCCTCGGTGAGAAGGTGGCCATCCCGAGCTGGCCGGGCATCACCCCCAGGATGCCTCCGGAGACACCGCTCTTCGCCGGGAACCCGACCGTGGTCATCCAGTCCCCGGCGGCGTCGTACATGCCGCAGCTCATCATCACGCTCAGCACCTGTCGGGCCACGTCCACCGGCACGACCTGCTTGCCGGTGGCCGGCTGCACACCACCCGCCGCCAGTGTGGCCGCCATGGTCGCCAGATCAGCCGTGGTCACCGAGATCGCGCACTGCTGGGTGTATCCGCTGACCACGTCCCGCGGGTCCTGGGAGATCACGCCGTAGCTGCGGAGCATGTTGGCGATGGCCAGGTTGCGGTAGGCCTGCGACATCTCGGATTCGTAGATGCCGCGGTCCACGTGCAGTTCACGGCCGGCGAAGTCCGACATCAGTCGCCGGACCCTCTCCACCCGGGTGTCGACGTCGTCCGCGGGGTCGCCGACCAAGGCGTGTGCCGTCAGCGCCCCGGCGTTGATCATGGGATTGCGGGGCCGCCTCGAGTCCCGTTCCAACGAGAGCTCGTTGAACGCCTCGCCGCTGGGTTCCACGCCGATCCACTCCAGGACGTCGTCCACCCCGCGCTCGGCCAGGGCCAGGGCGTAGACGAACGGTTTCGAGATCGACTGGATGGAAAACTCCGTGCGGCTGTCGCCGGCGCTGTAGAGCGTCCCGTCGATCGTCGACAGGCACACGGCGAGCCGGTCCGGGTCGGCCGACGCCAGCTCGGGGATGTAGCCCGCCAGGGCGCCCGCGTCGTCGCCGCAGGCGTCCAGGATCTCCGTCAGATAGTCGGGCACCGGTGATCTCACTGATTCCGTCTCCCATCGCTGGCGCAATGAAAACCCTTCCACGTGACGCTCCGCTGACGCGAGCGGGTGACCGGGGGACAGGGCGTGTGGCCCGTGCAGCGTCAGCTGCCCAGCCGGGCCAGGGCTGCGACGACGAGTGCCTGCGTCCCGGTGTCGCAGCGCGGCCGGACGATCCGCGCGAAGGCGGGTGAGTGGCTGCCCAGGATGTCCTGAGCGACTCGGCTGGCGGACGCGGCTTGCGGGTGAGTGGCGCGATCGGTGCAGCCGACGCCCCGGTGAAGCGCCCCAGCTCTCGTCCCGCTCTCGTACGTGATGCTCCTGCAGGGTGGGGGCAGCGCCGTGGGCCCGCTCGGCCTCATTCGGGGTGATCATTCCCAGGGTGCCGTGCAGGCGCCCGTTGTTCCACCAGTCGACCCAGCCGGCGGTGGCGTGCTCCGCGTCGGAGACGGTCCTGTGGCACCCGGCTGGAAGACGGGAGTGCGGATGCGCTCGGCCTTGAACAGGCCGTGCTTCAGTGATCTTGTGTCAGTGGGGCGACACGGTATCTCCGCACATGCCTGCGCCGGCCATGACCTGGCGATCAGCGGTAGACATCGGTGCGGTGCGAGATGCGCACGAGCCGGACCAGGATCTTGTCGTCGTGGATGGAGTGGATGACGCGGTACCGACCTCGTCGCGCGGACCAATAGCCGTCGAGCTCGAAGCGCAGCGGCTTGCCGACGCGATGCGGGTCCGCGGCGAGCGGTCCGTAGAGGAAGTCGACGACCGCGACCGCAACCGGCTCGGGTAGGTCGCCGCGCCCGCGGTGGCCGGCGGCCAGCTTCCGCACGACCGCGGCTCACCCCGTCGCGTGCCCCGCAGCCGTGAACAAGGTTGCGGTGGGCGCCGGGCGCGTTGCCGGGGCGCGGATCGGGTGCCGGCGGACCTCGCGCGGCCACCGGCAGGGCGGTTGCTGCTGCGCGGGCCCCGCCGGGGGTGCAGGATGCCGCGAGGACCCGCTCCGCGGCGGCGGGCCCGGTCGGCGATGGGGGGCGGGGTGAACCTCGAGAAGGTCGTGTTCGGGTTCTTCGTCGTGCTCGCCGCCACCCTGAATTTCGGGTTCTTCCTCGGCGACATCGACGACCCGACGGTGCACAACCGGTACGAGCTGTTCGCCGCGGTCGTCGTCAACCTCATCGCGACCGTGCTCAAGTTCGGCGACCGCACGCAGCTCGGGGCGGTGCACCTGGCCACGAGCCTGGTCGCCGACCTCCAGCTCATCGCCGCCGCCCTCGTGCTCGGCTACGCCGCCTACGTCTCCACCGCCGGTCTCACCGCCGCCACGACGGCAAGCATCGTGTCGCTGTCCGGTGGCGCGTTGCTGGCAAACCTGATCTCGATCGTGCTCCTGGTCGTCGAGACGGCGTCGTTCCACCGCGGGTGATCGGAGGGCGTCGTGGGCAACCCCCTGCTGCTGATGTGGTGGCGCCTGATCGCGCGGGACGACGACGGCCGGCGGACCGGCGGACCCCCGCCGCCCGAGGTCGCCGTACCGCACGCCGAGGCATCGGCCCCGGTGTTCCTCGTGCTCCGGCGGATGCGCGCCCCCCTGATCGTGCTCATCGTCGTGTTCGCGGTGAGCGTGCTGGGGCTGACGCTGGTCCCCGGCGAGGACGCGGCCGGCCGGCCGTGGCGGATGGGCTTCTTCGATGCCTTCTACTTCATGAGCTACACCGCGACGACGATCGGCTTCGGCGAGATCCCGTACCCGTTCACCGCCGCCCAGCGGATGTGGGCCATGGCGGCGATCTACCTGAGCGTGATCGGCTGGGCGTACGCCATCGGGTCGCTGCTGGCACTGCTGCAGGACCGCGCCTTCCGCGCCGCCCTGGCCCTCCAGCACGTCACCCGCAAGGTCGGCCGGTTGGGGGAGCCGTTCGTGCTGCTGGCGGGCTACGGGCGCGCCGGGGAGCTGCTCGGGCACGCGCTCGACGCCCTCGGCCGCCGCTTCGTGGTGCTCGACCAGGCGAACGAGCGGATCGACGACCTGGAACTGGACTCCTTCCACGCCGACATCCCCGCCCTGGCCGCTGACGCCCGGGACCCCGGCAACCTCGCCGTCATGGGTCTGGGCTCCCCGTCGTGCGAGGCGGTCGTGGCCCTCACCGACGATGACGAGGCCAACCTCGCCGTGGTCATGGCCGCGGCCCTGCTCCGTCCGGAGCTGCCGGTCATCGCCCGTGCCACGTCCGCGGCGATGGCCGAGCGGATGCAGGCCTTCGGCTCCCCCTCCGTGGTCAACCCCTTCGACCGCTACGGCGACCACCTGTGCCTGGCCGCGCGCGCACCGGCCACCTACCGGCTGCTGACCTGGCTCGAGCGCGGGCCGGGCGCGGAGCTGCCCGCCCTCAGCCACCCACCGCGCGAGGGCCGCTGGGTGGTCTGCGGGTACGGCCGGCTCGGCCGGTCCCTGGCCACGGACCTGCGCGCGGAGAGCCTCGCGGTGACCGTCGTCGACCCGGAACCGGGCGGGGCCGATGAGGACGCCGGCGACGACCTCGTGGTGGGGGACGGCGTCGACCCGGACGTGCTGGCCCGCGCGGGAATTGCGACCGCGGTGGGCTTCGTCGCGGGTACGGACAACGACACGACCAACCTCTCGCTCGTGGCCGCCGCCCGCCGGGCCAACCCCGGCCTGTTCGTCGGCGCCCGGCAGAACCGGCCGGCCAGCGCCCCGCTGTTCGCAGCGATGGGGATCGACATCCTGCTCGTCCCCACCGAGGTGGTCGCCTGGGACGTCTACGCCCAGCTGGCCACGCCGCTGCTGTGGCGTTTCCTCCAGGAGATGCCACGGCAGGGCGACGCCTGGGCGGCGGAGCTGGTGGAGCGTCTCACCGCGCTGTGCGGCCGGCACATGGAGGGGCTGTGGACGCTCCCGCTGACCCCGCGGGCGGCCCCGGCGCTCGGGAGCTGGCTCGCCGGCGGCGACGCGCGCCTGGGCGATCTGCTGCGCAACCCCGACGACCGCGACCGGCCGTTGCACGCACTGGTGCTGTTGGTCGTGCGCGACGGGCAGGCCACCCCGACCCCCGGTCCGGACTTCCTGCTGGCCCCGGGGGACGAGCTTCTGCTGACCGGGTGGGCGGCCGCCCGCCGCGCGCTCGCGACCACGCTCACGGTGGATTCCGTTCGCGAGTACGTGGTCTCCGGGAACCGGGTGCCGGCCGGCTGGGTGTGGCGCCGGCTGAGCCGGGACACCCGCGCGCCGGAGCCGGCCGCCGGGCGTCGGCCGGGCTGAGCTCGTCCGGTGAAGGTCGCCTCGGAGCGCCTGGGCCACGCCAGCGCCACCATCACGCTCAGCTCTACCAGCGCGTGCACCCGGGCGTGGGCCGCGAGGCAGCCGACCGATTCACTGCGCTGCCCGAGGGCTGACCGTGGCGCGAAGTATCACGCGAGGATAAGAAGGCCCTTCCAAAGTCCTGACAGGGCACCCCCCGGGCTCCTGAACTGCAGAAGCCCCAAGATGGGTGTCCGAGGGGCGACGCGCTCCATTCGCACACGACTACGGCCGGTTGAAGAGCACCTTGGGTGAACCGGGTCCCGCCTTCACGGCCCCGGTCGCCGGCGTCGGACGGAGCACGGGCGGGACCGAGTACCGCGGGGCTGCCGGTCGCCGAGGGCGGTTGCTCAGGGAAGTGCGCATGGCGGTGGTGGCCGTCGCCGACCGCTCATCCCGGCGCCTGAGGCGCATCGGGCCGATGACGGCTCAGGCCGTCTGCGGGACCTCGTCGCGCATGGCCCACCAGATCCCCCAGGCAAGCCAGGCCACTCCCAGGGGGACAGACAGGAGCACCCGATCGTCCTGCGCGTTGAACGGGAGCGACACGAGGGCAGCGACGATCAAGGCGGAACCCGACCAGCGCCACGAGCCGCCGGCCCGTAGCCCGCCGACCCCCGTCAGGAGGGCGCCGGCGACCGGAACCAGCCGGCCGAGCGAGTCGGTGTCGTGCAGCCACCACAGCGGTGAATCCCCTGGCAGCGCGGCATTCACGGCGATCCCCGTTGCGAGCAGAGGCAGGAGAAAATCCCCGCGGCCCTGGGAGCCTCAGTCGCGGCCGAGGGCGTCAGCGACCACTCGGAACCACGCCACTCGGCTGGGCTCCTCCTCCAGGCGTTCGAGCGTGGCTCGCTGGTCGAGGAAAGCGGGGTCTGCGTGCCACCCCTCCCAGTCCTCGCGGCTCCGCCAGGTTCCGACGATCACGCGGATGGAGTCCTCGTCGTCCGAGGTGAGGAGCTGTCCGGAGATCCAGCCGGGCCGCTCACGGGCGGAGTCGAACCGGGCGCGCATCGCGGCGTCCCACTCCGCCTCTCCTCCGGGCCGGAGCCTGGTCGTGGTCACCACTGTCATCATTACTGACTCCCGGATACCGGAGGTTCGGTCGAGGTCGCGACCAGCGAATCACGTGAGCGGTCGGTCAGCACATCGGGCGTAGGCGTCATACCAGGGGGCGCAGGCGTCCATAGGCCGCGCGGGCGGCGAACACACCGGCGTCGCCGTAGCGACGTCCGATCAACTGCACGCGGCCGGCACAACCCGTCGACGTCCCCGGCCGGAAGGACCCTGACCCGGTTTCTCGGACACCTGATGTCAGGGGATGGTGAACCCCGGTCTGCCGAAGTAGACGGGGGTTGTTCATCTGCTCACGATGCGCGGCTCGGCCGGTGACTGCTGAGTCATGGCGGGCTCCCGGCGCTCCTCATCAGACCTCGACGGCCGTGCCGCAGATGCCGCAGATCTCGAGCTGCCGTCGTCCCCACCGGGCGATCGGGATGAGAAAGATGGTGAACTGCTCCACCGACCGCACCTGCGCCCATGGCGTGGTGTTGCCGCAGTTCGGGCAGGTGCGGACTTCCCCCGGGCCCAGGTCCTGTTCCTTGGTGCCGAAGCCGAAGAGGAAGATCATTCCGTGACCGTAGGCAGTCGGCCGGCCGCCGCTGGGCGGGCGTCTTCCTCGAGGCTCGGAGCAATGGGGCTCGAGGTTCCCCGCTCAGGCCGCGCGGAGTTGACCAGGCCCTCGCAGCACCACGCCACCGGTCTAGTGGACCTTCTTGCACTGGGGAAGGGCCAGCAGCGCCCGAGACTCCCGGCCGGCCTGCCGGCCGATGTCGTCGGTGGTGCCTGGCTCGATGCTGACTCCCGGGGATGTCGTCAAGCGGCGCTCATGGCGATGCCTTCGTCCATAGGGGGAGCGCGGTCCCCTGCGGAGGACCAGGGGCGTAGCCGGGAGGCGTGTGGCGCGTGGCGGTGCTGATCGAGATCAATCGGTCGCGCCTGCGGCCTGGCCGACGGTCGACCGACTGGGTCCGCGCTGACGCCATGCGGCGACGCTGCGCGTCGCCCAGGTCGCACGGGTGATGCACTCGGCGGTGAGCCGGCGCAGCGCGGCTCCGGCGGGATGGCCGCCGACCTGGACGGTCACCGTGTGGATGCCGCGCACGCCATTCGGAAACGGCGTGGCGGTGCCCTCCTCCTGCCATCCACCGCTGGTCGTGCGGCAGCGGACCCTCAGCTGGTGTCGGCCCGGGGTTGCGGCCCAGGTGGCCGTCCAGGGCCGCCAGGCGTCCGGGCCGAGGTCGACGCCGAGGGCGACGTCGGTCCACGCGCCGCCGTCGACCTGCACCTGTACGCGGTCGACGCCGACCGGGGGCGCCCAGGCGTAGCCGCGAAGGGTGACCTGGCCGGGCGCGACGCGCCCGTGTGAGCCGGGTGCGTCGATGCGGGACGCAGGGTGGACCGGGTAGGTGCCGTCGGCCCAGCCGCGGGAGCCCCAGTAGGACAGCGGCGGCGTGGCACTGACGGTCAGGCGCCGCAACCACTTGATGCTGCCGTCCTGGCCGTGCCGTCCGGAGACGAGCAGCCGGGCGGGGCTGCCGTGCTCGCGGGGCAGCGGCTGCCCGGCCATGCCGACCGCGAGGAAGCCGTGCCGGCGGGCCACGTCCAGCGGCAGCACGTTGGTGTAGCCGTCGACGGCCTCGGCGACGAGCCATCCGTCGTCGTCGGTCACGCCGGCCCGTTCGAGCAGGTCGGCCAGGCCGATGCCGGTCCAGCGGGCGCAGCCCATCCGGGTGCCGCCGACCGGGTTGTGCACGCAGACCATCAGCAGGTCGCGCTCCTCCAGCGGCAGGGCCAGCACCTCGGGAAGCGTGAGCGACAGCGGTCGCTCCGCCTCTCCGTCCACGTCGAGCCGCCAGGCGCCGACGTCGGTGCGCGGCTCGGGCACCGTGACGTCGATGACGACCAGGTCACCGGGCTCGGCCAGCAGAGGGGAGACGCCACGGTGTGCTCCGGTGTCGGCAGCGGGGACCGGCGGCAGCGGCCGGGTGGGCGCGGGTAGCCGCACCTGGTCGCACAGCGCGGCAGCGGCGCGGCGGCGGGCCCGCCGGTCGGTGGCCACGACCGCTCCGGTGGCGGCTGCCGCGGCAGCCGCCACCACCGGCGGACGCACGGGCAGCGGAGCGATCGCGAGAGCGGTAGCGGCGGTGAGCATGCCGGCGGCCGTGGCGGCGGCGGTATCCCGGGCGGAGGCGTCGCCGCGGCGGATTGCGAGGTATCCGCCGAGGGCATGCGGGGCGGCGGCGACGGCGGCGCCGAGCAGCGGCCGTCGGCCGGCCAGGGTGGCGCCGGTTGCCGCGGCCAGGCCGCTGGTGCCGGCCGCGAGCACGGCCAGGCCGGGCTTGTCCGCTCGGCCGACGAGGGCGACGCCGCCGTCGACGAGCATCGCCGGTGCAGCGTCGACCAGGCCGCGGGCCAGGCCGGACGATGGTGAGCGGCCGCGGCGGGTGGCGGTGGCGGTGATCTCCCCGGCGGCGGCGGCCAGCAGCCCGGCGAGCAGGCCGGCGGTGTGACGGGGAGGGTGCGAGACGGTCATCGGATGCTCCTCGGGAGACCGGGCGGGTCGGGGTGGTCAGCCGCGAGCCGGGGGCTCGGCGGAGGGTGGGACGTCCGGGGTCAGCGGTTGTGCGGCCATCGCCGGCGCGACGGTCAGGACGGCGCTCACCGGGCCCCAGAGCACAGCCCCGGGTGGGGCGAGCCAGCCGAGCACGGCCGGCCCTGCCAGCACGGCCACCGGGGCGCCCAGTGCGGCGACCACGGCACCGGCACGCCAGTCGCGGTGGAACAGCCAACCGGCCGCCAACAGCGCCCACCCGACGACACCGGCACCGGCGACCAGCCAGGTGGTCCCGCCCAGCAGCGACCAGCCGAGCTCGAGACCGGTCACGGCGACCAGCAGCGGCAGCAGCGTGGTGGCCCAGCCTGTGAGGAACTGGACCACCGCGGCATGGTGACTGCCCGGCGCGGGCCTGGCCGGCCCGGCCGGCGGGAGCAGGGTCGCATGGGCATCGGCTTCTCCTCGGCGGGCCATCGGTGGGACGGACGGGGTGCTGCGGTTGACGCTAGGGGCGCGGCAGGGGTGTCACGCCGGGGAAACCGCCTGGATCGACGGCTCGGAACGCACCGGCCGGGTGGCGTCGGCGGCCATGCGCTTGGAGAGGGTTGCCGCGTCGGCGCCGACGAACCCCAGCAGGGCCGAGCCGCGGCAGGTCTGCCACGGCAGGCCCAGGACGTACATGCCACGAACGTCGGTGACCCCCGCGTCGTGGCGGACCTGCCCGTCGACGACGACGCCGGGCACGTGCAGCCAGGAGTGGTCGGGTCGGTAGCCGGTCGCCCAGACAACCGCGTCGACGTCGACAGTGCTGCCGTCGGCGAAGGTGGCGGTGCGGCCGGCGAGGTGGAGGAGCCGGGGCCGGAAATCCATGCCCCGGCGGCGGAGCGTGCGGCTGCGGGTGCCGATGACGATGTCGCCCCGGGCACGCAGCCGGCGGGCGATGCGGGTGTGTGCGGGCACGGTGAAGAACCCGGAGCGGGTCAGCCAGAAGAACAGGTCGCGGCCGGCAATGCGCTGGGGCAGCTCGGTCGGCCGGGTGCCGACCGCGACGGTGACCGGCTGCGTGGTGGCGAGCTCGGCGGCGATCTGCAGGCCGGAGTTGGCGGCACCCACGACCAGGACCCGACCGCCGCCGGGCAGCTGCGTCGGGTTGCGGTACTCGGCGCTGTGCAGCTGCGGCACCTGCGGGTCCAGCCCGTCGGCGAGAGCGGGGATGTGCGGCGTCTGGAAGGGGCCGGTGGCGACGACGACCTGCTTCGCGCGCAGCGTCCCGGTCGGGGTGGTGGCCGCGAAGGCCCCGTCTGCGTCACGGTGCAGGCGCAACACCGGGGAGTTGAGCCGCACGGGAAGCGCGAAGTGGGCGGCGTAGGCGGCGAGGTAGTCGGCCACGTCGTCCTTGCTGGGGTGGGTGTCGGCCGGGGCGGGGAACGGCATTCCGGGCAGCGAGTCGTACTGGGCGGGGCTGAAGAGCCGCAGCGAGTCCCAGCGGGAGCGCCAGGAGGAGCCGATCTCCGGGCCGGCGTCGACCAACAGGAAGTCCGCTCCGCGGGCGGCGAGGTGGTGGCCGAGGGCAAGGCCGGCCTGACCGGCGCCGATGACGAGTACATCTAGGAGCTCGCGCTGACCGGCGGGGCAGGGCAGTGACGTGGGCATGGGATCTCCAGGCGTGGTGAGGAGGGACGGAGGGGGTGCCGGCGGTCAGACAAGGCCGACGGTGAGCAGGGCGGTGGCGATCATGAGGTCGGCGGCCAGGCAGGTCTCGGCGTACCAGCGGGGCACCACCCGGCCGAGGCGGTGGTGGGCGACGTCCCAGGCGGCGTGGGCCAGCCAGCCGGCGGCCAGCACGTAGCGCGCGGCGGCCGGGTCGACGGCGACCGCCGCCATCGCCACCGCGCCGAAGCCGAGCACCGCGGCGGTCTGGGCGGTCAGCAGCCGCCGGTCGCTCAGGTCGCCGCGGGCGGTGCCCCAGGCCAGGTAGATCACCGCGGCGAGCAGCACGCACCAGGCGCTGATCCAGGCGTGCACCTGGTCGGGCAGCGGCGCCAGGGCGGTGAGGCTGGCGGCGACCGCCGCGACGCCGATGCCGGTGGGCCAGCGGCGGGCAAGCGTGGTGGGCACGCCGCCGTGCCGGCGAGAACCCGAGGCTGCGGTCGCGTCGGGGGTGCGGGTGTCGACGGTGCTGGTCATCGGGAGCTCCTGGCGTCCGGGCTGTGGTGTCGCTCGGACGCTAGGAGCGGGTTGCCGGCCTCACGCCGGCAAAACCGCCAGGTCGGCTGCCGGGGCGCGTCGCAGCAGCCGGCCGGTCAGAGGTCCAGCGAGAGCGCGGTGAGCTCGGCGCGGGAGGCCACGTTGAGCTTGCTGAACACGTTGCGCAGGTGGAAGTCGACGGTGCGCGGGGACACGAACAGCCGCGCGGCGACGTCCCGGTTGGACAGCCCCTGCCGCACGAGTGCCGCGACCTGGCGCTCCTGGGCGGTCAGGTGGGTGGACGTGGTGACGTCGCGGCGGCGGGCGGTCTCCCCGGAGGCGCGCAGCTCCTGCGCGGCGCGTTCGGCCCACGGCGCCGCGCCCAGCTCCTCGAACAGCGCCAGCGCCGCCCGCAGGTGCGCACGGGCGTCCACCCGGCGTCGCGCGCGGCGCAGGTACTCACCGAGGGCCAGCTCGGTGCGCGCCCGATCGGGTACCCGCAGCGACGCCGTGAGGGCGGCCAGGGCGCGGCGGAAGTGCTGCTCAGCGTCGCCGTCGCCGGCGAGCAGGGCGCGGCCGTGCTCCACGGCGGCGACCGCGGCCGGGGCGCGCGTGCCGGCCGCGAACGCCTCCAGCTCGGCCAGCCAGGTGCGTGCGAGATCCTCCCGGCCGGCGCGGACCGCGGCATCGATCCGGTCCAGAGCGGCCATGCGGCGGTACGCCGGGGAGCTGATCTGCTCGAGGTGGTGCAGCGCGGACGCCGGCTGCCGGGCGCGCAGCCCCTGCGCCCAGTGCACCAGGTCGACCACGATGGATTCGGTGAGCCCGACCGGGTGCGCGTCCCGGATCGCCGACACGTCCGCCACGTGCTGATCGGAGGCGTCGTCCCCGCGCAGCGCGCCGAGCAGGGCCAGCTCGGCGGTCGGCAGCGCGGTCAGCCCTGCATGCCCCGTGCTCGCGGTCAACGTCAGCGCCTCGTTCGCGGCGCCGGCCGCCTGCGACCAGGCGCCGGTGGCGATCTGGAACAGCGCTCCGCGGGTGAGCGCGTGCTCCACCATGCTCAGCGCGCCCGCGCTCCGGGCGGCGGTCAGCTGCTGCTGGTGCAGCCGCAGGCCGCGTTCGTCGTCATCGATCAGCATCGCTGCGACGCCGAGGTTCGGCTGCAGCACGTGATCGTCCACCACGATGTCGTCGGTGAGGGTGAAGGCGTCGTGGAAGCAGTCGGTCGCGGTGGCCCAGTCCTCACGGCGGACAGCGCGGAATCCGTGCAGCAGGGCGGAGGCGGCCCGGAAGTGCGGGGCGGCGTCCTTCCCGGGCGGAGGGACCAGCGTGGCCGGATCGAACTCCCGCGCGGACCGTGCGCCGAAAGCGGCCAGCGACGCGGCGAGCATCGCAAGCTGCTGGGCCAGCGCCTCTTCGGCGCCAGCTGCCACCTGGGCGGCTTGCACGATGTAGTCGTAGCCGTCGTCGACCGAGCGGGTGTTCCACTCGATCTGCCCCTGCAGCGTGAGCAGCCGCGCGCGCAGTGCGGGCTCGGTCACGTCGGCCGCGGCCGCGGCCGCCAAGGCCGCCGCCCGGGACGGGTGCGCCCCGAGCCAGCTCGACGACGCGGCCAGGTACAGCCGCCGGCCCCGGGCCTCACCTCCACCGGTGAGTTCGGCGGCGCGCGCCCACGCGGCGGCAGCGGCCTCGTGCCCGCCGCGGCCGGCAGCCCGCTCGGCGACCGCGTCCAGCGCGTCGACCGCCGCCTGATCCGGCCGGTCGGCCGCCGCCGCCAGGTGCCACGCCCGTCGATCCGGGTCCCCGGACAGCACGTCGGCCAGCGCCCGGTGGGCGGCGCGCCGCTGCGCGCTGGTGGCCGCCCGGTACACCGCCGAGCGGACCAGCGGGTGGTAAAGCGTCAGAGCGTCGCCGTCGACCCGGAGCAGACCGATCCGCTCGGCCTCCTCCTGGGCGTCGTCACCGAGGTCGAGACGAGCGGCGGCGTCCCGGACGACGGTCAGTCGGCCGGTGTCGTCGGCCGCGGCCAGCAGCAGGAACCGCTGGGCCCGGTCACTCAGATGCCGAACCCGGTCGAGGAACCCCCGCTCGACGCCGCCGGTCAGTGGCAGCGGCGCCGGGAGCGGCGCCCGGCCGGCCAGCTGGTCGCCGGTCAGGGCGGCGGCGAGCTCGCCGAGGGCGAGCGGGTTGCCGCCGGTTGCGGCCACCAGCCGGTCACGTACCGCCGGATCGACCGCACCGCCGGCCCGCGCCGCCAGCAGTTCCTCGGCGTCGGTCCCGGTGACGGCACCGAGAACTGCGGTGGGCAGGTCGCGAGCGTCGAAGCCGTAGGCCTCGCCGTCGCGGGCGGCGAAGAGCAGCGCGACGCGTTCGGCTTGCAGCCGCCGGGCGGCGAAGAGCAGTGCCGCGGCGGAGGCGTCGTCCAGCCAGTGCGCGTCGTCGACCACGGCCAGCACCGGCGTCTCCTCCGCGGCGTCGGCGAGCACGCTCAGCGTGCCGAGGAAGGCCAGGAACCGGTCACCGTCACCACCACCGGTCGCCTCGCCCACGGCCGCCCGCAGCGCCGCAGCCTGCGGTGCCGGCAGGCTCTCGATGCGGGCACGCTCCGGCCACAGCAGTCGCTGCAGCGCGGCGAACGCCAGCGGGGACTCCGACTCCACTCCCGACGTACGCAGCACCCGCATGCCGGAGGCGGTCGTGACCGCCTCCGCCAACAGCGACGACTTTCCCGACCCGGCCACGCCACGGAGCACCAGCGACCCGCCGGCTCCGGCGCGTGCGGCGTCGAGCAGAGCGGCGATCGCCGCACGTTCGTCATCCCGTCCGACAAGCACGACCGGGACCGTACCGATCGGAGCGGGCCAGGCCCCGGATCGAGAACCTGGCGAAATCACCGGCGTGGGTGATCCCGGCGATGGCGAGCGTGGGACCAGACCAACAGCCCCCACCTCGAGGAGGAGCCATGTCGGCCCATCCCAGCGCCGAACCGGCGGCGCTCACCCCCCGGCACCAGCCGCAGCACGCGCCCGGTCACCACACCGCGCGCACCGCGCCGGGCCACCCGTCGCCGCCCGCGGACGAGCCGCGCCGGCCGTGGACGGTGTTCGCGCTGATGATCGCCGCCCAGTTCATGGTGATCCTTGACGTGTCGGTGGTGAACGTCGCCCTACCCAGCATCAGCGACGCCCTGCAGCTGTCCGCCGCCGACTATCAGTGGACGGTCAGCGCCTACGTGCTGCTGTCCGGTGGGTTGCTGCTGCTCGGCGGGCGGATCGCCGACCTGCTGAACCGACGGCGGGCGTTTCTCGCCGGCGTCGGCGTGTTCACCGCGGCCTCGCTGGTGAGCGGCCTGGCCCAGACCCCGCTCACGCTGATCCTGGCGCGGGCCGCGCAGGGCGCCGGTGCCGCGCTGCTCACCCCGGCTGCGCTGTCGATCATCATGACCGCCTACGCCGGCCGGCAGCGGCAAACCGCGCTCGCCGTGTGGGGGACCGTCGGCAGCCTGGGCATCGCCGCCGGCGTGCTGTTCGGCGGCGCGCTGACCAGCGCCCTGGGCTGGCGCGCGGTGTTCTTCATCAACGTGCCGATCGGTGCCGCGGTGGCCCTCGGCACGCTGCGGACAGTGGCCCGCGGTGGTGCGCAGCGCGGCGCGCTGCGCCGGCTCGACGTGCCGGGCGCGCTCACCCTGGTCACCGGGCTGCTGGCGCTGGTCTTCGGCATCGAGGCCACCCGCTCGGCCGGGTGGACCGCACCTCGCACCTGGCTCGCCCTGGCCCTCGCCGCGGTCCTGCTGACCGCGTTCGCGCGGGTGGAGCGCCGCGCCGCCGACCCGCTGGTGCCACCGTCGACCTGGCGGATCCGGTCGCTGATCTCCGCCTCGGCGGTCATGGCCGGCGTCACCGGCGTCGTGGTCGGCGCGATCTTCCTGTCCTCGCTGTACCTGCAGGACATCATCGGCGCGTCCCCGGTCATCGCCGGGCTGCAGTTCCTGCCGCTGGCCGCCGCGATCACTCTGGCCGCCGCCGTCGCGTCGAAGGTCATCGGCCGCCTCGGCGCCCGCGCGCTGATCCTCGGCGGGCTGGTCGTCATGGCCGGCGGCGTGCTGCTGCTGGGGGCCAACGCGGGTGGCACGTCCTACGCCGCCGACGTGCTGCCCGGGTTCATGCTGGTCGGCGCCGGCGTCGGACCGATGTTCGTCGCCATCGCCGTCGCCGCCATGAGCGACGTGCCGGCCGAGAAGTCGGGGCTCGCGTCCGGGCTGATGATGACCGGCCACGAGATCGGCGCCGCCCTGGGCGTCGCGGCGCTCACCGCCATCGCCGGCGACCTCGCCACACAGGCGGGTCTCATCGACGGCTACGGACGCGCCTTCACCGCCACCGCCGGCGTCCTCGCCGCCCTGTTCGTGCTGGCCCTGCTCGCCGTCCCCGCCGGCAAGCCGACGGCCGGCGCCACCGGTCACGTGCACGGAGACCACGGCCGCTGAGCCGCTGCCGGCCATCCCGGCGACAAACCCGGCGAAATGCCCGGTGAGAAGGCCGCCGGTCCGCGGCGACTCTTCCCACCGACCGATCGCACCACCAACCCTCCGAGGAGTTCCCATGCTGTCCGGCACCCCCCGCACCTTCATCGGCTCGACCACCTTCACCGTCACCGGCATGACCTGCGCGCACTGCCAGCGTGCGGTCACCGAGGAGATCGCCGCCGTCGACGGCGTCGAGTCCGTCACCGTCGACGTGGCCAGCGGCACCGTCACCGTCACCGCCGACCGCCCCGTGGACCGCGCGGACATCGCCGCCGCGGTCGACGAGGCCGGCTACACCCTCCGGTCCTGACCGCCCTTCCGGCGGCGGGAGCCCCGCCCGGCTCCCGCCGCCGCACCCCTCACCACCCGCCCCGCCGGCGTGACCGGTTCCGTCCCACCTCCCGTTGCAGGAGACCGCCATGTCCTTCGTCACCTACGACTACCTCGCCCGTTCCCGTCACCAGGAGCTGATCGGCGACGCCCAGCGCGCCCGGCTGGCCCGTTGCCTGCAGCCGCCCCGCCGGTGGCGGCGCCGCCTCCACCGGCCCTGCACCTGACCGGCAGCCCGCGCCCCGCGGACCCCCGGCGATTGCGCCCTGTCCCACCCACCCGCCGGCCGCACCGCACATCTCCGCTGACCGACCAGCCACCAGACCTGACCCCGCCATCCGCGAGAGAGAGACCGCCATGACCACCGTCGCCCCACCTGCGAGCACATCCCTCGCCGTCGCGGCGCAAGCCCGCGACGTCGTCAAGACCTACGGCCAGGGGGAAGCTGCCGTACGCGCCCTCGACGGCGCCGACGTCGCGATCGACTCCGGTCGGCTCACCGCGATCATGGGGCCCAGCGGCTCCGGCAAGTCGACGCTGGTGCACGCCCTCGCCGGCCTCGACACCATCGACTCCGGCCGGGTCCTCATCGGGGACACCGAACTCACCGCGCTGTCCGAGCGAGAGCGGACCCTGTTGCGCCGGGAGCGTCTCGGCTTCGTGTTCCAGGCGTTCAACCTCATCCCGTCCCTGACCGCCGCGGAGAACATCGCCCTGCCGCTCACCCTGGCGGGCAAGCGACCCGACCGGGCATGGCTGGCCGAGCTGGTCGAGATGCTGGGCCTGGGCAACCGGCTCGACCATCGACCGGCCGAGCTCTCCGGGGGCCAGCAGCAGCGCGTCGCTGTCGGCCGGGCGCTGATCGCCCGGCCCGACCTGGTCTTCGCCGACGAGCCGACCGGCAACCTCGACTCCCGCCACGGTGCCGCACTGCTCGGCTTCCTGCGCGACGCCACCCGCACCCTGGGCCACACGATCGTCATGGTCACCCACGACCCCGTCGCTGCCTCCTACGCCGACCGGGTCGTCTTCCTCGCCGACGGCCGCATCGTCGACGAGCTCTCCGCCCCCACGCCCGAGACCGTCCTGGCACGCATGGCGCGCCTCGACGCTCCTGCCTCAGCGATCGGAGCCTGATCCCGGTGTGGCGCCTCGCCGTCAAGAACGCGGTCGCGCACCGCTCCCGCCTGACCCTGACCTGGCTCGCTGTCGCCCTGGGCGTCGCCTTCGTCGCCGGCAGCCTCGTGCTCACCGACACCAGCAGCCGGCTGCTCGACGCGCAGTTCCGCACGGCCGCCGCCGGCGTGGACCTCACGGTCCGCGCCGCGGCCGCGTTCGGCAGCGCGATGGGCGTGGAGGTGGAGCGGGACCCACTGCCGGCCCACCTCGCCGAGCGCGTCGCAGGCACCCCCGGTGTCGGGCAGGCACGCGCGGTCGCGTCCGGTCCCGGGCAGCTGCAGGTCCGCGGGGAACCGGTGCGACCGAACGGCCCGACGATCGTGGGGACGTGGGCGGAAGCGCCGTTCACCGCCTACGAGCTGCGCACCGGCCGCGCGCCGGACGGCGGCGACGAGGTGGTCCTGGACGCCGCCACCGCCGCCGCGCACGACATCGCCATCGGCGACACCGTCACCGTCTCCGCCACGGTCAGCCGCCGGCTGGAGGTCGTCGGGTTGACCGGCGTGGGCGAGGACGACGGGCTGTCCGACAGCGCCGTCGTGATGGTCGACCTGGGCACCGCCCAGGCCCTGCTCGACCTGGGCACCGGGGTGACGTCGGTCGACGTGATCGCCGCCCCCGACGTCGCCGTCGCCGAGCTGCGGAGCGACCTGGCGCAGGCCCTGGGGCAGGAGTACGCGGTCACCAGCGGCCAGGACGCCGCCGAAGCGAGCGCCGAGGCGGCGAAGGAGAGCATCAGCTACCTCCGCGTCGTGCTCCTCGCGCTCGCTGCCGCCGGGCTCCTGGTCGGCGCGTTCTTGATCGCCAACACCTTCGGCATCGTGCTCAGCCAGCGCAGCCGGGAACTGGCCCTGCTGCGCGCCGCCGGGGCCACCGGTCGGCAGGTGTTCGCCTCGGTGCTCGCCGAGGCCCTCCTCATCGGGATCACCGGCGCGGCCGGCGGCACCGCGGCCGGCGTCGGCGCCGCCTACGGGCTCCGCGGCCTCGCGCAGCGCACCGGCCTGGCGCTCCCCGACGGCCCGCTGACCGTCACCTCCCGCACGGTCCTGGTCGCGCTGGTCGCCGGCGCCCTCGTGACTCTCCTGGCCGCGCTCGGACCCGCCCGCCGCGCCGCCCGCGTCGCCCCCGTCGAGGCCATGCGGCTCGCCGAGCCGGCACGGCCTCGACCTCGCCGGCGCCGGCTGATCACCGGGTGGGTGCTGCTCGCCCTCGGTGTCGCGCAGCTGGGCGCTGCCGCCTATCTGCGGGACATCGCCGGCGTCGCGCTCGGCGCGGTGCTGCTCTTCCTCGGCCTGGTCGCGCTGGGCCCGGTGCTGGCACCGCGGCTGGCCAACGCTGTCGGCCGCCCGCTGGACGGCCTCGGCGTGCCCGGCCGCCTCGCGCGTGAGTCCACGGTTCGCAACCCGCGCCGGACGGCCGCCACCGCGATGGCCCTGGCCCTCGGCCTGGCCCTGATCAGCTTCGTCTCGGTTCTCGGCGGGTCGGTGAAGGCCATCAGTGCCGGCCAGCAGGAGGCCCTGACGGCCGACCTGCTGATCCAGAGCGCCGGCGACGAGATGCTCGGCGGACTGTCCCCGGAGGTCGCGGCCCGCGTCGCCGAGCTGCCGGAGGTGGGCGCGACTTCCTCGATCCGCTACGGGCACTGGCTGGACGGCGGCATGACCAGCGCGCTGACCGCCGTCGACCCGGCGACCCTGCCGCAGGTCGCAGACGTCGAGATGACGGCCGGCGACCTCGGCGACCTCGAGGAGGGAGGGGCCGTCCTCGCCGAGGACATCGCGATCGAACGGGGCCTGCGGGTCGGCGACCAGCTGGCGATGACCTTGCCGCGTCACGGGGAGCAGCAGGTCCGGATCGTCGGCGTCATGGCCGACGAATCCGCCCAGGCGCTCAGCAGCGGCTACATCCTGTCCCTGACCACGTACGCCCAGCACTTCAACGAGGACGTGGACGCCAGCGTGTTCGTCGCGCTCGCCGACGGCGTCGACGCGGAGGCCGGCCGGACGGCACTGGAGACCGCCGTCAGCGACTTCCCGAACGCGGAGGTCCTCGACCAGACTCATGCGGTCGCCGCCCGGGCCGCCACGGTGGACCAGGCGCTCGGGCTGATCACCCTCCTGCTCGGCTTCGCCGTGGTGATCGCGCTGCTCGGGATCACCAACACCCTGGCCCTGTCCATCGTGGAGCGAACCCGGGAGATCGGGCTGCTGAGGGCGGTCGGCATGACGCGCCGGCAGCTGCGGTCCATGATCCGCGCCGAGGCCGTCCTGGTGGCCGTGGTCGCGGTCGTCGCCGGCGTCGCCGTCGGACTCGGGCTCGCCGCGGCCACCCTGGTCGGCCTCAGCAAGGACGAGCTGCTGCCCATCCGGATCCCCGTCGGGCAGCTCCTGGCGGTGGTCGGGATCGCCGTGCTCGCCGGCCTTGCCGCCGGTCTGCTGCCCGCCCGCCGGGCTGCCCGGCTCGACGTCCTCACCGCCATCGCCACCCGCTGACCGCCGCTGCGGGCGTCGGATCTCCGGCCGCCACGACGGGCACGCCCGCGGCCTGCCGCACCGCCCGGGCGCCACCGTCCATCCCGCCCGTGCACCACCGTCGACAAGGAGTTCTGATGACCGACCTGTCCACCACCTGCCCCACGACACCCCACGACCACCATGCGGCCGTCACGACCCGCCGAGCGACGCCGGCCGATGCCGCGGACGTCGCCGTCATGGTCGCCGAGATCGCCGCGCACGAGGACCAAGCGGCCCACGTCCACGTCCAGGAGGAGCAGTGGCGCCGCCTGCTGGCCCGGCCCGAGGTCATCGTGCTGCTGGCCGAACACAGCGGCGGGCCGGTGGGCTACGTCTCCGCCGTCCGGCAGCTGCACCTGTGGACCGGTGGCGACGTCGTGAACCTCGACGACCTCTACGTCCGCCCCGGGCACCGCGACGCCGGCGTCGGCCGGCAGCTCATGGCCACCCTCGCCGGACTGGCGAAACCGGAGCAGCTGCTCATCCGCTGGAGCATGGAGGTCGACAACGCCGACGCGCAGCGTTTCTACCGCCGCCTGGGCGCCGGCCTGCGGCACAAGGTGCTCGCCGCCTGGCCGCCGACCGCGTATGCGGAGGCCGCCGCCGCGGTGCCTCCCGGCGGCGTCTGACCGGCAGCCACGGCCGGCACCAGCGGGCGCAGGGCGGAGCCCGGCGAGATCACCGGGTCGACGGCGCTCGCCACCGCGGAGCAGCTGAGTCCGACCGAGCACCCCCTGCGCCCCTGGTGGAGGAGTCCCCATGCACCAGCGTCACCGGCTCCTCGCCGTCGCCGTCGCCGTCTCGTGGGGACTGAACTTCTTCGCGATCCACCTCTCGCCGGCCCTTTCCCGCCGTTCTTCCTGGTCGCCCTGCGCTTCGCGCTGCTCGCGGTTCCGACCGTGCTGCTGGTCCGGCGGCCGACCGTGCCGTGGCGGTGGATCCTCGGGTACGGCGCCGGATTCGGCGTGCTGCAGTTCCTCTTCCTGTACCTCGCCATGGCCTCCGGGATGCCCTCGGGTCTCGCCTCGCTGGTGCTGCAGTCGTCGGCTCCCTTCACCGTGGTGCTGGCCGGCGTGCTGCTGCGCGAGCGGCTGAGCGGCCGCCAGGCGCTCGGCGTCGCCACGGCGGCAGCCGGCCTGGCGGGGATCGCCGTCCACCGGGCCGAGCTGGGCGGCGGGGCGATGCTGCTGCCGTTCCTGCTGACGGTCTGCGGCGGGCTCGGCTGGGCCCTGGGCAACCTGTGCAGCCGGCAGGCCCGGGCTACCGAGCCGTTCCGGCTCACGCTGTGGATGACGGTGGTTCCACCGCTGCCCATGCTCGTCGCTCACTGGCCCTCGAAGGTCCGGCTCGCATCTCGGCGTCGGTGGCCTCGCTGGGCACCGGGCAGGGCACCCTGGCCGTGGCCGGCCCCGCCTACACCGTGCTGGTCGCCACGATCGGCGGGTCGGGCGTGTCGACCTGGCTCACGAGCCGCTACCCGTCGAGCGTGGTCGCCCCCCTACTCGATGCTGGTGCCGGTGGCCGGCATGGCCTCGTCCTCGCTCGTGCTGGGCGAGCCCACGTTCGCCGTCGAGCTGGTGTGCGGTGCGGTCGTCGTAGCCGGCGTCCTGCTCGGCAGCGGTCCGGCCGCCCCGGTGCAGCGGGCGGCCGGACGCAGCGCGGTCGAGATCGCTCCGCGGGTTCCTACCGCGCCACTCCCTGCGCAGGCCGCCGGCCGCTGATCGACGTCGCGCCGGCAACCCGGCGAAATCGCCGGTCCGACCCCCTGGGTCACCCCCGAGCATCGACTTCGCCCCATCAACCTGTCCCGACCGGGAGTTGTCATGACGACCACCGTCCCTCCGGCCGCCGCGACGGCGACCGAGCCGACCGCCGGCTGCACCCTCGACATCGGCGGCATGACCTGCGCCTCGTGCGTCGGCCGGGTGGAGAAGGCGCTGCGCCGGGTCGACGGCGTCGCGGCCGCGGAGGTGAACCTGGCGACCGAGGTCGCCACCGTCCGGTTCGACGCGGCCCGGGTGGGCGTCGAGGAGCTGACCGCGGCGGTGGCGCGTGCCGGGTACACCGCCACGCCGCGCCGCGAGGCCCAGCCCGACGACCAGGGCGTCGGCACCGATCCCGCCGCGGCGACCGCGGACCACGAGGGCGAAGCGCAGGTGACCGCGCTGAAGTGGAAGTGGCAGGTCACCCTCACCGCAGGCCTGGGGCTCATGGCCCTGATGTACGTGCCGCTCCACCTGGACACGATGGACTGGCTGATGCCGGCCATCCTCGTCGTGGCCACCGTCGTGCAGGCCTGGGCCGGCCGGGAGATCTACGCCGCGGCGTGGACCGCGGCCACGCACGGGTCGACGAACATGAACACCCTGGTCGCGCTCGGTACCGGCGTCGCCTACGGATACAGCGCCTTCGTCACCTTGTGGCCGGCCGCCGCCGAGAGCTGGGGCCTGCCGCTGCACGTGTACTTCGAGACCTCGCTGGTCATCCTCGCCCTGGTCCTGGCCGGCCGGTGGATGGAGGCCCGCGCGAAGAAGCGCACCGCCGCGGCGATCACCGCGCTCGTGGGGCTGGCCCCGAAGACGGCGCGGGTGCTGCGCGACGGCGCGGAGGTGGACGTACCGGTCGAACGGGTCGTCGTCGGCGACCTGGTCCGGGTGCGGCCGGGGGAGAAGGCGCCGGTGGACGGCGTCGTCACGGACGGGGCGACCGCCGTGGACGAGAGCATGCTGACCGGCGAGAGCCTCCCGGTGGACAAAGGCGTCGGCGACACGGTCATCGGCGCCACGCTCAACCGGACCGGCACGGTGGTGCTGCGGGCCACCGCGGTCGGGAAGGACACCGCCCTGGCGCAGATCGTCCGCCTGGTCGAGGACGCGCAGGGCGCGAAGGTGCCGATGCAGCGGCTGGCCGACCGCGTCTCCGCCTGGTTCGTCCCGATCGTCCTGCTGCTCGGCGTGGCCACCTTCGCCGTCTGGGCGCTGTTCGGCCCGGACACCGGCCGGCTGACGATGGCGATCACCACGGCGATCGCGGTGCTGATCATCGCCTGCCCGTGCGCGCTCGGCCTGGCCACCCCGACCGCGGTCATGGTCGGCACCGGCCGCGCCGCGGAGCTCGGCATCCTGGTCGGCAACGGCGACGCGCTGGAGACCGGCCGCCGGGTCACCGCCGTCGTCCTGGACAAGACCGGCACCCTCACCAGCGGACGGCCGGCGCTCATCTCCATGACCACCGCCGGCGGCTGGGCCGAAGACGACGTGCTGGCCCTCGTCGCCGGAGCGGAGACCGGCAGCGAGCACCCCGTCGCCGAGGCGATCGTCGCCGCCGCTGCCGCCCGCGGGCTGCACCTGCCTGACCTCGGCTCCTTCGACGCCGTCCCGGGCCACGGCATCGACGCCGTCGTCGGGGGCCGGCACGTGCTCGCCGGCAACCGGGCACTGCTGCGCGCCCGCGGGGTGGACGTGTCCGCGCTGGCCGCTGCCGCCGCCGCTGCCGCCGCGGGCGGGCAGACCGCCATGTTCGTCGCCGTCGACGGGCAGCCGGCCGCGAGCATCGCCGTCGCCGACACGGTCAAGCCCGAGTCCGCCGAGGCGGTAGCCCAGCTGCAGGCGCTGGGCCTGCAGGTGTGGATGCTCACCGGGGACAACACCGCGACCGCGCCATCGCCCACCAGGTCGGCATCGGGAACGTGCTCGCCGAGGTGCTGCCCGCCGACAAGACGGCCAAGGTCCGCGAGCTCCAGACGCAGGGGCACGTGGTGGCGATGGCCGGAGACGGCATCAACGACGCCGCAGCCCTGTCGGCCGCTGACCTCGGCATCGCCATCGGCACCGGCGCCGACGTCGCCATCGCCGCCTCCGACATCACCCTCGTCGGCGGTGACCTGCGTGGCATCGTCTCGGCGATCGCCCTGTCCCGGCGCACGGTGGCGACCATGAAGCAGGGCCTGGCCTGGGCGTTCGGCTACAACGTGCTGCTCATCCCGGTCGCCGCCGGTGCCCTCTACTGGTGGGACGGGCTGCTGCTCGACCCGGTGCTGGCCAGCGCCGCCATGGCGATGAGCTCGGTCAGCGTGCTGACCAACGCCTTGCGGCTGCGCCGGTTCCAGCGGCCGGCGACCGTCCAGGAGATCCTGCGACCGCCACTGCGCGCACGGATCGGCCAGTACGCCTACCTGACCGGTGTCGCCGTCGTCGCGCTCGCGCTCGGCGCGGGGCTCACAGCGGTCAGCCGGATGGACTTCGCCGAACGCGGCATGAACGGCACCCTCGCCTGGATGCAGGGCACCGGCATGCCGATGCGCCCCGCCATGAGCGAGATGATGACCGCCGAGGTGCCACCGACCGATGCCGCCGAGGCCGGCGTGGACGTGCGGCTGGACCTACCCGCACAGGTCCGCCCCGGCGAACCCACGCGGCTGGTCGCCACCGTCGTCGACGCCGTCACCGGCGAGCCGATCGAGGATCTCACGCGCAGCCACGAGGCGTGGATGCACCTCATCGCCACCCGGGAGGACCTCGCCACCTTCGCTCATGTCCACCCGCAGCCGACCGGTGACCCCGGGCGGCTGGCCGTGGACGTCACCTTCCCGACCCCAGGCAGCTACATCATCAACACCGAGTTCCGGCAGCAGGGGCAGATGAGCGATGTCCACCAGCGGCAGGTCATCACGGTCGCCGGTCCCGTTCCCGAGCCGGTGACCCTCGCGGAAGGACCGCGCACCGCGGTCATCGGCGGCGTCCGTGTCGAGCTCGAGGGGAAGGCAGAGGTCGGTGGCGTGAGCGACCTGCACTTCACGGTCACCGACGCGGACACCGGCCGGCCGCTCGACGACCTGCAGCCCTACCTCGCCGCCGCGGGCCACGTCGTGGTGATGCGCGCAGACGGATCCACCTTCGCCCACGAGCACGCTGAGGTGACCGACGACTCCGGGCGACCGGTCTTCGCCACGCCCGGGCAGACCTTCGGCCCGGAACTCGACGTGCACGCCGAGTTCCCGACCGCCGGCACCTATCAGCTGTGGGGTCAGTTCCGGCTGGCCGACGGCGACGTGATCACCGTTCCCTTCACGGTCGAGGCGGGCTGAGCCCGGTGCTCCGGGACGGCCGGACGCCGTCGGGCCGACATACTCGGCGAGAGACCTGAGATCCCGTGCGGAGTTCCGCGGTCGGTCATCCGGCCGGCTGTCGGGCCAGCAGCGTGGTACGGAGCTGGTGCAGCTGCGCTGAGAGTCCGTACATGACGATCGGGACGGCGATCGTGGCGAGGATGGCGGTGCGCAGGGCAACCGGGGTGTCGGTCAGCAGGCTGTTCAACGCGAGGTTGAGGACAGTGAGCGTCGGTAGCACTGCCAGCCAGATCATCGGCGCCAGCTGGTGGTTCGACGGCGGCGGAATCGGCGGCTGGGGTCGGGTCCTCGAGCCCGTGGACATGTCGTGCTCCTCGTGTGTCGTCGTCGCGTGCTCTGCGGCGCGGCGGGTGTGGTGGCCAGGGGGAGCGGGCCACCGCGCTCTTGGGCTCACAGCCCGTGTCGGCGGCCGCCGAGTACGGCTGCTGCGACGCGGGCCTCGGTCGCAGTGGAGAACACGTCGCGGATGTCGTGCTGGGCGTCCACCGCCGGTCGACGTCCTCCTGCACCAGGTCGGCGTTGACGGCGATCGCCGCGGTGTCTCCGGCTCCGGCCGAGGCGATCACCTGGGCACGTGGGTCGACGACGTTGCCGGCGGCCCACACGCCGAAGGCGCTGGTCCTTCCGGTGGCGTCGGCGTGGACGTTGCCGGAAGCGTCGCCCTCGCACCCCAGAGCAGCCAGCAGGCCGTCGGGATGCGGCCGGTTGACCGGGCGGATGAAGACCGCGGCGCGGGGGATGGCCCGGCCGTCGGCGAGCTCCACGCCGGCCACGGCACGGCGCAGCGTCTCGCTGACCGAACTGGCCGCCGAGACGGGCATCTCGAAGAGCACCCTGTCCCGGCTGGAGGCCGGTCAGCGCAAGCCCAGCCTCGAGCTACTGCTGCCGATCGTCCAGGCGCACCGGGTCCCGCTCGACGAGCTGGTCGGCGCTCCGCAGTTCGGCGATCCCCGGATCCGGTTGACCCCGCGGCAGCGCAACGGCCGCATCGTCGTCCCGCTGACCCGGCAGCCCGGTGGCATCAGGCATGGAAGACGGTCATCCCGCCCGAGCCGGGGGAGCCCGAGCTCCGCACCCACGAGGAATACGAGTGGCTTCACGTGCTGGCCGGCCGAGTGCGGCTCGTCCTCGCCGATCACGACATCACCCTCGACCCCGGTGAGGCGGCCGAGTTCGACACCCGGCTGCCGCACTGGTTCGGACCCGCCGGTGGCCAGGCGGTGGAGGTGCTGAGCCTGTTGGGCAGGCAGGGAGAGCGGATCCGCGTCCGTGCCGCACCACGCCGCGAGGCCGCGGCAGGACACGGACGTGGCGAGGGACGCAAGACCGTCGACACAGCCAGGCGCCGCTGACACGATACGTCTCTTGAGCCGACGGTGTGGCCGGTGACCCGAGTCGTCGAACCGGGGCATGGCGCCTCCGGGGAGGTGGTCGTCATGGGCCCTCTGCTCACCACGAAGCTGCATGTCCCCCGGCGGCGGCGCGGGGTGGTGGCGCGTTCCCGGCTGGGCGAGCTCCTGGGCCGCGGGGACGAGGCGGCTCTGACGCTGGTCTCGGCGCCCGCCGGGTTCGGGAAGACCACGCTGCTGACGGAGTGGCTGGCCGGTGCCGAGGAGCGGTCGATCGCCTGGCTGTCGCTCGACGAGCGGGACGACGACCCGGTCGTCTTCTGGGCCTACCTCATCTCCGCGTTGCAGACCGCGGTCGCCGGTGTGGGCTCCAGCGCGCTGGCGGTCCTGCGCGAGCCGCATGCGTCGATGGACGAGGTGCTCGCCAGCCTGATCAATGACCTCGACGCCGTGCCGGACGACGTGGTGCTGGTCCTGGACGACTACCACGTCATCACGGCCCGGGACGTGCACGAGCGGATGGCCCTCCTGCTCGAGCGGCTGCCCCCGCACGTCCACCTGGTGATCGCCACCCGCGCCGACCCTCCGCTGCCCCTGGCCCGGCTGCGGGCGCGCGGCGAGCTGGTCGAGGTGCGTGCCGCCGACCTGCGGTTCACCACCGCGGAGACGGCCAGGTACCTCACCGAGTCGATGGGGCTGGCGCTGAACGCAGAGCACGTCGCGGCGCTCGATGCCCGCACCGAGGGGTGGATCGCCGCGCTGCAGCTGGCGGCGTTGTCGATGCGAGGCCGCGATGACGTCGCCGGCTTCATCACCGGGTTCGCAGGGGACGACCGGTACGTCGTCGACTACCTGGTCGAAGAGGTCCTGCAGCGCCAGCCCGACGACGTCCGGGACTTCCTGCTGCAGACGTCCATCCTGAGCCGGCTCAGCGGCCCGTTGTGTGACGGGGTGGTCGGCGGGGACGGCGGCACGACGATGCTGGAGCGCCTGGACCGGGCGAACCTGTTCCTGGTGCCGCTCGACGACCGCCGCCACTGGTACCGCTACCACCACCTCTTCGCTGACGTGCTGCAGGCGCGGCTGCTGGCCGAACGGCCGGAGTCCATCCCTGAACTGCACCGGCGCGCCGGCGACTGGTTCGCCGAGAACGGTGAGCCCGCCGAGGCGGTCCGGCACGCGCTGACCGGCGGTGATCCCGAGCGGGCCGCCGATCTCGTTGAGCTGGCCATGCCGGCGGCCCGGCAGAATCGCCAGGAGACGACGCTCCGCCACTGGTTCAGCCAGCTCCCCGAGCACGTGCTCCGGGGACGACCGGTCCTCCGGGCGGGATACGCCGGCGCGATCCTGGTCCACGGCGAACTCGACGGCGTGGAAGAGCACCTCCGGGAGGCCGAACGCTGGCTGGACGAGATCGGAGTCCGGGCCACGGGCGGGGCCGGTGCCGAGGACGCCGTCGTCCGCGCGGTCCGGAGCCAGGTAGCCGTGTACCGCGCCGCCCAGGCCCGTCTGACCGGCGACCTGCAGGCCACGACGAGGCACGCCCGGCGCGTCCTCGAACTCGCGGGGGACGACGAGCACCTGGTACGCGGCTCGGCGGCAGGGCTGCTCGGGCTGGCGTACTGGACCGCCGGCGACCTCGATGACGCGCATCGCTGGTGGACCGAGTCCTCCGCGCAGCTGCGCCGGGCGGGGCACCACTCGGACACCCTCGGCGTCTCGATCGCCCTGGCCGACATCGCCCTGGCTCGCGGTCGGCTCCGGGAGGCCGAGACCGTCCACCGGTCCGGGCTGACGGCCGCGTTCCGGCACGGCGGGTCCGTCCTGCGCGGAGCGGCGGACATGTACGTGGGGCTGAGCGAGGTCGCGCTCGAGCGCAATGAGCTGGCTGCGGCGCGGGAGCACCTGGCCGCGAGCGCCGCACTGGGCGACGGCGCCGGCCTACCGCAGAACCGGCACCGCAGCCGGCTGGCGACGGCGAGGCTGCGGGCGGCGGGAGGAGACCTCGACGGCGCCGTCGACCTGCTGGACGAGGCCGAGCATGTGTACGTCGGCGACATGTTCCCCGACGTGCGCCCGATCGCCGCGGTGCGCGCGCGGATGTGCCTTGCCCGGGGCCGAGTCGACGAGGCGTTCGACTGGGCCGGCAAGCGGGCACTGTCACCTGAAGATCCGCTGTCCTACTTGCACGAGTTCGAGCACGCCACCCTCGCCCGGATCCTGCTGGCACAGCACGAGCTCTCGGGTGACCCCACCTGCCTCACCCGGGCGACCGAGCTCCTGGAACGGCTGCGACACGTTGCGCAGGAGGGAATGCGGACCGGCAGCGTGGTCCAGCTGTCCGTGCCGCTGGCGCTCGCGCATCGGGCCGGCGGCGACGTTCCCCGGGCGCTGGCCACGCTGGAACGGGCGCTGACCCTCGCGGAGCCGGAAGGCTACGTGCGGGTCTTCCTCGACGAAGGGCAGGCGATGACCTCGCTGCTGGAGGTCCTCGCGACGCGAGAGGGCACGCGGCCCTACCTCCGCAGGCTCCTCGCCGCCGGTCCGGGCCCGGTCACCGCGGCTGCCGGCCGGCAGGCCTTGGTCGAACCGCTCAGCGCCCGTGAGCTCGACGTCCTACGGCTGCTGGACACCGACCTGGACGGCCCGGACATCGCCCGCCGGCTGTTCGTGTCGGTGAACACCGTCCGCACCCACACCAAGAACCTCTACGCCAAGCTCGGCGTGAACAACCGTCGGGCGGCGGTCCGCCGTGGCCGGGACCTCGGCCTGCTGACCGCGGCCGGCGGCCGCGCCGTCTCCACCGCCGTCGTCCCGTAGCGCTCCCGCGATCGGCCGGCACCTGACGCCACGCAGGAGATCGGCCCGCCCTCTGCAGGCCGCGATTCACCCTCCGGATCACCACACATGGTGATCCGCGCTCACCAAACCGGTTCCTACGTTCCGTGCCGTACCGAACAGACGCCGGAACGGCGACCGGGCAACCTCTCCGGTCGGCACCGGCCAGGAGGTCGGCGATGGCAGAGAACCGACACATCGGCCTCTCCGACGCGGGTCGCTACGAGATCCGCATCGAGGGCCGCATCAGCCCCCGCTGGGCCCCCTGGTTCGGCGGCATGAGCCTCACCGCCGCCGACGACGGCACCACGGTCCTGTCCGGCCCGGTCGCCGACCAGGCCGCCCTGCACGGCGTGCTGACGCGCATCCGCGACCTGGGCCTGGCACTGGTCTCGGTCACCCGCCTCGACGCCGACTGACCCCATCCCCGCCCGCTCCGCTGCGGCCAGCACCCACTCAGGAGATCGCCATGACGACCACCACCACCCCACCCGCACCGAGGACGATCGTTCCGACCGACCCGATGCGGCGCACCTCCCTGGCAGCCGGGGTCCTCTACCTGCTCACGTTCGTGTCCGTGCCCACCCTCGCCGTGTACCAGGGCGTTCGGGAGGAGTCCGACTTCGTCCTCGGCGCAGGCAGCGACGCCGGCGTGTTGTGGGCGGCGTTGTCGGAGGTCGTCGTCGCCCTGGCCGGCATCGGCACCGCCGTGGTCCTGTTTCGCGTCGCGAGGCGGCAGAGCGAGACCGCCGCGCTCGGGTTCGTCGCCTCCCGGGTCGTCGAAGGCGCCCTCATCATCGTCGGCGTCGTCAGCGTGCTCACCCTGGTCACGCTGCGCCAGGACGTAGCCGGCACCGCCGACGCGGACCCGGCGTCCCTGCTCACCGCCGGCCACGCCCTGTCCGCGACCTACGACTGGACGTTCCTGCTCAGCCAGAGCCTCATGCCGGTCTTCAACGCCCTCTGCCTGGGCACTGTCCTGTACCGCTCCGGCCTCGTGCCGCGGATCCTCCCGACCATCGGCCTGATCGGCGCTCCGCTGCTGCTGGCCTCGGACCTGGCGATCTTCTTCGACCTGTACGACCGCACCTCGCCCGCCTCGCTCGTCGGCGCGCTCCCCATCGCGGTGTGGGAGTTCTCCCTCGGCGTCTATCTCGTCGTCAAGGGCTTCAAGCCGGCCGCCGTCGCCGCCCTGCAGGCCCGGCAGGACCAGCGATGAGGGCCGCGGTCTACCGCCGCTTCGGCGGACCGGACACCGTCCGGGTCGTCAACGTCCCCCGGCCTGCGGTGGGTCCCGACGACGTCCTCGTCCGGGTCCACGCCAGCACCGTCAGCGCCGCCGACCACCGCGCCCGCAGCCGCGACGTGCCCCGCGGGCTCTGGCTGCTCGCCGCGTTCGGCATCGGCGCCTTCCGGCCCAAGCGCCGCGTGCTCGGCATGGACATCGCCGGTGTCGTCGCGGCCGTCGGCCGCGACGTCACCCGCTTCGTCCCTGGCGACGAGGTGATCGCGATGCCGGGTCCGGCGTTCGGCGGGCACGCCGAGTACGCCCGGCTCCGGCAGGACGACGCCATCGCGCTCAAGCCCCGCACCATGACGTTCGAGGACGCCGTGACCCTGGTCTTCGGCGGACTCACCGCTCACGGGTTCCTGCGCCAGGCCGCCCCCGTCCCCGGCGCCTCCGTCCTGGTCAACGGAGCATCCGGCGCCGTCGGCACCGCCGCGGTGCAACTCGCCGCGCACGCCGGTGCCCAGGTGACCGGCGTGTGCAGCGGCCGCAACCGGCAGCTGGTCGCGTCGCTCGGCGCCGAGCGCGTGATCGACTACACGACCACCGAGTTCACCACCGACGCGGCCACGTACGACGTGATCGTCGACTGCGTCGGCAACGCCCCCTACGAGCGCGTCCGGCACCTGCTCCGACCCGGCGGTGCGCTGCTGCTCGTGATCGCCGATCTGCCGGCGATCCTGCGGGCGCCGATCCGCAGCCGGCGCACCGGCCACCGGATCACCGTCGATGTCGGGAGGCCCACCGCCGACGACCTCGCGTTCCTCGTGCGCCTGGCCGAGGCCGGGAACTACCGGCCGGTTCGGGACCGCACGTTCGACCTGGCCGACGTCGCCGAGGCGCACCGCTACGTCGACACCGGCCACAAGCGGGGGAACGTCGTCCTCCGCCTGCCCGGTGGACCCGAGCCGACGAACACGTCCATCCAGCACCACTCGCGAGAGGCAGCGTCATGATCGAGGCACACGGGCTCACCAAGCGCTATGGCGACAAGACCGCCGTCGATGACATCACCTTCACCATCGCCCCGGGCTCGGGCACCGGATTCCTCGGCCCCAACGGCGCCGGCAAGTCCACCACCATGCGGATGATCATGGGCCTCGACCGGCCGACGTCAGGCACCGTCACCGTCAACGGCAAGCCCTACGCCCAGCACCGTGCTCCACTGTCGGAGGTCGGGGCCCTGCTCGACGCCAAGGCGGTGCACACCGGCCGCAGCGCCCGGTCCCACCTGCGGACTATGGCCGCCACGCACAACGTGCCCGCCTCGCGGGTCGACGAGGTCATCGAGATGACCGGCCTGGCCACGGTCGCCGGCAAGCGGGTCGGTGGCTTCTCCCTGGGCATGGGCCAGCGCCTGGGCATCGCCTCGGCGATGCTGGGCGACCCGCGGACGCTGATCCTCGACGAGCCGGTCAACGGCCTCGATCCCGAGGGCGTGCAGTGGGTGCGCCGGCTCGTCCGCTCCCTGGCCGACGAGGGACGGACGGTGTTCCTGTCCTCGCACCTGATGAGCGAGATGGCGCAGACCGCCGACCAGCTGCTGGTCATCGGCCGCGGCCGGATCATCGCCGCCGGCCGGGTGCAGGAGGTCATCGACTCGGTGTCCGGTGCGGCCGTCCGGGTCCGCACCCCGCGCGCCGCCGAACTGGCCGAGCTCGTCCGCGGCGACGACGTCGTCGTCACCTCTCCCGAGCCCGGAACGCTCGAGGTGCGCGGCATCGACGCTGCGCGCGTCGGCGACATCGCGTGCGGCTCCGGCATCGCGCTGCACGAGCTCAGCCCTCGCAGTGCCAGCCTCGAAGAGGCGTACATGAGCCTGACCCAGGACGCGGTCGAGTACCGGTCCACCACCACCTCTCCTGCCGCCCCGAAGGGTGCGAACCGATGACCACGACCGTCGCCGTCGCCACAGCCGTTCCCGCGCACGAGGCCCGGCCGGCCGTCCTGGCCCGCCCCACCTTCCTCGGCATCCTGCGTGGCGAGTGGATCAAGCTCCTCTCGCTCCGGTCGACGTGGTGGACCCTCGCCGCCACCGTGCTCCTCATGACGGGGGTGTCCCTTGCGGTGGCCGCCTCGCTCGACACCGTGGCCGCCGATCCGGCGACAGGGCCCGGGCTCGCGGCGCTGACCGGCGCCGAGGTGGTCTCCGGCGGCTTCCAGCTCGGCATGCTCACCATCGCCGTCCTGGGAGCGCTGCTGATGACCGGGGAGTTCTCCACCGGGATGATCCGCTCGACGTTGGCCGCGGTGCCCACCCGGACGCCGGTGCTGGCCGCGAAGGCCATCGCGGTGGCCGCGGTGACCGCCGCCGTCGTGGCGCTCGGCACCGCCGTGTCCTACACCGTGACGATGCCGCTCCTGGCTCCGCACGGCATGGTCCCCGCGCTCGACGAGCTCCGGACCTGGCAGGTGTTCGGCGGAACCCTCTACTTCCTCGTCGCTGCGGCGCTGTTCTCCCTCGGCGTGGGAACGCTCCTGCGCTCGAGCGCCGGCGCCATCACCGTGGCGCTGACGGTGCTCCTCCTGCTGCCGTCCTTCCTGGTGTTCGTGACCCTGGACTGGGTCGAGACGGCGGTCGAGTACCTCCCGCTCCCGGCATCGGGGGCCTTCCTCGGCGGCGGCGAGGACTCCCTGTCTGCCGTCGGCGACGGGCTCACCCCCGCGACGGGCCTCCTGGTCGTGGCCGCCTACGCGGTCGTCCCGCTCGTCGCCGGCGCGGCGGCGCTGCGCCGACGCGACGCCTGACCGCCGGGGCCGTCCGCCGACGGCGACGGCGACTCCGTCCGGCACCGGGATTGCCGCCACGCGGCGATCCCGGTGCCGCCCACGACGAGTAGGAGCAGCGGCAGGCCGATGTAGAGCGTCGCCGTCAGGAGTGGCGAGGCAACGACGAAGGAGGTCGCGCCGGCCAGGAGCAGCGGCGCCAGCGCCCGAGCCGCCACGACGAGCCAGCGCGGGCACAGCCGGACCCGATGCGCCCCGATGGTTGCGGCAACTGCGAAGACGGCCAGCGCGAGCAGCTTCACGCCGTCCACCCGGTCGATCGCCTCCCGCAGGGCCGAGGTCCGTTCGGGGTCGCCGCCGTCGAGCCCCGCGAGGAGGACGACGAACAGCGCAACCTGCACCCAGGACAGCACGGCCGCCGCCACACCGGCGACGAGGACGGGACCGCGACCGCCGAGCCGAGGAGCGGCCAGGCGGACCAGGCTGACGGCCAGCACCGCCAGGGCGGCACCGGCCGTACCGTGGACGAGCAGCGACTGGACGAGCGCGCCGAGCCGGTGGTCCGCGAGCTGTTCCTGCATCTCGACCGGCGAGATACCGGCGGGCACAGCGGGGGCTGCGGCGAGTCCGACGATCCAGGCCAGGACGTAGGTGACCGACGCGGCTGCCGCCCAGCGCGCGGACGCGGCGGCGGAGGACCTCACTGGTCCCACCACGCCATCAGCGCCGCGTTCGTCACTGCGGCGGCGCCGAAGGCCCCGGCCAGCTGCGGCCTGCCCACGGCGACGAGGGCGGCGACGGCTCCAGCGAGGACGGCCAGCTGGACGGCCAGTTGCGCCGGCGCCGGGAGCTGCACGGCGGCCCGGGGCGAGGCGAACAGGCCCCACGCGACGGCCGCGACCACGGGCGCGCCGAGCCCGGCCAGCACCCGGACGCCGGGCGAGGTGGAGACCTGGAAGCCCCAGTAGGCCAGCGCTCCCAGTGCGCTGAGCTCGAGGGCGAAGCGGGCGGCCAGGTTGGCGCCCTGGAGTGCGCTGAGGACCATCTCGGCTCCTTCTCCGAACGGGATGGGAGAAGCGTGGCCTCGCAGCCGGTCCACGTCGTCGGCGTCCGGGTGGATCCTCCGATCTCCACCCGACAGGCCGGACGTCTCCACCCAGGGATGGATTCCGCCGATCCGCGGAAGCTGGCACTGTCGCTGCGTGCAGGTCCGTCCTCGGTTGTTCACGGCGGTGGGGTTCGCCGTCGTGGCGCTGGTCGTCGTGGCGAACGCGGCCGGCGCGGTCGGTTTCGGGTCCAGCGGGCCGGCCGCCCAGGTCACCGTTGCCACCGTTGCCTACGCGTCGGCGGCGGGGGCGCTCCTGCTGTGGGGCACCGCGCCGCGATGGGGCGTCGTGGGCCTGCTGGTCACCATGGCGCTGGCCGCCACCGCCGTCCGCAACGCGGATCCCACCGGGCCGGTCGTGGCACTGTTCCTGATCATGGCGTTCGCGCCGTTGCGCCTGCCGCTGCCGGAGGCGGCGGCCACCGCCGTCGCCTCCGCGTTGGTGTTCAACCTGGAGCAGGCGCGCACCGCCCAGGACCCTGCCCTGTTCGTCCTGGTCACCGACGGCGGCGCCGCCTTCTTCTTCCTCATGGGCTGGTTGCTGCGCCGGGAGCAGGAGCAGCGCATCGAGCTGGAGGCCACCCGGGACGCCGAGCGCAGGGCCGCGGCCCTGGGCGAACGAACACGGCTGGCCCGCGAACTGCACGACGTCCTGGCCCACACCCTGTCGGGGCTGGCCGTCCACCTGGAGAGCGCCCGGCTCCTGGCCCGCTCCGGCCCGACACCGTCCGGCGTCGTCGCGGTCATCGACAGCGCACATGCCCTGGCCCGGTCCGGGCTCGCGGACGCCCGCCGCGCCGTCGCCACCCTCCGCGGCGACGACCTGCCGGGCCCGGAGCTGGTGCCGCAGCTCGTCGAAGAGCACCGGAGGGCCGGACGATCCTGCACCCTGACGGTGAGGGGCGACCCGGTGCTGTTGCCGGCCGACGCGCGCCTCGCGATGTACCGGGCCGTGCAGGAGGCGCTGAGCAACGTCCGCAAGCACGCGCCCGATGCCGCCACCGAGGTCGTCGTGCGCTGGGAGCGGGAGGAGGCAGTGGTCATCGTGGAGGACCACGGGGCGGCCGGCCGGGTCTCACCGCCCGATCCGGTCGGCTACGGCCTGACCGGCCTGGCCGAGCGGGCACACCTCCTGGGGGGACGGTTCGCGGCCGTTCCCACTCCGGACGGGTTCAGGGTCGAGCTCGCCGTCCCGGTGGCGCGGTGAGCGTGCGCGTCCTCCTCGTGGACGACCAGCGGGTCGTCCGCGACGGGCTGGCGCTGCTCCTGGGGCTGCTCCCCGGGATCGAACTGGTCGGCAGTGCCGAGGACGGGGAACAGGCGCTGGAAGCGGTGGCCCGGCTGCAGCCGGACGTCGTCCTGATGGACCTGCGCATGCCGCGCATGGACGGCATCGAAGCTACGCGGCGGCTCCGCGCGGACCACCCGGACGCCGCGGTGCTGGCCCTGACCACCTATGCCGACGACGAGTCCGTCCTCGCCGCGCTGCGTGCCGGCGCTCGTGGCTACCTCACCAAGGACGCCGGCGCCGAGGACATCGCCCGGGCCGTCTCCACGGTCGCCGCCGGGCAGATGGTCCTCGACCCCGCGGCGCAGGAGCGCGTGGTCCGGAACCTGGGCATCGGGGCGTCGGCGTCACCGCCGTCGGCGGGCACCCGGACGCTTCCCGACGATCTCACGCGACGGGAGGCGGAGATCCTCGGTCTCATCGCCGAGGGGCTGTCCAACGGCGAGATCGCCACCCGCCTGTACGTCAGCGAGGCCACCGTCAAGACCCACGTCAACCACATCTTCGCCAAGACCGGAGCCCGTGACCGCGCCCAGGCCGTCGCCTACGCCTACCGGACGGGGCTCGCCCCCACGTGAGACCGGCGGGACGTCTGCCGATGGCACCGGCACACCGGTCGACGGTCACGCGAACTCCGCCGCGCCGCCACCCGTCGGTGGTCACGGCCCGGGACCGTCCGGCGGACGACGTCGTCCCCTGCCCGTGCCCGTCACCGCGGTTCCCGGGCGGCGGGGCGGCACTCGACAGGACGGTGGGGGCCTGCCAAGTGCTGCCGGCGACCGATGCTGAGGAGCACGACGGGATGACGGCGACGGAGACGTCGGGGCGGGTCGACCGCCGGCCGGGGTTGGACCTCGCCCGGGTCGTGGTCGTCGGCGGCCTGATCCCGTTCCACGCCGCGCTGGTCTTCGACGCGACCGACGACTTCTACGTCAGGAGTGACCGGACCGCCGACCTCGTGCCGTTCGCCGCCCCCATCGTGGTGGCGGCGATGCCACTGCTGTTCCTGGTCGCCGGGATCGGCGCATGGCACTCGTGGCGGACCCGTGGCACCGGCGACTACCTCGGCCGGCGGGTGCGCCGGCTGCTGGTTTCCGTTCTTCCTCCGGCCTGCGGTCGACGGCCGAGGGTTCGAGACCGGCCACCTGTGGTTCGTGTACCTGCTCCTGCTGTACTCGCTGGTCGTGCTGCCGCTGTTCGGCTGGCTGGCCTCCACCGGCGGGCGGCGAGCCGTGCAGCGGATGGCGAATGCCACGGGGCGACGCGGTGCCGTCCTGCTGCCTGCGGTGCTGCTGGCATCCATTGCAGCCGGGCCCGGCCTGGACGAGGGCATGGCCGCCGGACACGAACTCGGTTTTCTGCTGTTCTTCGCGGCCGGTGGTGTCCTGGCCGCCGACGTGCGCTTTCGGGACGCGCTGCGACGGGACGCGGTCCTCGCCGCAGCGGCCGCGGTGGGGCTCATGGTCGCCGCCGGAGCGGCTCTCCTGCTCGGTGGGGACGGTGACCTGCTCCTGGACCGCACCCCGCTCGCCCTCGTGGGGAGGGCGGCGTTCGGCGCAGCCGGGTGGTGCGCGGTCGTGGCGGTCGTCGGGGGACTGACCCGGCTGGGGCCGCGGCTGCCCCACACGGGTGGGGAGAGCCCACCCGGTGGCCGCCTCATCCGCTACGTCGCACCGGCGGTACTCGCCTGGTACGTGCTGCACCAGCCGATCCTCGTGCTGGTGGCCTACCTGGTCGTCGGCAGCCCGATGCACCCGGTACTGGAGTACCTGGTCATCTGCCTCTGCACAGCCGCCCTCACTCTCCTGGCCTACGACGTGCTCGTCCGGCGGACGGCGCTGCCCCGGGCGTTGTTCGCCGGGACCTGCTTGCCGGGACATCGGCACCGGCCGGTCGGTCGCGGCGGCCGGGTCGCCGGCCGGCACCCGGGTCGCCGTCAGTCTGATTCGTCAGCGGCGGTCGGCCGCTGGGTCCGCAGGCCTCCGAGCAGCAGCCGCAGGCCGTGGTCGAACTGGGCGGTGAGGTCGGGCCCGTACAGGTGGTCGATGGTGGCGGCGATGTGCGGGTAGTCGTAGGCCGGCAGTTGGGCGAGCACCGAGTGCGTGTCCGCCTGGTCTCGCACCCCGCCGTCGGGCTGGCTACAGGACATGGTGATCTTCTCCACCCTGACCTTGGCCTGGACGAATCTGTAGCTCGGGCGCCATCCGAGCCCGGCGGAGGCCGCCGCGGTCCTGGCCGGGCCGGCGGGCGGGCGGGGACCGTCCGCCGCTGACGTCAGGCGGGGACCCCGGCGTCCTCGGCGAGTGCGTGGTGCACGAGCGACACGACTGTCGCCCCTTCACCGACGGCCGAGGCCACCCGCTTGACCGAGCCGCACCGGACATCCCCGACGGCGAACACCCGCGGCAGGCTCGTCTCCAGCAGCAGCGCCTCGTCGGCCGCCCTGTCCGGCGCAGGCTCGTCCCGCACGTCCGGGCCGGTGAGGACGAAGCCGTGGGCGTCTCGGCGGATGCCGTCCGGCAGCCACCCGGTGTGCGGCACAGCGCCGATCATCACGAACATCGCGTCGGCCTGGACCTCGGTCTGCTCACCTCCTGACCGAAGCGTCAGCGACGTCAGCCACTCGGTGCCGCCGCACGCGACGACTTCCGTGCCGGTCAGGACCTGGACGTTGGGGAAGGACGCCAACTGCTCGACCAGGTAGTGCGACATACCGGACGCCAGCGATCCGGACCGGACGACGAGGCTGACCTGATCGGCGGACTCGGCGAGCTTGACCGCCGCCTGGCCGGCCGAGTTGCCCCCACCGACGATGAACACCCGCCCACCGGAGATGCCCGGAAGCTGGACGGTGGGGGATCCGTACTGGACGCCCGACCCGACCAGCGCCTCGGCGCCGGCCGCAGGCAGGCGTCGGTAGCTGACGCCGATGGCGAGGACGACGGCGCGGGCGCGCACCTCGCTGCCGTCCTCGAGGCGGATCAGGTGCTCGCCGTCCTGGTTGTGCAGCGACGACACCCGCCGCGGGACCAGCACCTCGGCGCCGAGCCGCATCGCCTGGGTGCCCGCGCGTTGCATGAGCGCGCCACCGCTGATGCCGCTCGGGAAACCGAGGTAGTTCTCGATCCGCGAGCTGGTGCCGGCCTGGCCGCCGATGGCCTGTGACTCCAGGACGAGGGTATGCAGTCCTTCGGACGCGCCGTAGACCGCGGCGGCCAGGCCGGCCGGTCCGGCGCCGACGACGACGAGATCGTAGCGGTCGCGGGCCGGAGTGGTCCGGGCGCCGAGCGCGTCGGCCACCTGGCGCGGCTCCGGGTCGAGGAGCACGGCCCCGTTGTGGAAGAGCATCAGAACCTGGTCCGGGCGCGCGGCGTGATGTCCGCGCAGCAGGTTGCCGCGCTCGGATCCCGGGTCCAGCCACTCGTGCGGCAGGCCGTTGCGGGTGAGCAGGTCACGCAGCTCGTTGCCGCGCGCCGAGGTCGGCGCACACACCACCGTGATGGTCTGCACGGCCATCAGCTGGTCCAGCCGCCACTCCTCGATCAGGTCGTCGAGCGGTGGGTGCAGGCGGTCGGCTGCGGGGCGCCACGGGTGTGAAACGGCTGCGTGGGCGTCGCCGCTGGCGAGCGCGCCGCGGACCAGCTCACCTTCGTCGTACTGCGCGGGGTCGGTGACGTACGCGGCGGACAGCAGGACGCGTCGCACCCCGGGGAACCGGTGGCGGATATCGGCCAGCAGGGCCGGCCCCTGCCCGCCGGGCAGTCGGCTGGCGACCAGCGCGAGAGCCACGGTCCGGGACCGCTCGACGAGCAGGTTCGTGGCCACCTCGCCGGTGGCCGCCGCGAGCACCCGTTCGGCGCCGAGATGGGCGGACAGGTCGGCGACCAGGCCGCTTCGGACGTCGTCGTCCGGGACGACGACCAGGACCGCCCCCGGAAGGGCTTCCGACGACTGCGACATGCCCTCTACTCTGCCGGATCTCGCCGGCCCATCGGGCCCTCCGGCCCGCGGTCAGCGGATGTCATCCGTACCCGCCGGATCGTCCGCGTCGCCACATGGCGACGCCCCGAGGAGATGACCGTCATGACCGTTCCAGCCGGTCCCGCCTCCGCCGTCGACGCAGACCTCATCACCCGCGAGGACCTGCAGCGCGCGCTCGCCGAGCGCGACGTCGCGCTGGTGATGGGGCTCGCGCCGCCCGTCTTCGCGCGCTCGCACATCCCCGGCAGCCGCAACTACGAGTCCTACGAGGCGCTGGCCGCCGACCTGTCACCGGATGGCGAGATCGTCGTCTACTGCACCGACGAGAACTGCCGAGCCAGCCGGTACGCGCCCGAGGCGCTGCGGCAGCGCGGGTTCCGCCGCGTGCGCCGCTACGCAGGCGGGATGAGCGACTGGGTGGGAGCCGGGCTGCCGGTCGACACGGGGGAGGCCCGGCGATGACCCTTGCGACCGCGCTGCGCCGCCGGCTGCCGTGGTTCCTGCGCCGCGGCGGCAACTGCAGCCACCTGGACGCCGTGCGCGACGTCTCGCCCAGTGCCGACGGGTGCGAGGAGTGCCTGAAGACCGGTGACGCCTGGGTGCACCTGCGCATGTGCCTGGTCTGCGGCGAGGTCGGCTGCTGCGACCAGTCGAAGAACAAGCACGCCACCGCGCACTTCCACGAGACCGCTCATCCGCTCGTGCAGTCACGCGAGCCTGGCGAGACGTGGCGCTGGTGCTACGTCGACCAGGTGATGCTCACCCGCTGAGGCCCGTGCCCGGCGCCGACGCAGTCGGGCGTGACGGGATCAGAGCTCCCGGCGGGCCACGCCGCGGACGGCGAGCAGCAGCGCCGCACCGGTGGCCAGGACGGCGACGAGAGCGGCACGCAGGTAGTCGCCGGTGTCGGCGCCCTGCAGCAACGCGGCGGGAGCGCCGGCCAGCGCCGAGGGCACCCACGGCTCCAGGGCCGGGATCGCGGCGAGCACCGGAAGTGCCAGGACGACGGCGAGTGCCACCGCGACGGCCGACAACGTGCCGCGGGCGCATGTTGCGACCGCCGCGGTGACTGCGAGGGCGAAGACCAGGTACAGGGAGCTCAGTGCCCACCCGGTCAGCACGGCCGGGATGTCGGGCAGGCCGATCAAGATGCCGGTCTCGTACACCGCCAGGGCGGTGCCGGCCGAGTGGGCGGCCACGGCGGCGCCGGTGACCACCGTCCAGCGGGGGAGGACCAGCCGGGCGGCGGAGGGCACGCGGGTGCGGTAGAAGACAGCGAGCGTAGGGCGGGCGTTGACGGTCAGCGCCGCGGCGGCGAGGACCAGCGCCGCGAGAAGCCCCAGCTGGAGCGCGTTGCCGGTGTAGCCGTCCATGGCGTCGGCGGGCGTGGGCGCCGTGGCCTGCACGGTGATGTTCCCGGCCGTGCCGACCGCGGACAGGAGCTCGTCGGCGTACCGGGCCAGCAGCGGGCCGGTGCACGCGAAGAAGAGGAAAGGGACAGCCAACCCGATCCACCGTCGGGTGCGGGTCAGGCGCAGCCACTCCAGCCGCCACAGCCCGAGCGGCCGGACGGTCGTGGCCTCGCGGTGCACGCCGAGAGCGGACGGCGGACGGCTGGTGGTGGTCACGGGTTCTCCCGGGTGGTGGTCAGGGACAGGAACGCGGTCTCCAGGTCGGCGGTGTGCGGCTCGATCGCCACGATCCGTGCGCCGCAGGCGGCCAGCGCGGGCACCAGTCCGGTCTCCGCGGAGTCGGCGCTGGTGACGTCGACGTGGAGGACGCCCCGCGCGGGGCTGGTCACCCGCGTGACCCAGGGCTGGTCCTCGAGGGCCGTTCGGGCCCGGTCCTGTCCGTCGCGCAGCCGCACCGTCCACCCGGGGCGGGCGTGGTCGGCGAGCAGGTCGGCGGTGGCGCCCTGGTAGAGGAGCCGACCGTCGCGCAGCACACCGATGGTGTCGGCCACCCGTTCCACGTCGGCGAGGATGTGCGTGGACAGGATGACCGTGCGGTCGCCGGCCATCCCGGCGATCAGGTCGAGCATCCCCGCCCGGCCGGCCGGGTCCAGGGCGCTGGTGGGCTCGTCGAGCACCAGGATCTCCGGGTCGGTCACCAGGGCCGCGGCCAGGCCGACCCGCTGCCGCATGCCACGGCTGAACCCACCGACCCTGCGGTACGCGGCGTCGCCGAGGCCGGCGTGGGACAGCGCCTCGAGCACGCGCGCGGCCGGGAGGTGCGGGGCGCTCAACGAGCGGGCGAGGTCGACGGCCTCGGCGGCGGTCAGCCACGGCTCCAGGTCGGGCACGTCGGGGCAGACGGCTATGCGCTCGACCGGTACCGCCGTGGTGACGGAACCGGCGTCGGCGCGGCGGAGCCCGGTCACGATGGACAGCAGGGTCGTCTTGCCGGCGCCGTTGGGGCCGACGATGCCGTAGACGCTGCCTCGGGGGACGAGCAGGTCGACGCCGTGCACGCCGGCGCCACCGGGGTAGCTGCGGGTGAGACCGGCGGTGCTGATCGCCCACGGGTGCCCGGGGTCGACCGCCGGGCGGTGCACCAGGCTGGCCGCGAGCGGAGTTCGGACGCTCATCGCTGCTGACGCCCGACGACGAGGTAGGCGACGGCGCCGAGGGGGATGGAGAACAAGCAGATCAGGGCCCACCCCCACCGCGGCAGCCACCGCGGCTCCGGGGAGCGGGCGAGGTCGACCAAGGCGTAGGCCACGACACCGATGGCGAGCAGGAGCAGCGGGGCCAGGGCCAGCACGGTCCTCGATGGCATGGCAGGTCCTCCCGGGACGAGTTCGGGCAGAGGGGACATGGGGGACGGGAAGAAGGGGGTCGGGCGGCGGCATCGGGCCGCCGGCGGAGGCACCGTCCCCGGTCGGTGACGGTGCGCGGGACGTCGCCGTCCATGGGACGGTCAGCAGCTCGTGGGTCTGGCGGCGAGCGGGACCGTGCGGAGCAAGGGGCGCTGCGTGCCCGTCAGCGTGGCTCTGGGCGGCGCCGGCGTTTCCGCTCCGTCATGTCGCGCGCAGCACGTGGTCGGCGAAGCCGTCCAACCGGGTCTGCAGGGCTGTCGCCCGTTCGTAGATCACCTCGTCGGGGTCGCGGGTCTGCAGCCACGGGGGGATGTCGGTCCTGACCCGTCGGGAGCAGTTCAGGTCCGCGCAGATGTACTGGCCGACGGTGTTGCCGTTGCGTCCGGCCTCCCCGGCTCGCCGGGCGGTGAACAGGGAGACGTCGGCGCCGGTCTGCGTGCTCTGGCAGAGCAGGCACATCGCGGCCGACCGGCTGGACATGCTGGTGTCGGCGGCGCGTAGCGCGATGCCCAGTGACCGGCCGTCGCGCCACCAGACGGCGTATCCGCGCAGTGGCGCCCGGGGGTCTCGCCAGCCGAGGAACTCGCGCTCGTCCCAGGGCACGTCGTCCAGACTGCCGGGCAGGGTCATGGCCAGCGCCTCGCTGCGGGAGCAGTTGACGAACGAGCGCCGGATCTCCTTGTCCGTCAGCGCCTTCATCGAAGCGTTCTCCTTGCCGGGTGGGGAAGTCAGCGGACGGTGGTGAGCAGTACGGCGAGTGCGGCTGCGTCGTCGTGGCCGATGAGCAGTTCGTCGTATCGGTGCTCCTGGAGGCGCAGACGGAGGGCCGGCTGGCCACGGCGGACGTCGACGAGGCGCCGGGCGCCGCGGCCGCGCCAGGTGCCGACCATCCGTCGACCGGGGATGCCCAGCCCGGGTGCACGCAGGCCGCGGGCGGCGGTGAGACCGTCGGCCACGGCCTCGGCGCTGGTGATCGCCGAACGGGGGACGACCTGATGGCGGAGCAGGCCGGCGATCCTGCTGGAGCGGGGGAGCCGGACGGTGAGGGTGTCGTCGGAGACGTGGATCGCGGTCATGGGGGCTCCATGGTTCGCGTCGGGGCCGGGTGCCCCGCTCGTTCCCGACGCTAGGAGCGGGGGCCGGTCCGGTCGTCCTCCCGACGTCCTGTTCCGTGCTCCTCCTGGAGGAGGATCGAGGCCGTCGGCATGGTCCTCACGACCCGGCCGGCGTGATCAGCCCGCGCTCGTAGGCGAGCACGACGGCCTGGACCCGGTCGCGCAGGCCCAGCTTCATGAGCACGTTGCTCACGTGGGTCTTCACCGTCGTCTCGCTGAGGACGAGCTCCCTGGCGATCTCGGCGTTGGACAGCCCCCGGGCCACGAGCAGCAGCACCTGGTGCTCGCGTTCCGTGAGCTGGGGGAGGGGCGCCGGCGCGGTCGTCGTGGTGGCCGGCAGCTGCCGGGCGAAGCGGTCGAGCAGGCGGCGCGTGACCCGGGGGGCGACGACCGCCTCGCCACGGTGGACCACGCGGACGGCCTCGACGAGGTCGTCGGCGGGGACGTCCTTGAGCAGGAACCCCGATGCCCCGGCACGGAGTGACTCGACCACGTACTCGTCGAGGTCGTAGGTCGTCAGCACCAGCACGCGTGGCGGGGTGTCGAGATCGCCGAGCCGACGGGTGGCCTCGACGCCGTCCATGCGCGGCATGCGGATGTCCATGAGGACGACATCAGGGTGCAGTGCGCGGGCTTGGGCGAGGGCGACCTCGCCGTCGGCGGCCTCGCCGACGACCTCGATGTCCGGCTCGGTCTGCAAGATCAGGCGGAAGCCGGTACGCAGCAGCGGCTGGTCGTCCACGAGTAGGACGCGGATCGTCATGACTGGCTCCGGGTGTTCGTCGGGAGGGTGGCGGTGACGGTGAAGCCGCCTCCGCGGCGAGGTCCGGTCCGCAGGCTGCCGCCGTAGGCCGCGACGCGCTCGCGGAGCGAGTTCAGACCGTGGCCGTCGGGTGGGAAGTCGGTGAACCAGCTCAGGGCGCCGCGGCCGTCGTCCTCGACGACCAGGCACAGGCACCCCTGTCTCCAGTCGAGGGTGACCCGGGCGGTGGCCCGCCCGGCGTGCTGCCGGATGTTCCGCAGGGCTTCCTGGACGATCCGGTAGGCGGTCAGGCCCACCCCCTGCTCGACGTCAGCGGGCGTGCCGCTGATGAGCAGCTGGACCTCCATGCCGTCGGCGCGCGCGTCGTCGAGGAGGGCCTCGAGGTCGGCGAGACCGGGCTGGGGTCGCAGCGCCGCCGTGTCCTCGGCGGGGCGCAGGACGTCCAGGACCCGGCGCATCTCGGCGATGGCGTCGCGGCCCCTTCTCTCCACGTCGGTCAGCAGCTGCTCGGCGGTGTCCGGGTCGCTGCGCAGGAGCCGTCGGGCCGCCGAGGTCTGCACGGTCAGTTCCGTGATGCCGTGGGTGACCAGATCGTGCATCTCCCGGGCGATCGCGGCGCGTTCGTCCACCTCTGTGGCTCGCGCGCGGGCCTCACGTGCTTCGAAGAGGGCGCGGTTGCGCTCCTCGCGGCCGGCGCTCTCGGCCCGACGGCTGCGCACGGACCGGCCGACGGCCCAGACCGCGACGATCATGAAGCTGTTGCTGACCCAGTCCGCGAGGGTGGTCGGCATCGGTCCGGCGACCAGGAGCAGTCCCACCAGCAGGTACACGAGCGCTGCGGCCGGTGCGCTCACCGACATCGGCCGCCGGGCGGCGACGGTGTAGAGGATGAGCAGTGGCGCGAAGCTGGCCACGCTCTGCGGGTAGCCCAGTTGGAGCGGTATCAGGGACGCGCCGCAGGCGACGAGGAGCGCCGGCACGGGCCAGCGGGTCCGCACGGCGACGGCCGCACCGGCGAGCAGGGTCAGCCCGACACCGAACGCGTCCGGTTCCCGGTGGTCGAACGTCGCCAGCGCCGGCGTCGACCAGAGCGACAGGACACCGAGCGCGGCGACCAGGGCGCCGAGCGCGGCATCGAGCCGCGCCGCGTGTCGCCGCAGGAAGTCCGCCGCTGCGGCGGCCAGTCGTCGCACGTGGGGAACGGTAGGTCACTCCGCGGGTGGGACGGATCCTCCTCGAGGACCGATCCGCCACGACTTCCTCCTCTCGGAGGAGGAGGTCGGAAACAGCTCACCGACGGCCGGTGGCTCAGTAGCCTGTCCAGCCGTGGGGAGGACCGACAGCGCGACCACCGACGACGCGAGGCGATCCGCGGGCGTGGGGGAGGTGCCGGGGGTGGACCCGGGCGTCGACGCCCTCCCCGCCGCGCCGGACAGCGGGTCCGCGTCCGCCGGCGCCGCGGTCCTGCGGGAGCTGGGACTGGACGCGCTGGTGGAGATGCTGGAGACCTCCGGCTACGGCGTCTGCGTGACCGGCGACGACCACCGGTGGGTGTACCTCAACCCCAGCGGCTGCCGCCTCGTCGGCCGTTCGTTCGCCGAGCTGCAGGGCGAGGACTACCTCCTGTCGTTCCCGGAGCACGAGCGGGCGTATCTCCTGGCCCTGGAGCACGACCAGCGGGACGGGGACACCGGCTTCTACGCCAACACGATCGTGCGGCCGGACGGCCGCGAGGTCGGCATCACGTGGTCGGGCTCTGTGCTGCACGCGGGCGGCAAGGAGCTGGCTCCGGCGATCTTCCACCCCACCTTCGGTCTGGCCAGTGCCGGTCAGGACGCGGTGGCCCTGGGCGCGGCGGCCGCCCGCATCGCCGAGGGCGGTTCGGTGGGCGACGTCCTGGACTCCCTGGCCGAGGAGGCCGTCGCGCGGTCGCGCGCGGTGGCCTGCCTGGTGCTCGTGGAGTGCCCCGACGGGCGGCTCGCCCTGGGCGCCGGCGCCGGGCTGCCCGAGGAGCTCGACGACGCAGTGCACGCTGCCGATCTGCGGCTGGCCGATCTGCCCGGCGGTGACCAGCTGACGACGGGGCGGCTCATGCTGCTGTCAGACGGGCGGACCCGGCTGGCCGCGTCGCCGTCGACGGCGATCATCGCCGCGCTGACCGCCGGACTGGCGTGGGAGGGGTCGGTCAAGGTGCCGTTGCACCGAGGCGGGCAGATCGTCGGTGCCCTCGTCCTGCTGCTGCCGGCCACCGTCACCGCGCCCACGAAGGCGGAGCTGACCTCGTGGTCGGCCCTCGGAGCGCACGCGTCGGTGGCGCTGGCCGACGAGCAACTCCGGGAACAGGCCGCCGCGCACGCCGCCGAGCTGGAACGGCACCGGCTCGGCCGGGACTTGCACGACTCGGTGAGTGCTGCACTGTTCTCGATCCACGCACGAGCGCAGGCCATCCAGCGGGGGCTGGCCGCGGGCGCTCCCGAGGTCGTGGCCGAGGCGGCGCGGGACCTGGAGGTCCTGTCCAGGGAAGCGGTCGCCCAGCTCCGGCAGATGGTCTCCGGGATGCGCCGGGACGACTCCCCGCCGCCCGTCGACCTGCGGGAAGCGCTGCGCGATCTGGCGACCACCTGCACCTCGCGCCACGGGCTGCCGGTGGAGCTGCAGTTCGACGACGCGGTGCCGCCCGTGGGGGTCGAGACCACCGAGCACCTGGTGCGGATCGTGGGGGAGGCGCTGCACAACTGCCTCAAGCATGCCAGCGCCTCCCGGACGACCGTCGCCCTTGAGGTGTGCGGCCCCGACGTCGTCCTCACAGTCAGTGACAACGGGTGCGGGTTCGACCCCGCCGCCCGCTGGGTGGGGGGCCACGGGCAGCGGACGATGCAGGAACGAGCGGAGCTCTGCGGCGGCACGATCCGCGTGGACAGCGCGCCCGGGTGGGGCACCCGGCTCGTGGTCCGGGTCCCACTCCCCGCCTGAGACGGGGACCGGAGGGGCGCCCCGCGCGGGGCGCCCCTCCGTCCGTCGTGATGGCCCTCAGTGCGCCGATCAGGTGGTGGCGATGGCGTCGAGGACCTGCATCCGCGCCGCGCGCCGGGCCGGCCAGACGGCGGCCAGGACGCCGATCACCGCGCCGATGGCGAGGAACAGGACCAGCCGCCCGCCCGGAACGACCAACTCCGAGATGCCCTGGTCGGAGAGCGCCCGGCTGAGGCCGACCCCGATCAGCGCGCCCAGCCCGAGCCCCAGCACCGAGCCGTACACCGAGATGAGCACCGACTCGAGCCGGACCATCCGGCGCAGCTGGGCGCGGGTCATGCCGATCGCCCGGAGCAGACCCACCTCGCGGGTCCGCTCGAGCACCGACATCGCCAGGGTGTTGACGATGCCCAGGACGGCGATCAGCACCGACAGCACCAGCAGGGCGTTGATTAGCATCAGGATCTGGTCGACCTGACCCTTCTGCTCGCCGGCGAACTCGTCGCGGTCCTTGAGGGTCACGACTGCGTAGGGATCGATCGCCGTCTCGATGGCCGATCGCACGGACGCGGTGCCCGCGCCGTCCGCGACGTCCACGAAGACGTACCGGTCCAGCTCCGCGCCGCCCGTGACGGTGAAGGTCTCCAGCGACACGACCGCCGGTGCGATCACCTGGTTGGCAGTGAAGATGCCGCCGACCGTCAGCTGTGCTGTGTCCCCGGTGGCCGTCACCATCTCCACGGTGTCACCGACGTCCCAGCCGTGGCTGTCTGCCGTCGGCTCGTCGACCACCAGACCACGGCCCAGCAGTCCTGCACTGCTGCCGTCGACGTAGTCCAGCAGCACGGTGCTGTCCAGCGTCGCGGGGTCGACCGCGGCTAGCAGGGTCCCCTGCCCGTCGAGCATCGCCTGGCCGAACCGCTCCTGGGTGATGGCGTCGACCTCGTCGATCGCGCGCAGCCGGTCGGCGATCTCCGGGGTGAAGGGTTGACCCACCGCCGTGGAGACGACGTAGTCGGCCCTCAACGAGGTGCCGATCAGCTTGTCGACCGAGGCGTTGGTCGAGGCACCGAGGATGCTGAAGGCCGTCACCAGAGCGAGGCCGACCATCAGCGCTGATGCCGTGGCCGCCGTCCGCCGGGGGTTGCGCTGGGCGTTCTCCCGGGCGAGGTGCCCGGTCGTTCCCCACATCCGGGGCAGGATGGCGCCCACGGACCGGGCGAACGGCCGTGCCAGGACCGGGCTCAGCGCGATGGCGGCCAGGACCAGGCTCAGCCCGCCGAACCCGACCAGCTGGGCGGCGCCCCCACCGTCGGCCAGGAGGCTGGTGGTCAGCGCACCGCCACCGACGGCGGCCAGCACCGAACCGGTGAGGGTGCGCCTGCGCAGCGAGCGCTCCGCGGCCACGTGGTCGTCGCGCATGGCCGCGACCGGCGGGGTTGCCGCCGCCCTACGGGCCGGCAGGTACGCCGCGACCAGCGTGACCACGACGCCGACGGCGTAGGACCAGGCGATCGTGCCCGCCGAGAGGACCAGGTTCCCGTCCAGCGTCAGGCCGAAGCTCCCGAACAGCGCCCGCAGGGCCGAGGCGATCCCGAACCCGCCCAGCAGTCCGAGGGTCGAACCGAGGAGGCCCATGACGAGGGCCTCGGTGAGCACCGACCGGGTCACCTGGCCGCGGCCGGCGCCCAGGGCGCGCAGCAGAGCCAGCTCCCGCGTGCGCTGGGCGACGAGCATGGAGAACGTGTTGAGGATGATGAACGACCCTACGAACAGGGCGATGCCGGCGAACGCGGTCAGCAGCACGGTGATGAAGGAGAGCCCTTCCTCCAGCGCCGCCGACTGCTCGTCGGCCTGCTCCTGCGCGGTCGTCACGTCGTAGTCGCGCCCGACGGCGGCGGCGACGCGGCTCCGGAGCTCGTCGTGGGACACCCCGTCGGCGGCGAGCACGTTGATGCCGGTGAAGCCGTCCCCCAGTCCGAGGAGCGTCTGCGCGGTCCCCAGCTCGAACGCGGTCAGGGAGGCACCGGCCAGCCCGCCGTCCTCACCGAACGTGAAGATGCCGACGACCTCGGCCTCGATACGCGGCCCCGGGGTGAGCAGGGTGACGCGGTCGCCGACGGTGTAGCCGATCTCCTCGGCCGTCGCCTGGTCGAGCGCGACCTCGCCGTCGCGAGCCGGTGCCCGCCCGTCGGTGAGCTCGCTCGGTGACAGGTCCCGGTCGTCGAACCAGCTGACGCCCACGCCCGGTGCACCACCGGTGTCGAGCACGTCGCCGTCCCGGTCCAGGACGTAGACGCCCTCGGTCTGCACGTACCCCTCGGCCCCGGCCACGCCGTCGACGGCGCGCACCTGCTCCACCAAGGCCGAGGGCAGGTGGGCGGTGGTGCCGCTGGGTCCGTTGACGCCCTCTTCGAAGGCCGCCGCGGGCTCGACGCTGACGTCGGCCGCGGTGCTCTCGAACAGCGCGGTGAAGGTCCGGTTCAGGGTGTCGGTGAAGATCATGGTGCCGGCGACGAAGGCGACGCCGAGCACGATGGCCAATCCGGAGAAGGCGAGCCGCAGCTTGTGCGCCATCAGGCTGCGCCAGGTGGTCCGCCACATCTCAGATCACCCCGGTGGCGCCGCGGCCGGCGGTGTCGAAGGCCTTCATGCGCTCGAGCACCCGGTCGGCGGTCGGCGCCGCCATCTCGTCGACGATGCGCCCGTCGGCCAGGAACAGCACCCGGTCGGCGTACGAAGCGGCCGACGGATCGTGGGTCACCATCACGACGGTCTGGCCCATCTCCCGCACCGAGGTGCGCAGGAACGACAGCACCGAGGCGCCGCTGCGGGAGTCGAGGTTCCCGGTGGGCTCGTCGGCGAAGATGATGTCCGGCCGGCTCGCCAGGGCACGGGCACAGGCGACGCGCTGCTGCTGCCCGCCGGACAGCTCGGTCGGTCGGTGCCGCAGCCGCTCCCGCAGGCCCACGGCGTCGATGACACCGTCCAGCCAGGCCTGGTCGGGGGTGCGACCGGCGATGTCCATGGGCAGCGTGATGTTCTCCAGCGCGGTCAGCGTGGGCAGCAGGTTGAAAGCCTGGAAGATGAAGCCGACCTTGTCCCGACGCAGCCGGGTGAGGCCCTTGTCGTCCAGGGCGCTGATCTCGGTCTCGCCGATCCACGCCCGTCCCGAGGTCAGGCTGTCCAATCCCGCCATGCAGTGCATCAGCGTCGACTTGCCCGAGCCCGACGGCCCCATGATCGCGGTGAACTGACCGCGGCGGAACTCGACGTCGACGGCATCCAGGGCGACCACGCGAGTGTCACCGTCGCCGTACACCTTGCTCAGCGCCGCTCCGCGGGCGGCGTACGTGTGGGCGGCCGCGAGCGCATCTGCTGCGGTCGTTCCCTGCTGGACCGTTGTCACGATCCCTCCTCGGTGGTCCGTGGGCGCCGCAGCTCCTGCGACGTCATGAATCGTCGAGGCGGGAGCGCGCCCGGCCATCGGCCGGACGGAGGGATCCGCGCGTGGGTCTGGAGGAGGAGGTCGGGACCTGTCTCCTCCTCGAGGAGGACCGGGGGTCGGTCCCGGCGCACGAGCCGTCCGGCCGTCGTCGTGCGGAGCATCGACGTCATGACGACGAAGTGGACGACAGTGCGGCCGGTTGCAGCGCCGGTTCTGCTGCTGGGTGGGGCCGCCGTGTTCCTGTTGACCAACGACACCCCGAGCTCCCAGGCCGCCCGTTCCGCCGCCGGCGCGGTTGCGGACTGGCCCACGTGGGGGCAGCACGCGCTGGCCGGCGCGAGCGAGGGCGGGCTGGTGCTGCTGGCACTGCTGCTCGCGGCTTCGGCGTGGCAGGCGCGCGCTCGCGGGCCTCGTTCCGTGGCCACCGCCGTCGTCGGCGGTGCGGGCGTGCTGGTGGCCCTGGTCGTCAGCGAGCTGGCGAAGGTGCTGGTCGCCCAGGACCGCCCGTGCCGCGCCGTTCCCGGCCTCGACGCCATCGCCGAGTGCCCGCCCGTCGGCGACTGGTCCCTGCCGAGCAACCACGCGACCCTCGCGGCCGCTCTGGCCGCTGCGCTGATCTGGACGATCTTCCGGTGGTGGCCGATCGCCACGCTGCTCGCCCTGGCGGTCGCAGCGGCCCGCGTGGGTCTCGGGGTGCACTACCCGCACGACGTGATGGACGGTCTGGTGCTCGGTGCCGTCGTCGTGTCGCTGCTGGTGTTCCTGCTGCGCGGCCCGGCGACCCGACTGGTGACCACCGTGAGCGGTGTGCCGCTGCTCGGGTCGCTCCTGGCGACCGAGCCGCGGCGGCCCATAGGGAGCCGGCGGCGAGGAGACGCGTGATCGCCGACCGCGACACCGTGGCCGCCTACGACCGCGACCCCGCTGGCCACGTCGACGACTGGGAGGGCCAGCCGTCGCCGGTCGACCTCCATGCGGTGGTCGAGAGGTTCTTCCGTCACGGCCGGACCGCCGATGCCGGGTGCGGCAGCGGCCGGGACACCGCTTGGTTGGCGGCCCGAGGGGTCGACGCAATCGGCTACGACGCGTCCTCGGGTCTCCTGGGCGAGGCCCGTCGTCGGCACCCCGAGGTGCCGTTCGCGGCGGCGTCCCTGCCGGGCCTGGACGGCGTGCCGAGCGGCGCGTATACCAACGTCCCGTGCGAGACGGTGATCATGCACCTGCCTCCCGGAACGGTCGTGCCGGCCGTGCGGCGGCTGGTCTCCCTGCTGGACTCCGGCGGCACGCTCTACCTCCGCTGGCGGGTCACCGAACGCGGTCTCGTCCGGGACCACGCCGGACGGCTGTACGCCGCGTTCGACGCGCGCCTCGTCCGCGCGGCGTTGCAGGGCACGGACATCCTGCACGAGGAGGAGGGGGCCAGCGCGTCGTCCGCACGGCGAGTGCACCGGTTGGTCGCGCGGCGCACCGATCGTCCGGTCCCGGCGCCGAGGGCGAGATCGTGACGGCCGAGCGCTCGTTCCCACCTCCGCGCATCCGGCTCGTCCTCGCAGGAGAGCTGGAGACGGTGCGGGAGATCGAGCGCGCCGCGGGGCAGTGCTTCGCGGACGTCGGGATGCCTGAGATCGCGGACGACGACCCGCTGCCGATCGGCGTCCTGGACCGCTACCGGCGGACGGGACTGGCATGGGTGGCAGTCGGTCAGCTCGACCAGCCGGTCGCCTACCTCCTCGCCGACCCCGTGGACGCCGGGCTGCACGTCGAGCAGGTGTCGGTCCACCCCGGCTACGCCCGCCGGGGCATCGGCCGCTCACTCCTGGAGCGCGCCGCGGCGCACGCAGTGGCCGGTGGCCTGTCGGCGCTCACCCTGACCACCTTCGCGCACGTGCCGTGGAACGCGCCTTACTACCGCCGGTGCGGCTTCCGCGTCCTGGACGAGCACGAATGGACGGCGGGACTGCGCGTGATCCGTCGGCGAGAAGCTGCGCTCGGCCTCGACAGGTGGCCGCGCGTGTGCATGGGCAGAGAGCTTCTCGCAGCGACCTGAGCGAGCCCTGCGGCGACGGCGGTCGACCCTCCATCTCGCTGCCGACTCCGGCCGGCCACCTCCTCCCGGAGTACTGGGTGGAGTCCATTCTCGAGAACGACGTGGTCGCGAGGTGGGTCGGCCATCGTCGAGGCATGCCCACCGCACACGTGACCGCAGAGCTGCTGCGGGTCCACTTCCACCCGGCCGAGAAGATCGCCGGCCTCCTCCGCGACCTCGAGATCCCGATCACCGCCGTCCGCAGCGTCGACGTCGTCCCGGACGGGCTGCGCGCGGCAGTCGGCATCCGCGCCCCCGGACTCGGCGTCCCCGGCCTGCGCAAGATCGGGACCTGGCGTCGCAAGAAGCGCAAGACCGTGGTGGCGGTCCGTCGGGGGCGCCCGGCGCTGCGCCTGACCTTGGCCCACGCCACGTACGACGCGCTGCTACTCGAGGTCGCCGACCCCGAGGCGACCGCCGCGGCCATCTCCGCCGCGCGCTGACCCCCGACCCGCGCCACTCCTGCTCCTGGAGGACGACCGTGCCCGACACCGATCTGGTGATCCCCTCGGCCGGCCACACCCTGGCCGCCACCTTGACCCTGCCGGACGGACCCGGCCCGCACCCGGCCGCCCTGCTCATCCCCGGCTCCGGCCCGGTCGACCGCAACTCCGACCACCGCCGCCTACGCCTGGGCATCACCCGGGACCTCGCCGGAGCCTTCGTGGGTGCCGGCGTGGCCAGCCTGCGCTACGACAAGCGCGGCGCCGGAGCCAGCTCCGGCGACTGGCGAGCCGCCGGCCTGAGCGACAACCGCGACGACGCCGCCGCCGCACTCCAGGCCGTGCTGCGACAGCCCGGCGTGGACGCCGGCCGGGTGGTCGTCGTGGGACACAGCGAGGGGGCCCAGCTGGCCGCCGCGGTGGCGGCGGACGAGGCGGATGTCGCCGGGGTGGTCCTCCTCAGCGGCAGCGCGACCACTGGCCGGGAACTCCTGCTCTGGCAGGCCGAGCAGATCGCTCCGACACTGCCGGCCCCGGTGCGGGCCGTGATGCGCCTGCTGCGGGTCGACCTCGTCGCCAAGGTCGCCGCGAACCACCGCCGCATCGAGCAGACCACGGCCGACGTCGTGCGGATGGGCGGTCGCCGGTTCAACGCGAAGTGGCACCGCGAGTTCCTGGCCCATGACCCGCGGCACGACCTCGCGCGCATTCACGTGCCGGTGCTCGCAGTGACCGGGAGCAAGGACCTGCAGGTCAAGCCGGAGGACCTCGAAGTGATCGCGGCGACGGTGCCAGGACCGGTCGAGGTGCACCTCGTCCCGGACCTCACCCATGTTCTGCGGCGGCAGCCCGGCCCACCGTCACTGGCGGCCTACAAGCGCGAGACCCGCCGTCCCGTCGACGAGCAGGTGCTCGACCTGGTCACCTCGTGGGTGTCGTCGGTGCCGCCTCGCTCGTCCTCCGCCGGGGAGCCTGGCTTCCTGCCCCGGGACGAGGCCTCCTCGTGACGGCAGCGCCCTCGGGCGCTCCGGTGGCGACCTGCGCCGGCCGGGGTAGCAGCCGACACCTGCCGGGGACCCGGTGACACCGACCGTCCGCCCGGCGCTGCTCGTGGAGGCCCACGACACCCAGCAGCCTGGGGTCTTCCACCCGGCGATGGTCTCGGACCTGCCCGAGCCGGCGCGCCGCTGGCTGACCCACGCGATCGCCCCTGGCACCCCGCTGTGGGAGGCAGTGGAACTGTCCATGCACGGACAGACCCGATTCCGCCTCGCCGGCCGAGGTCTTCGCCGTCCATGTGCGGGCACCGGTGCGCAACGGCGTCCTTCGAGGACAGGAGTCCGTGTCCCTTTCCGGGCTGGGTCTGTTCCGGTCGGCCGAACTGCGCCAGGCCCGTGTGGGAGCTGTCGATGGGGCAGCAGCGGCGGCTGGACCTGGCGATGGTCCTGGCGGCGCGGCCGCACGTGCTGCTCCTGGACGAGCCGACCAACCACCTGTCGATCGCGCTGGGCGACGAGCTCACCGACGCGTTGGCGGCCACCGACGCTGCGGTGGTCGTCGCCACCCACGACCGGCAGATGCAGCAGGACCTGGCTCCTTGGCCTCGGTCGGATCTCGACCGGTGACGCCCTAGCACCCCCGGGGAGCGGGGACGTCAGGGCCGCGTCAGAGTCGCGTCAGAGCAGGGGGACACCTTCGGGGCCGTACCGACTCGACGTCCGGAGGTTCCGATGTCCGCACAGTCCCTCGTCCGTACCCCCCGCGACGGTATGGAGCGCCGCAGGCGGTCCTGGCCGCGCCGCATCCTGCGCGCAGCCACCGGCCTCGTCCTGGTGCTGGGGCTGCTGGCCGTTCTCGGTGCCGGCGCGCAGGCCCTGGTGCAGCACCGCAACGCGTCCGAGCACCCGGCGCCGGGGCGGCTGGTCGACGTCGGCGGCCATCGGCTGCACCTGCATGCCGAGGGCCCACGCGGCACCGGACCGACCGTCGTCCTGGAGGCGGGCATGGGCACGCCGTCGACGGCCTGGGCGTGGGTGCAGGGCATGGTGGCCGACGACGTCCGGGTGATCTCCTACGACCGGGCCGGGATCGGCCGGAGTGACGACCGCGACGGCCCGGTGGACCCTGCTGCCGAGGTCCGGGACCTGCGGACGGCGCTGGACGCCATCGGCGAGGAAGGCCCGTACGTACTGGTCGGGCACTCGCTGGGCGGTCTGTTCGCCCGCACGTTCGCCGCCACCTATCCGGAGGACACAGCCGGCGTGGTCCTGGTCGACCCCTCGCACGAAGACCAGTACACCGACCTGCCGCCGGAGCTGCAGGCGACGGTGGACAGCGCGTCGACGGGAGTGTTGCTGATGAAGGTCGCCTCGTGGCTGGGCGTCACCCTGCTGTACAACCCGGCCGAGGCGTTGACCGTCGGGATGCCCGAGGAGGCTGCCGCCTCCTACGCCGCGTGGAGCGCCTCGCCGCGGGCCGCCTCAGCGATGGCGGCAGAGTTCGAGGCCTTCGACGTGATCGCCGACGGAGCCCGCGACCGGATCCTGGGTGACCTGCCGGTGCGAATTCTCAGCGCCGACACCTCCGACGCCTCCGACGACCCGTCGCAGACCGCACTGCTGGAGCGCCAGTTGGTGCTACACGAGAAGCTGACGGGCCTGTCGTCCGATGCCCGCCGGACCGTGGTGCACGGAGCCACGCACTTCACGGTGCTCACCGACCGGGACCACGCCGCGACGGTGGCCGCCACGGTCCTCGACCTCATCCGCGAGGTCCGCGGGAGCTGAAGCCCGACAAGACCCGGTGGGCCGGGCCGGTCAGTGTGACCGGCCCGGCCCACCGGTGTCCGCGACCGGGCCGGGCTTGTGGTCCGGTAGCGCGGTGAGCTCGTCGAGCAGCCGCTCCACGGCGGCGGCCTCCGGTGCGGCGGGCTCTCCTATCGACTCACCGAGGATGATCCGGGCGCGGGCGGTCGCGTCCTCCATCTCGGCCGGGTCGTCCGGGGGGCCGCCGCCGCGGAGGGCGCAGGCGGCGCCTAGGACCCGCAGCACCTGCCGGGCGGCGGAGGAGTGCTCGCCGGTCGCCGCACCGTCCGTCCCGGTGGCCGGGAGGCCGGCGGCGGTGGCGACGGCGACCGCCTCGAGGACCGAGGCGACCAGGCGGGGGTCGCCGCCCGCCCGCGCGTGCTGCAGTGCCTCGCGGTGGAGCCGGCGCGCCCGGTCGGCGTTCCCGGTCAGCTGCGCCACGGTGCCCAGTTCCCGCAGAGTCGCTGCGGCCCCGACGGCGACGCCGGCCCGGCGGTATGCGGCGAGGGCGGCCTCCTGCGCCGCGGCGGCCGCGACCAGCTGACCGAGCCCGCGGGCGGCCAGGCCGGCGGTGTGCTCGGCCATCGCGGTCACCAGGACGGAACCGACCTCCGCTGCGGCCGACCTCGCCCGCTCCGCGGCTGCCGCGGCTTCGGCGGCGTTCCCCCGGCGCAGGGCCAGCGAAGCGGCACGGGTGAGGAGTACCGCCTGCATCTCCCGGACGCCCAGCTCACCGGCCAGCGGCAGCGCCCGGTCCAGGATTTCGCTGGCCCGGTCGAGGTCCCCGGCCGCCTCGGCCATGGTGTACAGGCCGTTGAGGCTCTGCACCTGCCCCCAGCGGTCGCCGGCCTCGGCGAAGCGGTCCAGCGCCACGGCCAGCAGTTCCCCGGCGGTGGCCAGGTCGCCGCGCTGGGCCGGCGGCAACGCGTCCAGGTAGTCCAGCGTGGCCAGGCCGTGCCGGTCGTCGGCGGCCACGGCCACCCAGCGGGTGGCGGTGGCGATCCGCTCGGCGGCCTCGGCGTCACCGGCGCCGCGGGCCAGCACCACGGCCAGGCAGCCGCCGATCACCCGCTGCTCGGCCGTGCCCGCGTCCAGTGCGGGAAGCAGGTTGGCGGTCCGGGGCCATGACGCGGCCGGCCCCTCCGCGGCCGCGTCGAGGAAGGCGGCCCACAGCACGGCAAGGGCGGTCTCGGGACTGGGGTCGGTCCGGGTCGTCACGGCGGCGAGTCGCAGCCAGCGCAGCGCCTCCTCGGGCTGGCCGGTGAGGTACCAGTACCAGCACAGATCGGTGACCAGCCGGGTGAACGGCGCACGGTCGCCGGCGTCGGCGGCATAGGTCAGGGCGGCGCGGATGTTGGCCCGCTCCTGGTCCAGCCGGCGGGCCGTCTCCAGCTGGCCGGCGCTGCGCAGCGCCGTCGTCGCCGGCGCGGCCAGCTCACCGACGTATGAGACGAGGGCTTCGCGGGCCTCGTCCTGCTCGCCGCGTTCGGCCAGCCGGTCGGCGGCGAAGCGCCGGACGGTCTCCAGCAGCCGGTAGCGGGGAGCCCCGTCGGCCGTTGCCTCGACGACCACGAGCGACTTGTCGACCAGCCGCGCCAGCAGGTCGGCGACCGGCTCCCCGGCCACCTCGTCCGTCCACCCGGACTTCGGACGCGCGTCTGCGCCCACCCGCTCGGCGGCGGTCAGTGGCCAGCGGCCGCCGAGCACCGACAGCCGGGCCAGCAGGGTCCGCTCGGCGTCGTCGAGGAGGTCCCAGCTCCACCGCACGACGGCCAGCAGGGTCTGCCGCCGGCGCGGGCCGCCGGCTCGCGAGGCCAGCAGCCGGAACCGGTCGTCGAGCCGGCGGGCCAGCTCGGTCACCCCGAGGGTGCGCACCTTCGCGGCGGCCAGCTCCAGAGCCAGCGGCAGGCCGTCGAGCTCCCGGCAGACGGCGCCGACCGCGGGGGCGGTCGCCTCGTCCAGCCTGAAGCCGGGGGCGGCGGCGGCGACCCGGTCGAGAAACAGCTCCACTGCAGGGGAGCGGCGCAGATCGTCGGGGTCGCCGGCAGCGCCTTGCGGCGGGCAGCCCAGCGGTGCGACGGAGCACACCTGTTCACCGGGCAGGCCCAGCGGCTCGCGGCTGGTGACCAGGAGCCTGAGCCCGGGGGCGGCCGTGAGCAGTTCCCGGGCCAGCTCGGCGACCGCCGGGACGAGGTGCTCGACGTCGTCCAGGACGAGCAGCACCGGCCGCTCGGCGAGGGCGGAGACCAACCGCGCCCGCGGGTCCGCGGCCGCGCCACCGACCGCCCGCTCGTCGGCCAGGCCCAGCGCGGCGGCGATCTCCGGCAGGAGCTCGGCGGGGGAGCCGACGACGGAGAGGTCCACCCACCACGGGCCGTCGCCGTTCTCACCGATCCGGTGGGCGACCTCCAGCGCCAGCCGCGTTTTGCCGACGCCGCCCGGCCCGGTCAGCGTGACCAGCCGGCTGGCGCCGAGCAGGGCGGCCACCGCGTCGACCTCCTCCGCCCGGCCGACGATCGGCGTCAGCGGTGCCGGCAGCCGCGCCGCGTTCGGCACCCGCGGGGCTGCGGGTCTCGGGCGCGCCGACGAGGTGCTCGTCAGCGCCGGGTCCTGGTGCAGGACCGCCTCGAAGGCGGCCCGCAGCTGCGGTCCCGGCGCCACCCCGAGCTCGTCGTCGAGGAACCGGCGGGCGTCGTGGAAGGCGGCCAGCGCGTCGGCCTGCCGCCCGGCCGCGTAGAGCGCCCGCATCAGCAGGGCCCGCAGCCGCTCCCGGGTCGGGTGGGCGGCGACCAGGTCCTGCAGCTCCGGCACCAGCGCACCTGCGCCGCTGAGGGCCAGGTCGGCCTCGATCCGGTCCTCCACGACAGCGGCGTGCTCCTCCTCCCAGCGGGCGACGGCGGGCGCGGCGAACTCCTCCCCAGCGAACTCCGCCAGCGGCGGACCCCGCCACAGTGCCAGCGCGGAGCGGAACCGGTCGGCCGCGGCCGCGGCGTCGCCCGCGGCGAGCGCGTCCCGGCCCTGGCCGGCGAGGCGGGCGAACACCGTCACGTCGACGTCGTCTGCGGCCAGGTCGAGCAGGTATCCGGGGGCGCGGCGGACCAGCACCCGCGGCGGCGCCCCGTCGCGCCGCGGCTCGAGGAGCCGTCGCAGCTGGGCGATCTTGGCCTGCACGGCGTTCGTCGGGTCCCGGAGAGGCTCCTCACCCCACAGCACGTCGACGATCCGGTCGGCGGAGACGACCTCCCCGGCATGCACGGCGAGCAGGGCGAGCAGCCGGCGCTGCTTGGCCCCGGGCACGGTCAGCGGGGCGCCCGCGTCGTCGAGCACCTCGAGCGGTCCGAGCAGCAGCGCCCGCACCGGGCCACGGTAGGCAGCACCCATGCGTCCCGGTCAAGGAACGATCCTGTGACGGGTGCATCGTGCCGGTCCGGTGTGCTGCCCCCTGCGGCGCCACCGCCCCGCGCGGTCGGCGTCTGCTTGGTTTCCCGCCATCGTGCCCCTCGCATCTGGGGCCGGGCAGCGGCGGACGCCAGGATTGGACCATGACGACTAGGACGATCCGCCCGGCGACTGTGGCCGACGCCCCGGCGGTGGGCGACGTTCTCGCCGAGGCGTTCGACGACTACCCCTGGATCCGGTGGGCGTTCGGCGAGGAACGACGGCGAGAGCGGCTCATGGCGCTCTACCGATGGCAGGCCGGGCTCGCCGGCGCGGAGCTGCAGGGAACGTGGGTAGCCGAGGAGGACGGTCAAGTGGTCGGGGCCGCGTGCTGGTCCCGGCCGGACTCCGCGCCGCTGTCGGCGGCGACGGCTGAGCTGCTGGCCCGGGAGGTGCCGCGACTGCTCGGCGATCGGGCCGCGGCGCTCGAGGAGGCGGAGGCCGCCGGTGTGCGCTTGCGACCGAAGGAGCCGCACTGGTTCCTGGGATGCGTGGGGACACACCCGCAGTGGCGGGGACGGGGCATCGCCTCAGCACTGGTCACAGACGGGCTCCGTGTGCTGGATACCCAGAGCATGGCCGCGGTGCTGGAGACCTCCGACGTGGCCAACGTCCGGCTCTACGAACGACTCGGCTTTGCGGTCCGGGTTGAGTGGGACCCGCCCGGCGGAGCGCCGCACGTGTGGATCATGGAGCGGCCGGCGCAGGGAACGTAGGCGCCGGCATGGACGTGCGGCGTCAGGCCGCGAGCGGAGTGCTCCGCGGTCAGCTGCTGGCCTCTGTTGCGCAACACGTCGACCACCGTTGCCGGATGGCGGTCGCCAGGTGGGCGGCGTTCTTCAGCGCGTGCGACACGCGATCGCCGCGGGCTAGGGTCACCCAGCACGCCGCCGAGCACCTGCACGCGGCTCGCGGGCACACGATCCCGTGGCTGACGGGGTCACGCGCCTGTTCCAGTCCGACGCGCTGCTTGGGCGGCGACCTATCGGTCTTGGCGCCCTCGGCCCGCCGCCGGTTGGGTCGTGGTCCCGGTCGCTGCGGCCAAGTCGCTGCGCGCCTCCGGGTACCGACGGGAAGTCCGCCTCTCGTGCCGCCGTTGCACGAGCGCGCTCGCGACCGACATATGGCTGTCTTCCCGTCACTGGCCCCAAAGGCCGCCCCTGACCTGGTGATCCGTACTGCCAGCCGTGGGCGCCGTCACTGGAACCGGCGTCGGCGTCCGTGGCCAGTGCCCGGTGCACCAGCGACACGACGGTGGAGCCCTCGGCGACGGCCGAGGCCACTCGCTTCATCGAGCCGCCGCGGACGAACTCGTCCTCCGTGGGGTGTTCGTGTGCAATGCAGCTGACGGACTTCGGCGATGGCTGTCTCCCCGCCGTGCCGTCGCCGGAGGCGTGGCGGTCAGCTCGATCGTGTTCGGACTGGACCACCTCGGGCAGGCAGAGATCCCGGCGTTCATCCTGACCTGGATCCTGGCCGGCGTGGTCTTCGGCGTCATCTACGTGTACAGCGGCAACCTGGCTCTCGTGATCGGTGCGCACGCCACGTACAACATCACCTACAACGCCGGCTTCTCCCGCACGGACATCGCCGGCAGCGAGGACCTATCGGCGAACACTCGCATTTCCCCCGACCCGTTCCTGACCGACATCGGGCCGGGAGGGCCGGTCGAGATCGCGGCCTTCCTGTCTGGGCGTGCTTGCCCTCGTCTGGCTCAGGCCGACCCGCGGCACGCTCACGGTGAGGTCGGCCGACCTCGGGGTGGAAGGCGGCTCGCGGGCGCCGGCCCCCAGCCCTGCTCCCGTGTCAGGCGGCCGACCGTGAGCCGGCCCCAGGTGCCATCGGCGTTCACCGGCGACGACCAGGGCGACGAGCTGGCCCACGTGGAGGCCTTGCGTGCGGACTTCGCCCGGCACGCCGGCCGATCGTTGGCCCTGCCACTGGCGGGCGCCTTCGTGTGGGCGGTGGTCGGCATCGTGACGCTGTTCCTGCCCGCGTCCACCGCCACCCTGGTGCTGCCGTTCGCCACGGGGGCGATCTTCCCCCTCGGGATGGTGATCGCTCAGCGGCTCGGCGAACGGCTCCTGGACAACCCGAGCGTGCTGGCGGGGCTGACGGGTCGCTGCGTGATCATGGTCAACCTGCTGTGGGCCGTGCACCTGACCGTCTTCGCGCTCGCGCCGAGCCACCTGCCTCTCACCCTGGGGATCGGACTCGGCCTGCACTGGGTCGCGTTCGGCTGGATCATCGGCCACCCCCTGGGCCTCGTCCACGCCATAGCGCGCACGCTCTCCGTCACGGCTGCCTGGTGGCTCGTGCCGGATCACCGGATCAGTGCCGTTGCAGCCGCCGTGGTGATCAGCGACGGCTACGCGCTTTGCGCCCTCGCCACCCGCCCCCTCACCGAGGCACCCCTAACGGCCGCTCCTGCGGCGCCTTGAGAGGCGACTTCAATGCCGCACCCGCGCCGAGCCGAGGTAGCGGGACGCGCATCCAAGCCACAACAGCTGCAGCCCACAGAAGGCTGATTGGCATGGTCGTCGAAACGCTGACGTCGTTGCCGCGCCAGCTCGAACTCCATGGCGCCGGCTGCGCCGACCGGCCGCCTGCGCGGACCTCGTTGAGCCGGTGCTCGACCGCCCCGCAGATCCGCAGGCGTGGTCGCCGAAGGAAGCCCCGGGCTTCCTAGCGCCGCAGCTGCACAACCTCGTCGGCGACGGCCTCCAGGGGTCGCGTCGATGACCCCGCGCTCGTCGAGCCCTCGGTCGGGCCACGGGACGGCGGTCCTCAACGGCTCCTCGGCCTCGCCGAGCAGCGGGCACAGCCAGATCTCCCGTACATCGGCCTCCGCGGACTGCGGGGTTCAGTCGGTGCGGGCGAGGGTTCCCGCGAGATCGTCGGCCAGCCGGTCGAGGTCGCCGCTGTCCGCGAGGGCGAAGGTGTCGTAGCGCAGTTGGAGAAAAAGGCCTTCGTCGCTCTCGGCGACGGCGAGCTCAAGCGGGAATTTCTCACCACGCAGGGCCAGCTGGGTGCCCGGTCGGTGAAGCAGTACCAGTGCTGTATGTCGCTGGCGGACTTGGAAGCCCTCCTCGAGCGCGCGGCGTACCGCCTCCTCGAGCGAGACGCGAGTCGTGACGGTTCTTTCGACGGGCTTCCATCCCCGCATGAGCGCTCTCCTCTTTCCATTGTGGGCGGGGACGACGTCGGCCCCGGTGAGTGAGGTCAGCCCCCGACTGGTGCTCATCCGGGCCGCGTCAAGACCCTGCAACGGCCCGGTCGACCGCGCTGGCCCAGTGCCGTGTTCATCGGTCGCGTGCTTCATCGGAGCTGCTCGGCCACTGCTCGTGGATCGGGAAGACTGATCAGGACGGCGCTCCACGGCGACCCGGACAGGACCAGGCGCAGCCCACCCTGTGCGCGTCGGGCAACGACGAAGTCCTTCCCATGCCGGTGCCGCCACGTGCCGATCGCTCGGGACCTCGGTAGGCGCAGCCCCGGCGCGCGGACGCCGCGGACCCCGGTCAGGGAGTCGTCCAGCACCTCCACGCCGCAGACGGCCCGGCGGGGGAGCCGAAGGTCGCCGTGAAGCGCGGCGACCTTCTCCCATGGCGACAGAGCGATCCGTACTTCGTCCGCCGTGACCCGGACCTTCGCCATCTGGCCCTCACGTTCCTCCGCCGGTCACCCTGGATTCCCTCGATCGCCCGACGAGGGCGATGGGGCCGAGTGGCTCCACGGTGGGGCCTGGCGTGGGGGAGCGCAGTGGAGTCCGCACGTGGATCGGGGGTGCGGTGCACCGCACCGGTGCGGCGAGCGGGGAGACGTCGGGGAGACGTCGTCGAAGCGTCATCCGGCTCAGGTGGGCTCGGGCGTAGCGTCGGAGGCAGGTGGTGGTTTCGATGGAATGCGCCTTCGACACGTCGGATCCGACGGCGGTCAGCGACGTGCGCCATGCGGTGCTCACGTACCTGGCCCGGCATGCAGAGACCGGGTCCGGCGCGGAGGTGCGGATTGCCGAACTGGCCTTCGACGAACTCGTCGGGAATGTCTGCCGACATGCACCGGGACCGGCATGGGTGCGCGTCGACTGGACCGTGCTGGAGCCGGTCCTGCATGTCCGCGACCTGGGGCGCGGCTTCAGCCTCGCCGACGTGCTGGCTGCGCAGGTACGGGGTGGGTTACGGATGCTGTCCGACGTCGCCGGTCCACTGCACGTCGCACGGCACGGCAGCCGCGGATCCGACGTGTCGCTGCGGCTGCCGATCGCTCGCGCCGCAGGCAGCGGCCCGGTCACCCTCGGTCCTCAGAGCGGTTGGCTCCCCTCGCCGGATGACGTCGCCTGCGACGGCAGCGTCGGGCGGGATGCCTTTCTCGGGGCGGTCACCGTCCAGCTGGCGCAGGCGGTGGACCACACCCACGGGCCGGCAGCGGCGGGGGCGGCGGTCACCGCGGTCGGCACCGCGGTCGGCACGCGGATCGAGCAGGAGTACCGCCGCGCCCGCGGGCTGACCGAGCGGCTGTCGCCGCAGCAGGTCGTCGACCTGCTCGTCTCGTCGGAGGCCGCCGTCGGGGGCGACTTCTATCCCCTCTCGGTCAGCGACGACCAGATCGTCCTGGGCAACCGTCGATGCCCGTTCGGCGACGCCGTCCGGCGGGCGCCGTCGCTGTGCGGGATGACCGCCGGCGTCTTCGACGGCATCGCCATCCGGAACACCGGGCACGGTGACGTCCGGCTGGAGCAGCGCATCGCCGTCGGCGACCCGGAATGCCGCGTCGTGGTGTCCCTGGGAGCCCCGTCCCCCCGAGGCGCAGACCGGCTGCGTCCCGCTCCGGGGACCGAGCGGCTGCGCGCGGTCCTGGCCGAGGATGCCGTTTTCCTCCGCGAGGCACTCCGGCAGGTGCTCGCCGATGCCGGTATCGACGTCATCGCGCAGTGCGACAGCCCCCGTGACCTGCTCGCCCGTGTCCGCACCTATCGACCGGATGTCGCCATCGTCGATTTCCGCGATGCGCAGACCGCCGAGGCACTCGAGACCGCTCGGAGGATCAGGTCCGAGCATCCCTCGACCGGCGTCCTCGTCCTCGCCGAACACGTCGCAGTGGGCAACGCCCGGGAGCTGCTCGCGGCATCAGGCACCGGTGTCGGGTACCTGCTCAAGGACCGGCTGGCCGACATCGACACCTTCATCCAGCAGGTCCGCTCCGTGGCGACCGGTGGCACCGCCGTCGACGGCGAGGTGATGACGGAGATCGCGCGGCTGGACCGGGCCGACGATCCGCTCAGCGAACTCACCCCGCGCGAGCGCGATGTCCTGCACCTGCTCGCCGAGGGACTGAGCAATGACGCCATCGCCGCGAGGTTGGTGGTCACCAAGCGTGCGGTGGAGAAGCACATCAGCAACGTCTTCCTCAAGCTGGACCTGCCCCCGACGACAGACCGGGAGCGGCGGGTCCAGGCCGTCCTGGTCTTCCAGGAGCACATGCACATCCGCTGAACCCGGGGTTGTCGACGGTGTGGCGGGCCGTACAGCAGATCGTCGGGCGCGCACGATGGTGAGCGTTCCGTGCGCGGCGAAGAGTCGGTTCCATGCAGATGAACGCAGCCCAGGCCGCGTCTCGCAGTGATCGCTCCGCCACGACGTCGGAATACGACCGGAGAACCCGGGCAGCGGCGGGACGTCATGGAGTCCCGCTGCGCCACCCCGACGACGTCCGGGCGCCCTGATGGTGACCGACCGACCTGACCGGCCCATGGCCATCGAGGTCGACGGTCTGGTCAAGGACTACGGAGGGTTTCGCGCCGTCCACGACGTGTCCTTCAGCGTCGCGGCGGGCGAGTTCTTCGGCATCCTCGGCCCCAACGGTGCGGGCAAGACGACCACTCTGGAGATTGTCGAGGGCATCCGGGAGCCGGACGAGGGCGCGGTCCGGCTGCTGGGGGAGCCGGTGTGGCCGCGCAACCCGCGGCTGCTGTCCCGGATCGGGGTCCAGTTGCAGGCCAGCGCCTTCTTCGAGCGGCTCACGTGCCGGGAGCAGCTGCAGACCTTCGGGGGTCTCTACGGCGTCGATCAGCGGCGAGCCGACGACATGCTGGAGCTCGTCGGCCTGACAGAGAAGGCCGATGTCCGCGAGGACCAGCTCTCGGGCGGGCAGCGGCAGCGGCTGTCCATCGCCTGCGCACTGGTCCACGACCCGGAGGTCGTCTTCCTCGACGAACCGACGGCGGCGCTGGACCCGCAGGCGCGACGCAACCTGTGGGATCTGCTCCGCCGGATCCAGGAGGGCGGGACCACCGTCGTGTACACCACGCACTACATGGACGAGGCCGAGATCCTCTGCGACCGGGTCGCGATCATGGACGCCGGCCGGATCCTCTCCCTCGACACTCCCGCCGCGCTCATCCGAGGGCTGTCGGCCGCCACCCGTGTCGCCCTGCCGCGTGAGGTCCTGGACACCGGGGCTGCCCACCGGCTCCCGGGTGTCGAGACCGTGGTGGACACCGACGGGGACGTCGTGCTCTCCACACGGGAGCCCGCGCGGCTGGTCGCCGCGCTGGCGGAGCGCAACGCCTTGGACGGAGTCAGCGTGCGCACGGCCACCCTGGAGGACGTCTTCCTCACCCTCACGGGCCGGGAGTACCGGGCATGAGCGCCACCGACGTCACGACCCGGTCCACGCCCGGGACGCGGCCGGCAGGCCCGAGGCCCTCGACGTCCGGGCAGTTGCGGTCGCTGTCCCGCGCGATGCTGCGCAGCTTCTTCCGGGACCGGACGTCGCTGCTGTTCGCGTTCCTCTTCCCCCTGATGTTCCTCGTGGTCTTCGGGCTGGTGTTCCGCGGCGATGGCGCCGGTACGACCCCGCTGGCAGTCGTGGGCGAGGGGCCGGTGGTCACGGCCCTCCCCGACGACGTCGTCGAGTCCGTGGCCTTCGAGGATGCCCAGGAGGCCGTGGCGGCGGTCGAGGCCGGCGACGTGGCCGGAGCGGTGATCGAGCAGGGCGGTGAGGTCACCCTGTACTTCGCCGCCAGTGATCAGGTGCAGGCGGGGACCGTCCAGCAGGTCGTCTCCTCGGTGATCAACGAGGCCAATCTCGCGGCCACCGGCCAGCCGCCGGCCATCACGCTGACGACTCAGCAGGTGGAGTCCGAGCGGTTCGGGCCCATCCAGTTCCTCGCCCCCGGCATCCTCTCCTGGGGCGTGGCGACGTCGGCCGCGTTCGGGGCGGCGCTGACGTTGGTCGCCTGGCGGAACCGGCAGGTGCTGCGGCGGCTTCGCCTGTCCCCGGCGCCGGCGTGGACGATCGTGGCGGCCCGGGTCGGAGTGTCGCTGCTGGTTGCCCTGCTGCAGGCCGTCGTCTTCATCGCGGTGGCGATGCTCCCGGTCTTCGGCCTCGAACTGGCCGGCCAGTGGTGGCTGGCGCTGCCCATCCTCCTGTGCGGGACGTGCTCGTTCCTGGGCGTCGGCCTGCTGGTCGGCGCCATCGCCAAGACCGAGGAAGCGGCGAGCGCCCTCGCCAACTTCATCGTGCTGCCGATGGCCTTCCTCTCCGGCGTCTTCTTCGACCTGTCGGCCGCGCCGTCCTGGATGCAGTCGGTCAGTCGCGTGCTGCCACTGGGCTGGATGAACGACGGCATCACCGATGTCCTGGTGCGCGGGGAGGGGGTGGCGGCCGTGTGGCTGCCCTGCCTCGTGCTCCTGGCGTTCGCACTCGTCGTCGGCGCCGCAGCCACGCGCCTGTTCCGCTGGGAATCGTGACGGACGGTGCGACAGCAGTCCCCTACCTGACCCGCCCACCCGGAAGACGCCAGAGTAAGGAGACACCGATGATCGAGGCCCGCGCTGACCAGTACGTCGAGCAGACTGCCGTCGACGACGTCACGGTCACCGTCCGGCCTGGCACCGTCACGTGCTTCCGGGGCCCAACGGTGCGGGGAGTCCACCAGCCTGCGGATGATCGTCCGTTTCGACGGCACAGGTGGGACGGTCCGGGTGACGGCAACCCTGGGGCGCAGCACCGCGCCCTCTGCGGATCGAGAGGCTTGGACGGCGCCGGTTTGCAGCCAGCGGCGGGTCTGGCGCATGGCGGGCATACACCACCTGGCTGACGCCGCCAGGATGCAGCCCTTTCGCGACATGACCGGCGACTTCTGGGGATCCCCATCAGCGAGTGGCTGAAGGTGTCCCCGAGCATCCCGGTCAGCATGCCGGTCGTCGCGGCCAGCATGGCGAGTGCGTAGATGACGATGGCCGCGGCAGCTCCGCCCAGGACGCCGTCCCGGAGCGCGATCAGGTAGTTCCGACGTGTCCGAGTCATGTGCGGGTCCCCTTCAGCGGTCGAGGAGTCGGTCGCAGCGCCCGTCACCTGGCTCCCCTGGGGGCGCTGACGTGGTGGTGGGTCGCCGGAACGTGGCCCGGCTCCTGCCCTGGGTTCAGAACGACGAACTGGGCCATCATGCCGCGGTCCTCGTGCCGCAGGAGGTGGCAGTGGATCATGAAGGGCAGGTCCGGGTCGGCGTGATCGGTGAAGTGCACCAGGATGCGGGTGGTGGTGGCCGGGGCCAGGTAGACGGTGTCCTTCCATCCGGACAGCTCTGGGCCGGGGGTGTCGCCGTCGATGTCGAGGACGGTGAACCGGGCGCCGTGGACGTGGAAGTTGTGCGGTGCTCCGTCGGAGGTCTCGATCTCCCACAGCTCGGTGGTGTCGGCGAGGACGGCCTCGTCGATTCGCGCCATGTCCATGCGTTGGCCGTTGATGCTGACGCCGGAGAAGCGGAACTGGCGGGTGGCGACCGCGTCGGCGGGGTCGAGGCCGGGGGCCTCGGCCAGCGTGGCGGGGACCTCCGGTGACGCGGTGAGGGTGTCGGCTGCGCGCAGCTGCAGGATGTCGAAGCGGTCGTCACCGCCGGCGAACCGGCCGGTCCAGGGGTCGGCCCCGAGATCGGGCGCATTGCTGCGCAGCACGACGCGCTCAGCAGGATCGAGGGCGACGACGATCTCGGCCCGTTCGCCGGGGGACAGCCGCACGGCGTCGGTGCGGTGCGGCGCCGGGAGCAGCCCGCCGTCGGTACCGACGAGGGCGAACTCCCGGCCGTCGTCGAAGCCGAAGTCGTACACCCGTGACGGGGAGGCGTTGAGCAGCCGGAGCCGGATCCGTTCGGTGGTGACCTCGTGGTAGCCGCCGACGGTGCCGTTGGCCAGGATCGTGTCGCCGAGGTGGCCGACCGGGCTGAACGGGTGCTCGGCCAGGCGGAACTGGCCATCGCCGTCGAAGGCCTGGTCCTGGACGACGACCGGGACGTCGTCGACGCCGTAGTCGTCAGGCAGGTCCAGGGTCCGGCTGGTGTCGTCGTCCAGGATGAACATCCCGGCCATGCCGCGGACCACCTGGTCGGCGGTCGCGCCATGCGGGTGCGGGTGGTACCAGGTGGTCGCGGCGGGCTGGTCGACCGTCCAGGACGGGCTCCAGGTCTGGCCGGGTGGGATCTCCTGGTGCGGGCCGCCGTCCATGGCGGCGGGCAGCTCGTGGCCGTGCCAGTGCACGGTGGTCATCTCGGGCAGGTCGTTGGCGACGTCGATGCGGACCTGTTCGCCGCGCTCGGCGCGCAGGGTGGGTCCGAGGTAGGCGCCGTTGAAGCCCCAGGTGCGGGTGGCGCCGTCTCCGACGCCGAAGTCGGTGGTGCCGGTCGTGGCGCGCAGGTCGAAGACCCGGGTGCCGTTCTCGATGCGGGAGGGGGCGAGCGGCGGGATGGCCAGCGGCCGGTCGAAGGCGACCTGGCCGGTGGTGTCGGTGGACGCGCGCGCCCACGTCAGGGCCAGCGCGCCGACCCCGGCGAGGGCGACGACGAGCAGTGCAAGGAGCGCGCGCACGACCCACCGCCGGCCGGTGCGCCGTGCGCGGGGGGTGGCGCTGATGGCGGTCATCGGGTCACCGCCGTCGCGGCGGGCGCGGTCACGGGGGCGTCCCAGTCGATGTGGTGGTCCCACATCCAGCGCAGCGGGTCGCGGCCGTCGCGGAACAGCCGGCGCATCACGATCGGCAGGACGAGGTCGCGGATCGCCCGCCCGACGGGGCCGACGGTCTTGCCACTGCCGTTGCGGCGTCCCTGCGCCCTGACCTTCTCGACCCGGTCCCGGCGCAGCTGCTCGTAGCGGGTCAACGCGGCCGGCGCGTCGGCGAGATCGCGCAGGCATCGGGCGAGGACGACGGCGTCCTCGATCGCCAGCGCGGCACCCTGCCCGGCCGAGGGCGACACGGCGTGCGCGGCGTCGCCGATGATCACCGTGCGCCCGTCGTGCCAGGTGGGCACCGAGGGCAGGTCGTAGGTGGTCCAGCCGGCGAACACGTTCTCGGTCGCCCGGATCAAGTCGACGGCCGGGATGCGGTCGTCGGCGAACAGGTCCAGCAGCCGGGCCCGCCACAGCTCGGCGGGGACGGCGGCCAGCTTCTCCGGGTCGGGCTCCCGGGGCGCCGGGAGGTTGGCGAACCACCAGACCTCCCCGTCGGAAGCCATGATCCAGCCGAAGAACGCGCGGCGGCCGAAGCAGAAGTGATTCATCCCCGGTGGGCCGGGGACGTCGACGCCGCGGGCGTAGCCGCCGGTGTTGAGGAATCCGACGTAGCTGGCGTCGGGGGCCGCCGGGTCGAGGAGCCGCCGGACCGTGGAGCGGATGCCGTCCGCGCCGACCAGGACGTCGGCCTCAGCGGTGCTGCCGTCGGCAAACCGTGCCTGCACGCCACGGCCGGTGTGGCGAACGTCGGTCAGCCGCTTGCCGTAGTGGGTGACGATGCCGCGCCGCTCGGCGTCCTCGCGCAGGGCGGCGTAGAGGTCCGCCCGCCGGATGGTGAGGGGGTGCGTGCCATCCGGCAGGGTTCCGCCGTTGGGTACGTCGGCGAGGATCTTGCCGTGCCCGTTCGTCATCACCATCCGGGGCGTGGCGATGCCCCGCGCGAGGACGGGGGCGTCCATGTCCACGGTGCGCAGTGCGTCGACGCCGTTGAGGCCCAGGCCGAGGAAGGCGCCGACGCCGTCGGCGTCCCGGGCGTAGGCCTCCCACACGGTCGGTCGGATTCCGGCGCGTTGCAGGGCGACCGCGGCGACCTGGCCGGCGATGCCGCCGCCGACCACGATTGCTGTTCGTACTCGCGTCATGGGATGTCCCGTGCGTCTCGGGGATGTGCGGTCTGCCGGTGGCCGCTGCCCGAGGGCTGGGGGTGGGCCGCGCGACGAGTTCGACGCTAGGAAGCCGCGGCCGCTGGGCCATCGGCGCGATGGCGCGAGCTGCCTACTGTTTCGGCGGTAGACGGAGGCGGTCGGGCTGCCGCGATCGGAGGACCGGCGCGCGGGTCAGTGCGGCGGGACGAGCCCCGTCTCGTGGGCGATCACGACCAGCTGCGCGCGGTCCCGGGCGTGCAGCTTGGTCATGGCTCGGTTGAGGTGGGTCTTGGCGGTGGCTGGGCTCATGAACAGCGCCCGGCCGATCTCGGTGGTGCTCAGCCCGCGACCGACCAGGGCGACGACCTCCCGCTCCCGCGGGGTGAGTCCGTCGAGCCGTTCGGGGTCCTTGGGTCGCGGGTCGGGACGAGCCCGCAGGGTGTCCAGGAGTCGGCGGGTGACGCTGGGGGACAGCAGCGCGTCGCCGGCGGCGACGAGGTGGACCGCTCGGCGGAGGTCCTCGGGTTCGACGTCCTTGAGCAGGAACCCGCTGGCGCCTGCCTGCAGCGCGTCGGCGATGTAGTCGTCCTGCTCGTAGGTGGTGAGGACGACGACGCGCGGGGTGTCAGGCCGGCCCACGGTGAGGATGCGGCGGGTGGCCTCGATGCCGTCCAGAACGGGCATGCGGATGTCCATGAGCACGACGTCGGGCCGGTGCCGCTCGGCCAGCTCGACTGCCGCAGCTCCGTCGGTCGCCTCGGCGACCACCTCGATGCGTTCGTCCCGCTCCAGCACGAGGCGGAACCCGGCACGGACCAACGCCTGGTCGTCGACGAGCAGCACCCGGACGACCCGGTCGCCGGATCCTCCGCCGGTCACCTCTCCGCCTCCGGGACGGGCAGCGTCGCCCGGACTCGGAAGCCTCCGCCGGGGCGGTTCCCCGCGGACAGGGCGCCGCCGAGCGCCCGGGCCCGTTCGCCGAGTCCCAGCAGTCCGGAGCCCTGATGCAGTGCCTCCGGGCGGCCAGCGCCGTCGTCCTCAACGGTCACCTCGACCGCGGTGGGTGCCACGTCGACGCACACGGCCGCCCGGGATGCCCGGGCGTGGCGGATCACGTTGGTCAGAGCTTCCTGCACGATGCGGTACACGGTCAGTTCCACGGCGGCCGGCAGCTTGCGGCGCTCACCGCGGAACTCCAGCTCGACCGGCAGGCCGGCCTGCCGGACACCGCGCACCAGGGCATCCAGCTGGGCCAGCCCCGGCACCGACTGCCGGGTCGGCTCCTCGTCACCCGAGCGGAGCACCGCGATCGTCGCGCGCAGTTCGGTCATCGCGTCCCGGCCCGAGGCGCGCAGCGTCGCCAGTGAACGGCGTGCCTGCTCGGGTCGGTCTGACAGCAGGTCGGCGGCGGCGCCGGCGTGCACCGTCATCGTGGTGATCGTGTGCGCCAGGACGTCGTGCAGCTCCCGTGCGATCCGCATCCGTTCACTGCTGACCCGGGTCTGGGCCTCGAGCTCCTTCTCCACCGCCGCCGCACGCAGCCGCTCCCGGACCTCCGCGCGCAGCCGCCGCCGGGTCGACACGCTGTCGCCCAGCAGGAAGGCGAGCACCAGCAACGCCATCGTGAGGGTGATCTCGAAGAACGACTCCCGCTCCACCACCGCCCGGTAGACCGCGCCGCCGCCGCCGAACAGGACGACGACCAGCACCGTCTCCCACCGCTGCCCCGCGGCCGCCACGCTGTAGAAGGCCACCATCAGCACCGGCAGCTCCGGCCCACCCGGATAGTCCAGAGCCAGGTAGACCAGCGCCGATCCGACCGTGCCGAACAACGCGGTCCGCGGTCGGCGCCGGCGCAGCAGCAGGGCGGCAGCGGCGGCGCAGAGGATGCCGACCGCGACGGCGTCCGGAGGTCGGCTTCCCGTCTCGTCGGCCGAGAACAGCGCCGCGGTGGCCGCGAGCGCAGCCGCCGCGGCCACGCCGGCATCGACAGCCACGGCGGGCGGTCGCCAGTCCCTGCCACGCCGAGGGCGATCCTCGCCGTGCGATGCAGTGGAAGACGGTCGACCTGTCACATCCAGCTCTCTGCCGGGCGCCGGTTCCAGGCCGGCGGTGGCCGGTGGGCCGCGCGCGCTCGTGGCTCACTGTAGGGGGAGCTCGGACTGTGGGCGCCCGGAAAATCCGTGCCCCCGACTGGCGGCGTTGCTAGCGTGGGTGTCGTGACGTACTTGTACTTCCTCTGAGCAGCCCTCCGGGCGGCCCGCCGCGCTCTCTGCGCCCCGGGTCGTTCTGACCGGTGCCGGCCATCCACGGCCGGCTCAGCGCGAAGAGCACGCCCCCGCCTGATTCGAGGGGAACGTGCCTCCGTCCGGAGGAACGAGTGACGATCACCATTCCGCTGCCCGCGCGTGCGCGGGCCCAGCTCTCTGCCGAGAACCTGCACATCCAGCGCGGGGGCCGCGCCGTCCTCGACGGTGTGTCCCTGACCGTGTCGCCCACATCCCGGTGGGGCGTCGTCGGCGAGAACGGCCGGGGCAAGTCGACCCTGCTGCACATCCTCGCGGGCACGCTGACGCCCGACAGCGGTCACGTGCGCCGCCTCGGCACCTTCGGGGTCGCCGAACAGGAGATGCCGGTTGACGACGGCGCCACCGTCGCCGACGCGATCGACCGAGAACTCGCCCCGGCACGGGCGGCGGTGCGAGCGCTCGAGACCAGCAGCGCGGCACTGGCCAACGGGGAGCCCGGCGCCGACGAGGACTACGCCGCCGCTCTCTCGGCCGCGGAGGCGCTGGACGCCTGGGACGCCGACCGCCGCGTCGACGTGGCACTGGAGCACCTCGGAGCGGTGACAGACCGCTCACGGCTGCTGCAGGAGTTGTCCGTGGGACAGCGCTACCGGGTTCGGCTGGCCTGCCTGCTGGGCGCCGCGCACGACTTCCTGCTCCTGGACGAGCCGACCAACCACCTCGACGCCGACGGGTTGGAGTTCCTCACGACCCGGCTCCAGGAGCACTCAGGGGGCGTGGTGCTCGTCAGCCACGACCGGGCGCTGTTGAGCGACGTCGCCACCTCGATCCTCGACCTCGACCCCAGCCGGGACGGCCGCCCCCGCCTATACGGCGACAGGTATGCCGGCTACCAGGCCGGGCGGCGGGCGGAGCTTGCCCGCTGGCAGGCCGAGTACGAGGAGCACCAGGCCGAAGGTGCCCGGCTGCAGGAGAACCTGTCCCGTGCGCAGAACCGCCTGGTGACCGGGTGGCGGCCGGACAAGGGCACCGGCAAGCACCAACGCGCTACCCGGGCGCCGTCCCTGGTCCGCGCGGTGCACCGACGCCAGGAGGAGCTCCGGAGCCAAGCGGTGGGAGCGCCGCGCCCCCCACTGCGCTTCCAGATGCCCCCCCTGCCGGTCCGGCCGGGCACGCCGCTGGTCCTGGCGCGCGACGTGCGGGTCACTGAGCGGATGCGGCGGGCGGTGTCCCTGGCCCTGCACTCCGGATCACGGCTGCTCATCACCGGCCCCAACGGCGCCGGCAAGTCGACCCTGCTCGCCGTGCTCTCCGGGGAGCTTGCGCCCAGCGGTGGCCAGGTCAGCCGGTCCCGCAGCGCCCGCGTGCACCTGCTGCGGCAGGAGTCGCCGCGGGCCGACGCGGGCTCGGCGGCCGAGGTCTTCGCCGCGCACGTGCGGGGACTGCAGCGGAACGGCGTCCTGGCAGAGTCCGAAACCGTGGCCCTCTCCGGACTGGGACTGTTCCGGCCTTCGGACCTGCGGCGCCCGGTGCGCGAGCTGTCGACGGGCCAGCAACGGCGACTGGATCTCGCGATGGCCCTTGCCGCACGACCCCACGTTCTGCTCCTCGACGAACCGACCAACCACGTGTCGATCGCACTGGTCGACGAGCTCACCAACGCCCTGCACACCACCGACTCGGCGGTGGTCGTCGCCACCCACGACCGGCAGATGCAGGCCGACCTGTCTTCCTGGCCGCGGTTGGACCTCGGCGGCCGTCCGCTGGGGCCCGCACGGTGCTGAGAGTGTGGACCGGCACTTCGCATGATCCGGCCCGGCTCCAGCCGGGAGCGGAGCTCATCGGAGCCGCGCGTGAGGGAAGGCCAGCGCGGTCCCCACTACGGAGGCGTTGACCGGTGTCGTAGCAGGGCGGCGGCCGCGACGATCAATCCGACCATCGCCACGGGTCCGCCGAGGGTGGGGTGACCGAACGCGAACAGCGGGGCCGCCACGGCCAGGCCACCGACCACGACGAGACTGCTTCCGGCCCGCATATGCGCGACGGCTGCCGCACCAGCGGTGAGCAGCCAGGACAACGGCCCCAGCGTGGAGAAGACCCACACAGGCGCCGGGATGGCCCACCAGGTCTCGGCGAGCTGGCTCGCCGCCCCGTCGAGCGCGCGAGCTTCACGGACGAGTACGCCGCTCGCGATGCCCACGAGTGCGTCGAAGGCGGTGTAGAAGGCGACGAAGAAGACCGCGCTGACGCGGGAGAGCGTGGCGACACGTCCGGGCACGCCCTGGAGGACGAGCCACACCCACAAACCCAGCAGGGGCAGGGCGAGGAGCAGACCCACGTGCACGACCAGCCAGCGGGTCTCCACGTCCGCGAGATCGCTCATCACCTGACCTCGAGAAGGGTCCGGAGGGTGGGCGAGGAGGAGGAGGCCGAGGACTCCGGGAACGGCCAGGAGGAAGGTGCCGCGCGCTGTCGTCATCCGCCGGCTCCGGCCATCGCGCTGTCCACGCTGAGATAGTCGTGGCACTGCATCGGCGGTCGGCTGAGTGCCTGAATTCCGCTTGGTATGCGCGGCCGGTGACCGTGCTTGTGTTTGCTGCTCAGGCGGTGCGTTCGGCCTCGGGGGTGCGGTCGGCGGGCGCGGGGGCGCGGGGGTCGTAGTTCAGCTCGAACCACACCGTCTTGGTATCGGTGGCGCGGCGGCGGTGGGCGCCCCAGCGGTCGGAGAGCACGCCGATCAGGCGCAGCCCGCGGCCGTGCTCGTCGGTCACCGCCGGTGAGCGGAGCACCGGCTGGCTGCTGCCGGTGTCGCTGACGCCGCACCACACCCGGTCAGGGTCGGTCAGCGGCCGCACCGTCACCTCGAAGGTCCGGCCGCCGGCGTGCCGGATGGCGTTGGTGGCCAGCTCGGAGACCAGCAGGGCGGCGACCTCGCACACGTCGGGGGCCAGCGGGGCAAGCAGTGCGGTGACGTAGCCGCGCGCCTCGGGCACCGAGGCGGCGACGGCGGGGAAGGTCCGGCTGGGCATGTCAGTCGCCGTCCAGGCCGAGGTGGGGGGCCAGGCCCAACGCCAGCACCACCCGGCGCACCGCCGGGGTGGAATGCACGAGCTCGACCCGGTCGAAGTGGTTGGCGATGCGGATGAGCACCGCGACACCGGTCGAGTCGAGGAACCGTAGGTCGCCGGCGTCGATGCGCACCGGCTGCGGCGGCATGCCCAGCAGGCGGTCCAGGGCCGGCAGCACGTCGGGCAGGCCGGCCAGATCCAGTTCTCCGCCGAGCCGGACCAGCAGCGGGCCGCCGTCGCCGGCGGCCTCGACGTCCAGCCGCGCCCGCGCTCCGGCGGCTACCTCGTCCATCGCAGCCCCATCAGGACAGTGTCGTCCTTTCCGCCGTCCACTGTCATGTGCTCCATCAGGTGATCGACGAGTGCCCCCAGGGGCTGGTCGGCAGCGTCGGCCGCGGCCTCGCGCAGCCGGTCCAGCCCGACGTCGAGCACCTCGTCGCGGCGTTCCACCAGGCCGTCGGTGTACGCCAGCAGCGTGGCAGCCTCGGGCAGGTGCACCACCGTGGCGGCCACGGTGCGGGGAACTCCGACGCCGATCGGGGGCGTGATCGGGCAGTCGATCGGCTCGGCGCGGCCGGCGGTCACCAGCAGCGGCGGGAAGTGCCCGGCGCACAGCACCCGCAGGCGGTGGGCTGTCGTGTCCAGCTCGGCGAGGAGCACGGTGGCGAACTGGTGGTCGGTGTCGACGTGGAGGAGCCGGTCCAGCTGTGCCATGACCGTTTCGATGTCGTGGCCTTCGGCGACGTAGGCGCGCACCGCGAAGCGCAGCGCGGCCATCGTCGTGGCCGCGGGCAGTCCCCGGCCGGAGATGTCACCGACGACGAACACGTAGCATCCCGGTCCGCGCGGAATCACGTCGTACCAGTCACCGCCCACGTCGAGGTCGTCGACACCGGCGACGTAGCGGGCGGCGACCTCGAGTTCGTCCAGTGGCGGCAGGTCCGGCAGCAGGGAGTGCTGCAGGGTGCCGGCGATGCCGCGCTGCTGGCGGTAGAGCCGCCCGTTCTCGGCGGCCAGCTCTTCGGCGACCCCGCGTCGCCGGGACAAGGTCTCCACGCCCGCCGCGCTGGCTACCGCCAGGGTGGCGCCCAAGCCGCCGACGATCCACGGCAGCGCGGTCGCCAGCCCACCGGTCAGGGGCGACTGGGCGGATCCGACGATGGTGAGAACGGTGTCACCGAACGGGGTGGTCGCCGTCTCGGTGTCGCCGCGGATCGGCGTCGGCGCCGTGGACAGGATCAGCTGTGCCGGGTCGATGGAGTCGCCGAGGTAGACGGCGAAGTCGAGGCCGCCGAACGCGGCGTCCTCCGGCTCCTCCGCTTCTGGCTGCGGTTCTGGGTTCACCAGCGTTTCGGCGTAGACGATCAGCCCGGTGGTGTCCCGGGCGGGCGTCAGCGCGTAGGCCAGCCGGGGCTGCTCGCCGGGCAGGAGTCCGGCCACTGCCAGCTGTCCGTCCGTGTCGAGGCCGGTGAAGAACGGGTCGTCCAGCCCGCCGGCGGGCAGCCGGGGGTCCTCGCCTTCGGTGGCCAGCAGCTCCACCTCGCCGTCGGTGCTGCGCAGCAGGGACAGCGCGGCGAAGGACTCGTTGCTGGTGATCCGGGCGGCGGCGAAGCGCCGGAAAGGGCCGGGGGCGGCGTCGGTGGCGATCGCGACCTGCCCGGCGTCGGCCAGCTGCACCTGCAGACTGCCCACCCCGCTACTCAAGACCGTTGCGGCCTGCTCCACCTGTCGGTCGAGCAGGTCTCGGTTGGCGTCGTTGGTCACCCGCGCCGCCAGCCAGGCCAGCACGCCGGCGATCAGGAGCACCGCAACGGCGACGATCGTGCTGGTGCGGTGCAGCGCGGGGTGGCGGGTCATCGTGCGCGGAGAGTATCGGTCGCGTTCTGCCCAGGGCCGGTACGCGGAGGCCGTTCGTGGGTTTCGAGCGTCCCACGTACGGATCCTCGTCGGCCCCGGGGTGTCGAGATGTCAAGGGGCGACCTGTGCGAGGTGTCCCGCGACGTCGCGCTTGAGCTGGTGACGGCAATCGAACCCGCACAGTCACTTTGGAAGTTTGGGTCTCTCGCCCTACCCCTGCGTGGCCGAAATCCTCGCCACGTCACGGCGTGCCGAGGCAGGCGATCGACTTCGTCCGCGTGAGAACTACCCCGGCAGCGTCCTCCGGAGGAGGGCAGGAGGAAATCGGTAGGCCGCTCCTTGAAGGTTCCCGGGTACTGGCGCTCGGCCGCGCGGTTGGGTTGCTGACCGTGGCCCACAGCGTCGAGTCGCGTCCACAGATGCAAGCCGGTGCCGGCTGTCGGGCTGCCCCTGGTTGTTCCGTAGCCGCAGCCAGTGGCTCCCTGTTGCAGGCAGCCGGCTGGCAGCGGGTGCGCTGGGTCGAGCAATGCAGGTCCGAAGATGGCGGAGCTCCGGCGACGGCAGGCCGGGGCGGGCTCTCCGCGCGCACGGTGCGCTACGTGTTCACGATCCTGCGGTCGGCGCTCAGTGACGCGGTCAGGCAAGGGCGGCTTGCCGACAATCCGACCGACCGATCTTCGGCGCCGAGCCCGTCGGAAGCGCGCCCCCGAAGATGAATGCCTGGACCGCGCCGGAGCTCGGCCGGTTCCCGTGGCTGGGTCGAGGGCCCGACGAAGACCGGCCAATCCCGAGTCGTGGATCTGGACGCGGGCACGGTGGCGGCACTGCGCGCCTACCGGGCGGCCCGTTGGCTCTTTGCTTTGGACCTCGTGCGAGATTCAGCGAACGTTCTCAGCAATCTGGACGGCGGCCACCGACACCCGGAGCGGTTCTCCCGCCGCTTCGTCAGCCAGGTCGTTCAGGCTCGCAAGACGCTGGGAGAGGAACAGTTGCCAGTGATCCGCCTGCACGACCTCCGCCACACTCACGCCACCCTGCTGCTCGCCGACGGCGTTCCGGTGAAGGTCGTCTCGGAGCGCCTGGGCCACGCCAGCGCCACGATCACGCTCAGCGTCTACCAGCACGTCCACGCCGGCATGGGCCGCCAGGCGGCCGACCGCTTCGCCGCGCTGCTCGAGGGCTGATTCGCGGCGCGAAGTATCAGGCGGGTATCACGAGGGCCCCACGGGCTACTGCAGCGAAACACCCCGGCCCCTGACCTGCAGGAACGCCGGGGTGAAGCTGTGTCCGAGGGGCGACTCGCTACATACGCACACGCCTACGGCCGCGGAGCGTCCAGTCATCACCGTGACCCCTCCCGGTGACCGGGCCCTTCCAGTGGGGCGGCGCAGGCGGGGAAGACGAGACCGGCGATGGGGGGATCAAGAGCTGGTCGGAGACCGCCTAGTCGTCTCCGCCGGATCGACGACCTCCCCGCAGGCCTGACAAGTGACCTCCGCGAGCAGTCGGTGCCCGCAGGCGTGTTCGAGGACCAGCGGGGGACCCTCCGGGCCGGCGAGGTGCTCGTCGCCCCATCGCAGCAGGGTCAGGATGACCGGGTAGAGGTCCCGGCCGGCGGCTGTGAGGTGGTACTCGAAGCGCTGCGGGCGGTCGCTGTACCGCTGACGCTGCAAGATGCCGGCGTCGACCAGCGTGCGAAGCCGCGCAGTCAGCGTGTCCCGCGGTGCCCCGGTGCGCCGGACCATCTCGTCGAAGCGGCGGTTGCCAAGAAAGACCTCGCGCACCGCAAGCAGCGCCCACTTCTCGCCTACCACCTCGAGCGTGCGCGCAATGGAGCAGATGCGGGGCTCCGCCGGTGCGGTCATGACGCGAGCATAACGCGATGAGTCCGATATCTGGACGGACTCGCCTCGGCGGGGATACCGTGCGTCCAGAATCCGAACTCACCCCGGGGGGCCACCCATGGCGCTGGGCAAGAGGTCGCCCTCATCGGCCGTCACCGAACCCGAGCCGAACGGTGGGACGGCGGCGGTAGTGGCGGTGCTGGCCATTGCGGTGTTCATGTCCAGCCTGGACCTGTTCATCGTCAACCTGGCGTTCCCCTCGATCGGAGAGGAGTACGCGGAGGCGGATCTGGGCTCACTGTCGTGGATCCTCAACGCGTACACGATCGTGTTCGCGGCGGTGCTGGTCCCCGCAGGACGGTGGGCCGACCGGGTCGGACGCCGGCGCGCCATGGTCGCGGGACTGGCCGTGTTCACCGGCGGCTCGTTGCTGTGCGGCCTGGCCCCGGGGGTGGGCTGGCTCGTGGCGGCCAGGACGGTGCAGGCGGTCGGGGCCGGCGTGATGGTGCCGGCATCGCTGGCGCTGCTGCTGGCCGTCGTCCCGCAGGAACAGCGCGCCCGCGCGCTCGGGTCCTGGTCGGCGCTCGGCGCCCTGGGTGCGACCCTCGGGCCGGTGATCGGTGGCGGCCTGGTCGAGATCGGCTGGCGCTGGGTGTTCTGGGTGAACCTGCCGATGGGGGTCGTCGCGATCCTGCTCGCCCTGCGCCTGGTGCCCGAGAGCCGGGACGAGACGCGGGGGAGCCGCCCCGACCTGCTCGGCGCGCTGTTCCTCGCGTTGGCGGTCGGCCTGGTCGCCGGGGCACTGGTCGAGGCCCCGGACTGGGGCTGGGCGTCGGCCCGCGTCCTAGGCCTGCTGCTGGCGGCGGCCCTGTGTGCGGGAGCGGTCGTGGCGCGCTCGTTCCATCATCCGGCGCCGGTACTGGAGCCTGCCCTGTTCCGGTCGCGGACGTTCTCCGGGGCCGGAGCGGCGTCGGTGCTGTACTACGCGGGCTTCGGCGCGTTCCTTCTCAACACGGTCGAGTTCCTCACCGGGGTCTGGCGCTACACGCCGCTGGAGGCGGGGCTGGCCATCGCTCCGGGGCCGCTGATGGTGCTGCCGTTCGCGCGGCTCGTCGCGCCCCGGTTGATCCCCCTGCTGGGCGGGGTCGGGCGGGTCGCCGCCCTGGGCTGCGTGGTCGGCGCCGTCGCGCAGGTGGTGTGGCTGGTGCCCCTCCAGGTAGAGCCGGCCTACATCACGCACCTGCTCCCGGCGCAGCTGATCGGCGGGGCCGGGGTGGGGCTGGCCATCCCCTCGCTACTGGGCGCCGGAAGCGCTGGCTTGCCCGTGGCGCATCTGGGCACCGGCAGTGGAATCCTGAACATGGCCCGGCAGGTCGGCACCGTGCTGGGGGTGGCTGCGCTCGTCGCGGCGCTCACGGTCCCCGCCGCCGATCCGCTCACCCCGTTCCGGCACGGCATCGCCCTGACCATCGCCTTCTTCGTCGCGGCCGGGGTCGTGTGTGTCGCCGTCCTGAGCCGGCGCATCCGACCGGCTGTCGCGGCTGCCGCGACGCTTCCGCACCCCCGACCGCAGGAGACGACATGAGACCGGACGAAGGCTCACCCCCCGACGGCTGGGGCGAACCCCGGTCCAGGACCGTCACCTGGTGGGACCCGATGATCGGCGCCCAGGCGATGCACGCCCTCACTGGCCGCGAATACCTGCAGGCAATGATCGACGGCCGGCTTCCCCCAGCCCCCATCGGCGGGCTGATGGTCATGACCGCGGTCTCAGTGGGCGAGGGGACGGTGGAGTTCCGGTGCCAGCCGGACGAGTCGGCGTACAACCCCATCGGCGTGGTCCACGGCGGCCTCGTCTGCACGCTTCTCGACTCCGTCGCCGGTTGCGCGGTGCACAGCACGTTGCCGGCGGGAGTGGGCTACACGAGCCTGGAGATCAAGGTCAGCTATCTGCGCCCGGTCCGGCACGGTGGAGGCGAGCTGACCGCGACCGGCCGGGTCACCAAACCAGGACGTCGAGCCGCCTTCGCCGACGGCGAGGTGCGCGACGCGGAAGGCAGGTTGATCGCGACCGCGTCCAGCACCTGCCTTGTCTTTCCACTCAAGGATGGATAACGCGGCGACTGTCGCTGACCTACGCCAGTCGCCGGGAACTCCCAGGGGCCTCCTCGCAGTCAACGGCACCCGGATGCCCACCTCGGATGGGAGGCCACCAGCCACCGCAGCTGTACTGGACTGGGCGCGGCGTTCCAGACGCTGGCCACGACGCGCAAGCGACTGCGCTACGCCTCGGGTTCTGCGGCCCATCGCCCATGAGGGGGAGGGCCTGCGGCGCCAGGGATCGCGGGCCGGCCGATGTGGCCCTTCAGGCATCGAGCGGACGTGCCGACGTCAGAAGCAGGAGAACTCCACCGGCGTAGAGACCGAGGCGGTTCAACTCTGTGTCCGAGGGGGGACTTGAACCCCCACGCCCGATAAAGGGCACTAGCACCTCAAGCTAGCGCGTCTGCCATTCCGCCACCCGGACGAGTGCGTGCAGAAGACTACCTGACCGCCGGGGGCCGATCACGCACCCCCTGGCGACGCCGTGGCGGGTCACGCGGGGGCCAGCGCCACCTGTCCGCGGCCGGCCCGCTTGGCGTCGTACAGCGCCGAGTCCGCCGAGGTGTAGAGCCCGCGCCGGTCCCGGGAACCCTGCGGGACGTGGGCCACGCCCAGGCTGATCGACAGCGACAGCAGGGTGCCGTCGGGCAGGCACAGCGGCTCGGCCCGCACCGCGTGCAGAAGCTCGTCGGCGCGCCGGGCGGCGACGTCGCGGCCGCAGCCGGGGAGCAGGACGGCGAGCTCGTCCCCGCCCAGCCGGGAGAGCACGGCGTCGTCGGTCCGGATCCGGCCGCGCAGCACCCGGGCGAGGTGCACGAGGACGTCGTCGCCCACCGGGTGCCCGTGCGTGTCGTTGATCGACTTGAACGAGTCGACGTCGATCAGCACCAGCGCGGTGCCACCGGGTTCCGACCGACCCATCGCCGACTCCATGGCCTGGTCGAAGGCGCGTCGCGTGGCCAGGCCGGTCAGCGCGTCGACGGTCACCTGCCGCTGCAGGGCGTCCACGAGCAGGTCCTGCGTCCGGTTGGCCCGCACCAGCAGGACGGCGATCACCACCAGCAGGGCACCGAAGAACAGGAAGTCGGCCATCGCCGCCGCAGGAGGCAGGAGGACCAGGAGGGTGAGGAGATCGGCGGTGAGTGCGCTCGCCGTCACGAGGACCACCGCCGGCGTGCGGAGGTGGACGGCGGCCCACAGCACCGGGAATGCGTAGAAGGCCTGGGAGCCGGCCGAGACGTCGGAGGTCAGCACGTTCAAGCCTCCGATGAGCGCCACGCTGCCCAGCCCGAGCACGAGGCCGATGTGCGCCCGGTCCAGCCGTTCCGGGGACACCAGCCGGCACGTGAGTGCGGCACCCAGCAGGGCGGCGATCCCGGTCCAGTGGACGACGAACGCGGCCAGACCGCCGTCGGACTCGTAGAAGACCGGCAGGACCGTCACTATGGCGGCGCTCGCCACCAGCAGCACCCGGGCATTGGCGACGGCGGCACGGGGCTCTCGGGCGCCGTAGGCGCGCAACGACCTCACTCCAGGCTCATCGGCCACAGGTACCGGCCGGTTCAGCACCTGCTCACCCGTCGGGGGCAGACGGCGGTCCGGTGAGGGACGATCGGCCCATGGCCGAGAACCCCGCCCCGCTCGCCGGCGCCCAGGACGAGGTCGCCGAGCTGCTCTCCGACCTGATCCGGATCGACACCACGAACACCGGGAGCACCGCCACCAGCGCGGGGGAGCGGGGAGCCGCCGAGTGGGTGGCGGGGAAGCTCGACGAGGCCGGCATCAACAGCGTCATCCACGAGTCGGAGCGGGGGAGGGCCAGCCTGGTCGCCCGCATCCCCGGCGCCGACCGCAGCCGGCCGGCGCTGCTGGTGCACGGGCACCTCGACGTCGTCCCGGCGGACCCGGCCGAGTGGAGCGTGCACCCGTTCTCCGGGGAGGAGCGCGACGGCTACATCTGGGGCAGAGGCGCGGTCGACATGAAGGACATGGACGCGATGGTGCTGGCCCTGGTCCGGGACTGGGCGCGCACCGGTGTCCAGCCCCCGCGGGACATCGTGCTGGCCTACGTGGCCGACGAGGAGGCCGGCGGCAAGCTCGGCGCGCACTTCCTGGTCGACGAGCACCCCGACCTGTTCGAGGGCTGCACCGAGGCGATCAGCGAGGTCGGCGGCTTCAGCATCACCGTCCGCGACGACCTGCGCCTGTACCTGGTCCAGACAGCCGAGAAGGGCCTGGCCTGGATGCGGCTGACCGCCGCCGGGAAGCCCGGGCACGGCTCGTTCGTGCACGACGACAACGCCGTCACCCGGCTGTGCGAGGCGGTGGCGCGCATCGGCGCGCACCGCTTCCCGCTGACTCTCACCCCGCCGATGCGGGCGTTCCTCGCCGCGGTCGAGGACGCCTACGGGATCGAGATCGACCCCGCCGAGCCCGAGCTCGCGCTGGCCCGCCTGGGCAGCATCAGCCGGATGATCGGCGCGGCGCTGCGCAACACCGCCAACCCCACGATGCTCGACGCCGGCTACAAGGCCAACGTCATCCCCGGGACGGCGAGCGCGACCGTCGACGGCCGTTTCCTCTACGGGCAGGAGGAGGAGTTCGAGCGCCAGCTCGCCGCGCTGATCGGCGAGGGGGTGCAGCGCGAGTGGCTGGTGCACGACCAGGCGGTGGAGACGACGTTCGACGGCCCGCTGGTCGACCAGATGGTCGCCGCGCTGAAGGCCGAGGACGACGCCGCCCGCCCGGTGCCGTTCACGATGAGCGGCGGCACCGACGCCAAGAGCTTCCAGCGCCTGGGCATGCGCTGCTTCGGCTTCTCGCCGCTGCGGCTGCCCGCCGACCTGGACTTCGCCTCGCTCTTCCACGGCATCGACGAGCGCGTGCCGGTGGAGTCGCTGCGGTTCGGCGTCCGGGTGCTCGACCGGTTCCTGCGCAACGCCTGAGCCGTGGTGTGATGCGGGGGTGACTTCACCCACACCCGCCGCCGGATCCGTCGCCCTGATCACCGGGGGGACCGGTGGCTTCGGCCGCGCCCTCGCCACGAAGCTCCGGGCGCTCGACGTCACCGTCGTCCTCGCCGACCTGGACAGCGAGCGCAACCGCTCGGTCGCCGCCGACCTCGGCTGCGAGTTCGCCGCCCTCGACGTCACCGACAAGGCGGCCAACGAGGCGGTCGTCGCCAAGATCGAGGCCGACCACGGGCGCCTGGACGCCGCCTACCTCAACGCTGGCATCTCCGCGGCCAAGAGCGACGACGCCCTCGACATGGACGAGTTCATGAAGGTCGTCGCCATCGACCTGTTCGGCGTCGTCTACGGCGTCGAGGCCGCCCGCCCGGCCATCAGGCGGGCCGGCGGCGGCGCGATGGTGGTCACCGCATCGCTGGCCGGGCTCTCGCCGATGGCCGGCGACCCCGGGTACAGCGTGGCCAAGGGCGGCGCGATCGCGTTCGTCCGCTCGATGGCGCCCCGCCTGGACCGCGAGGGCATCACGATCTCGGCGATCTGCCCGGGGTTCGCCGACACCGCGATCATCGACCGGATCCGGGACCAGTTCACCGCGGCCAACTTCCCGGTGCTCACCGCCGAGGAGGTAGCCGACGCGATGATCATGGCCTGGACGTCGGCCGAACCCGGTGCGGCCTACGTCATCCAGCCCGGCGTCGGCACGGTGCCCTACAAGTTCAAGGGCGTGCCGTCGGCGAAGACCGCGACCGGCGAGACCGCCGTCGTCCCCGAGGCGCTGCGCCCGCCGTCGATGCGCTGAGCGCGGATCAGTCCTGCCGGCAGGCGAACAGGAAGGCCGGCGGGACGTTCCACGGCGTCAGCCGCCACCGCACCGACGAGAAGCGCGAGCGCAGCTCGGGCAGCAGGAGCGGCGAGTACTGGATGACGACGGTGCTGCCGCCCGCGGCCAGCGCGCCGGGGAGCACGTCGAGGATCCGGCGGCGCAGCCCCGGCTCCAGCGAGGTGTAGGGGAGCGCGGAGACCACGACGTCGGCGCGCGCGTCGCCGAGGTGCGCGCCGAGGTTCTCCGCGGAGTCGCAGACCACCTGCACGCGCGGGTCGTCGAACCGCTCGTCCAGCAGCTTGGCCAGGCGGGCGTCGATCTCGAAGGTGATCAGCCGCGCGCCGGGCCGCAGCCGGGCCAGGATCTCCTGGGTCTGCGCCCCGGTGCCGGCGCCCAGCTCGACGACCAGCTCGGCGCCGGGCACGTCGGCCATGTCCAGCATGTCCCGCACCGCCGCCCGGGAGGTGGGCAGCACGGCGCCCACCTGGCGCGGGTTGGCGAGGAACGCGCCCAGGAAGCGCAATCGGTCGGTGAACTGCTCGATCATCTGGTCCTCCTCCGTGGCCACCGGCAGGAAGGGGTGGCGCTCGTGGGCACCCTGGCACGCTGCCCGGGGCCCTGGCGAGGCGAACCGGGGTGCGTGATCGCGGTCACCGCCGGTCTGGCATGGTCGGGGCCATGCGTGCATGGCGGGTCCACGAACTCGGCGATCCCTCCGAGGTCATGTCCTTCGACGAGGTCGACGAGCCCACCCCCGGCGAGGGACAGGTGCTGGTCAAGGTGCGGGCGGCCGCGCTGAACTTCCCCGACGTGCTCATGGCCATGGGCAAGTACCAGGAGAAGCCTCCGCTGCCGTACACGCCCGGCGTCGAGCTGTGCGGCGAGATCGTCGGGACCGGCCAGCGCGTCATCGGCGGCCCGTCGGGCGGGCCGGGCGCGTTCGCCGAGTACGCGCTGATGGACGCCGCGAACGCCTGGCCGGTGCCCGAGGGGATGTCCGACGAGAAAGCGGCCTCCCTGTACCTGACCTACCAGACCGGCCACGTCGGCCTGCACCGTCGCGCCCACCTGCAGGCGGGGGAGCACCTCCTCGTGCACGCCGGCGCCGGCGGCGTCGGGACGGCGGCCATCCAGCTCGGCAAGGCGGCCGGGGCCACGGTGATCGCGACGGCCGGCGGCGCCCGCAAGACCGAGATCTGCCGCGAGCTGGGCGCTGACCACGTCATCGACTACACGACCGAGGACTTCGTCCCGATCGTCAAGGAGATCACCGGCGGGCGCGGCGCCGACGTCGTCTACGACCCGGTCGGTGGCGAGGTCTTCGACAAGTCCCGCAAGTGCATCGCCTTCGAGGGCCGCATCGTCGTCGTGGGCTTCACCAGCGGCACGATCCCGCATGCCCCGACCAACCACCTGCTGGTCAAGAACTACAGCGTCGTCGGACTGCACTGGGGCCTGTACAAGAAGATGGACCCGTCCGTGATCAGCGAGGTGCACGAGGACCTCACCCGGCTGGTCCGCGACGGCTCGGTCGACCCGCTGGTCGGCGCCGCCCTGCCGCTGGACCAGGCGCCGCAGGCCCTCGCCCGGCTCGCCTCCCGCGACACCGTCGGCAAGGTCGTGCTCGTCCCCTGACCGGCCCGGCGGGGACCGGCGCCTAGCCTGGTCCCCGCCATGCCGTCCCGCCCGCTGCCCCTCGCCGACGACCGGGCGCACCTGCGGGCGGACTGCTCCCGGTGCGCCGGCCTGTGCTGCGTCGCCCCGGCCTTCGCCGCCTCGGCCGACTTCGCGATCGACAAGCCGGCGGGCACGCCCTGCCGGCACCTGCGGGACGACTTCCGCTGCGGCATCCACGACCGGCTGCGCGACCGCGGCTTCCCCGGGTGCACGGTGTTCGACTGCTTCGGCGCCGGCCAGCGGATCACCCAGGGGACCTCCGGCGGCCGCGCCTGGCGGGAGACCCCGGAGCTGGCCCGGGAGCAGTTCGCCGTCCTGCCGGTGGTGCGGCAGCTGCACGAGATGCTCTGGTACCTGGCCGAGGCGACGGCGCTCCCCGTGGCCGCCCTCCACCCGGACGTCGAGCGGCTGCGGGCCGAGGTCGAGCGGTGCGCCGGCGGCACCGTCGCGGAGCTGACCGGGCTGGACGTCGGTGCCCTGCGGGCCGAGGTCGGGGAGCTGCTGGGCCGGGTGAGCGAGCGGGTGCGCGCCGGGAGCCGGGCGCGCGACCGCCGCGGCGCCGATCTGATGGGCCGGGACCTGCGGCGCACCGACCTGCGCGGAGCCGGCCTCCGGGGCGCCTACCTGATCGGTGCGGATCTGCGGGGCGTCGACCTGGGCGCCGCCGACCTGCTGGGCGCCGACCTGCGCGCGGCCGACGTGCGCGGCGCGGACCTGAGCCGGTGCCTGTTCCTCACCCAGCCGCAGGTCTCCGCGGCGCGCGGGGACGCCGCGACCCGGATCCCGGCCGCGGTGCACCGTCCGGCGCACTGGGTCTAGCGCGTCCGCCGGTGGGTGGCGGACACCGCGGGGAGCTCGCTCGGAGTCAGACGAGGCGGCTGCGCAACGTCGGGACGCCGTCGCCGCTGAGGTGGCCGAGTGCCGCAGAGCGGCCGGTGATCGCCAGCAGGAGCGCGTCAGCCCTGCCGCGCACGGACGGACCGCTGCCGGACGCCCAGTCGATGTCGTCCGCTTCGAACCGCAAGCCGCTCAGCGTGCCCTTGGCGACGAGGCCACCGGCAGGAGCGGCCGTCAGGAAGCTCAGGGATGTGCGCACGCGCTCCTCGGGGATGTCCCGCGGCAACCCCAGGGGCCAGCGGATGTCCAAGCCGTGGACCAGGAGGTCGGTGAGGGGCGCCTCGGGACCCAGGCCGGGCGGGGTGAACCGCGAGTCGGCCTTATCCCGCAGCACCTCGACGAGCTCGGCGAAGGGCCGGCGTGCCTGCTCGCGGGCCAGCCGGACGTTCGCCCGGTCGAAGTTCCCGCGGCACACCAGCATGGCCCGCACGAACGTCGGGGTGCTCACCACCAACGGCACGACCAGGTGTGCGACGACGTCGTGCACGCTCCACAGGCTGCACAGGCTCTGCGTCGCCCGCTGCTCACCGGTCAGTCCCGACATCAGCTCAGCCAGAGCGCGCCGCTCGTCGGCGATCTCCGCGAAGGTGCCCACCAGGGCATCCTGGCCGTCGACGGCGCCCCGCTCGCCGGAGGGTGCGCCTAGATGACCGGCTTGGGCAGGTAGGACAGCCGCGCGCGGCGCCGCAGGATGACCTTGCGGGTGCCGTCGGCGTGCAGCTGCAGGCGCGCGAGCTCCCAGCCGCCGACGTCGGACTGCAGGCTCAGCATGGTCGCCGCCGCGGACCGGGACGTACCCGGCGGGATCCGCAGCGGCGCGAACTCGTAGTCCCCGGGCGTGTCCATCACCGCGATTGTGCCTGCCGTTCGCGGCCCGGTCACGGGTTCGTCGCCTCCCTCACACGTTCCCGCCCTGCCAGGTCGGCGGGTGGGCGGCACGATGGAGGTCGACCACACCCGCTACCCAGGGAGGACGACGTGACCGAGCCCGGCTACTCGAGCGACGTGCCCGACGCCGACCGCGCGGAGCAGGAGGCGCTGGTCGACCCGCCCGCCCCCGGCCGCGCCGGGGAGGCGACGCCCCCGACCGGCGACGTGCCGGAGGCCGACGCGCTGGAGCAGCAGCTGGCCGCCCGGCCCGGTGAGGCCGGCACCCCGCGCGGGCCCATCGGGTACCGCGAGGCCGACGACGCCGACGTCCTGGAGCAGGACGCCGACGTCCCCGTCGACGAGGACGACGTCCTCCGCTGACCCCGCGCGCCGGTCCGTCGGCCGGGTGAATTCCCGCCTCCGACCTGCTCCGGGTCCGCCGACCGGCCAGAGTGGGCGGCGGACCCCGGGGAGGGAGGGCGCATGACCGGCGACGCGAACGGCACGTCCGTCCCCGACGCGGAGGTGCGTGCGGCCGCCGAGCGGTGGGCGCGGGCCGCCGGCGTCCCCCTCGCGACGGCGCAGGGCTCGGCGCCCCACCGGTCGCCGGCCCCGCTCCGGTTCCTCCGCGGTGCCCTCCTGGGCGCCGCTCTGGGCCTCCTCCTGCTGCTCATGGCCCGCGGCACCGGGATCACCGCCGTCCTCGGGGTGGTGCTGGCCGTGGCGGTCTGCGTGCTCGCCGGGCGGATCTCCGCCCAGCGGCGGCAGCGTGCCCCCGGCCGGACGGCGCCGTCCCGGGGCTGACCGCCGTCCTGGTGATCGGCCTCCGCTCTGGTCAGGCTTCCCTAACTGATCGAGGAGGGGCCATGCCGAGCTGCCCGAGCCACCCCGCGCCCGAGCGCCGTCCCGCGGCCGACGGGCTCCGCCCTGCCGCCGCCGAACGCGCTCGCACCGTCGCCACCCGCGCGGCGGCCACCGTGTGCGCCCGCGGTGTGGAGGGCGGACGGCTGCTCGCGCACACCGTCACCCGCGCCGGCCAGGTGCTGCTCGTCGTCCCGGCCGACGGCGACCTGCTGTCGGCCGTCCGCGCGGCTCCGGACCAGGACCTCTCCGCCCTCGTGATGATCAGCGACCACGCCCCGGTGGCGCTGCGCCGGCCGGTCCGGGCCCAGCTCTGGCTGTCGGGCTGGGCGACCCCGGTCGGCCCGGCCGACCGCCGCGCCGCCGTCCTGGCCTTCGCCGAGGTGGTGCTCGGCGAGGGCGGGGAGGGCATCGACGTGAGCCCGCAGGAGTTCGCTGCGGCCGCGCCCGACCTGCTGGCCGGCATCGAGCCCGACCACCTGCGGCACCTCGCCACCGACCACGCCGACGTCCTCGACCTGCTGGCCGGGCGGCTGCCCGCCGGGTTCGTCGGGCCCGGGGACGTGGTCCGGCCGCTCGGGCTGGACCGGTTCGGCTTCCGGCTGCGGGTCGAGGGCCCGTACGGGGACACCGACGTGCGGGTGCCCTTCCCGCGGCCGCTCACCTGCACCGGCCAGCTCGGCCCGGCGGTGGCGCAGCTGCTGTGCGCCGCCCGCGCCGGGCGGGTCCGCCGGGGCTGAGCTCAGCCGGCGATCTCGCGCAGCAGCTCCGCCAGCCGGGTGCGGCGCGGCCGCACGTCGACGTCGCGGACGGCCCGGGCCAGGGCCGCACCGCTGGCGTGCACGATCGACAGGTGCCGCTGGGCCCGCGTGAGGGCGGTGTAGACCAGCGGGCGCGACAGCATCCCGCCGGCCTCGGGCGGCAGCACGACCACCACCCCGGGCCACTCCGAGCCCTGCGCCCGGTGCACGGTGATCGCCCAGCCGTGCCGCAGGTCGAACAGCGCCTGCCCGTTGACGGTGACCGGGCCGGAGGCGAACGCGACGTCGAGAGACCCCTCGCCGGCCTTGGTGACCACGCCGACCTCGCCGTTGGCGAAGCCGGTGGGCTCCAGGTCCAGGTGGTTGGCGGTCGCGACCACGCGGTCGCCCGGGTCGAAGCCGAAGACGGCGCCCTCCCCGGGGTTGAGTTGCGCCTTGAGCGCCTTGTTCAGCTCGATGGTGCCGGCCGGACCGCGGTGCACGGGGGTGACCACCTGCACCGCGGACGGCTCGATGCCCAGTGCCCGGGGGATGGAGTCGGTGACCAGCTGCACCACCCGGCGGGCGGCTTCGGCGCTGCCGGTGGCGGGCACCACGACCACCTCGCGGTCGGGGGAGTCCACCGGCGGCAGCTCCCCGCCGCGCACGGCCGACGCCAGGCGGGCGATCGCCCCGCCCTCCGCCTGCCGGTACAGGGTGCTGAGCTCGGTCACCGGCACGACCCCGGAGTCGATCAGGTCGCCCAGGACGTGCCCGGGACCGATCGAGGGCAGCTGCGCCGGGTCGCCCACCAGCAGCAGGTGCGTGCCGTCCGGGCAGGCCTCCAGCAGCGCCGCGGTCAGCTCGACGTCGAGCATCGAGGCCTCGTCGACCACGACGACGTCGGCGTCCAGCGGCCACTCCTCGGTGCGCGAGAAGCCGCCGGAGGCGCCCTGGGCGCCGAGCAGCCGGTGCACCGTCACCGCGGGGTGGTCGGTGAGCTCCTCCAGGCGCTTGGCCGCCCGGCCGGTGGGGGCGGCCAGGGCGACGTCGGTGCCCTTGGCCTGCAGCAGCTTCACCACGGCAGCGACCGTGCGGCTCTTGCCGGTGCCCGGCCCGCCGGTGAGCAGGCTGACCCCGGCCGTGAGCACCTGCGCCACGGCCTGCTTCTGCGCCTCGTCCAGGCCCTTGGCCACCGTGCGCACCGCCGCGGGGTCGGCGATCCGCTCCGCGGCGGCCGCCAGCCGGGCCACGCCCTCGGCGACGGCCTCCTCGGCCATGCCGAACCGGGCGAGGGAGAGCGTGCGCAGGGAGGGGTCCGGCTCGGCCGGCTCCTCCGCGTCGTCGTCCTCCGGCAGCGGGGGCTCGTGCTCGAGCACCTCCCCGGAGTCGACGGCGGCGATCACGGCTGCGGCGGGATCGCCGATGCCCTCGGCCCGCAGCGCCGCCACGACGAGGTCGATCGGCAGCACGGTGTGCCCGTCGCGGGTCGCCGTCCGCAGCGTCAGCCCGACGATGGCCCGGCCGCGGCGCGCGTCCTGCCGGTCGGCGCCCTGGAGGACGGCGATCGCCAGCCGGTCGGCGTCGCCGAGCGTGACGCCGGGCAGCCCGAGCAGCGCCCACGGGTCGTCGCGCAGCCGGCGCGCGGCGTCGGGGCCCAGGCCGTCGGCCACGCCCGCGGCGAGCTTGGCGGGCAGCCCCGCCGTCACCAGCATCTCCACCACCTCGTAGGTGGGCGCGGCGGCCAGGAAGCTGGAGAACAGCCGCTCGGCCCGCTGGCGGCCCACCCGCGGCAGCTTCATCAGCCGGTCGGCCGTGACGTCGTCGGGGCCGGTGATGCCCGCGGCCGGGAGGTCCGCCGCCGTCCGCTTGCCGAGGCCGGGCCACAGCCCGGCGGTGCAGAAGGCGGCGAAGACCAGGTCGGGGCCGGGGGTGGTGGGGTCGGCGGTCACCGGTCCGACCGTCGCTCGGGGTAGCTGAAGGGCGGTGCCGAGACGTCCTCGAGCGCGGTGCGGATCGCCGCGGGCAGCCGGACGACGTCGGCGTCGAGCGAGGCCTGCAGCTGCTGGGCGGTGCGGGCCCCGACCACCGGGGCGACGACGCCCGGCCGGTCGCGCACCCAGGCCAGCGCCACGGCCAGCGGGCTGGTGCCCAGGCCGTCGGCGGCGGTGATGACGGCCTCCACGATGCGGTCGGACTTCGAGGATCGGAGCCCGTCGATGAAGCCCTCCCACTGGGGCGAGGCGCCGCGGGACTCCGTGGGGGTGCTGTGCCGGTACTTGCCGGTGAGGAGCCCGCGGCCCAGCGGCGACCACGGGAGCACCCCCAGGCCCAGCGCCTCGGCGGCGGGCACGACTTCCCGCTCGACCCCGCGCTGCAGCAGCGAGTACTCCACCTGGGTGCTCACCAGCGGGGTGCGGCCCGGCCACGCCCGCTGCCAGGTGGCGGCCTGCGCGGTCTGCCAGCCGGTGAAGTTGCTGACGCCGATGTAGCGGGCCCGGCCGGAGGCGACGGCGAGGTCGCAGGCGGCGAGGGTCTCCTCGAGCGGGGTCGTCTCGTCCCACGCGTGCAGCTGCCAGAGGTCGACGTAGTCCAGCCCGAGGCGCTCCAGGGAGGCGTCCAGCGCCGAGATCAGGTGCCCCCGGGAGGCCCCGCGGCCCATCGGCCCCGGCCCGGTGCGCCCGACCGCCTTGGTGGCGACGACGACGTCGGACCGCGGGACGACGTCGGCCAGCAGGTGCCCGAGGACCCGCTCGCTCTCGCCGTCGCAGTAGACGTCGGCGGTGTCGACCAGCGTCCCGCCGGCGTCGACGAAGGCCGTGAGCTGCATGGCGGCCTCGTCCTCGTCGGTGTCACCGCCCCACGTCATCGTGCCCAGCGCGAGCCGGGACACGACCAGACCGCTGCGCCCCAACGCCCGTTGCTCCACGACCGGCCAACCTACCGCCGCCGGCCGACGGCCACCGGGGAGCGTGCACACCTTCGGGGCGGCGCGGCGGTCGGCCGCGGCCCGACGCCTAGGGTGAGCACCCGTGCCCGAACGCTCCCGCTCCTGCCCGGCTGCCCGCATCCTGCCCGGGGGGTGCTGAGATGGGCTGGATCGAGGCGATCGTCCTCGGGCTGGTCCAGGGGCTCACCGAGTTCCTGCCGATCTCCTCCAGCGCCCACCTGCGCGTGGTGGGGGAGGCCTTCGGCTGGGAGGACCCGGGCGCGGCGTTCACCGCCATCACCCAGATCGGCACCGAGGCCGCCGTCCTCCTGTACTTCCGGCACGACATCTGGCGGATCATCGTCGCCTGGCTGCAGTCCCTGGCCGGCCGCCGGAAGGGTGATCCCGACGCCCGCATGGGGTGGCTGATCATCGTCGGCACCCTGCCGATCGTCGTCCTCGGGCTGCTGTTCCAGGACTCCATCGAGACGACGCTGCGCGACCTGCGGATCGTCGCCGTCGCGCTGATCCTCTTCTCGTTCATCCTGTACTGGGCCGACCGCGTCGGCACCAAGCAGCGCGAGCTCCGGGAGCTGACCGTCGGCCACGGCATCGCCTTCGGGTTCGCGCAGGCGATGGCGCTCGTCCCCGGGGTGTCCCGCTCCGGCGGCACCATCACCATGGGCCTCTTCCTCGGCTACTCCCGGTCGGCCGCGGCCCGCTACTCGTTCCTGCTCGCCGTCCCCGCCGTCCTGGGTTCGGGCTTCTTCCAGGTCTACGAGTCGCTGGGCGGCGACGTCGAGGGGCGGGCCATCTCCTGGGGGCCGACGATCCTGGCCACGGTCATCGCCTTCGGCGTCGGGCTCACCGTGATCGCCTGGCTGCTGCGCTACCTGGACCGGGGCGACTTCACCCCGTTCGTCGTCTACCGGATCGTGCTGGGGCTGCTCATCCTCGTGCTGGTCTTCGCGGGCGTCCTCGACCCGGTGGGCTCGACCGAGATCAGCCCTTCGCCCACGCCGCGCTGACCGGTGCGGGCCGTGGCGCCCCGGAGCCGGACGGGCTCCTGGGCGCCACGGGCCCAGGGGCTCAGCCCTCCGTGCCGGCGTCGAGGTCCAGCGTCCCGATCATCGCGTCGAGCACCGCGGCGTTGCCCTGGTAGTCGAAGCGCGGCAGGCCGACGGTGTCGGCGACCAGCGTGCGGGAGCCGTCCGCGCCGTCCGGGAGCCGGACGGCGTACCGGGTCGAGGGCGTGCCCTCGGGCCAGAGGCCCTGCCCGGTGGCGGTGCGCTCGATCCGCACCGCCTCCCGGCCGTCCACGGTCAGCTCGCGGCGCGCCTGCTCCCCGGGCTGCTCCTGGGTCACCCGGTCGAAGGCCACCGACTCGACCGAGAAGGCGATCGCGGCCACGCGCACGTCGGTGGCGTCGGGGACGTCGAAGTCCTGCGGGGAGAACCGGCTGCAGGCCGGCACGGTCTCGCCGGCGTTGACCGACCAGCCCGAGGGGTGGTCGACGGCGTACCCGGCCGGGCTGGTGCACGTCCCGCCCAGGGAGATGCCGGTGCCCGGCTCCCGGTCGAGCACGTCGACCACGATCCGCTGCGGATCCGACAGCCGGGTGACGGCGAAGGGGCGGCGCTGGTCCAGGCCGGCGAAGAAGGAGTACCGCCCCTCGAAGAGGGTGTCGGCGACGAGCGCCTGCAGCGTGCTCGTCCCGGCGATCTCCAGCTGCTCCCGGCCGTCCCACGGCCGGACGCCCTCGGGGGCGTCGCCCGGGAGCAGCAGGTTGGTCAGCGTGATGCCCAGGGCGGCGTCGCCGGGGACCTGCACCGGCTGCCCGGAGCCCTGGCTGCGCGGGTCCCCGGTGTAGCCGACCCCGTAGCCGGCCTCGCCCTCCCCGGCCAGCTCGAAGACGATCCGGTCGAAGCCGTCGTGGGCGCCGAGCCGGACGTCGGTCAGCACGACCGGTGAGCCGGTGGCCTCGACGTCGACGTCGGCGGTGCCGCCCGGCCCGACCGGCTCGAGGCCACCGCCGGAGCCGCCGTCCCCGCCGGGCCGGTGCAGGACGTCGACGACCAGGCGGGCCGGATCGGGGAGCGTGGTGACGCCGAAGGGCACCCGCTCCTCCAGGCCGACCGTCCAGGCGAGCATCGACTCGAAGTCGCCGGTCCGGACCGCCTCGGTGATCACCTGCCCGCCGGGCGCGGTGAGCTGGTCGCGCCCCGGATACGTCTCCCGGGGCTGCTCCCCGGACAGGTCGACGCCGCTGGCCGGGCTCACCCGCACCTCCAGGAAGGCCGAGCCGGCCACCTCGATCTCCCGGCCGGAGCCGTCCTCGGTGATCGGCGGCTCGACGTAGCCGACCCGGTAGCTCGGGACCTCGTCGCCCTCGAACTCCAGGACGAACCGGTCGAAGGTCTCGTGCCCGGCGGCGCGCACGTCGGTGAGGTGGGCCGGGGCGCCGCCGGCGGGGAAGTCCCCGTCCTCCACCGTCCCCGTGCCGGGATCGCCGACCGGGGGCAGCGGCTGGTCGGCCGTCCGGAGGGCGCCGGTCGGATGGGGCCCGGTCGGGAGGACGCTCGGTGCTGGGGCCGTCGGGGAGCCGGTGGTCACCAGCAGCGTGCTGGCGCCCAACCCGGCGAGGAGCAGTCGCATCATCACGATCTCGCTTCCGGTCTCGGGGTCCGGGTTCCTGGCCCTGCCCGCGCCCTGCGCCCGTGAACTCGGCTCGGCCCGGTGTCACCGGATCGTCACGTGCACCGGGCGCCGCCCGGGTCGGCCGGGGTCGGAGCCGGGCCGGGGACCGGGGACGGACCACCGCCTACGCTCGCCCCGTGACCACCGTGATCCTGCTCCGGCACGGCCGGACGACCGCCAACACCGGCGGCGTGCTCGCCGGCTGGACCCCCGGCGTCCAGCTGGACGAGACCGGTCAGGCGCAGGTGCAGGCGGTGGGGGAGCGGCTGGCCAAGGTGCCGCTGGCCGCCGTCGTCAGCAGCCCCCTGGAGCGCTGCCGGCAGACCGTCGGCGCCGTCGTCGCCGGCCGGGAGCTGGAGCCGCAGACCGACGACCGGCTGGGCGAGGCCCGCTACGGCGACTGGACCGGCCGCAGCATCAAGGAGCTGGTCAAGGAACCGCTGTGGAAGGTCGTGCAGCAGCACCCGTCCGCGGCCGTGTTCCCCGGGGCGGAGGGGGAGGGGCTGGCCCAGACGCAGGCCCGCGCCGTGGCCGCGGTGCGGGAGTGGAACGCCCGGCTCGGCCCGGACGCGGTGTGGCTGGCGTGCAGCCACGGCGACGTCATCAAGGCGATCCTGGCCGACGCGCTCGGCCTGCACCTGGACCAGTTCCAGCGGATCGTCGTCGACCCGGCGTCGATCTCGGTGGTCTCCTACACCGACACCCGGCCGTTCGTCGCCCGGGTCAACGACACCGGGGGCGACGTCTCGGCCCTTCTACCGCCGCCGCGCAAGGGCCGCCGGCGCAAGACCTCCTCCGACGCCGTCGTGGGCGGCGGAGCCGGCGCACCCGCCTGAGCCGGTGACGCCGCCTCGCCTCCCCGGCTCGTCGGCGGCCCCGCGTAACCTGGGCGCGTGCCCCGCCAGGTCCATCTCTTCGATCGCCCCAGCCGCTTCGTCGCAGGAACGGTGGGTCAGCCCGGGGACCGCACGTTCTACCTGCAGGCCTCCGACGACGCCGGCCGCACGGTCAGCGTGGCGCTGGAGAAGACCCAGGTGCAGGTGCTGGCCGACCGGATGAACGAGCTGCTCGACGAGGTCAGCAACCGGGCCGACTCGGTGATCCCGGCCGAGGCCGACGTCGACGACCTGGAGCCGCTCACCGCGCCGGTCGAGGAGGAGTTCCGGGTCGCCGCCATGGGCCTGGCCTGGGACGGCACCGCCGAGGCGGTCGTGGTCGAGGCCGTCGCCGCCGGCGAGGAGCCCATCGACGAGGACGCCATCCTCTCCGACAGCGACGAGGGCCCCGACGCGTTGCGGGTGACGATCACGCCGATGGCCGCGCGGGCGTTCGTGGCGCGCGCCCTCCGGGTGGTCGCGGCAGGCCGGCCCTCCTGCCCGCTGTGCTCGCTGCCGCTGGAACCGGTGGGGCACGTGTGCCCGCGGCAGAACGGCTACCGCCGCTGAGCGGCGGCCCCTCGATGAGCGAGCAGCCCGTCGATCCCGACCTCCGCCCGCCCGCCGACGACGCCGAGGCCAATCAGCTGCTCACCGAGGGAGTCATCGACGTCGAGGGCCGGATGCTCGACGCGTCCAACGTGACGCTCGTCGGCGCCATCCGCACGGACACCCTCGCCGCCGAGTGCGTCTACAAGCCCGTCGCGGGGGAGCGGCCGCTCTGGGACTTCCCCGACGGCACGCTCGCCGGCCGGGAGATCTCGGCGTACCTGGTCTCCGAGGCGACCGGCTGGCAGGTCGTCCCCCCGACCGTGCTGCGGGAGGGCCCGTTCGGCCCCGGCATGGTCCAGCTCTGGATGGACGGCGACCCGGACGTCGACCTCGCCGCCTTCGTCCGCCGCGACGACCCCGCGCTGCGCCGCATGGCCGTGTTCGACGCCGTGGTGAACAACGCCGACCGCAAGGGCGGGCACATCATCCCCATGCCCGACGGCCACGTGTACGGCGTCGACCACGGCATCTGCTTCTCCGTCGACCCCAAGCTGCGGACGCTGCTCTGGCGCTGGGCGGGCACGCCCCTCCCCGCCGAGGCGGTCGCCGTGCTGGAGCGGCTGGCCGACGAGCTGCGCGACGAGCTGGGGGAGCAGCTGCACGAGCACCTCACCCGGACCGAGGTGCGCTGCACCCAGCGCCGGGTCGCCGAGCTGCTGCGCACCGGCCGCCACCCCGAGCCCAGCGGCGAGTGGCCCGCCCTGCCCTGGCCGCCGTTCTAGGTTCCGCCGAGCGGGGGCCGGAGGCTCCCCGAGGCGGGACCTGGGGCCGCCCTGCGAGGTCGGTGCCCGGAGCGGGGCCGGAGGCCTCTCGACGGGTGCCGAGGAACGGCTCCGTGCAGGCCGGGACGGCACCTGGTCGCGGTCGGAGCCCGGAGGGCGACCATGGGTGCATGCCCCACCGGAGCCGGTTGTCGATCCTGCTGCTGGACCTGCCGCCGGAGCACCACGCGGCGGGGAGCGCCTTCTGGGCCGGGGCCACCGGCCGCACCGCCGCACCCGATCCGGACGACGAGCAGTGGGCCTCGCTCGGCTCGTTCGCCGACGGCTGGCACGTCGAGGTGCAGCGGACCGGTGAGGGGACGCCGCCGCGCTGGCACGTGGACGTCGAGACCGACGACGTCGACGCCGAGGTCGCCCGGCTGGAAGCCCTGGGCGCCACGCGGCACGCGGACATGGGCTCGTTCTGGCAGCTGCTCGACCCGGCCGGGCTCGTCTTCTGCGTCGTGGGCGTCCAGACCGGTGACGAGTTCGACCGCCACGCGGTGACCTGGCCGTGAGCACCACCCGGGTGAGCGCGCTGCTGCGGGCACCACGCCCGGCGGTGTACCGGGCGCTCACCGACCCGGCGACGATCGCGCGTTGGCGGATGCCCGACGGCATGACCAGCGCCGTCGAGACGCTGGCCGACGGTGGGTTCCGCGTGACGTTGACGTACGAGGCCGCGGACCAGCGGGGCAAGACCACCGGGCGGAGCGACAGCTACCGGGCCCGGTTCTCCCGGCTGGTGCCCGACGAGCTGGTCGTGGAGGTCGACGAGTTCGAGACGGCCGACCCGCTGCTCGCCGGCGAGATGACCACGACGATCACGCTGCGGGACGCCGGGGGCGGCACCGAGCTGCTGGCCGTCCACGAGGGCGTGCCGGACGGCGTGGCCCCGGAGGACAACGAGGTCGGCTGGCGGATGGCGCTGGGCCGGCTGGCCGCGCTCGTGGAGGCCTGAGCTACTCCAGGTCGACCAGGCCGATCATGGCGGCGGCCTGGAGCGGGTCGCCGTCGACGGTGAGGACCTCCAGCGGTACGCGGCGCCAGACGGCGAGCAGCAGGTCGCCGGCGGTGCCGGTGAGCGCCGCGATCGGGAACGGCCGGGTGCCGGGGAACAGGGTGCGCTCGGCATCGGCGTCGACGGCGTGCAGGACGACGGGGTGCGCCTGCTCGGGCGGCCCCTCGGGCAGCGCGGCGGGCACCATGACGCCCAGCCACTCGTCCAGCCCGTCCAGCCCCACCGCGGCGGGGATCGGCCGGACGTCACCGAGCACCTGCTCCACGTCGACGGTGTGCACGGTGGCCTCCTGCAGCTGCCGGCGCAGCACGAACGCGACGTCCTGCTGCGGCGCCCAGGTCCAGACCCGCCGGCCGGCGTCCGCACCGGCCAGCGCCGTCTCCAGCTCGGCGCTCCGCGCGGTGCCGTAGCCCAGCAGCTCGTCGTCGGGGCGGCGGGAGGGCCGGACGTAGGCCGAGGGGTCCGCGGCGCCGGTGCGCAGGATCCACGCCCAGAAGTGCTGCACCTCGGCCAGGTGCCAGACCAGGTCGGCCAGCGTCCAGTCCGGGCAGCCCGGCACGCGGGCCCCCCAACCGGAGGCGAGCACGGCCTCCGCGGCGGCGTCGGCGAACCGGGCGTCCGCCCGCCGCAGCGCCGGCAGGTACTCGTCGAGCTCCATCGCTCCCCCTCCTGCGGCCGGGTGGACCGGGGCGTCCCGCCGGCGTGACGACCCGCACGGACCGGCCGGTCGGCGTCGTCGGGCCCCGCCTCTAGGCTCGTGCCGTGCTCTCCTGGCCCGCTCCGCTGCTGCCGACCCTGCCCGGCACCGGCTCCGTCCTCAAGGTCTACGACACCGCCCAGCGGGAGATCGTCGCGACCACGCCCGACCGGACGGCCCGCATGTACGTCTGCGGCATCACCCCCTACGACGCCACGCACCTGGGGCACGCGGCCACCTACCTGGCCTTCGACCTGATCAACCGCAGCTGGCGCGATGCCGGCCACGCGGTGCACTACGTGCAGAACGTCACCGACATCGACGACCCGCTGCTCGAGCGCGCCGACCGCGACAACGAGGACTGGATCGTGCTGGGGATGCGCGAGACGGCCCTCTTCCGCGAGGACATGACGGCCCTGCGGGTGCTGCCGCCGGAGGACTACGTCGGCGCCGTGGAGTCGATCCCGCTGATCGTGGCGCACATCGAGCGGCTGCTGGACGACGGGCTGGCCTACGTGCTCGACGACGGCACCGGCGACGTCTACCACGACGTGGCGCACGCACCGGCGTTCGGCTCGGAGTCCGGCTACGACGAGGCGACGATGCTGGGCTTCTTCGCCGAGCGCGGGGGAGACCCCGAGCGGGCGGGCAAGCGGAACCGGCTGGACCCGATGCTGTGGCGCGGGGAGCGCCCCGGTGAGCCCGCGTGGCCCGGACCCCGCGGGACGCGCGGCCGCCCCGGCTGGCACATCGAGTGCGCCACCATCGCCCTGGACACCATCGGCATGGGCTTCGACGTGCAGGGCGGCGGCAGCGACCTGGTCTTCCCGCACCACGAGTTCTCCGCCGTGCACGCCGAGGCGCTCAGCGCGACCAAGCCGTTCGCCAAGGCGTACGTGCACGCGGCGATGATCGGCCTGGACGGCGAGAAGATGAGCAAGAGCCGCGGCAACCTGGTCTTCGTGTCCAGGTTGCGCGGCGAGGGCGTGGACCCGATGGCCATCCGGCTCGCGCTGCTGTCGGGCCACTACCGCACCGACCGGGCCTGGACGGCGGATCTGCTGACGCGGGCCGAGGAGCGGCTGGCGACGTGGCGGCGCGCGGTCTCGAACGACTCCGGCGCGCCGGCCGCGGCGGTGCTGCACGGGCTGCGCGAGCGGCTGGCCGACGACCTGGACAGCCCCGGCGCGATCGCCGTGGTCGACGCCTGGGCCGAGCGCACGCTGGCCGGCGGCGACGATCTCGAGGAGCACGCGCCGCAGGTGGTGGGCGACGCCGTCGACGCGCTGCTGGGCGTGGACCTGCAGGGCTCCTGATGACCAGCGCCCCCGCCGGCCCGTTCCGGCTGACCGACCGCGCGGCGCGCGAGCAGGCCGAGGAGCAGCTGGCGCCCGCCGCCACCCGGTCGGCGGCCAGCCGGGGGCGGGCCCGGCCCGAAGCCGAGGACGCGCTGCGGACGGCCTTCGAGCGGGACCGCGACCGGATCCTGCACGCCAAGGCGTTCCGGCGGCTCAAGCACAAGACGCAGGTCTTCCTCAACCCCGACGGCGACCACTTCGTCACCCGGCTGACCCACACGCTGCAGGTCACCCAGGTGGCGCGCTCGCTGGCCCGCGCGCTCGGGCTCAACGAGCCGCTGGCCGAGGCGATCGCGCTCGGCCACGACGTCGGGCACTCGCCGTTCGGGCACATCGGTGAGGAGGCGTTCGACCCCTACGTGCCCGGCGGGTGGCACCACGCCGCCCAGGGCGTGCGGATCGTCGAGGTGCTCGAGGACCTCAACCTCACCTGGGAGGTCCGGGACGGCATCCGGGCGCACAGCTGGAAGATCGACCCGCCGCCGGCCACCCGGGAGGCCGAGTGCGTGCGGTACGCCGACCGCATCGGCTACCTGTCCCACGACGCGCTGGACGCCGTCCGGGCGGGGGTCATCCGCGCGGCCGACCTGCCGGCGCGCGCCGTCGCCGTCTTCGGGCAGCCCGGCAGCGCGATGGTGGGCGCGATGATCGACGCCGTCGTCGCCGGGTCGCTGTCCCCGGCCAACGCCGCCGGCGCGGTGGTCATGGACGCCGAGGCGCTGCAGGCGATGCACGAGCTGCGCGACTTCATGTTCGCCCGCGTGTACGCCTCCGACGTCGCCGCGGGGCAGAAGCACCTGGCCGTCGACGTCATCCGCCGGCTGGTCGACCACCACCTGGCCCACCCCGAGCTCATCCCGGCCTCCTACCGCGACACCGAAGCCGACCCGCTGACCCAGGTCGTCGACCACGTATCCGGCATGACCGACCGGTTCGCCCTCGCCACCCACGACCGGCTGTTCGGCACCGACACCGCGGCGCAGATGCGCCCGCTGCTGCGCGCCGGCTGACCGAACCCGCACCGCCACCGCGGCGCGGACCTCCCCGCGCGCGGCCGCGTCCTGCTTCGATGACCCCGGCCCGGGGTGGGCACCTGGCGACGAAGGGCACCGGCATGACGCAGCGCCTCCCGACCGACCGCACGTCCGCGTTCGCCGCCGCTGCGGACCGGATGCTCGGCGAGCACCCCGGCGACGAGCAGGGCCGGATGCTGCACGCGCCGGGGCTGAAGGCGGGCGGCAGGTTCTACGGCTTCGCCTCGGCGGACGAACTGGTCGTCAAGCTGCCGGCCGACCGCGTCGCCGAGCTGATCGCCGGCGGTTCGGGTGAGCCGTGCTCACCCCGGCCGGGACGCCCCATGCGGGAGTGGGTCACCATCCCGGACCCCGACGAGGAGGCCTGCCTGGCCTACCTGCGGGAGGCGCGGGCGTTCGTCGCGGGGAGCTGAGCGGACGGCTCAGGCGCCGCCGGCGGAGCCGCCGCGGCGGCGCAGATACCTTTCGAACTCCCGGGCGATCTGGTCCCCGTTGGCCTGCGAGAGGTCGACCTCCGTGGCCCGCTCCTCGAGGGACCGGACGTACTCGACCACCTCGGCGTCCTCGCTGGCCATCTCGTCGACGGTCTGCACCCACTCGTCGGCCTGCTGCGGCAGGACGCCCAGCGGCACGGTGGTCTCCAGGACCTCCTCCACCCGCTGCAGCAGCGCCACGGTCGCGCGCGGCGACGGCGGCTGCGACACGTAGTGCGGCACGGCCGCCCAGAAGCTGATCGCCGGCAGCCCGGCCTGCACGCACGCGTCCTGGAACACGCCCAGGATGCCGGTGGGCCCCTCGTACCGGGAGGTCTCCAGCCCGTGGGCCCGGGCCGACTCGCCGTCGTAGGCCGAGCCGGTCACCGGGGTCGGCCGGGTGTGCGGCGTGTCGGCGAGCAGGGCACCGAGGGCGACGACGATCGAGACGTCGAGCTCCTCGAGGATGTCGATCAGCTCCTCGCAGAAGCTGCGCCAGCGCATGTTGGGCTCGATGCCGCGGATGAGCACGACGTCCCGCCCCAGGCCCTCGGGGTGCGCCACCGAGATGCGCGTCGTCGGCCATTCGACGCGCCGGCTGACGCCGTCGACCAGGGAGACCGTCGGCCGGTTGACCTGGAAGTCGTAGTAGTCCTCGGGGTCCAGGGCGGCCAGCGGCTTGGCGTCCCAGATCAGCTCCAGGTGCTCGACCGCCCCCGTGGCGGCGTCACCGGCGTCGTTCCAGCCCTCGAACGCGACCACGACCACCGGGTCGGTGAGCTGCGGCAGGTCGTCGGAGCTGGAGTGGGGACTGGTCACCTCTGTCAGCCTACGTCGATCCGGCCGCCGGACCCCGGTGCGCACCACGCATCCGGGTGACCGCCGTCATCCACCCGGGCGGGCAGCCGCGGAATGAGACCATGGTCCTGACGTTGCTGCTGTCGACGCCCCCGGTGCCCGGTCCGGGCGCCGCGGGTGCGGCCAGCACCCAGCTCGGCCAGCGCCCAGATCGAACCGCGAGGAAGCCCGTGCCCGCATCCCCCTCCGTCCGTCCCGACGCCACCGCGCAGCTCACCGCTCTGCTGGAGCAGCGCATCCTGGTGCTCGACGGCGCGATGGGGACGGCGATCCAGCGGGACCGCCCCGACGAGGCCGGCTACCGCGGGGAGCGCTTCGCCGACTGGCCGAGCGACGTGCAGGGCAACAACGACCTGCTCAGCCTCACCCGGCCCGAGCTGATCGCCGGCATCCACCGCGAGTACCTCGAGGCCGGCGCCGACCTGATCGAGACCAACACCTTCAACGCCACGACGATCTCGCTGTCCGACTACGGAATGGAGGAGCTCGCCTACGAGCTCAACGTCGCCTCGGCCCGGCTGGCCCGCCGCGAGTGCGACGCGATGACCGAGCGCACGCCGGAGAAGCCGCGCTTCGTCGTCGGCGCCATCGGCCCGACCAGCCGGACGGCGTCCATCTCGCCCGACGTCAACGACCCCGGCGCGCGCAACGTCACCTTCGACCAGCTCGTCGCGGCCTACCTGGAGCAGGCCGGCGGCCTGGTCGACGGCGGCGCGGACGCGCTGCTGATCGAGACGATCTTCGACACGCTCAACGCCAAGGCGGCGATCTTCGCGCTGGAGACGCTGTTCGAGCAGCGCGACCGCCGCTGGCCGGTGTTCATCTCCGGCACCATCACCGACGCCTCGGGCCGCACGCTGTCGGGCCAGGTCACCGAGGCCTTCTGGTACTCGGTCCGGCACGTGAAGCCGCTGCTCGTCGGGCTGAACTGCGCGCTCGGCGCCAAGGAGATGCGGCCCTACATCGCCGAGATCTCGCGGGTCGCCGACACCTTCGTCTCCTGCTACCCGAACGCCGGCCTGCCCAACGCCTTCGGCGAGTACGACGAGTCGCCCGAGGAGACCGCGGCGATCGTCGCCGAGTTCGCCGAGAGCGGCTTCGTCAACCTGGTCGGCGGCTGCTGCGGCACCACGCCGGCGCACATCGCCGCCATCGCCCGGGCCGTCGGGGGCAGCACCCCGCGCACGCCGGCCGAGCACCGTCCCGCGCTGCGGCTGTCGGGCCTGGAGCCGCTCGCCGTCACCGAGGACAGCCTCTTCGTGAACGTCGGCGAGCGCACCAACATCACCGGTTCGGCGCGCTTCCGGAACCTGATCAAGGCCGGCGACTACCCGGCCGCCCTCGCCGTCGCCCGCCAGCAGGTCGAGGCCGGCGCTCAGGTCATCGACGTCAACATGGACGAGGGGATGATCGACGGCGTCGAGGCGATGGACCGCTTCACCAAGCTGATCGCCGCCGAGCCCGACATCAGCCGGGTGCCGACGATGATCGACTCGTCGAAGTGGGCGGTCATCGAGGCCGGGCTCAAGTGCGTGCAGGGCAAGCCGATCGTCAACTCGATCTCGCTGAAGAACGGCGAGGAGGAGTTCGTCCGCGAGGCGCAGCTGTGCCGCAAGTACGGCGCCGCCGTGGTCGTCATGGCCTTCGACGAGGACGGGCAGGCCGACGACCTCGAGCGGCGCACGCAGATCTGCCGCCGGGCCTACGACATCCTCACCGGGCAGGTGGGCTTCCCGGCCGAGGACATCATCTTCGACCCGAACGTCTTCGCCGTCGCCACGGGCATCGAGGAGCACGCGAACTACGGCCTCGACTACATCGAGGCGACCCGCTGGATCAAGTCGAACCTGCCGGGCGCGCTGGTCTCCGGCGGCGTCTCCAACGTCTCGTTCTCCTTCCGCGGCAACAACCGCGTCCGCGAGGCCATCCACGCGGTCTTCCTCTTCCACGCCGTCCGCGCCGGCATGGACATGGGCATCGTCAACGCCGGGGCCCTCGAGGTCTACGACGAGGTGCCGGCCGAGCTGCGGGAGCGCATCGAGGACGTCGTCCTCAACCGGCGGCCGGACGCCACCGAGCGGCTGCTGGAGATCGCCGGCGACTACGCGGGCGACGGCGCGGCCCGGGAGGTCGCCACCGAGGAGTGGCGGTCGCTGCCGGTGGGGGAGCGGATCACCCACGCGCTGGTGAAGGGCATCGACGGCTTCGTCGAGGACGACACCGAGGAGCTGCGGCAGGAGATCAGCGCCCGCGGCGGCCGGCCGATCGAGGTGATCGAGGGTCCGCTGATGTCCGGCATGAACGTCGTCGGCGACCTGTTCGGCGCCGGGAAGATGTTCCTGCCCCAGGTGGTCAAGTCCGCTCGGGTGATGAAGAAGGCCGTCGCCTACCTGATCCCGTTCATCGAGGCCGAGAAGCAGCCCGGCGATGCCGAGCGCAGCAACGGCAAGGTCGTCATGGCCACCGTGAAGGGCGACGTCCACGACATCGGCAAGAACATCGTCGGCGTCGTCCTGCAGTGCAACAACTACGACGTCGTCGACCTCGGCGTGATGGTGCCCGGGCAGAAGATCCTGGACGCCGCCGAGGCCGAGGGCGCCGACATCATCGGGCTGTCCGGGCTCATCACGCCGTCGCTGGACGAGATGGTCACCCTGGCCTCCGAGATGGAGCGGCAGGGCTTCGAGATCCCGTTGCTGATCGGCGGCGCCACCACCTCCCGGGCGCACACGGCGGTGAAGGTGGCGCAGAAGTACTCCGGGCCGGTCATCTGGGTCAAGGACGCCTCCCGCTCGGTGCCGGTGGTCGCCGCGCTGCTGTCGGACGAGCAGCGCCCGAAGCTGCTCGCCGAGACCGACGCCGACTACGCCGCGCTGCGCGAGCGGCACGCCGCCCGGCAGGACAGCCGCTCGCTGCTGCCGATCGGGGTCGCGCGCGCCGCGGCTCCGCCGATCGACTGGGCGGGCTACTCGCCGCCCCGTCCGCGGATGCTGCTGCAGCAGGCCAAGGACGTCTGCGCCGGCCCCGGCTGCGACCACCTGCACGACCGGGCCACCCAGTTCGTGAAGACGCTGCCGGACTACCCGCTCGAGGAGCTGCGCGGCTACATCGACTGGCAGCCGTTCTTCAACGCCTGGGAGATGCGCGGCCGGTTCCCGGACATCCTGCACAACCCGACGACCGGCGAGACCGCCCGGCGGCTGTACGAGGACGCCCAGGCGATGCTCGACCGGATCATCGGTGAGCGGTGGCTGCGCGCCAGCGGGGTGTTCGGGCTCTTCCCGGCCAACCAGGTCGACGGCGACGACATCGCCGTCTACACCGACGAGTCCCGCACCGAGGTCCGGACGACCCTGCACCAGCTGCGCCAGCAGACGGAGGGCCGCGACGGCTCGCCGCGCAAGTCGCTGGCCGACTTCGTCGCCCCGGCCGAGACCGGGCTGCGCGACTACGTCGGCGCCTTCGCGGTGACGGCGGGCATCGGGTCGGCCGAGCGGGTGGCGGCGTTCAAGAAGGACAACGACGACTACAGCGCCATCCTGCTGGAGGCACTGGCCGATCGGCTGGCCGAGGCGTTCGCCGAGCGGCTGCACGAGCGGGTGCGCACCGAGTTCTGGGGCTACGCCGCCGGCGAGCGACTGGACGCCGAGGCGCTGATCGCCGAGAAGTACGCCGGCATCCGCCCGGCGCCGGGCTACCCGGCGTGCCCCGAGCACACCGAGAAGCTGACCATCTGGGAGCTGCTGGACGTCGAGGCGGCCACCGGCATCGAGCTCACCGAGAGCATGGCGATGTGGCCCGGCGCCGCGGTCAGCGGGCTGTACTTCTCCCACCCCGAGTCGCGCTACTTCGTCCTCGGCCGGGTCGGCCGCGACCAGGTCGAGGACTACGCGCAGCGCAAGGGCTGGACGGTCGACGAGGCGGAGCGGTGGCTCTCGCCGAACCTGGGCTACCGCACCGAGGACGAGTAGCCGGACCCGGCCGGCCCCGCGTCGGGGGCCGGCCGGGTCACTCGACGACGAGCACGTCGGCGAAGGCGGCCGAGTGCCGGCTGGTGAACCGGTGCTCCCCCGGCTCCTGGGGCGCCAGGAAGGTCGTCAGCGTCCCGCTGGGGACGACGACGTCGAACGAGCCGTCGGCCGCGGTGAGCGTCACCTCCGCCTCGCCGGCGTTGTGCACGGTGACCCGGGCGCCGGCGGCGACGGGGCCGGCGACGTGGAAGCGCGTCCCGTCGACCAGCACGCCCACCGACAGCTCCCCGTGGTCGTGCCCGGCCATCGGGTCGGCCGCCGTCGCCTGCGGTCCCTGGCCGGTGCTCCCCGCAGCGGCGTGCGCGGCCATCGGGGGCGGGGAGGCCGCGAGCGCGACGGCCAGCGTCACCGTCGCGAGCAGGAGCACCACCTCCCCGGCAGCGAACCGGCGGAAGTCGCGGCCGTCGCCCGCGCGCAGCCGGGGCAGGGTCAGCCGGCGGTGGTGCAGGCCGAGCACGCCCAGCACGGTCAGCCCGGCGGTCTTGGCCAGCAGCAGCGTGCCGTAGCCGGTGCCCAGCGCGGCGAGCACCGCCCCGGTGCCACCCAGCACCAGCACCGCGGCGAGCACACCCGAGACGGCTGTGGCCAGGAAGCAGGCCAGCGCCACCCGGCTGTACCGGTCCGCGGCCCCGGCCGACACCGTCCCGCGGCGGCCGAGGACCAGGAGGGCGAGCAGGCCCCCGACCCACACGGTGGCGGCGACGACGTGGACGCCGAGCGTCGTGACCGCGAGCACGTGGTCCTCCGCCGCGGCGGAGTGCCCGCTGAGCACCACCGGGACGACGAGCGCCGACAGCGATACGACCAGCAGCAGGCCCGCGGCGGGCGCTCCGGTGCAGCGGCGGGCAGCGACGGCGACCAGGCCGCTGAGCGCCACGCCCAGCACGGCCGCACGACCGGCCCCGGTGTCCCCGGCGAAGATGCGGAGCGACTCCCAGGTCAGCGACGTGGGTGCGGTGCCGACCAGCCGGCTGACCGTGAGCAGCGCGCCCAGCGCGGTGGCCGCCGTCCAGGCCAGCGCCCAGGCGGACGCCGCCCGCAGCGCCCGCCGCGACTCCGCGGGCAGCCCGGCCGGGCCGGGCAGCAGGACGGCGGCGAGCAGCAGCGTGCCCACCGTGCCGACGGCGGCGATCCGGCCGGCGAGCGTCACCAGGGGCAGCCCCGACTCGACGAGCGGGCCCGCGCCGGCGAGCCCGGACGGGGCGGCCGGCTCCCCGCCCCCGACCACCAGCGCGCCGGCGAGCAGCGCGGCCAGGCCCCCGCCGGTGAGCGCGAGCGCGCGCCACGGCGCCTGTCCGGCCCGCGGCGTCCGGTCCCGGGCGGGTGCCGGCCGTCCAGAGGTCACGGTCCCGGCGCGGCTCACGCGCGCCTGCGCAGCCGGTCCACCACGAGGGCGCCGAGCCCGATCAGCGAGACGGCGGCGACCACCGGCCACACCGGCAGGCCGTCGTCGGCCGGGGCGGCGTCCACGTCGTCGCCCGCCGCCGCCGGCGACGGCGCAACGGGCTCCGGCGACGGCGCCGCGGAGTCGGGCGCCGCGGATGCCGGTCCGGCCGGTGCGCTGCCCGTGGCGACGGTGAAGTCGAAGCTGCCCGACAGCGGGTGCCCGTCGGAGGAGGTGCTGCGCCAGTCGACGCGGTAGCTCCCAGCGGGCAGATCTGCGGCGAGCGCCTGGACCACCGATGTGCCACGGATCTCGGCCGGCCCGTCCGAGACGGTGCCGCCGTCGGGCCCGACCACCGCGACCTGGGTGCCGAGCGGGAGGGGCTCGCCGGTGAAGTCCAGCTGGACGGTGGCGGGCGCCGTCTCCACGGTCGTCCCCGCTCCCGGGCTGGTGCCCACCAGCCCGTCGTGCGCGAGCGCCGACGGGGGCGCGACGAGCAGGAGCACGCCGGCCACCAGGGGGAGCAGCAGCGCCGTCATCCGCCGTCGGCGGCCGAGGGGCGCGCGTCGCGAAGCAGTCATGCCCGTCCTTCGTCCGCCGCGTGGTTTCCGGTTGGTCGCGGCCGGGACAGCGTCCGGGACCACCCGTACGTGGTCAACCCGCTGCAGCGCCGTCGGAACTTTTCCGCGAACCGGTGAACCGATCCGGTCCCGGGGCCCGAATGCCGGTCGGACAGCACGAGAGCAGGGGAGGTCTCCTGCGAGGGATCGCCGCTGCTCCCGGTCTCCGGACCGGTTCCACGGCCGGCGCACAGGCGCGCCGGCCGGCACCACGGGTGGACGGTCCTGACCGCTGCCCGCTGCTACCACTCCGAGCACGAGGAGCACATCATGCGCAAGGCACTCGCACTCCCGACCGTCGCCCTCGCCGCCGCGGCCTTCCCGCTGCTGGCCGTCTCCACGGCCTCCGCCCACGAGGGCGCCCACAGCTACCAGGCCGACCTCGGTGCGGTGAACCAGTCGGGCGTCAGCGGCACCGGGATGGTGACGCTCGACGGCAACACCGCGACCGTCATGGTCGAGGCGACCGGGCTGCTCGCCGGCTCGCCGCATGCCCAGCACTTCCACATCGGCGCACTGGGCGAGTGCCCGACCGACGACCTCAGCGACGACGCCGACGGCGACGGCTTCGTGAGCGTCAGCGAGGCCGCGAAGTACTACGGCGCCATCGGCTCGTCGCTCACCACCACCGGCGACACCAGCCCGGACAGCGGCCTGGCCGTCGACCGCTTCCCGACCGCCGAGGGCGGCTCGGTCAGCTACGAGCGGACGTTCGAGGTCAGCGACGACGTGCACAAGGCGTTCGAGGACGGCACCGCCGTGCTCGTGCTGCACGGCATCGACAAGGACGGCAGCGGTGCCTACGACGGGGACGTCATGAGCGACCTCGACCCGTCGCTGCCCATGGAGGCCACCGCCCCGGCCGCCTGCGGTGCGCTGAACGCCGCCCAGATGGGTACCGCCCCCGCCGGTGGTGCCGAGACCGGCGCCGGTGACACGGCCGGCATCGAGAACCAGGCCGCCATCGGCATCGCCGCCCTGGCCGCGGTCGGTGCGGCTGCCACCGGCGCCGTCGCCTACCGCCGCCGTTCGGCCGAGCAGGCCTGATCCGGCTGCCGGGCCGCGCGGGGGGTGACCCTCCCGCGCGGCCCGGCTCCACCCCCGCGCCACCCCTTCCCGGAAGGAACCCCGTGACCGAGCAGAGCAGCCGTCGGCCGAGCACCCGCGCGTGGATCGCGCTGGCCGTCGGCCTCCTCGTCGTCGCGGTCGTCGCCGTGGCGGTGGCCGTGACCGGGCAGCGGCAGGCGCCCCGGCCCACCACCGCGACTGCTGACCGGATCCAGCCCGCTCCCACGGCCCCGAGCGGACCTGCTCCGGCGGCGGGGGAGGAGCCCGCGCCGGCCGACGAGGCACCGCCGGTGGCCGTGCCCGTCTCGGTGACCGTCCCGGCCATCGACGTGACCAGCGACCTGCTGCGCCTGGACCTCAACGACGACGGCACCGTCGAGGTGCCGCCGCTCGGCCCCGACGACCGGGCCGGCTGGTACCAGCGGGGCCCGGCTCCCGGCGCGGTCGGACCGGCGGTGATCCTCGGCCACGTCGACTCCGCGGAGCACGGCCCGGGCGTCTTCTTCGACCTCGGCGCGCTGCAGGCCGGTGACGAGGTGGAGGTGGCCCGCGCGGACGGCACCATCGCCGTGTTCGCCGTCGATCGGGTGGAGGTGCACCCGAAGGACGAGTTCCCGACCATCGAGGTCTACGGCAACACCGACGACGCACAGCTGCGGCTGATCACCTGCGGCGGCGACTTCGACTCCGCGGTGCGCAGCTACGAGGACAACGTGATCGCCTTCGCCACGCTCGTCGGCACCCGCGCCGCCTGAGATCCGCACCACGTCCCCGGCCGGGCGGCCAGGGCCGGTGGCCGCGGTCCCTAGACTCGGGGGCGTGTCGGTGGCTCCGGTAGGTGGACGGGGCACCGCGACCCCCTCGGTCGGCGACGGCCCGCAGGCGGTGCTGTTCGACATGGACGGCACGCTGGTGGAGACCGAGGAGTACTGGGGCGAGGCCATGTTCGGGCTGGCCGCCTCGCTCGGCGGCCGGATGTCACCGGAGGCCCGGGCGGCGACGGTCGGCACCAGCATGCGGCGCGCGATGGAGGTCCTGCACGCCGACCTCGGTGTGGTGCGGACCGAGACGCAGCTGCAGGCCGACGCCGGCTGGATCGAGGACCGGGTGGCCGAGCTGATGGCCGGGTCCGGCATCCCGTGGCGCCCCGGGGCACGGGAGCTGCTGGCCGCCGTCCGCGACGCCGGCACGGCCACCGCCCTGGTGACGACGACGCCGCGCCGGCTGGCCGCCCTCGTGCTGGCCAGCATCGCCGCCGATCTGGGCGCCGACCCCTTCCACGTGACCGTCTGCGGCGACGAGGTCCCCGCCCGCAAGCCCGATCCGGCGCCCTACCTGCAGGCCGCTGCGTCGCTGGGCGTGGATCCGGCCGGCTGCGTGGTCGTCGAGGACTCACTGGTGGGCGTCACCGCGGGGCTGGCCGCCGGGATGGCGGTCCTCGGGGTCCCGGCTCTCCAGACGCTCCCGCCCGCCCCCGGGCTCACCCTGCGCGAGACGCTGGCCGGGATCGGCCTCGCAGACCTCGCCGAGGTGCTCGTCGCACGCTGACCGGGCTCCTGGCTCTGCGCGCGGCCAGCCGTCGTCACTACCCTGCCGCGCATGTCGCAGCCCGCGGGACCGCCTCAGCCCGGCCCGATCGAGGACGAGTCGGAGCTGGTGCTCGCGTGGCTGCACCACCTGCGCGAGTCGATCCTGCGGAAGGTGGCCGACCTCGACGAGCAGCAGGCGCGCTGGCGCCCCGACGGGGCGCTGATCCCGCTGCTGGGCATCGTCAACCACCTGACCCACGTGGAGTGGCGCTGGATCGACGGCGCCGTGGGCGGTGCGGAGGTGAGCCGGAGCGAGGCGGAGTTCGCGCCCGGTCCCGAGCTCACGGTGGCCGACGCCGTCCGCCGCTACCGGGAGCAGGCGCAGGCGACCGCGCAGGCGGTGCGCTCGCTGCCGATGAACCGGCCGTGCGCGGACGGCAGCGGCCGCGATCTCCGGTGGGTGCTGCTGCACCTGGTCGAGGAGACGGCCCGGCACGCGGGCCACGCCGACGCCACCCGGGAGCTCCTGGACGGCGTGACGGGGCGCTGAGTGCGTGGCCGCGCGGCTCGGCCGGTGCCGGCCATCGGCCCGCGAGCCGCCGGTGGGCTCAGGCGGGGCTGACCGGCAGGGTGGTCCGCCAGCCGGCCGACGCGGCTGCCTCGGCGGGGAACGGCGGGGGAGTGCCACCCCAGGACGGGCACAGCGCCTGGTGGTCGCACCACCCGCAGAGCCGGGTCTTGTTCGGCCGGAACTCGCCGGTGGCGACGGCCCGCTCGATGGCCGACCAGATGGCCAGCAGCGTCCGCTCGAAGCGGACCAGCTCCGTCTCCTCCGGGGCGTAGGTCAGCGCGTCACCGTCGCCCAGGTAGATGAGCTTCAGCTGGGCGGCGACCACGCCGCGGGTGCGCCAGAGGACCAGCGCGTAGAACTTCATCTGGAACAGCGCCTTGGACTCGAACGCCTCGCGCGGCATCGACCCGGTCTTGTAGTCGACGACCCGCAGCGCGCCGTTCGCGGCGACGTCGAGCCGGTCGACGTACCCGCGCAGCAGCAGGCCGTCGGGCAGGGTGACCTCGACGAGCTGCTCGCGGCCCTCGGGCTGGATGCGGCGCGGATCCTCCAGCGCGAAGTACTTCTCGACCAGCTTCCCGGCCGAGGCCAGCCACGCCTCCACCGACTCGGGCGCGTTCGCGTCGGTCTCGGCGCCGTCGGGCTGCGCCGTCCCGAACAGCTCGGCGATGCCCGGCTCGTCGCGCAGGTCGGCCCAGGCCGGTTCGAGCAGCTCCAGCGCGTTCTCCGGCGTGCGCCGCGCGGGCGGCAGGTCGTAGAGGCGCTCCAGCACCGAGTGGACCAGGGTGCCGCGGACCGCGGCGAGGCTCTTGCGCTCGGGCAGCCGGTCGATGGTGCGGAAGCGGTACAGCAGCGGGCAGGTCTTGAAGTCGGCCGCGCGGCTGGGCGACAGCGACGGGCGCCGGGGGGCCGGGGCCTCCCCGGCGGGCGGGGCGGCCGCCGGGGCGGATCCGTCGGCCTGCGGGTCGGTCTGCACCATCACCGTCATGCCCCCGAGGCTAGGTGGGCCCTCCGACACTTCCGAGCGCCCGCGCCGACGCGCGGGGCACGGGTTCCCGCGAGCGCCTCCGTACGCTGGTCGCCTGTGGACAGTTCGCAGGATGCCGGGACCGACGTCGTCGACGAGGCGCAGCCCGCGCCGGAGGAGACCGCACCGGAACCGCCCGCCCAGCGGGCCGAGCCGGTCGAGGGCGCTTTCGTCGCCGGTGACCGGGTGCAGCTGACCGACCCCAAGGGCCGCCTGCACACCGTCGTCCTGACGCCCGGCAAGCAGTTCCACACCCACCGCGGCGCCATCGAGCACGATGACCTCATCGGCGCCCCCGAGGGCTCGGTCGTGCACTCGACTGCCAACACCGGCTACCTGGCGCTGCGGCCGCTGCTGGCGGACTACGTGCTCTCCATGCCGCGTGGCGCCCAGGTCATCTACCCGAAGGACGCCGCGCAGATCGTCGGCTTCGGCGACGTCGGGCCGGGCATGCGGGTCCTGGAGGCCGGCGCCGGCTCGGGCGCGCTGAGCTGCTCGCTGCTGCGCGCCGTCGGCTCGGGGGGATCGCTCACCAGCTACGAGCGGCGGGAGGACTTCCTCGACGTCGCCCGGTCCAACGTCGGCGCCTTCTTCGGCGAGGTGCCGGCCAACTGGAGCCTGCGCCAGGGCGACCTGGCCGACCACCCGGCCGACGAGGTCGTCGACCGCGTCGTCCTCGACATGCTCGAGCCGTGGGCGGTGCTGCCCACGGTCGCCGCCGCGCTGCGCCCCGGCGGGGTGCTGGTCGGCTACGTCGCGACGGTGACGCAGCTGTCCACCTACGTGGAGGCGCTGCGCGCGCAGGGCGTCTGGACCGAGCCCTACTCCTGGGAGACGCTGATGCGGCCGTGGCACGCGGTGGGCCTGGCGGTCCGCCCCGAGCACCGCATGGTGGCGCACACCGCCTTCCTGGTGACCGCACGGCGGCTCGCCGAGGGCACCGTCGCGCCGATCCGCCAGCGCCGCGCGCAGAAGCACTGAGCGGCTCGCGGGGGATCGCCTAGCACCCGGGCGCGGGCTCCGCGAGCCCACGGCGAACTGTCCTCACGCGTGTATAGATTTGCGTCCTGGCTCCCCCGACAGTGCGGAGGTGCGTGATGGGCCTGGGTCCTGACGAACTGCGCGCGCGGCGCGAACGCGACGTGACGGCGCTGCTCAGCCAGATCTCCTACCTCGAGGAGGAGATCGGCCTGCTCCGCCGCAAGGTGGCCGACAGCCCGCGCCAGGTGCGCGCGCTGGAGGAGCGGATCGCCGAGGCGGAGGGCCGCGCGGCCTTCCTCTCGGAGCGCAACGACAAGCTGGCCGGCACGCTGCGGGACGCCCGCGAGCAGCTGGTCACGCTCAAGGAGGAGGTCGACCGGCTCGGGCAGCCGCCGTCGGGCTACGGCGTCTTCCTGACCGGGTACGACGACGGCACGGTCGACATCTTCACCGGCGGACGCAAGCTGCGGGTCTCCGTCTCGCCGAACGTCCCGGTGGAGGAGCTGCGGGCCGGCCAGGAGGTCATGCTCAACGAGGCGATGAACGTGGTCGAGGCGCGCGCGTTCGAGCGCCAGGGCGACGTCGTCATGCTCAAGGAGCTCCTGGAGCCGGTCGACGGCGTCACGCAGCGGGCGCTGGTCATCGGGCACACCGACGAGGAGCGCGTGGTCTACCTCGCCGACTCGCTCACCGGCCAGCCGCTGCGCGTGGGTGACTCGCTGCTGCTGGAGACGCGCTCGGGCTACGTCTACGAGCGCATCCCCAAGAGCGAGGTCGAGGAGCTCGTCCTCGAAGAGGTCCCCGACATCGACTACACCGACATCGGTGGCCTGTCGCGGCAGATCGAGCAGATCCGCGACGCCGTCGAGCTGCCGTTCCTGCACGCCGACCTGTTCCGCACCTACGAGCTGCGCCCGCCGAAGGGGATCCTGCTGTACGGCCCGCCCGGGTGCGGCAAGACGCTGATCGCCAAGGCGGTGGCGAACTCGCTGGCCAAGAAGGTGGCGGCGCTCCGTGGCGACGGCGACACCAGCCAGGGGAAGTCCTACTTCCTCAACATCAAGGGCCCCGAGCTGCTGAACAAGTACGTGGGCGAGACCGAGCGGCACATCCGCCTGGTCTTCCAGCGGGCGCGGGAGAAGGCCAGCGAGGGCACCCCGGTCATCGTGTTCTTCGACGAGATGGACTCGATCTTCCGGACCCGCGGCTCGGGGGTGTCCTCCGACGTCGAGTCGACGATCGTGCCGCAGCTGCTCAGCGAGATCGACGGCGTGGAGGGCTTGGAGAACGTCATCGTCATCGGGGCGTCCAACCGCGAGGACATGATCGACCCGGCCATCCTGCGGCCCGGCCGGCTCGACGTGAAGATCAAGATCGAGCGACCGGACGCCGAGGCCGCGCGGGACATCTTCAGCAAGTACCTGACGACGTCGCTGCCGATCAACCCCGACGACCTGGCGGTGCACGGCGGCAGCCGCGAGGCGACGATCGCCGGGATGATCCAGCGCACCGTCGAGCGCATGTACACCGAGAGCGAGGAGAACCGCTTCCTCGAGGTCACCTACGCCAACGGTGACAAGGAGGTCCTGTACTTCAAGGACTTCAACTCCGGCGCCATGCTGCAGAACATCGTCGACCGGGCCAAGAAGATGGCGATCAAGGAGCACCTGGAGACCGGCACGTCGGGTCTGCGGGTCAGCCACCTGACGCAGGCCTGCCTCGACGAGTTCAAGGAGAACGAGGACCTGCCCAACACGACCAACCCCGACGACTGGGCGCGGATCTCGGGCAAGAAGGGCGAGCGGATCGTCTACATCCGCACGCTCATCAGCGGCAAGGGCAACGAGGCCGGCCGCGCCATCGACACGGCCACCAACACCGGCCAGTACCTGTAGACGCCGGCCCCTGCCGGGCGAGCGAACGGCCCGGTCACCCTCGGGTGGCCGGGCCGTTCGTGTGCCTGCCGGGCGATCAGCCCAGGACGAGCACCTGACCGGGGTGGATCAGCGCCGGGTCGGCGCCGATGACGTCCCGGTTGCTCTCGTAGAGGTCCTGCCAGCCCAGGCCGTTCGCCGCCGCGATGCCGGAGAGAGTGTCGCCGGACTGGACGGTGTAGGACGGGCCCGCGGCAGCCGGCGCGGGGGCGGCCGGCGCGGGGCCGACCGGTGCCGGTGCCGGTGCCGCGGCGCTGCCCGCCTTGTCGGCCTCGGTCAGGCCGAGCTTCGCCGAGCAGGCCGGCCAGGCACCCCAGCCCTGGACCGCCAGGGTCTTCTCTGCGATCGCGATCTGCTGCTCACGGGTGGCGAGGTCGGCCCGCTCCGCGTACTCGGTGCCGCCGAAGCCCGCCCAGGTGGACGGCGAGAACTGCAGGCCGCCGTAGTAGCCGTTCCCGGTGTTGATCGACCAGTTGCCGCTGCTCTCGCACTCCGCGAGGCGGTCCCAGGTGGCGCCGTCGGCTGCCCCGGCGGTGCCGGCGCCCAGGAACGGGGCCAGCAGCACGGCGCCGGTGGCGGCGATGCCTGCGGTGCGGCGCCGGAGGGAGCGGGTGGTCAGGCCGGTGGTCGTGCTCGGGTTCGTCATGATCCTCTCGAACGGCGGGCGCCACGTGCCCGCCGTCCGACGGCAGCACGCTCCACCCACGGAGCCGGGGAGATGAGCGACCGTGCCGCTGGGTGGAGACGACGCGCGGCACGTCCGGTGGATGCGGCGGGGGAGCGGCTCGACGGCCGTGGCATCCCGCGCACGTGCCCGACCGCTCTGCTGGGCCGGGGCACCACCGAGGCTACGTACCGGTTCCGCTGTCTGCCACCGCGCCGGTCCGGTGCCGAGCGGGAGACCCGGTGCGGACGCGGCCTAGGGTTGGGCCATGAGCGTGCGGCGGGTCATGGGCACCGAGGTGGAGTACGGGATCTCGGTGCCGGGTCAGCCGGGTGCGAACCCCACGACGCTGAGCAGCCAGGTGGTCAACGCGTGGGCGGTCGCCGAGGCGCCGACGCCGCGCCGGCCGCGCTGGGACTTCGAGGAGGAGTCGCCGCTGCGGGACGCCCGCGGCTTCGACCTCACGCCGGCGCAGGCGCTCGACCACAACGACCTCGACGAGGACTCCGGGATGGCCAACGTCATCCTGACCAACGGCGCCCGGCTCTACGTCGACCACGCGCACCCCGAGTACTCGACGCCGGAGGTCACGACCCCGCGCGACATCGTGCTGTGGGACAAGGCGGGGGAGCAGGTGATGGCCGAGGCCGCCCGTCGCGCCGCCCGCGTCCCAGGCACCCAGCCCATCCAGCTCTACAAGAACAACACCGACGGCAAGGGCGCGTCCTACGGCTCGCACGAGAACTACCTGATGGACCGGCGCACCCCGTTCATCGACATCATCCGCGGGCTGGTGCCGTTCTTCGTCACCCGGCAGGTGTTCGCCGGGTCCGGCCGGGTGGGCATCGGCACCGAGAGCCGCAAGGACGGCTTCCAGCTGTCCCAGCGGGCCGACTTCTTCGAGGTCGAGGTGGGCCTGGAGACGACGCTCAAGCGGCCGATCATCAACACCCGGGACGAGCCGCACGCCAATCCGGACGAGTACCGCCGGCTGCACGTGATCATCGGCGACGCCAACCTCGCCGAGCTCGCCACCTACCTCAAGGTCGGGACGACGTCGCTGGTGCTGGCGATGATCGAGGCGCGCGCCCTCTCCCACGACCTGGCCCTCGAGGAGCCGGTGGCGGAGCTGCAGGCGATCAGCCACGACCCGACGCTCACCCACCGGGTGCTGCTGCGCGACGGCCGCCGGATGACCGCCGTCGAGCTCCAGCGCAGCTACCTCGAGCGGGCGGTGGCGTTCGTCGAGAGCCGGGGGGAGGCCGACGAGCAGACCGCCGACGTGCTGCGCCGCTGGGCCGAGGTGCTCGACGACCTGGAGGCGGACCCGATGCGGCTGGCCGACCGGCTGGACTGGCCGGCGAAGCTGCGCCTGCTGGAGGGCTACCGCTCCCGCGACGGGCTGGCCTGGGGCGACTCCCGGCTGCGCCTGGTCGACCTGCAGTACTCCGACGTCCGGCCTGACAAGGGGCTGTACCACCGGCTGGTGGCCCGCGGGGCGATGCAGCGGCTGCTGACCGACGAGGAGGTGGCCCGCGCGATGGTGCACCCGCCCGGCGACACCCGGGCGTTCTTCCGCGGCGAGTGCCTGCGCCGCTTCCCCGCACAGGTCGCCGCGGCGTCCTGGGACTCGGTGGTGTTCGACCTGGGCCGGGAGAACCTGGTGCGCATTCCCACGATGGAGCCGCTGCGGGGCACCCGCGAGCACGTGGGGGCCCTGTTCGAGGCCTCCGCGACGGCCCAGGAGCTGGTCGACACCATCACGGGGGGCTGAGCCGCCCCACCGTCACCGGATCGCCGCCGACGGTGGGGATCGCGGCGCTGCCGCTCACCGGCTCAGTCGGTGCTGTCCTTCGCAGCTCCGCCGGTGCCCTGGATCGCCCCGGCGAGGTCCCAGCGCTGCGAGGTCTCGCGGAGCCAGTCGGCCAGCTCCTCCACCTCGGGTCCGTATTCGCCGTCGACGGCGTCCTCCATGATCTGCCGGACGTCGGCTCGGGCCTGCTGCGGCTCCTTGCCGAGCACCTCCTCGATGTCCGACCGCAGGTCCGGCGGCAGGGACGCGAGCATCCCGCCGAACCGCTCGGTCAGGTTCTCGGTCCTGGCGCCGTAGTCGCCGCGGAGCGCGTCCTCCACCATGTCCTGGAGCTCCTCGGCGCGCTCGGACGCGGGGGTGTCCCGCAGGTCGTCGAGGTTCTGCAGGAACTGCCGGGGCATCCAGTCACCGAACTGGAACGTCGGCAGGTTGCCGAGGGCGTCCTCCGCCTGCCGCTGGACGTCGCCGGCCGCCTGCTGCGCCTCCTCCAGTGCCTGCCGGGCCTGCTGCCGGGCGTCGTCGAGGGCCTGCTCGGCCTCCTCCACCGCCTGCTCGGCCTCCTGCTGGGCCCGGGCGCTGCCGTTCTCCGCGGCTTGCTCGGCCTCCTGCTGGGCGTCGTCGAGGGCCTGCTCGGCCTCCTCCACCGCCTGCTCGGCCTCCTGCTGCGCCTGGTCGGTGACGTCGTCGGCGGCCTGCTCGGCCTCCTGCTGGGCGTCGTCGAGGGCCTGCTCGGCCTCCTCCACCGCCTGCTCGGCTTCCCGCTGCGCCCGGGCGTCGCTGCTCCCGGCGGCCTGCTCGGCCTCCCGCTGGGCGTCCCGGAGGGCCTGCTCGGCCTCCTCCACCGCCTGCCGGGCCTGCTCCTGCACCGCTTCGACGGCGTCCCGGACGTCGTCGGCCGGTGCGGCGGCGGCCGCCGGGGCGAGGAACACCGCCGCAGCGGTCAGGGCCGCGGCGCCGGCTCCGGTCAGGGGGCCTCGTCGTCCTCGAAGTCGCAGATTCACGTCCGTCTCCTCCATGCCGGCTGTGGTGGTGCCCGGTACGGCACCGCGGTGCGGGCTCTCGTCGCGGGGCCTCGCGGATGAGGCGGCAGCTCCGCACCCGGTATGTGCCCTGGGTCACACCGGGGGAGTCGTGCAAAGCCATGACGGTCCGATGACGACCCCGCGACACGCGGGGTGGCCGAGCCGGGGGACGCGTCGCGCGGCTGATCACCGACCGCCGGATGTCGGTCCCGGCGGGTAGCTTTCAGCGCACAGCACATCCGAGAAACCGGAGGGCACACCGTGGCGACCAGGGACACCGGCGGGCAGCAGAAGGCGACGCGGTCGCGCGAGGAGACCGACGAGGTCGAGGCCTCGGTCGACACCGAGGTCACCGAGCGGCACAAGGAGATGACCGAGGACGTCGACTCCCTCCTGGACGAGATCGACGACGTGCTCGAGGAGAACGCCGAAGACTTCGTTAAGGCGTACGTGCAAAAAGGGGGCCAGTGAACGATCTAGTTTCGTTGTTGACCGTCGGTGGAGAGGAAGTTCTGCCGCGATTGCGGTGAGGACCGGCCGATCACAGAGTTTTCCCGGAACAGCAACTCCCGGGACGGATACGCCTTCTACTGCCGCGCGCACGCGCGCAGGCGCCATCAGGTGAGCCGGGATGGCCGGAGAGGTCCCCCGCAACGTCGCCACCCACGAGACGTGATCGTGCCGGACGGGCACAAGTGGTGCCCGGACTGCGGGCTGGTGCTGCCGCTGGACTCCTTCGGTCGTAACGCCGCCTCCTCTAGCGGTCGCACGTCCTACTGCAAGCCATGCCACAACGCCCCCGGCCGCAAGTCCAAGGAACTCGTCGGGGGAGGACGTACGTACCACCTCCGACGGCGCTACGGGATCACGGCGGCGGAGGCGGACGTCATGCTGGCGGCTCAGGGCGGGCTGTGCGCGCTCTGCCGCACCGCGCCGGACGAGCACGTCGACCACGACCACGAGACCGGCGCGGTCCGCGCACTGCTCTGCTTCAACTGCAACGGCGGACTGGGCCAGTTCCGGGACGACCCCGAACTGCTGCACGTGGCCGCCTTCTACGTCGAGCACCACCGCCAGCAGCAGGCGCTCGCCGTCCTGGCGCAGCTGGGCGCGGAGGAGCCGGACGGTCCGGCCGACGTCACCGGCCGCCGGTAGGGTCGCGACGACGCCCGGGAACGCCGCACCAGCAGGTGGCGCGCACCCGGCGGAGCAGCGGTCACGCCGGCGAGAGCGGGCGGGAGAGGTGGATGGGTGAACGAGTCGTCAGCTGGCCGGAGCGGGTTCCCGCCCGCCTACCTGGACCGGGTGGGCTCCTCGTTCACCGACTTCCTGTCGTCGGCCGCGCCGGACCTGTTGCCCGGCCGCCGGCCGGTCCCGGCCCTGCCCGTGGGTGAGATCGCGCCGCACGGCACCACGATCGTCGCGGCCACCTACGACGGCGGCGTCCTCATGGGCGGCGACCGCCGCGCCACGATGGGCAATCTCATCTCCAGCCGCGACATCGAGAAGGTCTACCCGGCCGACTCCTACAGCGTCATCGGCATCGCCGGTGCCGCCGGCATCGCCATCGAGATGGTGAAGCTCTACCAGGTGGAGCTCGAGCACTACGAGAAGATCGAGGGGCTCACGATGAGCCTCGACGGCAAGGCGAACCGGCTGGCCCAGATGATCCGCGGCAACCTCGGCGCAGCGCTGCAGGGTCTCGCCGTCGTCCCGCTGTTCGCCGGGTTCGACCTCGACGCCGCGCCCGGCAGCGCCCCCGGGCGGATCTTCAGCTACGACGTCACCGGTGGGAACTACGAGGAGCGGGGCTACGCCGCCGTCGGCTCCGGCTCGCTGTTCGCCAAGAACTCGCTCAAGAAGACCTGGCGCAACGGCCTGCCCGCCGACGAGGCCACCCGCACCGTCGTCGAGGCGCTGTACGACGCCGCCGACGACGACTCCGCCACCGGCGGCCCCGACCCGGTGCGCCGGCTGTACCCGATCGTCTACCGGGTCGACGCCGAGGGCGCCGTCCGGCTGACCGACGCCGAGGTGGCCGCGATCGCCGACCAGATCATCACCGAGCGCGCGGCCGCCGACCGCCGGAACATGCCGCGGGAGGCCTGAGCCATGACCATGCCGTACTACGCCTCCGCCGAGCAGGTCATGCGCGACCGCTCGGAGTACGCCCGCAAGGGCATCTCCCGCGGCCGCAGCGTCGCCGTCCTCACCTACGCCGACGGCGTCCTGCTGATCGCCGAGAACCCCAGCTCCACGCTGCACAAGATCGGCGAGATCTACGACCGGATCGGCTTCGCCGCCGTCGGCCGCTACAGCGAGTTCGAGAGCCTCCGGGTGGCCGGCGTCCGCCTGGCCGACGTCCGCGGCTACTCCTACAACCGGCGCGACGTCACCGGCCGGGTGATCGCCAACGCCTACGCCCAGACCCTCGGCGCCATCTTCACCGAGCAGATGAAGCCCTACGAGGTCGAGCTCTGCGTGGCCGAGGTGGGGGAGACGCCGGAGCACGACCAGCTCTACCGGCTGACCTTCGACGGCTCGGTCGTCGACGAACCGAACTTCGTCGTCATGGGCGGCCAGGCCGACTCCGTGACCTCGCACCTGCGTGAGAACTTCCACCCCGGCATGGGCCTGGCCGATGCGTTGAAGGTGGGGGTGGACGCGCTCTCGGCCGTCAGCCCGGCCACCGCCGGTGCCGCCGACGGCGGCCCCTCCCGCCTGGGCGCCCAGCAGCTGGAGGTCGCCGTCCTCGACCGACGGCGGCCCAAGCGCGCCTTCCGCCGGGTCGTCGGTGCCGCCCTCCACGGACTCCTGGGCGACGGGCAGGCCGGCGAGGAGGGCTCGCAGGTGCAGCCCTCCGCCCACGTGCCCACCCACCCCGCACCCGGCACGCCCGCCGGCCTCGGCGACCCGGCGGCGCCGGACACCGCGGGCGGCGTTCCCGACACCGGCGAGGGGCACCCGCAGACCGGCGGGGACACGGCCGGCTGACTCCCGTCGGCGGGGTAGGGGAGTCGGCATGCCGAACTACGAGATCAACGACGACGCCGTCACCCGTGCCCGGAAGCTGATCGACGAGGGAACCGTCGACGACCGGACCGGGTGGTCCGACGCCGCCCCGTCCGCCGACGACGGCAACACCGAGATCGAGCAGCACGGCTGGGACGGCTACGCCGCCTGGCACCTCGCCGTCGACCCGGACGCGAACGAGCAGACCAAGAAGCGCTACTCCTTCCCGTACGGGGATTTCCGGAAGGTGAACCGGGCCGCGCTGATCCACGGCAAGCAGCGGGCGTCCCAGAACGGGCACGACGAGATCGAGCGGGCGTTCGACGACCTGCTGCAGCGACTCGACGCGAAGCGGTGACGGCCCGCCGGTCCGGTGCTGGGCCGGTGTCGCTCCCGGCGCCTAGTCTCGGAGCGTGGACCGACGGATCTTCGGGATCGAGACCGAGTACGGCGTCACGTGCACCTTCAAGGGGCAGCGCCGCCTCTCACCGGACGAGGTGGCCCGCTACCTCTTCCGGCGCGTGGTGTCGTGGGGGCGCAGCTCCAACGTCTTCCTGCGCAACGGCTCCCGGCTCTACCTCGACGTCGGCAGCCACCCCGAGTACGCGACGGCCGAGTGCGACGACCTGGCCGAGCTCGTCGTCCACGACAAGGCCGGCGAGCGGATCCTCGAGGGGCTGCTGGTCGACGCCGAGCAGCGCCTGGCCGAGGAGGGCGTCACCGGCGACATCTACCTGTTCAAGAACAACACCGACTCGGCCGGCAACAGCTACGGCTGCCACGAGAACTACCTCGTCGGCCGGCACGGCGAGTTCGGCCGGCTGGCCGACGTGCTGATCCCGTTCCTCGTCAGCCGGCAGATCGTCGTCGGCGCCGGCAAGGTCCTGCAGACGCCGCGCGGCGCCCTGTACTGCGTCAGCCAGCGGGCCGAGCACATCTGGGAGGGCGTCTCCAGCGCCACCACGCGCTCCCGCCCGATCATCAACACCCGGGACGAGCCGCACGCCGACGCCGAGCGCTACCGGCGGCTGCACGTCATCGTCGGCGACTCGAACATGAGCGAGACGACGACGCTGCTCAAGGTCACCATGACCGACCTCGTGCTCCGCATGATCGAGGCGGGCGTGCCGATCCGGGACATGACGCTGGAGAACCCGATCCGGGCGATCCGGGAGATCAGCCACGACATGACCGGCCGGCGCAAGGTGCGGCTGGCCGGTGGCCGCGAGATGTCGGCGCTGGAGATCCAGTCCGAGTACCACAGCCGGGCCACGGAGTTCGTCGACCGCGAGGGCTGCAGCCCCGTGCACCGGCAGATGCTGGAGCTCTGGGGCCGGGTGCTCAAGGCCGTCGACAGCGAGGACCTGAGCCTCATCGACCGTGAGATCGACTGGGCCATCAAGTACAGCCTCATCGAGCGCTACCGGGCCAAGCGCGACCTGACGCTGTCCTCCCCCCGGGTCGCGCAGATGGACCTCGCCTACCACGACATCAGCCGCACCCGCGGGCTGTACTACCTGCTCGAGCGCGCGGGTCAGGTCGACCGCGTCGTCCACGAGCCGCGGGTGTTCGAGGCGAAGAACGTGCCGCCGCAGACGACCCGCGCGAAGCTGCGCGGCGAGTTCATCCGGAAGGCCCAGGAGAAGCGCCGCGACTTCACCGTCGACTGGGTGCACCTGAAGCTCAACGACCAGGCCCAGCGCACCGTGCTGTGCAAGGACCCGTTCAAGTCCGTCGACGAGCGGGTCGAGAAGCTCATCGCCAGCATGTGAGCCGCTCAGGGCGCCTCGACCGACGCTATCCGGTACCTGTGCACGTCGGCGTCCTGGAGCGGCGGCAGCTCGGGCTGCGGCTCGTCCCGGTCCCCGGACGTGCGGAACCGCTCGACGTCCGCGTCGGACTCCCACCGCTCGAAGACGAGGATCCGCTCCGGGTCCGCCGGATCGGGCGCCTGCACGAAGTCCAGACAGCCGGGTGCCCGGCGCGCGGCAGGCGCCACGTCGGCGACCGCCGCCAGGTACCGCGCCCGGTCGTCGGCGGCGAGGCGGAGCGACCCGGCGATGATGATCACGACGGCCGGCCGGCGGACTCGGGCTCCGCCTCGGCTCCGAACGTCTCCGCCTCCTCGGGGAGGGGGACCTGGAGGGCCGCGTACCGGCCGGCCGCGGCGGCGGCCAGGAAGTAGGCGCGCTCCTCCGGGTAGCCGCGGCCCATCGTACGCAGCGGCACGGGGGAGAGGCCGAGGGCGGCGTCCAGCCCGTCGGTGTCGACCCACACCACCACGTTGCGCTCCGGCTGCCCGGCGAGGTCCTCGTCCACCTGGCCGCCCAGCTCCGACGAGAGGCCGCGCGGCGCGATCAGCGCGACCCCGCCGAGCGCCACCCGCCCGAACGCGGTCAGCGAGTGGTGCGAGACCCCGCGGTGCCGCGGGCGGGGGTCGGCGTCGGAGATCCGCAGCGCACCCACGGGCAGGCCACCGAGGACGCTCACCGCGTTGCACGCCTCGCCGGCCGCGACGCCGGAGAAGCCCCACGGCGTCCCGGTGCCCAGGTTGCCGGGCCCCTGGCTGACGATCGCCAGGTCGGCGCCGAGCACGTGCCTGGCCGCCAGCAACCCGGTGTGCAGGGTGACCGCCTCCAGGTCGCCGCCGAAGGCCTGGCCCACGGTGACAACGCCGGCCAGCGACGTCCGCAGCGCGTCGAGGGTGCGGGAGAAGGCGGCGGGCAGCGCGCCGCCGTCAGTCATCACGTAGGCGACCTTGAGGTCGGGATCGGTCGCGAGCATCCCGATGAGGACGGCCGGCAGCGCCGAGTGCAGGTCCGCGACGACCACGGGCATCCCGCCGAGGTCGTCGGCCGCGGCGATCGCGGCGTGGTGCTCGGTCTCCTGCTCGTCCACGCCCTGCACCGTCACCTGCAGCGGCGTGTAGCGGGCCTTGACCAGGTGGCCGCCGCCCTCAGGGTCGGCCGGCAGCCGGTCGGGGACGGCGACGACGAGCGCGTAGCCACCGGTGCCCAGGCCCTGCGCCAGCGCGGTCGTGTTGAGCAGCACGTCGTCGCCGATCTCCGGGACGCCGACCAGCGACGGGTAGGCGAGCGCCGCGACCTCGCCGTCGCCGGGCACGTCGACGGTCAGCTCGAGCGAGTCGCGCCCGGTCCGGCCGGTGGCGGTGACCCGGCCGCGCCGCCAACGGATGCGGGAGACGGGCGCGGACGTGCCTGCACTGCTCATACCGGCAGGCTATCCAGCACCCCGCGGCACGGCCGGACGGCGACGGCCGGACGGCGGGCTGACTAGCCTGAGGGCATGGCGGCCAAGCGGGCGGAGCGACTGGTCAACCTGGTCATCGCGCTGCTCAGCACCCGGCAGTACGTGACGGCGGCCAGGATCCGCGCCACGGTGCCCGGGTACGAGGCCGACGACGGCAGCGACCGCGCCGACGAGGCGTTCAAGCGCATGTTCGAGCGGGACAAGGCCGAGCTGCGCGAGATGGGCGTGCCGCTGGAGACCGGCCGCACCAGCGTCTTCGACACCGAGGACGGCTACCGCATCGCCCGCGCCGACTACGAGCTGCCCGAGATCCACCTGACCGGCGAGGAGGCGGCCGCCGTGGGCCTGGCCCTGCGGCTGTGGGAGTCGGCCCAGCTGGCCGGCGCCGCCCAGAGCGCGCTGGTGAAGCTGCGGGCGGCCGGGGTCGACGTCGACACCTCCCGGTCGCTCCCCATCCAGCCCCGCATCGACCGCGGCGAGGCCGCCTTCGAGCCCTGCTACGCCGCGGCCCGCGACCGCCGCCGGCTGCAGTTCGACTACCGGCGCCCCGACGAGGACACCGCCGTCCGCCGGGACGTCCAGCCGTGGGGGGTGGTCGCGTGGCACGGCCGCTGGTACCTCGTCGGCCACGACCTGGACCGGCAGGCCCCGCGGGTGTTCCGCCTGTCCCGGGTGGTCGGCGCGCCGAAGGCCGTCGGCCCGGCCGGCGCGTTCGAGCCCCCGGCCGACCTCGACCTCACCGTCGTCGTGGCCGGTCAGGTCACGGGGGAGGAGCACCTGGTCGTCGTCCGGGCCCGGCCCGGTACGGCGGTCGGGCTGCGCCGGCGGGCCACGTCGCTGGGCCCCGCCGACGACGGCGACGACCGGCTGCAGCTGCGCACCACCGAGCCGTGGGCGCTGGCCGACGAGCTGGCCGCCTACGGCGCGGACGTCGTCGTGGAGGCGCCCACCCAGGTGCGCGACGCGGTGATCGGCCGGCTGACCCGCCTGGCGGCGATGGGGGAGCGCGCGTGAGCACGACCGACCGGATGACCCGGCTGCTGGCCCTCGTCCCGTACCTGAGCGCCCGGCCCGACGGGGTGGCGCTCGCCGAGGCGGCCCGCGACTTCGGCGTCACCGAGCGGCAGGTGCGCAGCGACCTCGAGCTGCTGTGGATGTGCGGCCTGCCCGGCTACGGCCCCGGCGACCTGATCGACGTCGCCTTCGAGGGCGACCGGGTGCGGGTCACCTTCAGCGCCGGCATGGTGCGGCCGCTGCGGCTCACCACCGACGAGGCGGTGGCCCTGGTGGTGGCGCTGCGCACGCTGCTCGAGCTGCCGGGGCTCGCCGAGCGCGACGCGGTCAGCCACGCGCTGGCGAAGGTGTCCGCCGCGGCCGGTGACGCCGCCGACCGGGTCAGCCCCGTGGCGGTCAGCGTGGACGCGCGCGAGGAGAACCTGGCCGTCGTCCGCGACGCCCTCGAGCGCGGCCGGGCTCTCCACCTGCACTACTACGTGCCGACCCGGGACGAGCGCACCGAGCGCACCGTGGACCCGATGCGGCTGCTGCTGGTCGACGGCCGGTCCTACCTGGAGGCCTGGTGCCGGCGGGCGGAGGGCGTGCGGCTGTTCCGGCTCGACCGGCTCGACGACGTCGCGGTCCTCGACGAGGCGGCGGCGCCCCCGCCGCAGGCCACCGGCCGCAACGTGGACAACGGCGTCTACCAGCCGGCCCCCGACGCCCCGGCGGTCCGGTTGCGGCTGGACCGGAGCGCGCGCTGGGTCGCCGAGTACTACCCGACCGAGGACGTCACCCCGGTCGACGACCCACCCGGCGGGCTGGCCGTCACCGTCCGCACCGGCGACCTGGCCTGGGCGCGGCGGCTGGTCGCCACCCTGGGCGGCGGCGCGGTCGTGGACGAGCCGGCCGAGATCGGCGCCCAGGTGGCTGCCGAGGCGCGGGCCGCGCTCGCCCGCTACGGGGTGACGCCGGGCCGCGACGGCTAGGGTCGCCCCGTGGTGTTCTGGATCGTCCTGGCCGTCGTGGTGGTGCTGGCGCTCGTCGTCCTCGGCGTGGTCGCGCACGGCACCCTCGGCGCTTTCGGCCGGCTGGGCCGGGAGCTCGAGGCGGTCGAGCACGACGTCGCCCCGGTGCGCACCCAGGTGCAGCGGTCCGCCGAGCGGGCCGGCCGGCTGCGCGACCAGCGCACGGCCCCGAACTGAACGGCCGGCGAACAGGTCCGGGCCGATCCGGATGCGTCCGCGCAGGGCTTAAGCGCGAGCACTTCCTCACGTAGCATCGCCGCTGCCACCCGAACTTCTGGAGGACGCGCCATGGGACTCGGCCCGCTCGAGATCGGCCTGATCATCCTGGCCATCCTGCTGCTCTTCGGCTACAAGAAGCTGCCTGACGCCTCGCGCTCGCTCGGTCGCTCGCTGCGCATCTTCAAGGGCGAGATGAAGGGCATGAAGGACGACGACGTCCGCGCGAAGGACGCCGCCACCACCACGCCCCTGCGCGGTGAGATCGTGACCCCGCCCGCCGCGTCGGGTGACCTGGACGCGCAGCTGCAGGAGGAGGCCCGGATCGCCGAGCTCCGCGCGGCCGAGCTGCGGGCCCGGGCGGATCAGGCGCGCTCGTCCGACGGCTCGCGCTGACCTCCCTGCACCCGGGAGCACGGCGGTGAGCGAGTCGACCCGCGGTTCGCGCCGCCGGCGTCGGCCACCCCGCGACGCGCAGGCCACCATGAGCCTCGTCGCGCACCTGACCGAGCTGCGCAACCGCATCGCCAAGGCGGGGCTGGCCATCCTGCTGGCCACCGCGGTCTGCTTCTGGTGGTACGAGCACGGCCTCGGCGAGTTCATCCGCGCCCCGTACTGCGGGCTGCCGGAGGACCTCCGCTACGGCGGGGACGACGCCGGCGGGTGCGGGCTGCTGATCACCAACGTCTTCGGCGGCGTCTTCATCCGCTTCAAGGTGGCCTTCCTGGCCGGCGTGGTGCTCTCGGCCCCGTTCTGGCTGTGGCAGCTGTGGGCGTTCATCACCCCGGGCCTCAAGAGCAAGGAGAAGCGCTACGGCATCGGCTTCGTCGCCGTCTCCTCCGTGCTGTTCGCCCTGGGTGCGGTGCTGGCCTACGTGTCGTTGTCGGCCGGTCTGGAACTGCTGCTCAGCCTCGCCGGTGACGGCGTCGTGGTGGCGCTCACCGCGCAGGACTACATCGGCTTCGTGCTCTCGCTGCTGGTCGCGTTCGGCGCCAGCTTCGAGGTCCCGCTCATCGCGGTCGCGCTGAACCTGGTCGGCGTGCTCAGCCACGAGGTGCTGGCGAAGAGCCGCCGCTGGATCTTCTTCCTCACCATCGTGTTCGCCGCGTTCGTCACGCCGACGCAGGACCCGTTCACCATGCTGCTGATGGCCGGGCCGATGATCGTGCTGTTCGAGCTGGCCATCCAGCTGGCCCGCATCGTGGACCGGCGCCGGGCCAAGCGGGACGCGCTCGAGCACTTCCACGGCCTGGACGACGACGACGCCTCCCCGCTGGACGCCCGGCCCTCGGAACTGGACACCACCGCTGCCGACGTCGACCTGGTGCGGCCCCGCGACGACCTCGGGCGCACGCGGAAGCCGGCCGACGGGCCACCGGCCTCCTCGCACCGCTGAGGGGGACGGCCGGCGCTCAGGCCGGCAGCTCCGACGCGGCAGCCAGCCCCGCCACCAGCTCGTCGCGTGGCGGGGCCAGGGGGAGACCCGGCGGCGGCCCGTCGGGCGCCGGCCGGCCCGGCGCCCAGCCCCGCGCGAGCAGAGCTCCTACCCGGGCGTGGGCGGCCGAGAGCCCGTCCGGCGGGTCGACCAGGTGCATGTGCCGCAGCACCACCCGGGCGACCTCCGGGTCGGCGCCGGCCGCGGCCAGCACGAGCAGCCGGGGCACCGGGCCCGGCGCCGGGGAACCGCCACCACCGGGCCGCTGCCCGTCCCGGACCGCACGCCACACCCTTGCCCGGTCGGCATCGATCTCGCGCGAGTCGTCGAACCACCCCCGCAGCTCCCCGGCGACCCAGGAGCCCTCGCGCTCCCGCCAGGCGCGGGGGTCGCCAGGGTCACCGGCCACCGCCTCGGCCAGCCGCAGCGCGTGGGCGACGGCCAGCGCCGTCCCCCGGCCGAAGTGCGGGTTGGTCGTGCAGACGGCGTCGGCGAGGGGGTGCAGGCCCAGGGGGGCGGCCGGGTCGAGTTGCCGGAACGTGTTGCGCAGCCCACCCATGACCGTCACAGGCGAGGCGGGGACGGACCGCTCCGGGGCGACCCACTCCGCGGTCAGGGGGACGAGGCGGGCGGCCGCCTCGAAGACGGCGGTCCGCTGCAGCGAGGTCAGCTCGTCGTCGTCGGGCAGCCGGGTGAAGCAGACCGAGAAGGTCCGCCCGTCGTGCGGGAACACCAGGGCCGCGTAGCCGTCGGCCTCGGCCACCGAGATGACCCCACGGTTGGCTGCTGGCGTCCGGGCGCCGGGCAGGAGTCGGTACCGGCGCGAGACGTACACCTCGTCGGCCGGGGACGAGAGCGTCTCGGCCAGCCACGGCCGGGACAGCCGGCCGCGCCGGCCGCCCGCGTCCACCACGAGATCGGCGGGGAGGGTGGCGCCGTCGAGCAGCCGGACGCCGCGCACGGTGCCGCCGTCCGCCTCCACCGCGGCCACGGACTCCGGCACCAGGGAGATGCCCGGCTCGGTCTCCACCGCTGCGCGCAGCACCCACTCGAGCGTGCTCCGGCGGCACCAGAGCGACCGGAGCCCCTCCGGCAGCGGCACCTCCGGCACGCCCTGCGCCGCCAGCGCGTCCAGCACGTCCGGCAGCCCCGCGGCCAGTTCGGCGTACAGCCGGGCGAGCACGGCGTGCGGCTGGTGGAACTGGGCGACGCCACGGCGCGCCCAGTTCTCCGCCTCCACCACCGCCGCGGGTCGCGGGGTGGCGTCCCGCTCCAGCACCGCGACCGGGTGCCCTTGGCGGGCGAGGGCCAGAGCTGCCGCGCAGCCGGCCACCCCTCCTCCGGCGACGACGACGCGCATGGGGCTCCTCCCGACGGCCGCCGCGGGGGCGGGAAGTGTCCGAGCGCCCATAGTGGAGACGCCGCGGCACACCCGCACCTCGGGACGGCGTGCAAGCTGGTGGCGTGGACGACGAGCTCGAGCACACCCTCTCCGCCGCCGGGGCCGCCACCCGGGTGCCGCACCGGTCCGGTGCCGCCGGCGCCGGGGCGGTGGAGTTCCTCGGCCGCTTCGGGCGGACGGGCGAGCGGGCGCACCTGCGCGCCGGTCCGGCGGGCGAGCGGTGAGCGGCCTCGAGGTCGCCGTCCTGGCCGGGCGCGCAGCCGGCCACGGGCGGGCCCGGACGGTCACCGGGGGCGTGCTCGCCGCCCTGCGGGCCTCGGGGATCACGCCGCGGGTGCTCGAGGCCGCCACCCGGGCCCGCGCCGAGGCCGAGGTGGCCGCCGCGGTCGCGGGCGGTGCCTCCGCCGTGGTCGCCGTGGGCGGGGACGGCACCGCCCACGCCGCGCTCCAGGTGGTCGCCGGGACGGCGGTCCCGCTGGCGCTCGTCCCGGCCGGGACCGGCAACGACCTGGCGCTCGCCCTCGGGGTGCCCGCCGACCCGGCCGCGGCGGTCCGCGCCGCCGCGGCCGACCTGCTGGCCGGCCGGGCCCGCAGCGTCGACGCCGGCCGTTCCGCGGGCCGGTGGTGGGCCACGGTGCTCTGCTGCGGCTTCGACTCCGCCGTGAGCGACCGGGCCAACCGGCTGCGCTGGCCGCCGGGGCGACGGCGCTACGACCTGGCCGTCCTCGCCGAGCTGGCCCGGCTGCGCCCGTACGAGGTGACGCTCTCGCTGGACGGGGCGCAGCGGACGCTGGCGGCGACGATGGTCGCCGTCGGCAACACCGCCTGGTACGGCGGCGGGCTCCGGATCTGCCCGGACGCCGACCCGGCTGACGGGCTGTTCGACGTCACCGTCGTCGGCCCCACCACGCGGCGCGAGCTGATCCGCACGAAACCGCGGCTGGCCGACGGCTCCCACGTCACCCACCCCGCGGTGAGCGTGCACCGGGCCGCCCGCGTGGAGCTGGCCTGCGCAGGCGTCACCACCTACGCCGACGGGGAGCCGGTGGCGCCGCTGCCGGTGGTCAGCGAGTGCGTGCCCGGAGCCCTCCGCGTGGTCGGCGCCGCCCCCGCCTGACCGGCCCTCCGGTGATCAGCCGACCTGATCGTCCGGGAGCGAGCGCCTAACGTGGGGGCATGTCCAGCCCCGCTGAGCGGTACGCCGCTGCCCGGAGGCGGACCTCCCACCCGACGCTGGCCGACTTCGCCGCCGAGCTGGGCTTCTCCCTGGACCCCTTCCAGGTGGAGGCATGCGAGGCGCTGGAGGACGGCTCGGGCGTCCTGGTCTGCGCGCCTACCGGCGCCGGCAAGACCGTGGTGGGCGAGTTCGCCGTGCACAAGGCTCTCGCCGAGGGGCGCAAGGCGTTCTACACGACGCCGATCAAGGCGTTGTCCAACCAGAAGTACAACGACCTGGTCGAGCGCTACGGCGCCGACCGGGTGGGGCTGCTGACCGGCGACAACGCCGTCAACGGCGACGCCCCGGTGGTGGTGATGACCACCGAGGTGCTGCGGAACATGCTCTACGCCGAGTCGCCGGCGCTGACCGGGCTGGGCTACGTGGTGATGGACGAGGTGCACTACCTCGCCGACCGGTTCCGCGGCGCCGTCTGGGAGGAGGTGATCATCCACCTCCCGCAGTCGGTCACCCTGGTCTCCCTGTCGGCGACGGTGAGCAACGCCGAGGAGTTCGCCGACTGGCTGGTCACCGTGCGCGGCGACACGGAGGTCGTGGTCAGCGAGGTCCGGCCCATCCCGCTGTGGCAGCACATGCTGGTCGGCAACCGGGTGTTCGACCTGTTCTCGCTCCGCCCGGCGGCGCACGCGGGGGAGCAGGGGGAGGGGCCCCGCCCGCTGTCCACCCGGGAGCGCGGCGCCTCCGTCGTCGACCCGGAGCTGGTCCGCTACGTGCGGGAGCACGAGCGCCGCCTCGACACCTGGGGCGGCAACGGCCGCCGAGAGGGCCACCACCGGCCCCGATACCGGCCCCCGGCGCGCTCCGACGTCGTCGAGCGCCTCGACCGGGCGGGGCTGCTGCCGGCGATCACCTTCGTGTTCAGCCGCAACGGCTGCGACGCCGCGGTCTCCCAGTGCCTGCTGAGCGGCCTGCGGCTCACCGACGAGACCGAGCGCGCCGAGATCGCCGCGATCATCGACGAGCGCACCGGCTCGCTGCCCGAGGAGGACCTGCACGTCCTCGGTTTCTGGGAGTGGCGCGAGGGGCTGCTGGCCGGGCTGGCGGCCCACCACGCCGGGCTGGTGCCGGCGTTCAAGGAGACGGTCGAGGAGTGCTTCGTCCGCGGCCTGGTCAAGGCCGTGTTCGCCACCGAGACGCTCGCGCTGGGCATCAACATGCCGGCGCGGACCGTCGTCCTCGAGCGGCTGGTCAAGTGGAACGGCGAGGCGCACGTCGACGTCACGCCGGGGGAGTACACCCAGCTCACCGGCCGGGCCGGCCGCCGCGGGATCGACGTCGAGGGGCACGCCGTCGTCCTGTGGGCGCCGGGCATGGACCCGTCGGTCGTCGCCGGGCTGGCCAGCACCCGCACCTACCCGCTGCGATCGAGCTTCCGGCCCAGCTACAACATGGCCGTCAACCTGGTCAGCTCCTTCGGCCGGGCACGGGCGCGGGAGCTCCTGGCCAGCTCGTTCGCCCAGTTCCAGGCCGACCGCTCGGTCGTCGGCCTGGCCCGGGCGGCGGCCCGCCACGAGCGGGACGCCGAGCAGCTCGCCGCGCAGATGCGGTCCGACCGCGGGGACGTCGGGGCCTACGTGCAGCTGCGCCGGGAGATCGCCGACCGGGAGAAGGAACTCTCCCGCGACTCGCAGGCCAAGCGCCGCATGGAGGCCTCCGACGCCCTGGCCGCCCTGCGCCCGGGCGACGTCATCCGGGTGCCCACGGGACGGCGGCAGGGGCTGGCGGTCGTCCTCGACCCGGGCATCACCGACCTCGCCGACCCGCGCCCGCTGGTGCTGACCGAGGACAAGTGGGCCGGCCGGCTCGGCTCGGTCGACTTCCCCGCACCGGTGTCGGCGCTGGCCCGGGTGAAGGTGCCGAAGAACTTCAACCACCGCAGCCCGCACGCGCGCCGCGACCTCGCCTCCACGCTGCGAAACGCCCGCGTCGAGCACGACCTGGGTGCCCGGCGGGTGAAGCACCGCTCGGCCGCCGCGGACGACCCGGTGCTCGCCGACCTCCGGCAGGCGCTGCGCAACCACCCGGTGCACCAGCTGCCCGACCGCGAGGAGCGGGTGCGGGTGGCCGAGCGCTGGCTGCGCGCGGTGCACGAGGCGGAGTCGCTGCACCGCAAGATGGCCGAGCGCACGGGGTCGCTCACCCGGCAGTTCGACCGCACCTGCGACGTCCTGGAGGAGCTGGGGTACCTGGTGCCGGAGCCGGCTCCGCTGGTGGCCGCCGACACCGGGGTGGTCGACGCGGGCGAGGTCAGGATCACCGACGACGGCCGGCGGCTGTCCCGCATCTGGTCGGAGTCGGACCTGCTGGCCGCCGAGTGCCTCCGGGCCGGCGCGTGGCGGGGGCTGAACCCGGCGGAGCTGGCGGCCGCGGTCTCCACGCTGGTCTTCGAGGCGCGGCGGGACACCCCGAGCCTGCCCGCGGTGCCGGCCGGAAAGGTCGCGGCGGCGATCGGCGAGATGCGCGGCATCCGCTCGCGGCTGCAGGACGTCGAGCTCGACCGCGGCGTCCCGGCCGGCCGCGACCTGGACCTCGGTTTCGCCTGGGCCGCCTACCGCTGGGCCGACGGGCAGAGCCTGGACCGGGTGCTGGCCGGGGCGGAGCAGGCCGGCACCGAGCTCTCCGGCGGCGACTTCGTGCGGTGGACCCGGCAGCTGCTGGACCTGCTCGACCAGCTCGGGAAGGTCGCCGACGACGGGGTCGCGCGGACGGCACGCGCCGCGGTGGAGCGGATCCGCCGCGGCGTGGTGGCCGTCGCGGTCGGCGGCTGACGAGCGCGTCGCCGGCCGCGGGGAGCGGGGCCGGTGCGGCAGAATCCGAGCGTGTCCCGGCGAGGGGCGCCAGCGACCCGGGAGCGACGATGACCGACCCGCCGTACCGCGACGGCCGCAGCGGTGGGGGCCCGGACGGCCCGGTGCCGGGTCCCGTCGACCACCCGCGGCACGGGCCGCCGCCGCACGGGCCGCCTCCCTACGGCCAGCCCCCGTACGGGCCGGCCCCGCACGCCCAGGGGCCGTACGGACCCTGGGGCCCGCAGCCGGGTGGTCCGCCGCACGGCGCCACCCAGCCCTACACCCGCCCGCCCGGTGGTTTCGGTCAGCCCGTGCCGCCCCCGCACGGCTGGGGGCAGCCGCCGTGGGGGGCGTCCGGCCAGCAGCACGGACGGCCGCCGGGGAGCGCGGCTGCGCCCTACGGCGGGCCGGGGTACGCCCCAACCGGCCCCGGCGGGCCGTTCGGTCCGCCGGGGCAGCCGCCCGCCCCGCGCGGGCCCCGGTGGGGGCTGCTCGCCGTGCTGGCGGCCCTCGCCGTCGTCGCCGTCACCGTCGCCCTCCTCGCCACCACCGCCGGGCCGACCGCCCTGTCCCGGACGGCGGTCGAGCGCGACGTCGCGGTCCAGTTCGAGCAGCTCGAGGGCGTGGCGGTGGACCTCGAGTGCGCCGAGGAGATGGCGGTCGAGCAGGGCGCCACCTACGAGTGCACCGGCGTGACCGCCGACGACGAGCAGATCACCCTGCGGATCGAGATCACCGACGAGGACGGCGCCCGCTACACCTGGACCGAGCCCTGACCCCGCTCAGCCCAGGACGCCGTCGGGCCAGCCGAGCGCGGCGCCGAGCCGGCTGAGCGACGACTGCAGCCCGTAGGCCTCGGCCAGCTCCGCGAGGGCCCAGGGATCGGCCGGCGACCGGGGGAGCGCGCCCTCGACCGCGGGCAGGTCGATGCCCGTGGCCACCGCGACCACGACCGGGGCCGCGTCGAGGTAGTCGTTCGCGGCGGTCAGCTTCTTCAGCACGGCGGCGGTCAGCGGCGGCTTCGGGACGACGGTCCGCGCGACCGCCGCCCGGATGCCGGCGAGGTCGCCGAACTCGTTGATCAGCGCCGCCGCCGTCTTGGCACCGACCCCGGCGACGCCGGGCAGACCGTCGCTGGGGTCCCCGCGGAGCACGGCGAAGTCGGCATAGGCCCGGCCGGGGATCCCGTACTTGGCCTTGACCGCCGCCTCGTCCACGAACTCCAGGTCGGAGATGCCGCGGGCGGTGTAGAGGATCCGCACGCCCCGGGCGTCGTCGACGAGCTGGAACAGGTCCCGGTCGCCGGTGACGACGTCGACCGGGCCGCGGGCGCGGGTGGCGAGCGTGCCGATCACGTCGTCGGCCTCGTACCCGGGCGCACCGACGCGGGCGAGCCCGGCCGCCGCGAGCACCTCGACCAGGATCGGCACCTGGGGACCCAGCTCGTCGGGTGTCTCCTCGCCGCCGTCGGGGGAGAGCCGGTGCGCCTTGTACGAGGGCAGCGCCTCGACGCGGAAGGCCGGCCGCCAGTCGTCGTCCCAGCAGGCCACCAACCGGTCGGGGCCGTGGGTGGTGAGCAGCCGGGCGGTCATGTCCAGGAAGCCGCGCACGGCGTTGATCGGTCGCCCGTCCGGCGTGGTCACGCTGGTCGGGACGCCGTAGAAGGCGCGGAAGTACAGCGACGCGGCGTCCAGCAGCATGGTGGTCACGCGGCCGCACCGCCGTTCCCCGCGGCCGGGCGGCAGCCCGCTGCCCGTGCGGTCGACGGTGCCGTGCTCCTCGGGGACCTTCCGAACTCCTCCACGACGGCGGACGGTAGCGGTCTGGCAACGATTGCGGGAAACGACGGCCCCCGTGGTTAGTCTGCGCTGGTGGGAACCGCGACGAATCCGGCCGGAACCGGCCCGCTCGTGACCGTCGACCGGGTGCACGCCGCACGCGCGGTCGCCGGGGAGCTGGGCGTCGACCTGCTCGTGCTCACCCCGGGCGCCGACCTGCGGTACCTCTGCGGGTACGACGCGCACGCCATGGAGCGGCTGACCGCGCTCGCCGTCCCGCGGTCGGGCGAGCCGTTCCTCGTCGTGCCCCGGCTGGAGGCGCCCATGGTGGGCGTGAGCCCCGCCGGCGCACTCGGGCTGGAACTCCTGGCCTGGGACGAGACCGACGACCCGTTCGCGGTGCTCGCCGGGGCGGCCACCGAGCGACTGGGCTCGGCCCCGGCGCGGGTCGCCGTCGGCTCGCGAACCTGGGCCGAGCACGCCCTCGGCGTGCAGCGGGCCCTGCCCGGCGCCGCCCTCGAGCTCGCGTCGCCGGTCGTCGACCGGCTGCGCATGGTCAAGACCCAGGCCGAGGTGGCGGAGCTGGCGCTGGCCGGCGCCGCCATCGACCGGGTGCACGCCCGCATGGCGGAGTGGCTGACCGTCGGGCGGACCGAGGCGGAGGTGGGCGCGGACATCGCCGCGGCGATCCTCGCCGAGGGGCACGTCGGCGTGGACTTCACCATCGTCGGGTCCGGGCCGAACGGGGCCAGCCCGCACCACGAGCTCTCCGACCGCGTGGTCGCCGCCGGCGACCTGGTCGTCGTCGACATCGGCGGGCAGACCGCCACCGGCTACCGCTCCGACTGCACGCGCACCTACGTCGTCGGCGGCGCGCCCGACGCCGAGGTCGCCGAGTGGTACGCGGTGCTGCACGCGGCGCAGCAGGCCGCGACCGCGGCCGTGCGGCCGGGCGCCACCGCCGAGCAGATCGACGCCGCCGCGCGCGAGGTCATCGCCGACGGAGGCTGGGGCGAGTACTTCATCCACCGCACCGGCCACGGCATCGGCCTGGACTCCCACGAGGCGCCCTACATCGTCGCCGGCAACCAGCTGCCCCTCGAGCCCGGCATGGCGTTCTCCGTCGAGCCGGGCATCTACCTGCCCGGCCGTCACGGCGCCCGCATCGAGGACATCGTGGTCTGCACCGACGACGGCGTCCGCGTCCTCAACAACGGTTCCCGTGAGCTCGTCGAACTCCCCGGCTGAGGCCGGGGCGACCGCGGTCGACGTCGACCGCGCCCTGCTGGCGGCCCTGGCCCGCGACGGCCGCGCGAGCTTCACCGATCTCGCCGAGCGGGTGGGCCTGTCGGTCTCGGCGGTGCACCAGCGGGTGCGCCGGCTCGAGCAGCGGGGGCTGATCACCGGGTACCGCGCGACGCTCGACGCCCCGCAGATCGGGCTGCCGCTGACGGCCTTCGTGTCGATCACCCCGACCGACGCGCAGACCGACGACGCGCCGTCGCTGCTGGCCCATCTGGACGCCATCGAGGAGTGCCACGCGGTCGCCGGCGTGGAGAGCTACATCCTCAAGGTGCGGGTGGCCTCGCCCGACGCGCTGGAGAACCTGCTCAAGGAGATCCGGTGCGCCGCGAACGTCACCACCCGGACCACGGTGGTCCTCTCCACCTCGTACGAGGCCCGCCCGCTCATCTGATCCGCTGGACAGTCGTTCGAACGTGTGTTCGGATGAGGGTATGCGGTGGGATGCGCAGCGGCTGGACCTCGACGAGCCCGGGGCGCTGCCCGGCATGCCGAGCTTCCGGGGCCTGCTGCGCAGCGTCCATGTGCCGGAGTTCCCCGGTCTCACGTTCCACGAGGTGCGGTCGAAGAGCGCGCTGAACCGCGTGCCCGGCGAGTCCGCGATGCCGTTCCCGTGGACGATCAACCCCTACCGGGGCTGCAGTCATTCGTGTGTCTACTGCTACGCCCGCCGGACGCACGAGTGGCTTGAGCTCGACTCCGGCCGGGACTTCGACAGCCAGGTGGTGGTGAAGACCAATCTGGTGGAGGTGCTGCAGCGGGAGCTGGCCCGTCCGTCCTGGCGGCGCGAGCACGTCGCCCTCGGCACGAACACCGATCCCTACCAGCGGGCCGAGGGCCGCTACCGGCTCATGCCCGGGGTGATCGGGGCGCTGGCCCGTTCGGGGACCCCCTTCTCCGTCCTGACGAAAGGCACGCTGCTGCGGCGGGACGTGCCGCTGCTGGCGGCGGCGGCCCGGGACGTGCCGCTCGGGCTCGGGGTCTCCCTCGCGATCTGGGACGACGAGCTGCACACCGGCCTGGAACCCGGGGTGCCCACACCGCGCGCCCGGCTGGACCTGGTGCGCGCGCTCGCCGAGGCCGGCCTGCCCTGCGGCGTCTTCCTCGCTCCGGTGCTGCCCGGCCTCACCGACTCGGTGGAGCACCTCGACACCGCCCTCGGGGCGATCGCCGCCGCCGGGGCGTCCGGGGTGACGGTCATCCCGCTGCACCTGCGCCCCGGGGCGCGCGAGTGGTTCATGGCTTGGCTGGCCCGGGCCCACCCCGATCTGGTCCCGCGCTACGAGCAGCTCTACGCCCGCCGGGCGTACGTGCCGGCCGAGTACCGGACGTGGCTGGCGCGTCAGGTGGCGCCGCTGCTCGCCCGACACGGGCTCGACCGGCGGTCCGGGGGAACCACCCGCGGCGTGGCGGCGACCGCCGACGGCGTACCCGGCGACGAGGAGGACGGCTTCCCCGCCGGGAGCCTGCCCTCCGGCGGGCTGCCCGGCACCGCTCCGGCCCCCGCCCGTGGGCGGGACGCCGCCGCCGACCGTGCGGCCGCGCCGGCCAGGCCGGCCGAGCAGCTGACGCTGCTGTGAACGGAGCTCAGCCGGCCAGCCGGGAGGCCCGCGCCACCGCCCGGCTCGCGCGGACCACGCCCCGCCGAGCCACCGGCGGGGCGCCGGCGGCCAGGGCGAGCCGGCGGTAGGAGTCGTAGGAGAGCGACCGGTAGGCGGCGGCGAGCTCCTCCACCTGTTCGCGGCGGGACGGTGTCACGGTCGCCCGCAGGTGCCCGACCGTGTTCCGCACGTGCTTGGTGAAGGTGGCCTGCAGCGCCTGGCTGGAGAGCCGTCCGCCGATGCGGGAGTCCAGGCCCGGGCCGCGCCGCAGCGCCGGGAGCACCCACGCGCTGGCCGCCAGCGCCGGGTACCTACCGCGCACGGCTTCCCACGCGTGCCAGGCGGTGAGCGCGCCGGGCACCGCCCACTCGCCGTCGTCGGTGGACAGGAGCAGCCGTCGGGTGGTCACCCGCACCTGGTGGCGGCGCAGGGACCGGAACACCCCGACGGGCGCCGGCCAGCCCAGGGCCAGCGCGCACCAGGCCACCGAGCGGAGGTGCTCGGGATCCTCGCCGCGGATCCGGGTGAGGGGCCGCAGGTCCAGCCGCGGCGGATCGGGCTCGGGCGTGCGGGGGAGGGGGAGCGCGAGGCCGCCGTACCGGGCGACCTTGCTGTACAGGGCCACGGTGGCCGGCTTCCACTCCCGGGCGGCGGCCAGCTCGTCGAGCCCGCCGGACGCGAGAGCGTCGGGGCCGAGGTCCAGCTCGAGAGCGGCATCGACCAGCCGCCGCCATTGGGCCTCGTACCCCGGCGGCGGGCTCCACCGCGCCCAGGCGCGCGCCGGCGGAGGGGCGGGCATGTCGGGCAGCGGCTGCTGCCAGGCACGTGGCATGTCGCAATACTACCGTTATCCCCAACAATAATGCGACTCGTCATTGTCGTCACCTGCCAAGACCGAAGTCACGGCACCCTCCGGGCGCCCCGCACCAACCCGGGGGCCTGGCGCCGACCGGCATCCGGGGCGACCGGCCTCCTGGCGCGCCCCGCGCGGCCCCGACCGGGTGAGCCGGGGGAGGGTCCGACCCTGCGGACCCTCCCCCGGCTCGTCGCCCGGGTCCGGATCATGGACCGGTGCGCACGGTGGGAGTCGAGGAAGAACTGCTCGTGGTCGATGCGGACGGGACCCCCGTACCGCAGGCGCCCGAGGCGCTGACGGTCGCCGCGCGCCGGGGCGAGGGGGAGGACGTCGAGCAGCACGACCGGGCCGAGCGGGGCGAGGAGACCGGCGTCCCGGACACCGCCCGGCTCATGCCGGAGCTGAAGGCCCAGCAGCTCGAGCTCGGCACACCCGTGTGCTCGACCCTGGGCCAGGTGCACGACCAGCTGCGCCACTGGCGGGACCGTGCCGACGCCGCCGCCGTCGCCGTCGGTGCGCGCGTGGCGGCCCTGGCCACCTCGCCGGTCGCCGTCGAGCCGGTGCCCACGGAGGGGGAGCGCTACGAGCGGCTGGTGGACACCTTCGGGCGGACGGCGGAGGAGGTCCTGACCTGCGGGTGCCACGTGCACGTCTCGGTGGCCGACGACGAGGAGGCCGTGGCGGTCCTCAACCGCATCCGCGGGTGGCTCCCGGTGCTCACCGCGCTCAGCGCCAACTCGCCGTTCTGGCAGGGCCGGGACAGCTCGTACGCCAGCTTCCGCTCGGAGGTCTGGCACCGGTGGCCCTCGGCCGGGCCGAACGCCCCCTTCGCCGATGCCGCCGAGTACCACGCCGTCGTCGACGCGGTATTGGCCACCGGCACGGTGCTGGACACGGGGATGGTCTACTTCGACGCCCGGCTCTCGGCCACCTGGCCCACCGTGGAGGTCCGCACGGCCGACGTGGCGCTGCGGGTCGAGGACGCCGTCACCCTGGCCGGTGTGGTGCGCGGCCTGGTGGAGACCGCCGCCCGCGAGGCCCGGGCCGGGGTCGCCCCTCCGGAGATCCGGGCGGAGGTGCTGCGCCTGGCCACCTGGCGGGCCGGCCGCTCCGGCCTGTCCGGCGACCTGGTGCATCCCCGCACCGGCCGTCCCGCACCCGCCGTCGACGTGCTCGGCGATCTCCTCGACCACGTCCGCCCCGCCCTCGCCGACGCCGGGGACGAGGCCCGGGTCGGCGAAGGGCTGGACGCCCTGCTGACCCGCGGCACCGGCGCCGACCTCCAGCGGCGCGTCCACCGGGAGACCGGGAGCCTCGCCGCCGTCGTCCGCGCCGCGGTCGGGGTGACGGCCGGGGAGGACACCGCCCGGGCGGTCGCCGGGGCCAGCCGCTAGATTCCGGCCATGTACACCGCGAGCTGGCGTGATGTCGTCCGCCAGGGGCTGTTCGGTGCCTCGCCCGACCCCCGGGACAAGCCCTACCGGTCGATCATCCGGCTCACGCTGGTGGTGTTCCGGCTCTTCGGCTTCCGGTTCGACGTCCGCGGCTCGCAGCACGTCCCGCCCACCGGTGGCGCGATCATCTGCAGCAACCACGTCAGCTACTTCGACTTCACCTTCCTCGGGCTCGGCGCGCTGCCGCAGCACCGGCTCGTGCGGTTCATGGCCAAGTCTGCGGTCTTCGGCCACTGGTTCGCCGGCCCCTTCATGCGGTCCATGAAGCACATCCCGGTCGACCGCAGGGCCGGCTCGGCCGCGTTCGAGGCGGCGGTGAAGGCGCTCAAGGACGGCGAGGTCGTCGGGATCTTCCCCGAGGCGACGATCAGCACCAGCTTCACCGTCAAGGAACTGAAGGCGGGGGTGGCCCGCATGGCCATCGACTCCGGCGTGCCGATCGTCCCCGCCGCCGTGTGGGGCGGGCAGCGGGTGGCCACGAGGAACCGCAAGGTCCACCTGCGGCGCGGCGTGCCGGTGACCGTCGTCCTGGGCGAGCCGATCACCGCCGAGCCGGGGGAGAAGATCCCGGCCCTCCTGGCACGGACGCGGGCCGCGATGGAGGTGCTGCTCGACGAGGCGCAGCGCGGCTACCCCGACCGGCCCGCCGGCGAGGACGACCGCTGGTGGCAGCCGGCCCACCTCGGCGGCACCGCCCCGACGCCCGTCGAGGCGGCCGTCACGGACAGCGAGCGCGCCGCCGGCCGGGGGACCAGGGCCCCGCGGACGCCGCTGGCCCGCCGCGTCACCGGGCTCGTGCGCCGCCGCCGCTGACCGGGACAGGTCACTCCACGACGGGCGGGGCCATCGACCGGAAGGCCTCCAGGTCGACGTCGTACCAGCGGCGCATGCGCCCGAGCGCCGTCATGCCCAGCCGCCGGCAGACGGCGATCGACGGCGCGTTGCCGGGCCGCACGACGGCGTAGACCTCGGGCAGCCCCAGCGCGAACCCGCGGTCGATGACCGCCCGCGCCGCCTCCGTGGCGTACCCGTGCCCCCAGGAGTCCGGGTGCAGGTGCCATCCCACCTCGACCTCGCCGACGCCGTGCGGCAGCGGCTTGAGCAGCACGGTGCCGGCCGGGACGCCGTCGGGCCGCTCGACGGCCCAGCACAGGAAGCGCGCGTCGAGCCGGTGGACCGCGGCCCACCGGGCGACCAGCTCGGCCGGGGCGACCGAGGGCGCGCCCCCCAGCCATCGGGTCACCTCCGGGCGGCCGTAGAGGTCGGTCAGCCGCGCGAGATCAGCAGGGCCGGTGGTCCAGGGCCGCAAGCGCAGCCGTTCGGTGCGCAGGTCCTCCTCCACCCCCGACATCGGTCCTGCCTACCGCCGCGACCGGGCGGCGGCCACCCGGACCGGCGACTCCGCCGCACCGCCGGCGCGCAGGTGCAGTTCCTGTACCGCCGGGCGCCGACGGCACCCGGGAGCGCCGCGGCCGGCTCGTGATCTGCTGGCCCCGGCGCCGCCAGCAGGCGGTGCCGGGAACGGAGAGGGTGGGCGACCGTGCGGATCGAGCGGGACACCGGTGCCGGCACGAGGCTGCTGCTCGCCGACGTCCGGGTGGGCGACCGCGCCGGGCGGTCGCTGCTCGTGGTCCACGGCCGGATCGCGTGGACCGGCGACGACGCCGACGCACCGCCCGCGGACCGGGTGGTCGACGGGGGAGGCGCCCTGCTGACGCCGGCGTTCGTCGACGCCCACGTCCACGCCACCGCCACGGGTCTCGCGCTGACCGGTCTCGACCTCCACTCGAGCTCGAGCGTTGCGCACGCCCTGTCGTCCGTCCGCGCCCACGTCGCCACGAGCCCCGACGGCATCGTGCTGGGCACCGGGTGGGACGAGACCGGCTGGCCGGAGCGCCGCGGTCTGACGCGGGACGACCTCGACGCGGTCGCCGGGGACCGGCCGGTCTACCTGGCTCGGGTCGACGTGCACTCCGCGACCGTCTCGACCGCCCTGCTCGACCGCATCCCCGGGATCGCCGGGCTGCCCGGGTTCTCGGCCGACGGGCAGCTGCGGCTGGACGCGCACCACGCCGCCCGGAAGGCCGCCTACGGCGCCGTCGGTACCGCCCAGCGCCGCACCGCGCAGCAGGCCACCCGGGCTGCCGCGGCGGCACTGGGCATCGGCAGCCTGCACGAGATGGCCGGACCGGAGGTGTCGTCGGCCGACGACCTCCGTGAGCTGCTGGCGCTCGCCGCAGCGGTCCCGGGGCCGCGCGTCCTCGGGTACTGGGGCGAGCTGGCGGAGCGGGGCGGGCTGGACCTGGTGCGCGAGCTCGGCCTCGCCGGCGCCGGCGGAGACCTGTTCTGCGACGGCGCCCTGGGCTCGCACACGGCCGCGCTGAGCACCCCGTACACCGACCGGCCGGAGACCTCGGGGGCGCTCCGCTTCGAGACGGCGTCGCTGGTCGAGCACGTCCGCGCCTGCACGATCGCGGGGATCCAGGCGGGGTTCCACGTCATCGGCGACGCCGCCGTCGAGCAGGTGCTGGACGCCGTGGGCACCGTGGTGGCCGAGCTCGGCGTGGCCGCCGTCCGGGCCTGCCGGCACCGGCTGGAACACCTGGAGATGCCCTCGGCCGAGGTGATCGACCGGATGCGCGACTGGCACGTCGTGGCCAGCGTGCAGCCGGCGTTCGACGCGGCCTGGGGCGGGGACGCCGGGATGTACGCCGAGCGGCTGGGCCGGGAGCGCGCGCTGGCCACCAACCCGCTGGCCGAGCTCGCCGACGGCGGCGTGGCGCTCGCCCTCGGCAGCGACGCCCCGGTGACCCCGCTGGACCCCTGGGGCGGGGTCCACGCCGCGGTGGACCACCGGACGCCGGCGTCCGGGCTGCGCCCGTTCGACGCCTTCGACGCCGCCACCCACGGTGGCTGGTACGCCGCCCGGGCCGAGCACCCGACCGGTCCGCTGGCCGTCGGTGCGCCCGCGGACCTCGCGCTGTGGGCCACGGAGGAGGGGCTCTCCCGCGTCCTGGCCGACCGCGGGCGCCCCGCCTGCCAGCTGCTCCTGGTCGGTGGCGAGCCGGTCAGCGCCCCGGCGGGACCGGCGGACCTCACGCCACGCGACGATCAGTAACGATCCGATCACACTGCGCCTCGCAGCCCGTCGGGGTCTCGATTCTCCGGGCGGCGCTTCTTACAGTGCCTGCAGTTCCTGACCGGAAGCACCGCTGCGCGCTTCCTCCTCGGGCACGCCCGGTCCCCCCGGCCGGCGTGGACCGGCTCCGGCCGGCACGCCGCCAGGTCGAGGGGGAGCGGCGGGCCCGCCGGAGGACGTGGGGCGGGCATCCCGGCGGAGCCTCCGTGGACCCGCGCCATCAGACAACGGTCGCGCCGATCGCCGCCAGCGACCGGCCGTCCGGCCCGAAGGCGCGTCGCCCCCGGAGGGCTGCCGCCGGCGCGTCCCGGCCGGGGAGTCCGGCGCCCGGCCGGGCGCCGTCGGGCGTACGCCCGCTCGCCCGCCGGGCCGGAATGGGATGCTGGGTCAGGACCGCGCGCGATCGCCGCGGTCCGGACCCCGTCCGACCGGTGCGGGGAGGTGCCGCCCGTCGGGCGGCTGCACCTCGGGGAGGCGCTGCGTGCCCGCAGGCGATGGCGGGCCGGTGACGGGCACGCTGCCGCGTCCGGCCGGCCCCGGAGCACCCGCGCAGCCGCCGCCGAGCGCCGCCGACCGCTCGCGCCTCCCGTGGCGCACGCTGCTGGCCGCGGCCGGCGGGCTGTCGATGTTCCTCGCCTTCCCGGGCCACGACGTGATCGTCCTGGCCGTGGGTGGGCCGGCCGCCCTCGCGCTGGCCGTGCGCGGGCAGGGAGTCCGCGCCGGGCTCTGGCTGGGCCTGGTCACCGGGCTGGCGTTCTTCGTGCCGCTGCTGTCGTGGACCGGCGTCTACGTCGGCTCGTTCCCGTGGCTGGCCCTGGCGGTCAGCCAGGCGCTGTTCGTCGCGCTCCTGGGCGGCCTCACCGCCATGGTCTCCCGGCTGCCGCTGTGGCCGCTGTGGGCCGCGGCTCTCTGGGTGGCCGACGAGGCCGTCCGCGGCCGCTTCCCCTACGGCGGCTTCCCGTGGGGCCGCCTGGGCTTCTCCCAGACCGACGGGCCCCTGCTCGCGCTGGCCGCGTACGGCGGTGTGCCGCTGGTCAGCTTCGCCGTCGCCCTCACCGGCACGCTGCTGGCCGCCACCGTCCTCGCCCTCACCCGGGCGTGGCGGGCCGCCGGCGGTCCGGTGAGGGAGCGGCGCGCCGCATCCGGCCGGGCGCTGCGGACGGGCGCCGCCGCCCTGGCGGTCCCGCTGGTGGGCGGCATCGCCTGGCTGCCGCTGGCGGGCGGCTCCCTGACCGCCGGCGGCGAGACCGCCACCGTCGCGGTGATCCAGGGCGACGTGCCCCGCGCCGGGCTGGACTTCAACGCACAGCGCCGGGCGGTGCTCGACAACCACGTCCAGCAGACGCTGAGGCTGGCCGCGGACGTCGCCGCGGGCCGGCGCGCGCAGCCCGACGTCGTCCTCTGGCCGGAGAACAGCTCCGACATCGACCCCTACCGCAACGCCGACGCCGGCGCGCAGATCCAGCGCGCGGCCGACGCCGTGGGCGCCCCGGTGCTGGTCGGCGCGGTCGTCGAGGGCCCCGGGGAGTTCGTGAGCAACACCGCGATCGTCTGGGCGCCCGAGGACGGCCCCGGCGACACCTACGTCAAGCGCCACCCGGTGCCCTTCGCCGAGTACATCCCCGCCCGCGACTTCTTCCGGTTCTTCAGCGAGAAGGTCGACCTGGTCGGGCGGGACTTCGCCGCGGGCGACGAGGCGGGCGTGCTCGACGTGGGCGGCATCCGGCTGGGCGACCTCATCTGCTTCGAGGTGGTCTACGACGGGCTGGTGCGGGACGTGGTCGACGGCGGTGCCGGCATGCTCGTCGTCCAGACCAACAACGCCACCTTCGGCTACACCGACGAGAGCGCCCAGCAGCTGGCGCTGAGCCGGGTGCGCGCGGTCGAGTACGGCCGGACGGTCGCCGTCGCCGCGACCAGCGGCATCTCGGCGATCGTCGCCCCCGACGGCACCGTCGTCCGGTCCTCGGAGCTGTTCGAGCCCGACGTCTTCGTCGAGGAGATCGCCCAGCGCGACGACCGCACGGTGGCGCAGCGGCTCGGGGCGGCACCGGAGTGGCTGCTGAGCGCCGTCGCGCTCGGTGCGGTCGCCTGGGGCTGGAGCCGGCGTCGGGGGAGGGCGGCCGCGTGAGCGAGCGGGTGCTGGTCATCATCCCGACGTACAACGAGCTGGAGAACCTGGAGCGGGTCCTCGAGCGGCTGCACGCCAGCGTGCCGGAGGCCCACGCCCTGGTCGTGGACGACGGCTCGCCCGATGGGACGGGGCAGCTCGCCGACGAGCTCGCCGCGGCCGACCCCCGCGTCCACGTGCTGCACCGCACCGCCAAGGCGGGTCTGGGCCGCGCCTACGTCGCGGGGTTCCGCTGGGCGAGGCAGCGTGGCTACGACGTGCTGGTGGAGATGGACGCCGACGGCTCCCACGCACCGGAGCAGCTGCCCGACCTGCTGGCCGCGCTGGCCGACGCCGACCTCGTGCTCGGCTCCCGGTACGTCGACGGCGGCCGGGTCGAGGACTGGCCGGTCCACCGGCTCCTGCTGTCCCGCATGGGGAACCGGTACACCCGGTGGGTGCTGCGGCTCCCGCTGCAGGACGCCACCGGCGGCTTCCGGGCCGCGCGGGCGGAGCTGATCGACTCGCTGCCCTTCGACGAGGTCGCCAGCGCGGGCTACTGCTTCCAGGTCGACTGGGCCTGGCGGGCCCTGCGCTCCGGTGCCCGGATCACCGAGGTGCCGATCACCTTCACCGAACGCGAGTTCGGCCGGAGCAAGATGAGCGGTTCGATCGTTAGGGAGGCGTGGGCCCGGGTGACGGTGTGGGGCGTGCAGGACCGGCTGGCCGACTGGCTGCCGGGCCGCGTTGCCCCGCCGGCGCCCGGTGCGGCCGGGAACTCCGGACGGTGACCCGCATCCGGCGGCACCGCCGCCGGAGGAACACGAGCAGGGTGACCTGGAGGAGGAACCGTCGTGGCTGATCTGGTGCGCCGACGGCTGCGCGTGGTGGTGGGGCTGGCCGCCCTGGCGGAACTGGTCGTCTTCGTCCTGGTGGCCGCCTGGATCGGCCTGGGCTGGACGATCGTGGCGACCGTGCTCACCAGCGCCCTGGGGTGGGTGCTGCTGGCCCGGCAGGGCCGGCGGGCCCTCGTGGACCTGCGGGAGCGGGCCCGGTCGCGGGAGAGCGCGGGTCGCGAGCTCGGCGACGCCGGGCTGGTCGCCGTCGGCGGGCTGCTCATGGTGCTGCCGGGCTTCCTCGGCGACGTGCTGGGGTTGCTGTGCCTGCTGCCGGGCACCCGCGGCCTGGTGCGCCGGGCACTGATGCGCGTGGTGCTGGCCAGGCTGCCCGACCGCATGCGTGGTCCGGTGCGGGTCGGCAGCACCCGTGCCGCTCCGGTCGACCCGCACGGCTCCGGCGACCGGCTGGTCATCGAGGGTGAGGTCCTCCGGGATCCGGACAGCCGCGGCTGACCCGGTTCTCCGAGCACCCGGACGCGGAACGGCCCCGGTGGATCACTCCACCGGGGCCGTTCGCGGTCGTGCTGAGATCAGCTGGCTCGGGTGCGCCGGCCGCGGAGCACCTCGAGGCGCTCGGCGAGGACCTCCTCGAGGTCCTCGACGCTGCGGCGCTCGAGCAGCATGTCCCAGTGGGTCCGCGGGGGCTTGACCTTCTTGGGCGTCGGCTCGGTCCCACCGACCAGCTTCGCCGCGGAGCCGTCGAACTTGCACTCCCAGGTGTCGGGGAGCTCGGCGTCGTCGGCGAACGGCACCGTGAACAGGTGCCCCGACGGGCACCGGTACTCGGCGTACTGCCGCTCGATCGGCGCGGTGTTCCGCTCGGTCTCGTAGCTGACGCTGCCCAGTCGGCTGCCGCGCAGGGAACGCTCGCCCATGGCACACCGTCCTCTCGTGCTTGTGTCGGTCGGGGACTCGACGTCCGGTGCCCGGGCAGTACCCAGTCAACGGGGAGTCAGAGAGATGAACGACGGAAAAGGCGGAGAGATTCCGCCGAATCGGCTGTTCATCATCGCATGGGGTCAGATCCGGCGCTCCGCCGCCCCCTCGCACGGGTGAGGACGCCGCTCAGGGGAGAGCCAGCTGCCCCGGTCCGGCCGCGGTGGGCCCCAGCTCGCCGCGCACGTGGTGCCGCCGGCACAGCACCTGGTAGCGGACGGCGGGGGAGGAGCCGGCGACCTCGCCGGGCAGCTCGGGCGGCGCGGTGTCGGCGACGACGACGGTCTCGCCGGAGCGCGCCATGACCCCGTCGACCACGCGGGCGTTCAGCAACCCGGGCAGGCCGCACCAGCACAGCACCTCGACCTGGATGCGCTGCACGTCGTCGGCCACCTCCAGCAGCCGCTGGGTGCCGGGGAACAGCCGCGCCCGGAAGTCGGTGGTCAGGCCGAAGGCGTACACGTCGACGTGCGACTCGTCCGCGAGCTCGGCGAGCTGGTCGACCTGGGCGGGGGAGAGGAACTGCGCCTCGTCGACGATCAGGTAGTCCACGCGGTGCCCGGCGGCCCACCGGTCGCGGACCAGCAGCCGCAGATCGGTGCCGCCGTCGATCTCGACCGCTGCCCGGCGCAGGCCCACCCGCGAGCTGATCTGCGGGGCCGCCGACCGGTCGCCCTGGGTCACCAGCATCCCGTGCCGGCCCTGCCGGCTGTGGTTGTGGTCGACCTGCAGGGCGAGGGTGGACTTCCCGCAGTCCATGGGGCCGTGGAAGAAGCGCAGGTGCGCCGGTGCGGGGTGCCGCCGCCGGTCACCGGACGCGGGCACCACCGAGAGCGCCGGCGGAGCGGGGGAGCGGACGTCCTCCGCAGCTGGTGGGCCGCCGCCGGGGCTCACAGGCGCTCCGGCGGCGTGTTCCCGGCGGCCAGGACCGCGCGCCGGATCGGCAGGGTCGCCAGGGCGACGAACCCGCCGACGAAGAAGACGACCAGGCTGATGATCGCCAGCCGGTAGGACCCGGTCAGCTGGTAGGTCAGGCCGAAGGCCAGCGGGCCGAGCCAGCTGGTGCCGCGGTCGCTGATCTCGTAGAAGCCGTAGTACTCGGCCTCCTTGCCCGCCGGGATGAGCTGGCTGAACAACGACCGGGAGAGCGCCTGGGTGCCGCCCTGCACGAGGCCGATGACGGCGGCGAGGGCGTAGAACTGCGCCACCGCCCCGGTCTGCAGGAAGAAGGCGGCGAACAGCACGCCGATCCAGGCCAGAAGGGCTCCCAGGACCACCCGCCTGGCCCCGTAGCGGCCGGCGAGGCGGCCGAGCCCCAGGGCGCCGAAGATCGCCACCACCTGGACCATCAGGATCGCGCCGGTGAGCACGTCCTGGGCCAGGTCCAGCTCCTCGGTGGCGTAGACGGCCGACAGCGAGATGACGGTCTGCACGCCGTCGTTGAACAGCAGGTAGGCGCCGAGGAACCACAGCGTCAGCGGGAAGGCCCGCATCTCCCGGAACGTGGTGGCCAGCTGCCGGAAGCTGCTGCCGGACCGCACCGCCGAGGCCGCGACCGGGCGGTTGCGCAGCCGGGACACCGAGAACAGGGTGAACGCCCCCCACCACAGGCCCGCGGTGGCCAGGCAGATCCGCACCGCCTCACCGGTGGTCAGCCCGAGGTCCTCGGCGGCCACCACGAGGCCGAGGTGCACGGCCAGCAGCAGCGCCCCGCCGACATAGCCGAAGGCCCAGCCCCGGCTGGAGACCAGGTCGCGCTCGTCCGGCCCGGCCAGGTCCGGCAACCAGGAGTAGTAGACGACGGTCGCGGCGCCGAAAGCGATGTTGGCCACGACGAACAGGACGGCGGCCAGCAGCCACCGGCCGTCCCCGGCGAAGAACAGCGCGGTCGTCGCCAGCGCCCCCAGGGCCGCGAAGCCCGCGAGCATCTCCCGCTTGCGGCCGGTGCGGTCGGCCACCGCGCCGGTCAGCGGCAGCACGAGCACCTGCAGCACCACCGACGCCGACAGCACGTAGGAGAACCAGCTGCCGGCCGCGATCGAGAGGCCGAGGAACGACAGCCGCTCGTCCGGGCCGGCGGCGTCCCGGGCGATCGCCGTCAGGTACGGGCCGAGGAAGACGGTCGTCACCGAGGTGTTGAAGACCGACATCGCCCAGTCGTAGGAGTACCAGCCGAACCGCTCGCGCTTCAGGGCGCGGTCGGCCGGGGGCACGGCGGGGCCGGCCGTGGACGGGGCAGTGGTCACCGCGGCAGGGTTCCAGTCGGTTCGCGGCCGGTCCAGCACCGGCACCGTTCGGTCACGGGATGTCGTCCGGGACGATCCCGCCGGGGAAGGCGGCGACGGCGGTCGTCGGGCGCGTCGGGTCGACGAAGGCCGGGGCGTCGAGCTCGCCGGCGCGCAGCGGGCGCAGCCCGCGGGTGAGCGCCGCCGCGATCCGGTAGCGCGCCCGGTTGGCGTCGCCGACCCGGCCCATCTGCAGGTCGTCGAGCACGACGGGCGGGCCGACGTGCACCTTCAGCGCCGGCCGGCGCACGACCGCACGGACCGCGGTGCGCAGCTTGCCCCGGTCGTTGCCGTACTGCAGCACCTCGTGGGCCCCCCACTGGCTGACCGGGACGACCGGCACCCGCAGGCCGAGCGCGAGACGCGCCATGCCGGTGCGGCCCCGCTCGGGCCAGAGGTCCGGCGCCAGACCCACCCGGCCCTCCGGATAGGCGACGACGTGACCCCCGTGGACGAGGGCCACCTCGGTCACCCGCACGGCGTGGCGGGCCAGCTCGGTGCCGCGCTGGACGCGGATGGCACCGGTCCGCTCCAGGAGGGGGCCGGCGACCGGCGCCGAGATGATCCCGCCGGTGGCCATGATCCGTGGCGAGATCCCGAGCCGGTGCAGGGCGACGGCGACCACGAACGGGTCGAAGTCACCGATGTGGTTGGCGGCCAGCAGCAGCGGCCCCCGCCGCAGCTCCTCCGGGATGGTCCCGGTGACCTCCACCCGGCCGAAGACGCCCACCAGCCAGGAGAGCCGGCGCAGCACGAACCGCCAGACCCACCACGGGGGCGCCACGGCGATGGCGAGCTCCCGGGCGAACCACTCGGGGTCGCCGGGCCGGACCAGCTGTGCGAGGTCCTCCGGCAGGGGAGGGGTGCGCGGCCGCCAGTCGCGCAGCCGCCTCACCGCGGCGACCACTGGCCGCGCTTCTCCAGCACCTCGCGCAGCATGGCCGGCCGGTCGGTCATGATCCCGTCGACGCCGAGGTCGAGCATCGCCTCGGCCTCGGCGGCATCGTCGACGGTCCACACGTGCACCTGCAGGTCCCGGGCGTGCGCGGCGGCGATGAACCGCTCGTCGACCAGGGCGCGTCCGCCGAGCTGGAGGGGCACCTGGGCGCAGCCGGCCGAGATGCGCACCAGCCCGGCCGCCCGGGGCGAGTAGGACGACAGGCGCAGGGCCGCCACCCCGCGGGGCCCCAGGGACGTGCAGACGGTCGGGCCGAACAGCCGCCGGGCGGCCGCGACCCGGGCGTCGGAGAACGAGCCGAGGCAGAGCCGGTCGGTGACCTTCATGCTCCGGACCAGCCGGACGAGCGGTGCCAGCACGCCCGCGGCCTTGATGTCGAGGTTGAAGCGGACGTCGGGCCACGCGCCGAGCAGGTCCTCCAGGCGCACGACCGGCTCGCGACCTCCGATCCGCGCCTCGGAGATCTGCGCCCAGGTCAGGGAGTCGATCCGCCCGCTGCGGTCGGTGACCCGTTCCAGCGTCGGGTCGTGGAAGGCGACGAGCACGCCGTCGGCGGTCACCTGGACGTCGGTCTCCAGATACCGGTAGCCCAGCTCCACGCACGCCTCGAAGGCGGGCATGGTGTTCTCCAGGTGCTCGATGGCACCGCCCCGGTGGGCCATGGCCAACGGTGTCGGCGCGTCGAGGTAGGCGAACCGCGCGGCAGGCACGCGTTCACGCTAGTGGCAGCCGTGCGGCCCCGTGCGGGCCCCCGTCCGGGCGGGAGAGGGCGGCGGCCATCCGGTCCACCAGTGCGGTCAGCACCGGGCGGGGCGTCGCGAAGTTGAGCCGCACGGAGCCTGCTCCCGGAGCACCGCACTCAGCGCCGTCGACCAGCGCGACGCCGGCGTGCTCGAGGAAGAACTCCCCGGCCGGCCCCGGCAGCCCGAGGTCCCGGCAGTCCAGCCAGGCCAGGTAGGTGCCCTCCGGCGGGTCGAACCGGATGCCGGGCGCGCGCTCCGCCAGCCGGTCCGCCAGCAGCCGGCGGTTGCCGTCGAGGTAGCCGAGGACCGAGTCGAGCCACGCCCGCCCGTCGTCGTAGGCGGCGGTGGCCGCCAGCACCCCGGGCGTCGCGGCGCCGTGACCGGCGAGGAAACCCACCCGGGACCAGTGCTCGGCGTCGGCCTCGTTCGCCAGGACGAGCTGCGCGGCCTTGAGGCCCGGCAGGTTCCAGGCCTTCGACGCCGACGTCGCGGTGACGGTGTGCCCCGCCGTGACGGGGGAGAGGGAGGCGTAGGGCCGGTGGACGGCGCCGGGCAGCACCAGGGGCGCATGGATCTCGTCGGCGAACACCCGGGCCCCCGCGCGGTCGACGACGTCGGCGAGCGCCAGCTGCTCCTCGGCCGAGAACACCCGTCCCAGCGGGTTGTGCGGGTTGCAGTGCACGACCAGGCGGCCACCCGACCCCAGCGCGCGGGCGATCCCGTCCAGGTCGTAGGTCGTCCGGCCGTCGCGGCGCACCATCGGCACCTGGAGGATCTCGCGGCCGAGCAGCCCGGGCACCTGCAGGAACGGCATGTAGGCCGGCGTGGGCAGGACGACCGGGCTCCCGGGCGGGGTGAAGTGCTCGATCGCCGCCTGGAGGCCGGCCAGCACGTCGGCCAGCGGCGTCACCCACCCGGCGGGCACCGTCCACCCGTAGCGGTCGGCCTGCCACCGCGCGCAGGCGCGGGCCATGTCCGCGGCGGCCTCCGGGGTCAGGTAGCCGAACCGGCCGGCGGCCACGGCGGCGTGCAGGGCTTCCGTCACCGCCGGCGCCGTCCCGAAGTCCATCTCGGCCACGAAGGCGCCGATGGCCGGGCCGTACCGGGTCCACTTGAGGCTGCCGGCCGCGCGCAACCCTTCCTCGCTGAACGAGTCGAAGACCGGGGAGAGGTCCTCGGCGGTGCGGTCCTCCATCGCAGGCCCTTCCGTTCTGGCGTGTCACCCGGCGCTGTCGGTGGTGACGTCTACCGTGCGCAGACGTGGCACAGCAGCACGCGTCCGGCAGTCTGACCTCCGTCCCCGTCGCCCCTCTCCCCAGCCGGGGGAGCGGCGAGCAGCGGCGGTGCGGCTGGTGCCGGCGGGTCCTCCCTCAGCAGGGCTCGGTCGGGCGGCCGCGGCTGTACTGCGGCCAGGCCTGCCGCCAGCGCGCGTACGAGCAGCGCTCGGCGACGGCGAAGGCGGGCCTGCCCGGGGACGTCGTCCTGGTGTCCCGGGCCGAGCTCGACGGGCTGCAGGACCGGTTGTTCCAGCTGCGCTGCGCGCTGGAGGACGTCCAGACGTTGCTGCAGGAGCGGCCGACGAAGGCCGAGCTGGAGCGCTCGCTGGCCGACCTCGTCCACTCGACGGGCCGGCTGGACCGGCTCTGGGTCACCGAACGCTCCAGCTGATCTCCGCGGTCAGTCCGGGTCCTGGGTGTCCTCGTCGGTGTTCTGCCCGACCTCCGGGTCGCTGACGTCCGGGAAGTTCTCCCGGTCGGCGTCCTCGGGATCGAGCGTCTGGACCGTCTCGTCGGTCGATCCGTCGTTCTGGGTGTCACCCGCCGCCTGGCAGGCGGTCGTCGTGGCGGCTCCGCCGATCAGTGCCAGCGAGGTCATCAGTGCGGCGAACGGTCGTCGGATTCTCATGCACCGACCCTACGAACGCCGACCGCCAGCCGCCCGTCGAACGACCGACACCACGCTGCTTACGTCACAGTGACGTATTACGGGTGGTGTAGCTCGGTGGGGGAAGGAGTCCACTCGAGGATCCCCGAGGCTCCAGGGCAGGTCGTCGGTACTCCAGCAAGATCGACATGGCGAAGATCAACATCGGGGGAGTCGCGCCCGGAGGCGCGCCGGCCGACAGGATCGCCGGCCGGACCAGGTGGCCGGCCACCGGAGCCCGGCGGGAGCCGCTGAGCGGGAGGCGGAGTTCGTCACGGCCGAGCTGTGACACGGCGGAACGACGGAGCGGGTGACCTGCGGCAGCCGACCCGCGCGGCGACATGCAGCCGTCACACCGCGGGCGCCCGGCGGCGCAGCAAGATCATCAACCCCTCTCCGCGCTCATGCAGTGCGCGCCGATAATCGACGTTATGTCAACTCACTTGAGTCCGACAGCCTCCGTGCGGCGAGCTGGGTCGGCGGCACTCTGCTGCTGCCTTGCGGCGCCGCCCAGGTGCTGACCGCCGCGGCGGTCCTGTCCGGCGTGCTCCACACCGCAGGCCCGGTCGATCGCGCCCGCATGCTCGGGCACCTCCTGCTGAGGGATCCGCTGTTCGCCCTCTGCGGAGCGAGCCTGCTGGTGGGCCTGGCCCGCACTCGCCACCGGTCACCCCGGGTCAGCCCCTGAGCCGATTGTTGCCTCACAGGAAACTCGGCGCTAGTGTTTCCGCTATGGAAACGCCTAGCGACCGGCCTCCGTCGCCCCAGGAAGCCCGGGACACCCTCGCCCAGCTCGCGAAGGACGAGGACGCCGTCCGGTACCCGCCGATCCCCTGGTGGTTCTTCCTCGTGGGTGCCGCCGTCGTCGCGGGGGTCACGCTGGCGCAGCTGCTGCCGGCGAAGACCGCCGCCTTCGTGGTGCTGCCCCTGGTGGCGGTGATGGGCCTGCTCGCCCACCGGTACTGGTTCAACGCCGAGGGGGTCTCCGGCGCGTCGGTGAAGGTCACCGACATGGTCCCGTACCTGACCGTCGTCCTGGGGACGTTCGTGGTGTGCTGGCTCGTCGACGCGACCACCGGCGCCTGGTGGATCTGGTTCCCCGGCGCAGCCGGCACCGCCGGCGCCGTCCTCGTCACCGGGTCCCGGTACGTGCGGGAGTACGGCCATGGCCGCTGAGGCTGCCGCGTTCGACGAGGTCGTCCACGCCCCGCACCGGTTGCGCATCTGCGCGATGCTCAGCGCCGCACAGAAGGTCGAGTTCGCGGCGCTGCAGGCGAAGCTGGACATTTCGAAGTCGGCGCTCAGCAAGCACCTCGCCCAGCTCGCCGACGCCGGTTACGTCACACAGGAAAAGGGGGTCCGCGATTCCCGCAGCCGGCTGTGGCTGGCCCTGACCCCCGAGGGCGCCCGCGCCTACCACGGGCACGTCCGGGCGCTGCAGGAGATCGTCGCCGCCGATCCCGGCTGAGATCACCCGCTCACCGCCAGGCCGAGCCAGCCGGCGAGGTCCTCGATCTCCGCCTGCACCGCCTCCCGGACGCCTGCGGTGAACCGGACGTCCTCGTGGATGGCGTTGATCACCAGCCGACCACCCGTGCGGTCGGCGGTGACGTCGAGCTTCCCGATCAGCCGGTCGCCGTGCAGGACCGGGAGGGCGAAGTACCCCCAGCGCCGCCGGGCCCTGGGCTCGTACATCTCCAGCACGTACTCGAAGCCGAAGAGCTCCCGCGCGCGCAACCGGTCGTGCACCAGGCGGTCGAACGGGGACAGCAGCGCCGTCCGCCCCCGGGACGACCGGCCGAGGGCCGCGGGGTCGACCCGCCACGTACCCGGCAAGCCCTCGACGACGGCGGGCTCCCCCGCGTCCCCGACGTCCACCGGCTCGACCGGCACGGAGGCACCCTTCCCCCGGGCGATGCCCAGGGCCCGCAGCCGCCGTTCGTCCCGGATGCGCCGGGCCTCGTCCACCGGGACGACGGGGATCCCCGCCGGGTAGACCCGGTCGGCGACGTCCCCCAGGCGCTGCCGACCGCGCCGGCCGGAGACGGCGACCTCGCCCCGCATCCCGAGGAACTCGAGCATCTGGGTGACGTTCCGGTCGTGCGTCCAGCCCGTCGAGGCCCACGGGACTGCGCTGGTGTCGGGGATCTCCCGGGAGAGCAGCGGGCCCGACGAGCGCAGCCGGGCGAGGACGTCCCGCCGGAACGACTCGTTCGCCCGCAGCCACTGCCGGGGCGCGTCCCGGCCGGGCCAGCGGGCCATCGCGTCGCCGAGGGAGAGCCCGATGTCCTCCATCGGCCGGATCAGCGCGTTGTGCTCCACCAGGCGGCGGTCCGCCAGCGCCCGGGTCAGGTGCTCGGGCCGGTCACCGCTCCCCAGCCGGCTCCAGGCCACCAGGTCCGCGCTCGGTGCGACCGCCGCCGTGGGGTCGATCTGCAGGAGCGTGAGGTGCCGGACCGTCTCCACCAGGGATCCGGGACGGCGGGCGTCCAGCAGCTGGGCGCGCACCGCGATCGCCCGCGCCTCGTCCTGGCTCAGCCGGTGCACCGACACGGTGCGGACGGTAGCCGCGGCCGCTCGCCGGTGGGGACGATGATCGGACCATGCCCCGCACCTGGACCCACGTCGGCCGCTGCTGGACCAACGGCGAGCCGTTCCTCGCCCTCGACGGCGAGCTGCTCCCCTCCTGGCGCGGCCTCACCGACGAGGCGTACGAGGCGCTGGTTCCGCTGCTGGACTACTCGCTCACCGGCGTCCCGGTGGGTGCCGGCACCGCGGCGCTGGTCCTGACCGACCCGGAGATCGGCGACGAGGGCTGGCTGGAGGTGTTCCGGGCCGACGACGGCAGCATCGCCGTCGTCCAGGCGAGCGCCGGCGACTACCGGGGCACGCTGGACGCCGCCCTCGCCTTCCCGGCGGGCGACGAGCAGGTCGGCGACGTGGTGACCGTGCCCAGCGGCCGGCTGGCGTTCATCAGCGCGGCGCTGGACGGCACCGGTGAGGACGGCGCCTTCCTCCTGCCCGAGTCCCCCGGCCCGACGCCGGACTCCGATGTGCTCGACGACGGCGCGGCCACCGACGCCAGCCCGCTGCTGGTCGTGCCCCCGGGCGCGTTCCGGCTCTCGGTGCGCTGGCGCACGGAGCTCTACGAGGACGCCGTCTTCGCCCGCTGGCTGTTCACCCGCGAGGGCTGACCGCTCAGTTCCCGCGGTCCCGGCGGTCCACCCCGCAGCAGCAGCGAACGCCGACCTCAGGGAGCCCGCATGTCCCCCACCGTCCGCCCGATCCTCGTCACGCCCGACCTCGAGCGGCTGCGCTCGTTCTACGTCGGCCTGCTCGACGCGGAGGAGACCGACCGGTTCCCCGAGGAGGGCCCGCTGTTCTACCTGGGCCTGCGCGTGGGGAACTCCGAGCTCGGTCTCACCGCCGACGGCGACGCCGGCCCCGGCGCACCGGGCCGGGTGCTGCTGAGCATCGAGGTGCCCGACGTCGACGGGGTCCTCCCCCGCGTCACCGAGCTCGGCGGCTCTGCGCCGTCCGGGTCGAACGACATGCCCTGGGGCCAGCGCGTCGCCCACGTCACCGACCCCGACGGCAACGCCGTCAACCTGACGCAGCAGCTGTGAGCGCTCGCCCGGTTCCGCCGCCGGTCCACGGGTAGCGCCCCGGTGCAGGACGCCCGAGACCAGGAGGACCCATGACCGAGGCCCGACCCGACACCGACGACCGCCGCGAGCCGGGTGGCACGCCCGCACCCGGCCCGGGGAACCTGACCGACCGCCCCGTGGGGCCCGGTGACGACGGCGCCGCGCGAGCCGTGCCGGGCGCCTACCAGGCCGACGAGGCCGAGCAGGAGCGCGGCAAGGCGGTCAAGCCGGGCAACTGACGGAGCGGCGGTGCCGGGCATCCCGGCACCGCTCCGCTACCGGTCGCGCCGGCGCCGGCCCTGCAGCCACCACTGCAGCCGCGCGGTGATCCACGGCAGCAGCAGGTAGGTCATCACCGGCGTCAGGGCCAGGGTGATGGCGAAGACCCGGAGCACCACGTGCACGTCGTCGAGCGCCGCCCCGAGGGTGACGGTGGCGAGCAGGTTCACCGGGAAGAAGACCAGCCAGATGGTGACCGCCTGCTTCCACCGCGGTGGGGCGGCGACGGGCGGAGCGGCGTCCACCTCCTCGGCCACCGGCGAGTCGAACCAGCCCTCGATGCCGGTGCGCCGCTCGGTGCGGGTCACCTCGGCCAAGCCCTGTGCCGACCGGAGCCACCACTGCCGCTCCGGGGACGCCTCCCACGCGGCCAGGGTCGGCTGGTCGGCGAAGCGGGCGAGCATGTGCCACTCGTCGGCGTCGCGCCGGGAGCGGACCCAGCCGGCTCCGAGGAACCCGGGGAAGCTCTCCGCCATGCTGAGGCCGGCGCGGATCCACGCCGTCATCTCCCGGGCGTGCGCCGGGTCGGCCCGGCGCGTGAAGGACACCGTCACCGGGAGGTCGTCCCGGGTGACGGAGGCTGACGTCGTCATGCCTCCAGGATCCGGCCTCCACCGCTCCGCCGCGTCCCCCGTGCCGGTGTGAGACCTGCCTCCTCCGACACCCCGCGCGCTCCCCGGGAGCTACCAGGTGCGTGCGGTTGACTGCCGGGCGTGGAGGTCCTCGCCCGCTTCTGGGCCCGCGTGACGACGACCGTCCCGGACCTCTCGACCGGGGTGCTGCTCGCCACTGCGGCCGCCGCCGCCCTCCTGGTCCTCTCCCCCGCCCTCTGGCGTCCGGCCCGCAACGTCGTGACGATCGCCCACGAAGGCGCCCACGGCCTGGTGGCGCTGGCCGCCGGACGGCGGCTGTCCGGCATCCGGCTGCACTCGGACACCTCCGGCCTGACGGTCTCCGCGGGGCGGCCGACCGGACTGGGCATGGTGCTCACCTGCGCCGCCGGCTACACCGGGCCGGCCATCTTCGGGCTCGGCGCCGCAGCCCTGCTGGCCGCCGGTCACGCCGTCGGGCTGCTCTGGGCGCTGCTGCTCCTGCTGGCCCTCCTGCTGGTGCAGATCCGCAACTGGTTCGGCTTGTGGTCGGTGCTGGTCACCGGCGGGATCGTCTTCGCCGCGACCTGGTGGCTGCCACCGGCAGGCCAGTCGGTGTTCGCCGCGCTGGCCACGTGGTTCCTGCTGCTGGCCGCGCCCCGCGCCGTGCTCGAGCTGCAGACCGCCCGCCGGCGCCGGGGCGCCCGCGACTCCGACGCCGACCAGCTGGCCCGGCTGACCCCGTTCCCCGCACTCGTCTGGGTGGGCGTCTTCCTGCTCGTCGACGTCGGTGCCCTCGTTCTGGGCGCGAGGTGGCTGCTCGGCTGAGGCACGGTTCCAGCCGGTGGGTTGTTGGGGATAACGGTCGTATCCGCGACGCACGCGACGGACCCCGCACCGGGGCGGCGGCGGGCCGGCTCAGCCGCGCGAGCGCCGCCGGGGACCGAGGCCCGGGGGCTGACGCACCGGCTCCACCTGCGGAGGCGGTGGCACGTCCAGCACCACGTCGTCGTGGTCGATCCGGACCTGCCGGCCGTGGTGCCGGATGTCCAGCGGGTCGCCGTCGACCAGCCGGTAGACAGCCCGGTCCCGCGTCACGGTCACGGTCAGCTTGCGGCCGCGGTAGACCACCCGGAAGCGCAGCCGGCTGATCCGCTGGGGCAGCCGCGGCGCGAAGGCCAGCTGCCCACCGTGGTCGCGCAGCCCGCCGAACCCGGCGACCGCGACGGTCCAGCCCCCCGCGAGCGAGGCGATGTGCAGCCCGTGCCCGGAGTTGGAGTGCAGGTTCTGCAGGTCGGTCAGCGCCGCCTCGGCCCAGTACTCGTAGGCCAGCTGCAGGTGCCCGGTCTCGGCGGCGACGACGGCCTGCTGGGTGGCCGACAGCGACGAGTCACGGGTGGTGCGGGCCTCGTAGTAGGCGAAGTCGGCGATCTTCTCCTCGAGGGTGAACGCGTCCCCCCGCAGGTGCAGCGCCATCACCAGGTCGGCCTGCTTGACCACCTGGGTCCGGTAGATCTCGAAGTAGGGGTAGTGCAGCAGCAGCGGGTACTTCTCCGGCGGCGTGGCGGCGAAATCCCACTCCTCGTGGTGGGTGAACCCGTCGGACTGCATGTGCACGCCGCGCTGGGTGTCGTAGGGCACCGCCATCAGCGACGCCGCCCGCAGCCACACCTCGACCTCTTCCTCGGTCACCGACAACCGGGCGGCGACCTCGGGCTGCCGGCGCACCGCCGCGGCGGCCTCGCGCAGGTTCCGCTGCGCCATGAGGTTGGTGTAGACGTTGTTGTCGACCACGGCCGTGTACTCGTCCGGCCCGGTCACGCCGTCGATGCGGAAGCCGTGCTCGGGGTCGAAGTGCCCCAGCGAGGCCCACAGCCGGCCCGTCTCCACGAGCAGCTCCGCCCCGTAGTCGCGGTCGAAGGCCTCGTCCAGGGTGGCGTCGTGGTAGCGGACGACGGCGTCGGCGATGTCGGCGTTGATGTGGAAGGCGGCGGTGCCCGCCGGCCAGTAGCCGGAGGTCTCCTCGCCGCGGATGGTGCGCCACGGGAAGGCCGCCCCGCGCAGACCCAGCACCCGCGCCCGCTCCCGGGCCAGCGCCAGGGTGGTGTGCCGCCACACCAGCGCGTCGCGTGCGGCCTGCGGCGCGGTGTAGGTGAGCACCGGGAGCACGTAGGTCTCGGTGTCCCAGAACGTGTGGCCGTCGTAGCCGGGCCCGGTGAGCCCCTTGGCGGGGATCGCCTGCCGCTCGCCGCGCAGCCCGGCCTGCAGGACGTGGAACATCCCGACCCGCACGGCCTGCTGGAGCTCGTCGTCGCCCTCGATCTCGACGTCGGCCTCCTCCCAGTGCTGGTCCAGCAGCTCCCGCTGCTCGCGCAGCAGCCGCTCGAAGCCGGCCAGCTTCGCCGTCGCGAGCGCGGCCTCCACCTGGTCGCGCAGCGCCGCGCCCGACCGGCGCGAGGACCACCCGTAGGCCAGGAACTTGACCAGCTTCAGCGAGCCACCGGGCGGGATGCGCGCGGCGAGGGTGTAGCGGGCGAGGTCCCCGGCGGCCTCGATGTCCTCGGTGCAGGTGTCGGGGATCTGGATGACGTGGTCCATGCCGGCCGCCATGCGCAGCCGGCTGCGCTTCGTCCGGTGCACCAGCACGGCACGCCGGCCCCGGCCGGCGGCCAGCTCGCACTCCAGCGGCCGGGCGAGCGCGGCGGCCGCGCGGGGGTCGCCGTCGTCGGAGGGTGCGCCGTCGTCGTTGGCCAGCAGGTCCGACTGCAGGGCGACGTAGAGGTCGCCGAGGTCGTCGGTGACCTCGACCTGGTACTCGATCGCCGCGATGGACCGCCGCGCCAGCGACACCAGGCGGGTGCTGGTCACCCGCACCGTGCGCCCGCTCGGGGACCGCCACTCGGTCGACCGCCGCAGCACCCCGGCGCGCAGGTCCAGCGTCCGGCGGTGGTCGATCACCTCGCCGTAGTTCAGGTCCAGCGGCGAGTCCTTGACCAGCAGCCGGATGAGCTTGCCGTCGGTCACGTTGACGACGGTCTGCCCCATCTCCGGGAAGCCGTACCCGGCCTCGGCGTAGGGCAGCGGCCGCTCCTCGAAGAAGCCGTTGAGGTAGGTGCCCGGCACGACGACGGGCTCACCCTCCTCGAGCGAGCCGCGCATGCCCAGGTGCCCGTTGGCCAGGGCGAACACCGACTCGTGCACGCCCAGGCTGGCGTGGTCCAGGCCGACCTCGGTCAGCGACCACGGCTCGACCGGGAAGACGGCCCGGCCTTCGGTCATGACGGCCCCAGCAGCTCGGCGAGGTCGGTGACGACGACGTCGGCCCCCGCCTCCCGGAGACCGTCGGCCTGCCCGACCCGGTCGACGCCGACGACGGAGGCGAAGTTCCCGGCGCGCCCGGCGGCCACCCCGGCGATGGCGTCCTCGAAGACCACCGCCTCGCCGGGCTCCACGCCGAGCGCCCGCGCGCCGGCGAGGAAGGTGTCCGGGGCGGGCTTGCCGCGCAGGCCGTCGCGCTTGGCGGTCACGCCGTCGACCCGTGCGTCGACGAGGTCGGCGAAGCCTGCGACCGACACCACGTGCTCGCCGTTGGCCGACGCGGTGACGACGGCCGTCGCCAACCCGGCCTCCCGCGCCGCCCGCAGGTAGCGGACCGACCCCTCGTAGACCTCGACGCCGTGCTCGTCGAGCTCGGCCAGCACCAGCTCGTTCTTCCGGCCGGCGACCGCCTGCACGGTCGCCGCGTCCGGCGGGTCCCCCGGCTCCCCCTCGGGCAGGGTGATGCCACGGCTGGCCAGGAAGTCACGGACGCCGTCGGCGCGCGGCTTGCCGTCGACGTGGCGGTTGTAGTCCTCCTGCGAGAACTCCGGCGCCGCCGGGTCGCGGGTGCGGAGGAACTCGTCGAAGGTGCGCTTCCAGGCCGCCATGTGCACCGTCGCCGTCCGCGTGAGGACGCCGTCGAGGTCGAACAGGCACGCCCGGACGCCGTCGGGGAGGCCGACCGATCGCGGTGAGGACACGCCGCGACGCTACCGGCGCGGCGCGCCGAGCACGTGTCGGGACGACGGCGGACCTGTGTCCGGACCACCGACGGGCGCCGCCGGGCACCGCTGCCTAGGGTCCGGGAAGGAACGCTCCGGCGGATCGGACCGGCCGGTGCACCGCTACCGAGGGAGAGGACCCCCATGGCCGACCGGCCCACCCCGCCGAACCCGTACGACTTCCTGCCGCAGGTGCCCGGCTTCGTCGTCACCAGCAGCGACGTCTCCGACGGGCAGGCGCTGCCGATGCCGCACGTCAGCGGCGTCATGGGCGCCGGCGGCGAGGACCGCTCGCCCCAGCTGTCCTGGTCCGGCTTCCCGGAGGGCACCCGCAGCTTCGCCGTCACCGTGTACGACCCCGATGCCCCCACCGTCAGCGGGTTCTGGCACTGGGCCGTGGCCAACATCCCGGCCTCGGTCACCGAGCTGCCCTCCGGCGCCGGCGACAAGGACTCCCCGCAGCTCCCCGACGGCGCGGTGCAGCTGCGCAACGACGGCGGCTTCGCCGGCTTCGTGGGCGCCGCTCCCCCGGCCGGGCACGGCCCGCACCGCTACTTCGTGGTGGTGCACGCCGTCGACACCGACCGGCTCGACGTCGACCCCGACGCCACGCCGGCGGTGCTCGGGTTCAACCTGTTCTTCCACACGCTGGCGCGGGCCACCCTGGTCGCCACGTACGAGCAGCAGTGACGTGCTGCCGCTGCGCAGCCACGCGGCTGCGCAGCGGCAGGCCACCCCGCCGCCCCCGTGATGCCGGCCCGGTCGGGGTGAGCACCGGCCCGGTGCGTGGCATCACCACGGGGTGCCCCATCCGGTCGTCCGACACCGATCCGGTTTCCTCGCCGTCCCGCTGGTCACCGCCCTGCTCACCATCGCGCAGCTGCTGACGCTGGAGGCGCTCCGGCCCGGACGTGCCGCCGCCGGTGGACCGCCACCGGCCGCCGTCGTGGCCGACGCGGTGCAGGCCTACGGGGCGGCCGGCACGCTCGCGGTCGTGGTCGCCCGCCAGCAGACCCCCATCACCGAAGGCAGCATCCGCGCCGCCGAGGCCCGCGCGGACCGCCGGGCTTCGTACCGCTCGGACAACGGCCCGGTTGCCGACCGGCCCTTCCCGACCGCGTCGATGGTCAAGCTGTTCATGGCCGAGGACATCCTCGGCCGGGCGCGGGACGGCAGCATCACCCTCACGCCCGACGACCGGCAGCTGCTGCAGGAGATGATCCGCCGCTCCGACGATCCGGCGGCCTCCGCCCTGTGGGTGCGCTTCGGCGGCGGGCAGATGGTTCGCGACGTGGCGGCCCGCTACGGCCTGGCGGGCACCGGTCCCCCGCCGGCGGCCATCCCGGGGCAGTGGGGACAGGCGGTGACGACGGCGCAGGACCTGGCCCGGTTCCTCGCCCGGCTGCCCGTGGTCGCCCATCCGGCGGACGCGGCGGACCTGCTCCACTGGATGCGGACGGCGACGCCCGAGGCCGCCGACGGCTTCGACCAGCAGTTCGGGCTCTTCGGCACGCTGCCCGGCACCCCGGCGGTGAAGCAGGGGTGGATGTGCTGCGTCGACGGCCAGCGGCACCTGCACTCGGTCGCGGTGGTCGGCTCGCGGGTGGTCGTGCTGCTCAGCGAGGTCCCGCGGTCGGTGGACTACGACGCCGCACGCTCCGCCCTCACCGCGGCGGGCGCCGCGGTGGCCGCCACGACGCGGACCCCCGGCGGCAGGTGAGCCGGCGGCCGGTGCGACGGCGGCCGGGTCACTCCGGGAGCGGGAGCTCCGCGACGCCCGTGGTCGCCACCCGGGCGAAGCCGATCCGCTCGTAGACCCGCGCCACGTCGTCGTCACCGGCGGCCAGGAACACCAGGTCGGCAGTCTCCCGGGCGTGCGCGGCCAGCGCCGAGGCGATGCCGGCGCCCAGGCCGCGGCCGCGCAGCCGGGGCAGCGTGGCCACCCCGACGATCTCGCTCACCTCGGTGCCGTCGACGACCAGCGGCTGGTGCGAGCCGACCGCGACCGGGGTGCCGTGGTCGATGGCCACCATCATCACGGTGCGCCCCTCGGCGATCCGCTCCCGGAGGACGGCGGTGCGCGCCGCGGCCTCGGGCGAGGTGTCGGCCGGCACCTCGTGCACGTCCGCCGGTCCGCCGGGGTGCGCGAAGGCCAGGACGGCCAGCTGCTGGTAGTGCGGCAGCTCCGGGTCCTCGGCGCCGACCAGGAACAGCCGCACGCCCGCGGGCAGCACCACGTCCACCGGGTCGTCGGCCACCAGCAGCGGCAGCTCCTCGACCGTCATCCCCGCGGCGCGGGCGGCGGCGGCCACCCCGGGCGAGCACTCGGGGATCCACTCCAGCGCCGCCGGGAGGCCCGCGGCCTGCTGGAGGGCGATCGCGCCGCGGACGTCGTCGGCGGTGACCGTCCCGGCGTCCTTCCGCGGCCGGGCCGGGTACGGCCAGGTGGGATCGGCGATCGGGACGTCCAGGGCCCCGGCGCTCTCGATCCGCGCGTCCGGCAGGGGCGCGGCGGTGAAGTACCGCTCGATGCACTCGAGCAGTCCCGGGCGGGGAGGCACGGGCAAACCCTAGACGGGTGGCGTGCCGGCGGGGCGCCTCCCCGCCCGCGCGCGCGGCCTCCCCACCCGCCCGGGTGACCCCGCGCGCAGGTCGCTCCCGGGCAGGACGGCACGATGGGGCGCGTGACGGCTGGTACGCGTGGCTCCATCTCGCCCTACGCGGTGTTCGACCGCGACTCGTGGCGAGCGCTCGCGGCCGGCTCGAGCCTGCCGCTGGACGCGGCGGAGCTGGACACCCTCGCCTCCCTCGGTGACCGCATCGACCTGGACGAGGTCGCCACGGTCTACCTCCCGCTGGCCCGGCTGCTGAGCCTGCACGTCACGGCCAGCCGCCGGTTGTGGGCCGCGCAGAGCGAGTTCCTCGGGGACACGACGGCCAAGGTGCCGTTCGTCATCGCCGTGGCCGGCAGCGTCGCCGTGGGCAAGAGCACCACCGCCCGCCTGCTGCAGACGCTGCTGGCGGCCACCCCGGGCGCCCCCCGGGTCGACCTGGTGACCACCGACGGCTTCCTGTGGCCCAACGCGGTGCTGGAGGAGCGGTCACTGCTGGGCCGCAAGGGGTTCCCGGAGAGCTACGACCGCCGGGCGCTGCTGCGCTTCCTGGCCGACGTGAAGTCCGGCCGCGAGGTGGTGTTCGCGCCGGTGTACGACCACCAGTCCTACGACATCGTGCCCGGGCGGCTGCAGGCGGTCGACCGCCCCGACATCCTCGTGCTGGAGGGGCTCAACGTGCTGCAGGCCGGGCGCCGCACGGACGGCTCGGCCCCGGAGATCTTCCTGTCGGACTTCTTCGACTTCTCGGTCTACGTCGACGCCGCCGAGTCCGACATCCAGCGGTGGTACGTCGACCGGTTCCGGGCGCTGCGGCAGACGGCGTTCCAGGACACCACCGCCTACTTCCACCGCTTCGCCGCCTTCACCGACGAGCAGGCCCGGGAGACGGCGCTGGGGATCTGGTCGGCGGTGAACGGCCCGAACCTGCGCGACAACATCGCCCCCACGCGGTCGCGCGCCCGGCTGGTGCTGCAGAAGTCGGCCGACCACTCGGTGCGCCGGGTGCTGCTGCGCAAGCTCTGACCCGGCCGCGCCCCGCCGCCGGCACCGGCCCGCCGACGCGGCCGCCGGCACACCATGGCAGGACCTGACGACCCGGACGGGTGATCCTGTGATGCGCCTCACGTGACGAACCGGGGTGCTCGTGCCGACACTGAGAGAGTCCGGTGATCGGACGAGCACTGCCAGCGACTGCCGGCTTCCCCCGGCGTAACGGATGAGAGCCGCCATGTGCACCCACCGCACCACCTGCCCCGAGCCCACCAGCGAGGCCCGCGACCTGGCCGCGGTGGTCCGGAGCCACCCCGAGCAGGGGTGGCGCCTGCTCTGCAACGGCGTCGTCCTGTTCGACGACGACGGCGAGCTGCTTCCCGACGGCCGGGCGGTCGCCGACCACCACGTGTGGCTGGCCCCGGAGCTCGTCAGCGCCTGACGGCGGGGCCGGGCGCTACTCCCCCGCCGCCGCCCGGGCGGTCTGCTCCAGCCGGTCCCGGTACGCCCGCCACCACCGGTCGTCGCGCTCGGGCAGGTTGTCGCCGACCCACTGGTTGCCCACCGAGCCGTCGACCAGCTCCCGGACGATGTCGGCGTGGCCGGCGTGCCGGTGGGTCTCGCCGATCACGTGCACCAGCACCCGGTGCAGGGTGACCTCCTCCCCGCCCTGCCCCCACCACGGCACGCGGCCGACGGTGTCCAGCGGCAGCTCCGCGACGGCCGCGTCGGTCTGCGCCCAGGCGCGGCGGTAGCCGGCGACGACGTCGTCGCGGGGCTCCCGCGCCGTCGCCCACATGTCGGCGTTGTCCTCCGCGTCGTCGGCGAACCAGGGGTGGTCCAGACCGACCGGGCGGCCGAACGGGACGCTGAAGTAGCCGACCTCCACCAGGGCCAGGTGCTTGACCAGGCCCAGCAGGTTCGTGCCGGTCGGCGTCAGCGGCCGCCGGACGTCGTACTCCGACAGCCCCTCGGTCTTGAGCAGGACGACGTCCCGCGCCTCCTGGAGGTACTGCGCGAGATCGGCTCGGCACCCGGCTGCATCGGTCATGGCGCCGACCCTGCCACCGACCACCGACACCGCGGGCGCTGCTAGGCGGAGGCGCCCACCACGTCGGCGGTCGTGCCGAGGTCGTCCGGTGCCCCGGCGTCCCGGGCCGGCACCTGGCCGTCGTCGGCCGGGGCGTGCCCGTCGAAGTCGTGCTCGGCGAACGCCTCGGGCGGCGGGCACGAGCAGACGAGGTTGCGGTCGCCGTAGGCCTGGTCGATCCGCCGGACCGGGCTCAGGTAGCCGCGCCCCTGCAGCCCGCGCACCGGGTAGACCGCCGTCGTCCGCGGGTAGGGGCGGTCCCACTCCCCCGCCAGCATCGCCAGCGTGTGCGGCGCGTTGCGCAGCGGGTTGTCGGTGCGGTCGTACTCCCCGGTGGCGACCTTCTCGATCTCACCGCGGATGGCGACCATCGCCTCGACGAACCGGTCGAGCTCGGCCTTGTCCTCGCTCTCGGTGGGCTCGACCATGAGCGTCCCGGCGACCGGGAAGCTCATCGTCGGGGCGTGGAAACCGAAGTCGATCAGCCGCTTGGCGATGTCGTCGTTGGTGACGCCGGTGGCCTTGGTCAGCGGCCGGATGTCGAGGATGCACTCGTGGGCCACGAGCCCGTTCGCGCCCGTGTAGAGCACCGGGTAGTGCTCCCGCAGCCGGGCGGCCAGGTAGTTGGCGGCCAGGATCGCGTGCTCGGTGGCCCTGGTCAGGCCGTCGGGGCCCATCAGCCGCATGTAGGCCCAGGAGATCGGCAGGATGTCCGCCGAGCCCCACGGCGCCGCCGAGACCGGCCCGGGGCCGGTCTCCGGGCCGGCGCCGGGCACCACCGGGTGGTTGGGCAGGAACGGCACCAGGTGCTCCCGGACGCCGATGGGTCCCACCCCGGGGCCGCCGCCGCCATGCGGGATGCAGAAGGTCTTGTGCAGGTTCAGGTGGCTGACGTCGGAGCCGAACCGGCCCGGCCGGGCGAGCCCCACCAGGGCGTTGAGGTTCGCGCCGTCGACGTAGACCTGGCCGCCGGCGTCGTGCACGGCGGCGCAGATGTCCTGGATGTCGGTCTCGAAGACGCCGTGGGTCGACGGGTAGGTGATCATGATCGCCGACAGCCGCGCCGCGTGCTGGTCCACCTTGGCCCGCAGGTCGGCGAGGTCCACGTTGCCCGCCTCGTCGCAGGCCACCACGACCACCCGCATACCCGCCATGACGGCGCTGGCCGCGTTGGTGCCGTGCGCGGAGCTGGGGATCAGGCAGACGTCGCGCTGCTCGTCACCCCGGCTGCGGTGGTAGCCGCGGATGGCCAGCAGCCCGGCGAACTCCCCCTGCGACCCGGCGTTGGGCTGCACGCTCACCGCGGCGTACCCGGTGACCTCGGCCAGCCCGGCGCACAGCTCGTCGATCAGCCGGGCGTAGCCGCGCGCCTGGTCGGCGGGCGCGAACGGGTGCAGGTTCGCGAACTCCGGCCAGGTGATCGCGGCCATCTCGGTGGCGGCGTTGAGCTTCATCGTGCACGAGCCCAGCGGGATCATCGTGCGGTCCAGCGCCAGGTCCTTGTCGCTCAGCGAGCGCAGGTAGCGCAGCATCGCCGTCTCCGAGCGGTGCGCGGAGAACACCGGGTGGGTGAGGAACGGCGTCCGGCGGCGCAGCTCCGGCGGCAGCGCGTCCGCGCCGTCGTCGGCGAGGGCCGTGTCGTCGGCGGCCACGCCGAACGCCGCGGCGACGTCGCGCAGGATCGCCGGCGTCGTCGTCTCGTCGCAGGCGACCGCGACGGTGTCGGCGTCGACCTGGCGCAGGTTGATCCGCCGCTGCGCGGCGGCGGCCACCACCTCCGCCGCCCGGCCGGGCACGGAGACGCAGACGGTGTCGAAGAAGCGCTCGTGCACCAGCGACAGGCCACCGGCGGTCAGCCAGCCGGCCAGCGTGGTGGCGCTGCGGTGCACCCGCGCCGCGATCGCCGCCAGCCCGTCGGGGCCGTGGTAGACCGCGTAGGCGCCGGCCATCACGGCCAGGAGCACCTGGGCGGTGCAGATGTTGCTCGTCGCCTTCTCGCGGCGGATGTGCTGCTCGCGGGTCTGCAGCGCCAGCCGGTAGGCGACGTCGCCGTCGGCGTCCACCGAGACGCCGACCAGCCGGCCGGGCAGCTGCCGGGCCAGGCCCTCGCGCACCGACAGGTACCCGGCGTGCGGGCCGCCGTAGCCCATCGGGACGCCGAACCGCTGCGTCGTGCCGCAGGCGACGTCCGCGCCCCACTCCCCCGGGGCCTCGAGCAGCGTGAGCGCGAGCAGGTCGGCGGCCACCACGACGGCGGCGCCGGCCTCGTGGGCCGCCGTCACGAGCGCCCGGTGGTCGCGGACGGCGCCGCCGGCACCCGGGTAGGACAGCAGGACGCCGAACGCGCCGGCCTCCGGCAGGTCGGCCGGCCAGCCGGCGGAGAGATCGGTGACGTGCAGCCGGATGCCCAGCGGCTCGGCGCGCGTCCGCAGCACGCCGAGGGTCTGCGGCAGCGTGTCGGCGTCGACGACGAAGACGGCGTCGCCCTTCGCCCGGCCGGCGCGACGGACCAGGGTCATCGCCTCCGCCGCGGCGGTGGCCTCGTCGAGCATGGAGGCGCCGGCGACCGGCAGGCCGGTGAGGTCGGCGACCGTCGTCTGGAAGTTGATCAGCGCCTCGAGCCGGCCCTGGCTGATCTCCGGCTGGTACGGGGTGTAGGCGGTGTACCAGGCGGGGTTCTCCAGCACCGTGCGCTGGATGACCGGCGGGGTGAACGTGCCGGAGTACCCCAGGCCGATCATGGAGGTGAACACCTCGTTGGCCGCCGCCCGCTCGCGCAGCAGCGCCAGGACCGCGGCCTCGTCCTCGGCCGGCGGGAGGGCCAGCGGTGCGCGGTCGCGCACCCCCTCGGGGACGCAGGCGTCGACCAGCGACTCCAGCGACGGGTGCCCGACGGCCGCGAGCATCGCGGCGGTGTCGCCCGGGCGCGGCCCGATGTGGCGGCCGGCGAAGGAACCGGCGGTGTCCAGGGCGTTCAGGGAGGGCAGCGGCCCGGCGAGCGGCGGGAGGGTCTCCCCCGTCGGCTCGTCCACGGCACCGGCGGCGCGGTCGGTCACTGCTCGGACGGTACCAGCGGGGCCACGGGCTCCTCGACGGGCGCTGTGGGGGCGTTCCTCGCGCTCCCGGGGCCCTGCAGCGGTCCGGCAGCACGAGGGAGGCTGCCGGAGCGGGCGACTGGGCCCGGACAGCGCAGAGCCCCGTCCGCGGATGCGGACGGGGCTCTGCGCTGTCCGGTCTACGCGGTCGCGGCCCGGCGACGACGGCGCATGGACAGCTCGTCATCCGACGGCACGACCTGGCCGCCGTCGATGCGCTCGGCCGGCAGCTCGGCGAGCTCGCCGGAGAGCTCGCGCAGCGCGCCGGAGACGGCGATGCCGAAGACGCCCTGGCCACCGGCCAGCAGGTCGACGACCTCCTCGGCGGAGGTGCACTCGTAGACCGTCGCGCCGTCGGAGAAGAGCGTGACGTTGGCCAGCTCCTTCACCCCGCGCTGGCGGAGGTGGTCGACGGCCTTGCGGATGTTCTGCAGCGAGACGCCGGTGTCCAGCAGCCGCTTGACGACCTTGAGCACCAGGATGTCGCGGAAGGAGTAGAGCCGCTGGGTGCCCGATCCGGTGGCGCTGCGCACCGACGGAGAGACCAGGCCGGTGCGGGCCCAGTAGTCCAGCTGGCGGTAGGTGATCCCGGCAGCGGCGCAGGCGGTCGGTCCGCGGTAGCCGACGAGGTCGGTGTCGACCTCGTCGTACTGCGGCACTCCGACGGCGGCGTCGCTGAACAGCTGACCCTGCGAGCCGTCACTTCGGTCGCTCACGTCCAGCGTCCTCCTCAGTCCCGCCACGGCTGCGGCAGGTCGACGGCTTCCGCACCCGTGATCCCAGGTGTCACACCGCTGTTGTTCGCCGACGGTAAGCCGGGCCAGGGGGCCGGTCAACTGAGCGGGGCGGCGTGTCGCTCTCCTCATCATTTCGAGTGGAGGTTCGGCGGCCACCTGCCGATGCTCCCCGGATGGGCCCGCGACGGGCCGTCCGGCGCAGCACGGTCAGGTGGGGCCGCCCCCCGAGCCGGAGCCGGCGCCGAAGTCCTCGGGCGAGATCTGGTCGAGGAACTCGCGGAACTTCTCCACCTCGTCCTCCTGCTCGTCGGGGATCTCGATGCCCACCTCGTCGAGGAGGTCGTCGGCACCGAAGATCGGCGCCCCGGTGCGGACGGCCAGGGCCACGGCGTCCGACGGCCGGGCGCTGACGATGCGGTCGTCGCCGAACACCAGCTCGGCGATGTAGATGCCGTCGCGCATCTCGGTGATGTTGACCGCCTCCAGCTCCGCGCCCAGCGTGCGGACGACCTCGCGCAGCAGGTCGTGGGTCATGGGACGGGCCGGGCGCACGCCCTGCTGCTCGAAGGCGATCGCCGCAGCCTCCACGGCGCCGATCCAGATCGGCAGGTAGCGCTCGCCCTGCGTCTCCTTCAGCAGCAGGATCGGCTGGTTGCCGGGCAGTTCGACGCGGACGCCGACGACTCGAAGCTCCTGCACGGTGCGGCTCCCTCGGCTGCGGCCCGGGTTCGGGCGGGACGGTCTGGTCAGGCGGCCGGTGACTGCTCGGCCCCTCGGACGCGCGCGGGCGGCGACGGGTCCACGGTACGCCCGCTCAGGGGCGCAGGAGTTCCCGCAAGCGCGTCTCGAGCAGGGCCGTGTGCAGCTGCGCGGAGAGCCCCGCGAGCTCCTGGAGCTTCTCGGTGGCCCGGGTGCGGGCCTCCTCGGACCGGGCCCGCAGGACGGGGGCGACGAGCTGCTCGACGAGCCCGGCCTCCCGCTCCACGGCGCTGCGGTAGACCCGCAGGTGCCGCGGCTCGATGCCGTGCCGGGCCAGCCCGGCCGCCGCCCGCGCGATCGGCAGGTCCCCCGCCGGGTGCCGGCCGTCGGCGTCGGTGGTCAGCAGACCGAACTGCACGCAGTCGGCCAGCTGCCCGGGCTCCAGGCCGGCGGCCCGGGCGAACTGCTCGGCGGTCAGCGGGGCCACCGCCCCCTCCTCCGTGGAGGCGGGGGGCAGCGGCGCCGAGCCGCTGCCGGTGCCGGGCAGCGGCTCACCGCGGTCCAGGGCATCCAGGTGGTCCTTGATCACCCGCAACGGCAGGTAGTGGTCCCGCTGGGCGGTGAGCACGTACCGCAGCCGGCTGACGTCGGCCCGCGAGAACTTCCGGTAGCCCGACGGCGTGCGCTGCGGGTGGACGAGGTCCTCGGACTCCAGGTAGCGGATCTTGCTGATCGTCACGTCGGGGAAGTCGTCGCGCAGCACCGCCAGCACCTCACCGATGGTCAGGCGCGGCGCGTGCTGGTCGCCGGCGTCCCCGAGCGCCGGCTCGCGCTCGGGCACGGCGGTCACGCCCCTCTCTCGCCGGGGCACCGTCGCGGTGTCCCCCGCTGCGGTCCCCGCAGGCGGGGGACGACCGGTCGGTGCACTAGCGAGCGGCCGGCTCGCCCGTGCGCGGGCCGGTCAGGTACACGAGCCGGAACTTCCCGATCTGCACCTCGTCACCACCGGCGAGGTTGGCGACGTCGACCGGCTCCCGGTTGACGTAGGTGCCGTTGAGGCTGCCGACGTCGTGCACCGAGAAGCCACCGCCCTCGCGGTGGAACTCGACGTGCCGGCGGCTGACCGTGACGTCGTCCAGGAAGATGTCGCTGTCGGGGTGCCGGCCGGCCGTCGTGACGTCCTGGTCGAGCAGAAAGCGGCTCCCGGCGTTGGGGCCGCGCTTGACCACCAGCAGGGCCGAACCCGCCGGCAGCGACTCGACGGCGCCCGCGTGCGCGTCGGCCGGCTCGGTGACCTCGGGCTGGTCGCCGGAGTCCTCACCGCCGACCTTCGGGATCACGCTGGTGGCCTCGCCGATGCGCTCGGGGGACAGCGCCGCACCGCACTGCGCGCAGAAGCGACTGCCCTCGGGGTTCTCGTGGCCACATCGAGTGCAGTGCACGTTGCGTCTCCTCCGGTGCGAGGGGCCCGCCGCGGCCCTCGAACGGGCCGCGAGCGGCCGGCGGACGGTGGGCCGGGTGGCCCGCCGTGGGTCGGCCGCCGCGGGAGCGCGGCGGACCGTGGGTCATGGAACCAGCCGGTCGGCCCGAGGGTCAACCGGACGTGCAGGGCCGGGGCCGGCGGGCTGCCCCGCTGTTCTGCGCCCCAGCGCGATCATAGTGATCGATGCCAGGAGTCAGCCTCCCGGCGACCCGGTCACGAGCCGTCGACCAGGGCCTGGTAGGCGTCCGCGTCGAGCAGCTGCCCGATGGGGTCGCCGCCCTCCCCCGGCACGGCGATGTCGACCAGCCAGCCCTCGCCGTAGGGGTCGCCGTTGATGGTCTCGGGCGCGTCGGCGAGGCGCTCGTTCACCGCCGCCACGACCCCGGTGACGGGCGCGTAGACATCGGACACCGACTTGGTCGACTCGACCTCGCCGATGGCGGTCCCCGGGCTCACCTCCTGGCCGACCTCGGGGAGCTGCACGAAGACGATGTCCCCCAGCGCGTCCTGCGCGTGGTCGGTGATGCCGACCCGGACGACGGTCGACGTGCCGTCGGTGCCCTGCACCAGCGCCCACTCGTGCTGGTCGGTGTAGCGGCGGTCGTCGGGGGTGCTCATGCGGCGGTCGTCTCCAAGGCTGGTTGGGGCAGGGGCGGTGCGGTCCGCGGCGGGTTCAGCCACCGGGCCCGGGCGAAGCGTATTGAGGGCGGTCCAGGGGCCGCAACGCGTCCACGACGAGGCCGGGCGACTGGGCGATCCGGACGGTGCCGCCGCGGCGCTCGATGCGCTGCACCACCCCGCCCGGGATGTTCATCGCCGTCTCCATGCCCTGCGGGTCGCCGAGGACCACGAACTCGTACGGCGAGCGCAGCGGCGTGCCGTCGACCCGCAGGTTCCCGGCGGTGCCGGTGACGGCGGTCGACAGGCCGATGCGGACGTCGTCGACCTGCATGGTCTCCGCCCCCGCCCCGCGCAGCTCCTGGATCACGTCGATGACGTCGGAGACCCGGACCTCGCCCGAGGGGTCGTCGATCGCGAGCGTCAGGCCCGGTCCCTGGGCCGGCAGGGTGCCGTTGAGGATCCCGAGGGCCTCGGCGCGCCCTCGCGCATCCTCCAGCGCGGTCCCCGTCCGGCTGCCGGAGCCACCGAGCTCGCGCAGGGCCGCCCGCTGCTCGGCGAGCTGGGCCCGCAGCCGCTCCTCGCGGCTGGCCAGCTCGTCGAGGATCCGGACCAGGTCCTCCTCCCGCGCGCCGGCCAGCATCTGCGCCTCGTCGGAGTTGCGGACCTGCACGGCGAGGGCGAACCCGAGCAGCATCGTGAGGACGCCGATGAGCGCGGCCGCCACGAGGTTCCGGCGCCTCCGCACCGCGGCGGGAGGCCGGGCCGGCGGACCGGCCGCGCCCCCGTCGGCCGGCGACGCGCCGGCCGGCGACTGGCCAGGCGGCGGGGTGCCGGGCGGCGGCGCGTCGCTCATGCGCGGAACACGTGCCGCCGGATGGCCGCGGCGTTGCCGAAGATCCGGATGCCGAGGACGACGACGACCGCCGTGGACAGCTGCGCGCCGACGCCCAGCTGGTCGCCGAGGAAGACGATCAGCCCGGCCACCACCACGTTCGACACGAAGGAGATCACGAAGACCTTCGCGTCGAAGATGCCGTCCAGGCGGGCGCGGAAGCCACCGAAGACGGCGTCCAGGGCCGCGACGACGGCGATCGGCAGGTAGGGCTGGAGCCACAGCGGGACGGTCGGGTCGAAGACGAGACCGAGGAGCACGCCCGCCGCGAGGCCGAGGATCGGGATCACGGCGTCAGCCTCCGGGGGTCGGATCGGTGCGGCCGGTGCTGACCGGCTCGGCGGCGCGGAGCTCGGGCGGGCCCGCGGCGGGCAGGGACAGCTCCTCCTCCTTGGCGAAGTCGAATCGCAGCCCCGCGGACGCGGCGAACCGCGCGAGGGACACCACCTCGGGGTTGGCGAGGAAGGCGTTGGCCAGCGCGTCGGGCTCGCCGATGGCCCGGACCTCGTAGGGGTTGGTGACCGGGCGGAAGTCCACGAGCACCGCCTCGCCGGCGAACCGGATGGCGCTGGTCGGGCCCAGCCGCTGGCCGTTGATGCTGATGGCCTCCGCACCGGCCGCCCAGAGGGCGTTCACCACCAGCTGCAGGTCGCCGTCGGCCACCCGCACCTCCTGCGCGTCCCCCGCCGTCCCGCCCAGCGGGTCGTCGTCGGCGGCGGCCTCCGCGTTGCCCAGCGTGACGAGCAGGCCCGGCCCGGTGACGGGCACGGCGGCGCTGCCCTGCTCGGCCCGCGCGAGGGCGTCCCGCGCCCGCTGGCCCACCGCGGTGGCGGCGAGCAGCTCGTCGCTGGTCCGGCTGACCTCGGCGCGCAGCGTCTCCAGCTGCGCGGCCAGGTCGTCGCTGACGGCGGACTCGTCCTGGATGTCGCGGACCAGCGCCTCCCGGATCTCCTGCCGGCCCTGCGCCCGGTCGGCCGCCTGGCCGTAGGTCACCGCGGCCAGCAGCCCGGCGGCGGCCATCGTGAGCGCGACGATGACCTGGCCGCGGCCGCGCCGGGGCTCCTCGCCCCGGGCCTCGCGTGCGGCGGCGGCCTGCGCGTACGCGGGGTCGAGGGTCTCGGCGAGGACGTCGTCGAGCAGCGAGGCGCCCAGCGAGCGCACGCCCCCGGGCGGCGTCCGGGTCACCGCCGGCGCCCCGTGCGTGCCGACCGCTCGGCAGCCAGCAGCCCCACGACCTGGATGACGTAGAAGACGGCGGCGAGCAGGTACAGCGCCGTGCCCCAGATGGTGAGCGCCCAGGCGAACGGAGCGGCGAGGGTGGCCAGCGTGCCGGCCCCGTCGGCCAGGAGGAGCCCCGGGAAGGCGTAGAGCAGCAGCAGCGTGGCCGCCTTGCCCAGGTAGTGCACCTGCAGCGGCGGGTAGCCGTGCGCCCGCAGCACCAGCAGCATGACGCCGAGCACCAGCTCGCGGCCGACGAGCAGCGCGACCAGCCACACGGGCACGACCTCGCGCAGCGCGAGCGCGACCAGGGTGGAGACGATGTAGAGCCGGTCGGCGGCCGGGTCCAGCAGCGCACCCAGCTTGCTGCCCTGGTCCAGCCACCGGGCGAGCTTCCCGTCCAGCCAGTCGGTGAAGCCGGAGACCATGAGGACGACCACCGCCCAGCCGTCCTCCTCGGGGCCCAGCAGCAGCCAGAGGAAGAGCGGCACGCCGAGCAGGCGGAGCACCGAGAGCGCGTTCGGCAGGGTCCAGATGCGCTCCGGGAGGTCCTCCCGGTCGCTGACGGCCGGGGTCGGGGGGCCGGCCCGGGGCACGGGTGCGGCAGCCGACGGCCCGTTCGACGACGTCACGTTCCCCTCCAGCCCCTGCACCCGACCGTGCCCGAGGCTAGTGTCCCGGTCCGACGCCCCCGACGGCGGCGCACCGCCGTCCCCGTCCCGGGCCGGCGGGCACCCGCCGGACGGGGTCCCCGCCTCAGGCGGTGACCGCCATCGCCGCCGGTGCGGGCTCGTGGCCGAGGGGACGCCGGTCGAAGGTGGCCGTGCCGTGGGTGACCGAGCGCAGGACCCCGGGATACCCGAGCAGCTCCACCTCGGGGACCTCCGCGCGCACCGTGGTCCGGTCCCGGTCCGGCTCGGCCTCGCTGCCGGTGACCCGCGCCCGCCGGGACGACAGGTCGCTCATCACCGCGCCCACGTACTCCCCCGGCACGTGGACGTCGACCTCGCACCACGGCTCGAGCACGCGGGTGCCCACCGCCGCGACCAGCTCGCGCAGCGCCAGCGCCCCGGCGGCCTGGAAGGCGGCGTCGGAGGAGTCGACCGAGTGGGCCTTGCCGTCGACCAGGGTCACCCGGAGGTCGACGAGCGGGCGGTCCTGGTTGACCCCGCGCTGCGCCTGCGCACGGATGCCCTTCTCCACGCTGCCGTGGAACTGGCCGGGCACCGTCCCGCCGACGATGCGCTGCTCGAAGACGATGCCCGACCCCGGCGGCCCGGGCTCGCCCTCCACCACGACGACGGCGTACTGCCCGTGGCCGCCGGACTGCTTGACGTGCCGGCCGGTCACCCGGGCCGGGCCGCAGAGGGTCTCCACGAGCGGTACCCGGACCGGCACGGTGGTGACGGCGACCCCGTGGCGGGTGCGCAGCCGCTCGAGCAGCACCTCCGCGTGCGCGTCCCCGACGCACCACAGCAGCAGCTGTCCGGTGTCGGCGCGCCGCTCGAGCCGGACCGTGGGGTCCTCGGCGACGAGCCGGGTCAGCGCGGTGGCCATGCGGTCCTCGTCGGACCGCGAGGCCGCCTCGACCGCGACCGGCAGCTGCGGGACGGGGAGGTCCCACGGGGGCACGAGGCGAGGGTCCTCCGGGGCGCTGAGGGTGTCGCCGGTCTCGGCGGTCGACAGCCGGCTGACGGCGCAGACGTCCCCCGCCGGGCACGCGGCCACCGGCCGCAGGGCGGCGCCGAGCGGAGCGGAGAGGACGCCGATCCGCTCGTCGGCGTCGTGGTCGGGGTGGCCCCGCTCGGCCATCCCGTGGCCGGACACGTGCACCGCGGCATCCGGCTGCAGGGTGCCGGAGAAGACCCGGACCAGCGAGACCCGGCCGACGTAGGGGTCGGTGGTGGTCTTCACGACCTCGGCCACCAGCGGGCCCGCCGGGTCGCAGGTCAACGCGGGGGCCGCGGAGCCGTCGGGACGGGTCACCGGCGGGCAGCTGTGCTCGAGCGGAGACGGTAAGGCGGAGACCAGCAGGTCGAGCAGCTCGCCGACGCCGACCCCGGTCAGCGGCGAGACGCACAGCACCGGGTGGAAGTGGCCGCGGGCGACGGCGGTCTCCAGGTCGGCGACGAGGTCGTCGACGGCCAGCTGCTCGCCGGCGAGGTAGCGCTCCATGAGCGTCTCGTCCTCGCTCTCGCCGATGATCCCCTCGATGAGCTCGGCCCGGAGCCGGTCGGCATCGCCGTTTCCCGCCCGCGTCGCGTCCACGTCGGGCTCCAGCAGGGACACCAGCCCGCGGGCCGCGCCGTCGGGCCCGCGGTCGACCAGGTGCAGGGGGTACACCCCCTCCCCCAGCATCAGCTGGCAGAGCCGGACGGCCTCGTCGACGTCGGCCCGCGGCCGGTCGATCTGGGTGAGGACGACGGCTCGCGGCATCCCGACCGCGGCGCACTCCTCCCACAGCTGCACGGTCGCGGCGTCGACCCCGCTCAGCGCGGAGACGACGAACAGCGCCGAGTCGGCGGCGCGCAGGCCGGCCCGCAGCTCTCCGACGAAGTCCGGCGACCCGGGGGTGTCCAGGAGGGTGAGCCGGTGCCCGGCGTGCTCGACGGCCGCCACGCCGAGCGACACCGACCGCTGCTGGCGGACCTCCACCTCCTCGCTGTCCAGGCAGGTGGTGCCCTCCTCCACCCGGCCGGCGCGCGGCACCGCGCCGGTGGCGGCGAGCAGCGCCTCGGCGAGCGTCGTCTTCCCCGCCCCGGTCCGGCCGACCAGGGCCACGTTGCGCACCTGCGCGGCCGGTCGCGGCGCCGGGGCGGGCGTCTCCTTCCCCGTCGCCCGGCTCACGCCGCGTCCTCTGCCGAGCGGGGCCCGCGGAGCGGTGGACGGCGCGGGGACCGGGCGACCGCCCGGTCCGGGTGGTGGGCTTCCACGGGGCCTCCCCGGTATCGATCTGTGATCTGACTCACAGCGTGCCCGCGCGACCCCGGGCGATCAAGGGGCCTGCGCCCCCTCCCTCAGCGGGCGTCGACCGCACCCCGGCGGGCGAGGTCCCGCACGCCGCGCCGGTGCAGCAGCCAGCCGACCGCGATCAGCAGCACCCCCGACGCCAGGAAGCCCAGGTCCCAGCTCAGCGGGCCGCCGAGGTCGTCGCGCACGTGGTGGATGCCGAGGACCTGGTGGTTGATCAGCCCCTCGACCAGGTTGAACAGCCCCCACCCGGCGAGCACGAGGCCGAAGTGGAAGCTCCAGCTGGGCGCCAGCCGGTCCTGCCGCCACGCCACCAGCGCGGTGATGGTCCCGGCGAAGGCGAGCACCCAGGCGCCGACGTGGAAGAAGCCGTCGGCCAGCGTGTTGGCCTCGAGGCCGGCCAGCGTGGTCGGCTCCTGGCCCTCCACGGCGCTCACCATGTGGTGCCACTGGAGGATCTGGTGCAGCACGATCCCGTCGACGAAGCCGCCGAAGCCGAGCCCGTACAGCAGGCCGGTCGCCCGGGTGGGCATCCGCCGGGAGCTGCGGCTGGGCGTCTCGCGCGCGGTGGCCATGGCCGCTGGCTACCCGCTCGCTCCGGGCGCACGCGTTGGTCGCATGCTGGGCGGCATGAGCAGGGACGCCGCGGCCGGCCGCGACCAGGAGACCGGGCGGTCGCACGCCGTCCTGCGCAGCACGGCGGATCTGCCGGCCCCGTGGGCCGCCGTCTGCGGCGCCTCGGTGGGCGTGGTCCAGGGCCGCTGGGACGGCCCCCGGGGTCTGGGCTCGGCCGACCCGTGCCCGGACTGCCGGCGGATCACGGAGTCCTGAGGGGGGCTGCTCCCCTCGTCGTGGCGGTTCGTCGTGGTCGTCGGTGTGCACCCAGTTGTTGGGGATAGCGGTACGACGACGCGTCCGGATCCCGTCGCTCTCCGGATGCCGCCGGGCGGAGCGGCCCGCACGCCAGCTGTCGGTGGCAAGCTGCGCTACGACACCTACAGCCGCGCCGGTCGCCGTTCGCACCGGTGCCGCCACCGCAGACCGGGGAGGACGCACGGGATGACCGAGTTCGTGGGCGTCGGCAACATGGTCCGCTGGGTGGCCGCGACGGGGGTCGAGGCCGCCGTCGCCGGGATCGCCGGCTACGTGCGCGAGGACTTCTGCCGCTGGCAGTCCTTCCACAAGACGCCGCGGACGGCCAGCCACACGCCCTTCGGCGTCATCGAGCTCATGCCCACCAGCGACTCGGTGACCTACGCCTTCAAGTACGTCAACGGCCACCCGTCCAACCCGGCCCGGGGCTTCCAGACCGTCACCGCCTTCGGTGCGCTGGCCGACGTGTCGAACGGCTACCCGGTCTTCCTCGCCGAGATGACGCTGCTGACCGCGCTGCGGACGGCGGCCGTCTCCGCGGTCGCGGCCGCGGCCCTGGCCCGCCCGGACTCCCGGCGGCTGGCCCTGATCGGAGCCGGCAGCCAGGCGGAGTTCCAGGCGCTGGCGATGCGCCACGCGCTGGGCATCGACCGGGTCACCGCCTGGGACACCGACCCCGCGGCGCTGGTGAAGCTCGCGCGCAACCTCGGGCCGCTGGGGTTCGACGTCACCCTGGCCGGCTCCGGACGCGAGGCGGTCCGCGGCGCCGACGTGGTCACCACCTGCACCGCGGACAAGGCGCTGGCCACCGTGCTGCCCGACGCGTGGGTCGAGCCCGGCATGCACGTCAACGCGATCGGCGGCGACTGCCCGGGCAAGACAGAGCTCGACCCGGCGATCCTGCGCCGGGCCGGCGTCTTCGTGGAGTACACCCCGCAGACCCGCGTCGAGGGCGAGATCCAGGCCCTCGGGCCCGACTTCCCCGTCACCGAGCTGTGGGAGGTGCTGACCGGTCGCCGTCCGGGGCGCACCTCGGCCGGGCAGGTGACGGTTTTCGACTCGGTCGGCTTCGCCGTGGAGGACTTCTCGGCGCTGCGCTACCTGCGCGACGCCGTCCGCGGGACGCCGTGGGTGGAGCGGATCGACCTGGTGGCCGAGCCCGAGGACCCCAAGGACCTCTTCGGGATGGTCACCGCCCCCTCGCCGATCGGCGCCTGAAGGGGGAGCCGGTCCCGACCACCCGGCCGGGCAACTGGCTCCCCGGGCCGCGGCCCGGCCTAGTGCCCGGTGGTCGCCCGGCGGTGGACCCGCCGGTCGAACCGGTCGGGCTTCCCGCCGAGGGGCCGGCCGAAGTACCTGCCCAGCACGACACCGGCGGCGAGGGCGAGCCCGATCGCCGCGGCCCCGACGAGGCCGTTCAGCCCGTCGGCGACGTCGGCCTCCACGACGATGGCGAACAGACCGCGGTAGATCGACAGCCCGGGCAGCAGCGGGACGATGCCGCAGACCGCGACCAGCAGCGGCGGGATCCGCAGCCGCTCGGTCAGGGCCTCCCCGCAGAACCCGACGACGACGGCCGCGACCGCGGTCGCCACCGCGGGGCCTGCGCCGAGCACGCCGGCGGCCCAGTACGTCGTCCAGGCCACCGCACCGGTCACGGTGGCGACGCCGACGGCCCGCGCCCGGGCGTAGGACGCCAGGGCCCACGACCCCGCCATCCCGGCCGCCGCGGCCAGCGCCACGGCGAACGGCACGCTGAACGTCGCCGGGTCGGCCACCCGCAGCGGGACCTGCGCGCGCTGGGCCAGGTCCAGCACACCGGCGATGCCGACGACGATGCCGGTCGTCAGGGTGAGCACCTCGAAGGCCCGCGCGGCGGCGGTCACCGGGAACCCGCTGATCGCGTCCTCGGCGGCACCCACGAAGGAGAGCCCGGCCAGCAGCACCACGATCCCCGCGGCCACGACCAGCGAGCTGCGGACCCCGACGTCCCAGACGACGAGCAGGACGGCCACCCCCGTCGCCACCGCGGCACCCGCCGCCTGCTGGAAGAAGCTGGGGAGCCCGCGCCGGTCCAGGGCCCGGATGACCCGCTCGATGGTGGCCGTGGTCAGCGCCGCCACCAGGGCCACCAGCCAGCTGCCGCCGAGCTGGAAGGCGACGGCGCCTGCCACGCCGGCCCAGCCCAGCGCGTGCACGCGGCGGCGGTACGGGTTCGGGGCGGACACGACCCGGTCCAGCCGGCGGTGTGCGACCTCGACGTCCAGGCGCTCCACCACCACCGCCCGGGCCAGGTCGGTGATCCCCTGCAGGCGGGTGTAGTCGAGCCCACGCGGGCGCACGATCCGCATCAGGGTCATCGGCGGGGCGTCGTCCGGGTCGTGGCTGATCGTCAGCGACGTGTGCGTGATGTCCACCTGGCAGGCGGTGAGCCCGTAGGCCGCCGCCACGCGCAGCACGGTGGCGTTGACGTCGGCCGCCGAGGCCCCGACGGCCATCATGGACTCCCCCAGGCGGAGTGCCAGACCGACCGCTGCTCGTGCGGTGGGCTCGTCCACGCCGCTCGGCTGGGAGCGCAGCGCGAAGGGAGCCGTCGGCGGGCCGGAGCCGGAGACCGCCCACCGCGCCCGGTCCGGAAGTCGACTCAGCCGCCGCCCCCAGCCCTGGTTCACGAGTCGCACCTCTCCACGTTACGGAGGCAGGGCGAACGCCACGGCCGCCCTGCGCCGGTGTCGTCATGACCTTCGCCACCCGGCCGGACGCGCACCCACCCGCGGCGTCGACCGGGGTCGGTCGCGCATGAGATAATGATTCTCATGGACAACTCGGTTACGCGCCGATCCGCGATCGCAGCGGCCACGGCTTCCCTGCTCCTCCTGGCCGGCTGCGGCGGCTCTGCCGGCTCCGACGCCGCCGACGCCGCCACCGGGAACGCCGAGGGCCTCGACCTCGTCGCCGGCTTCTACCCGCTGGAGTGGGCCGCTGCCCGGGTCGGCGGGGACCGAGTCTCGGTCTCGTCGCTGACCGCGCCCGGCGCCGAGCCGCACGACCTCGAGCTGACCCCCCAGGACGTCGCCGGGATCTCCGATGCCGATCTGCTCGTCTACCTCAGCGGCTTCCAGGCCGCGGTGGACGAAGCCGCCGGGTCCCAGGCGGGCGACCACTCGTGGGACGCCGCCGAGGTCGCGGACCTCACGCTCACCACGACCGGTCACGACCACGAGCACGCCGAGGAAGAGCACGCCGACGAGGAGCACGCGGAGGGCGAGCACGCGGAGGGCGAGGAGGTCCCCGACCCGCACTTCTGGCTGGACCCGACCCGGCTGGCCGACGTGGGTGACGCACTCGCCGCCCAGCTGACCGAGCTGGACCCCGACGGCGCGGACACCTACGAGCAGAACGCCGCCGCCCTGCGGGAGGACCTCCAGGCGCTGGACGAGGAGATGACCGACGGGCTGCAGAACTGCGCCGTCGACACCCTGGTCACCAGCCACGACGCCTTCGGCTACCTGGCCGACAGGTACGGTTTCGAGGTGATCGGCATCTCCGGTCTCGACCCCACCACCGAGCCCTCGCCGGCTGCGCTGGCCGAGATCTCCGACCTCGTCGCCGAGCGCGACGTCACGACCGTCTACACCGAGGTCCTGATCGACCCGGCCATCGCCGAGACCGTCGCCGCGGAGGCGGGCGTGCAGACCGCCGTCCTCGATCCGCTCGAGGGCCTCACCGACGAGTCGGCCGGCGACGACTACCTCGCCGTCATGCAGGCCAACCTGGCGGCCCTGCAGGAGGGCCAGTCCTGCTCATGACCGACTCCCCGCCGACCGGACCCGCCGCCGTCAGGCTCCGGCACGCCACCATCGGCTACGGCGACGTGGCCGTGGTGCGCGACGTCGACCTGACGGTCGGCACCGGTGAGGCGGTCGCCGTGCTGGGGTCCAACGGCTCGGGCAAGACCACGCTGGCCCGCGGCCTGCTGGGCCTGGCCAACGTGCTCGGCGGTGAGGTCGACGTGCTGGGCGCCCCCGTCGGCGGCCTGCGCGAGCGGGGCCGGGTCGGGTACGTCCCCCAGCGGCACTCCATCAGCGGCGCCGTCCCCGCCACGGTCCGGGAGGTCGTCGGGGTCGGGCGGCTGGCGCGGCTGGGACTGCTCCGCCGGCTCCGGCCGGCCGACCGCACCGCCGTCACCGAGGCGGTGGCGGCGGTCGGCCTGGCCGATCGGCTGGACGACCCGGTCGCCTCGCTGTCCGGCGGGCAGCAGCGGCGGGTGCTGGTCGCCCGCGCGCTGGCCGCCGACCCGGAGCTGCTGATCATGGACGAACCCACGGCCGGCGTGGACGCCGCGAACCAGGAGGCGCTGGCCGGGGTGCTGGCGCGCATCTCGGCGACCGGCACCACCCTGATCGTCGTGACCCACGAGACCGCCCCGCTGGCCGGCGTCCTGTCCCGGGCGATCGTGGTCGACCACGGCCTGGTGGCCTACGACGGACCGCTGGAGCAGGCTGCGGCGCACGAGGAGCCCGGCCTCCACCACCACCACCCGCCCGGCCGCCGGCCGTCCGGTTACCGCCAGGACCAGCCGACCGTGACCACCGGGCCACGCCGCCGCGGCGACGAGGAGCACTGACGTGGGCATCCTGGACTACGACTTCATGCAGCGGGCGCTGCTCGCCTCGCTGATGGTCGGGCTCGTCGCGCCTGCCGTCGGCGTCTTCCTGGTGCAGCGCCGGCTGTCGCTGCTGGGCGACGGCCTGGGGCACGTCGCGCTCACCGGCGTCGCCGTGGGCGTCCTGACCGCCAACAGCCCGGTGTGGACGGCGCTCGTGGCCGCGGTCCTCGGAGCGGCGGTCATCGAACTGGTCCGCGCCCGCGGCCGCACCAGCGGCGACGTCGCACTGGCGGTCCTCTTCTACGGCGGCATCGCCGGTGGTGTGGTGCTGCTCGGCCTGGCCCCCCGCGGCCAGGCGACGAACCTCGACGCGTACCTCTTCGGCGCCATCACGACGACGAGCCCGCAGGACGTCGGGGTCTTCGCGGTCATCGCGGTCGTCGTGCTGGCCACGGTGGCCCTGCTGGGTCAGCGGCTGTACGCGGTCAGCGACGACGAGGAGTACGCCCGGGCCGTCGGCCTGCCGGTCCTCGGTCTCAACCTCGTCCTGGCCACGCTCGTCGCCTGCACCGTCGTCCTGTCGATGCGGGTCGTCGGCCTGCTGCTGATCAGCGCCCTGATGATCGTGCCCAGTGCGATCGCCCAGCTGCTGGCCCGCAGCTTCCGCGAGACCGTCGGGCTGGCCTGCGTCATCGGGCTGGTGGTGAGCGTCTCCGGGACCACCACGTCCTTCTACGCCGGAACGCCGTCGGGCGGCACCATCGTGCTGCTGGCCATCGCCCTCTTCCTGCTCGTGTCCGCGGCCGTGGCCCTGCAGGAGGCGACGGCCCGGCGACGGCACCGGCGTAGGGTCGACGTCCACGACGCGCACCCCCACGACCACGGTGCGGACTGCGGCCACGTGGCGGTGCCGCACGACGACCACGTCGACTACGACCACGACGGGCACCTCCACGCACCGCACCGGACCGACCGGGGCGTGCACTACGACGAGCACGGGGAACACGCGGTCGGCGTTCCCCCCAGCAGCGGAAGAACGGGGTGACCATGACCGAGCCGGCGTCCACGGAGGTCCCCGGCCGTCGCACCACGCGGCAGCGGAGCGCGCTCGTCGCGCTGCTCGACGAGCTGGACGGCTTCCGCAGCGCCCAGGACCTGCACGCCCTGCTGCGCCAGCGCGGCGAGTCCGTGGGCCTGGCGACGGTCTACCGGGCGCTCCAGGCGCTGGTGGACGACGGACAGCTGGACATCCTCCGCGGAAACGACGGCGAGGCCTCCTACCGCCGCTGCTCCCCCGTCCACCACCACCACCTCGTCTGCCGTTCCTGCGGACGCACGGTGGAGGTCGCCGACCCTCCGGTCGAACGGTGGGCGGCGCGGATCGCCACTGAGCACGGCTTCGCCGACGTCCAGCACCAGGTCGAGGTCTTCGGCACCTGCGCCGCGTGCACCGCGGCGCACACCTGACCCGCACGGACGGCTGAGCCGCTCACCGCCGGCCGCACGAGGCCACACCGCCGCCGGTCGAACCCCTGCTACGCGTTCCGGGGTCCGACTCCGGTCGCCGCGCAGGGCGCCCCACTGTACCGTCGAGAGTTAGTTGAGCGCACAACGATCCGTGCCTCACCCCGTCGTCCACCGACGCCACATGCACCGGGAGCAACCATGGCCAAGATCGCCGTCGTCTACTACTCGTCCACGGGCAACACCCACCAGCTGGCCCAGGCCGTCGCGGAGGGCGCCGAGGAGGCCGGGGCCGAGGTCCGGCTGCGCCGGGTCGCCGAGACCGCACCGGATGCCGCCATCGACAGCAACCCGGCCTGGCGGGCGCACCTCGACGCCGTCGCCGACGTCCAGATCGCCGCACCGGAGGACCTGGAGTGGGCCGACGGGTACGCCCTGGGCACCCCGACCCGGTTCGGGACGCCGTCCGCGCAGCTGAAGTCCTACCTCGACACCCTCGGCGGGCTCTGGGCCACCGGCAAGCTGGCCAACCGCGGCGCGACGGCGTTCACCAGCGCGCAGAACACCCACGGTGGCAACGAGTCGACGATCCTGACGCTGTTCAACGTCTTCTCGCACTTCGGCGCCGTCATCGTCCCGCCGGGTTACACCGACCCGCTGCTGTTCGACGCCGGCGGCAACCCCTACGGCGCCTCCGTCGCCTCGGGCGGCGACGCCAACGCCGCCTCGGACAAGGTCCTCGCCGCTGCCCGGTACCAGGGTCGCCGGCTCGCCGAGATCAGCGCAAAGCTCGTCGCCTGACCCGGCCCCGCACAGCAGCAGGGGCCGTGTCCGGAGAACCGGACACGGCCCCTGCTGTCCTGCTGCCGGGCTGACAGGTTTCGAACCTGCGACCCCTTGACCCCCGGTCACATTCGCCGGGTTCGCCATCGTCCGCGGTCGTGCCACTTGCGCAGGTCACGAGCCCCAGCGTCCGCTGTCGTTCGGCTGTGTCCGGGCTCGTCCGGACCGCGTTGCTGTACGGGTTCCTGTAGCCCATCAGCCCGCGTATGCCCCTGCTACCCGACCTCTCGCAGCAGGTACTCGAAGCGTTGGACGAGCCACCTGCCCTGCTCACCCGTGACCGTCAGCGTGGGCGCTCTGCCCTTGTCCAGAAGCCTGCTGATTGCACCCGGGGTGGACGAAGGTCGGCCCTTGCTCGCCGCCGCCGCGCCAGATGAACTCGGTCAGCCGGACCCCGGTCACCTTCTCGGCGGCGGCGTCGTCGGGCGGCTGGAGACGCAGCGCGGCGTAGAGGTCGAACCGGTGCACGTCGTACGCGGCCTCGAACAGGTCGGCGTAGTCCGAGCCGGCGGGGAGCAGCCAGAACCGGTAGGCGGCGAACGCGGCGAGCAACGCCAGCGGCACGCTCCACCAGGCGATCCACCCGAAGGCCACGCCGAGCAGGCACCAGATCAGCCCGCTGGCAGCGCTGTCCAGCCGGCCTCGTGCGGCGATCAGTTCCTGCCGGACGGCGTCCGGGAGCACCAACCACGTGACCGGCCACAGCTTGACGGGCTCGAGGCGGTACTTGTCCCACGGCCGGGTCTCGGCCGACCTGAGGACGTTGCCCAGCCGGGTGGGCAGCATCCACACCTCCCGCGACGGCAGCCGGCTGCGCCGACCGTCGGCCGCGACGTACCTCCGCTCCTCATCGGGGGTCGCGGTGCCCGCGTGGATCGCCGGCGCCAGCTCCCGGACGACCTCCACCGCCTCCTTCCGCCTCTCCCACGCCCGTCCGGCCCCGCGGTCGGCCAGTCGCCGGAGACCCGGTGGCCAGTACCCCTCGAGGAGCGGGATGACCCTGGGCACGAACTGCCGGACGACCGCGCCCGCCGCCGCGATGACCAGCAGGCCGGCCACGACCCACGCCAGCAGCTGCGGGGACTCCTGGCCGGAGACCCAGTTCGTCAGCCGGCTCCAGCCCGTGCCTGGACCGACGGTGACCAGCCAGAGCGCGAGACCAGATGCCGCATACGCCACCGGCGCGGTGGTGAGGACCCCCGCCGCCCGCTCACCCAGCTTGGAGCCGGCGGACTCGGTGAACTTGTCGAGCACCATCACACCCGGACCAGCTGTTCGTCCGGGTGGTCGGGGCACACCGAGATCTCCTCGCCGGGGTCGACCCGGTACCAGACGAAGAGGTGGTCGACCGGGCACTCGAACCGAGGCGGCGGCTGGGCGATCCCGGATCCCAGCAACGGCTGGTAGCCGGCCCCGCGTTCCCGCAGTGGCGCGACCTCGGGCGGCAGACCCGTCTCGACGAAGCCCGCCAGCCAGTCCAGCAGGGAGTCCGCCGACCCGAACAGTTCCTCCAGCCCTTCGCGGTCCCCTGCTCGCAGCAGCGCGACCAGCCGCGCGTCGACCTCCTGCGCCCGCTCCTCGACCAGGTCCGGCAGATAGCGGCGGACCGCTCGCGCGGCCTCGATCAGCGGATCGGTCCCGTCCATGCCTGTCCCTTCGACGACGGCGGTGCTGGCCAGCGCGCCCGTTCACCCGCCGAGGTAGGTGAACGCGGCCCAGTGCTGCGGGTGGCGGTGGGTCCGCCCGGAGGCCCAGAGGGAGCGCAGCCGCCCGGTCCCGACCCGCGCGGCGACGTCGGCGAGCGCGTCGGGGAACGTGGCGAGCTTCTCGCCGGACGAGGCGTCGCGGACCCAGAGCTGGGCCTGCCGGAGTGCCTCCTCGGGAGGCCGCCCTGAGGCCAGCTCCTGGTGGAACCGCAGCATGAGGAGGCCGGTCGCCTGATCCGGCACGGACCACAGCGAGGCGACCACGCCGGCCGCGCCGGCCTGCAGGAAGCCGCTCGCCAGGTGCACGGCCTCGTCGGGCAGCTCCGTCCCGGCGATCCCTGTCTGGCAGGCGGAGAGGACGGCGAGCCGGGCGCGCGTGCCGCCTCGCTCGAGCAGGTCACGCAGGCTGAGCTCGTCCTCACCGGCCAGCAGGAGCGCGCTGCGCAGGGGTGCACCGAGTTCCGCCCGGCCGTGACAGGCCAGGTGCAGCAACCCGGCGGAGGCGAAGGCGTCGAGGACGCGGTCCCGGGTCACCTGCTCGCCGGTCAGCGGTGTCCCGCCGAACAGCGCCGCCACCGCACGGGCCTCGACCTCCGCGTGCGGGATCGGCGGGGCCGTCGCCGTGGCGGCGACGCCGATGACCAGGGCGGGCCGGAGGTCGCGGGCCGCAGCGGCCGCCCGGCAGGTGGCCGCGACGCGGGCGCTGGGCGCGTACGTCACGGTCACCCGGTCGAGGACGTGGTGGCGCCCACCGTCGCCGTCTGCCCAGGACGCCGCGTGCAGCGGCAGCAGGGTGAGCGCGCCCAGCGGGACGAGCGTGAGGGACCCGACGTCCCCCAGGTCCTCGAGCAGCGGCCGCATGGCGACCTCCCCGAGCCAGTCGAGCACCGCCGGGAGCTGGTCCCGCCGGGCGTCGGCCCCGCCGACGACGCCGAGCAGCGGGCCCCCGGCCACGACCACCGACCAGTGGGTGAGGTCGGGCAGCCAGGTCACCGTCGTACTCCCGTCGGCGCGCACGGTCACGGCCACGCCGCCGACGTCCGTGGCGGCCAGGAAGGTCACCGGACCAGTGCGGGCGACCGCTGCCACGTCCGCGAAGGTCGTGCCGACGAGGAACCCGGCTAATCCGGGCACGGCCCGGACGGCGGCGGTGGCCCGGTCCAGCTCGGCGCGGGCGTCGCGCCGCGCGCGGTCACGCTCCTCGCCCGACCCACCGGCGTCCTCGCCGTCGAGCTCGAGAGCGGTGACGCGGGCAGCGCAGTCGACGAAGCGGTCCGCCAGGTCGGCATGCCCGGCTGCGGCGAGCGTGCCCAGCTCGGCGCGCTCCCGGTCCAGCGCATCACCGAGCAGCCGCGCGCGGCCGCGCTCCATCACCACGACCGCATCCTGCGGCCGGCCCACTTGGGCCAGGGCGTACCCGGCGTTGGCGGCGACCAGGCGCGCCTCGGCGAGGGTGGCGGTCTTGCGGTCCCGTCCGAGCTGCAACGGGTACAGGCGGTCAGCCGCCTCTGCGGCCGCCGTCCAGGCCTCCGCGGCGTCGTCGTCCGCGCCTTCCTCGAACGCCCAGCTGCCCCAGTCCGAGCCGGCGAGCAGGGCGGACCGCACGTTGCCACGGGCGCCCTCGGCGCACGCGTCGCGGAACGTGGCGGTCGCTGCTGCGGCGTCCGCCGGGTCCCCGGACGCGGCCGCCTGCAACGACAGCGCGAGCCCCAGGTTGTGCAGCAGCTCCGCGCGCTCCCACGATCCCGGTCGGACGCCGGCGACCGCCTCCCGAGCCAGCGTCACGGCGCGTCGGAGGTCCTCGGGGGCGCCGGACTCGACGTGGCGTTCCAGGTGGACCAGGCCGAGGTCGCTGAGCAGGCTCGGCCGCCAGTCGTGACCCGGGCCGGCCTCGGCCAACGCCCGTTCCAGGACGGTGGCCGCCTCCGGCAGCAGATCCCTGCGCCCCGCCCCGCGCGCGGCCGCGAACAGAGCCCGCCCAAGCGTCGCGAGCGCCAGGACCCGCCGCCGGGTGCCCGCAGGCGCCGCCCCGACCAGCCGGCGGGCCGCTGCGACCGCCTCACCGGGGACGGCGGCCCGCGACACCGCCATCTGTTCCACGCGGTGCCGGTCCGGCATGCCGGCCGGCAGCGACCCGAGCGCCGCATCGATCAGCCGGGTGGCCCGCTCGGCGTCGCTGCGGTCGCCGGTGGTGCGCGCGCGGGCGCTGAGCCCGGCGGCGAGGTTGGCGCGGTGCCAGGGCGACGGATCGAGCGAGACCGCCTCCTCGAACGCGGTCACGGCCGCGGCGACGTCGCCGGCTCCAACGCCGAGCTCGGCGCGCGCGAGGAGCACGCACCCCCGGGCGTCGAGCAGGACCCCGCGCAGCGGACCGCCGGGCAACGCGAGTGCGGCGTCGAGCGCCGCGATGGCCCGGTCGGCGTCCTCGCGGGCGCCCCGCGCCTTGACCCGCAGCAGCAACGCCGCCGCGAGGTCGCGGCTGGCCGCGGCGCGCCACGGGGGCGGTGCGTCGGGGACGCCGGCGAGCGCCGCCTCCAGCGCCGTGGCCGCCTCGTCGAGGACGGCGTCGTCCGCCTGCACCTCGTAGTCGGCGGTGAGCACGCTCCCGAGCGTCCGGGAGGCCTGCGCCCGGTTCTCGTCCGATCCGGCCGCCGCGGCGGTGACGCCTGCCCGGGCGGCCGCGAGGGCGTCCTGGACGTCGGCGGCACGGCCGTGCCGCTCGTACCGCTCCCGGAGCATCGTGGCGGCCTTCGTGGTCAGCGCCACGGTGAGGCCCGCCGGCAGCGCAGGCCAGGCCGGATGCCCGCGCAGCTCCCGCCAGGCGTCCGCTGCCGCATCGAGCGCTGCGTCGGAGGGGTCCCGGTCGTAGTCGTCCTCGGCCTGCTGCAGCCGCACGGCGAGCGGCGCGATGGACAGCAACCGCTGCGGATCCGCGTCCCGGGGAGCGGGCCACCGGAGCGGCCGGCCGGTCACGGCGACCACCAGCGGCGGCGCTTCCGCTGTCGCAGCGCAGCGAGGTTCTGCACCGCTCGCTGATCACCGCCGGCGGCCGCCTCCTCCCACCACCTGACCGCCTCGTCGAACCGGTTCGCGCGGAACGCGAGCAGCCCGAGGGAGAAGGCGGCCCGCTCGTGACCAGCCTCGTGGGCCCGGCGGAACCAGGCCTCGGCGACCGCGGTGTCCTGGGCCTTGTCGAACAGCAGCCCGAGGTTGAACATGGCGCTCCGCTCGCCGGCAGCGGCCGCCCGCTCGTACCAGGAGATCGCGCCGGCCTTGTCGTCGACGCGCTCGCGGAGCATGGCCAGCTTGTGCGCCGCCCGGCCGTCGCCCGCGTCGGCGGCGCGGCGGAAGGCACGCTCCGCAGCCGCCGTGTTGCCCCGCTGGTCCTCGAGGATGCCGAGAAGGAGCCCGGCGTCGGGGACGTACGCCGCCGCGGGGCCGTCGAGCCAGGCGGCAGCCTCGTCGTCCGCGCGCCGGACCAGCAGCAGCCGGCCGAGCTCCACCGCCGCGCGGGGTTCACGGTCGGCCACCAGCCGGAGGAACCGCTCGGCTGCGTCCGGCTCGCCGATCGCGGAGAGGTACTCCGCGTACGAGGTGACCAGCTCGGTCCGGTCGGTGCCCGCGAGCTGCTCGACAAGACGGTCGGCGGTCGCACGATCGCCGTCCTGGAGTGCGAGTGCGGACAGGCCGCCCAGCGCTCGCGCGCTCCCCGCCGCCGCCGCGGCCCGCAGGAGCGACCGCGCTTCCTCGAAGCGCTTCTCCTCCAGCTGGGCGAGGCCGAGCGCCGCGGCGGCGTCCACGGAGCCGCTCGTCATGCCCCGCAGCAGGATCTCCTTGCCGAGCGCGCGCGCACCGAGTTCCAGGGCACTCTCGCCGGCGTACACGGCGACGTCAGGTGCACCGTCGAAGGCGGCCAGCCACGACCGGGCCTCGTCGGCGCGGCCCTGTCTCAGGAGCAGCCGGACGAGGTTCGCCGCACCGAGAGGCTCGCCCGCCTCGGCGGCGGCTCGGTAGTGGGACTCGGCGCCACTCTGGTCGCCGCGAGCCAGGAGGAGGGCGCCGAGGTTGATGTGCGCGCTGACGACGCCGCCGTCCGCGGCGCCCGCGTGCCAGACGGCGGCTTCGTCCTCGTGTCCGGTGGCGGCCAGCGACACGCCCAGGTGGAACGCCGCCTCCGCGTTGCCCCGCTCGGCCGCCGGGCGGAAGGCCTCCGCGGCCGCGGCCTCGTCCCCGCGGTCGGCCAGGCTGATGCCCAGGGCGAGGGAGGCCTGGTCGTCGCCGGTCGCCCCGGCATGTCGGGCGACTCGATCCGCCCGGGCCGCCGCCCGCCGGGCCGCGATGCCGATCAGCGGCGCGGGCCCGGCGGACGGAACCGTCCCCGCGGAGTCAGTGGGCGGCCGCACGACCCCCGCCTCTCGTCGCTCGCGGTGGGCTCCCACGGCGCAGCGGGTTCATGTCCCGGTGCTCGGTCGGAGGCTGCCGTAGGCGAGTGCCTGCTGGACCCACACCAGGGCCGGGTGGTCCCGCGGGAGGTCCGTCGCAGCCTGGACCAGGGACGCCCGGGCCCGGGCGAGGTCGCCGGGTGCGCCGGTGCGCCGGTAGCGGACGTGCAGTGCCCGGCCGAGGTTGGCGCGGGCAACGGCCCCGTTGACCGAACCCGGCGCTGCCCGGGCGATCAGATTGCCGTACCCGGCGATCGCCCGGTCCAGGTCGGCCGGATCCCCGTTGGCGTCGAATCGCACCATCAGCCAGTTGGCCGACGCCAGCCTCAGCAGGGTCTCGTTGTCCGAGCCCGGTTCGACGTGGTGCTGCGCCGAACGCAGCAGGTCGAAGGCACGCTCCAGGTCGGCCGGGCGGCCGTCGATCTCGAAGCGCCGCGCATACAGCATCGCCACGGTGAGATGGGCCTCGACCAGCGACTCGGGCGGGAACTCGGCCAGCAAGCCGGTGACCGCGAGCTGTTCCCAGACCTCGATCCCCCGACGCAGGTCGCTGGCATCCCGCGTGCGCGCATAGGTCTTGTCGGCGTTGACCGCCGCCGCGACGAAGTGCCCGAGTATCTCCCGCGGCGCCGTGTCGATGCCGAGGTGGGCGGGTGGTCGCGCCGGTGTGGCCTCGCGCCGTCCGCGCAACCAGGCCTGCAGCTCCTGCAGGTCCGGAAGCGACACGACGAGTCCGGCCATGACCGCGAAGGACACGACCAGCTCCAGAGCTCGCCCAGCAGGCTCCGTGGCGAGTTGCGGATGGCGGTCGACGACCGCAGCTCTGGCCGCGGGACTGTCGGCGAACACGAGTTCGGCGACTCCCTGGAAGATCGGTTCGATACGCGCATAGCTGGTGAGCAGGTCGCGGAGCGACTCGCGCTCGTGCTCGATCAACTCCCGCGGCGGAGGAGAGCCGGTCCCGCTCTCACGTCGCCGGCGCCTGAGACCCATGGTGATCGACCCCTCGCGTGCCCGTGCGCGTCCGCCGGTCTCGTCGTGGCGAGACTGCGTCGGGCCGGACGGCTTCCGCTGTGCTGATGACGCCGGAGGCCGTGGCAGAACTCCACGACGACAGGACCCTAGGCAGGTGGACGTCACCGCGTTGTCACCGCAGGGGTACTGCTGCGCGAGTACGGGAAATTGATCCTTGGTGCCGACAGGCGCCGCTGAGGACGTCCATCGTGCCCAAGCCCGACCCCCGGAAGTTCCACGACGTCGTCGTGAACGTCGCCCGCGACCGTGAGCCGGGCCAGCATCTGAAGCAGATCGGCGGCCGACGTTGCGGTCGGCTCCGGCCAATGCGTCGGGCATCGAGGGCTTCCCGCTCGACCTGGCGCTCGCCGGACAGCTGCGGCCACCCCGTCATCAGCGCTCCGACCTCGATCTGCGCCGGCCCACGCTGTTCCGAGGCACGCTGGAGCAGGTGGTGGCCGCCGGGGCCGAGTGCCGGCGGGGTGAGATACCACAGGATCCGCCGTGGACGGCGACCGTCATGTCGGCCGACCCGGCCGGCCCTGCGAGCGCACGGCAACGAGGCCAGCCCGCCGGCGCCTGAGGGCGACATGTGCGTCGGAGGGTCAGAGCGAGGGACTGCGGCGACGGCCTGCGGCTGGTGCGGGGCCAATCCAGGCCTCGAGGCTGGGGATCGATCCCGAAGTGGTGTTCGGCCACCTGCCGGCACCGTGCCTGGGAGCTGGCGAGGGCCGCGGCCTCGGGCCTACCGCCGTGGAGCTCGTCGAGCGGCGCGTCGAGGTCCAGGTTCCTCTTCGTTCCCACCCGCCGCGACTGGCCCAGGCTGCTCGGTGAGCTCGGCGGTCAGCTGAATCACGGGCGGGTCCACGACCGCGCCCTGCCCGGCTTGGCGCGTGCACTACAGCCCCTACTGGAGGCCAACCGGAGACGCGCCCACCTCACCGGTCCCCCGGACGTGCGCTGACCACAAGCCTGAGGCGGGCCGGCCTTTACGGCCGACCCGCCCCTGACCTGCGGTTCCACTGTCGGGCTGACAGGATTTGAACCTGCGACCCCTTGACCCCCAGTCAAGTGCGCTACCAAGCTGCGCTACAGCCCGCGTGCCGCCCGCGCGCCGGGGCTTCCCGGACCGCGTGATGGCCGCCCCGGAAGATTACCGCACGGCCGTCGCCGGCCTCGACGGTGGTCAGCCCCGCTTGCCGTCCTTCTCCCGGCCCTCGCGCACCTTCACCGAGATCTCGATCGGCGTGCCGTGGAAGCCGAACTGCTCGCGCAGCTTCCGCTCCAGGAAGCGGCGGTAGCCGGCCTCCAGGAACCCGGTGGAGAAGACGACGAACCGCGGCGGGCGGACGTCGGCCTGCGTGACGTACTTGATCTTCGGGGCACGGCCACCCCGCGCCGGCGGCGGGGTCTCCTGCACCAGCGCCCGCACGAACGTGTTGAGCTCGGCCGTGGGCACCCGGGTCTCCCAGGAGGCCAGCGCCGCGCGCAGGTGGTCGGCCAGCTTGCTCACGCCCCGGCCGGTGGCCGCGGAGATGTTCACCCGCGTCGCCCACCGGACCCGCGCCAGCTCGCGCTCGATCTCCCGCTCCAGCAGGTAGTGCCGGTCCTCGTCGAGGGTGTCCCACTTGTTGATCGCGATGACCAGCGCCCGGCCGGCGTCCACGACCTGGCTGATCACCCGCTGGTCCTGCTCGCTGATCACCTCGTCGGCGGCGAGCAGGACGACGGCGACCTCCGCGGCCTGGATGGCGGCCTCGGTGCGCAGGCTGGCGTAGTACTCCATGCCGCTGGCGGTGTTGACCTTGCGCCGCAGCCCGGCGGTGTCGACGAACCGCCACTCCTCGCCGCCCAGGGTCACGATCGAGTCGACCGGGTCGACGGTGGTGCCGGCCACGGAGTCGACGACCGAGCGCTCCTCCTTGGCCAGCCGGTTGATCAGGCTGGACTTGCCCACGTTCGGCCGGCCGACCAGGGCGACGCGCCGCGGCCCGCCCTCCTCCTCCTGCTCGCGCGGCGCCTCGGGCATCGCGTCGAGGATGAGGTCGAGCAGGTCGCCGCTGGCCCGGCCGTGCAGCGCGCTGACCGCGACCGGCTCGCCGACGCCCAGCGACCACAGCTCGGCGGCGTTGGCCTCGCTGCGCTCGTCGTCGACCTTGTTCGCCACCAGGATCACCGGGCGGTCGCTGCGGCGGAGCACGCGGGCGGCCGCGAGGTCGGTCTCGGTGGCGCCCACCTGGCTGTCGACGACGAGGACGATGACGTCGGCGGTCTTCATGGCGTAGTCGGCCTGCCGGGTGATGGAGGCACCCAGGCCGGCGGCCTTGGGGTCCCAGCCACCGGTGTCGACCACGGTGAACCGCTTGCCGTTCCACAGCGCCTCGTAGGCGATGCGGTCCCGGGTCACGCCCGGGGTGTCCTGCACGACGGCCGCCCGGCGGCCGAGGATGCGGTTGACCAGCGTCGACTTGCCGACGTTGGGCCGGCCGACGATGGCGACGACGGGCAGCGGCCCGGTGCTCTCCTCGGTCATGCCCGCTCCCCCGCCGGCACGGCGCTGCCGACCAGGGCGACGACCCGGTCGACGACGCCCTGCTGGTCCAGCTCGGTGCTGTCGACGACGACGGCGTCGGCGGCCGGCCGCAGCGGGCTGTCGGCGCGGCTGCTGTCGAACTCGTCCCGGCGGCGCAGGTCCGCGGCGAGCGCGGCCACCTCGTCCGGGTCCGTGATGCCCAGCTGGGCGGCCCGGCGCTGGGCGCGGGCCTCCGGGGCGGCGGTCAGGTAGATCTTCACCGCGGCCCCGGGCAGCACGACGGTGCCGATGTCCCGCCCCTCGACGACGACCGCCCCGGCCGCGGCGACCAGCGCGCGCTGCTGCTCGACCAGCTGGCGGCGGACGGCCGGCACCGCCGAGACCGCGGACACCGCGCGGGTGACCTCGGCGCCCCGGATGCGGACCGCGACGTCGGCGCCGTCGACGCGGACGGTCTCGGTGGCCGCGTCGGTGCCCACCTCGATGCGCGCACCGCCCACCGTCCGGGCCACGGCGTCGGCGTCGGCGGGGTCGACCCCGGCGTCGAGCACCGCGACCGTGGCCGCCCGGTACATCGCGCCGGTGTCGAGGTAGGCGGCGCCCAGGCGGGCGGCGACGCCGCGCGCCACGCTGGACTTGCCGGTGCCCGACGGTCCGTCGAGGGTCACCTGGCCTCGGAATGTCATCTGCTCACTCACTGCTCTCCGTGCCCGGGTCCCCGGGCACTGTCGTCACGCTGCGCGGGTCCGCCCCGCCGCTGCGCGGCGGGGTCGGCCCACGGGTGCTCACTGGGCGATGTCGCGGCGGAGCGCGGCTGCGCCCCGGAGGTAGACGTGCTGGATCTCCGCGCGCGGCCGGTCGGTCTCCGCGTGCGCCATGAGCCGCAGGACCCGCGGCAGCGCGTGCGGCACGGCGATCTCGGTGGCGCACATCAGCGGCACGCCCCCGAGCCCCAGCTCCCGCGCGGCCAGCGCCGGGAACTCCGACACCAGGTCGGGCGTGGCCGTGAACAGGATGCTGATCAGGTCCTCGGCGGCCAGCTGGTTGCGCTCCATGACCGTGGCGACCAGCTCGCGGGTCGCCGCGAGGACCTCGTCGCGGTCGTCGGCGTCGACCTGGGTGGCTCCCCGGACGGCTCGGACGGCCATGCGCTCTCCTCCTTCGGCTGGGCTCCCGGCGCCGCCGCGGTCGGTCCGCCACCCGCCCGTCGCGCACGGGCGGAGCGCACGTCCGGCCGGCTCCGTGGGCACACCGGTGCCCGGTCGCCCCGGACGAGTCTAGGGAGGCCCCGCCACCACGCCTCCGATCGCTGCCCCGGGGCACCGTGCGTGGCCGTCGGACCCGTCGCCGAGGCGCACGCCGGACCTCCGCCCCCAGCCCGGATGTGCCCTCGGTGGCTACGGTCCCTTCAGAGCCCGACGAGCTCCTCGAGGGCGCCGATCTCCTGCCGGCTGAGCCTGCGGATGGTGCCCGAGCGCATGGCCCGCAGCTCGATGGGGCCGACCGCCGTGCGGGTCAGCCGCGAGACCGGCAGGTGCACCGCCGCCAGCAGCCGGCGGACGATGTGCTTGCGACCCTCGTGCAGCACGACCTCGACCACCGACTGGCCGGCGTGGGTGTCGACCACGCGGAACGAGTCGACCTTCACCGGCCCGTCCTCCAGGTCGATGCCCGACCGCAGCCGCCGCGCGAGGTCGCGGGGCACCGACCCCGACACCTGGGCCAGGTAGGTCTTGCGCACCTCGTAGCTCGGGTGCGCCAGGCGGTGGGCCAGCTCGCCGTCGTTGGTGACCAGCAGCAGCCCCTCGGTGTCCTGGTCGAGCCGGCCGACGTGCACCAGGCCCTTGGCCAGGTCGCCCACCATGTCGCCGACGGTCGGGCGGTTGCGGTCGTCGCTCATCGCGGTGATCACGCCCGGCGGCTTGTTCACCGCGTAGGTGACCCGGTCGTCCCGGATCTCCAGGCGCACGCCGTCGACGGCGATCTTGTCGTGCTGGGCGTCGACCCGCATGCCCTGCACGCGCACCTGCTCGCCGTTCACCGCGATGCGGCCGGCGTCGATCATGTCCTCGACCACGCGGCGCGACGCGACCCCGGCACGGGCCAGCACCTTCTGCAGCCGCTCCCCCTGCCGGTCGTCGCGGGGGTCGCCGGCCGGCCGGTCGCCCGGGTGCGCCGGGGCCAGTTCCATGTCCTCGGACCAGCCGTCGCCGGCTGCGGTGGTGCTCTCGTCGTTCGGGGTCGCGTCGCTCATCGCCCTCCAGTCTCCCACCCGCCCCCCGGCCGTCCCGCCACGCGCTGCCGCACGCGTGTGCCACCTCACGGGGGCACCCCGGACGGCAGGCTGGTGCCGGCGGCTCCGGCCGTCCCGGGATGCGTCCATGAGCAGCACGCGCAAGGTCGCCCTGGTCCTGGCCGCGGGCGCGACGTGCGGTTCGGGGCGCCGCTGGCGGTGGTCTCGCTCCTGCTGCTCGGCGCGTTCTGGATCGGCAGCGCCTCGGCCTCCGACGCGTCGGGAACCGTCCTGCGCGCCGCGCTCGGCGCCGGGATCGTCGGCTTCGTGGCCGCGGCCGCCTGCTTCCTGCCCTCCCGCCGTCCGCGCCCCTGACCGGGGCGGCCGGGGTCAGGCGTCCGGGTGCTCGTCGAGCACCGTGGCGGTCTCCGGGAGCAGCGGCGCGAGCTCGGGCAGCTGGTCCAGGCCGGTGAGGCCCAGCCGCTCGAGGAACAGCGGCGTCGTCGCGTAGAGCCCCCCGCCGCTGTCGGGGTCGCTGCCCACCTCGTGCACCAGCCCGCGCGTGATCAGCGTGCGCATCACGCCGTCCACCCCGACGCCGCGGATCGCCGACACCCGGGCGCGGGTCACCGGCTGCCGGTAGGCGATGACCGCCAGCGTCTCCAGGGCGGCCTGGGTGAGCCGGCTGCGCTGGCCGTCCACCAGGTGCCGCTCGACGACGGCGGCGTGCTCCTCGCGGGTGTAGAGCCGCCACCCCTCCCCCGCCCGGCGCAGCACGATCCCGGCCGACCGCGCGTCGTAGCCCGCCGCCAGCTCCGCCAGCCCCCGGCGCACCTGGCCGGGCGGGCAGCGCAGCGCGGCGGCGAGGGTGTCCTCGTCGACCGGGTCGTCCATCACGAACAGCAGCGCCTCCAGCCCACCGAGCAGCTCGACTGGGTCCAGCAGCTCCGGCGGCTCCGGCTCGGGTTCCGGCTCCGGTTCGAGCGCGGGCTCGGCGGACCGGACCGGCTCGTCGTCGACCGGGACGGCGGGCACCGGCTGCTCCTCCACCGGGCGCACGGCGACCCGCGCCGCGAGCTCCGCGGCCACGGCGTCCCAGGCGGCGGGGTCGTCGTCGCCGCGCCGGGCCGCCTCCTCGCGGGTCGCGGCCAGCTCGGCGGCGAGCGCGTCCCACGAGATGGGGGCGCGGTCGGTGTCGGGGCGCTCGTCGCTCACCCGTACTCCTCGTCGGCATCGGGGGCCGGCGGACCGGCCGGGTCGGGGACGGCGTCGCCGGTCCACCGCACGTGCAGCTCACCCAGCGGCGTGAGCTGCTCGAACACCACGCGCTGCTGCCGGTACAGCTCCAGCAGCGCGAGGAAGCGGGCCACCACCTCGAGCGTGTGCCCGCAGTCGGCGGTCAGCGCCCGGAAGCTGGCGGTGCCCGACCGGACCAGCTGGTTGCGGACCAGCAGCAGCTGCTCGGTGACGCTGACCGGCGGTGCGTGCAGGTGGGAGACGCTCACCGTCTCGGGGACCCTGGGGGCCAGCGCGCGGGCGGCCAGGGCGGCGAACTGCTCGGGGGTCAGGTCCAGCGAGACCTCGGGCACCAGCTCGGCGAACCGCGGCTCGAGCCCCGCCTGCCGCGGGAACCGCCGCGCCGCCTCCGCCTCGCGGTCCCGCAGGAACGCTGCCGCCTGCTTGTAGGCCTTGTACTGCAGCAGCCGGGCGAACAGCAGGTCGCGCGCCTCGAGCAGCTCCAGGTCCTCCTCGTCGTCGACCTCGGCGGCCGGCAGCAGCCGGGCGGCCTTGAGGTCGAGCAGCGTGGAGGCGACCACCAGGAACTCGCTGGCCTGGTCGAGGTCGAGCTCGTCGCCCAGCGCCCGCAGGTGGGCGATGAACTCGTCGGTGACCGTCGACAGGGCGATCTCGGTGACGTCGAGCTTGTGCTTGCCGATCAGCTGCAGCAGCAGGTCGAACGGGCCCTCGAAGTTGGTGAGCCGGACGGTGAACCGAGCCGGAGCGGCTCCGGCGGCCTCGTCGGCCGGCGGAACCGCTCCGGTGCTCTGGCTCACGGACGCCGAGGGTAGGCGCCCGGGCTCACCGTCCCTGGAGGCGGCGGACCAGGACCGCGTCCTCGCCGCGCTCGGTGAGGTCGGCCAGCAGCACCGTGATCGCCTCGCGCACGATCCGGCCGCGGTCGGCGGCCAGCCCGTGGTGGGCGCGCAGCGTCAGCCGGGCGGACTCGAGCGCCAGCAGCTCGTCGGCGGAGATGTAGACGGTGATCTTCTCGTCGTGCTTGGTGCGCTCGGCGCGCCCGCGGGCGGGCCGGCCGCGGGTGGCGACCCTCGGCTGCAGGACCGGGGCCGGCGCCGGCTCGGCGGACGCGCCGCGGAAGGCCGCGAGGTCGTCGGCCGGCTGCGCGCCGCCCGGGACGAGGGTCAGCGACGCGGCCGCCTCGGCGGCGGACTCGCCGCCGCGGCGGGCGCTGCGCAGCGCCGGGGAGCTGGCCGGCGTCGGCAGGCTGGGCAGCTCGGTGACCTCCGCGGCGGACGCGGTGTCGGTGCGGCGGAACAGCTCCGAGGCACCCGGGAGAACAGGCCGGCGAGTCATGCCGACACCTCCTCGCTGGCGCTCGTCGGCAGCATGACCTGAGTCGCTGCACCCATGAGTGATCTCGCACGCTCGATCACAGTGCGAGCACCTCCTTGGCGAGGTCGCGGTACGCCGCGGCGCCCGTCGACGTGGGGGCCCACGTGGTGATCGGCTGACCGGCGACCGTGGTCTCCGGGAACCGCACGGTGCGCTGGATGACGGTCTGGAAGACGGTGTCGCCGAACGCCTCGACGACGCGGCTGAACACCTCCCGGCAGTGCACGGTCCGGGAGTCGTACATGGTGGCGAGGATGCCGTTGATCTCCAGCGACGGGTTGAGCCGCTCCTTGACCTTGTCGATCGTGTCGACCAGCAGGGCGACGCCGCGCAGCGAGAAGAACTCGCACTCCAGCGGGATCACCACGCCCTGGGCGGCGGTGAGGGCGTTGACCGTCAGCAGGCCCAGGGAAGGCTGGCAGTCGATGAGGATGTAGTCGTACTCGTCGACGACGTCGGCGAGCACGCGCAGCAGGGTCTGCTCGCGGGCGACCTCGCTGACCAGCTGCACCTCGGCGGCGGACAGGTCGATGTTGCTGGGCACCAGGTCCAGGCCCGGGATGTCGGTGGACACCCGGACGTCGCGCAGGCTCGTCCGCCGCTCCATGAGGACGTTGTAGATCGTCCGGTCCAGGTTCTGCGCCGGCACGCCCAGCCCCACCGACAGCGCCCCCTGGGGATCGAGGTCGATGAGCAGCACCTTGCGGCCGAACTCCACCAGCGCGGCGCCCAGGTTGATGGTGGACGTCGTCTTGCCGACGCCGCCCTTCTGGTTGCACATCGCGATGACGCGGGCCGGGCCGTGCTGGGTCAGCGGCTTGGGGTCCGGCAGCCGGCGCTGACGCGCCCGTGCCGGGTCCAGCCGCAGCGCGGCCGCCCCCATCTCGGGGCCGGTGTCGTGCGGGCGCGCGACGGCAGAGGCCGCGTCCGCTCGGATCGCCATGGGTAGTCGCCTCCAGCTCGTGCCCGGCCCGGACGTTCCGGGTGCGGTCAGCCGTCTGTCCGCTCGGGTAGGGCAGACGCTAGGGAGAGGCGCAGAAGTTCCCAAGGCGGCACGCCGTCGACGTGTCGACATGGCGACGAATGCCAACCAGAGTGACTGGTCAAGCCGAGCGATTCCCAACAAGTGCCGAAGAAACGGTCGGGCTCCTGTCAGGTCAGGGCGCGTGGGTGACTGGTGGCGTAGACCTCGCGGAGGCGCTCCACGGTCACCAGCGTGTACACCTGCGTGGTCGTCACCGAGGCGTGGCCGAGCAGTTCCTGGACGACACGGACGTCGGCGCCACCGTCGAGCAGGTGCGTCGCGAAGCAGTGCCGCAGGGTGTGCGGGGAGATCGCGGTCGGGTCCAGCCCGCCGGCACCGGCGGCCCGCTCCGCCGCCGTCCGCAGGATGGACCACGCGCTCTGCCGGGACAGCGGCCCACCCCGCACGTTGAGGAACAGCGCACCGCCCCGGCCCCCGGCCCGGGCGCCGGCCGCCAGGGCGGGGCGGGCGCGCACCAGGTACTCCTCGACGGCGCGCAGCGCGTAGCTGCCGACCGGCACCACCCGCTCCTTGCCGCCCTTGCCCGCCAGCCGGACGGTGCTCTGCCCGCGGTCGAGGTCGTCGACGGCGAGGCCCACCGCCTCCGAGATGCGCGCGCCGGTCCCGTACAGCACCTCGAGCAGCGCCCGGTCGCGGAGCCCGCGGGGCCCCTCCAGCGCACCGGCCGCCTCGATCAGCGCCACCACCGACTCCACCGGGACGGCCTTCGGCAGCCGACGGGCCGGCGTGGGCGGGCGCACCTCGTGCGCGACGTCGTCGGGCACCAGCCCGTCGAGCAGCGCGAACCTGTGCAGCCCGCGCACGGCCACGACGGCACGGGCCGCCGAGGTCGCCGACAGCGGCGGGTGGGCGTCGTCGCCCCGGCGCAGCGCGGCCAGGAAGCCGGCGACGTCGGACTCGGCGATCTCCCGCAGCCCGCCGACCCCGGCGGCCGCGAGGTACTCGGTGTAGCGCCGCAGGTCCCGCCGGTAGGAGGCGATGGTGTTCGCCGCCAGGCCCCGCTCGACGGTCAGGTGGTCCAGGTAACCGGTCACCACCCGCTCGACGTCGGGACCGGCGGACAGCGCGCTCGTCAGGGGAGCACCTCCTGCAGGGGAACGGCGTCCAGGCCGTGGGCGTCGGCCACCTCCTGCAGCACGACCTGGCCGGCCACCACGTTCACCCCGTGCGCGAGCGCGGGGTCGCGCCGCACGGCGGCCGGGGTGCCCTCGGCCGCGAGCGCGAGCACGTAGGGCAGCGTGACGTTGGTGAGCGCGTGCGTGGAGGTGTTGGGCACCGCGCCCGGCATGTTGGCCACGCAGTAGAACACCGAGTCGTGCACGCGGAAGGTCGGCTCGTCGTGCGTGGTGGGCCGGGTGTCCTCGAAGCACCCTCCCTGGTCGACGGCGATGTCGACGAGCACCGAGCCGGGCCTCATCCGGGAGACCAGCTCGTTGGCCACCAGGGTGGGGGCCTTGGCGCCGGGCACGAGCACCGCGCCGATCACCAGGTCGGCGTCGAGCACGGCGCGCTCCACCTCGTAGGCGTTGGAGGCGACGGTCTGCAGGTGCCCCTGGTAGATCCGGTCGGCGGCGCGCAGCTTGTCGATGTCCCGGTCCATGACGACGACCTCGGCCTGCATGCCGAGCGCGATCGCCGCGGCGTTCATGCCGGAGACCCCGGCGCCGATGACGACCACCTTGCCGGCGTGCACCCCCGAGACACCGCCGAGCAGGACCCCGCGTCCGCCGTGCGCCCGCTCCAGGCAGTGCGCGCCGACCTGCGGCGCCATGCGGCCGGCCACCTCCGACATCGGGGCCAGCAGCGGCAGCGCGCCGTCGGCGGTCTGCACCGTCTCGTAGGCGATCGCGGTGGTGCCGGAGGCGACGAGCGCGTCCGTGCACTCCTGCGACGCGGCCAGGTGGAGGTAGGTGAACAACGTCTGGTCCGCGCGCAGCCGGCCGTACTCCTGGGCCACCGGTTCCTTGACCTTGAGCAGCAGGTCGGCGTCAGCCCACACGTCGTCGGCGGAGGCGACGATGCGCGCCCCCGCGGCGGTGAAGTCGGCGTCCGGGATCGAGGAGCCCTCGCCCGCCGCCTGCTCGACCAGCACCTCGTGCCCGGCGCGGGTCAGCTCCGTCACCCCGGCCGGGGTGAGCGCCACCCGGTACTCCCGGTTCTTGACCTCTCGGGGGACCCCGACCCGCATCGACTCGCTCCTGGTCCCGGCGGGCCGCTCCCGAGCGGAACGGCGCACCTCACCGCGTCGTGGGCCGCCCGGTCGGGGCGCGCCTCGGCCGGAGTGTAGGCACGACGCCCGTCCCCGTCCCCCACCCTGCGCCGTTCCGTGCCCCTTCCGCGCCCCGCGCGGATCGGCCGCCGCGCTGCCGGGCGGGCGGCGCTGGCCCACGATGACGGGGCCGCCCACCCCGTCCGGAGGACCCGTCCATGCACTGCTACGCCGAGCACCCCGCCCTCCGGGCCCGCCAGCTGGCCGCCGATCTCGGCGTCCTGGCGTGGACGGTGCTGTGGGTCCTCGTGGCGCGGGCCGCGCACGGCGCCGTCCTGGTGCTGGCCGAGCCGGGGCGCGCGGTCGAGGGCCTCGGCCGGTCGGTCTCCGGGTCCATGGCGTCGGCCGCCTCCGCCGCCGAGGGCGTGCCGCTCGTCGGGGACGAGCTCGCCACGCCGTTCGCCGCCCTCGCCGGCGCCAGCGGCTCGGTGCGCAGCGCCGGGCAGTCGGCGCAGGACGCCGTCGACACCCTCGGGACGATCCTGGCCGTGGTGCTCGTGCTGCTGCCGGTCGGCTGGCTGCTGTCGCGCTGGCTGCCCTGGCGGCTCCGCTACCTGCGGGAGGCCGGGGCGGCCCTCCGGCTGGCCGACGGCGCCGACCTGGAGCTCCTCGCCGCCCGGGCGCTGGCCACCGCCCCGCTCCCCCGCCTCGCCGCGCTGCCCGCGGGGACGGGCGCGGCCTGGCGGAGGGGCGAGCCCGCCGCCGTGCGGGCGCTCGCCGCGCTCGAGCTGGACCGCCTGGGGCTCCGCCGGCCCGGCCGGGGCGCCGGCAGCGGGGTGACGGCGCCGCCGGAGCGGACCCCCTCCCCCGGCTGACCTGTCCTCGGCCGGTGCGCCGGTGCGCGGGCCCCGGGCGCTCCGGTCAGCCGGCGTCGACCGGGCGCAGGCGGGGCCCGGTGGCCCGCGCCTGCGCGGCGGCGAGCAGCCCCACGACCGCGGCCGCGTTCCGGATCCCGCCGTCGAACACCCGCTGGACGGCGTCGGCGAGCGGCACCCGCTCGACGGTCATGTCCAGCTCCTCGTGCTCGACGGTGAACCCCTCGGGCCGGTCGACGTCGCGGAGCCCTTCGGCGAGATAGATCAGCACCATCTCGTCGCAGAACCCGGGGCTGCTGTAGTGCGTGGTCAGCAGCGACCACCGCTCCGCGGCGAGGCGGGTCTCCTCGGCCAGCTCCCGCTGCGCGGTCTGCAGGGGCGGCTCGCCGTCGGCGTCCCGGAGCCCGGCGGGTAGCTCCCACAGGTACTCCCCGACCGGGTGCCGGTACTGCCGGAGCAGCACCACGTGCCCGTCGTCGTCGAGCGCCACGACGGCGACGGCGCCGGGGTGGCGGACCACCTCGCGGACGCTGTCCCCGCCGCCGGGCATGGCCACGGTGTCCTTGAGCAGCCGGATGACCCGGCCCTCGTACACCGGCGCGGAGTCCAGGACGCGGTACTCGTGCGGCGCCGGCTCGTCGATCACCGTCAGATCCCGACCTTCTCGGCCTCGTCGAGCGGCACCGGCAGCCGGGCGGCCTCCTGGTAGTCGACCGCCGCCTGCACGAACGCGGCGAACAGCGGGTGCGGGCGGGTCGGCCGGCTCTTCAGCTCGGGGTGGGCCTGGGTGCCGACGAAGAACGGGTGCACCTCGCGGGGCAGCTCGGCGAACTCGACCAGCAGGCCGTCGGGCGAGGTGCCGGAGAAGACCAGCCCGGCCTCGCCGAGCCGGTCCCGGTAGGCGTTGGCGACCTCGTAGCGGTGCCGGTGCCGCTCGGTGATCTCGGTGGCGCCGTACGCGGCCGCGACCACCGAGCCCTTCTGCAGGTGCGCCGGGTAGCTGCCCAGCCGCATCGTGCCGCCCATGTCCCCGCGGCCGGCGACCACGTCCAGCTGGGTGGCCATGGTGGAGATGACCGCGGCGGGGGTCTCGGGGTCGAACTCCGTGGAGTTGGCGCCCTCGATGCCGGCCAGGTTGCGGGCGGTCTCGATGACCATGCACTGCAGCCCCAGGCACAGGCCCAGCGTCGGGATGCCGTTGACCCGGGCGTGCCGGATGGCGCCCAGCTTGCCCTCGATGCCGCGGACGCCGAAGCCGCCGGGGATGCAGACGCCGTCGACGCCGGCGAGCGCCTTCTCGGCGCCCTCGGGGGTCTCGCAGTCGTCCGACGGCACCCAGCGGATCTGCACCCGGCTGCGGTGGGCGAAGCCGCCCGCCCGCAGGGCCTCGGTGACGGAGAGGTAGGCGTCGGGCAGGTCGATGTACTTGCCGACCAGCGCGATGGTGACCGTCTGCTTGGGCGCGTGCACCCGGTCCAGCAGGTCGCCCCACACCGTCCAGTCGACGTCCCGGAACGGCAGGCCGAGCCGGCGGACCACGTAGGCGTCGAGGCCCTCGCGGTGCAGCACCTTCGGGATGTCGTAGATCGACGGCGCGTCGGGGCAGGAGATGACCCCTTCGGCGTCGGTGTCGCACATCAGGCTGATCTTGCGCTTGAGGCCCTCGGAGATGTCCCGGTCCGACCGGCAGACCAGGGCGTCGGGCTGGATGCCGATGCTGCGCAGCGCGGCGACCGAGTGCTGCGTCGGCTTGGTCTTCAGCTCGCCCGACGGCGCGATGTAGGGGATCAGCGAGATGTGCAGGAAGAAGCAGTTGTCCCGGCCGATCTCGTGCCGCACCTGGCGGGCGGCCTCGAGGAAGGGCAGCGACTCGATGTCGCCGACCGTGCCGCCGATCTCGGTGATCACCACGTCCACGCGCTCGGCGCTGTCGGCGCCGGCCATGATGCGCGACTTGATCTCGTTGGTGATGTGCGGGATGACCTGCACCGTGTCGCCGAGGTACTCCCCGCGCCGCTCCTTGGCGATCACGTCCGAGTAGACCTGGCCGGTGGTGACGTTGGCCCGGCCGGAGAGATCGATGTCCAGGAACCGCTCGTAGTGACCCACGTCCAGGTCGGTCTCGGCGCCGTCCTCGGTGACGAAGACCTCGCCGTGCTGGAACGGGTTCATCGTCCCGGGATCGACGTTGAGGTAGGGGTCCAGCTTCTGCATCGTGACGCGGAGGCCACGGCTGGCGAGGAGGGCGCCCAGCGAGCTGGCCGTCAGCCCCTTGCCGAGAGAGGACACAACACCGCCGGTGACGAAGACGAACTTCGTCGGCTGGGAGTTGCGCAAGAGCCCGAGATCACGTGTTCCAGACGGTCGACCCACGGGAGACGACCGTAACACGGTCGGCCCCCGCCGCCCGCCCGGCGTGCGGAGCGCCACCCGGCGGCTCTCCCTCTCCGGGGGTCCCGGGGCCCGGAGGAAGCGCCAGCCGGACGAGCAGCGGGACCAGCAGCGCGGCGGCGGTCGCCGGCAGGGCCACGCCGGAGTCGTTCACCGCCGCGCCGATGGTCAGGCTCAGGGCGACGGCGAGCAGCGCGGCCCGGAGCACGGCGGCGTCGGCCGCGGGCAGCCCGGCCGGCCCCCGGCCGGCGGCACCGGCCGCAGCGCTGCGCAGCGGGCCCCCGGGCCGCAGCAGCCAGACGGCGGCCACCAGGGCGACCGGCAGCATCCAGGCCAGCGGGCTGCCCAGCAGGATGCCGATGTTGGCCGCGGCCTTCCGGCTGACCACCGTCCACGCCTCGCCGCTGAGCACCTGCTCGACGAAGCGGCCCAGGTGGGTGCGCTCGCCGGCCGGGCGCAGCCAGTCCAGCACCGCGACCGTCCCGACGGCGACGACGGCGGCGGCGAGGATCGCGGCCAGCCGCACCACGGTGACCCGGACCCCGGTCAGCAGCATGGCCAGCAGGAGGAAGCCGGGCAGCGCCGCCAGCACCCCGCCGAAGTCCCGGCCCAGCGGCGGCGCCCCGATGAGGACGACGGCGAGCAGCCCGGCGGCGACGACCACCGCCCCGGTGCAGGCCTTGCGCCGGTGCGGGGCGGACCGCCGGCCGATCGCCGTGGCTCCGGCCGCGGTGACCGTCAGCGCGCTCACCGAGAGCAGCCCGAAGGTCAGGTTGCCGTAGCCGGTGAACCGCCCGGCGACGACCGCGTCGTAGCCCAGCGGTCCGTTGAGCTCCAGCGGGGAGCCGGTGAGCACGTCGGCGACGAGGGTGCCGAGCGTGATCGCCAGGACGGCCAGCGGCGGGCCCAGCGGGCGCCGTCGCCAGGGCCCCAGGGCGGCGACGGCGGTCACCGCGAGGTCGGCGACGACGACCGCGGCGACGAGCGCGGCCAGCGGCGCGCCGGCCCGTTCCCACGGCGCGAGCCCCGCCAGGTAGGTGGACACGGGCAGCGCCGCCGCCAGCAGGCACAGCAGCCGCAGCGCCCGGTGGGCCCCCGGCCAGGTGCCCGGTGGCCGGTGCCGGCGCCGGGTGCCGTCCAGGAGGATCCCCAGCCCGACGACGGCGGCCCCCAGCAGCACGAAGGTCCAGAAGAACCCGCCGGTGTTGCGGTGGTGCGTGATCGCCGCGGTGTTGACCCGCTCCAGCTCGGTGACCGCCTCGGCCAGGGGGGGCCGCTCCCCCGTGCTGCGCCACGGCTGCCCGTTCATCGACGGCGGCGGCTCGAGGCCGAGGGCCCGCAAGGCGGTCGGGGCCACGTCGATCAGCTGCACGAACGGCGCCCGCCCGGTGCTCGCCGAGGTCAGCCAGCCGGTCTCGAAACCGGGACCGGCGGCGATGCCGACGTGCAGCTGGGGACGGCCGTCGTTGACCTCGGAGATGCCGGCGAGCAGCAGCAGGGTGTCCCCCGGCAGCTCGTCGACCGCGGCCAGCACCCGCCCCAGCGCCTCGTCGATGCGGCCCACCGCGGCGGCCCGCGGTTCGGGCCGGGTGCCGTCGTCGGTGGGCTCGGTACCGGGTGCCCCGGCGTCGGTCATCTGGTCCAGCGAGATCAGGCCCAGCGGGCAGGCGCCGAGCAGCTCGGCCAGCTCGCCCGGCTCCCCCGGGAGGGCCGGCGCGGCGGGAAGCCGCACCCCGGGCACGGCGGCGGCCAGGGCGGGCGCCCGGCCGACGACCGCGGCGCAGCCGACCGCCTCCCCCAGCGCACCGGGCTCGGCCCCGAACCGGATGGTGCCCTCGTCCTCGGCGATCCGGGCGACGGTGGCCTGCGGATCACCGAGCGCGACGCCCGCCACCCGCTCCTGCAGGCCGCAGCGGGTGAGCGAGGTGTCCAGGCGCGGCTCCTCCGCCGTCGCCGGCTCCTCGCCGTCCCCGCCGTCCGGCGCCGGGCCGTCACCGACCGCCCCGGTGCCGTCGGGCGCGGGCACGGGCACCGGCGGCAGGCCCTCGTCGGTGCCCGGGAAGCGCGCCCGGTTGCCGGCACCCAGCGTCGCCCAGCCGTCGAGCAGGCAGCTGGTGGAGCGGGCGGCCCGCACCGACGTCGCCCCGATCGCCGAGTCCTCGGCCAGGGCCCACAGCCGCGGGGTGGCCCGGGGGTCGAGGTCGGCCCAGATGAGACCGGGCACCCCCACCACGACGACGCGGTCGGCGGCGTAGGGCTCCTCCGCCACCACCGCGCCGGCCCCGGCCGGCAGGCCCAGCAGGAGAAGCCCGACCAGCGCCAGGAGGGCGGCGGCCCGGCGCACCGTCCGCACGGCCGGCCCGCTCATGCGCCGGGCCGGGCCGGCGTTCCCAGCAGCTCGCGGTAGATCCCGACCAGCTGTGCGGCCGTGCCCTCCTCGTCGGGCCAGCCGGCCGCCTGCCGGAGCCCGGCCTCGCCGAGCTCGGCGGCGTGCGCGCTGTCGCCGAGCACCCGCACCACCGCCTCGGCCAACGCCGCGGGGTCGCCGACCGGCACCAGCTCGGCGGCGTCGCCGAGCAGCTCGGGGAGCCCTCCGGTGCGGGTGGCCACCAGGGGCACGCCGGCGCGGAGGGCCTCCTGGGCGGTGAGCGACCGCGCCTCCCAGCGCGAGGGCAGCACGCACAGGTCGGCGGCGGCGAGCAGGTCGGCGACGTCGTCGCGCCGGCCCAGCAGCGTCACCGGCAGCGTCCCGGCCCGGATGCGGGCGGCCAGCTCGTCGTGCAACGGCCCGTCCCCGGCGACGACGACCAGCGGCGCGGGGCGCAGGCGCTGGTCGGCCGACCAGCGGGCCACCGCGTCCAGGAGCACGTCGTAGCCCTTCTGCGGGTGCAGCCGGCCGACCGCCACGACCAGCGCCCGGTCGTCGACGAGCCCCAGCTCCGCGCGGACCTCGGCCGGCGAGCGGGTGGCCGGGGGCAGCGGCGGCGCGGACACCGGTGCCAGGCGCACGTCCCGGGCGCCCAGCCGCCGCGCGTTGTCCGCCAGGTCGGCCGAGGCGGCGAGGACGACGTCGGCGGCGCGGACGGTGGCGCGCTCGGCCCGTTCCAGCACCCGGCGGCGCAGCCCGCCGCCCTCCGGGAGCGCGTTGTGCAGGGTGAGCACCAGCCGGGTCGAGGGGGCGCCGAGCCGGCGGGCGGCGGCGGCCACCAGGCCGGCCCGCAGCCCGTGCGCGTGCACGAGGTCGCTGCCGGCCAGCGCGCGCCGCAGCGCCTGCACCGCCCGGACGTCGGCCGCGGGCGCGAGCCCGGCGGAGATCTCGACCGGCGTGAAGCCGGCGCCCCGGCCGGAGAAGCCGAACAACTCGTCGGTGGCGCGGGGCCCGCAGACCGCGACGGTGGCGCCGGCGGCGACCAGCGACGGCAGCAGCGAGCGCACGTGGGTGCCGACCCCGCCGGTGCTGGTGGCCAGCACCTCGGTGATCCGGCGGTCCCGCAGGGCCGGTTCAGCCACTGCGTACCTCCTGCCCGCCCGTCGACCGCAACTCCCGGAACGCCCCCACCAGCTGCGCGCGGGCCGTCCCCATCATGACCGCCAGCGCCACGACGAGCACGGTGCCCCCGGCCAGCACCCCGGCTCCGAGCGTGCCGGGCAGGCCTCCGCCGGGCACCGGGTCCGCGCCCAGCGCACCCGCGACCCACAGCCCGGCCGCCCCGCCCAGGGAGCCGGCCAGCAGCGCCACCGGGCCGGTGCGGCCGAGGCCGCCCAGCGCCGGCGGGCCCGCCGCCCGGGCGACCACCAGCAGGAGCCCGGCACCGGCGACGGTGACGCCCAGCGTGTGCCCCAGGCCCAGGGCCAGCGCCCGGTCGTCGCTGGGCAGCGCCCGGGCGAGGACGACGTCGGCGGCGACGGCGAGCAGCCACCCGCCGAGCACGCACGCGGTCGGTGCCTTCCACAGCCCGCGGGCGTAGAGGGCCCGGGTCAGGAGCGCCACCAGGCCGTACCCGAGCAGACCCGGCGCGAAGGCCACGATGGTGTCGCGCAGCGCGGACACCGCCGCATCCGTGCCCGAGCCCAGGAAGACGCGGGCCATGGGCCCGGCGGTCGCGACCAGCGCCGCGGCGGCGACGGCACAGGCGGCCACGGTCAGCACCGTGACCGGGGCGAGCGCGCGGCGGTAGCCGTCCTCGTCGCCGCTGTCCGCGCGCTCGGCCAGCCCGGGGTAGGCCGAGGTCGCCAGCGGCACGGCGAGCGCCGCCCAGGGCAGCAGGAAGACGGTGAGGCCGGCGGCGTAGATCACCTGGGTGCCGTCGGGGGCCCCCTCGTTGGCCAGCCGGATGGCGACGGCGGCCAGCAGCTGCTGCCCGGCGAGGGTGAGCACGCCGGCCACGGCCAGCCGCCGGACGCGGGGTGCGGCGCCGACCGGGAAGCGCAGCGCGGGCCGCAGCCCCAGGCGCAGCCCACGCAGAGGGAGCAGCAGGCTCAGGCTGAGGGCGACCACGCCGAGCGTCGTCCCGACGCCGAGCACCAGCTCGGCCGGGGTGGACAGCCCAGCCACGTCCCCGCCGCCACCCATGGCGGCGAAGACCAGGTACGTGATCGCGACGACGAGGCTGGACAGCAGCGGCGCCAGCGCGGGGCCGGCGAACCGCCGGTGGGCCTGCAGCACGCCGGTGAGCACGATGCCGATCCCGTAAAGCACCACCTGCGGCGCGAAGACCAGCAGGAACCGGCTGGCCAGCTGCACCTCGGCCTCGTCGCCGCCGCCGAGCAGCAGCCGGGCGATGGGCTCGGCGAGCACCGCGAGCAGGACCGCCAGCGGGGTCAGCAGCAGCAGCGTCCAGCCGAGCAGCGCCGACGCCGTGCGCCGCACCTGCTCGCGGTCCCCGGCGGCGATCCCGCCGGCGAGCATCGGCACGACCAGGCTGGCCAGCGCCCCGCCGGCGACGACCTCGAAGACGATGTTGGGGACGTTGTTGGCCGCCAGGTAGGCGTCGCCGGTGCTGCCGGCTCCCACCGTGTTGGTGAAGACCAGCGTGCGGCCGAAGCCGGCCAGCCGCGCCAGGACGGTGAGCGCCGCGATCAGGGCGGCCGCCCCGGCGACCCCGCGCGCCACCTGCCGCGCGCTCACGAGGAACGGCGACCGAGGCGGTCCAGTTCGCGGAGCGCGGGGGTGGCCTCGATGACGCGGGTGAAGCTGATCCGCTCGCTGGCCAGGGTGAGCCCGGTGACCACGGCCAGCGCGCCGGCACGGGCGCCGCGGGACGGCACCCCGGCCAGCCGCAGGCCGAGGAGGGCGCCGAGGGCGTTCGCGCCGCAGTCGCCCAGCATGATCCGCTCGCCGAGGTCGTCGGGCAGCACCGCCAGGGTCGCCCCCAGCGGCCCGGCGACCAGCTGCCCGGCCGGCCCGCCGAGACCGGCGGCCGCGGCGATCGCCCCGGCCTTGGCCGCGCGCCCGGGGCGCAGGTCGAGCAGGTTCAGGAGATTGGCGGTGCCGGCGACCAGCCCGGTGGTGAGCACGCCGTCGACGAGCGCACCGCTCCCCCGGCCGGGACCGCGGCTCAGGAGCGCGGCGGCGGCCGCGGCGGCACCGATGCCGGCCACCTTGACCGCGCCGGCCGAGACGCGTCCCTCGCGCAGTGCCCGCAGGTGGCCGGCCAGCCCCTTGTCCCGGGCCTGCTCCGGCCGGGCGCCGGCCAGGTCGTCGTAGCCGCCGACCAGGCCGGAGACGGCGCCGACGACCGCGGACGCGGCTCGGGTGCCGGGCGGGGCACCCAGCACCGCGGTCGCCGTGGCCGACAGCGCCAGCGCCGGGCCGCCGAGGAGGCTGACCGGACGGCCGGCGTAGTTGGTGCGCCGCCACGGCGCGCCGGCCGGGCGGTCCGTCAGCACGGCGGCTCCCGCCAGGGCGGCGCGCGCCGACGCGGCCCCGGTCAGGGCCAGCAGCGCGGGGCGCCGGCCGCTCACTGCGCGGCGGCGGGCACCGGCGGCACCGGCTGGGTGTCCTCGCCGGTCCCGTACTTGCCCGAGGTGCCCCGCGACTCCTGGCCGAGGGCGAGGGCGGTGCTGATCCGGCCGACGACGGTGCCGACGTTGTCGATCGTGGAGACGGCGGCCGCGAGCGTCGGATCGACGCGGATCGCGCCGATCAGCCCGTTCGGGCGAGCCGACGGCGCATCGCCGGCCACGACGGCGCCCTGACCCTGGGCGTCCAGCGCCGTGGCCAGCTCGACCAGGGCGGCGTTGCGGCGCTCGGCGTCGTCGCCGGTGAACCCGCTGCCGGTGAGCAGCACCGCGTGGTCGGCCGGCACGACGGAGGCGCCCTCGGGGTTCAGTACGTCCAGCGAGCTGAGACCGGCGAGGACCGAGGAGACCGCCGCGGTGTCGGGCACCGGTCCAGCCGGCGGGATCATCAGCGTCTGCGCCAGCAGCGAGGCCACCAGGGTGTCGGCGTCGCCGCTCTCGGGCAGCTGCACCCCGGCGGGCAGCCCGGAGCCGGTGACGTAGCTCTGCAGGGCTGCGCCGGTCGCCGGGTCGCTGTACTCGGGCTCCAGCCGCACCACGCCGCTGACCGAGCCGCCCGCCTGGCGGACCAGGGCGCCGACCGCCTCCACCGTCTCGGCGGTGACGCTGTCGTTGGTCGGGACCAGCAGGACGGAGCGGTCGGTGAGCGTGCCCTCGACCAGCGGCCCGGCGACGGCCTCCTCGAACTCCACGGAGGTGTCGAGCTGGGCCTGGAGGTCCCGGGTGCGGTCCTCGAGGTTCCGCTTGTCCTGCTCCAGCGCGGACACCTGGTTCTCGATGTCGGCCAGGATCGGCGCGTTGAGCGCGGTCGTGCCGATGACGATGCCCAGCGCGACCGCCAGGAAGACCGCGATCAGCGAGACCAGGTGGTAGCGGAAGTCGATCACGAGAAGAGGTTCTCCAGCCAGAACATGAAGCTGTTCCATTGGTCGAGCAGCAGATCCAGGTAGACGCGCCCCGCGGCGGACAGCGCCAGCGCCGATCCGATGGCGAAGAGGGCGGCGAGCACGAGGACCACCAGTGCCGTCGTCGAGATGCGGCTGCGGTAGAGCCGGCTGACGCCCTTGGCGTCGACGAGCTTGCCGCCCAGCCGCAGGCGGGTGAGGAAGGTGGAGGCCATGCCCCCGCGGCCCTTGTCCAGGAACTCCACGAGGGTGGCGTGGGTGCCGACGGCGACGATGAGCGTGGCGCCCTTCTCGTCGGCGAGCAGCATCGCGATGTCCTCGCTGGTGGCGGCGGCCGGGAAGGTGATCGCCTCCACGCCCAGGTCCTGCACGCGGGCCAGGCCCGGGGCGCGGCCGTCGGCGTAGGCGTGCACGACCACCTCGGCACCGGAGCGCAGCACGTCGTCGCTCACCGAGTCCATGTCCCCGATGATCATGTCCGGCGAGTAGCCGGCCTCGACCAGCGCGTCGGCACCGCCGTCGACGCCGATGAGGACCGGGCGGTAGTCGCGGATGTAGGAGCGGAGGGCGTGCAGGTCCTCCTTGTAGTCGTAGCCGCGAACGACCACGAGCACGTGCCGGCCCTCGATGGACGTGGTGACGTCGGGGACGCCGACACCGTCGAGCAGGAGCGCGCGCTCCCGCTTCATGTACTCCATGGTGTTGGCGGCGAACGCCTCCAGTTGCACCGACAGGCCGGCCTTCGCGTCGGCCATGGCGGCCGCCACCGTCTCGCTGTCGTGGGCGGCGCCCGCGGCCACGACCGTGCCGTCCTCGGCGACGAGCTCGTTGCCGTCGAGCCGGACGGTCGCGCCCTCCTTGACCTTGGCGAACACCTCCTTGCCGACGTCGTCGAGCAGCGGGATGCCGGCGTTGATGAGGATCTCGGGCCCGAGGTTGGGGTACCGGCCGGAGATGCTGGGCGCGGCGTTGACCACCGCGGCCACCTTGCAACCGACCAGCGCGTCGGCGCTGACCCGGTCGATGTCGACGTGGTCGATGACGGCGATGTCGCCGGGGCGCAGTCGTTTCGTCAGGTTCTTGGTGCGACGGTCCAGACGGACGGGGCCGGCGACCCCGGGCCCCGATTCCTGTGCCCGGCCGCGGCGAACGGTGCCGATGCGCATGACTCCGCATGCTGCCACGCGGAGTTCCCCGGGCGTTCATCCGACGCGCATCGGCGACGTTCCGCTCACGGAGCGTGTCCGACACCAGGTCCGGCCGACACGCCGGCCACGCGCTCCGCGCCGCCTGCGCGGGACCGTTACCGAGTTGTGACTAGCGTTGCGGATGTGACTGGTGTGGCTGGTGCCCTGACGACCGCAGCATCCCTCCCGCAGCCCGACGAGGACGCCCCGGCGCCCGTCAGCGGTGCGGTGATCAGAGCGGTCCCGGGACCTGAGCTGGACGGACGCGCCGACCAGCCGGCCAGCCGGCCGGTGCCCGGGACCGCGGCGGACGGCAGCGCGGCTGCCGCCCCGGCCGATGCCGGGCGCGCGGGGACCGGTGCCGCTCCTGGGGGCGGCGAGCGGGACAGCGCGCCCAGCGGGGTGGCCGGCGACGTGCCGGCGGAGCTGATCCCCCCGGGGGCCGTGCCGCCGCCGGTCGCCACCGCACCGGCCGCCGTGACCGACGGTGACTCCACGGGGCCCCGGCGGGCACGGCGGGCCCTGCGCGGCAGCGGGATCCGCGAGCGCCGCCGCCAGCAGACGCGGGACCGCATCGTCGACGCCGCCACCGAGTTGTTCGCCGAGCGGGGCTTCGACGCGGTCAGCGTCGTCGAGATCGCCCAGCGCGCCGGCGTCGTGGAGAAGACGGTGTTCAACCACTTCCCGGTCAAGGAGGGCCTGGTCTTCGACGACGACCCGCCCATGCGCGCCGCCCTGCTGGACGCCGTGCGCCGGCGCCCCGCGGGCGAGTCGGTGTCCGCGGCCGCCGGCAGCTTCGTCGTCGCGGCGATCAGCCTGCTCGGCACGCCGGAGGCCGCCGACGGCGTCGCGCAGATGGCGCGGGTCATCCGTGGGAGCCGCACGCTGCAGATCCGCGAGCGGGAGATCCTCGGCGAGCTCACCGGCTCGCTGGCCGACCTGGTTGCCGAGGAGACGTCGGCGAAGCCCGGCCAGATCGAGCCGTGGCTGGCCGCCCACGCCGTCCTGGGCCTGTACGCCTCGCTGCTCGAGCTGGCCCGGGACCGGGTGCTCGACGGGGTCAGCGGGCCGGAACTCGCGGCCGAGCTGCGCCGGCAGGGCCGCCGCGGTCTCGCTCTGCTGCAGTTCGGCCTGGCCGGCTACGCCAAGTCACGGTGACATCGGCCGTCCTCCGGACGGCACCGCGGCCAGGAGCCGTTCCCCGGAGGCGTTGAGCCGTTTCCCGTTCCTCCTCGGGGAGCCCTCCGGGCGCCCGCTCGTCGGAACGCCTCGCGAGGCGGCTCGCGTTCCGGTCCGCGGCTCACGCGCCACCCCGGCGGGTACCGCGGCTCCTAGCTCTTCCTCGGAGGACCCTCCGGGCCCCCGCTCGTCAGAGCTGCAGCGACTTCACCAGCTGGTCGGCGCGGTCGCCGGGGAGGTCCGGATCCCGGGTGAAGAGGGCGACGGCGACCATGTAACCGTCCTCCCCCGCCCAGCCGTGGCCGTCCGCGCAGAGCCGGCGGATGTGCTCGCGCACCTTCGGCTCGTTGCTGTACGGCCCGAAGTCCAGGCCCATGGCGAGGAAGTTCACGACGCGGTAGCCGAGCTCCTCGGCGGTCCGCACGGTCGCCAGCGGGTCGGAGTAGCTGGCCACGGCGGAGATGACGTTGGTGTACCCGGCCTTGAGCAGCTGCAGCACCAGGTCGTTGCCGTGCACCCCGCCCCACAGCTCGGGCATCAGGATGTCGCGGTCGGGGGCCGGGATGTAGGGCGGGTTGGAGATGACCGTGGACGCCTGCTGCCCGCCGGCCGAGTCGGCCTGGTCGAAGAAGTCGCCCAGCTCGACGGTGTACCGGTCGGCGACCCCGCGGTCGGCGATGTTGACCCGCGCCTGCTCGACGGAGGACGCGCTGATGTCGTAGCTGCGCACCCGAAGCCCCGGGAGCCCCCGCACGACGTCGGCGATGGCGGTGGCATCCCCGGTACCCAGCTCGTCGACGCCCTCCTCCGCCCAGTGCAGCTGGTCGCGGTACTGGTCCAGCAGCATGCACACCGAGAAGCCGTAGTGGGCGGACTCATCGGTGGAGGAGAAGCAGGTCACCGACGCCCCTTACCCCGGCCTGCACGTGGGCACTCCCCCGGTCACCCGACCCGGCGAAGCCGGGTCAGCGGGCGGCGGCGGAAGCGGCGACGGCGAGCAGCTCCCGGGCGTGCGCCTGCCCGGTGTCGCTGTCGGCCAGACCGGACAGCATCCGGGCGAGCTCGCGCACCCGGTCCTCGTCGGCGACCGAGCGGATGTCGGTGGCGGTGACGCCCGCGCCGGTGTCCGGCGACTTGTCCACCACGAGGTGGGTGTCGGCGAACGCCGCCACCTGCGCCAGGTGGGTGACGACGACGACCTGGTGGTCCCGGGCCAGCCGGGCCAGCCGCCGCCCGATCTCCCCGGCGGCCTGGCCACCCACGCCTGCGTCCACCTCGTCGAAGACCATGACCGGCACCGGGTCGGCGCCGGCGAACACCACCTCGATGGCGAGCATCACCCGGGAGAGCTCACCGCCGGACGCACCCTTGTGCACCGGCCGCGGCGGCGCGCCGGGGTGGGCGGCGAGCAGCAGCGCCACCTCGTCGATGCCGTCGGGACCGGGGTCGTCGGGATGGCTGTCGATGCTGAAGGACACCCGGGCGCTCTTCATCGCCAGCCCGGCCAGCTCGGCGCCGACCTCCGCGGCGAAGCCCTCCGCCGCAGCGCGTCGCCCGGCCGAGATCTCCGCGCCGAGCCGGTCGACGTCGGCACGGGCGGCGTCCCGCTGGGCCGCCAGGGCCTCCAGCGCCTCGTCGGAGACGTCCAGCTCGGCGAGCCGGCGCTGCGCGTCCTCGGCCCAGGCGAGCACGCCGGCCACGCCCGCACCGGCGTCGGCGTACTTGCGGACCAGCGCGGTGATGACCGCCCGCCGGTCGAGCACCTCGGCCAGGCGGCCGGGGTCGGCGTCGAGGTCGGCGACGTACCCGGCGAGCTGGCCGGCGACGTCGGACACCACGGCCACCGCGTCGGCGAGGTCCTGGGCGAGCAGCACGAGAGCCGGGTCGTCGGCACCGGCGAGCGCCCGCTCGGCGATGGCCAGCGCGGCAGTCGCGTCCTGGGGCAGCTCGCCCCCGCCCAGGTCGCCGGTCACGTCACCGATGAGCGCGGTGCGCGCCTCGTCGGCAGCGGCGCGCAGCGCGTCGGCGTCGCTGAGCCGCTTGGCCTGGGTGTCGAGCGACTCGTCCTCGCCCGGCTCCGGCGCGACGGCCTCGATCTCCTCCAGGCCGTGCCGCAGCACGTCGGCGGCCTGCGCCAGCTCGCGTGCCTGTCCGTGCCGGCGCTCCAGATCCGCGGCGAGGGCGCGCCAGCGCTGGTGGGCCTCCCGGTACCGCTCCAGCAGCTCCAGGTGCTCGGCGCCGGCGTACCGGTCCAGCGCCCGGCGCTGCTCGGACGGCCGCGAGAGCCGCAGCTGATCGGTCTGCCCGTGCACGGCCAGCAGGTGCTCGGCCAGCTCGGCGACCACCCCGACCGGCACGCTGCGCCCGCCCAGGTAGGCCCGCGAGCGGCCCTCGGCGCTGACCGTGCGGGCCAGGATGAGGCTGCCGTCGTCGTCGGGATCGGCCCCGGCGTCGGCCGCACGGGCCCAGGCCGGCGACTCCGGCGGGAGCTCCAGCCGCCCCTCCACCCCGGCCCGCCCGCTGGCCCGGACCCGTCCGGGGTCGGCCCGGCCGCCGAACAGCAGGGTCAGGCCGGTCACCACCATCGTCTTGCCGGCTCCGGTCTCCCCGGTCACCACCGTCAGGCCACGGCCGAGCTCGAGCGTGACGTCGTCGATGGCGCCGAGGCCGCGGATGCGCAGCTCCGAGAGCCGCCCCGCCGCGGCAGCGGCCGTTCCCGTCGCCGCCGGGCTGGGTCGGTCAGGCGTCGTCGTGCGTGCCGCCACCGCTCACCTCCCGCGCCGGGGCCGGGATGTCCGCGCCGTCGGCGGTGACGATGTCGCGGGCCAGGACGTTGCGGCTGGTGAACAGCTCGTGGCCCGGGCCGGCGTGCCGGGCGTCGCGGAAGCCGTGCACCGGCAGCCCGAACTTCGCGACGAGCCGGTCGCCGAACGTCGCGGCGTGCACCCGGGCGATGCGCACCGGCCGGTTGGCCCGGCGCACGTCGACCCGGCCGCCGTCGGGCACCTCGACGGTGCGCCGCCCGTCGGCCGACACCCGGGCCCGGTTGCCGTCCGCTGGGATCGCCACGGTGAGCACCGAGTTCGGCGAGGTGACCAGCGGCCGCGCGAAGAGGGCGTGGGCGTTGGTGGGCACCAGCAGCAGCGCCTCGACGTCGGGCCACACCACCGGGCCGCCGGCGGAGAAGGCGTAGGCGGTGGAGCCCGTCGGGGTGGCGCACAGCACGCCGTCGCAGCCGAAGCTGGTCAGCGGCCGCCCGTCGATGCCGATGACGACGTCGAGCACGCGGGATCGCTCGGCCTTCTCCACCGACACCTCGTTGAGCGCCCACGTGCCGCCGACGACCGTGCCGTCGCCGTCGAGGACGTCGACGCGGATGGCCAGCCGCTCCTCGACCGAATACTCGCAGTTCTCGATGGCGGCCAGGGTCTCCTCGACCGCCTCGGGCTCGGTCTCGGCGAGGAACCCGACCCGGCCGAGGTTCACGCCCATCAGCGCCGCATCGGTGTACCGGGCGAGCTCGGCGGCGCGCAGGAAGGTGCCGTCACCACCGAACACCATGACGATCTCGGCGTTCTGCGCGGCGGCCTCGTCGCAGGGCACGACCTCGGCGCCGGGGATGTCGAGATCGGGCGCCTCGTCCTCGAGCACCTTCACCCCGATGCCACCGCGCAGCAGCCGCGCCGCGGACGTCTGGGCCAGCTCGACGATGTCCTGCCGCCCGGTGTGCACCGTCAGCAGGACCCGCCGGGCCTCCTGCCCGTCGGGTGATGCCGTGCTCGGCTCGCTCACTGGGGTCCCTCCTGGACTGCTCGTCGGACGGTGTCCTCCTCGACCGGCCCGGCGTCGGACCGCAACCAGAGGAAGAACTCCACGTTGCCGGCGGGGCCCGGCAGGGGGCTGGCCACCACGCCGGCCGTTCCCCAGCCGAGCGCTCCGGCTGCTCTGCCCACCTCGAGCACCGCCTGCACGCGGTGCTCGGGATCGCGCACCACCCCGCCGGCGCCCAGCCGCTCCCGGCCGACCTCGAACTGCGGCTTGACCATGGGCAGCAGGTCGGCGCCGGGGCCGGCGCACGCGGTGAGCGCGGGCAGCACCAGGCGCAGCGAGATGAAGGACAGGTCGGCGACCACCAGGTCCACCGGCCCGTCGATCGCCTCCGGCGTCAGCGTGCGGACGTTGGTGCGCTCGTGCACCCGGACGCGGTCGTCGGTGCGCAGCGACCACGCCAGTTCCCCGTACCCCACGTCGACGGCGACCACCTCGGCGGCGCCGCCGCGCAGCAGCACCTCGGTGAACCCGCCCGTGGAAGCACCGGCGTCCAGCGCGCGGCGGCCCTCGACGGCGACGGGGAACGCCTCGAGCGCGCCCAGCAGCTTGTGCGCGCCGCGGGAGACCCAGGACGGCTGGTCGGGGTCGGTCCGGACGACGACGGGGGTCCCCGCCTCCACGCCGGTGGCCGGCTTGGTGGCGGCCTGGCCGCCCACCGCGACCCGCCCCTCCGCGATCAGGGCGACGGCGTGCTCGCGGGACCTCGCCAGCCCACGACGGACCAGCTCGGCGTCGAGCCGGGCGCGACGGGCCATCAGCGGGGGTCGATCGTGCCGAGCTCGCGCTGCAGGCGCGCGTGCTCGGCCTCGAAGACGGCGACGTGCTCGGCCACGGGCAGCTCCTCGAGACCGGTCAGCCCGCGCTGCGCGCCCGCGCCCTCCGCCGGCGTCGCCTCCAGGGCATCGGCGTCGGCGCGGACTGCCTCGGCGCCCACGCCGGGCGCCGGAGCGGCACCCGAGCCGGAGGCGGCGTCCATAGTGGCACCCGAGCCGGAGGCGGCGTCCGCGGCGGCGCCGGGACCGGCGGTGGTGCCCGGAGCGGCGACCGGCGCGGGCGGGGGCGCGGGCCGGTACGGCCCGGGCACCGGTCGCGGCACGGTCGGCTCGGTCATCGGGCGCCTCTCGGAGTGCGGGGGTCGGGGAACGGGCAGGGGTCGCGCGGGCGGCGTCGGCACGCACCAGCGTCCCCTGCGGAGGTTACCGGCCGGCAGCGACGCGGACGGGCCGGACGGAGCAGCGCGATAGCGTCGGGGCGACCGCACCCGCCGCCGACTTCTGGGGAGACCTGCCCGCGTGGCCACGATGGATCAGTGCATGACCGCCCTGACCGGCATCCTCGGCGACCTCGCCGCGAACCCGGCGGCCGCGGGGCTGGACCGCAGCCTCTCCTGCCGGCTCACCGACCTGGAGCAGGTGGTGCTCGGTCGGCTGAGCTCCGGTGCGGTCAAGGATCTGCACGCGGTCCCCGACGGTCCCGCCGTGCCGAAGGCAGACATCCGGCTGACCATGACCAGCGACGACCTGGTCGCGCTCACCGACGGCCGGCTGTCCTTCGGCTCCGCGTGGGCCGGCGGCCGGGTGAAGCTGGAGGCGGGCGTGCGGGACCTGCTGCGTCTGCGCAAGCTGCTCTGACGGCAGCAGGTCAGCCCCCCTCCGGCGGCGCGAGACCCCAGCTCGCCACGGCGTCGCTCGCGGCCCGGCCGGTGCCGACCACGCGCACCGGCGCGCCGTCGTCGGGGTGGGCGGACCAGTGGGCGACGCAGAGGGCGCGCAGACCGTCCAGCCCGTCGGGCACCGCGCCGCGTGTCTCGGCGTCGGCGTCGGAACCGGACAACTCGAGACCGGAGCCGCCCTCGACTCCCCGGACTGTCCAGCCGCCGCACCGCCAGGTCGACCCGTCGGACTCCACCGGCGGGTGGGTGTGCAGCACCCCCGACGCGTCGGCCGCGAGCAGGTCCGGCCGGTGGGACGGTCCCGCGGCGAGCAGGGTCCCGGGGTCGGTGACCCCGGAGAACACCAGCAGGCTGGCCGCCCCGGCCCGGCGGGCTCCCTCGATGTCGGTGTCCAGCCGGTCCCCGACCACGAGCGGCCGCCGGGCGCCCGTGCGCCGGACGCACTCGGCGTGCATCGCGGGATCCGGCTTCCCGGTGACCAGTGGCTCCTGCCCGGTCACCCCCCGGACCACCGCCACCATCGCGCCGTTCCCCGGGAGCGGGCCGCGGGGAGACGGGATGCTCGCATCGGCGTTGGTGGCCACGTGCCGGGCGCCGTTGCGGACGGCGACGACGGCCTCGGCCAGCTGCGCCCAGCCGACCTCCCGGCCGTAGCCCTGGACCACCGCGTCCGGGCGGTCGTCGGCGCTGTCGACGACGGTCAGGCCGGCGGCCATGAGCGCGGCCGCGACCCCGGGGCCGCCGACCGGGAGCACCCGCGCCCCGTCCCCGAGGAGCCCGGCGACGACGGTCGCCGCCGCCTGCGAGCTGGTGATGACGTCCGCCGGCCGGGCCGGGACCTGCAGCTCGGTCAGGTGCTCGGCGACCTGCTCGGGGGTGCGGGCGGCGTTGTTCGTGACGAACCCGAGGCGCATGCCGGCGGTGCGGGCGGCGGCCAGGGCGGCCGGCACGCCGGGAACGGCGTCCGGGCCGACGTAGACGACGCCGTCGAGGTCCAGCAGCGCCACGTCGTACCGCCGGACGGGCGGCTTGGCGCAGCCCGCGGCCAGCCGGGTCACCGAGGATGGGCGGGCCTGCTCCGTCACGCTGACTCCCGGGTCTGGCGGGCGCGGACCTCGCGCAGCGCCCGCGCGTAGTGGGCCGAGTCCGGCCGCATGGCCACCGCGAGCGCCAGGTGCTCGACGGCCAGGGGGAGGTCCCCGGCCCTGCTGGCGGCCAGGCCGAGGCCGAACTGGGCGTAGTCGTCGGTGGGGTTGGCGGCGATCAGACTCGCGAAGCTGGCCATCGCCTCGTGGTAGCGGTGGGCGTCGTACTGGGCGCGCCCGAGCGCCTCGCGAATGCTGCGCGAGGCGGGCTCGGCGTCGGCAGCACGTGCCAGCAGGGTGGCCGCGGCGTCCGGATGCCGGTCCGCGAGCAGCTCCAGGCCCCGGCGGTACCACTCGTAGACACCGCCGCTGGGCGCGTCGCTGGCTCCGAGACCCTTCTCCGGCGAACCACCCTCGGGCAACGCTGCTCCCCCTCCTGGGCCGCATCCACACCGGTCCCCCGGGCCGGATCCCGGGCCGATCCTGAACGGCCGACCACGCCCCGCGGCGCCGCTCCTACGATCCTGGTCGTGTTCTCGTCGTCGGCAGGCCCCCAGACCCCCCGACCGGCCCCGGGGCTGGAGGTCCGGCCGTTCCGGGCCCTGACCTACCGGGAGCGCGATCCCGAGTACCTGGCCCGCGTCAGTTCGCCAGCCTACGACCTGGTGACGCCCTCCGGCCGGGATCGGCTGGTCGATGCCGATCCGTACAACGTCGTCCGCCTGATCCTGCCTGGGCCCGGCGCCGGTCCTGGGGAGAACGGCGACTCCGCCCACCTGGCTGCCGCCACCCTGCGGACGTGGGAGGCCGACGGCGTCCTGGTGCGCGACGAGCTGCCGGCGTTGTGGCTGTACGAGCTGCGCCCGGCCGACGGCGGGGCGGCGACGGTGGGCTGGCTCGGGGCGGTCACCCTGCCACCGGCAGATTCCACGGCCGTGCTCCCGCACGAGGACACCTACCCGGTAGCCGTCGAGGGCCGCCGGGCGCTGCTGGCCGCGACGCGGACGGATCTGGAGCCGATCGTGCTGGCCCACGATCCGGAGCCGGCGGTGTCCCGGGTGACGGAGGCGGTGCGACGGACACCGCACACCCTCGACCTGTGCGACGCCGACGGAGTCCGGCACCGGCTCTGGCGGGTGACCGAGACCGCGACGATCGACGCCGTCTCCGCGGCGCTGGACCGCACCCGGGCCGTGATCGCCGACGGTCACCACCGCTTCGCCGCGGCCCTCGCGAACGCCCGGGCGCAGCGCTGCGCGTCGGGGACCGATGCCGTGCTGGCGCTGGTCACGCCCATGGGGTGCGGTGGCCTCCGGGTCGACCCGATCCACCGGGTGGTTCCCGCACTGCCCTGGAGCGAGGCCCTTGCCGCCGCCGGGCGTGGTTTCGTCACAGCCGAGGTGCCGGTGGACGGGACGGGCACGGACGCGGTCATCGCCGGAGCGCGCGCCTGGCTGAGCGATCCGGCCGAGCGCGGGCTGCTGCTCACCGACGGCGAAAGGCTGGTGCGGCTGAGCGCCGCCGGCCCGGAGGTCCGTGCCGCGGTGCCGGCGCAGGCTCCACCGGCCTGGCGGGACCTGGACGTGGTGCTCGCGCACCACGGGCTGGTGCACCACCTGTGGGGACGTCCCGACACGGTGGACTCCGTGCTCATCGCCCACAGCCTCGACGAGGCCGTGCGGACAGCCGTGGATCGGGCCGGCGTGGCGGTACTGCTGCGGGCTCCCTCCCCCACTGACGTCGCGGCCGTCGCGCGCGCCGGAGCACGGATGCCGAGGAAGTCGACCCTGTTCGTGCCGAAGCCCAGAACCGGGCTCGTGCTGCGCCCGCTGGCCGACTGAGCGGGCCGCTTCACGCCGTCTCGTCGGCCGTTCGGGCGGCCGACCGGGGGATCTTGCGTCCGCGGCGGCAGTTCACCTCGCACACCGAGGCGGTGCCCGACCCGGTGCGCCAGAACCGCCGCTGCAGGGCGCCCTCGACCTCCACCAGGTCGCCGGGCTGCCACACGGCGATCCGTCGTTGCAGCCCGCGGTCGTAGGTGATGCACGTGAGCACGTCCACCGACTGGCCCCGCGCCCTCGGGGCCGGTCTCTTGACCACCAGGCGGAAGGTCAGCAGCGTGTCACCGCTGGGCAGGGTCCGTAGCTCTGCGGGGGCGGACACCCGCCCCCGCAGAACCACGTCGTTGCGATCGATCACAGCCACGGTCATGACCGAAGCCTGTCCCGCCTCGGTGCCTGCGAGGACCTCCCGCTGCGATCTGTGGACGCCACGCATCCATGTGGACGGACGACGGCGTCCAGTCGGACGTCAGTGCTCGGGCGTGGTCTCCCCTGACCCGGCGCCACCGGCAGCGTCCGCGTCGACGCCGTCGGTCTCACCCAGCAGTTCGGCGACCTCCGCCTCGACCTCCTCGTCGAAGCTCAGCCTGCGCTCGTCCGAAGTGCCGGGGCCGGGGCCCGCGGCCACGTCCGACTCGTCGTCCGGATCGTCGTCGAGCCCGGCTGCCACGTCCTCGGCCTGATTCAGGATGAGGGCTCCTTCGCCGACCCCCGCCTGCTGCTCGACCTCATCGCCGTGCTCGGCGACGTCGTCATCGCCAGGCTCGCCGTCGGTCGCGGCGTCGTCCTCGAGCTCGTCGTCCTCGAGCTCGGTGAACTCGACGCCGAGGTCCTCGCCCGCGAGCTCCGGATCGATCTCCGCGATGGCCCCGAGCAACTCCGCCGCGCGGTCCGTCTCCCCCTGGGCGTCGAGCAGCTCGGCGTAGGCGGCTGCGAGCCGCAGCTTGCCCTCGTCCCCGGCGCGGAGGTCGACCGGCTCCGGACGGCCACCCAGAGCCGCCTCGAGCACCAGCTTCGCGGCCGCGTCCTCACCGAGGTCCTGACGCGCGCCGGCCTCGACCAGCCGAAGCTCGACCTCCTCGGTCGTGTCGACGCCTTCGGTGAGCGCCTCGTTCACCAGGCGGATGGCGACCTCCGGCCGGCCGAGGGCACGCTCGCAGTCGGCGAGCACCGCGCGGTAGCCCTGGTCCCCGCTCATCCGGCGGTAGGCGCGGATCTCCCGGGCGGCCTCGGCGAAGTCCCCGGCGTGGTAGGCCGCCACGCCGACCGCCTCGCGGACGACGGCCAGGCGGGAAGCCCGGTCCCGGGCGGCACGGGCGTGCGCGAGCGCGGTCTCCGGGTCCTCGTCGAGGAGCGTCCCGGCGACCACGAGGTGCCCCGCGACCTTCGAGGAGTTGCGCGGGTCCAGTCCACGGAGCGCGGCCCGGATCGCGGGATCCAGCTCCCGCGGATCAGCCCACTCGGGGATCTCCGGGCCGGCCGGCACGGGCGGTCGACGGTCCACGACATCGCCGCTGGGCCGGCGGTCCTGCCAGCTGCCCTGCGGACGATCCGAGCGCTGCGGACGGTCGCCCTGGGGACGACGGTCCTGCCAGCTGCCCTGCGGACGATCCGAGCGCTGCGGACGGTCACCCTGGGGACGACGGTCCTGCCAGCTGCCCTGCGGACGATCCGAGCGCTGCGGACGGTCACCCTGGGGCCGGCG
>NZ_JAPVBG010000004.1 GCF_026967805.1 Blastococcus sp. VKM Ac-2987
GAGTAGGACGCCGCCGGACAACCATTCCCGAAGGGGCCCCAGCATCCGTGCTGGGGCCCCTTCGTCATGCCCACACCCCTCCCCGGGCGGTACCGCAGCCTTCCCGCAGACAAGCACCCCGCAGACGTCGCGCTTCTCCGCGGAAACGCACCCTTCTCGGGCCGGGTGGTGTCGAGCGCCGCCGGGGCCGGCGGCGCTCGACAGTTCCGTCAGCGGCGGGGCCGGGGCTCCTTGGTGGTGGCTCCGACGTTGTCGGCGAACCAGGCGTTCAGCGTCTCGAGATCGCGCCAGGACCGGCGCACGCGGTCGAGTGCCTCGCGGGTGTGCAGCCAGTCCTCGGGGGTCCACCGGCGCGAAGCGTGCAGCGCCTTGTGCTTCAGGAGGTCGATGCGGTCGTCGTCGGCGGAGTGGCCGGCGGGCACCCGGACCAGCCGGTCACCCGCGATGTCCCAGCCGGCCGCGCGGAGCCGTCCCACCTCGGCTTCGAGGGCAGGGCCCTGCACCGCGTCGGCGACGGCGCGCCGGTACCGGGCGATCTGGTCGGACTCCAGCCGCCAGCAGCCGCCCGCCACCATGAGGCCGTCGGCGTCCACCTGCACGTACCAGGCGCCCGCTCCCCGGCCCTCCGGGTTCACCACCGCGCCCTGGTGCGTCTTGTAGGGCGTCTTGTCGTGGCTGAACCGCACGTCCCGGTACGGCCGGAACATTTTCGCCGTCCCGAACTCCGGCGCGAGCTCCTCGAGCAACTGCAGCATCGGGGTGCGGACGTGGGCCTCGTAGTCGTGCTTGTGCGTCGTCCAGAAGGTCTTCGAGTTGTCGGCCTCCAGGCCCTCGTAGAAGACCAGTCCCTCGTCGGGGAAGCCCGCGAAGCTTACGGTCGGCCGTCCTCCTCGTCGTCCAGCACGGTGTGCCAGCGCAGCTCCCGCAGCGGTGCGTCGCCGGTGTCCAGCGTGCGCGCCCACCCGTCGGGCTCCCAGCCGGCCGACTCGTAGAAGTCGGCCGAGGCCCGGTCGGATTCCGCCAGCCACACCTCCAGGCGCCGGGCTCCGTCCGCGGCCGCCAGGTCGGTGACCGCGGCGAGCAGCCGGCTGCCGTGCCCGCGCCTGCCCCAGCGGGGCTCCACCAGCAGGGTGCCGACCTCGCCGACGTCCGCCACGACGGCGAGCGCGGCGAAGCCGACGACAGTGTCCTTCTCGATCGCCACCAGGACCCGGTGCGACGGCGAGGGCGGCGAGGTGACGGCGGCCCGCCAGGAGCCGGCGACGGCCGCCTCGTCCCAGGCGTCGAGGACCTCGGCCGGCAGCACGACGCGGTAGGCGGTGCGCCAGGTGACGCCCTGGACGCGGGCGACGGCGTCGGCGTCGCCGGGCCGGGCCGGGCGCACCGAGACGTCCGCGGACCCCGTGAGGCGCGGGAACGGCAGATCCGAGGTCATCCGGGCAGCGTAAGCGGCGCGGGGTGGTTCGGCGGTCGTCGTACCGGACGGGCAGGATCGGCCGACGTGAACCCCGTCGAGCGGCTGCCGGCCGCCCTGGCCCGGCGCATCGCCCTGGCGGCGCAGGGGTTCGCCGATCCGCGCCCGGCCGTCCCCGCGGGGACCCGGCAGCTGCGCCGGCTCACCGAGCGGCTCGGCGTCGTGCAGATCGACTCGGTGAACGTGGTGTCCCGCTCGCACTACCTGCCCGCGTTCAGCCGGCTGGGGCCCTATCCCCGGGAGCAGCTGGACGCGCTCGCCAACCGGCGGCACGACCTGTTCGAGTACTGGGCGCACGAGGCGTCCTTCCTGCCGGTGCGGCTGCACCCCGTCCTCCGGTGGCGGATGGCCGCGGCCGAGCAGGAGGCGTGGGGGTCGATGACCCGCGTCCAGCGCGAGCGGCCCGAGTACGTGGCCGCGCTGCTGGCGCGGGTGCGCAGCGACGGCCCGCTCAGGGCCAGCATGCTGCAGGAGGAGCGGCCCAACCGCCCGGGCAGCATGTGGAACTGGCATGCCGGCAAGGCGGCCCTGGAGTACCTCTTCTTCACCGGCGCCCTCACCGCGACGGCGCGTACGGCCGGCTTCGAGCGGGTCTACGACCTGCCCGAGCGCGTGCTGCCCGCCGACGTGCTGCACGCCCCGACCCCGGCGCGGGCGGACGCCGTCCGCGAGCTCGTCCGCACCGCCGCGCGGGCGCTGGGGGTGGCGACCGAGACCGATCTCCGCGACTACTTCCGGCTGACCCCCGCCGATGCCCGGGCCGCGATCGCCGACCTGGCCGGCACCGGGGAGCTGCTGCCGGTCGAGGTGGCCGGGTGGGGCCGCCCCGCCTGGCTGGACCCGGCGGCCCGGCGTCCCCGCTGGATCCGGGCGCGTGCGCTGCTCAGCCCGTTCGACTCGCTGGTGTGGGAACGCCCGCGGGTGGAGCGGATCTTCGGCTTCCGGTACCGGCTGGAGATCTACACGCCGGCCGACAAGCGGGTGCACGGCTACTACGTGCTGCCGTTCCTGCTCGGCGACCGGCTGGTCGCCCGGGTCGACCTCAAGGCCGACCGGCAGAGCGGGGTGCTGCGGGTCCAGGCCGCGCACGTCGAGGAGCACGCCGACCCCCTGCACGTCGCGGCGGAGCTGGCTGCCGAACTGCGGCTCATGGCGGGCTGGATGGGCCTGGGCGCCGTCGTCGTCGCCGACCGGGGCGACCTGGCGCCGGAGCTCAGCCGGGCGGTGGCGGCCGGGTGAGGCCGGCCAGCCGGCGGACGACGGCGAGCCCCGCCGCCTCGCCCGGCCAGTGCCGGGCCAGGGCGTCGTCGCCGGCCCGCCGGACCACCGAGCGCAGCGCCCACGCCGTCACGACCACGTCATCGGCGTAGCCGAGCACCGGGACGACGTCGGGCACCAGGTCCACCGGGGACAGCAGGTAGGCCAGCAGCAGCCACAGGCGCACCCGCACGGTGCGGGGGAGCGAGCGGTCGGCCGCGAGGCGGCGCACCAGCCGGACCAGGTCCGGGAGCAGGCGGAGCGCCTCGCGCGCGGTCAGCCCGTCGGGGCGGGTCCGCCACAGCAGGGCCAGCACCACCAGCCAGACCAGCAGGAGACCGCCGGCGACGGCGAGCAGCACGCGCAGCCAGTCCACGCCGCCAGTCTGCCGGGCCGTCCCGAGCCGCTCCGGCGGCAGGGCGGCGCCCGGCCGCCGCCGTAGGCTCGCAGGCGTGCCCCCGGTCGCCCCGCTCCAGGTCCAGGTCATCGCGCAGACGCAGTTCACCCCGCCGGCGGACGTGCCCTGGGAGACCGACGCCGACGGCGGCCAGGCGCTGGCCGAGTTCGCCGGCCGGGCCTGCTACGAGTCGTGGGACAAGCCCAACCCGTCGACGGCGACCAACGCCGGCTACCTGCGGCACATCCTCGAGGTCGGGCACCTCGCCGTGCTCGAGCACGGCACGGTCAGCATGTACCTGTCCGGCCTGTCCCGGTCGGTCACCCACGAGCTGGTCCGCCACCGCCACTTCTCCTTCAGCCAGCTGTCGCAGCGCTACGTGCCCCAGCGGGACGCCGCCGTCGTGGAGCCGGCCGTCATCGCCGAGGACCCCGAGCTGCACGCGCGGTTCGTGGCCGCCACGGACGCCGCCCGCGCCGCCTACGACGAGCTGCTGCACGGGCTGGAGGAGCGCTTCGCCGACGTCCCCAACGCCACCCTGCGGCGCAAGCAGGCCCGCCAGGCCGCCCGCTCGGTGCTGCCCAACGCCACCGAGTCGCGGATCGTCGTCACCGGGAACTACCGCGCCTGGCGGCACTTCGTCGCCATGCGGGCCAGCGAGCACGCCGACGTCGAGCTCCGCGAGCTCGCCGTCGCCTGCCTGCGCGAGCTGCACCGGGTGGCGCCCAACGTGTTCGGCGACTTCCGGATCAGCACGCTGGCCGACGGGACCGAGGTCGCCGCCAGCCCGTTCGTCACCGAGGGCTGACCGCCGCGGGGCTCCTGGTGCGGGTGTGCCGCGGGCTCGGCGGTGTCGGTGCCGGCCCGTACCCTCGGGCCCGTGGCAGCACCGATCGACACCCAGTACGAGGACCTCCTGCGGCGGATCCTGGAGCAGGGGACGGCCAAGGACGACCGGACCGGCACCGGCACCGTCAGCCTGTTCGGCGAGCGGCTCCGCTACGACCTCGCCGAGACGTTCCCGCTGGTGACGACGAAGAAGGTGCACTTCAAGTCGGTCGCCGTGGAGCTGCTGTGGTTCCTCCGGGGAGACAGCAACGTCGGCTGGCTGCGCGAGAACGGCGTCACCATCTGGGACGAGTGGGCCTCCCCCGAGGGCGAGCTGGGCCCGGTGTACGGCGTGCAGTGGCGGTCGTGGCCGGCGCCCGACGGGCAGCAGGTCGACCAGATCACCGGCCTGCTGGACACGCTGCGGACCGACCCCGACTCCCGGCGCATGATCGTCAGCGCCTGGAACGTGAGCTCGCTGCCGGACATGGCGCTGGCGCCCTGCCACGCGCTGTTCCAGTTCTACGTCGCCGACGGCAGGCTCTCCTGCCAGCTCTACCAGCGCAGCGCCGACATGTTCCTGGGCGTGCCGTTCAACATCGCCAGCTACGCGTTGCTGACCCGGATGGTCGCCGCGCAGGTGGGCCTGGAGCCGGGCGACTTCATCTGGGTGGGCGGCGACTGCCACATCTACCGCAACCACGTGAAGCAGGTGACCGAGCAGCTCTCCCGCGAGGTGCTGCCGTTCCCGTCGCTGGAGCTCGCGCCCGCGCCGTCGCTGTTCGACTACACCTACGAGCACCTCGCGCTGCACGACTACCGGCACCACCCCGCGATCCGGGCAGCCGTGGCCGTGTGACCGGGCTCGGGACGGTCCCGGAGCGGGGCGGCGTCGCCATGATCTGGGCGCAGGCACGCGACGGGGTGATCGGGGCCGACGGCGGGCTGCCGTGGCACCTGCCGGAGGACCTGGCGCTGTTCCGGCGGCTGACCACGGGCGGCACCGTGGTGATGGGCCGGCGCACCTGGGAGTCGCTGCCCGAGCGCTTCCGCCCGCTGCCGGGCCGGCGCAACGTCGTCCTCACCTCCGACCCGGCGTGGTCGGCCGACGGCGCCCACCGGGCCGCGTCGGTGGAGCAGGTCCTCGCCGAGCACGCCCCGTGCTGGGTGATCGGCGGAGGAGAGGTCTACGCCGCGTTCCTGCCGCACGCCGACCGGTTGGTGGTCACCCACGTCGACGTCCACGTCGAGGGGGACACGTGGGCGCCGGCCCCCGGGCCCGGGTGGCGGCGGGTGTCGCGGACGCCGGACGAGGGGTGGTCGACGTCGTCGTCCGGGCTGCGGTTCGCGGTGGTGGAGCACGTGCGGGAATCAGTTCCCTCCGCTGGGTAGATTCACCTCATGACCACCGACCCCGCCCGGCCGTTCGGGCGCCTCCTCACGGCGATGGTCACCCCGCTGGCCGAGGACGGGTCGATCGACCTGTCCGGAGCGCAGGAGCTGGCCGCGCACCTGGTCGACCGGGGTGGGAACGACGGGCTGGTCGTCTTCGGGACGACGGGTGAGTCGCCGACCATCAGCGACGCCGAGCAGCGCGCCGTCCTCGAGGTGGTGCTGGACGCCGTCGGCGACCGCGCCACGGTCGTCGCCGGCGTCGGCACCTACGACACCGCCCACTCGATCGACAAGGCGCGGGCGGCGGCCGAGCTGGGTGTCCACGGCCTGCTCGTGGTGACGCCGTACTACAGCCGTCCTCCGCAGGCCGGCCTGCTCCGGCACTTCACCTCGGTCGCCGACAGCACCGACCTCCCGGTGATGCTCTACGACATCCCGATCCGCACGGCGACGCCGATCGAGGTGGAGACCCTCGTGCGCGCCGCGGAGCACCCGCGGATCGTCGCGGTGAAGGACGCCAAGGCCGACCTCGGGGCCATGGCCTGGACGATGGCCCGCACCGATCTCGCCTACTACAGCGGCGAGGACATGCTCAACCTGCCGATCCTCGCGCTCGGCGGCGTCGGCATGGTCAGCGTCGTCAGCCACGTCGTCGGCCCCCGGCTGGTCGAGCTGATCGCCGCCGTCGAGGGCGGGGACCTGATCAAGGCCCGCGAGATCAACGACAGCCTGCTGCCGGTCTACACCGGCATGTTCCGCACCCAGGGCGTCATCACGGTGAAGGCCGCGCTCAACGCGCTCGGCCTGCCGGCCGGACCGGTCCGGCCGCCGCTGGTCGACGCCACCCCCGAACAGCTCGCGCAGCTGCGCGACGACCTCGCCGCTGGAGGCGTAACCCTGTGAGTGGTCAGGTCACCCAACCGCACCTCGATCTCAAGGCCCCCCCGCCGCTGCCCGAGGGCGGGCTGCGCGTGATGGCCCTCGGCGGGCTCGGCGAGATCGGCCGCAACATGGCCGTGCTCGAGTTCGACGGCAAGCTGCTGGTCATCGACTGCGGTGTCCTCTTCCCGGAGGCCGAGCAGCCGGGCGTCGACCTGATCCTGCCCGACTTCGGCGTCATCGAGCACCGGCTCGACGACATCGTCGCCGTCGTCCTCACCCACGGGCACGAGGACCACATCGGGGCCATCCCGTACCTGCTGCGGCTGCGCGAGGACATCCCGCTGGTCGGCTCCCGGTTCACCCTCGCGCTGGTCGCGGCCAAGCTCCGCGAGCACCGGCTGGACGCGACGCTGATCGAGGTGGCCGCCGGTGACGACCACCTGGCCGGGCCGTTCCACTGCGAGTTCATCTCGGTGAACCACTCCATCCCCGACGCGCTGGCCGTCGCGGTCCAGACCCCGGCGGGTGTGCTGGTGCACACCGGTGACTTCAAGATGGACCAGCTGCCCCTGGACGGCGTCCTCACCGACCTGGGCGCGTTCGCGCGGCTCGGGGTCGAGGGCATCGACCTGCTGCTGTCGGACTCCACCAACGCCGAGGTGCCCGGCTTCGTCACCCCCGAGCGGTCCATCGGCCCGGTGCTCGACGACGTCTTCGCCCGCGCCTCGCAGCGGCTCATCGTCTCCAGCTTCGCCAGCCACGTGCACCGGATCCAGCAGGTGCTCGACTGCGCGGACAAGCACGGCCGCAAGGTGGCGCTGGTGGGCCGCTCGATGGTCCGCAACATGGGCGTGGCCCGCGACCTGAAGCTGCTGCGCATGGCACCGGGCCTCATGGTCTCCCTCGACGACGCGGCGAAGATGCCGCCGGAGCAGGTCGTCCTGGTCAGCACCGGGTCACAGGGCGAGCCGCTCTCGGCGCTGGGCCGCATGGCCCGCGGCGACCACCACCAGGTGACCATCGAGCCCGGCGACACCGTCGTCCTCGCCTCGTCCCTGGTGCCCGGCAACGAGACCGCCGTCTACAAGGTCATCAACGGCCTGGCCCGGCTCGGCGCCACGGTCGTGCACAAGGAGACCGCGCGGGTGCACGTCTCCGGGCACGCCCCGGCCGGCGAGCTGCGCACGCTGCTCAACGTGGCCAAGCCGAAGTACCTCATGCCGGTGCACGGGGAGTGGCGGCACCTGCGGGCGCACGCCAAGCTCGCCGAGGAGACGGGCATGGCCACCGACCGGATCCTGCTGGCGGAGGACGGCGTCGTCGTCGACCTCGTCGACGGCAAGGCCTCGATCGTGGGCAGCGTGCCCATCGGCGACGTCTACGTCGACGGGCTGAACGTCGGCGACGTCGGCGAGGAGTCGCTGCAGGCCCGGCGGATCCTCGGCGACGAGGGCTTCGTGGCGCTGACCGTGGTGGTCGAGCCGTCCACCCGCACCATCGTGCGGCCGGTGCACCTGTCCACCAAGGGCTTCTCCGACGACCCGTCCGCCTTCGACGAGGTGCTCGCCCTGGTCGAGGACAACCTCAAGCGGGCGCTGCAGGACGACGGCGTCGACGCGCACCGGATGTCGCAGATCATCCGGCGCACCGTCGGCAAGTGGGTGTCGGACAAGCACCGCCGCCGCCCGATGATCATCCCGACGGTGCTGGAGGTCTGAGCAGGTCGGCCGCCCGGGCCCGGGAGCCACAGCCGGTCACCGGTGCGGTCGTGCGCGTGAGCGCGCGCCGGAAGCCGGACCCGGGTCAGCCCGGATCTGCAGGAAGTTCCACGAACATCGAACGCCCGCGTCGGTGGTGCGTAACCACCGTCGTCCGGTGCTCGTCAGCCGGACCTCACCGACGAGGGAGACGACTGATGCGCACCAAGACGCTTGCGAGCGCCGGCGCGGCCGGGCTGGCACTCGGCCTGCTGGCCGCTGCTCCGGCCCAGGCCACCGAGGAGCCCCGCAAGAACCACGGGAACGGGGACATCCGGGTCACGACCACGAAGGACACCGTCGACCACGACCTGCACGACGGCACGTGCGCCGACGCGGAGGGCGAGTGCTCGCTGCGCGCGGCGGTGCAGCAGGCCAACGCCTCCGGCGGCGGCACGGTCGTGCTGGCGAAGAAGGCCGGGTACGCGCTCGTGCTCCAGGGGGAGGACGACGACGCGGCGACCGGCGACCTGGACGTGACGTCGGCGGTGACGATCGAGGGCAACGGCGCGACCGTCGACGGCCGCGGCGAGCACCGGGTCTTCGACGTCCTCGCCGGTGGCACGCTCAGCCTGCGGCACCTCACGGTGACCGGCGGCGCGGCGCTGGGCGAGGGCCTGCCGGCCTCCGGCGGCGGCGTGCGCAACGCCGGCGTGCTCGAGGTCGAGCGCAGCACGATCACCGGGAACCAGGCCGTGCGGGCCGGTGGCGGCATCGAGGCGAGCCCCGGCTCCACCACGACCCTCAACCGCTCCACGCTGTCGCACAACAGCACCGGCGCGGGCCCCGGCAACGGCGGCGGGCTGCACCTGACCGGCGCCGGCACCGTGCACGTCGGCCGCAGCGTCGTCACCGGGAACACCGCGGCCGCCGAGGGCGGCGGGCTGTGGAACTCCGGGGCGGGCACCATGACGGTGGACCGCAGCAAGGTCTCCGGCAACACCGCCAGCGGCGACGAGGCCACCATGGGCGGCGGCGGCCTGTTCCAGGAGGCGGGCGCCACCGGCACGCTGACCGTCACGCGCTCCGAGATCCGGGACAACGTGGCCGACGGCGCGGCCGGGTCGGGCGGCGGCATCCTCAACGACCAGGGCACCGTGGTCGTCGAGCGCAGCGTGATCAGCGGCAACACGTCGATGCGGGCCGGCGGTGGCATCGAGGCCAACATCGGGTCGACGTCGCTGGAGCGGACCGAGCTCAACGGCAACAGCACCGGAGCCGCTCCCGGCAACGGCGGCGGGCTGCACCTCACCGGCGCCGGCGACGTGCGGATCGACCGCAGCCGGGTCACCGGCAACACGGCCGCCGCCGAGGGCGGCGGGCTCTGGAACTCCGCGACCGGGGCCATGACCGTCACCCGGACCGACATCCGGCGCAACGCCGCGCCCGTCGGCCCGGACGTCTACCAGGACGGCGCCGGCACCGGCTTCACCATCGACGGCAGCACGGTGGCCCCCACCGCCTGACCGCAGCACATCGGCGACCACGGCCGCGCCGGGGAGGGGCGACCTCCCCCCGGTGCGGCCGCGGTGCGTCCGCGGCGGTCAGAACCGCGAGCGGAGCACCACCGCGCCGTCGGCGTCGATCACGGAGAACCCGCTCGCGTCCTCGCGGAGCACCGACGAGTTCAGGTTGCAGTGCAGCTCGACCGGCCCGACGCCGAGGAAGGAGCCGGCGGGGACGACGCCGCCGTCCTGCTCGGTCACCGCCACCCGGTAGACCTCGCCCGCGGTGAACCCCTCGCCGGACAGCTTCACCTCGACGCCCCAGGTGTGCGGCACCAGGGCGGCGGACGCCTCGATGCCGGCCTCGGTCACCTCGACGGCGACGACCTCCAGGGGCACCGGCGTGGGCACCGGCCGGGTCAGCCAGCCCACGCCGAAACCTGCGGCGGCGATCCCGGCGGCCGCCGCGGCCGCGACCAGCGCCGTCCGGCGGCGGGACGGCCGCCGCGCGGGCCGCGCCCGCTCCTCGGCGGCGATCCTCGCCAGCACCGCCTCGCGCAGCCCGGGTGGGGGAGCGGGCGTCTCGTCCAGCCGGTCCGGGTCGAGGCCGGCCAGCCGGGGGGCGAGCGGGCTCAGCTCGGCCAGCTCCGCCCGGCAGGCGGCGCAGCCGTCCAGGTGCGCCCGGACGGCGGCCCGCTCGGCGGCCGTCCCGTGCCCGAGGGCGTACACCCCCAGCTGCTCGCGGATGTCGCGGTGCTCCTGAGGCGGCTCGCTCACGGTTCCACCCCCATCTCCTCCATCGCCAGGCGCAGTGACTTCAGTCCGTAGAAGACCCGGCTGCGCAGTGTGCCCACCGGGATGCCGAGCTCGGCCGCCACCTCGTCGTGCGGACGTCCGCGCAGGTGCGTCTGGACGATCGCCGTCCGGTGGTCGGGCGCGATCCGGCGCAGCGCCTCCTCGACCACCCAGGCGTCCACGAGCTGCTCGTCGACGCCGTTCCGCGCGGGGAGCTGGTCGGCCCTCGGCTCGGCGAGCTGAGCCTGCCACGGCCGGACGGCCAGCCGCCGGACCTCGTCGACGACGACGTTGCGGGCGATCGCGAACAGCCACGTCCGGAGGCTGGCCAGCTGCGGATCGAAGGAGCCGGCCGCCCGCCAGGCCCGGAGGAACACCTCCTGGACGACGTCCTGGGCGGCTCCGCCGTCGCCCAGCTGGCGCAGGGCGAAGCGGTACAGCTCCGGCCCGTGCGCGGAGTACGCCGCCCCCACGTCGAGCTCACCGGCGGGCGCCAGACCTCGACCTCGCCTCATGGGCACTCCTCCCGGAACCGTTCCACCGGGAGGCATACGGACGCCGGGCCGGTCGGGTTCAGCGGACGGGCGAGGTCGGCCCCGGCTCCGGGCGGCGGACGACGTCGATCGGCGCGATGCCCTCGGCGGCCGGCAGCTCGAAGCCCCAGACCTGGGCGTAGAAGGACAGCTCGCCGTCCAGCGCCGTGCGGATGTTCTCCGCCCTGCGGAACCCGTGCTGCTCGCCGGGGAAGAGCAGGTACGCGTGCGGCACGCCGTTCTCCCGGAGCGCGGCGACGATCGACTCGGCCTGCGACGGCGGCACGACCGCGTCCTCCTCGCCCTGGAACACCGCCAGCGGGGTGTCGAGGGAGCCGACGTGGGTGATCGGCGAGCGCTCGGCGTAGACGGCGGCGCCCTCGGGCCACGGGGCGACCAGGCCGTCGAGGTACCGCGACTCGAACTTGTGCGTCTCGGCGGCGAGCGCGCCCAGGTCGGCTACCCCGTAGTGGCTGGCCCCGGCGGTGAACACGCCCGGGCGCATGGCCAGCGCGGCCAGGGTCGTGTAGCCGCCGGCCGAGCCGCCCCGGATCGCCATGCGGGCCGGGTCGACCCGGCCCGCGTCCGCGAGGGAGCGGGCGCAGGCGACGACGTCGTCGAGGTCGATCACGCCCCACCGGCCCTGCAGCGCGTCGCGGTAGCGGCGGCCGTAGCCCACCGAGCCGCGGTAGTCGACGTCCGCGACGCAGAACCCGCGGGAGGTCCAGTACTGGATCTCCAGGTTCAGCACCGGGACGGCGGCGGCGGTGGGGCCACCGTGGACCACGACCACCAGCGGTGGGAGGCTCCCTGCCGGGGCCGCCACCTCGGGGTTCGTCGGCGGGTAGACCAGCGCGTGGGCGACGTCGATCCCGGTGCCCCGGTCCTCGGTCGGGAACGTGACGTGCTCGGGCCGTGAGAACCACGCCGGATCCAGTCCCAGCTCCCGCGCCGGACGCAGCACCTCGGTCGCGCCGCTGTCGGCGTCCACGTGCAGGACCACCGGTTCGCTGGCCGGACCGCCGGCGACGCAGACGACGCCGGTGCCGTGCGCCGTGACGAACCGGAAGGTGCCGTAGGGCAGGTCCAGCTCGCGCGGCTCCTCACCGGGGGTCAGCACGGCCAGGCGGTCGCGCCCGTCCCGGCCGTAGGCCAGCACCACGCGCCCGTCGGGGAGGTGGGCGTACCGGGACGAGCCGAACATCCACTGGGGGCCGGCGATGTCGCTCCCGACGTCGACGACCAGCTGCGGCTGCTCGTGCGGGCGCTTCCGGTACAGCGACCAGAAGTTCGTGCGGTCACCGAGCCACCACAGCGAGAGGTCCTCGCCCCAGACCGGCTGGACGACGGACTCGCCCGGCCCGCCCGCGAGGACGTGGTCGGTGCCGTCGGCCGCGCGGACGACGAGCTGCGCGCTGTCCCACGGCATGTCCGGGTGGTCCCACTGCAGCCACGCGAGCGTGACGCCGTCCGGGGCGAGGCGCGGGTCGGAGACGAAGTCGGGTCCGGAGACGAGCACCTCGGCGGTGCCGTCGGAGCCCACGCGCACGATCTCGTTCACCACGTCGGCCGCCGCGCCGGAGGGGGCGTGCGTCTCCCGCACGGCGAGCACCCCGCCGGCGACCACGGCCAGGTCGGCGTACCGGACGCCGGACGGGATCCCCGGCTCGGGCGTCACCGCGACGGGGGAGGCCTCGCCGGGTGCCAGTCGGTACAGCCGCTGGTCCGAGAACTCCGAGAACCAGACGACGCCGTCGGCGACCGTCCACGCGCCCCCGCCGTACTCGTGCACGCGGGTGCGGGCGTTCCACGGTGCCGGGAGCACGTCGGTGACCACGCCGTCGGCGGTGCGCCGCACGAGCGTGGTGCGACCGCCCTCGGCGGGGCGGGACTCCGCCCACCAGACGTCCGCACCGTCCACGACCACCTCGCCGAGGCGGGCCGCGGCCCGGACGACGAGCTCGGAGGTGACGGGGGTGGGCCAGCTGCCGTGGGGGAGCGGGGCGCTCATGCCCGTGACGTTAGCCGGGATCACCGCGGTCGTCGGCGCTCAGCCGGACCGGGCCGGAGCTGCGGCCGGACGGGGCACCGGCTAGTAGCGTGGCGCCATGGTGGCGTTCGGACGCCGTTCCGGGCCGGCAGGTCGATGCCCTGCGACGGCCGGCGCCGCAGCGCCCGTGGCAAGGCCACGGTCACCCGACCAGGGATGGACGGTCGACCGGGGCGCCGGACGCACCTCCGAGCGGAAAGGGGGATGGGGCGATGGGGCCGCCGAGCGGTTCCGGGCCCCTGACCACCGATGGACGACCACGACCACGACCACGATCACGACCACCCGCAGTACAGCGAGCTGTCCGAGATGGACGCGCGGGTCCGCGCACTCGAGACCCTGCTGACCGAGAAGGGCCTGGTCGACCGGGCCGCCCTGGACGCCGTGGTGGAGCGCTACGAGAAGGAGGTCGGTCCGCACAACGGTGCCCAGGTCGTCGCCAAGGCCTGGACGGACGGGGAGTACCGGCGGTGGCTGCTCGAGGACGCGGACGCCGCCATCGCATCGCTGGGGCACGTGGGGCGCCAGGGGGAGCACATGGTCGCCCTGGAGAACACCCCGCAGCGGCACAACATGGTGGTGTGCACCCTCTGCTCGTGCTACCCGTGGCCCGTGCTCGGGCTCCCGCCGGTCTGGTACAAATCGCCGGCCTACCGGTCGAAGGTGGTGATCGACCCGCGCGGCGTGCTGGCGGATTTCGGCGTCTCGTTGCCCGAGGACACCGAGATCAAGGTCTGGGACTCGACGGCGGAGGTCCGCTACCTGGTCATCCCGGCGCGCCCGGAGGGGACGGACTTCATGAGCGAGGGAGAACTGGCCGGGCTCGTGACCCGGGACAGCATGATCGGCACCGGGCTCGTCCACGCACCCTCGGGCGCCGCCCGGTGAACGGCGTGCACGACACGGGTGGCATGCAGGGGTTCGGACCGGTCCGCCCGGAGCCCGACGAACCCCCGTTCCACGACGAGTGGGAGAGACGCTCCTTCGCCATCACGCTCGCCCTGGGCGCACTCGGGCTCTGGAACATCGACCAGATGCGGCACGAGCGCGAGTCCCTGCCCCCGGCCGCGTACCTGGCCAGCAGCTACTACCGCATCTGGTTCCTCGCGGTGGAGAACGCCGTCCGCCGGCTCGAGCTCCTGGACCGGGAGGGCCTGAGGGCGCGCACCGCCGAGGAGCTCACCGGGCTGTTCTCGTCACGGTCCAGCTACGAGCGGCCCATCGGAGCCGGGCCGGTCTTCCGGGCGGGCCAGCAGGTGCGGACCCGCACCATCAACCCGAGCGGGCACACGCGTCTCCCCCGCTATGCGCGAGGCCGTGTGGGCACCGTGCTCGCGGTCCGTGGTGCGCACGTGTTCCCCGATCGCAATGCCGTGCCGCTCGGCCAGGAGCCGGACCCCGCCCCCGAGTGGCTCTACACCGTCGAGTTCAGCGCTGGTGAGCTCTGGGGCGCAGCCGCCGACCCGACCGTCACCGTGTCGGTCGACGCCTGGGAGCCGTACCTGGAGGCCGTCTGATGGACACGACCGCCGCCGGCACGCTGGCCCGCATCTCCGCGGCTGCGGGGAACGAGCTGCCGCTGCCGCCGTCCGGCAGCGAGCAGGTCTTCGCCGCTCCCTGGCAGGCGCAGGTCTTCGCGATGACCGTGACCCTGCACGAGGCGGGTGCCTTCACGTGGGTGGAGTGGGCCCGCACCCTGGGGCGGCACGTGTCCGGCGGCCGGCCCGACGGCAGCGACTACTACGAGCGCTGGGCCGACGCGCTGGCCGAGATGCTCCGGGACCGCGGCATCGCGACCGAGGAGGAGGTCGAGCGGGCGACGGGGGCCTGGCACGAGGCCGCCGCCCGCACACCGCACGGGATGCCGATCGAACTCTGATCGACGGCGGTGCCGACCGGACCCGCCGATCCCCGGGCGCGTTCGAGGGGCCGGCCCGGCGGCAGCCGGGTCGGGAGACGGGCGCCGCGTGCGGGACACGACACCCGGCCTGGCCGTCGGGGACCCTCCTCGGGATTACGGTCTGACGCATGCCTGCCCGTACCACGTCGAACAGCCGGCCGGCCGCGACCCGCAGCCGATCGGGTTCGACGGCGGCGAGCAAGAAGCGGCCCGCCGCCAAGCGGGCACCCAACCGGCGGCCGCCGGCGAAGAAGAAGCCGTCGTCGGGTCCCTCGCTGTGGCGGATCGCCAGCGGCGGCTGGAACCTGCTCGCCCGCGGCGCCGGTGGGCTCGCCCGCTCGGTCGCCCGGCCCGAGGAGGCCGAGCCGCTGGCGCCGGAGCACCGGCGCGACGGGGTCGGGCTGGCCGTGCTCGGGCTGGCGATCGTGCTGGGGGCCGCCGCCTGGAGCAATGGCATCGGGCCGGTCGGTGCCGGGCTGACCGACGCGGTCCGCTGGGTCGTCGGCTCCCTGGTCATGGTGCTGCCCGTCGTGCTGTTCTTCGCGGCGCTGCGGCTGCTGCGCCGCGGACCCCGGCCGGAGGCGCGGGGCCGGCTGGTCATCGGCTGGCTGTGCGCGGTCGCCTCCGTGCTCGGCATCGCGCACGTCGTCGGCACCCCGGCCGAGCCGCAGGCGGGCCGCCCGGGCTCGGGCGGGCTCGTCGGGTGGGCCGTGGGCACCCCGCTGACCGCCGGGCTGGGCCCGGTCGTCACCGTCGTCCTGCTGGCCCTGCTGGCGTTCTTCGGGCTGCTGGTCATCACCGCGACGCCGGTGCACCAGATCCCCGAGCGGCTGCGCGAGCTCACCGACCGGCTGCTCGGCCGCGACGAGTACGACGAGGACGAGTACGACGACCAGGACGACGAGGAGCCCGAGGAGGCGCCGGTCAGCCGCCGGTCGCGCCGTCGGCCGCTGTCCGAGGACCTGCTCACCACCGGCCCGATCGACCACGGCGCGTACGCCGAGGCGCCCGAGGCCACCCGCACCACCGATCCGGAGCACACCGAGCTGGCGCCCCCGCCGCCGGTCCCGCCCGCACGCCCGCCGGTCCCGGTCGTCGACCGCACCTCCCCGCCGGAGGACCTGCCGCCCATCACCGAGCCGGAGCAGCTGTCGATCCAGCCGGTCGAGGGCGACTACGTGCTGCCGTCGCTGTCCACGCTGCGGCCCGGCGACCCGCCGCGCGCCCGCTCCAAGGCCAACGACGTCGCCATCGCGGCGATCAGCGGTGTCCTGGAGCAGTTCAACATCGACGCCGCCGTCACCGGGTTCACCCGCGGGCCGACGGTGACCCGCTACGAGGTCGAGCTCGGCCAGGGGGTGAAGGTCGAGAAGATCACCGCGCTGACCCGCAACATGGCCTACGCGGTGGCCAACGACAACATCCGCATCCTGGCCCCGATCCCGGGCAAGTCCGCAGTCGGCATCGAGGTGCCCAACACCGACCGCGAGAAGGTCAGCCTGGGTGACGTGCTGCGCTCGCAGGCGGCCAAGCAGGACCCGCACCCGATGCTGGTGGGCCTCGGCAAGGACATCGAGGGCGGGTTCGTCTGCGCGAACCTGGCGAAGATGCCGCACCTGCTGGTGGCCGGTGCCACCGGTGCCGGTAAGTCCAGCTGCGTCAACTCGATCCTGACCTCGCTGCTGCTGCGGGCCACCCCGGACCAGCTGCGGATGATCCTGGTCGACCCGAAGATGGTCGAGCTGACGCCCTACGACGGCATCCCGCACCTGATCACGCCGATCATCACCGACCCCAAGAAGGCCGCGACCGCGCTGGCCTGGCTGGTGGAGGAGATGGAGCAGCGCTACCAGGACATGAAGTCCACCGGCGTCCGGCACATCGACGACTTCAACAAGAAGGTCGACAAGGGCGAGATCACCGTGCCGCCCGGAAGCGAGCGGGTCTACCGCCGCTACCCCTACATCCTGGCGATCGTCGACGAGCTCGCCGACCTGATGATGGTCGCCCCCCGGGACGTCGAGGAGCACATCGTCCGGATCACCCAGAAGGCCCGTGCCGCCGGCATCCACCTGATCCTGGCCACGCAGCGCCCCTCGGTCGACGTCGTCACCGGCCTGATCAAGGCCAACGTGCCCTCCCGGCTGGCCTTCTCGACGTCCAGCCTCACCGACAGCCGGGTCATCCTCGACCAGCCGGGCGCGGAGAAGCTCATCGGCATGGGTGACGCACTGTTCATGCCCATCGGCGCGGGCAAGCCGATGCGCGTCCAGGGCGCGTTCGTCTCCGACGCCGAGATCGAGGCGGTCGTCGAGTTCAGCAAGCGCCAGGCCGAGCCGGAGTACCGCGAGGAGGTCTTCTCCGCGGGCAGCGCCGGCGAGAAGAAGGAGATCGACGAGGACATCGGCGGCGACCTCGACCTGCTGCTGCAGGCGGTCGAGCTGATCGTCACCAGCCAGTTCGGGTCGACGTCGATGCTGCAGCGCAAGCTGCGCGTCGGCTTCGCGAAGGCCGGCCGGCTGATGGACCTGATGGAGAGCCGCGGCATCGTCGGGCCCTCCGAGGGCTCCAAGGCCCGCGACGTCCTCGTCAAGCCCGACGAGCTCGAGGCGACCCTGTTCACCCTGCGCGGCGGGGAGTAGCGGGCCCCTGTCCGGCAGGTCACCGTTTCCGCCCGGCGGCCGGACCGGGGACACCGACTACGATGGACGGGTGACAGCCGCGCCCACCCCTGCCCGGACCGTGGCCGTGGTGACGCTCGGATGCGCTCGCAACGAGGTCGACTCCGAGGAGCTGGCCGGCCGGCTGGCCGCGGAGGGCTACCAGCTGGTCGAGGACGCCGAGGGCGCCGACGCGGTCCTGGTCAACACCTGCGGGTTCATCGAGACCGCCAAGAAGGACTCCGTCGACGCCATCCTCGCGGCGACCGACTCCGGCGCCTCCGTGGTCGCCGTCGGCTGCATGGCCGAGCGCTACGGGTCCGAGCTCGCCGGTGCGCTGCCGGAGGCCACCGTCCTCGGCTTCGACGACTACTCCGCGATCGGGGACCGTCTCGACGACGTCCTCGCCGGCCGCCCCCTCGTGCCGCACACCCCGCGCGACCGCCGCACGCTGCTCCCGATCAGCCCGGTCCAGCGCTCGGCGGTGCTCGCCGGGGCCGGGGGCCGGGTGGACGACGCCCCGGCCATCCCCGGGCACGACTGGCTGCGCCGCCGCCGGCTGGCCTCGGGGCCGTCCGCGGCGCTGAAGCTGGCCTCGGGCTGCGACCGGCGCTGCGCGTTCTGCGCGATCCCGGCCTTCCGCGGGGCCTTCGTCTCGCGGCCGCCGGCCGACGTGCTGTCCGAGGCGCGGTGGCTGGCCTCCCAGGGCGTCACCGAGCTGGTCCTGGTCAGCGAGAACTCCACCTCCTACGGCAAGGACCTCGGCGACCTGCGCTCGCTGGAGAAGCTGCTGCCCGAGCTGGCGGCCGTCGAGGGCATCGTCCGGGTGCGGGTGGCGTACCTGCAGCCGGCCGAGCTGCGCCCCGGCCTGCTGGAGGTCATCGCCGGGAAGGGCGGCCACGGGGGAGTCATCGCCCCGTACTTCGACCTGTCCTTCCAGCACTCGTCGCCGACCCTGCTGCGCCGCATGCGCCGGTTCGGGGGGACCGACGACTTCCTGCGGACGATCGAGCGGGCCCGTAGCCTGGCGCCCGGCGCCGGGTTCCGCACCAACGTCATCCTCGGCTTCCCCGGGGAGACCGAGGACGACGTCGCGGAGCTGGAGCGCTTCCTCACCGAGGGCCGCCTGGACGCGGTCGGTGTGTTCGGCTACTCCGACGAGGAGGGCACCGAGGCCATGCGGCTGGACGGGAAACTCGACCAGGCCGAGATCGACGCGCGCGTCCGGCGGATCACCGACCTGGTCGAGGAGCTCACGGCGCAGCGCGCCGAGGAGCGGATCGGCGAGTCGGTCGAGGTGCTGCTCGCCGAGGACCTCTCCGCCGAGGAGGGGCCCGGCACCTGGCTCGGCCACGCCGCCCACCAGGACCCGGACGCCGACGGCACCACCACCGTGACCGGCGTGCCGGACGGCGCGGTCGCCGGGCAGCTGGTGGCCGCCGAGGTGGTGGGCACCGAGGGCATCGACCTGGTCGCCACGGCTCTCGTCCCCGCGGCTCCCGCGGCCGGGCGGTGACGCAGGTGACCGACGTCGCCCCGGACCCGGCAGCCACGCCCCCGCAGTCGGTGCGGCTGGTCAACCTGCCCAACGCGCTCACGGTGCTCCGGCTGGCCGTCGTCCCGGTGTTCGCGGTGCTGCTGCTCCAGGACGACGGGCTCAGCGACGCCGGCCGCTACTGGGCGACGCTGGTGTTCGGCCTGGCGATCATCACCGACCGCTACGACGGGCTGATCGCCCGCCGGACCGGGCAGGTGACCGAGTTCGGCAAGCTCGCCGACCCGATCGCCGACAAGGCGCTCACCGGGACGGCGCTGATCTGCCTGTCGGTGCTCGCCCTCCTGCCCTGGTGGGTGACGGTCGTGATCCTCGTCCGCGAGGTCGGCGTCACCCTGCTGCGGTTCTGGGTCATCCGGCACGGCGTCATCGCGGCCAGCCGCGGGGGCAAGGTCAAGACGGTCGTCCAGGCGCTGGCGATCGCGCTGTACATCCTGCCGCTGACCGGCGCCCTGGCCACCGCGCGCTGGTGGGTCATGGCCGCCGCGGTCCTGCTGACCGTGCTCTCCGGCCTGGACTACGTCTACCGGGCCGTCACGCTCCGGCAGACGAGCGCCCGCGCCATGCGCGCCGCCACCGCCCGGCGGGCGGCCGGGCCGAGCACCGGTTCCGGCACCCGCACCGACACCGCGGCCTGACGCCGGTGAGCACCCCGGTCGACCGGCCCACGCCCGAGGCGCTCGCGGCCGAGCTGCACCTGGCGCTGCTGGCCCGCGGGGCGACCGTCGCCGCGGCCGAGTCGCTCACCGCCGGCCTGTTCTGCGCCACCCTGGCCTCGGTCCCCGGCGCGAGCGCCACGCTGCGCGGGGGCGCCGTCGTCTACGCCACCGACCTCAAGGCCGTCCTGGCCGGGGTGCCGGCCGAGCTGCTCGACGCGCACGGGCCGGTCAGCCCGCAGACCGCCGCCGCGCTGGCCGCGGGCATCCGCGAGCGCTGCGGGGCGACCTGGGGCGTCGGCCTCACCGGGGTCGCCGGGCCCGACCCGGTCGACGGCCACGGGCCCGGCCGGGTCTACCTCGGCATCAGCGACGGCGAGCGCACCGACGTCGTCGAGCTCGACGTCCCCGGCAACCGCGCCGCCGTGCGCGGCGCCGCGGTCGGGAGCGCCTTCGCCGCGCTGCTGGACCGGCTGGGGGCGCCCGCCACCGGGAACGACACCTCCGCAGCGGGCGTTACGCCATGAGCGGACTCGGCCCCGTCGGGGGGCTGGCGGCGCACGCGCCGCGTACCGTGAGCGCACGGTGCTCGATGGCACCGCCGCTTCCCCGCTCGCAGGACAGGAGACGGCCATGACGCTGCTGCGCACCCAGCTCGGGAACACCCTGCGCGGCCACCGGCTGCGTCAGCACCGCACGTTGCGCGACGTCTCCGGTGCCGCCCGGGTCAGCTTGGGCTACCTCTCCGAGGTGGAGCGGGGGCAGAAGGAGGCCTCCTCCGAGCTGCTCGCCTCCATCTGCGACGCGCTCGAGGTGGAGCTGGCGGACCTGCTCGCCGAGGTGAGCCTCGAGCTGCGCGGCGCGGCCGCCGGCGGCGAGGTCCGCCCGCTCACCGCGTCCGGCGAGGCCGCCGTGGCCGAGGCCGCGGCCGTCCCCGCGCTGTCCGACGCCGCCGCCGAGCCCGCGCTGGCGCTCGTCGGCGCCGGGCAGCAGGGCCGCGCGGCGCAGCGGCGCGACGCCGTCTCGCTGGCCGCCTGATCCCTGGCGGGCGCCCCCGCGGCGTCGTGAACCGGACGCGGGCGGGGCTGCTCGGCGGCGCCGCCCGCGCCTTCGCCGCGCACGGCCCGCGGCGCAGCACCATGCAGTCGGTCGCGGTCGCCTCGGGCGTGGCCAAGGCCACGCTCTACAACCACTCCCGGACCAAGGACGACGTGGCCCGCGCCCTGCTGGACGCCGAGCTGCGGCGCCTCACCGACCTGACCGCGGGCCGTCCGGTCGCCGAGGCGCTTCCCGCGCTCGCCGACGAGCTGGCCACCCACCCGGTGCTGCGCCGGATGGCCGAGACCGAGCCGGACCAGCTGGTGGCGCTGCTGAGCCCCGGCGCGACCGGCTGGGCGGAGCTCACCCGGCGGCTGGCCGCAGCCCTGGGGATCTCCGCGGACGGCGCCGAGCTGGTCGCCCGGTGGCTGCTCGGCGTGGTGCTCCAGCCCGGCCTGACGACGCTGCGGCGGCGGCACGCCGCGCTCGTGGCACAGCTCCTGGAGCCCGCGGGCTGAACCGCCCGGCGGCCGCTCAGCGCCGGGGCAGGCCGCGGGTGAACACCGTCCGGTCCTCGCCGGGCCCACCGTGTCCCGGGGAGGATGCCGCGACGGCTCCCGAGCGCGCGGCGAGGGCGGCGGCGGCCGTGTCCTCGGCGAGGGCGACGGCCTGCACGGCGCGGGCGCCGACGCCGGCGGCCAGGTCCGCGAAGCGCTGCAGCAGCCGGGTGGCCAGGCCGGTGCGTCGCCGTCCGGGGTGCACGGCGACGGCCTGCACGACGGCGAGCCGGTCGGCGCTCACCACGCCCAGCAGGTACCCGGCGTCCTCGTCGTCGGGTGTCAGCGCGACGGCGCCGAAGCCGCCGAGCTGGTGGAAGAACACCGGGTCGTGCAGGGCCACCACGGCGTCGTCGGACAGCGGGGACCCGGCCCAGAACTCGGCGCGGCGGGCGAGCAGCCGGCCGCGCAGCGCACCGGCGGAGAGCTCCTCGAATCCGACCAGGCGGAGCTCCCCGGTCACCGGCGCTCCCGAGCGGCGGTGAGCTCGTCCCGGGTGGGGGGATCGGCGCCCACCCGGGTGCAGTTCAGCGCCGCGACGAGGGCGGCGTCGTCGACCACGGCCAGCAGCTCGTCGTCGGACAGGTCCGCCAGCGCGTCCCGGGTGGTGGTGCCGCAGGCCAGCAGACCGGTGAGCAGGCCGGCGGCCAGCGAGTCGCCGGCCCCGACGGTGTCGACGACGTCGACGCGCGGGCTCTCCCGGCGCAGCAGCGGCCGGCCGGGGCGGGCGACCCGCAGCGGTGCGCCGCCGTCGGTGAGGACCACCAGCGCCGGGCCCCGCTCCGCCCAGCGGCGGGCTGCCTCGTCGAGGTCGGTGGTGTCCGGCTCCAGCCAGGCGAGGTCCTCCGCGCTGACCTTCACCAGGTCGGCGCGGGCGACCAGTGCCTCCAGCCGCCGGGTGACGGCGCTCCGGTCGTTGCCGAGGCTGCCGCCCACCGGGCCCTCGGCCAGCATCGGCCGGATGTTCGGGTCGACGCTGATCAGCGCGTGCCCGGACAGCCGCTCGACCAGCCGGGCGATGGCGGCGCTGCCGGGCTCGGTCCAGCTGGAGATGGAGCCGACGTGCAGGGCGCCCACGTCGGCGGGCAGTGCCCGGGTCAGCTCGTCGTCGGTCCACTGCCAGTCGGCGGCGCCCAGCACGTGGAAGCCGTAGTCGGGGGAGCCGTCGGCGCCGAGACCGACGACGGCCAGGCTGACCGGCTCCCCGGCGTCGACGAAGCCGGCGGTGTCGACACCGGCGAGCTCGGCGTGCCGCCGCAGGTGCCCGGCCAGGGGTCCGGTGCCGAGCCGGGCCAGCAACCGCACCGGCGCACCGAGCCGGCCGGCGGCGACGGCGACGTTGAGGGCGTTGCCGCCCGGTCGTGCGACGTAGTGCGGCGCCGTCCCCTCGGGGCCGGCGCCGGCCTCGGGGACGGGCAGCAGGTCGACGACCAGCTCACCGAGGACGCAGAGGGTCGGACCGGCGGGATGCACGCCGGAAACCCTAGCCGCGGCACCGATCGTGGTGCCCGCGTTGGCTGCGGAGCGAGATCACCTGGGACGATGCTGGGTGACGAGCATCGCCGGGCCGGCATTCACGCCGGAGCAGGAGGACCCCATGCCCAATCCGTTCGTGAAGCTGTGGAAGTACCTCACCGCATCGGCCAACGCCCAGATCGACCAGCGGGCGGATCCGAAGATCCAGATCGCGCAGGCGATCGAGGCCGAGCAGACGCGGCACCAGTCGCTGGCCAACCAGGCGGCCGCCGTGCTGGGCAACCAGCGGCAGCTGGAGATGCGGCTGAACCGGCAGCTCGGCGAGGTGGAGAAGCTGCAGGCCTCCGCCCGGCAGGCCCTGACCCTCGCCGACCAGACGCGGGCCAAGGGCGACGCCGCCAAGGCCGCCGAGTACGAGCAGGCCGCGCAGGCGTTCGCCACCCAGCTGGTCGCCGCCGAGCAGTCGATGGAGGACCTCAAGCGCAGCCACGACGAGGCCCTGCAGGCCGCCCAGCAGGCCCGCGGCGCCGTGGAGCAGTCCCGCATGCGGCTGCAGACGACGCTGGCCGAGCGCACCAAGCTCATGAGCCAGCTCGAGCAGGCCAAGATGCAGGAGCACGTCGCCGACTCGCTGCGCCAGGTCAACGAGCTCTCCGCGCCGGGCAACACGCCGTCGCTGACGGAGGTCCGCGACAAGATCGAGGCCCGCTACGCCAACGCGCTCGGCCAGGCCGAGCTGGCGCAGACCTCGGTGGAGGGCCGGATGCTCGAGGTGCAGAAGGCGACCCTCGACGTCGCCGGCGCCTCGCGCCTGGACCAGATCCGCGCCTCCATGGGCGGCGGTGCGCCGGCGGTCGAGGGCACGTCCGCCGCCGGTGCCATCGAGCAGGGTGCGCCGTCGGTGTCGGCCGCCGAGCAGCGCGAGGCGCAGCCGGCAGACCGCCCCGAGGCCCAGCAGTAGCAGGGCCCGCGGCCCCCTCCGCCCGGCGCGCGCCCGCGCGGTGGGGGCCGGCCCTCCGTCAGCCGGGCGTCGCGACGGGGGGCGGCCGGCCCGGTTCGCCGGTCCGCGCCGTCGCGGCGACGGGGGAGCGCGCCGCCTGGCAGCGCGGGCACCAGTAGGTCACCCGCTCCTGGAGGTGCGGCCCCTGGTCGCCCATGAGGATCGGCGTCCGGCACCGCCGGCAGGGCTTGCCCTTGCGCCCGTACACCCAGTGGTCCTGGCCGCGGCGCAGGTCGCCGGTGGTGCTCTGCTCGGGGTGGTCGCGGTTGGCGAGCATCAGGGTGCGCGCACGGGTGACGAGGAGCTCGAGCTTCCCGTCCACGTCCGCCACGCGTGCCCAGGGGTGCACGCCGCAGAGGAAGAGCGACTCGACCTTGTAGAGGTTGCCGGGGCCGGCCAGGTTGCGCTGGTCGAGGATGGCGACGCCGATCTCCTCGTCGGGGTGCGAGCGGAGCCGGCGCAGCGCCTCCGCCAGATCCCAGTCGGGCCCGAGGACGTCGGGGCCGAGGTGGCCGACCAGGCGGCCCTCGTCGCTGGTGGGGACGATGTCGACGTCGTGCAGCCGGTAGCCCACGCACTCCCACTCGTCGGTGGCCAGGACGACGCGGACGTCGTAGGCGGGCCCGCCGCGCCACTTCGCGCCCGGCCGGTAGATGTGCCAGCTGCCGTCCATGCGGTAGTGCGTCCGGAGCGTGCGGTCGTCGGCCAGCCGGGTCAGCATGTGCTTGCCGCGCGGGACGACCTCCCGGACCGTGGCGCCGGCGAGGTCGAGCGCGGCCAGCTGCGGCAGGCGGAACTCGCCCCGGCGCAGGGTCGCTCCGGCCAGCGCCTGGTTCATGCGCTTGGCCGCCAGCCAGACGGTGTCTCCTTCGGGCACGTCCCCATGATCCCCGGCCGCGCCGCGGTCTGCCCCTCCGGTGTGAGACCCCCGACAGGCGGGAAGGGGGCGGCGCCGCGGCGCGCTGCACCCGCTGTGCAGGTGACCGAACGGATCCGGACCCGACTCGTGGGTGGCGCCGTCCCCGGTGCCGCGGCTGCCGAGCCGGTGACGGTCACGGTGGCGCGGGTGGTCCGGCCGGAGCAGCAGGACGCCTTCGAGCGCTGGGCCGCCGACGTGCAGCAGCTCGCCGCGTCCTTCCCCGGCCATCTCGGCTCCACGCTCCTGCGCCCCGGTCCGGCCAGCGACGAGTACCACCTGGTCTACCGGTTCCGCGACGACGAGTCGCTGGCCGCCTGGGAACGTTCGGCCGAGCGGCGCGCCGCCCTGGACCGGGTGCAGCAGCTGGTCGAGGACGAGCGGATCTCCCGGGCCGTCGGGCTGCAGAGCTTCTTCGCGGTGCCGGCTAAGCCGGGGCCGGTGTGGCGGAGCTGGTTGCTGACCGTCGCCGTCGTGCTGCTGTTCACCACGAGCTTCCAGCTGCTCGCCCTGCCACTGGTGGACAGCTGGCCCTGGCCGCTCCGGCTGCTGTTGTCGGCGATCTACGTCGTGACGGCGCTGCGCCTGCTCATGCCGCGGCTGAGCCGGTGGCTCGGCCGCTGGCTGGAGGGCTCCCGCCGCTGAGCGGCGTGGCCCGGGCTCAGGCCCGCAGCCGCAGGCCGCGCGGGGTCGCGGCGAACCCGGCGGCCTGGAGGGCCTGGGACAGCGGGGTCGACTCGTGCACCGAGGCGCCGTCGGCCTTCTGCACCACCATGCGCCCCAGCGCCCCGGCGGAGACCGCGCCCGACAGCGCCGTCGCCGCCTCCTTGAGCACCTGCTCGTCCTCGGTCCAGGACAGCAGCGTCTTCCCGCCGCGCTCGACGTAGAGCACCAGCTCGCCGTCGACCAGGACGACCAGCGCACCGGCCTTGCGGCCCGCGCGGTGCCCGGCGGCCTTCCGCGAGCCGCTGGTGCCCTCGCCGAGATCGACCGCGTCGCCGTCGACGGCGAGGGTGCGCTCCGGCCACGGGAGGGCGGCGCCGTAGACGTTCGCCGGGTCGGTGGCGGCCAGGACGACGGCCCCGGCCGGCACGCGGTCGGGGGAGGCGAAGCTGCGCAACCGGTCGACCGAGCCGGGGGTGCCGAACTGCGCGGCGCCGAGGGTCTCCACGAAGTAGCCGCGGCGCGCCCGGCCGTTGTCCTCGAACGCCCGCAGCACCGGGTAGACGGCGGAGAAGCCGCCGGTCACCTGCTCGGCCATCACCGCCCCGCGGGTGAGCACCCCGTGCCGCTCCAGGAGCGCCTCGGCCCGTGCGGTGCCCCGCCGGGTGGCGTTCGGCTCCCGAGCCGGCAGCCGGGACCACCGGCCGGCGACGGTCGGCGGTCCGGTGCGGGTGGGCATGGCCGGGCGGCCCAGGCGCGTCCGGCCGGCGCGGGCCCGGTCGAGGCGCACCCGCGGAGGCGCCGCGGGCTTGCGGTGCGTGCCGCTCCCGGCCAGCCGGGTGCGCAGCGGCGCCAGCGTGTCGTTGGTCAGCGCGCCGGCCCAGACCAGGTCCCACACCAGCTCGGCCAGCGCGGTGTCGTCGGTGGCGCCGACGGCGTCGGAGAGCCCGCGGAAGAACATCGCCTGGCCGCCGGCGAGCAGGTCCAGCAGCGGCTGCCCCTCAGGGGCGGTCTCGAGCTGCTCGGGCAGCAGCAGGGGCGCCAGGTCGGCGGGGACCAGGCTGATCCACCCGTCGCTGCCGGGGAGCCCGCCGGCGCCGGCCCACAGCACCTCCCCGGCGCTGGTGAGCTCGTCGAGCATGGCCGGGGAGTAGTCGCGCACCCGCCCCGGCAGCACCAGGGACTCCAGGGCGCTGGCCGGCACCAGCGCGCCGGCGAGCTGCTCCACGACGGCGAGGACGCCGTCGGCACCGCGCAGCCGGCTGCCCACCGACTGCCAGGACGGCGTGAACCGGGCCAGCGTGCCGATCGGCACCGGCTCGACCTCCTGGCGCAGCCGGGCCAGGCTCCGCCGCCGGATCGAGCGCAGGACGTCGGCGTCGCACCACTCCTGGCCGGAGCCGCCCGGGCGGAACTCCCCGGACACCAGCCGGCCGGTGCCGGTGAGCCGCTGCACCGTCGCCGTCACCACGGCGACGCCCAACCCGAGCCGGGCGGCCACCTCGGGGGGCTGGAAGGGGCCGTGGGTGCGGGCGTAGCGGCCGATGAGGTCACCCAGGGGGTCGGCGACCGGCTCGGTGAAGGCCTCCGGGACCCCGACCGGCAGCGCGGTGCCCAGGGCGTCGCGCAGCCGGCCGGCGTCCTCGATGGCGACGTACCGCTGCTCGCCGGCGATGCGGACCAGCAGCGCGCGGCGGGCCGCGACGAGCTCGTCCAGCCACTCCTGCGGCACGCCGCGCCGCGCGGCCTCGGCGGCGGTGAGGTCGCCGACGACGCGCAGCAGGTCGCCGCCGCCGTCGACGTCCCGCGGGTGCCGCTGCTGGGGGAGCCGCTGCAGCTCCTCCTCGATCTCGGCCATCGCCTCGGCGTCGAGCAGCTCGCGCAGCTCGGAGCGGCCGAGCAGCTCGGCGAGCAGGCCGGTGTCGAGCGCGAGCGCCTGCGCCCGGCGCTCGGCCAGGGGGGCGTCGCCCTCGTAGAGGAACTGCCCCACGTAGCCGAACAGCAGCGACTGGGCGAAGGGCGACGCCGACTCGGTCTGCACGTCGACGACGCGCACCCGCCGGGCACGGACGTCGGTCATCAGCTCGACCAGCCCCGGCACGTCGTAGACGTCCTGCAGCACCTCGCGGGCGGCTTCGAGGGTGATCGGGAACGACGAGAACTCGCTGGCGACCGAGAGCAGCTGGGCCGCCCGCTGCCGCTGCTGCCACAGGGGCGTGCGGCGGCGGGGGTCGCGCCGGGGGAGCAGCAGCGCACGGGCGGCGCACTCCCGGAAGCGGCTGGCGAACAGCGCGGAGCTGCCGACCTCGGCGGTCACCTCGCGCTCCACGTCGTCGGGGTCCAGGACGGCGAGGTCGGCCTCGGGCGGCTCGCCGGTCGTCTCGGGGAGCCGCAGCACGATGCCGTCGTCGGAGTGCATGGCCGAGACGTCGACGCCGTAGCGCTCGCGCAGCCGGGCGGCGAGGACCAGCGCCCAGGGCGCGTTCACCTGCGCGCCGAAGGGGGAGTGCACGACCAGCCGCCAGTCGCCCAGCTCGTCGCGGAACCGCTCGACCAGCAGCGTGCGGTCGTCGGGCAGGTGCCCGGTGGCCGCCTTCTGCTCCGCCAGGTAGGCGGCGAGGTTGGCCGCGCCCCACTCGTCGAGACCGGCCGCGCGGGCCCGCTCCAGCCCGGCCTCCGGCGTCGCGGCGCCGACCTCGCGCAGGAACGCGCCCAGCGCCCGGCCCAGCTCCAGCGGGCGGCCGGGGGCGTCGCCGTGCCAGAACGGCATCTTCCCGGCCTGCCCGGGGGCCGGGGTGACCAGCACCCGGTCGTGGGTGATGTCCTCGATCCGCCACGACGACGAGCCGAGCAGGAAGACGTCGCCGACCCGCGACTCGTAGACCATCTCCTCGTCGAGCTCGCCGACCCGGCGACCGCCACCTCGTCCATCGGCACTGCCCTCGCCGCCGACGAGGAAGACGCCGAAGAGGCCGCGGTCGGGGATCGTGCCGCCGCTGGTGACCGCCAGCCGCTGGGCACCGGCCCGGGCGGTGAGGGTGTCGGTGACGCGGTCCCAGGTCAGCCGCGGGCGCAGCTCGGCGAACGCGTCGGAGGGGTAGCGGCCGGCCAGCATGTCCAGCACCGCGTGCAGCGCGGACTCCGGCAGCGAGGAGAACGCCGCCGAGCGGCGGACCAGCGCCCCCACCTCGTCGACGGTGCGCGGCCGCTCGGAGACGACCGCGACGATCTGCTGGGCGAGCACGTCGAGCGGGTTGCGCAGGTAGCGGATCGACTCGATGGCGCCGGCCTTCATCCGCTCGGCGACCAGCGCGCACTGCACGAGGTCGCCGCGGTACTTCGGGAAGAGCACGCCCCGGCTGACCGCGCCCACCTGGTGCCCGGCCCGCCCGACCCGCTGCAGGCCGCTGGCGACCGTCGGCGGCGCCTCCACCTGGACGACGAGGTCGACCGCGCCCATGTCGATGCCCAGCTCCAGGCTCGAGGTCGCGACGACGGCGGGCAGCCGGCCGGACTTCAGCGCCTCCTCGACGATCGCCCGCTGCTCGCGGGACACCGACCCGTGGTGGGCGGCCGCGACCGGCTGCACCCCCTCGGGCACGCCACCCCCGGAGCCCGCCTGCGCCATGAGCGCCGCCGCGTTCGTGCCCGGCGGCACGGTCTCGCCGGTGGCGCGCTCGTAGGCCAGCTCGTTGAGCCGGCTGGTCAGCCGTTCGGCCAGCCGCCGGGAGTTGGCGAAGACGATCGTGCTGCGGTGCGCCTGGACGAGGTCGAGCACGCGTTCCTCGACCGCCGGCCAGATGGAGTTGCGCGGCTGGTTGCCGGCCGCGGACCCCTCGAGCTCGCCGGTCGGCTGGCCCAGCTCGCTCATGTCCTCGATCGGCACGACGACCGAGAGGTCCCACTGCTTGGTCGAGCCGGGGGAGACCACCTGCACCGGGCGGCCGCCGGCCAGGAAGGTGGCGACCTCCTCGATCGGGCGCACGGTGGCCGACAGGCCGATCCGCTGCGCCGGCCGCTCGAGCAGCTCGTCGAGCCGGTCGAGGGTGACGGCCAGGTGGGCGCCGCGCTTGGAGTCGGTGACCGCGTGCACCTCGTCGACGATCACCGTCTCCACCCCGCGCAGCGCCTCGCGGGCGGCGCTGGTGAGCAGCAGGAACAGCGACTCCGGGGTGGTGATCAGGATGTCCGGCGGGCGGCGGACGAAGGTGCGCCGCTCGTCGGCCGGGGTGTCGCCGGAGCGGATGCCCACCTTGATCTCCGGCCGGGGCAGCCCGAGCCGTGCCGCGGCCTGCCCGATGCCGGTCAGCGGCGCCCGCAGGTTGCGCTCGACGTCGACGGCGAGGGCCTTGAGCGGCGACACGTAGAGGACGCGGCACCGCGTCCGCTCGTCGGCGGGCGGGGTGGCGGCGAGCCGGTCGAGCGACCAGAGGAACGCCGCCAGCGTCTTGCCCGAGCCCGTGGGGGCGACCACCAGCGCGTGCTCGCCGCTGCTGATCGCCCGCCAGGCGCCGTCCTGGGCGGCGGTGGGGCGCTCGAAGGCGCCGGTGAACCAGTCCCTGGTCGGCGCGGAGAACCGGCTCAGGGCGCCGTGCCCCTCGGCACGGTCGGAGGTGGGGCGGGCGGGCACGCGCTCAGTGTCCCCGGGATGTACGACACTTCGCTGGCCGGCGGCCGAGCCGGCCGCGGGGACCACCCGCACGGGAGACAGGAGCGCTCGTGGCACCGCTGCAGCAGTCGGACGCCGGGATCGACGTCGCCCGCGTGCAGCGCCGCACGCTGGGCGTCCTGAGCGGTGGCGTCGCGCTGGCCGGCCTGGGCGTCACCGTCGGCATCACCGCCGGCGGGCTGCTCGCCCGCGACGTCGCCGGCACCGACAGCGCCTCCGGGCTCGGGCAGACCGCGGGCGTCCTCGGCGCGGCCGCCCTCGCGGTGCCGCTGGCCCGGATCAGCGCCACCGTCGGCCGGCGCACCGGGCTGGCCGTCGGGTACGCCATCAGCGTCGTCGGCGCGGTGCTCACCGTCCTGGCCGCGGCGGCGTCCTCGCTGCCGCTGCTGCTGGGAGGCCTGTTCCTGTTCGGGGCGGCCACCGCCTGCGGTCTGCAGTCCCGGTACGCCGCGGCCGACCTGGCTGCGCCCGAACGCCGGGCCCGGGCGCTGTCCCTCGTCGTCTGGGCCACCACCATCGGCTCGGTGATCGGGCCCAACCTGGCGCGTCCGGGGGCGCGGCTGGGGGAGGCGCTCGGCCTCCCCGCGCTCGGCGGGGTGTTCGCCCTCTCGGCCGTCGTGTTCGCCGTCGTCGCCGTGGGCTTCCTCGTGCTGCTGCGCCCCGACCCGCTGCTGCTCGCCCGGCGGCTCGGCGGGGGTGGCGCCGGCGCCCCGCCCCGGCGGGCCACCGGGGCCGCGCTGCGCGCGGTGTGGGCCACCCCCGCGGGTCGCCTGGGGCTCACCTCGGTCGTGGTGGCGCACTCGGTCATGGTCGGCGTCATGGTGATGACGCCGGTGCACATGGGCCACGCCGGCGGCACCGAGGACGCCGTCCTCCGGCTGGTGGGGCTGGTCATCAGCGTGCACGTGGCCGGCATGTACCTGTTCTCCCCGCTGGTCGGCGTGCTTGCCGACAAGGCCGGCGCCCCGGCCGTCGTGGCCCTGGGGAGCGGCCTGCTGCTGGCCGCCGCCGCCGTGGCGGGGACGGCGGCCCCCGCCGACTCGGTGCAGCTGGGCGTGGGCCTGGTCCTGCTGGGCCTGGGCTGGTCGTGCGGGCTGATCGCGGGCTCGGCGCTGGTGACGACGTCGGTGGGCGCGGAGCTGCGGCCGACCGCGCAGGGCGGCACCGACCTGCTGATGGGCCTGGGCGCGGCCCTGGCCGGGGTGGTCGGCGGTCCGCTGCTCGCGTGGGGCGGGTTCGGCCTGGTGTCCGCGGTGTCGGCGGCGCTGGTGCTCCCGCTCGCCTGGGTGTGGGCGACCTCGCGGGTCAGCGCCCGCGGTAGTTCCTGATCAGCAGCACGATCGTCACGATCAGCGCCAGGACGATGCCGATCTCGAGGACGATGTCGAGCGTCTGCGAGCCCGTGCCCGGAATCATGCCGTCGAGCCTAGGGCGGGTGCGGCGCCGCCGGGAGCCGGCGGGTTAGCGTCGGGGCGTGCGCCTGCAGGAGTTCTGGTCCCGCCTCGACGGTCAGTTCGGGGCCATGCGCGCGCAGAGCGTCGCGCGCGACCACGTCTTCACCGACCTCGGCGGGCGCACGGCGGTCGACGCCATCGAGGCCGGTGTCCCGGTGCGCAAGGTGTGGCTCGCGGTCTGCGAGGACTTCGACGTGCCGGCCAAGGAGCGGTGACCGGGACCGGAGCTGGGGCCCCGGCGTGTCGGCCTGGCGATCGAACACGTGTTCGGCCTACTGTGTCGTCGTCCACAGGCGGCCGGTCCTCCACAGCCCGCCCCGGAATCGGAAAACTGTCGGTGCCTCGCCCTAGCGTCGGTCCCGACCCGCTTCTCGCGAACCGAAGGTGACGCACCATGGCAGCAACGCTCGACCGCGACAAGGCCCTCGACATGGCCCTCGCCCAGATCGACAAGCAGTTCGGCAAGGGCTCGGTCATGCGGCTGGGCGACAGCCCCGAGGTGGCCATCAAGGTCATCCCGACCGGCTCGATCGCCCTCGACATCGCCCTGGGCATCGGTGGCCTGCCCCGCGGCCGCGTCGTGGAGGTCTACGGGCCGGAGTCCTCCGGTAAGACCACGGTGGCCCTGCACGCGGTGGCCAACGCCCAGGCCGCCGGCGGCATCGCCGCCTTCATCGACGCCGAGCACGCGCTCGACCCGGAGTACGCCCGCGCCATCGGCGTGGACACCGACGCGCTCCTGGTCAGCCAGCCCGACACCGGTGAGCAGGCGCTCGAGATCGCCGACATGCTGATCCGCTCCGGTGCGCTCGACGTCATCGTCATCGACTCCGTCGCGGCCCTCGTGCCCCGCGCCGAGATCGAGGGCGAGATGGGTGACAGCCACGTGGGTCTGCAGGCTCGCCTGATGAGCCAGGCGCTGCGGAAGATCACCGGTGCGCTGAGCAACTCGGGCACGACGGCGATCTTCATCAACCAGCTGCGCGAGAAGGTCGGCGTGGTCTACGGCTCGCCCGAGGTCACCACCGGTGGTCGCGCGCTGAAGTTCTACTCGTCGGTCCGGCTCGACGTCCGCCGCATCGAGACCCTCAAACAGGGCACCGACGCGATCGGCAGCCGCACCCGCATCAAGGTGGTCAAGAACAAGGTCGCCGCACCGTTCAAGCAGGCCGAGCTCGACATCCTCTGGGGTCAGGGCTTCAGCCGCGAGGGCGGCATCGTCGACGCCGGCGTCGAGCAGGGCTTCGTGAAGAAGTCCGGCGCCTGGTACACGTACGAGGGCGACCAGCTGGGCCAGGGCAAGGAGAACGTCCGCAACTTCCTGAAGGACAACCCCGACCTGGCCGACGAGATCGAGAAGAAGGTCAAGGAGAAGCTGGGCATCGGCCCGACGCTGGACGCCCCGGCGCCGGTCGACGCCCCCGACTTCTGACCCGCCGGTGGACGACCGGCCGCCGAACCGCCGGCGTGGCTCCAACTCCGGCTCCGGCTTCGGGACCTCCCGGGCCGGTCGCCGGTCCCGGGCGCCGGGCGGCGACGATCCCCTGACCCCGGACGTCGCCCCCGGTTCTCCGGAGGACGATGCGGGCGATCCCGAGCAGGTCGCCCGGGCTGTCTGCCTCCGGGCCCTGACCGGCGCACCCAAGACCCGGCAGCAGCTGGCCGATCTGCTGGCTCAGCGGGAGGTGCCCGACGATGCGGCCGAGGCCGTCCTCGACCGGTTCACCGAGGTGGGGCTGATCGACGACGCGGCGTTCGCCCGGGCGTGGGTGAGCAGCCGGCAGGCCGGCCGCGGGCTGGCCCGCCGGGCGCTCTCGGCCGAGCTGCGGGCGAAGGGCGTCGACCCGGACACCGCAGCCGAGGCCGTCGAGGCGGTGGACGACGACGACGAGCGCGAGGCGGCCCGCCGGCTCGTGGCCCGGAAGGTGGGCGCGATGCGCCGGCTGGACCGGGCCACGGCCACCCGCCGGCTCATCGGGATGCTCGCCCGCAAGGGCTACAACGGCGGCCTCGCCGCAGCGGTCGTGCGCGAGGCGCTGGACGAGGCGGACCTCGCCGGTGACGTCGACGACGTCCCCGAGTTTGACGAGGAGAGCGCGCTGCCCTGACCGCGGTCCCTTCCGGACTCGGTGAGATCAAACGGCAGGAGGCGGTCCGGAGAGATCCGGACCGCCTTCTGCCGTATCAGCTGTCAACCGTTGGCGAGCCAGGCCGGGATGTCTACGGCGGCGCCGTTGGGGGCCTCGGGGTCGGCCACCAGCCAGGCGTCGTCGCGGATCTGGCCGGCCGCGAGCCAGCCGGAGATCTCGGCGTCGAAGGTCTGCCGGGCCGAGGCCCCCGGCCGTCGGCGCTCCCCGACGAAGGTCAGGTCGGCCTCGGTCCCGTCCTCGTAGCGGACGACCACCCGGCAACGGGAGCGCCGGTGCCGGGCCGGGGGGACCACCTCCCGGACGACGGCGCTCTGGGCTCCGGCGGCCCGGGCGAACGCGGGAGCGGCGGAGCGCAGCCGCTCGACGAACTGCTGACCGTCGTCCAGCGGGGGAACCAGGTCGGTCGGTGGGGTGGACGTCACCGGCCCGGTCGCGGTCAGCGTCTCCACGGCGGCCCGGGGGACCGGGGGCAGACTGCGGCGCCTCACCGCGGGCATGGTCTCCATCGTGACCAGCAGTCTTGCCACGGTCGCGCTCGGCAACGTGTCGGCGCGCTCGGCTGGGACGAGTGGGTCGGACGGGTCGTTCAGGACAACTCGTCCGCGACGGCGGTCGGCCCTCAGGCGCCGTCCCGGACGGGCACCAGGTCGTCGCCGCCGGTGGCCTTGGCCGTCGAGCCGCGCGCCTGGCGGGCCTGCACCCACTGGGCCAGCCGGCCGAGCGTGTAGTTGATCGCGATGTAGAGCAGCGCGATGACGGTGAAGGTCTGGATCGGGTTGCCCAGGTTCCGGATGATGCTCTCGCCCTGGCTGAGCAGTTCGTCGAAGTTGGCCACGAAGACCACCAGCGAGGTGTCCTTCAGCACGACCACCAGCTGGCTGATGATCGCCGGCAGCATGACGCGGAAGGCCTGCGGCAGCAGGATCAACCGCATGGCCTGCCCGTTGGTGAGGCCGGTGGCCAGCGCCGCTTCGCGCTGCCCGCGGGGCAGCGAGGCGACCCCCGCGCGGACGACCTCGGCGAAGATGACCATGTTGTACGCCGTGAGGCCGATGATCAGGCCCCAGAACACCTGGCCACCCGGCCATCCGCGCAGGTCGATGCCGACGTCGGGCAGCGCCCGGACGCTCAGGTAGACGAGGACGACGACCGGCAGGCCGCGGAAGACCTCGACGAACCCGATGAGCGGGATCCGGGCGTACCGGCCGAGGGAGAGGCGCGCGACGGCGATGAGCGTGCCGATCACCACCGATAGCGTCATGGCGACGAGTGCGGCCTTGATGGTGTTGACGATGCCCTCGCCGATGACCCCCCAGACCAGCTCGAAGTTCTCGTTCCCGGGGTTGAGCAGCGGCCCCCAGAGTTCCATGGAGAACTGGTTCTGCCCCGCCAGGCGCAGCACCACCACGACGGCGAGGGCGAGCAGGAAGAGGGCCCCGATGACCGTGCCGATCATCGTCCGGCGGCGGGCCTTCGGCCCCTGCGCGTCGAACAGCACGGTCTCCTGCTGGCTCATCGGGCGATCGCCACCTTCCGCTCGATGACCTGCAGGACGGCGCCGGCCGGGAGGGTGATGAGCAGGAACCCGATCGCCACACCGATGAAGATCGGCAGCGTCTCGTAGCCCCGCGCGCTGGTCAGCGTCTGACCGGTGCTCCACAGGTCGCCACCGACGCCGAAGGCGCCGACCACGGCGGAGTTCTTGAACATCGCGATGATCACGCTGCCCAGCGGCGGCACCACCGTGCGCAGCGCCTGGGGCAGGACGACGAAGCGCAGGCTCTGCGAGAAGTTCAGGCCGATCGAGCGGGCCGCCTCCGCCTGGCCGGCGGACACCGAGTTGATGCCCGACCGGATGGCCTCGCAGACGAACGCGGACGTGTAGAGGATCAGGCCCAGGACGCCGAAGAAGTAGAAGGTCCGGTTGATGCCCAGCTCGGGCAGGCCGAAGGCGCAGAAGAACAGCACCACCGACAGCGGGGTGTTGCGGAAGGTCGACACCCAGAAGGTGCCGAAGGCGCGCAGCGGCGGGACGGGGGAGACCCGGAAGGCGGCGATCAGCGTGCCGAGCAGCAGCGAGCCGATCATGGCCACCACGATGATGCTCAGCGACGTCAGGAAACCGTCGACGTACAGGTCGAGGTTCTCGATGACCGGGCTCACGTACCCCCCTCAGTGCCAGCGGTGACGGTGCCGCGCTGCGGCCGTCAGCGACCGGCCGGCCGTCGTGGCCGGCCGGTCGCTGGTGGGACGGACGATCAGACGCACTCGGCGGGCTCGGGGAGCTCCGGCGTCTGCGTGCCCTCGATCTGGCCCGCGGTGGCCTCCCAGGCGGCCACGTAGGCCTCCTCGTTGGCGGCGAGCGTCTCGTTGATGAACTCGCAGAAGGCGACGTCGCCCTTCTCGATGCCGATGCCGTACGGCTCCTCGGTGAACTGCTCGCCGACGAGCTTGAACTCGCCGTCGGACTCGGAGACGAAGCCCAGCAGGATCACGTTGTCGGTCGTGACGGCGTCCACCTGGCCGTTGCCTAGGGCGTCGGCGCACTGCGAGTACTCGTCGAACAGCACCAGCTGCGAGTCGCTCGCCAGGTACTCGCGGATCTGCTCCGACGGCGTCGAGCCGGTGACCGAGCAGACGGTGAGGTCCGGGTTCTCGGTGAACGACTCCGGCCCGGTGATCGTGTCGTCGTCGGCCGCGACCATGATCTGCTGGCCGGCCTCGTAGTACGGCCCGGCGAAGGTGATCCGCTCGGCCCGCTCGTCGTTGATCGTGTAGGTGGCGACGACCATGTCGACCTCGCCGCCCTCGATGACCTCCTCGCGGACCGCGGAGGGGGTCTGCTCCCACTGGATGTCCTCGGGGGCGATGCCGAGCTCGGCGGCGATGATCTTGGCGACCTCGACGTCGAAGCCCTCGAGCTCGCCGTCCAGGGTCTCCAGGCCGAAGCCGGGCTGGTCGAACTTGGTGCCGATGGTGATCGAGCCGCTCTCGGCGATCTCGGCCATCGTCGTCCCCGCCTCGAACTCGGGGGCCTCGGCGACCTCCGGCTCGGGGGCGGCCGCCTCGTCCTCACCGCCGCCGCACGCGGCGGCGGTGAGGACGACGGCGGACAGGGTGGCTACCAGGGCGCTGCGGCGGAAACTCATGGCTCTCGGTCCTCTCGCTTGACGGTCTCGTGTGATCAGTGGGTGAGGATCTTGGACAGGAAGTCCTTGGCCCGCTCGGACTGCGGGTTGGTGAAGAAGGTCTCGGGCTCGGCGGTCTCGACGATCCGGCCGCCGTCCATGAAGACGACGCGGTTGGCCGCCCGGCGGGCGAAGCCCATCTCGTGGGTGACGACGACCATCGTCATGCCGTCCTTCGCCAGGCCGACCATGACCTCGAGGACCTCGTTGATCATCTCCGGGTCCAGCGCGGAGGTCGGCTCGTCGAAGAGCATCACCTTGGGTTCCATGGCCAGCGCCCGCGCGATCGCCACGCGCTGCTGCTGGCCCCCGGACAGCTGCGCTGGGTACTTGTCCGCCTGGGCGCTGACGCCCACCCGGTCGAGCAGCTCGCGCGCACGCCTGTCCGCGTCGGACTTGGACTGCTTGCGCACCTTGACCGGCCCGAGGGTGACGTTCTCCAGGATCGTCTTGTGGGCGAAGAGGTTGAAGCTCTGGAACACCATGCCGACGTCGGCGCGCAGGCGGGCGAGCTCCTTGCCCTCCTCGGGGAGGCGCTCGCCGTCGATGGCGATCTCGCCCTCCTCGATCGGCTCGAGCCGGTTGATGGCACGGCACAGCGTGGACTTGCCCGACCCCGACGGGCCGATGACGACGACGACCTCGCCACGGGCGATGTCCAGGTCGATGTCCTGCAGAACGTGCAGCTCGCCGAACCACTTGTTGACGCCGGACAGGCGAACGAGAGGCTCTCCGTTCGTACGGCTGGTCATCTTGGGGACCCTAAGGGCGCGGAGTGCACGCGGAGTGATCGTGACGATCACGAAGGGGTAACAAAGCCGCCCGGTCACCCGTCGCCGACGGAGACCCCTCGGGCAGCGCTGCAGGTCGAGGCCCCGGCCGGTGGCGACGACGATCGACGCGTGCGCCGGAGCCGTACCCTCGCTGCTGTCATGAGCAGCCTTGTGGAGAGCCCCGCCGCACGCACCTACCGCGTGCGCACGTACGGGTGCCAGATGAACGTGCACGACTCCGAGCGCCTGTCCGGCCTGCTCGAGGAGGCCGGCTACACCGCGGCGCCCGAGGGCGACGACGCCGACGTCGTCGTCCTCAACACCTGCGCGGTCCGGGAGAACGCCGACAACCGGCTCTACGGCAACCTCGGCCACCTGCGGCCGGTGAAGGACGCGCACCCCGGCATGCAGATCGCCGTCGGCGGCTGCCTGGCGCAGAAGGACCGCGGCGAGATCGTCCGGCGCGCCCCGTGGGTTGACGTCGTCTTCGGCACGCACAACGTCGGGTCGCTGCCGGCGCTGCTGGACCGGGCGCGGCACAACGCCGAGGCGCAGGTGGAGATCGTCGAGTCCCTCGAGGTCTTCCCGTCGACGCTGCCGGCCAAGCGCGACTCCGCCTACTCGGGCTGGGTGTCGATTAGCGTCGGCTGCAACAACACCTGCACGTTCTGCATCGTCCCGGCGCTGCGCGGCAAGGAGAAGGACCGCCGTCCCGGCGAGATCCTCGCCGAGGTGCAGGCGCTGGTCGACCAGGGCGTGCTCGAGGTGACCCTGCTCGGGCAGAATGTCAACGCCTACGGCGTCGAGTTCCGCGACCGCGGCGCCTTCGCCGACCTGCTGCGTGCCACCGGGGCGATCGAGGGCCTCGAGCGGGTGCGCTTCACCAGCCCGCACCCCCGGGAGTTCACCGACGACGTCATCACCGCGATGGCCGAGACGCCGGCGGTCTGCCACCAGCTGCACATGCCGCTGCAGAGCGGGTCGGACGACGTGCTGCGCCGGATGCGCCGCGGCTACCGGCAGGACCGCTACCTCGGGATCATCGACCGGGTGCGGGCCGCCATGCCCGACGCCGCGATCACCACCGACATCATCGTCGGCTTCCCGGGGGAGACCGAGGCCGACTTCGAGCAGACCCTCGAGGTCGTCCGGCAGGCCCGCTTCGCCAGCGCCTTCACCTTCCAGTACTCCAAGCGCCCGGGGACGCCGGCGGCGGAGATGGACGGGCAGCTGCCGAAGGAGGTCGTGCAGGAGCGGTACCTGCGGCTGACCGCCCTGCAGGACCAGATCAGCTGGGACGAGAACCGCGCGCAGATCGGCCGGCGGGTGGAGCTGCTCGTCGCGGCAGGGGAGGGCAGCAAGGACGCCGCCACGGGGCGGCTGTCCGGCCGGGCCCGTGACGGGCGGCTGGTGCACTTCACGGCGGCGGACGGCATCCGCCCGGGCGACGTCGTCGAGACGGTCGTCACCGAGGCCAAACCGCACTTCCTCGTCGCCGATGGCGCGCTGCTGTCCCACCGGCGCACGCGCGCCGGGGACGCGAGCGAGGCGGGCACCCGCCCGACGACGCCCGGGGTCGTGCTCGGCATGCCGCGGATCGGCGTCCCCGACCCGCTGCCCGTGCTGACCACCGGCTGCTGAGACAGGGCATAGGAGGCTTTGCCTACGGAATCGCGCGGCGAACCGTAGGCAAAGCCTCCTATGCCTGGGGGCGCTAGCGGCGGGCGGACTTCTCCGCCTCGGCGAGCCACTCGCGCCGGGTGACGAGGTTGGCCTGTGCCTCGGCGATCCGGCGCTGGTCGCCCGCGGCCTCGGCCTTGGCCAGCTGCTCCTCGGCCTTGGTGACCGCCGCGCGCATGGAGGTGACCATCGGGTTCTCCGGCGCGGTGCGCACCCGGCCGGCGTCGGCGGCGCCCCGGACCTTCTGCTCGACCGCCTGCATCCGGTCCTCGAGCGAGCGCATCACGGTGCGCGGCACGTGCCCGATGGCGTCGTAGCGCTCCTGGATCTTCCGCAGCGCGTTCTGGGCACCCCGCAGGTCCTTGGACGGGTCGAGCTGCTCCGCCTCGGCCAGCAGCTCCTCCTTGGCCTGCTGGTTGGCGACCTGCTCGGCGTCACGCGCCTTGTCCTGCTCGGCGCGCGCGTCGAAGAAGACGTCCTGCGCGGCACGGAACTGCTTCCACAGGTCGTCGTCGCCGTCGCGGCCGGTGCGGGGCACCGCCTTCCAGCGGTCCATCAGCGAGCGCATGGCCGCGCTGGTGGGGCCCCACTCGGTCGACGTCGACAGCCGCTGCGCCTCGGCGATCAGCTCCTGCTTCGCGGCCCGGGCCTCGCCGCGCTGGGCGTCCAGCTGGGCGAAGTGGGCGCCGCGCCGGCGGCCGAAGGCGTCGCGGGCGGCCGCGAAGCGGGTCCACAGCGCCTCGTCGGTCTTCCGGTCGATCCCGCGGATGGTCTTCCACTCCTCGACGATCGCCTTGAGGCGGTCGCCGGAGGCCTTCCAGGCGGTCGAGTCGGCGGCGATCTGCTCCGCCTCGGCGGCCAGCGCCTCCTTGCGCGCGACCTGGGCGGCGCGGGCGGCGGCCTTCTCGGCGCGGTACTCGGCGGCCGCAGCCTCGGCGATCTCCACCATGGCCCGGGCGCGGGCGGCCAGGCCCTCGAGGTCACCGACGGCGGCGGCGCCCGGGATGGACTCGGCCAGGCCCTGCGCCTTGGTCTTGATCTCACCCGGGTTGCCGGTGTGCGCCTTGAGCCGTGCCTCCAGCAGGGCGACCTCGGTGGCGAGGTCGTCGTACCGGCGGCCGTAGTGGGCCAGCCCGGCCTCGGCCTCGCCGGCCTGCCACGACCCCACCTCGCGCTCGCCGTCGGCGGTGCGCACGAAGACGGTGCCCTGCTCGTCGACGCGGCCCCACTGCGCGGGGTCGCTCACCACGATCTCCACCGGTGCGGCCGCCCGTGCGGGCGCGGGGGCCGGCGGGGGGACCACCGCCGGTTCCGGCTCGCCGGTCGGGTCGGGGAGCGCCGCGTCCGCGGGGGTGGGCGCCGCCGGCGTGCCGGCCGCGGGGGTCACCGCGTCCGGGCTGCCGGTCTCCTGCGCCGCCTCCGGGGCGGTGGTCTCGGGGGTCTCCGCAATCGGCGGAGCTTCCTGCTGCACCCCGTTGCCGGGGTCGTCCGTGCTCGACACGTCCGGCAGTGTTCCACGTCCCATCGGCGACACTGCTGCCGTGACCATCCCTCCCGGCGGCCTGCCCGACCGGACGTCCCGCGCATCGGCCGCCGTCGCCTTCTGCCCGTGCCCACCGTTGCTGCTCCCGGCGGTGGAGGGGCGGCCGGCCCCGGAGACCCGCGCCCTGCGCTCGGCCTGCGTCGATGCGGTGACCGCAGTCGTCACCGCCGCCCCCGACGTGGTGGTCGTCGTCGGTGCCGGTCCCGCGCCGGGGGAGCGGTTCGGCGCGGGGGACGGCGGCGACCTGCGCGGGTACGGGGTCGACGTCCAGCTGCCGTTCGACGGCCGGCTGCGGCCCGGCGGGCGCCGGTTGCCCCCGGCGCACACCGTCGGAGGCTGGCTGCTCGACGAGGTTTCCTTCGGCGGCACCCGGGTGGGCGTGGGGCCGGCCGACCTCGGCCAGCTGCTGCGCGACCTCCCGGCCCCGGTGGGCGTGCTGGCGCTGGGCGACGGCTCCGCGCGGCGCACCGTCAAGGCCCCGGGGTACCTGGACCCGGCGGCCGGGCCGTTCGACGCCGCCGTCGCCACCGCCCTGGCCACGGGGGACGCCACGGCCCTCGCGGCGCTGGACGCGGCGGAGGGGGAGCGGCTGCTCGCCGCGGGGGTGCCGACCTGGCGGGCGGTCGGCGCCGCCTTCGCCGGCCGGCACGTCACGGCGCGGCTGCGCCACGACGAGGCGCCGTTCGGGGTGGGCTACGTCGTCGCCGACTGGGTGGTCGCGTGAGCGGACAGGGGCGTGAGCATCGCAGCGAGGAACGAGCGAGGAGCGGAGGGCCCCGCGGGAGCGAACCGGTGGACCAGAGCGCGCCGCCGGTCGTCGCGGTCGTCGGTCCCACGGCCACCGGCAAGACGGCGCTGGCCGTGGCGCTGGCCCGGCGGCTGGGCGGCGAGGTGGTCAACGCCGACTCCATGCAGCTCTACCGCGGCATGGACATCGGCACCGCCAAGCCCGACGCCGCCGAGCGCGGGGGAGTGCCGCACCACCTGTTGGACCTGTGGCACGTGCGCGAGCCGGCGTCGGTCGCCGAGTACCGGCAGCGCGCCCGCGCCGAGATCGACCGGCTGCGGGCGGCGGGGACCGTGCCGTTCCTCGTGGGCGGCTCGGGGCTGTACGTGCGCGCCGTCCTCGACGAGCTGAACTTCCCCGGCACCGACCCGGCCGTCCGGGCGCGACTGGAGGCGGAGCTGGCCGCGGTCGGCCCGGCCACCCTGCACGGGCGGCTGGCCGGCCTCGACCCGGCGGCCGCGGCGGCCGTGCTGCCCAGCAACGGACGCCGCATCGTGCGGGCCCTCGAGGTGATCGAGCTGACCGGCGGCCCGTTCCGGGCCGCGCTGCCCGACCCCCGGCCGCACTACCCGGCCGTCGTCGTCGGGCTGGACCGGGCGCCGGCCGAGCTGGACCAGCGGATCGCGGTCCGCGTCGACCGGATGTGGGCCGCCGGCTTCGTCGACGAGGTGGCGGCGCTGGCCGCGGTCGGGCTCCGCGAGGGGCCGACCGCTTCCCGCGCCCTCGGCTACGCCCAGGTGCTGGCGCAGTTCGACGGCGTGCTGTCGGCCGACGAGGCGCGCGAGCGGACCGTCACGACCACCCGCCGGTTCGTCCGCCGGCAGCGCTCGTGGTTCCGCCGGGACGCCACGACCACGTGGCTCGACGCCGCCCGCCCGGACCTGGCCGACGCCGCCACCGCGGTGATCACCGCGCCTACGATCGGCCCGTGACCTCCTCGCCCCGCGTGCTGATCGGGCACGGCACCGAGAACGACTTCGTGCTGCTGCCGGACCCGGACGGCGCGGTGTGGCCGGAGGACCGGCTGGACGCCGCGATGGTGCGGCGGCTCTGCGAGCGCCGGGCCGGGCTGGGCGGCGACGGCGTCCTGCGGCTGGTGCGCAGCGCGCACGTCCCGGACGCGGCGGCGGTGCTGGGCGAGGACCTCGGCCGCTGCGAGTGGTTCATGGACCACCGCAACGCCGACGGCTCCTACGCGGAGATGTGCGGCAACGGCATCCGGCTGTTCCTGCACGCGCTGATCAGCGAGGGCCTCGTCGACCGGGCGGCCTGCTCCGACGGGCTGCCGGTCGGCACCCGCGGTGGCCCCCGGCGGGTCGGCGCCGCCGCCGACGGCGGCTACTGGGTCGACATGGGCCCCGCGCGCGAGTTCGGCGAGGGCGAGGCGCGCCTGGACGGTGCGGTCTTCCGTGGTGCGGCGGTATCCATGGGCAACCCCCACCTGGCCTGCCTGACCGACGTCCCCGTGGACACCCTGGACCTCACCGGCACGCCGGTCGTCGATGCCGGGCTGTTCCCCGAGGGCGTGAACGTGGAGCTGGTCAACGTGCTCGAGCCGGGCGCGCACGTGCGGCTGCGGGTCTTCGAGCGCGGTGTGGGGGAGACCCGCTCCTGCGGCACCGGCGCCTGCGCGGCGGCCTACACCGCTCTGCGGGCGGAGGGTGCGACCGAGGGCACCGTCGTCGTCGACGTGCCGGGGGGTCGGCTGTCGGTGCAGGTTACCCCCGCGACGACGGTGCTCAGCGGGCCGGCGGTCCTGGTGTCGGCCGGCACGCTGTGCCCGGAGTGGCTCGCCGGCTGACCCCGGCGGCGGGTTCGGGATGCACCGGGGCGGTCGATGCGTTGCACCCGGTGATGACAACTCAGGTGCCTGACGCCAAGGACCGTGCCACGCTGGACACGATGACGACCGCCCCCGACGCCCTGCCGCTCGACGAGCCGCACGAGGCCGACACCCGATCCGCACCCGCACCCGCCGGGCAGTACGCCGAGGCCGACGAGACCACCGGTTCCTACGCGCTGGAGGCGCGCGGTGCCCTGCGGCGCGTCGCCGGGCTCTCCACCGAGCTCGCCGACGTCACCGAGGTCGAGTACCGGCAGCTGCGCCTCGAGCGGGTCGTGCTCGTCGGCGTCTGGACCGAGGGCACGCAGGTCGACGCCGACCGCTCGCTGGCCGAGCTCGCCGCCCTCGCGGAGACGGCCGGGTCCCAGGTGCTCGACGCGGTCAGCCAGCGGCGCGACAAGCCCGACGCCGCCACCTACGTCGGCTCGGGCAAGGCCAACGAGATCCGCGACATCGTCGCCGCGACCGGCGCCGACACCGTCATCTGCGACGGTGAGCTCACCCCCGGCCAGCTCAACCAGCTGGAGAAGGTGCTCAAGGTCAAGGTGGTCGACCGCACCGCGCTGATCCTCGACATCTTCGCCCAGCACGCCACCAGCCGGGAGGGCAAGGCCCAGGTCGAGCTGGCGCAGATGCAGTACATGCTGCCGCGCCTGCGCGGCTGGGGTGAGTCGCTGTCCCGCCAGGCCGGTGGCCGGGTCGCCGGCGGTGGCGGCATCGGTACCCGTGGTCCGGGTGAGACCAAGATCGAGACCGACCGGCGGCGCATCCGCGCCCGGGTGAGCAAGCTGCGGCGCGAGATCGCCGGGATGGCCACCGCGCGGGCCACCCAGCGGTCCAGCCGCGGCCGCAACGCCGTGCCGAGCGTGGCCATCGCCGGCTACACCAACGCGGGCAAGTCCAGCCTGCTCAACCAGCTCACCGGCGCCGGCGTGCTCGTGGAGAACGCCCTGTTCGCCACCCTGGACCCGACCGTCCGCCGGGCGCAGTCGCCGGACGGCCGCGAGTACACGCTGACCGACACCGTGGGCTTCGTGCGCCACCTGCCGCACCAGCTGGTGGACGCGTTCCGGTCCACCCTCGAGGAGGTCGCCGCGGCCGACCTGCTGCTGCACGTGGTCGACGGCTCCGACCCCGACCCGCTCGGCCAGATCGACGCCGTCCACGTGGTGCTGAACGAGATCGACGCGTCGGCCGTGCCGGAGGTCATCGTCGTCAACAAGGTCGACGCGATGAGCGAGGAGGACATCCTCGCGCTCCGCCAGGCCCTGCCCGGCGCGGTCTGGGTCTCGGCCCGGACCGGGGCCGGCATGGACGCGCTGCGCAGCCTCGTCGCCGAGCGGCTGCCGCACCCGGACGTCGACGTCGACGTGCTGGTGCCCTACGAGCGGGGTGACCTCGTGTCCCGGGTGCACCAGGACGGCGAGATCCTCAGCGAGCAGCACGAGAGCGGCGGCACCCGGCTGACCGCCCGCGTGGACGGGGCGCTGGCGGCCGCGCTGGAGGAGTTCGCGGTGCCGGTCGCCTGACGGCGATCCACCCGTCCGCCTGCTGCGGGGCGACCGGTCGCGCGGCGGCGGGGCACCCGGCCGGCCGGATCACGATCCGGTCACGGCCCGGTACGGTGGCGGCGTGACGAGGAGTGCGGTGCGGGAGACCGGTCTGCCCGGCTCTGCGCCCGTCGTCTCCGTCGGCCGGCCGCCGTGGTGGCTGGTCCTCGTGGCGCTGCTGCTCGGGGGTCTGGTGACCGCCGATCTGCTCGCGCACGGGTCGCTGGAGCGGATGGACCTGCGGGTCTCCGAGATCGTCAGCGACTGGGGGCTGAAGGAGTCGGCCTCCTACCCGGCCGTCTGGCTGGTCACCCAGCTCGGCGGGCGGGTCACCATCCTCGTGGTGCTCGTCGGGCTGATCGGCTACCTGGCCTGGCGGCGGGGCACGTGGCTGCCGGTCGCCCGCCTCGTGCTCGCCGTCGCCGTGCTGACCGCCTGCGTCTACGCGATCAAGTACGGCATCGGGCGGACCGCGCCGGCCTTCCCGGGGTCCTACTACTTCCACGACGACGGCGCCTCGTTCCCCTCTGGGCACGTGGCCAACGCCGTGCTCATGTGGGGGGTCGCCCGGTGGCAGGCGGTCGAGTACGGGCTGCCGCCCGCGGTGCAGCGCACGTTCTGGTGGCTGAGCGTGGCCGGGCCGGTCGCCACCGGGGTCGCGATGGTCTCGTTGGACTTCCACTGGGTCACCGACGCCATCGTGGGCGCGGCCGTGGGGATCGTGCTGCTGGGCGTCGTTCATGCACTGGACGGATTGGTTCTGTCACGCTGGGTACGTGCGCGAACGGGCCGGCCGACCGGATAGCCGCGCCGTGAGGCGGCGGCTGCTGCTGGCGACCGCGCTCGCCGGCGGGCTGGTCGCCGGCGCCCCGGCCGCGGCCCTCGCCGAGGACGGGACCCCGACGGTGCGGTGCTCGATCACCGACCCGCGGCTCGCCGAGCTGTCCGGGCTGGTGGTCGTGGGCGAGCAGATGCTCGCGATCGCCGACGGCGGCGACCAGGTCGCGGTGTACGGGCTCGACGGCACGTGCGCGGTCGTCGACGTGCGGACCGCCCCGGTGGACCCCTACGACCCGGAGGACCTCGCGGTCGGGCCGGACGGCGGGGTATGGATCGCCGACACCGGCGACAACAACTCCGACCGGGGCACCGTCGCCCTGCACGTCCTGCGTCCCGACGGCGCCACCGCGCTGCACCGGCTGACCTACCCCGACGGCGCGCACGACGCCGAGGCGCTGCTGGTGGCCCCGGACGGCACGCCGTACGTGGTGACCAAGGAGGTCCTGGGGTCCAGCGGGGTGTACCGGCCCAGCGGCCCCCTGGCCGACGGCGGGACTGTGCCCATGGAGCGGGTCGCCACCGTGAACGTGACGCTCACCGGGACCCCGGGCGGACCGGTCGGCCGGGCCGGCCAGCTGATGATCACCGGCGGGGCGGTCGCCTCGGACGGCAGCGCCGTGGCGCTGCGGACCTACACCGATGCCTACGTGTGGCCGCTGACCGGTTCGGACGTCGTCGGCGCCCTGGGCGGCGAGCCGACCCGCGTGGCCCTGCCGGAGTCGCCCCAGGGCGAGGCGGTCAGCTTCACCAGTGATTCCCGGGCGCTGGCGGTCGCCAGCGAGGGGCTGCCCAGTGCGGTCACCGTGGTGCCCCTACCGGCCGGCCCGCCCGCACCGGCGACGGCATCGGCCGCCGCGGACCCGCTGCCGGGCTTCGACGAGCTGGTGCGCTCGGACCGCCCGCTGATCACCGCCGCGCTGATCGCCGCCGGCGTCGCCACCCTCGTCGTCTGGCTGGGCAGCCGGCTGTTCCGCCGGTCCTGACCGGTCAGACCCGGCGCAGCACCGAGACGACCCGGCCCAGGATGGTGGCCTCGTCGCCGGGGATGGGCTCGTAGGCGGGATTGTGCGGCAGCAGCCACACGTGCCCGTCGCGGCGCTTGTAGGTCTTGACCGTCGCCTCGCCGTCGATCATCGCGGCCACGATCTCGCCGTTCTCGGCGGTCGGCTGCTGGCGGACGACGACCCAGTCCCCGTCGCAGATGGCCGCCTCGACCATCGAGTCACCGGCCACCTTGAGCATGAACACCGTGCCCTCGCCGACGAGCTCGCGGGGGAGGGGGAAGACGTCCTCCACCGCCTGCTCGGCGAGCACCGGACCACCGGCGGCGATCCGGCCGACCAGGGGGACGTACGTGGGCGCGGAGGCCTGCTCGCCCTCGCCGACCACCGGGGGCTCGACAGCCGCGGCGCCGCGGCCGGCGTCGCCCGGCAGCCGCACGTCGAGGGCGCGAGGCCGGTTGGGGTCGCGGCGGAGCCAGCCCTTCTTCTGGAGCACCGAGAGCTGGTGCGCGACCGAGGAGGCCGACGACAGACCCACGGCCTCACCGATCTCCCGGACCGACGGCGGGTAGCCGCGGCGGTCGATCGAGTCGCGGATGACCTCCAGCACCCGGCGCTGCCGCTGGGTCAAGCCGTCGCCGTCGGCGGTCCGGTCCGGGAAGGTGCGGACCGACGCCGAGGCGTCGGCCGTGTCCGGAGCGCTGCCCCGGGTCCCGCGTCGGCCGCCGGACGTCCTGCTCGAGTCCGTCACGTCTCCTCCTCGCCGGCTGCCCGCGCAGCTGCTCGACCTGGTCGTCGGAGCGACCGTAGCGCCGATCGCCGATCAATTCAAACAGGTGTTCGAAAGTTGCCCGTGTCGCGTCGCTTGTGTCGGACCCGTGCGGTAGACATCGGGCAGACGTTCGAATCGAACACACGTTCGGGGCCGGGAGCATCCGGCCAGGTGAGGGGCGGAGAGCGATGGCCAGCAGGGCGACCGTGGCGGTACGCGAGGAGTTGTCCGGTCCGGCGGGGCAGCGGATCCAGGGGAGGCCGGCGCGTCACCTCCGGGCGCTGCCGCCGGTCCCGCGGGCCTATGCCGTCGCCCCGACGCCACCGCGCGCAGCGGTGGCGCCGGCCCCCCGGTCCGCCGGGATTCGGCGGGGTGTCGAGGGTCGGCCGGGTGCCGGGGGTCGGCCGGGTGAGCCTGCGCTGCCGCCGCTGCGGCTCACGGCGCGCGGCCGGCGGCTCGTCGCGGTCCTCGTGCTGCTGGTCGCGCTGGCCGTCGTGGCGCTCGGCACTGCCGTCCTGGGAGGAGGCGGGGACGGGCTGGAGCTGATGGGCACGACGAGCGTCATCGTCGACCCGGGCGACACGCTGTGGTCCATCGCGAGCGCCGTGGCCGGTGATCGCGACGTGCGGGAGGTCGTGGACGGCATCCAGCGGCTCAACGACGTGGAGGACTCGGCCATCCTGCCCGGACAGGTTCTCCAGCTGCCCTGATCCACTCGCCGACGGGTGCCGGCGCACCGGCCCGTCGCCGCAAGAGGTGCACAAGCCGACCGTGCGACTTCGTCAACCCTCAGTGCGGGCGCGTTCACGGTGCGTGCTGGTCAGCGACCTACGGTCTGGATGTGTCGAGCGTCATGGAGAACCGCGCCGCGGTGTTCACCAGCCAGCCCCAAGCCGTCGAGGTCTACCAGGCGGGCGCGTGGTGGGCGGGTGAGCTGCTGGGTTGGCGGCACGACGAGTCCGGCACGTGCCAGGTGTGGGTGCGGGTGGCCATGGGCGGTGTCGAGGAGACGGCCTGGACCGAGCTCGCCACCCTGCGGCTGCCCGAGCCGCCCGCCGCGGCCTCGGAGGTCGCCGTCGTGGCGGCGCCCCGCGCGACGCAGGACATGGCCGTCGCGCAGGCGGTGTCGGCCCTGCGGAGCGGCCGGCCGGGCGGGACGCACACGACGGTCGGCCTGCCGCTGCGCCGAGACCACGTGGGGCAGTCGGCGCCGGTGCGCGAGGGCGGACGCCGCAGGGCTCCCGAGGGCGCCGACGTGCAGGCGGCTCCTGCGGCCGCCGTCCCGGTCCCCCCGTCGGGGCGGCACCGGGCCCCCGTGCCGGACGCTCCGGCGGGTCGGCACCGGGTGGTCGACACGGGACTTCTCGTCGCCGTCGCCGAGGGTGCTGCAGCGCCCGCCGGCGAGGCGCGGGCCGCCCCGCGGGACGACCACCCCCGCACCGTGGCGTGGTCGGTCGCGCCGGCCCGCGACACCGTCCCGGTGGAGACGACCTCCGGCGGGCGGGGCTGGACCGCACCGCCCGGTCTGGAGGGCGATCTGCTCACCCGTCCGATGCGCCTGGGCGACCAGGTCGCGCACGCCCGCCGTCCGCGGGTGCACGGCGATCTCCGGGGCGCCTGACGCCGCTGCGTCCCGTCGCCGGTGCCGCACACCCCGAGAGTGGCCGGACCGCGGTGCCGGCTCCCCGGCGGGACGGCACCCGCGCGTCGGCCCGGCGTGTCGTGTGACGGCTGGGGCCCGGTGTTCCAGCTGCGCACGGCAGTGTCGGGGTGGAACACGCCGACGAAACGATCGCTTGCACATCTTGTGTGCAGCGTCCTAGGGTTCCCCTACATCTAGTAGTTACAGAGCTGTAAGCCCGTCCACAGGCTGGTCCTCAGGTTCTCCCCGGCGCATCCACCGGATGTCCCCAGGAGGGTCCACAGCCGGCCGGTGGCGGGTCAGCGAGGAGAGGGGGTGAACCACCGTGCGCTGCCCGTTCTGCCACAACGCCGACAGCCGGGTGATCGACTCGCGCGAGGCCGACGAGGGCGCCACCACCCGGCGCCGCCGGTCCTGCCCCGCGTGCGGGCGGCGGTTCACGACCGTCGAGGAGGCGGTGCTCGCCGTCGTCAAGCGCAACGGCGTCAGCGAGCCCTTCAACCGCAGCAAGGTGGTCGCCGGCGTGCGGCGGGCCTGCCAGGGTCGGCCGGTCGACGAGGACCAGCTCAAGCTCCTCGCCCAGCAGGTGGAGGACGCCATCCGTGCCAGCGGCGCGGCGGAGGTGCCGAGCAACGAGGTCGGTCTGGCCATCCTCGGGCCGCTGCGCGAGCTCGACGAGGTCGCCTACCTCCGGTTCGCCAGCGTCTACCGGTCCTTCACCTCGGTGGCGGACTTCGAGCGGGAGATCGCCGAGCTCAAGGCCCGGCAGTCCGCCTCGTCGACGGACGATCCCGCCCCTCCCGCACCCCGCGCCCCCGTCCCGTCCGGCACCGTCGCCGGCACCTGAGAACTGTCAGTGCCACCCGATAGACAGCAGTTCGAGCAGTTACCGATCGCGGCTCTTCCCCAGCCCTCGATCCGCCACCGCGCAGCACCACCGCGCAGCCCCGCGAAGCACCACGCGACACACGACCAGGGAGAGCTCCACACCATGACCGATACCGACGACCGCGTGGCCGGTCCCCGCACCCGCCGCAGCGCGAAAGCGCCCAGCCGGGGCAAGGGTCTCAAGATCAAGCGCGTCTTCACCACCGCCGGTGTGCACCCGTACGACGAGGTGACCTGGGAGCGCCGCGACGTCGTCATGACCAACTGGCGGGACGGCTCGATTAACTTCGAGCAGCGCGGTGTCGAGTTCCCGGCCGAGTGGAGCATCAACGCCACCAACATCGTCACCACGAAGTACTTCCGTGGCGCGGTCGGCACCTCCCAGCGGGAGACCAGCCTGCGCCAGCTCATCGACCGCGTGGTGCTCACCTACACCGAGGCCGGCCGCGAGCACGGCTACTTCGCCACCGAGGGCGACGCCGAGCTCTTCGAGCACGAGCTCACCTGGATGCTGCTGCACCAGTACTTCAGCTTCAACAGCCCCGTCTGGTTCAACGTCGGCACGAGCGCCCCGCAGCAGGTCAGCGCCTGCTTCATCCTCGCCGTCGACGACGAGATGGACTCGATCCTCAACTGGTACCGCGAGGAGGGCCTGATCTTCAAGGGCGGCTCCGGTGCCGGCCTGAACCTCTCCCGCATCCGCTCCTCCAAGGAGCTGCTGTCCTCCGGTGGCACCGCCTCGGGCCCGGTCAGCTTCATGCGCGGCGCCGACGCCTCCGCCGGCACCATCAAGTCCGGTGGCGCCACCCGGCGCGCGGCCAAGATGGTCGTCCTCGACATCGACCACCCCGACATCGAGGAGTTCATCGAGACCAAGGCGCGCGAGGAGGACAAGATCCGCGCGCTGCGCGACGCCGGGTACGACATGGACCTCGGCGGCCGGGACATCACCAGCGTCCAGTACCAGAACGCCAACAACTCGGTCCGGGTCTCCGACGAGTTCATGCGCGCGGTCGAGGAGGGCGGCGAGTTCGGTCTGCGCGCCCGCATGGACGGTTCGGTGCTCGAGACCGTCGACGCCAAGTCGCTCTTCCGCAAGGTCACCCAGGCCGCGTGGGAGTGTGCCGACCCGGGCATCCAGTACGACGACACGATCAACGACTGGCACACCAACCCCGAGACCGGCCGGATCAACGCGTCCAACCCGTGCTCGGAGTACATGAGCCTGGACAACAGCTCGTGCAACCTGGCGTCGCTGAACCTCATGAAGTTCCTCAAGGCCGACGGCACGTTCGACGCCAAGAACTTCGTGAAGGCCGTCGAGCTGGTCATCACCGCGATGGACATCTCGATCTGCTTCGCCGACTTCCCGACCGACCCGATCGGCGAGACCACCCGCGCCTACCGCCAGTTGGGCATCGGCTACGCCAACCTGGGCGCCCTGCTCATGGCGACCGGGCACGCCTACGACTCGCGCGGTGGCCAGACGCTGGCCGCGGCGATCACCTCGCTGATGACCGGCACCGCCTACCGGCGCTCCGCCGAGCTCGCCGGCATCGTCGGCGCCTACGAGGGCTACGCCCGCAACGCCGACGCCCACGCCCGGGTCATGCGCAAGCACGCCGCGGCCAACGACGCCATCCGCCCGGTCGGCGCCGACGACGCCGACGTGCTGAAGGTCGCCACCCAGCAGTGGCAGGAGTGCCTGGAGATCGGCGCCGACAACGGCTGGCGCAACGCCCAGGCCTCGGTGCTGGCCCCCACCGGCACCATCGGCTTCATGATGGACTGCGACACGACCGGCATCGAGCCGGACTTCTCGCTGGTCAAGTTCAAGAAGCTGGTCGGCGGCGGCTCCATGCAGATCGTCAACCAGACGGTGCCGCGCGCACTGCGCAGCCTGGGCTACCAGGAGGAGCAGATCGAGGCGATCGTCGAGTACATCGCCGAGCACGGCCACGTCGTCGACGCCCCGAGCCTGCGCCCGGAGCACTACGAGGTGTTCGACTGCGCCATGGGCGAGCGGGCCATCTCCCCGATGGGCCACGTCCGCATGATGGCCGCCGTCCAGCCCTTCATCTCCGGCGCGATCAGCAAGACGGTCAACATGCCGGAGACGGCGACCGTCGAGGACGTCGAGACGATCTACTTCCAGGGCTGGAAGTCCGGTCTCAAGGCGCTGGCCATCTACCGCGACAACTGCAAGGTCGGCCAGCCGCTGTCCGGCGGCAAGGGCAAGAACGACGGCACCAAGGACGAGGTCAAGGTGGAGGCCACCACCTCGACCGCGCTCTCGCACCCGGTGCGCAAGCGGCTGCCCAAGAAGCGGACGAGCGTCACCACCTCGTTCAGCGTCGCCGGCGCCGAGGGCTACATGACCGCCGGGATGTACGAGGACGGCAGCCTCGGTGAGGTCTTCCTCAAGCTCGGCAAGCAGGGCTCGACCCTCGCCGGTGTGATGGACGCCTTCTCGATCGGCATCTCGCTGGCGCTGCAGCACGGTGTCCCGCTGGAGACCTACATCTCCAAGTTCACCAACATGCGCTTCGAGCCGGCCGGCATGACCGACGACCCGGACATCCGGATCGCCCAGTCGGTGATGGACTACATCTTCCGTCGCCTGGCGCTGGACCACCTTCCGGTGGAGAAGCGCGCCGGCCTCGGCATCTTCACCGCCGAGGAGCGCGCCGCGCAGGTCTCCGGCTACGGGACCTCCGCGTCGACCGCCACCGTGCAGGAGGAGGAGGTCGACCTGGAGCAGCTGCGCGGCTCCGCGCCGATCGAGACCGCCAAGGTGGAGGAGAAGGTCACCCCCGAGGGCCCGAAGTCGGTCAAGGAGGCCCACTCCTCGGCCGAGCTGCTCGAACTGGTCACCGGGACCGCCACCGACGCGCCGCTGTGCATGACCTGTGGCACGAAGATGCGCCCGGCCGGCAGCTGCTACGTCTGCGAGGGCTGCGGCTCCACCAGCGGCTGCAGCTGATGCCGGGTCTCCGGTAGACGACCGGAGACCGCGCACGGACGACAGGGGTGCGGGGACCACGTGCTGGTCCTCGCACCCCTGCGTCGTCCGCACCGGCGTCCGCGCCGGCGCGGGAGTCGGCAGTCTGCACCGCCGAGCGAACCGAAAGGTGCCCCCGCCAGGCGCATCATCGGCGCGCGGTTGCACCGCTCCGGTTGCTACCGTCCGCCGCATGCCCGAGCTGTCGCGCACCGCCCGTCTGGACGTCCTCGTCGAGGGCTACGTGCGCATGCCGCACGTCGCCGGCACGGTGAGCCTCGTCCGGGACGCGGACCGGGTCGTCATCGTGGATCCGGGCATGGTGGCCGACCGGGACCTCATCCTCGCCCCGCTGCGCGAGCTCGGCGTCCGGCCCGAGGACGTCACCGACGTCGTCGTCAGCCACCACCACCTCGACCACACGGTCAACGTCGCGATCTTCCCGGTGGTGCCGGTGCACGACTTCCAGTCGGTCATCGAGGGGGACACGTTCACCCGCCGGGCTGCCGACGGCGTGCAGCTGACCCCCGGCATCAGGTTGCTGGCCACGCCCGGGCACACCCCGCAGGACATCACCACGCTCGTCGGCACGCCCGACGACGTCGTCGCACTCACCCACCTGTGGTGGACCGAGGAAGGCCCGGCCGACGACCCCTACAGCCACGACCGGGACGAGCTGCGGCGGCAGCGCGAGCGGGTGCTGGAGCTGGCCACCCTCGTGGTCTGCGCCCACGGCGCGCCTTTCCGCCCGGGCTCCGCCACGCCGCGCTGAACGGTCGCACCGACGACCGGGCCGGTTGGGCCCGCTCGGCTCGAGCGGATCGGCCGGGCGGACACGCACGCGGTGCGGAGAGCCCGGGAGCAGCCGGCAGGACCTAGCCTTCGCCGGGTGGGACAGCTGCTGCGGTTCGCCTGGATCGAGGCGCAGTGCTGCCTGTTCGCCGTGCTGTTCTTCCTCGGTCTGGCCCTCGTCCGGGTCGTCCCGCTCCCGGTCAACCCCGCCGACGCGCTGCTGCTGTGGTCCCTCGGCGTCACGCTGGTGCTGTGGCTGGTCCGCTGGGAGACCGGCCGCGAGGTCGCGGTGATCTTCGGGTTCCACCTCGTCGGCCTGGTGCTGGAGCTGTACAAGGTCGCCCAGGGCTCCTGGTCCTATCCCGACACCGGGTGGGCGACGATCGGCGGGGTGCCGCTCTACAGCGGCTTCATGTACGCCGCGGTGGGCAGCTACGTCTGCCAGGCCTGGCGCCGGTTCGACCTGCGCATCACCAACTACCGCACCCGGTGGACCGCCGGTGTCGCCGCGCTGATCTACCTGAACTTCTTCACCTCGCACGTGACCTGGGACGTGCGGCTGCCCCTGGCCCTGCTGCTGCTGGCCGCCACCTGGCGCACGGGGGTGCACTTCACCGTCGGCCGCCGCCGCTACGCGATGCCGCTCGCGCTCTCCTTCGTCCTCATCGGCTTCTTCCTCTGGCTGGCCGAGAACCTCGCCACGCTGCTGCGCGCCTGGCAGTACCCGTCGCAGGAGTCGTTCTGGACGCTGGTCCACGCCGCCAAGCTGGGGTCGTGGTCGCTGCTCGTCGTGGTCAGCATCGTCCTGGTCGCGGCCGTCAAGGCGCGGGAGGGGCAGCTGTACGGCCGGCCCGGCGACCGGACGGTCCTCCGCGCCTACGAGGCGCCGGCTACGTCCGACGCACCGACTTCGCCGGCGCCGAACGCGGTCGTCGGCTCCCCGGAGGCGGGCTCCCTGCTGCGCTGACGCAGCAGCCGCGTCACCCGGGCAGCGCCGGGGTTCCCGTCCGGGTGGCTGTGGACCGGCCGCGGCACACCGCCACCGCCGACCAGGCCCGCGACGACGGTCCACGGGTGGCAGATGACGACGTTCCCCGGGCTCAGCGCGTAGTCCCCGACGGCCCGCCGGTCATCGCGGCGCGCCGGCGGAGGAACTCCTCGACCGGCCGGCTGGTCACCCCGCCCAGCCGGAGCGAGGTCACCCGTCCGTCGGCGCCCCGCTCCACCGGGACCAGCTCGCCGGCCGGCCCGAAGCCGGGCTGCGCGGCCACCCGCAGCGTGTCGGCATCGACGACCTCCAGCTCCTCGACGCCCGGCAGCGGGTCGGCGAGCGTCGGCCGGACGAGGACGAGCCGCCCGCCGAGCTCGGCGATGTCCAGGACCCCCCAGAGGCCGGCGAACCGGCCGGTGAAGGTCTCGAGCGGCGGGGTCCCGGGCGGCGGTGCGGGCACCTCGCCGCGCGGGCGCAGCGCCACGTCGATCAGCTTCACCAGCCCGGTCGCCAGCTCCTCGGCCGGTCCGTCGATCGCGTTGGTGAGGACGCTGACGACCAATCCGTCGACGGGGTCGACGAGGGTCTGGGTGATCTGCCCGGGGAAGCCACCGCTGTGCCCGACGAGGTGCCGCTCGCCCACGGTGGTCAGCACCATGCCCACGCCGTACCTGCCCACCTCGGTGCCGTACGCGGTGACCACCGACTCCAGCCGCTGCATCAGCCGCTTCGAGTCGTCGGTCAGCAGTCGCTCGTCGCCGAGCACGTGCGCCGCCCCGTAGGCGGTGAGGTCCTCGGCGGTCGAGTAGCAACCTGTGGCCGCGGCCATGGCGCCGGTGCCGACCGGACCGATCGGCTCGCGGGCGTCCTCGCCGAGCAGCAGGCCGGTGTGGCCGCTGACGTACTCGCCGGCGCGCGCCGGGTCGTGGTCGGCCCCGGTCCGGGTCAGCCCCAGCGGCTCGACGATCCGGGCGCGCACGACGTCGGCGTAGGAGGAGCCGGTGACGGCCTCGATGGCGAGGCCCACCAGGGCGTAGCCGATGTTTGAGTACTTGAAGTGCTCGTTGCGCCGGTGCACCGGCCCGGCCCGCAAGGCCGCCTCGACCACCCCCGCCCGGTCCGGGAAGGGCCGCTCGAGCTGCCAGAAGTCGGCGTCCGCGCCGTCGCGGACGACGCCGGCCTGGTGGCCGAGCAGCTCGCGGACGGTTCCCCCGGCCAGCGGTGAGCCGGCCGATCCCAGCTCGGGCACGTACCGGCCGATCGGGTCATCGAGCCGCATCCGCCCGGCCTCGACCAGCTGCAGCACGGCCGTGGCGGTGAACGTCTTGGAGTGGGAGGCGATCCGGAAGAGGTGCTGCGGGGTCAGCGGCGCGCCGGTGGACACGTCGGCGGTCCCGACGGCGGCGGACAGCAGCAGCTCGCCGCCGTGGCGGACGGCCACCTGCGCGCCGGGCACCCGCCGGTGCTGCACCTGCGCCTCCAGCCACGACCGCAGGTAGCCGGCGGCGTCGCGGACGGGGTCGGTGCGTGGAGTCACGGGCCCCGAGCCTAGGGACCCGGCCCGTGCCGCGCCGCGGACGTCAGGCGCCGCAGCGGGGGACGTCGCCGGCGTCCAGGCCCCACTCCGGGAGGTCGGCGCGGAACGCGTCGCGCACCCCCGGGGAACCTGCCGCCCGCCAGTCCACGAGGCCGCCGACCTCCGGCTCGTCCTTGGCCCACTCGAACCAGTTGACCATCGCCAGCCGCGGCAGCTGCTCGGTCAGCCGCGGGTCGAACAGCTGCTGCCACCAGGCCCGCTTGACGGCCAGCTCGTCGGCGCCACCGGCGCCGGGGGCGAAGAAGGCCGCCGTCTCGGGCACGGCCACCGGTTTTCCGTAGCGCTCGCCGTAGGCAGCGTGGAAGTCCGGCAGCCCGCGGTCGTCGCCGCCCCGGCCGGCGTAGGTGCCGGTCAGCTGGGCGACGAACTTGCCCGGCTCCGGCACCTCGTTCTCGCCCCACGGGTGGGCGTCCCCCCAGTGGTAGAGCGACATGCCGACCCAGTCGACGGCGTCCTCGCCCGGCCAGTACGGGGCGTAGGGGTCGTCGGCCGCCGACAGCGCGCCGTCGCCGTCGGTGTCCAGCACCGCGACGTCGGTGGGGGAGGCGGCGGAGGCGCCGCCGGTGAACGGGTAGCCACCGCCGTAGTTGGGTGCCCACATGACCGCCGAGCCCGGCGCCCCGGTGTGGACGGCGCCGGCCACCCGCCGGAACGCCTCGACGTACGCGGCCGGCTGCTGGCCCCACGGGTACCAGGAGCCGTTCATCTCGTGCGCGAACCGGACGACGACGGGTACCCCGCGGCCGTTGTAGCCGGCCAGCCGCCCGGCCAGGGCAGCAGCTGCGTCGTCGGTGACGGCGGCCAGGCCGTCGTGCGGCTCGAGGGTGAGCAGCAGCAGGCCGCCGTCCGCCCGCACCTGCTCGACGGCGGCGTCGAGGTTGGTCTCGTCCGCGGGGGAGAAGGGGAAGCCGGTGAACGAGACGACGACGGCGGGGCGCGTGCCCAGGGCGGTTCCGTACTCCGCGAGCGTCTGGGTGCCCCAGTCCAGGTTCACGCCGAGGTAGATCCCGGTCCCGGCGCCCGGGCGGGCGAGCTGCGCCGTCGGGCAGACCACGTCGGCCGCATCCCCGGTGCTGCCGCCGGCGGTGCCGCAGGCGGTGGTCCCGAGCAGGGCGCTGACGGTCAGGGCCAGCAGTCGTCGTCGCACCCGTCGTCCATCGGCACGGGAGCGCCCCACCTGTAGGGGGTCGGCCGTGCTCGTGCACCGCAGCATGGCCGCCGGCCCGCCCGGGCTCCCGGCCGGCTCACCGGATGGGCCGCCCACCGGCCCACACCGCGCGGACCGACCAGTCCTCGTCGAGCACCACGGCATCGGCCGCACGGCCCGGTGCCAGCCGGCCGATGCGGTCGTCCAGCCCGAGCACCCGGGCGGGGGTCCTGGTCAGCGCCGTGACGGCGGCGACCGGGTCCAGCCCGACGACCCGCACCGCGCGGCGCAGCGCCGCCTCCAGGGTCAGCGTGGACCCGGCGAGGAGGCCGGTGCCCGCCAGCCGGGCCACGCCGTCGCGCACGACGACGTCGGAGCGGCCCAGGCGGTAGCTGCCGTCGCCGGCCCCCGCCGCCGCCATCGCGTCGGACACCAGCGCGACCCGGCCCGGCGCCCCGGCGAGGAGCAGCCCCGCGACCGCCGGGTGCACGTGCTGCCCGTCGAGCACCAGCTCCAGGGTCACCCGCCGGTCGGCGAGCGCGGCGCCGACCGGGCCGGGGGAGCGGTGGCCGAGCCCGGGCATCGCGTTGAAGGCGTGGGTGAGCAGCCGGGCGCCGGCGTCGAACGCCCGGGCGGTGAGCGCCATGTCGGCCTCGGTGTGGCCGACGGCCACCGTCACCCCGGCCGCGGCGAACCGGCCGACGGCGTCCAGCGCGCCCGGCAGCTCGGGGGCGATCGTCACCTGGCGCAGCGTGCCCCGGGACGCCCGGAGCAAGCGCTCGACGACGTCGGGCGTGGGGAGCCGGAGGTACGCGGGGCCGTGGGCCCCGCACCGGGACGACGCGAGGAAGGGGCCCTCGAGGTGCGCTCCCAGCACCCGGGCGTCGGTTCGGGTGAGGTCCGCGATCGCGGCGAGGGAGGCCTCCAGCTGCTCGATCGGCGCCGCCACCAGGCTGATCAGCGACCGGGTGGTGCCGTGCGCGCGGTGGGCTGCCAGCGCGCCCCGCATGCCGTCGGCGCCGTCCTCGGCGGCGTGCCCGCCCCCGCCGTGCACGTGCAGGTCGACGAACCCCGGGGTCAGCCAGGCGCCGGCCAGGTCGACGACCCGGTCGGCCGCCGGCGGCCCCGCCGTGCCGCAGGCCGCGATCGTGCCGCCGTCGAACAGCACCCAGAAACCGTCCTGGCGGCCGCCGGCGTCGAGCTTCCGGCCCCCGCGCAGCAGTACCCGCGACCCCCGTGCCGTCGTCACCGGCCCGCCAGGGCCTCGGCGGCGGGGGTGCAGGCCCGGGGTGCCCCGTGCACCGCGGGCGCCGGATCGGGCCCCGGGCAGGCGGTGACGGGACGGTCGGGTTCTGACATGGCAGCTCATTCTCGCCGCGTGGGACCCACGATCGCGCGCGGCGCCATCGCAACGGGCACCGCGGTCGAGGCGCCGGATCGGCGGTCGAGGTGGACGGCAGGGCTGGACGGTGCGGCGCCGGGGCGGGAGGGTCTGCCCATGACCGAGAACCGCTTCGCCGTCGACCTCGATGCGCTGGAGTCCGGCGTCCGGGTCGAGCCCGCCGACCAGGTCGCCGAGCAGCCCGCCCCCGGCCCGCCGCCGGCCACCGGGTGGAGCACCGACCCGCAGCCCTTCGCCGACGGCGCGGGCGGCGACGTCGACGGCGAGTGACCTCCGTCCGGGCGGGTCAGACCCGGTCGCTGCCCTTGAGCCAGCCGTAGGCGGCGGTGCCGAGGAACAGGACCACGCCGACGACCAGGAGCCAGAACAGCCCCTCGATCACCGCACCGATGATCGAGACCACCAGCCACACGACGAGCAGGAGTCCGATCAGGCGCAGCAGCACGGCGAGCTCCGGGGGACGACGGGACGGACGCCGACCAGCCTAGGGCTCCCGGGCCGCGACGCGGTCCCGCGCTGCGCCGGTCCGGCCGTCGTCGCGCGCTGCGCCGTCGGAGGAGAGGATGCAGCGATGCCCTACTCCGCAGCCGACGACCGCTACGACTCCATGACCTACCGGCGCACCGGCCGCAGCGGCCTGGACCTCCCGGTGATCAGCCTGGGCCTGTGGCACAACTTCGGCGACGACGTGCCGTTCGACCGGCAGCGCGCCATCCTCCGCCGGGCGTTCGACCTCGGCATCACGCACATCGACCTGGCCAACAACTACGGGCCGCCCTACGGCAGCGCGGAGACCAACTTCGGCCGGCACCTGGCCGACGACTTCCGGCCCTACCGCGACGAGCTGGTCATCAGCACCAAGGCCGGCTACGACATGTGGCCCGGCCCGTACGGCCAGGGCGGTGGCTCGCGGAAGTACCTGCTGTCGAGCCTGGACCAGTCGCTGACCCGGATGGGCCTGGACCACGTCGACATCTTCTACTCGCACCGGCCCGACCCCACGACGCCGCTCGAGGAGACGATGGGGGCGCTGGACACCGCGGTCCGCTCGGGCAAGGCGCTCTACGCCGGCATCTCCTCCTACTCGCCGGAGGACACCGCGCGGGCGGCGGCGATCCTGGCCGACCTGGGCACGCCGCTGCTCATCCACCAGCCCTCGTACTCCATGCTCAACCGCTGGGTCGAGCGCGACGGCCTGCTGGACACCCTCGCCGACGTGGGCGCCGGCTGCATCGCGTTCTCCCCGCTCGCCCAGGGGATGCTCACGGACAAGTACCTCGGCGGCGTCCCGGAGGGCTCGCGGGCCAGCCAGGGCAAGTCGCTGTCGCCGGACTTCCTCACCGACGAGGCGCTCGGTCACATCCGGGCGCTGGACGACATCGCGCAGGGGCGCGGGCAGAGCCTGGCGCAGATGGCGCTCGCCTGGGCGCTGCGGGACGAGCGGGTGACCACGGTGCTCGTGGGCGCCAGCAGTGTCGGCCAGCTGGAGCAGAACGTCGGGGCGCTGGCCGGGCTCGGCTTCTCCGACGACGAGCTGGCGGCGATCGACCAGCACGCCGTCGACAGCGGCATCGACCTGTGGGAGGCCCCCCGCACCGGCGCCTGACCGGACCCCGGACGGGCGGATGCCCGTCCGGGGCCGGGCGCGCCCCGGGGGGTCTCACCCCTCGGGAGGATGTGCGGGGCGCCCCGGGATGCCGATGCACCCCGGGTGAGCATCGAGCGGGCGGGTCTGGGCCGCCCCACGGGAGCGCGCGACGCCGTGCCCGCGCCGGAGAGCGCGCTGCGGCTGGTCGTGGTGCGGACCGTCGCCGTCGCCGCCGTCCTGGCCACCGCCGGCTACCTGACCTGGCGGTTGCTCGCCACCCTGCCCGAGGGTCCGGCGCTGTGGATCGCGGTGCCGTTCCTGGCGCTGGAGCTCTACGGCGGTGTCGCCCTCGTGCTGTTCGTGATGACCACGTGGGACGTCGCCCCCGCGACGGTGCCCTCGCCGCGCCCCGGCCCGCCGCCGTCGGTGACCGTCCTGGTCGCCACCTACGACGAGCACCTCGACGTCCTGCTGCCCACCGTCGCCGCCTGCCTGGCGATGGCGGGCGACCACGAGACCTGGGTGCTCGACGACGGCGACCGGCTCGAGGTGGAGGAGATGGTCACCGCCCTCGGCGCCCGCTACGTCAGCCGTCCCGAGCACGACCACGCCAAGGCCGGGAACCTCAACCACGCGCTGGCGCTGGTGCGCACTGAGCTCGTGGCCGTCTTCGACGCCGACCACGTGCCGGAGCCGGACTTCCTGACCCGGACGGTGCCCTACTTCGCCGACGAGCGGCTGGCGCTGGTCCAGACGCCGCAGCACTTCTACAACACCAGCTCCTTCGAGCACCTGCGCCCGGGTGTCGACCTGCACGAGGAGTCGCTGTTCTACCGGGTGATCCAGGCGGGCAAGCACCATGCCGGCGCCGCCTTCTGGTGCGGCACCAACGCCGTGCTGCGCGCCGACGCGCTGCGGGAGATCGGCGGGGTGGCGACGGAGTCGCTCACCGAGGACTTCCACACCACGATGAAGCTGCACCGCGCCGGCTGGCGCAGCGTCTACCACAACGAGGTGCTGGCCCGCGGTCTCGCGGCCGGCAGCCCGGACGCCTTCTACGCCCAGCGCCGCCGGTGGGGCCGGGGCGCGATGCAGGTGCTCCGGCACGACAACCCGCTCACCGCGACCGGCCTGACCCTGCGCCAGCGGCTGGGCTACGTCTACTCGCTCTCGGCGTGGTTCGACTCGTGGCGCACGCTGGGCCTGTCGCTGGTCCCGGTGTCGGTGCTGGTCACCGGGCTGTTCCCGGTCGATGCGCCGCCGGCGCTGTTCGCCGTCATGGCCGGCGTCCCGTTCCTCCTCCAGCAGGTGGCGCTCACGCTGCTGGCCCGCGGCTTCGCCCCGGCGCGGTTTGCGCTGCTGTTCGAGGTGGTCCGGCTGCCCTCCAACCTCGCCGCCACGCTGTCGCTGGTGCTGCGGGGCACCGGGCGGTTCGCGGTGACCGCCAAGGGGCGGACCGGCGCGGACCGGACGCGCGCCCGGGTGCCCGCGCTGCTCCTGGTGCTGGCCGGCGTGCTCGCCGGGAGCCTGCTCTACACGCTGGCCAGCGTGGCCGGGTGGACGCCGACCGACCACCGGCTCGACGGCACCACCCTGGTCCCGGTGTTCTGGGTGGCGACCACCCTCGGCTTCGTGCTGGCCGGCGTCCGGCGGATCCGGGACCCCCGCTTCTCCGCCGAGCGGCGCGACGGCCACCGGTTCCCCGCCGCGCTGCCCGCGGCGGTCGACGGCGTCCCCGCCCGGCTGATCGACGTCTCGCTGGGTGGCGCGCAGGTGCGCGTCCGGGGGACCGGTGCGACGGTCGGGAGCGAGGTCGAGCTGGCCATCCGGGTGCCCGACCGGCCCGCGCACGTCGTCTTCCGCGCGACCGTGCGCTCCCGGGCCGACGACGTCCACCGCGTGCAGTTCGTGGGACGGCAGTGGGTGCAGCTGGCGGCGCTGTCGGCGACCGCCTTCGGGGCGGGTGCCGCCCGCTGGGCGGCCACGGTGGTCACCCCGCTCGCCGTGCCCGAGCCGGCGAGGACCGGGGCGCGGATCCCGGCCGCCCGCGTCCACCCGGACGCGGTCGCGGCGGCGATGCGCAGCCCCGTCGTCTCCGCCGGTCGGCGCCCCGGCAGCGGCGACACCCAGCCCCTCCCGCGGTTGACGCCGGAGCTGGAGCGGGCGCTGTCCGGCGCCGTCGGTAGCACCGGACCGTGACCACCGGTCCTGGGGCGGCGCCCCGCGGCGGACGTCACCCAGCGGTGATCCGCATCACCAGATCGCGGGGGCGAGCCGTCCGTCTCGACGACGGCGAGGCGGCGCGGCAGGCTGGCGGGGAACGACCGAACCGGCTGGAGAGGACGGACGGCACATGGCTGCAGCGCGCTACGAGTACAAGGTCGAGGAGATCCGCGAGGGGATGATCGGCGGCAAGATGTCCGGCGGGAAGCTGGAGAAGGTGCTGAACGAGCACGCCCGCCAGGGCTGGCAGCTCAAGGCGATCACCTCGGTCGAGGTGAAGGGCCGCATCGGCCCGGGCGGGGTCGACGGCGTCCTGGTGACCTTCGAGCGCCCGGTGGCATGAGCCCGGAGCTCCTGGGCGGCGACCAGTTGTCGGCGCGCGCCGCCGCGGGCATCTCCCGCGACGAGGCGTTGGCGCTGTTCGACGTCGCCCCGCCCGTCGCCGTCGACGGGATGGCCGGGCGCTGGCGGGGGAGCGGGCTGCCCACCGGCTCGCCGCTGGACGGGCTGCTGGAGGCCTACGGCTGGTGGGGCAAGGAGTTCGTCGACGCAGAGACGGTGCACCCGCTGCTGTTCGGCACCCGGTCGGGGCCGCGCCCGGTCGATCCCGCGTTCGTGCCGGTGGGCGTGCTGCGCGATCTGCCCGGGCTCGCGCACTCCCGGGCGGCGCGGGCGGTGTTCCACGTCGCCCGGCCGCTGCTCACCACGACCAGGCCGAGGGCCCGGCTGCGCGCGGTCGAGCACCGCGGCGTGGTGACCGCCGCGATGGTGTACGACGCGCTGCCGGTCATCGACGTCTTCCGGCGGGTGGACGGCCGCACCGTGCTCGGCCTGATGGACCTGCGCGGTCTGCCCGACCCGTTCTTCTTCCTGCTCAGGCGGGAGAGCTGACCCCGAGCTCGGTGAGCAGCCCGCGGATGCGGCCCTCGATCTCGTCGCGGATCGGGCGCACCGAGGCCACGCCCTTGCCGGCCGGGTCCTCCAGGGCCCAGTCCAGGTAGCGCTTGCCCGGGAAGATCGGGCAGGCGTCGCCGCACCCCATGGTGATGACGACGTCGGAGGCCTCCACCGCATCGGTGGTGAGTACCTTCGGCCGCTGGTCGGAGATGTCGATGCCCACCTCGGCCATCGCCTCGACCGCCGCCGGGTTCACCCGGTCGCCGGGCAGCGACCCGGCCGACCGCACCTCCACGGCGTCGCCGGCCAGGTGGCGCAGCCAGCCGGCGGCCATCTGGGACCGGCCGGCGTTGTGCACGCAGACGAACAGGACGCTGGGGCGGTCACTCACGGGATCTCCTCGATCGAGAGGCTCATCGAGCCGGTGCTGGGGACGGGGCGGTGAGCCCGGGGGATCGGTGTTCCCGGCTCCACGCCTGGGCAGCCACCTGGACGGCGTCCCAGGGCGACCCGAGCGGCGGTGTGTAGGCCAGGTCGAGATCGGCCACGCCCTCCACCGTCATGGCGTGGAACAGGGCCGTAGCGAAGACGTCGGCGCGTCTGGCGACCTCGCTACCCAGCCGGCCGACCAGCTGGGCGCCGAGCAGCCGGCCGGTGCCGGCGTCGCCGGTCACCCGGATCGTGATCGGTCGGGCGCCGGGGTAGTAGGCCTTGTGGTCGTCGGCGATGGTCAGCGTGGTGACCGGCCGGAAGCCGGCGGCGGCCGCCTCGTGCTCGAGCAGCCCGGTGCGGGCGGCGACCAGGTCGAAGACCTTGACCACCTGCGTGCCGACGCTGCCGGCGAAGCGGGCGTGGCCACCGGCGGCGTTGGCGCCGGCCACCCGTCCCTGCTTGTGCGCGGTGGTCCCCAGGGGCAGGTAGGTGCTGCCCATCAGGCGGTGGTGCGTGGTCACGCAGTCCCCGGCCGCCCAGACGTGCGGCAGGCCGGTGGCCATCGTGTCGTCCACGACCACCGCACCCCCGGCGCCGGTGCTCGCGCCGGCGTCCAGCAGGAGCTGCACGTCCGGACGGACGCCGGCGACGAAGAGGACCAGGTCGAAGGTCCGCTCCAGCCGGTTCCCCGCGGCAGTGGCGGCGATCCGCCCGTCGTCGGTCCGGGCCAGTGCGGTGACGCCGGTGCCGGTGAGCACCTCGACGCCGTGGGCCGCCATCTCCGCGCGTACCAGGGCACCGAGTTCGGCGTCGACGGTCGCCAGCACCTCGGCGGGGCGCTGGGCCACGGTGGTGGTGATGCCCCGGGCGACGAGCGCCTCGGCCATCTCCACGCCGATGTAGCCCGCGCCCACGATGATCGCGTCGCGCACCGGGCGGGTGGTGAGGCCGGCCATCAGGGCGTGCATGTCGCCGATCGTGTGCAGCAGGTGCACGCCGTCAGCCGGTCCCAGGGCGTCCGGACCGACGCCGTCGATCTCCGGGACGACCGGACGCGCTCCGGTGCCCACGACCAGCTCGTCGTAGGCCAGCAGCTCCTCCGACCGGTCCGGGCCGGTCACCGCGATCCGCTGCCCGGCCACGTCGATGCCGGTGGCCCGGGTGCCGACCCGCAGGGTCAGCCCGGCCGCCTCGAGGTCGGCGTGCGTGCGGTGCGCCAGAGCCTGCCAGGGCCGCACCTCGCCGGAGACGTAGTAGGGGATCCCGCAGATGGAGAAGTTCGGGTAGGCGTCCGCCACCACGACGGTGACCTCCGCGGACGGGTCGAGCTCGCGGGCGCGCAGGCCGGCGGAGATGCCGGCGTCGCTCCCGCCGATGACGACCAGACGACGGCTCACGCGCCGAGCTCGGCGAGCAGCCCCCGCACGCGGGTCTCGATGTCCGCGGCGATGCCGTCCACCACGTCCGGGCCCTGCCCCGCCGGGTCGGCGACGTCCCAGTCCAGGTACCGCTTCCCGGGATAGACCGGGCAGGCGTCGCCGCAGCCCATGGTGATGACGACATCGGCGGCCTGCACGACGTCGTCGGTCAGCGGTTTGGGGAAGGCGTCGGTCACGGTCATCCCACGGGCGGTGAGCACCTCGAGCACGACGGGGTCGACCGTGTCGGCGGGCATGGACCCGGCCGAGCGGACGTGCACCCGCCCCTCCGACAGGTGCTCGACCATCGCGGCGGCCATCTGGGAGCGCCCGGCGTTCTGCACGCAGACGAAGAGCACCTCGGGTGCTTCCTTGGCCAGCACCCCCTTGGCCTGCGCCAGCGCGGTCAGTCGCTCGGTGGCGAAGCGGCAGGTCAGCACCGGCAGGTGCGCCTTCACCCGCGCGGTCCGACCTAGGGCCGCATAGGACTCGAAGACCATCCGCTCGACGGTCTCGGGACTCACCATGCCCGCGAAGCGGGTCGCCAGGTCGTCGACGTGGCGCCGCAGCACCAGGTTCGGGTCCAGCAGCCCCGGAAAGCCGGTGGACGGATCCGTCCGCGTCATCGCGCTCCCTCGTCGAGGCGGGCCGGAACGGTCGGGTCGCCGGGGAACCAGCGGCGGGCGGCCCACAGCGAGACGTAGACCAGCGCCACGAGGACCGGGACCTCGATCAGCGGGCCGACGACGCCGGCCAGGGCCTGACCGCTGGCGACGCCGAACGTGCCGATGGCGACGGCGATGGCCAGCTCGAAGTTGTTGCCGGCCGCGGTGAAGGCGAGGGTCGCCGTCTTCGCGTAGCCCAGGCCCAACTGCATGCCGAGCAGGAAGGAGCCGCCGAACATGAGGAAGAAGTAGGCCAGCAGCGGCAGCGCGATGCGGGCGACGTCCCACGGCTGGGAGGTGATCGCGTCGCCCTGCAGCGCGAAGAGCATCACGATCGTGAAGAGCAGCCCGTAGAGCGCCACCGGGCCGATGCGCGGCAGGAAGCGCTGCTCGTACCAGGCCCGGCCGCGGCGTCGCTCACCGATCGTGCGGGTGAGGAAGCCGGCCAGCAGCGGGATGCCGAGGAAGACCAGCACCGAGACGACGATCGCCCAGAAGCTGAACTCCGCCGACGTCGTCGACAGGCCCAGCCAACCGGGCAGCACCTGCAGGTAGAACCAGCCGAGCACGGCGAAGGCGAGGATCTGGAAGACCGAGTTGATCGCGACGAGCACGGCGCCTGCCTCGCGGTCGCCGCAGGACAGGTCGTTCCAGATCAGCACCATGGCGATGCAGCGGGCCAGGCCCACGATGATCAGGCCGGTGCGGTACTCGGGCAGGTCGGGCAGCAGCAGCCAGGCCAGCGCGAACATCAGCGCCGGGCCGAGCAGCCAGTTGAGCACCAGGCTGGCGCCGAGCAGCTTCCGGTCACCGGTGACCCGGTCCAGCTCGGAGTACCGGACCTTGGCCAGCACCGGGTACATCATCAGCAGCAGCCCGATGGCGATCGGCAGGCTCACGTCGCCCACCTCGACCGCCGAGAGGGCGTCGTCCAGGCCCGGGACCCAGCGGCCCAGCGCGAGCCCGAGGGCCATCGCCGCGATGATCCAGACCGGCAGGAACCGGTCCAGCGGAGAGAGCTTCTGCAGGACCGGCGCGTCGGCCGGGACGTCGGTGCGTGCGGTCTCGCGGACGGCGTCGCTCATGCCGGCACCGCCGTGTCGAAGAGGCTGGCGACCGCGCTGAGCGCAGCCGGGCGGACGGCGTAGTAGACCCACACCCCGCGCTTGTCGCGGTCGAGCAGGCCGGCGGAGTGCAGCACCTTGAGGTGGTGGCTGATCGTCGCCTGGGTGAGGTCGAAGGCGTCGTTCAGGTCGCAGACGCAGGCCTCTCCGGATGCGCTGGAGGCGATCAGGCTGACCAGCCGCAGGCGGACCGGGTCGGCCAGCGCCTTGAGCAGCGGAACCACCTGCTCGGCCTGCTCGGCGCTCATCGCGGTACCGGACAGGGGGGTGCAGCAGGCCAGGCCGGGCTCGCTCATGGGATCTCCTCGCTGGGGACGTCGACCGCAATCGTAACGACGAGCATCGTATTGACAAGTATCGATGCCAGTGTTCATCCTCGCTTCATACATCGACGTCCGTCGATGTCGTCTCCAGGAGGTCTCCCCGTGTCCCGTGTGCAGCTCGCCCTCCGCGTCGCCGACCTCGACGCCGCCGTCGACTTCTACTCGCGCCTCTTCGACACCGAGCCCGCCAAGCGCCGGCCCGGCTACGCCAACTTCGCCGTCGCCGAGCCGCCGCTGAAGCTGGTGCTGCTCGAGGGCGAGGCCGGTGAGACCACCCGCATGGACCACCTCGGCGTCGAGGTCGCCTCCTCGGACGAGGTCGCCGCGGCCACCGGCCGGCTGGCCGACGCGGGCCTCGCCACGCGCGTCGAGAACGAGACCACCTGCTGCTACGCCGTCCAGGACAAGGTCTGGGTGAGCGGGCCCGGCGGGGAGCCGTGGGAGGTCTACACCGTCACGGCCGACGCCCGGCCGGACCTGGAGGGGCAGACCGCGGCCGAGCTCTCCGCCGTCTCCGGCGACGGCTCGTGCTGCCGGACCGACGCCGGGAAGGCAGCGGCCTGCTGCTGACGCCGGTGCTCCGCGGCACCCTCGGCCGTCCTGGCTCACCTGGACGGGTCCTGGCTCACCGTCGGCCGTGAGCCAGGACCCTGTGTGACCAGGTGACCTGATCATCACGGTCGGGCAGGATGCGGGTGTGGAGCTCGACGAGGTGGCCGACGAGCTGTACGAGGTGCCGCCCGAGGAGTTCGTCGCCGTCCGCACGGCCCGGCAGGACGACGCGAAGGCCGCCGGTGACAAGGCGCTGGCCAAGCAGATCGGCGCGCTGCCCAAGCCGTCGTCCGCCGCGTGGGCGTGCAACCTGCTGGTGCACGCCCACCGCGCCGAGATCGAGGGACTGGTCGAGCTCGGCACCCTGCTCCGGGAAGCGCAGGACAACCTGGCCGGCGACGAGCTCAAGGCGCTCGACGTGCAGCGGCGCCAGCTGCTGAGCGCCCTCACCCGGCAGGCACGGGCTCTTGCCCACGAGCGTGGCCACCCGGTGAGCTCCGCCGTCGCCACCCAGGTCGAGGAGACGCTGCGGGCGGCGATGTCCGATCCCGAGGCCGGCGAGGCGCTGCTGTCGGGGCGGCTGTCGTCCCCGATGTCCTACAGCGGCATGGGCGAGCTCGTCGGCCGGCCGAAGCTCCACCTCGTCCCGCCGCCGGAGCCGGCCGAGCGCACCTCCGCGAAGCGCCCGGCGCCCAGGAAGCCCGCGGGGGAGTCGGCGGCCGACCGCCGGGCGCGCGAGCAGGAGGAGCGCCGGCAGGCTGCCGAGGCCAAGCGGCAGCGCGAGCTGGCCCAGGCCCGGGCGGCTGCCGACGAGGCCGAGGCGGCGGCCGAGGACGCGGAGTCGGCGCTCCGGGAGCACCGCCGCGCGGCCGAGGAGCTGGCCGCCCGCCGTGCGGAGCTGCAGGAGCGCGTCGAGGAGCTGGCCGACCAGCTCGCCGAGGCGGAGCGCGAGGCAGCGGAGGCGGCCACCGCGCTCAAGCGCGAGGAGCGCCGCCTGGCCGGGGCCGAGAGGGCGGCGGCCGAGGCCGCCGAGGTCCGCGAGCACGCGCTGGCCCGGGTCGCCCAGCTCTCGGAGGCCGACTGACCCACCCCGGGCGGATCAGCCCATGGTCTTCTGGCCGTCGAGGGACTCCCGGAGGATGTCGGCGTGCCCGGCGTGCTGGGCGGTCTCGGCCACGATGTGCAGGAACACCCGCCGGGCCGACCGCACCGCCCCCGGCGGGAACCACGGCGCCTCGGGCAGCGGGTGGGCCAGGTCGAGGTCGGGCAGCGTGCGCACCAGGTCGTCGGTCCGCTGCGCCACCTCCGCGTAGCGCGCCAGGATGCCGGCGAGGGTCTCGTCGGGGCGCATGCGGAACTCCTCGCCCCACGCCTCGATCTGGTCCGGGTCGTCCGACGCGGCCATCGCCGAGGTGCCCTCGAGGATGAAGTCCACCCACGCCTCCTCGGTGCCGGCGACGTGCTTGACCAGCCCGCCGAGGGTGAGCTCGCTGGCGGTCGGCCGGAGCCGCGCCTGCTCGTCGGTGAGGCCCTGCACGGTGAACCGCAGGAAGTGCCGGTGCGCGGCGAGCGTCTCGAGGAGGTCGGCGCGCTCGGCGGTGAGGGAGGTCTGGCTGGTCACGGTCTGGCTGGTCATGGTCGGGCCCTCCGTCGGGGGTGGATCGGTCATGTCCGACGCTAGGGGGAATTGGTGCCAGTTCCTGTCACCGGTGCGGCAGACTCTGGTGCCGTGGCCGACACCGGGAACCGCACGCTGCGGCTGCTCTCGCTGATGCAGGGGCGTCGCCAGTGGGCCGGCGGCGAGCTCGCCGACCGGCTCGGGGTGTCGCTGCGGACGCTGCGCCGCGACATCGGCCGGCTCCGCGAGCTCGGCTACCCGGTCGAGGCGCAGCCGGGCGTCGAGGGTGGGTACCGGCTGACGCCCGGCACCGCCCTGCCGCCGCTGGTCCTCGACGACGACGAGGCGGTCGCCCTGACCGTCGGGCTGCAGGCCGCGGCGCAGACGGCGGTGGCCGGCATGGCGGAGGCGTCGGTGCGCGCGCTGACCAAGGTCGTCCAGGTCCTGCCACCGCGCCTCCGCCGCCGGGCGGACGCGCTGCGGGCCGTCACGGACGCCGCGGCGTGGGCGGGGCCGGGCGGCACCGTCGACCCCCGCGACCTCACCGTCGTCGCACAGGCGTGCCGCGACACCGAGCGGCTGACCTTCGCCTACACGGCGGCCGACGGCACGGGCAGCGACCGGCTCGTCGAGCCGCACCGGCTGGTCGCGCTCGGCCGGCGCTGGTACCTGGTCGCCCACGACCTCCACCGGGGGGAGTGGCGCACCTTCCGGCTGGACCGGCTGGCCGCGCCCACGGCGACCGGTGCCCGGTTCGCCCCGCGCACCCTCCCGGCGGAGGATGCCGCGGCCTTCGTGCGCGCCGCCCTCGGCGTACGGGGGACGGCCACCCGGGTGGAGGTCCTGGTGCACGCGCCGGCCGGGGACGTGCGCCGGCGGATCGGCCAGTGGTCCACCGTGGAGCCGGTCGACGACGGCAGCTGCCGGGTGCGCATGGAGACCGACGACCTGGCCTGGCCGGCCTTCGCACTCGGGGTCGCCGGGGCCGAGTGCGAGATCGTCAGCCCGCCGGAACTGCGGGACGTGCTGGGGGAGTGGGCGGCGCGCTTCGACCGGGCCGCTGCGGGCCGTCCGCCCGGGCCGCGCGCGCCCGGTGCCGGGCTCGCCGGGACATGACGCGGTAACCCGCCAGCAGCGCGGCGTTGCCGAGCAGCAACCACAGCCCCAGCAGCACCGCGGTGGCCAGGGCCGTCGGCCCGTAGCGGTCGGTGAAGTCGGCGTACTCCAGGTAGACGAGGTAGCCGCCGGTGGTCAGCGCAACCAGCCCCACCGCCGTCGCCGCGCCGATGGCGACGTCGTGCCACCGCGTCTCCCAGAGCCCGAACAGCCCGTAGATCAAGGCGATGATCAGGCCCACCAGGAGCAGGGCGCCGGCACCCAGCGCGAGCCGCAGCGCGAGGCCGGGCCCGAGCAGCCGGGGAACGAGGTAGAGCGCCGCCAGACCCGAGAAGACCGCCAGCGGCAGGACAGCGATGATCACCAGGGCGAGGAGTCGTCCCTTCATCCCGCGCATCCGGCGCTCGGACTGCGGGGCGATGGTGCTGAAGGCGCGGGCGAGCGCGGCGCCGTACGTGGTCGCCGGCCAGATCGCCGCCAGCGCCGCCACCGGCCCGGTCTGCGCCGCGACGTCGATGAGCCCCCGCAGGATGTCGGCGACCGGGAGCTGCTCGGGGGCCTGGTCGCCGACCTCCGTGCCGAGGTCCTGCAGCGCGGACTCGTCCACCGCCAGGCCCGCCACCCAGAAGCCGAGCAGCACCATGGGCGGCAGCGAGACGAGCGCGTAGAAGGCCAGGCTGGAGCTGGTGGTCAGGAACTCCGGGCTGCGCAGCCACTCCGCGAACCTGCGGACCGGGGACGGCAGCCGGCGGTAGCCCTCGCCCACCCGTCGCCGGATGTGGCGGACCCGCTGCCGGGCAGCGCTCAGCGGACCCCCGGGGCCCGCCCCGGGCCGGTCCGTGCGCTGCTCCGGCGTCCGCGGAGCCGGGTGCTCACGCACAGCTGGGTCCGTCCTCCTCCGGCCGGGCGATAGGGTCCACCGGCGGCGTCCCCCGGTCCACCGGCGGCCGCTCGGCGTCCACCGTGCGCCCGAACTCCTGCGCGGCCCAGACCGATCCGTCCGGCGCGCAGAACACCCCGACGCCGAGACGGTCCCAGCCCGGGTTGAGCACGTTCGCCCGGTGCCCGTCCGACCGCATCCACCCCACGTGCGCGACCCCGGCCGGCACCGGACCGGAGGCGGTGAAGATGTTCTCGCCCAGGCCGGTGAAGCCGGACAGGGCGTCGCCGGCGAGCACCTCGCGCACGTCCTGGTGCTCCAGCACCCCGCGCTCGGCCATGGCGGCGCTCCAGTCGCGGGCGACCCGGGCCAGCTCCGCGTTCCAGGCGACCGGCTCCAGCCCCCGGGCACGGCGCTCGTCGTTCACCCGGTCGAAGATCGCGCGGGCGATCTGCTCCTCCGCATCGGCGGTGGTGCCCGCCTCCGGCGGCGACTGCGGAGCGGGACCCGTCGCCGTCGAGGCACCGACGGGCACCTCCACGGCGACGCAGCCGGTGAGCGGGACGACGGCGGCGCACAGCAGCCCGAGCAGCCGAGCGGCGGTCCTGCGGGAGCTGGTCATCCCTCCTTGGTACCCCCGCAGCCGGCCGGGCAGGCGGGCCGGCTCAGCCGAAGCGGCCGCTGCGCTTGTTCCGGTAGAGCTGCTCGTCCGCCCGCGCGAGCACGGCCGCCACGTCGTCCTGGGGCCGGGCCGTGGCGATCCCGGCCGTCCAGGTGAAGGGATGGGTGCGGCCGAGCTGGCCGATCAGCTCGCGGGCGGCGTCCTCGTCGGTCGCCGGGAGGCAGAGCACGAACTCGTCGCCTCCGTAGCGGCCGAGCAGGTCCGCCCGGCGCAGCCGGCGGCTCCAGTTCGCGGTGAGGCTGCGCAGCAGTTCGTCGCCGGCGTGGTGGCCGTCCCGGTCGTTGACCAGCTTGAAGTCGTCGAGGTCGAGGATCGCGACGCTCAGCGCCTCGCCGCTGCGGGCGGCGCGGGCCAGCTGCCGGGACGCGTGCTCCTCCCAGGCGCGCCGGTTGGCGACGCCGGTGAGCGGGTCGGTCCCGGCCGCCGTCCGGAGCCGCTGCGCCAGCCGGCCCTGAGCCTCGGTCAGCGCGGCGACCGCCACCGCGACGGGCAACCACGCGGCCCAGAACCCCGACGGCGCGGCCGCCCAGGCGCCGGTGCTGCCGCTGGCGACCACCAGGACGGCGTGCAGCCGGGCGGCGGGCAACGGCAGGAAGTGCGCGGCGTACAGGCCGACGGCGATCATCGCCGGGCCCAGCCCGACCACCCCGACGGCCGTGGCGGAGCGCCACGCCAGCAGGCCGATGAGCACCGACAGCAGCGCCACCGCGGCGTGCAGGGCCCACGGGCGCACCCGGGGGCCGGCGAGCGCCAGCGCCGCGCCGCCGCCCAGCCCGGCGGCGCCCAGCACCTGGAGCAGCCGCACGGGGGTGGCCTCGTCCATCGGCGCGGCAGCGCCCGCCCAGCACAGCGCGCCGCTGACGATGTACACCACCGCCAGGAGCGCCGCGGGCGTCCGTCGTCCGGTCTGCACCGCGCCCCTCCTCCCGTTGCCGTCCATCCTCGCTGGTCACCGCGGTGATCGACGGTCCGGACCGGTCGCGTCCCACCCCTCCGGGTGGTCCCGGCGGGGGTGGCGCACCCGGCTGCGGCCGGGGCGCTCCGCCCGTACGGTGGCGGTGCGGCTGGGAGGCAGCCGATGGCAGGCGCGGGTCGCCGGCGGCGCCGGACATCCCGCGCCGCGGCCCGGACGGGAGCGCGTGTGGAGTCCACCGGTCGTCCGCCGGCCGTCGTGGGCGCCACCGTCGGGGTGGAGGAGGAGTTCCACCTCGTCGATCCGGAGACCTTCGAGCTCACCCCCGCCCCGGGGCTAGCCGAGGCGGTCCTGCGGCACGACTTCGGCGAGCGGGTGCACCCCGAGATCAGCACGACGCAGCTGGAGACGGCCACCGGTATCTGCCGCACGCTGGGCGAGCTGCGGGCCGAGCTCGCGGCCACCCGGGCCCAGGCGCGCGCCGCGGCGGCCGGCGCGGGCGTCGCACTGCTCCCGGCGTCGACCCACCCGTCGGCCGGGTGGCGGCAGCAGGTGCTCACCCCGGCACCGCGGTACGAGGCGATGGTGCAGCGGTGGGCCGGCCTGGCGGCCCGGCAGGACATCACCGGCTGCCACGTGCACGTCGGCGTCCCGGACCTCGACACCGCGGTCGCGGTGCTCGACCGCGCCCGCCCCTACCTGCCGCTGCTGCTGGCGATGACCGGCAGCTCCCCGTTCCACGACGGCGCCGACACCGGCTACGAGAGCTACCGGACGCTCTGGTGGGGGCGCTGGCCGCACACCGGGGTGCCCGAACCGCTGGGCTCCGGCGCGCGGTACCGGGAGGTCGTCGCCGGCCTGGTCGCCGCCGGTGTCGTCGCGGACGCCTCCCACGTGTACTGGGACCTGCGCCCCTCGTCGCACCTGCCGACCGTGGAGTTCCGGCTGGCCGACGTCTGCAGCGACGTCGAGGACGCCGTGCTGCACGCCGCGCTGGTCCGCTCGCTGGTGCGGGTGCTCGCCGCCCGCGCCGAGCGCGACGAGCCGGTTCCGGTGATCCGCCCCGAGCTGCTGCGGGCGGCCCGCTGGCGGGCCGCCCGCGACGGCCTCACCGGTCAGCTGTTCGACCCGGTCGCCGGAGCGCTCGTCGACGCCCGGACCGCGGTGGACGGTCTGCTCGGCGAGCTCGCCGACGACCTCGCCGACCGGGGCGAGGAGGACGAGGTGCGGGAGCTGGTGCGCCGGCTGTTCGGCCGGGGTACCTCGGCCGTGCGCCAGCGTGCGGTGTGGCGGCGGACCGGTGACCTGCGGCAGGTGACGGCCGCGGTCGTGCGGGAGGGGAGCCCCGGTGCCTGACCCGACGGCGGGGTCGATCCCGGCCGCCGGCCGGCTCGGCAGCCGGCCGGGGCCCGCGCCGGCCGGAGATCCGTGGCCGGCCGGGGTGCACGAGCTGGAGCTCGGCGGGGGAGCGGAGGTGCTGCTCGCGGTCCCGCCGGGCGAGCCGCTGCCGCGGCCCGTGCTGGTGTTCTGCCACGGCGCCGGCGGCACCCCGGCGCAGAGCCTCGGCGCGCTGGGCCGCGCGGCCGCCGACCGCGGGGTGCTCGTGCTGGCGCCGCGGTCCGGTGCGGCCACCTGGGACCTGATCGCCGGCCGGCTGGGCCGGGACGTCGCCGTCCTGGACGCCGCCCTCGCGCAGGTCGCCGAGCAGGTGCCGGTCAGCCGCTGCGCGATCGGCGGCTTCTCCGACGGCGCCTCCTACGCGCTGTCGCTCGGCCCGGCCAACGGCGACCTGTTCGACGCCGTGCTCGCCTTCTCACCGGGCTTCGCCGTCCCCCCGGCCCGCCGGGGGCGGCCGCGGATCTGGCTCACCCACGGGACCGGTGACCGGGTCCTCCCGGTCGACCGCTGCGGACGCCGGCTGGCCGCCGCCTTCCGCGACGAGGGCTACCCGGTCACCTACGACGAGTTCGACGGCGGGCACGTGGTCCGGCCCGAGGGCGTGGTCACGGCCCTGCGGTGGTGGCTCGACGAGGGGTGACCCGGGAGCGCACCGGCGCGGGGGAGCAGCGTCCGTCCCGGCCGGTGCGGGGGCTCACGCGGATTCGCGCTGCGTGATGTCCTCGTTCGACGGGTCGGTGTTCTTGGGGCCGCCGGTCTTGGAGACCTCCCAGCCCGGGCCGAGCTGCTCCAGGGCCAGCCGGCCGTAGACCTGCTGCTGGGTGGCCACCCGCTCGGACCGGCCGCGGCCCAGGAAGCTGACCATCCAGTGCAGCACCGTGGTGACGCGGCTCTTGAACCCGACGATGTACATCAGGTGCACGACCAGCCACAGCACCCAGGCGATGAACCCGCTGAACTTGAACCTGCCGATGTCGGCCACCGCGGAGAAGCGGGAGATCGTCGCCATCGAGCCCTTGTCGAAGTACTCGAAGGGCTTCTGCGGCGCCTTGCCCGCGGCCCGCCGCTCGATCGCCTCGGCGGCGTAGCGCCCGCCCTGGATGGCGACCTGGGCGACACCGGGGAGCTTGTCCAGCGCCATCATGTCGCCGACCACGTGGATCTCCGGGTGGCCGGGGAGGGTGAGGTCGGGCTGCACCGAGATGCGGCCGGCGCGGTCGACCTCGGCACCGGTCTGCTCGCCGAGCTTCCGGCCCAGATCGCTGGCCTGCACGCCGGCGGCCCAGATCTTGGTCGCCGCCTGGATCCGGCGGACCTGGCCGTCGGTGTCCTTGACCGTGAGGCCGTCGGCGTCGACGTCGGTGACCATCGCGCCCAGCTGGACCTCGACGCCGATGCCGTTGAGCTGCTGCCGGGCGCGGTCGCCGAGCTTCTTGCCGAAGGAGGGCAGCACGGCGGGGGCGGCGTCGAGCAGGATCACCCGGGCGCCGGTCGGGTTGATGTTGCGGAAGTCGCGGCGCAGCGTGCGGCGGGCCAGCTCGGCGATCTGCCCGGCCATCTCCACGCCGGTGGGGCCGGCCCCGACGACGACGAAGGTCAGCAGCCGGTCGATCTCGGCCTGGTCCGTGGCGATCTCGGCGAGCTCGAAGGCGCCGAAGATCCGGCCGCGCAGCTCGAGGGCGTCGTCGATGCTCTTCATCCCGGGCGCGAACTCGGCGAACTGGTCGTTGCCGAAGTAGGACTGGCCGGCGCCCGCTGCCACGATCAGCTCGTCGTAGGGGTGCACGATCTTGCGGCCGAGGATCTCGGAGCTGACCGTGCGGGCGGCGACGTCGATCTCGGTGACCTCGCCGAGGACCACGCGGGCATTCTTCTGCCGGCGCAGGATCTCGCGGGTGGCCGGGGCGATCTCGCCCTCGGAGAGGATGCCGGTAGCCACCTGGTAGAGCAGCGGCTGGAACAGGTGCTGGGCGGTCTTGCCGATGAGGGTGATGTCCACCGGGGCCTTGCCCAGGGCCCGGGCGGCGAACAGCCCACCGAAACCCGAGCCGACGATGACCACGCGCGACCGGCCGCCGGGGGAGTCGCTGCGGGCCTGCGCCTGCGCCTGCGCTGGTGATGTCGTCATGATGATTCATCCTCCCACTCGGGTCCGTGCGGATCGTGCCCGCCCTCGGGAGATGCGGGACACACTCCGTCGCGCCGGCTCCGCTCGGCTCGCGGACCCGGGGTGCGGCCGGTAGACCCCACGGGGTGCTGCCTTCGATCTCCGTCGTTCACGTGCCCGGTCTGGGGCTGGATGAACGTTCTTCGCGCAGGTTGCGCCAGGAACTTCCGGGCAGCGTCGTGGTGCTGCCGGGCATGGGGGAGGCCGCACCGGTGCCCCCGCTCGGCGAACTGGCCGCCCGCCTGGCCGAGGCGCTGCCCGAGGGGCCGGTGGTCCTGGTCGGGCACTCGCAGAGCTGCCAGGTGGTCGCGGCCGCCGCGACCGACCCCCGGGTGGCCGCCCTCGTGCTGTGCGGCCCGACGACCGATCCGCGGATGCGCCGGTTCCCGGTGCTCGCCTGGCGCTGGGTGCGCACCGCGCTGGCCGAGCCGTGGTGGCAGGTGCCGCTGATCCTGCGCCAGTGGCTGCACACCGGCCCCCGGGCCATGGCCGCGCTGTGGCGCACGGCGTCACCGGACCCGATCGGCGCGCGGTTGCGCCGCTTGCGGGTGCCGGTCGTCGTCGTCCGGGGCGCCCGGGACGCGCTGTGCCCGGCGGCCTGGGCGCGGCAGGTGGCCGCGAACGCGCCCGGGGGCCGGCTCGTGGTGCTGCCGGGCGCGGCGCACATGGTCGTGCAGACCCACCCCGCCGAGCTCGCCGACGTGCTCCGCTCGGTCGGCGCCGGGCGGGCAACGGGGTGACGCGCCGGTCCGCCTACTGGCCGTCGGTGCGGCCCCGCACCTCCGCGTAGCGCTCGCGGACGTGGGTCGCCGCCGGTGCGTCGAACTCCTGGAGCCCCGGCTGCGGCCACTCCGGTGCCGCCGCGTCGCCGGAGAGCACCCAGGCGGCCTGGCGGGCGGCACCGTCGGCGACGTACTCGCCGGGCGGCGGCACGAGGACGGGGCGGCCGAAGATGCCCGGCGCCAGCTGCTGGACGGCCGCCGAGCGGGCCGCCCCGCCGACCAGCAGCACGCGTTCCACGGTCACGCCCTGGGCGACGACGGCCGCGATGCCGTCGGCCAGCCCGCAGAGCAGGCCCTCCACCGCGGCCCGGGCCCAGTGGGCGGGCGTCGAGGTGCGCAGCGTGAGCCCGTGCACCGAGCCGGTGGCGTCGGGCAGGTTCGGCGTCCGCTCGCCCTCCAGGTACGGGACGAGCACCAGGCCGTCGGCGCCCGAGGGGGCCGACAGCGCCAGCTCCGAGAGGGTCGCGTGGTCGACGCCGAGCAGCGCGGCGGCCGCGTCCAGCACGCGGGCGGCGTTCAGCGTGGCGACCAGCGGCAGGTGGTTGCCGGTGGCGTCGGCGAACCCGGCGACGGTGCCGGTCACGTCGGCGACCGCCGTCGCGGTCACCGCCGACACCACCCCGGACGTCCCGATCGAGACGACGACGTCGCCCGGGCGGGCCGCGAGGCCGAGCGCGGCCGCCGCGTTGTCGCCGGTGCCCGGGCCCAGGACCGCGCCGGAGCCGGCCAGCGCCCCCACCCGCTCGGCCGGCCCGGCCACCCGCGGCACGGCGGGCCGGCGCCCGCGCAGGGCGCGCTCCAGCAGGTCCAGGCGGTACTCCCCGGTGCGCGCCGACCAGTAGGCGGTGCCGCTGGCGTCGCCGCGGTCGGTGACCAGGGTGCCGAGCTCGCGGTCGGCCGACAGCCGCCAGGTCAGCCAGTCGTGGGGGAGGCAGACCGCTGCGGTGCGGTCGGCGTTGCCCGGTTCGGCGTCGGCCAGCCAGCGCAGCTTCGCCGCGGTGAACGAGGCGACCGGGACCACCCCCACCGCGTCGGCCCACGCCTGTCGGCCGGCGGCCTCGTCGCCGTCCCCGAGCTCGCGGATGAGGTCGGCGGCCGCGGGGGCCGACCGCACGTCGTTCCACAGCAGCGCGTCGCGGACGACCTCGCCCCGCTCGTCCAGGCAGACCATCCCGTGCTGCTGGCCGCCGACCGCGACGGCGGCCACGTCGTCGAGCCCACCCGCCTCGGTGGCGGCCGCGCGGAACGCGTCCTCCCACGCCTGCGGGGCGACCTCGGTGCCGGGCGGGTGCGGTGCCCGGCCGGAGCGGACGAGCGCCCCCGTGCCGGCGTCCCGGACGACGACCTTGCACGCCTGCGTCGAGGTGTCGACCCCCGCGACCAGGGTCATCGGGCCGCCCTCCGGCCCGCGGGAGCGGCAGCAGGGACGGAACGGGCCGCGGCGGGCCGGAGCGGGGACACGGAGGTCATGAGAACGGCACCTTAGGCGGCGTCGTCCGCTCGTGCCCGGCGGAGGTCGCGCGGGCCGCACCGGCCACCCGTTCGTGACCCGCGCCACGGGTCGTCTTGACCGCCCGACCCCGGACCCCTAATTTGTTTGTTGATCCGACGAATACCGGCAGACCGCTCCCCGAGGAGGTGCGCATGGCCGAGGTGCCCCCGCTGTACGACGGGTCCGCCGAGCGGCGCGCACCCGCCGACCAGGCCACGGTCCGGCGCACCAACCTGGGCCTCGTGCTGCGGCACCTCCGCGACCACGGACCCCGCTCCCGCGCCCGCATCGCCCAGGAGACCGGGCTGAACAAGGCGACGGTCTCCAGCCTGGTCGCCGAGCTCGCCGATCGGCGGCTGGTGACCACCGGCGACGTCGACCGGGCCGGCTCGGTGGGCCGGCCGGGCCTGACCGTGCACCTGGACGGCCGCGGCGTCTGCGGCATCGGCGTGGAGCTCAACGTCGACTACGTGGCCGTGCTGGTCCCGAACCTGCGCGGGGAGGTGCTCTTCGAGCAGCGGCTCGCCCTGGACATCCCCTCGCTGGGCGCCGAGGCCACGCTCGACGCGGTGGCCGGCGTCGTCACCGACGCCGTCGCCGCGGCCACCGCCGTGGGCGCCTGCCCGGCCGGGCTGACCGTCGCGGTCGCCGGGCTCGTCCGCAGCGCCGACGGCGTGGTCACGCTGGCCCCCAACATCGGCTGGCGCGACGTCGCCGTCCTGGACGGCCTGCGGGCCCGGCTGGACGTCGACTTCCCGATCCGGGTGGAGAACGACGCCAACCTGTCCGCGATCGCCGAGTGGGCCCTGGGCTCCGAGGCGCGCACCCCCGACCTGGTCTACCTGACCGGTGAGGTCGGCGTCGGCGGGGGCGTGATCGTGGCCGGACGGCTGCTGCGGGGCGCCGGCGGTCTCTCCGGCGAGGTCGGGCACACCACCCTCGGTGATCCGGACGTCGTCTGCGGCTGCGGGCGGCGGGGCTGCTGGGAGACCGTGGTCGGCCTGGCCGCGCTGCTGCGCGCCGCCGCGGAGCCCGGTGACCCGGTGAGCGACCCGGCGCGCGACCTGGAGACCCGGCTGGCGGAGGTGGCCGCCCGCGCCGAGGCCGGTGACGCCCGCACGCTCGCCGCCCTGCACCAGGTCGGCCGGTCGCTCGGGACGGGCGCCGCCGTGCTGATCAACCTGTTCAACCCGCGGGTGGTCATCCTCGGCGGCTACTTCGCCGTCCTGGGGCGCTTCCTGATGGCGCCGCTGCTGACCGAGCTCGAGGCCCGCGTCCTGGCGCCCGGCGTGGCCGGCGCCCGGGTCGTGCTCTCCACCCTCGGCTTCACCGCCGCGGTCCGCGGAGGTGCGCACGTCGCCCTCGAACCGGTCCTCGACGACCCCACGCTCGTCCCCGTCCCCGTCCCCGAGCTCGCGTCCTCGGGCGCGGAAGTGAGGTGACCGGTTGAACACCCTCGCCACCGGCGAGCACGATCCCGCCGTCCGCCGGCGGGCCCGCCCTCCCGCGGGTCCCCGGCGCCGTCGAGCACAGCGCCCCCGATCGATCCACTGGACGGAGATCCCCGCATGACCGACCGATTCACCCCCACCAAGGACGACAGGTTCAGCTTCGGCCTCTGGACCGTGGGCTGGCAGGGCGTCGACGTCTTCGGCGGCGCCGTGCGCCCCCCGCTGGACCCGGTGGAGGCCGTCCACCGGCTCGCCGAGCTCGGCGCGGCCGCGGTCACCTTCCACGACGACGACCTGGTCCCCGACGACGCCACCCGCGAGGCCACCCTCGAGCGGTTCAAGAAGGCGCTGCAGGAGACCGGTGTCGGCGTCGAGATGGCGACCACCAACCTGTTCGGCACCCCGGTCTTCAAGGACGGCGGCTTCACCGCCAACGACCGCGCCGTGCGCCGGTACGCGATCGCCAAGGTGCTGCGCAACATCGACCTCGCCGCCGAACTGGGCGCGAAGACCTACGTGCTGTGGGGCGGCCGCGAGGGTGCGGAGTCCGGCGGCACCAAGGACGTCGCCGCCGCCCTCGACCGGTACAAGGAGGGGCTCGACGTCCTCTGCTCGTACGTGCGCGAGAAGGGTTACGACATCCGGTTCGCGCTGGAGCCCAAGCCCAACGAGCCGCGCGGCGACATCCTGCTGCCGACCATCGGGCACGCGATCGCCTTCATCAACGAGCTCGAGGAGCCCGACCGCGTCGGGCTCAACCCCGAGGTCGGGCACGAGGAGATGGCCGGGCTGAACTTCGCCCAGGGCATCGCCCAGGCGTTGTGGCACGGCAAGCTCTTCCACGTCGACCTCAACGGCCAGCACGGCCCGCGCTTCGACCAGGATCTGCGCTTCGGTGCCGGCAACCTGCGCGGCGCCTTCTGGACCGTCGACACCCTGCTGGGGTCCGGCACCGGGAAGGCCTACGACGGCTACGTCCACTTCGACTACAAGCCGCCGCGGACCGAGGACATCGACGGCGTCTGGGAGACCGCCCGCGCCTGCATGCGCAACTACCTGATCCTCCGGGAGAAGGCGCAGGCGTTCCGGGCCGACCCGGAGGTCGCCGAGGCCCTCGATGCCGCCCGCGTGGGGGAGCTCGCCGTCCCCACCCTGGCCGACGGCGAGAGCCTCGACGCGCTGCGCGCCGAGGCGCACGACCCGGTGGCGCTGGGCGAGCGCGGCCTGCAGTTCGAGCGGCTCGACCAGCTGGCCATGGAGCACCTGCTCGGCGTCCGCTGACGGTGCCCGGAGCGGGCGGGCGGGAACAGCCCGCCCGCTCCGGTCAGCCCGGCCGTCGCCGGGCGAGACCGGCGACGGCCGTCAGCACCACGACCGCGGCCGCCTCGATCCAGAACGTCTCCCACCACAGCGGTGCCGCGGTGCTCTCGACGAAGCCGAACAGGCCCACGGTGGTCGACAGGATCAGGGCCACCAGGGTCGCGAGCGCGGTCACGGCCCCCAGGACGGCGGCCGCCCACAGCAGCCGGCGCGGCACGGCCAGGAGCAGGACGGCGAGCGCGAAGCCCGCGATCGCGTTCAGCATGAACGCCGGCCCGATCACCTCGATGGTCCGGTAGCCGTCGAACCACAGATCCAGGTGCAGCCAGCCCATCGCGGCGAGCAGGGCCGCGCCGGCCACGCGCAGGACCCAGGTGAGCAGCTCCGAACGCCGGCTGCGGGTGGTGGTCGTGGTCATCAGGCGACCTCCACGCTGACCTCCATGCCCATCGCCCGGTGGGCGCCGACGGAGCAGTAGAAGGCGTAGGACCCCGGCTCGAGGGTGACCGTGAGCGTCTCCGACTGCCCCGGCTGCAGGATCCGCGTGGCGGCGACGTCGGCGCCGTCGAGCTCGATGACCAGGTCGTGGCTGGCGTCGCCCGCGTTGACCACCTCGAACTCGTAGGTGCCGGCGTCGTAGCTGTCCTCGTCGAGCTCGATGGCGAAGTCGATGAGCTGCGCCGCGACGGTCTCCGCCCCCTGCTCGCCGGCCGGCGCGGACGGCTGGGTGGACGACGGGGCGGACGGCTGGGTCGACGGCGTGGAGGCTGCCGACGAGCCCGGGGCCGACGTCTCCGTCCCGGGCTCGACCTCGGCGCTGGTCTCGGCCTCCGCCGCGACCGCGGAGCCGGCGTCGGCGGCGTCGTCGTCCGCGCCGCAGCCGGTTCCGACGAGGGCCAGCCCCGTGATCGCGGCGGCCAGGCGCAGGGCCGCAGGACGGGCGTTCCAGGAGCGCACGAGGACCTCCTCCGGACGGGCCGCCGGGCCGGCGGCTCTCGTGGGACCGAGATCCTGGGGCGCGGCGGTCCCCGGCGGAAGGGTTTTCCGTGCGCCGATCAGGCCGTCGTCGCGCCGTCGGCCGGTGTAGTCGTTCGATGACACCACGTCACGACGATGTCGACGACCAGCGGATCGACCGGGTCCTTCAGCTCCCGCCTGTAGGCGCTCATGCTGGGCGGCCCCGGCTGTCGGCGCAGGGTGTGCGTGAGGTCGGGGACGCGGTGGGTGTCGACCGGCCCGCCCACCGCCGCCGCGATGACGTCCAGATCGTCGGCCGGGACCTGCAGGTCCTTGCTCCCGGTGAGCGCCAGGACGGGCACGGACACCCGACGGAGGTCCTCGCGCGGGTCGTACGCCAGGAACTCGCGGTGCCAGCGGGCGTTGATCCGGGCGCCGCCGATGCGGGCGACGTCCGTGGTGGTGGCCTCGATCCGCCGGTGGTTGGCCGCCACCTTCGCCTCCAGGTCGGTCCGGAGCAGCCGGAGCAGGGCGCGCACCGGCCGGGGGAGCGTGGGGGCTATCTGCCGCGCCTGCCAGCGGAGCAGCTCCTCGCCGGGGGTGGCGCTCATCGCGAGCAGCACCAGTCCGGCCACCGGGGCGCCCCGGGCGGCCAGCGACGTGGCCAGGATCGCGCCTTCGCTGTGCCCCGCGAGGAGCACGCGGCCGGCGTCGACCTCCGGCCGTCCGCGGAGCAGCTCCAGGGCAGCGCCGAGGTCGTCGACGTTGTCGTGCAGCCCGGCCGCCCGCCAGTCGCCGGGGCTGCCGCCGACGCCGCGCTTGTCGAAGCGCAGCGAGGCGATCCCCGCTCCGGCCAGCGCGACGGCGAGCTGCCGGGTGACGTCGAAGCGGGTGCGGCGGTGGTTGGAGTCGCGGTCCACCGGGCCGGACCCGGGGGCCAGCAGGACGGCGGGCGCCGGCAGCGGGGCGTCGGGGAGGGTGAGGGTGCCGGCGAGCGGGGCCGGCCCGGGCACCTGCACCGGGACGTCCCGCACGTCAGCGGCCCACGGGAAGCGAGGCGGCCACGGCCGCGGCGTCGTCGGACCCGACGAGGAGCGTGTCGTACCGCTGGCCGGTCAGACGCACCCGCACGGCCGGCTGGCCGCGGCGCACGCAGACCAGCATGCGCTCGCCGGGGCGCCGCCAGGTGCCCACCTTCCGCAGGCCGGGCAGCGCCAGCCCGGGGGCGCGCAGCCCGCGGGTCGCCGGCAGGGCGTCGGTCGTGACGTCCACGGCGCTGATCGCGCTGCGCGGCACGGTGACGTCCCGCAGCAGGCCGGCGATCTTCTCGCGCCGGGTGAGGCGGACCGACAGGGTGGACGGCGTCAGTTGCAGGGTGGCCATGCCGACCACTATTCTCATCGATAAGAACGTTGTCAACTGTGAGAATGGTGGTCGCGTGAACTCGGTCGACCTCCTGCTGCACCCGGTGCGGCTACGCGTGGTGCAGGCGTTCCTGGGGGAGCGGACGCTCACCACGGGGGAGCTCCGCGAGGAGCTCGCCGACGTGCCGGCGGCGACGCTCTACCGGCACGTCGGCGTGCTGGCCGACGCGGGGGTGCTCGAGGTGGCGGGGGAGCGCAAGGTCCGCGGCGCCGCGGAGCGCAGCTACCGGCTGGTGCTGGAGGCGGCGAACGTCTCCGCCGACGACCTCGCGGCCATGAGCGCCGAGGACCACCGGCAGGCCTTCACCACCTTCGTCGCCGCCCTGCTGGCCGACTTCGACCGCTACCTGGCGCGCGGGGAGCCGGACCTCGCCCGCGACGGGGTCGGGTACCGGCAGGTGGGCATCTGGCTCACCGAGGCGGAGTTCGGCGAGCTGGCCGGCGACATGCGCGCGGTCCTGCAGGCCCGGCTGACCAACCGGCCCGGCGACGGGCGCCGGCGCCGGCTGGTCGGCCTGGTGCACCTGCCGGGGGACGAGCCCCCGGAGGCGGTCAGGCGGTGAGGCGCTTCCGGGCCCTGGCGGCGCGCTTGTTCGCCTTGTCCAGCGTCTTCGCGGCCTTGCGCACCCGGCGCGGCTCGCGGTCGACCGTGCCGCGGACCAGCAGGCCGATCCCGATGCCGAGCAGCCAGCTGTCCTTGGCGATCGACAGGCCCGCCTCGGTGGGGGCGAGGCTGCCCTCCTTCCGCATGCCGGGCGTCTTCAGGTAGAGGCCGAGCAGCCCGCCGGAGAAGGCGGTGAGGGCGGCGCCGGCGACGGCGGTGGGCACGAACGGCGTCAGCAGCGCCGCGCCGACGGCGATCTCGGCGGTGGAGAGCGCCCTCGCGAACTGCAGCGGCTGCAGCTGCGCGAGGAAGGGGTAGGTGCCGGCGGCGAAGCCGTGCATGCCGGCCGCCGCCTCCTCGTCGGCGGCGCGCTTGCCGAGGCCGCTGTGCAGGATGAAGGCGCCGGCGGAGATCCGGGGCGCGATCTCGGACAGGGTGATGGGCAGACCCATGGGGGCACCTCTCTGGTCGACGGTGCTGGTGCGGTGCTCAACCAGCCGAGCCAGACCAGTGCCCCCGCCGCTCGGCGTCCAATCGTGGCCGCAGACCGCCGGGCACGTCACGTCCCCGGGGGTGGCGGCTGCGGCGTGTCACTATGGCGGCGTGGCGTCCACCTCAGCGTCTGCCGGCGTGCTGCTGCGCCATGTGCGGACCGGTCGCGCCCGGAGCCGGGCGGACCTGGTCGCGCTGACCGGCGCCTCCCGCAACACGGTGAGCGCGCGGGTCGACCAGCTGATCGCCGCCAACCTCCTCGAGGAGGGTGGGCGCGGCTGGAGCACCGGCGGCCGCCCGCCGACGCTGCTGCGGTTCAACAGCGGCGCCGGCTGCGTGCTCGCCGTCGACCTCGGCGTGACCAGCGTGGACGTCGCGGTCACCGACCTCTCCGCGCAGATACTCGGGACCGTCGGCCATCCCATCGACATCGCCGACGGGCCGGCGCCCGTGCTCGCGGAGGTCGACCGGCTGGCCCAGCAGGTGCTCGCCGAGGTCGGGCTCACGGCGGCCGACGTGTGCGCCGTCGGCGTCGGCGTGCCCGGGCCGGTCGAGTTCTCGACGGGGCGGCCGTCCTACCCGCCGATCATGCCGGGCTGGCACGACCACCCCATCCCCAGCGCCTTCGGCCGCTACGAGTGCCCGGTCTACGTCGACAACGACGTGAACGTCATGGCCCTGGGCGAGATCGGCGTCGCGGGTTCCGTGCAGGACGTGCTCGTCGTCAAGGTCGGCACCGGCATCGGCTGCGGCGTGATCGTCGACGGGCGGGTGTACCGGGGTGCGCAGGGCAGCGCCGGCGACATCGGGCACATCCATGTCGCCCAGCCCGACGGGCGGACCGTCGTCTGCCGCTGCGGGCAGGAGAACTGCCTGGAGGCGATCGCCGGTGGCGGGGCGCTGCTGCGCGACGCCGTCGCCGCCGGGTTGCCGGTCGAGACGGTCCGCGAGGTCGTGCGGCTGGCCGCCCAGGGGGACGGGGTGGCGCTGGAGCTGGTCCGCGGTGCCGGGCGCACGATCGGCACGGTGCTCGCCGCGCTGGTCAACTTCTTCAACCCGCACCGGATCGTCATGACCGGCGGCGTCGCCCAGGCCGGCGTGCCGTTGCTCGCGGGCATCCGGGAGGCCGTCTACCGGCGCTCGATGCCGCTGGCCGCCCGGGCGCTGGAGATCACGGTGAGCGAGGCGCCCGACCGCTCCGGCCGGGTCGGGGCGGCGCTCATGGCCATCGAGGAGTTCCTCGACGAGGAGTCGGTCCAGGCCCTCGCGAGGTGACCCGGGGTCCTGCGGGCCCCCGCCGGCAGCCCGTTGCGCGGCTCGGTCGTTCCCGGCGGTGGGGCCGGCCGCGTTCACCCGGTCGGTTGCAGTTCGGTAACCGCGGCCCAGCTCCTTGACCCCCTGTGACGCGCCACATATGTTGCTGCCTCAGCGGACTAATGGTCAATGGTGAGCAAAAGTGCCGGAGGTGAGCACGGTGGCCGGTGCACGGGTGGGGCACGACGACGCGGCAGGTGCGCCCCTGCTGGCGATGCACGGCATCGTCAAGACCTTCCCGGGGGTGCGGGCGCTCGACGGTGTCGACCTCGACGTCCGCGCCGGCGAGGTGCACTGCCTCCTCGGGCAGAACGGTGCGGGGAAGTCGACCCTGATCAAGGTGCTCGCCGGGGCGCACCAGCCCGACGGCGGGCAGATCGAGTGGCGCGGCGAGCCGGTCTCGCTGACCAACCCCCAGGCGGCGATGAAGCACGGGATCGCCACCATCTACCAGGAGCTCGACCTGGTCGCCGGCCTCACCGTGGCCGACAACATCTTCCTCGGGCGTGAGCGGTCGCGCTTCGGCCTGGCCCGGCCCGCGCCGGCGAACGAGGCCGCCGGGAAACTGCTGACCCGGCTCGGCCACCCGGAGATCCGGCCCACCGCCGAGGTCGGCTCGCTGCCCGCCGCCGCCCAGCAGATGGTCAGCATCGCCCGGGCGCTGTCGCAGGACGCGAAGCTGATCGTCATGGACGAGCCCTCGGCCGTCCTCGACAACGAAGAGGTCCAGCACCTCTTCGAGGTCATCCGCGACCTAACCCGGGACGGCGTGGCGGTCGTCTACATCTCCCACCGGCTGGAGGAGATCCGCGAGGTCGGTGACCGGATCACCGTGCTCAAGGACGGGCGCACCGTGGCCACCGGGCTGCCGGTGCGCGACACCTCCACCCGCCAGGTGATCGAGCTGATGACCGGCCGGGACATCGAGTACGTCTTCCCCGACCGCCGGCCGGTCGCCACGGCGGAGCCGTTGCTCTCGGTGCGCGACCTCGGCCTGCGCGGCACCTTCCACGGGGTGTCCTTCGACGTCCGCCCGGGCGAGGTCGTCGGCCTCGCCGGCCTCGTCGGGTCGGGGCGGTCGGAGATCCTGGAGACGGTCTACGGCGCGCGCCGGGCCACCAGCGGCACCGTCTCGGTCGCGGGCCAGCAGCTGCGACCGGGTCGCGTCTCCGCCGCGGTGCAGGCCGGGGTGGGGCTGGCCCCCGAGGAGCGCAAGAGCCAGGCGCTGCTGCTCGGCGACGCCGTCTACCGCAACATCAGCATCGCCAGCCTGGCCCGGTTCGCCCGCGGGGGCTTCCTCTCGGGCGGCAGCGAGAAGGACGCCGCGCGCGAGCAGGTGCAGGCTCTCGACGTCCGGCCGGCCGACGTGGACCGCGAGGTGCGGACGCTGTCGGGCGGCAACCAGCAGAAGGTCGTGCTCGCCCGCTGGCTGCTGCGCGACTGCCGGGTCCTGCTCCTGGACGAGCCCACCCGCGGGGTCGACGTCGGGGCCCGCTCGGAGATCTACGCGCTGATCCGCGAGCTGGCCGACCGCGGGGTGGCCGTCGTCGTGGTCTCCAGCGAGATCCCGGAGGTCCTCGGCCTGGCCGACCGGGTGCTGGTGATCTCCGACGGAGCGGTCGTCGCCGAGCAACCGGCCGACGCGCTCGACGAGCACGCCGTGCTCGACCTCGTCATGGAGGGAACGGTCGGCCCGCGCCCGCGCGGCGACCGGCAGCAGGCCACCGCACAGCCGCACGAAGGGGACGTGGCATGACCGGCAGCACCGCGACGACCGGGGGATCGGGCGCACCCGCGCCGTCCCAGGACCGCGCGCCCGAAGGCACCAACGGCAAGCGCTCCGGCCTCATGGGCGGGTCGGCGGGGCCCCTGGTCGGCCTCGTCGTGGCCCTGGCCCTGCTCTGCGTCGTCGGCGCGGTCACCGCGCCGGAACGGTTCGTGGACATCGACAACGTGCTGACCATCCTGCGGCTGGCCGCCGTCGTCGGCGTGGTCAGCGTCGGCATGACGTTCGTGATCATCGGCGGCGGCATCGACCTGTCGGTCGGCGCGCTGGTCGCGCTGTCGTCGGTGTGGGCCACCACGCTGGCCACCCAGCAGATGGCCGACGACACCCACTGGATCGTCATGGTCTTCACGGCGGTCGCGGTCGGTGCGGGGGCGGGGCTGGTCAACGGCGTCGTCATCGCCTACGGGCGCCTGGTGGCCTTCATCGCGACCCTGGCCATGCTCGCCGCGGCGCGGGGTCTGGCCGAGATCATCGCCAACCGCCGGACCCAGATCGTGCAGAACGACGGCTTCCTCGACTTCTTCGGCGGCGACGTCCTGGGCGTCCCGATGCTGGTGATCATCTGGGCGCTGGTGTCGGTCGCCGGCTGGATCCTGCTGAACCGCACGACGTTCGGCCGGCACACCTTCGCCGTCGGCGGCAACGCCGAGGCCGCACGGCTCGCCGGGATCCGCGTGCAGTGGCACACCCTCAAGCTGTACGTGCTCTCCGGCATCACCTGCGGCATCGCCGCCGTGATGCTGATGGCCCGGACGACGACCGGCAGCTCGACCCACGGCACGCTGCTGGAGCTCGAGGTGATCGCCGCCGTCGTGATCGGGGGCACCCTGCTCACCGGTGGCCGCGGCACGATCGTCGGCACCGTCCTGGGCGTGCTGATCTTCGTCACGCTCGGCAACATCTTCACGCTCAACAACCTGTCCAGCTCGGTCCAGGCGGTCGCGCGCGGCGTGATCATCGTCGTCGCCGTCCTGCTGCAGATGCGGCTGGCCGAGGGCCGGGGTGGCGGACCCGGCTGGCTGACCCGACTGCGCTCCGGCCGGGGCGAGTCCTCCTCCGGCGGACCTGTCGCCGGGGGCACTCCGGCGGGCGCGGTGGCCGGCGGCACGAGCGTGCCCGGCGCCCCGGGCGGCGACCGGCCCGGCACCGGCTCCACCCACTGACCCCACCCGTTCCCACCCGACCCTGCCGGCGACCCGCCGGAGAAGGCACACCGAGGAGAGAAACCATGTCTGCAGCGAGGCAGCGCCCCTACCGTCGCCTGATGTCCACCGCGGTCGCACTGGCCGGCGCCGGCGTGCTCGTCGCCGGCTGCACCAGCAACGAGCCGGAGAACACCGCGTCGGAGGGCGGCGGCGGGGACTCGGTCGCCAGCTCGAACGACGAGACCGGCGAGACCGTCCGGATCGGCTTCTCGGCCCCGGCGGCCGACCACGGCTGGATGGCGGGCATCACCGAGGCCGCCCGCGCCGAGGCCGAGAACTACGAGGACGTCGACCTGATCGTCGCCGAGGGCACGAACGACGTCAGCACCCAGATCAGCCAGGTCGAGACCTTCATCAACGAGGGCGTCGACGCGATCGTGCTGCTGCCCTTCGACGGTGCCGCGATGACCCCGGTCGCGCTGCAGGCGATGGAGGCCGGCATCCCGGTCATCAACGTCGACCGCGAGTTCAACAGCCCGTTCGCCGCGCGCGCCACCATCCTGGGCGACAACTACGGCATGGGCGTCTCCGCCGGCACCTACATCTGCGAGCAGGTGGGCGACAACCCCGACGCCGTCGTCGCCGAGATCGCCGGCATCGACTCCCTCCCCCTGACCCAGGAGCGCAGCCAGGGCTTCGCCGACGCGCTCGCCGACTGCGGTCTCGACGTCGACAACCGCGTCGCGGCGGACTTCACCGTCGAGGGCGGCGAGGAGGCCGCGGCCAACCTGCTCCAGGCCGCGCCGCAGCTCGACGCCCTCTGGAACCACGACGACGACCAGGGCGTCGGCGTGCTGGCCGCGATCCAGAACGCCGGCCGCGACGAGTTCACCATGGTCGGCGGCGCCGGCTCGGCGAACGCCATGCGCGAGATCCAGGAGGGTGACTCCGTCCTCCAGGCGACCGTCATCTACCCGCACACCCAGGCCGCCGACGGCATCGCCCTGGCGCGCCTGATCGCGCAGGGCAAGTCGCTGTCCGACCTGGTGTCGCCCGAGGTGCCGCGGGAGATCGTGCTCAACGCCCCCGTCGTCACCGCCGAGAACGTCGAGGACTACATCGACCGCGCGTTCGAGTCCTGATCCGTCGACGGCGCAGCAGGGGAGCGCCCGCGCTCCCCTGCTGCGCCATCCCCGCTGGGAGAAGCACATGACCCCCACCCTCGGCGTCGGCCTGATCGGCTACGCCTTCATGGGCGCCGCGCACTCGCACGCGTGGCGCACCGCCCCCCACTTCTTCGACCTGCCGCTGCGGCCGGAGCTGACCGTGCTGGCCGGCCGGGACGCCGCCAAGGTCGCCGAGGCCGCCGGCAAGCTGGGCTGGTCGGGCACCGAGACCGACTGGCGGCGGGTCATCGAGCGGGACGACGTCGACCTGGTCGACGTCTGCACGCCCGGCGACACCCACGCCGAGATCGCGATCGCCGCGCTCGAGGCCGGCAAGCACGTGCTCTGCGAGAAGCCGCTGGCCAACACCGTCGCCGAGGCCGAGGCGATGGCCGAGGCGGCCGCGAAGGCCGCCACCCGGGGCATCCGGTCGATGGTCGGCTTCACCTACCGGCGGGTGCCCGCCATCGGGCTGGCCCGGAAGCTGGTCGCCGAGGGCCGGCTCGGGCAGATCCGGCACGTGCGCGCCCAGTACCTGCAGGACTGGATCGCCGACCCGTCCGCCCCGATGTCGTGGCGGCTGGAGAAGGACAAGGCCGGCTCCGGCGCGCTCGGCGACATCGGCGCGCACGTCGTCGACCTGACGCAGTTCATCACCGGCCAGACGCTGACCGGGGTCAGCGCGACGCTGGAGACCTTCGTGACCGAACGCCCGCTGCCGACCGAGACCGGGAAGCTCGGCGGGGTCGGCGGCGCCGAGACGGGGCAGGTCACCGTCGACGACGCCGCGGTCTTCCTCGGCCGGTTCACCGGGGGCGCGCTCGGCGTGTTCGAGGCCACCCGGTTCGCCCTGGGCCGCAAGAACGGCATCCGGATCGAGATCAACGGCTCGGCGGGCAGCCTGGCCTTCGACTTCGAGGACATGAACGTCCTGCAGTTCTTCGACGGCGGCGAGCCCGCGGAGACCGCCGGTTTCCGCCGGATCATCGTCACCGAGCCCGAGCACCCCTACGTCGCTGCCTGGTGGCCGGCCGGCCACGGCCTCGGCTACGAGCACGGCTTCACCCACCAGGTCGTCGACCTGGTCACCGCCATCGGGGCGGGGGAGGACCCGGCGCCGTCGTTCGCCGACGGGCTGCAGGTCCAGCGCGTGCTCGACGCCGTCGAGCGCAGCGCCGCCGACCGCTCCACCTGGACCGAGATCCCCTCATGACCACCTACCTGCGAGGAGACGCCTGATGCCCCGTCCCGTCACCCTCTTCACCGGCCAGTGGGCCGACCTGCCGTTCGAGGAGATGTGCCGGCTGGCCTCCGGCTGGGGCTACGACGGCCTGGAGATCGCCTGCTGGGGCGACCACCTCGACGTCGAGCGGGCCGCGAACGACGACAGCTACGTCCAGGAGAAGCTCGAGCTGCTGAAGCGCCACGACCTGCAGGTCTTCGCGATCTCCAACCACCTCAACGGCCAGGCCGTCTGCGACGACCCGATCGACGAGCGGCACCGCGGCATGGTGCACCCGCGCGTGTGGGGCGACGGCGACCCCGAGGGCGTCCGGCAGCGGGCGGCCGAGGAGATGAAGCTGACCGCGCGGGCGGCGCGCAAGCTCGGCGTCGACGTCGTCGTCGGGTTCACCGGGTCGAAGATCTGGAAGACCGTGGCGATGTTCCCGCCGGTGCCCGAGTCGATGATCGAGGAGGGCTACCAGGACTTCGCCGACCGCTGGAACCCGATCCTCGACGTCTTCGACGAGGTCGGCGTGAAGTTCGCGCACGAGGTGCACCCGTCGGAGATCGCGTACGACTACTGGACGACGGTCCGCACCATGGAGGCCATCGGCCACCGGGAGGCCTTCGGGCTGAACTGGGACCCGTCGCACTTCGTCTGGCAGGACCTCGACCCGGTGTCGTTCATCTGGGACTTCAAGGACCGGATCTACCACGTCGACTGCAAGGACGCGAAGAAGCAGGTCGGCAACGGGCGCAACGGCCGGATGGGCTCGCACCTGCCCTGGGCCGACCCGCGGCGCGGCTGGGACTTCGTCTCCACCGGCCACGGCGACGTCCCGTGGGAGGCGTGCTTCCGGATGCTCAACACCATCGGCTACGACGGGCCGATCTCGGTGGAGTGGGAGGACGCCGGGATGGACCGGCTCCTGGGCGCCCCGGAGGCGCTGGAATTCGTGCGCCGGCTGGCGTTCGACCCGCCCGCGGCCGCCTTCGACGCGGCCTTCGCCAGCGGGAACTGAGGCTCCGGCGGTTCCGAGGAACCGCCGGTGGGGGAGCGGAGAGCCCGGGGGCGGGCGGCGGAAGACGTTCTGCCGCCCGCCCCCGGGTGGTCTCAGCGGCCCCGGCGGGAGCGGGAGCTGAACGACGCGGCGCTCGACGTGCCGGCGCGCGCCGCGAGCTCCGCGCGGGTGCGCGCGGGACCGGACGCGCGACCCGAGCCGCCGGACCGGCCGGCGCCGGCCGAGCTGCTGCGGCCGCCCGTGGACGCCGCACCGGCGGAGGAGTCGCGACCCGAGCCGCCGCTGCGACGGCGACCGCCGCCACGGGCCTGCTGCTGCTGCGGCTCGACCACCGGCGCCGGCTCCACGTAGGGAGCGGGCGGGCCGGTGAGCGCGGTGATCTGCCGGGCGCCGGGCTTGATGGCCGACACCTCGGGGGTGATCCCGGCCTGCCGGGCCAGGGTGCGGACCTCGCCGGCCTGGTCGGGCGTGGCGATGGTGACGACGGCGCCCTCGGCGCCGGCGCGGGCGGTGCGGCCGGAGCGGTGCAGGTATGCCTTGTGCTCGGTCGGCGGGTCGACGTGCACGACGATCGCCACGTCGTCGACGTGGATGCCGCGGGCGGCGATGTCGGTGGCGCAGAGGACCCGGGACGCGCCGCTGCTGAACGCCTCGAGGTTGCGCTCGCGGGCGTTCTGGCTCAGGTTGCCGTGCAGGTCCACGGCCGGCACGCCGGCCGCCGTGAGCTGCTTGGCCAGCTTCTTGGCCTGGTGCTTGGTCCGGGTGAACAGCACGCTGCGGCCCAGGCCCGAGGCCAGCTCCTGGACGACCTTGCCCTTGTCGGCGGCGTCCACGCGGAAGACGTGGTGGGTCATGGTGCTGACCGGGGCCACGGCCGGGTCGACCGAGTGCGTCGTCGGGTTGCTCAGGTAGCGCTTGACCAGCACGTCGACGCCGTTGTCCAGCGTGGCGGAGAAGAGCATCCGCTGGCCGACCTTCGGGGTGCGGTCCATGATCCGCTTGACGCCGGGCAGGAAGCCCAGGTCGGCCATGTGGTCGGCCTCGTCGAGGATCGTCACCTCGATGGCGCCCAGGTCGCAGTGGCCCTGGCCGATCAGGTCCTCGAGCCGGCCGGGGCAGGCGATGACGACGTCGAGGCCACCGGCGAGCGCCTGGACCTGCGGGTTCTGCCCGACGCCACCGAAGATCGTCGTCGTCCTCATGCCCAGGGCGCGGGCCATCGGGTCGACGACGGCGGCGACCTGGTTGGCCAGCTCGCGGGTCGGGACCAGGATCAGGGAGCGGGGCCGCTTGGGCTGCCGCTTGCTGGTGGAGGCGGCCAGCCGGGCGACCAGCGGCAGGGAGAAGGCCAGGGTCTTGCCCGAGCCGGTGCGGCCGCGGCCCAGCACGTCGCGGCCGCCGAGGCTGTCGGGCAGCGTCGCGACCTGGATCGGGAACGGCGAGGTGATGCCGCTGGCGGTCAGCACCTCGACGAGCGGGGCGGGCACGCCGAGGGCGGCGAACGTGGTGTCGGTGGGCAGCACGGTGGCGTCCGCGCCGACGGGGACGACCGGCGCGGCCGGCGCGGCGGCCGGGACCTGCTGCTGGTTCTGCTGCTCGCCGGCCGGGCGGGCGCCGCGGCCGCGTCCGCCACGACGGCGACGCGGGCCGCTCTCGGAGGGGGCGGGGGTGTTGTGCATGGAGGTCAATGGAGTCCTTCGACGCTCGGTCGGCCGGACGAGCACCTCGGCGAGCGCGAGCGCCGGCGCGCCTGCACGGGGGCAGGGCGGGCTCGCATCGTCGGCGAGACGTCGGTCAGCCGGGCGCACCAAGGTGGCGCAGCCTCAGCCCGACGTCGATTCCTGCCGCTCCGGATGAGCGAGGGCGGCGCCGGTACACCCCACTCAACCAGACCGGGCTGCCGCGTGGTCCCACCGGGAGGGAGTGTCAGGTCACATCGGGTGAGAACCGGGCCGCGCCGCCGGACGGCGGGAACGTTGCCGAAGGCGGCGGTCCGGCGGCTGGGAACGGGCCGGGCCGTGGGTCATGCTGCCCTGCGTGACCGTGCACGACCCGCTGATCCGCACCGCAGCGCCGCACCGCATCCACCCGGCCTGGTGGGTGGCGGCGGTGACGTTCCTGGCGCTGGTCGGTGCGGCCGCCTTCCGGGCGGTGCCCGGCGTGCTGATCGACCCGCTGCGGGCGGAGTTCGGCTGGTCGGTGTCCACCATCTCGGCCGCGGTCGCCGTCAACATGGCGCTGTACGGGCTGACGGCGCCGTTCGCCGCGGCGCTCATGGAGCGGTTCGGCATCCGCCGGGTGGTGATGGGCGCGCTGCTGGTCGTGGCGCTGGGCAGCGGCCTGACCGTGTTCATGACGACCGCCTGGCAGCTGGTCCTGCTGTGGGGCGTCCTCGTCGGTCTGGGCAGCGGCGCGATGGCGCTGTCGCTGGTCGCGACGGTGACCGGCCGGTGGTTCGTCGCCCGGCGCGGCCTGGTCTCCGGCGTCCTGACCGCCGGCGGGGCGGCCGGGCAGCTGGTCTTCCTGCCGCTGGTGGCCTGGATCGACTCCGCCTGGGGCTGGCGGGCGGCCTCCCTGGGGACGACGGCGGCCGCGCTGGCGGTCCTGCCGCTGGTGGCCTGGCTGCTGCGCGACCGGCCCCGCGACCTCGGCGTCGCCCCGTACGGCGGCACGGCGGCCGACGACCCCGAGCCGGTGCGGGCCGGCGCCGCGCGCGTGGCGATGCGGGGGCTGGCCGAGGCGGCGCGCGCCCGGCCGTTCTGGCTGCTGGCGCTGGGCTTCTTCATCTGCGGCATGTCGACCAACGGGCTGGTGCAGCCGCACTTCATCCCGGCGGCCCACGACCACGGCATGCCGGTGACGACGGCGGCCGGGCTGCTCGCCGTCGTCGGCGTCTTCGACATCGCCGGGACCGTCCTCTCCGGCTGGCTGACCGACCGGGTGGACCCGCGGGTGCTGCTGCTGGCCTACTACGGGCTGCGCGGGTTCTCCCTGTTCCTGCTGCCGCCGCTGTTCGGGCCGGAGCTGCACGTCAGCATGGTCGCCTTCATCGTGTTCTACGGGCTGGACTGGGTGGCCACCGTGCCGCCCACGCTGGCGCTCTGCCGCGAGCACTTCGGCGCCCGCGCCCCGGTCGTGTTCGGCTGGGTCTTCGCCGCCCACCAGATCGGTTCGGCGGTCGCCGCGTTCGGCGGCGGGGTGATCCGCGACGTCACCGGCTCCTACGACCTCGCCTGGTTCCTCGCCGGTGGGCTGTGCCTGCTGGCTGCGGCGGCGTCGATCTCCATCCGCCGGAACCCCCCGCCGCGCCCGGAGGGCACCCGGCCGCCCGCGCCGGAGGAGGCCGCGGCCGACGCCGCCCACGGCTGACGCCGGCACCGGCGTCCCTAGGCTGGGGCGGTGACGACCAGCTACCTCGAGCACCCCGCCCGGGTCACGCGCCTGCGCGACGGCGCCGTCGAGGTGCACCCGGAGGCCGCGACCGCTCCGCAGACGGTGTGGGTGGCCGTCTACCCCGGCGGGGACGGCGAAGCCGCCTGGGAGGGCCTGCGGGCGCACCCGTCGGGCGAGGGCCGCGCCGTGCTCGCCGCCGTGCCGGTGTTCGCCTACGACCTGCACCTCGGTGACGAGGTGGAGGTGGTGGCGACCGTCGAGGGACCGCTCGTGGCGGTGCGCCCGCTGCGGGACGCCGGGCGGCACACCTACCGGGTGTGGTTCCCGGACTGGCCCGACCTCGAGCGCGACGAGCGCGCCCAGGAGCTGCAGGCCGAGCTGGAGCGGTTCGGCTGCTGGTTCGACGTGTACTCCCCGCGGCTGGTCGCGGTCTCGGCCGAGCCCGACGTCGCCGGGGCGGTCGCCGAGCACCTCGACGACCAGGAGCGCACCGGCCGGTTCATCTACGAGGTCGGCCGCCAGACCCCCGGCTGACGCGGGGCCGTGGGCTCAGCCGGCGGCGGTCAGCCGCGCGGCGGGGGTGCGGCCGAGGATGAGGTCGGCCGCCCGCTCGGCGATCATGATCGTCGGCGCGTTGGTGTTGCCGCGCACCAGCGTCGGCATCACCGAGGCGTCGACGACGCGCAGCCCCTCGATGCCGTGCACCCGCAGCCGGGAGTCGACGACCGCCTCGTCGTCGGTGCCCATCCGGCAGGAGGACACCGGGTGGTACAGCGACTCGAGGGTCTCCCGGGCCGACCGGCGCAGCGCCTCCCGGCCGTGCACGGTGCCGCCCGGTGACCACTCGTCGGCCAGCACGTCGGCCAGCGGGGCGGCCCCGGCGATCTCCCGGGCCTGCTCCACGCCGGAGACCAGCGCCTCGAGGTCGCGGTCGTCGGTGAGGTACCCGGCGTCGATCGCCGGCGTCCACGCCGGGTCTGCCGACCGCAGCCGCACCGAGCCCCGGGAGTGCACGTCCACCAGCACCACCGCGGCGGTGAAGGCGTCGACGTCGGGGTCGACCTCCGCCTGCTTCCAGAACTTGACCGGCAGGAAGTGCATCTGCAGGTCGGGCTCGGCCAGCTCCGGTCCCGACCGGGTGAACAGCCCGGCCTCGGCCAGGTTGGAGGTCAGCGGCCCACGGCGGGCGCCGAACCAGCGCGCGTAGCCCGACGGGGACTCACCGCGCAGCAGCGACTTCCCCGAGCGGACGTTCCAGACGACCGGCACCAGCGGGTGGTCCTGCAGCCCGCCGCCGACACCCGGCAGGTCGGCGACGACGTCGACGCCGACCTCGCGCAGGTGGTCGGCCGGCCCGATCCCCGAGAGCATCAGCAGCTGCGGCGAGTTCACCGCGCCGCCGGAGAGGACCACCTCGCGGCCGGCCCGGACGGTGTGCAACCGCCCGCCGCTGCGGAACTCCACCCCCGTGGCCCGGCCGCCCTCGACCAGCACCCGGGTGGTCAGGGCGCCGGTGCGGACGGTCAGGTTCGGCCGGCCCGCGGCCGGGTGCAGGTAGGCGTCGGCCGCGGACCAGCGGCGGCCGCGCTTCTGGGTCACCTGGTACTGGCCGACGCCCTCCTGGGCGGCGCCGTTGAAGTCGCCGTTGCGGGGGTGGCCGGTGGCCACCGCCGACTCGACGACCGCCGTCGTCCACGGGTGCGGGGAGCGGAGGTCCTCCACCCGCAGCGGGCCACCGACGCCGTGCCACTCGTCGGCGCCGCGGGCGTTGTCCTCCATGCGCGTGAAGAGCGGGAGCACCTGCTCGTAGGACCACGACGGGTCGCCGGTGCGCCGGGCCCACTCGTCGTAGTCGGCCCTCGAGCCCCGGATGTAGATCATCGCGTTGATCGACGAGGAGCCGCCGAGCAGCTTGCCGCGCGGCCAGAACAGCGACCGGCCGCCGAGGCCCGGCTGCTCCTCGGTGCGGTAGTTCCAGTCGCGGCGGGTGCGCCAGACCTTGTAGGAGGCGGCGGGCACCTGCACCTCGAGCAGCTTGTCCGACCCGCCGGCCTCCAGCAGCAGCACGTGCAGCGACGGGTCCTCGCTCAGCCGGCCGGCCAGCGCGCAGCCGGCCGAGCCGGCGCCCACGACGACGACGTCGTACTCGTCCCGCAGCTCGTCGCCGGAGGTCCGCCTGCTCACCTGTGCCGCCCGTGGACCATGCCCATGACCCGGGCGAGCGCGTCGGCGGCCTTCTCGGGCCGGCCGAAGCTCATCAGGTTGACCGGCAGGGGGTAGCGCTGGCGGGTGATCGCCTTGGCGCGGGTGAACTCCTTGAGCCCGTCGGCACCGTGGATGCGCCCGAAGCCGGACTCGCCGACGCCGCCGAAGGGCAGCGCGGGCACCGAGGCGAAGGTGAGCACCGAGTTGATCGAGGTCATCCCGCTGCGCATCCGCCGGGCGAGGTCCATCGCCGTGTCCTTGGACCCGGAGAAGATCGAGCCGGCCAGCCCGTAGCTGGTGTCGTTGGCCCGCTCGAGGGCCTCCTCGGCGTCGCGCACCTTCGTGATGGTGAGCGTCGGGCCGAAGGTCTCCTCGCGCACCGCCGCCGACGTCTCGGGGACGTCGAGCAGCACCGTCGGCGCGACGTAACCTTCGCCCGGTGCGGCATCGCCGCCGACCACCCGGCCACCCGCGGCGGTCGCATCGGACACGTGCCGGCGGACGACGTCGATCTGCGACGGCATCGTCATCGGGCCGTAGGTGGCCTCGTCGTCCGACCCCGGCCGCAGCGTGCGCACCTGGGCGGTGACCGCGTCGACGAACCGGTCGTAGACCGCCGAGGTGGCGTACACCCGCTCGATCCCGATGCAGGTCTGGCCGCCGTTGCTCATCGCGCCCCAGACGGCGGCGTCGGCGGCGGCCGCCACGTCGGCGTCGTCGTCGACGATCATCGCGTCCTTCCCGCCGAGCTCCATGAGCACCGGGGTGAGGGTCTCGGCGCAGGCGGCCATGACCTTCCGGCCGGTGGCGGCCGAGCCGGTGAAGGCGAGCTTGTCGACGGGCACGCGGCACAGCGCGGCACCGGTCGAGCCGAAGCCGGTGACCACCTGGAAGGCGTCGGCGGCGTCGGGGACGGCGGCCCGCCAGGCGGTGGCGAGCCAGGCGCCGACGGCCGGGGTGAACTCCGAGGGCTTGAAGACGACGGCGTTGCCGGCGGCCAGCGCGTAGGCGATCGAGCCCATCGGCGTGAACACCGGGTAGTTCCACGGGCCGATGACGCCGATGACGCCCATCGGCTGGTACTCGAGGTAGGCGGCGTGGTTGGCGGCGAGCATCCCGGAGGCGACCCGGCGGGGACCGAGCGTCTTCCGGGCGTGCCCGGCCGCCCACGCGAGGTGGTCGATCGACAGGGTGATCTCGAGGATCGCGTCGGCGTGCGGCTTGCCGTTCTCGCGGTGCACCAGGTCGGCCAGCTCGTGCATCCGGCGGGCCAGGTAGCCGCGGTAGGCCGACAGCCGCTGCTTGCGCCCGTCGAAACCCAGGCCGGCCCAGTGCGTGGCGGCGACCCGGGCCCGGGCGACGGTCTCGCCGACGGCGGTCGCGTCGTGCACCGGGAAGACGCCGACGACCGCGCCGGTGGCCGGCGCCGTCGACTCGAAGGTCTCGGTGGTGGCGTGCCGGTCGACCGTGCCCGCGGCGCCGCCGGTGACCGTGTCCAACTCTTCGCTGAGCGACATAGTGACGCACGTTACCCGCGGGTCACATACACCAGGGCCGGAGTCGCCCGGAGGGGGTCAGGCCGTGGTCGGCCGGCCGTCGACGACCGCCCAGGCCGTCTTCCGCCCGAGGTCGGCGAACCAGCCGTGCGCCACCGACAGGTCGGCGACCAGGTAGAGGCCGAAGCCGCCGAGGCCGGGGTCGCGGCCCTTCGCCGGGGTGGGCGGGACGTCGGGCCTGGAGTCCCGCACGGCGATCAGCCATTCGTCGCCGTCGCGGGCGAGGATCGCCGCCACCGGGGTGCCCCCGTGGCGCAGCGCGTTGGAGGTCAGCTCGTCGGCGATCAGCACCAGGCGCTCGGACCAGTGGTCCCGCTCGGGGTGCAGCACGGTGGCGCTGCCGGTCATGGAGCGGCGCAGCCGGGCACGCAGCCCGGCCAGCTCGCCGAGGGAGCACAGCTGCTGGCACCAGATCTCGGCGAAGGCGGTCGGCGGGCGCGCGGACTGCCAGAGCGCCACCACGACCGCCTCTCATCGCCGGCCCTGCTCGCCGGTTCGTCCCTGGGCCGGACCGTGCCCGTTCTCCGGTGGCTCGAACCCTCGCCTCACCCGGAAGGAGCCCGGGCGCCGGCAGCGGGGCCCTAGGGTCCGGCGCATGGCCGATCGCACCGCCGGCGGGGACCCCTTCGGCACGGCCGGCCTCCGCCGCCGGGTGCTCGACGCGTGGGCCGCGTCCCCGGCCCGCTTCCGGGAGGACGCCAACGCCGAGGAGGACCTGGTCCGGGGCGGCTACCGCGACCGGGTGCTCGTCGAGCTGGCGCAGAACGCCGCCGACGCCGCCGCCCGCGGGGCCCGCCCGGGACGGCTGCGGCTGGAGCTGTCGGACGGTGTCCTCCGGGCGGCCAACACCGGGGCGCCCCTGGACGCCGCCGGGGTGCTGGGCCTGGCCACGCTGCGGGCCTCGGCCAAGCGGGACGAGACCGGGGTGGTCGGCCGGTTCGGGGTCGGGTTCGCCGCCGTGCTCGCGGTGAGCGACGAGCCGGCGGTGGTGTCCCGCACCGGGGGCGTGCGGTTCAGCGCCGCGGGCACCCGCGCGGAGGTGGCGGCGCCGGCCCCGCTGGCGGCTGAGCTGGCCCGCCGGGACGGCGCCGTGCCCGTGCTGCGGCTGCCCTGGCCGGCCCGGGGCGAGCCGCCCGAGGGGTTCGACACCGAGGTGGTGCTGCCGCTGCGCCCCGGGGCGCGGCCCGCGCTCGCCGCCGCGCTGCGGGACCTCTCCGCCGAACTGCTGCTCGCCCTGCCCGGGCTCGCGGCGGTGGAGGTCGTCGTCGACGGCGTGCGCCGCGAGCTGGCACGGAGCGGGGCGCCGCCGGAGGTGCGGCTGAGCGAGGACGGCGTCGTCACCCCTTGGGCGGTGGCGCAGCGGTCGGGCGAGCTGCCGGAGCGGCTGCGGGCCGGCCGGGCCGCCGAGGAGCGCGACCGCCGGGCGTGGACGGTGACCTGGGCGGTCCCGGTGGACGGCGCGGGGTGCGTGCTGCCCCTGACCGGCCCCCAGGTGGTGCACGCCCCGACGGCCGGCGACGAGCCCCTGTCGCTGCCGTTGCGGCTGATCGCGCCGTTCCCGCTCGGCCCCGACCGGCGGCACGTGCTGCCCGGGCCGGTCACCGACGTCCTGGTCGCGGCCGCCGCGGACACGCTGGCCGACCTGGTCGGGCGGCTGCCGGCGGACCCGGCGCTGCTCGCCCTCGTCCCGCGGGTCGGGCTGGCCGGCGCCGAGCTCGACGCCGCCCTGTCGACGGCGGTGCTCGGCCGGCTGCGGGAGACGCCCTGGCTGCCGGTCGCGGGAGAGCCGGGGGAGCGCCAGGTCCCGGCCCGGGCGGTCGTCCTCGACGACGCCGACGAGGCCCGGGTGGCGGCGCTGACCGGGGCGCTGCCGGGGCTGCTGCCGGCCGGCTGGTCGCGGCGCGAGGGCCGGCCGGCGCTCGCCGCCCTCGGGGCCGTCCGGGCGGGGACGGCCGAGGTGGGAGAGGCGGTGCGCGGGCTGGACCGCCCGGCGGGCTGGTGGGCGGAGCTCTACGCCGCCTTCGCCGACGCGGACCGGGAGGCGCTCGCCGCGCTGCCGGTGCCGCTGGCCGACGGGCGGACGGCGCACGGCCCGGCGGGGGTGCTGCTGCCCGAACCGGGGCTCCCGGTCCGGCGGCTGGCCGCGCTGCCGCTGCGGTTGGCCGACCCGGCGGCCGTGACGCCGCCCGGTGCGCGCCGGCTGCTGGAGCGGCTCGGTGCCCGACCGGCGACGGCGGCGGCGGTGCTGGCCGATCCGGCGGTGCGGGCCGCGGTGGAGGGCTCGCTGGACCGCGCCGAGGACCGGTTCGCTCCCGGCGCAGACGCCGAGGAGCTGGCCGACGCGGTGCTGGCGCTCGCCGCCGCCGCGCCCGGCGCGGCCCGGGACCTGCCGTGGCTGGCCGAGCTCGCCCTCCCCGACGCCGACTGCGGCTTCGCGCCGGCGGGCGAGCTGGTGCTGCCGGGGTCCCCGCTCGCCGCCGTCCTCGAGGAGGGCGCGCTGGGCGCCCTCGACCCGGCGTTCGCCGCCCGCGCCGACGCCGGTGCGCTGCGGGCCGTCGGCGTGCTGGACGGGTTCGCGCTGGTGCGGGGCGACGACCCCGACGACCTCGACGTCGACGGTGCCGGCGAGTGGGCCGACGCCGTCCTGGACCGGCTGCCCCCGGGGCCGCCGCCCGTCTGGCCGCCGCTGGTCGCCGTGCGGGACCTCGAGCTGGTCGCCGACTGGGCGGGTGCGCTGCCGCTGCTGGCCGCCGCACCGGCCGAGGCGTGGGCGGACGTCATGGTCGGCGGGGTGGCCGCGCCCGGCTACCTGCGGTGGTGGCTGCTGACCCACCCGGTGCTGGCCGGCCGGTGCCCGGGGCGGCTGGCGCACCCGGGGAGCACGGAGCTGGCCGGGCTCTACGACCCCGCGCCGCTGGACGAGCCGCTGCTGGGGCTGCTGCGCCCGCCGGCGACGCTGGACGACGTCCTCGCCGATGCCGACGGCGCGCTGGACCTGCTCGACCGGCTCGGGGACCCGGCCCGCACCGTGCGCCCCGGCGTCCTCGCCACCGTCCACGCCCGGCTGGCCGTCGCCCTCGACGGGCTGGACGTGGCGCCGCCGGCGCGGGTGCGGGTCGCGCCGGGGCGGGTGGTGGAGCGGGCGGTGGTGCTGGACGCGCCCCACCTGGTCCCGCTGCTGGACCTGCCGGTGGTGCCCGCCGGCGGGGCGCCGGACGCGGTGGCCGACCTGCTGGACCTCCCGCTGGCCGGGGAGGTGGTGCGGGGCGCCGTGACCAGCGCGCCGGAGCGCCGGCTTCGCTGGGCGGAGCTGCCCGGCGCCGCGCTGGCCGCCGCCCGGCTCGGCCGGGACGGGCTGGTGGGGGAGGTGGCCGTGCACCGGCCGCTGACCGTGGACGGGCGGCCGGTCGCGTGGTGGCCGGGGGAGGACGCCGACCACGTCGACGGCAGCCCGGAAGCGCTCGGGCGCGCGCTGGCGTGGCGGACGGGCGCCTGGTCGCTGCGGCAGGCGCTGGCCGAGGCGTTCGCCTTCCCCGACCGCGCCGACGACCTGGCGGCCGAGGACGCGGTCGGGGACTGACCCGCGGCGGTCACGAACCCCAGCGGGGCACGGCCATTGCCGCCGGTGCGTGCCCGTGCGGCGAGGTGCGGCCACCGGCCCGACCCCCAGCAGGCGCGGCCGGCACGGGGGCCGTCGCCGCCCAGCAGCGGTACAGCGATCCCCACTGCGCCGCGGTGAGGGATCCGGCCCGGGTGGTGGGGGGCAGGGACTCCTGGTGCAGCCAGCGGACCCCGGACGGGCCGGGCAACTGGGCGCGGAGGACCGCGCCGAGCGGGGCCGACGGCCGGGCGAGGACGGCGGCGGCGAGCCGGTCGAACGCGGGGGAGTCGGTGTCGGGCAGCGCGCCGCGGGCCTCGGCGGCGGCGGGCGGGAGGGCAGGACGTGACACGGGGTGCCTCCTGAGGAGGTCGGCACGGGTGCCGGCGGGCGTGCGGGCAGCACGGGACCCGGCCGGACGGGGGAGGGGTGGCGCCCGGGGGCGCGGACGGCGGGCGGCGGCTGGCGGCCGCGCCGCGGCAGGTCGGCTCGGGAAGGGGCGGGCTCGGGGAGCGGCCGCACTCAGTTGCGCATGCCGGTCACCGTAGGGACGCCGGGGCGCGGCGTCGAGCGGATTACCGGGGGCTCAGCGGCCGGCGGGGTCGCTGCCCGGGGTGCCGGCCTTGCGCGCCTGCCGGGCCTGGTAGGCCTCCCAGCGGGCGCGGTCGCGAGCGCGCGCACCGGCGTTGCGGTCCCACTTCTCCTTGCGCCGGCGGGCCCGGGCGTGCTCCCGCTCCTCGAAGGTCGCGTGCGACTCCCAGTCGCTGGCCGCCACGACCACGCCCACGGCCGTGACCGTCATGATCGCGACGGCCGCCGCGACGATCGGGTCGAGCAGCCAGAACGCGCCGGCCGCGACGGCCGCACCCGCGACGACGGCGACCAGCAGCAGCGGGGACGGGCGCCGGGACGGCGGCCGGGACTCGGTCACGCCCGCCAGTATCCGCCGGGGACGGCGAGCGGACGGGGGAGGCTCGTCACACGGTCCGGCCGGGCATCGGTCCCGGGAGCGCGCGGCGGGTGCGCCGACGCCCGAGGCCCTTGCGGACGAGGTCCCCGGTCCCTACGGTCGGACCAGCGGTTCAACATGCAGCCGTGCCCCGCCAGTGCTGGTCGTCGTCTCGTTCGCGTGCGCAGGCTCACTGGTCCGGTACCCGCCCCGAGAGGCACCCCGTGACCGCTTCCTCGCTCGACCGTTCCTTCCCCTCCGCAACGGCCGGGCCGGACGCCGCCGCGCCCGCGCTGGTCACCCTCGAGGTGTCCGGCACCCCGTCCCTGCCGCGGCTGACCGCCGCCGGGGAGATCGACTGCACCTCGGCGCCGCAGGTCCGCGTCGTCCTCGACCGGCTGCTCGACGCCGCGCCGCGGGAGGTCGTCGTCGACCTCACCGCCGTCACCTTCCTGGACTCCGCCGGGCTGTGCGCCCTGGCGGCCACGCATCGGCGGGCGCTGGCCGACGGTGGGCGGCTCCGGGTCCTCGCCGCCACCCGCGCGGTGATCCGGCCGCTGCAGATCACCGGCCTGTGGGACCTGCTCGGCGGCGAACGGGTCGACTCCGCCGCCTCCTGACCCGTTCCCCGCTCGGGCCGCCCGGGGCCCGGGGGCGCGGGACGGGCGAGCGCCGGGCAGACTCGGGGGTGTTGCGCCGGCCACAGCCGTGCGCCTGGAGCGGACGAACGAGGAGGACCACGTGCGGGATGCGGTCATCTGCGAGCCCCTGCGGACGCCGGTCGGCGGATTCGGGGGGTCGCTGCGCGACGTCCCCGTCCAGGAGCTCGCGGCCACGGTCATCCGGGCGCTGATGGAGCGCACCGGCCTGCCGCCGGAGTCGGTGGACGACGTGCTGCTCGGGCACTGCTATCCGACGATGGACGCCCCGGCCCTCGGCCGGGTCGCCGCCCTCGACGCCGGCCTGCCGGTGACCGCCTCCGGTCTGCAGGTCGACCGGCGCTGCGGCTCGGGCCTCCAGGCGGTCATCTACGCGGCGATGCAGGTGCAGGCCGGCGCCTCCGACGTCGTCCTGGCCGGTGGCGCGGAGTCCATGAGCAACGCGCCCTTCTACTCGACCGCCATGCGCTGGGGCGTCAAGCCCGGGCCCGGCGTGCTGCTGGAGGACGGGCTGGCCCGCGGCCGGGTCACCGCCGGTGGCCAGAACCACCCCGTGCCCGGCGGGATGCTGGAGACCGCGGAGAACGTCCGGCGGGAGTACGGGATCGGCCGCCAGGAGCAGGACGAGTACGCCGTCCGCAGCCACCAGCGCGCTGCTGCCGCCACCGCCGAGGGGCGGTTCGCCGACGAGATCGTGCCGGTCACCGTCAAGCACCGGAAGGGCGAGACGGTCGTCGACCGGGACGAGCACATCCGCCCCGACTCGAACGTCGAGACCCTCGCCAAGCTGCGCCCGATCCTGGGCAAGAACGACCCGGACGCCACGGTCACCGCCGGCAACGCCTCCGGCCAGAACGACGGCGCCGCGGTCGCGATCGTCACCCACCCGGAGAAGGCCGCCGAGCTGGGCCTGCGCCCGCTGGCCCGCCTGGTGTCCTTCGGCGTGGGCGGCGTGCCCCCGAAGACCATGGGCATCGGCCCGGTCCCGGCGACGGCGAAGGCGCTGGCGCTGGCCGGCGTGAAGCTCGCCGACGTCGACCTGATCGAGCTCAACGAGGCGTTCGCCAGCCAGGTGCTCGGCGTCGCCAAGGAGTGGGGCTTCACCGACTCCGACTGGGAGCGCACCAACGTGAACGGCTCCGGCATCTCGCTGGGCCACCCCGTGGGGGCGACCGGTGGCCGCATCCTCGCCACGCTGCTGCGCGAGATGGACCGCCGCGAGGCCCGCTACGGCCTGGAGACCATGTGCATCGGCGGCGGCCAGGGCCTCGCCGCGCTGTTCGAGCGGGTCTGACCGAGGCCCTGTCCCTCCCACCGCGCGTATGGCTGCGGTGGCCCCCCGGACGGGGCCGGCCCCGTCCCTCCCCCTCAGAGGAGTCCTGCATGTCCGAGCCCACTGGTAGTGCCCGCGTCGCCATCGTCACCGGGGCCGCGCGCGGCATCGGTGCCGCGACCGCCCAGCGGCTGGCCGCCGACGGTTTCGCCGTCGCGGTGATCGACCTGAAGGAGGACGACGCCCGCGGCACGGTCGAGGCGATCGAGGCAGCCGGGGGCCGCGCGCTGGCCGTCGGGGCCGACGTCGGCGACGCCGAGCAGGTGCAGGCGGCCGTCGACCGGATCGCCGCGGAGCTGGGCCCGCCGGTGGTGCTGGTCAACAACGCCGGCGTCACCCGCGACAACATGCTGTTCAAGATGAGCGATGCCGACTGGGACATCGTCATGCACGTGCACCTGCGCGGCTCGTTCCTCATGACCCGGGCCACGCAGAAGCACATGATCGACCAGAAGTGGGGCCGGATCGTGAACCTGTCCAGCACCTCGGCGCTGGGCAACCGCGGTCAGGCCAACTACGCGACGGCGAAGGCGGGGCTGCAGGGCTTCACCAAGACCCTCGCCATCGAGCTGGGCAAGTTCGGCGTCACCGCGAACTCGATCGCCCCGGGGTTCATCGCCACCGACATGACGAAGGCGACCGCCGAGCGGATCGGCGAGGAGTGGGAGCCCTACGTGGCCAAGCGCGCGGCGGCGATCCCGGTCGCCCGCGCCGGTCAGCCGGAGGACATCGCGCACACCGTGTCGTTCCTGGTCAGCGAGGGCGCCGGCTTCGTATCCGGTCAGGTCATCTACGTCGCCGGCGGCCCCAAGGCCTAGGACGACGGGTCGCGGTCGGGATACCGCGCGCGGGCGAGGGCGTAGACCCCGAACGCGCCGAACCCGGCCGCGACCCCGGTGAGCAGCCACGGCCCGGCGCCCACCCCGGCGATCGCCGTCATCGCGCCGTCGAGGCCGGTGGCGGTGGAGACGTCGCGGGAGGTGGCCGCGCGCCACAGCAGGACGCCGACCAGCCCGAACGCGATGCCCTTCGCCAGGTAGCCGATCCGCCCGAGGACCTCGATCACCGGTTCCCAGCGGTCGGGGGCCGCGGGCAGGTCGATGTCGCGCAGAAAGCCCGCGGTGCAGCCGCGCACGAACACGTAGAGCCCGACGGCGACCACCCCCGCCGCGACCGCGCCGATGAGCAGCGACCCGCCGGGGATCAGCAGCGTCTCCTCGGTGAGGCCGCGCAGCCGCTCGTCCGCCTCGTACTCGAGGCCGACGGCGAACAGCAGCGCGGTGATCCCGAGGAACCCGTACACCGCGCCCTTGGCCAGGCACTTCGCGCAGACCACGGCGGTGTGCACCCGGTGCGCCGGCTCCAGCAGCCCGTGCCACCAGAGCAGCACCTCGGCGGCCTGCCACACGGCGAGGGAGAGCATGCCGAGACCGATGGCGACCAGCAGCAGCCGCCCGCCCGGTCCGCCGGCGACGGTGAGCAGCGCGCCGGTCTGGTCGGCGTCCGCGCCGCGCAGGCCCATCGCCATGCGCAGGGCCAGCACGCCGATGAGCAGGTGCATCGCCCCGTACGCGATCAGGCCGGCGCGGGCGAGGTGGGTGAGCACCGGGGAGTCGGTGACCCGGCGGACCCGGTCGACCAGGAGGTGCAGCCGGTGCACCAGGGAACGCGCGGCGGAGGCCGGCGGCATCAGGTCCGTTCGGGGAAGCGGGCGCGGACGAAGCAGAAGGCGCCGAACGCCGCGATCCCGAGCGCGACCAGCGTGAGCAGCACCTGCCCGGCGGGGGCGTCGAGCACCAGGTGGAGGGCGCCGTCGAGGCCGTCGGCCTTGGACGCGTCGAAGGTGATCGCGGACCAGACGAGCAGCCCGCCGATCAGCCCCAGGGCGACGCCCTTGCCCGGGAAGCCGGCCTGGCCCAGCCGGGTGACCAGCCGGGTGGTCCCGGCCGAGCAACCGGCGAGGTCGATCTCCTTGAGGAAGCGCTTCGTTACGCCCTTGTAGACGTGGTAGACGCCGACGCCCACCACGACCAGCCCGATGGCACCGACCAGCCACCGCCCACCGGGCCAGCCGAAGACGCCGGCCGCGGTCTGCTGCGGGGTGCTCGAGCCGCTGCTCTGCCCGGTGCCGCTGGCGTAGCGGAACGCCAGCACCGCCAGCGCCAGGTAGATGAGGGTCTTGGCGACCGCCTTGCCGGTCCGCACCAGCGCCTGCTTCCGGCGGTCGCCGGACGCGGTCAGCCCGTGCCGCCAGCGGAGGATCTCGGCGGCCTGCCACAGCGCCAGCGCGACCAGGCCGACGGTCAGCACCCAGAGCAGCGGCTCGCCCAGCGGCTGCTGGGCCAGGGTCGCCAGCGCCCCCGACTGGTCGGCCTGCTGGCCGCTGCTACCGCCCCACGCCAGCTGCAGCGCCAGCCAGGCGATCAGCAGGTGGACCAGCCCGTAGGCGACCAGCCCGACGCGGGCCAGGTGCTCGAGGGCGTCGCTGTTCCCGGCCTGCTTCGCCGTGCCCGCCGCCGACCGGGCGTTGCCCTGCACGCTCATCTCGGGTGCCCTCCTGACCTCGGTCCTGGCCGCGTGGAGCGCGGAGATGATCAGCGTGGCACGCACTCCCGTCCGGTGCCTCCTCGAGGACCCGGGCGGGTGAGGGACACTGGTGCCGTGGCGAACGGAACCGGAATCCTCTCGGCCGGCACGGTGGGCATGGCGACCCCCGAGGTGGCGCGGCGCACGTGGCCGCGCTGGCTGGCCCTCGGCGTCGGGATGGTCGCCGTCGCGGTGGTCGCGGTGGTGTGGGACGAAGCCGGTGCCCGGCTGCTCCTCGGCGCGCTGGGTCTCTTCCTGGCCGTGCGCGGCGCGGCGCTGCTGAGCGCCGCCCGCACGGGTGCGCTCGACCGCGAACCGGCCGGCCGGGCCCGGTCGCTGGGCACGGTCGCCGTCGCGGCCGGTGCCGCCGGGCTGGTCGTGGCGGTCGCCTCGGCGTCGCTGTCGGCGGCGGTGCTGCTCGTCGGCGTCCCGGTGCTGCTGCTCACCACCTCGGCGGGCCTGCTGGCCCGGGAGGGCGTCGCCCGGCGCGGCGGGCAGGCGCTGCTCGTCTGGTCGCTGCTGGTCACCGGTCTGCTCGTCGCCACCGGGCTCGCGCAGGGCTGGGACCGGGCCGCCGACGTGGCGACCGTCGTCGCCGCCCTGGCCGTCGCGGTCCTCGGCATCCCGCTGCTGATCGCCGCGGTCAACCTGCGCACGGTCGCCGCCGCGCCCGCGCCCGAGCCGGTGCGCTCCGGTTGCGGTGGCTGCGCCTGCGGCGCCGGGGGCTGCGGCTCCTGACCGCTCCGCCGCTCGCCGTCCCGGGCTGCGGCCGGAGCCGTTCCGCATATCCGCCGGGCGCTGGGTAAGGAGCACGGCGTGGGTGGACACGTCTTCGTCGTCGGCGCCGACCTCACCCGGCTCTCCTGCGACGACGTGCTGGTGCCCACCGACCGCTCCCTGCGGGTCGCCCGCAGCTGGCGCCCGCTGTTCCCCGACGAGCTGATCACCGACCAGCAGGCCGAGGGCGACTGCCTCGGCATGTCGTGGGCCGGGGACGAGCGGGTGCTCGAGGTCCCCGGGGACGGCGCCCGGCGTGCCTGGCTGGTCGACACCGTCGACGACGGCGGCCGCGGGCTGCCCTGGCTGCTCGACGGCGCCCGCGAGGCGCTGGCCGCCGTCGCCCGGCGGCGGGTGCCCGAGCCGGCGCACGGGCGGGCGCGGCGGCTGGTCGGGCTGCCTGCGCTGGGCACCGGCTGGGGCGGCGCCGCGGGCCAGCGCGGCGAGCTGCTGCAGCAGCTGCTGCCGGTGCTGCGGGCGGCCGCCGAGGAGCACGGCTTCGACGTCGCCCTGGTGCTGCGCGGGCCGAGCGACCTGGCCGCCGCTCAGCGGGTGCGCCGCGGGGAGGACGGCGGCTGGGACCTCCCCGGGCACCTGCGGCAGCTGGCCGAGGACCTGGGGGAGCGGGCCCGCCGGGGCCAGCTGGCGCTGTTCATCGGCGCCGGGGTGAGCGCGGCGGCGGGGCTGCCCACCTGGGAGGAGCTGGTCGACGAGCTGGCCACCCGCTCCGGGCTGGACGACGAGTTGCGCGCGGGGCTGTCCCGGCTGCCGCCGCAGGACTCCGCCGCGCTGCTGGCCCGGGAGCTGGGGACGGCGGAGATGGAGGCGTTCGTCGCCGAGCGGTTCGGCCCGGGGGCGTACGCGCTGGCGCACGCCCTCATCGCGGCCACCCCGGTGCAGGAGTTCGTGACCACCAACTACGACCCCCTGGTGGAGCTGGCCGCCGCCGACATCGGCCGGTCGGTGACGCTGCTGCCGTACGAGGAGGCGCGTCCCGGGGCGCCGTGGCTGCTGAAGCTGCACGGGGACGCCGCGCACCCGGAGAGCGTGGTGCTGACCCGCGAGGAGTACCTGCAGTTCGGCAACCAGGGCGCGGCGCTGGCGGGGGTGCTGCACTCGCTGCTGCTCACCCGGCACGTGCTGTTCGTGGGCACCTCGATGCTGGACGACGACCTGATCCGGATCGCCCACCAGGTGCGCACCGCGCTGCGGACGCAGGGATCGGGCACCGCCCGGCGCACCGGCACGGTGCTCGCGCTGCGCGAGGACCCGGCCCGCGCCCGCCTGTGGGAGCAGGACGTCGAGACGGTGGCGATGAGCCCCGCCGACGGCGAGCCGGCGGAGGCCGCGCGCCGGCTGGAGGTGCTGCTGGACCTCATCGGCTGCCTCTCCACCCCGCCCACCGGCTACCTGCTCGACCCGGCCTACCGCGGGCTGCTGAACGAGGAGGAGCGCGCGCTGGCCGGAGCGCTGCGGTGCGTCGCGGACGTGCTCCCCGAGGACGCGTCGTCCACCGCCGCGCTGGAGGTGGCCGGGCTGCTCCGCCGGCTGGGCCACGGCAGCTCCGCCGCCGACGGCGAGGACCCGCCGCCGGACACCGCCACCCGGCGCCACGACGACCGCACGCAGGAGCAGCGGCCGGGCTGACCACGGTTGCCCGCGGCAGCCGCTGGGCAGGCAGACGCGCATGCCTCGACTCGAGAACGGCCTGAAGCTGCTGGCGAAGGGCTACGCGTGGCTGCCCGACGAGCGGCGCCGCACGGGCGGTCGCCCGGTCGCGACCCGGCTCGGCGGGATGCCGGCGTACGGCATCGAGGGCCCCGACGCCGCGCGGTTCCTCTACGACGAGGACCACGTGCGCCGGTCGCACGCCATCCCCGAGCCGGTGCAGGGCACGCTGTTCGGCAAGGGGGCGGTGCACACCCTCGACGGGGAGCTGCACCGGGTCCGCAAGGCGATGTTCGTCGCGCTGCTCATGCGCGAGGAGGGCATCGCCTCCCTTGTGGAGCGCGCGACGGCGGAGTGGGAGCGGGCGGCGGGGGAGTGGTCGACCCGGCCGCGCATCGTCGTGCTCGACGAGGCCGCCCGGGTGATCGCCGGGTCGGTGACCCGCTGGACCGGGATCCCGCTGCGCGACGACGAGGTGGCCGGCCTGGCGCGGGACCTGGTCGCGATGGTCGACGGGTTCGCCTCCGGCGGGCCGCGGCACTTCCGGGCCCGCCGGGCGCGCGGCCGCCGGGAGAGGTGGCTGTCCTCGCTGGTCCGCGACGTGCGCAGCGGCCGGGTCGCCGTCGAGGAGGGCTCGGCGGTCGACGTCGTGTCGCGGCACCGGGACGCCGACGGGACGCAGCTGCCCCCGCACGTGGCCGCCGTGGAGCTGCTCAACATCATCCGGCCGACGACGGCGGTCGCCTGGTTCCTGGCCTTCTCCGGGCACGCGCTCGTGCGCTGGCCGGAGCACCGCGAGCGGCTGGCGAGCGGCGACCCGGCGTTCGCGGAGGCGTGGGCGCACGAGGTGCGGCGCTTCTACCCGTTCGCTCCGTTCATCGGCGGGCGGGCACCGCGCGAGGTCGAGTTCGACGGGCAGCGCATCCCCGAGCACGCCATGGTGCTGCTGGACCTCTACGGGCAGAACCACGACCCGGAGCTCTGGGACGCCCCCTACGCCTTCCGGCCCGCGCGCTTCATCGACCGGAAGATCGGCGAGTTCGACCTGGTGCCGCAGGGCGGTGGCGACCCCCGCACCGGCCACCGCTGCCCGGGGGAGCAGCTCACCGTCGCGCTGCTCGCCGGGCTCGCGGTGGAGCTGGCCCGGCTGGACTACGAGGTGCCCGGGCAGGACCTCACCATCGCCCTGCACCGCATCCCGGCCCGGCCGGCCAGCGGCGTCGTCCTGCGGGTGCGCGGCCTGGCCTGAGGTCCTCCCGCGGAAGTCTGTCTCTGCCCAGCCCTGGTGGGCAGAGACGGACTTCCCGGAGAACACCCCCGGGGCCGGCTGCTCAGCGCGGGTCGAGGCCCTTCAGCTCGCGGGGCAGCTCGCCGGGGTGGAGGACGCCGAGCCGCTGGGTGGCGCGGGTGAGGGCCACGTAGAGGTCGTTGGAGCCGCGCACCCCCTCGGTGAGGATCCCGGCGGGGTCGGCGACGAGCACCGAGTCGAACTCCAGGCCCTTGCTGCCCTCGGGGGTGAGGACGACGGGGCCCGCGGTGAGGTCGCCGTCGGCCGCCGCCGACGGGACGGCGGCGCGCACGGCGGCGGTGACCGCCTCGACCCGGCTGCGCGGGACGACGACGCCGAGGGTGCCCGCCGCGGCGTCGAGCTCCGCGGCGGCGGCCGCCACCGCGGCGACCAGCTCGTCCTCGGGCACCTGCCGGGCCCACGGCCGCTCGCCGGTGGAGCGCACCGACCGGGCCGCCGACGTGGCCGCCCCGCCGGCGACGAGCACCTCGGCGGCGACGTCCATGATCTCCGCGGGGGTGCGGTAGTTGACGGTCAGCTCCTCCAGGCGCCACCCGCGCAGGTCCCGCGGGCCGAGCGCCGGCTCGAGCACCTCCGCCCAGCTGGAGGCGCCGGCGGCGGAGCCGGTCTGGGCCACGTCGCCGACCAGCGTCATCGACCGGGTCGGGCAGCGGCGCAGCAGCACCCGCCAGGCCATGGCCGACAGCTCCTGCGCCTCGTCGACGATGACGTGCCCGTAGGTCCAGGTGCGGTCGGCCGCGGCGCGCTGGGCGGTCGACCGGTGGTCGGCGACCTCCTGCCGCTCGGCCAGCCCCTCGGCGTCGAGCAGGTCGCCGGCGGAGAGCTCCTCCGACTCCTCCTCGGTCTCCCAGTCGGTGGAGCGGGAGCCGTGCAGCAGGTCGAGCGTCTCCTGAGCGTCCCGCAGCCGGCGCTGCCGCTCCCGGCGGTCGGCGGACCGCTGCGCGCTGTCGTCGACGCCCAGCAGCTCGTCGGCCTCCTCCAGCAGCGGGACGTCGGCCGGGGTCCACGGCGCGGACGGCGGTCGGAGCAGCAGCTCGCGGTCGGCGTCGGACCAGCCCCGGGTCGCCGCCTCCAGCCGCCGGCGCGAGGAGAAAAGGTCGCGCAGCAGCCGCTCGGCGGTGAGCCGGGGCCAGAGCCGGTCGACCAGTGCGTGGACGGCCGGCTCGGCGGCCACCTCGCGGCGCAGCGCGGCGACGTCGCCCTCCCCGAGGAGGTTGCCGCCGCCCAGCACGTTCTCCCCTAGCTTGCCGGCGTACTTGCGGGCGACCAGGTCGACCAGTGCGTGCGCGAACGCCGGCCGGGCCTCGTTGTGCAGCCGGGAGACGGCCCGGGCGCGGCTGCGGGCGCGCGCGGCGTCGGCCTTGGTGACGCGCAGCGGCGTCCCGTCGATGGTGAGCAGCGCCGGCTCGTCCAGGACCGCCTGCCGGTTGCGCAGTGCGGCGGTGACGACGTCGACCATCGCCAGGCGGCCCTTGACCACGGCCACCTCCGGGCGCTCGGGCGCGTGCGCCGGGAGGCCGGGCCGTAGCCCGCCCAGGTCGGTGAGCACCACGCCGGTCTCGCCCAGCGAGGGCAGCACGTCGGCGATGTAGCCCAGGAAGGTCGGGGAGGGGCCGACGACGAGCAGCCCGCTGCGCGCCAGCCGCTCCCGGTGCGTGTAGAGCAGGTAGGCGGCGCGGTGCAGGGCGACCGCCGTCTTGCCGGTGCCGGGTCCGCCCTGCACGACCAGGACACCGCGGTGGTCGGCCCGGATGATCCGGTCCTGCTCGGCCTGGATGGTGCGCACGATGTCGTTCATCCGGCCGGTGCGGGTGGCGTTGAGCGCGGCCAGCAGCACCGACTCGCCGGCCAGCCCGGACCGCTGGGCGAGCTCGGGGTCGGTGAGGTCGAGGGTCTCGTCGGTGAGGCCCACGACCGTGCGGCCGCGGGTGCGGAGGTGCCGGCGGCGCCGGACGCCGAGGTCGTGCAGCGGCGTGGCCGTGTAGAACGGCTGGGCCGCCGGGGCGCGCCAGTCGACCAGCAGCGGCTCCTCCCGGCCGTCGTCGGCGTTCAGCCCGATCCGGCCGATGTAGCGCGCCACCTCGCTGTCGTACCGGTCGAGCCGGCCGAAGCACAGCCCGCTGTCGGCCGCGTCGAGGGCGACGATCCGCTGGGAGTGCAGCTCGACCGCCGCCTCCCGCTCACCGATCGCCTGCGGGTTGTGCGGAACGGTGGCCAGCGCCTCCTGGAGGCGGGTGACGGTGCGCGCCCGCACCTCGTCGAGCCGCTGGTGCAGGCCGGTGACGTAGGTCTGCTCCGTCGCGAGCTCGGCGTCCTGCGTCGCTGCCTGTCGTGCTGTCGTCAAGGCCCATCGCTTCCGTCGTCAGTTCCGACGGACAACTATCGTCCGCGCGGCCGCGGCGGGCACGCAGGCGGGCTGTGAGCCTCCGCCCAAAGGCAACGTCGGCGTCACCTCCGGGACATCCGGGCTGCCTACCGTCGGGAGCACACACTCCCGAGGGGGCAGCCATGAGCACCACCACGAAGGAACGGACCACCTGGGTCTGCGACAACTGCCAGGGACAGGCCGTCACGCCGCGCAAGCGCTGCCGCGAGTGCGGGACGTCGCGCTACTGAGCAGCGGCCGAGGGCGCCGACCGGCAGGCGCTGACGCCGAGCGGCAACCGCTCACGCGGCAGGACGTCGCTCAGGCGGCGGGCGGGGCCCCGCGCAGCCGGACGACGGCGGCGCGGTAGCGGTTCCCGCCGTAGAGGCGCCAGGCCAGCCGGGTCGAGCGTGGCACCCCGCTGAGCAGGCGGGTGCGGTCACCGGCGCAGGCGTCCTCCAGCGCGAGGCCGAGCACCAGCAGCTGCTGGCGCCCGGAGAGCCCGCACCGGGCGGTCCGGATGATCGCCGTCCAGTCGGCGTCGGTCAGGTACCGGTCGAGCAGGGGGAGGAGGACCGCCTCCTCCTCGGCGGTCTGCGCGGCGACGTCGCCGGCCAGTCGCCGGCAGGCCAGGGCGAAGCCGTCCCGGGCGCGGCTGCTGCCGCACACGGCCCACTGGTTCGCGGCGGTGTCCAGGTCCCGGAGCGCGGCGTCGATCCGCGAGCAGGCCGACGTCCAGCCGGCGATCGCGGCCTCGACGGCGGGCCGCTCGGCCACGGGTGCGGCCCGCAGCAGCGCCGGCCACACCGACTCCCGCTCGGGGATCGCGGAGATCGACGACAGCGGGCTCCCGGTCGGCTACGGTCGGGTGGGTGGGCAGCGTCGTGGCACGCAACCGGGTGAGTCTCATCGGTCCCGCGGCGGGGCGGCCGATGGTCTTCGCCCACGGCTTCGGCTGCGACCAGACGCTGTGGCGGCTGGTCGCACCCGACTTCGCCGTCGACCACCGGGTGGTGCTGTTCGACCACGTCGGCTCCGGCGGGTCGGACCTGTCGGCGTACGACCCCGAGAAGTACAACTCACTGCAGGGCTATGCCGCCGACGTCGTCGAGATCTGCCGCGAGCTCGAGCTCTCCGACGTCGTCTTCGTGGGGCACTCGGTCAGCGCGATGATCGGGGTGCTCGCCTACCACCGGGCGCCCGAGCTGTTCGGTGCGCTGGTGATGGTGGGGCCGAGCCCGCGGTACGTCGACGAGGGGGACTACGTCGGCGGGTTCAGCCGCAGCGACATCGTGGGGTTGCTGGACGCGCTGGACAGCAACCACCTCGGCTGGTCGGCGCAGATGGCCCCGGTGATCATGGGCAACCCGGAGCGGCCGGAGCTGGCCGAGGAGCTCACCAACAGCTTCTGCCGCACCGCGCCGCACATCGCCCGCCAGTTCGCGCGGGTCACCTTCCTCTCGGACAACCGGACCGACCTGTGCGGGCTCGACCTGCCCACCCTGGTGCTGCAGTGCAGCGCCGACGCGATCGCGCCGGACGTGGTGGGCGAGTACGTGCACCGCGCGATCCCCGGCAGCGTGCTGGTGCGCATGCGGGCCAGCGGTCACGTGCCCCAGCTGTCCGCGCCGGAGGAGACGACGGCCGCCATCCGCGCGTTCCTGACGCCGTGACCGGCCGGGACGGTGGGACGTGACCGGCCCGGAGGAGCCGCGCGAACCGTCGAGCCGGCTGAACCGCCTGCTCGACGAGGACCCGGCCGACCTCTACGAGAACGCGCCGATGGGGTACCTCTCCACACTGCCCGACGGCCGCATCGTGAAGGCCAACCGGACGTTCTGCGCCTGGACCGGCCGGCCGCCGGCCGACCTGCTCGGCGGCCGGATCCACGACCTGCTCAGCGTGGGCGGACGGGTCTTCTACGAGACGCACCTGGTCCCGCTGCTGCGCATGCAGGGCGCGGTGCGCGAGATCGCCATCGACATCACCCGCATCGACGGCACGCTGCTGCCCTGCCTGCTCAACGCCGTCGAGGTGCGCGACGACGACGGCTCACCGCTGCTGGTGCGCGCGACGCTGTTCGAGGCGACCGCGCGGCGCCGGTACGAGCGCGAGCTGCTGGCGGCGCAGCGGCTGGCCGAGGAGTCGGAGGCCCGGTCGCGGGTGGTGCAGAAGGTCGTGTTCGACCTGGCCGCCGCGACGACGCCCGAGGACGTCGCGACGGTGATCGTGCAGCGCGGCCGGGCGGCGTTGCGGGCCGGTGGCGCGGCGCTGGTGATGGTCGACGGCGAGGCCGACGACTGGCGGGAGCTGCCCGCGCTGCGGCCGGTGCGCTCGGAGGGCCTCTCCCGGGAGCTGCTGCGGCGGCTGAAGGAGGCAGCCGGGAGCCGGCTGGCGCTGGAACTCGCGCAGGGGCTGCGCTCCATCGTGCTCGACGCCCGGCTGCGCGCCGACCAGCCGCAGCTGGCGGCGACGATGGCGGCCGACGGGCTCACCGACCTGGTGGTCGTCCCGGTGTCGGCGGACTCCAAGCGCCTGGGCGTGCTGGTGCTGGCGCGGGGTGTGCCGGCCCGCGGTGACCTGATCAGCCTGGAGGAGCCCGGGCGGCACCAGCCGCTGAGCCCGGCCGAGGTGGACCTGCTGTGGACGCTGGGCCGGCAGGCCGGTCAGGCGCTGGAGCGGGTGCGGCTGCACGAGCAGACCCGCCAGCAGGGGGAGCGGTCGGCGTTCCTGCTCGAGGCATCCCGGCTCATGGCCGACGCGGCGGACGTGACCGAGACCGTCGAGCGGCTGGCCGGGCTGGTGGTGTCGGGGCTGGCCGACGTCTGCGTGATCGACCTGGTCACCGAGCACGGGATGACCCGCCCCGTCGCACGGCACCGCGACCCGGTCCGCCAGCCGTGGCTGGACCGGTTGCGGGAGGGCCAGCCGCCGCAGCGCTCCCCCATGCACCCTGGGTCGCAGGCGTTGCGGAAGGGCCGGACGCAGTGGGTGCGCGACGCCGACGAGGCCCGGGCAATGTTCGAGGCGATCGCCGTCGACGGCGGGGTCCGGGACGTCGCCCGGCGGCTGGAGCTGACCGGGCTGGTCAGCGTGCCGATGATCGTCGATGGTCGCCGGCTGGGCGTGGTGACCTTCGCCGCGGACCGGCACCGGAAGCCGTTCACCGAGGCCGACGTGGACGTCGCCGAGCAGTTGGCGCTGCACCTGGCGCAGGTCGTCGACAAGGGGCAGCGGTTCGAGTTCGAGGCGCGGACGTCGCACACGCTGCAGGCCAGCCTGCTGCCGCCGTCGCCCCCACGGCTGCCGTCGCTGGCGACGGCGGTGCGCTACGTCGCGGCGACGCAGGGGGTCGACGTCGGCGGCGACTTCTACGACGTCCTCCGGCTGCCCGGGGAGCAGGTCGCGCTGGTGGTGGGCGACGTCGTCGGCCACGACATCACCGCCGCCGCGACGATGGGGCAGCTGCGCAGCGTGACCCGGGCGATGTCGGTCGACCGGCCGACGCCCGCCGTGCTGATCGACCGGCTGCAGCACAACTGGGACCTGTTCGAGCTGCAGCGGATGGCGACGGCGCTGTTCGTGACGCTGGACCCGGCGACGGGCGAGCTGCGCATCGCCTCGGCCGGGCACCTGCCGCCGCTGCTGTGCCAGGCCGGCACGGCGGAGTACCTGCCGGTGCGGCCGACCCGCATGCTCGGCGCACCCCCGGCGCCGGCGGAGGAGTGGACCGGCGTGCTGCCGGTGGGCGCGACGTTGCTGCTGTTCACCGACGGGCTGGTGGAGAGCCGCGGAGCCGACATCGACGCGGGTATGCAGCGGTTGCGGGAGGTGGCGGCGCGGTCCTGCACGACGGACCCGGAGGAGCTGTGCGACCGGCTGCTGGCCGAGCTGACCGGGGTGCACCGGGCCGATGACATCGCGCTGCTGGCGCTGACCCGGACGGAGCGGCCGCAACTCCCGGGGGCGTGACCGCTTCCGGCCGCCGCTGTTTCGGGTCACCATGGAGCGACCCCGGCAGGAGGCGGTCATGGACTCGTCGGCTCGTTCCAACCCGGTCACCGAGGCGATCGACGGTGCGACCGGGGACTGGTCGCTGTCCGGGGACGCGATGCGCTGGTCGCCCGAGCTCGCCGAGCGGGCGCCGGTCACCGGGGAGCTCGGCGGGCTGGAGACGGGGTCCGGGATCGGCGCGGCGCTGGGCCTGGACGTGCCGGGCGTGCGCCGGCTGGTGTCGGGCGCGCTGACGTCGCTGGGCACGGTGGCCACCGACGTGGTCACCGAGCTGCGCCAGCTGACCCGCGCGGCCGAGCCGGAGGACGAGCCGGAGCGTTGAGGCAGGCCGGCCGCACCGGGACCGCCGCGGCGCGGGCGGCCACGGAGGGACGTCCCCCGCCCGCTCCGCCGGGGCCCGGCGTGCGGTGCAGTTCCTCGGCCCTGTACAACCAGGGTGGGCACGACCACATCTGGGGAGTCGCATGAGCAACTCGTTGACACTGGCACCCGCTCCGCCCTCCGAGGCGGCGGAGAAGGTCCGGGCGGAGGTGCGCGAGTTCCTCGCCGCCGAGCTCGCCGCCGGCACGTTCCGGACGCACGTGGACACCTGGCTGTCCGGCGTGGACCCGGCCTTCTCGAAGAAGCTGGGCGAACGCGGCTGGCTCGGGATGACCTGGCCGAAGAAGTACGGCGGGCACGAGCGCACGGCGATGGAGCGCTACGCCGTCACCGAGGAGCTGCTGGCCGCCGGTGCTCCGGTGGCCGCGCACTGGATCGCCGACCGGCAGTCGGGGCCGAACCTGCTGACCTACGGCACCGAGAAGCAGCGGGAGGAGATCCTGCCGCGCATCATCGCGGGGGAGTGCTTCTTCGTCATCGGGATGAGCGAGCCGGACTCCGGCTCCGACCTGGCCTCGATCCGCACGAAGGCCACCCGTAACGGTGACGGCGACTGGGTGGTCAACGGCGCGAAGGTGTGGACGTCGAACGCGCACCACTCCCACTACGGGATCGTGCTGGTCCGCACCTCCCCGGCGGACCCCGCGCACCGGCACGCCGGCATGTCGCAGCTGCTGGTCGACCTGTCGCTGCCGGGCATCACGATCAACCCGATCCGCATCCTCGACGGCGGCCACCACTTCAACGAGGTGGTGTTCGAGGACGTCGTCGTCCCCGGGGACATGCTGCTGGGCGAGGAGGGGAACGGCTGGCACCAGGTCACCGCGGAGCTGGCGTTCGAGCGCTCGGGCCCGGAGCGGTTCCTGTCGACGTACCCCCTGGTCGCCGAGTTCGGCCGCCGGGTCGCCGACTCGGGTGACCCCGCGCAGCTCGCCGTCCTCGGCCGGCTGTCGGCACGGGTGCTCGCGCTGCGCCAGATGTCGCTGCGCATCGCGGCGGCGCTGGACCGCGGCGAGCTGCCGAACATCCCGGCCGCGCTGGTCAAGGACGTCGGGACGACGTTCGAGGCCGACATCATCGAGGAGATCCGCAAGGTGGTCGACGTGACGCCGTCGCTCGACTCGCCCGACCCGCTGGCCCGGTCGCTCGCCGAGGCGCAGCTGCACCAGCCGGGCTTCACCCTGCGCGGCGGGACCAACGAGATCCTGCGTGGGATCGTGGCGCGAGGACTGGGACTGCGATGAGCGATCAGGACCTGGTGGTCGAGACCGTCCGGGACATCCTCGGCTCGCACGAGCCGTTCGTGCTGACCGCCGACCGCCGCTGGGACGAGCGGCTGTGGTCGGCGCTGGCCGAGGCCGGGCTGACCGGTGTCGGGCTGCCCGAGGAGGCCGGCGGCTCGGGCGGTGAGCTGGCCGACGCGGTGGCGATCGTGCGCACGCTCGCGGCCGGCGCCGCGGCGGTGCCGGTGGCCGAGCAGCTGCTGGTGGCCGGGCCCGCCCTGGTGGCCGCGGACCTGTCGCTGCCCTCGCCCGACCAGCCGACCACCTTCGCGGTCGCGGACTCGGTGACGGTGCACCCGGTGGACAACGGGGACGGCCCGGGGCGGTTCACGCTGTCCGGCACGGTCACCGACGTCCCCTGGGCGGGGGCGGCGTCGTCCGTCGTCGTCCTGGTGCCGGCGCCGGCGGGCGTGGAGGGCTCGGTCCTCGCGCTGGTCGACTCCTCGTCGCTGCCGGCGACCGACGCGTTCAACCTGGCCGGCGAGCCGCGCGGGTCGCTGGTGCTGGACCAGGCCGCTGCCGCGGGCGCGCTGCTCACCCCGGCGCAGGCGGACGAGGTGCGCGCGCGGTACGCGCTCGCGCGGGCCGTCCAGCTCGCGGCGGCGCTGGAGCGGGTGCTCGCGTGGACGGTGCAGTACGCGGGCGAGCGGCAGCAGTTCGGCCGTGCGCTGGGCAAGTTCCAGGCGATCCAGATGGAACTGGCCGAGATGGCCGGCGAGGTGACCGCGGTGACGGCGCTGACCGACGCCGCGGTGCAGGCGCTGGACCGGGGCGAGAACGTCGTCCTCGCCGCCGCCGCGGCCAAGGTGCGGGCCGGTGCCGCCGTCGAGGTGGTCGCCCGGCTGGCGCACCAGGTGCACGGTGCGATCGGGTTCACCCAGGAGCACAAGCTGCACCACCTCACCCGGCGGCTGTGGTCGTGGCGGGACGAGGCCGGCAGCGAGCTGGTGTGGTCGCGGGTGCTGGCCTCGGGCCTGCTCGCCGACGGGCCGGACGGTCTCTGGCCGGCGCTGACCCGCGTGGTCTGACGCGCCGCCCGCTGACCCGGGCCGGCCCGCCGGCCCGGGTCAGCGGGCGGCGCGCTCGGAGAGCACCAGCAGGGCGGCGGCGGCGAGCGCGCAGCCGGCGACCACGGTGAACACGGCGCCGTAGCCGGCGGCGGTGATCAGCGCGCCGCCGGCGACGGGTGCGACGACGCGGCCGAACTGGCCGGCCAGGGCCTGCTGCCCGGACACCGTCGCGAACACCACCCCGGGCACGTACTGCCCGAGGAGCGCCGGGCGGGCGATGTTGAGGACCCCGAAGCCAACGCCGAACAGCACCACGAAGACGACGGTGGCGGCCGGCTGGGGGAGCAGGAACAGCAGCACCACCGCGAGCGCCTGCCCGGCGACCATCGCGGCGGTGACGGTGCCGATGCCCACCCGGGCCGCGAGCACGGTGAGCACCACCCGTCCGGTCACCGAGAGCGCGCCGAGCGCGCCGGCCGCCAGCGCGGCGAGCCCGGGTGGCGCCCCAACCTCCAGCAGGTAGGCCACCAGGAAGACCGCGACCACCGCGTTGGCCACCATCTGCAACGCCGTGGCCAGGGTCAGCCAGCGCACCGCGGGCCGTCGCCAGGCCGCGCCGGCGCCCCGGTAGGGAGCCAGGTCGGGGACCGCCCCGGCGCCCGGCGCGCCGACGCCCGCCGCGGGCGGTGGCCCGGGGTCGGGGCGGCCGTCGGGCGCCAGGCCCAGGTCGGCGGGTGCCCGGCGCAGCAGCAGCGCGTGCGGCACGGCGCAGGCCGCGACGACCGCGGCGAGCACTCCCAGCGCCGATCGCCAGCCGAGCAGCTCGATGAGGAACTGCGACGTCGGCAGGAAGATCGTCGAGGCGAAGCCGGCCACCACGGTCAGGGTCAGCAGCGCCTTCGCCCGGTCGCGGCGGAACCAGGTGTTGATCACCGCGTACGCCGGCTCGTAGAGCACCGCGGCGCTGGCCAGCCCGATGCCCGTGAAGGCCAGGTAGAGGCCGAGGAGCCCCTCCGCCTGCGACCACGCCAGCACCGAGACGCCGCCCAGCAGGCTGCCGGCGGTCATGATCCAGCGGGGTCCGGAGCGGTCCAGCCACCGGCCCACGACCACCCCGCCGATCCCGGTCAGCGCGAGGGCGAGGGTGAGCGCGCCGGAGAGCTGGGCGGTCGAGGCGCCCAGCTCCTCGCGCATCGGCACCAGGAAGACGGCGAAGGAGTAGTAGAGGACGCCGTAGGAGACGGTCTCGGTCACCGAGAGCGCCCAGACCATGCGCCAGCCGGGGAAGTCCCGCCGCCGTCCGGTCCCCGCCCCGGCGCTCGCTCCGGCCGTCAGCGGACGGTCACCCCTTGCTGCGGGCGATCTTGCCCGAGCCCGCCTGCGCCAGGGGGTAGACGAGGACGTCGGCGATCACCACGTGCGGCGGCTGCCCGGCGATCCAGGTGACGACGCCGGCGATGTCCGCCGCGGTCAGCGGGGTGACCCCGTCGTAGACGGCGTCGGCCGCCGCCTGGTCACCGTGGAAGCGGACGACGGAGAACTCGGTCTCGACCAGGCCGGGGTCGACCTCGCTGACCTTGACGCCGCTGCCCAGGACGTCCATCCGCATGCCGCGGGTGATCCGCTCGACCGCGGCCTTGGTGGCGCAGTAGACGGTGCCGCCGGGGTAGACCTCGCGGCCGGCGTTGGACCCCACGTTGATGACGTGGCCCGAGCCCCGCTCCACCATGCCGGGGAGCACCGCGCCCGAGACGTTGAGCAGGCCGCGGACGTTGGTGTCCAGCATCTGGTCCCAGTCGTCCGGGTCGTCCTGGTGCAGCGGCGTCCGGCCGCGGGCGAGCCCGGCGTTGTTGACCAGGACGTCGATCGGCGAGAACTCCCCGGGCAGCGAGGCGACGGCGGCGTTCACCGCGTCCCGGTCGCGCACGTCCAGCGCCACGGGGAGCACCGCCCCGTCGTGCTGCGCCGCCAGCTCCTCGAGCCGGTCGGTGCGGCGGGCGGCGGCGATGACGCGCGCCCCCTGGGCGAGGAAGGCCTCGACGCAGGCACGGCCGATGCCGCTCGATGCGCCGGTGACGAGGACGACGGGGGTCTGTGCCATGGGTTGCTTCTTCCGCTCGGGGATGGGAGGTGCGGTCACCGGCCGGAGCCGAGCGCCTGCGAGGAGGGGGACGTGTCGGGCGCGAGGCCTTCGTAGGTGTCGCCGTCGGGGTGGATGTGGAGGTAGGAGTCGCGGGACAGCGAGATGTGGTCGTGCATCGCCTCGGCGGCGCGGTCGGCCTCGCCGGCGGCGATGAGCTCGGCCACCCGGCGGTGCTCCAGCCAGGCGCGCGGGGCGATCGAGGACACCAGGGGGGCGAAGAACCAGCGGCTGCGGTGGGAGAGCTGCTCGCCGAACTCCAGGAGGAGGTGGTTGCGGGCGGTCTGCAGGACGGCGAGGTGGAACCGGGCGGTGTGCGCGGCCATCTGTTGGGTCGGGACACCCCGCGCCCAGTCGGCGTCGGCCTGGTCGCAGATCTCCAGCAACCGCGCGGCGTCCTCCGGGGTGCAGCGCTCGGCGGCCAGGCGGGTCGCCTCCCGCTCCACGACCTCCCGGGCCTCGAAGAACTCGTGCACCTGCTGCGCCGTGGGCTGGTTGACGAAGGCCCCGTACCGCGGGCGGATCGTGATCCACCCGTCCCGGTGCAGCCGCTGCAGCGCCTCGCGGACGGGGCCCCGGCTGACGCCCAGCCGGGAGGCCAGCCGTTCCTCGACCAGGTGGTCGCCGGGGGCCAGGCTGCGGCTGATCAGCAGTTCCTGCAGCCGTTCGTACACGTGCTCGCGCAGCGGCGACGTCGCGATGGGTCGTTGTTCGAGCACCGGACCGCACCCTCCGCACGACGTCGGGGAATCGTCATCGTTTTGTGAGACTGTAAACAGTAGACAGCCGTATTTGTGAACTGATTCACTCCTGTGATCCGCTCCACAGCACGGGCACGTGCCCATCGGGTGCGGTGGGGCCGTCATGCGGTTCCTGCCGTCGGTCCTCCGTCCCGGCTGTACCCGCATTCCGACAGGAAGGCCACTGATGTCCACGACCCTCGGCACCTCCTCCGGCAAGCGCTCCCGCTTGCTGCTCTCCCTCGGGGTCGTCACGACCCTCGCCCTCGCCGCGTGCGGGGGTGACGACGCCGAGGAGCCGGCCGCCGGAGGCGGTGGTGAGGCCGGTCAGGAGTTCAACGAGCAGCTGACCTTCGCCACCGGCGGTACCGGTGGCGTCTACTACCCCTACGGCGGTGGCATGGCCAACCTGCTGAGCTCCGAGATCCCCGGCCTCACGGTCACCGTGCAGGAGACCAACGCCTCGGTCGACAACATGCAGCTGCTGGACACGGACCAGGCGCAGATGGCCTTGGCCCTCGGTGACGTCGTGTCCGACGCCGCGAACGGGGAGAACACCTTCACCGAGGCGCTCGACATCTGCTCGCTGGGGAACACCTACAACAACTTCGTGCACTTCTTCACGACGGCGGACACCGGCATCACCTCGATCGAGGACCTGGCGGGCAAGCGGGTCTCGCCCGGCGCCGTGGGCTCGGCCTCCGAGGTCACCGCCGACCGGATCATGGAAGCCGCCGGCGTCGACCCGCAGGCCGACATCGAGCGCGTCCAGCTGGGCGTCGCCGAGACGGTCGCCGCCATCCAGGACGGCACGGTGGACGCCGGCGCCTGGTCCGGCGGTCTGCCCACCGGAGCGATCGTGGACCTCGCGAGCACCAGCGAGCTGGTGCTCATCCCGACCGGTGAGTACGCGGACGCGCTCGCCGAGGAGTACGGCGACTACTACTTCGCCGAGGACATCCCGGCCGGCACCTACGAGGGCCAGGACGAGGCGGTGCCGAACATCGTGTCGCCCAACATCCTCGTCGTCCGCACCGACATGGACGAGGCCCTGCAGGAGGCCATCACCCGCACCATCTTCGAGAACCAGGAGCAGCTGCTCACCGTGCACCCCGCGGCGGAGGAGCTGAATGCGGAGACCGCGGACGAGGTCGAGTTCATCGAGACCTGCCCGGGCGCGCAGACCTACTTCGACTCGGTCGGCTGACCCCTTCCCGAGCCCCCGTGCTGCCGGGTGCCGGACCGTCGTCCGGCCCCGGCAGCCGCGGGGCGTCCCGTCCGCACCTCGTGCGCCGCCGCCTGCTGGTCGCCGCGGTCGCCGTGCTCGGCGTGCTTGCCGCGACCGGCGTCGCGGCGGTCGCCACGAGAGGGGACGGGGAGCCCGCGGTCACCGTGCGCGGTGCCGGCGGCGAGCTGATCGCACAGGTTCCGCTCGCCGGCGACACCTTCGCCGTCGGGTACCGCAACAGCATCTACCGGACGCTCGCCGAGGAGCGCTACCGCGTGCTCCCCGACGGCCGCTTCGAGCTGGTCGAGCTGGCGGCCGAGCAGGTCGCCGTCCTCGAGGAGTACTACGCCGTGCCCGGTGCCCCGCGGCCGTCACCGCCGGGCGACCGGCTCCCGTTCGTGGTGGACCCCGACCCGAGCCGACCCGCTGTTTTCGAGCACCTCCGCATCGCCGCTACCGACCTCGGCGAGCGCACACTGTTCGTGCCCGGCGCCGAGCCGGTCCCGATCTGGCAGCGCGTCGTCACCGAAGACCCCTCCGTGATACTCGACATCGAGGACAGCTGATGAATCTCCGACGCTGGACGCAGAAGCAGGCCGGCTCCGAGCCGGCCGACGGCGGCGGCGCGACCGCGGTGGCCGGTCGGCCCGGCACGGCCCAGGACGACGTCCCGGGCGCACCGCCGGCCAGCGCGGGCGCCCGCGAGGGGGTCGAGGACGCCGCCACGATCGACAAGAGCGGCCACCGCGACCGGGACGTGGATCCCGACACGATCGACGAGGAGGCGCTGCTCGCCGAGTACGAGGCGGAGAAGCCGGCGCGGCACCTCACCGGCATCCCGGGCCACGTCGTCGCCGTCGTGGGCGTCGGGTTGTCCCTGTTCGCCCTCTACTGGGTGTTCAACCCCATGCCCCGGCAGGTGTACCTCCCGCTGTTCCTCAGCGTCGGGTTGTTCCTGACCTTCCTGACCTACCGCGGCTGGGGCCGGTCGGACAAGGACAAGGACTCGGGCAAGGCCGACCACCCGAACGTCCTCGACTGGGTGCTCGCGCTGGTCTCGCTGGTCCCGGGCCTCTACATGGTCTACGACTGGCAGGGCTTCTTCCGCCGGGCCATCGTCCCGACGGACACCGACCTCATCGTGGGCACCCTGCTCGTGCTGCTGGTGCTGGAGGCGGCCCGGCGCACGGTGGGTCTGCTGGTGCCGATCGTGGTGGCCGGCTTCCTGGCCATGGCCTACTTCGGTTCCTTCATGCCGAGCCCGTTCACCACCGCGGACTTCCAGTGGCCGCGGCTCATCGGGCACAACGTCATGGGGACCCAGGGCATCTTCGGCGTACCGCTCGAGGTCGCCGCGACCTACATCATCCTGTTCACCATCTACGGCTCGGTGCTGGCCGCCTCCGGCGCGACGAAGTTCTTCATCGACCTGTCGTTCGCCGCCTTCGGGCAGTCGGCGGCCGGTCCCGGCCGCACCGTGACGCTGTCGGGCTTCCTGCTGGGCACGGTGTCGGGCTCCGGCGTGGCGACGACGGTGACCCTCGGTGGCTTCGGCTGGCCGCTGCTGCGCAAGGCCGGCTACTCGTCGGAGGCCGGTGGCGGTGTGCTCGCCGCGGCCGGTATCGGCGCGATCATGTCGCCGCCGACCCTCGGTGCCGCGGCGTTCATCATCGCCGAGCTGCTCAACGTCTCCTACCTCGAGGTGCTGATCTGGGCGACGATCCCGACGATCCTCTACTACCTCGGGATCATCCTGGCGATCGAGTTCGACGCCCGCCGGCACGGCACGCACCAGGTCGAGGTGGAGGACAAGTCGGCGTGGCGGCTGCTGTTCCGGTTCGGCTACCACTTCAGCTCGCTGGCCGCGATCGTCTTCTTCCTGGCGCTGGGCTACACGCCCTTCCGCGCCGTCGTGTACGCCACCGTGCTCGCCTTCCTGCTGAGCTTCCTGGACCGCGAGCACTGGATGACGCCGAAGCGGATCTGGCACGCGCTCGGCCAGGGCGCGGTCGGCGCGCTCTCGGTCATCCCCGTCATGGCGGTCGCCGGCATCATCGTCGGCGTCATGACCCTCACCGGTCTGGCGCTGCGGCTCGCGGGCATCATCGTCGACTTCTCCGGCGGCAGCCTGGTCCTGACCGCGCTGTTCTCGGCCATCGTGGTCGTGCTGCTCGGCCTGGCGGTACCGGTCACGGCGAGCTTCATCATCTCGTTCGTGATCATCTCGCCGGCTCTCCAGCAGGTGGGGGTCGAGCCGTTCGCCGCCGCGATGTTCATCTTCTACTACGCGGTGCTCAGCGAGGTGTCGCCGCCGACGGCCCTCTCGCCGTTCGCCGCGGCCGCGATCACCGGCGGCAAACCGGTGCCCACCATGTGGCTCACCTGGAAGTACACGCTGCCGGCCTTCCTGGTGCCGTTCATCTTCGTGCTCTCGCCGAACGGGGTGGGCCTGCTCTTCGAGGGCGGCGCCGCCACGGTCGCGATCGCGTTCGTCGCCTCCTCGCTCGCGGTCGGCGCGCTCGCCGTGGTCACCGGCAAGTGGCTGATCGGGCCGGCCGGCTGGCCGGAGCGGGTGCTGTTCCTGGGCGCGGCGCTCACGCTGCTGGTCATGGAGCCGCTGTGGATCGGCGTGGGCCTCGGCCTCGGCCTCGCCGGCACCCTGGTGCACCTGTTCATGCGCCGGCGCGCCGGCCACTCCGCGGGGGACGGGCCCGGTGCGACGCCGGGTTCCGGGAGCGGTACCGAGGAGGCGTCGCCGGCGTCCGGTGCGCCGGCCGGCTCCGGGGCGACCACCACCGCGCCGTCGAGCACGACCGGCAGCGCTCCCCGCGGGGAGCGCTGACGTGGGCGTGCTCCTCCCGTGACGACGCTCATCGGCGGGGTCGCGGACCTGCACGTCCACGGCGCGCCCAGCCTGGTCGAGCGGCACGGGCTCGACCACGAGGTGCTGGGCGCGCACGGGGAGGTCGGCGTCGACTTCGCGGTGCTCAAGGCGCACGAGGGGTCGACGGTGGAGCGGGCGGTGCTGGCCGCCGGCCGGGAGGCCGCCGCCGGCGTGGAGGTGGTCGGCGGGATCGTGCTCAACTCGCCGGCGGGGGGCGCCAACCCGGACGCGGTCGAGGTGGCCGCACGGCTCGGCGGTCGGGTGGTCTGGATGCCCACGATCTCCGCCCCCGCGCACATCGCCTCGGCGTCGAGCCCGGAGCTGTCGGTCCACCGCGACCTGGCGTTCCGGCAGGTCGACGTCCTGGACGACGCCGGTGCCCTGCTGCCGGCGTGGCGCGACGTCCTCGACGTCGTCGCGGCGCACGACCTGCTGCTCGCCTCGGGCCACCTGACCTGCTCGCAGGCCCTGGTCCTCTTCCGGGCGGCGAAGGCGGCCGGGGTCACCCGGATGCTCCTGAACCACCCCCGGATGCCGTTCCTGGAGTGGGACGACGCCGCCGCGCCGGAGTTCGCCCGGCTCGGCGTCGTCCTGGAGCTGGGGATCCTGCCCGACATCCTCACCACCGACGGCCCGCCGTCGACGACCCTCGGCGAGGTCTACCCGCACGACATGCTCGCGTTCGGCGGCGACCTCGGCCACGCCCACTACCCGACGATGCGGGAGGCGCTGCCGGGCTGGCTCGCCGACCTCGAGCGATCGGTCGGGGAGTCCGACACGGAGCTGATCATGACCACGGTGGGCCGCCGGCTGGTGCGGCGGTGATCCGCATCGCCCTGCTCCCCGGCGACGGCGTCGGGGAGGAGGTGCTCGACGGGCCGTCCCGGCTGCTGCGCCGGCTCGCCGAGCAGGGCGCGGTCGAGGTGACCGGCCCCTGGCCGGTGGGGGCGCGGGCCGCGGCGGACGAGGGGTCCGTGCTCCCGGAGGCGACCATCGAGGCCTGCGACGCCGCGGACGCGCTGCTGCTCGGCGCCGTGGGGGAGGACCCGCGCGTGCCGCCGGAGGTGTGCCCCCGCCCCGAGGTGGCCCTGCACCGGCTCCGCGAGCGGTACGACCTGCGGATCTCGGTGCGGGAGATCCCCGTCGACGAGGACAGCACCCTCACCGTGGTCCGCAACCTCATCGGCGGCTCCTACGGCGGAGCCGCGGACCGCACGTTCAGCACAGACGGCGGGGAGGCCGCCGACGTCCTCCGGCTGACGCCCGGGCGGGTGGCCGAGGTGGTGCACCTCGCCGTCGACGTGCTCGAGCAGCGGGCCACCACGACCGGGCGCCCGGGCCGCCTCGTCTCGGTGGACAAGGCGAACCTGTACGCCACCGGCCGGCTCTGGCGGCAGACCGCCACGGAGGTCGCCGAGGCCCGTGGGGTCCCGGTGGAGCACCGCTACGTCGACCGGGCCGCGTTCGAGCTCGGGTCCGGCGCCGCCGTCCCGGACGTGATGGTCACCGAAGGGCTGCTCGGGGACATCCTCAGCGACCTCGCGGCCGGCCGGGCGGGCTCGCCGGCGCTGTGCGGATCGGCCTCCATCCACCCGGGTGCGCCGGTGCGCGGTCGGTGCCAGGGGCTGTTCGAGCCGGCCCACGGCTCGGCGCCCCGCCGCGCCGGCCGGGGCCAGGCCGACCCGCTCGGCGGGTTCCTCGCCCTGGTGTCGCTCCTCCAGCACTTCGACGAGACCCGCCCGATCGGGGACCGGCTGCGGACGGCGACCCGCACCGTGCTGCAGGAGGGGCCCTGGACCTACGACCTGGCACCGGACGGGGTGGCGCCGGCGTCCACGTCGGAGGTCGCCGACGCCGTGCTCGCCGCGTTCGACGCCGCCGCCCCGGGCGGAGCACCGTCCGCGGCGGGCCCCGCCGCCGTCGAGGTGGTCGAGGAACCGGTGGTGCGGGTGCCGGCCGCCGAGCTGGAGGCGTGGACCGTCGAGGTGCTGGAGTCCGTCGGCGTGCGGCCGCGGTACGCCCGCGAGGTCGCCCACGTCCTCGGCTACGCCGACCTGTCGGGCATCGACTCGCACGGCATCGCCCGGCTGCCCGCCTACGTCACGATGATCGGCAACGGGTCGATCGCCGCGGACGGCGAGCCGACCGTGCACTCCGACGGCGGAGCGGTCGCCCTGGTCGACGGGCACGGCCTGCTCGGCCACCCGGTGACCGAGGTGGCGCTGACCGAGGCGGTGGAGCGGGCCCGGCGGTCCGGGGTGGGCTGGGTGAACGTGCGCCGCAGCAGCCACCACGGGGCCAGCGGCTCCTACGCATACGACGCGGCGCGCCAGGGGCTGGTCTGCCTGGTCGCCACCAACACCGGCCCGGTGGTCGCGCCCGCCGGCGCGTACCGCCCCTACCTGGGCACCAACCCGCTGGCGCTGGGCATGCCGGTCGCCGGTGAGGAGCCGATGGTCTTCGACATGGCCACCTCGGCCGTCGCCGGCGGGAAGTTCGAGATCGCGCTGCGCACCGGCCGGTCCGTTCCCCTGGGCTGGGGGCTGACCGCGGACGGCCGGGACACCACCGACCCGGCGGCCGTCTACCCGGGGAAGGGGGCGCTGCTCCCGCTCGGCAGCGACCGCGAGCGGTCCAGCCACAAGGGATACGGCCTCGGGCTGCTGGTCGAGCTCCTGACCGCCGTCCTGGCGGGAGGACCGTTCGGGCCCGGCGTCGGCAACCTGACCTTCCGGTCCGGCGCCCGCCCCCCGGACACCAGCCACCTCGTCGTCGTCCTCGACCCGGCCCGGCTGGGGGAGCCGGCAGCGATGCAGGACCGCACCGCCCAGCTGCTGACCGAGCTGCGCGGGCTCGCACCGGTCGACGAGGGGGTCGCCGTCCGCACCCCCGGCCAGCGGTCGGCGGCGGAACGGGCGCTGCGCAGGGAACGGGGTGTCCCCCTGGACGCCGGGACGCACGCCGCGCTGCAGGAGCTGGCCGACCGCCTCGGCCGCCCCCTCGGCGCCCCGGTCCGTGGCTGACCCACCCCCGGACGCCGCGCCTCGGGCGACGAAGCGGGCCACCCTGCAGGCGGTCGCCGTCTCCGTCCTCGGCGTGCTGCCGGCCTTCCTGGTGGGCGCGCTGGCGGTGCAGATCCGCGCCGACCTCGACGTCGGCCTGGGGCTGTTCGGCTTCGCCGCCGCGACGCTGTTCGCGGTCTCGGGGCTGTGCGCGCGGCCGGCCGGCCGGCTGGTGCAGCGGCTCGGCTCGGCGCGCGGCACCGCGCTGGCCGCCTGCCTGGCCATCGCCTCGCTGACCGCGGTGGCGCTCGCGCAGTCGCCGGTGTGGCTGATGCTGGCCCTGGCCGTCGGTGGGCTGGGCAACGCGGTGGCGCAGCCCTCGGCCAACCTGGGGATCTCCGAGCTGGTCACCGAGCGGCGGCTGGGGCTGGCCTTCGGCATGAAGCAGGCCGCGATCCCCGCGGCGACCCTGCTGGGCGGGCTGGCCGTCCCCGGCATCGCACTCGTCTTCGGCTGGCGGTGGGCGGCGGTGGCCGGGGTGGCGCTGGCCGTGTCGATCCTGGTCTGGTCGCTGGTCGGCGGGCGCGACGCGCGGGGGCACCCGCCGGCGGACCGGACGCCGGCCGGCACGGACAAGGGCCTGCCGCGGGGCGGCCTCCTCGTGCTCACCCTCGGCGGCTTCCTGGGGTCCTCGGCCGCCACCTCGACCGGGGTCTTCCTCGTCGACTCCGCCGTGGCCGCGGGTACGTCGCCGGCGGCGGCGGGGCTGCTCTTCGCCGCCTGCTCCGTGCTCGGCCTGGTCAACCGGATCGGCTTCGGCTGGCTGGCCGACCGGCACCCGGACCGCAGCCGCTACCTGTTCATCGCCAACCTGCTCGCCAGCGGTGCGGTCGGGTACGCGCTGCTGGCCACCGGGCGCACGGTGCCGTTCCTCATCGGCTCGGCCATGGCCTACGGCCTCGGCTGGGCCTGGACGGGGCTGTTCCACTTCGCGGTCATCCGCGACAACCGGGCCGCCGCGGCGTCGGTGACCGGCTTCGTGCAGACCGGCCTCTCCCTGGGTGCCGCCAGCGGTCCGCTGTTCTTCGGCGTCGTCGCGCAGACGTTCTCCTACACCGCGGCCTGGTCGGTGGCGGCGGCGCTCAGCCTGCTCGCCGCCCTGACCATCCGGCTGGCCCGGCGCATGGTCCGCCGCTCCCGGGGGCTGCCCGTGGCCGAGCTGCACCTGCGCCGGCACCGCGAGGGCGCGCACGCCCAGGCCCCGACATGACCACAACGCTCCCCGAGCCCAGCACGAGGAAGAGGACGACATGAGCACCTGCCGGCGCCATCCCCGGGGCCCGCGCCCGGACCCCGCCCTGATCGAGCGCTGCCGGGCGCTCCCGACCAGCATCCTGTCCGACAGCATGGAGCGGACCGGTGGCATCCGCGGGGTGCACCGGGTCCCCGGCGGGGACTGGCCGCGGGTGGCCGGGCCGGCCCTGACCGTCCGCACCCGGGCCGGGGACAACCTGGTGATCCACCGGGCGCTGGACCTCGCGGAGCCCGGTGACGTGCTCGTGGTCGACGGCGCGGGTTCGCTGGAGCGGGCGGTGCTGGGCGAGATCATGGGTCGCTACGCCGCCACCCGCGGGGTGGCCGCCGTCGTCGTCGACGGCGCCGTCCGGGACGCCGAGGGGCTGGCCGCCGGCCCGGTGCCGGTGTTCGCGCTGGGCATCAACCACCTCGGGCCGTACAAGGAGGGGCCGGGCGAGCTGCACGGACCGGTCCAGGCCGGGGGCACGGTCGTGCGCTCCGGCGACGTCGTGGTCGGGGACGCCGACGGGGTGGTCGTGCTGCCGCACGAGCGGGCGGTCGAGGTGGTGGGCCGCGGCGAGGAGCGGCTGCGCGCCGAGGAGGAGCAGTTCGCCGCCATCGCCGCGGGCACCCTCGACCGCTCCTGGGTGCTGGCCGCGCTGGCGGAGGAGCTCGTCGCCGGCGAGGACGCCCGGTGACCGGCCGCTGGGGGCTGATCGGCTTCGGGGAGGCCGGCCGGGTCATCGGCGGTGCGGTCGCCGCGGCAGGCGTGGACCTGGCGGTGCACGACCGGGTGCTGCTCGACGCGGCCCGCGGCCCGGCGCTGCGCGCGGCGATCGGGTCGACCGGGGCGACCCCGGTCGACGACCCGGCCGGCCTCGCCGACCGGGACGTCGTGCTCTCGCTGGTCACGCCCGCGACCGCGGTGCCCGCCGCCGCCGGGTTCGCCCCGCACGCGGCGGCCGGGGTCCTCTACGTCGACCTCAACTCGACGGAGCCCGCGACCAAGCACGAGGTGGCCGCGGCGCTGACCGGCGTCCGGGTCGTCGACGGGGTGATGACCGGGGGCGGCATCACCCTCGACGGCGCCCGGATCCCCATCTCGCTGGCCGGTCCGGACGCGGCCGAGGCGGCCGGGCTGCTCGCCGGTGCCGGGCTCAGCGCCACGGTCGTCGGCAGCGAGATCGGTGCCGCGGCGGCGCTGAAGATGCTGCGCAGCGTCGTCGTCAAGGGCATGGAGGGCCTATGGGTGGAGGCGATGCTCGCCGCGCGCGAGCTCGACGTCGTCGAGCCGTTGATGGCCATGGTCGAGGAGACGCTGGACCGCTACTCGACCCGCGAGTTCGCCACGATGCTGGTCGCCACGCACGTCGCGCACGCCGGCCGCCGGTCCGTGGAGGTGCGCATGGCCCGGGACACGGTCGCCGGGACCGGGGTCCCGCCGCTGCTGTCCGGCGGGCTGGTGCAGCGGCACCAGCTCAGCGCACGGGGGCTGGCGGCGGCCGGCCACGAACCGGGCGTCGTGCCGCCCTCGCTGGCCGCCGCGCTGGACATCCTCCGGGCCCTCCCGCGGGAGGAGGCGCCGCCGGGCTGAGCCGGCTCAGGCGTGCCGGGTCCGGCGGCGCAGCTGCTGCGCGGCCACCAGACCCGGGCGGTCGCGCAGCAGCATCCGGCGGCCCTGGAGGATCACCGCTCCACCCACCACCGAGACGGCCGCCGTGGTGTACCAGGCGACCGGGTAGGAGGTGGCCGCGACCAGGACGCCGAACAGCAGCGGACCCAGCGCCGCCCCGGCCCCCATCCCGCCCTGGGTGATCGAGGTGGCGCGGGCCGCCATGCCCGGGTGCATCCGGGCCACGGAGTAGGTGGACAACCCGGCCCAGGCCCAGCCGGTGCAGTAGCCGATCACCGCACCGGCGGCGATGAGCACCTCCACCCCGGTGCCCAGCAGCGCGTACGAGAGGCCGCCGATCGCCATCTGCGCGGCGACCACGAGCAGCCACCGGGTGCGCACCTTGTCCGCCAGCCAGCCGAACGCGATCCGGGCCGTCGCCCCGGCGGCGCTGGCCACCGCGGCGAGCACCCCGGCCGTGCCGGGGGAGATGCCCGAGTCGACGGCGGTGGCCACGAAGAACGAGCCGAGCGCGTTGCCGGTCGCCGCGCCGAGCATGATCCCGCAGGCCAGCACGACGAGCGCGGCGCGGCGGAACGGCCCCGCCGCCTCCGACGCCCCGGCGGTGCCCCGCGCGGGCAGCCGGCGGCCGCTGGGGACGGTGAACATCACCAGCAGCGCCAGCCCCGCCCCGATCGCGAAGGCCGGCCGCCAGCCGAACGGGATGGCGACCAGCGGGACCGCCGCCCCGGCGAGCATCGTCGCCAGCGGGATCGCCGCCTGCTTCGTGCCGTAGGCCAGCCCGTGGCGTTCAGGGGTCACCGCCCGGGCGATCAGGTCGTTGCTGGCCGGCTGCCCGATGCCGTTGCCCCAGCCGGCGAGGACGAGGGCACCGATCAGCACCGGGGTGTGCTGCGCCGCCACCGCGATGACCAGCATCGAGACGGCGGCCACCAGTGCCGAGAGCCGCACCACCGGGGAGGTGCCGAAGCGGCGCACCACCATGCCGGCGGTGAACGCGGACAGCGCGGAGGCGAAGAAGAAGCAGGCCACCAGCACGCCCAGCAGCGAGGGGCCGAAGCCGAGGTCGGCGCGCAGCTGCACCCACAGCACGCCGATCATGAAGCCGGGCAGCACACCGGCGGTGGTGACGCTCACCGCCGCCGTGCCGGCGGCGCGGGAGCTCACCGTGCTCCGGTTCCTGCCGGGCACCCGCATGCCGTCAGGCCGGAGGCGGGGTGGTGTCGGGGGCCACCGGCTCAGGACTCCCGGTCGCGACCGAGCAGGGCGTCGGTGATGTGCTCGGCGATCGCCAGCGACGAGGTGGCGGCCGGCGAGGGGGCGTTGCGGACGGCGACCACCGCGCCGTTCT
>NZ_JAPVBG010000005.1 GCF_026967805.1 Blastococcus sp. VKM Ac-2987
AGCAGGGTCACCTGGGCGTCGGGGCGCAGCTCGAGGAGTCGGCGGGCGACCGCCGTCCCGATGATGCCGCCACCGACCACGGCGAAACGCTGGACGGACATGGTTCTCCGATCGTGTGCGTCGGGCGTCCTCCCGCCGACCGGCCGGTCCACCGGTGTCTCGACCGCCTCGGTAGCACCGAGCCGACGGAGCGGGTGCCGCATGCGGGACGGTGCCAGCGACAGCGTAGCGCGTGGTGTACGGCGCACCACGTACCAGCGGGGGTCATGTCCGTTTGCCAGGCGCCGGCCGCCCGGAGGCGCCTGGCAGAATCCCCGTCATGTTGCGCTGGCTGACCGCCGGTGAGTCGCACGGCCAGCAGCTCACCGCCATCCTCGAAGGACTCCCGGCCGGGGTCGAGGTGCAGACCTCCGACCTCGACCTGCAGCTGGCGCGCCGCCGGCTGGGGCACGGCCGGGGCGCCCGCATGTCCTTCGAGCAGGACCTCGTCTCGCTCACCGGTGGGGTGCGGCACGGCCGCACCCAGGGCGGCCCGATCGCCGTCCAGGTGGGCAACACCGAGTGGCCCAAGTGGCAGACCGTCATGTCCGCCGACCCGGTGGACGCCGACGTGCTCGCCGGCCAGGCGCGCAACGCGCCGCTCACCCGGCCGCGCCCCGGGCACGCCGACCTCGCCGGCATGCAGAAGTACGGCTTCGACGACGCGCGGCCGGTGCTCGAGCGGGCCAGCGCGCGGGAGACCGCGGCGCGGGTGGCACTGGGCGCGATCGCGCAGGCGTTCCTGCGGCAGACGGTCGGCGTCTCCGTGGTCAGCCACGTGGTCGGCATCGGCCCCGTCGTGGCGCCCGACGGACTGGTGCCCGGGCCGGACGACAACCCGCGGCTGGACGAGGACCCGGTGCGCTGCGCCGACCCGGCCACCAGCGAGCGCATGGTCGCCGAGATCGACGACGCCCGGAGGACCGGCGACACCCTCGGCGGCGTCATCGAGGTCGTCGTGCACGGGCTGCCCCCGGGCCTGGGGACGCACGTGCACTGGGACCGCCGGCTCGACGCCCGGCTGGCCGCCGCCCTCATGGGCGTGCAGTCGGTGAAGGCCGTGGAGGTCGGGGACGGGCTGGAGACCGCCCGCCGCCGGGGCTCGGTGGCCCACGACGAGATCGTGCCTTCCGACGGCGGGACCCGGGTGCAGCGGCTCACCGACCGGGCCGGCGGCATCGAGGGCGGGATGACCAACGGCGAGGTGCTGCGCGTCCGCGCCGCGATGAAGCCGATCAGCACGGTGCCCCGGGCGCTGCAGACCGTCGACGTCGCCACCGGTGAGGCCGCGGTCGCGATCAACCAGCGCAGCGACGCCTGCGCCGTGCCGCGCGGCAGCGTGGTGATGGAGGCGATGGTGGCGCTGGTGCTGGCCGACGTCGTGCTGGAGAAGTTCGGCGGCGACTCGGTCGCCGAGACCCGGCGCAACGTCCAGGCCTACCTCGACGCGCTGCCCTACCGATGACCTCCCCCGCGCTCGTCCTGGTCGGCCCGCCGGCGTCCGGCAAGACCACGGTCGGCACCGCCGTCGCCACCGCCCGCGACCTGCCCTTCCGGGACACCGACCGGGACGTCGAGGTGGAGACCGGCAGCAGCATCGCCGACCTGTTCGTGCAGCACGGCGAGCCGCACTTCCGCGCGCTGGAGGAGCGGGCCGTCGCCCGCGCCCTCGCCGAGCACGACGGCGTCCTGGCGCTCGGCGGCGGCGCGGTGACCAGCGCGGCGACGCGCGAGCTGCTCGTCGCCTACGGGCGGGCGGGCGGCACGGTCGTCTGGCTCGACGTCGACGTCGCCTCAGCCGCCCGGCGGGTGGGCCTGTCCCGCGACCGCCCGCTGCTGGCCGTCAACCCGCGCGCCATGCTGCGCACCATGCTCGAACAGCGCGCCCCGCTCTACGCGGAGGTCGCCACGCACCCGGTGGCCACCGCGGGGCGCTCGACGGAGGAGGTCGTCGCCGAGGTGCTCGAGGTCCTGACGCCGGAGGGAGCCCGGTGAGCCGCCGCGTCCCCGTCGCGGGGGAGCAGCCCTACGACGTGCGGATCGGGGCCGGGGTCCAGGCCGAGCTCGGGCTGGTCCTGGCCGGCACCCCGAAGGCCGCGGTCGTCCACGCGCCGCCGCTGGCCGCCGCCGCCGGTGCGGCCGTCGAGATCCTGCAGACCGCCGGGGTGGCCGCGGAGGCCGTCGTCGTCCCCGACGGCGAGGCGGCGAAGACCGCTCAGGTAGCCGCCGAGGTGTGGGAGGAGTTCGGCCGGCTGGGGCTGACCCGCTCGGACGCCGTCGTCGGCGTGGGCGGGGGAGCGGTGACCGACCTGGCCGGCTTCCTGGCCGCCACCTGGACCCGCGGCGTCCGCGTCGTGCAGGTGCCCACCAGCCTGCTCGGCATGGTGGACGCCGCCGTGGGCGGCAAGACCGGGATCAACACCGCGGCCGGCAAGAACCTCGTCGGCGCCTTCCACCCGCCCGCGGCGGTGCTCGCCGACACCGACCTGCTGGCCGGGCTGCCGGAGGCGGAGTTCCGGTCGGGGCTGGCCGAGGTCGTCAAGTGCGGCTTCATCGCCGACGCCCGGATCCTCGAGCTGCTCGACGCCGACCCCAGCGGGCGGCGGGACACCGAGGAGCTCATCGAGCGCGCGGTGCGGGTCAAGGCGGCGGCGGTGGGCGAGGACCTGCACGACACGGGGGTCCGCGAGTTCCTGAACTACGGCCACACCCTCGCGCACGCCATCGAGCGGGTGGAGGACTTCGGCTGGCGGCACGGCGAGGCGGTCGCCGTCGGGCTGGTCTTCGCCGCCGAGCTGGCCGGGCAGGCCGGCCTGCTCACCCCCGCGGAGGTGGCCCGGCACCGCGACCTGGTCGCCGCCATGGGCCTGCCCACCCGGTACGCCGGGGACTGGGCGCAGCTGCAGCAGGTCATGCGGGTGGACAAGAAGGCCCGCGGGGCGTCGCTGCGGTTCGTCGTCCTCGACGGGCTGGGCGCGCCGACGATCCTTCCCGACCCGGACCAGGCCTGGCTCGACGCCGCCTGGGCCGCCGTGAGCGAGGAGAGAGCATGACGATCCAGGTGCTCAACGGGGCCAACCTCGGCCGGCTCGGCACCCGCGAGCCCGAGGTCTACGGGACGACGACCCACGCCCAGCTCGTGGACCTCGTCGGGACCGCAGCCCGCGAGCTCGGGATGGAGGTGCAGGTGCGCCAGACCGACGACGAGGGGCAGCTGCTGCGCTGGATCCACGAGGCCACCGACGCCGGCGACCCGATCGTGGTCAACCCCGGCGGCTGGACGCACACCTCGGTGGTGCTGCACGACGCGCTGGCCGCCGTGACCGCGCCGGTGCTCGAGGTGCACATCAGCAACATCCACCGCCGCGAGGAGTTCCGGCGGCACTCGTACGTCTCCCGCGTCGCCGACGGCGTCATCGCCGGCCTGGGGGTGGAGGGCTACGTGCTCGCGCTCCAGTGGATGTCGCTGCGGGGGCACCGGTGAGCGGGCGGACCGCCGCCCGACGCGACGTCCTGCGCACCACGGCCGCCGAGCGCGGGCTGGACGCCGTCCTGGTCACCAACCTGCTCAACGTCCGCTACCTGACCGGTTTCACCGGCTCGAACGGTGCGCTGCTGGTGCGGGTCGAGTCGTCCCCCGCCCACCCAGGTGACCTCTTCGGCACCGACGGCCGCTACACCACGCAGGCCGGGGTGCAGGTGCCCGACGTCGAGCTGGTGGTCGACCGGGCCACGGTGCCCGCGCTGGCCCGCGCGGCGGTGCGGCGCGGCGCGGGGCGGATCGGCTACGAGTCGCACGACCTCACCGTCGACGGGCTGCACGGCCTGGAGCGCGTGCTCGCCGACGCCGCCGCCGGCGGGACGGCGCCCGAGCTGGCGTCGGTGCGCCGCGCGGTGGAGGCCCAGCGCGCCGTCAAGGACGACGACGAGATCGAGGCGCTGCGCCGCGCCTGCGCCGTCGCCGACCAGGCGCTGGCCGAGCTGGCCGCCGAGGGCGCGCTGCGGCCGGGACGCACCGAGCTGGAGGTCGGCCGCGAGCTCGACGCCCGCATGCTGGCGCTGGGTGCCGAGGCGCCGTCGTTCGAGACGATCGTCGCCGCCGGGGCGAACTCCGCGATCCCGCACCACCGGCCCGACCGCACCGAGCTGCGCGCCGGCGACTTCCTCAAGCTGGACTTCGGGGCGACGGTCGACGGCTACCACTCCGACATGACCCGCACCCTGGTGCTCGGGCACGCCGCGGACTGGCAGCGGGAGATCTACTCGCTGGTGGCGGCCTCCCAGGCGGCGGGACGGGCCGCGCTGGCGGTGGGTGCCGACGTCGTCGCGGTGGACGCCGCGGCGCGCGACGTCATCGTCGCGGCCGGCCACGGGGACCACTTTCCGCACGGCCTCGGGCACGGCGTCGGCCTGGAGATCCACGAGGCGCCGGGCATCGGCCAGCAGGGCGCGGGTAGGCTGGCCGCCGGCATGGCCGTCACCGTGGAGCCGGGCGTGTACCTGCCCGGCCACGGCGGTGTCCGGATCGAGGACACGCTGATCGTCACCGATGACGCGCCCGAGTTGTTGACCCTCACGAGCAAGGAACTGCTGGTTCTCTAGATGGCTACCACCAACGACCTGAAGAACGGCATCGTCCTCAACCTGGACGGCCAGCTCTGGACCGTCACCGACTTCCAGCACGTCAAGCCCGGCAAGGGTGGCGCCTTCGTGCGCACGACGCTGAAGAACGTGCTGTCGGGCAAGGTCGTGGACAAGACCTTCAACGCCGGCACCAAGGTCGAGACGGCCAACGTGGACAAGCGGTCGATGACGTACCTGTACAAGGACGGCACCGACTTCGTCTTCATGGACGGCGACACGTTCGACCAGATCTACGTGCCGACCGAGACCGTCGGCGGGGGCGCGGACTACCTGCTGGAGAACACCGAGGTCGTCGTCGCCGTGCACGACGGCACCCCGCTGTACGTCGAGCTCCCGGTCACCCTGGAGCTCGTCGTCGAGCACACCGACCCGGGCCTGCAGGGCGACCGCTCCACCGGCGGCACCAAGCCCGCGACGCTGGAGACCGGCGCGCAGATCCAGGTGCCGCTGTTCATCTCCACCGGCGAGAAGCTCAAGGTCGACACCCGCGACGGCCGGTACCTCGGCCGCGTCAACTGAGCGCCGGCTGATCGGCGTGGCTGCCCGCTCCAAGGCGCGCAAGCGTGCCGTCGACGTGCTGTACGAGGCCGATGTCCGCGGCCGGGGCCGGCTGGAGCTGCTCGGGGAGCGGGTCGCCGACGGCAACCCGCCGGTCCCGGACCACACGATCCGCCTGGTCGAGGGCGTGGACGAGTTCGGCGCGCGGATCGACGAGCTGATCGAGACGCACACCGCCGGCTGGTCGCTGGACCGCCTGCCCGACGTGGACCGGGCGATCCTGCGCATGGCCACCTACGAGCTGCTCTGGGCCGACGACGTGCCCGACGCGGTGGTCATCGACGAGGCGGTGGAGCTGGCGAAGGCGCTGTCCACCGACGAGTCGCCGCGCTACGTCAACGGCGTCCTGGGCGCCATCCTCGCCGCCGAGGTGCCCACCGCCTGACCGGCGGCGTCGCCAGGTCTGGGGGTGGGGTCACCCCCTCCCGGGGGGATCCCCCCGACGCCGGGGTGCAGCAAGCTCGCTGGTGGTCGACCGGTTCTGGCGGACGTGCGCCGTCAGGTGTCCGGAAGGGCAGGGGCCCTGACCACCGGAGTGCGAGGAGCGCCCGTTGTCGCGCCAGTTGCAGCAACCCCGGGTCCGCCGTCGTCGATGGACCGTGGCAGCCGCCGGGACGGCGATGGCCCTCGTCGCGCCGGCCCTGGTCGGCACGGCGCCGGCGTCGGCGTCCCTCACCGGTCCGGGGGTCGGGCCGAACAAGAACATCACGGTCTTCCACAACCTCGACTTCGTCGGGGTCTTCGGTTACGGCACGGTCGGCCAGACGGTGCGGGTGGAGGTCATCCGCGACGGTGCCGTGATCGGCGTCGCCCAGGGCCCGGCCTGGACCACCGACGAAGGCGTCGGCCTGGAGGTCAACCACGGCGTCGAGACGGGGGCGGTGTACCCGGGCGACTGCTGGGCCGGCGGCACGCCTGACATCCGGCCCGGCGACCGGGTCGTGGTGTACGCGGGGACGACCCGCAACGAGGTCACCGTCGACGACATCCGCTGGACCGGCGCCCCCGAGTCGGCGGACGAGAACGGGGACGGGACGTCCGACTCCGTCATCGTCCGTGGTGTCGCCAAGCGCTTCGACGGCACCGTCATCCCACCGTCGGTCCTCGACTCCGGCGAGTTCCGCGACGAGGCCGGCAAGTACCGCGCCACTCCGGATGCCATCGAGGCCGACCCGGGGGTGGACGGCGGCTTCGTCGTCCGGTACCGGGCGCCCTATCTCGGCTTCCGCAACAGCGACGGCCTGACCGAGGGCCAGCGGAAGCAGGCGCTGCTCTCCGAGGACGGTCACGCGATCGGGATCGGCCACACCGAGCCGCTGCCGCGGGAGTCCATGCTCGTCGACGGCCTGTCGGACGTGACCGGCCCGGCGGTCGGCTGCGAGAACTTCGGCCAGGACCTGCTGCCGCCCCGGGCGGTCAGCCGGACCCCGGCCCCCGACACGCGCGACGTGGGTCGGCTGACGAACGTCACCGTCGGCTTCGACGAGCCGGTCACCGGTCTGAGCGACTCGACCTTCACGCTGTCCGCCTCCGACGGGACCGCCGTGAGCGCGGCGGTCTCCTACAACCGGACCACCGGCGTGGCCGCCCTCAATCCCTTCCCGGGGACCACCGACCCCTTGGCCGCCGGCACCCGCTACACCGCCACGGTCAGCCAGACGGTCACGGACGCCGCGGGGAACCCGCTGCCGAAGACCAGCTGGTCCTTCGTCACCAGCGGTGAGGGCCCCGACAACGACCGCACCGCGCCCGCCGTCGCCAGCCGGGCACCGGAGGCCGGTGCGACCGGCGTGGCGCGGGGCGCGAACGTGCTGATCGGCATGAGCGAGGCGGTGGCCAGACCCGACTCGACATCGGTCTGGCTCGAGGCGCCGGACGGGACGAAGGTGCCGGCGGTGGTCAACGTCAACGCGACGACCAACACGGTGATCATCAATCCGGACGCCGACCTCGCTGCCGGCACCACCCACACGGTCGTGCTGACCGACGGCGTGCGGGACCTGGCCGGCAACGCGCTGGCGCCCACGACGTGGACGTTCACCACGAGCGGGACGGCGTCCGGGGACACCGTGCCGCCGACGGTCACCAGCCAGTCGCCCGCACCGGGCACGACCGGCGTGGCGAAGGGTGCCAACGTGCTGGCCCGCATGAGCGAGCCGGTCGGCAAGCCCGACCCGTCGGCGGTGTGGTTGGCGGCTGCGGACGGATCGCGGGTGTCCGCAGCGGTCGGCTACAACGCGACGAGCAACACGGTGATCGTGAACCCGGGGAGCGATCTGGTGCCCGGTACGTACACGGTCGTGCTGACCGACGGCGTGAAGGACCTGGCCGGCAACGCGCTCGCACCGACCAGCTGGACCTTCACCGTCGGCGCAGCCCCGCTGGACACCGCCGCGCCGACGGTCACCAGCCGCACGCCCGACCGTGACGGCACTCGCGTCGGCCTCGCCGCCAACGTGTTCATCACCTTCAGCGAGCCGATCACCAGGCCTGACGCCTCCATCGTGTGGCTGCAGGCGCCGGACGGTGCGAAGGTCCCGACGGCGGTGAACTACAACACCACCAGCAACACCGTGGTCCTCAATCCGGAGGCGGACCTCGCTGCGGGCACGACGTACACGGTGGTCCTGACGGCCGGGGTCGAAGACCTCGCGGGCGTGCCCGTCGTCGCCGAGGAGTGGTCCTTCACCACCCGCTGAACCCGAACCCGAACCCGAGAGGCGAGAGGACCCGTCCGCGACCGCGGGCGGGGCCCGAAGGGTTCCCGAGACGGCGGCTGATCCGGCTCAGCGCAGGTCGGGAACGGCACCCGGCCGCGGTCGTCGTCCGGAGGACGACGATGTCACTGCAGGTCGCGGCGGACGAAGAGCCAGACGCCGGCGCCGAGGATCACCGCGGCGAACGCGCCGACGACCAGCCCGCCCTGCAGGTTGGTGACCAGGTAGGTCGGCGGTCCCTCCGGCCCGGTGGTCAGGACGCTGTAGTCGATGACCGGGACCCCGCCCGGGAGGACGAGGGCGACGGCGTTGATCGACAGCAGCCAGCGCTCGAGCACCGGGTCGTAGATCCGCAGCGCGGTCTCGACGACGGCGAAGTAGACGAAGCCGATGCCGAGCGCCGCCCCGGTGTTGCGCACCAGGTTGGCCAGCCCGAAGCCGATCAGCGCCACGAGCACGGCGAGCAGGACCCCGCGCGCCTGGGCGGCCAGCAGCTCGCCCCAGAACCCCGCGGGCAATGCCGAGTCGGTGCCCACCAGGGTCCGCAGGAGCCACCCCATGGCCAGCCAGGCGACCTGCGCGGCCACCCCGATCCCGAGCGCGGCCAGCACCAGGACGCCGATCTTCGTGCCGATGACGCGCAGCCGGTCCGGCACCCAGAACAGCAGGGCGACGATGTTCCGGGTGGACCACTCCGCGCCGATCCAGGTGGCGCCCACGAGGAAGGCGAGCACCGCGGCGGCGGCCGCGAAGCCGATGGCGCCGGGCCCGGCGGCCGAGGCGAGGTCGAAGGGCGCCGTGTCGAGGAAGTCCTCGACGCGCCAGGTGGAGGCGTCCAGCGGCGGCCCGCAGAACTCGTCGACCGGCCGGCCGACGGCCTCGGCCTCGACGGCGCAGTCCGCGCGCCACGCCTCCTCGCCGGCGATGACCTCCGCCATGCGCTCGCGGGCGGTGGCGTAGTCGGCGTCGGTCGGCTCGCCGAACTGGAGCAGCCCGATGACGACGGCCGCCAGCCAGCCGAGCACGGCCAGCCCCAGCAGCGCCTGGATGAACCGGCGGGCGGTGAACCGGTGCAGCTCGGCGCGGAACAGGCTGCCGCCCCGCCGGGCCGACGTCGGGCCGGGAGCACTGGTCGGCTGCTCGGTCACCGCGCTCACGCCTGCCCCCCGGTGATGGCGAGGAACGCGCTCTCCAGGTCGGGGGTCACGCGGACCAGCTCCTCGACGTAGTGGCCGTGCTCGGCGAGCACGCGGGTGATCTCGCCCGGCGCGGGGGCGCCGTGCACCAGCACCTGGCCGTCGGGGGCGGGGGAGACGGTGAAGCCGGCGGCGCCGAGCACCGCCGCGGCGGCGGCCGGGTCGGGGACACCCACGCGGACGTCGCCGGTGCCGGCCCGGGAGAGCACCGAGGCGACCGGACCGGAGGCCACGCGCCGGCCGCGGGCCAGGATCGTCACGGAGTCGCACACCTGCTGGATCTCCGCGAGCAGGTGGGAGGAGACGAGCACGGTCGTCCGGCCGTCGGACCCCAGGCGGCGGATCAGCTCGCGGACGTCGCGGATGCCGGCCGGGTCCAGCCCGTTGCTGGGCTCGTCGAGGATCAGCAGCCGGGGTGCCTTGAGCAGCGCGGCGGCGATGCCGAGGCGCTGCTTCATGCCGAGGGAGTAGCCCGTGAACCGGTCGTCGGCCCGCTCACGCAGGTCCACCAGCTCGAGGCACTCCTCGACGCGGTCCCGCGGGACGCCGGCGGTCTCGGCCAGCAGGCGGAGGTTGCGCCGGCCGGAGAAGCCGGGGAAGAACAGCGGCGTCTCGACCAGGGCGCCGACGTCGCCGATCACGCCCGTCAGGCCGGCGGGCACCGGTCGGTCGAGCAGCTGCATCTCGCCGGCGTCGATGCGCACGAGCCCGAGCAGCGCCCGGATGGACGTCGTCTTGCCCGAGCCGTTCGGGCCGAGCAGGCCGTGGACGCCGCCGGTGTCGACGGTCATGTCCAGCCCGTCGAGCGCCTTGTGCGGCGTGCCGCCCTTGCCGCGGTAGGTCTTGGTGACCCCCGCCATCTGCACCGCCGGCATGCGGCCTCCCTGCTCGCCCGGGCCGGGCGCCCGGCTGGCAGCACAGTGGCACATGCGGTGCTGCCGGGACAGCGTCGCTGCGCGCGTGTCGAGACCGGTCAGGCCCGGAACGGACGAGGGCCCCCGCCGATCGGTGGGGGCCCTGGTCGTCGGCTCAGCTCAGCGCGGGGCGCGCCGGCGGTCGCCCCAGGCGGACTCGTCGACGTCGTCCTCGAGCTCCTCGTCGCCGCCGTTGCTGACGATGCCCTCCATGCCGGGGGAGAGCACCCCCCACTCGATGAGCCGGGAGGTGAGCTCGTCGGGGCTCATGTCGTAGATGATCGCCAGCGACTTCAGGTCCTCGGCGCGGATCGACAGGACCTTGCCGTTGTAGTCGTGCCGCTGCGCCTGGATGGTCGAGGCGTACCGCGCCAGCGGGCCGGCCTCGTCGGCGGGCAGCGAGCCCAGCGACTCCAGGTTCAGGACGATCTTGTTCGTGGAGGTGACCGCGGAACTCGGCCGCGGGTCCGGCAGCAGCTCGGACACCGGGACGCCGTAGAACACGGCCAGCTCGGAGAGGCGCTGCACGGTGACCGCGCGGTCGCCCCGCTCGTAGGAGCCGACCACGACCGCCTTCCAGCGGCCGTGCGACTTGTCCTCCACACCCTGCAGGGAGAGGCCCTGCTGGTTGCGGATGGCGCGGAGCCGGGCGCCGAGGGCCCGTGAGTAGTCGGTGCTCATCGCTGTCTGCTCACTGTCCGTCGTCGTGGATCGGTGCTGGTCGTCACGCAGCGTACGTGGAACGCGGGCTTCACAACAGGCGGGCCGACACGATCGGGCAGGTGAGGGCGTCGATGGGGGTACCGGCCGGGGGATCGGGCCGGGCGGGGGCCCGACGGCCGACCGGGGCGGTGCAGTAACGTCGTCGGCGGTCCGACCACTCCTTTAACGACCCGTCCAGTGAGGCGGGGAAGGAGGCCTCATTGGCCCGCGCTCCCGAGCCTGCCCGGAGTCCGTCTCCCGGCACGCTGCTCTCCTCCGCCGACGTCGCCCGCGTCGTGGACCGCATGGCGCACCAGCTCATCGAACGGGCCGCCGCGAGCGATCCCGGATCGGCCGACGGCGGGCTCCCCGACCTGGTCCTGGTCGGCATCCCCACCCGCGGCGCCCCGCTGGCCCGCCGGCTGGCGGCCCGCATCGAGGCGTTCACCGGCACCCCGGTCGACGTCGGGACCGCCGACATCACGCTGTACCGCGACGACCTCCGGCTCCGCGGCGTCCGCGCGCTCGAGCCCACGGTGCTGCCCGACGCCGGCATCGACGGCCGGCTGGTGGTGCTCGTCGACGACGTCCTCTTCTCCGGCCGGTCGGTCCGGGCGGCGCTCGACGCGCTGCGCGACCTCGGCCGCCCCCGCGCCGTCCAGCTGGCGGTGCTGGTCGACCGCGGGCACCGCGAGCTGCCCATCAAGGCGGACTTCGTCGGCAAGAACGTGCCGACGTCGCGCAGCCAGCAGGTGAAGGTGCACCTCACGGAGGTCGACGGCGCCGACGAGGTCTTGGTGACCGACGGCGGGACGGGAAGGGGGACGCAGTGAAGCGGCACCTGCTGGAGGCGGCCGACCTCGACCGGGCGGACGCGACGCTGGTCCTCGACACCGCGGCGCAGATCGAGCAGGCGCTGGCCGGCCGCGAGGTGAAGAAGCTCCCGACGCTGCGCGGGCGGACGGTGGTGAACCTCTTCTACGAGGACTCCACGCGCACCCGGATCAGCTTCGAGCTGGCCGCCAAGCGGCTCTCCGCGGACGTCATCAACTTCTCCGCCAAGGGCAGCAGCGTCTCCAAGGGTGAGAGCCTCAAGGACACCGCGCTCACCCTCGAGGCGATGGGCAGCGACGCCGTCGTCGTCCGGCACGGCTCGTCGGGTGCCCCCCACCGGCTGGCGAACTGGGTGCGCGGCAGCGTCGTCAACGCCGGCGACGGCACCCACGAGCACCCCACCCAGGCGCTGCTGGACGCCTACACGATCCGGCAGCGGCTGGGCCGGCTCGACGGCGTCCGCGTGACGATCGTCGGCGACGTCCTGCACAGCCGGGTCGCCCGGTCCAACGTCGGGCTGCTGCACACGCTCGGCGCGGAGGTCACGCTCGTCGCACCGCCGACCCTGCTGCCGGTCGGCGTGGGCAGCTGGCCGGCCGCGGTGACCTACGACCTCGATGCCGTGCTGCCCAAGAGCGACGTGGTGATGATGCTGCGGGTCCAGGCCGAGCGGATGAACGCCTCGTTCTTCCCCAGCGCCCGGGAGTACAGCCGCCGCTACGGCCTCGACGGCCGGCGCATGGGCGCGCTGCCCGACGACGCCATCGTCATGCACCCGGGGCCGATGAACCGCGGCATGGAGATCGCGGCCGACGTCGCCGACTCCGTCCGCTCCACGATCGTCGAGCAGGTCGCCAACGGGGTCTCCGTGCGGATGGCCGTGCTCTACCTGCTGCTCGGAGGCGCGCCCCAGTGAGTGAGCATCGCAGCGAGGAACGAGCGAGGAGCGGAGCGAGCGCCCGAGCGGAGCGAGGAGACGACATGGCGACCAGCTACCTCATCAAGGGGGCGCGGCCCCTCGGCGGCGACCCCGCCGACATCCTGGTGAAGGACGGCCGGATCGCGGCGATCGGCGAGTCGCTGTCGGCGACCGGCGCCGCGGTCGTCGAGGCCGGCGGCCTGGTGGCGCTGCCCGGCCTGGTCGACCTGCACACCCACCTGCGCGAACCGGGCCGGGAGGACGCCGAGACGGTCGAGACCGGCAGCCGCGCGGCGGCGCTCGGCGGGTTCACCGCGGTGCACGCGATGGCCAACACCGACCCGGTCGCCGACACCGCCGGCGTCGTCGAGCAGGTGTGGCGGCTGGGCCAGGAGGCCGGGCTGGTCGACGTCGTCCCGGTCGGCGCCGTCACGGTGGGGCTGACGGGCGAGCGGCTCGCCGAGCTCGGCGCGATGGCCGACTCCGCCGCCCGGGTGCGGGTCTTCTCCGACGACGGCTCCTGCGTGAGCGACCCGGCGCTGATGCGCCGCGCGCTGGAGTACGTGAAGGCCTTCGACGGCGTCGTCGCCCAGCACGCGGAGGAGCCACGGCTCACGGCCGGCGCGCAGATGCACGAGGGCGACCGGTCCGCGCGCCTCGGCCTGACCGGCTGGCCGGCCGCCGCGGAGGAGGCGATCATCGCCCGCGACGTGCTGCTCGCGGAGCACGTCGGCGCCCGCCTGCACGTCTGCCACGTCTCGACCGCGGGCTCGGTGGAGATCCTGCGCTGGGCGAAGTCCCGCGGGGTCCAGGTGACCGCCGAGGTGACGCCGCACCACCTGCTGCTCACCGACGCGTGCGCGGAGTCCTACGACCCGGTGTTCAAGGTGAACCCGCCGCTGCGCACCGACGCCGACGTGGAGGCCCTCCGGGCCGGGCTGGCCGACGGCACGATCGACGCCGTCGGCACCGACCACGCCCCCCACGCGGTGGAGGACAAGGAGAGCGAGTGGGCGCAGGCCCGGCCCGGGATGCTCGGGCTGGAGCAGGCGCTCTCGGTGGTCATCGAGACGATGGTGGAGCCCGGCCGGCTCGACTGGGCCGGTGTCGCGGACCGGATGTCGGTGCGCCCCGCGGCCATCGGCCGCCTGACCGGGCTGGGCGACCGGGCGCACGGCCGCCCGCTGGCCCCCGGGGAGCCGGCCAACCTGGTGCTCGTGGACCCGGCGAGCCGGGCCGTGGTCGACCCGGCGGCGCTGGCCAGCCGCAGCCGCAACAGCCCCTACGCCGGCCGGGAGCTCCCCGGCCGCGTGGTCGCGACGTTCCTGCGGGGCGTCCCGACCGTCCTGGACGGAAAGGCAGTTCGTTGACAGACGCGATGCTCGTGCTCGAGGACGGGCGCACGTTCCGGGGCGAGGCCTACGGCGCGATCGGGACGACGGTCGGCGAGGCGGTGTTCTCCACCGGCATGACCGGCTACCAGGAGACGCTGACCGACCCCAGCTACCACCGGCAGGTCGTCGTCATGACCGCCCCGCACATCGGCAACACCGGGGTCAACGACGAGGACGACGAGAGCCGCCGGATGTGGGTCGCCGGCTTCGTCGTGCGCGATCCGGCCCGCCGCCCGGCCAACTGGCGCGCCACCCGGAGCCTGGACGACGAGCTGGTCGAGCAGGGGGTCGTCGGGATCAGCGGCGTCGACACCCGCGCCCTGACCCGCCACCTGCGGGACCGCGGCGCGATGCGCGTCGGCATCAGCAGCGAGTGGGGCGCGCGGGGCGCGGACCAGGTGCGCGACGAGCTGCTCGCGCAGGTCACCGCGGCGGAGAGCATGACCGGCGCCGACCTCGCCCCGCAGGTGAGCACCGGCGAGGCCTACGTCGTCCCGGCGGTGGGGGAGAAGCGGTTCACCATCGCCGCCCTCGACCTCGGCATCAAGACCGCGACGCCCCGGCACCTGGCCGAGCTCGGCGTCGAGACCCACGTGCTGCCCTCCACCGCCACCGCGGAGGAGCTGCTGGCGGCCGGCCCGGACGGTGTCTTCCTGTCCAACGGCCCGGGCGACCCGGCGGCCGCCGACTACGCCGTCGAGGCGGTGCGCGGGGTGCTGGACGCGAAGCGCCCGCTGTTCGGCATCTGCTTCGGCAACCAGATCCTGGGCCGGGCCCTGGGTCTGGGCACCTACAAGCTGCGCTTCGGTCACCGCGGGCTCAACCAGCCGGTGCTCGACCGGGTCAGCGGCACCGTCCGCGTGACCAGCCACAACCACGGCTTCGCCGTCGACGCCCCGCTGGACCGGCCCACCGACACCCCGTACGGGCAGGTCGAGGTCAGCCACGTCGGGCTCAACGACGACGTCGTCGAGGGGCTGCGCTGCCTGGCGGTGCCCGCGTTCAGCGTGCAGTTCCACCCGGAGTCCGCGGCCGGTCCGCACGACGCCGCCCCGCTGTTCCAGCGCTTCGTCGACCTCATGGAGTCCGCGCGGGCCGGGGACGCGCATGCGGGCGGGCCGGCCCCGCAGGTCCAGTCCAGCACCGGGGAGAAGAACTGATGCCCAAGCGCACCGACCTGAAGCACGTCCTGGTCATCGGCTCCGGGCCGATCCTGATCGGGCAGGCGGCGGAGTTCGACTACTCCGGCACCCAGGCCTGCCGCGTGCTGCGCGCCGAGGGCCTGCGGGTGAGCCTGGTCAACAGCAACCCGGCGACGATCATGACCGACCCCGAGGTCGCCGACGCCACGTACATCGAGCCGCTGACGCCGGAGTTCGTGGAGAAGGTCATCGCCAAGGAGCGTCCCGACGCGCTGCTGGCCACGCTGGGCGGGCAGACCGCGCTGAACATCGCGATCGGGCTGTACGAGAACGGCGTCCTGGAGAAGTACGGCGTCCAGCTGATCGGCGCCGACGTCGACGCGATCAACCGCGGCGAGGACCGGCAGCTGTTCAAGGACATCGTGCGGTCGATCGGCGCCGACGCCCCGCGGTCCACGGTCTGCGGGACCGTCGAGGAGGCGCTGGCCACCGCCGCCGACGTCGGCTACCCGGTGGTCATCCGGCCCAGCTTCACCATGGGCGGGCTGGGCTCGGGCATCGCGACCGACGAGCCGATGCTCCGCCGGATGGCCGCCCACGGGCTGGCCGACTCCCCGGTGCACACCGTCCTCATCGAGGAGTCGGTGCTGGGCTGGAAGGAGTACGAGCTGGAGCTGATGCGCGACCGCAGCGACAACGTGGTCGTCATCTGCTCGATCGAGAACATCGACGCGATGGGCGTGCACACCGGCGACTCGGTGACCGTCGCGCCGGCGATGACGCTGACCGACCGCGAGTACCAGCAGATGCGCGACGTCGGCATCGCGGTGCTGCGCGAGGTGGGCGTCGACACCGGTGGCTGCAACATCCAGTTCGCCGTCCACCCGGGCACCGGCCGGCTGGTCGTCATCGAGATGAACCCGCGGGTGTCGCGGTCGTCGGCGCTGGCGTCCAAGGCGACCGGCTTCCCGATCGCGAAGATCGCCGCCAAGCTCGCCATCGGCTACACCCTCGACGAGATCACCAACGACATCACCGGCGTCACCCCGGCGGCCTTCGAGCCGACGCTGGACTACGTCGTCGTGAAGATCCCGCGGTTCGCCTTCGAGAAGTTCCCCGGCGCCGACCCGCGGCTGACCACGACGATGAAGAGCGTCGGCGAGATCATGGCCATGGGCCGCAACTTCGCCGAGGCGCTGGGCAAGGCCATGCGCTCCACCGAGACGAAGGTCGCCGGTTTCTGGACCGGCGGGGGCGGCGGGGCGGGTGGAGCCGCAGCGCCCGGGACCCGCTCCGCCGACGAGCTGCTCGAGGCGCTGCGCACGCCGGTGGACGGCCGGCTCTACACCGCCGAGGCGGCGCTCGCCGCCGGCGCGACCGTCGAGCAGGTGGCCGAGGCCAGCGGGTTCGACCCGTGGTTCGTCGACCAGATCGCCCTCGTCCGCGAGGTGGGGACGGCCGTCGAGGAGGCGCCGTCGCTCACCCCGGAGCTGCTCCGCCGGGCCAAGCGGCACGGCCTGAGCGACCGGCAGATCGCCGCGCTGCGGCCGGAGCTCGCCGGTGAGGACGGCGTCCGCGTGCTGCGCTGGCGGCTGGGCGTCCGGCCGGTCTACAAGACCGTCGACACCTGCGCCGCGGAGTTCGCCGCCCGCACGCCGTACCACTACTCCTCCTACGACGAGGAGACCGAGGTGCAGCCCCGCGAGAAGCCGGCGGTGCTGATCCTCGGGTCCGGGCCCAACCGGATCGGCCAGGGCATCGAGTTCGACTACTCCTGCGTGCACGCCGTCATGGCGCTGCGGGACGCCGGCTACGAGGCGGTGATGGTCAACTGCAACCCCGAGACCGTCTCCACCGACTACGACACCGCCGACCGGCTGTACTTCGAACCGCTGACCTTCGAGGACGTCCTCGAGGTGGTCGAGGCCGAGCGCGCGGCCGGGCCGGTGGCCGGGGTCATCTGCACGCTCGGCGGCCAGACCCCGCTGGGCCTGGCGCAGCGGCTCAAGGACGCCGGGGTGCCGGTGCTGGGCACCTCGCCGGAGGCGATCGACGACGCCGAGCACCGCGGGGCGTTCTCCCGGGTGCTGGCCGACACCGGCCTGCTCGCCCCCAAGCACGGCACGGCGACGACGTTCGCCGAGGCGCACGCGATCGCCGCGGGGATCGGCTACCCGGTGCTGGTCCGGCCGTCCTACGTGCTCGGCGGCCGGGGCATGGAGATCGTCTACGACGACGCCACGCTCGAGGCCTACATCGCCAAGGCCACCGACGTCAGCGCCGCCCACCCGGTGCTGGTGGACCGGTTCCTGGAGGACGCGGTCGAGATCGACGTCGACGCGCTCTACGACGGCACCGACCTCTACCTGGGCGGCGTCATGGAGCACATCGAGGAGGCCGGCATCCACTCCGGCGACTCGGCGTGCGCGCTGCCGCCGATCACCCTGGGGTCGGCGGACCTGCTGAAGATCCGCGCGGCGACCGAGAAGCTCGCCGCCCGCATCGGCGTCCGCGGGCTGATGAACGTCCAGTACGCGATCAAGGACGACATCCTCTACGTGATCGAGGCGAACCCGCGGGCCAGCCGGACGGTCCCGTTCGTCTCCAAGGCCACGGCGGTCCAGCTGGCCAAGGCCGCGGCGCGGATCGCGGTCGGGGAGACGATCGCCGACCTGCGCGCCGCCGGGGTGCTGCCCGCCACGGGCGACGGCACCGACCTGCCCGACGACGCGCCGATCGCGGTGAAGGAGGCGGTGCTGCCCTTCCACCGCTTCCGCACCGTCGAGGGGCACGGCGTCGACACCGTGCTGTCGCCGGAGATGAAGTCCACCGGCGAGGTGATGGGCCTGGACGCCGAGTTCGGCACCGCGTTCGCCAAGTCGCAGGCCGCCGCCTACGGCTCGCTGCCGACCGGGGGCACCGTGTTCGTCTCGCTGGCCAACCGGGACAAGCGCTCGGCGGTCTTCCCGATCAAGCGGCTGGCCGACCTCGGGTTCCGCCTGCTGGCCACGACCGGCACCGCGCAGGTGCTGCGGCGCCACGGCGTCGCCGCCGAGGTCGTCGGCAAGTTCAGCGAGGGCCCGGGCAACGTCGTGGAGCGCATCCAGGCCGGCGACGTCGACCTGGTGTTCAACACCCCCTTCGGCGCCCCGGGCAACAGCGGCCCGCGCCTGGACGGCTACGAGATCCGGACCGCCGCGGTGAGCGCCGGCATCCCGTGCATCACCACCGTGCAGGGCATGGCGGCGGCGGTGCAGGGCATCGAGGCGCTGCGCCAGGGCGGCATCGGCGTCCGGAGCCTGCAGGAGGTGCACGCGGCCCTGGCCGGAGGCACGCACGGCGGCCCCAGCACGTCCGCCGGGACGGGGGAGTGACCTCGGTGCCACCCGGCGCCGTGGCCCGGCTGCGGGACGACCTCGTCGCCCGCCGTCTGGCCGAGGGGCTGCCCGCGGCCTTCACCGCGGGGGTCACCCGCTTCGGGCGGCCCCCGCAGGCGGAGCTCGACGCGCTGACCGGTGCGGCCACCGACCTCGAGGCCCGGCTCGCGGCCGGCGCCGTCGGCGAGGCGGACGTGCCGCTGCTCACCCGCGTGCTCTTCTTCGCCGGCCAGGCGGACCTGCTGTCGGCGCACGGGCTGCCCACCCCGGCCTACGACGTGCTCGGCTCGTTCCGGGACAACCTCGCCCGGCCGCTGGGCCCGCGGGCGGCCGAGCGACCCGCGGCCGGCGGACGGCGGTGGCCGCTGCTGGGCCGGACGATCGGCTTCCCGATCGGCGTCCCCGCCTGCGTGCTCAACGGCAGCGAGGCATGGGTGCGGCACAACGTGGCCAACGGCTGGAACGTGCTCACCTACAAGACCGTCCGCGGCCGGGCGCACCCGCCCAACGAGCAGCCGAACTGGACCTTCGCCGCGCGCCAGACGGCGAGCCTGGCCCCTGGCGCCGCCGCCGACGTCGTCTCCGACCCGTGGGACTGGGTGCCGCCCGGCTCGGCGACGGTCAGCTCGGTGAACTCCTTCGGCGTCCCCTCCCCGGACCCCGGGGAGTGGATGGCCGACCTGTCGCGGGCGGTGGCCGCCGTGGGCGACGAGCAGCTGCTGCTGGTCAGCGTGATGGGGGAGGACCCCGACGGCACCGGCCGGGTCGACGCGCTCGCCGGTGACTTCGCCCGCACCGCGCGGCTGGCCGAGGAGGCCGGCGCACCGGTCGTCGAGCTCAACCTCTCCTGCCCGAACACCCTCGACCGCTCGGCGGGCGGCGTGCGGCCCCCGCTCTGCCTGGATGCCGACGCGACCGTGGCCGTCGTGGCCGCGGTGCGCCGGGCCCTGGACGACCGCACCGGCCTGGTGGCGAAGCTCGCCTGGCTGGACGAGCCCGCGCTGGCCGGGCTGGTGCCCCGGCTGGCGCCGCTGGTCGACGGCATCGCGGGCATCAACACCGTGCAGAGCCGGGTGCGGCGCAGCGACGGCGCCGCGACCTTCCCGGGCCGCGAGCTGGCCGGTCTGTCGGGCATCGCGGTGCGCGACCCGGCGCTGGACTTCACCCGGCGGCTGGTGGCGCTCCGGGAGGCCGGCGGCGTGCACTTCGACGTCCTGGCGATGGGCGGGGTCACCGACCCCGGCTCGTTCGCCGCCCTCTTCGCCCTGGGCGCCGACGCGGTGCAGTCGGCCGCCGGCGCCTTCGCCGACCCGTTCCTCGCCCGGCGGTGCATCGCCGCGCTGGGCGAGACCCTGCCCCGCGCCGTGGAGGCCCCGTGACCGTGCCCTTCGGGCAGCGCCTGGCCCAGTCCGTCGCCGCCCGCGGCCCGCTCTGCGTCGGCCTCGACCCGCACGCGGAGCTGCTCCTCGACTGGGGGGTCGGCGACTCGCCGGACGGGCTCCGCCGCTTCACCGACGCGGTCGTCGACGCGCTGGCCGGATCGGTCGCCCTCCTCAAGCCGCAGATCGCCTTCTACGAGCGGCACGGCTCCCGCGGGCTCGCCGTGCTGGAGGACGGCGTGGCCCGGGCCCGGGCGGCGGGCGCCCTCGTCCTGCTGGACGCCAAGCGCGGGGACATCGGCTCCACCATGGCCGCCTACGCCGACTACCTGCGCCCCGACCACCCGCTGGCGGTGGACGCGATGACCGTGAGCCCCTACCTCGGCCCGGGGTCCCTCGCGCCGGCGGTGCGCACCGCCAAGGCGCACGGCGGCGGGCTGTTCGCGCTCGCCCGGACGTCGAACCCGGACGCCGGCACGCTGCAGCACGCCGCCGTGGGCGGCCGGTCGGTCGCGCAGGTCGTGGTCGACACCGTGCGCGGCTGGAACACCCCCGACCCGTCGCCCGGCGGCGACGAGGTGCCCGACGTCGAGGAGCAGCTGCGCGGGCAGGGTGCGTTCGGCGGCACGACCGGCTCGTTCGGCGTGGTCGTGGGTGCCACGCTGTCCGAGCTGGACGTCGACCTGGAGCTGCTCGGCGGCCCGGTCCTCGCCCCGGGCCTGGGCGCCCAGGGCGGCGCGGTGAGCGACCTGCGCCGGCTCTTCGGCGCCGGAGCTGCCGTGGTGCCCACCGTCTCCCGGGACGTCCTCGGCGCCGGCCCGGACCCGGTCGCGCTGCGGGCCGCCGCGGAGCGCTGGGCGGAGGCGCTCGCGGCCTGACGCGGCGGCCGGCCGGCCACCGGCGCCCACGGTGGAGACGCCGGGCGCCGCCCGGCGTGTCGTGTCGGCGGCGTGTCGGGGGCGTGGCGGGGGCGTAGCCCCCACCAGGGGCACGACCCCGGTACACGGAACGAGACCGTCCGCCCAGGCGCGCTGACCTGCGCTGATCACGGAAGGTCACCGGATGCGTGGCTACGGTGGCAACCCGGGCCCTGCGGGTGTGCCGGGCGATCTCCCAGTTCGTGCGTGACCAGCGGATTTGCCGGGAACCACACGGACCGTGAGGCTCGGAACGGAGGCGCACCACGTCTCGACGAACCGAACGACGGCCGGCCGGCGCACGGCCGGCGACGACACGATTGGGTTGCACCATGCCCCTGCCTGACCTGTCCCCGGAACAGCGGGCGGCCGCCCTGGAGAAGGCGGCCGCAGCTCGCAAGGCACGTGCCGAACTGCGCGAGCGACTCAAGAGCAAGGGCGCCACGGTCGGCGACGTCCTCAAGCAGGGCGAGACCGACGAAGTCATCGGCAAGATGCGGGTCTCCGCCGTCCTGGAATCCCTGCCGGGTGTCGGCAAGGCCCGGGCTGCGAAGATCATGGAACGCCTGGAGATCTCCCCGACGCGTCGCGTGCGGGGGCTGGGCGCCAACCAGCGGCGGGCGCTGGAATCGGAGTTCGGCGGTGACCAGGTCGTCGCCGAGCAGGTTCCTGCCGACGGCTCCGTCTGAGGGGTCGCCGGCGCCGCCGACGAACGCGGGCGAGGACGACGAGTGGCTGCAGCGACACCGGCACGGCTGACCGTGCTCTCCGGGCCCTCCGGGGTCGGGAAGGGCACCGTGGTCGCCGAGGTCCGGCGGCGGCACCCCGACGTGTGGGTGTCGGTGTCGGCCACCACTCGTCGTCCCCGCCCCGGCGAGGTCGACGGCGTGCACTACCACTTCGTGGACGCCGCCGAGTTCGACCGGCTGATCGCCACCGACGGCCTGCTGGAGTGGGCCGAGTACGCCGGTAACCGGTACGGCACCCCCGTCGCGCCGGTCCGCGCCCGGCTGGCCACCGGCCGGCCGGCGCTGCTGGAGATCGAGCTGCAGGGCGCGCGGCAGGTGCGGGCGCGGGCGCCGGAGGCCCAGCTGGTCTTCCTCGCGCCGCCGTCGTGGGCCGAGCTGAAGAGCCGGCTGGCCGGCCGCGGGTCGGAGCCGGCCGCCGTGCAGGAGCGCCGGTTGGCCATCGCGCAGGCGGAGCTGGACTCGTCCGGGGAGTTCGACGTGGTGGTCGTCAACGACGACGTGGCCCGCGCCGCGGACGAGTTGGTAGGCTTGCTGACTGCGCCCTCACCCGGACTCGTGCCGGGGGAGTAGCGCCCACGAGGAAGAGCCCCGCCGGTGGACCCGCCGGCGCCTTCCTCCCGCTATCGAATGAGGAGCACGCCCGCCCGTGTCCGGAGTCGCACCCGCCCCCGAGGGCATCACCAACCCGCCGATCGACGAGCTGCTCGAGCGCACCAGCAGCAAGTACGGCCTGGTGATCTTCGCCGCCAAGCGCGCGCGCCAGATCAACGCCTACTACAGCCAGCTCTCCGAGGGTCTGCTGGAGTACGTCGGCCCGCTGGTCGACACCGCGCCGCAGGAGAAGCCGCTGTCGATCGCCCTCCGCGAGATCAACGAGGGGCTCCTGGCGCACACCGCCGGCGAGAACTGAGGCAGGACCTCGTCCGCCCGCCTGGGCGGGCACCCCAGAACTGATGAGAACGCACCCGGCACGTGCTGCCGGGTGCGTTCTCATGTCGGGAGGATGACCGCGTGAGTCGGATCGTGCTGGGCGTCAGCGGTGGCGTCGCCGCCTACAAGGCCGCGCTGCTGCTGCGGGCCTTCACCGAGGCGGGGCACGACGTGCGCGTGGTCCCCACCCCCGGCGCGCTGCACTTCGTCGGTGCGGCCACCTTCGAGGCGCTCTCGGGCAACCCGGTCACCACCGACGTCTGGTCCGACGTCCCCGAGGTGGCGCACGTGCGGATCGGCCAGACCGCCGACCTCGTCGTCGTCGCCCCGGCCACCGCCGACCTGCTGGCCCGCGCCGCGGCGGGGCGGGCGGACGACCTGCTGACCGCCACGCTGCTCACCGCGCACTGCCCGGTGGTGTTCGTCCCGGCCATGCACACCGAGATGTGGCTGCACCCCGCCACCCAGGACAACGTCGCCACGCTCCGCCGTCGCGGCGCGGTCGTCCTGCCGCCCGCCGTCGGCCGGCTCACCGGGCCCGACTCCGGTCCCGGCCGGCTGCCCGAGCCCGCCGACATCGCCGCGCTGGCCGCGGTGGTGCTCGACGGGGGCGCCGGCGCGCTGCCGCAGGACCTCACCGGCCGCCGGGTCGTCATCAGCGCCGGCGGCACCCGGGAGCCGCTGGACCCCGTGCGCTACCTGGGCAACCGCTCGTCGGGCAAGCAGGGCTGGGCCCTCGCCCGGGTCGCGGCCGCCCGCGGCGCCGACGTCGTGCTCGTGGCCGCCAACGTCGACGCACCGGCGCCCTTCGGCGTCCGGGTGGTCCCCGTGGGGACGGCGGAAGAGCTGCGGACGGCGATGCACGCCGAGGCAGCGGGGGCCGACGTGGTCGTGATGAGCGCCGCGGTCGCCGACTTCCGGCCGGCCGGCGTCGCCGCCACCAAGCTGAAGAAGGGATCGGCCGGCGAGCCGACCGCCGTCGAGCTCGTCCGCAACCCCGACGTCCTGGCCGAGCTGGTCGCCGGGCGCCCGCCGGGCCGGCTCGTGGTCGGCTTCGCCGCCGAGACCGGTGACGACGACGGCGACGTGCTCACCCACGCCCGGGCGAAGCTCGCCCGCAAGGGCTGCGACCTGCTCGTGGTCAACGACGTGTCGGCCGGACAGGTCTTCGGCCGCTCCGAGAACGCCGTCGTGGTGCTCGGCGCGGACGGGTCGGCGACCGAGGTTCCACGGGGCAGCAAGGACGCCGTCGCCGCCGGGATCTGGACCGCGGTCGGCGCCCGGCTGGACCCCGCCGGCGGGCGATGACGCACACCGTCGCTGCCCCTCCTGCGCCACGCCGGTAGCGTGCGTCCCTGGTGCTCTGCTCGGCAGCCGGGCTCGGCACCGTCCGCCACCCACCGTCCCAAGGAGACCCGAGTGCCACGCCGCCTCTTCACGTCCGAGTCGGTGACCGAGGGCCACCCGGACAAGATCGCCGACCAGATCAGCGACTCGATCCTGGACGCGATGCTGACCGAGGACCCGCGCAGCCGGGTCGCGGTCGAGACCCTGATCACCACCGGTCAGGTCCACATCGCCGGCGAGGTCACCACCGCCGGCTACGTCGACATCCCGGCGATCGTCCGCGAGACCGTCCTGCGCATCGGCTACGACTCCTCGCGCAAGGGGTTCGACGGCGCCTCCTGCGGGGTCAGCGTCTCCATCGGCGCGCAGTCGCCCGACATCGCCCAGGGCGTGGACACCGGCTACGAGGCGCGCACCGGCGGCACCGCCGACGACGAGATCGAGCGCCAGGGCGCCGGCGACCAGGGCCTGATGTTCGGCTACGCCACCGACGAGACCCCCGAGCTGATGCCGCTGCCGATCGCGCTGGCGCACCGGCTGTCGCGCCGGCTGTCCGCGGTGCGCAAGGACGGCTCGGTCCCCTACCTGCGCCCCGACGGCAAGACCCAGGTCACGGTCGTCTACGAGGACGACCGGCCGGTCGCGGTCGACACCGTGGTCGTCTCCTCGCAGCACGCCGAGGACATCTCGATCGAGACGCTGCTGACCCCCGACATCGAGGAGCTCGTCGTCGAGCCGGAGCTGGCCGCACTCGGCCTGCCCACCACCGGTCACCGGCTCCTGGTCAACCCGACCGGCAAGTTCGTCATCGGCGGTCCCATGGGCGACGCCGGGCTGACCGGCCGCAAGATCATCGTCGACACCTACGGCGGCATGGCCCGGCACGGTGGTGGCGCCTTCTCCGGCAAGGACCCGTCGAAGGTGGACCGCTCGGGGGCGTACGCGATGCGCTGGGTGGCGAAGAACGTCGTCGCCGCGGGGCTCGCCCGCCGGTGCGAGGTGCAGGTCGCCTACGCGATCGGCGCCGCGCACCCGGTCGGCCTGTTCGTCGACACGCACGGCACCGGCACGGTGGCCGACGAGGTGCTGGAGAAGGCGGTCACCTCGGTCTTCGACCTGCGCCCCGGCGCCATCGTGCGCGACCTGGACCTACTGCGCCCCATCTACGGGCCCACCGCCGCCTACGGCCACTTCGGCCGCACCGACCTGGACCTGCCGTGGGAGCGGCTGGACCGCGTCGAGGCGCTGCGCTCGGCCGTGGGGGCCTGAGGACGGACGCCGTCCCCCGGCTCCGCGCGCCCGTCGCGGGGCCGGGGGAGGAGCGCGGTGCTGTCGGTGGGAGCGGGGAGACTGGTCCGGTGCAGGTCGCCCGGGTCGTCGTCGATGTCCCGCTGGCCCACCTGGACCGGCCATTCGACTACGCCGTCCCGGAGAAGTTCGCCGACACGGTGCAGCCGGGCTGCCGGGTGCGGGTCCGCTTCCACGGCCGGCTGGTCGACGGCGTGGTGTGGGAGCTGGCGGACACCACCGAGTTCGCGGGCACGCTGCAGCCGCTGTCGCACGTGCCCTCCGGGGAACCGGTGCTCACCCCGCAGGTCGCCCGCCTGGTCCGCGCGGTCGCCGATCGGTACGCCGGCACCGCGAGCGACGTGCTGCGCCTGGCGCTGCCGCCGCGCCGGGCCGCCGCCGAGAAGCGGCCCGCCCCCACCCCCGAGGAGCTGCCGGGGCCGCCGGACCCGGCCGGTTTCGCCCGCTACCCGGCCGGCCCCGCCCTGCTCGGGGCGCTCGCCGAGGGGCGGCCGGCGCGCGCCGTCTGGACGGCGCTGCCCGGGGAGGACTGGCCGGCCCGGCTGGTCGAGCTGTGCCGCGCCGCGCTGTCGGGCCGGCGCGGCGCCCTGGTCGTCGTGCCCGACGGCAAGGACCTGGACCGGCTGACCGCGGCGGCGGAGCGACTGCTGCCGGAGCACTCCTTCACCGTGCTGCGGGCCGACGACTCACCGGAGAAGCGCTACCGCCGCTTCCTCGCCGCCTCGCGGGGCGCCGCGCAGGTGGTGCTGGGCACCCGGGCGGCGATGTTCGCGCCCGTCCGGGACCTCGGGCTGGTCGTCGTCTGGGACGACGGCGACGACCTGCACGCCGACGAGCACGCCCCCTACCCGCACGCCCGGGACGTGCTGGTCCAGCGGGCCTGGCTGGACTCCTGCGCCGCCGTCGTCGCCGGGACGTCGCGCACCGCCGAGGCCGCGCTGCTGGTGGAGTCCGGGTGGGCGCACGAGCTGGTCGCCGACCGTGCGGTGCTGCGCGCCGCCGCTCCCCGGGTGCAGGCGCTGGGGGACGACTTCGAGCTGGCCCGCGACGCCGCGGCCCGCACCGCCCGGCTGCCCTCGCTGGCCTACGACGCGGCGCGCAAGGCGCTGGCCGCCGGGGCGCCGGTGCTGGTGCAGGTGCCCCGGCGCGGCTACGTCCCGTCCCTGGCCTGCGCCCGCTGCCGGGCGCCGGCCCGGTGCGCCGCCTGCGCCGGCCCGCTGGGCATCTCGCCGCGGCCGGGCCCGGGCGGCAGCCGGATCCCGGCCTGCCGCTGGTGCGCCCGTCCCGCCGCCACGTTCGACTGCCCGCACTGCCACGGGACGAAGCTCCGGGCCTCGGTGGTGGGGGAGTCGCGCACCGCCGAGGAGCTCGCGCGGGCCTTCGCCGGCACGACCGTGCGCACCTCGGGCAGCACCTCCGGCGTCCTCGCCACGGTGCCGGCGGGCCCCGCGCTGGTCGTGGCCACCCCCGGGGCCGAGCCGGTGGCCGACGGCGGGTACGGCGCCGCGCTGCTGCTGGACTCGTGGGCGCTCCTCGGGCGGGCGGACCTGCGCGCCGGCGAGGAGACGCTGCGCCGCTGGACCAACGCCGCGTCGCTGGTGCGCCCGGCCTCGGCCGGGGGCCAGGTGGTCGTCGCCGCCGACGCCGGTCATCCCGTCGTCCAGGCACTGGTGCGCTGGGATCCCGGCTGGCTCGCCGAGCGGGAGCTGGCCGACCGCCGCGAGCTCGGCTTCCCGCCGGTGACCCGCATGGCGTCGCTGGTGGGCTCGCCGGCCGCGCTCGGCGACTTCCTGGCCGCCGCGCGGCTGCCCGCCGGCGCCGACCTCCTGGGGCCGGTACCGGAGCCGCCCCGGCCCGGTCAGGAGGGCGAGCGGGAGCGCTACCTGGTGCGGGTGCCGCGCAGCGAGGGTGCCGCGCTGGCGCATGCGCTGGCTGCGGTGCAGGGCGTGCGCAGCGCGCGCAAGGTGCCCGAGCACGTCCGCGTGCAGCTGGACCCGCTCACCCTGGTCTGAGGCTGCCAGCATGGCCCCGTGCGGACGATCGGGCTGCTGGGCGGGATGAGCTGGGAGAGCAGCGCCCTCTACTACCGGCTGCTCAACGAGACGGTGCGGGACCGGCTCGGGGGGCTGCACTCCGCCAGGTGCCTGCTGCTGTCGGTCGACTTCGCCGGCATCGAGCGGCTGCAGGCGGCCGGGGACTGGGCCGCCGCGGGTGCGCTGCTCGCTACCGACGCCCGGGCGCTGCAGGCCGCCGGGGCCGACGTGGTGGTCCTGTGCACCAACACCATGCACACGGTCGCCGACGTGGTCGCCGACGCGATCGACGTGCCGCTGCTGCACATCGGCGACAGCACCGCCGGAGCCGTCACGGCGGCGGGTCTGTCGTGCATCGGCCTGCTCGGTACCCGGTACACGATGGAGCAGCCGTTCATGGCCGACCGGCTCGCGGCCGCCGGCCTGGAGGTGCTGGTGCCCGAGAAGGCCGACCGGGACCGGGTGCACCGGGTCATCTACGAGGAGCTGGTGCTCGGCATCGTCCGGGACGAGTCGCGGCAGGCCTACCGCGACGTGGTCGACCGGCTGGTCGCGCGCGGAGCGCGGGGCGTGGTGCTCGGGTGCACCGAGATCGAGCTGCTCATCGGTCCGGACGACGTCGACGTCCCGACGTTCCCCACGACGGCGCTGCACGTGGCCGCGGCCGTCGAGGCCGCGCTGGCGTCGGACGGCGCGGCGCCGCCACCTACGATCACCGGGTGAGCGTCACCCCCATCCGGCTGTACCACGACCCGGTGCTGCACCAGCCCGCGGCACCGGTCGTCGACTTCGACCAGGAGCTGCGGCAGCTCGTCACCGACCTGACCGAGACCATGCAGGCGGCCGGGGGCGCCGGGCTCGCAGCTCCGCAGATCGGTGTCGGGCTGCGGGTGTTCACCTGGTACGTCGACGGCGAGGTGGGCCACCTGGTCAACCCGGACGTCGTCCCGGTGGGCGAAGAGGTGCAGGACGGCCCGGAGGGCTGCCTGTCCATCCCCGACCTGCGCTACGACTGCCGCCGGCACCTGCACGTGGTCGCCTCCGGCTGGAACGTGCACGGCGACCCGGTGCGGGTCGAGGGCTCCGAGCTGCTGGCCCGCGCCATCCAGCACGAGACCGACCACCTCGACGGCGTCCTGTTCGTCGACCGGCTCGCCGACGCCGACCGGGTCGCCGCGCTCGCCGAGATCCAGGCCGCCGAGTGGGCCGGCTACGGCAGCTACCTCCCCGTCGTGAAGGTGAGCCCCCACTGAAGCTCCTGTTCGCCGGCACCCCGGCGCCCGCCGTCCCCTCGCTGGAGGCGCTGCTCGCCTCCGACCACGAGGTCGTCGCCGTGCTCACCCGCCCCGACGCCCGCTCCGGCCGCGGCCGGAAGGTGAGCCGCGCCCCGGTGGCCGAGCGCGCCGACGCCGCCGGCCTCCCGGTGCTGCAGCCGCGCTCGCCCCGGGAACCGGATTTCCTGGAGCAGCTGGCCGGGCTCGAGGTCGACTGCGCGCCGGTCGTCGCCTACGGCGCCCTGGTGCCCCGGGCGGCGCTGGACCTCCCGCGGCACGGTTGGGTGAACCTGCACTTCTCGCTGCTGCCGGCCTGGCGCGGTGCCGCGCCGGTGCAGCACGCGATCATGGCCGGCGACGAGGTGACCGGCGCCTCGACGTTCCTCCTGGAGGCCGGCCTAGACACCGGGCCGGTCTACGGCACCCTCACCGAGGCCATCGGTCCCCGGGACACCGCCGGTGAACTGCTCGACCGGCTGGCGGTCAGCGGCGCCGCGCTGCTCGTGGCCACCCTGGACGGCATCGCCGCCGGCGCGCTGGAGCCGCAGCCGCAGCCCCCCGACGGGATCAGCCTGGCGCCCAAGGTGGAGACCGCCGACGCCCGGGTGGACTGGGCGCTGCCCGCGCACGTCGTCGACCGGCGGGTCCGCGGCGTCACGCCGGCGCCCGGCGCCTGGACGACGTGGCGGGGCGAGCGGATGCGGCTGGGTCCCGTCGGCCCGGTGCCGGACGGCCCGTCGCTGGAGCCGGGGGAGCTGCTGGTCGAGGCCGGGAGCGTCCTCGTGGGCACCGGCAACGGCCCGGTGCGGCTGGACCAGGTGCAGCCCGCGGGCAAGCGAATGCTGCCGGCCGCGGACTGGGCCCGCGGGGCGCGCCCCGCCCCGGACGAGCGGCTGGGCGGCGAGTGACCCGCCCACCGCGCAAGGGGGGCTCCGGCCGGCGCCGGCACCCCGCCACCCGGCGGCCGGTGCTGGACGGCGCCCGGCTGACCGCCTACGACGTGCTGGACGCCGTCTCCTCGCGCGAGGCGTTCGCCAACCTGCTGCTGCCGCAGCTGCTCCGGGAGCGGCAGCTGGACGAGCGGGACGCCGCCTTCGCCACCCAGCTGGCCTACGGCACGCTGCGGGCGCAGGGCACGCTCGACGCCGTCCTGACCGGGCTGGTGTCCCGGCCGCTGGCCGAGCTGGACCCGCGCGTGCTCGACCTGCTGCGGCTGGGGGCGTACCAGATCGTCGACCTCCGGGTGCCCTCGCACGCGGCCGTGGACACCACCGTGGACCTGACCCGCGGCATCGTCGGCACCGGCGCCTCCGGCCTGGTCAACGCGGTGCTGCGCAAGGTCGCCGCCGGTGGCGACCGGGCCGCGTGGCTGGCCGCGCTCGGCGCCGAGGGCGACGAGCGGCTAGGGCTGGCCACCGACCACCCCCGGTGGATCGTCGACGCCTGGCGGGATGCGCTGGGCGACGAGGGCGAGCTGGAGCCCGCCCTGCTGGCCGACGACGTCGCGCCCGAGGTGCACCTGGTCGCCCGTCGCGTGGGGCGCGACGTGCTCGCCGAGGAGTCCGGCGGGCAGCCCGGTCCGTGGTCGCCGTTCGCGGTGCGCCTGGGTGGGGGCGATCCCGGCCGGCTGGCGTCGGTGCGCTCCGGGCGCGCGGCGGTGCAGGACGAGGGCAGCCAGCTCGCCGCGCTGCTGCTGGCCCGGGCGCCGGTGGAGGGGCCGGAGAGCGCGTGGCTCGACATGTGCGCGGGGCCCGGGGGCAAGGCGGGGCTGCTCGCCGTCACCCGGCCCGAGGGGGTGCGGCTGACCGCGGCCGATCGTGCGCCGCACCGGGCCGAGCTGGTCGCCCAGGCGCTGCGCGGCGAGGAGGACGTCGAGGTGATGGCCGCCGACGGCACGCAGCCGCCCTGGGCGCCGGGCTCCTTCGACCGGGTGCTGCTGGACGCGCCGTGCACCGGGCTCGGTGCGCTGCGCCGCCGGCCGGAGGTGCGCTGGCGCCGGACGGCCGAGGACGTCGCCCCGCTGGCCGAGCTGCAGACGGCGCTGCTGGACAGCGCGCTGCGTTCGGTGCGCGTCGGCGGGGTGGTCGCCTACGTGACCTGCTCGCCGCACACGGCGGAGACCGTCGCGGTGGTCGACGCCGCAGCCGCCCGTGACGACGTGGCGGTGGTCCCGGTGGCCCCGCTGTTCCCGGAGGTGCCCGGCATCGGACGGGGCGACTTCGGGCAGCTGTGGCCGCACCGGCACGGCACCGACGCGATGTTCATGGCGCTGCTCCGCCGTACCGGCTGAGGCCCCGGCCGCTACGGTGCCGTCCATGGCGTGGTTGCCGGACGACTTCTCCCACCCGGTGCGTGCCGAGCTGGACACCGGGGAGCACCTGCGCCCGATGGGTGCGGCGGACACCGAGATCGACCACCCGGCCGTCATGGGGTCGCGGGAGCGGCTGTGGTCGATCTACGGCGAGGCGTGGGGGTGGCCGCCGGCGCACATGACCGTCGAGGCGGACCGCGAGGACCTCGCCCACCACGAACGGGAGATCGCCGCGCACGAGAGCTTCCTCTACGGGGTCTTCCCCGAGGACGAGGCCGAGCTGCTCGGCTGCGTCTACATCGATCCGCCCACCAAGGTCGGCGGCGTCGGGGCCGAGGTGTCGTGGTGGGTCGTCGACCGGCTGGTCGGCAGCCCGGCCGAGCGGGCCCTGGACGAGTTCGTGCCCCGCTGGCCGGCCGAGGGCTGGCCGCTGCCCGCGCCGCCCCGATTCGTGGGCCGGGACCTCTACTGGGCCGAGTGGAACGCCCTGCCCGCTCGGGACTGACCGCGCGCCGCGGCACCCTCCTCGCCCCAGTCGCAGTCGCCCGTTCCCGCCCACGCGGGCACCCCGCCCCGGCGCCCGTGGCGCGTGGCGATGTGCTCGCGGGCCGACCTGCCTCCTCTAGGTCCCCGGGTCAGAAGGGAGCCGGGTCGTGGCTGGGCGTGGCCGGTTCGGGTGGGTGGGCTGATGGCCGTCGGTCGGGCGGCCCTCGGTCGGGTGGCCAGCCTGGTGGTGGTGTGTCGGGGGGTGGCGGGCCGGTGGCGGTCATGCCGGGTGGGCGGGTGGTGCGGGTGACGCCGCTGGGGGTGGTGACGGTCAGCGCGCCGTCGGGGGTCATGGTGAACCGCCAGCCGGGGGCGAAGGTCTTGAGCCGGTGGTGGCGGCGGCACAGGCAGCACAGGTTCTGGCAGGTCGTGGTGCCGCCGTCGGCGTGGGGCAGGACGTGGTCCAGGTCGGCCCAGCCGGCGCGGTTGGCGCAGCCGGGGTGGCGGCAGCCGCGGTCGCGGCTGGTGGTGAAGCGGTGCTGGGCGGCGGTGGGCCGGTACCGGTCGGTGCCTGCCGGTGGACCCAGGACCGGGCAGCCGCAGTCGGTGCCGGGGTGGGCGGGGCAGCCGCGGCGGGCCAGCCGGGTCAGCTCGCCGCGGGTGGCGGTGGCCCGGAGGGCGCCGGTGGCCGGGTCCTGCAGCGAGATGCCCAGGGTGCCGCCGGTCGGTGCCTGCAGCCCGCCGGGGCACAGCGCGTCGAGGAACTCGAGCAGTTCGCGCAGCTGGCCGGCGGTGATCGGCTGCCCGTTCACCTCCGCCGGCGCGATCCGGCGGCAGGCCACCCCGGCATCCGGTGGGCAGGCGGCGGCCTGGTCCAGCGCGGCGGACCCCGACGAGGCGGCGGGCCGCGATCGGTCCCCGGGCGCCGGCGAGTTGCCACGCACCGGCGGGTCTCCTGGGGCCGGCGGGTGTCCGGTGTCCGGGGTGGTGTCGGGTGGGTGGGGGAGCTGGTGGCCGACCGCGCAGTTGTCGTGGCCGGCGGCGGCGGCGAGCAGGGCACCGACCGGGGCGAGCACGTCCAGGTGCGCGGTGACCGGCGGCCGGCTGGTGTCCCAGGGCCGCAGCACCAGATCGGCCAGCGCGGCCACCCGCAGCGACCCGATCGGCCGGGCCGGGTCATCGGTCTTGGCCAGTCGCGCGTAGCGGTCGACGGTGTCCCGGATCGCGGCGGCCAGCGGCTGGGGGGCGAACACCGACAGCTCGGCCATCCCGTCCGGTGCCGGGCGCACCACCACGTCGGCGCAGCGCTCGGCCTGGGCGCGGCGGCGCTCGGCGGCCGCGGCGTCGTGGCGCAGCACCTCCCGGCGCACCGCGGCCCGCAGCCGGGTCACCGCCAGCTCCCCGGCGCCGGGCAGCACCGCGGCCTCCACCGCCGCGACCGCCTGCGGTGCCAGCTGGCGGACCGGCCCGGCCAGCTCGGCGGCCACCGCCCGCGCCCGCGGCCAGCCCAGCCCGTCATCGGCCAGCGCGGCCCAGGTGACCGGCAGGTGCCGCACCAGCGTGGTGCACAGCTCGATGTGCGTGGTGGCTTCCGCCCGGGAGCAGTTCAGCACCATCGCCAGCTCGTCGGCGAAGAACTCGCTCACCCCCGCCGCCGGCGGGTGGCCGGCACCGGCCACCCAGTCCGGTGACGCCGCCCCCGGCTCGCCGACCTGCCGGTCGGCGCTGTCGGGGCGGCGGCCGGCCAGCTCGCAGATCAACTCCGCCCGGTAGGCGGCCAGCGCCGACTCCGCACGCCCGATCCGCTGCAGCTCCAGCGCGATCTCCGCATCGGTGCGGGCCGCGACCGGCATCGCCTCACCCAACCGGGTCGGCCGCACCGACACCCCCGACGGGACCAGCTCCCCCGGCCACGACGACAGGTCCAGCACGTCGACCGTCAGGCCGACCCCGAACCCACCACCTTCGAACACATGAGCGAACCTATCGACGGGGCCCGACAGTTTTCGCCAGTGCAGGCCGGGATCAGCCCGTCAGCCCGGCGACGAGGCCGATCAGGAACGCGAGCGCGAGCACCGCGCCCACCGCGAGGAGCACGGTGCGCGGCCGGGTCACCCAGCGCTCCCACTGGCCCGCGGGCCGGGCGGGCCCCCGCCGTGGGCCCGCCCGGGAGCGCTCAGAAGGGGAACTGCCGGCGGGTGTGCTGGACGCTGATCCAGTGGTCGGTGGTGAACTCCTCGATCGCCCACTCGCCGCCGAACCGGCCGAGCCCGGAGTCCTTCTCGCCACCGAACGCGGTGTTGTTCTCGTCGTTGAGCGGGGAGTCGTTGACGTGGGTCATGCCCGCCTCCACCTGCAGGGCGAAGTTCACCCCGCGCAGCGTGTCCCGGGTGAAGACGGCGCTGGAGAGCCCGTACTCGGTGTCGTTGGCGATCGCCAGCGCCTCGGCCTCGTCGCCGGCCCGGATGATCGTCGCGACCGGGCCGAAGACCTCCTGCCGGGCGGTGGCGACGTCGTTGGTGCCCAGGAGCACGTGCGGCGGCAGCACCGAGCCGATCGGGCCGCTGGGGTCGCCGCCGAGCAGCTGCTCGGCGCCGTCGGATATCGACTGAGCGACCTTCTGCTGGATGCCCTCGAGCTGCTTGGCGTTGATGATCGGGCCGATCACGGTGTCGGCCTCGGTCGGGTCGCCGGCCTTGAGCCCCCGCACCCGCGCCACGTAGCGGTCGACGAACTCGTCGTGCACGGCGGCGTCCACCACGATGCGGTTGGTGATCATGCAGACCTGGCCCTGGTGGAAGAACTTCCCGAACACGGCGGCGTCCACCGCGTACTCCAGGTCGGCGTCGTCCAGCACCACCAGCGGACCGTTGCCGCCGAGCTCCAGCGAGAGCTTCTTGAGCCCGGCCTTCTCGGCGATCCCCTTGCCGACCGGGGTGGACCCGGTGAAGGAGACGACGCGCGGCGTCGGGTGGCTGACCATCGCGTCACCGATGTCGCGGCCGGCGCCGATGACCACCGAGAGCACGCCCGGGGGCAGGCCGGCCTCCTCGTAGACCTTGGCCAGCAGCAGGCCGCCGGTCACCGGGGTGTCGCCGGCCGGCTTGAGGACGACGGCGTTGCCGAGCGCCAGTGCCGGCGCCACCGAGCGGTTGGACAGGTGCATCGGCACGTTCCACGGGCTGATCACCGCGACCACGCCGACCGGACGGCGGTAGACGCGGCTCTCCTTGCCCTCGATGTCGGCCGGCAGGATCCGGCCCTCCATGCGGTACGGGTAGGACGACGCCTCGTGGAAGTCGCGGAGGGTGATCGCGTACTCGAACTCGGCGGCGGGTGCGGCGGCGCCGCTCTCCCGGATGTGCCAGTCGACGATCTCGTCCTTGCGGGCCTCCATGATCCGGGCGGCGCGGCGCATCACGTCGGCGCGGTCGCTGGGCAGCCGGGCGGCCCACTCGCGCTGGGCCCCCTTGGCCGCCGCGTAGGCCTCGTCGAGGTCGTCGGCGTCCGCGAGCGGGATCTCGGTCAGCGTCTCGCCGGTGTAGGGGTCGGTGTCGGTGGCGGTCTTCCCCGCACGGCCGGCGCGCCAGGTACCGCCGATGGGCATCCGGTCGAAGCCGTCGTAGCGGGCGGGGGTCGAGGGGTCGGAAGCCATGCATCGGGCCCTACCCGGTCGGGTGCCACGGACACGTCGCCCCCTCGTCGCCGGCCGTCCGCCGGTGCGGCCCGGTCAGCCGGCCGCGGGGCCGGCGAGCAGCACGGGGACGGGGGAGTGGTGGGTCACGTGCTCGGCGACGCTGCCGAGCACCCGGTGCGACAGACCCCGGCCCCGCCGGCCCACGACCACGACGTCGGCCCCCTCCTGCCGCGCGACGTCGAGCAGCGCGGAGCCGGGCTGCCCGGCGACGAGCTCCACGACCGGCGACGCCCGGGGGAACCAGCCGGCCCGGTCGTCCAGCAGCGCCCGGCAACGGTCCTGCTCGGTCTCGTCGGAGAACTCGACGACGTCGGGGTCGACGGCCATCACCAGCACCACCCGCGCGCCCTCGACGGGGAACAGCCTCGCTGCGTCCCGCACGGCGCGGTCGGACTCCGCCGACCCGTCGACGCCCACGACCGCCGTCACCGCCCCTTCGGCCGGTGGCGGGCTCCCCTCGGCGCGGGGCGTGCGCTCGACCACCCGGTGCTGGCGCCGCCCGCGCTCCAACGCCATCGGCACGAAGAGCGGCCCCAGGACGGCGCCCAGGAAGTACCACTGCGGATCGCGGTACCCACGGCGGCCGAGGAACAGGGCGGCACTCCAGCCGATCGCCACCCAGAGGACGACGACGAGGGCGATGAGGGCGGACGTCGGCACGGCGGCTCCTCCGGTGCGTGCGCGGGGCGCCGACGGCCGGGCCCCTGGTCGTCTGACGACCGGCGGTCGGCTCCGGTTCCGTGGACCTGCGCACCTAGACTCGGCGGACGTGTCCAGGCAACCGTTGATCGCGCCCAGCCTGCTGTCCGCGGACTTCGCCCGCATCGCCGACGAGGTCGCGCGCGTGGCCGACGCCGACTGGCTGCACGTGGACGTGATGGACGCGCACTTCGTGCCCAACCTGACCCTGGGCCTGCCGGTCGTCGAGGCGATCCAGCAGGTCAGCCCGGTACCGCTGGACTGCCACCTCATGATCGAGAACCCGGAGCGCTGGGCGCCCGGCTACGCCGAGGCCGGGTCGCGCAACGTGACGGTGCACGCCGAGGCCTGCACCGACCCACGCGCCGTCGCCCGCGACATCCGGGCCGCCGGAGCGCTGGCCGGGCTGGCCATCAAGCCGGGGACGCCGCTCGAGGACCACCTCGACGTGCTGGCCGACTTCGACACCCTGCTGGTCATGAGCGTCGAGCCCGGCTTCGGTGGCCAGTCCTTCATCGCCGACGTCCTGCCGAAGGTGCGGCGGGCCCGCGAGCTCGTCGACGCCGGGGAGCTCACCCTGCTCGTCGAGATCGACGGCGGCATCAACGCCGACACCATCGAGCAGGCGGCCGAGGCCGGCGTCGACATGTTCGTCGCCGGCTCCGCCGTCTACGGGGCCGACGACCCCGCCCGGGCCATCGCCGCGCTGCGCGCGCAGGCGGCCGCGGCGATGCGCGGGTGACCGTCACCGACGCCGAGCGCCTCGCCATGGCCCGCGCCCGGGAGATGGGGGCGGGAGTGCTCGGCAGCACCAGCCCGAACCCCGCCGTGGGCGCCGTGGTCCTGGCCGCCGACGGCAGCGTCGCGGGGGAAGGGGCGACCGCCCCGCCCGGCGGTCCGCACGCCGAGGTCGCCGCGCTGGCGCAGGCCGGCGAGCGGGCCCGCGGCGGCACCGCCGTCGTCACGCTGGAGCCCTGCGCGCACACCGGCCGCACCGGCCCGTGCGCCGACGCCCTCCTCGCCGCCGGGATCGCCCGGGTCGTGGTCGCCGTGCCCGAGCCGACCGAGCTGGCCGGCGGGGGAACGGCGCGGCTGCGGGCCGCCGGCGTCGACGTCGTCGTGGGGGTGGAGCAGGAAGCGGCCGAGCTCGGGGCGCTCGCGGGCTGGCTGACCGGGGTCCGCGAGCAGCGGCCGTACGTGATCTGGAAGGTGGCCGCGACCCTCGACGGTCGGGTGGCCGCCGCCGACGGGAGCAGCCGCTGGGTCACCGGACCCGAGGCGCGCGCCGAGGTGCACCGGCTGCGGGCCGGCTGCGACGCCGTCGTCGTCGGCTCGGGCACCGCGCTCACCGACGACCCGCAGCTGACCGTCCGCGACGCCGACGGCCGGGACGCCGACCGGCAGCCGCTGCGGGTGGTCGTCGACCGCCGCAACCGGCTGCCGGCCGGTGCACGGGTCCTGGACGACGCCGCCCCCACGCTGGTGAGCCGGGCCGCGGAGCCGGCGGCGCTGCTGGCCGAGCTGTTCGCCCGCGACGTCCGCCGGGTGCTGCTCGAGGGCGGGCCGACGCTCGCCGCGGCGTTCCTGCGCGCGGGGTTGGTCGACGAGGCCGTCGTGCACCTCGCGCCGAAGCTGCTGGGGGCCGGCCCGTCGCTGGTCGGCGACCTGGGAATCAGCGGCATCGCCTCGGCGCTGTCCTACTCGGTCGCCGGTATCACCCCCCTGGGCGGGGACGTGCAGATCCGGCTGCACCCCACCCGGCACACTGGTGGGGTGTCCCGCGCCAGCGGGGACGGCACGGACGGGAGGAGCTGAGTGTTCACCGGCATCGTCGAAGAGGTGGGCACCCTGGCCGCCCGGGAGGACCAGGGCGACTCCGCCGTCCTGCGGATCCGCGCCCGCACCGTCCTGACCGACGTCTCGCTGGGCGACTCCATCGCGGTCAACGGCGTCTGCCTGACCGTCACCGGGATCCGGCCCGACGCCGACGGCACCGGCGAGTGGACCACCGACGTCATGGCCGAGACGCTGCGCCGCAGCAGCCTCGGCTCGGCCACCGACGGCGCGCCGGTCAACCTGGAGCGCGCCGTCAGCCCGCACACCCGGCTCGGCGGCCACCTGATGCAGGGCCACGTCGACGGCGTGGGCCGGATCGTGTCCCGCACGCCCGGCGAGCACTGGGAGGTCGTGCGCATCGGCATCCCGGCCGAGCTCGGCCGCTACGTCGTCGAGAAGGGCTCCATCGCCGTCGACGGCGTCTCGCTGACCGTGAGCGCGGTCAGCGCCGTGGCCGACCCCGAGCCCTGGTTCGAGGTCAGCCTCATCCCCACCACCCTCCGCGAGACCACGCTCGGCGCGCGCGCCACGGGGGACCCCGTAAACCTGGAGGTCGACGTGATCGCCAAGTACGTGGAGCGCCTGCTGGAGGCACGTCGATGACCGAGCGCACCCGGCTGGACTCCATCGAGAGCGCCATCGCCGCGATCAAGGACGGCTGCCCGGTCGTCGTCGTCGACGACGAGGACCGCGAGAACGAGGGCGACCTCATCTTCGCCGCCGAGCTCGCCACCCCGGAGCTCGTCGCCTTCATGGTCCGGTACACCTCCGGCTACGTCTGCGTGGCCGTCACCGAGGCCGACGCCGACCGGCTGGACCTGCCGCCCATGCACCGGGTGAACCAGGACCGGCTCGGCACCGCCTACACGGTCACCGTCGACGCCCGCGAGGGCGTCACCACCGGCATCTCCGCCGCCGACCGCGCGCACACCATCCGCACCCTGGCCGCCGCCGACACCACGTCGGCCGACCTGGCCCGCCCCGGTCACGTCGTGCCGCTGCGGGCCCGCGACGGCGGCGTCCTGCGCCGCCCCGGGCACACCGAGGCCGCCGTCGACCTGGCGCTGCTGGCCGGCCTGCGCCCGTCCGGGGTGCTCTGCGAGATCGTCAGCGAGAAGGACCCGATCGGCATGGCGCGCAGCGAGGAGCTGCGCGTCTTCGCCGACGAGCACGACCTGGTGATGATCTCGATCGCCGACCTGATCGCCTACCGCAAGCGCTTCGACAAGCTGGTCGAGCGCGAGGCCGAGGCGATCGTGCCGCTGGCCCCGGGCACCTTCACCGCTGTCGGCTACCGCAGCTCCTACGACGAGCGCGAGCACGTCGCCTTCGTCTACGGCGAGATCGGCGACGGCGAGGACGTGCTGGTGCGTGTGCACTCCGAGTGCCTCACCGGCGACGTCTTCGGCTCGCTGCGGTGCGACTGCGGCCCCCAGCTGCAGGCCGCGCTGTCCGCCGTCGCCCAGGAGGGCCGCGGCGTCGTGCTCTACATCCGCGGGCACGAGGGCCGGGGCATCGGCCTGCTGCACAAGCTGCAGGCCTACCAGCTGCAGGACATGGGCGCCGACACCGTCGACGCCAACCTCGACCTCGGCCTGCCCGCCGACGCCCGCGACTACGGCACCGGCGCGCAGATCCTGGTCGACCTGGGCATCCACACCATGCGGCTGCTCACCAACAACCCGGCCAAGCGCGCCGGGCTCGAGGGCTACGGCCTGCGCGTCCTCGGCCGGGTGCCGCTGCCCAGCCACGTGACCGCGGAGAACCTCGGCTACCTGCGCACCAAGCGGGACCGCATGGGGCACCTGCTCGACATCATCGAGCCGGAGACCGAGTCGGGCCCGGCCGACGCCCCGGGGGCGACCACGGTGCCCGGCACGGACGTCCCGCTCGGCCAGGACGAGCAGCCGGCATGAGCGGCGCCGGCGCACCGCAGGTCGGTGCCGTCGACGCCGCCGGGCTGACCCTCGGCATCGTCGCCACCACCTGGCACGCGGAGCTGACCGAGTCGCTGCTGGCCCGCGCCGTGGCGGCCGCGGAGGCCAGCGGCGTCCCGGCGCCCACGGTCGTCCGCGCGCCGGGCGCGGTCGAGCTGCCCGTCGTCGCCCAGGCGCTGGCCGAGCGGCACGACGCCGTGGTGGCGCTGGGCGTCGTCGTCCGCGGCGGCACCCCGCACTTCGAGTACGTCTGCGACGCCGTGACGGCGGGGCTCACCCGGGTCTCGCTCGACGCCGGGAAGCCCGTCGGCAACGGCGTCCTCACCTGCGACACCGAGGAGCAGGCCCGCGACCGGGCCGGGCTGCCCGGCTCGGCCGAGGACAAGGGCTGGGAGGCGGCGATCGCCGCCCTGGCCACCGCCCTCACCCTGCGCGAGCTGCGCGGTCCGCAGCGGCAGACCGGCTTCTCCGTGACCCCCGCCGGCCAGGAGGCCCGTTCGTGAAGACCTTCGACTCGCTGTTCGCCGAGCTCGCCGCCAAGGTGGCCGACGGGGACCCGGCCTCCGGCACCGTCACCGCCGTGCGCGACGGCGTGCACGCCGCGGGGAAGAAGGTCGTCGAGGAGGCCGCCGAGTCGTGGATGGCCGCCGAGCACGAGGGCGCCGACCGCACCGCCGAGGAGATCAGCCAGCTCCTCTACCGGGTGCAGGTGCTCATGCTGGCCCGGGGCCTCACTCTCGACGACGTCTACGCTCACCTCTGAGAAAGGACCCTCGGGCCCCCACGACACGCTCCGCGCGCCGTGGGTCCCTGCCCGAGGGGCCGCCCTGTCAACCCACGTCCGAGGAGTGTCCGCGTGCTGCGCGTCGCCGTCCCCAACAAGGGTGTCCTGAGCGAGCCGGCGGCGGAGATGCTCGCCGAGAGCGGCTACCGCCAGCGCCGCAGCACCAAGGACCTCGCGGTCTACGACCCGGACAACGACACCGAGTTCTTCTACCTGCGGCCGCGCGACATCGCGGTGTACGTGGCCGCCGGCACGCTGGACGTCGGCATCACCGGCCGGGACATGCTGCTGGAGACCGCACCGGCCGACGGCGAGGGCCCGGCCGCGGTGGAGGTCATGCCGCTGGGCTTCGGCCGCTCGTCCTTCCGCTTCGCCAGTCCGGTCGAGTCGGGCATCGAGCGGGTGGACCAGCTGGCCGGCAAGCGCATCGCCACCGCCTACCCGGTGCTGCTGCAGCGCTTTCTCGACGAGGCCGGGATCGACGCCGGCGTGGTCAAGCTCGACGGCGCGGTCGAGACCGCCTGCCGGCTCGGGGTGGCCGAGGCCGTCTGCGACGTCGTGGAGACCGGTACGACGCTGCGCGCCGCGGGGCTGCACATCATCGGTGACCCGGTGCTCAGCAGCGAGGCCGTGCTGGTCCGCCGGGAGGGCGCCGAGGAGATCCCGGCCGTCGCCCAGCTGCGCCGCCGGCTGCGCGGCGTCCTGGTCGCCCGGCAGTACGTGATGCTCGACTACGACTGCCCGAACGACCTGCTCGAGAAGGCCACCGCCGTCACCCCCGGCATCGAGGGCCCCACGGTGAGCCCGCTGCAGACGCCGGGCTGGTCGGCGGTGCGTGCGATGATCGCCCGCACCGAGACCAACCGGGTGATGGACGAGCTCTGGGAGCTCGGCGCCCGGGCCATCCTGGTCACCAGCATCCACGCCTCCCGCATCTGAGCCGCCCCCTCCCGCCGGAACCCGGCGGTGGGGTCGTTCGTCCTCACGGGCATGCGACGCCTGCTGCTGCTCACCCTGCTGAGCACGGTGTTCGTGCTGGCCGGCTGTGCCACGGGCGCCGGGGACGACGCAGCGGGTGCGGCCGGCGGGGGCACCCCGGGCGACGGCGGCGCTGCCGACGGCATCTCGCAGGCCGACGACGACCTGCGGATCGAGGTGGACCGGGGCGACGGCTCGCCGCCGGAGACCTGGACGCTCAGCTGCGTCGGCCCCGTCGAGGGCACCCACCCGGAGGCGGAGGCGGCCTGCGCGCACCTCAGGGGCATGAGCGCCCCCTTCGCACCCGTGCCGGCCGACGCGATGTGCACCGAGCAGTACGGCGGCGCGCAGACCGCCCGGATCACCGGCCGGTGGGGCGGCGAGCCGGTGGACCTGGAGCTGTCCCGGGTCGACGGCTGCCGGATCGCCCAGTGGGACGCCCTCGGCCCCGTCCTGCCCGTGCCGGTGGGGGTCGAGCCGCTGGGCTGACGGCGACGGGCGGTCAGCGCCGCGTCGTGCGGTCCACGAGGTCGATCGCCGTGCACAGGCCGAGGGCCATGGCCCGGCCGCTCGTGGCGCCGGTGGCCAGCAGCCGCTCGATCGCCGGTGCCAGCGGCCGCTCGCCGACCAGGCCCCGCAGGACCGCGGCGTACTCGCCGCTCACCTGGCCGGCGGCCGCGTGCCGGAGCAGCGCGCGGGAGAGCTCCGTGGTGCGACCGGCGGCCAGCGAGCAGACGCCGGCGGCGAACCGGTCGGCCGCCGGGTGCCCCAGCAGGACCAGCCCCGCGATGGTGCCCGCCATGACGTCGTCACCGGCGGGCGTGAGCCCCGGCCCGAGGCCGATCAGCCGGGTCGCCGTGCGCAGCGCGGCCTCCAGGTCGGCGCGCCGGACGGCGCCGCGCAGGGCCGCCAGCGGGCCACCGGGACCGGTCGGGAGGCCCGGCAGCGTGAAGGAGCTGTGCGGGACGCCCTCGCCGTAGAGGGTGGTGCGGAGCTGCCGCACCCCTTCGGGCAGCAGGGCCGGACGGCCACCGGGCAGCCGCGGCCGGGGGTCCCACCAGGCGGCCGCGCTGACTGCCAGGTCGCCCACCACGACCCGCCCGGCCCCGACCTCGGCGGGCGCACCCGTGGGCAGGGCCACGAGCGGCCGGCCGTTGCTCGGCCGGAAGAGGACGCAGCCCAGGGGCAGGCGCGCGGCGTCACTGGTGAGGACGCCGACGACGTCGCCGCCGCCGCGCTCGCCCACGATCTGGACGTAGACGGCGGCCGGTCCGCTGAGCAGCACGCGCGCCGGGCGCACCGGGCCCCGCAGCAGCTCCGCGACGCCCGTGCTCGCCGCGGCCGGGACCGCGGCCGGCGACGCCGTCCGTGCGGCGGCACGGGCCGACTCCCGGGGCAGGGGGATCGTCGGCAGCCCGGCGCGGGCCGCGCGGCCGCGGAGTGCCTGGCCCGCGCTCGGGCCGGTATGGACTTCGGTGTCGTCGATCGCGCGCATGGGTCGCCCTCCACCCGACGGGACGACGGAGACCGGTGGATCGGCCCCCGCTCCTCGGTCCACCCCGCCCGCGGGGACGATGCACGCACTGCCTGACGGAGCGCCTACCATCCAGCGAGCGGGTGGTTCGAGGTCGAACCTATGCGGCGCGTCGCACGCCCTCTTATGGCGGATGTCGCCAAGAATGGGGCACGGCGTCCGGGGACACCTGACAGGATCCTGTGGTGTGGCACCCTGGGCGACGACTGGAAGGGGATGCCTCGTGACCCAGAGTGATGTGTCGGACGTAACAGCAACTCAGGGTAATGGAACCGTCCCGTTCCGTCGTAACTGGGCGGTCGCCGAATCGCCGCGCATCGAACCGCGCGACGACCGCGCGAGCTGGCAGCAGCGCATGGGCCTCACCGTCGAGGAGGCCCTCGGGCTACCGGTCCTCGCGGCCGCCACCGTGACCGCCGGGGCCTCCGGGCTGAGCCGGGCGATCCGGCACATGGTGGTCGACGACCCGGCCGACCCGCTGGCCGCCGCCGGCCCCGACGTCCTGGTCGTGCTCGGTGCCCGGCTGCCGCCGGCCGACCCGGCGAACTGCCGGGCCCTCGTCGAGCGGCTCGACGTCGCGGGCACCGCGGCCCTGGCCTACCGGCGCACCGACGGGCCCGCGCCGCTGCCCGCCGAGGTGCTCGCCGAGGCCGACCGCCGCGGCCTGCCGGTGCTGGCCCTGCCCCCGAGCGCCCGGCTGGACGAGATCGTCTCGGCGGTCCTGGGCGCGGTGGTCGTCAAGCAGGGGGAGGCGCTCGCGCTGTCCTCGCGCATGGACCACGAGTTCATCGGGGTGGCCCTCACCGGCGGCGGGTTGGCCGAGGTGACGCAGCGGCTGGCCGTGATGCTCGAGGGCGCGGCGGTGCTCGGCCTGGGGCCCGACCGCGAGGTGGTCACCAGCGCGGGCCCGAGGGACGACGTCGCCGAGATCAGCGACTGGCTGTGGCTGCTCGACGCCGCCGCCGACGACGCGCTCGCCGAGCTGACGCCGTCCCGCCGGCTCTCCGGCGTCCGCGCCGACCAGACCGTCGTCACCCCGGCCGACGTGCTCGCCGACGCCGACCTGTCACCGGCCGACGGCATCCTGCTCGTCCCCGGCCACCACCAGCTGCCCGGCGGGGTGGGGGAGTACGCGGTCGCGCCGATCATGGCCGGTGACCAGCGGCACGGCTGGCTGGTCGCGGTCCACCGGACCGGCGCCATGATGCTCGGTGCCGGCGGCGTGCTGGAGCGGGCCGCCGTCATCGCCGCCCTGTCGGTCATCCGGCTGCAGGCGGTGCACTCGGTCGAGCTGCGCTTCCAGGGGGACCTCGTGCGCCGGCTGGTCGGCGGCTCGGTCGGGCACACCGAGCGGACGCTGGCCTACACCCGCTCCTTCGGCTGGCGCCTGGACGGTCCGGTCGCCGTCCTCGTCACCGCGACCGAGACCGTCGCCGACGCGGCGGCCGACCCGACCCGCGCCCTCGACGTGCTCGACCGGCTGGCCGACGGCTGGCGCGCGGCGCTGGAGTCGGAGGTGGCGGGCGCCGCCGTCGCCGGCCTGGCGACCGAGATCGTCACGCTGCTGCCCCTGGACGGCCGCACGCCGGAGGAGCTGTCGGCCCTGGTGTCGGCGGTGACCTCCCGGGTCAACGGGCGGCTGCGCCGGGTGGGCCGGCTGCTGGGCACCGGCATCGGCCGGCCCGCCGGCTCGCTGTCCGAGCTCGCCGAGGTGCACCGGCAGGCGCAGCGCGCGCTCGGCGTCGGCCAGGAGATCCACGGCGGGTCCGCGGTCACGCATTTCGACCAGCTGGGGGTGTTCCGGCTGCTGTCGCTGATCCCCGACAGCACCGAGCTGCGCTCCTACGTCGACGAGGTGCTCGGCACGCTGGCCGATTCCGGGGACGCCGACTCCGCCGACCTGCGCGAGACGCTGCGGGTGCTGCTGGAGACCAACCTCAACGTCGCGGAGTCGGCCCGCCGGCTGCACTTCCACTACAACACCATGCGCTACCGGATCGGGAAGCTCGAGCGCATGCTCGGGCCCTTCACCACCGACCCGACGCTGCGGCTGAACCTGCTGCTGGCCCTGCACGCGGCCCGCATGCGCGGGCTCGACCAGCCGGCCCGCCCGCCGCTGGACGGCGGCCTGGCGCTGCCCGACGACGGGTTCGAGGCGCTGGTCTGAGTCCCCGGCGCCCGCGCGACCGGTTCCGGGGAGCGGGGCGGCCCGGGGCCGGGCAGGGTGGGGCCCGGTGCCGCACGGGGCGGCGCGGGAGGAGAGCCGCATGACCGAGGTCGAACGTCCGCTCGCCGGCAAGGTGGCCCTGGTGACCGGGGCGTCGTCGGGGATCGGGGAGGCGACCGCGGTCGCCCTCGCCGCGGCCGGTGCAGCCGTCGCGATCGGGGCCCGGCGGACCGACCGGCTCGACGCGCTGGCCGGCCGGCTCCGCGAGGACGGCGCGGCGGTGCTGCAGCTGGCCCTCGACGTCACCGACGAGCAGGCCTGCGCCGACGCCGTGGCGCGCACGCGGTCGGAGCTGGGCGGCCTCGACGTCCTGGTCAACAACGCCGGCGTGATGCTGCTGGGCACCATCGCCGGTGCGGCCACCGAGGACTGGCGCCGGATGATCCAGACCAACGTCATGGGCGTCCTGTACATGACCCACGCGGCCCTCGACGGGATGGTGGAGCAGGGGTCCGGCGACATCGTGAACATGTCCAGCGTGGCCGGGCGGCAGGCCCGGAAGGGCGCGGGGGTCTACAACGCCAGCAAGTGGGCGGTGAACGCCTTCAGCGAGTCGCTGCGGCAGGAGGTCACCGGCCGGGGGGTGCGCATCTCGCTCGTCGAACCCGGCGCCGTCACCACCGAGCTGACGTCGCACATCACCCAGCCGGAGGCCAAGGCCGCCTCGGACAAGATGCACGCGAGCATGCGGGCGCTGCACGCCGAGGACATCGCCCGGGCGGTGGTCTACGTCGTCACCCAGCCGCCGCACGTGGCGGTCAACGAGGTGCTCGTCCGCCCCACCGACCAGGAGCGCTGAGCCCCGTCACCCCCACGGGCATAGGAAGCTATGCCTGCGGATCCGGCTGCGGAACCGTAGGCATAGCCTCCTATGCCGGGGGCAGCGCAGGGCGCCCTTGGTCAGTCGCGGAAGACCTCGATGTCGGCGCCCATCTCCACGAGCCGCTCGTAGAGCTGCTCGTAGCCGCGGGCGATGATGTCGACGTTGCGCAGCACCGAGGTGCCCTTGGCCGCCAGCATGGCCAGCAGGATGCAGACGGCCGGTCGCAGCGCCGGCGGGCAGACGACCTCGGCGCTCGACCACCGCGTGGGGCCGGTGACCAGCACGCGGTGCGGGTCGAGCAGCCGGACGTCGGCGCCCAGCCGGGTGAGGTCGGAGAGGTGGATCGCCCGGTTGTCGTAGACCCAGTCGTGGATCAGCGTCGAGCCCTGGGCCTGTGCGGCGATCACCGCGAAGAACGGCAGGTTGTCGATGTTCAGGCCGGGGAACGGCATCGGGTGCACCTTGTCGATGGGCGCCTTCAGCTCCGACGGGTGGATGGTGACGTCGGCCAGCCGGGTGTGCCCGTTCTCGGCCAGGTACTCCGGGGACAGTTCGTAGCGCAGGCCCATCTCGGCCAGCACCGCCAGCTCGACCTCGAGGAACTCCACCGGCGCCCGCGCCACCGTCAGCTCCGACCCCGTGACGATGCCCGCGGTGAGCAGGCTCATCGCCTCCACGGGGTCCTCGCTGATCGTGTAGTCGACGTCGGCGTCCAGCACCGGGCGGCCGTGCACGACCAGGGTGGTGGAGCCCAAACCCTCGACCCCGACGCCGAGCAGCTGCAGGTACAGGCAGAGGTCCTGGACCATGTAGTTGGAGCTGGCGTTGCGGATGGTCGTCGTGCCGTCGGCGCGGGCCGCGGCCAGCAGGGCGTTCTCGGTGACGGTGTCCCCGCGCTCGGTGAGGACGATGGTGCGGTCGGCGGCGCCGGGGCCCTGCACGGTCGCCTGGTACTCGCCGGCGTGCGCCTCGATCTCCAGCCCGAAGGGGCGCAGCGCGATCATGTGCGGCTGCACGGTGCGCGTGCCGAGGTCGCAGCCGCCGGCGTAGGGCAGCCGGAAGGTGGCCGCCCGGTGCAGCAGCGGGCCCAGGAACATGATGATGCTGCGGGTCCGGCGGGCCGCGTCGGCGTCGATGCCGTCCAGGTCGAGCTCGTCGGGCACCACGAGCTCGAGGTCGTGGCCCGCCTCGTCCCAGGTGGCCGACACGCCGATCGAGCGCAGCACGTCGAGGATCCGCTCGACCTCCACGATGCGGGAGACGTTCCGCAGCGTCGTCCGGCCGCGGTTGAGCAGGGCGGCGCAGAGCAGGGCGACGGCGGCGTTCTTCGACGACTTCACCGCGACCCTGCCCCGCAGCGGCCGCCCGCCGGTCACCCGCAGGTGCGCGGGACCGGCCGGCCCGAGGCTGATCAGCTCGCTGTCGAGCGCCCCCGAGAGCCGGCCGAGCAGCTCCAGGGTGAGGTTCTGCCCGCCCTGCTCGATGCGGGCCACCGCGCTCTGGCTCGTGCCGAGACGGTCGGCGAGCTGCTGCTGGGTCAGCCCCCGGTGCCGGCGGGCGTCGCGCACGAGGAGGCCGATGCGGTGCGTGGGGCTGGACTCGTGCGCTCTCTGCCCGTCGGCGGCCCCGAGCGGTCCGGGACCGGTCGGATGGGCGGAGGTCTCGGTGGCCGTCACCTCGGCAGGGTATCTCCCATGTGAGATGCGGCAGCACCGTCACGCCGTCGTGGCGTGGCGGAACCGGGGACCGCTCAGACCGGGAGCCCGCGGTCGGTCCTCCGGCCGAGCGTGTCGACGTGGAGCACGGCGTAGAGCGGGCAGAACCCGACCGCCGCGGTGCCGAGCATGATCGCCGCCAGGATCCACAGCACGATGCCGACGGCCGACGTGGCCCCGGCCAGCAAGGCGCCGGCGACGGCCGCCACGCCGACCAGGGTGCGGATGATGCGGTCGACCGTTCCCATGTTGCGCTTCATGATCTCCCTCTCGCCGAGTGTTCCCCCGGTGCCCTGAGGGTGCCGGCCTCCGCCCGCCCGTGACACGGCCCGACGTCGGCGGGGAGCGCGACGAAGGTCCCGGTGCCTCCGGCCTCCGCGCGACGGAGGTCCCCGCCTCGTCCGGGCCCTTCGCCGCGGCGGATGCGGCCAGGCCGGCCGGATGGCCGGATGGCCGGACCGCCGGTCAGAATCAGTGCCATGGACGTCGTCGTCACCGGCGGCACGGGCCGCCTCGGGCGGCACCTGGTGCCGCAACTGCGGGACGCCGGGCACGAGGTGCGGCAGATGTCGCGCCGCGGCACCGGACCGGGCGGGGTGCGGGGCGACCTCGCCACGGGGCTCGACCTGGGTCCGGCGCTCGCCGGCGCGGAGGTGGTCGTGCACGCGGCCAGCGATCCCCGCGGCGACCCCTGGGAGGTCGACGTCGCCGGTACCCGGCGCCTGGTGGAGGCTGTCGACCGGTCCCGGCTGCGGCACCTGCTGTACGTGTCGATCGTCGGTGTGGACCGGGTGCCGCTCGGCTACTACCGGGCCAAGTACGCCGCCGAGCAGGTGCTGCTCGCCTCCGGGCTGCCGGTCACGCTGGTGCGGATCACCCAGTTCCACGGGTTCGTCGACGAGCTGCTGGGCATCGCCCGCCGCGGGCCCCTGCTGCCGGTGCCCATGGGCTGGCGGGTGCGCCCGGTCGACGTCGTCGAGGCCGCCGCGCACCTCACCGGGCTGGCCGCCGCGTCGCCGTCCGGCGGCGTGGTGGAGTTCGCCGGGCCCGAGGAGCACACGGTCGCCGACCTGGCGCGGGCGTGGGCGCAGGTCCGGGCACCGAACGCCCGGGTGGTGGCCACCCCGGTGCCGGGCCGGCTCGGCGCGGCGGTGCGCGACGGCGGGGCGCTGCCCGTGCGCGGTGCACGCGGCCGGCGCACCTGGGCCGAGCACCTCCGCGGCTGAGGACCCCGGACGGGCCGGACCGCAGCGTTCCTGCCAGTCCCCGGCACAGGTGCGCCAGGCCGGGTGCGGTGTCGGGAAACCGCCGGTGTCCCGTCGGCGGCCCGCCCTAGGGTCCGCTCGTGACCACCCCCGAGGCGGCCGCTCCCGGCGGCCGCACGCTCCTCGCCGTCGCCGTCACCGTGCTCGCCTGGGCCTCGGCCTTCGTCGGCATCCGCGCCGTCGGGGAGGACCTCTCGCCCGGCGCCCTGGCGCTGGGCCGGCTGCTCGTCGGCACGCTCGTGCTGGGCCTGCTGGTCGCCCGCCGGGGATGGGTGCGGCCCGCGGCGCAGGACTGGCGACTGCTGGCGATCTGCGGTATCGGCTGGTTCGCCGTGTACAACGTGGCGCTCAACGCCGCGGAGCAGCACCTCGACGCCGGGACGACGGCGATGCTGGTCAACATCGGGCCGATCCTCATCGCCGTCTTCGCCGGGCTGTGGCTCGGCGAGGGGTTCCCGCGCTGGCTGGTGGTCGGGATAGCCGTCGCGTTCGGCGGCGTGCTGCTGATCGGCGCCGCGACGCGGGGCGCCGAGGCCGACCTGGCCGGCGTCGTGCTGTGCGTCGTCGCCGCGGTCACCTACGCCGTCGGCGTGGTCGCCCAGAAGCCGCTGCTGCGCCGTCTGCCCGGGCTCCAGGTGACCTTCACCGCCTGCGCGATCGGGGCGCTGTGCTGCCTGCCGTGGGCCGGTGCCCTGGTGGCCGACCTGGGCCGCGCGCCGGCGGCCTCGGTGGTCGGCATGGTCTACCTGGGCGTCGTCCCGACGGCGCTGGCGTTCAGCACCTGGGCCTACGCGCTGTCCCGGATGGACGCCGGCCGGCTCGGCGTCACCACCTACCTGGTGCCACCGCTGGTCATCGTGCTCGGCTGGCTGCTGCTGGCGGAGACGCCGCCGGCGCTGGCGCTGGCCGGGGGAGCGGTGTGCCTGGCCGGGGTGGCGGTGTCGCGGCGGCGGCCCCGGCGGCCGCTCGTCCCGGCGGCCGGTGCGCCACCGGCCCCGGCCGGGGCCGCCGACCCGAGGTGACCGCGGACCGGACGCCGGGGGAGGGCGGACGCGGATCGACGACCGGGTGTGCAGGACGCCGGGGCGATGGGGTAGGCACGCACCGGGGTCATCGCCGATGACCGTCCGAGGCGACCGGCCGGGAGGTTCGTGGTGGAGGAGCAGGACTGGGCGCAGGTGGTGGCGGCGGCCACGCGGGCGCCGTCGATCCACAACACGCAGCCGTGGCGGTTCGTGGCCCGGCCCGACCGGCTCGAGCTGTTCCTCGACCCGGACCGTGCGCTGCCGGTGCTGGACCCCAGCGCGCGGCAGCAGGTCATCAGTTGCGGCACCGCTCTGGAGTTCGCGGTGGTCGCGCTCGCCGCCCGGGGGTGGGAGGCCGAGGTCGAGGAGCTGCCCGACGCCGCCGAGCCCACCCACCTGGCGGGCGTCCGGATCACTCCGGGGGGCGAGCCCTCCGCCGATGACCGGGCGCTGGCCGCGGCGATCGACCACCGGCACACCGTGCGTGCGCCGTTCGAGGCGCGCACCGTGCCCGACGACCTGGTGCAGCGGCTGCAGGCCGGGGCCCGTGCCTTCGGGACCTGGCTGAAGCCGATCACGCGCTCGGAGGAGGAGGTCGCCACGGTGTTCCTCATCTCCCGGGCCGAGGAGATGGAGCAGGGTGATCCCGCCTACCTCGCCGAGCTGGAGGGGTGGCTGCGCACCGACCCGACCGCCGTGGACGGGGTGCCGATCGGCGCGGTGCCGAGCGGGGACCCCCACGAGCGGGCCTCGAACTGGCTGATCCGGGACTTCGTCGCCGGTCAGCGGGAGCAGCACGCGTTCCGGGCCGCCGGCGACCCCGCCGCCCCGCCGCCGGAGGTGGAGCGCCCGGCCGTCGTTCTGATGGGCACCGATGGCGACGACCGCGCCGCCTGGCTGCGGTCGGGGCGGGCGCTGGGCCGCGTGCTGCTGCAGCTCACCTCGGCCGGCCTGGTCGCCTCCCCGCTCACCCAGGCGCTCGACTGGCCGGCCACCCGCACCCGGATGCAGTCCCGGCTGTCGCTGGTCGGGCACCCGCAGATGCTGCTGCGCCTGGGCTACCCGCGGCAGCCGGAGCCGGACGCGCCGCCTCCCGCGGTCAGCGGCCGGCGGCCCGTGGGCGATGTGCTGCGCTTCGAGCCCGCCGGCTGACCCGCGCGGCGCCGGTCACCGCCGGCGGACGGGCGCCCACGGGTCCTCCGGGTCGACGTCCCCCGCTCCGGGCTCCCCGGTGCGGGCGGCGTCGGCGGGGGTGCCCGGAGCGCCGGACGCCGTCGCCCCGCCGGCGGCGGCCTCCAGCGCGGCGTCCCGGGCGCGGACCTCCTCGGACCGGCGGGCCTGCTCCCGGTCGCGCTCGGCCCGCATCGACGAGTCCGCGGGCGCCGCGTCCCCGCGGCGGGCCAGCCACCCGAGGACGCCGCCGGTCAGCGCGAGGCCGATCGGCAGCGGGTAGGCGGCGGCGCGCTCCGTGCCGCCCTCGCCGAGGAAGCCGGTGACGCCGGTCAGGAAGAAGATGGTCGCTGCGGTGGCCACCATGCCGAGCAGGACGACGATCGTGCCCACCGCCTCGGACCGGGGCCGGACGGCGTAGGCCAGCGTGACCAGGCCCAGCCCGCCACCCACCAGGTACAGGACGGCGCCGACGGCGTGCAGCGTGCTGTTGGTGTCGGTGGGGAACACCCCGACCAGCAGCACCCCCAGCGCGGCCGCGCCCAGCAGCACCGGCACCGCCCGGCCCGCGCTCCCGCGCAGCGCCGGCCGCAGCAGCAGGGCCCCGCCCAGGATGAGTGCCGCCTGCACCACGAAGGACGCGTTCATCAGCTGCCGGGCCGCGGAGTCGCCCGCCCCCAGGGCGCTGATGACGTCGTCGACGCGCGAGTAGGGGCCGGCGTAGCGGGCCTGGGCGACGGCCTCCACGACGAAGAACTGCAGGGTCAGCACCCAGGTCAGGGCGCCCCAGCGGAGGCGGTTCGGGGTCACGCCCGCCATGATCCCAGGCGGTTCCGGCCCGCCCGGGCGAGGACCGCGGCGTACTGGCCCGCCGACAGCCAGGACGGGTTGCTGCCGGCGGGCATGCGGACGACCTCGGCGCCGGCGAACGCCGGATCGGTGAGCAGCTCCGCCCGGGGGACCGGCTCGTCGAGCAGCCGCACGCGGACGGCGACGGATGGCCCGCCCGGCGCGTCGTCGACGTGGTCGGCCAGGGTCCCGACGGCGTGCACGCCCGGGCGCTGCCGGCCGCTGAGCCACAGCAGGCACGGTCGTCCCGGCGCCAGGAGGCCCAGCCGGTAGGAGGGGCGGAGGCACCGGGTGAGCAGCCGCTCCTCCCCGGCACCCCAGCCGGGGAGGAGCGCCTCGGGCGGGGCGGCGGTCTTGAGCACCCAGCAGGCGACGTCGTCCGCGGTCAGCCGTGCCACGCCGTCAGCTCCCCGCGCGCCGGGAGTGCGCTCCCGCCGCGCGCGGGCCGGGAGCGCACCACCGGAGCGCCGTGCTCAGTCGGTGGCCGAGTGCAGCTCGGCGCCGGCGGGATCGGCGTCGTCGGACCCGACCGCCTGGCGCTCCTGCTCGGTGCGGTGCTCGAGCGCCTCGTCGCTGAGGTGCGGGTCCTTCGCGTGCTCCTGCCGGTCGCGGGGCGCCGACTCCTGCGGCTGCATCACGTCGTCGAGGGTGGGGCGGTCGGGCTCGGTCATCGTGGCGTCCTCCGGCTCTGTCGGGATGCGGTCGGCAGGAGCCATAGCCGCGACCCGCCGCGGCTAACCGGGACGACGATCACCTCGGCTCCAACCGCGACGCCGGCAGCCACGTCTCGACCAGCGCCGCGCCGTGCGGGCCGGGGAGCGCGTACGTGACGCGGCCCTGCCAGCCGCCGTCCCGCTGCTGCCACTCCACGAGCAGACCGGGCCAGGTGCCCGGTGCCTCCGGCGGGTCGTGGACCCAGCAGTGCCGGCCGGCGCCGGTGCTCCCGCCCACCGGCCGGCCCGGCGCGGCGGTGAGCGGCGGGGGCTCGGGCAGCGGCGGCTCGGGCAGCGGCGGGCGGGGGAGCTGCGCACCGACCCCCGACTCCGCCGCCCGCTCGCCGAGCGACCGGCCGCCGCGCCCCCGGTGCATCCCGCCTGCCATGCACCGAGTCTCGCACGGCGGTCGAACACGCGTTCGACGAAACCCCGTCGTGCCTGGAGACGGCAGCGGGCGCCCTCCGCGCGTGCGGAGAGCGCCCGTGCCGGGTGGCGGGGTCAGGCGACGGGGGTGATCCGCCCCTCCCCACCGACGGGGTAGTCGGCCGCGGTCACGACGCCACCGAGGTCCTCGACCAGGTAGGTCTCGAGGGCCTCCTGGTAGGTCACCGGCAGGACGGTGAACTCGACGCCGTCGAAGGGGTAGCCGTCACCGCCGCGCAGCAGGAAGTCGATCGTGGCGACCGAGATGGTCTCCAGCGCGCCGGTCGGCACGCCGTCCGCCACCAGGACGGTGCCGTCATCGAGGACCAGGTCGACGATCCGCGAGCCGGCCTCCTGTGCCGGGTCGTAGCTCACCCGGTAGCCGGCGGCCTGCGCGAAGGAGCCGGCGGGCTGCAGGATCCCGCCGGTGACGTCGCCGGAGAGCCCGTGCTCGACGCCGGCGACGAAGGTCTCGACCGGCATGGCCGGGGCGACGCCGACGAAGTTCGAGAAGGGCAGCACCGTGTAGGTGTCCAGCGCGGTGATCTCACCGGCCGGGATCACCGCGGCGTTGCGGATGCCGCCGCCGTTCTGCAGAGCCACGACCGGGGTGGTCACGCCGAGGGCGGCCGCCTCCCGCCGGCCCGCGGCGAGCAGGGCGTCCGTGGCGAGGTTGCCGAGGTTGGTCTCCCGGCTGCGCACGTCGTTGCGGATGCCGTTGAGGTCGACCTCCGAGGTGGCCACGACCTGCTCGGCGAGGTCCGCGACGTACTGCTCCACCGGGCGGACGACCTGCCGGTTGACCGCGTAGTTGGGGGCGACGGCGTCGGGGCCCTGGGCGGCCACCGGGATCACGCGCGACGCCTCGTCGTGCACCACCAGGAGCTCGCCGGCCGCGTCGAACGTGACGACCAGGCGGCCGACGTAGGAGTAGAGCGCGGCCGTCGTGACGACGGGGACGACCTCGCCGTCGGCGTCGGTCGGGGTCAGCGGGTAGGAACCGTGGACGTCCGTCCCGTCGGGCACCACCGGGTCGCCCTCGTCGGCGAGCAGCTCGTGGCCGCCACCGCCGACGATGACGTCGACACCGCTGAGCTGGGCGGCGAGCGCCACCTCGTTGTCGATGTCCTGCAGGTGCGAGACGAGCACGACCTTGTCCACGCCGGCGGCCTCGTAGGCGGCGGCCTGGGCGTTGGCGATCTCGGCGAGGTCGGGGTCCACCGTCACGCCGCGGGAGCTGGTGAGCCGGGGCAGGTCCGGCGTGGTGAGCCCGATGAACCCGATCTGCTCGCCGCGCTCCCGGACGACGTGCGAGGTCACGATGGTGCCGTCCTCGACCCGGGCCAGCAGGGCCGGCTCGTCCTCGAAGCCGAGGTTGCTCGAGACGATCGTCGTCTGCGGGCGCAGGTCGCCGATCCACTCGGCGAAGAAGTCCGGGCCGAGGTCGAAGTCGTGGTTGCCGGGGATCGACACGTCGAAGCGCGCCGCGTTGAACGCGGTGGCGTCGTAGATCGGCCGCCCCGAGTCCTCGCTGGCGGCCAGCTGCGGCCCGGGCAGGAAGTTGTCGCCGGCCGAGATGGTGACGACGCCGCGCTTCTTGGCCATGCCCTCGGCCCGCTGGCCGGTCAGGGCCGCGATCTGCTGCTGGCGGATCAGCTCGACGAAGCGGTCCGCGCCGCCGTAGGTGCCGCCGTCCTCGAGGGTGACCGGCAGCAGGGCGGACTCGAGGTCGTTGGCGTGCAGCAGGGTGAGGGTGAAGTCGGGCTGCGGCTCCGCAGCGGGCGCGGCCGCGGCGGTGCCCGCGAGGCCGCCGCCGGCGAGAGCGGCGGCGGTCACGGTCGCCACGACGGTGCCGCGGCGCAGGTGGGTCAGGGACATGACGCTCCGAGGTCGGTGGGACTGGCCGGGTGAGCGTCACACCGGGAGGTGAACGGCGCATGACCGGATGTCGATCTGTGACGCATCGCATAGCAGGACCGTTCCGTCACGCGTTCGTCACCTTCCGTGGTGCAGCTCGTCACCCGATCGGCTTACCGTCTCGGCATCTCAACGACCGTCCGGAAGGACTTCTCCGTGCTCGTACGCATCGGCAGTCCGCGCGTCCTCGCGCGCCGTACTGCTCTCGGCACCCTCGCCGCCTCCGTGGCCGTGGTGGGCATCCCCGCCTTCGCGCAGGCGGCGCCGCCAACCACCCCGTTCATCTCCGAGCTCCACTACGACAACGCCGGCGCGGACGTCGACGAGTTCGTCGAGGTGCAGTTCCCGGCCGGTTCCAGCACGACCGGGTGGACCGTCGAGCTCTACAACGGGTCCAACGGGGCCCGCTACGACTCCGACAGCCTGGAGCCGAATGCTGACGGCATCGCGGTCGTCACCTACTCGGGCACCCTCCAGAACGGCTCACCCGACGGCATCGCGCTCGTCGGCCCGGCCGGCCTGGTCGAGTTCCTGTCCTACGAGGGCGTGATGACCGCCAGCAATTCGACGGCCGCCGGCACGACGAGCATCGACATCGGTGTCTCGGAGGCCGGCACGGAGCCCGCCGGGCAGTCGCTGTCGCGCAGCTACGACGCCGGCACCGACGCGCTCGTCTGGTCCGGGCCGGCCGCAGCCACCCCGGGCGTGGTCAACTCCGCCGCACCCGGTCCGGTGGAGCCGCCGCCGGCCGCCGGCGAGGTCTGTGACACCGCGGTGACGAACGAGATCGGCGAGGTCCAGGGCGCCGGCGGGACCACCCCGCTGGCCGGCTCCACGGTCACCGTGCGGGGCGTCGTCGTCGGCGACACCCCCGGACTCTCCGGCTTCTACCTGCAGGACGTCGACGGCGACGGCGACGCCGCCACCTCCGACGGGATCTTCGTCTTCTCCTCCGTCGAGGTGGATCTGGGCGACACGGTCGCGGTGACCGGCCTCGCCCAGGAGTACTTCGACCAGACCCAGATCCGCGGCGAGGCGAACGTGGGCATCTGCGCCGACGGCACCGCCGCGGACCTGCCGTCGGCCACCCCGCTGGACCTGCCCGCCGACGACGACGTCCGCGAGCGGCTCGAGGGCATGCTGGTCGCACCGGTCGATCCGCTCACCGTCAGCGAGGTCTTCGACCTCACCAGCTTCGGCGAGCTGACCCTGTCCGAGCGTGGCCGGCTGGTCCAGCCGACCGAGCTGGCCCGTCCCGGCGCCGAGGCGGACGCGATCGCGGCGGAGAACGCGCTGCGCAGCATCGTCCTCGACGACGCCCTCAGCAGCCGGGTCAGCGTGACCACCGCCCCCTACCTGTCGCCGGAGACCCCGGTCCGGGTCGGCGACACGCTCACCTTCACCGAGCCGCTGGTGCTCGGCTACGGGTTCGACGCCTGGCGGCTGCAGCCGGCCGACGGCACCGCGGACGGCGTCTTCGGCCTGCAGAACACCCGTCCGGCCGCGCCGGGCGTGGTGGGCGGTGACGTCCAGGTGGGCGCGTTCAACGTGCTCAACTACTTCCTCACCCAGGGCGGCGTCGGCCGTGGTGCCACCAGCGACGCGGAGTTCGCGGAGCAGGCCGGCAAGATCGTGCCGGCGATCAACGCGCTGGGCGCCGACGTGGTGACCCTGATGGAGATCGAGGACACCGACTCCACCGGGCTCACCCCCGGCGACGCCGACACGGCGCTGGCCGACCTGGTGGCCCGGCTGAACGCCGACGCCGGTGCCGGCACGTGGGCCTTCGTCCCGTTCCCCGAGGAGCTGTACGCGGTCGACCGGGACGTGATCCGGAACGCGATCATCTACCGGCCCGCCGCCGTCACCCCGGTCGGTCCGTCGGTCGGCCTGGTCGACGAGACGGTCTGGTCGAACGCCCGGGAGCCGATCGCCCAGACCTTCACCGCGGACGGCGACGCCTTCACCGTGGTGGCCAACCACTTCAAGTCCAAGGGCGGCACCGGCACCGGTGACAACCTCGACACCGGCCAGGGCTCGTTCAACGGCGACCGGGTGCGGCAGGCGGGGTCGCTGGCGGCCTTCGCCGAGCAGCTGGAGGCGCGGACCGGCGACCCGGACGTCCTGCTGATGGGCGACTTCAACGCCTACACCCAGGAGGACCCGATCGAGGTCCTCCGCGAGGAGGGCTTCGTCGACCTCGGCGAGCTGTTCGACCCGGGCCGGTACAGCTACGTGTTCGACGCGCTGTCCGGCTCGCTGGACCACGCGCTGGCCACGCAGGAGCTGACCGCCAAGGTGACCGACGTCGTGCACTGGAACATCAACTCGGTGGAGTCCTTCGCCTACCAGTACTCCGGCGACCCGGCGCTGTACGCGGCCGACCCCTACCGCTCCAGCGACCACGACCCGCTGCTGCTCGGCATCGACCTGCAGGAGGCCGTGGTCGAGCCGGAGCCGCTGCTCTGCCAGGGCCTCGAGCCCACGATCGTCGGCACCGAGGGCGACGACGTGCTCGTCGGCGGCAACGGCGTCGACGTGATCATGGGCCTGGGCGGCGACGACGTCATCACCGGCGGCAACGGCGCGGACGTGATCTGCGGCGGGAACGGGGACGACGTCGTCAACGGCAACAACGGGGACGACGTCCTGCTCGGCGGCGCCGGCGACGACCGGCTGTACGGGGACAACGGCAGCGACACGCTGATCGGCGGCCCGGGCACCGACGTCCTCGACCAGGGCAGGGGCACGGGCCGCGAGGACCAGGACGGCGCCGAGTCCTGACCTGACGGCTCCACGGACGCGCGCCGGCGCGGCACCCCGAACGGGGTGCCGCGCCGGTCGTGTCCTGCGGGTCAGTCGCTGTCGAGGCCCTCGGCCAGGGTGCGGGCGACCGTCTGGAGCAGCGGGTGCACCGCCAGGTCCTCCACGGGCACCGGCAGCGGCAGGGACCAGTTGGGCCGGTCGCCGGCGCCGGGCATGTTCGGCCGGCGCTGCTCGCCGAGGGCGTCGTCCAGCGTCGCCGACAGCAGCAGCGACGGCGACGTCGCCAGCAGGGCGTGCGCCTGCTCCACCGCCTGCTCGACCGTGGCGTCGTCGGAGAGCCCCGGCAGGTGCGCCAGCAGCGAGCTGCGGCCGCGCTCGAGCTCCTCGTCGGTGCCGGTCCCGTGCTCCCGCTGCTCGTCGACGTCGGCCTCGGTCCACAGCCCCGCCACCGTCGGCAGGTCGTGGGTGGTGATCGCCGCCATGGCCTCGGCCGGCCACTCGGCGGGGGCGTCGTCCTCGAACCAGAGCAGGCGGTAGGACAGCACCCCGTGCTCGGCCATGGCCTCGCGGACACCGTCCTCGACGGTGCCGAGGTCCTCGCCGACGACGAGCGCCTGTGCCCGGTGGCTCTCCAGCGCGACGATGTTCAGCAGGTCCTCGGCCGGATAGCGGACGTAGGCGCCGTCGGCCGCGCTGCCGTCCGAGGGCACCCACCAGAGCCGGAACAGGCCCATGACGTGGTCGATGCGCAGGCCGCCGGCGCCGGCGATGGTCGCCCGGATGGACTGGACGAACGGCTCGTAGTCGGCGTCGCGCAGCCGCCAGGGGATCAGCGGCGGGGAGCCCCAGTCCTGCCCGGCGGAGTTGAACGCGTCCGGCGGTGCACCGACGCTGACGCCGTCGGCGAGCACCTCCTGCCACGCCCAGGCGTCGGCGCCGCCGCCGGCGAAGCCGATCGGCAGGTCCTGGATGACGGTCATCCCGTCGGTGGCTGCGGTGAACTGCAGCTCCAGCGCCCACTGCAGCCAGGCGTGGAAGGCGACGACCGCCCCGTGCTGCTCGGCGTAGCCGGCCACCCCGGGGCCGTCGGGCCGGCGCAGCTCGGCGGGCCAGGTGTGCCAGTCGGCGCCGTGCTCCTCGGTGATCGCCGCCCAGGTGGACCAGTCCTGCAGGGTCTGCCCCTGCTCCGCCCGCCAGCGGCCGAACGCCTCGCCGCCGCTGTGGGCGAAGAAGATCCGCATCAGGACCTCGCGCTTGCGCGCCCAGATCGCGTCCCGGTCGATCAGCGCACCCTCGGACAGGGCCCGGCCGGCGTCGGCCTCCAGGTCGACGGCCTCGGCGCCGGGCACCTCGTCGACCCGCAGGTAGATCGGGTTGCGGAACCGGCGGGTGGCCGGCAGGTAGGGGCTGGCCTCCTGCTCGGCGATCGGCGCGACGGCGTGCAGGGGGTTGATGAGCACGAACCCGGCGCCCTGGTCGGCGGCCATCCGGCGGATGGTGCGCAGGTCGCCGAGGTCGCCGATGCCCCAGCTGTCCCGGCCGCGGGCGGCGTACAGCTGCACTGCCCAGCCCCAGGCGCGCTCGTCGGGCAGCCAGCAGCGGCCCGGCGACACGATCAGCCGGCGCCGGCGGCCCTGCGGCGACTGCAGCCAGTGGTAGCCGAGCGGGAAGTCCTCCGGCAGCTGGCCGTCGATGTGCCGGACCTCGCCGTCCTCGCAGACGACGTCGGCCTCGTCGACCTCCAGCGCGTCCCCGGGACGGGCCACGATGGGCGCGCGCTCCTCGAGGTCGGCCGGCGGTTCGCCGATGACCGCCCGCAGCCGCTCGATGGTCTCCTGCGCTACCTGGTGCTCCTCGTCGAGCGCATCCAGCCAGCTCGCATCGATGCCCCAGTCGTCGGTCGTCGGCTTCGTCGTCACCCCGCGATCCTCGCCGGGGCGGGGGCAGCCCGCAGCCTCAGTCGCGGGTCCGGGCGCGTGACGTCGCTCGCTTCGTGGCCGGTGCGGCCGCCGGGTCCTCCGGCCAGGGGTGCCGGGGGTACCGGCCGCGCAGCTCGCTGCGGACGGCGGGGTAGCCGGTGGTCCAGAACCCGGCGAGGTCGGTCGTCGTGGCGACGACCCGCTGCGCCGGGGAGAGCAGCTGCAGCCGCAGCGGTCGCCCGGCCACCAGCGGGGCCTGCCCCCAGCCGAACACCTCCTGCACCCGCACCGACAGGGTGGGGACGGCGGGATCGGTGTAGTCCACCCGGATCCGCGACCCGGTCGGGACCGTCACGGAGTCGGGCACCACGGCGTCGAGGTCGCCGGCCACCTGCCACGGCACCAGGGCCCGCAGCGCGGCGACGACGTCGATGCGGGCCAGGTCCGCCCGGCTGCGCGCACCGGCGACGTCGACGGTGGCCAGGAGGGCCGTGTCGTCGACGGCGGGCCACGGGTCGCCGAGCCCGCCGTGCGCCGCGGCCAGGCGCTCGCGCAGCCGGCGGGCCGCCGGGGTCCAGCGGAGCAGCCCGAGCCCCTCCGCGCGCAGGCCCTTCGCCACCGCGGCGGCCACGGCGGCGCGGTCCGGATCGCGCAGCGGGCGCTCGGCCAGCACGATCGCGCCCAGCCGCTCCACGCGGGCGCTGCGGACGTCGCCGTCGCGCCAGGACACCTCGTCCCGGTCCCGGTGCAGCGCACCGGCGGCCTCGAGGGCGGTCGCCTCGTCGATCGCCACGGCCGACCGCACCCGGGCGTCGCGCCGGCCGGGGGCCCGGTCGGCGACGGCGACGGCCAGCCAGGACGCCCCGGTCAGCGCCGTCCCGGGCGCCAGCTCGGCGCCGGTGCCGGCGGCCATCAGGTAGGTGCCGGTGCCGCCCGGCCGGCGCCGCGCCAGCCGCTCGGGATGGGCCAGGCCGACCACCAGGCCGGCCGCCGTGTCGTCGGGAAGGTTGCCGTCGGGCAGCCGGGGAGCGGCGACGTCGTCGAGCGCACGCCCGAGGCGGCCCACCTCCTCCCGCCACCGGGCCGTGGCGCTCCGGTCGGCACCCGAGCGCAGGGCCCGCCAGGTCACGGTCAGGTCGTCCCCGCGGGCGGGGACGTCGGCGGAGAGCAGGGCGACCACCTCGGCGGCCCGGCGACGGCCGACCAGCGGAGCGCCGTCCAGCAGCGCGCGGGCGAGGCGGGGATGCACCCCGAGGGTGGTCAGCGCGCGTCCCCGGGCGGTCGCCCGGCCGTCGCCGTCCACCGCGCCGAGGTCGTGCAGCGTCTGCCCGGCCACGACCAGGGCCGCCGGCGGCGGGGGATCGAGCAGGGCGAGGCCCGTCCCGCCGGGCGCTCCCCAGCACGCCAGCTCCAGCACGAAGGCGGTCAGGTCGGCGACAGCCACCTCCGGCTCGTCGTGGGCGGGCAGCCGGTCGTGCTCGGCGGGCGTCCAGCAGCGGTAGACCGACCCCGGCCCCTCCCGGCCGGCCCGGCCGGCCCGCTGGGTGACCGCCGCGCGCGAGGCCCGCACGGTGACCAGCGACCCCAGGCCGCGCGACAGGTCGGCCCGCGGCACGCGCGCGAGCCCGGCGTCGACGACGACGCGGACGCCGGGCACGGTCAGGCTGCTCTCCGCCAGCGCGGTGGCCAGCACGACCCGGCGGGGGGAGCCGGCCTGGAGGGCGGCGTCCTGCGCGGCGGCCGGCAGCCGGCCGTGCAGCGGCAGCACGTCGGCGTCGACCCCGTCCAGCAGACCGGCCACCGCGCCGATCTCGCCGGCACCCGGCAGGAACACGAGCACGTCCCCGGCCTGCTCCGCCAGCGCCCGGCGGACGGTCGCGGCCACGTGCGCGAGCAGCCGCGGGTCCACCCGCAGGCCGTGCGGTGGATCGACCGGGGTGGGGGGCGGCGCCCAGCGGACGTCGACCTCGTGCAGCGTCCCGGTCGCCTCGACGACCGGGGCCGGCCCGGCCTCCCCGCCGAGCAGGGCGGCCAGCCGGCCGGCCTGGGCCGTCGCCGACATGGCGAGCAGCCGCAGGTCCGGGCGCAGGGCACCGACGACGTCGAGGCCGAACGCGAGCGCCAGGTCGGTGTCCAGGTGCCGCTCGTGGCACTCGTCCAGGACGACGGCGGCCACCCCGGGCAGCTCGGGATCGGCCTGCAGGCGGCGGACCAGCAGGCCGGTGGTGACCACCTCGACCCGGGTGGCGCCGCTGCGCCGGCTGTCCCCGCGGACGCTGTAGCCCACCCGTCCGCCGACCGGCTCGCCCAGCAGCGCGGCCATCCGGCTGGCGGCGGCCCGCGCGGCCACGCGGCGCGGCTCGGCCACGACGACGCGCCCCGGGAGGGAGCCGGCCAGCGCGAGCGGGACGAGGGTGGTCTTCCCGGTCCCGGGCGGGGCCACCAGCACGGCGGCACCCCGGGCCGACAGCGCGTCCGCGAGCGCGGGCAGCGCGGCCCGGACCGGCAGGTCGGTCCCGGGCGTCCCGGGCGGTGGCAGCACGGCCCCCAGTCTGGCGTGCGCGGTGGGGGCGTCCTGCCACCGCCGTGCGCGCGTGCCCCGGCCCACCACCGGGAAAGGGGACGGGTGTGCCGTCGCTGCAGCTCGATCTCCCGCTCCGCCTGGACCTCGACGCCAAGCGCTCGCTGGCCAGGGAGCTCGGATCCGTCTACGCCGCGGTGATGGACGTCCGGCCGGACTTCGTCACCGTCTCGATCCACGACCTCGGCCCCGGCGGGGTGTGGCGGTGCGGTGCGGAGGACCCGGAGCCGGCGGCCCTGGTCATGTGCGACGTCCGCGCCGGCCGGCCGGCCGCGACCCGCGAGCTCCTCGCCCGCCGGGTCGTCGACGCGTGCGCCCGCGCCTGCGGCCTGGAGGAGCGCCTGGTCAAGGTCGAGTTCACCCAGCACACCGGCGACGAGATGTTCCACCCCCAGCTGGGCGGCTTCGCCCCGGACTGGGCGCCCAGGGCGGGGGAGGGCGCAGGCTGAGCCGGCCGGCCGGCCGGCCGGCCGCAGGCGCCGGGGCGGACGGCGGCTCCGGGGTGCGCGGGCTCAGCCGCGGACGTCCCGGAGGACCGGAGCGAGGGAGGCCTTCTGCTCGAGGCCGATGCCCGGTGCGTCCGGGAGCCGCACGTGGCCGTCCTCCACGGGGTAGCCGTCGGCGAAACCGCCGAACGGCTCGAAGACCCCGGGGTAGGACTCGCACCCGCGCAGGTGGAAGGCCGACGCGATGGACAGGTTGAACTGGTGCCCGCCGTGCGGCACGCAGCGGTCGGGGTTCCAGCCGGAGTCGAACAGCATCGCCACGATCCGGCGGAACTCGGTCAGCCCGTAGCTCAGCGCGGGGTCCATCTGGAGGACGTCGCGGTCGGGACGCAGCCCGCCGTAGCGGATGAGGTTGCGGGCGTCCTGGAAGGACATCAGGTTCTCGCCCGTCGCCAACGGGCCGGGGTACCGTTCGGCGAGCCGGCCCAGGTCCTCGAAGTCCAGCGGGTCGCCGGCCTCCTCGTACCAGTGCAGCGGGTAGGCGCTCAGGGCATCGGCGTAGGCGAGCGCCCGGTCCAGGTCGAACCGCCCGTTGGCGTCGACAGCCAGGTCGCACCCGTCGGGCAGCACGTCCAGGACGGCCTCGATGCGCCGCAGGTCGTCGGCCAGCGGAGCCCCGCCGATCTTCATCTTGACGGTGCGGTACCCCAGGTCCACGTAGGAGAGCATCTCCGCCTGCAGGGCCTCGAGCCCGCGCCCCGGGTAGTAGTAGCCCCCGGCGGCGTAGACCCAGACCCGCTCGGCCGGGGGCGCGGGGGTGCGCGGGTCACGGGCCCGCTCGCTGAGCAGCCGGTTCAGCGGCAGCCCGGCCAGCTTCGCCGCGAGGTCCCAGGCCGCCATGTCGAGGACGCCCATCGCGACCGCCCGGTCGCCGTGCCCGCCGGGCTTCTCGTCCCGCATGGCCGCGCGCCAGATCAGCTCCGGGTCGAGGTCGCCGTGCTCACCCACCAGGCTCCCCGGCTCGGCCTCCAGGACCCGCGGCATGATCCGCTCGCGCAGCAGGCCGCCCTGCGCGTACCGGCCGTTGGAGTTGAAGCCGTAGCCGACCACCGGCTCCCCGTCGCGCACCTCGTCGGTGACCAGCGCCAGGACGCTGACGGTCATCTTCGAGAAGTTGATGAACGCGTTGGACATGTCCGCCTGGATGGGGACCGTCTGCTCGCGGATGTCGACGATGCGCACGGGGCTCCGATCTCTCCGACGACAGCGGCCGCCGGTCACCGGCCACTGGGAACGGTGCCCACGATGGGGGCCGGCGTGCCCCCCGGGACGGATTCGGTCATTTCGTACTCCGGCCGTGACAGCCGACCGGCCCCCGCCGGTGTGGCGCGGGGCACACTGGCCGCGTGCGCAGCCCCGACCTCCCGCTGCGACGGCGTCCCAGGCCGACCAGCCTGGCGCGGCAGCTGCTGCTGCTGCAGGGCCTGGTGGTCGCCGTCATCGTGCTCACGGCGACGGCCGCCGCCTACCTCAACACGCAGCGGACGGCGCAGCACGACGCCGAGGTGCAGGCGACGGCGATCGTGGCCGCGCTCGCCCACTCGCCCCTGGTGGTCGACGAGGTGACCGGCCCCCGGCCGACCGAGGTGCTGCAGCCGTACGTGGAGGCGGTCCGCCGGGACACCGGCATGTCGTTCATCACCGTGTTCGCGCCCGACCGGACCCGCTACACGCACCCCGATCCCGCGCAGATCGGCCGCTCGTTCATCGGCACGATCGAGCCGGCGCTGGCGGGCCGCACCTTCACCGAGACGTACACGGGGACGCTGGGGCCGTCGGTGCGGGCGACCGGCCCCATCCTGGACGAGGACGGCGACGTCGTCGCGCTCGTCTCCGCGGGGATCACGCTGGACGCGATCGGGGCGGACCTCGCCCGCTCGCTGCCCGGCATCCTCGTCGCCGGGCTGGTCATCCTCGCCGTGGGGAGCGCCGGCAGCTGGCTGATCAGCCGGCGGCTGCGCCGGCAGACCCGCGGTCTGGGCGCGCCCGTCCTCGCCCGGATGCTCGACTACTACGAGGCCGTACTGCACGCCGTGCGCGAGGGGCTGCTGGTCGTGGACGGGGACCGGCGGGTGCAGCTGGTCAACGACGAGGCGCGCCGCCTGCTGTCCCTCGACGCGGACCCGAACGGACGGCACGTGAGCGAGCTGGGCCTGTCCGCGGACCTCGTGGAGACGCTGCGCGGGCAGCAGCAGACGGTCGACGAGGTGCACGTGAGCGGCGGTCGGGTGCTGGTGGTGAACCAGGTGCCGGCCCGCGCCCCGGGGGACTCGGCCGGTGTCGTGGTCACCCTGCGCGACCACACCGAGCTGCAGGCCCTCACCGGCGAGCTGGACAGCGTGCGCGCGTTCGCCGAGTCCCTGCGGGCGCAGGCCCACGAGGCGGGCAACCGGCTGCACACCACCGTGTCGTTGATCGAGCTGGGCCGCGGGCAGGACGCCGTGGAGTTCGCCACGGCCGAGCTGGCGTCGGCGCAGCGGCTGACCGACCGCGTGGTCGACGCCGTCGAGGAGCCGGTGCTCGCGGCGCTGCTGCTGGGCAAGTCGGCGACCGCGCACGAACGGGGGGTGCGGCTGGAGATCGACCCGGGCACCGCCGTCGCGGCGACGGGCATCCCCAGCGGCGAGCTGGTGACCATCGTCGGCAACCTGCTCGACAACGCCATCGACGCCGCGCTCGCCGGTGCACCGCCGCGCGAGGTGCAGTTCGCCGCCTGGGTCGACCGCGATCGCCTGGAGATCCGGGTGGAGGACAGCGGGCCGGGGCTCACCGAGCAGCAGGTGCCCCGGGTGTTCGAGCGGGGGTGGACCACCAAGGACGCCGACGACCAGCTCCCGGCGGGCGCCGGGCGGGGGCTGGGCCTGGCCCTCGTCGCCCAGGCGGTCCGCCGCAACGGTGGTTCGGTCACCGTGCGCCCGGGTCCCGGCGCGCAGTTCGCCGTGTCGCTGCCGGTCCGCACCGCCGTGGGGAGCGCACCGTGATCCGGGTCCTGGTGGTCGAGGACGAGCCGGTCGCCGCCGAGGCGCACCGCACCTACGTCGACCGCACGGCGGGCTTCGGCACCGCGGCGGTCGCCGGCACCGGCGCCCTCGCCCTGGACGCGCTGGCGCGCGTGCCGGTGGACCTGGTCCTGCTGGACATGAACCTCCCCGACACGCACGGCGTGGAGCTGTGCCGGCGGATCCGCGCCGCCCGCCTCGACGTGGACGTCCTCGCCGTGACCTCGGCCCGGGAGCTGTCCACGGTGCGCGCCGCCGCGGCGCACGGCGTCGTCGGCTACCTGCTCAAGCCCTTCACCTACGCTGCCCTGCGCGACCGGCTGCTGGCCTACGCCGACTACCGCGACCGGCTGCCCGTGGACGGCGACGCCGCCGGTCAGGAGGACGTCGACCGGGCACTGGAGGGCCCGCGACCCCAGCGGCAGGCCTCGCTCCCGAAGGGCATGCACCCCCAGACCCTCGACGCCGTGGTCGCGGTGCTCCGCGCCGCCGACGGGCGGTCCGCCGCCGAGACCGCCGCCCAGACGGGTACGTCGCGGATCACGGCGCGCCGCTACCTCGAGTACCTCGCCGAGACCGGGCTGGCCACCCGCACGCCCCGCTACGGCGGCGCGGGGCGGCCGGAGACCGAGTACCGCTGGCGGTGAGCCGCGGCAGCCGGGCGGCGCCACCGTGCCCGGGAGGCGCCGGCCCCCGTGGGCGCAGCGGTCCGGCGGGGCCGTCCCGTGTACAGAATGGACGAAATGTCGCCTGCGTCACACCCGGTGGTGCAGGGTCTGCCCGACCGGAGCCGGTCCGCCATCCTGGAGGGGTTCGACCCATGTCCCTGCACCACCTCACCGATCCCGGTGCGCGCACGCGACCGGTTCGACACGGCCTCGGCCGTCTCCCGCGCCTGGCCGGCCTGGCCGTCGCCTCCCTCCTCCTCAGCGCGTGCGGCGGCGCCGGGGGCGCCGGCGGTGGCGGCGACGAGGCGGCCGCCGGCTTCCCGGAGGACGACATCACCTTCGTCGTCCCCTTCTCCGCCGGCGGCCCGACCGACACGGTGACCCGCCTCGTCGCCGAGCCGATGAGCGAGGAGCTCGGCGTGTCGATCGTCGTGCAGAACGTGGAGGGCGCCGGCGGCACCATCGCGGCCGGCGAGGTCGCCGCGGCCAACCCCGACGGCTACACGGTGCTGATGCACCACATCGGCATGTCGACCGCGCCGTCGCTGTACGCCGACCTGCCGTACGCGCCGCTGGAGGACTTCAAGACGGTCGGGCTGGTCACGACCGTGCCGATGACGATCGTCGCCCGCCCCGACTTCGAGCCCCAGACGATGGAGGAGCTGGTCATCTACCTGGAGGAGAACGCCGGCGACGTCACGCTGGCCAACGCCGGTGTCGGTGCGGCCTCGCAGCTGTGCGGCCTGCTCCTGCAGGAGGCCCTCGGCGTCGAGCTCACCGAGGTCGCCTACGAGGGCACCGGCCCCGCCCTCACCGACCTCGTCGGCGGCCAGGTCGACCTCATGTGCGACCAGACCACCAACACGACCGGGCAGATCCAGGCCGGCGAGATCAAGGCCTACGCGGTCACCACGCCGGAGCGGGTGGACAGCCTGCCGGACCTGCCGACCACCGAGGAGGCCGGCCTGCCCGACCTGCAGGTCGGCGTGTGGCACGGGCTCTACGTCCCGGCCGAGACGCCCGACGAGGTCGTGACGACGCTCAGCGAAGCACTCCAGGCGGCGCTCGGGGACCAGAACGTGATCGACCAGCTGGCCGAGCTCGGTTCCGAGCCCGCCCCGGAGGAGGACGCGACGCCCGAGGCGCACACCGAGCAGCTCACCAGCCAGATCGACCTGTGGCAGCCGATCATCGAGGAGGCCGGGGTCGCCGCGGACTGATCGCCGTGGCGGTGGGGCGGGTCGTCCGGTCGGGACGGCCCGCCCCACCACCGTCCCCTGCCCCCGAGAGCCACCCGAGGACGCCATGAAACTGCACGATGCCCGCAAGGACCTGCTCGCGGGTGCGATCTTCACCGGGTTCGGGCTGGCCTTCGCCATCACGTCGGCGTCGTACGACATCGGCACCCCGCTGCGCATGGGACCGGGGTTCTTCCCGCTGGTCCTCGGCGGGCTGCTCGTGGTCCTGGGCATCGCGATCGCCGTCACGGGCTTCATCGCCGGCGAGGGGAGCGACCCGGGACCCGTCCCGTGGCGGGCGCTCGTGCTGCTGGTCGCCGCCCTGCTCTTCTTCGGCTACTTCGTGCGCGCGCTCGGCCTGGTGCCGACGCTGCTGGTGACCGTCACGATGGCCGGGCTGGCCGGGCGGAGCGTCCGGGTGGTCCCGGCCGTGGTCATCGCGGTGAGCATCACCGCGCTCAGCGTGCTGATCTTCGTGGTGGCGCTGCAGCTGCGGCTGCCGCTCCTCGGCCCGTGGCTGGGGGGCTGAGCCGGACATGGGCGTGCTCGAGAGCCTCGCGCTCGGCTTCGCGACGGCGTTCACGCCGGTCAACCTGCTGTTCTGCCTCATCGGCGTCGCCCTGGGCACGGCAGTCGGCGTGCTGCCCGGTATCGGGCCGACCGCCACGATGGCGTTGCTGCTGCCGATCACCTTCGGCTTCGACCCGGTCACCGCGCTGATCATGCTGGCCGGCATCTACTACGGCGCCCAGTACGGCGGGTCGACCACCGCCATCCTGATCAACCTGCCCGGTGAGTCGTCGGCCGCCGTGACGGCGATCGACGGGTACTCCATGGCCAAGCAGGGCCGGGCCGGCAAGGCGCTGGCCACCGCGGCCCTCGGCTCCTTCTTCGCCGGCACCGTGGCCACGCTGTTCGTGGCGCTTCTCGCCGCGCCCATCGCCGACATCGCGCTCGAGTTCGGGCCGGCCGAGTTCGCCGCCCTCATCGTGCTCGGCCTCATCGCCTCCATCACGCTGGCGAGCGGCTCGACGCTCAAGGCGCTGGCCATGATCGTGCTGGGTCTCCTGCTCGGCACCGTCGGTCAGGACATCGCCACCGGCACGCCGCGGTTCACCTTCGGCGCGCGCGAGCTGTTCGGCGGCCTGGAGTTCGTCTCCCTCGCGGTCGGCCTCTTCGGCATCGCCGAGATCCTGCGCAACCTCGAGGGCGACATGACGCGCAGCGTCATGGTCAAGAAGGTCGAGGGCCTCTGGCTCTCCAGGGACGACTTCCGCCGCATCCGGATGCCCGTGCTGCGCGGGACGGCGCTGGGCTCGGCGCTCGGTGTCCTGCCCGGGGCCGGGCACGTCCTCGCGTCGTTCCTGTCCTACTCGGTGGAGAAGCGTTCCTCGAAGCGGCCCGAGGAGTTCGGCAGGGGAGCCATCGAGGGCGTCGCCGGGCCGGAGTCGGCGAACAACGCCGCCGCGCAGACCTCGTTCATCCCGCTGCTGACCTTCGGGCTGCCGGCCAACTCGGTCATGGCCATCCTGCTCGGCGCGCTCTACATCCAGGGCATCGTCCCCGGCCCGCTCGTCATCGAGAACGAGCCGGAGCTCTTCTGGGGGCTCATCGTCTCGTTCTGGATCGGCAACCTGTTCCTCGTGCTGCTCAACCTGCCGCTGATCGGGCTGTGGGTGAAGATGCTCACGATCCCGTACCGGTGGCTGTTCCCGGCGATCATCGCGTTCGCCTGCATCGGCACGTACGCGATCAGCCTCAACGCGTACGACGTCTACGCCATCGCCTTCTTCGGGCTCCTCGGCTACGCACTCGTCAAGCTGGGCTGCGAGCCGGCGCCGCTGCTCCTCGGTTTCGTGCTCGGGCCGCTGCTGGAGGAGTACCTGCGCCGGGCGCTGACCATCTCGCAGGGTGACGCGACGGTGTTCCTCACCCGCCCGATCTCCCTGTCCCTGCTGGTCCTGGCGGCGCTGGCCCTCGTCGTCGCGGTGCTCCCGACGGTCCGTCGCAAGCGCGAGGTCGTGTTCGAGGAGGAGTCCTAGCGAGCGGGCAGGTCGCCGCGCGCCGGCGCGGTCAGGCGTAGGCGCCGAGCGCGAGGTGGACGGCCAGGCCCAGCCCGGCCAGGGCGATGATCCGCCGCAGCGCGGTCTGGGGTGCCACGCGGACGATGCGCGGGCCGAGGAGGGAACCGAGGAACAGCCCGATGGCCAGCGGCAGGGCGGCCGACCAGACGATCGTGGCGAAGAGGGCGAAGCCGATCGCGGCAACGGTGTTGGCCACGCCCAGCACGACGTTGCGCATCGCGTTGCTGCGGGGGAGGCCCTCGCCCGTGGTGAGCAGGAACGTGGCCATCATCAGCACGCCGGCCGCGGCACCGAAGTAGCCGCCGTAGACCGAGATGGCGAGGACGGCGATCGGCAGCCACCACTGGTCCGGGCGTCCGGCGCGCTGCGCAGCCCCCTCGGCCGCCAGCTCCCGGGGTGAGCGCTGCACGAGGATGGCGATCGACGCCGCGCCGATCAGCCACGGCACGATCTTCTCGAACCCGCCGGCCGGCGTGGCCAGCAGCAGCGCCGCGCCGGCGGCTCCGCCGAGCAGCCCGGCAGCCATCAGCGGGAGCAGGCGCCGTCCCTGCCCCGCGAGCTCCGGGCCCGAGGCGCTCACCGTGCCCACGCCGACCACGACCAGCGCGGCGGTGTTGGTGACGTTGGCCGTCACCGGGGGGAGGCCGGCCGCCAGCAGCGCCGGGTAGCTGATCAGCGAGGCGAGGCCGGCGATGCTGCCGGTGAGCCCCGCCCCGACGCCGGCGAGGACCAGGAAGCCGAACTCCCAGGCGCTCACCCGGTCACCAGCACCACGATCGCGACGAGCCCGAGGACCACGATCGCCGTCCGCAGCACGGCGACCGGCAGGCGCCGGCCGTAGCGGGAGCTCACGGCGGCTCCCGGCAGCGAGCCCAGGGACAGCAGCGCGGCGGCCCACCAGTCGATGCGGTCGGTGGCGACGACCACGTAGGCGACGGCGGCGACGGTGTTGACCGCCAGCGTCAGCACGTTCTTGATCGCGTTCAGCCGCTGCAGGGGCTCGCGCAGCAGGAGGCCGAAGATGCCGATCTGGAGCACGCCCTGGCTGGCGGCGAAGTACCCGCCGTAGGTGCCGGTGAAGTACGCGCCGGCGAAGCAGGCGGCGAGCCGCCCACCACGGACCGGCGGAGCCGTGCCCTCGTCCGGCCGGGCGGGCAGGCTGCGCTGGACCAGCGGCTGGAGGACGACCAGCACGACGGCGAGCCCGATGAGGACCGGCACGATCGCCGCGAACGCGGCAGCGGGCAGGCTCAGCAGCAGGAACGCCCCGGTGAGCGCGCCGAGGACCGAGGCGGGCAGCAGCCGCAGGAGCAGCCGCCGCTGCCCGCTCAGCTCCCGGCGGTAGCCGATCGAGCCGCTGATGTTGCCGGCCACCAGGCCGAGGGAGTTGCTGATGGTGGCCGTCACCGGGGGGAGGCCGACCGCCAGCAGTACCGGGAAGCTGACCAGGGTGCCGGACCCGACGACGGCGTTGATGCCACCGGCCGCGAAGCCGGCCGCGGTCACCGCGAGCATCTCCCACCCGGTCATGCGGTCATCGCCGGGAAGCGTCGCACGCAGCCGGGGCCGCCCGCCGGTCCAGGCGTGTCTATCGGCTCACACCCGGGGGCGTGCCCCCCACGGCGGGACGGACGGCGCCGGCGGCCGCGTCGGCCGCCGACGGGGGGGGCGCCCCGCTGGCCGGGGCGCCGACACTCCGGTAGGCATCGGCCATGCCGGTGATCGGATTCCACAACTCGCACGAGCAGGTCCACCCCGCGGCGCTGCTGGACGCCGTCCGCCACGCCGAGGACGTCGGCTTCACGGCCGCGATGTGCTCGGACCACCTGACCCCCTGGAACCCCCGGCAGGGGGAGTCGGGGTTCGCCTGGTCGTGGCTGGGCGCGGCGATGGCCACGACGTCCCTGCCGTTCGGCGCGGTGAACGCCCCCGGGCAGCGCTACCACCCGGTGATCGTGGCGCAGGCGATCGCCACCCTGGGCGCGATGTTCCCGGGCCGCTTCTGGGTCGCCCTGGGCAGCGGCGAGGCCATGAACGAGCACATCACCGGCGACAAGTGGCCGCGCAAGGACGTGCGCGACGCCCGGCTGCTGGAGTGCGTGGCGGTCATCCGCGCGCTGCTGGCGGGGGAGGAGGTCAGCCACGACGGGCTGGTGACCGTCGACCGCGCCAAGGTCTACACCCTGCCCGAGCAGCAGCCCGCCCTCATCGCCCCGGCGGTGAGCGTGGCCACCGCCCGCAACGGCGCCGCGTGGGCCGACGGCCTGGTGACCATCAACCAGCCGCACGACAAGCTGCGCGAGATGATCGCCGCCTACCGGGACGCCGGGGGACAGGGCACCCTGGCGCTGCAGGTGCACGTCTCGTGGGACCCCGATCCCGACCGGGCGCTGGGCATCGCGCACGACCAGTGGCGCAGCAACGTCTTCCCGCCGCCGCTGTGCTGGGACCTCGACAGCCCGGAGGCCTTCGAGCAGGCCAGCGCGCACGTGACGCCGGAGGGCGTGACGGAGGCCGTGCGGGTGTCGGCCGACCTCGGCCGGCACACCGCCTGGCTGCAGGAGTACCTGGACCTCGGGTTCGACCAGATCTACCTGCACCACGTGGGCGTGGAGCAGCGGGCGTTCCTCGACGCCTTCGGCGAGCACGTCCTGCCGCAGCTCGGCGTCACCGCGCCGGCCCCCGCGGTGGCGGTGCAGCGGTGAGGATCACCGACACGGCCGACCTGTGGTGGAAGAACGCCGTCGTCTACTGCCTGGACGTCGAGACGTTCATGGATTGGAACGGCGACGGGGTCGGCGACCTGCAGGGCCTGGCGCAGCGCATGGACCACCTCGCCGACCTCGGCGTCACCTGCCTGTGGCTGATGCCCTTCTACCCGACCGCCGGGCGGGACGACGGCTACGACATCACCGACTACTACGGGGTCGACCCCCGGCTGGGGGACCACGGCGACCTCGTCGAGGTGATCCGGACGGCGAACGACCGGGGGATGCGGGTGATCGCCGACCTCGTCGTCAACCACACCTCCGACCAGCACCCGTGGTTCCGGTCGGCGAAGGAGAGCAAGGACTCGCCGTACCGCGACTTCTACGTGTGGCGGGACGACGAGCCGCCGGACACCAGCGACCAGGTGGTCTTCCCCGACGCCGAGGGGGGCATCTGGACGCACAGCCCGGAGACCGGCGAGTGGTACCTGCACCGCTTCTACTCCGAGCAGCCCGACCTCAACGTGGCCAACCCGAAGGTCCGCGACGAGATCGCCAAGATCATGGGCTTCTGGCTGCAGCTGGGGCTGTCCGGCTTCCGGGTCGACGCCGTGCCGTTCCTCCTGGAGACCGCCGGGATGGACGATGACTCGGCGGCGCGGTTCCCCGATCCGCACGCCTACCTGCGGGCGCTGCGCGCCTTTCTCGGCCGCCGGACCGGGTCCGGCGTGCTGCTCGGTGAGGTCAACCTGCCGTTCGAGGACCAGGTGCGGTTCTTCGGCGGCCAGGACGGCGACGAGCTGACCATGCAGTTCGACTTCAACACCATGCAGCAGACCTACCTCTCGCTGGCCCGTGGTGACGCCGGGCCGCTCGCCGCCTCGCTGGCCGCCCGCCCGGAGATCTCGCCGGACAGCCAGTGGGGGACGTTCGTCCGCAACCACGACGAGCTCACCCTGGACAAGCTGACCGAGGACGAGCGCGCCGAGGTCTTCGCCGCGTTCGGCCCGGAGCCGCGGATGCAGGTCTACGACCGGGGCCTGATCCGGCGGCTGCCCCCGATGCTGTCCGGCGATCCGCGCCGGGTGCGGATGGTCTACAGCCTGCTGTTCGCCCTGCCGGGCACGCCGGTGCTCTTCTACGGCGAGGAGATCGGCATGGGGGAGGACCTCTCGGCCGGGAGCCGGCTGTCGGTGCGCACCCCCATGCAGTGGAGCGGCGGGGTCAACGGCGGGTTCTCCCACGCCACGGCCGACGAGCTGACCCGGCCGGTGGTCGACGGCGGCTTCGGCCCGGAGTTCGTCAACGTCGCCGACCAGCGCCGGGACCCGGACTCGCTGCTGTCGTTCATGAAGCTGCTCGTCCGGCGCTACCGGGAGTCCCCGGAGCTCGGCTGGGGCGAGTTCGCAGTCCTCGACCAGCCGCACCCCGCGGTGCTCGCCCTGCTGTGCACCTGGGACGACGCGGCGCTGGTCACCCTGCACAACCTCGGACCCGACCCGCGGGCGGTGCCGCTCACCGTGCCCGGGTGCGACAGCGGGCACCGCCTGGAGGACCTGCTCACCTCCGGCAGCACCCCGCTGGGGGACGACGGGGCCGCGGAGGTGGCGCTGGAGGGCTACGGCTACCGCTGGCTGCGGGTGGTCGGCGAGGACAGCCGCCGGTTGCTGTGACCGGCCCGGCGCCCCGCCGGCCGGCTGCGTGGCGCCTGGGCCGGTGGTCAGCCGGTCAGCGCCAGCCACAGCGGCAGGGTCAGCAGCGAGGCCGTGGTCGTCGCCGACACCTGGGCGGCCACGAAGGCGCCGTTGCCCTGCATCCGCGCGGCCAGGACGTAGGCCGCCGTGGCCGGCGGCACGGCGGCCAGGGCCAGGACGACGAACCGCTGGTCGCCCTCCACGCCGAGCAGCGCGGTGAGCCCGAGGGCGACCGCCGGCACGGCGACCAGCTTGACCGCCCCCAGGTAGGCGGCCATGAGTCGCTGCCCGCGCGGCAGGCCGGCCACGCGGAGCGCGGCGCCGACCGCGAGCAGGCCCAACGGCACCGCCGCGGCGGCCAGCCGGGAGAGCGTGGCGTCGACGGGGGAGGGCAGCGCCAGCCCGAGGAGGTTGCCGCCGAGGCCCGCGACCGTGGCGATGATCAGCGGGTTGCGGGCCACGGCGGCCAGCACGCCGAGCCCGCGCCCGCCGGGCGCTCCGCCGGGCGCGCTGCGGGCCAGCGCCGTGACCGCCAGGACGTTGACCAGCGGGACCGTCACCCCGAGCAGCACGCCCATGAGCGCGAGCGCCGGGACGCCCAGGCCGTCGACCAGCGCCAGGGCGATGAAGGTGTTGAAGCGGAACGCCGTCTGCCACCCCGAGGCCGCCGTCATCCGGTCGACGCCCGGCAGCCACCGGACCACCGCGCCCAGCAGGGCCCCGGCCGAGAGCGCCCCCAGCGCGGCCAGCACCGCCCCGCCGGATCCGGCGGCGGCGAGGTCGGCCGAGAGCGTCGTGCGGAAGAGCAGGGCCGGGAAGAGCACGAAGTAGACGAGGCGCTCGAGATCGACCCAGAAGCCCGGGGAGCGCCAGGCGAACCGGCGCAGGAGCACACCGATGAGGAGGAGCGTGAACTCCGGCAGGACCAGCGCAGCCGCGTTCACCGGGCGAGCCTAGCCACCTGCGGCGGAGGGCTACGGCGCGGCATCACGGTCCGTGAGGAGCCCGCCGGGGCGGCGTCCCCCGCTCGTGGGGCCGGTGCGCCTAGCGTGGCGCACGAGGTGATCGATTCATGAGTGAACGCAACGGAAGCACGGCCGTCGGCACCGGGACCGCGGAGATCCCGGTCGTGCGGCCGACCGACCCCCAGACGGCTCCGACCCCGGCGGAGACGCCGGCGACGACCCCGGCGGCGACGGCGACCCCGGCGGCGACGGCGTCCGGCACGCCCGAACCGGTGGCCGCGCCGGCGGCGGCGCGGGACGGCGACGCGCCGTCGGCGGGGGAGGACGACGTCGTCCCCGGCATGCACGCGACAGCGCCGGTGAGCGTCCGGCCCCGCCCGCGCATGCCGCGCCGCGGACCGCTGACGGTGATGGGGCCGTGGGCGCCGGTCGCCGGCGGGCTGCTGGGCCTGCTGCTCGGGCTGGTCGTGGTCCTGGTGCTCGGCGGCTCGGCCGACACCTTCGACGACCGGCTGGCGCTGACCTTCGCCGTCGTGGGCCTGACCCTGCTGGGCGCCTCCGGCGTCCTGCTCGCCGACGAGGTCCGCATCGTGCGGCAGCGCGCCCGGGAGGCCGGCGTCCGGCCGCAGTGGGTGGAGTCGACCGCGACGCTGGTCAACGGCCTGACACCGGCCCGGCTGCTGCTGCTGGTGAGCGCGTTCGTGCTCTTCCTGTCCGCCTTCGTCAGCCGCGGCTGACGGAGGCGGATCACGCCCCGTCCGACGCCCCGACCGCGGAGGACGGGGCGTGCGGCGCGTCAGGTGTAGGCCTGGATGCCCAGGTGGACGGCGAGGGCGAGCCCGGCGACGGCGATGAGCGTGCGCAGCGCGGCCTGCGGGGCCCGCCGGACCACACGGGGTCCGAGCCGGCCACCGAGGAAGAAGCCGAGCGCCAGCGGTAGCGCGGCCGCCCAGGCGACGTCGGCGAGGACGACGAACCCGATGGCCGCGACGCCGTTGGCCACGCCCAGGACGACGTTCTTCATGGCGTTGCCCCGGGGGAGGCCCTCCCCGGTGGACAGCAGGTACATCGCGAGCAGCAGCACGCCGGCGGCGGCGCCGAAGTAGCCGCCGTAGATGGTCACGGCGAAGGTGCCCAGCGGCAGCCACCGCGGATCGGCTGCGGGAGCGTGCCGGGCCCCCTCGGCGGCCAGCTCCCGCGGTGGCCGCTGCACCAGGCTGGCCAGCGAGCCACCGCCGATCAGCCACGGGACGATCCGCTCGAAGGCGTCCGACGGCGTGAGGAGCACCGCCGCCCCGCTCGTCATGCGTCCATCGGCGACGAGCTTGGCACGCGCCCGGACGCTGCCCGCCCGGTGGTCCGCCGTTGCGCTCCCACCGGTCAGGCGAGCGCGGTGACCCGCGCGAGGACGTCGTCGTCGAGGGGGCGGTCGGCGTGGACCAGGCGGACGGCGTCCGGGTCGGGGTTGCCGGCGTCCGGGCCCCGCCAGACCGGGAACAGGCCGGCGCGCTCGGCCCGGCCGCGCGACTCGGCGTCGTGCTCGAGCAGGCAGGCGACCACGGGCCGGTCGGGGTCGACCGCCCGTGCCGCGTCCAGGGCGGCCGTCACCAGCTCGGCCGCGAGCCCGTGACCCCAGGCCGCCGGCGTGAAGCGGTAGCAGAGGTTCCACCAGGTCGTCCCGGCGCGGACCGCGCAGCCCCCGGTACCCACCACCTGCTCAGTCCTTCCGGCCGGCGTCCACGAGCCGGAGCACCGCGGCGCCCTCCTCGTCCGACGCCTCCAGGTCCACCTCCGCGTCGAAGCCCCAGTCGTGGTGGCCCTCGGGGTCGTCGACGATCTGCCGCACCCGCCAGGTGCCCGGCTCGGCCTTGTCCCAGATCAGCAGCGCCGGCCCGCGGGCGTCGCCACCGGTGTTCACCTCGGCGTGCTCGGCGAAGTAGGCCTGCACCACCGCGCCCCAGCGGTCGGCGTCCCAGCCGGAACCGGCGTCCAGCTCGCCCAGGTCGTACCAGCGGCGGCGGGCCCAGAGCTCCACCCGGCGGAACAGCGCGTTGCGGACCATCGCGGTGAACGCGCGCTCGTTGCCGGTCAGCGGCCGCGGGCGGGCGGGCACGGCGACCGGCACGTCCAGCGGCTGGTCGGGGGAGGTGAGCTGCTCCCACTCGTCCAGCAGCGAGGAGTCGACCTGGCGCACCAGCTCACCGAGCCACTCGACCAGGTCGGTGACCTCCTCGGTGCGCGCCGCCGCGGGCACCCCCGAGCGCAGCGCCTTGAAGGCGTCGGAGAGGTAGCGGAGCACGGCACCCTCGGCGCGGGTCAGCCCGTAGGTGTTCACGAACTCCCGGAAGGTGAACGCCCGCTCCCACATCTCCCGGACTATCGCCTTCGGCGAGAGCTGCCCGTCGGCCGCCCACGGGTTGCTCTGCCGGTAGACGTCGTAGGCGTGCCCGAGCAGCTCCTCCAGCGGCTTGGGGTAGCTGACCTCCTCCAGCAGCTCCATCCGCTCGTCGTACTCGATGCCCTCGGCCTTCATCTGGGCGACCGCCTCGCCCTTGGCCTTGTTGAGCTGGGCGGAGAGGATCTGCCGCGGGTCGTCGAGGGTGGCCTCGATGACGCTGACCACGTCGAGCGCGTAGGTGTCCGACGCCGGGTCCAGCAGGTCGATCGCGGCCAGTGCGAACGTCGACAGGGGCTGGTTGAGCGCGAAGTCCGGCGGGAGGTCCAGCGTCAGGTCGTAGCGGCGGCCGTCGGGCTCGGCCTCGGGCAGCCGCTCCAGCACGCCGGCCTGCAGCAGCGACCGCGCGATGCCGATCGCGTCCTTGATCAGCCTCAGCTGCTTCGGGCGCGGCTCGTGGTTCTCCGTGAGCAGCCGGCGCATGGCCACGAACGGGTCACCGGGCCGGTCGACGACGTCGAGGACCATCGCCGTCGTCACCCGCATGTGGCTGCTCAGCTTCTCGGGGTCGCCCTCGACCAGCCGGTTCATGGTCGCTTCGCTCCACGGCACCATGCCGTCGGGCACCTTCTTGCGGACCAGCTTGCGGCGCTTCTTCGGGTCGTCGGCGACCTTCGCGAACTGCTTGAGGTTCTCCACCTCGTGCTCCGGCGCCTGGACCACGACCGTGCCCGCGGTGTCGTACCCGGCCCGGCCGGCGCGGCCGGCGATCTGGTGGAACTCGCGCACCTGCAGCAGCCGGGTGCGCGTCCCGTCGTACTTGCTCAGCGCCGAGAAGACGACGGTGCGGATCGGCACGTTGATGCCCACGCCGAGGGTGTCGGTGCCGCAGATGACCTTGAGCAACCCGGCCTGGGCCAGCTGCTCCACCAGCCGCCGGTACTTGGGCAGCATCCCCGCGTGGTGCACGCCGATGCCGTGGCGGACCAGTCGCGACAGCGTCGTCCCGAAGGCGGAGGAGAACCGGAAGCCGCCGATCATGTCGGCGATCGCGGCCTTCTCCTCCTTGCTGCAGACGTTGACGCTCATCAGCGCCTGCGCGCGCTCCAGCGCCGAGGCCTGGGTGAAGTGGACGACGTAGACCGGCGCCTGCTGGGTGTCCAGCAGCTCCTGGATGGTCTCGTGCATCGGCGTCGTCGCGTAGTAGTGGTGCAGCGGCACCGGGCGGACGGCGTTGGCGACCAGCGCCGTCGGGCGGCCGGTGCGGCGGGTGAGGTCCTCCCGCAGCGACGTGACGTCGCCGAGCGTGGCGCTCATCAGGAGGAACTGCGCCCTCGGCAGCTCCAGCAGCGGCACCTGCCAGGCCCAGCCGCGGTCGGGGTCGCCGTAGAAGTGGAACTCGTCCATGACGACCAGGCCGATGTCGGCGTCCGCGCCTTCCCGGAGCGCGATGTTGGCCAGCACCTCCGCCGTGCAGGCGATGATCGGTGCGCCGGCGTTGACCGAGGCGTCGCCGGTGAGCATGCCGACGTTGGCCGCGCCGAAGACGCCGCAGAGCGCGAAGAACTTCTCGCTGACCAGTGCCTTGATCGGCGCGGTGTAGTAGCTGCGTCGCCCGGCGGCCAGGGCCGCGTACTGCGCGCCGGTGGCCACCAGCGACTTGCCCGAGCCGGTGGGCGTGGCCAGGACGACGTTCGCGCCGCTGACCAGCTCGATCAGCGCTTCTTCCTGCGCCGGGTACAGCGTCGTGCCACCGGCCTCGGCCCACGCGGCGAAGGCGGCGAACAGCTCGTCGGGGTCGCCGCCCCGGGCGCGGAGCGCGGTGAGGTCGGTGGGGTCGTCGATCAGCGGCGCGGTCATCGTGAACGACAGCGTGCCCGACGCCCCGGTCCTTCCCGCACCCCGCCCGGCGATCCGCGTCAGGTCACGGATCCATAACGGAACCTGCAGGAACGGCTCGCTGTCGCCGATCTGGGGGGAAGGTGAACAACAGGTGAACGGAAGGTGGCGGGGACATGCGTGGACAGGATTGCCCGGAGTGCCGGTGGGTGCAGGTCGTCGACAAGGCGGGCCGACGCCGGTTCGAGATGCGGTGGCAGCTGCCGATCGCGGCCCCGGCCGCCGAGTCGCTGGCCCGCGCCGCCTGACACCCGCGACCCGCAGGTTCCCCCGGGCTCCCGGCGGGTAGCGCGCGGAGGCCGGTCCGGTGAGCAGCACCCGGTCCGGCCCGCCCTACCGCACCGGAGGAGAACCATGTCGTCGCCCCGTCCCGAGTCCCAGCCCGCCCAGCAGCAGAGCGTTCCCGGCACCCTCGGGGCGATGGACCCCAAGCCGGACCACGGCGAGGAGAGCTACACCGGCTCCGGCCGGCTCGCCGGCAAGGCCGCCGTCATCACCGGCGGCGACAGCGGCATCGGCCGCGCGGTCGCCATCGCCTTCGCCCGCGAGGGCGCCGACGTCCTCATCTCCTACCTGAACGAGCACGAGGACGCCCAGGACACCGCCAGGTACGTCGAGGACGCCGGCCGGAAGTGCGTCCTCGTCCCCGGTGACCTCTCCGACCGCGCGCACGCCAAGACGGTCATCCCCAAGGCCGTCGAGGAGTTCGGCCGGGTCGACGTCCTGGTCAACAACGCCGCCTTCCAGATGAGCCACGACTCGCTGGACGAGATCTCCGACGAGGAGTGGGACCACACCCTCGCCACGAACCTCTCCGCCATGTTCACGCTGTGCAAGGACGCGCTGCCGCACATGCAGCCGGGCGCCTCGATCATCAACTCCTCGTCGGTGAACTCCGACAACCCCAGCCCCAACCTCATCGCCTACGCGATGACCAAGGCCGGCATCGCCAACTTCACCGCCTCGCTCGCCCAGATGCTGGCCGAGAAGGGCATCCGGGCCAACAGCGTCGCCCCCGGCCCGGTGTGGACGCCGCTGATCCCCGCGACCATGCCCGAGGAGAAGGTCGAGAGCTTCGGTCAGCAGGTGCCGATGGGCCGGCCCGCGCAGCCGGCCGAACTGGCGCCGGTCTACGTGCTGCTGGCCAGCGACGAGTCGTCCTACGTCTCCGGCGCCCGCATCGCCGTCACCGGCGGCAAGCCCATCCTCTGACGCGCCCACTGTTGATCAGGTGACCTGGTCGTTCCGGGTCCTGGCTCACCACCGGTGCTGAGCCAGGACCACCGGTGATCAGGTCACCTGATCATCTTTGGCGGCGGCGGCGGCGGCGGCGGCGACGGCGGCGATGTCGGCGGGGCGGACCCGGCAGCAGCCGCCGACCAGCCGGGCGCCCGCCCCGATCCAGCCGGTGACGGCGTCCGGGGCGACGCCGGGGGTACCGGCCCAGCGGCGGGCGGCCGCGTCCCACACCTCGCCGCTGTTCGGGTAGACCACGATCGGCTTCCCGGCCGCGGCCGCCGCGGCGATCGTGGGGCCGATCGCGGCGGGCGCGGTGCAGTTGACGCCCACCGCGACCACCTCGGGCACGCCGGCCACCATGGCGTACACGTCGGCCGCCCGTTCACCCCGGCGCGTGCGGGGCACCCCCGCCTCGTCCAGGACGGTGGTCAGGGACAGCCAGACGGGCACACCGAGGGAGACGGCCTCGGCGACCAGCGCGCCGGCCTCGGCGGCCGCGGGCACGGTCTCGCAGGCCAGCACGTCCGCGCCCGCCTGCGCCAGCAGCTCCATCCGCGGCCGGTGGAAGGCGCGCAGCGCGGCAAGGCCCACCTCCGCCACGTAGCCGCCGGTGTACTCCGAGCCGTCGGCCAGCATCGCGCCGTACGGGCCGACGGAGCCGGCGACCCAGCCGTCCCCCTGCCCCTCGCGGGCCAGGAGCACCGAGCGCTCGATCAGCGCCTGCGCCTCGCGCCGGGTCAGCCCGGCCCCCGCGAACCCCTCGAGGGTGGCCTGGTAGCTGGCGGTCGTCGCCACCTGGGCGCCCGCGGCGGCGAAGGCGGCGTGCGCCGCCACGATCGCCGCGGGGTCGTCGCGCAGCAGCCGCGCCGACCAGAGCGCCGAGGAGACGTCGGCGCCCCGCGACTCGAGCTCGGTGGACAACCCGCCGTCGAGCACGACGGTTCCGGCGGCGAGGGCGGCGGCGAGATCAGGCATGGCTGCCATCCTCCTGCGGTACCTCCCTGCCGTGGTGTTCATCTGGAGCAGTGGCTGGGGTCCGCGACGACGGCGGCGTGGTCCGCGCTACGGCGGTGGCTACCGTGGGCACTACGCGGGCCACTACGGCCGCGGGTACGGCGGGTACGGCCCGCCCCGCGGGTACGGGCGGCGGAACGACTCCTGCCTGCGCGACCTGCTGTTCCTCAACACCGGCTGCTGCCTGGCCAACGCCGTCGGGTGCGGCCTGGAGCTGATGCTCGTCGCCCCGCGGTCGCTTCCGGCGATCCGGGCCGGCCAGGAGGGCACCGGCGCGGCGGCCCGCCTGGTCGCCGCCGTCCGCTTCTACCAGCGCGAGATCAGCCCGAAGCGCCGGCCGTGCTGCGCGTTCACCCCGACGTGCTCGGCCTACGCGATCGAGGCGCTGGAGACCCACGGCGCGCTCCGCGGTTCCTGGCTCACGCTGCGCCGGCTGGTCCGCTGCCGTCCGGGAGCCGCCGGCGGCGCCGACCCGGTCCCCGCCTGACGCGGGCTCGGAAAGCCTGCTGCGCCGTGCGGGGCAGGCCGCCTACCGTGCGTCCGTGATTCCCGGGTCCGAGGCCACGGCCGGCGTCGCGACCTGGCAGGACCCCGGCTGGCGGAGCGCCTCCCTCGACTGGGCCGTCGAGCAGCTGGCCCGCACCGGCCGGCAGCTCGACGGTCCGCCCGAGCAGCCGCACGTCCGGGCCTGGTCGACGGCGTTCCGGCTGCCGCTGCGCGGCGGGGGCGCCGTCTGGCTCAAGTCGGTGGGCCCGGGCTCGGCGCACGAACCCCCGCTGGCCGAGGCTCTCGGTCGGTGGGTGCCCGGGCACGTCCTGGTCCCGCTCGCGGTGCACCCGCAGCGCCGGCTGCTGCTCCTGCCCGACGGTGGGCGCACGTTGCGGGCGGCCGGGTCGGCCGACCTGGCCGCCTGGGAGGCGATGGTCCGCGCGCACGCGCGGCTGCAGCTGGCCCTGGTCCCGCACGCCGGTGCGCTGCTGGAGCTCGGCGTGCCCGACCACCGGCCGGGGCGGCTGCCCGGACTGGTCGCCGACCTGCTCGGCGACGACGGGTTGCAGCGCCCCGGCCGCCCCGGCGGGCTGGCGCAGGCTGACCGCGACCGGGTCCTCGCCGACCTCCCCGGGTACGCGCGGGCGTGCCGTGCGCTGGCCGCCGGCCCGGTCCCGCCCACGCTGCAGCACGACGACCTGCACGACGCCAACGTGTTCGTCGACGACGGGCACCACCGGTTCTTCGACTGGGGTGACGCCTCGGTGTCGCACCCGTTCCTGACCCTGGTGGTGGCGCTGCGGTTCGCCGCCCACGTGCTCGGCCTGGCGAACGGCGACCCCGGCCTGCTCCGCCTCCGCGACGCCTACCTCGGGGAGTGGCGGGACCTCGGCCCGTCCGGCGAGCTCCGGGAGCTGTGCGCCCTGGCCCTGCGGATCGGCCCGCTGCAGCGGGCGCTGACCTGGCGCCGGATCCTGCGCGGCGTGCACGAGGCCGAGCGCGCCGAGTGGGACGGGCAGGTGCCCGGCTGGACCGCCGAGCACCTGGCCCCGGGCCCGCTGGCGGCCGGCGCCTGAACCGCGTCGGCCACACTGTCCCGGTGCCCGCAACCGACGACGCCTCCGGTGACCTGCCGGTCACCGGGTCCCTCGTCGTGCCCGCGGCCGCCCTGTCGTGGCGGTTCTCCCGCAGCTCCGGGCCGGGTGGGCAGGGCGTGAACACCGCTGACTCCCGGGTGGAGCTGTCGGTGTCGCCGCTGGACCTCCCGGGCCTCGGCGACCCGCAGCGTGCCCGGCTCGCGGCGCGGCTCGGCGAGCGGCTGGTCGACGGCGTGCTGACCGTCGTCGCGAGCGAGCACCGGCAGCAGCTGCGCAACCGGCAGGCCGCGCGCGAGCGGCTGGCGGCCGTCCTCCGTGCCGCGCTCGCCCCGCCGGCGCCGGCCCGCCGGCGCACCAAGCCGACCCGGGGCTCGAAGGAGCGCCGGATCGAGGCGAAGAAGCAGCGCGGCCAGCTGAAGAAGCAGCGCCGCAGCTGGGACTGACGGCGGGACGCCCCCGCGAGGACGTCCCGCCCCCGCTCAGCTCAGCCGCTGCTCCAGGTGCACGGTGACCTCCTCGCCCGCGCGGCTCTTGCCGATCGCCGAGCAGATCGCCGCGCGCAGCGGCAGCCAGTGCGGGCCGATGCCCGACGGCATGAGGGTGGCGGCGAAGGCGTGCCCGTCGGCCGTGCCGGTCACCTTCACCGCCCGGCGGGTGCCAAGCAGCTCGGCGGAGCCGGGCACGACCAGGTAGGTGGGGAACGCGCCGTCCTTCTCGATGGGCGCGGTGAAGGTGACGTCGAGGTCGGTGGGGGAGCTCATGCCTCCTCCGACTGCCGCGACGCCGGCAACTCATCGCAACGCCGCCGCAGGAACGCGCGCTCGCGGTCGTTGCCGGCCAGCGCCAACGCCGCCCGGTAGGCCTCGAGCGCCTCGGCCGGGCGGCCCAGCCGGCGCAGCAGGTCGGCGCGCACGGCCGGCAGCAGGTGGTGGCGGGGCAGGTCCAGCCCCTCGACGAGCGCGAGGCCGGCGGCCGGTCCGGCCACCTCGGCGACGGCGACGGCGCGGTGCAGGGCGACCACCGGGCTCGGCGCCAGGGCCATCAGCTGGTCGTAGAGCGCCACCACCTGCGCCCAGTCGGTGCCGGCGGCATCGACGGCGTCGGCGTGCACCGCCGCGATCGCCGCCTGCACCTGGTAGGGCCCGGGCCGGTTGCGCCGCAGGCACCCGCGCACCAGGTCGTGGCCCTCCGCGATCAGCCGCCCGTCCCAGCGCGACCGGTCCTGCTCGGCCAGCAGCACCAGGGCGCCGTCGGCGGACGTCCGCGCCGGCCGCCGGGCCTCGGTGAGGAGCATCAGCGCCAGGAGCCCGGCCACCTCCGGCTCGTCGGGCATCAGCTCGGCGATCAGCCGGCCCAGCCTGATGGCCTCGGCGCAGAGATCCTCGCGCACCAGGCGGTCCCCGGACGAGGCGGCGTGGCCCTCCGAGAACACCAGGTAGACGACGGCGAGCACGGCCGGCAGCCGGTCCGGGAGCTCGGCGTCCGCCGGGACCCGGTAGGGGATGCGCGCGTCGCGGATCTTGGCCTTCGCGCGGACCAGGCGCTGGGCCATCGTGGGCTCGGGCACCAGGAACGCCGCCGCGATCTCGGCGGTGGTGAGGCCGCCGAGCAGCCGCAGGGTGAGCGCGACCCGGGCGGGCGCGGCCAGCGCGGGGTGGCAGCAGGTGAAGACGAGCCGTAGCCGGTCGTCGTGCACGGGTCCCTCCTCGACGTGCTCCGGGGCGCTGACGAGCAGCGCGGCCTGCGCGTGCCGGTCGGTCCGGACGGACTCCCGCCGCCAGCGGTCGATCGCCCGGTTGCGGGCGGTCGTCACGATCCAGCCGGCCGGGCTGGGCGGGACGCCGTCGACCGGCCACCGCCGGAGGGCCGTGAGGAAGGCGTCCTGGACCGCCTCCTCGGCGGCGTCGACGTCGCCGAGGAGGCGGATCAGGACGGCGACCGCCCGTCCGTGGTGCTCGCGGAAGACCCGCTCGACCTCGGCGGTGGCGTCGGACACGGGGGCAGCGGGTCCGGAGTCAGAAGGCCTGGGCGACGGGCCGGACCTCGACCGGCAGGCCACCGAGCGCGCGGGCGAGCTTGCCGGCCCAGACCAGGGCCTGGTCCAGGTCGTCGACCTCGATGAGGTCGAACCCGCCGACGAACTCCCTGGCCTCGGCGTAGGGGCCGTCGGTGACCAGCACGTCGCCGCCCTCGGCGCGGACGACGGTCGATGAGTCCGGCTGGTGCAGCGCGGCGGCGAAGACCCACACACCCGCCGCCTGCATCTCCTCGTTGAGCGCGGCGAGATCCTTCATCACCGGCTCCAGGTCCTCCGGCGAGGGGACCTCTCCGACCGGCTGGACGATGTTGAGCAGGTACTGGGCCATGGTTCCTCCTGGGGTCGGGCGCCGGCCGCGTGCCGGTCGCTCACCCCCTGTACGAGCGGGGACCGGCCGGATCGACACCTCCGCGCTCGACTTTTCCAGCACGTCCACGGGCCGCGCCAGCACCTCCGGAGCGGCCCGGGCGAAGCGGCCGCGTGCTCCTCAGCCGGCGAGGACGGCGGCCATCACCCGCCGCGCCCGCCGCCCCTCGGGCACCGGCAGCAGCGCGTGCACGTGGACCAGACCCTCCTCCTCGTGGTGATCGACCTGGACGCCGGCCGCGCGGGCGCGGTCGACCAGCAACCGGGTGTCCGGGCTGGTGATGTCCCGGGTGCCGCTGAAGACGGTCAGGGGACCGAGCCCGGCCAGCTCCCCGAACAGCGGGCTCACCAGCGGATCGGTCAGCGGGAGCGTGCCCCGCCAGAGCTCGATCGCCGCCCGGGTGCCGGGGCGGGCCAGCCAGGGGTCCTGCGGCTCCACCAGGTCGATCTCCGGGTTGGCCAGGGTCAGGTCCAGCGCCGGCGAGACGAGCACCGTCCGGTGCAGCGGCGGCACGCCCCGGTCGAGGAGGAGCTGGGCGGCGGACAGCGCGATCTGGCCGCCGGCCGAGTCGCCCATCACGGTGACCCGCCCGGCGCCGTGCCGGTCGACCAGCGCGCCGATCAGGTCCGCGACGGGCGGCACCACGGTCGCCGCCGTGCCCACCGGCGCGAGGGGGTGGACCGGCACGGTGATCGCGGTGCCGCTGCGGGCGGCGAGCCGGGCGACCAGGCGCCAGTGCAGGGGGTGGATCTGGTTCACCCAGGCACCACCGTGCACGTACACGGCGGCACGGTCCGGCGTCCGGCCGCGGGGGAGGACGCGGTAGACCGGCCAGCCGGTCGTGTGGTGGACGTCCACCACGACCTCCACCGGGCCGAGTCCGCGCGGTGGCCCGTACCGCACCGGGCGCAGCAGGCGCTCCTGCACGCCCCGCAGCATCAGCTCGGGGCGCTCGAACTCCCGCCGGAAGCGGAGCAGGCGCATCAGCGGGGGGAGCAGGCGGGCGGCAGGGCTGGGCACGAGGCCTCCGGGATCGACAGGACGGCGGTCAGCTCAGGGAGAGCGGTTCGCGGACGAGCACCCACAGCGGCAGCTCGTCGTCGGTCGTGCGGGTCGTCTCCGCCACCTGGAAGCCGAACCCGCGGAGGAACCGCACGTTCGCCCAGCCGAAGACCGCCGCGGCGGCGGGGGTCTTCTCCGCGTCGCAGCGCACCAGCACCGGCGCGAGGACGGCGGCGGCCAGCCCCCTGCGGCGGGCCGACGGGCGCACCCCGAGGTGGCGCAGCCACCAGTGCGGCTGGCCGGGCCGGGCCGCGGTGAGGAAGGCGTCGGTCTCGGCCACCGCGCGGGCCCGCGGCCCGCTCAGGTAGGGCAGCTCCCGGGCGAGGGCGGCCCGGACGTCGTCGGCCAGCGGACGGGTGCCCTCGGCGCCGGCCGGCGGCTCCCAGACGGCGACGGCGTCGAGGGCCTCGGTCACCCAGGCCGTGCCGGTGGACACCCCGCGGTGGGCGGCGTCGAGCTCGTGCAGCCGGGTCAGCCGCTGCATCCGGCCGTCGTCGGGCAGGGCCCAGCGGACCCAGCGGGAGTCGGCCAGCGCGACGGTGAGCGTGGCGGCGATGGCGGGCACGTCCCGCTGCTCGGCGACGCGGACGTCGGGCCCGGGTTCGTCCGGGTCGTCGATCCGCCGGACGATCGGGCCGGGAGGGGTCACCCCCGAATTCGACCACGCCCGACGACGACGGGGGCCGCCCCGGGTGGGACGGCCCCCGTCGTGGTGGGCGTTGCGCCCCCTGCGCCGCGGCAGGGGGAGGCGTGCTCAGACGGCGTCGAAGCCGGCGCGGTCGACCTTGCGGTGGTAGCGCTCGCCCAGCTTGCCGCCGAGGATCGCGCCGAGCAGCGTCAGCAGCAGCACGGCGACCAGGGCGATGATGCCGCCGGTCGTGGCGGTGCCCTCGTCGATCGGGATGCGCGGCAGGTTCAGCTGCTGGAGCACGTTGTACTCCGAGCCGAAGACCAGGCCGGCGATGGCGAGCGCCAGGACGACGAGCAGGCCGATGACCCACACGGCGATGCCCTGGCGGACGCCGTCGAAGCGCGCCATCCGGCCGGCGACGTAGCCCCCGGCCAGGTAGGCGAGGAACAGGACGACCAGCAGGACGATGCCGCCGACGATGCCGATCGTGCTCGCCTGCTCGGTGGCCTGGTCGACCGACGGGAGGCCCTCGGTGAACCCGATGGCGACGCCGGCGGCGCTGATCAGCGCGATCAGCAGGACTGCCAGCCCGTTGGCGGAGAGCCAGCCGAAGAACGCCGCGCCCCACTTGATGCCGCCGTAGCGGGAGTGCTGCGCGTCGACGGCGTCACGGCCGGCGCCGCGGGTGGAGTGCGCTCCGTCCGGGCGGATGCCGGTGTCGTCGCCGTGCGCGGAAGCGGGTGTGGACATGGGGAGGCCTGCGTGCGGGTCGCCCGGCTCGCCGTCGAGTACCGGCAGCAGTTCAGGAAGGACGTCGTCATCGACCTCG
>NZ_JAPVBG010000006.1 GCF_026967805.1 Blastococcus sp. VKM Ac-2987
ATCAGCAGGACTGCCAGCCCGCCGACGCCGCCCGACCGCTGCGGCCGGGGTCAGCGGCGGGTGCCGGTGCCGTCCGTGCCGTCGGTGTCCAGCTCCACCTGCTCCTTGCGGACCTGCTCGGTGACCGTCTCCTGCTCGGTGACGGTCTGGGTGTCCAGGCGCACGCGCTCTACCGGCACGGCACCCTTCTCCACGACCGGGCGCTCGCCGTGGAGCACGACCTCGTGCTCCTCCTCGGAGATGGCCGGGCCGTCGAGGGCGTTGCCGACGTTGGCGTCGGTGATCGGCTCGCGCTCGATGCGGATCTCCTCGTGCGAGACCGGCACGGTCTGCGAGACGTTCTCCGTGACGACGTACTTGCGCAGCCGGGCGCGGCCGGTCTCCACCCGCTGGGTGCCGACGTGCAGCTGCTCCTCCGACCGGGTCATCGCGTCGTCGGTCGTGGGCCCGGAGGTGTCGTGGCCGACGGCACCGCGCGTCGTGTCCGTCGTCGTGGTGCGGGTGGTGTCGGTGACGTCGGTACCGGTGCCGCCGGCCAGGCCGTAGTACCGGTAGAGCTCGGTCTCCTCCGCGGGGGAGAGGTGCCCCTCGCTCTCGATGTGCGGGGCGTTCTTGACCTTGTCCTTGGCGTAGGGCACGCGCAGCTCCTCGCCGGAGATGTCGGCGTCGGCCAGGGGGACGAAGGCCTCCTTGGTGCCGAACATCCCGGTGCGGACGGTGGCCCACTCGGGGCGGCCGGTCTCGTCGTCGAGGTAGACCTCGCCGACGGTGCCCAGCTTGCCGTCGGGGCCGACGGCGGTGCTGCCGATGACGTCGCTCAGCTGGTGCTCGGTGATCATGCGCAGGACTCCTGGGGCTCGAAGAACAGGGAGAGTGAGGCCTCGTCGCGGCGTGTGCTCGCCGACGGGGTCGTCCCTAGCGGTGCCCGCGCATTTACAGCGTAAACACTTGTGAGGGGTCTGACCTGGCCGGATCAGCTCCGCGGGTCGCCGCGCCGCGGGGTGCGCGACTCGGTCAGCACGACCTCCAGCCGGCCGAGCAGGTTCTCCAGCGCCTCCTCGAACTCGGCGGCCGACTCGTCGAGCGAGAGCAGCGACTCGAGCCGGACGACGGTGGGGTAGTCGCCGAGTTCGGTGCTCGCCGCCGCGTCGGGCACGCCCTCGGGCTGGTCCAGCGGGCTGATCTTCACGCCCTTCTGCGACACCTCGAGCAGCAGGTGGCCCAGCAGGAAGCTCGAGTACGCCCGGTAGGCCGCGACCGCGGCCTCCTCGGTGAAGCCGCTGTCGATGAGCGCGTCGAGGAAGGACTCCACCCAGCGCAGGCTGCGCAACGGCGGCCGGACCCAGGGGGCCGCGGGCGGCCGGGTCGCGACCAGGGGGAAGACCTCCGGGTGGGCCAGGGCGATCCGCCGCACCCCGTGCGCCAGCCGCTGCAGGTAGTCCTGCCAGCCGCGGGACGCGGCCAGGTGCACGTCGGGATCGCCGTAGAGCTCGTCGATGACCGACTCCACGACGCCGTCGAGCAGCTGCTCGCGGCCGGGCACGTAGCGGTACAGCGCCATGGCCTCCACGCCGAGGTGCGCCCCGAGCCGGCGCATCGTCAGCGCGTTCAGCCCGTGGGCGTCGATGTACTCGATCGCCGCGCCCAGGATGCGGCGCCGGTCGAGCCCGGCCCGGCCGGCACCGGGCGGCGCGGCCGGCACCGCCGCGGCCGCACCTCCGCGGCCCTCCGGGCTGTCGGGGTCGGCGGTCGGGTCCGGCTGGCTCATCGTGCTCTCCCTCGGTCGGCGCGATCTGCCGTGATGATGCGCGCTGGGGTACCGCACAGGGACCGGCGCCCTCGTGTGAGGCCGACGGAACCCAGCGTTGACGCCGGGGCCCACGAAGGGAAACGCCCGCCCCCGACGCTGGCTGCCGTGTCCGCTCCCGTGTCCCCCGCTCCCGCTCCGGCGGGGATGCGCGCCTCCCGGACCACGAACACCCACTGCCCGTACTGCTCGCTGCAGTGCGGCATGGCGGTCACCGCCGGCGCCCGACCGGCCACGCTGGTGCCGCTGGACTTCCCGACCAACCGCGGCGGCCTGTGCTCCAAGGGCTGGTCGTCGGCCGAGCTGCTCGACCACCCGGAGCGGCTGCTGCGGCCGCTGGTGCGGGCGGTCCCCGGCGACCGCACCAGCCCGCTGGTCGAGGGCAGCTGGGACGAGGCGCTGGACCGGGTGGTCGCGGCGATCGAGCGCACCCAGGCCCGCCACGGCCGTGACGCCGTCGGCTGCTTCGGCGGCGGGTCGCTGACCAACGAGCAGGCCTACCAGTTCGGCAAGTTCGCCCGGGTCGCGCTGCGCACCAGCGCCATCGACTACAACGGCCGCTTCTGCATGTCCTCGGCGGCCGGCGCGGCCAACCGCGCGTTCGGGCTGGACCGTGGCCTGCCCTTCCCGCTCAGCGACATCGCCGAGGCCGACGTCGTCGTCCTGGTGGGCAGCAACCCGGCCGACACCATGCCGCCGGCCATGCAGTGGTTCGACGCCGGCCGCGAGCGGGGCGCGCAGCACGTCGTCGTCGACCCGCGGCGCACCGCCACCGCCCGCAACGCCGCGCTGCACCTCCAGGCGCTGCCGGGCACCGACCTCGCGCTGGCCAACGGGCTGCTGCACATCGCGCTGGCCGAGGGGCTGGTCGACGAGGAGTACGTGGCCGCGCGCACCACCGGGTTCGACGCGGTGCGCGACGGGGTCGCCGCCTACTGGCCCGACCGCGTCGAACGGCTCACCGGGGTGCCGGTGCCCGACCAGCGGCGCACCGTCTTCGCCCTGGCCCGCGCCGAGAAGGCGATGATCCTCACGGCCCGGGGTGCCGAGCAGCACCGCAGCGGCACCGACACCGCCCAGGCGTGGATCAACCTCGCGCTCGCCCTCGGCCTGCCGGGCCGGCGGGGGAGCGGCTGGGGCACGATCACCGGCCAGGGCAACGGCCAGGGCGGCCGGGAGCACGGCCAGAAGGCCGACCAGCTCCCCGGCTACCGGTCGCTGGCCGACCCCGCCGCCCGGGCCCACGTGGCCGCCGTCTGGGGCGTCGACCCCGACGACCTGCCGCTACCGGGGAGGAGCGCCTTCGAGCTGCTCGACGCCCTCGGCACCGACGGCGGGGTGCGGACGCTGCTGGTCCTGGCCTCCAACGTCGCCGTCTCCGCACCCGACGCCCGCCGGGTGATCAGCCGGCTGGGCGACCTCGACTTCCTCGCCGTCAGCGACTTCTTCCTCTCCGAGACCGCCGAGCTCGCCGACGTCGTCCTGCCCAGTGCGATGTGGGCGGAGGAGGCCGGCACGACCACCAACCTCGAGGGCCGGGTGATCCGCCGCCGCCGGGCGCTGGACCCGCCCGACGGCGTCCGGGACGACCTGCAGCTGCTCGCCGAGCTCGCCGGCCGCCTGGGCGCCGGGGAGCGGTTCAGCGGCGACCCGGAGACGGTCTTCGACGAGCTGCGCCGGGCCAGCGCCGGCGGGACGGCGGACTACTCCGGCATCAGCTACCGGCGCGTCGACGAGGAGCAGGGCGTCTTCTGGCCGTGCCCGACCGACTCGCACCCCGGCACGCCCCGGCTGTTCCTGGACCGCTTCGCCACCCCCGACGGGCGGGCCCGGTTCCTCCGGGTCGAGCACGTCGACCCGCACGAGCGGCCCGACGCCGACTACCCCTACGTGCTCACCACCGGCCGGGTGCTGGCCCAGTACCAGTCGGGCACCCAGACCCGCCGGACGCGCAGCCTGCAGCTCATGGCCCCGACCCCCCGGGCCGAGCTGCACCCGGATCTCGCGCGGGCGCTGGGGGTGGGCGACACCGACGTCGTCGAGCTCGCCACCCGCCGCGGGCGGGCCCGCTTCCACGCGTCGGTCACCGACACCATCCGGCCCGACACGGTCTTCGTCCCGTTCCACTGGGGCGGCGGGGCCAGCGCCAACGCCCTCACCGACGCGGGCGTGCTCGACCCGGTCAGCCGGATGCCCGCGTTCAAGGTCTGCGCCGTCGCGATCACCCGCGTCGGCGGGCCGGAGGAACGCATCCCGCCCCCGGCCGCCGCCACCCAGCCCCGCTCGCCCGCGCACCGCCCGGCCGCGGCCCCCGTACCGCACCCGCCGTCCCGCTCGACGTCCACCCCGAGGAGAACACCCGTGAAGAGCACACCCCGCTTCCTGCAGGGCGTCTTCCCGATCACCGGCGAGGGGCTGGCCAAGCCCGGCCCGGTCGACCCGGCGCTGCGCTACACCGTGCCCGCCGGCCGGACGGCGCAGGCGCTGTACTTCCGCGGCGGGAACGCCACCGGCGAGCTGGTCTACGTGCTGCTCGTGCACGACGGCGAGCCGATGCGCTGGTTCCCGATCGGCGCCAGGGCCGACACCCACGTGCCGCTGCGCGTGGTCGAGGACCTGGTGGCCGGCTCGGTCGTGGAGCTGCACGCGGCGGCGCCCGAGGGCGTCACCGGCGAGATCGTGGTCGACCTCGGGCTGGTGGAGGTCTGATGACGTCGATCCTGGGCGGCCGGCTCGGCGGCGCCACGACCCTGCACCTGGACGACGCGCTGGACACCCGTAGCCGCCTGGTGGTCGTGGGCAACGGCATGGCCGGTGCGCGCTTCGTGGAGGAGGTGCTCGAGCGCGGGGGCGGCGAGCAGTTCCGGATCACCGTCTTCGGCGACGAGCCGCACGGCAACTACAACCGGATCATGCTCTCCCCGGTGCTGGCCGGGGAGTCGCACGAGGACGAGATCGTGCTCAACTCGCACGAGTGGTACGCCGACAACGGCGTCGACCTGCGTGCGGGGGTGCGGGTCGAGCGGATCGACACCGCGGCCAAGCAGGTGCACGCCGCCGACGGCAGCGTGACCGGCTACGACCACCTGGTGCTGGCCACCGGCAGCTACTCGTTCGTCCCGCCCATGACCGGGGTCCGCACCGACGACGGCTCGCTGCTGCCCGGCGTGTACGGCTTCCGCACCATCGACGAGACGCGGGCGATGCTGGAGGCGACCGGCCGGTGCACCCGCGCCGTCGTCATGGGCGGTGGGCTGCTCGGGCTGGAGGCCGCGCGGGCGCTGCAGGGCCACGGGCTGCAGGTGGAGCTCGTGCACGCCATGCCGTGGCTGATGAACGCCCAGCTCGACGCCGAGGCCGGGGCGATCCTGAAGCGGAGCGTCGAGTCGCTCGGCATCACCGTGCACCTCGACGTCCTGGCCACCGAGGTGCTGGGCACCGAGCACGTCCAGGGCGTGCTGCTCAAGGACGGCCGGCGGCTGGACTGCGACCTGCTCGTCGTCGCCGCCGGGGTGCGGCCGCACACCGACCTCGCGGTCCGGTCGGGGCTGGAGGTGCAGCGGGGGATCGTGGTCGACGACCAGCTGCGCACCGAGGACCCCGACGTCTACGCCATCGGGGAGTGCGCCCAGCACCGCGACCAGGTCTACGGCCTGGTCGCCCCGGCGTGGGAGCACGCCACGGTGCTCGCCGACGTCCTGACCGGCACCGACCCCGACGCCGAGTACCACGGCAGCCGGACGGCGACGAAGCTCAAGGTCGCCGGCGTCGACGTCGCCGTCATGGGCGTGAACACCCCCGAGCGCGACGACGACGAGTTCCTGGTCATCTCCGAGCCCCGGCGCGGGGTCCACCTGTCGGTGGTGATCCGCGACGACAGGCTCGTCGGTGCCACCCTGCTCGGCGACACCCGCAAGGTCGCCTTCCTCACCCAGGCCTTCGACCGCGGCGCGCCACTGCCCGAGGAGCGCATCCGGCTGCTGGTCGACCTCTCCGACGGCGTCGAGGAGGTGGGCGTCGCCGAGATGCCCGCCGACAGCCAGGTCTGCAACTGCAACGGCGTCACCAAGGGCGATCTCTGCGGTGCGGTCTCCGGGGGCTGCGCCACCGTCGGCGAGGTCATGGACCGCACCCGCGCCGGCAAGGGCTGCGGCTCCTGCAAGTCGCTGGTGAAGCAGATCGTCGAGTGGGCCGCCGACGGCGAGCTCACCGAGGACCCGGCGGCGTCCTGGTACGTGCCGGGCATCCCGATGCCGAAGCCCGAGCTGATCCGGGCCATCCGCGAGCACGACCTGCGCAGCGTGTCCGCGGTCTTCGCCACCCTCGCCCCGGACGGCAAGGACGACGCGAAGTCGAAGATGGGGCTGACCTCGCTGCTGAAGATGATCTGGGGCCACGACTTCGTGCCGGAGAAGGACGGCGAGTTCATCAACGACCGGGTGCACGCCAACATCCAGCGGGACGGCACCTTCTCCGTCGTCCCGCAGATGAAGGGCGGGGTGACCACGCCCGCGCAGCTGCGGAGGATCGCCGACGTCGCGGAGAAGTACGAGGTGCCGATGGTCAAGGTGACCGGCGGCCAGCGGATCGACCTGCTCGGCGTGCGCAAGGAGGACCTGCCGGCCATGTGGTCCGACCTCGGCATGCCGTCCGGGTACGCCTACGGCAAGAGCTTCCGCACCGTGAAGACCTGCGTGGGCAGCGACTTCTGCCGCTTCGGCCTGGGCGACTCCACCCAGCTCGGCATCGACCTGGAGACCCGGTTCCAGGGCATCGAGAGCCCGGCGAAGATGAAGCTCGCCGTCGTCGGCTGCCCGCGCAACTGCGCCGAGGCCTACGTCAAGGACGTCGGCGTCGTCGCCGTCGGCAACGGCAGATGGGAGGTCTACGTCGGCGGGGCCGCCGGGGCCACCATCCGCAAGGGGGACCTGCTGGCCACCGTCGGCTCCCCGGACGAGGTGATGACGCTGGCCGGGCGGTTCATGCAGTACTACCGGGAGAACGCCAACTGGCTCGAGCGCACCTACGACTTCGTGCCCCGCATCGGGCTGGAGAAGATCAAGGCGGTCCTGCTCGAGGACAGCGAGGGCATCTGCGCCGACCTCGACGCGGGCATGCAGCAGTCGATCGACGCCTACACCGACCCGTGGGGCCAGGACGCCGGCGAGCCGGCCACGCCCGGCCAGTTCCGCTCCGCGCTGCCGCTGGTCGCGCTGCCGCAGGTGCCGGTCCGATGAGCGCGCCGCACCTGGAGGCCGCCCGGCCCACGACGCCGGGCACCGAGCTGGGCACACCGGCGACGGAGACGCCGCCCGGCACGGCCGCGCCGGGCACCGGCACCCCGCACGTGGTCGGCCGGGTCGACGACGTCCCGCCGGGGGAGGGCCGGGCCTTCGTCGCGGGGGATGTGCAGGTGGCGGTGTTCCGGCTGCGCGACGGCTCGCTGCACGCCACGCAGGCGGCCTGCCCGCACGCCGGGGGACCGCTCGCCGACGGGCAGACCGACGTCGACGTCCTGGTCTGCCCGCTGCACCTGTTCGCCTACCGGTGGGCCGACGGCGCCGCGACGTCGGGCGCCGCCCCGGTCCGGGTCTACCCGGTGCGCGAGGAGGACGGCCTCCTCGTCGTCTCCGTGTAGCTAGGGGTGCATGCGAGCGCCCTTGACCACCTTGTCGACGGCGTTCTTCGGCCCGTGCAGCGCGATCCCGACCAGGTCGAGGTCCGCCCCGCGCACCGCCTGGACCGCGGCGCGGTTCTCGGCGTCACCGCCGGTGGCGAAGAGGTCCGCGGTGAACACCGACGTCGGCAGGGCGCGCTGCACCGCGCGCTCGCGGGCCCGTGCCAGCACGTCGGCCGGGCCGGTCATCACCAGCACCGGCTGCCGGATCGTGGCCAGGTACCGGGTGCCGTCGGCGTCCTCGTAGGGGCGGCCGATCAGCTCGGGGATCGCGGCGGCCACCGCGCCGGCGAGGAAGGCGGTGACGTTGAGCTCCTGCCACGGGAGCAGCCCCTCGCGCAGCAGGACGACGATCTTCGTCGGCCAGGGTGGGCCGACCTCGGTCGTGGTGGGCTGGGATTCGGTGGTGGTCTGCACGGTCGTCACGGCACCCAGCATCCGGCCGCCGGCGCCTCCCGGTCTTGTACGTTCCTGACGTGACCGGCCCGGCCGACGTGGTCGCCTGGCGCCCGCAGGTGCCCGGGCTGACCGAGGTGCTGCACGCGCGGTTCACCGACCACGCCTACCCGTCGCACACCCACGACGCGTGGACGCTGCTCCTGGTCGACGACGGCGCGGTGCGCTACGACCTCGACCGGCACGCGCACGGCGCCTCCCCGGCTGCGGTCACGTTCCTGCCGCCCGGCGTGCCGCACGACGGCCGGTCGCAGTTCCCCGGCGGGTTCCGCAAGCGGGTGCTGTACCTGGCGCCGGGCACCCTCGGGGTCGACCGGGTCGGCCCGGCGGTGGACCGCCCGGCCCTCGCCGACGAGGTGCTGCGCACCCGCGTCTCCCAGCTGCACGCCGCGCTCCGGCCGCACGCGGAGGACCTCGAGGTGCAGAGCCGGCTGGCGTTCGTCCTGGAGCGGCTGGCGCAGCACCTGGACCGGGAGGTCGGACCGGTCGCCGCGGTGCGCGACTCCGGGGTCGCCGACGCGCTGCGGGAGCTGCTGGACGCCCGCGTAGTCGACGGCGTCGACCTCACCGCAGGCCGTGCGGCTGGGCGTCTCCCCGACGCACCTCGTGCGGGCCTTCACGCAGCGGCACGGCCTGCCCCCGCACCGCTACCTGACCGGCCGGCGGGTCGACCGCGCCCGCCGGCTGCTGCTCGACGGGATGCCGGCCGCGGAGGTGGCGACGGCCGCGGGCTTCTACGACCAGGCGCACCTGACCCGGCACTTCCGCCGGATGCTCGCCACGACGCCGGCGGCCTACGCCCGCTCCGTCTGAGCGCCGGCCGGGCGGGCGCGGACGTGCATCCGCTCGCCCTGGGGGCCGAAGAGGATCAGCGCCTCCGCGGGCTCCGGGAACGGGTTGGAGAAGGCGTGCGGCACCCGGGTGTCGAACTCGACCACCTCGCCGGGCCCGAGGATGAAGTCGCGGGCCCCGAGCAGCAGCCGGATGCGGCCGGAGAGGACGTAGAGCCACTCGTAGCCGTCGTGCACCTTCTGCTCGGTGTTGCCGACCTGCCACCGCGGTGGGAGCTCCATCTTGTGCGCCTGCGGCCCGCCGCCCTGCCGGGTCAGCGGCACCATCGTCATGCCGTCGCGCTCCACCGGGCGCCCGAGCACCCGCGGGTCGGCGGGCGCCGGGGTGTCGACCAGCTCGTCCAGCGCGACGCCGTAGGCCCGCGCCAGGGGCAGCAGCAGCTCCAGGGTGGGGCGCCGCCCGCCGGCCTCGAGCCGGGACAGCGTGCTCACGGAGATGCCGGTGCCGGCCGCGATCTCGGCGAGGGTGGCGCCCCGCTCGGTGCGCAGCGCGCGGAGGCGCGGACCCACGTTCTGCAGGACGTCGTCGTCGGACATGGCGCCCACTTTGCCATTGCGGCAAAGGTGATTGCCATACCGGCCTGTCGGGTCGACAGTTGCCGGCATGGACGAGCGATACGACGTGGTGGTCATCGGCGGCGGCGCGGCCGGGTTGAGCGGGGCGCTCACCCTGGCCCGCGCCCGGCGCAGCGTGCTGGTGGTGGACGCGGGGGAGCCCCGCAACGCACCGGCCGGGAACGTGCACAACTACCTCGGCCGGGAGGGCACCCCGCCGGCCGAGCTGTACGAGATCGGCCGGGGCGAGGTGGAGTCCTACGGGGGCACGATCCGGACCGGACGGGTGGTCTCGGTCCGCCGGGAGGACGACGGCTTCGTCCTGGCCCTGGACGGCGGCGGGGAGGTCCGCGCGCGGCGCGTGCTGCTCGCGGCCGGCCTCACCGACGACCTCCCCGACGTCCCCGGTGTGGCCGAACGGTGGGGGAGCACGGTGCTGCACTGCCCCTACTGCCACGGCTGGGAGGTGCGGGACCGCACGGTCGGCATCGTCAGCACCGGGCCGCTGGGTGCCTACGCCGCGAACCTGTGGCGGCAGTGGACCGACGACGTCGTCCTCTTCGTGCACACCGGCGCCGAGCCGGCCGGGGAGGATCTGGAGAAGCTGGCGGCCCGTGGCGTCCGGATCGTGCGCGGCGAGGTGGCCGGCCTCGAGGGTGGCGCCGACGTCCGGCTGGCCGACGGCGAGCTGGTGACCCGGGACGCGGTGGTCGTGGCCCCGCGGTTCGTCGCCAATGGCGAGCTGCTCGCCGACCTCGGAGCCGTGCCGGTGCCGATGGAGATGCACGGCGCCGTGCTGGGCACCTACCTGCCCGCCGACCCGACCGGGCGCACCGACGTCCCGGGCGTGTGGGTGGCCGGGAACGCCGGCGACCTGAGCGCCCAGGTGATCGTCGCCGCGGCGCAGGGCCTGAAGGCCGGAGCGATGATCAATGCGGACCTGATCGAGGAGGACACCGCGCGCGCGGTGTCCGGGCAGCGGAGCGTGGCGGCATGAGCGAGCTTGCGAGCGCCGTGGACCGGGGGTCCTACGACGAGCTGTACCGCTCGGCGCCGGCGGTGTGGAGCGGCCGCCCCAACCGGCAGCTCGTCGTCGAGGTGGGCGACCTCCCGCCCGGGCGCGCGCTGGATGCCGGCAGCGGTGAGGGCGGCGACGCCCTGTGGCTCGCCGAGCGCGGCTGGCAGGTGACGGCGGTCGACTTCTCGCCCGTCGCGCTGGATCGTGGCGGCAAGGCGGCCCGCGCCCGCGGGCTGGGCGACCGGATCGAGTGGGTGCACGCCGACCTGGACGGGTGGAGCCCGCCGGAAGGGCGGTTCGACCTGGTGACGGCGCACTACCTGCACGCCACCTGGACCGACCGCGCCGCGATGTTCCGGCGCCTCGCCGCCGCGGTCGCGCCGGGGGGCACGCTCCTCGTCGTCAGCCACCTGCACGGCGAGGCCTGGGGCCACGGGCACGCCTCCGCCCACGACGCCGGGGTGCTCTACACGGCCGACGACGTCGCCGCGGTGCTCGACCCGGCGGAGTGGCCCGACGTCGTCACCGGGACCAGGGACCGCGACCACGGGGCGGCGGAGCGGACGGGCAACCCGGTGCCGGACAGCGTGCTGGTCGCGCGACGGACAACGGGAGTGCGGTAGCCGGGCCGGGCGGTTCCCTCCTCCGCGACGTCGGCCTCTGCCCACTGCAGCTGGGCAGAGACCGATCGCGCGATAGGGCTCTGCCCACCGGGGCTGGGCACAGACGGACCTCACCGGAGGCCTTACGGCCGGGCCCGCGGCGGCGAGGGACCGATCAGGTGCGGGGCAGGCCCAGCTCGGCCAGGGCCGCGGCGACGGCGTCGTCGCGGAGCAGCTCGAGCACCAGCAGCCGGTGCACCAGCACCCCGCGGCGGGTGAGCCGGAGGTCGGCGGGCCGCAGCCGGGGGAGCGCCGCGCCGCCCGGCCGGGGCTGGGCCGGCGGCGGGTCGAGGAGGCCGGCGCGCTGCAGGTCGGCGACGTCCTCGCGGGCGCCCCAGGCCGTCCAGCCGCGCGGCTCGTCCTCCAGCGGGGCCATCGGCAGCGGAACGCGGTCCCGGCGGCCGACGGCGGCCAGCAGCGCCAGCTGGCGCCAGCGCAGCTCGCCGGCCAGGCGCAGGGCGCGGTCGGCCAGCTCGGTGTCGATGTCGGGGGAGACGCCGACCTCGGCCAGCAGGTAGCCCAGGTGCCGGACCCGGCGCTCGTCGGTGGACCGCCGGGCGGTGGCCACGACCGCCTCGACCAGGTCGTCGGCCACCGGCCGGCCGCCGGGCCGCGGGGTGAAGAAGTCGTCGGTGCGCACCGGCCGGCCGGTGCGGTGCAGCGTGGCGGCGTACTCGACGGCGAAGGCCAGCGCCGCGCCCGCCCGCACCCGCTCCCGCTCGACCGCGATGCCCGCGGCCTCCCCGGCCGCGGTGCGCAGGGCGGCGGCGAACCGGTCGTCGACCTGCACCCGGGCCGTCGCCGGCTCGAACACCACCGTCGCTGCGGCGCTGCTCATCGACCCGGCGACCGGGCTGCCCGCCTCGATCAGCGCGCGCCCGGTGCTGGTCTGCTCGGCTGCGGTCACGCGGTGATCCTCGTCCGTCCGGAGCCCCGCGTGCACCCCGGGACGAGGCGGCCTCACCCGCGCGGGCCACGGCCCGCCGCCGGGACCGGGCGCGAGGGCCCGGTCCCGGCGGTGGGCAGGGGTCAGACGCCCGCGCGCTGCATCAGCGTGCCGCGACGGAGGTAGACCGACCAGGTCACCGCCACGCAGGCGATGTAGAAGGCGCAGAAGGACAGCAACGCCGTCTCCACGCCGCCGGTGGCCCCGTAGGACTCCGAGACGATCCGCGGGATGAAGACCGCGCCCAGGGCGCCGACCGCGGAGATGATGCCGACGGCGGCGGCGGTGTCGCGGCGCGCCCGGTAGAGGACGGCCGCCGGGGAGTCGCCGGGGTGGCCGGCGGCGGCCTCGGCGCGGTAGATGATCGGGATCATCCGGTAGGTCGACCCGTTCGTCATGCCCACGATCGCGAACAGCACCAGGAAGCTGGCGAGGAAGCCGCCGAAGCTCCCGGCCCGGAGGAAGGCGATGGCGGTGCCGATCGCGACCGCCTGCCCGACGAAGGTGACGACGGTGACCTTCGCGCCGCCGACGCGGTCGGCCAGCCAGCCGCCGAACGGCCGGGACAGCGAGCCGACCAGCGGGCCGAGGAACGCGTAGCGGTAGGCGTCGGCGGCGAACTCGTTGGCCAGGACCAGGGGGAAGGCGCCGGAGAACCCGATGAAGGACCCGAACGCGCCGATGTACAGGAACGACATCACCCAGGTCTGCTTCCGGCGGGCGATCGCCGCCTGGTCGGCGATGTTCGCCCTGGCCCCCGACAGGTTGTCCATGAAGAACCAGGCGCCCACGACGGCCAGCACGATGAACGGGACCCAGATCAGCGCCACGTTCTGCACGTACCGGGCCTCGCCGCCCTCCGTCGTCCCGGTGCTGCCACCCACGAAGGCGATGGCGCCGGCCGTGACCGCCAGCGGCCCGACCAGCTGGATGATCGCGACCCCGATGTTGCCGCCGGCGGCGTTGAGCCCGAGCGCGAAGCCCTTCTCCTTGTCCGGGTAGAAGAACGAGATGTTCGCCATCGAGGAGGCGAAGTTGCCACCGCCGAACCCGCAGGTGATCGCCGTGAGCACCCAGAACCAGTACGGCCGGTCCGTGGTCGCCGCCACGGTCAGCAGGGTCACCGGCACCAGCAGCAGGGCCGCGCTGACCACCGTCCAGTTCCGGCCGCCGACGAGGGCCGGCATGAACGTGTAGGGCACCCGCATGATGGCGCCCACGAGGCCGGCGGTCGCCACCAACCAGAACAGCTGGTCGCTGGTGAAGCCGTAGCCGATCGAGGCCAGGACGGCCGTGGCGATGCTGAACATCTGCCACACGCTGAAGCCGATGTTCTCGGCCAGCACCGACCAGACCAGGTTCCGCCGGGCCACCGGCCGGCCGTGCGGGGAGGCCCAGAAGGCGGGGTCCTCGGGGTTGAAGTCGTCGATCCAGCGGGAGCCCACCCGGGCGACCGGGCCGGTTCCCGACGGCGGGGCGGCGACGGGGCGGGCGAGGTCGCCGTCGGGGCGGACGGTCGGGGGAGAGGTCATGGCGCGACGCTAGGAACGGGCCGTTTCCCCGGGGCCGCGCGCGGATGACCTCTCGGGAACGGTCCGCTCACCGCACCGTCCGGCCGCTGTGAGGCCCGGGAGGACGACCGGCTCCGCGGGTGCGGAGGGCGCGAGTTGTCGGACGGCGCTGCCACGATGCCGGCATGGCGATCGAGGTGCGTCCGGCGACCGTGTTCGACGACGTCGCGACGATGGTCGGCCCCAGGCGGCCGGACGCGAACGTCTGCTGGTGCCTGAGCTACCGCATCCCCTCGAAGGAGAACCAGGCGCTGACCGGCGCGGCCCGGGGCGAGCGCGTGCGGGAGCTGCTCGGCGAGGACCTGCCGCCCGGCGTGCTCGCCTACGACGGGGACGAGGTCGTGGGCTGGGCGGCCATCCACCCCCGGGCGGACACGACCTTCGCGCGGAACCGGAAGATCCCGCAGGTCGACGACCTGCCGGTCTGGTCGCTGTGGTGCATCCGGGTGCGGCCCGGGCACCGGGGAACGGGCATCAGCCACTCCCTGGTCGAGGGCGCGGTCGAGTTCGCCCGGGGGCACGGCGCCCCCGCCGTCGAGGGCTACCCGGTCGACAACGACGGCCGGAAGGTCGACCTCACGATGGCCTACGTCGGCACCCGGCGGCTCTTCGAGCGAGCCGGGTTCGTGCACGCGGCCGACACCGGGTCGGTGCTCAACGGCTTCCCGCGCGTGCTCATGCGGCACGACCTGCGTTGAGCACGGGGCAGGTGCGCCCGGTCGGGCGGTCCGCTAGACCGCGAGCCGGTAGCCGCGCTTGACCACGGTCTCCACCAGCGGCGTCCCGAGCGCGGCCCGCAGCCGGGTCACCGCCATCTCCACCGCGTGCCCGTCACCCCCACCGGGCAGCGACGCCACCAGGTCCGGCCGCGGGACGACGTGCCCGGGCTGCCGGGCCAGCTCGCGCAGCACGGCCAGCGGGCCCGGGGCCAGCTCCACCAGCTGCCCGTCGACGACGGCGGCGTGCCCGCGCACCTGCAGCGTGTGCGGCCCCACCTGCAGCACCGGGTCGCGCTCGGGCAGCCGGGCGACCACCTCGCGCGCCAGCGCGCCCAGCCGGGCCCGCTCGGGCCAGGCGTAGGGGATGCCCGCCGCGTCCAGCGGCCCGCCGGTCACCGTGCCGACGGCGACCGCCAGCACGCGCCGCGCGAACGCCGTCACCACCTCGTCGTGCCGGCCCAGCTCCCCGGCCACCTGGAGCAGGCTCGCGGCGGCCGGTGCGCTGGTGAAGGTCACCGCGTCGACGCCCCCGGCCACGATCGTGCCGATGAGGCGGCGCACCGGCGCGACGTCCTCGGGCAGCACCCAGCGGTAGACCGGGACGGTCAGCACGTCGGCGCCGGCGTCGCGCAGCCCCGACACCAGGTCGGGCAGCGGGTCGCCGTGCAGCTGGACGGCGATCCGGCGGCCGGCCAGCGGCCCCTCCGCGCCGGAGAGCAGGTGCTCGAGCACCTCGGCGGAGGACTCCGACTCCGGCGACCACGCGTCGACGAGGCCGCCGCCGCGGATCGCGCCGCGCGCCTTCGGGCCGCGGGCCAGCACCCGGGCCCCGCGCAGGTGCTCGACCAGCGGCAGGTCCCAGGCGTCGGCGGCCTCCAGCCAGCCGCGGAAGCCGACACCGGTCGTGGCGACGACCAGGTCCACCGGCGCCCCCAGCACCCGCCGGGTCGCCGCCACCAGCTCCGCGTCGTCGGCGAGCGGGACGATCCGGATCGCGGGGGCGTACACGACGCGCGCACCCCGGCGGTCCAGCAGCGCGCCGAGCTCCTCCTTGCGGCGGGCCGCGGTCACCGCGACGGTGTAGCCGGCCAGCGGGAGCCCGGCCGGCTGTTCCCCGGCGATGTCGGTCACGTGTCCCCCTCTGATGCGGTAGACCCCCATCCTCCCGGCCCGGGGTTTCCGGCGTGTGTCCCCGGCCGGGGCCACGCTGGCCCGGGTGACGCGGCTCACGCCCCGCCGTCGACCACCACGTCGGCGCGCGCCCGGGTGCCGTCCGCGGCGAAGTGGGCGGCCTCGGTCCGCTGCCACCGCAGCCACTCACCGGTCAGGTGGTCGCCGTCGCGCGCCAGGCCCCGGGCCAGCCGCACCGCAGGGTCGGCCTCCACCCAGATGCGCAGGCTCGCCCAGGGGTCGATGGCGTGGCAGGCGCTGCCGCAGCCCTCCACGACCAGGACGGCCGGCGTCGGCACCGGGGTGGGGCGGACGGCGAACCGGCCCGCCGCCCAGTCGTAGCGGTGGTAGGCGCCCGGGCGCCCCCCGGCCAGCGGGCGCAGCACGCCGGCGGCCAGCCGGGCCGCGGCGCCGGTGACCGTCCAGCCGGCGTACAGGTCGTCCATGTGCACGGTGACCGGGTCCGGCAGGACGGCGGCCAGCCGGGCGGCGAGCGTGGTCTTGCCCGATCCGGCCGGCCCGTCGATGCACACCAGCCGGGTGCCGCCCACCCGCGGGGGAGCGGCCAGCAGCCGGGCGGCCAGGCCGGCGACGGTCAGCGGGGCCGCGGCGTCCACGTGGGCACCGGTCCGCCGCTGCCGGTCACCAGCCCGCGGCTGGCCAGCAGCCGCAGGTGCGCGTCGGTCTCGGTCACGGCGAAGATCCGCATCCGCCGCTCGTACTGCTCCCAGGGGCGCGACCAGGTCAGGTGCGCGGCCAGGTCCCAGGGCGTGGAGCCGGGGTGGGCCGCGATGGCGGCCAGCAGCTCGGCCAGGCGCGCCTCGTGGTGGGCGGTCAGCGCGTCGACGCGGTCGGCCAGCCCGCGGAAGCGCCACTCGTGCCCGGGCAGCACCTCGGTCGGCTCCAGGTCGCGCACCCCGGCGAGCGAGTCGAGGTAGTCGCGCAGCGGATCGGCCGTGCCGTGGCCGGTGCTGGAGATGTTGGGGCTGATCCGCGGCAGCACGTGGTCGCCGGAGAACAGCAGCCCGGTGCGCTCCTCGGCGAAGCACAGGTGGCCGGGGGTGTGCCCCGGCGTGTGGACGGCGCGCAGCGACCACCCGGGGAACGCGGCGTGGTCGCCGTCCTCGAGCAACCGGTCGGGCACCGCCATGCGCATGAAGCCGGAGAGGTTCTCGGCACCCCCGACGTCGGCCTCCGCGTCCGCCCGGGGGGCGCCGAGCCCGACGAGGAACTCGACCTCGGCCGCCACGGCCGCCCGCGCTTCGGTCCTGGTCAGCCGCTCGACGGCGCCGGCGTCGGCCGGGTGCATGGCGACCCAGGCGCCGCTGGCCTCCCGGACCCGCGCGGCCAGCCCGAGGTGGTCGAAGTGCAGGTGGGTCACGAGCACGCCGCGGACGTCGTCGACCGAGCCGCCGATCGAGGCCAGCCCCTCGGTGAGCGCACGCCAGCCCGCGTCGCTCTCCCACCCGGTGTCGACCAGGCCCAGCCCGCCGCCGTCGAGGGCGAAGGCGTACACGCTCACGTAGCGCAGCGGGTTGTGGGGGATCGGGACCGGGACCGACCAGAGGTCGGCACGCAGCTGCTCTACCGGGGGCAGGGTGCGGGCCTGCCAGGCCGCGTGCTGGGCGGTGCCGGTGATCTCCACGTCGTCGCACTCTGCCAGCCGTCCGCGGCGGGGGTCCTGTCACCATGGGGGGCGTGAGCGGTCCCCAGCCCGACGTGTCCACCGTCTCCGCCACGCCCCGCCGGATGCGGCTGCTCCTCTCCGTCCTGGCCGGCGTCGTCGTCGTGGTGATGGTGCTGGTCGCGCTCTCCCTGCCGTCGACGACGAACACGGTGGTCGACTACGGCCTGCTGGACCAGGCGGCGATGGTCGGCCTGGGCCTGGCCATGGCCGCCGGGCTGCTGTTCCTCGGCCGGTCCCGGCTGGACGCCGACGCCGGCGGCATCCGGGTGCTGAACCTCGTCGTCCGCCACGAGCTGCCGTGGACGGCGGTGCGCGCGGTGCGCTTCGAGCGCACGTCCGCCTGGGGGGCGCTGCTGCTGGAGAACGGCGACGAGATCTCGCTGCACGCGCTGCAGGCCGCCGACGGGGAGTCCGCCGCCCGGGCGGTCGAGGGGCTGCGCGCCCTGCACGCCGCGGCCCGGGCGGGCGACCCGGTCCGGCCGCCGCTGCTCTACGACGACTGAGGAGCGCCCGGTCCAGGGGGCGAGGGGGGTGGGAATGTCCTTCCCGGCCGGGACGCTGTAACGTGGGCGTGCCTCCCCCCGCTACATCGAGGCGCGCGAACCACCAGCGGCCCCGCCCCGGGCCGCTGATCCAAGAGGAGCCCGCTCCCACCTGACGCCGTCCAGGCGCCCAGGTCCCGGATCGCGAGAACCGGCCGCAGGCCGGTGATCGCGTACGCACGTACCCCTCGGGGTCCGTGCGTCACCGGCCGAGTGGGCCCCGTGAGCAGACGCTCGCGGGGCCTTCCGTGCGTCGGCGCCCGGGTGGGCCAGCGACTCCTCCCACGCAGCAGCGTAAGGAGAGGCCATCACCGAGCCCCGCATCAACGACCGCATCCGTGTCCCCGAGGTCCGTCTCGTCGGACCCGAGGGCGAGCAGGTCGGCATCGTGTCGATCGGCGAGGCGCTGCGCCTGGCCCAGGACTCCGAGCTCGACCTGGTCGAGGTCGCTCCCATGGCCCGGCCGCCCGTCGCCAAGCTCATGGACTACGGGAAGTTCAAGTACGAGTCCGCTCAGAAGGCCCGCGAGGCCCGGCGGAACCAGGCGCTCACCGTCATCAAGGAGATGCGGCTGCGCCTCAAGATCGACCCGCACGACTACGAGACCAAGAAGGGCCACGTCGAGCGCTTCCTCCGGGGCGGCGACAAGGTCAAGATCACCGTGATGTTCCGCGGTCGCGAGCAGTCGCGCCCGGAGATGGGCTACCGCCTGCTGCAGCGGCTGGCCGGCGACGTGTCCGAGCTGGGCGTCGTCGAGTCCAACCCGAAGCAGGACGGCCGGAACATGGTCATGGTGATCGCCCCGCACAAGAACGCCCAGGCGCTGCAGCAGCAGGCACAGCAGGCGCAGCAGAGCAAGAGCCGATCGGCGAAGGGCGAGCAGGAAGCGGAGCAGGCGCCCAGCGCCTGACCTCCTGCTCAGCAGCACCGCACCACCGAGACCACCGGGCGCGTGCGGCAGCTCCGTGCTGCCGCACGACCCGCATGAAGACGACCAGGACAGGCGAGGGACATGCCGAAGCAGAAGACCCACAAGGGCACCGCCAAGCGGGTGCGCGTCACGGGCACCGGGAAGCTCATGCGCGAGCAGGCGAACAACCAGCACAAGTTCGAGCACAAGTCCGGCACCCGCAAGCGGCGGCTCGACCAGGACCAGGTCGTCTCGCCGGCCGACGCCAAGAACCTCAAGAAGCTCCTGGGCATCTGAGCGTCCCTCCACTGAACCTTAGGAAGACAGGAGCACTCACGTGGCACGCGTGAAGCGGGCGGTCAACGCCCAGAAGAAGCGCCGGACGACCCTGGAGGCCGCAGCCGGCTACCGCGGTCAGCGGTCCCGGCTGTACCGCAAGGCCAAGGAGCAGCTGCTCCACTCGGCGACGTACTCCTACCGCGACCGCAAGGCGCGCAAGGGTGACTTCCGCAAGCTGTGGATCACCCGCATCAACGCCGCGGCGCGCCTGAACGACATGACCTACAACCGGTTCATGCAGGGGCTCAAGCTGGCCGGCATCGAGCTGGACCGCCGCGTCCTCGCCGAGCTCGCCGTCAACGAGCCGGCCGCGTTCGCCGCCCTGGTGGAGACCGCGCGCGCCGCGGTCGCCGCCGCCCCGGCGAACGACGCCGCCGCCTGACCCAGGCGGTACCGACGTCCCGACGCCGTCGGTGACCGGCCCTCCCGGGCCGGCACCGGCGGCGTCGGCGTCTGTTCCGGAGGAGGGGAACGCGTGACCGAGCCGCTCACCGAGCGCTCCGCCCGGATCGCCGCGGCGCGCAAGCTGACCCGGCGCGCCGGGCGGGACGCCGCCGGGCTGTTCCTCGCCGAGGGGCGGCAGGCCGTGGTCGAGGCGCTGGCGGATCCCGACGGCGTCCGCGAGGTCTTCGCCACCGAGGCGGCCGCGGCCGCGCACCGCGACCTGCTGGCCGGGGCGCGGGTGCCGGTGCGGGTGGTGACCGGCAGGGCCGCCGCCGGGTTGTCCGAGACCGTCACCCCCCAGGGGCTGGTCGCCGTCTGCGAGCTGCGCGACGTCCCGGCCGACTCGCTGACGACGGCGCCGCCCCGGCTCTCCGTCGCCCTCGCCGAACTCGCCGATCCGGGCAACGCCGGCACCGTGCTGCGGACGGCGGACGCCTGCGGCGCGGGGGCGGTCGTCTTCGGTGCGGGCTCGGCCGATCCCTACGGCGGCAAGGCGGTCCGCGCCAGCGCCGGCAGCATCTTCCACGTCGACGTCGTCCGCGGGGCGCCGCTGGCGACGCTGCTGCCCGCGGTGCGCGCGGCCGGGGTGACCGTGCTCGCCGCCGATGGCGGGGGAGCGGCGGAGCTGCCCGCCCTGGTCGCCGACGGCGGGCTCGCGGGCCCGGTGCTGTGGCTGTTCGGCAACGAGGCCCGGGGCGTGCCCGCCGAGTTGGCGGCGCTCGCCGACGCGCGGGTGCGCATCCCGATGCGCGGCCGGGCCGAGAGCCTCAACCTGGCCGCCGCCGCCGCGATCTGCCTCTACACCACCCAGCTCGCCCAGGGCTGACCCCGGCCGCGGCGCACCGGTCGGATCAGCAGGTGCCCGGACCGGCTCGCGAGGCGCCGGAGCGAGCAGTATCCGGGGACGGAAGGATGGCGGTACTCGGCGGCCTCCCCCGGGACGCCGAGCGAGGTCGTGGAAGAAGGTCGCTCTGAACGTGGAACACACCCAGCAGGTCGCCGATGCTCCGGCGCCGCCCGTGACGGACGGACGCCGGTCCCGGTGGACCGAGCACCGTCGCGCCCGGCGGGAGGACCTCGTCGGCGCCGCCGTCGAGGCGGTCCGCCGGGCCGGTCCCGACTTCTCCGTCGACGACGTCGCCCGCAGCGCGGGGGTCTCCAAGACGGTGATCTACCGGTACTTCAGCGACAAGGACGAGCTGATCGACGCCGCCCTGGAGCGCATCTCCCAAGCGATCCTGCTGCCCCGCCTGCTGGGCGAGCTGACCGCCGGCCGGGGCGACGACCGGCAGCAGCTGCGGACGGTCATCGCCGCCTTCGTGGCGCTGATCGAGGACGAGCCGGCGCTCTACCGGTTCGCCTACGCCCAGGCCGGGCGCGCCGGCCGCGCCGACCTGGTGGCGGCCACCGAGCACGCCGTCGCCGGTGCCCTGGGCGGTCTGCTGGGCCGGCGGCTCACCGACGCCGGGCGCCCGGCCGAGGGGGCGATGACCTGGGCCTACGGGGTCGTCGGGATGGTCCAGCTGGCCACGCACTGGTGGTCCCGGGCGCGCACCGTCTCCGCCGCCGACCTGGTCGACCAGCTCACCGACCTGGCCGACGGCGGCCTGCGCACCCTGCTCCCGCCGCGGAGCTGATCGGGGCGCCGGCCGCCGCCGTGCTCAGCCGGCGGCGGGCAGCCGGCCGGCCGCCCGGTCGGCCGCGGCCAGCAGCCCCGCGACGTCGTCGGCGTCGGCCGGGAAGCAGCTCGCCCCGGTGCGGGCGCCGGCGGACACCGGCGCGCCGCCCACGACGACGGGGCCGCGGGCGGCGTCCTCGAGCTCGGCCCGCACCCGGTCGGCCTCCCGGGCGGCGCTGCCGGCCGCGAGACCGGGCAGCACCACGACGAACGAGTCGTGGCTCCAGCGGGCGACCAGGTCTCCGCGCCGCAGCCGGCCGCGGAGCCGCTGGGCCGTGGCGGTCACGAGCTCCTCCGCGGCGGCGCAGCCGTACCGGTCCTCCACCGCGGCGAGGTCGTCGACGGCCACCACGACCAGCGCCACGGCGTCCCCGGCGGCGCGGGCGTTCCACAGCGCCGTCTCCGCCTGCTCCTGCAGGTGCCGGCGGGTGGCCAGGCCGGTGAGCGGGTCGGTGACGGCCAGCTCCTCGATCCGCGCCAGGTAGCCGCGGGCGCGGTCCCGCTCCTGCTCCAGCGCCCGCTGCGCCGCCACCCGCTCGGTGACGTCGACCTGCACGCCGATGTACTGCACGACCGCGCCCGTGGCGTCGGTGACCGGCGCCAGGTGCAGCTCGTTGTACCAGGGGATGCGCTCGGGCCCGCGGTGGTTGAGCAGCACCTCCCGGCACTCCCCGCCGGCGGCGACGGCGGCCCGGATGCGGGCCAGCGCGCCGGGGTCGGTGTCGGGGCCCTGGAGGAAGCGGCAGTTGCGCCCCAGCAGCTCGTCCCGGGAGAGGCCGGCCAGCCGCTCGAAGGCGGGGTTGACGTAGACCAGCGGCTGGTCGGGCAGGCGGACGTCGACCAGGCACACGCCGCTCGGCGTCGCCTCGAGGGCCCGCCGCACGAGCGCGGCGTCGCCGAGCAGCTCGGGGACCGCGACGGCCGCGGCGGTGACCTCCGGTGCGGGGGCCGCCGCGAGCACCCGCTGCTCCGGGGCGCCGGTGCGCGGCGCGACCCGGCCGAGCAGGCCGCGGGCCGCGCGCACGGCGACGTCGCGGTCGTAGGTCAGGGCGTACTCGAACTCGCGCTGCAGGTCCGGGCCGGTGGTCCCCAGGTCGCGCGCCAGCAGTGCGACGCTGAAGTGCGGGGCCAGGACGACGACGTCCCACTCGCCGCGCACCGGGTCGCTCGCGGCCAGGTCGGCGCCGCGCAGGCCGGGCAGCGGCTCGGCGGGCAGCCCCTCGCCGAGCGCGCAGACGAAGCCGGTGCGCTCGACCAGGTCGCGGTACCGCTGGGTCGTCGAGGGCGTGAAGTGGCGGGCCTCCTGGAAGGTCGCGGTCACCACGCAGGTCTCGCCCAGCCGCAGCGCCTCGCGCTCCAGCTGCTTGCTCAGCTCGATCAGCAGCGCCTTGGGTGCCCGGCGCAGCGCCGTCCCCTCGGGCAGGCAGCCGAACGGCGAGCCCGGGTCGGCGTCGACGGCGCAGTCCGCCACGGGCGGCGGCAGCGATCCCAGCGGGCGGTCGCCGGCCGGCTCGGGCGCGGGACGGCCGAACAGCCAGCCCTGCCCCAGCGTGGCGCCGAGCGCCCGGGCCATCGCCAGGTGGGTGTCGTCCTCGATGCCCTCGGCCAGCACCGCGGCCCCGGTGGCCTGGGAGTAGGCGTTGACCGCGTTCATGATCTGCGCGATCGCCGGGCCGGGGCGCTCCTGCACCAGCCGGAGGTCGAGCTTGACCACGTCGGGGCGCAGCAGCGGCATGAAGGCCAGCGACATCGCGTCGGCGCCGACGTCGTCCAGGGCGATGCCCCAGCCCAGCTCGCGGACGCGCGCCACCGTGCGCAGCAGCTCGGCCGGCCGGGTGGCGAGCGCCCGCTCGGTGATCTCCAGGACCACCCGCAGGCCGCCCGGCGCGGTCTCGGCGATGGCCAGCAGCTCGTCCATCGGCGCGGTGTCGAGCACCTCGGGCTCGACGTTGACGAACAGCGCCAGGGGAGCCGGCAGGCCGTGCCGCACCGCACCGCTGAACGCGGCCACGCGGCAGGCGGCGTCGAGCTCGGCGAGCAGCCCGGCCTCGCGGGCGGCGGCGAAGAGCAGGTCCGGGCGCTGCAGCGGGCCCTCGGGGCCGCGCGCGAGCGCCTCGTAGGCCACCACGGCGCCGGTGTCGAGCTCGACGATGGGCTGGAACACGCTGCGCACCCCTCCGGGGCGGAGAGCCGCGGAGAGGGCAGCGTCGGGATCGGGGAGCGCTGTGTCCACGGACCAGACATCGGCCGGAGCGGCGCCGGGCCGAAGCCGAGCCGCCCGCGCTCACCCCGGAGGGGTAGGTCAGCCCGGCATCGTGATGAGGACGACGGCGGCCGCGGCGGCGAGCAGGCCGGCCAGCTGGGCCGGCACCAGGCGCTCGCGCAGCAGGAGCTGGGCCAGCAGGACGGTGCTGACCGGGTACAGCGAGGCGAGGACCCCGGTGACGGCCAGCTGGCCGCCCTCCTGGGTGGCGAGCAGGAACAGGCTGTTGCCGGTCATGTCGCCGATGCCGGAGACCACCACCAGGGGCAGCGCCGTCCGCCCGGCCCGAAGCGACTGCCGGGTGCTCACCGCGACGGCGGCCACCAGCGCCACGGAGGCCAGCCGGGCGGTCACCAGCGGGGTGAGCCCGGCGTCCTGGGAGGTGCGGTCCAGGAGCACGAAGAACAGCCCGAAGGCCGCGCCGGCGACCAGCGCCGGGAGCAGGCTCGCCGGGCGTGCGGCGCGCAGGGCGGCGAGCCCGGCCTCGGCCGACACCAGGACGACGGCGACCAGCGCGAGGACGATGCCCGCCAGCGCCCACGGGCCGACCCGCTCCCCGCCGAGCATCCCGACCAGCACCGGGACGGCGGCTGCGGTGACCGCGGTGACCGGCGCGATCACGCTCATCACCCCACCGGCGAGCGCGCGGAAGAAGACCAGCAGCCCGGCGGCGCCCGCGAGCCCCGCCGCCGCGCCCCACGCCAGGTCCGCCGACGTCGACGGCCCGCCGAGCCAGGGCAGCAGGACCAGCAGGGCGGCGAGCCCGGCCAGCTGGGACAGCGCGACGACGCCGAAGACCGACGCCCGCCGGCTGGCCAGCCCGCCGAGGAAGTCCGAGGCGCCGTAGACGACCGCCGACGCCAGCGCCAGCACGACCGCCACCCGCACCTCCGGTTGCTCGCTGTTGATCAGGTCACCTGATCGACAGGGGTCCTGGCTCGGCGTCGACCGTGAGCCAGGACCCCGTGCGGTGAGCCAGGATGCGGAGGTCGGCGACGCCGGGCGATCCTCGCACCCGAACCCGGGCGCGGGCCGGGGCGGTCGCCGGGCAGAATGACCTCCCGTGTCTGGCGCCAACGATCCCTACGACCCGAAGCAGGTCGCCGCGCTGTCCCAGGAGGCCCTGGGCTCCGCGCTGGAGCTCGGCGTCGCGGCGTTCGCGAACGCCGCCGACCTGGCCCAGCTCGCGGCCGTGCGCCCCGACCACCTCGGTGACCGGGCGCCGCTGCTGCTGGCCCGGCGCGAGCTGGGCGCGCTGCCGCCCGCCGCGCGGTCCGACGCGGGCAAGCGGCTCAACAGCGCGCTCGGCGACCTCAAGCGCTGCTACGCCGAGCGGCTCGCGGAGCTGGAGGCCGAGCGCGACGCGCGGGTGCTGGCCGAGGAGCGGGTCGACGTCACGCTGCCCTGGGACCGCACCCCGCGCGGCGCCCGGCACCCGCTGACCACCCTGACCGACCGGATCGCCGACATCTTCGTGGGCATGGGCTACGAGGTCGCCGAGGGCCCGGAGCTCGAGGCCGAGTGGCTGAACTTCGACGCGCTCAACATCGGCCCCGACCACCCGTCGCGGTCGATGATGGACACCTTCTTCGTGGCACCCGAGGACTCCGGCCTGGTGCTGCGCACGCACACCAGCCCGGTGCAGGCGCGGACCATGCTCGACCGGGAGCCGCCGGTCTACGTCGTCGCGCCGGGGCGGGTCTACCGGACCGACGAGCTGGACGCCACGCACCTGCCGGTCTTCCACCAGGTCGAGGGCCTCGCGGTGGACCGGGGGCTCACCATGGCCCACCTGCGCGGCACCCTCGACCACCTGGCCCGCCAGCTGTTCGGGCCGGACGCCCGCACCCGGTGGCGGCCGCACTTCTTCCCCTTCACCGAGCCGTCGGCGGAGTTCGACGTCTGGTTCCCCGAGCACCGCGACGGCCCGCAGTGGGTCGAGTGGGGTGGCTGCGGGATGGTGAACCCCCGCGTGCTGCGCGCCTGCGGCATCGACCCCGACGTCTACTCGGGCTTCGCCTTCGGCATGGGCATCGAGCGGGCCCTGCAGTTCCGCTCCGCGCTGTCGGACATGCACGACATCGCCGAGGCCGACGTCCGGTTCACCACCGCTTTCGGGGTCGAGCAGTGAACGGTCCGACGGAGCAGGTCCCCCCCGTGCCGTCCGAAGGAGTCCAGCAGTGAAGGTCCCCGTGAGCTGGCTGTCCGAGCTCGTCGACCTCCCGGCGGGCATCTCCGTCGCCGACCTCGACGCGGCCTTCATCCGGCTCGGGTTCGAGGTCGAGGACGTCGGCCGCCCGCCGGTCACCACGGGCCCGCTCGTCGTGGGGCGGGTGCTGGACATCGAGGAGCTGACCGGCTTCAAGAAGCCGATCCGCTACTGCCAGGTCGAGGTGGGGGAGAGCGAGCCGCGGGGCATCGTCTGCGGTGCCCGGAACTTCGCCGTCGGCGACCTCGTCGTCGCCGCGCTGCCCGGTGCGGTGCTGCCCGGTGACTTCGCCATCGCCGCGCGGACGACCTACGACCACGTCTCCGACGGGATGATCTGCTCGGTCCGCGAGCTCGGCATCGGCGAGGACCACGCCGGCATCCTGGTGCTCGGGCAGGGCGGCTACGTACCGGGCACCCCGGCCGCGGAGATCCTCGGCCTGGACGACGTCGTCTTCGACCTGGACGTGACGCCGGACCGCGGTTACGCCATGTCGATGCGCGGGATCGCCCGCGACCTGGCCGGCGTGCTCGGGGTGTCCTGGCGGGACCCGGCGGACCTCCCGCTGCCGGACTGGCCCGGCGCCCCCGCCTGGGACGTCACGGTCGCCGACCCCGACCGGTGCGACCGCTTCTCGATGCTGGCGCTGGAGGGCCTCGACCCGGCCGCGCCCAGCCCGTGGGCGCTGCGCCGGCGGCTGGCCCAGTGCGGCGTGCGCAGCATCTCGCTGGCCGTCGACGTCACCAACTACGTGATGCTCGAGCTCGGCCAGCCGATGCACGCCTTCGACCGCGCCACCGTCCGCGGTCCGATCACGGTCCGCCGGGCGACGGCGGGGGAGCGGCTCACCACCCTGGACGGCGCCGACCGCGCCCTCGCCGACGACGACCTGCTGATCGCCGACGACTCGGGGCCCATCGGCCTGGCCGGGGTCATGGGCGGGGCGTCCACCGAGATCGGCGACTCGACGAGCGCGGTGCTGCTGGAGGCCGCGCACTGGGAGCAGACCGGCATCTCCCGCGGCGTCCGCCGCCACCGGTTGCCCAGCGAGGCCGGCAAGCGCTTCGAGCGCGGTACCGACCCAGACGTCACGGTCGTCGCGCTGGCCCGCGCCGCCGCCCTGCTCGTCGAGCACGGCGGTGCCGAGGTGGCCGGCGCGCCGGTCGACGTCGACACCCGCGGCCCGCGACCGGTCGTCGCCCTGGACGCCGGGCTGCCCGGCCGGATCGCCGGGGTGCCGTACACCCGGGCCCAGGTGGTCGAGGTGCTCGAGGCCATCGGCGCCGAGGTGGCCGGTGACGGCGACGCCCTGTCGGTGACCCCGCCGTCCTGGCGCGGCGACCTGCGGGAGCCCGCCGACCTCGTCGAGGAGGTCGTGCGCTTCCGCGGCTTCGACGAGATCCCCTCCATCCTGCCGACCGCCCCGCCCGGCCGCGGGCTCACCGAGCGGCAGCGCCGGCGGCGCAGCATCGGCCGCGCCCTGGCCGACGCCGGCTACGTCGAGGCCCCCGCCTTCCCCTTCCTGGGCACCGTGCAGCTCGACGCGCTGGGCCTGCCCGAGGACGACGAGCGCCGCCGGGTGACCACCGTGCGCAACCCGCTGTCGGAGGAGGCGCCGGCGCTGCGGACGACGCTGCTGCCCGGGCTGCTGGCCTCCCTCGCGCGCAACCTGGCCCGCGGCCGGCGCGACGTCGCCCTCTTCGAGCACGGCGCGGTGTTCCCCGGCGGGCAGCGCACGCCCGCGCCGCTGCCGGGGGTCGACCGCCGTCCCGACGACGCCACCCTCGCCGCGCTGCTGGGGGCCGTGCCGGCGCAGCCGTGGCACGTGGCCGTGGCGCTCACCGGGCAGCGCGAGCCGCGCGGCTGGTGGGGTCCGGGCCGCCCGGCGGGGTGGGCCGACGCGGTGCAGGCCGCCCGCGTGGTCGCCGAGGCCGCCGGCGCGGAGCTCACCGTGCGCGCCGGCGACCGGGCGCCGTGGCACCCCGGCCGGTGCGCCGAGCTGCTCGTCGGTGACCGGGTGGTCGGCCACGCCGGTGAGCTGCACCCCCGGGTCTGCGCGGCGCTGGACCTCCCGGCCCGCACCTCGGTGATGGAGCTGGACGCCGACGCGCTGCCCGCGCCGGCCGTGCCGCAGGCGCCGGCGATCTCCACCTTCCCGCCGGTGCACACCGATCTGGCCCTGGAGATGCCGGGCGACCTCCCCGCTTCCCGCGTCGAGTCGGCGCTCAGGGAAGGCGCCGGGCCGCTCCTGGAGGAGCTGCGCCTGTTCGACATGTACACGGGTGAGCAGCTCGGGCCGGATCGGAAGTCGCTCGCCTATGCGCTGACGTTCCGTGCTCCGGATCGCACGCTCACCCGAGCTGAGGTGGCGGAGGCCGTCGCTTCAGCGCTCGACAGCGCTGCCTCGGCCGGAGCGAAGCAGCGGGGTGCGGTCGGCGAGGCGGGCTCGGAGGACCACCGTGGCTGACCTCTCCGGCCAGGTGGCCCTGGTCACGGGGGCCTCCACCGGGATCGGCCGGCACCTGGTCGAGGGGCTGGCTGCGCGCGGCATGGCCGTGGCAGGCGTGGCCCGGACCGAGGACCGGCTCCGGACGGCCATGGCCGAGGTCGCCGCCGCCACCGGGGCACGCACCCTGGCGGTGGCCGCCGACGTCACCGACCGCGCGTCGGTGGAGGACGCGGTGGGGCGGGTCCGCGAGGAGCTCGGACCGGTCGAGCTGCTGGTCAACAACGCCGGGCTGATCGACGAGCTCGAGGTGCCGCTGTGGGAGGCCGACCCGGACCAGTGGTGGGACGTCGTCACCAGCCACGTGAAGGGCGGCTTCCTGCTCGCCCGCGCGGTCGTGCCGTGGATGGTGCTGCGCAACCGCGGCCGGGTGATCAGCCTCGCCAGCGGCATGAGCACCCGCGCGAACCCCGACTACTCCGCCTACTCGGTGGCGAAGACCGGCCTGATGCGGCTCACCGAGAGCCTGGCCACCGCGCTGGAGGGCTCCGACGTGCGGGCCTTCGACCTCGCGCCCGGCGTCGTGGACACCCCGATGACCCGCTCCATGCACATGTGGCAGGGGTTCGCCGACTGGACGCCGCCCGAGCAGGTCGTGCAGATCGTCGCGGCGATCGCGGCCGGCGAGCTCGACCAGTGGTCGGGCCGCTTCGTCCGCGCGGGCAAGGACGACCTCGACGTCCTCCGCGCCACCACGCCGGAGGGCGCCGCCCGGCAGCTGCGGCTGCGCCCCTACGGCGACGACGACCCGCTGGGCTGATCGCCCTCCGCGGGACCGTGCGCCCCGCGTCGTTGACCCCGCGGGGCGGGCCGTGCCACGGTGCCGGTGCCGAGCGAGGAGGAACCCACCATGGCGACCCGCTCCCGGGGAGCCTGCGGGCTGGTCGTCGTCTCGCTCGCCGGCCTCGTCGGGGTCGCGGCCTGGTACGGGCGCGCGGCGTGGGCGGACAGCGGCGCGTTCGCCCTCGTGCTGTTCGGCGTCCCGCTGGCCTGCGCGGCGCTCGCCCTGTGGGCGGAGAGCGGGAGCTCGACTCTCCTGGCGCCGGCGGTGGTCACCGGCTGCGGAGCCGTGTCGGTCGGCTGGTCGCTGGTCACCGGCCTGGGCATCGGTCTCGGCTTCCTGCTGCCGTCGCTGCTCCTGCTGGTCGCCGCGACGATCTCGTGGGTGGACCGCGGGCGGGACCGTGCCCGGCCGCTGCGCGGCTGATCCGCGGAACCGGGGGAGTGCTTGCCCGGCGCCGGCAGCGAGCCGGTCAGAAGATCGTGGCCAGCGCTCCCGGCGCGATGTCGACGGACACGAGCGTGCCGGCGTCGAGCTCCACCAGCTCACCGTCCAGCTGGAGCGGCATGGGGGCCAGCGTCGTGAAGGCGTAGTGGGTGGCCCTGGGCTGGGGGCCGAGTCCGCGGGTCGCTGCCCGGACGGCCATGGCCAGCACGCGCAGCTTGCCGGTCTGCTGCTCGGTGATCACCTCGAAGCGACCGTCGTCCGGGGTGCCGTCGTCGCTGAGCTTCGCGTACTTGGCCATCTCGGCGATGTTGGCGAACACCAGGCTGTCGATCCGGCGGCGACGGCCGCTCTCCAGCTCGATCGGGTGTGGATGGAACCGGGAGAAGCCCCGCACCACCGAGACGATCTCCCGCCACGAACCCTTGCCGCCCTTCTCCAGGTCGACGGCGACGACCGGGGTCAGGCCCACGCCGATGTAGGAGTGCGCGTAGCGGACCCAGGCGTCGGGGCCGCTCCCGACGGTCAGCCGGAGCAGGTCGATCCGCCGGACGTCGCCGGCCACGATCGCGTCCGCCAGCGGCCCCTCCCGCGTCGTCCGCCGGTGGTCGTTGGCGTTGCCCGCAGCGCGCACCGCGCAGACCGCCCGGTCGTTGCCGGCGTCCATGACGCCGTTGACCACCTCGTTGTAGCCGCCGTCCCCGCTCACCGAGACGATGAGCGGGCTGCCCGAGCCGGCGGCTTCCCGGGCGAGGTCGCGGGCGTGCCCGGCATGGTGGGTGGGGGAGAGCTCCAGCGGTACGGCCGCGAGCCGGTCCGCCAGCTCGCTGCGGAGCTCCTCGGCCGACTCGGGAGCGTTACCCGTGCTCTGCGGGTTGAAGACGATGACGATCCGGTCGAACGAGGTCACCTCCGGCCTCTGCCCACGGTGCGGGCTGCGCAGTCACCGGGTTCACCCGAGCGGGTCGTCGGTGAGGTCGGGCACAGTGCCCGGCCGTGAACCCGCAGTCCCGCAGCGCGCCCGCCGGCAGCCGGCTGGGCGGCGTCGTCGCCGCACTGTGCCCGGTCCAGTTCGTCGACGTGCTCGGCGTCACCGTGGTGGTCACCGCGCTGCCGCCCATGCTGGCCGACGTCGGCGGCAGCGCGGCCGACAGCACGCTCGTCGCCACCGGGTACGCCATGTTCTTCCGTCAACACGGCCACCACCAGCGGTGCCGCCACCCTGATCACGCTCTACCTCCAGGCCACGCTGGGCCGCACGCCGCTGGAGGTGGCGGCCACGCTGCTGCCGCTGAGCGTCTCGGTCATCGACGGTTCGGCCGTCGCCGCCCGGCTGGTCGTGCGACGGCCCCGGGAGGGGGTGACCGCGGCCGGGCTGACCCTCATCGGAACCGGCATCGCCCTGCCCCTGGTCGCGCCGGCCGCCCCCGTCCTCTCTCGGGGACCGGCATGGCCCTGCCGGTGCCGGTGCCGGTCTCGGGCTGGCCGCGGTCGCGACGACTTCGCTCGGCACGGACGTCGCGGAGAACCTGGCGGGCCACCTCGTCCGGCGACATCAACACCAGCGCCCAGCTCGGGACGGCGATCGGCACCGCGCTCGTGCTCCTCGTGGCGGCGGCCACCACGGGCTCCCGAGCGCGACCACCGAGACGCCGGTGCTCGCGTGGGCGGCGACGGCGGTGCTGGCGCTACTCGCGGCGGCGGCCTTCGCACGGCTGCCCCGGGGCAGGATGCCGACCACCGGGTCCCCGGTAGCGAAGTGAACGGTCATGCATGGCCGTGTATGGTCATGCATCGTGAGCACAGCGCAGACGTGGACGGTCGGGGTCACCGGCGCCACCGGGTACGCGGGAGGCGAGGTGTGCCGGCTGCTGGCCGGGCACCCGGACCTCCGGCTGGCCGGGGTGCACGCCAACTCGAGCGCCGGCCGACGCCTGGGCGAGCTGCAGCCCCACCTCCTCCCGTTCGCCGACCTGACCGTCCAGCCGAGCGACGCGGCGGGCCTGGCCGGCTACGACGTGGTCGTCCTGGCGCTGCCGCACGGCGAGTCGGCGGCGATCGCCGACCAGCTGCCGGCGGAGACCCTGGTCATCGACTGCGGCGCCGACCACCGGCTCAACGACCCCGCCGCCTGGGCCCGCTGGTACGGCGGCGTGCACTCCGGCACCTGGCCCTACGGCCTGCCCGAGCTGCCCGGTCAGCGGGAGAAGCTCGCCGGCGCCACGCGGGTCGCCGTCCCCGGGTGCTACCCGACCTCGGTGACCCTCGCGCTCGCCCCGGCGCTGGCCGCCGGCCTGGTGGAGCCCGACGTCGTGGTGGTCGCCGCCAGCGGCACCAGCGGGGCCGGCAAGTCGCCGAAGCCGCACCTGCTCGGCAGCGAGGTCATGGGCGCGGCCAGCGCCTACGGCGTCGGGGGGGTGCACCGGCACACCCCGGAGATGATCCAGGGGCTGTCGCAGGCGGCGGGCGCCCCGGTGACGGTCAGCTTCACCCCGACCCTGGTGCCGATGAGCCGGGGCATCCTCGCCACCTGCTCGGCGACGCTGCGGCCCGGGGTCGACGCCGCTGCCGCCCGCGCGGCGTACGCGGAGGCCTACGCCGACGAGCCGTTCGTCCACCTGCTGCCCGAGGGCCAGTGGCCGACCACCGCGCAGGTGCTCGGGGCGAACACCGTCGCGCTGCAGGTCGCCGTCGACGCCGACGCCAACCGGCTGGTCGTCGTCGCCGCCGTCGACAACCTCACCAAGGGCACCGGGGGAGCGGCGATCCAGTGCGCCAACATCGCCCTGGGCCTGCCCGAGACCGCTGGACTTCCCCTGGTTGGAGTAGCACCGTGACCGTCACCGCCCCGAAGGGCTTCTCCGCCGCCGGCGTGGCCGCCGGGCTCAAGTCCAGCGGCGCCCCCGACGTCGCCGTCGTCGTCAACCACGGCCCGGACGACGCCGCCGCCGCCGTCTTCACCACCAACCGGTTCCCGGCCGCACCGGTGCTCTGGAGCCGCCAGGTGCTGGCCGGCGAGCGGGCGCGCGCGGTCGTGCTGAACTCCGGCGGGGCCAATGCCTGCACCGGGCCCGAGGGCTTCCAGGACACCCACGCCACCGCCGAGCACGCCGCGGCAGAGCTCGGCCTGGGCGCGATCGACGTGGCGGTCGCCTCCACGGGGCTGATCGGGATGCGGCTGCCGATGGACAAGCTCACCGCCGGGGTCAGCGCCGCGGCGCAGGCCCTGAGCGAGGACGGCGGGGCCGACGCGGCGCGGGCGATCATGACCACCGACAGCGTCCCGAAGACCACCGTGCAGGAGCGGGACGGCTGGACGATCGGCGGGATGGCCAAGGGCGCCGGCATGCTCGCCCCGTCGCTGGCCACGATGCTCGTCGTCCTCACCACCGACGCCGTCGTGCCGCCGTCGGTGCTCGCGTCCGCGCTTAAGCAGGCCACGAGCCTCTCCTTCGAGCGGGTCGACTCCGACGGGTGCCTGTCGACCAACGACACGGTCCTCGTGCTGTCCAGCGGTGCCAGCGGCGTCACCCCGGGCGTCGAGGAGTTCACCGAGGCGCTCACCGCCGCGGCGACGGACCTGGCCATGCAGCTGCTCGCCGATGCCGAGGGCTCCACCAAGGACATCGCGATCACCGTCCGCAACGCCGCCAGCGTCACCGACGCGCTCACCGCCGGCCGGGCCTGCGCGCGCAACAACCTGCTCAAGACGGCGCTGTTCGGCAACGACCCCAACTGGGGCCGGGTGCTGGCGGCCATCGGCACCACCGACGCCGCGTTCGAGCCCGACCAGGTCGACGTCACCATCAACGGCGTCACCGTGTGCCGCGGCGGCTCGATCGGCGACCCGCGCGAGGGCGTCGACCTCACCGGCCGGGAGATCACCATCGACGTCGACCTCCGGGCCGGCGACGAGACGGCGACCATCTGGACCAACGACCTGTCGATCGCCTACGTGCACGAGAACTCGGCCTACTCCACATGAGCGAGCACCAGGACCCCACCGCCCAGGACCCCGCCGCCCAGGACCCGACGCCGCCCGACATCCGGGTCGACGAGCCCGCGCCTCCGCCGAAGCCCACCCGGACGGTCGGCACCCGCCGGGTCATGCGGAAGAAGGACCCCGAGGGCGACGCCGCCAAGGTCGCCGTCCTCACCGGTGCGCTGCCGTGGCTCAAGGAGTTCCACGGCAACGTCGTCGTCATCAAGTACGGCGGCCACGCAATGGTCGACGACGAGTGCCGCCGGGCCTTCGCCGAGGACATGGTCTTCCTGCGGACCTGCGGCATCCTGCCGGTCGTCGTGCACGGCGGCGGGCCGCAGATCAGCGCCATGCTGGCCAAGCTCGGCATCTCCAGCGAGTTCCGCGGCGGCCTGCGGGTGACGACTCCCGAGACGATCGACGTCGTCCGCATGGTGCTCACCGGCCAGGTCGGCCCTGACATCGTCGGGCTGATCAACCAGCACGGCCCGATGGCGGTGCACCTCTCCGGCGAGGACGGCGGCCTGTTCACCGCGCAGCGGACCACGGCCGTCGTGGACGGCGAGGCGGTCGACATCGGGCTGGTCGGTGACATCGCCGCGGTCGACACCACCCCGGTCACCGCGCTGCTGGCCGCCGGTCACATCCCGGTGGTCGCCAGCGTCGCCCCCGACGCCGGCGGCGTCGTGCACAACGTCAACGCCGACACCGCCGCGGCGGCGCTGGCGGCGGCGCTGGGCGCGGTCAAGCTCGTGGTGCTCACCGACGTCGAGGGCCTCTACGCCGACTGGCCCGACCGCGACTCGCTGGTCCAGCAGATCGACGCCCGCGAGCTGGCCGAGATCCTGCCCACGCTGGACGCCGGGATGATCCCGAAGATGGCCGCCTGCCTGCGGGCGGTCGAGGGCGGGGTGAAGCGGGCGACCGTCGTCGACGGCCGTACGCCGCACGCCCTGCTCCTGGAGACGTTCACCACCGAAGGCACCGGGACGATGGTCGTCCCGGCGAAGGACCAGAAGGAGGGCACAGCATGACCACGCACACCGAGGAGCTGGCCCGCCGCTGGTCGGCCGTGATGATGAACAACTACAAGGCGCCCCCGGTCGCGCTCGATCACGGCTCCGGGGCCACCGTCACCGACGTCGACGGGCGCGGGTACACCGACCTGCTCGGTGGCATCGCCACGACGATCCTCGGCCACGCCCACCCCAGGGTGGTCGAGGCGATCACCACCCAGGCGGCGAAGCTGGGCCACGTCTCCAACCTGGCGATGCACGAGCCGGGCGTCCAGCTCGCCGAGCGGCTGCTCGACCTCGCCGGCCGGCCCGGGCGCGTCTTCTTCTGCAACTCCGGCGCCGAGGCCAACGAGGCGGCGTTCAAGCTCAGCCGGCTCACCGGCCGCCCGCAGGTGATCACCGCCGAGGGCGCCTTCCACGGCCGGACGATGGGCGCGCTGGCGCTCACCGGCCAGCCGTCCAAGGCCGCCGCGTTCGCGCCGCTGCCCGGAGGCGTGCAGTACGTGCCCTACGGCGACGAGGCGGCGCTGACCGGCGCCGTCTCCGGCGACACCGCCATGGTGCTGCTCGAGCCGATGCTGGGCGAGGGCGGCGTGCTGCCCGCACCGGCCGGCTACCTCGCCGCCGCCGCGTCGGCGGCGACCGGGGCCGGCGCGCTGTTCGCCGTCGACGAGGTGCAGACCGGCGTCGGCCGGACCGGCCACTGGTTCGCGCACCAGGCCGACGGCCTGCACCCCGACGTCATCACGCTGGCCAAGGCGCTCGGCGGTGGCCTGCCGATCGGCGCGATGCTCGCCTTCGGGGAGGCCGCCGACCTGCTGACGGCGGGCTCCCACGGCTCGACCTTCGGCGGCAACCCGATCGCGGCCGCCGCCGCGCTGGCGGTGCTGGACACCATCCGCGACGAGGGGCTGCTGGAGCGCGCCAAGGAGCTCGAGCACCGGTTCACCACCGGGATCGAGGGGCTCGGGCACGCAGGGATCAGCGTCGTCCGGGGGAGGGGCGCGCTGCTCGGCGTCGTCCTCACCGCCGACGTCGCCGCCCAGCTGGAGACGACGCTGCGGGCCGCGGGCTTCCTCACCAACGCCGTCGCGCCCGGCGTCCTGCGCCTCGCCCCGCCCCTCGTCCTCACCGACGCGCAGGTGGACGCCTTCGTCGCGGCGCTGCCCGCCGCCCTCGACACCGCGATGACGACGGGCGAGCGAGCATCGCAGGGAGCGCCGGCGACCGAGGAGCGGAACGAGCCCGGAGTCGAGCAGACCGACACAGCCCTCCAGGAGAACGACTCGTGACCCGGCACTTCCTCAAGGACGACGACCTCACCCCCGAGGAGCAGGCCGAGGTGCTGGCGCTGGCCGCCTCGCTCAAGGCGAGCCGGCACACGGCCGACGCGCCGACCCCGCTGCGCACCCCGAACGGCACGCCGCGGGCGGTGGCGGTGCTGTTCGACAAGCCCTCGACCCGCACCCGGGTGTCCTTCTCCGTCGGCGTGGCCGAGCTCGGCGGCTACCCGCTGGTCATCGACGCCGGCAGCAGCCAGCTGGGCCGCGGCGAGCCGATCGAGGACACCACCCGGGTGCTCGACCGGCAGGCCGCCGCCATCGTGTGGCGCACCTTCGGCCAGGACCGCATCGAGGCGATGGCGTCGGTCAGCCGGGTGCCGGTGGTCAACGCGCTCACCGACGAGTACCACCCCTGCCAGATCCTGGCCGACCTGCAGACGGTGATCGAGCACAAGGGCTCGCTGGCCGGCCGCTCGATGACCTACCTGGGCGACGGCGCCAACAACATGGCGCACTCCTACCTGCTCGGCGGGGCCACGGCGGGCATGCACGTGCGCATCGGCTCCCCGGAGGCGTTCCGGCCCGATCCGGCCGTCCTCGAGCGGGCCGCGCGGATCGCCGGGGAGACCGGCGGCTCCGTCGGCTGGACCGCCGACGCCGAGGCCGCCGCGGACGGCGCGGACGTGCTGGTCACCGACACCTGGGTCTCCATGGGCCAGGAGGGGGAGTACGACGCCCGCATCGCGCCGTTCCTGCCCTACGCCGTCGACGAGGCCGCCCTCGGCCGGGCCGCCGACGACGCCGTCGTCCTGCACTGCCTGCCGGCCTACCGCGGCAAGGAGATCGCCGCCGAGGTGATCGACGGGCCGCAGAGCGTGGTCTGGGACGAGGCGGAGAACCGGCTGCACGCCCAGAAGGCCCTGCTCGTCTGGCTGATGGAGAGGAACTCGTGACCGTCGACCCGCCGGTTTCCCCCTGCTCCGCCGGTCCGCCGCGCCTGCCGGAGCGATCCGGGTGACCCAGGCCCTGACCCGGTCGGCTCGGCAGGCGCGCATCCGCCAGCTCATCGAGACCCAGCCGGTGACGTCGCAGACCCAGCTCGCCGCGTTGCTGGCCGGATCGGGCATCGAGGTCACCCAGGCGACGCTGTCCCGGGACCTGGAGGAGCTCGGTGCGGTGAAGATGCGCGGCTCCGACGGCGCCCCGGCGTCCTACGTGCTGCCGCCGGAGAACGCCCCGCTGCGCCCGGCCCAGGCGGCACCCGCGCGGCTGACCCGGCTGCTGGCCGACCTACTCACCAGCGCCGAGGGCAGCGCGAACCTCGCCGTCCTGCGCACGCCGCCCGGCGCCGCGCAGTTCCTGGCCTCGGCGCTGGACAAGGTGGGCCTCCCCGATGTCCTGGGCACGATCGCGGGGGACGACACTCTGCTGGTCGTCTCGCGCGACCCCGACGGCGGGCCGGCCCTGGCCGACCGGTTGCGGGCCCTCGCCCAGCGCACCCCCGCCGTCTACCCCGAACTGAGCGCCGACCTGGAAGAGGAACCCGGCACGTGAGCAGCAGTGCACCTGGATCGCAGACCCGGCTCTGGGGCGGTCGCTTCGGCGGCGGCCCGTCGCCGGCGATGGCGGCGCTCTCCAAGTCGACCCACTTCGACTGGCAGCTGGCGCCCTTCGACCTGGCCGGGTCCCGGGCCCACGCCCGGGTGCTGCACCGCGCCGGCCTGCTGGCCGACGACGAACTCGAGCAGATGATCGGTGCCCTCCGCGCGCTCTCCGACGAGGTCGCCGCCGGCACCTTCACCGCGATCGACTCCGACGAGGACGTGCACGAGGCGCTCGAGCGCGGCCTCACCGAGAAGCTCGGCGCGCTGGGCGGCAAGCTGCGCGCGGGCCGCAGCCGCAACGACCAGATCGCCACCGACCTGCGGCTGTACCTGCGCCACCACGTGCGCGCGCTGGTCGGCGAGCTCTCCTCGCTGGAGTTCGCCCTCGTCGGCCTGGCCGAGCGGTACGCCGACGTCCCGGCACCGGGGATGACCCACCTGCAGCACGCCCAGCCGGTGCTCATCGCCCACCAGCTGCTGGCGCACGCGCACTCGATCGCCCGCGACGTCGACCGGCTGGTCGACTGGGACAAGCGGGCGGCCGTCAGCCCCTACGGCTCCGGCGCGCTGGCCGGCTCCTCGCTGCCGCTGGACCCCGACGCCGTCGCCGCCGAGCTCGGCTTCGACCGGGCCTCGGACAACTCCATCGACGGCGTCAGCGACCGCGACTTCGCGGCGGAGTTCTGCTTCGTCGCCGCCCTGCTCGGCGTGCACCTGTCCCGGTTGGGGGAGGAGGTCGTGCTCTGGACCTCGACGGAGTTCGGCTGGGCCCGCCTGGACGACGCCTGGGCGACCGGGTCGTCGATCATGCCGCAGAAGAAGAACCCCGACATCGCCGAGCTGGCCCGCGGTAAGTCCGGCCGGTTCGTCGGCAACCTGACCGGCCTGCTCACGATGCTCAAGGGGCTGCCGCTGGCCTACGACCGCGACCTGCAGGAGGACAAGGAGCCGGTCTTCGACTCCATGGAGCAGCTGCTGCTCCTCCTCCCAGCCGTCACCGGGATGATCGCGACGCTCACCCTCCGTCCCGAGGTGCTGGAGGCCGCCGCGCCGCAGGGCTTCGCGCTGGCGACCGACGTCGCCGAGTGGCTGGTCCGGCAGGGCGTGCCGTTCCGGTCGGCGCACGAGATCAGCGGATCGATGGTCGCCTTCTGCGAGGAGGCCGGGCTCGAGCTCGACGAGCTCGACGACGACCAGCTGGCCGGCATCGACGAGCGGCTGACCCCCGACGTCCGCTCGGTGCTCTCCGTGCGCGGCGCGCTGGCCGCGCGCAGCACCCGCGGCGGGACCGCGCCGGAGCGCGTCGCCGAGCAGCTCGCCTCGCTCACCGACCTCGCGGCCGCCCACGGGCGCTGGTCGTCGTCGTCGCCGGTGGCGCCGGTCCTCTGACCGTGCCGGAGTCCGCACCCCCGGGGCCCGGCCCGCTCGTCCGCGCGGCGGACCTGCTCGGGCCGGTCGACGTCGTGGCCCCGGCCCTGCTCGGTTGCTGGGTGGTCACCGACCGACCGGAGGGCCGGGTGGCGCTCCGCCTCACCGAGGTGGAGGCGTACTCGGGGCAGGGGGAGGACCCGGCCTCGCACGCCCACGGCGGGCCGACCCCGCGCGCGGAGATCATGTTCGGCCCGCCCGGACGGCTCTACGTGTACTTCAGCTACGGCGTGCACTGGTGCGCCAACGTCGTCGTCGGCCCGGAGGGCCGCGGCTCGGCGGTGCTGATGCGGGCCGGTGAGGTCGCGGTGGGGGAGCAGCTGGCGCGGCTTCGCCGCCCCGCCGCCCGGGTCGCCCGGGACCTGGCCCGCGGCCCGGCCCGCCTCACCCAGGCGCTGGGGATCGGCCCCGAGGACCGGGGGAGCGACCTCCTCGACGCCGGCAGCTCCGTGCGGCTGCACCGGGGCGACCCCCCGGCCGCCGTCTCGGCCGGCCCGCGGGTCGGCATCAGCAAGGCAGCTGAGCTGCCGTGGCGGTTCTGGGAGACCGGCGCCCCCTCGGTGAGCGTGTTCCGGGCGGGTGGGAAACCCCGTCGCAGGGGCGCCGGGCAGGATGGACCCCCGTGACCGACGTGATCGACGAGCTGCACCGCCGCGGGCTGATCGCCCAGAGCACCGACGAGGCCGCGCTGCGCGCCCATCTCGCCGAGGGACCGGTCGCCTACTACGCCGGCTTCGACCCGACCGCGCAGAGCCTGCACGTGGGGCACCTGCTCCAGTTCATGGTCCTGCGCGCTCTCCAGCGGGCCGGCCACCAGCCCGTCGTCCTGGTCGGCGGCGCGACCGGCCTGATCGGGGACCCCCGGCCGTCGTCCGAGCGGCAGCTGAACGACCGGGACACCGTGGCCACGTGGGTCGGGCGCATCCGCGAGCAGGTCGCGCCGTTCCTCGACGTACCGGCCGAGACCGAGGGCCTGGCCGGCCCGCTCTACGTGGACAACCTGGACTGGACCGCGCCCGTCTCGGCGATCGACTTCCTCCGCGACCTGGGCAAGCACTTCCGGGTCGGCAAGATGCTGGCCAAGGAGGCGGTCTCGGCACGGCTGAACTCCGAGGCGGGCATCAGCTACACGGAGTTCAGCTACCAGATCCTGCAGGCCAACGACTTCCGCGAGCTGCACCGCCGGCACGGTGTCACGCTGCAGACCGGCGGGTCCGACCAGTGGGGCAACCTGACGGCGGGCATCGACCTGGTGCGCCGCACCGAGGGGGCGACGGTGCACGCGATGTCCACCCCGCTGGTGACGAAGTCCGACGGCACGAAGTTCGGGAAGTCCGAGGGCGGCGCCGTCTGGCTGGACCCGGCGCTGACGTCCCCGTACGCCTTCTTCCAGTTCTGGCTCAACGCCGAGGACGCGGACGCCCGGAGGTGGCTGACCCTGTACTCCGAGCGCCCGGCCGACGAGGTGGCTGCGCTCATCACCGAGAGCCTCGAGCGGCCGGCGGCACGGACGGCGCAGCGGGCGCTGGCCGAGGAGCTCACCCTGCTGGTGCACGGCCCCGACCAGCTGCGCCAGGCGGAGGCGGCCGGCCGGGCCCTGTTCGGCCGGGAGGACCTCGGCTCCCTCGACGCCGCCACGCTGACGGCGGCCCTCGAGGAGGCCGGGTCCACCACCGTCGAGGGGGAGCTGCCGACCCTCGCCCAGCTGCTCCAGCAGACCGGCCTCGTGGCCAGCCTCTCCGAGGCCCGGCGCACGGTGAAGGAGGGCGGCGCCTACCTCAACAACGAGCGGGTGACCGACGCCGAGGCCGTGCCGCCGGCGGACGCCTGGCTCGCCGGCGGGTGGCTGGTGCTGCGGCGCGGACGGCGCGCGATCGCCGGCGTCCGCCGGGGCGTCTAACCGCCCCGAGCCCCGGATGACCCCCAGGTGTCGGGGGCGTGGCGGGGGAGTGTCGGCCGTCACGGAGGGGCGGGTTGCACGGGGCCGCAGGGGGCGTGTAACTTTCTCTTTGCGCCGCGCGGCCCGGAAGGGCCGCCGGACCAGCCCCCGCTAGACGGGCTGCTGG
>NZ_JAPVBG010000007.1:0-3741 GCF_026967805.1 Blastococcus sp. VKM Ac-2987
GGTTTCCTGCGCGTCCGCTCCTTGAGAACTCAACAGCGTGCCGAAAGTCAGTGCCAAGTAATACCCCGTGTTCTGGCCACTTCTGGTGGTTGGGGCTGGGATTCCTTTGGTTGATTGATATCGCGAGTGTCAGCTCGCGGTTCTCAGCTGCGATCAAATCATCTACGGAGAGTTTGATCCTGGCTCAGGACGAACGCTGGCGGCGTGCTTAACACATGCAAGTCGAACGGTGAACTCCGCTTGCGGGGGGATCAGTGGCGAACGGGTGAGTAACACGTGGGCAACCTGCCCTCAGCTCTGGGATAACTCCAAGAAATTGGGGCTAATACCGGATATGACCGCTGACCGCATGGTCTGGTGGTGGAAAGATTTATCGGCTGGGGATGGGCCCGCGGCCTATCAGCTTGTTGGTGGGGTAGTGGCCTACCAAGGCGACGACGGGTAGCCGGCCTGAGAGGGTGACCGGCCACACTGGGACTGAGACACGGCCCAGACTCCTACGGGAGGCAGCAGTGGGGAATATTGCGCAATGGGCGAAAGCCTGACGCAGCGACGCCGCGTGGGGGATGACGGCCTTCGGGTTGTAAACCTCTTTCAGCAGGGACGAAGCGAGAGTGACGGTACCTGCAGAAGAAGCACCGGCCAACTACGTGCCAGCAGCCGCGGTAATACGTAGGGTGCAAGCGTTGTCCGGAATTATTGGGCGTAAAGAGCTCGTAGGCGGTTCGTCGCGTCGGCTGTGAAATCCCGAGGCTCAACCTCGGGTCTGCAGTCGATACGGGCGGACTTGAGTTCGGCAGGGGAGACTGGAATTCCTGGTGTAGCGGTGAAATGCGCAGATATCAGGAGGAACACCGGTGGCGAAGGCGGGTCTCTGGGCCGAAACTGACGCTGAGGAGCGAAAGCGTGGGGAGCGAACAGGATTAGATACCCTGGTAGTCCACGCCGTAAACGTTGGGCGCTAGGTGTGGGGGCCATTCCACGGTCTCCGTGCCGCAGCTAACGCATTAAGCGCCCCGCCTGGGGAGTACGGCCGCAAGGCTAAAACTCAAAGGAATTGACGGGGGCCCGCACAAGCGGCGGAGCATGTTGCTTAATTCGATGCAACGCGAAGAACCTTACCTAGGCTTGACATGCACGGAAATCCTCCAGAGATGGTGGGTCCGTAAGGGCCGTGCACAGGTGGTGCATGGTTGTCGTCAGCTCGTGTCGTGAGATGTTGGGTTAAGTCCCGCAACGAGCGCAACCCTCGTTCTATGTTGCCAGCACGTCATGGTGGGGACTCATAGGAGACTGCCGGGGTCAACTCGGAGGAAGGTGGGGATGACGTCAAATCATCATGCCCCTTATGTCTAGGGCTGCAAACATGCTACAATGGCCGGTACAAAGGGCTGCGATACCGCGAGGTGGAGCGAATCCCAAAAAGCCGGTCTCAGTTCGGATTGGGGTCTGCAACTCGACCCCATGAAGTTGGAGTCGCTAGTAATCGCAGATCAGCAACGCTGCGGTGAATACGTTCCCGGGCCTTGTACACACCGCCCGTCACGTCACGAAAGTCGGTAACGCCCGAAGCCGGTGGCCCAACCCTTGTGGAGGGAGCCGTCGAAGGCGGGATCGGCGATTGGGACGAAGTCGTAACAAGGTAGCCGTACCGGAAGGTGCGGCTGGATCACCTCCTTTCTAAGGAGCACTTCACTACCTTCCTCGTGGGGGTGGTGCAGAGCCGCGCCCAGGACGGGACGGTCGCCCAGTACCGGGTGGCCGCGATGCTTCTGGGGTGGTGCTCGAGGGTGGAACGCTGACCAGTTCGGCCGGCAGTCTGGTGCTGCCCCTAGTACTGCGCGTCCCTTCGGGGGTGTGCGTGGAGCGGGGTGGTCCGGGGTGGTCCGGTTGTAGGCACGCTGTTGGGTCCTGAGGGAGCGGGTGACTGCTTCTTCGTGTCAGGGCCTCCTGGTTCTCGTACCGCTGCGTTCCCTGTGGGGAGGGTGGGTCTGGCGGGGACATGCGGGGGGTGGCTGGTCGTACGTTGAGAACTGCACAGTGGACGCGAGCATCTTTTGACTCTGATTAGCAGAGTTCGAGTGTGTAGGCCCGTCTCATCATTTCCTTCCGGGGGTGTGGGGCGGGATTTTTGTGTGGCCAAGTTGTTAAGGGCACACGGTGGATGCCTGGGCACCAGGAGCCGATGAAGGACGTAGGAGGCTGCGATAAGCCTCGGGGAGCTGTCAACCGAGCGTTGATCCGAGGATTTCCGAATGGGGGAACCCCGCACCAGTCATGTGGTGTGACCCGCGCCTGAACACATAGGGCGTGTGGAGGGAACGTGGGGAAGTGAAACATCTCAGTACCCACAGGAAGAGAAAACAACAGTGATTCCGTGAGTAGTGGCGAGCGAAAGCGGAAGAGGCTAAACCGATCGCATGTGATAGCCGGCAGGCGTTGTGTGGTCGGGGTCGTGGGACAGTTCAGTCGCTCCTGCCGGGGTGACGGGGAGTTATAAAAGACTTGTGTTAGTGGAAGGCCTCTGGAAGGGGTCGCCGTAGAGGGTGAGAGCCCCGTACACGAAAACTCAGTCTCTCCCGAGCTTGTTTCCCAAGTAGCACCGAGCCCGTGAAATTCGGTGTGAATCTGGCGGGACCACCCGCTAAGCCTGAATACTCCCTGGTGACCGATAGCGGACAAGTACCGTGAGGGAAAGGTGAAAAGTACCCCGGGAGGGGAGTGAAATAGTACCTGAAACCGTGTGCCTACAAGCCGTGAGAGCCTTATGCCCTTCGGGGTGGGGGTGATTGCGTGCCTTTTGAAGAATGAGCCTGCGAGTTAGCGGTACGTGGCGAGGTTAACCCGTGTGGGGTAGCCGTAGCGAAAGCGAGTCCGAACAGGGCGAATCAGTCGCGTGCTCTAGACCCGAAGCCGAGTGATCTACCCATGGCCAGGTTGAAGCGCGGGTAAGACCGCGTGGAGGACCGAACCCACCAGGGTTGAAAACCTGGGGGATGAGCTGTGGGTAGGGGTGAAAGGCCAATCAAACTCGGTGATAGCTGGTTCTCCCCGAAATGCATTTAGGTGCAGCGTCACGTGTTTCTTGCCGGAGGTAGAGCACTGGATGGCCGATGGGCCCCACAAGGTTACTGACGTCAACCAAACTCCGAATGCCGGTAAGTGAGAGCGTGGCAGTGAGACTGCGGGCGATAAGGTTCGTAGTCGAGAGGGAAACAGCCCAGATCATCGGCTAAGGCCCCTAAGCGTGTGCTAAGTGGAAAAGGATGTGGGATCGCAGAGACAACCAGGAGGTTGGCTTAGAAGCAGCCACCCTTGAAAGAGTGCGTAATAGCTCACTGGTCAAGTGGTTCCGCGCCGACAATGTAGCGGGGCTCAAGCACACCGCCGAAGCCGTGGCATTCACACGTTAGCCCGCCGGTACCTTTCGGGGTGCCGGCCAGGTGTGTGGATGGGTAGGGGAGCGTCGTGTGGCGGTGGAAGCGGCGGAGTGATCCAGCCGTGGACGCCACACGAGTGAGAATGCAGGCATGAGTAGCGAGAGGGGAGTGAGAACCTCCCCCGCCGGAAGACCAAGGGTTCCTGGGCCAGGCTAATCCGCCCAGGGTGAGTCGGGACCTAAGGCGAGGCCGACAGGCGTAGTCGATGGACAACGGGTTGATATTCCCGTACCCGCGAAGGAACGCCCATGCTGAACCCAGCGATGCTGACCCACCGACGCCGGTGCGCCCACTTGTGGGC
>NZ_JAPVBG010000007.1:3841-5594 GCF_026967805.1 Blastococcus sp. VKM Ac-2987
ATCCGGACTAGCTGGGGACCCGGACTGGTAGTAGGCAAGCGATGGGGTGACGCAGGAAGGTAGTCCTACCGGTGAGTGGTAGTACCGGTGCAAGGGTGTGGCCCGTGGGGTAGGTAAATCCGTCCCACACGAGGGTGAGGCCCGACGCATAGCCGAATGAGGCGAATTGGATGATCCTATGCTGCCGAGAAAAGCCTCTAGCGAGTTCCGAGCGGCCCGTACCCCAAACCAACTCAGGTGGTCAGGTAGAGAATACCGAGGCGATCGAGCGAACTGTGGTTAAGGAACTCGGCAAAATGCCCCCGTAACTTCGGGAGAAGGGGGGCCATCTACTGTCATCATCCTTGCGGTGGGCAGCGGTGGGTGGCCGCAGAGACCAGTGAGAAGCGACTGTTTACTAAAAACACAGGTCCGTGCGAAGTCGTAAGACGATGTATACGGACTGACGCCTGCCCGGTGCTGGAACGTTAAGGGGACGGGTTAGTGCACATCGTGCGCGAAGCTCAGAACTCAAGCGCCAGTAAACGGCGGTGGTAACTATAACCATCCTAAGGTAGCGAAATTCCTTGTCGGGTAAGTTCCGACCTGCACGAATGGCGTAACGACTTCTCAGCTGTCTCAACCACAGGCTCGGCGAAATTGCACTACGAGTAAAGATGCTCGTTACGCGCGGCAGGACGGAAAGACCCCGGGACCTTTACTATAGCTTGATATTGGTGTTCGGTTCGGCTTGTGTAGGATAGGTGGGAGACTGCGAAGCGGGCACGCCAGTGTTCGTGGAGTCGCCGTTGAAATACCACTCTGGTCGAATTGGATGTCTAACCTCGGTCCGTGATCCGGATCAGGGACAGTGTCAGGTGGGTAGTTTAACTGGGGCGGTTGCCTCCCAAAATGTAACGGAGGCGCCCAAAGGTTCCCTCAGCCTGGTTGGCAATCAGGTGTCGAGTGCAAGTGCACAAGGGAGCTTGACTGCGAGACCGACGGGTCGAGCAGGAGCGAAAGCTGGGACTAGTGACCCGGCACCGGCATGTGGAAGCGGTGTCGCTCAACGGATAAAAGGTACCCCGGGGATAACAGGCTGATCTTCCCCAAGAGTCCATATCGACGGGATGGTTTGGCACCTCGATGTCGGCTCGTCGCATCCTGGGGCTGGAGTAGGTCCCAAGGGTTGGGCTGTTCGCCCATTAAAGCGGTACGCGAGCTGGGTTTAGAACGTCGTGAGACAGTTCGGTCCCTATCCGCCGCGCGCGTAAGAGACTTGAGAAGAGCTGTCCCTAGTACGAGAGGACCGGGACGGACGAACCTCTGGTGTGCCAGTTGTACCGCCAGGTGCACTGCTGGTTAGCTACGTTCGGCAGGGATAACCGCTGAAAGCATCTAAGCGGGAAGCTCGCTTCAAGATGAGGTCTCTCACCGGGTCAACCGGGTAAGGCCCCCGCCCAGACCAGCGGGTTGATAGGCCGGAAGTGGAAGCACCGCAAGGTGTGGAGCTGACCGGTACTAACAGGCCGAGGGCTTGACCACACACACCCACATGCGCGGGTTCTGTGAAAACGGGTCAACAACAAAGATGTCACGCGTCCACTGTGCGGTTCTGAACGCACGAACCAGCCGGTTCGAACATGTTCACAGAGTTACGGCGGCCATGGCGGAAGGGAAACGCCCGGTCACATTCCGAACCCGGAAGCTAAGCCTTTCAGCGCCGATGGTACTGCCCTGGAGACGGGGTGGGAGAGTAGGACGCCGCCGGACA
>NZ_JAPVBG010000008.1 GCF_026967805.1 Blastococcus sp. VKM Ac-2987
GTCGGTGGCGGCATCATCGGGACGGCGGTCGCCCGCCGACTCCTCGAGCTGCGCCCCGACGCCCAGGTGACCCTGCTGGAGAAGGAGGACCGGCTCGCCGCGCACCAGACCGGCCGCAACAGCGGCGTGGTCCACGCCGGGCTGTACTACGAGCCCGGCTCGCTCAAGGCCCTGCTGTGCCGCCGCGGCGTGGGGCTGCTCAAGGAGTTCTGCGCCGAGAAGGGGCTGGGCTACCAGGAGGTCGGCAAGGTCCTCGTCGCCCTGGACGCCGCCGAGCAGCACCGGCTCGACGCGATCGCCGAACGCGCCCGCGCCAACGGGGTGCCCGGGATCCGGATCATCGACCGCGCCGAGCTGCACGAGCTGGAGCCGCACGTCACCGGCATCGCCGGCCTGCACTCCCCCACCACCGCGATCGTCGACTACGCCGGGATCACCCGGGCGCTGGCCGCCGACGCCGAGGCCCGGGGCGCCACCGTGCGCACCGGGTTCGCCGTCACCGGTCTGGAGCACACCTCCGGCGGCCCGGCCGAGGAGGTCGTCGTCCGCGGCGGCAGCGGCGAGGAGATCGTCGTCGACCAGGTGGTGCTCTGCGCGGGGCTGCAGGTCGACCGGCTCGCTGCGCTGGCCGGCGACGTCCACGCACCGCGGATCGTGCCGTTCCGCGGCGAGTACTTCGCGCTCGTGCCCGAGAAGCGGTCACTGGTGAACGGCCTGGTCTACCCGGTGCCCGATCCGCGCTACCCGTTCCTCGGGGTGCACCTGACCCCGCGGTTCGACGGCGAGGTGCTGGTCGGCCCCAACGCCGTCCTGGCGCTGGCCCGCGAGGGCTACCGCCGGCGCGACGTCAGCGTCCGGGAGCTCGCCGAGATCGTGCGCTACGCCGGCTTCCGCAAGTTCGCCGCGCAGCACTGGCGGACCGGCCTCGCCGAGATGCGCGGCTCGCTCAGCAAGCGCACCTTCACCGCCGCCGCCCAGCGGTACGTGCCCGAGCTGACCGCCGCGGACCTCGTCCCGGTCGCCGCGGGGATCCGGGCGCAGGCGCTGGAGGCCGACGGCAG
>NZ_JAPVBG010000009.1 GCF_026967805.1 Blastococcus sp. VKM Ac-2987
GAACCCGGAAGCTAAGCCTTTCAGCGCCGATGGTACTGCCCTGGAGACGGGGTGGGAGAGTAGGACGCCGCCGGACATACTTCACGAATGGGGGTCAGAGCTAACGCTCTGACCCCCATTCGCTTTTTCCATTCCGCCGCCGGCCGTTCCGGTCGTGTCGGCGTCGAGCGAAGAGGTACCCACATCTCATGACTGCTCCGCGACGCGGTTCCGGCGGTGCCGGATCCGGCGACGGTCGCCCGGCTTCCCGCGGGTCACGCCCTCAGAGCAACCGCGGTTCCGCGGACTACCGCGGCGGCGGCTCGGCCGGTGACCGTTCCCGTGGTGACTGGCAGGACCGCCGTCCGCAGGGTGACCGGCCCCAGCGCTCGGACCGCCCGCAAGGGGACCGTCCGCGTGGTGACTGGCAGGACCGTCGCCCCCAGGGTGACCGGCCCCAGCGTGCGCAGGGTGATCGTCCGCGTGGTGACTGGCAGGACCGCCGCCCTCAGGGTGACCGGCCGCAGCGGTCGGAGCGTCCGCAGGGCAGTTGGCAGGACCGCCGCCCCCAGGGTGACCGGCCCCAGCGTGCGCAGGGTGATCGTCCGCGTGGTGACTGGCAGGACCGCCGCCCTCAGGGTGACCGGCCGCAGCGGTCGGAGCGTCCGCAGGGCAGTTGGCAGGACCGCCGCCCTCAGGGTGACCGGCCCCAGCGCTCGGACCGCCCGCAGGGCGACCGTCCGCAGCGGTCGGATCGTCCGCGTGGTGACTGGCAGGAGCGTCGCCCCCAGGGTGACCGGCCCCAGCGTCCGCAGGGTGACCGTCCGCAGCGGTCGCAGGGTGACCGGCCTCAGCGTCCGCAGGGTGACCGTCCGCAGGGCAGCTGGCAGGACCGCCGGCCCCAGGGTGAC